>NZ_JTGN01000014.1 GCF_000797495.1 Robinsoniella peoriensis
GCCTATGTTATCCGTGTTCATATTTCCACAGTTCCAAAAATCTTGTTTTGATATTAAATAGGACTTTTCTTTTGAATTACCGGAAGAGTTAACACCGACATCTCCATTTCCCATCAATGCAGTCTCTATCATTCTCTGCGCCACAGCACCTTTATAGGTGGCATCATTCCACACAGGAGTATAATTCTTCAATGTCTCACGCAGCGTTTCCCATTGAGCGTCGTTGCCAACGGAACTTCCTTCATTTGCAGCTGCACTGACCGGCATCATATTCATAAACACCGATGTAATCAGCAAAGCAGATAATCCTCTTGCCATAAACCTTCTTTTCATTCTCTTATTTCCTCCTACTACAATATATTTATGGTTAATATCCCTTACAGCCAGTAAGGAATTATCCATCTTGTTGCTTAAGCTGTATAATGATGGAGCAATCGGTATAACGGATTCCTCCTTGGGCTTCGCGCCCGTACAAAAGTCTGTTAACCAGCTCCTCATTCGCAGCGTTCGTTTTATGCAGGTTGATCCACCTTCAGGGTGCGTTCGTGTCACACCACAGTAGATTGAATAGGCAATGAGTAAAACTGGTACTTATCCATTGCAATTATTCTTTCTAAGGAGTGACAATTTATGAACATGAACGCAGTAGGTATTGATGTTTCCAAGAGAAAAAGCACAGTGGCAGTTCTCCGTCCAGGTGGTGATGTCGTTGTAAAGCCCTTTGATATTCCACATTTGGATGATGCATTTCAATCACTAATTAATCTTCTACATTCCCTTGATGGTGAAACCCGTATCGTCATGGAATGTACCGGACACTACTATGAACCAATTGCCCGGACACTGTCACAGGCAGGATTCTTTGTAAGTGCTGTGAATCCCCAGATTATCTGTAACTTTCAGGGACAGGATAATCCTCTYCGCAGAGTAAAAACAGATAAAGCTGATTCCGTTAAAATCGCTCGATATGCACTTGACAGTTGGGCAAAGCTGAAACAATATAGTCTTATGGATGAAATACGCACTCAGCTTAAAACAATGAACCGCCAGTTTGATTTCTATATGAAACACAAAACGGCAATGAAAAACAACCTGATTGGTCTCATCGACCAGACTTATCCGGGTGCCAACACCTACTTTGACAGTCCCGCCCGTGAGGACGGCAGTCAGAAATGGGTAGATTTCCTTGGCACCTACTGGCATGTCGATTGTGTTCGTAAAATGTCCTTAAAAGCTTTTACTCACCACTATCAAAAGTGGTGCAGCCGTAAGAAGTACAACTTCAGCCAAACAAAAGCTGAAGAAATCTATGGAACTGCCAAGGAACTGATTCCTGTACTTCCAAAAGATAATTTTACCAAACGCATCATCAAACAGGCGATAGAACAGCTAAATACTGCTTCCCAGACTGTGGAGCAGTTGCGCTCACTTATGAATGAAACAGCCGCCCAGTTACCCGAGTATCCGGTTGTAATGGCAATGAAAGGTGTTGGTTCATCTCTTGGTCCACAGCTTATGGCTGAAATCGGAGATGTAACCCGGTTCACACACAAAGGAGCCATCACTGCATTTGCCGGAGTAGATCCCGGTGTTAATAATTCCGGAGACTATTCCCAAAAAAGTGTTCATGCTTCCAAGCACGGCTCTCCAGTTTTGCGAAAGACTCTGTTTCAGATCATGGATGTTTTAATTAAAACCAAACCTGATGACCCTGTATATCTGTTCATGGACAAGAAACGTGCACAAGGCAAGCCGTACTATGTCTATATGACAGCTGGTGCCAATAAGTTTCTGCGCATTTACTATGGTCGGGTGAAAGAATATCTTTCATCCCGGCCTGTATCAGAGTAATCAACCTATACTTTTCCTCAGACCGGCATTTTCTGGCGGTCTTATTTTGATACCTACTTTTCAACCTGTATAAAATTTTCAATGTTCTTTAAATTTTAGCTTGACTTTTTATTTGCAGGCTTTTGTTCACTACTTTTTATAAATCAAAAACCCCGCCTCAAACGGCGGGATTTTTGACCCTCACGGCAGTCTCCATGCCATTAAGCTGGTTTTCCTGTTATTATCTTAACCGGACATTTTTCAGCACAGATTCCGCAGCCGGTACATTTCTCATAATCAATATGGGCTACATTGTCTGTTACGGAAATCGCTCCGGCAGGACATTCTTTTTCACATTTTTTACATCCGATACATCCTGCTTTACAGGACTGCATCGTAATCTTGCCTTTATCCCTGGAAGAACACTTTACAAGATGTTTTGCCTCGTAAGGAACCATTTCAATCAGATGTTTCGGACAGTGGGCAATACATTTGCCGCAGGCTTTACAGCTCTCTTTATCCACTACTGCAATCCCGTCAATGATATGAATGGCATCAAAAGGACAAACCTTAACGCAGGTTCCAAATCCCAGGCATCCGTGGTTACAGCTCTTTGGACCGCCGCCTGGTACAAATGCCAGCATTTCGCAGTCCTGTGCGCCGCTGTAATCATAATCATTAGAAACCTTTTCACAGGTTCCAGCGCATTTTACAAAAGCCGTCATACGTTTACTGTCACCGGCTGCTTTACCCATGATTTCACCGATTTTTGCTGCTACCGGCGCTCCGCCAACGGGACAAGCCCCTACTTCTGCTTCACCTAAAGCGATTGCTTTTGCCAAAGCATCACAGCCTGCGTATCCGCAGCCGCCACAGTTATTTCCCGGCAGTTCATCACGGATCATAAGTTCTCTTTCATCTACTTCTACATTAAATTTCTTGCCGGCAAATCCCAGGAAAAGTCCCAATAATAAACCGGTACCTCCTACAATCGCTGCCGCTAGTAATATTCCTGTTAACATACTTATCATCCCCCCTTATTTCAATCCTGCGAAACCAAAGAAGGCTATCGCCATCAGGCACGCTGTGAGCAATACAATCGGGGAACCCTGAAATGCAGGTGAAACGTCATTATGCTCTGTCTTTTCCCGAATACCGGCCATAAGCACGATCGCTACGAAGAATCCCACTGCCGTAGCAAATCCGTTTACAACACCTTCTAACAGGTTATATGATTTCTGTACATTCAGTAATGCTACACCAAGTACTGCACAGTTTGTTGTAATTAAAGGCAGGTAAACACCCAGTGCATTGTAGAGAGCGGGGCTTGACTTTTTCAAAAACATTTCCACAAACTGTACCAGCGCAGCAATTACCAGAATGAATACGATGGTCTGCAAATACGTCAAATTCAGTGGCGTCAGTATAAACTGGTATACCAGTCCCGTTATAAAGGATGATATGGTGATAACAAATATAACCGCTGCACCCATTCCGGCTGCCGTCCCGATCTTTTTAGATACGCCCAGGAACGGACATAATCCCAGGAACTGGCTTAATACTACGTTATTGATAAAAGCGGAGCCTATGCCAATCATGATTAATTCTTTCATTATGCTTCTCCTCCTTTACAGCTGCTCCCGCAAGAATCACAGGAACCGGTACATCCGGAACCAATCTTTGTTGCTTTGCCCTTCTTTTCTGCATTGATTTTCACTTTGTTCTGTATTGCAGTCAGCATAGCCAGTACCAGGAATGCTCCAGGTGCCAGGATAAAGATCGTAACCGGCTCATAGGCGGACGGCATGATCTGAAATCCAAACAGCTGTCCTGCGCCGATTAATTCCCTTACAGCGCCAATACAGGTCAAACCTACGGTAAATCCAAGTCCCATACCGATTCCGTCGAATAAGGACGGCATAACCGGATTTTTAGAAGCATAAGACTCCGCACGACCAAGGATAATACAGTTTACAACGATAAGCGGAATATAGATTCCAAGGCTGTCATACAGGGATGGAATATACGCCTCCAGTAAAAACTGAACAATCGTTACAAAGGAAGCTACAATTACAATAAAAGCCGGCACACGCACACCACCCGGTATTACTTTACGGAGTGCTGAAATGATCAGATTTGACATTGCCAGAATAACCAACGTTGTCAGCCCCATACCTACGCCGTTAATGGCAGAAGTGGTTACCGCCAGCGTGGGACACATACCAAGCATCAGCACAAAGGTAGGATTTTCTTTAATCAAACCATTATAAAGACGTTCTGTCATTTTATTCATCTAAAAGACCTCCTTCACTTAAAGACTTGAAGAAAGCAAGACCGGCATTCACACCATTTGTCATAGCATTTGTTGTAATCGTTGCCCCGCTCAAGGCATCAATCTGGTCATCGGACTGAGCCCCTCCTTTTGTATAAGAAAACTTATCCACATTCTTATCTTTAAACTGGGACTTAAAAGCATCTTCATCTGCTTTCATTCCAAGACCTGCTGTTTCATTGATGGTTAATATTTCTATACCGTTTAAGGTTCCGTCATTTCGGACTCCCATGGTAAATATAATATCACCGCCGTAACCTTCACCAGTTGTCACGTTCATAACAACACCCAGTGATTTGCCGGAAGCATCCAGAACTCGCAGCACTTCATTAATTTTTTCAGCTGAAAAACCATTTTCACTTAATACCGCTGCGGCAGAATCAAGAGAAGCTTTTTGATCTTCAATTGCTTCCAGTTTGTCCACATCGGGGAATACCGCTTTGTAGGCTTCTGCTTTCGCAGTTTCCTGCTGCTGTTTAATCGGATTTTTTGTAATCTCATATACGCCGCCAAGCAATATACCTGCCACAAGTGTAATCGCCATGAGAATCAATGCATTTTTTATTATATTATTCAAAACTTTTCGCCTCCTTTTCCAAAAGGCTTCGGATAGGTTACTTTCTCAATCAGCGGTACTAACATGTTTGAGATAATAATTGCATAAGAAACACCTTCCGCAGAATTTCCAAACATACGGAACAGTCCGGTAAATATACCCAGGACAATACCAAAAATTAGCTGTCCATTCTTCGTGATCGGTGAAGTCACATAATCCGTTGCCATGAAAAATGCCCCCAGCATCAGACCACCGCCGCAAAGCTGCGCTGCCAGATAGCTTCCATCCAGACCATGTCCCCCAAAAATTACGATAAATAACGCAAAGGTGATAATATATGTTGCAGGGATACGAAGATTGATAATCCCCGTTGCAAGGAGAAAAATTGCTCCAATAAGGATAGCAATTACGGATGTCTCACCGATGGTTCCTGCAGTTGTTCCAAAAAACATATCCTTCAGGCTCACTGCCTCTCCTGCTTTCAATGCAGCCAGAGGTGTTGCTCCGGAAATACCGTCATATGTAAAGTCTGTCATTCTTCCGGTAAAAGAAATTAACAGGAAGCATCTTGCTCCTAAAGCCGGGTTCATAAAATTTTGTCCCAGGCCTCCAAATAATTGTTTTACAATCAAGACTGCGAATACACTTCCAATAATGGGCAGCCACCAGGGCACCGTCGCTGGCAGGTTCAATGCCAGTAAAAGACCTGTTACAGCAGCACTGTAATCGTTAATCGTGATTTTTTTATGCATCAGCCTTTCGTAGATATACTCAGTAGCTACACTGGATGCAACAGATATGATAATAATAATAAAAGCATTTAATCCAAAATTCCAAACGCCAAACGCACTTGCCGGAAGCAGTGCCGCCAGTACCATAAGCATAATCTGGCTGCTCTTATATGGCGAGCGGATATGAGGATTTGAGGATACTTTTAATAAATCGCTCATTTTTGTTCACTCTCCCTTCTACTTCTTTTTTCTATTTGCAAGAACAATTTTACGCATAGATTTAATATACTGGGTTAACGGGCGCTTTGCAGGACAAATAAAGCTGCAGCAGCCGCATTCGCAGCATTCCATACCTTCATATTTAACAAAGGACTCCTCGTCATGGCGCATGGAATAATCCGCCAGTTTGGACGGTATAATACGTCCCGGACAGACACTCACACAGCGGCCGCAGTTGATACATGCAGTAGGCTCATACTGGGAAACTTCATCCTTTGTCAGGCATAAAAGAGCAGAAGATGTCTTCGTTGTAGGAACATCCAGATTATATAACCCAAATCCCATCATCGGACCTCCGGATACAATTTTCTCCGGCTGTGTCTTAAATCCCCCTGCTTCTTCAATCAGTTCATGATAATTTGTTCCGGTACACACACTGAAGTTCTGGGGATTAGCAATTGCATCTCCCGTTACCGTAACAATACGGTGCATCAGCGGTCTTCCTTCATAAACAGCCCGGTAAACGGCAGTAACCGTATCACAGTTATTTACAATGCATCCAACGTCTGCCGGAAGCATAGATGAATTAATCGCTCTCCCTGTAGTTGCATATATAAGCTGACGCTCTGCACCCTGGGGATATTTTGTTTTCAATTCCATGACTTCAATATTGGAATCATCCTTTGCTGCTTCTTTTAAAATGGCAATTGCATCTTTCTTATTGTCTTCCACCGCAATAATACCTTTTGCTTTTGGGAATATCCTAAGAATTGCCCGTACTCCGCCAACGATTTTTTCCGGGGATTCTAACATCCTCCTGTAATCGCTTGTCAGATATGGCTCACATTCTGCACAGTTTGCAATAATGTAGTCAATCTTATCGGGTTCCTTCGGAGATAATTTTACATGAGTTGGAAAACCAGCTCCACCCATACCGACAATGCCGGCCTCCTTTACCATCTCCAGAATTTCAGGCCCTGTGAGGTCTTTCAATGGCTTTCTTTTTGGCCACTGCAGTTCTTCATACTTACCGTCATTTTCGATGACGATGGCATCTGCCATTACTCCTGTAACTGTCAGCCTTGGCTCAATTGTCTTAACCGTACCAGATACGGAAGCATGAATCGGAGCGGATACAAATCCACCGGCTTCAGCAATTTTCTGTCCGATTACTACATGGTCACCCTTTGCTACAATCGGTTTGGCTGGCGCACCGATATGCTGAGAAAGCGGATACACCAGATCGCCTTTTGGCAACACAGTCCGAATCGGTTTGTCTTTAGACAGGTCTTTTCCATCGTTTGGATGGATCCCGCCCTTAAACGTGAATCGTGCCATTTTTTTTACCTTCCTTCTTTTTAAATATATCATAAAGATTATCAGCAGTTACCCACGGATAATTTTATAGCGTAAATTATTTCATCCTCATTAAAAATCTAATTTTGATCTATCGTTTTTTTATCTGTCGTTTTTGATCTATCGTTTTTTATCCATCGTTATTTTTATCTATTGTTTTTTTATCTATCATTCTTTTTTGATCTATCCTTCTTTTTTGATTTATCATTTACACATTTTTTTGCATTCCTTTTTTTACTTTTCTTTTTCATCCATCTCTTTGTTCCGGTTGCTTTACTCAGATTCGGATATGCGCGGAACAGACGCCTGTCATTCCAGTTAATACCGGAAGCCATTTTAACATACTGATCCCTGACTGCAGACAGTTTATTTTTGATTTCACCCAGACTCTCTTCTTTCCCTTCCAGATTCAGGAATTTTAAGATACCTGCCTGGTACTGATCCATTTTTTCTTTCACATTTTGTTTGTTAAAGGACTGACGATAAGGTTCAAGCCGTTCTACCAGCTCTCCCGCCGAACTATAGATCCTGGTATTCTGAACATACTCTACCAATTCTCCCATAGCCCGTTCCAATCCACCAAGCTTCTGTCCCAGTTTCATAGCAGTAAGTGTAGAAAATGAAAAATCAACCACATACAAAACAGTAATAATGATAATCATGGCATGCCCCGTTGGTACAGAAAAGAGATTCACTACCCATTCTGCAAAAGGCTGGAACACTTTAAACATGATAACGGTAAAAAATCCCCAGGCAATAGAACTGCCCAGACATATTCTGCCTTGAAAATTATATGGTTTACTGCTGTAGTCCCACCAGCTTGTATGAAAAAGAGTTTCCATCAGCAGCGCGGTAACATATTCCAAAACCGTAGCGACAAGAACTCCGCCCAGATACAGGATGATGAGTCTGTCTTCAAGAGGCCTTAGAATCAGGTAGACACCCACAGCCCCCACTCCGTAAATCGTACACAATGGTCCGGTAACGAATCCTCTGTTAATAATCTTTTTCTCCTTTACAGAGACATAACAGCTCTCCCAGAGCCATCCCAAAAAACTATATAAGTACAGCCAACTCAATATATGATACAAGTCGACACCCAAAATCTGAAAATCCCACATATTACCTGATCTCCTCTTTCCTGCAATAAATCACCTATGACAATTGCTTGAAATGTGATATAATTCTGCTGAACAGTTACTTATGAAAAATTTGGAGGCGATCCTATGATTACTAAAACATCTGATATATCTATTCCTAACGTTCATCTGATAGCCAGACATTACAATCCTGCAGATGTACTGTTTTTTGATATCGAAACCACCGGCTTTTCACCTCGCAGCTCCAGCCTGTACCTCATTGGAGTAATGTATTATGAACATGATTCCTGGAAACTTCGTCAATGGCTGGCTGAAACAGAGTCAGACGAACCGCTGCTGCTCCACAGCTTCATCCAGTTTGCCGCCAACTATGTATACCTGATCCATTTTAATGGGGATCGCTTTGACCTTCCTTATGTGAAAGCAAAATGTGAAACCCATAACCAGACCTTTCTGCCAGAACAGCTTAACAGCATTGACATATATCTGAAAGTAAAACCACTGAAGAAATACTTAAAGCTTACTCATTTAAACCAGCGATCGTTAGAGGAATATTTGGAAACAGACCGCACAGACACAGCCAATGGCGGGGAACTGATTCCAATTTGCCGGGAATACCAGAAAAACCATGATCCGCGGCTTTGTGAACAACTGCTCTGGCATAATCACGATGATTTAAGGGGATTAGCCGGATTATTCCCACTGTTATCCTATCTGGACCTTATAAATGGGAGATTTGCGATTACCCACACAGAAATATCAGAAGAATCTGATCATGCCTTTTCCCTTTTGATTACAGCTTCTCTTCCCTGTAATCTGCCAAAACCCATCTCCTGCAAACTGGATTTCGGGTATATGACAGCCCATGGCAAAACCTGTAAAATCCAAATACCGGGATTCACTGGTACCTTAAAGTATTTTTTCCGTGATTATAAAAATTACTACTATTTACCGGCTGAAGATACCGCCATGCACAAAAGCGTGGCATCTTTCATAGATAAAGCCTACCGGGTTCCCGCAAAAGCTGCTACCTGCTTTCAAAAAAAATCCGGCAGCTTTCTTCCGCAGGCCGCGGAACTTTATGTCCCTGCCTTTAAAGAAAATTATTCTGACCCTGTCACGTACTTTGAATGTACTCCGGAGTTCCTGGAAAACACGGAAAATCTCCTGACTTATATTCAAAATTTGTTTTAAACTCCAGAGACAGTATAGCACATATTTCAGAAAAAAAACAGAAAAAAAGCCCAATTTCGGAAAGTTGTTTATTTAACGAGCTAGTTGTATAATTAACAGGCTAGTTGTTTATTTAACAATTTTCGATGTGGGCCTCTGTCCTCTAAATCCAACAAAAACGGCATTTCCAGATAACTGGAAATGCCTGTATCAATTATTCTGTAATTGACTCTTCAACCATATCCTCTGCAGCATCTTCTGCTACATCTTCATACATTTCCTGGGATACCGCATCTTCTGCATTTTCCAAAGCTTTCATGCTCAGGCTGATTTTCTTATCATCTTCATTGAAATCCACTACCTTTGCTGTAATTTCCTGTCCAACGGATAATACATCAGATGGTTTCTCTACGTGATCATGAGAGATCTGAGATACATGAAGTAAAGCATCAACTCCTGGCTCTAATTCTACAAATGCACCAAAGTCAGTCATTCTTGCAACTTTTCCATCCACTACATTTCCTACTGCATACTTTTCAGCTGCTGTAAGCCATGGATTCTGGTTTTCAAATTTTAAGCTTAATGCGATCTTTGTTCCGCTGATTTCTTTAATTAATACGGAAATTGTTTCACCAACTTTGAATACTTTCTTTGGATTCTCTACTCTGCCCCAGGACATTTCGGAAATATGAAGTAAACCGTCAGCTCCGCCAAGATCAATAAATGCTCCAAAGTCTGTAACATTCTTAATAACGCCTTCTACAACGTCACCTTCATGGATTCTTTCAAAGAGTTCTTTTTGCATTACTTCTTTTTTAGCAACTAATAACTGCTTACGGTCACCAATGATTCTTCTTCTGCGTGGATTAAATTCGCTGATTACGAATTCAATTTCCTGTCCTTCATATTTACCCAGATTTTTCTCATAGGTATCAGAAACCAGGCTTGCAGGAATGAATACTCTGGACTCATCTACTACAACGCTTAATCCGCCGCCAAGTACCTGAGCTACCTGTGCTTTTAATACTTCATGGTTATTGAAAGCTTCTTCCAGTTTCTTGTTGCCTTTTTCTGCTGCTAATCTCTTATAAGTAAGTAATACCTGACCTTCGCCATCATTCACTTTTAATACTTTTGCTTCCATTTTGTCATTGACATTAACAAGTGTACGAAGGTCTACGTTCGGTTCGTTTGTATATTCACTTCTTGTGATGATACCGTCAGCTTTATAGCCTATATTTAAGATGATCTCATCTTCTTTGACGTCGATGATTGTACCTTCGACT
This sequence comes from Robinsoniella peoriensis, assembly GCF_000797495.1. GTDB lineage: Bacteria > Bacillota > Clostridia > Lachnospirales > Lachnospiraceae > Robinsoniella > Robinsoniella peoriensis. The sequence goes on from NZ_JTGN01000014.1 coordinate 10,584, forward strand.
ACCTCTCCATTATGAATTGTTTTAAATGATTCTTCCAGCATTTGTTCAAAACTCATTTCTGACATTCTTTTGAACCTCCTCAATAATATTATTTGGGGTCGATGCCCCTGCGGTAATACCTACGCAACCCATGGATGGTAAAGAATGTACATCCAAATCAACGAGTGTCTGTATATAGTAAGTATTTTCACATTCATTTTTGCATATTTCAAATAGCTTCTGCGTATTGGAACTATGCCTGCCCCCGATGACAATCATGCCATCTACGCGCTTTGCAATCGCCCTCGCTTCGGTCTGCCTCTCTTCAGTCGCGTTGCAAATCGTATTTAAAACAATTATATCATAACCCTTTTTAGAAAGAATTTCAACTAATTTATTAAATTTATTGTAATTAAATGTCGTTTGGGACACAATGCAGAGCCTTTTTCCACTTTCCTGTACGAAATTCTCCGCTTCAGCAGCCGATTCTATCACCGTAACAGGTCCCGAACACCAACCTTTGATTCCTTCTACTTCCGGATGCTGATCATTTCCGATTATGATAATTTCTGATCCACTGGCGCTTTCCTTTTTTACAATATTGTGTATTTTTAAAACAAAAGGACAGGTTGCGTCAACCAGATGAAGCCCTTTTGATTCTATTATATCGTAAATTTCTTTTGCTACGCCATGAGAACGGATTACAACCGTGCCTTCCTTAAGCGCTTTTAATTCAGAGACAGAGTTAATCACGGAAACACCTTTACGCTCCAGATCTTTTACTACTTCTTCGTTATGAATAATCGGCCCATAAGTGCAGATAGGTTCTGTTCCTTTTTCTACCTGCTCATATACCTTATCAACAGCACGTTTTACTCCAAAGCAAAATCCAGCCGTCTTTGCCACAATTACTTCCATGTCCTACCTGCCTTTTCTTTCTTCATAGAGGGACAATATACACTCAACCACCTGGTCTATTCCCATGTTGGAGGAGTCTACAAGAACTGCATCTTCTGCCTGTTTCAAAGGCGCAATATCACGGTTCATGTCACGCTGGTCGCGTTCGATGATATCCCGTTCGATTTCTTCCAATTGACAGTTCTCCCCCTTTTCCTGCAATTCCAGATAACGCCGCTCTGCCCTGGTAGCTGAACTAGCCGTCAGGTAAATCTTAAGCTGGGCATTTGGAAGTACATTTGTCCCTATATCCCTGCCATCCATCAGAACATCCGAATTCCGGGCAAGATTTCTCTGAAGATCTAACAGCTTTTCCCTGACCGGCTGATTAGCGGATGCGGCTGAAGCCATATTCCCCACTTCTTCGGTCCTGATTAATCCCGTCACATTCTCTCCATTCAGGATGACCTGCTGTTCTCCATTTTCATAGGAAATCGTAATTTCTATATTCTCACAGGCTTTCTTCAGCGCCTCCTGGTCTGAAGGAGACACCTTACTGCGAATCAGATAAAGTGCAATCGCCCGATACATCGCTCCGGTATCCACATAAATAAAAGAAAGCTCTTTTGCCACTCTTTTTGCTATAGTACTTTTTCCTGCTCCTGCAGGTCCGTCAATTGCAATATTAAAACTCATTGAAAACCTCCATTATTTATTTAATTGCGGCATCTGCCGCATTTGTCACATCATTTCCTCCCTAAAATGCCGGGTAGTCCATAGATTTTGAACCCTCAGCTATTCAATAGCCTGTCCTGCAGCATAGGCGGTTGACCAGGCAATCTGCAGGTTAAATCCACCTGTCACTGCATCCAGATCCAAAACCTCCCCTGCAAAATACAGGCGGGATACCAGTTTTGACTCCATTGTAGACGGATTGACCTCTTTCACCGCCACACCGCCTCTGGTAATAATGGCTTCATTATAATCCCGCAGTCCCGTTACCGTAAGGGGCAGATGCTTAATCAGAGATACTAAATTCTGCCGTTCTTCCCTGGAAATTTCATTCACTTTCTTTTCCGGAGAAATTTCCGACAGATCTATCATAACAGGAATCAGCTTAGCCGGAAACAGGGTGTTTATGACATTTTTAAATTGCCTGTTCTTTCCCTCTTCAAATTCACGGAGTATACGATGATCCAGCTGCTCTTCGGAAAGTGCCGGTTTCAGATCTATATAAAGCTGCAGATCCTTTCCGCGATATTTTTTCGTCACCGTAGTACTGGCCGTAAGAATTAATGGTCCGGTGATGCCAAAATGAGTGAACATCATTTCTCCAAAATCCTCATACAGGCATTTTTTTCCATCACACAGGGTAATTCTTACATTACGCAGGGAAAGTCCCTGTAAGCGCTTCACAAATTCTTCTTTGGTATTCATAGGGACAAGGGAAGGAAGCAAATCTGTTACTTTATGTCCCGCATCTTTTGCAAAGCGGTATCCATCCCCGGTAGATCCTGTACTTTGATAAGAAAAACCTCCTGTAGTAACTATCACAGCATCTCCGTACAGCTTAGTTTTATCTTCCAGAATAATTCCTTTACATGACTCTTCTTCAATAATAATTCCTTTTACCGTTGTATTAAAATACGTCTTTACTCCAAGAGATTTCATTTTCCTGGTCAGGGCGGCAATCACATCAGAGGAATGATCTGAAACCGGAAATACCCGGCTGCCTCTCTCAATTTTCGTTTTCATGCCAGCTTCTTCAAAGAAATCAATTACGTCCTGATTGGTATATCCATAAAAAGCACTGTATAAAAACTTCTTATTTGTGCAGACACTATCAAATAATTCTTCCATATCGCAGGCATTGGTCAGATTACATCTTCCCTTACCGGTGATAAACAGCTTCTTGCCAAGCTTTTCGTTTTTTTCAAACACATGTACTTCATGGCCATTCGAAGCTGCTGCACATGCTGCAAACATTCCGGCTGCTCCACCGCCAATAATTAAAACCTTGCTCATTTTTATATCCACACCTGTTCTTCCTTCTTAATTTTCATCGGTTCTGCCGGGAAATTTCACTTCTATATGATTATCAATATAATTAATCTCATCATTGTTATATACCTGATACTCCTCCCAGACCTGTTCCAGCGTTTTTAAGGACTCTGCCATCTCAGCCTGGCGTCTCATGCAAAGAGACACTACAAGGGCGTTAATGAGGCTCATAGGCGCTGTCAGAGAGTCTGCAATCGAAGCCATGTCGCTTTTAGCCGTCAAATTACAGGTCGCATACAGTTTCATGGGCGAATAGATGCTGTCCGTAATGGATATCACTTTCGCACTCCGGTTGTTCGCCAGCTCCATCGCCTTTAAGGTACGCATGGAATAGCGTGGAAAACTGATACCGATAATCACATCCTCGGCACCAATCCGAAACAGCTGTTCAAACAACTCACTGGCACTGTTGGTACTGATTACCTTTACATTTTTAAACATCAGATTTAAATAAAATCCCAGGAAATTAGCCAGTGGTTCACAGCTTCTGACACCAATCACATATATATCCCTGGCATTTAAAATCATTTCCACTGCCACTTCGAAAGAAGTCTCATCAGCTTCATCAAGTGTCATTTGAAGATTTCGAATATCAGACTTCAGAATCGTCTTCAGAATATCTTCCTGAGGCATATCACTGAATACCGCATCCATTTTCATAGCCCGGTGCACACGGTTGGGACCATTGGGGTTTATATTTATCTTTTTTCCTTTTCGGTTTCTCTGACTTAACAATTCATTGGTCGTTGGCATAACATTTATATTCCTTCGTATTCTCTATAATTTTCATTCTAATTCCCCTGAATAGCGCAAGCAGGCTTGTACTATTCCTCAATTAGTAATTTGAAAGCGATTTTCTTTCAAATATTAATATTAACATGAAACCAGGGAAATTTCAATTTTTATCTGGTTTTTTCAGCATTGTGTAAAAACAAGCAAAAAGAGGTCTGAGGAATTTTAATTCCCCAAACCTCTTATTATAAATTTCTAAACCGGATAAGCCCCATTCTTCGTATCAGCCGTTTTCGGATCTACTTTCGTTTTCTGAGCTTCTCTGTATTTAAAGAAATCGGTAGCAACCTGTGGGAACAGTGCGTAGGTCAGGACATCTTCATCCTGTTCTTTCCACTGTGACATTTCAGCTTCGATTGTCTTTAATTCTGGTTTCAGCAAGTCAGCCGGACGGCAGGTAATCGGTGTCTTGTCACCAATACATTTCTTCTGGATTTCCTTGTTGAATGGTTTAACAGTTGCGCCGTATTCTCCGGACAGAACTGCCTTTGTTTCTTTGGTAACCATTTTGTAACGCTCTCCCATGATTACGTTAAATACAGCCTGTGTACCAACGATCTGTGAAGAAGGTGTTACAAGCGGCGGCTCACCAAGATCTTTACGCACTCTTGGAACTTCTGCAAGCACATCGTAATATTTGTCTTCTGCGTGCTGTTCTTTCAGCTGAGAAGTCAGGTTAGAAAGCATACCGCCAGGTACCTGATATAACAATGTCTTAATATCAACACCAAGGTTTTTCGGATTTAATAAACCGGAACTTAAAGCTTCATCTCTGATTGGTCTGAAGTAATCAGCGATTTCTGCTAATAATTTCTGATCGAATCCAGTATCATACTGTGTTCCTTTGAAAGTCTCAACCATAACTTCTGTTGCCGGCTGGGATGTTCCAAGAGCGAATGGTGACATTGCCGTATCAATTACGTCAACTCCAGCTTCTACTGCTTTTAAGTAAGTCATAGAAGCAACACCTGATGTATAATGGGTATGCAGCTGAATCGGTATTTTAACTGCTTTTTTCAGTTTGCCGATCAGTTCTGTAGCTTCATAAGGAAGTAAAAGGCCTGCCATATCCTTCAGACAGATTGAGTTTGCACCCATTTCTTCTACATTTTTAGCCATTTTGATCCAGTAATCATGTGTGTATGCATCTCCCAAAGTGTAAGAGAGCGCTACCTGTGCATGGCCTTTTTCCTTATTTGCAGCATCAACAGCTGCTTTTAAGTTACGTAAATCATTCATACAGTCAAATATACGAATAATATCAATACCATTTGAAAGGGATTTCTGAACAAAATATTCTACCACATCATCTGCGTATGGACGGTATCCAAGGATATTCTGTCCACGGAATAACATCTGTAACTTTGTATTTTTAAATCCGTCACGGAATTTACGAAGTCTTTCCCATGGATCTTCTTTCAAGAAACGAAGAGATGCATCAAAGGTTGCTCCACCCCAGCACTCTACGGAATGATATCCCACTTTATCCAGTTTCTCTACGATTGGCAGCATCTGTTCTGTTGTCATTCTGGTTGCAATCAGGGACTGATGTGCATCACGCAGTATTGTCTCGGTAATTTTAATTGGTTTTTTTACTACTTCTGACATTTTCTGACCTCCTTATATTTTGTCACTAGAGCGTGCTTAGGCGCTCAGACGGATTGTCATAATCCGTCCGGTTTCTACTTTATAACCTGTCTCTTATTTCAGGCTAAATCCCAAATATAGCCATGAAGGTACCGGCGGCAACTGCCGTACCGATAACGCCCGCTACGTTTGGTCCCATCGCATGCATCAGAAGGAAGTTTGTAGGATCTGCTTCCGCACCTACCTTCTGTGATACACGAGCCGCCATAGGAACTGCAGATACTCCTGCTGAACCGATTAACGGATTAATCTTGCCATGTGTCAGTTTACACATCAGCTTGCCAAGCAGAACACCGCCGGCAGTACCGAATGCGAAGGCTACAAGACCTAAAACAACGATTTTAATAGTATTCAGATTCAGGAATGCTTCTGCACTGGTAGATGCACCTACAGAGGTTCCAAGTAAAATAACTACGATGTACATAAGCGCATTTGATGCAGTTTCCGTGAGCTGTTTTACAACACCTGATTCTCTGAATAAGTTACCAAGCATTAACATACCAACAAGTGGCGCGGTTGTAGGCAGGATTAAGCATACAACGATACTGATAATGATGGGGAATAAGATTTTCTCTAATTTGGAAACAGGTCTTAACTGCTCCATTTTGATCTTTCTTTCTTTTTCTGTTGTTAACAGCTTCATAATCGGCGGCTGAATAATCGGTACGAGAGACATATATGAATATGCCGCCACCGCAATTGGCCCCATTAGGGTTGCCTGCCCCAGTTTACCGGCAAGGAAGATTGAGGTAGGACCATCAGCACCACCAATGATGGAGATTGCTGCTGCCGCTTTTCCATTAAATCCTAAGAGGATTGCCAGGAAATATGCAACATAAATACCAAGCTGAGCTGCAGCGCCAAGCAGGAAGCTTCGCGGATTCGCAATCAGCGGACCGAAGTCAGTCATAGCACCAACACCCATAAAAATAAGTGATGGTAAAATACTCCACTCATCCAGAATATAGAAGTAGTGAAGAAGTCCACCTACTCCATTGGCAGAATCTTCCGGTCTCATCATGATATCCGGATAGATATTTACCAAAAGCATACCAAACGCAATCGGTACCAGCAACAGAGGCTCAAACCCATGTTTAATAGCCAGGTACAAGAATATACATGCAACTGCAATCATAACATAGTTACCTACTGTCAGATTAAAGAACGCTGTCTGGTGAAGTAAGTTCGACAAAGTATCAAGAATATAAGACATGTTTTTACCTCCCATTTTAGTATTTCAGCAGATTTTTCTACTGGTGGGAATTTACATTATTTATGCAAATTCTAATTCATAGATGCTAAAGCATCTCCGTTTTCAACGGTATCACCAACAGCTACATCAATACTTGCAATGGTTCCATCCTGAGGTGCAACAACTGGAATTTCCATTTTCATTGCTTCCAGGATCATGATATTATCACCGGTTTTCACAGCCTGTCCAACACTGGCTTCAATCTTACATACTTTTCCAGGTACGGATGCAGCTACTTTTACAGCTCCTGCGGATCCACCTGCCGGTGCTGCAGCCTTTGGAGCTGCTTTTGGTGCTGCCTTCGGTGCTGCTTTTGGAGCTGCAGCCTGTGCTGCACCTGTGGTACCCTCTTCAACAGTTACATCATATGCTGTTCCGTTAACGGTAATTGTATAATTTTTCATTACGATTTCCTCCTATACTTAAGCGTTCTGCCATTTTCTTTTATTTGCTTTTCTGATTGAACGAACTACAAAACTATCTGTAGATGTATTTTCACTTGCTGCAATTGCAGCTGCTATTACTGCAACTAATTCACCATCATCTGCTAATTCCTCTTCCTGGACCGGAGCCACTGGAACCGGAATTGCTTTTGCTGCAACATCTAATTCTTTTTCATTCTTTTTGCCACGGTTTTCCAGTTTGCCAAAATGCTTGAACTGAGAAATTAAAAAGCTTAAGAAAATCAGCATTACAAATACAATTACAAGTCCCATAAGGGTATTTAATGCCGCTTTTTCCATCTTTGCAGCCATGGATGAATCCGCGCCTGTATCAAAAGTCATGCTTGACGGCGCAAGATCTTCCCGTCCTATTGTCAGTACAACTGCACCATCCGCTTTTTCGAAGGTTACGTTGGTTGTAACTACAATATTATCCTCGGATACTTCGATATCATGTCCGGTAGTCGCTTTAAATGCTCCAAGCTCATCTCTGACATCCTGCCACGCCTGAACAGCTTCAACAAAAAATTTGTTTGGTGCTGTTAATATGGAAGACGGTTTCATAATTTCATCCATCTGCTCATCTGTCATGGAAGTAATCTGCTCTACTGTCTGCTGCGCAAAACTTTCAATAGTCGCACGGTCTGAATCAGAAACAGCCGCTTCTTCTGCATAAACACACATTGGCATTGCAAGGGTGATTACCGCCATGCACATTGCCAATAAGATTCCTTTAAGTTTTCGTTTCATATCATTCACCCCGCTTAAACCGTGCCATGTTTTTTGTTCGGACGATCTTCTCTTTTTGTGAATAACATTTCAAAAGCTCCGATAACATATTTTCTGGTATCTTCTGCTTCAATCAACGTATCAACATACCCTCTTCTAGCTGCTGACATAGCGCTTGACTGTAAAGCTGCATATTCTGCTGCCTTTTCACTGATTGTCGCCGCATCAGCATCCGCATACATAATCCTGGCAGCCGATTTTGCATCCATCATACCGATCTGGGCATCTGTCCATGCAAATGTCATGTCTGCACCGATTGATTTACTGTTCATTGCTACATAAGCTGTTCCGTAAGCTGCACCGATAATAACGTTAACTTTAGGAACAGTAGCGTTTGCAAACGCATAAGTAAGTTGTGCAACAGCTTTTGCGATACATCTTTCAGAATGAGTATCTGCTTTAAATCCTTTGACATTTGTCAAGGATAATACCGGAATATTAAAAGCATCACAGAACTGAATAAATTCAGCTGCTTTTTTTGCACCTCTGTTAGTTAATACTGCTTCATATGTTTCTGCAACGTTGCCTTCTTCATCACAAACTTCTGTACGGTTGGCAACTGCACCTACGGTAATTCCGTTTAATTTAATAAAACCGGTTACCATTTCTTTTGCATAAGCTGCTTTCGTTTCAAAGAAAAGATTGTCATCAGAAATATCAGATAAAAGAATGGATGTGTCACCTGCTGCATTTGCAAGATCTTTACATACGCGGTTCAAATCATCTGTACACTCTTCATAAGACATATCGTCTTCGTTGTTAGCCGGGAGCATACATACAAGAGATCTGATCTGGGACAGTACGTCAGCTTCGCTGCCTGTATAGTCTACCGTTCCTGCTTCTTCACTCTGGAATTTTGCGGAAGCTGTATCACATTTAGATACATCATTTCCATCCAGTGCATTTGGAGAATTCACAAATAATTTTGCTTTCTTTTCTTCCATAAATGTAAAGTCGGTAAGTTCGGAAGCGATTGCAAGTCCTCCGCCGCAATTACCAAATACGGCTGTGATCTGGGGAATTATACCGCTTGCCACTGACTGCTTCATGTAGATTTCACCAAATCCGTTTAAAGCATCGGTTGCTTCCTGAAGTCTCATACCTGCGCAGTCAACTAAACCGATCACTGGTGCACCCATTTTAAGCGCCAGATCATAAAGACCAGCAATTTTCTTTGCATGCATTTCTCCAATGGTACCTCCAAGTACGGATGCATCCTGGCTATATACATATACCAGGTTGCCGTCGATCACACCATAACCGGTAATGACGCCGTCTGCAGGGGTTTCCTTTTGCTGCATGTTGAAATCAGTATTTCTGGCAGTTACATATCCGCCGATTTCAACAAAACTGTTCTCATCAAGTAAAGAAGCGATTCTAGTACTTGCCAAGCTTTGTGCTGTATTACTCATTTTTCAGCCCTCCATTTTCTATATTATTAAAGTAAAACCAAATTTCTGCCAATTATATTTTATCTTGTTTACATAAAAAACGCAAGTGTTTTGTCTATATTTTAACAATTTTTTACCATAGACGCCAGCTCATGTCTGATAATGCATTTATTTTATTTATTCTTTTATATCCAATTTAGCAAATGCTGCAGCAAATGCATTATTGATTGGTTCTTTGGCTTCCTGCTTCTGTTTGCTCAGGTAGTTCTGGACATCTTTCTTGCTGACACCCGCACCTTCCTTCTGCCTTCTCGCCTGAAAAGCTGACAATTTTTCCTTATGTCCGCAGACGCAGACAAAAGTTTCTTCGCTCCCTTTCATCACCATTTCCATTTTCTTATGGCAGTTTGGACATCTGGCATTTGTCACTCTTGCAATTGTTTCACGATGTCCGCATTCCCTGTCCTGGCATACCAGCATACGGCTGTTCTTTCCATTAACCGCAAGCATACGTTTTCCGCAGACGGGGCATTTTGAATTAGTCAGATTATCATGCCTGAAATTTCCTTCACCCTGTTTGATTTCTGTTATAATTTCATGGGTATAACTGCGGATGTCATTTAAAAAAGATACTTTTTTTAACTTCCCCTTTGCAATTTTAGACAGCTTCATCTCCCAGTCCGCTGTCAGTTCCGGCTTTTTCAGATCTTCCGGCACCAGTTCCAGAAGCTGTTTTGCTTTGGAAGTAACGAAGATATCCTTTCCACGTTTTTCCATCAGGAAGGTATTAAACAGCTTTTCTATAATATCTGCTCGGGTTGCCACAGTACCAAGTCCTCCGGTCTCTCCAAGTGTTTTGGCTGCCTGGGCATCTTTGCTCTCCATATATTTCACGGGATTCTCCATAGCGGATAAAAGTGTAGCCTCGTTAAAGGGTGCAGGAGGCTTCGTCTTTCCTTCCGTCATGGTGACTTTCTCAATCTCCAGAACCTGTCCTTTATTTAATACCGGAAGGCTTCCTGCGGAATCCTTTTCATCGTCTTCCTCATCATCCATAGCCATGTCTTCATACACAGCTTTCCATCCCAGGCTTTTGACAACTTTCCCTTTTGCAGTGAATAATTCCTCTCCTGCTTTTGCTTTCATTGTCGTCTGCTCATATTCAAAAGCCGGATATAAAACAGCCAGAAAACGCCTTACTACCAAATCATAGATCTTACGTTCATCCACGGACATATGATCCATCTGAACAAACTGCTCCGTTGGAATAATCGCATGATGGTCACTGACTTTCGCATTATCCACAAATGACTTGTTTGCCCGTATGGGTTTCATAATCAGGGTTCCAGCCAGCTTTTTGTAGGGACCGACTGCACATGCTTTCAGCCTTTCCTTTAATGTATCTACCACATCTGTACTGATATATCTGGAATCCGTTCGGGGATAGGTCAGTACTTTGTGATTCTCATATAAACGCTGTATCGTATTTAATGTATCTTTTGCTGAAAATCCGAACCTTTTATTTGCCTCACGCTGAAGCTCCGTCAGATCGTACAGGCCCGGAGCCTGTGACTGCTTCGCTTTCTTTTCAACGGATACTACCGTTAATTTTGCATTTTTAAGTTTCTCTGCTATCTTATCTGTCTTTTCTTTCTGGAATGTCCGGCTGCTTCCACTTTTTTCATCCTGCCAGTTCCAGACCATGCCTTTCGTACGAAGGGTAAGTCCATAGTAAGCCTCAGGCTTAAATTTCCTTATTTCCTCCTCCCTTGCTGCAATCATTGCCAGGGTTGGAGTCTGTACCCTGCCGCAAGACAACTGGGCATTATATTTACAGGTCAATGCCCTGGTAGCATTGATTCCCACCAGCCAGTCTGCTTCCGCCCTTGCCACTGCCGCATCATACAGCGGAATATATTCTCTTCCATCCTTTAAGTGACCAAAACCTTCCCGGATTGCTTTATCCGTTACCGAAGAAATCCACAGACGCTTTACCGGCTTGTGACTGCCGGCTTTTTCCAAAATCCATCTGGCTACCAGCTCGCCTTCCCTTCCTGCATCTGTGGCGATAATGATCTCTCCCACATCTTTGCGGTGTATCTGCGTTTTTACAGCTGCATACTGTTTCGCGCTCTGTTTAATTACAACCAGCTGCATTTTTTCAGGAATCATAGGAAGACTTTCCATTTTCCATTCCTTATATTTAACATCATATCCTTCCGGATCAGCCAGCGTAACCAGGTGCCCCAGCGCCCAGGTCACAACATATTGCCCGCCTTCCATAGCACCCGGAAGCTTTTTCTGGCATTTCAAAACCCTTGCGATATCCCTTGCAACAGATGGTTTCTCTGCGATTACTAGTGATTTCATATATTAATTCATCCTCTGCTTTTCTATGTCGTATTTGCGAAAAATCCGCTTCCTGTTATTATAGCATTGCACAGAGGTTTTTCAAAGTAGAAATTTTATACTTCAGGCTCACATTACAACTTAGGCAGCAAACCATCCCCATATCTTATCCAGGCACCAGGAAAAATCCAGTTTTTCAATATTCTGGGTGGTAATAATCGGATATTCTCTCAGTGGCTTTCCATTCAGGTAATAAGTAACCTTCCCAATCTCAGTATTACTTTTTACCGGTGCCGTAAGTTGTTCTTTCATCTGGTAATCGGCTGTTATTTTCTCATTTTCAGATAAGAGCATTTTGATAGTATCATCTTTGGAACACTTCAGGCTGGTATTTACGAAAGCAGTATCCTGCAGGTTCTGGCTTTCCGGAATTCCGGATTCTACTTTCAGGGGTTTTATAACATCGGATGCTACAAATACGCCAGGTTCATTTCCAATATGTATTTCCTTGAAATCATAATGCCGAAGCCCATAATTCATCAGCTTTCTGGTATCACTCCACTTATAGCTCTTATTATTTGGCCAACCGCATGCCAGCAAAGCGACAATGAAGGTCTTGCCGTCTTTTTTAAGTGCCCCTACATAACAGTACCCTGCATTGTTGGTGAACCCTGTCTTTCCGGAAAGTGCCCCTTCCATCATGCTTAAAAATGCATTGTGGTTTACACAGGAAAAATTTCTCGTCTGATCCGCATTAGCAAAACTATGGTTCGCAGCTCTTGTAATTTTTAAGAACATATCTTTTTGTGGTGATTCTGTGATACAGTACTTCATAATACGTGCCAGATTCGCTGCAGTAGTCGAATGGGTTCCTTTTTCATCGGTTGCGTCTAATCCGTTGGGTGATATAAAATATGTATCCGTGCATCCTATCTCTTTTGCTTTTGCATTCATCATATCTGCAAATCCCTGCACGCTTCCACCCAGATGCTCGGCTATGGCAACAGCGGCATCATTAAAAGACTCCAGCATAAGTGCATAGAGCAGGTCTTTGAGATAAAACCGTTCTCCTGTATTCATACCCAGCCTAACCTTTGGCTGAGACGCAGCAAGGGAAGATGCGGTAACTACAGAATCCAGATCTCCTTTTTCCAGTGTGAGTATACAGGTCATGATCTTTGTAGTACTTGCCATTGGCATTACATCATTTTCATTCTTTCCATAAAGAATACGCCCTGTATCACCATCCATTAAAACGGCACTACGGGCGTATAAATTATTCAGCTCTTCCGGCGTCTGATCCTCTGCCGCCAGAGCAGCCAGGCGATTTCCGGAAATACTGAGCAGCAGTATTAAAAGAATTGCTGTTATTTTCTTCATCCACTTCACATCCTATGGCTTTTCTACTAGTATATGTTGGATGTGAAAGAATATTATAAAGTATTTCAGAGTATCTCTATTTATTTGTAGTTTCTTTCAAAACGATAATTGAGGTAGTCCATATCCGTAATGGTATTATAAAAATCTTCCATTACCGTAACCGTCTCCGGTACCGCCAGCCTAAACAAATGCAAAAGCATCTGGTTACTTTCCTCACAGCGTTTGCTTTTCTTCTTTTTTATAATTCTACCCTGAATTGCATCAGATGCTTTCGTAAAATGAGCCAGATTAAGAAAAAGATTTCTCTTAAAACAGTTGGAGCAGACCGTTATATTCGTATAGAACTTCATCGCTTTTAAGCAATGGCGCACCTGGCATTCGCTGATATCTGACAGCGCATTGGCAATTTCCCTGATTGTTTCTTTTTCCAGGTGAATTGAATCGGAGGGATGGAAACGGAAAGGATTGCGGTTATTGCGTTCCATCAATTCACGGTCGAACTCTGTTTCGATTTCGTCGTGGGATACCCCTGTCTTCTCGATATATTCATTTATATATGGATGACAGGTACTGTCCAGCATATAATGACATACAAATCCAAACATATACGCAAGGAGTATCTCACTTTCTTCCTGCATATATTTTCTCTTGCATTCCGCAAAGAAGACAGATGCAATCTCGTCATGCATCTCGTGTCCCTTCTGGCTGATTGGGTTATTACAAAAGGGTCTGTTATAGAAAAGTATATCAGGTCCATGCAGTCCGATCAAATACGCGGTTCTTTCATTTCCTATTATCTGTTTCATTTCTTCCGGAAGCTTTTGATAAACAATTTTTCCAAAAGCATCATGTGCATAAGTTGTAGGCATAAAAACTCTCCCATCTGTACTCCAGAGCCTGTAAACCACTCTAGATATTCAGTTTTAATTGAATTTCTTCTTCAGCCTCTGCCTTAAAATCCTCTAATTGCACGGGATTTACAGTTGGCAGATCCTCTAAAGAGTGTACCCCGAAATTCCTTAAGAATTCTTCTGTTGTTCCAAATAAAAGCGGACGTCCCGGTGCATCCAGCCGCCCCAGTTCTTTTACAAGATTATATTCAATCAGCTTATTCACTGCATGGTCGCTCTTAACACCACGGATTTTTTCAATCTCCATTTTTGTGATTGGCTGTTTATATGCTATAATGGAAAGAGTCTCCAGTGCAACATCCGTTAAAACCATTTTTTTCGGCTGCTTTGCAATTCGAATCAGATACTCATACATATCCTTCTTTGTACACATTTGAAAGGCATTTTCCAATTCTATGATCTGAATGCCACGCTCTTCCGTCTGATAACGGTCCATCATATTATGTATTATTTTTTTAGTTGTTTCTGAATCCTGTTCTACTGCTTTTGCAATTTTATCCACTTCCACGGATTCTCCCATAGTAAAGAGAATCGCCTCAATTGCAGCTTCTGTCTTCTTTAAATCCACTCGTATTCCTCGCTTTTCCTTTACACTTCATCGTATGCATATCATAAGCCTGCTTATAACATCCCCCAAATACGTATCAGAAATAATTTTCTGTCTTACAATTTACACTTAATTGGCCGTTATGTAGATATCATCAAAGATATCCTGCTGCATGATATTGATTTTACCCACTTTCATTAGTTCCAGAATGGCTAAAAAAGCAACAATTACATGTATTTTACTGGTCTGTAATACCAACAGATCACGAAATCTGCAGGATTTCCGGGTCAGTACATACTGTTCCACGAACTCCATTTTATCATCCAGACTGACTTCTTCTTTTTCCAGATTTCCAAAGGTGCTTCGAATCGGGTCAATTCTGTTCTCCTGCCGTTTCATTACCGCTTTAAATATCGCATTCAGTTTTGCCAGCGTCACTCCCGAAAGCAGTTCTTCTAAATGGATCGGCTCGCGGTACTCTTCTACCTCATCCGGTACGGTTGGAGGCTTATATAAAAATAATTGGGCATCTTCCTGGCGGTCACGCAATTCATAAGACATGTATTTAAACAATTTATACTGCAGCAGCTGTTCTACCAGCTCCTGCCGGGGATCTTCTTCTTCCCCCTCTTCATTTACTTCTTTGGGAAGGAGCATCCGGGACTTGATATCGATTAAGGTAGCCGCCATAACCAAAAACTCACTCATTACGCCTAAGTCCTGCCGTTCCATTTCCTGTATATATTCCAGATACTGTCTGGTGATTTCCACAATGGGAATATCATAGATACTAACTTTATTTTTATCAATCAAATGCAAGAGCAGATCCAGCGGACCTTCAAATGCCTCTAGCTTGACGGGAATTCCCATAATATTTCCTGCCTTCTTTTACTAATCTAAGTCTCTTCTCCACTTTATGTGGAAAACGCATATTCTTTATTGTACTAAGTTTTCTTAAGATTTGCAAGCAAATTACTGCAATTCCACAACAACCAGCTCGGTAGGGTTATGAAACCGCAGTTTGATGGAATGGCTGCCCAGCCCTGCGCTTACTACTAATTGATGTCTTCCTATATGAAAGAGCCCCTTATCATACTTTGGAAATATTTGTACCTGTGGACTGATAACACCGCCCAGCAGCGGAAGGCGTATCATTCCTCCATGCAAATGCCCCGATAAGGTTAAATCTGCCCCCCAGCCGGCATAAGTTTTAAAAAATACCGGATTATGAGCCAGCAGAATATGATATCCTTTTTCATCCGGTCTTCCAAGAGCCTGGTTCATTTCCTCCACGCCCAGCTTTTCCCTGGAAAAACGTTTAAAAAACCGCTTATCCAGTTCATATCCGTGAATAATCATTTTCATTCCTGCCGCCTTGCAGAGACATCTTTCATTTTCCAACAGGACAACGCCTATGGAACGGATCTCCTTTTGAAACCGTTCATAGACATCTCCGTAAATCTGCGGATATATTTTCATCCGGTATTCATGGTTCCCATTGCTGTAATAGACCGGATACTTCTTTACCAGGGCTTTTAGCAGAAACACTGTGGAATCCATATCCGTAGGCTTATCCGGTTTGGATACCAGCATATCACCTACTACCATAACTATATCGGGATTAATTTTATATACTGCCTGTATCAGCCGGATATTATTTTCCCCGTAAACCGTGCAGTGCAAATCCGCAAGTACCACTATTCTCACCGGACGGCTGGGGGAATTATTTTTTTGCATTGTCTTTATTTTATATGTTGCTATTTTAAATTTTCTCATTTATTCTCCATATAATTTCATCTTTAAAAAACCCGTTTGGGTTTTCAAAAGTATATCATAGTTTTACAAAAATGAAAAGAGCCCCTTTCGAGGCCCTCATTCCAATACCCTTTAGAAACAATATTCTTCCCAGGCTTCTTTCAGACAATCCAAAAATCCTGCTTCTTCAATATCCCGGTCAAACAGAATATTTACACTTCCGATCTCTTTTCCATTAATGAGATATACTGCTTTTCCTGCTACATCACCTTTTTTTACCGGTGCTGTAATCTCTTCACTCATTTTAATCTCTTTTTTTATCTGTGATAAATCCTGTCCTTTTGTATCCAGATATCGGAATTCGCCTTCGTAGTTACAGCCTGCCTGATCTTCTACCCCCTTTTTCACTGTGAGCATCGGCAGTTTATCATCATTCTTGTCTATGTACAGGGCACACTTTCCGAATCCATAGTTTAAAAGTGTTGCAGCATTGTTAAACCGGGTTTTCGTATCCGGAGCCTTTAAAATCACGCTGATTAACTCAATATCGTTACGGATCGCCGTAGCCGAAAGACAATACTTTGCCGTACTGGTACTTCCGGTTTTAAGTCCCATGCATCCATCATAGCTGCGCAGAAGTTTGTTCGTATTAGTCAGTCCAAATTCTGAAGAACCTTTATTCGTTACATGGGTGATATTTTCCATCCATATAGTAGAGTATTCATAGATCTTAGGGTAATTTGTAACCAGTTCTCTGGACATCACTGCAACATCGTATGCCGATGTATAATGATCCGGTGAATCGGTAAGACCGCAGCAGTCAATAAAATTAGTATCATTCATTCCCAGTTGTTTTGCTCTTTGGTTCATTTGACGGACAAATTCCTCTTCACTGCCTGAAATTCTTTCTGCCATTGTTACCGCAGCATCATTTCCGGAAGCAATAACGATACATTTTATCAAGGTCTCAACTGTCTGTTTCTCTCCTTCTTCCAGGTAAACCTGTGATCCGCCCATAGACTTTGCATGAGCACTGGTAACCACTTCCTCGTCCATTTTAATCTTACCTGCATCTAATGCCTCAAATATCAGCAGCAGTGTCATAATCTTTGTGACACTGGCAGGGTTTAATTTCTGATGTGCATCTTTTTCATAAAGTATTGTTCCCGTTGAAGCTTCCATTAACACTGCGGATGGCGCTTCAATCGTCACCGCAGCATCCGATGCTGTCTCTTCTTCTGCTTTTACAATTGCAACATTTTGAAAAAGCAGAATGACAGCCATAAATAATGCTAACCATCTCTTCATAAAAATAACCGCTCCCAAATCATTCTATACCTAAATATAAGCGATTTGAGAGCGGTTTATGCTTCTTTTATTCAGTTTTCTGAAAATCATCCCCGATAAAAGTTCACAAGGCTGTCCCGAAACTTTCTGGCACGTTTTGGCACAGACGGGAATTTGGCTTTACAAAGGTGAATGGTAAAATCGATCATGTAATAAACCATTAAGATACCGGCTGCCACACAGCCTACTTTATAACTGTAGCTGTCGGCCATCATCATGACTCCCTTTTGCAGGAAAGTAAATAATATAATGGTGTAAAAACCCCATGCAATCGAACTTTCCAGACATAAAATTCCTTTATAGTTAAAAGGTTTGTTAGAGTAATCCCACCATACTTCACCAAAAATATGTAACATTACTTTTGCTACGAACCATTCCCAGCCAGTGGCCAGAAGGCTTCCCGCAATAAACAGTACCACATAATTTCCTGCTAACGGCTCTAATATAAAATAAGCAGCCACAGCTCCAAAACCATAGATCGGGCAGATCGGTCCAAAGATAAATCCGCGGTTTACCCATCTCTTTTCACAAAATGACATATAAATGGATTCTACAACCCAGCCTAAAATACTATATATAAAAAACCACTGTACGATATGATAAATGTCCGTTCCTATAACCGGATAATTCCAAGGCATATATTCACTCCCCTTTGCTCATCTTTTTCAAATATTTCAGTAACTTGTCCTGATTTGCAATTATCTTATCATACTTTTTCTAAATATACTATACACTTTAGGAAAACTTAGAGAAACTTAAAAAAAAATTAATAATATAAAATTTTTATAATAAAGGAGCAAATAAGCGTAGTAAATTTTGCAGGCCGCGGATTACAATATTACGCTCTCTGCAGAATTCCTCCGTTATTCTGGTACTTACTTCTATGGTTTCAAAAACATCTTTCTTAAGCTGCATCACCGCTTTCGTTCTGTACATCCAGACGGCACATTCAAAATGCAGATACAGGCTTCTATAATCCATATTAATAGTGCCTACAATTGCCAGTTCATCATCACAGACAAAGGATTTGGCATGTATAAATCCAGGCTGATATTCATAGATCTTCACTCCTGCTTCCAGGAGCTGTGCATAGTAAGACTGGGTCAGTAAGAAGACCATCTTCTTATCCGGTATCCCTGGTGTAACAATTCTTACATCCACTCCATTTTTTGCAGCCAGGCACAGCGCTGTCATCATCTCATTGTCGATAATCAGATAAGGAGTGAAAATATAGACATACCGCTTAGCCTTTGTAATTGCATTTATGTAAACATTTTCTCCCACGATTTCATCATCCAATGGGGTATCTGCGTAAGGCTGAACAAAGCCTTCCCCTCTAAATGGTTCTTTATGATATACGTGAGGCATATAATTTTCTAATTTATCTTCCATACCGGTAATTACATTCCACATCTGAATGAACATAACCGTAAAATTCCGTACCGCTTCTCCTTTTAACATAACCCCGGTATCTTTCCAGTGGCCAAAACGCTTCTTACGGTTTATATACTCGTCGGCGAGGTTAATTCCCCCGGTGAAGCTGGTGTGCCCGTCAATAACAGTTATCTTCCTGTGGTCACGATTATTCATGATTACGGATACAATGGGGCGGAAGGGATTAAAAGCTGCGCATTTGATTCCTTTTGCCTGAAGCTGTTTGTAAAACTGCGCAGGCAGGGTATTAACGCATCCCATATCATCATAAATCAGCCGGACATCTACACCTTCGGCTACTTTTCTCACCAAAATCTCCAATACAGACTCCCACATCATCCCCTTATCTATGATGAAGTATTCCATAAAGATAAAATGTTCTGCCTTCTCCAACTCCTGTATCAGGCTTTTATACAGCTCTTCCCCAATTCTGAAGTATTCCGTCTCTGTATTTTGATATACCGGAAATCCGGCATAATCACGGATATATTTAGACTGGTTATCCATATGATAATCCAGTTCATTTAAATTCTCCCTGACATCTTTCTTTTCTTTCAGAACAACATCTGTTTTTTTTACTTCATTATCAAATTTTTTCTGGGTTTCGCTTGCCAGTCTGGATTTTCCAAATATCAGGTAAATCACTGCTCCAAAAACAGGAACCGACAAAATCAGCATGGTCCATGCCAGCTTATAAGACGGATTCATACGTTTATTGACAATCCATAGAACTGCAGCTATACAAGCTACCGTTATAAATACAGATAACACCGGAAACATTCGTTCCAATCGATATGCCATAAGTACAATCCAGAAGACTTGAAAACAAATAGCAACTCCAACATAAAACAGCCTGCTGAAAACAAGCTTTAGTATTTTTTTCATAATTTTACCCCTGAACAGCGCAAGCTGGCTTATGCTATTCCTTAATTAGTAGTTTGAAAGCAATTTTCTTTCAAATTTTTCCTTTAAAAAATCCTTGACCATAATCTAAACTATGGCCAAGGATTTTAACTGCACAAATTAATTAAATTTACGTTTACGAGCAGCTTCAGATTTTTTCTTACGTCTTACGCTTGGTTTTTCGTAATGTTCTCTTTTACGAATTTCCTGCTGGATACCAGCTTTAGCGCAGTTTCTTTTAAAACGACGTAAAGCGCTATCTAAAGTCTCATTCTCTTTTACGATTACATTCGACATAGTCTCACACCTAACCTCCCTCCAGTTGTAGATTGTGCATAATACAACTGTACGGGTATTTTTATTGCACTAATAGTTATTATATCATATTTTTTACATACGTCAACTAATTTTGCAATTTTTTTTACTGAAGCTGACTTTCCAGTACTTCTCTTACCTTAGCAATTGCATCATCCACACCCGCAGGGTTCTTTCCGCCTGCCTGAGCCATGTTCGGACGGCCGCCGCCGCCACCGCCAACAAGAGCTGCAATTCCTTTAATCAGATTACCTGCATGTGCGCCCTGTTTGCAAGCTTGATCGGTTGCCATTGCAAGAAGGCTTACTTTTCCATCGGTAACGGATGTCAGAACGATTACGCCTTCTCCCAGTTTTTCTTTCAACTGGTCTCCAAGATCGCGAAGTCCGTTCATATCTACATCTGCAAGTTTTGCTGCCAATAGTTTAATACCCTTTACTTCTACTACCTGATCCATAACATCTCCAAGTGCATCTTTTGCAAGCTTGCTCTTCAGAGAATCAATTTCACTCTGCATCGCTTTTGCTTCCGCAGTCATGTGGTTCAGTTTGTCTAACAAAGTTGCGGGAGTTGCTTTTACCAGTTTGGCAGCTTCCAGCAGCTCTTCTTCCATCTCTTTATAATATGCAAATACACCATCGCCAGTCAGTGCCTCGATACGGCGGACACCTGCTGCAATCCCTGCTTCCGAAACAATCTTGAACGTTGTAATAACACCGGTATTTGCAACATGGGTACCACCACATAATTCTTTTGAGAAATCACCCATGGAAACCACGCGCACATCATCGGCATATTTTTCACCAAACAGTGCCATCGCACCGCTCTTTTTGGCTTCTTCCACATTCATTACTTGTGTCACGACCGGAAGCGCTGCCTGAATTTCTTCATTTACAAGAGCTTCTGTCTTTGCAATCTCTTCTTCTGTCATAGCGGCAAAATGCGCAAAATCAAAACGAAGACGGTCCGGAGTTACAAGAGAACCTTTCTGTTCAACATGAGCACCTAATACTGTCTTTAATGCTTTTTGCAGTAAGTGGGTCGCACTATGGTTTTTGCAGGTATTTGTTCTGTTCTTTGCACTCACTTCCAGCGTAACGGTATCATTTACTTTGAACATACCTTTTATTACTTTACCTACATGACCTACTTTGCCTCCCAGCAGCTTAATAGTATCTTCCACTGCAAATTCTGCATCAGCAGTCTTAATAATACCTTTATCGCCTTCCTGACCACCCATGGTAGCATAGAAAGGAGTCTGCTCTACGAAAATCGTTCCTACTTCCCCATCCGCAATTGCTTCCACAATTTCTTTATCTGTTGTGAGAACTGTAATCTTAGAAGACACGCTCAAGCTGTCATATCCTACAAATTCCGTAGTCACAGATGGATCAATTTCATCATAAACCGTAGCATCCGCACCCATATAGTTTGTCACTTCACGGGCAGCGCGGGCTTTCTTCCTCTGTTCTTCCATCTCTGCTTTAAATCCCTCTTCATCGATGGTATAGCCCTTTTCTTCCAGAATCTCTTTTGTCAGATCCAGCGGGAAGCCATATGTGTCATACAGGGTAAATGCATTTACACCAGACAATGTCTTCTCTCCTGCTTTTTCCATATCTTCCTGCATTCCTGCAAGAATCGTGAGACCCTGATCAATTGTTTTATTAAATTTATCTTCTTCCTGTGTCAGTACTTTGAAGATAAAGTCTTTCTTTTCATCCAGTTCCGGATATCCGTCTTTGGATTCTGCAATAACTGTAGCACTTAAATCAGCCAGGAATTTACCTTTGATTCCAAGTAAACGTCCATGACGGGCCCCACGGCGGATCAGACGGCGAAGAACATATCCTCTGCCTTCATTTGTCGGCATAATTCCGTCGGAAATCATGAATGTTGCAGAACGGATATGATCTGTAATCAAACGGATCGATACATCTGATTCATCATTTTCTTTGTATTTAACATTTGCAAGTTCACAGACTTTGTTACGCAGAGTTGCTATGGTGTCTACATCAAAAATAGAATCTACTCCCTGAACTACAACAGCCAGTCTTTCCAATCCCATACCGGTATCGATATTCTTCTGCTGCAGTTCTGCATAGTTACCTTCTCCATCGCTTTCAAACTGTGTGAATACGTTGTTCCATACTTCCATATAGCGGTCGCATTCACATCCAACGGTACAATCAGGGCTTCCGCAGCCGTACTCTTCACCGCGGTCATAATAAATCTCGGAACATGGACCACAAGGTCCGGCACCGTGCTCCCAATAGTTATCAGCCTTTCCAAAGCGGAAAATACGTTCGGGTGCAATACCGATTTCTTTATTCCAGATCTCAAATGCTTCTTCGTCATCCTGATAAATTGACGGATATAATCTGTTCTCATCCAGACCGACTACTTTTGTCAAAAACTCCCAAGACCATGCAATAGCTTCACTTTTAAAATAATCCCCAAAAGAGAAATTACCAAGCATTTCAAAAAATGTACCATGCCTTGCTGTTTTGCCTACATTTTCAATATCGCCTGTACGGATACATTTCTGACAGGTAGTTACTCTCTTTCTCGGCGGAATCTCCGCACCTGTAAAATATGGCTTTAATGGAGCCATTCCCGAATTGATCAATAATAAGCTTTTATCATTATGCGGAACCAGAGAAAAGCTCTTCATTGCTAAATGTCCCTTACTTTCAAAATATTCCAAGAACATTTTACGCAGTTCATTTACACCGTATTTCTTCACAAATCTATCCTCCTGATTATCCTTCGTTGTTTATATTTAGACCGCTGGATCGTGTCTTACCTGTATAGGTACACGCTTTATTTCTGCACAGACGTACTCACCTGCTCTGCAGCAACTTTTGCATCCTTGCGGTCACGCAGAAACTTGCCAAATCTTATTCCCCCGAATGCCACTGCTGCTACCAGAATCATCTTCACTACTGTTTGTATAAACACTACCCAAAATTCCATTTAGCTACCTCCATAAATTGTGGTTAAGAGCGTGCAGACTGGTACAATGATTATTCAAACACGCTCTGGCCGGCAGCAACGTTTAACGCTGCCTGCCGGCTGATGTGATATTAGTCCACCTTAATTTGATGATACCCCTTTTTCCCTTTTTTAATCATTAAAACACCGTCTGCATCCAAGTCAGCAGAAGTAAACTTACGGTCAATTTCCGTTACTTTTACATCATTTACGCTGACACCGCCCTGGAGTATAATTCTTCGTCCTTCGGAACGTGATGCTGCCAGTTTGGTCTCAACCAGAAGTGTAATCAGGTCTTTTCCTTCATCCAGTTCTGCTTTGCTGTAAACCGTGGTGGGCATGTCCTTTGATTTGCCTCCGTCTGCAAATAATGCACGTGCTGCATCCTGTGCTTTTTTCGCTTCTTCTTCCCCGTGGACAATCTTGGTTATTTCAAATGCCAGGACATCTTTCGCATGGTTGATTTCTGCACCTTCCAGCGCTCCCAGCCTGCGGACTTCATCCATCGGAAGGAAGGTTAACAGTCCAAGACATTCTTCTACTTTTACATCCTCAATGTTTCTCCAGTACTGGTAGAATTCGTAAGGAGAAGTCTTTTCCGGATCAAGCCATACGGCTCCCTTCATGGTTTTACCCATTTTAATCCCCTCACTGGTTGTCAGAAGTTTGAAGGTAAGTCCAAATGCCGGCTTCTGTTCTTTTCTACGGATCAGTTCCACACCTCCGATAATGTTGGACCACTGATCATTGCCGCCTAATTCCATTTTACAATCATACATTTTGTTTAATTTCCAGAAATCGTAGGACTGCATTAACATGTAG
Source organism: Robinsoniella peoriensis (assembly GCF_000797495.1). Classification (GTDB taxonomy): domain Bacteria; phylum Bacillota; class Clostridia; order Lachnospirales; family Lachnospiraceae; genus Robinsoniella; species Robinsoniella peoriensis. The sequence goes on from NZ_JTGN01000014.1 coordinate 34,592, forward strand.
TTAAATTCAAAGAAAGTAAGTCCTTTCTCCATTCTCTGCTTGTAGCAGTCCGCAGTGAGCATTTTATTTACAGAAAAATGAACGCCGACCTCTCTTAAGAATTCTACATAATTTAAATCCAAAAGCCAGTCTGCATTATTGGCAATGATTGCTTTATCATTGTCAAAATCAATAAATCTGGATAACTGCTCTTGGAATCTCTTAGCATTGTGTTGAATTGTTTCCATTGTCATCATGGAACGCATGTCAGATTTTCCGGATGGGTCTCCGATCATAGTGGTACCGCCGCCTAAAAGAGCAATTGGCCTGTGTCCGGCCTGCTGCATATGCATCATAGCCATAACGGTGAGGAAATGTCCTGCGGTAAGGCTGTCTGCCGTCGCATCAAAACCAATATAAAATGTTACGGACTCCTTACCTAATAATTCGCGTATTTCTTCCTCGTGTGTTGTTTGTTCGATAAATCCTCTTTCTTTTAAAATATCGAATACATTTGCTGCCATCATCATTCCTCCTAATTCACTGTTTTTAATATAACATATGGGTTTGTGTATTTCAAGTAGGACGAGCATCTGTTTTTACCCACAAAAAAACTCCCGCCCTTTAAATTGAAAAGGACGAGAGTAAAAACTCACGTGTTACCACCTTTTTTCACAGCCAGCTCGCACTGTCTGCCTCTCTAAGTACAGAAATTCTATACTTTGTCACTATAACGTGTGCACAATCCGTCGCAGCCTACTTTTTCAATATATATTAAAAGTTCGGTACGCAGCTCAAAGAGGTATTCACAACAAGTCTCTCATGCGCCTCTCATCAACCGGCTGCTTTCTGTATGATACCTCTTATTGCTACTTATTCTTATCATCGCCTTATCTAATGCATTCATTATAAGAGCCGTTTTCGGTTTTGTCAACGGGTATTTTTATTTTACCTGCAATGACCTGGTAATCATATCTTGCCCGATCATCGCTTTGATGGTCACCATGCCCTTTTTCTTTGCTTTTACCAAGCCTTTTTTATTAATTGTGGCAATAGATGGCTTACTGCTTACCCATGTTACTTTTTGAGAAACTCCTTTTACTTTCAACTGCATCTTTTTACCAACTTGAAGGCTGGATTTAAATCCGGATATATAAACAGAGCTGATCCTGGATGCCTGTTTCAGATTTGCAATTGTAATTTTACCATTCGTCTTCCAGGAAACTCCTCTTGCCGGTTTCACCCAGACTTGAATCTTCGATACCTTCTGTCTGTATTTCCACTTTGATAAGTCTGCTGAGAACTGTTGCTTTCTGCCGGTTAAAATGGATGAGGCAGCTTCAAATATATGCTTTCCGTTGAAAAAGCGGACCCTTACATCTGCTTCCTTTGCCCTGGTTCCACTGACCATGATATCGAAGATAAAACGGCTTCTCGACTTAAAGCTCAGCGGCTTTTTAAATTTTTGTCCCACACCGCGGTATAAATTATTATTTGCATTACTGTCCACATTAAGTGTAGTTTCATTTCCGGAGGAATCCGTACCTCCGTTATATGTATAGTTCCAGAGATTAGCAAGGTTCTTCTGCCCCTTACTCTTCTTAACCAGATAAAGGTTCCCGTTATTATAGGTGGTCATCTTTTTAAATCTGCTCCAGTTAAACCCTGAAATCTTGCTGCTCCAGCTTGAAATACCGATTTCTTTTAATGCAAATTTACTAATAGTTTCTGATGCCGTTGTATCAATGTATTTAAATACATCCCAGATTCTTTTTTGCATATATGCGTTTTCAGTCTGACCCGGACGATTACTCCAGATTCCGGCAAAAATCCCCTGATTTTCTTCTTCCACATGATCAACATGCCTGGTAATAATCAGGGAATCAATCTGGCTGTTGAACTCCGTGATGTAATAAGCATAGGCATAAGCTGCCGCCTGCAATTTTTCATCTTTTCCACGACCGCCTGTATAAGAGGAAAATCCCTGTTCTGACAAAATTACTCTGCAATTTTTATTCTTCTTTTTTACATAATCAGTCAATACTTTGATATTATTCATGGTAATATATTGGGAGCTGCTGCTGCCCCAGCCGATATCATCCCAGAAAACAGGGTCAGTCAGCGGCTGCGGGTAAGCATGATATGCCACATTCCATGGTATATTCCCCTCTTTTTTCAAAGCACTTACAAAGCCGTCCAGGGTACTTTTTGCTGTATAGGATCCTCCGTTTGGCTGTAATTGGTTCCAGCAGTTTGTCAACGGAATATATACCCGTGCATTGCTGTAGATACTTCTCAGAGCTGTGGATATCACCCGGAAACTTCTGGCATAGCTTTTCGTATATTTGGACCTTGACATTCCGCCCATATAATTGTACCGGATATAATAATCTACTTCATTGCCTACTATCCAGTTAGATATCCTGCCATTTGCTTTGGACGAGCCCATATAACGCTCTCCCAGGAATGAAACCAGCGCCGACAGATTCTTAACCCCTTCTTCATTCATGGTATTCAGCCCATAATAAGCTTCTGCTCCACCCTGAGCACCCGGCGGAACCAGCACAGATGCCTGTGGCTCACCACGCAGAAGCAGGATTCCCGAGACAACCACATTGCTTTGTGTCAGGCTTCTCACCTGTGAATCCACACCACTGCAGCCCGACTTGGAAAACCAGTAAGTCTTTCCTTCAAAATTATAACGATATGCATTACTGTCATTTTTCTGCCATTCATCTACCATAAATTCATCCATCAGAATGTTAACTGCTGCGTGCTTAATCCCCAGATCTTCTGCATCTGCCAGCATTTGCGGACTAACCTGCAGCCCTTTTTTAGATGTTGCTTTTGGAAAAGCATAACGGTATTTTGCTGCCGCATCCGGATTGGTAATATAAGACGGATCGCTGACAATCTCATATGCTCCGGACTTTCTCTTCACTGCAATGACAAACTTATTGTAAAGTACACTGTCGGGCTTATCCTTGTTCAATGCAGCCTTAAGCCCAATGGATTTACTACGCCTACAGGATGCCAATGGCTTGGTGCTTCCCTTTATTCTGGAGGCATAAGGCCTTAATGCAAACAAGTAATACTTTCCATCCGTACCCGATGCAGACACAGAGCCTTTCGCACGAATCACCACCTGATTCCTGTTTGCCGTATTAATCATACAGCTTTGGATCTCCATCCCTTTTTTCGCCGCCTGCACCGATACCGGAACAAATAGTAATACTAGTGCAAATAGAAAGATCCCTCCCTTAAATAACTTTTTCATAACACACATATATCTTTCTCCTTAACCCAGGTAACTTTTACTGCATTAATCCTTCGTCTACGATCAGATTTCTGCCATCTGCTGCTGTAGTAGCTAATTCATCACATCTCTCGTTTTGTGCATGGCCATCATGCCCCTTCACCCAGATGAATTTCACTTCATGCGGCTCTTTTGCAGCAAGAAGCCTTTTCCACAGATCTATATTCTTAACCGGTTCATTTTTTCCCCGTTTCCAGTTCTTCTTAAGCCAGCCGTCAATCCATTTTTGGTTAAATGCATCTACCACATATTTAGAGTCAGAATACAGCTCTACCTGGCAGGGACGGTTCAGGGCTTCCAGCCCCACAATTGCAGCCATCAGCTCCATACGGTTATTGGTAGTCTTCACATATCCCTGGCTGTATTCCCTTTTATGTTCCTGCCCCTGAGCATCCACACAGATCAGAATCGTTCCATAGCCCCCTGGTCCGTCGGGATTTCCTCTTGCCGCACCGTCGGTATAAATTTTTACCAGCATTTTACTCCTCCTTTAAATCCTTTGAATCTTTTCAATTACAGAGACCATTCTCCGGTCTCAATAAACCTCTTCGCTGTATTTTCGGCATTATTAATAATCTCTTTTTCATATCCGATAATGCTCAGCAGCTTGATCGCATTTCTGGATGTTGCCCTTCCTGAATACAGCTTATAATCAAATAAAATATCATTTTTATAGACTTCTTCCTGGAAATGGTAATTGTCATAATCCTGTTCCAGAATATGTGTCAACTCGATATCATGGGTTGCCGCAAAGCTTAAAATATAACTTTGTGCCATACTTTTCAGTATCTGGGAAGAAGCCGCAATACGTTCTACAGTATTCGTTCCCCTGAGTACCTCATCCACAAAGCACATAATCGGTTTTCCCTCTTCCATCTTATCCAGAATACGTTTTAAGGATTTAATCTCTACAATGTAATAACTCTCCTGGCTCATCAGGTCATCTCTTAATGCCATGGAAGAATACACTTCGTAAAAATTTGATTTAAAAGTTGTAGCCATACAGGTATAAATGGTCTGTGCCAGAATTCCATTAATGGCTACGGTTTTCAAAAATGTAGATTTACCCGAAGCATTGGATCCGGTCAATAGTACACCTTTATTCGCAGTGATGGAATTTTTCACAGGGTTATCAATCATAGGGTGATAAAGGTCATGTGCTTCCAGAAATGCATCCTTTGAATCTGAAAGTTCGGGAATGGCATAATCCTCCATCATGGTTCGAAAAGATGCGATGGCAATTGCAACTTCCAGCATTCCCATATTGTCCACCATGACTTTAAAGCTTTCCAGGTTATCTTTTAGTTCTTTAATTACGGTACGAAACTGAATCATATCGATATGAAATGTGTAATTTACATAATCCACTATAATATTCCCTACACCGCCGCCACGGTCACTGCTGGCACTTCCCGCCAGTAAAAAGAATGTATTACGTTTAAACTTATTGAACTTCTTCCTTGCCTCAATTGCCTGCTCCACATATTTTTTCACTTCCACACTGTCAGTGCTTGTTATGTGATCGGCCATTTTTATCAGCTGCACCATTACTTTACAGGAAAGCGTATAGGGAGATACCTTCCTTGCCTCTGTAAAATAGGATGTCCAGCTATAAGCAAGTACGCAGATCATTCCCACGACACCCGACGGCGGGTTGACAAAAATCAACGCTGCCATAGCTATTGTTATCAGAATCGTAATGTAATGCTTCGCATTGGTCTGGGGTTCCAGATCTGCCAGATTATAGACATAATCAAACATGGAACGGCGTCCTGATTTTCCCATTTCCCCAAAACTCACCTGCAGCTTTTCCCGTTCCTCCTTATGAGTCATAAAATACTCAACTAAACGGTTCCTCTCTTCTAACTCCTCTTTCGAAAATGATGGTCTGCGCAGCACATCATACAGACAGCTTTCTCCAATACTGGAACCTGTATTATTTAAAAGCATGAAAATTGTATCCATGTCCAAATCATTCCAGGTAATATCATCAATTGCATATCCTTTTTTTCCGTTTAACTCAAAATAATGGCTGATAGCCTCAAATTCCGCATATTCATATTCCCTGTCCGGCCTTTGCCCCCATGCCAGACGTGCCTTTCGCAATATGCTCTTCTTCCGTCTGTTATTATCAAACACGCAATATGCGCCAAAGCATACCAGCACGAGTATTACCACGGCTAACACAACTAGTCCCTGTTCCATCTTGCTCCTCTCCAGCTATAAGATCTGCCTCACTTTTTCCACCACATCTTTTGCTTTCCTGTGGTCTGTTCCTGTTGCTGTAACTCCTACTACAATCTGCTCTTTCCTGGCTATACCCGGAAAGTAAAAATCGCACTTATTTTTGTCGCTGCATACATTTACTGTAATCCCCATGCATTTACAGACACTGTAGATATCATCATTTGTTTTGTGATCATTTGTGGCAGCGATCACAATATCTGCCCCATAAATATCTTCACGCTCATAATTTTTCCTGAGGATTCCAATCACGCCGCTGCTTTCCAGCTCCTGCAGTTCCGGATTTACTTCCGGTGCGATTACTACCAAATGGTTTGTGAATTCAATAAGGGAACGGATTCTCCTTTTGGCTATGGTACCTGCACCTACAACTACCACCTTTTTTTCGGACAAATCCACAAACATTGGAAAATAGGGTTTTTTCTTTTCTGCCATCTTCCTCACTCCCTTGCCATGTATTCCTATTTTCTTACGCTTACCATCATATCACATGCGAAAATAAAGTTAAACCTGATTTTACAAGAAATATCTAGAATTTTTATTATAGATGTATTATAATGGAACTGTTTTAGACCGTTCTGGGCCGGCGGAGCATTCAAATCCGCCCAATTTTACATATCCAGACTGTTTTGGAGCCTGGGAAAGAGGAGGAAATTATGAGCTTTGATTTTATCAAAAAACTTCCGACACCGGAAGAAATCCGTACAGAATATCCAGTATCTGATTATGTTGCCAATGTGAAACAGAAAAGAGACGCCATGATCCGAGACGTATTTACAGGTGCATCCGACAAATTTCTCGTAATCATCGGACCCTGTTCTGCTGATAATGAAGATGCTGTCTGCGACTATATTAACCGCCTGGCAAAGGTTCAGGAGAAAGTATCCGACAAGATTATTTTAATACCCCGTATCTATACAAATAAGCCAAGAACAACGGGAGAAGGCTATAAAGGAATGGTACATCAGCCGGATCCTGAAAAAAAACCGGATTTATTAGCAGGACTAATCGCTATTCGTAAATTACATATCCGCGCTATTGAAGAAACCGGACTGACAGCCGCTGATGAAATGCTGTATCCGGAAAACTACCGGTATCTCTCCGATTTACTCTCCTACGTTGCTATTGGTGCACGTTCCGTAGAGGATCAGCAGCATCGTCTGACCGTAAGCGGCATGGATGTGCCTGCAGGTATGAAAAACCCTACCAGCGGCGATTTTTCCGTAATGCTAAATTCTGTAGTTGCTGCCCAGTGTTCACACAGCTTCAGCTATCGCGGCTGGGAAGTAAAAACTACCGGCAATGACCTGGCTCACGTCATTCTTCGCGGTGCCGTAAATAAGCATGGCAACAACCTGCCAAATTATCACTATGAGGATTTGAATCTTCTGTTAGAAATGTATGACGCAAGGGATTTAAAAAATCCGGCAGCAATCATTGATGCAAACCATTCCAATTCAGGGAAACAATATGCAGAGCAGGTGCGTATTGTAAAAGAAGTATTGCACAGCCGCAGTGTAAATCCACGTATCAACGAAATGATCAAAGGTGTAATGGTAGAAAGTTATATAGAACCGGGATGCCAGAAGATCGGTACGGCTAATCATGTTTACGGAAAATCTATCACTGATCCTTGTCTTGGCTGGCCGGAATCAGAAGATCTGATTTACCAGATTCATGAAATGTGTTAAAAGAAATAATTCTGACATAATAAATCCGGATACACAGAGATATTTTTCTGAGTATCCGGATTTTTTTATCTTAAATAGTAATTTCATTATTGTTTATATCTTAAATAGTGACATCATTTTTGTTTATCCTCTCGGATGCGCTTTTGCATATACTTCTTTCACCCTGTTTGCATTCATATTCACATACATCTGTGTTGTAGAAATATCCGAGTGTCCAAGCATTTCCTGTACCGCCCTTAAATCTGCACCATTTTGTACCAGATGAAGTGCGAATGAATGGCGCAGTGTATGAGGAGTAATGTCCTTTGTAATGTTCGCTTTGGTGGTATACTGCTTAATCAATTTCCAAAATCCCTGTCTGCTCATGGGTTTTCCGGAGCAATTCACAAATAAACATTCATTTTCACTGTCTTTTAATAATACAGCCCTGCTTTCGGACAAATATTTTTTAAGTGCAGTCTCAGCTGCCTTTCCAAAAGGAATAAAACGCTCCTTATCTCCTTCTTTGCAAAGCACATAGTCCATATTCAGATTAATATCCTGAACCCGCAGAGATATCAATTCGGATACTCGCATACCGGTTGCATACAGCAGTTCCAGCATAGCCTTGTCCCTGATTTCTTTTGGCGTTGTCCTGCCTGGCTGTTCTAAAAGAAGAACCACCTCTTCCATGGTAAGTACTTCCGGCGCTTTTTTGTCTATATGGGGAGCCTTTATCACATCCGTAGGATCTTTTTCGACCTTATGTAATCCGAACATGTAATGAAAAAATGCTTTCATCGATGCAATATTCCTGGACACTGTTGCAGTGGATAGTCCCTGCTTCTCCAAATGCAGTACGTAAGAATTTAAATTGGTAGACGTAACCTGCTCCGGTTCATTTACTCCCTTTTCATCCAAAAAAGCAAAAAGCTTTTTTAAGTCCCTTTGATAAGACATTACAGTACTGTTCGATGCATTTTTAATTTGTATTAAATAAGTAAGAAATTGTGGTATATCTTGTGTCATGTCAACAGCTCCTAACGGAATTATTCTAAAAAGATAAGAAAAATCAAGGTTACGCGTGTCCCTTGATCTCCCCGCAGCTAATATTATGTTAACATTATAATAATATTCCTGCATAAAATCAAATAGTTTTTTTACACAAAAATACCTAAATTTACAGCAATAGACCTGAAGATACCAGATATCGCCTCGCCTCTATTGCTATGTACCACATATGGTAAAAATTCGCCATTATATTTCCTTTTATTTTCAATAAATCTTCAAAATCTGTCTTACGATCCAGGGATTGATATAACTTTCCGTGAATATGCCCAATAACATAACCCCTAATGTTCCCACTAAAAGCAGAACATAGTTCCATTCGAAGGTTACATTTCGATTATGGTTCTTATTTTGAAACCTTTTGATTGCTTTTTCATAAACCGATTTCAAAAATACTAAAAGTGCAGGAATATAAAACAAACAGTGTGGCAGGATTGACGCAATGAAAAACAAAATCCCAAACATGCCGATTTTCAATACGGATAATGTAATTACTACTCCTGCAGAATATCCTAGCCATACCAGAAAAATAAATATACATGGCAGTCCGGCTACAGTATACCCCAATAACCATAGCAGAAGAATCCACTTTAACCTTCTTTCAAGCACAAAGAAGAAGAAACTGTTCAAATCCAGCTCCATATACTTATACTGTCTGATAAAATAATTGCTTAGTATTCCTGTCTGATTAATATAAACATCCCCCGCAAAATTTGTCCAGAGGATCCCCCCCAGAAAACCCAGAAAGAAAACTCCGGCAAATATCCAAAAATGTTTCCCTATCCAATCTATTTTTTTCATCTTTAAACACTCCCGGCCCTTTACTATTATTCTATGCCGGGAATGTCCATATCATAACAAGAAAAGCCAAATCAACACATTACGATAATCTTATCCGGTGTTGTCTGGGGCGGAATACTCCTGGTCGTAGCGCCATAAAATACAATAAGCAAACGATTTCGTAAATTACATGTAAACCGCTGTCCATTTGGAGTCACTACATCTGTTCCACGTCCAACGTTCAGTTTTAAGGAATTGTTCACTGCTTCCAGGCGATTGTTAAAATAATCTACCATTACATTTTCCTGGGGTCTTTTCTCCGTAATTATCACAGCCTGATACTGTGGAGGGTAAATTAACGGAACCGGAAGGTTCGCATCATAAAAAGCAGCCACATTCATGCCCCTGCGCAGTCTCTTTTCATTCACCACATAGGTATTTGGCGAAATTATAAAATTAACCACCCCGTTGTCTGTCAAAATCGACACGATCTGCTGACAGCATTCATTTCCAAACATCCGTATATCCTGGATTACTCCGTATACAGCAACGTAATTAGAATTTTCCATCTAAAACAACCTCACTTTCTGCTTTCATTTATTATATGCCGTGGAAAATAACCTGTGAAGAACAAAATTCGGCAAACATATCTCCTTTTCCCCACTATAAATTTCAATTTTCTGCAAAATTCCCGTAATTTCCTCTTGATTCTTTTCTCTTTTTGTTTTATTATAAAGATGTACAAAACATACGAGGCATACATGTCACGAATGATAAATTTATAAAACACAAAAGACCGCTTATCTTAATAGATATGCAAAGTACAAATGATAAAAACACAAAAGATGAAAAGATTCAGTAAAATACAAAAGATTTTAAAAAATTACAGAAGATAACATCAGAATATCTGATAAATTATACAGGATAACTTACAAAAGATTGAGAAATACATAGGAAAACCTACAGATGATTTATTGAGGTACACCGGATAACTTACTAATGATTGATTGAATTACACCAGACAACTTACTAATGATTGATTAAGATACATAAGACAACTTACTAATGATTGATTAAGATACATAAGATAACTTGCTAATGATTGATTAACATACACAAGATAACTTTGCTAATGATTGATTAAATACACCAGATAACTTACTAATGATTGATTAAGATACACAAGATAACTTACTAATGATTGATTAAATACACAAGATAACTTACTAATGATTGATTAAATACACAAGATAACTTACTAATGATTGATTGAGATACACCAGACAACTTACTAATGATTGATTAAGATACATAAGATAACTTGCTAATGATTGATTGAGATACACCAGATGACTTACTAATGATTGGTTAAGATACACCAGATGACTTACTAATGATTGGTTAAGATACACCAGATGACTTACTAATGATTGATTAAATACACAAGATGATCTACATAAGAGAAACAAAGACAGCTGATTTAGCTGTCTTTTTATTTTCTATACTTTATGCAATTTCCTGAGATTCTGTTGAAGCTAAGATAATCTGTTCTATCTCTTCCAGGGTTTTCCCGTTTTCTACCATAAGATTATATAGTCTGCCAACTTCTTCTTCTCGCTTTTGCTGTTCCAATGTCTCTTTTAATGCCAACAACTCGTCCAGTTTTCTACTGGCCTTTGCTACCTGCTCGTCTACATTTCTGATCTGTTCATCCAACTTTCTTCTGGGTCCTCTTGCCATTTTACGCCTCCTATGGTTATTTATGGTATTATTATATGCCCGCCATATTCATTTTATGCGTAAAATTCCAACTGATGACATCATCTTTTATGGATCAGAATCGTAACCACAGTCCCCTTACCCAATTCACTTTTAATGGTAAGATCACCGTTACACTGTGCCTGCAGCCTGTTTTTCACATTTTCAATTCCAATGTGGGAACGTCCATCTTCTTTTCTATGATACATATCGAATCCTGCCCCGTCATCAGACACGGTAATGATTATTGTATCTTCCCCATTCTTTGTTGAAATCGTAATCGTTCCACCCTCTGCCTTTTTTGTCACACCGTAACGAACTGCATTTTCTACTATCGGCTGTATCGTCAAAGAAGGTAATTCAAAATCATATGTTTGAATATTGTAATGAACCTTTAGACGACTGCCGAACCGCAGCTGTTCCAATGCCAGATAGTTTTTAATGTGATTCAGCTCCTTACGAAATGAAATGAGAGAGGAACTGGTCAGCGAATCCAGATTCTCCCTTAGAAATCCGGCAAACTCTCCCACCGCCTGCTCTGCCCTGACCGGATCAATCACACACAGTTGTTTGATAGCCGTTAAGGAATTATAGAGGAAATGAGGCTGGATCTGACTGATAGCAATAGCAATACGATTTTGTGCAAGCTCCACTTCCAGTATTCTGGCATTTTTAATATCATTTATATTTATCTGTATGCAGCGCAGCATATAAAAAAATTGAATCAGCATAAACAAACCATACGAAATTTTTGTCATAAAATAAGTTGGTGTATAATTGGTGAAGTAATTTACCACATCAAAACCACATAATAGTAATACACTGCTTACCAGCAGCAAAAATTTAGCCTCTGAATTTTTATAAAAAACGGTTTCATATACAAGGCATCCAAAAACAATCACAATGCTGATTCCCATTATTACTAACAGTGGACTAAGCAAATCATATCCATCATATATCCCCAATCCCTGACAAATCAGATAACAAACCGCAAAACCGATTTGTATATAGACACTGATTATCAATGGAATTCTCGTCTTACCACTCAAAAATTCCAGAATATACATACAAAAAAGTGGCATGACCATAGACAGGCAAATCATACTTAATATATTATTAAAAATATTGTAAGGAATGATCAGCGATATAATTTTAAAGTCGAAGAAAAACCATAAGCCGCTTATGATAGCTAAAAATGCAAAATAAAAAGGTCTTCTGGAAAAAGGCGTTTTCATAACCCGGAGGAAAATTAAGATAATCAGCAAAAGACACCCTAAAAGGAAAATGCCCCCACCCAGGAATACCGATAATCCTACTCTGGGAAAAATCGCATGAAATAAAACTCCGGAATCTCCGGACAATATTTGTTCTATGAAAAGGTTATATACAGTCTTCACATTGTTTGGATAAATATTTTCAAGCACAATTCTTATCTCATCACTCGTTTTGATACCAGGAGAATTGAATATATCCCATGTATTTCCAGGAGATTTCGAAAATCCAGGATAAGTTCCCGGTTCACCAAAAGAATAGATTTGATTTTCATCTTTAAATATTTTCACTTTGATATTAGGAATCCGAAACAGCAGGCTTTGACTTTCTTTAATCTCCTGGTCAAAACGTCCTGTCAATGTAACTTTACTGCTCTGATTCGCATCTATAACAGTACCTTCTCTGAATTCTTTCGGCGTCAGATCAGAATTACTTTGATAAGTACCGGTAAAGTAAACCCGTTTCAGGTCATTCTCAAGATGTTTAAATTGCTTTTCTTCATGTAAGGTATATGTTAAAAAACACATTGCGCAAATCAGCAAAATACCTATTAGGATTGCCAATGACTTTTTTGTCCGAGTTTCCAAGTATATCCCTCCCTCTGTTCAGAAAGCATTTCATATAACATAACATTCTTAACGACCATTTTTATCTTTAAAGATAAAAAAGTGCATCATCGATAATAAAATTATCGTGACACACTTTATATAATAACTACATAGATTAATAAGTAATCGTACTTCTTTTATATCTGGAATACGCTGTATTTTAAGCTGCTATTGCAGCTGCACAGGATTCCTATTTCGCATAATCAACTACACGACTTTCACGTATAACGCTGACTTTAATCTGTCCAGGATATTCCAGTTCAGCTTCTATCTGCTTTGAAATATCTCTTGCCAACAGCACCATGTCGTTATCACTGATTACATCCGGAACTACCATTACGCGAATCTCTCTACCCGCCTGAATTGCAAAAGACTTGTCTACCCCTTTGAAGGTATTTGTAATATCCTCTAACTGTTTTAATCTGTTTGTATATGTTTCCAGAGTCTCTCTTCTTGCACCCGGACGCGCTGCAGAAATAGTATCTGCTGCTTGTACAATACATGCAATTAAGGATTCTGGTTCTACATCGCCATGATGTGATTCTACTGCATTGATGACTGTAGCGGACTCTTTATATTTCTTACATAAGTCTGCACCAATCTGAATGTGTGAGCCTTCAATTTCATGGTCAATGGATTTACCAATGTCATGCAATAAACCTGCGCGTTTTGCCATTCTGACATCTACGCCGATTTCTCCTGCTAATAGACCTGACAATTGTGCCACTTCTATGGAGTGCTTCAAAGCATTCTGGCCATAGCTGGTTCTAAATTTCATTCTTCCAAGTAAACGTACTAACTCAGGATGGATGCCATGTACACCAACTTCCAGAGTTGCCGATTCACCTTCTTCGCGAATCATCGCTTCTACTTCTTTTTGTGCTTTTTCTACCATTTCTTCAATTCTAGCCGGATGAATTCTTCCGTCTACAATTAACTTTTCAAGTGCTATTCTTGCAACTTCTCTTCTAATTGGATCAAAGCCTGATAAAATTACTGCTTCTGGTGTATCATCGATAATCAAATCTACACCGGTCAAAGTTTCTAAGGTACGAATATTTCTACCTTCTCTACCAATGATTCTTCCTTTCATTTCATCATTCGGAAGCTGTACCACAGAGATTGTTGTCTCTGCTACGTGGTCTGCAGCGCATTTTTGAATGGCTGTGACAATGTACTCTTTTGCTTTTTTGTTCGCTTCTTCTTTTGCTCTACATTCCATTTCTTTAATCATACGGGCTGTATCGCTTTTTACTTCATCTTCAACAGTTTTTAAAAGATAATCTTTTGCTTGTTCGGAGGTTAGGCCTGAAATTCTCTCCAGTTCCTGTACTCTCTTTTCACTAATCTTTTCAATTTCAACACTCTTTTTCTTTAACTCTTCTTCTTTTGCTGTTAATCCTGATTCTCTGCGTTCAATTGCATCCGCTTTCTTGTCAATGGATTCTTCCTTTGACAGTACTCTTTTCTCATAACGCTGTAACTCTGCTCTTCGCTCTTTTGTTTCTTTGTCGAGTTCATTTTTCGTCTTTAATGACTCTTCTTTGGCCTCAAGTAAAGCTTCCCGTTTCTTCGTCTCCGCAACTTTTAATGCATCATCTATTATTCTTCTTGCTTTGTCTTCTGCACTGCCGATCTTTTCTTCGACAATTTTCTTTCTATATGAAATAGCAGCAAACCAAGTAATAATAGTTATAATCACAATGATTACAACAGCAATGACAAACCACATTGCACTCGGCACAGGAGCACCTCCTTATTAAATTTTCATTGTACAAATACAACATACTAATTTTATACTATTTTCACAAAGAAGTCAACATAAAACATAGAAACCTTATAACATTGACCAAATTTCCTTTTTTGATTTAAAAACAAACATTTTGACAAGAATTCTTAGCAATTTTTTCCGGTAAAGTGCGGCACAAAACAAAAAAAGCGCCTGTAAATCAGGCACTTTTACAAGCAGATAAGGGGAGTCGAACCCCCCTCTTCGGCTTGGGAAGCCAACGTTCTACCGATGAACCATATCTGCATATTATTAGTATAGCACGAATTATTTAAAAATCAAGAAAAATTTCAATAAAAAGCACTCCATTAAAATGACTATAAAGTCTCAATTGGAGACCGCTGGCTGGCGGTCCCTAATCATATTCTCTTCCACAGATAACTTTGCTGATATCACTGGCCTGAAATCCTTTTCTCATTAAGAATCCATAAAGCCTGTTGATCTCTTTGGGGTCTGCCGTTTCTAAATCCACTCTCTTCTTAGCCACCCATTTACGGATCTGTTCTGTCTCGTCTTCCGGTTCCTTTTGTTCATAAATACTCTGGATCTGTTCTTTGGATATCCCTCTTCGCAGCAAGTCCTGAACGATTTGCTGTTTACTCTTGCTTCCTGTTCTTCCATCAATATAATATTGTGCGTAACGGTTGTCATCAATATAATGAAGATTCTTTACATAATCGATTGCCCTATTAATTGCTTCTTCCGGATAACCGCCCTGCTTTAATTTTGTTCGAAGCTGATATTCAGTCCGGTCCATGGATTTCAGCAAATAAATACACCTGATCTTCGCTCTTTTTGTCAGCACTTCATCTATAATTTCACGATAGGTTTCATCGCTGATTTCTTCATCTTTTTTTATCTTATAACGATACAGCTCGCCTTTGTATAACACAAATGCAAGCTGTTCATCGATATATACACGGCTTTTCGCTTTCGTAACCGCTTCTATATTCGTAATAATCATCCTTAATCCTCAGTAACTTCTTCCTTCACAGGAGCTTCCGGCTCAGCGCCTTCTGTCAATCCGTAATTCACTCTTACTTTTTCTTCAATCTCTGCAAGAATCTCCTGATTTTCCTTCAAATATGTCTTGGCATTCTCACGGCCCTGTCCAATTTTGGCATCATTATATGCATACCATGCACCGCTCTTATTGACAATTCCCAGATTTGCTGCTAAATCAAGAACATCTCCTTCTTTTGAAATACCCTGTCCAAACATGATATCAAACTCTGCTTCCTTGAAAGGAGGTGCAATCTTATTCTTTACAACTTTAATACGTGTTCTATTTCCCACTACTTCGCCGCTTTGCTTTAATGCTTCAATTCTTCTTACATCTAAACGAATGGAAGAATAAAACTTTAATGCTCGTCCACCGGTAGTTGTCTCAGGACTTCCAAACATAACACCGACTTTTTCACGGAGCTGATTGATGAAGATTACAATACAATTTGATTTGCTGATTACCGCAGTCAATTTTCGCAGCGCCTGTGACATCAGACGAGCCTGCAGACCTACGTGGCTGTCTCCCATGTCTCCATCAATTTCTGCCTTAGGTACTAATGCAGCTACGGAATCCACAATAATAATGTCAACTGCACCGGAACGTACCATGGTCTCAGTGATTTCCAAAGCCTGTTCTCCATTATCCGGCTGTGATATATATAAATTGTCAATATCTACACCTATATTTTTAGCATAAGCAGGGTCTAACGCATGTTCTGCATCAATAAAACCTGCAATTCCGCCTATTTTCTGAACTTCTGCAACCATATGTAAAGCAACTGTGGTTTTACCACTGGACTCAGGTCCATATACCTCTACGATTCTTCCCTTGGGAATACCGCCTAAGCCAAGAGCAATATCCAGGCTTAGAGAACCGGTTGGAATCGTCTCTACATTCATATTTACGCCGGACTCTCCCAGCTTCATAATAGCCCCTTTACCAAAATCTTTCTCAATCTTACCAATTGCCGCATCCAGGGCTTTTAATCTATCTTCCTGCTGTCCCATAACATTTATCTCCTTTAATTTGCAAACTTATGTTCGTTTTCTATACCCATACTATTATATTTCGGTCAAAATGTCAACCATTATTTGAAACAATCTAAGCCATTTTCAAAACAATTCAAACCATAAGCGCCACCCCATTTACTTTTATTTTTCTGCATTGTGAAAATCGGCGAAAGTGCCATTGATAATAAGAATTTGTGATAGCTATATGCATCACGAAATGAATATTCTCATATCATATATTAATCTGCGCATATTGTCAATTGTTTTTTTTGCAATTTTAATTAAATGTTATCGGTTTTGGGAAGCTTTCTACTCAGTTTATCTGTCCCAGCTGATTATAGACAAAGCGGGCATCTTCCACATGAAAGGGATCTGTCTCATGGCTGCCTTCGGCTCCCGCGGTAACGAGAACATATTCTCTCCCATTTACTTTAGCCAGACTTGCAAGGCATAGACCTGCCTCATCTGTAAAACCCGTCTTTCCTCCCTCTATCTCTCCTCCGCTGATTTCTCCGGAATCCACATATGGTGACAATGTGCTGTAGAAGGTAATTCCTTCCGGATGCAGATTCGTTGCCGGTACAGAATGCATAAAAGAAGTAAATATCGTGCGAAAATTTTCATTTTGCAATGCGTGTTCCAGTAAAATAGCCATATCTTTCACAGTGGTATAGTGATTGACGTCATGGAGTCCGGTTGTATTGCTGAAATGGGTTCCTGTCATCCCGTAATCAGATGCTTTCTGATTCATGATTTCAATAAAAGATGATTCACTCCCTGCAGCGTAGTCAGCCAGTCCGATACAGCATTCTGCACCGGAGGGCAGCAGTGCCCCGTAGATCAGGTCTATGGCAGAAACTTCTTCCCCCGGTGAAAATCCTGCCATAGATGCCCCTTCTTCATATAATGAATCAAATTTGTCTGGCTGAAGTGTAACTGTCTGCTGCAGATCTCCTATGGTTTCTATTGCCGCAATTGCTGTCATAATCTTTGTCAGGGACGCAGGATAGATTTTCTTATCACTTTCTTTTTCAAATAATATTTTCCTGCTCTGCAAGTCAATCAGAAGCGCTGAGGCACTATAAAGCCTGTCTCCGTCAATATCTAATCCGCTATCTTCTTGGTTGCTTATTAACTGCATCGTCTCATCTGAATCCACTGTTTTACTGCTGTCTGCCTCCTCCCCCAAATAGCTGTCTGCCAATTTTTTAATTCCAAATGCACTTACCATTAAAAGTATTGCTATACAAATGATCTGCAGACCATAATGCCTTCTTCTCTTTCGTCTTCTCATGAATACACACCTCCGTTTTCTTCTTGCTTTTATAGTAACAGCAAGCATAGAAAAGTGTGTAAAACCAGACTTAGGACTCCATTAACATTTTCCTGATACTTCCTTTGCATCTTTATCAGTACTTCAGGAATCCTAAATAGTATCATAATAAAAAATTAAGGGTTTACTTCTCCATCTGACCGCTTACATAAAAACAAGAACATTTCACCAAAGCTGTTTCCCGGTTACTCCGGTTACTTCGTTTAAATGTTCTCATTTTTAATATTCCCGTACTATATTACCATTAATGGCAGTTCTACCGAAAAAGTGGTAAAAATTTCATCGCTCTGTCCATAAATTTTACCTCCGTGTGCCAATACAATTTCTTTTGCAATGGCAAGCCCCAGTCCGGCTCCTCCCGTATTGCTGGATCTAGCCGAATCCATACGGTAAAACTGTTCAAATATTTTCATGAGCATGTCATAAGGGATCTGGTCACCCCGGTTGCGAAACGTGATCAGTACATGGTTTTCTATTTTTTCTGCTTTAATTTCAATAATTGTATTTTCATAACTGTAGGCAATTGCATTTTTAAGGATATTATTAAATACCCTTGCCAGTTTATTTGGATCCCCTTGTATCAACAGGGATTCATCTGCGTCCACCCGGGCACGCTTATTCTGTTCCATCAAGACCGGATAAAACTCCTCTGCCATCTGCATCAGCATATAGGCAAGATGGATCTCTTCTTTTTCCAGTTCAATGGACTGCATGTTAAAGCGGGTTACATCAAACAATTCATTAATCAGCTGTTCCAGCCGGTATGCCTTTTCCAGCGTTATCTCCATATACTTGGCGCGCTGTTCCGGCGGCATATCCGGTAATTCCAGCATCAGGTTCATATAACCAATTACTGAAGTAAGCGGCGTTTTGATATCATGCGCCAAATATACCACAAGGGAGTTTTTCCGCTGCTCTGCCTCAAATACATCTGCTGCGCGTTTTTTTAAAGTTCCTTTGACCTGATTCATTTCTGCTTCCATGAAATCCAACTCGGGTGACAACCGGATTGGTTCTTCGGATTCCTGCAGCAGTTTTTTCATGCCCTGGCGGATTTCATCAAAATAGCGTGTGAACTTCAGCAGTGCGATATAAAATAAAATCAGAATTAATATAATAAATCCAGCCATCATCAGATAATCTTTGATATTGCGAAACACTTTCTGATAGACATTCACAGCCTCCATATAATCCAGATCAAATTTATTCTGGCACCAGGCAACAAAGCCTTCCGCAAAAGGTTCCTGTAAGATGCCGTCGATCACCATATACTGCAGGCAGGCACCTATTAAGATTGCAAATAATGCAACAATAAAAACCTGCTTTACAATCTTTCGTTTCAGCCTTGCAAACTCATTTTTCAATTCGATATCCAACTCCCCACACCGTTTTAATATATCTTGGATTTTCGGCGGAATCTTGCATCTTTTCCCTTAAATGCCTGATATGCACCATTATTGTATTGTTACTGTTGGAAAAATATTTATCGCCCCAGACCTCCTGGAACAGTTTATCTGCGCTGACTACCTTCCCCTTATTTTCGCATAGAATCCAGAGGATTGAAAATTCAGTAGGGGTCAGTGATATTGGTTTTTCATTCAAAATACATTCCCTGGTGCTCTTATTAAGCTCCAGACCCGAAACAATAAGCACATTATCCTGACTTTCATAGCTCCCCTGATTATAGCGTGTAAACCTGCGCAGCTGGGCTTTTACCCTGGCTACCAGTTCCAATGGCCGGAAGGGTTTTGTCATATAATCATCTGCCCCTAGAGTCAGACCCGTAATTTTGTCAATCTCATCTTCTTTTGCAGTTAACATGATTACCGGATAGTTATGCTTTTCCCTGATCTTTCTGCAAATTTCAAAACCATCTCCATCAGGCAGCATCACATCCAGTATTGCCAGATCAATATCTCCTGATCCAATACATTCAAGTGCCTCTTTCGCTGAGTAAAATTTGTAAACATTGAAATTTTCATTTTTTAAGTAGACCTCGACCAGATCCGCTATTTCTTTTTCATCATCTACAACTAAAATATTCTCTGACATATCCCCATCATCCTTCTGCTTAGAATCGAATAGCCTGGACAATTAAGTCTAGGCTATCATTATTTTAGCAAAGAATCCGTTGGAATGTCTTAATATTCCCACACGATAATTCTTAAAATAAATTAAGAAAAACCCCGGTTTATCCGAGGTTCATCACATAACGGGCAATTTTTACTGACTCATTCTGAGTATCCCGCTAAAATACATTAAAACTTCTCTGCAACTTCCCCACGTTTCTTATAAATACTTCCTCCATGCACAACCCCGCGCACAGAAGACAGGGGATAAATATTAGTATTGCTTCCCACTACCGTACCAGGATTTAAAATAGAGCCGCATCCAACCTCTACATTATCACCCAGCATTGCTCCGAATTTTTTCAGGCCGGTGGAAATCTTTTGCTCTCCATCTTTTACAACAACCAGTGTTTTATCTGATTTTACATTTGAGGTAATGGAACCTGCGCCCATGTGAGATTTGTAACCCAGGATGGAATCACCCACGTAATTGTAGTGAGGCACCTGAACTTTGTTGAATAATACAACATTTTTCAGTTCGGTAGAGTTCCCTACAACGGCACCTTCGCCAACGATAGCATTGCCTCTGATAAATGCGCAGTGGCGCACTTCAGCATCTTTACCGATGATTGCCGGTCCGTTAATGAACGCTGTAGGAGCAACTTTTGCTGATTTTGCAATCCAGACATTTTCTCCACGTTTATCATACTCTTCTTCACTCAGGGAATTTCCCAGTTCCAGGATAAAGCTGCTGATCTTAGGAAGAACTTCCCATGGATATTCTGCTCCCTTAAATAATTCTTTTGCAATTGTTTCCTCTAGGTTGTAAAGGTTTTTAATCTTACATGTTTCCATTATTTTTGACTTCCTTTCTTATAATATTGTGCTGCCGCATCAAAATACTGACGCAGTGCATATTGATAGTTGGTTTTTAATACCCCTTCTGTTCTGGATCGTATGAAGTTATCCAGTTTTGTCATATATTCATCCGGTGTGATCTCCCCATCCGCCACATAATTCAGACCCTTTTCCCAACTGGCGGTTAATTCCGGATTCAGCAGTGAACGGATTGACGCATTTACTACATCAAATATCATCTCACCCAGTAATGAGGGCGTCAGTATCTGCGTTTTTTTATTTAATGCTATATATTTATTCCCTATGAGTTTTTTCAGTATCTCTGCCCTGGTAGCACTGGTTCCGATTCCACTGCCCTTGATCTGGGAGCGGAGTTCTTCATCTTCGATCAGCTGCCCTGCATTTTCCATTGCCAGAATGATGGAACCGGAGTTGTATCGTTTTGGCGGTGAGGTTTCTCCTTCTTTAATCTGCAGCTTATCTACATTTAACTGGGCGCCTTTTTTCAGATCCTTTAATGCTTCCAGCATGGCTGTATCACATTTTGTGTCATCCTCCTGCCCTCCTGAGTTCTCCTCGGGCTTTTTCTTGCTGAAGGAATTCTCAATTACTTTCAGATATCCCTCTGAAATCAGTACTTTAAAACTGGAAAAGAACTTTTCTCCCTGCATCTTTGTAGTCAGATTGATTTTCTGATAGACTGCAGGGGGATAAAAAATACTTAAAAATCTTCTGACGATTGTCTCGTAAACATTTACCGCATTACTATTCAGGGACCGAAGTGCACTGATCCCCTGCCCCGTTGGAACGATTGCATAATGGTCTGTAATCTGCTTATCATTTACATATCTTGTCTTTGCGATATTTTTATAACTGCTACCGCCTAGAATCTCTTCGGCAAACTCTTTCACCATAGGTATGTTACGCAGTCCTCCGATATTTTTATGAATTTCTTTGGCAACTGCCGTTGACAATACTCTGGCATCCGTTCTCGGATAAGTTACCAGCTTTTTTTCATATAATTCCTGAACAACACGCAGCGTTTCATCCGGACTTATTTTAAATAGTTTCGAACATTCATTCTGTAGTTCCGCCAGGTTGAATAACAGCGGTGGATTTTTATTTTCCTTTTTCTTCTCAACGGCATCTGCCACTGCGGTTAATGGCTGTTCCACACTAAGTTCGTCAATTAATACCTGGGCCTCTTTTTTTTCTTTAAATCCATTTTCTTTATATAATTTAGGGGACAGATAATATTTAGAGCCTTCTACTGCACGGAATTCGCCGTCAAATACTTTTCCATTATAATTTATGGTATTAAGAACACGGTAGAACGGCGTTTTCACAAATTCCCTGATTTCCCGTTCCCGCCTTACAATCATTCCAAGTACACAGGTCATTACCCTGCCCACCGATACAACCGTATATTTTGTATGTAAATAATTTGAAATGGCATTCCCATATTTTAAGGAAAGCAGCCTGGAAAAATTAATTCCCATCAAATAGTCTTCTTTTGCCCTCAGATAGGCAGCCTCTGACAAATTATCATATGCAGATAAGTCTTTTGCTGTTTCAATACCCCGCAGTATTTCTTCTTCTGTCTGGGAATCGATCCAGACCCTTTTTCTGGCTTTCCCTTTTACATTTGCCATCTGCTCTACCAGACGATAGATATATTCTCCTTCCCGCCCGGAGTCAGTACAGACATAAATGGTATCGATATCTTCCCGGTTTAACAGACCGCTTACAATTTTAAATTGTTTTGTTACAGAAGGAATGACCTCGTACAGGAATTCATCCGGGAGAAATGGCAGAGTGTCCAGACTCCACCTTTTAAATTTTACATCATATACTTCCGGATAACTCATAGTCACCAAATGGCCAACACACCAGGTCACCACCGCCGTGTCAGCCTCCAGATATCCATCATGCCTGGATGTTTTTATCTTCAGTGCCCTGGCAAACTCCTGAGCTACACTGGGTTTTTCTGCAATATATAAAGCTTTTGACATCTATAAATCCTCATTCCCCATTACAGGGGCAAATCTCTCTTTTCAAATATTTTTATTCCTATAAAATACATAGCCCAGCCGCCAACAATTAAGGCCGGAAGCATCCATAGGATATTGACATTGATCCTCAGAATATATTCGGTATGGAATAGTGAAAAAAAGGTACCGTATTTCAGAACCTCCATACGATCATCCATATCTGATACGATATGAACTATATAAAAAAACGCTATGATAATACCGGAAAAAAGCCATGCTCTCCCGGCTGACCGACACGTACAGGACACTAAAAAACAAATTCCACTGACAAAGATATGAAGGCAGAATGCCCCCAGATTCAACAACAGAAAAGATGTAATATCACAATTTTCCACGAATTGATACAAACCGCCCGCTACCCCAAGAACCGAAGTAAAAATAAACATAACTGCCAGATATGACACCAATGTGACTGCCTGGGTACATAAAAGCCTCGATCTGCTGTTGGGCGTTGCCAGATAATATGCCATTGTTCCCCGATCCACTAAATGAGCTGTCAAACGTCCCGCCATAATAATGCTGTATACGGAAGGAACAATGAAAAAGGTAAATTCACTAAAATAGGATGCTAAAAATCCTGCTGATGTATGCCCTTCGGTATGAAGCCCTAGGGCTGCCAGCATTCCCGACAAAAGTATTGCAAGGAATGCAAGGAAAATTACATAATTTGATTTTATATTTTGTTTTAATAATGGAAAACTAAGCATGCAGCTGACCTCCGTAAAAATGTGGAAATATCTCTTCCAGGCTTTGGACTGTCATTTCCAGATTCGTCACTTTGTAGTCATTGAGTGTATGAATCAGAGACATCATCTCACCTTTTACATTGACAATGATCTGTTTTTCCTTAATCTGAATTACCTCAAATGGCTCTTTCATAAATCGAAACACTTCCTGCTGGTCGGCAAATTTAATAATATAATTCTTCCGCTGGTCGGCCCTCAGGCTTTCAATATCACTGATATTTACCAGGTTCCCATCTCTGATCATCCCTACACGGTCACAAACTCTGTCTACTTCGTCAAATACCTGGGAGGTCATAAAAATTGTCTTTCCTTTTTCCTTTTCCTCCAGCATCAGCTCAATAAACCGTTCCTGCATCAGCGGCTCCAGACCCACAGCCGGCTCGTCCAGAATCAGCATTTTCGGATCATGCATAAACGCACTGATAATCTGAACCTTTTTCCGGTCTTCCTTTGACATGAATCGTATCTTCTCCTCCATGTCCAGTTCAAACCGGTCTACAAGTTCAAATGCCCGCTCCAGGTTCTTCATTCCCCGCATGGCACCCATCAGCCGTATAAATTTGTTGCCTGTCATTTCCTTAGGAAGCCCCGCATTTCCCGGCAGATAGCCGATAAATCCCTGAATATTGTCGGACCATTTACAGGTATCTTTCCCATTTATCACACATTTCCCTTTCATAGGAGCCATAAATCCCATCAAAAGACGGATAGCTGTAGTTTTGCCGGCACCTGCCGGCCCCATCAGGGCAAAAACTTCTTCATCTTCTACTTCCAGTGATAAATCAAATACTCCTTTTGTTTTCCCGAATTCTTTTGTTACATTCTTTATCCTAATCATTTATATCCCACTCTTTAACCCTTTCGCTTTGTCCGCAGACAAAACTCTGTTATTAATTGTAAGATATAATGCGGCAAAAAACAAGTTAATTTTCTCGAAACAGGAGGATTACTTATTGCCAAAACCATCAGGACACAAAAAAACAGCATTTAGAAGTATACTCTTTTAAATGCTGTTTTCTACTGTTTCATACTACTTATTTTGCCTGTATATATCCCTGAGCTTTTAATAGTTCAGCGCAAAGTACTGCACCGCCTGCTGCTCCACGCACTGTGTTGTGGGACAATCCTACGAATTTATAATCATATACGGTGTCTTCCCTCAGTCTTCCAACTGAGACACCCATTCCGTTCTCAAAATCTACATCTGCTGTTACCTGTGGGCGGTTATCCTCTTCCAGATACTGGATGAACTGCTTTGGTGCACTCGGAAGTTCCAGTTCCTGAGGCAAGCCCTTGAAATTCACTAATTTTTCAATTAACAGTTCTTTTGTCGGCTGTTTTTTGAATTTTACAAATACAGCTGCTGTATGTCCGTTTAATACCGGAACACGGATACACTGGCAGGTAATCACTGGTGAAGCTGCTTTTTTGATTACACCGTCTTCAATATTTCCCCAGAGTCTTAATGGTTCCTGCTCACTTTTTTCTTCTTCTCCGCCAATATACGGAATAATATTTTCTACCATCTCCGGCCAGTCTTTGAAAGTCTTTCCGGCACCTGAAATAGCCTGATAAGTAGTAGCTACCACTTCATATGGCTCAAACTCTTTCCATGCGGTAAGTACCGGTGCATAACTCTGGATAGAACAGTTTGGTTTAACTGCTACAAATCCTCTGGTTGTACCAAGACGTTCTTTCTGGAATTTAATTACTTCAAAATGCTCCGGATTAATTTCCGGTACTACCATCGGTACATCCGGTGTCCATCTGTGTGCACTGTTGTTGGATACAACCGGAGTTTCTGTCTTTGCATAAGCTTCTTCGATGGCTTTGATCTCATCTTTGCTCATATCTACAGCCGAAAATACAAAGTCTACGCCGGATGCCACTTTTTCAACTTCATTTACGTTCATTACAACGATATTCTTAACTGCTTCCGGCATCGGTGTGGTCATTTTCCATCTTCCGCCTACTGCTTCTTCATATGTTTTCCCAGCACTTCTCGGGCTTGCCGCAAGGGTTACTACTTCAAACCATGGGTGATTTTCCAATAATGAAATAAATCTCTGTCCTACCATACCGGTAGCGCCTAATACGCCTACTTTTAATTTCTGACTCATTTTAACATTCTCCTCACACAAATTATTCTTACAAAAAACGTGCTTCCGGCATTTTTCCGGCAGAAAGTTTTTCATAAATTCAAGGGCCAAATGGACATTACAGCAGGTTGTGTTTTTCTACCACGTACATTTGTCTTTCCTTTGAACAATAGTATACCATTTTTCCCGAAAATGCAAGTACTTTTTTAATTTTTCAGCAAATATTCTTTTTCCAGGGCGATGACTTTCTTCATTGCTTCTTCAGAAGGAGCACCGATCGTTATTCTCTTTTCCACGCAGGTCTTCATGCTGATTGCTTCATAGATATCCTCTTCAAAAACAGGGCTGATCTCTTTGTATTCCGAAAGGCTCATATCATCCAGCGCTATATTTTTTTCAATACAGTAGAGTACCAGACGTCCCACGATCCCATGAGCATCACGGAAAGGTACGCCATGATTTACCAGATAGTCTGCTGCATCCGTAGCATTGGTAAACCCATTTTTCGCACTATTTTCCATAACTGCTTTATTGAACCGCATGGTAGCTGCCATACCGGTAAATAATGCAATACAGCCCTTGACGGTATCGATTGCATCAAAGGTAAGCTCTTTATCCTCCTGCATATCTTTATTATATGCAAGGGGTATTCCTTTCATTGTGGTCAGAATCGACATTAGCGCACCGTAAACACGGCCAGTCTTTCCCCGTACAAGTTCTGCAATATCCGGATTTTTCTTCTGGGGCATAATACTGCTTCCGGTACTGTAAGCGTCATCCAGCTCCACAAACTGATATTCATTAGAATTCCAGATGATAATTTCCTCTGAAAAACGGCTCAGATGCATCATGATTGTAGACATGGCAGACAATAATTCAATTACATAATCTCTGTCAGCCACTGAATCCATACTATTTAAAGTAGGTCCGTCAAATTCCAGCAGTTCAGCCGTGTAATCACGATCCAGCGGATAAGTAGTACCAGCCAGTGCACCGGAACCCAGTGGGCAATAATTCATTCTCTTATATATATCAAATAACCTTAACCGGTCTCTTTTGAACATTTCAAAATAAGCACCTACATGATGAGCCAGGGTAATGGGCTGTGCTTTTTGTAAATGAGTAAATCCCGGCATATAAGTCCTGGTATTCTCTTCCATGATTTTAAGCAGCGTATTTAAGAGGTTCTTCAGTAATGCATCCATCTCTAAAATCTCGTCTCTGGTATAGAGTTTCATATCCAGGGCAACCTGGTCATTACGGCTTCGCCCCGTATGAAGTTTCTTACCTGCATCTCCAATACGGTCAATCAGGTTTGCTTCAACAAAACTGTGAATATCTTCATACTGATCCGTAATTTCCAGGGTTCCGTTTTCCACATCTGCCAGGATACCATTTAAGCCCCCGATGATTTCTTCCTTTTCTTCCGGTGTAAGAATTCCCTGTTTTGCCAGCATTGTCACATGTGCTTTGCTTCCTTCGATATCCTGTTTGTAAAATTTCCGGTCAAAGGAAATTGATGCATTAAAGTTATACACTAACTGATCTGTTTCTTTGGTGAAGCGTCCGCCCCATAACTGTGCCATAATATTTTCCTCATTTCTTTTTCTTTTATCTGTATGTCCGCATAAATCTGCCGGATTTGCCTATAAGTCTACCATAAATTCTATATTTATACAATATTTTTGATTGTATATTCACTGATTATCTCTTTCTTTTCTGGAAAAAATACAGCCGCAATAATCCTGCCGGTAAAGTCCGTACTGGCCGGAAAGTGTGATGGATCTTTTATATCCGTTTTTCTTCTTAAAATCAGATACCAGATACGGAACCTGTATTTCAGCCGCCAGGCGTTCTCCGATTTCGTTTAGCTTCACTGCATTTTTTAAAGGACTGATGGACAATGTAGTGGTGAAATAATCATATCCCTGTTGTTTTGCAATCCGTGCTGTTTCACGAAGCCGCATCTCATAACAGGCATAACAGCGCTCCCCGCCCTCTCTGATTTTTTCAAGCCCGCGAATACCGCTGTAAAATTCCTCCTGCTCATAGCGTCCCCCGCAGAATTCTACCGGATACTTCGCCGGAAGGCTCTGAATAAAATGCTGTTGTTCCAGCACTCTTTTCTCATACTCCTGCTGTGGATAAATGTTAGGATTATAGTAGAATACGGTAATTTTAAAATAATTTGAAAGATATTCCAGAACATAGCTGCTGCAAGGGGCACAACAGCTGTGAAGCAGCAAAGTTGGAACTTTATCGTCTCTCTTGATCTTCTCTATTTCCTGATCCAGTTCTTTCTGGTAATTTCGTTTCTTCTCTTCTCTTGCAAATGCTGTGATATTTTTTACAAATTCTGACTTCGCAAAGGTATATCCATCCCTGTCATGTTCATATTCTTTTTTCAGTCTATCCTTGAGATCTGCATACTTTGCCGCAGCGTCTGAATGAATCCGAAGATAATCCCGAAAATAGATTTCATCCCAATCTCCCTGGTAGCGTATATGTAAATGATACACTTCCTTTTCAAATCCCAAGGGCGTATAGCCTTTTTGGAACATCATATGGGGTGCAGGTTTATGGGGCTGGGGTGAATACATATATCCGGCCTCTTCCAGATTCGAAATGAGTAAATTCAAATCGCATTCTTTTTTTATTTCCAACAAGATATCAACGGTTGGTTTGGCACGCAAACCGTAGACCGAAGTACTTCCTATATGATGAATTCTGGCTGCGTTATTTTTCCCTGCAGCATTAATGATGATTTCCTGTTCTTTCTGGTACCAGTCCTTCCATTGGGGATTATAATCCTCCAGTACAATGGGGAATATTTCCCATAACTCTTCATTTGACATTTCCTGCAGATTTTTCATAAACTCTCCTTATCTCCGGACTATTTCTGATAATCTCCGGCTTCTCTTAATCACTTTCTGATGTTGGTAGTCCATAATGTTTCTATTCCCAATAAAGACGCAGGTAACTATTTTAACTTTACCGTTCTCCTTGAAGAACCATAGGTTATAATCCTGCTTCCCTGCTTTTTCAAAACGGATATATTATGTTTCACAGCCGGGAATTTACGGAGCCAGGAGGGCGCATCTATAAATGTTACCCGGGGCCTCACTGCCTTGAAGAACCGTTCTCTCTTATTATTATTTCCATGATGGGGAGCCTGTAAATAGTTAGACCTAAGTTTCTTCCCGTACTTTTTCACCAGCATATTTGCGCGTCTGGAATTAATATCCCCGGTAAAAATCATACTTTTTCCATTGTAGGCAGCTTTAAATACAAGGGAAGAATCATTGCAGATATCCTTGCTGGTTTTCTCTAATCTGCCATCATAGGAACTGAAGAACTGAAGGCTGAGTCCGGAAATATCTATCGTATCCCCTCCTTTTATGTACTGAAGATTTCCGGCACCGGACATGATGCCGTTAAACTCTTCAAATATGCTGTATTCATCCCACTCCTGGGCATATTTCTGATAAACTGCCGGATTAATCTTAGGGGCTAAAACCTTCCGGATACGAATCCCCTGAGGATTGGATACGATTGCATTAAAAGCTCCCACATGATCCGGATGGGGATGGGTGATAATCCAAAGATCCACATTGTTACCAAGCCTTTGAATGGCACTGCGTACCCGGGATTCGTTTTGTTTCCATCCACCGTCTATGACGATTAATTTTCCTTTACGATTGCTTATGGTATAGAACATAGACTGACTTCCATCACTGTCACTGCCGTACTGCTGAACAGTCCACGCATTTTTACTGGCGGCTCTTCTGTCCGCTCTGCGCCCTCCCCTGCCGGCTGCTGCTCCGGTTATGGAAAAGGAGCATAGGATTACCAGGAATAGTGTAATAAAGATTTGTTTTTTATATTTCATAAATCAACTCTGCTTTCCAGAGTCTGTTTAAAATCCTGAATATTACTTGTTCCAAAATACCCGTTCTGGTTTAGTGATATTTTAAACAGGCTCTAATATGGTTTTGGTAGTATGAGGAACACCAATTATCATTTTCTGGTTTATTGATTTGGCAATTATATCATTAAATGGGATAAAGGGCAAGAAATGTGGGGAGGTTTTGGGGAGAACTTATCGTAACTTTATCCTGATTTGGATGTAAAAGTCTATACACGTATCTCTTCTTATGCTAAACTAAAATACAAGAATACTACCTTTTTACCTACATTAAATATTTAATTAAGGAGAACTATTTATGGAAATAAAACAAAAAAATACTGACAACTATGAACTGGTCTTTGAACATGACCGTCAGATTTTCCTGCACATGGATTTTAAGAAACTTGCACTTAGAACCGGGCTTGCATTTTCCGGGGATGGACAATACCTGCTGCTGCCGGTTCTGGATAAATGCTATATGGTCAGTATCTCGGACGGAAGCATCTTTGACCAGGCTTGTCCGGATCTGGAAATTCCGGTGCATACCCGTTTGCTGCTGATCCACTATCTGATTTATGCCAAAGATACTGCTGCAGTTACCGGAGAGGAAATTCCCTTTCATTCCATCCGCGGTGTCAGCCACTTTGAGGCTGCTTTTATTCGCGAGACAATTCCGCCCCTGAAGAAAGCATTTGAAGGGCATACAGACCGGTTTATACAGGCCGGGAAAGCACTTCACGGTACTATCTGCACTTATGGGGATGCGTCGGTACGCCTGCAGCTGTTTCCCCTGATTGCCATTACCTATATTCTCTGGGAGGGTGATGATGAGTTCCCCATGAATATCAATGTGCTTTTTGATAAAGGCATTACAGACTGTACCCATCCAGAAGATGTTCCTGTCCTGGGTTCTTATGGTGCAAAACAATTGATTGAAGCTTCTCTTACTCTGAATTCTTGAACATTTCGGCGTCATTTTCATACACTATGATATAACAATATAGGAGGTACGAAATGCAGACCTTATTAGAACTAAAAGACGTGAACTTTTCCTATCATAGTGTAAGCGGAGAAACTTATGCTTTATCTGATATCTCCTTTCAGGTGAATGACGGCGAATTCATCGCTATTGTCGGTCCCAGCGGTTGCGGCAAATCTACTCTGCTTTCCTTAATCAGCGGACTCTTAAAGCCTGAATCCGGTTCCATTCTCCTAAATGGGAAAGATGTAAAAGAAGCTCATACGAATATAGGCTATATGCTCCAAAAAGACCATTTGTTTGAATGGCGTACAATTTACCGCAATGTTCTCCTGGGTCTGGAGATTCAGAAAAAAATTACAGATGAAAGTAAAGCAATGGTTGACCAGATGCTGAAAGATTATGGATTATACAAATTTAAGGATAAAAAGCCTTCCGAACTATCCGGCGGAATGCGTCAGCGTGCAGCACTGATTCGTACACTGGCACTGCAGCCGGAACTTCTGCTTTTAGATGAACCTTTTTCTGCTCTTGATTATCAGACACGCCTATCCGTATGTGATGATATTTCTTCTATTCTAAAGAAAGCCCACAAAACCGCTATTCTGGTTACCCACGACCTGTCGGAAGCAATCAGCGTTGCAGACCGCATTATCGTTCTTACCAAACGGCCGGCAAAAATCAAAAGCATTATACCGGTTCATATGAGTATCGAAGACCGTACTCCAATGAAATCCCGAAACGCTCCTGAATTCAAAGATTATTTCAATCAAATCTGGAAGGAGCTGAATGTAAATGAATAACGCTTCTGTCAATCAAAAAGAATATTTAAAACAGCGGCTTCACCATAAACGCATGGTAACAATCATGCGGATTCTTATTTTAGTACTGTTTATTGCGCTTTGGGAAATCACTGCAAGACTTGGCATCATCGACAGCTTTATTTTCAGCAGCCCCTCACGGGTATTAAATACCTTTATTTCCATGGTTCAGGATAAATCCATCTTCCTCCATGTTGGCGTTACGCTAGCAGAAACACTGATCAGCTTCGCTTTAGTAGTTCTGCTGGGAATCGCAACTGCCGTACTGTTATGGCTCAGCAAAAAACTTTCTGAAATATTAGAACCCTACCTGGTCGTTTTAAACAGCCTTCCAAAATCAGCGCTGGCTCCACTTTTAATCGTATGGCTGGGTGCAAATATGAAAACAATTATTGTAGCCGGAATTTCGGTAGCGATCTTCGGTACAATATTAAATCTATATACCGGATTTAAAGAAGTATCTCCGGATAAAATAAAATTGATTTACACTCTGCAGGGCACGAAAAAAGACGTCCTGCTGCGTGTCGTTCTTCCAAGCACCATTCCTACCATTATCAGTGTCATGAAGGTAAATATCGGTCTTGCCCTGGTTGGTGTGGTAATCGGCGAATTTATAGGTTCCAAGCAGGGACTTGGCTACCTGATTATATATGGCAGTCAGGTTTTTAAGTTGGATTGGGTTATTATGAGCATTGTTATACTTTGCATTATCGCCATGGGACTTTATAAGATTATTAACTTTGTAGAGAAGTCTTATTTGAAAAACTTATAGAAAATATATAACCCCCCTCGGATATGAGGAGGGATACATATTACAATATCACAAAAAAATTATTGCGCTAACTAAAGAGTAAGTACTTATCTTACTAATCCACATTTCATAACTCCTGTTTTTTCTTGTTTATCATATCCTCCAGTTCCCTTATTGTATCTACCGTGATGTCTTTGCTTTTAAAAAGTGCTGAAAATAAACTCTCCACACTTGTCTTACTTGCAATTTCTGCTAACACACCTGCATAATATGCTTCACCAGTTTCCGTGGGCTCAAAGGTACGGGCAAATGCTTTACCGGCCCTTATAAATCCAGCCTCTCGTATAGCTTCTTTTTTGAGAAGGCTATTAATGAGAATATGAATAGATTTACTTTTCCACGATTTGTTAACCGATTTATTTACAATTTCCACACCCGTCAAAGGTCTTCCTGCCTCCCAAAGAACTTCCATAATTTCCACTTCATTTTTAGTAAGTTCCATCATATACCTCTTTCAAACATCAATTCATATTTTTATTTTGTTTAACTTATATAATTCATTCATATCAATATAAATGAATTATAATATTGTGTACAATTCTTGTCAATATTTTTGAAGCGGAAGTTCGCATAGGTTATTGTAGAATTGTAATATACATTAATACAAAGAAAGTGTTTTCTTCTTGTTTATATAGAATATATACCAGCAGTTGAAGATATTTTTGATATGATTCCTCCATCCATTGTATAAACATCATCACAGAGATACTCTATATCTTCTTTATTATGACTGGCTAATAAAATAACCTTCCCCTGGTTTCTCATTTCAAGGAACAGTTTTCTCATATCAGCTACACCATGGTTATCTAATCCATTCATCGGTTCATCCAAAAGCAGGATCTCAGGATTCTCCATAATTGCCTGAGCAATCCCCAGCCGCTGTCTCATCCCCATTGAAAATTTTCCTACTTTTTTTGGAGAATCAGGATCCAGACCAACAGATATAAGGGCATCCCTTATCTGACTATTTGATATGTTATTCCTGATCATGGCAAGCATTTTAAGGTTTTTGCAGGCTGAGTATCCAGGAAGAAATCCAGGTGTTTCGATTATTATCCCCATTTTTTCCATATATGCTTCTTTTTCTGTTGTCTTCTGTCCATAAATGCGAATTTCTCCAACAGAAGGTGTTAAAAAACCACAAATGCATTTCATTAATACAGTCTTGCCAGATCCATTTCTTCCAATCAGACCATATATTTTTCCTTTTTCCATGGAAAATGAAATATCTGTAAGTACTTTCTGATTTCCAAAACTTTTGCTTACATTCTCGATCGTAACAATTGCTTCTGCCATCTCATTCTCCTATCTGTACTTTTTTATTCGCACTGCGTAAAATGAAAAGTAATATTCCTGTCAATATCAGGTACATAAAAGTACCATATAAAAAGGTCGGAAATCCTTCACCTCGTACCGATGCCAGGCTGCCAATGCTCATCCATGACATTGGTGAAAACCAAAACAGCATTGGGTGTCCAATATTACTTATCAAGGGACACAATAAAACAAGTGCCCCTGCACAGCATATACCTGCTATCTTAGTCTTCGTTATTGTATTTAACGTATATATGAGCATGCTTAAAAAAAAGAAGCCCAATAGCATCAGTAATAATGTGACCAGCATTGCAGGTACAGGCTCATACGATTCCAATATCTTGCTGGGGATGATAAACAACTCGGCGAATTTCTGTCCGGCATCTGTGTAAGCCAGCGTTCCTATGATCTTCCCCCAACTGTTTTTAAATTCTATTCTGGGGATGAAAAATAAGATACTGCACAATAAGATTATAAACGTATATAGAATAGATGTAAGTCCGATATAATATATATCTCCCCTGAGCCAGTTCTTCCTACCAGTCCGGATAATATAATAATATTTTTCCTGGTTCATATTGTGTACATCGCAGATAATTATGATTAGTGTCAAAAGAATATAGATTTTTATCAGTCCCATAGCTATGACATAATCACTTAGGAAGAACGGCAGAAAAAAAGGAGTTGTTGGTACACCCGTCATTCTGGTCATTTCCCGGATTCCTCCCGTGTATTCAAATATCAAAATACACAACAGTACTAACATCACTTGCAGCTTCCGGTCTTCTTTCCACTTTAAACACCGATATTTGCAATACTGCCAGGATTTTTTAAAATCTTTCATTTTGATACCACTTCTTTCTCAAACATCTGTAAAAAATAAATCCTGTGATCAGGATAGCGATTATATTAATCAAAACTTTGACCAGATAATTTCCCCATGCCCCCAGCGGAAATATTGCCGCACTGTTACTGTATGCGGGAAAGTACAGAACCTCTGGCAAAAAATAAGTCAGACAGCCTAACAGAAAATAAATAATAGCTGGTGCAGCGACTGCTACATAAGTATCTGATAAAAACACAGAAACGGCAAAGCTTATATTACATAGAAGTATAATTGAAAGAACAAGCAAAAATGATAGTAATGCAATTAGCAAAATAGGATGCTCTTCAGGAGGCAATGTTTCAAATGCCATATACATTTCTCTTGATATTATCGTGTTTTCTACATTTACTAACGGATACCATATATGCAGAATCAGCATGTATAATACGACTCCTAATGAATACATAAACAATATCGCTGATGCATTTACCACGATCCGCGATATCACATATGTTTTAAGTCGAACTCTGGTCAATAACACATTTAGATAATTTTGATTCATATCGACGCAAGTACTGTTCGTATACAAAGCCGCCAATACAATTAGTAAGAGGATACGAAAACGGTCGAAATGAATGACGAAATTATAAATACCTATGATATCATCCACTCCGGACAGATTATTCGTAAAGAGTTCTTCCAGAACAATCCCATTGCTAAAAAAACAGATGACAGAAATCAAAGGGATCATCAGCCAAAACTTCCAATTACCGATACATCTGTATAAATCATAGTGAATCATATTTTTTAACATATTATGCACACCACTTTCCTGAATCAGCCCATCCGCTCACCAGTTTCTGCATTATAAGTTACGGTTGAATGGACCATTTCCCCTTCTCCACTCTCCATCCTGACAAAAAACTTCCATACCGGAGAACATTGATAACTGCCGGATTCTTTATCGTATTTCGTGATTGAATACTGTAGTTGCAGATCATATATTTGTATCTTCTGTGTAATAATGGTAGATTGATACATTGCCTGGATCTTATCTAAGGCTTCCTGTGCTGTGATCATCGTTCTTTCTTCTGAATCTGTTATCTGAAATACCGGTCCTGCGTGTCCTGACTCAATCCCGTCTCTATTGATCACAGTATACGCCCATGTAAATGCAAATGTCTGACTGGGCATAATCGTTAAGCCATTAATTGAGCAAGGATAATAAAACAGATAGAACTCGTTCTCCGATGACCACTCCTCTATAACTCCTTTCTTATCTTCCATCAGAGAAGTAAGGCCGTCAAATTCTTCTTGATGATCTTTTCGATATTTATTTAATTGATCTGCTTTTAATGCATAACCCCGGACCCCTTCCTTCTTATACTCATATCCAACATCAAACATAAATTTATCACTCAACGATCTTGCTGAATCATAAGTCATAAAATCCAGATCCTGTTTTTGATAATATTGGTCTATATCCTTTATAAAAAACTCTTCAATTCCTGGCTCACGATAAAAAAAAGAAGCACTATCTGCAAGAACTTTGTGTTTATAAAACCAGACTATTTCCGGAGATACCATAAAAAAATGATCATCTCCAGAAATATACATTGACTTTTCATTTTCCTGATCTACAACCGGTTTGTCCATGCTATTTGAAGAGAAATATGCATTAGCAAAATCTGTAACCCATTGTTTGTCGTCACCTTTGTATGGTTTTATCTTTAAGGTATGAATTTCACCTTTTTCCCACTCAGAATAATCCACATGCAGATTGATTTCCAGATTTTCTTCCGGACTTTCTTCTATGTCCAGCTTCATCAAACTGGTTTTATCTATGTTTTCGGATTGACTGTTACAGCCACATAAAATAAGACCAATCGTCATGATACTCAGTATCATACTTTTATTTATAATTTTCACATTAAACCCTCTTATTTTTTACAATGAAAGATATTATGCAGCTTTCTATCAAATCTATCAGTTGCTGCATAATATCTTCCAACCACTAATTTCAGGAATACCATGTCCCACTTGCAGCCGCGCCTACTTGGCTAGGTGTGCCCTTTAAGTAAACACCACCCTTATAAAGAGGAGATGTATATGATGCGCTTGTAGTTGCACCTTTCGTTTTTAAAGTCAGATAATTGCTAATCTTAGAACCGTCTAAATTAGTAGCCCAGGCATTGATATAGCGAGAACTCATGTCTAATAATAATATAATTATATTAAAATTAACGACTAATGTCAATATAAATGCTTAATATTTTTTGACCAATCAGCAAAAGTTTACTCAATATAATTCATTGTAAATGACGGACAGATGAATGACTTAATCCTCAAAAATAAAACTTATAGAAAAAATCCCCCCCTCGTAATCGAGGAGGGATATATACATACATTTATTTATCACCAAAAACCTTCTTAATGGCATCCAGATAAGCCATTCCATTTACCGTATCCGGTTCCAGGTAGCTTCCTTCCGTCCACTCATTCCATGCATTTATCGTACAAATATTGAAGCTTATTTCTGATTTATCCAGGAATTCTTTCGCATCATACAGCGCTTTTTCAAATTCCATAGGGGTATTATCCATATACACCGGATAATATGGATAGCCGATACTGTCAAACCGGTCTGTCTGCACGGTTCTCGGTGTGGAATCCCAGGTTTTAGAAAGAACTTTTATAAATATAATTAGTATAAAAATATGATCTTCTATTTTCATAAAAAAGTAGATTGCTTTTTCTCCTGATATCTTTTATGATGATATATAGCAAACAAATAAAGGATAAGAGGGATTTTGAGATGAAAACAAATAAAATACTAAAAGAATATTCGGCAATCACATTTGGCACCCTGCTGATTGCCATTTCTGTATACTTCTTTATGATTCCAAGCAAGGTAATCGTAGGAAGCCTGTCCGGACTTGTCATTGTACTTTCTAATTTCCTGCCGTTTTCCATATCAGTTATGACGTTTTGTTTAAATGCGGTACTCCTGGTCATTGGATTTATATTTATCGGAAAAGAATTCGGTGCAAAGACGGTCTATACTTCCGCACTGCTGCCGGTATTTTTATTCTTATTTGAATTGTTCTTCCCCAATGTAAAATCCTTAACCGGAGATATCCTCATCGATACGCTCTGTTACATTTTGCTTGTCAGTGTAGGACTTGCCATGTTGTTTCATGTAAACGCCTCCTCCGGAGGACTGGATATTGCTGCCAAACTGCTGAATAAAATTACACATATTGAGATGGGTAAGGCAATGACTCTTACCGGCATGTGTGTAGCTGTGAGTTCCATCTTTGTCTACGACACCAAATCCGTTGTTATGAGTATTTTAGCTACCTATGCCAATGGCATTGTAATTGACTACTTTATAGACGGCTTTAACCGGAAAAAGAGAGTCTGTATCCTTTCTGATAAATACCTGGAAATCCAGGAGTTCATCGTAAAAGAGATCAAACGGGGCGTTACTCTTTATCCTGCTTACGGTGGGTTTAACAAAGAAGAAAAAATGGAACTGCAGACCATACTTTCCAGAAATGAATATGCTAAGTTATTAGAATATCTCAGTGAAATTGATGTAAAAGCATTTGTTACTGTGGGAACCATTAACGAAGTGATCGGGGAATGGAATCCGAAACATAAATAGAGCCACAAACCACCAAAGACGGGATATGTTTTCACATACCCCGTCTTTTAAACATGTTGCCTGTCAGTTTCGTCCTTATTATCTCACTTTAATTACTTTTGACGCACTATAATTTCCATATACCTTCTTACCCCTGGAATCCAATTTATAAGCTCTTACCTTAACGTAATAAGTCTTTTTAGATTTCAATTTTGTAACAGACTTTGTCGTTTTTCCAGTAGTTATATACTTGACACCTTTTTTAAACATCTTGTCCGTGCTATAGGCAATCTGGTATCCTTTTGCTCCGCTGATTTTCTTCTTCAGCTTCACGGTAAATGCTTTTTTCTTCGCTGACAAGGTCTTGACAGCCGGCTTGCTTACTTTCACTTTTTCCCATTTTGCATACAGGGTATAGTCACCGCTGCTGATGTATTTCACTTTTGTCTTGAACCTGCGGTCTTTATACCATCCCTTAAATGCATATCTGGCTTTTTGCGGTGCCTTTAAAGTTATTTTTGATCCATCATAACTCGCCAGGTTTTGTTTTGCATTTTTTCCGCCATTTAAGTAATACTTCACTTCGTAATTTACCGTTACCGTACAGCTTGCCTCGCATTTTGATCCGTCTGCCGCAATAGCTTTGATTACAGCCGTTCCGCCGCTTACTGCGGTTACCTGCCCATTGCTGTTAACTACAGCCGCTTTTGGATTGCTGGAGCTCCAGACCACATTTTTATTGGAAGCATTCACAGGCAGCACACTGACTGTCAAAGCAGCCGTACTTCCCTTTTTCATGCCAAGCTTTGTATGATTAAACCGCAGCTGGCTGACCATTACTTTTTCCGGTACAGGGACTTTTTTAATCAGTTTTGATGCCGCTGTTTCTAATGCTGTTTTTGCTGCATCCACCTGTTCCTGGGTTGCTTCTTTATTGCCTAATATTTCTTTGGCTTTATTTAATTCCTGTACAAATGCTACCCATCCGGTTTCCTGATAATCTGACTGCTTCTTATCTTTATTTACATCATATATACCTTGCAGTTTTGATTTATCAACAATTACTGGCGGGATCTTCTCACTGATCAATTCAACATCCAGATAATCAAGCTCTACCCCTTCCAGACTTTTGGTTTTGCCGATATAAACGGTATTGGTACCTGCATGTAATTCTGCATTGAATTCATAACCGGTCCAGTTATCCGGACATATTCCTTCTGCGTCTGCCGCATTAAATGGAATTGCTTTACAAGTAGACGCCTCTCCATTATTTACTTTTACTTCCATTCCAGCCTTATCACTTTTGGTAGCAGCGCCAACATAAAGTCTGTAATCGCCGGCTTTTTCTGCCTGAACCTGAATTGTGGTACCGCTGTTTTCTTTTGTTAAATTGGCGATCTTCTGTCCGCCTGAAGAATTATAGGTATCACAGATCACTGCTCCGCCGCTTAATGCGCCCTCTTCTGCTTCATAACGGTCACGCCGGATAACCGGTGTTCCGGAAGGACGGTTTACTTTTCCATCGTAGGCGATTGCTTTTCCAAAATCAGGTGTTCCATCTTCATTCCAGGTGAATTTTTGTGTGCGGACACCGCGTCCGTTCCAGTTCTGTCCGGAACCTTTTGTCGCATGATATACCATATAATTTTCTGTTCCGTCCGGTGATACGGTAAAGCAGGCATGTCCGGTAGAATAAGTACTTGGTGCATTTTTTTGAAAGACTGCTTCTGTTCCTTTTTCCCAGTCTTTTGCATTCATCGGGTCGCCGCCTTTTTTCAGGGTCAGTCTTCCCAGGCAGTAATTATCCGTCCAGCTACCGCTTGCCGAGAAAATAATACTGGTAATACCATCCGGTGAAACGAGTACCTGCGGTCCTTCATTAATCCTTGGGAATCCATCCAGCTCCCAATTGTATTCCGGCTTGGAAAGCATTACCCTTTCCCCGGAAATGGTGCAGGGATCTGTCATTTCGGCAATATAAATCCGCTGTTCTTCATTTACCATTCCTTCCCAGCCGGACCATACTGCGTATAGTTTGCCATTGTACTCTAAAACAGTCTGGTCAATAGCCCATCTGTCTGTATCCGGGGATAGCTTTCCTTTAAATTCATATGCGCCCATTGCATTATCTGTTTTGCTTTCCAGCACATACATTCTGTGGTCAGCATCTTTTCCGGCAGTATAATAGATGTACCATTTTCCATTGATAAAATGAATTTCCGGAGCCCATAAATCACTCGATGGTTCTGTTCCTGTGGGATGATAAACTTCCACCGGCTGTGTGGCTGCAATGCGGTTTAATTCCGGTGCTCTGGAAACATAGATTGCTTTGTCCTGACTTACCCTAACGTAGTAATAATAACCGTCCTGATAGGTAACATATGGATCTGCCCCATAGTTTACGATTGGATTTGTAAATGCATCCTGATCATAAAAATGCAGAGTATAGGTCAAAGGATAAGTTTTATCTGTCTTTCCCGTAAGGGTAATCTCACTTACCGGGTTTTTTCTGGTAGGCTGAGTAATCGTCAGATCAAATGTTTCACTCACTTTCTCACCTAATACGGCTGTTACTTCCGGAAGATTGTCCAGGCTTTCCACATCCACATCATACTCCAGTGTATCTTTTTGGTAATTCTCTAAATCTTTACCATCTAGTTTGATCTGCTCAATGGAAGGATTGCTTGTATAGAAAAGGATATAATCCAATTCGCTAAAACTGTTTGTTTCCCCGGAATGCGTGAACGTTATGGTATTTTTTCCTGCATTCAGTTCTGCTTCGATTGCATAGAGTCTCCAGTTATCCCATCCGTACGGCTGATATTTAACAATTCCTGCATTTTCCTGATCCCCGTTAATGTAATACTTATGGGACGCGTTTAGCTGATCCGTACCGCTGCCCGCAGCTACATCAATCCGGTAGGTTCCGGCTGTCTTTGCATTTACCTCAAAGGTTACTGTTGCATTGCCATTATCGATCATACCTACTTTCTTCTTGCCGGAAGCATCTCCTCTTTCCGTTATTTTTGCAGGTGCTGTAATGACCGCATTTTCAGCTTCCATTTTTACGACTTCTTTTTCTGCCACCGGCTGGGAAGTGAACTTCACCACAGCTTCCAGATCCAGATTCAGATTTCCCAGGTTTTCAATTCCTTCGGGCAGCAGGATATGCCCTTGTATAACTGCCTGGCTGCCATTGTTTTCTGATTCATAGGAAGGTTCCTCCCACTGGATCTCAGCTGTATAGGTTACGCCCGGCTCACTTTTTGATGTCACTAAGCCTTTCACGCTGTCCGGCAGCTGCCATGTATCCGGGGCACTGCCCTCTTCAACAGTAATATTCAGGTTATCCGGTTTTGTAAAGGAAATGAGGTTATTCACGTTTACCGCACCGGAAGGAACGTGTTGTTTGGTTACGGTAGGGCCTTTCACTTCTAAGATTGTTTCACCTGCCTGATCCCGGGTAAATTGTATTCTGTCGATACAGAATTTTCTCGGATCTGCCGCTTCCAGGCTGTTATGGCAATGGTACACCATAAATAACTCTTTGCCATCCGGTGACTCTACTATCCCATGATGTCCCGTACCATGTGCAAGACTGTTTGACTGCATAATTGGATTATTTTCGTACTTTGTATAATCTCCCAGCGGATTACTGCTGACAGCATATCCGGATCCATAGCCCGGGCTTTGGAAATGGGCACCGGAGTAGGTAAGATAGTAAATGCCATCCTTTTTCAGCATAAACGGACCTTCGTTTATTCTTCCCATGGATGTTTCCCAGCCGTCTTCGGGAACCAGGATACATTTTAATGTGGATTCATCAATGGTCTTCATATCATCATTTAATTTTGCACCATATATGAGGTTCCCATTGTCAAAACGTACAAAATACAAGTAATACTGTCCGTCATCGTCCATATAAGCATGGGCGTCAATTTCCTTAATATCGGTATGCATCGGTACCTGGTTCTCCTGGGTAAATGGTCCCAGGGGAGACTTGCTGGTTGCTACACCAAGGTGTTCCTCTGCGGTATAGTACATATAGAAAGTGCCGTCCCGCTCAATGACATCCGGTGCCCAGAAATGCGTATTTCCCCAGACATTATCCTTCTCCAGCGCCCAGCCCTTATCGGTCCAGTTCACTAAATCCGTAGAAGTATAAACTTTAATCCCGTTTTCATCCGCCCCTGCGTTTGTTGGATAGAGATAATAGGTTCCATTATAATATAACACATCCGGATCCGCACAATTATCCAGCAGTGGATTCTGGTAAGTCTCTCCTGCTAATTCCGGTTCCGTATATTCAGAAATCTTTACATTCTCAAAAGATGCACTGGAAAGCCAGTTACGAAATCCTATGGTACCTTCCCCATGGTCGCTGTCCGTAACATCCAGTTTTGCATAGTGTTCTCCGTCATAATCGATATAACATACAATATGGTTTCCGGAAACGGCAACCGTTACATGATAGGTTTTTCCATATTCAATGGTGGTCTCTTTCGCTGCTATTTCCGTCCATTTCGTCCCGGATACTTTACCAAGCATTACTCTTCCGTTATGGGCATCGATGCAAAAATAATAGCCATTGTATCCGTCCCCATGATTATCGATTGGGTTTGTTACGCGAAACAGCACACCTGCCTGGGCACTGCTCTTGTCATCCAGATTTGTCTGCTGGTTATTCACGGTTACATCGGCATCGTAAACAAAATCGCTGAAGTTCTGATCCTTCACCAGCGCCTTGTCTCCCCTGCCTTCTGTAACGGTGTAGGTATGGTCATTTACTGACCATGTGCCAGAATCCCATCCACTGTAAGTACTCCAGTTATCTGCATTGGTAAAATCCTCTTCGAAGATTACCTCTCCGGTGCCTTCTAAAACCGGACGCTCTGCTTCTACCCCCTGCATGTCCGGCGCTGCCAGTACCGTATAGCTGCCCATATTGGACATCACTAACGCGGACACCATTACCGCTGCAATCACTTGATTCATCTTTCTCATTCGACTCTTCATTCCTGTACTCCTTCCTTCATTTACGCGGGTTTACTTATAAATAGACTTTACTATATGTCTTTATTTATGTCTTTATAAAAAAGGGAGGTGAATGTATAATTTTTTAGCATCGGATGAAATTCCGCAAAAAAAGACTGTCCCTTTGATAAACAATTGTTATCTGAGGTTCCAGTCTTATATTTTCTTTCCGCGCACCAGGGAATACTACATATACTATTACAAAATTTTATCGCTAAACTTTATTTTCGATAACTAATCTGCGGTTTGAACACAAACCCAAATACGCAACCCAATATGCCTCCTAAAATATGCGTTAAATTGGCAATATTATTTTTAATAAACAGTCCTTCATACAACTGACCTCCGAAGTAAAAAATTGCTACAATTAAAAAAGTTAATGGAATACCCTCACCCCTCATGCTGCTCAAAGAGGTAAGCATAATCAGCGCAAATACAATCCCGCTGGCTCCCAGTAATGCCGTACCTGGGAAAAACAGAATATTAACAATCCCCGTCAGAACAGCCGTAACGATCAGAAGAATACCGATATTCATACTGCCATATTTTTCTTCCAGCAAAGGACCGATTAACAACAGGGTAATTATATTTCCACTAAAATGTTCCCATCCGCTATGGCCAAATACATGCCCAATCAGCCTGATATAGTACATAGGACTTGCCATGGAAGACCGATATACCGAAAAGAACATGCGGTTCGTCCAGCCTCCGGTAATATAATTGAGTAATAACGCGGCAAATGAAATAATCGTGAATGTTAAAATAACAGGCGAATTATATTTTATCTTCTTTAGACTGTTCAATTGTTACTCTCCTTTCTGGATATGGGGATAAATTGGGGTTTTGCTGAGTAAGACGC
Source organism: Robinsoniella peoriensis (assembly GCF_000797495.1). Lineage (GTDB taxonomy): Bacteria > Bacillota > Clostridia > Lachnospirales > Lachnospiraceae > Robinsoniella > Robinsoniella peoriensis. The sequence goes on from NZ_JTGN01000014.1 coordinate 78,445, forward strand.
TTTGTAGATAGATGTAGTGCGCGGAAAGAGAAGGGGGCGGACCATGGCAGGCGTTTGGAAGGCTTACCGCAGAACTGGCATTTTCTAACCTTCCCGGAGCGTTTTTTGGCGGCACGCGGGCATTCGCTCCGAAATCCTGATGCATTTCGCAGCTCAGTGCCCGCTTAGTATCCGATGGGAGCCAGTCGAATACTATCCGCCAAAAAACACTCCGGCAAGGTAAGTAAATGCTCAGATCTGCTATACGCCTTCCAAACACCTGCCATGATCCGCCCCCTTCTCTTTCCGAGATCCAGTTTGTCGCCACAAAGCTGGTTTTCTCAGCACGGCGGGACCCCGGGGTTGTGGCATGCTGAACGCTATTGGCATAGAACATATAAAATACATAAAGCAGCTGATCTTCTCACTACAGCTTGTTTCTTCATTCTACTACATATATTTTTGGTTACAGCACTAAAGCCAGTTAGGTCTATGAACAGGAACACAAGTATACTTTAATCTTATTTCACACATTTCACACTGCACTGCAGAAACACACTCTGCTGCATCCTAAAACAAACAGCCCGTCACAGCCCTAGGGGCTCCACCAGGCTGAGAAAACCAGCTTTGTATCAACGAATGCTATCTCGGAAAGATGGGTGTGGGAAACTGGTATGGGCGGAGGAAGCGTAGAGCAGAGCTGAGTATTTACTTACCTTTCCGAAGTGTTTTTTGGCGGATAGTATTCGACTGGCTCCCATCGGATACTAAGCGGGCACTGAACCGAGAAATACATCAGGATTTCTCGGTGAATGCCCGCGTGCCGTCAAAAAGCGCTTCGGAAAGGTTAGAAAATACCAGTTCTGCGGCCAGCTGACGGAGCCCATGCCAGTTTCCCACACCCATCTTTCTGTTGCACCATCTCCATCTACAAAGCGTCCCTTAATCAGCTAAACCCATATTTAAGCTGAATTCATTCGCTCTAGCAATAATGAATCCCGCTCCAGTAAACATGCTCTTTTACAATCGTTTCCGGCAGCAGCTCTACGCCTTCTAATGCCCACTTTTTAAACTCCGTAAATCCCACGCGGTCAATGATATATCCCACATGTTCTTTACCGCCCGGTGCATTGCGGTCAATGTATTTTTCCACAAATTTATAGGTGTTTAAAATAACCTTGATAATTGTATCTTCATCCACCCAGACCATAAAGTCTTCTCCCAGTCTGGGATTTCTCTTTCCGGTACGGCCCATGATTGTCAGACGGTAATACTTTTGTTTACTCCTGGTAAATGCACGGGTTGGACATTTTGTAACACAGACGCCGCATCCTACGCATTTTTCTTCATTTCTTACGACCTTTTCATTTTCTTTTGAAAGTGCCTTTACCGAAAGCTTATCACATCCTTTGACACATGCTCCGCAGGTAACACATCTGGTTGGATCATACTGCGGAAGTGTCATCCCGATAATTCCGAAATCATGCATTCTTGCTTTGATGCAGTCGTTGGCACATCCGGTGAGGGCAATTTTAAAGTGCAGGTCATTCGGAAAAATTGCATCCTCTATTCTTCTGGCAAATTCAGCTGTATTATAATTACCGAAAGGACAGACACGGTTTCCGATACATGCAGATACATTTCTCGTTCCGGAAGATGGGTATCCGGTATTGGGATTGATCTGGTTGGTTCCAAGGTTTTCGATAATCGGTTGGAGCATTTCATTTACTTTATCAATATCATCTAATGAAATTCCTTCTATTTCAAAGCCCTGTCTGGTTGTCAAATGCACATTTCCATTGCCGTATTTATCAGCGATCTCCTTTACCATGCCTAAGACTTCTGCATTGCATTTTCCGCCCGGAACTCGCACTCTGGATGCGGTGATACCCCGTTCCTTAGAGATACGGTAAGCATTTTTCTTTATCTTTTTTGTATTAATATCCATTCTGACACCTCCTTAGTCAAATAAATTTTTGCCTTTGGTATAGTTAAATACCGGACCATCCAGACAGATATAGGTATCGTCCATTTTGCAATGACCGCATTTGCCAATTCCGCAGCACATTTTACGTTCCTGGGAAATCCAGATCTGTTCTTCTTTTATACCGCGCTTCTGCAATTCCATTACGGTAAATTTCATCATAATAGGAGGACCTACTACGATTGCAGCAGCCTGATCCAAATCACGGATTTCAAGATCCGGAATATAGGCGGTAACCATCCCCTCTTTATAACCGGGCTCATCTGCTTTATCTACCGTGATCGTAAGATTCATCTGATTTTCCCAGCGTTTGATACTGTCCTTAAACAGAATATCCTTTGGTCCCTTAAAACCGGCAATCACGCTCATACCTTTCGTTTCACCAATATGATCTCCAAAGTAATCAATGACACCTTTTACCGGGGATACTCCGGTTCCTCCGGCAACAATAATCAAATCTTTCCCCTTGTAATCTTCCAGTTCAAAACCGTTTCCATAGGGACCGCGCATAAACAGACTCTGCCCAACCTGATTTTCAAAAATCTCATTGGTCACTTTCCCTACTTTACGAATTGTCAGATCTACATAGTCCTCTCCAATGCCGCTGACGGAAATCGGCGCTTCTCCGAATTTAGGGATGGACACTTCAAAAAACTGACCCGGTTTTACATCTCCCACATAAGCCATCCGAAAGGTATATTCTATTTCTGTATGCTTCTTTACCTCTTTAATTTCTGATAAAAAAGGGATATATTCATTACACATTTTCATTTCCCCCTTCCTTTTCCTTTGCTAATTTGCGGATACATGCAATATAAGAAATGTATTCCGGACACACATCCTCACAGCGTCCACAGCCTACGCACATATGATAGCCAAAACGTTTTTTATAATCGTATACCTTATGTAACACCTTGAAACGCATCCTTTGGCCCTGGTCTTTGCGGAAGCTGATGTTTCCAGCCATGTCCGTAAATCCATCCACCTGACAGGAACCCCAGACTCTTCGCCTCTCGCCTGCTTTCGGATTGTCCTTATAGAACACATCCTGCATGGTAAAACAGGTACAGGTCGGACAGACGAAATTACAGCGCCCGCAGCCGATACATCTTCCCGCATACTCTTTCCAAAACTCTGCATCCTGGATTCCGGCTGGCAAAGTTTCCGGGATTTCTATTTTTTCTTCATTTTCTGTTACGAAATCAATTGTACGCTCTTCTTGTTTACTTTCAAAACCCTCTAGCTGAGACTGCAGTTCCTCATTCCTGCAATCCAGATATACGTGTCCTTCATCCATTTTCAGATATGCATCATATCCTTCCGCCTGATTCGTTCCCATACTTACGCAAAAACAGGAGTCAAAAGAAGTGGTACATCCCATCAAAACAAACCGGGTATTTTCCCGAATCCGTTTATAATAATAATCCTCAACTCCGTTTTTCAGATAAATTTCATCCAGACGTTTTAATGCATGCAGATCACAGCTACGTAACAGAATGATTTTTTTCTTCTCATCCTGATCCGGGACCTTCATTTCTTTCTCCGTAAAATAAAGAATGGTATCTGAAACAGGCAGCAATACCTCCTTAAAGCTGTACTCCGATTTCTTATCCCATACGATATCGCTAAAGGATTTGATCTTACCATAGCGGATTACATCCGTATCTGAAAAGCAGCCTTCTCCTTCGAATACCATGGGTGCATAAACATCGTACGATTCTGACAATCTGATCAAAAACTGATCTGCTTCTTCTCTTTTTAAAAGATTTCCCATAGTCTTTTTCCTTTCTTATATATTTATTACCCTTTTTTATTTTAAAGTGTGCCTGAGCGCAATTTAAAAGTTTGGGTTATTTTCCAGTCGCTCTATGCCTTATAAAATGCCGCCAGTTCATCCGGCATAGGTAGAATAAAATGCCGGTTCTTATAGATCAGCAGCTCTCTGCTGCTCAGATTCTTACATGCCCGGGATACATTTTCCCGGGGAGCTCCCAACAGATCAGCCAGCAGGTTCATGGTCAGCTCCACATCAATTTTAATTCCATCCTCTGTTTCCACGCCGAAGTCACGACCCAGCTTCCAGAGCTTTGCAGCTATCTTGCGTTCCAGGTACATATTGCCTGTGGTATTTTTCAATTGATGGCTCATTCTCCACAGATAGCGCTCGTAGGATCTCATTACCGCATGCATCAAAGCCGGCTCCTGGTCCATCCATTTTAAAAAGTCCTTTTTTCTGATCTGAAGCAGCTTTAACGGACAGACCGCTTCACAAAATACTGATACCGGCTTTTCACTTAAAATATTATGATTGATCAGATTCCCTTTTCCCAGTATGAAAATAATCTTGCGATTTCCATGTTTCGTTATATTGTAAATAGATGCTTTTCCACTGATAATAATATACACAAAGTTCACATTATCCTTAGCATGAAAAATGACCTCTGGCTTTTCATAAGATACCACCATGGACTGGTTTAAGATCGTCTGAATCATGCTGCAGGGGATTTCCTGGAAAAAATCTAATTTTTTCATTTCATTTATGGATATCTCTTTCATACAGGTGCTCCTTATCTCTGATTATTTTTTTCTCTGCTTTGCTATCACGCAGTAAGGAACAGCTACGAAAAAGATTCCTCCAATCATATTGCCCAGTGTAACCACTAAGAGGTTGTACACAAATCCTCCCAGGCTGACTGCAAAAGTATATGGATCAAAAAGTCCCACGGTTAAAAGAGTCATATTTGCGATGCTGTGCTCAAATCCAACCGTAATAAACACAAACAGACACCAGAAGATCATGATTAACTTACCTGCTTCGGATTTACATTTAAATCCGCACCATACTGCTATACATACCAGTATATTACATAATATCCCTCTTGTCAGCAATGGCAAGAAAGAAACTGCCATCTTGGCTTCTGCTGTCTTTGCTATGAACTCTCCAACCGGACCATTTGCAAGTCCCGTAACATGATATAACGCACCTATTATAACAGAACCCAGCAGATTCCCGACCCAGCAGACTACCCATAAAGCCAGGGTATCTTTCAATGTCACTTCTTTTCTGAATAGCCCAACGGTCATAACGAAATTATTGCCGGTAAACAACTCTGCTCCTGCAATCACAACAAGGCTCAGAGCAACGCCAAAACATGCTCCCATAACAATCTTAGTCGCCGGTGAGCCTGCAGCATTTAAAAGCCCTCCTGCAGTAAATATCAGCAATATACCAAATCCTATGTACATCCCTCCAAATATAGACGCCAGAAAATAGCCCAACGGATTATTTTTTAGCAGACTTACCTTCGCTTTTGATGCATTTCCTACAAGTCCTACTTCCTCTTGAAACATATAAATCTCCTTCCTTTTCCTCTTGTGTATCATTTTTATTGCTTTTCTTAATTATTATATCCCAGGAGGATTCATCAGTCGGTGATGATCGTCACAGTTTGACAAAAATTAATAAGCATAAATTGTTCTGCAGTTCAAGGAAGGATGTAATGTTCTCTTGAAGCATTCCCCCATCTGTGTTATCTTTATCAGTAGTATTTCATTAATTATGGCAAACCCAGAAAGGAATTATTATGATCGACTTTAAAAAGGCAAAAGAAGAATTTGAGAAATACTTAGATGGCTATGACCGCAATAACGATAAGATCAATCTGAAAATCATACATACCTATGGCGTCATGGACTATAGTCAGGAGGTGGCAGACCGAATGAAGCTTTCACCGGAAGATGTCGGCCTGGCAAAAATTATCGCTCTGCTGCATGATATCGGAAGATTTGAACAATTAAAACGCTATGACAGCTTTCAACCGGATACCATGGACCATGCCTCCTATGGAGTGCAGATTCTGTTTGAAGATGGAATGATCCGCCGTTTCGTAGAAGACAGTCAGTGGGATGGAATCATTAAAACTGCAATTGCACATCACAGTGATTTTACCCTGCCGGTTATAGACGATTCCCGCACTTTACTTCATTCCCGACTGATTCGGGATGCCGATAAGTTAGATAACTGCCGGGTGAAACTGGAAGAATCAATTGAAGTTCTTCTGGGCGCATCCCCGGCTGAAGTAGGACTATCTTCTGTCAGCCCGGCTGTTGCCGACAGTTTCTTTCGAAACGAATCTGTCCTTTCCTCTGACCGAAAAACACTGATCGATTACTGGATATCCTATCTGGCTTATTTCTTTGACATTAATTTCCGGGAAAGCCTGCAGATTATAGAGGAACATCAATTTATCAGCCGTATCATAAAACGCATTCCCTATGAAAATCCTGACACCTGCAAAATCATGGATGAAATGCAACATACATTGAAAGAATATGTCGGCAAAGCCTAAAAAAGATACCATCAGCACCGCTTGTGATAAAACAAGACGGATTCTGATGGTACCCTGTAGCATTTCAAGTTCTGTTTATTTCTTATCTCTTATTTCCACCCATCTCTCAAAAACAGCATCCTCAAACATGCAGTGGTAAATTCTGCTTAATTCCTCATAGACATTTACTTTGTCTTCCCCGTTAAATGGCAGTATCATGGTTCGGTATTCTACACCGAACAGCTTACTTGTGATCTCCGTCTGATGCAGTCCGTTTTTCTCATAGAACGCAATTCTGCGCAGCATGATCCCCAGATCTACTTCTTTTTCTGCAAAATCAGGATTTTCTACCTCCAGGATAATTCCTTTCACATAAGTCATATTGTTTGCAAGCAGTTCTAAGAACAGGCTGCCGTATCCACCACACCTTTTATCTCTGCATATTGCAAAATAATCCAACAGAACATAATGTTCTTCTCCTGGTGTTACAAAAAGTGCATAGCCTGTCAGCTCTTCTTCCTTAAATAAACCATAGGCTGAATAAACTCCTTCATTCCACATACCCTCGATACGTGAAAATGGTTTTACCTCTGCTTCAGGAAAATCAAAAACCAGGTGTTCTGCATAAATTTCCCTGACTTGTTCCAGTGTTAATTTTCTTAAATTCATTTCAATTACCTGCCGCTTGTTTGAACATACCAATCTGTGCATAGATTCTTCAGACAAGCTCAATCTTTCTAAATATTTGCTTCCGAATTAAAGCTTTGTATTCGCTATTATACCTTAAAAAACTTTAAAAAACAATATAGTTTTACTGATTAAGACGCTTTGTGACGATAACTTCCATCCCCGCAAAGCGTCTTATTCAGCAAAACCCAAATAGATCCGTAACGAAATACTTGTATCTTTCAATCTTTTACTGTAATATGTTTTTTAGAAAAGAACACCTATAATTTGCTCTAAAGAAAGGATCTGACATAGATGAAAAATTCAAATGATCTGCAGCGTCTGCTTCAAACAATTGATCACAAAAGCTATCCCGCATACAAAGATACCCGGGGCAGCTATGATTTTAGCACTTACACCTTAAATATCGACCATGTTCAGGGCGATCCTTTTGCATCACCCTCCAAACTCAGCGTGACTGTAGACGGCAAAAAAGCGGGATTTCCTTCCGTCTTATTTGACTGCCCGCATAAACGCATTGCTTTACAGGATTATCTGCTTCGTTTATTTAGTCAGAAAATCAGCCAGTATAATTTCAAGGCAAAAGGTTCCGGCAAAAGCGGATTGATTACCGTCAGCCATTGCGGACAGGAAATATTGGAACGGACTGCCTGTGAAATAGATCCATCCACGGGTAAGGTACTCGTCAGATTTGAAGCCGGTTTTCCGGCAAACGGAAGAACCATCAACGCCTCCCAACTGATTCGTATTCTCTTTGATTTCCTACCGGATTGCGTAAACAGTACGCTGTTCTATGGCAAATTAAATCCCGGGAAAGTACAAGCAGTGATCTCACTGGCAGAAGACCAGAAGTATATCCGGGAACAGCTTCCCCTGCTGGGACTTACTGCTTTTGTTGCAGATGGGTCTATTCTGCCAAGAGAATCCGGTGTTTCAGCCAGACCCATGAAGGATGGAATTGCTTTTGTTTCTCCGGAATCCTTAAAAGTTACGCTTACGCTCCCCCACCGCGGAAGTATCAGCGGAATGGGTATAAAAAAAGGAATCACCTTAATCGTCGGCGGTGGCTACCATGGTAAATCCACTCTTTTAAAGGCCCTGGAACTGGGCGTTTACAACCACATTTCCGGTGACGGACGAGAATATGTCATAACGGAGAATTCGGCATTAAAGATACGCGCCGAAGACGGCAGAAGCATTAAAAGCACAGACATTTCAATGTTTGTCAACAATCTGCCAAACAAAAAAGATACCACCTCATTTTGTACGGAAGATGCCAGCGGCAGTACTTCCCAGGCGGCAAATGTCATAGAGGGAATGGAAAGCGGCACTTCGCTCTTTCTGATTGATGAAGATACCTGTGCTACCAATTTTATGATTCGGGATGAACTGATGCAGCGTGTTGTAAACCGGAATCAGGAACCGATTACTCCTTTTATTGAAAGAGCTCGTTATCTGTTTGAAGAAAAAGGAATCTCCTCCATTATAGTTGCCGGCAGTTCCGGATCCTATTTTCATATCGCAGACTGTATTTTGCAGATGGACCGATACGAACCTAAAGAGATTACAGCATTTGCCAAAGAGGAAGCTCAGGCATTTCCCGCAGTAACACAGCCGGAATCAGTACCACCTATGCCTTCCTACAAACGTGCCGCCAGTCCCAACCCCGATGTCAAAAACAACAACCGACTGAAAATGAAGACTATGGGTAAAGATTCTTTACTGATTAATCACGAAGCAATAGACTTACGCTTCGTAGAGCAGCTTGTAGATTCCGAACAGACAGCCGCACTTGGCTACATTTTGGCATATGCCGAGAACCACCTGCTGGATGGCAGAAATGACCTGCGCAGTATTGTCTCAACCATACGCCGTATGGTTGAAAGCAAAGGGCTGTCAGGCATTGTATCCGGCAGTTACCTCCCCGTGAATCTGGCTATGCCAAGGGATCAGGAGATTTTTGCCTGCTTTAACCGTTACCGGTCTTTCCATTTATAAGTTATCTAATATTTCCACGGATACCTCAGGCTATAGACACATAAATGTAAAGAAAATGGATGTTTACAAAAGAATGGTTTCAGGAAAACCTCCTGAAACCATTTGTATCCAGTCTGACCCCAGCGGCTCGTGTTACAGCCATCTTCCATTCTGATTAATTCAAATCTGCAGGAAATTTTATTCCAAGCTGCCTGCGCGCTTCATCAATCATCCACATAGTATTAAGACTGGCCTCATGGTAAATCTTAATTTCTTTTTCTTCTTTATCATTCATAAAACCCATAAACCTATTTAATTCATACTGCATATCATCCTGCAGTCCTTCTGCAAATAAGCACTCTTCTTCCCCTGTATAATAACGGATTTTTACTTCTTCCGGAATGTTAATATGCGGAATGATCATACATCCCTTTTCCCCTTGAATTTCACTGACCTGATAACTGTTAGTTATCTTAGAATAAACGAGTTCCGCCAGAAAGTCGCCATAATCTGCGAGCACAGAACCCGTACCATCAATGCTGCCCTCCAGCTGCACACCAACAGCTTTCATTTCTTTTGGTTTCCCAAACAAATAAGACGCAGCATAAATACAATAGGTTCCTATATCCATAATCGCCCCATTTGACAACTCCGGCTTAAATGCATTTTCAACAACCCCCTCTTTGAATTTGTCATATCTGGAAGAATACTGGCAATAGGTAAAATGAACCCTGCGCACTGTTCCAATTTTCTTCATTCCCTCTTCCACCGCCTTCATACCGGGAGTAAAAACAGGACGCATAGCTTCCAATAACACTTTATTATTTTTTTGTGCCGCTTCCAGCATTTTCTTTAATTCAGATGTATTAGAAGCAATCGGTTTTTCACATAGGACATGTTTTCCTGCATTTAACATCTGAAGAGACTGGGAAGCATGTAAAAAAGTAGGACTTGCGATATAAACTGCATCTACATTTTCATCTGCCGCCAGTTCTTCCAACGTAGTATACGTTTTGGGAGCTCCATACCGGGCTGCATATTCTTTTGCCCTCTGGGCTGTTCTCGAATATACCCCATACAGCTGAAAACCGGCACAATGTTCTGCGGCTTTTAATAACCGGTCTGTTATAAAATTTGTTCCAATAACTGCGAAATTTATCATTTGTTTCTTCCTCCTCTTATTTGTTTATTCGATATGTTTTATAAGGTTAGAAAATACCAGTTCTGCGGCCAGCTGACGGAGCCCATGCCAGTTTCCCACACCCATCTTTCCGTACACTACCTACATCTACAAAGCGTCATTACTCAGCGAAACCCAAATTTAAGATAAAATTATTCACTGCTTATTCTTTATAATTTATTATTTCATCAAAAACATTTCCGGCTGCCCTGATATTCGACTCATTTCCCACCGTCACCACAGCTCCTCTTTTCAAAGCATCCCCTATGGTGTTTGCAGCAGCTTCCCGATCCTGCAGCGATGCGTTTTTAATATCTTCTATCATATGATTCACCACAGCCGGATCTGCGCCGCTTATGGACAGACGCATATCCCACATTCTTCTGTCAAGAATACCCAAAGGCTTTGTCACAAGACCATATGCATTTAAAATATAACCATCCAGTTCTTCTTTCGTAATCTCCATCCTCTTTAGAAAATCTGCCGTACCCGCAAAAATATCCAGAGTAGATTTTACATTGGGATCCCCATAACTGTAAAGACAGAATGTTCCGTCTGTAGGATCTCCTACCGTGACCCCTGCACTATAGGCATCTGAACGGAAACGGATCTGAGGTATGATATACTTGTCTTTAGCCGCCATTAAATATGGCAGATATCTCCCTTTAAAATTTTTATCGCCCCTGAAGTCTCCCACTGCAGCACTGTATTGATTTGAAGACTCCACGCAGATTCCCTTCTTTCTCTTAGCATCCATAAAATCACCGTAGTTCAGCATCTTCTTTTTCAGTACCGGCAGCTGGCTGAGTTTATCGACCGCCGTTTTCTCTATCTTTGACAGTGCTTTGGAAGCTGCTGCAGATGCTATGATAAGCTTCTCTCTATGCATCACACTCTTCTTTATTTCTTCTAATTTAACTACTACACTGCTAAGATAGTCTGCATCCTGCTCCAGTTTTTGAAGAATCTTTTTCAGGAAACGATATAAATCCTGTCCGTTTACCGCATTATAAAACCGGGCACTGTTCCTGATATACCCCAGTGCCAGATCTTCCGCCAATGTCATGGGGTCATCGGTTCTGGACAAATCATAATCCGGAAGGGATTTATTTAATACCCGGATCATTTCTTCTCTTTGATGAAACTTAATATTACCCATCACTTCCAGGAGAAAATCCAGTGCGGTTCCATAATCCTCTGTCAGCCCCTCCCAGCTCACCACTAACATGGGCCTGCTGTTTTCCCCAGCTTCTGCTCCGGGATACAGTTCATGAACCGATAAATCATATAAGTATTCTTCTGCAATATTTTTCTGCTTGTCTGCCGTGTACTTTTCAGTATCCAGTTCTGTAAGCAGCAATTCATAAAGTGCCAAGTAGAAGAAATCCTCTTCCGGCACGGAACTGATATCAAAATAAATCCGAAAACTGCCCGCATGTTCAATCGGTGCCGCACAAGTATAGCTTACCATATCCCCAAATTTTTTCTTTCTATAAGAAGTTGCCTTTTCCAGATCCGGCAGTTCCTTTGGTTGAATCATAAAACTGCTGTTACTTTGTTCCGTTTCATTCCATTCCCGAAACTTCCTGGTATCTTCTACCAGTTGCTGTCGCTGCCCCACTGACATAGACTCTTTCATCTTCTTCAGATAATCATCCCGTTCCTGCTCCATCTGTTCCGCCAGCCCCGGCTTGGGTATCGTCACAACAAAAGCACTCCGTTTGGGCACTAAAGCTTCTTTTACCAGCCGTTTTAAAATCAACTGCTCCTTATCCCGGGAAATTCTGCAAAAGCAGTCCTGATATCTGCTATGATAATCGATTCTGCCTGTACTGGTCCAATAGGTGGCAATTTCCTCCGAAACGTCAACTGCCACAGCAGTTGCCTCCCGCATCAGTGATTCTGCAAGTTCTCTGCTCTTCATACATGCCCGGTATATTTCCGGACTGAATCCATTTTCGGACAAATCTTTTAACGCCCTGTTTAGCGAATCTTTAAACGACTCCTTCTGCATTACATCCGCATCCAACAGGCGGAATACCAGATAGGGAAAAGAAGTATCTACATTAATAAAAGCGGTCATAGAATTATGAAGACCTGCCTTTTTTGCATAATCATGCCATACAAAACTTTCATTATTCATCATATCGGTAATAAAGCCCCAATATATTAAATCATCCCAGGAACACCCGGACAAATCCACGGCATAATCCACAATAGAAGCATGGTCTGCGTTATCTTCTTCATATGCCGGGCTATCCACTATCTGTTCCACATAGCCGGGCCGGACCTGCTCGTTGGTATATTGGCTTAAATCGATCTGTTTCCTTTCCGATTTGGAAAGATATTCTTTTTCTATGAAGTCCATTACTTTTTTAAAGTCCATATCTCCATAAAGAATGATCAGACTATTGCTGAAAGAGTAAAAACGTTCATAAGTCTGCAAAGTATGCTCATAAGTAAGTCCCTTATAATTCAGGTGGGCTTTCCCAATACAGTTTGAGGCATATAAGCCGGGATACAATGCATGAATCAGATTATCATCTGCATTACTCTCAACATCTGTCAAATAACCAAAGTCTTCACTCAGAACCGTTCCCTTCATGAGAATAGGACTATCCACATCTTCCAGTTCATACCGCAATGCTTCTCTTTTAAAGAAATTATCATTCTTTAATATATCGGGACTGACCATACAGCTTAAGTAAACATCCATCATTTTTATCAACTGGTCTTCACTCTTACTGCACACCGGATAAATCGTGAACGTTGGATAGGTAAAGGCATTAAAAAAAGTATTATAACTCTTATTACCCATATCAAAGAAGATATCCTTGCTGGGATATTTTTCGGAAGATGCCAGAATTGCATGTTCAAATACGTGATTGGTATCTGTTTCATCCACATATGGAGTCCTATAGATAATACTAAATCCCAATTCCGGATCATCGTTTTTTATACATGCTGCCTGGGCACCACTCCTTTCATGTTCAAATAATGTAATATCAGCTCCTAATTGTCCGATCACGCTTTTCTCTTTTACCCGAAATCCGGATACCGGATCTGTCATTTCTAAAATATTGCTATTTTTCTCTGTCACTATTGTTTTCCTTTATACATATTAAAATTTATAACTATTTATAATATAGTCGATAAATTCAGAATACGCAACCATTTACTCCTATCTTGCAGTACCTCAAGGGATTTCCAGAACCATATCCCCCCGTATTCACACTTTAATTTAGAAAACCTGTGCATTAACGAACAAATCCTGATTCCTGAATGAAATCATAATTCATGACATTAAATTTACACTTCAATACATTTATGATCTTAAATAAACACAAAGATAGTATTATATATCTGCGTTTAAACAAACCTTACATGTCATCAAATTTACAGAATATCTAATTAAACATAAAAGAGGATATAAAAAATGAAAAATAGGAATTTCATTTGTCATCATGTTTAGCCTGTTAGCTTCACTGATTCCCATATTCATCAAAAACTTTTGAGTAATTTCCACTTTTTTGTCAAATACTACAGATATAATGCTGCAAATACAATTCTGCCAGGTTTAAAAAATATTTTTCCCTTGACATTTTCTCAATTTTGTCTTATCTTTATTAAAGAAGTAAAAGGGAGTAGCTAACACGCAAGTGTTTACGATGTCGTCAGTACGATGGTTTCCATCCGTATCGTAACTAAGTAGCGAGACTTTTATTGCAGCGTGAATTGTATGCAATAGGAGGATCGTTTTTTTTATGCATACAAGGAACCATATAAAGGAGGCATTCATATGAAGAATTATTACACCCTTTCCAAAGAAGAAGTTATGGAACAGGTAAATGGCAGCAGTGAATATCTGACCACTGATGCAGCCATTGCAAATCAGAACAAATACGGTAAAAATGTACTGGTTGAGGGAAAAAAGAAAAGCACTTTACAGATTTTTCTGGAACAATTCAAAGATTTCTTAGTTATTATCTTAATCGTTGCCGCTGTCGTATCCGGATTTTTAGGAGATATTGAGAGCACAATTGTAATTCTTGTTGTTATCACCATAAACGCAATATTGGGTACTGTCCAGACGCTGAAAGCAGAACAGTCACTGGATAGTTTAAAGACACTGTCTGCTCCATCCGCCAAGGTTATGAGAGACGGTATTGTACATGAAATTCCATCCGCCGAGGTAACCATTGGTGACCTGGTTGTTCTGGAAGCCGGGAATTATATTCCAGCAGATGGACGTATTATTGAAAATGCAAGCCTTAAAATAAACGAAAGCGCTCTTACCGGTGAAAGTGTCAGCGTAGAGAAGACGGATCAGGTACTTTCAGGAGAAAAGCCTCTGGGTGACCAGACTAACATGCTGTTTTCCGGCAGTTTTGTAACCTACGGAAGAGGATCTTTCCTGGTTACCGCAATCGGTATGGAAACGGAAGTGGGCAAAATTGCCAGTCTTTTAAAATCCACTTCTGAGAAAAAAACCCCACTGCAGGTTAATCTGGATAACTTTGGGCAAAAACTGTCCATACTTATTTTAGTAGTCTGTGCTCTGGTATTTGGAATTAACATTTTCCGTGGAAATCCAATCGGAGACTCCTTCTTATTTGCTATTGCATTAGCTGTAGCCGCCATACCGGAAGCCTTAAGCTCGATTGTAACCATTGTGCTTTCTTTCGGAACACAGAAAATGGCAGCGGAACATGCGATTGTCAGAAAGCTGCAGGCAGTGGAAGGACTGGGAAGCGTTTCTATTATCTGTTCGGATAAAACAGGTACACTGACCCAGAATAAGATGACAGTAGAACATTACTATATTGACGGAAAAAACATTGCAGCCAAAGACATTGATTCTGGAGACTCTTACCAAAAACAACTATTATATTCCAGTATTCTCTGCAATGATTCTACGAATCTGGACGGAAAAGAAATCGGTGATCCTACGGAAACTGCACTGATTAACCTTGGTGACAAGGTAGGCGTGGCAGCACTTCCTACACGTGCAAAATTCCCGCGTATCAGTGAAATACCTTTTGACAGTGACCGTAAGCTTATGTCCACCTTACACAACATTGACGGACGAATCATCATGATTACAAAAGGTGCCGTAGATGTATTAAGCAACCGTCTCACCTCCATTCAGAAAAAAGGGGAAGCCTGTCCGTTTACTCCGGAGGATGCTGAAGATCTTGCCGTAATGAATGAACACTACTCCATGAATGGACTTCGAGTCCTGGCATTTGCATACAAAGTCCTGCCTGCACCTGCATCACTTTCCGTGGATTTTGAAGACGACCTTACTTTCCTGGGATTGATTGCCATGATGGATCCGCCGCGTGAAGAATCCGCTGAAGCGGTTTCAAAATGTATTCAAGCCGGTATTAAACCGATTATGATTACCGGTGACCACAAAATAACTGCTGCCGCGATCGCAAAAAGAATCGGTATTTTAAAAGATATCTCGGAAGCCTGTGAAGGTGCAGATATTGAAAATCTCTCCGATGCAGAGCTTGAAAATTTCGTAGAGCACATCAGTGTATATGCCAGAGTTTCACCGGAACATAAGATCCGTATAGTCCGGGCATGGCAGAACAAAGGCAACATTGTATCCATGACCGGCGATGGTGTTAATGACGCACCTGCACTGAAACAAGCGGATATTGGTGTTGCTATGGGAATTACCGGAAGTGAAGTTGCAAAAGATGCTGCCTCTATGGTATTAACCGATGATAACTTCGCTACTATCGTAAAAGCAGTAGAAAATGGACGTAATGTCTATGCTAACATTAAAAATTCCATCAAATTCCTCTTATCCGGAAACTTTGGTGCGATTTTAGCTGTACTTTACGCTTCTATCATGGCACTGCCGGTACCTTTTGCCCCGGTACACCTGCTGTTCATCAACCTGCTGACAGACAGTCTCCCGGCAATCGCCCTGGGTCTTGAGCCTCATACCGGCGATGTAATGAAAGAAAAGCCCCGCCCAAAAAATGAATCTATCCTTACGAAAGATTTTCTGGTTGGAATTGGCGTGGAAGGGCTCTCTATCGGCGCTACTACAATGATTGCCTTTTTACTTGGCAACAGTGCAGGCGGTGCAGCCGTTGGAAGCACAATGGCATTCGGAACACTTTGTATGGCAAGACTGGTTCATGGATTCAACAGTAAATCCGACCATCCTGTAATCTTTACGAGAAAGTTCTTTAATAACAAGTTTTTGATCGGCGCTTTCTTAATTGGTTTTGTCTTAATCAACGCAGTACTCCTGACACCAGGCTTACACAGCGTATTTAAGGTTGCTGACCTGAGTATGCAGCAGCTGTTTACCGTTTATGGTCTGGCTCTTGTCAATCTTCCGGTTATTCAGGTATTAAAGGCAATCAGAAGCCGTAGAAAATAGAACATCGCATTGAAACAAAACAAGCGCTTCCGGGAGAACAAATATTTGTTCCCGGAGCGCTTGTTTTGTATTTCACTTGATTTGATTTCAATTGTTTTATATTTTCCTTATTTTGCAGTTAAAATCTCACATAAAGCCCCAAACACCATCTCATCCAGCCCCAGCGCCTGCAAAGCTGACACAGCATGGAGCGCATTCTTTGCATCTCTTACAATGAAATAAATCTCTTCCTTCAGATTATATTCTAACTGTGTCTTTTCCAGGTAAGCAAATGTCTCGGACACCACTTCATTTTCTGCCAGCTCCACTCCATCTTCAAAGGAAACGATGACTTCCTCTGTAACAGCCCTTTTCGGGATTCTGACCGTTAATGTATGCTTTCTTTCATCATAGCTTACATCTGCCCCGGCCTGCCTGCCATTTGCAAGAACAGTTACCGGGCTTTCTGTAACTCCTGTGATTTCCAGGGTATAGGATCTCTCCTGAGGGATAACCAAAGTATTCCCTTTTGCTGCGCCAATAGTAAATACTGCTTTTTCATCCCATCTGAATGTCATCTCTGTATCAGCCCAATTTTCATCTAAATCCTCCGGACAATTTCCATCATCCTCATAAAGGTGGAACTCTCCGTCCGCCCCTGCATAAATGGCAATCTTCAATTTTTCAGGATTCGTGGTTGAATTTGTATACTCATCCAGATCCGCCATTGGTACAATTGCACCAGCCCGGGCAAATACCGGAATATCCTCGATTCCTCTGTACAAAGATAATCTCCTGCCGCCCTCATAAACCCGTCCATTAAAAATATCATACCAGATTCCCTTTGGCAGCCAGGCTGTAAATGAAGCTGCCGCTGCTTTTTTGTCAACCGGTTTTGTAATCGGGCAGGCAATCAGCTCTGTTCCAAAATAATATTCATTTGGTACCTCATAAGCTTCCTTCTGCTCCGGCTCCAGGTAATACATTGGGCGTACCAGCGGCTGCCCGTCACGGCTGGCATAGCGATTCATGGTATAGAGATAAGGAATCAGTTCATGCCGCAGCTTCAGGTATTTTTTCATAATGCTTTCTGCAATTTTATTGTACTTCCAGGGCTCCTTTCCGGAAAAGAGATTTGCCGTACTATGCAGTCTTAAAAGGGGAGAGAATACACCATATTGTACCCACCTGGCTGACAATTCATCATCCCGGTAACCAAACATGTGACCGCCAATATCATGGCTCCACCATCCGTATCCTGCATTACTTGCATTTGCGGTGAAATAAGGCTGAAAATCCAGGGATTCCCAGGATATAACCGTATCCCCGGAAAAGCCAACCGGATACCTGTGACTTCCAAGCCCTGCATATCTGGAGAAAGTCAGAGCCCTTTTCCCGTTACGCCTGCTGTCCAGATAGTGATAGTGGTTCAGCATCCAAAGCGGATCCAGTCCCTCTATCGCCGTATTCTTCCCTTGCTGCCAGTCCAGCCACCAGAAATCCACACCATCCTCTTCGTTTGGATGATGCAGGTATTTAAAATACGCATTTAAAAATTCCTGACTGGTTACGTCGAAGTTGATCGTCTCTTCTTTCTCCCAGTCAGCCCCAAGTTCTTTCGCCATAGCAAGATAAGGTTCTTCAAATGCCCTGACTCCATCTGCAGGATGTACATTCAATGTTATCTTCAAATGATGGTCATGAAGCCATGCCATAAATGCTTTGGGATCCGGGAAGAAATCCTTATTCCAGGTATATCCCGTCCAGCCGCTTCCATATTTAGGGTCCACATCAACCAAATGCCAATCCATGTCAACTACTGCGACCGAAAAAGGAATTTTCTCTCTTTCAAAACGCAGGATCAATTCTTTATACTCTTCTTCCGTGTATTTATGGTATCGGCTCCACCAGTTGCCAAACACAAATCTGGGGAGCAAGGGCGTCTTGCCGCAGAGATGGTAAAAATCCTTCAGGCATTTCTCATATTCATGTCCGTATCCAAAGAAATAGAAATCCATGACTTCACCTTTACGCGGCTCTACCCAGTTTTCCTCCGTGAGTAACAGTGATCTGCTGTCATCCATAACTGCATAGCCATTTCTTGAAATCAGACCATGTTCCAGGGGTATTGCGCCGTCTGCTTCATCCAGCGTTCTTGCCGTACCTCTAAGATCCGTTGATTCTTCCCCAAAGTGCCAGATATTATGCGTCGTACATCCTTTGCCGCTGACCTGAAGGGACAGCCCATTGGAGGAAAATCTCTCCTTATTATAAATCATATGTATAAATTCAGTTACAATTTCCAGATTCCCACCCTTATCAAATACCTGAAACTCCGGAACTGGAAAATTACGGTTCCAGACACTCTGTGTAGGCCGGTCTTCAAACCTTCCTTCTTCGCTGAATTCTAATCGGATTAACTGGGCTGTCAAAACGGTAATACGGTAATGCTCACCCTGAACTGCAGCACCCTCACTGCATAAAGGACTGGCATCAATTTTATAAATGGGATCCATCATTTTCAATTCCTTTCTTTACTGTCAATTTTTTATTTCCCCCCGGCAGCCGCCAGGCGGACATGCGATTACGTCCGTATGGCGGCTGCCAGGAGGGTCAGATACCCCGTTTCCTACAGATATCCGACTTGTTATCCGGACTTAGGTTAGCGTTAACCTAACCATGATATAAATATACCATTCACGATTAACAATGTCAATATCCTTTTTAAACTTTGTACAATATCTTGATTTTCCTCTATAATATTTGTATAATATGTCTATTCACATAAAGGTTAAAATTCCACCGCCACATCACGCAAAGTGGAATAACCAGCCGGGTTCAGGCATTTTAAACATGTTCAGGGTTAAGGAAAGAGGTAGCATATGATCACACTAAAAGATATTGCCGAAGAAGCAGGCGTCAGCATCATGACTGTGTCCCGCGTTATGAATGGAAATACAACGAAGGTTTCGGAAAAAACAGCTGTTAAAATAAAAGAAATTGCAGCAAAGCGGGGTTATGTTCCCAATTCGTCCGCCCGGGCTCTGGCAGCGAAATCTTCCAGGCTGATTGCCCTTCTCATGCTTACCCATGGAGACGGTAACCCCCTGGAAGATTCTTACCATGCCATTTTTCTGGGAGAAGTTACCCGGTATGTACAGGAAAAAGGATATTTTCTGATTCTGCGCTATGTCAGTGACTACAAAGATGTTACATACAGCCTGCGCTCCTGGAATGTGGAAGGTGCCATTTTCGTAGGCGCTTTTGATTCAGTCATGAGTGAAATCCTCACAGCCAATAAAATCCCGCTGGTATTCACAGACAGCTACAGTCCCATCACCCAGATCACAAATGTAGGGATTGACGATTATAAAGGCGGAGTACTTGCGGCAGAATATTTTATCAAAAACGGTCATACTGACCTGGCATTTATCAGCCCTGAGATCACTCAGAAAAATGGGGTTGTGGAACAGCGTTTAATGGGTTTTCAGGATACATTGTCTAAACACGGCTGCCCCTTAAGAAAAGAATATATTTTCCCTTTTCACGATCCGGTAAATGATCCTACCCTTGCCCGGAAATTAAAGCCGCTTTTGTCAAAAGTTACCGGGCTTTTCGTTACCGCAGACCAGATCGCCTTTTCACTGATTGAAGGTTTTAAAAAATATGATATTCATGTGCCCCAGGACGTATCGGTAATTGGTTTTGATGATTTTCCACTGAGCCGCCAGATCACACCTCCACTTACCACCATCCGCCAGGACATCATACAAAAAGCAAAAACTGTTACAAGCCAGCTCTTTTTACAGTTAGAAAACAAGGATGCCCGCACACAGAAAATTACACTGGATGTAGCACTGGTAGAACGTGCTTCCGTTAAGGATCTGAATTTCACTGATTAGTTTTAAAGGGCCAGTGTAATTATTTTGGCAAATCCTTTTACTCCTCAATATCCGTAGAGACCAGACAGTAAGTCTGTCGATACTCTTTGGGTGTCATGCCCCGGTACTTTTTGAAGTTTTTCCGAAAATAATCGGCATCCGGATACCCGCACAGGTCTGCAATTTCATTTACATTGGCAGACGTTTCGATCAGAAGCCGGCTGGCTTTATTCAACCGATATGTATGAATCGCCTCCGTCAGTGTCTTATTATATATCTCATGATAAATGCGCCCCAGATAGTCGGGATTACAGGATAATGCCTCTGCAATCAGATTAGATGACAGGGTCTCGTTCAAATGCAGGCGGATATACTGATCTGCCTGGTTTGCCAATACCACTTTGGTCGTGCTGATTTCCAAGGGATATGCAGAGTCAGATAATTCACATAAAATTTCCAGTAATATTAAATTTAATACCGTTCTGTCTTCACTATACCGTTCCTGCCGTTTTATGAAACGCCGGAAAAGCTCCACAAATTGTTCGGGTTTCGCAAGGCGCACCAATTGAGGCAGTGACATCATATCATCCCCGGCTTCCGCCTTCTTGTCTATCTGAAAATGAATCCAGTAAAATGTAAGGTCTTTTTCAAACTGTCTGCTTCCCCAATGATGTCTTCCCGGGAACAATATCAAAGCATGCCCTTTTGGAACTTCAAATTTTTTCCCTTCTTCATAAATCCCAAGTGTTCCTGAATTCACATAAATAATTTCAAATGAATCAATTGTTCGGTCTGCATGGGTTCCAAGTCCCCTGCTTTTAAAATATCCGGCATTCCATGCTGTAACCGGAAGAATTCCTTTCAAGTGTAAAAAGCTTTCCATCATTTCCTCCCATGTATTTGAAAAGTCGGAATTTTCATGTTTTTATCGCCATTTCTCTTCTTGTAGAAAACGCCTGTTAATGACAAAATAGAGTTAATTTGATGGCGCCTCAAATTACATACAGAATATCAAATATTGCGAAAAAAAGAAAGGTATTTTTATCATGTATGCTATAACTCACATGAGAACATTTATTTCTGATACCTATTACAGCCGTCAGCCAATGAATGAAGCCGATTTTAAGAGAAGCCGAAGCCTGTTCGTCCTGGAAGGAAGCATGGCAAACGGGGTTCTCGCCCTGACCAGCGGAGCCTTCCTCTCCGGATACGCAAGTATGATGGGGGCCGATGACTCCCTGAATGGAATTATCGGCGCAATCCCCACATTGCTTTGCGTGGTACAGCTTTTTTCCACGGTAGTTCTGGAAAACCTCCGTGAGAAAAAATTTATCATCGCATTTCTTGCCCTGATGCACCGCCTGCTGCTGACCCTGATTTTCTTTGTGCCTCTGTTTGTCAGAGAACCTGCCTTCCGGCTTGCCGCCGTGGTAGGCATTTTCGCAGCAGCACATGGATGCGGAGCATTTATCGGAACCGGAGCGGGAAACTGGCTGAGAAAACTGGTACCCGGAAGAGAACTTGGTTCTTACCTTGGCAAACGGGATGCAAAGGCACTGGCTTTTACCACCATCGTTTCTCTTTCCATGGGAAAACTGCTGGATTGGTTCCGCTATCAGAATGCCGAACAGGCAGGCTTTTTAACAATCGGTTTGGCAGTCCTTGCCATGACATTTGTTAATTTCTATTGTTTTTCCTCCGCCAAAGAGCCGATCCAGGAGGAATACAAAGAACGGACCCGCCTGAAACACGTTTTTACGGAACCATTAAAAAATAAAGGCTTTCGTAAAATCATCGGATTTTATGGATTCTGGAATCTGGGTCTCCAGATTGCTGCTCCATTTTTCAGTGTTTATATGGTAACCGGGCTGAACCTGGATTACACCTATATGACATTTTTGGGGCTGATCGCATCTTTATCAAGAGTATTTGCATCCGGCATCTGGGGAAGGCTGGCGGATCGCAAATCCTGGCTCTGGGTTACCAAGACCTCCATGCTGCTTCTTGGTTGTGTACATATCAGCTGGTTCTTTATGACAAAAGAAACCTGCCTGGTCCTGCAGCCAATTCTCCAGTCACTGTCCGGAATCGCCTGGGGTGGAATTGCCATTTCGGTATTTAACGTGCAATACCAGTATGCACCGGATAACAAGCAAATGCTTTTTGTAGGAGCCAACAGTGCCTATGCCGGTATGATCGGATTTGCATCCAGTCTGCTGGGCGCTGCACTCTTAACCATATTGCCTGCAGGGAATCTCCTTGGCATGGCTGTCAGCGGAATGCAGTTCCTGTTCGTGCTGTCAGGTGGACTGATCATTGGATGTTCCTGTTATGTGCATTTTGTACTTAAGAAGATATAAAGATACACAATTCAAAAAAGTCTTTTTTCCACAACTCTCTGGAAAAAAGACTTTTATTTCTTCACCATATTCATTTTCAAAACATCTCTTTTACAATGTTTTTGCTCTCTCCTGAATATTTCTCTTGAAGTTGATGACCTGATGATTATACTCACTGTCCATGAATTTGGAAGTGATCATAAAGTCTGCCGTAGCCTTGTTATTTGCGATGGGGATGTCATAAACCTGGGCAATTCTAAGAAGTGCCTTAACATCCGGATCATGAGGCTGTGCTTCCAGAGGATCAGAAAAGAAAATTACAAAGTTAATATTGCCTTCCACAATTTTAGCACCGATCTGCTGATCTCCGCCTAATGGACCGCTGTTGTAGCCTTTTACAGGAAGTCCTGTCTTATCGGTAATCATTCTTGCTGTCGTTCCTGTTCCACATAGAAAATGATTTTTCAGGATTTCTTTATTCGCTTCACACCAATCAATTAATTCCTGTTTTTTTCCATCATGGGCAATCAGGGCAATACTCTTCTGCTTACCGATGGTGAATTCAATGTATTCATCTTTCATAATACAATGCTCCTCTCATAATTCAAATATAGTATTCATCCGCAACCTGAAAATGATCTGAATCCGGATGTGCATCTTTACCTCTTATCCGGATTTATTGAATTTTCAGATATGCTCAGATTTATTATAATATATATTTTCATTATTTACCATCCTGAAAATATTTTTCTACTATTTGCCCTGTCTGCCCCTTAATTCAGCACCATTCTTGAGGATCATCCCCAAATAAAACTTCCTGCCTGCGCTGCTCATACATCCGGTTCACGGTGCATATGATAGATAGAATGCAAAATGCCCATAACAACAAATGAGAAACTTTCGTATCCACCAGATTCATCGCCGGATTGCAAAAATCAAGCACCAGAAATGCACTGAAAACACATGACAGTATCAGTACTATTACAGGAAATACGTGATTCAGCCGCTTCATATAATCGCCCCCTTTTACCTTTGCCCCTGCAAAGAAAAATACTCCTGTATTATATATATTCGGCGCTGCTGAGTTATATTCCCGATTTTGGCACATTAAATTATAAAAAGGGTCCTTTATTGAAAATCCATATCTTCTAATTCTCTTCCATCCGTAATCTCACAATACACTGCCTCCTGCTTATGCCTGTTCAAGACTTTTTTCCCTCCCGTATCACCTTCCAGACCCAGCAGTTCATCTTTGTATTTCCAGTGGAAGATAACCGGATTACCGGTATGTTCCTTATATTTCAGGCAGGCAATACCTTTTTGGCCCGTCGTCCAGGTCTGAATCAGCGCCGTTATGGTTTGCGCTGTTAAAAAGGGCTGATCACAAACAGCAAAGCAGATTCCATCCACAATATTATTTTCGCTGCAAAGCGCTGTTATGCCTAACTTAATGGAATGAGAAATCCCCCATTCACTGTGGGCATTCCGAATCGTGCGGTATCCTCTCTTTTTCATTTCCTGCTCTATTTGGGGATATTGCGTAACAATGATTTTTGATACAAATGTATCCCCGGGTAATTTTTCAATTTCTTTCACAATATGGAGATACATAGGACTTTCATCTATTTCATATAACAGTTTGTTGCTTTTAAAACGGCGGCTGTTTCCAGCCGCCAGCAGAATTAATGCCAGGTTCATGAATCTTTCTCCTGCATATGAAAATATATTTTTTCAGAAGTGATTGGGAGTGTCCGTATCTGCACCCCGACTGCATTATATACTGCATGTGCAATTGCCGGTGATGGTGTATTTATTACGATCTCTCCAATGGATTTTGCTCCAAATGGTCCTGTGGGCTCGTAGCTGCTTTCGAATTCCACCCTGACATTTCCTACATCCTGTCTGCCTGGCAGCTTATACTGCATAAACGAATTCTGATACATCTGTCCTTTTTCGGAATAAGTAATATCTTCGAATAACGCCATGCCGATTCCCTGGGCAATACCGCCTTCTACCTGAATTCTGGCGAGATTAGTATTCACCACTGTTCCACAGTCCACAACCGCCACATAATCAATCAATTCAATATGTCCGGTTTCTTTATCAATCTCTACTTCCGCCAATCCAACCATAAACGGCGGAGGTGATACAGGAGAAGAATGTGCTTCGGAAGCCATAAGCGCCTCTTCATTATTACACATTACATGATTACCGATATCTTTTAAGGAGATGGATTTATCTCCGTCTGTCTCATATACTTTTTCACCGTCAAAATCCACCTGTTCTGTCATAAGACCCAGATAACAAGCACCCTTTTCACAGATCTTGCGGATCAGACTTTCACATGTTTTCACTACTGCCATCCCGGTAAGGTAAGTGGTACTGGATGCATAGGAGCCGGAATCATAAGGCGAGATGTCCGTATCAACTCCATGCACCACAATGTCTTCCATGCGGCAGTTCAGACAGTCTGCCGCCATTTGTGCCAGTATGGTGTCACATCCCGTTCCCATATCGGAAGCTCCGATCATCAGGCTGTAGAATCCGTCATCATTGACTTTGATGGCAACCGATGCAGTATCTACATTAGAAATAGCGGATCCCTGCATAGCCATTGCTACCCCTACACCCCTGACTTTTCCATTTCCCATATCCCTGCAGGGAAACTTCTCATCCCAGCCTATCATCTCTTTGCCCCGTGCCATGCAGCGGTCCAGGGCACAGCTGTTGGCTGTTTCTCCATAGTACGCAGGCATAACCTGGCCTTCCTGCACCATATTTTTTTGTCTCAATACGATCGGATCCATTTTCATCTGTGCCGCCAGTTCGTTCACTGCAGATTCCACTGCAAATATCCCCTGTGTTGCCCCATATCCGCGATATGCACCTGCAGACATTACATTGGTATACACAACATCATAGGCAAACTTAAATGCATCCACCTTTCCATAGAGGGGAATGGATTTATGTCCGGAAAGCCCAACTGTAGTCGGTCCGTGTTCCCCGTAAGCGCCTGTATTAGAAAGGGTATAGACATCAATTGCCCTGATGATTCCTTCTTCATCCGCACCCAGCCTTACTTTGATCTCCATTTCATGCCGTGGAGAAGAGGCAATCTGTGACTCATAGCGGGAATAAATGATCTTCGCCGCTCTTCCTGTCTGCATGGTGACAAATGCCGGATAAACCTCCGCTACAACAGTCTGCTTAGCGCCAAAGCCACCGCCGATTCGGGGTTTTATGACACGAATCTTCGATTTGGGAATATCCAGTGCATGTGACAGGATCCTTCTTACATGGAACGTAACCTGGGTTGAAGATACAATATTCAGCCTTCCATAGACGTCCATATAAGTGAACGTACGGAAAGTTTCCATCATCGCCTGCTGGTTCGCCTTGGTGTGGTATGTCTGTTCCACACGGTATCTGCATTTTTCAAGAACGCCTTCCACATTACCGTGTTCATCACTGGCCCGGGCACAGAGGTTCTGCTTATTATCAGCCCCAACCGGACACAGACTTTTCCAGTTTTCTTCCGGATGAACTAAAATATCATTTCCTTTTGCTTTGTGAAAATCAAGCACAGGTTCGCAGACCTGGTATTTCACCTTGATCAGGCGCATCGCCCTGTCCACGGCCTTTTCTGTTTCTCCTGCAACAATTGCAACTGCATCTCCCACAAACCGTACTCTCTGATCCAGAATCAGACGGTCATAAGGGCTGGGCTCCGGATAGGTCTGCCCCGCCATTGTAAATCTTTTCTCCGGTACATCCTCATAGGTATAAATACCGGTTATATCCGGAACTTTAAGTGCTGCCGCAGTGTTTATTTCTTCAATAAGAGCATGGGCATGAGGGCTTCTGAGTACTTTTACAATCAGGCAGTCTTTGGGAGCCAGATCTTCTGTATATACGGGCTGTCCTGTTACCAGCGCCATGGCATCTTTTTTCATCACAGGTGTATTCACTAATCGTTGTTTCATCTCCATACGTTCCTCCTGTCTCCGTTCCTTCAAACTATTTCTCCTCCCTGTTCAAATATTTATGGATCGCCCGAAGCTGCCCCATATATCCCGTGCATCTGCAAAGATTGCCGGCCAGGTATTCTTTTATTTCCTCTTCGGTAGGTTTTACCAATTCCTTTTCCATGGCCAACACATTCATAATAAAACCGGGACTGCAAAACCCGCACTGTTCCGCTCCTTCGTTAGCGAGGAATGTCCCAAATGCCTTTGCTTCTTCCTGCATTCCCTCCAGTGTCATGACCTGTTTCCCGTTAACCCGCGCCGCCAGTGTGGAACAGGACAATACCGGAGTTTGATCAACCAGAACGGTGCACAGTCCGCAGTTCGCTGTCTCACATCCCCGCTTGACGCTGTAACAGCCTTTTTCACGTACTACATCTAACAAAACAGCATCTGCTTCAATACTTGCAGTTACCGGTTTTCCGTTTAAAAGAAATTTAATCTCCATACTTATGCCTCACCTCCTGTAATTTTACAGGCACAGCGCCTGATACAGACTTTTGCCAGATGTTCCCGGTACTCTGCACTTCCTCTTAAATTGCTGCCATAAGAAAATCTGACGGATGCTTCTTTTGCCAGATCCTCCAAAGTCTTTGTCTCATCTGCAGTCAGCGTAACCTGCATAGCACGGTAAGGTCTGGCACCCACTGCCACATACCATCTGTCGTTATCTTTTGCCACACAACAGGCTATGACCGGAAAATCTGTCTTAGTCTGTCTCTCTGACATATAAGCCGCCTTACGGCCATCCTTTTTGATAATCACACGTACCAGTATGTCTGAATCCTTTGGCAAATTTACAAATTCCTTCAGAGGAATTATTCCTCCCTTATATAATTCCACATAAGTATCCAGCGCCATCATACAGGTAAGGATATCCGAAAATCCAAATCTCCCGAAAATACTCCCTCCCACTGTTGCACAATTACGAAATTGTACACCTACAATATGGCGGGTACATTCTTTAAAAATATCCCCAAAAGCTTTTTTCAGCCCCTCATGGGTTTCCAGCATCCGAAGCGAACACATCGCTCCAATGGAAAATTCTAAATCATTCTCCTCAATGGTATCCAACCCCAGTCCAGACAGATCAATCGCTGTCTGCTTATTCCTGTCGCCCATCTTCAGCCAGACGAATCCTCCCAGAACAATGCTGCTTCTCTTCTGGTTTAATTCATAAGCTTCTTTCAGACTCTCTGCTTTCACAAATTCCTTTGCACGAAACATGTGTTTCCTCCTTCCAGTAATAAAAATGATAATCTTCTTTTTCTATTAATTGTAAATGACCATCGTATGACTTGTTCAATATCCCGGTCAGCTTATTTTCAAATTCATTTTCCCTGCGGCTTACTATGCCCTCTATCTTACCATATCCCATTACAATAACCCTGTCTGCATAACGCAGTGCAAAATTCGGATCATGGACACTCATGAGAATTCCCTGCCCATACCGCTTCTCATACTCTACCAGACGGTGCATAAATTCATGCTGGCGGCTATAATCCAGAGAAGCCATCGGCTCATCTAAAATCAGCCAGGGTGTATTCTGCATTCTGGCTCTGGCAAAGTTCACCATCTGCTGCTCACCGCCGCTTAAGGTACCCATTCTGCGGTTTTTAAATTCGCTAAGTCCCAGTTCTGCCAATACCTGCTCAGCCTGCTCCTTCTCTTCCTTTCCCGGAAGGGAAAAATAATTCAGATAAGGAGTAACCCCTAACAGTACATAATCAAATACTTCATCATCTTCCTGTCTGCGGGGATTTTGCGGCATATAAGCCATTTTTCTGCTTTTTTCCAGAACGGTATGGTCTTGAAGCGAAATATCATTATAAAACACCATGCCGCTCTGTGGTTTCTGAAATCCCATCAGCAGGCGCAGAAACGTTGTTTTCCCGCAGCCATTCGGTCCAATGACCATAACCAGTTCTTTTTCCGGCAGGGATATACTAATTCCTTGTAATATCTCTTTTTTTCCAAATGAAACCGATGCGTTTTCTACCCTAATTTTCATGTCTGTTTTTCCCTCTGCATAAGAATATCACCAATACTGCTGCTCCAAAGAAAGAGGTGAAAATGCTGATTGGTATCTCCGACTGTGCCAGGCTCCTGGAACAGATGTCAGCTAACAGCAGCAGGATACTGCCCAATAAAATACTTTGGAAAAAATTCTTAACATAATCGTCTCCGTTGAACATCCGGATCAGGTGCGGTGCAATCAGACCAATCCAGGATACCACGCCTGCCTCGCTTACTACGACCGCTACCAGTATTGTAGCACATATCAAAGAAATATTCCTTACAAAATGCGGCGAAATGCCCAGGCCGTCCGCTTCTTCATCTCCAAGAATTAAAACTTTCATTTTCCAGCGGAATAAAAAAAGTAAAAGTCCTGCCCCGGCCATAAACGGCAGCACTCTGATGATGGAATCCCATCCTGCATTTTGAAAACTCCCCATCAGCCAGTATTCGATTGCAGCCAGTTCCCTGTTGGGATCTGCCGTATACTTTAGAAATATAATAACTGAATCCGCTAAAGATCCTACTATAATTCCGGCAATAATCATCAGATAACGTTTGTTTCCCCGCATCCAGGAAACAAGCAGCATAGCCAGTGCTACGGTACCCATTCCAAATGCAAAAGTCACTCCCTGTGCAATCAGAGCCGAATGTCCCAGAAACAGAATTCCCAGAATTCCTCCCACAGAACATCCGCTGCTCACACCCAGAACATCCGGTGATACTAAAGGATTCTGGAAAACTGCCTGATATACCGTACCGGCCAGCGCTAATGCCCCTCCGGATAAGACGACGAAAAAGGTTCTGGGCAGACGAATCTGGTAAAATAGTTTCCTGTCCATTACACTTTTACCCTGCCCTGTTATAATGGCGAAGATATCCGACAGGGATAACTCGTACCGCCCTACACAGCAAGACAAAAATATGACACAAACTAATATGATCGTCAAAATCCAAAACCTTTTTCTCGTATTCATATAACTCCTTTTTAAATCTTAGTCAGCATCCTGCGGCAATAACTTTTCAATCACAGCCCCAGATCAGATGCCTCTACCTGAATGCCAAAGAAATTCTGGTAGAAATCCTGGGCTTCCTGTATATATTCCTCTTCTGAATATAGATCCGGATGAAGTACATGCGTCAGCCAGAGAATTCCAAGCACCGATGACGGCGTCGGATAATCCCAAGGCTCTATGTTAGATGGGAACATTTTTACATTTTCATCTTTTACTGCCTGCACTTCAGATAATTTCGCATCTGAGGTAATATCGGTAAGATTATATTCTGCATAACTTACTGCAAAGATATACCCGGGATTCCATTCTAACAGCTGTTCTGGTGAGACTTCCGCCCAGTATCCATCTTCCAGCCCCTGCGACACATTTGTACCGCCAGCCATTGCTATCAGATCGTTCTGGTACATTTTTGAGGTACAGGTACTTAAATAACTGCTTCCTGCAGCAAGATAAACGGTAGGTTTATCCGTCAGATCTCTGGTCATCTCTTCTACTTCATCCATCTTCAGCTGATAGTAATCATTTAATTCGGATGCTTTATCCGATACACCGGCAATTTTGCCCATGAGTGACACACAATCCCTGTAGTTATCCAAAGTTTCCGGATCCACTACCATTACCGGAATATCCAGTTTTTCAAACTGCTCCACAGAGTCTTTTAACTTCTTAGGCAGAATTACTACATCCGGTTCTAAATTTGCCGTTTCCTCAACGTTGATTCCTTTACCGGAACCAACAGCCGGAAGTTCTAATAATTCAGGAGCCGCTTTCTTATACAGTTCACGGGTATCTGCCTTCATTTCAATTCCAACCAGATCATCCTGAAGACCAAGAGCAATGGCAATGGCAGTTGATATATAATAAGAAGAAACAATTTTCTTAGCCGGCGCTTTCAGGGTAACCTCTCTGCCGATTTGATCCGTTACGGTGATTTCCCCTTCTGCTGCCGCTGTGCCTTCGGAATCAGAAGCTGTCTGCGTATCCGCATCTTCCGCTGTTTCCGTCTGCTGACCTGTCTCTGTCTGTTTCCCCTTTTCTGTCTGTTTCCCGTTTTCTGTTTGTTCTGTATTTGCTGTCTCTGCAGCCGTTTCTGACTGGGCTGATGTTGCCGCCTGTGTTTCCGTTTTTTGATCCGCTGCTGCACCGCAGCCGGCTAACGAACCGATTACCAGTGTTGCCGCCAGCATCATACCGGTAATTTTATTTACAAATTTGTTTTTCATATGCTTCTCTCCATCCAATTTTCAGTAACACAGCCTGAAACCGGACATTATAATATCCCTGTAACAGACCCTTTTCTTACTGTTCTGCTGCTTCTGTCTTTGATTTTGGAAGTACCAGATTCAAAACAGTAGCAATTACAAATGTCATAATGATACCGTTTTGTGCAAAAATGTTACCAACCCATGCCGGCATCTGCGCCAGTACTTCCGGAACATTTCCGATTCCTACGCCAAGACCGATTGCCATCGCAATGATCAGACCATTTCTGTCATCAATTTTTTCACGAAGCAGTGACTGCAGTCCGCTTACCAGAATCATTGCGAACATAATTACAGCCGCTCCTCCCAGTACAGACTGAGGCATTACGGAAAACAATGCGCTGAGTTTCGGGCAGAAACCGCAAAGGATTAAAAATACCGCACCGGTCATAATAACAAAACGGTTTACCACCTTAGTAACTGCAACAAGACCGACATTCTGGCTAAAGGAAGTATTTGGAAGGACACCAAACAATGCTCCTAGAAAACTTCCAAAACCATCTGCAATGACACCGCCCTGAAGTTCTTCATGAGTAGGTTCTCTGTCCAGACCTCCGTTTGTAATACCGGAAATATCACCTACAGTCTCCACAGTTGTTGCAATAAACATAATTCCCATTGCAATAATTGCCTGAAGGTTAAATTCCATTTTCACCGGCATAAAAGTTGGAAGGCTGAACCAGGCTGCATCCTGTACCTGAGTAAAATTAACCATTCCCAAACAGATTGCCAATATGTAACCCATAATGATTCCAATTAAAATAGATGCTGTACTTAAAAAGCTTTTCTTAAACTGTTTCAGAACTATGATTACAAGAATAACCACCGTTCCTACCAGTAAATGCTGCCAGCTTCCAAAATCCTCGCTCCCGGCACCACCGCCAAAATATTTAATTCCAACCGGAAGTAAGGATAATCCGATCGATATAATTACCAGGCTTGTAACAACCGGTGGGAATAATTTCCGCAATGGTTTGATAAAAAAACCAAGTATAATCTCAAAAATACCACCCACAAGGGATGCTCCCATAAGTGCTCCGTATCCAAAGCTTGCTCCTACTGCCTTCGCCGTTCCGATAAAACCGGAACTGGTTCCCATTACAATGGGAAGCTTACTTCCGACTTTCCAAATCGGATACAGCTGAATTAACGTTGCCACACCTGCAATAAACATTGCATTCTGAATGAGACTGGTCTTTAAATCCAGAGCCATATCCAGCATACCGCATACAATGATCAGAGGGGAAATA
Organism: Robinsoniella peoriensis; assembly: GCF_000797495.1. Lineage (GTDB taxonomy): Bacteria > Bacillota > Clostridia > Lachnospirales > Lachnospiraceae > Robinsoniella > Robinsoniella peoriensis. The sequence continues at coordinate 110,754 of NZ_JTGN01000014.1, forward strand.
TTTCCCAGGAACATTGCCAGGACATGCTGAATCCCCAGAGGAATTGCCTTTCGCAGGGGAACTACTCCGTTCAGTTCATAGATACTGCCGTTTTTGTTTTCCTTCATCTTTTCTCTCCTGTAACTTCATTTTTCTCAGTTTTGTACTCCTTACAAAACTGTACTGTAGCATTCTAACATATTGTTACTTTTCTGACAACCGACACTTTCATAAAAAAAAGATTTTTCCACATAAAAACAGATTTTTCTACAAGAAATGATTGTAATACCGTTTAGAATATTGTATGATAAAATAACATCAACCCAGTGGAGGAATTAAAGAAATGCAGTTATTAAAAGATCGTATTTTAAAAGATGGCGTAGTAAAGCCCGGTCATGTATTAAAAGTGGACAGCTTTTTGAATCATCAGATGGACATCCAGTTAATTAATGAAATCGGAAAAGAGTTCCGAAGACGCTTTCCCAGCGATAAGATTACTAAGATCTTAACCATAGAAGCATCCGGCATCGGCATTGCCTGTATTGCAGCTCAATATTTTAACGTTCCGGTAATTTTTGCAAAAAAAGCACAGAGTATTAATATTGATGGCGATGTATACCAGTCAAAGGTAGAATCTTTTACCCACAAACGTACATACGATGTCATTTTGTCAAAACGTTTCTTAAACGCAGATGACCATGTATTAATTATCGATGACTTCCTGGCAAACGGATGCGCGCTCAGAGGACTGATTGAAATTGTGAAACAGGCCGGTGCAACTATTGAAGGCGCCGGAATCGTCATTGAAAAAGGATTTCAGGAAGGCGGCTCCATGATACGGGAACAGGGCGTTCATCTGGAATCTCTTGCCATTGTAGAATCTATGACTGATGACGGATTAACATTCCGCGGTTAATTATTCTCTATCATTTCCTATTAAAAAGGATTATATAAAAAGGATGACATGCCATAACAAAATTTCATTATGGCATACCATCCTTTTAAATTGTCTGAAACTTCTGACCGGCAGATTTACTTCGCTCAGCCTGATACAGATGGCAGATTACTCAGGTTATTATTTTCTGTATCGTCAGGTAGTGACTTCAGGTATTCCGAACCATTGCGGTGTGCAATACCCACACCCCGGATACCCCCTTCTTTTGCAAGGAATACTCCTTCTTCTTTAGAAACGGTTGAACCGTCCGATAATTGATAACCGGTAACACGTCCCCCATTCTTAACAAGGCCTATAATTGTTTGTGCATCACTTTGAGGATTGGGAATTTGATCTAAGGCATTACGTGCCAGGGCAATACCCAATGTATTATTATCTTCCATTGTATGACACCTCCTGTCAGAAATAGTGTCTGCAAATCCCCGCAGGTTATACATAGATCTTTCCTTTACACCCGCTAAAATTTATTATAATTCATTTCCGTTTTTAACCCCGTTTATGAATGCCATAGCATTATCAACCGTTGTCTGACTGATTGCATTTAATGCCTCTTTTGTAAAAAAACCCTGGTGGGATGTAACCATTACATTCGGAAAAGATAATAGCCTTGCCATTGTAGAATGACCCAGTATTCTCTCAGAGAGATCTTCATACACACTGCCATTTTCTTCTTCATACACATCCAGACCCACGGCAAAGAACTTTCCTTCTCTGATTCCCTTTATGAGATCTTCTGTTTTGATAAGTCCGCCTCTGGATGTATTGACCAGTATAACACCATCTTTCATTTTATTAATCGTTTCCGTATTAATTAAATGATAGGTATTTTCAAACATAGGACAATGAAGGGAAATCAAATCCGATTCCTTTAACAGTATATCCAGATCCACATATTCCAAAAAGTCCAGCGTATTGTTAGGATAAAGGTCATATCCGATCACCCGCATGCCAAATCCTCTGCAGATTCGTGCCATTGCTATTCCGATTTTACCGGTGCCTATGATACCGGCAGTTTTACCATAGAGATTAACTCCCATTAGACCGCTTAAGCTGAAATCATTTTCACGGCCTTTAATATAAGCCTTATGAGTATGACGGTTTGCGGTCAGAACCAGCGCCATTGCATGTTCTGCCACCGCTTCCGGTGAATACCCGGGTACATGCATAACCGTAATACCATATTTTTTTGCCTGGTCCAGATCTACATTATTATATCCTGCCGAGCGCATCAGAATTAATTTCACACCGCATTTATTCAGCATATCTATAGCGGGTGCGCTCAAATCCATATTTACAAATGCGCAGACTGCATCATATCCCCATGCCAGACTGGCCGTTTCCGGTGTCAGATTTGGCTCTATATATGTGATGTCAAGATCTTCATATGTTTTATCCTGCAGTATTTTCGAAAAAAATTCTTCATCGTAATTCTTTGTTCCAAAAAATAAAATCTTCATGTGATACCTCCTCTTCTTATTTAAAAGGTAATAGAGCATCCTGCAGCTAAAGTCACAGGATGCTCTATTATTATAACACGCTTTTTAATTGGATGATAGGCTCCGATTTTTCATCAATCATCAAATCTGTCCTTGATACACTGGGGGATGTTATCATTATACAAGTACATATAGCTTGTTATGGTATCACCCTTTTCATTTTTATAAGTTACGTTCACATCGTAAGCGGAAGACTGGGGAAACAGGAAGTAGTCATTTCCACCTGAATTTACCAGATTTTCCGCAATTTCCTTGAAATCTTCCTTCGAGCTAAAGACTTCTTCCCGGCTGCCCTTTTCTTCATACTTCAAAACTCTCATTGAAATCACCTTATCCGGGTCAAGTTTTGCGTCTACACTGTGACCATATTCCTTCAACAGTGCCAGAGTTTTTTCAAAGCAGGGATATAAGGTATACGTTCCACTTGGAACCTTTTTATTGATTCCCTCTAACCGGATGCTGACCAGACTGGATGCTTTCATGTCTTCGTATTTCATATTTGCAAGTTCTTCCCGGAAGGTATCAACCAGAGAAATAAGCTGCTTGCTGTTCAGATTCAGCTGAATGGATTCATCCGTTTTCACCAGCTCTATCTTGCCGACCTCATCTCCAGTCAGATTAATTGCCGGATATAATCCTTCTTTAAACTCCTGTGTCTGATAAAGATCTGCTAATGCTTTTTCAAGTACACTATGCTCTGCCTGATAGGAACGAATCTTTTCTTTTCCGTTTTTCAGACGGTATTTCACAATCACATAATTCGTTGATACATCTTCCGGTTTATTTATAGCAGACTCTACGATTTCATAAATGCTGTCCATCTTTGTCACCTGCATATGATCCAGTACATATGATTTCGTATCGGTACCGGAAATGTAAATTCCATTGTCACTCCACTTCTCGTATACATTGGTTGCCAGGCCGTCAATCCAGATAGCTGCACTTTCCACATTTTCTTCTTTAGGTATATTGCGGTCATAACCAAATACATCGAACCGGAATATTCCAATAATCGCAAATGATACGATCAGCGATGCCAGCATCAGTTTCTTTCTAGCCAATACTTTTGTAAAATCAATATGATAAATAAACTCAATAATCGCACTGCTTATTACTCCGCCAAAAATCACACCAAATGCCAGCCAAAGGTCCTTACCTTCAATTGCCATCATATGGGCTATAAATCCGCACCCGATTGATATGGGAACTACCAACAGGAATTTAATAACCGATTCTGATTTTGGAAATGCTATTGCACGCTCAGATGCTTCAGAAGAGCGTATACGGTACAGATAAAGCACGATTACAAGCATTGCTGCGAATGCCGCTATTGCAATCAGCAGTTCTTTCAGGAACATTGATCCCTCACTGGCAGCTCCAACCGTTAGTCCATAAAGGAAAAGAGGTGAAAAATATTCCGCCAGCTGCATCCAGAAACTTTCATTCTGATAAAATGTTTTAAAGAAGATACTAAATAGTCCTGTCGCCAGGAAAATAACTCCGGGCAGATACAACAAAAATACGGTTACAGCAAGTATACCCACCACAATTTTACCTGTGAGCATCATGGCAAGAATTACCGTTATATAAAGCAGCAGGTAGAATAAAATATGAATAAATCCTCCCAGCAGCACCTGACCCACTACTCCGCCGGTAGTTACTCCTCTAAGTGCCCCGATGAACAGAACAATCAGCATATTTACAAGAAAAGGTACCACAAACTGCAAAATTCCACTTAAAAACTGCACCCAGAAGAAGTGGTCTCTCTTAATGGGAAGACTGTGGTAAAAATCCAGTTTTGTAGAAGAATGCAGATAGCAAAATCTGGATACACCGCATAAAACTGCACTGGATACTGTGAGAAAAATAATGACACCGTTATAACTCAGAAGATCGGCAAACTGTGCCGTTACTTCTTTCATGGTGCAGCCTCCATTTTTAAGGCTTGCCAGCATCTGGTCTAAGGTAAATATCCCCCGTACCGTAAATAGCAGGAAAAATACCAGAGAGATAATCGCTATAATGCCGCCGCTTCGTTTCAAATCCTGCTTCAATAACTTAGAGAATGAGATTTTTGATGTCATATCCTGCCACCTCCGTTTCACTAATAAATATTTCCTCAAGCGACAGTGGAAGTATTTCATAAAATAAAGGTTTCTTGCTTCCAACCAATGCCAGAATTGCTTCCTTCTTACCGCGTACGGTGAGGGATACAAGAGAACCTCTCTTTTCATACTGCATTACATCCAGCTCTTTTAGAATTTCCTCTTCCGCCGTAGGGTTCTGAATTACATACTGCAGCTTATGGATTTCAAATCTCATATCTTCCAGATCTCTTGACAACAGGATACCGCCTTCATGCAGCAGACCCACGTGGTCGCAGATATCTTCCAACTCTCTTAAGTTATGGGACGCAATAATCGGCGTAAACTCCCTGTTTAAAATTTCACTTGCAAAGATACTCTTTACCGCCTGTCTCATAACCGGGTCAAGCCCGTCAAACGTTTCATCACACAGCAGATATTTCGTGTTAGTGCAAATTCCAAGCAATACAGATACCTGTTTTTTCATACCTTTTGAAAATGTATTGATTTTGCGTTTCATATCCAGTCCAAATTTTTCTATCAGTTCTATAAATCGAAATTCACTGAACTCCGGATAGATAATTTTATAATACTCCATCATTTCCTTTACCGTAGCATTGTTAAAATAATACGGTGTGTCGGGGATAAAGCAAATTAACTTTTTTGCCTGAATATTTTCAAAAACTTCCATATTATCAATCTTGACAGATCCTTTGTCTGCCTTTAATATCCCACTCAGAATTCTCATGAAGGTACTTTTTCCGGCTCCGTTGGTTCCAACCAAGCCAAATACGGAACCCTCCCGAATCGTAGTGCTGATATCCGTAATTGCTTTAATGTCGCCAAATGACTTACTAATGGACATTACTTCTATCATACTTTACCTCCCCATACACCTCATCAACTTTAATGTAAAATTCATCCCTCGTGATTCCTAATTCCTTTCCCTGTGATACAACCGTCTGAAAATCATCAAAAACAACTTTCTTCTTTTGTATCAGCAGATTTCTGTCTCCTGTGACAAAATTCCCCTTTCCTTTTACAGGGTAGATAAATCCCTGCTGCTCCAGTTGCGTATAAGCTTTCTGGATTGTATTGGGGTTGATTGATAAATCCATTGCCAGCTTGCGTACAGAAGGCATCTGACTGTCAGGCTCCATTACACCCTTCACAATCAGCATTTGAAACTTTTCCACAATTTGCTCATAAATGGGCCGCCTGTCTTTGTAGTCAACAATAATCATGAGACTCTCCTTTCTGAAATACTGCCATATTATCTGTACTATCTATATTAGTACACATACATTGTTTTTGTCAACGCTATATTTCTTAGGAAAATCTAAAGATTTAAAACATCAATTCTACTTAGCCTGAAGACCGCACTTTACATTCGGTAGTTCAGAAATCTTACTTTATCAAATGGGAATCTTTAAGATTCCGCACAAAAAAAGCCGGGCTATTCTCACCTATGCGTGAAAACTACCCGGATTGCTGCACAATTCGTACCATTTCTTTGAATTTTTTCCATACTGACTCTTACCGCCCACATACTCAATACAAAAGCTCTTTTACTCCCTGATATGTATGAATGTATATATTATATTTATGTGCACCTACGCTCCTAAGCTTTTTAACAAATAATCTCTGGCTTCTTCGGAATTCTGATAGTCTGCATCTTCTTCTAACATATAGTTTATGGTTACATTCCATTCACTTGCCGGGAATTGCAATGCCGGGATACCTTTGATGGCTGCACATATCTTTGTCTTATTGTATTTTGTATTTACCTGGCGCAAGTCTGAAACATAACAGTCAAGCTCCTGCGCTAAAATATCCAGTACAGACTTATTAAAGTTCTCCATAATTTGTGCTTCCTTTCCGAACAATATGATAACATCCGTCTAGAAAAGTAGACTTTTTTTGACAGATTAGAAAGTGGTAAATAATAGCATTTAACCCTACATTTAGTATTATACATAGTATGTCAAAAAAAGTCTACTTTAACTGGCAAAAAAAGTCTACAATTTTTGATAAAAATTTAATTATTTTCCATTTTTAACCAATTAAGAAATGTCTGATGGGAAATTCCCATTTTCTTTGCCGCCTTGCGGCTGGATATTTCTCCATTCAGCCAAACCTTTCTCCATTTCGGGAAATCCGGATGAATCGGTTTCCGCGGCCTTCCAAAGCGAACCCCTTTCAAACGCGCTGCTGCAATCCCCTCCGCCTGCCTGGTTCTTATATTCTGTCTTTCATTTTCCGCTACAAAGCTTAATAGCTGCAGCACTAAATCAGCAATAAAAGTACCCATCAGATCCTTACCCTGCCTGGTATCCAGCAATGGCATATCCAGCACATAGATATCTATTTTTTTCTCTTTTGTCAATACTCTCCACTGATAAATAATTTCTTCATAATTTCTCCCCAGCCGGTCAATGCTCTTAATCACCAGCAAATCCCCCTCTTTCATCCTTCGTACCAGCTTTTTATATGCGGGCCGGTTAAAATCCTTTCCACTGAGCTTATCCATATAGATATTCTCCATTAAAACAGGCAGTGCCTGTAGTGCAAGCAGCTGCCTATCCTCGTTCTGGTCCTTGGATGACACTCTGATATAACCGTATGTTTTCATAATCTCATCATATCCTTTCTTCTTTCGTATGAAATTATGATAACGGAAAATGAGCAGAAAATTATTACCAATTTATGGTAATTACCATTATTACAAGAAAAAACAGTACTTTCTGCCTCTATTTCGTTAGAAATAAAGAAAAAGTACTGTTTTTATAGATGTTACTTTTTAAATATCAGCCAACTATTTTATAATATGTCTTAGCCGTCATTGTAAATACAAAACTATATATGATGGCAAAAATGATAATGGTACCGATTGTGCATATTACAAATAGATCCGTATTGAATAAACCAAACATAAATAAAAGTTTGCTCATCATGTTAAATGCTGCTGCTACATGCAGGATCGCAACTACCAATGGGAGGAAAAAGACCGTGAGAATCTGACTCCTTATACTCTTTTTTACTTCTCCTTTACTCATCCCCACCTTCTGCATAATAGAAAATCGTTCTTTATCTTCATATCCTTCAGAAATCTGCTTATAATAAATAATCAAAACAGTTGCCATCAGGAATAAGACTCCTATAAATACGCCAATAAATAAGAAACTGCTAATTGATGCCCTGAGCATAGCTGCTCCACTGTCTCTGTCGCTGAGGTTAATAAAAAGATCTTCACTGGCTTCCAGCATTGTCCTCAATTTCTTATGAAGTACATTAGTATAATGATCCAGTGTTTTCTGGTCTCCGTCTGCATTAAATCCAATAAAAGTATCCGGTTCCTCACTTCCCGAATTTATGTCTGTACCTGCGGCTATACAAATATTATTGATAATCTCCTGATTTGCAAAAACGACTCCATACCCATCCAGCATATTAATTGTAAGGTTTGCTATCATATCATTATCTTTGATTTCTTCAGATACTTTATATTCACTGCTCCCTATTCTTAAGGTTGGATAGGCAAAGCTTTTCTTAAAGTCAATGATCAGCACCTCATCTTCTGCCAGTTTCTTATCCGTACCCATTACCTCATTATAATTGTCAACGGTCATTAACATACAGGCGCTGAGATTTCCCTGATCCACTCCCACTAACTGTAATTCATTATCTATCTGAGAAACTCCCAGTGAATTATAGCGGTATTGAAAATAATCCTTTACCTTGATATTATTTTTTTCAGCTTCTTGATATACAATATTCTTCATCTGCTCCACTTCCTCTTCTGTTGCATGGTAGGAAGTCATAGAATATTGCTCCGGATACATATTATGAATCAATTCTTCAATTCCGATATTTAGAGAAATCGTTGTTGCGATACTGAGCAGAACCCCTGTACTGAGAATACAGATATTTGCAAGTCCTACTGCATTCTGCTTCATGCGGTAGATCATACCGGAAACAGATGTGAAATGCTTTTGCCGGTAATAAAACGCCTTGTTTTTCTTCAGTATTTTAAGAAGCGCTATGCTTCCGGTAATAAACAAGAGGTAGGTGCCTACAATGACAAGCAAAACTGCAATGAAAAACTGAATCAATGCATCAATCGGAGATTTCACGGTAATTGCCATAAAATAGCCGACAGCCGTACATATTAATCCAATAAGAGCTGTGATCCATCTTGCCTTGGGCTCTTTTTCCCCCTTATTCCCTCCGTAGAGAAGCTCAATCGGTTTACTTTTTCCAGTCATAAAAAGATTTGAAAGCAGCGTACAGGCAAATATAATCCCAAAAAGAATCAGCGTACTGCAAATCGCATCCCTACTCATGATAAATTCAAAATCTACATTTGTCTGAATCAGCTTAAGCAGGATCAGGAACATCAGTTTACTAATTAAAATTCCCCCCAATAATCCAATCCCAAGGGATACGGCAGAGGTAAAAATACATTCATAGAGCAATATTCTGCCTATATGGCGCTTTTCCAGGCCCAGGATACTGTATAGCCCCAGTTCTTTTTTCCGGCGCTTCATTAAGAAGCTATTCGTATAGAACAGAAAAATCACTGAAAAAATTGCTATGATTGACTGCCCAAATTGCAATACCATTCTTAACGATTCACTCCCACGCATCTCATCGATTCCCGGATTGCCCGAAATAGCACTCATAACCAGATACATGATAATCGTACATATGCAGGTCAGCATATAAGGCACATACATTCCGGCATTTTTACGAATGTTCGTTACTGCCATTTTAGGGTAAAAAGAATTACGCATTCTCTTCACCTCCTGACGCTAATACCGTCAAGGTCTCCGTTATTTTCTGGAACATGGCATCATTATTCATAGATCCTCTGTATAACTGATGGAATACCTCACCGTCTTTTATAAACAATACGCGCTGCGCATGGCTTGCAGCCCTGGTACTGTGGGTTACCATTAGAATTGTCTGCCCTTCCTTATTAATACGGGAAAACAACTTTAACATCTGATCCGATGATTTTGAATCCAGCGCACCGGTAGGCTCATCTGCCAATACAATCTGGGGATTTGTAATCAAAGCTCTTGCCGCCGCTGCTCTCTGTTTCTGACCTCCGGAAACTTCATATGGATATTTCTTCAAAATATCCTGAATGTGCAGTTTCTCTGCCAGAGGTTCCAGTCTCTGACGCATCTCTTTATAATTTTTACCGGATAAAACCAGCGGCAGATAAATATTATCTTCTAATGAAAAAGTATCCAGCAAATTGAAATCCTGAAAAACAAAACCCAGGTTCTCTCTGCGAAATGCCGCAAGACCTTTGTCTTTTACCGACAACATACTATTTCCATTTAACAAAACATCTCCGCTGGTTGGTTTGTCCAAAGATGCAAGTATATTCAATAACGTGGTTTTACCGGATCCGGACTCCCCCATAATAGCGACATACTCGCCTTCCTCAACAGAGAAATTCACATCGGTTAATGCCTGTACCTGATTCCCTCCAAAACGGGTGGTATATATTTTTTTTAAATTTTTTACTTCTAAAAGTGCCATAGTCTTCTTCCTCTCTAACTTTTTCTGATCTTATTGTAATAAAAAAAGAAATGGACTGCCATAATATTAGCTTACATTTTCTATTCGATAGCTTACATTTCTGTAAGGTTGTAAAGTAATATATAACTCCTGATATCTACATATATGCCCATATTAGAGGGGTTTCAGCATTTTAGCTTTCATATAAATCCTTATAAAACCTTATATCTCCATGGTCAAATGGTGTAAAAATGGTGTGAAGTTTTTTTATTAATAAAGTAGTATTTCTTTTTTTCCTTTATAATATTATAAACTCTATCTGTCATAGGTATGGTTCTATTTCAAGAACGAGTTATGGGGAAATTGATTATACTTTGCTCTTTTTCCAATAAATAACATAGTATAGGATAAAGAGTATGACGGCGGCCGCTAACGGAATTAGAGCATTTATAATAGAGAGTGTACTCGACCATATTTGCCCTTGCCCCTGTGTTACATCAAGAAAAAGGTTCACCATAAAGGTTACTGGGCTTAAAAGCAACAACAAAACAGCACTGTAAGCAACTTTCTTGCCCTCAATTTTTTGAAGAGGAAAAATGCAACCCAAAAAAACACTATCAGAATGGGTGCTATACTAATACCCATGGAAAAAATCGGTACATGGTACTCCGTTAAACTATTTATCGCATAATCAAGCACATACAAAAATGGTACAAGAAAAATGCTTATATTGATGAGCGAACCGATGATTCCCTTCATCCCAAACTTTATCGCAGGAAAAAATACAAGCCATGCAAAAATGCTCACACTAATTGGTATGAGAGACCATGTAAATGTATTGGAAACCATTAAATTTACAAGGGATACTACAATGATAGCCAATAGAAGAAAAAAGGAAAAAACAGCAGCCCAGATATTTTGGGTCATTTTAATTTTGCCCATTGCTGTCTTTACTCCATATTCCAAAGCATTGTGGATACTTGCTTTCATATTTGCCTCTTCCGAATTATTTTTTTCGCCATTTAGCAATTCCGCTATTGTGATTCCAAGAATGTCTGAAAGAGGCAATAGCAATGAAATGTCAGGGAAACTTAGCCCACATTCCCATTTCGATACTGCCTTATCGCTGACGTGAAGTTTTGCCGCCAAATCTTTTTGTGTCATTTGATTCGATTTTCGTAACTCTGATATTAACTGTCCCATTTTTTATTTTTCATACTAAACTCCTTCGTATATTTATATGTTTATTTTACAAGAAAAAAAGCATTCACACAAGAAACATACAGTAGAATTGCGCAAAAATAAAGTAAACTAACAGTAGAATTTAACAAATGTTCAATCGATCATTGTTGATCTACATTTCACGCAACAGATTTCAGCTGCTCCGTCACCCCTGCGGCTTTCACCATTTGGACCATAAGCTCGGTTGCATCGGTAAGCTCTGCAAAACCCCATAACTCTTTTCTCTGTTTCCGCTTTATCATTTCCTTTTTTGTCATTCCTGTTTTCCTCCTATTTAAACCGTTTGCCAAATGCCCTCCTGACTGGATGCCGTCATGCTCCGGGGATTCTGCTAACTGCCCGGTTCTGGACTATCCGCCCTCGGGTGAGCTGTAAAAGCTATCCACGTTTGCCTTAAATTAAATAAGCCCATAACTGCGTTTAAGCGGTTACAGGCTTGTTATTGTGGTGTTTAATTTAAAATGATTTGGTTATTAATTTTGGACAATAAAATTAACTTCTTTCAATGTATAAGATTCGTTATCGTCATTATAAAACGAGTCCACTACATATGCCTCTAATGTCAATCGTTTATTTGCCCATTGAATAAGATTTAAGTTTTTAAATGTAAATTTACCTCTCCTATCTGATTTAACTGCTGCAATTTTATTCCCACTAGGATCTCTTAACACTATTTTTGAATTCTTATTTGTAATGCCTGATATTATCTTAGTATTTTTATTAATCTTTTTATAGGATGAAGGATTAACAAATGTTATGCTCTTTACTACTGTTAGCGGACTGTAAATTTAACTTCTTTCAATATGTTCTTTTCCCCATAAAGTTGATCGACAACAAATGACTGTAAAGATAATGTCATTCCTGCCCATTTTTTCAGGTTTAGATTTCTAAATGTAAACTTGCCTTTTCTATCCGTTTTAACGGAAACAATCTTTTTACCCTTTGGATCTCTAAGGGATATTGTTGAATTTTTATTTGCAATACCTGATATTTTTTTTGTGTTTTTATTGATAACACTAAAAGATGTAGGTTTAACAAGCGTTATAGTTTTTACTAAATTCTGAAGTTTAACGGTACTCTTATACCAAATACTATTTCTTCTCCAATGCCGTGGTATTTTTTTATTAAGTTCTTCTTCACTTATTTTATTATACTTTAGTCCGATTTCTGAAAGACTTGTATATCGATTTAGGTCTGGTATTTTTTTTATTTTATTAATCTGAACATCAAGTGATTCTAGTTGTGTTAATTTTTCAATACTTTTTAAACTTGATATTTTATTATAATTCAACGAAACATATCTTATATTAAATAAGTTTTTTATTGGGTTAATATTTGTAATTTGATTATGATCAGCATATAAACTAGTTAAATTGAATAAATTTTCTATACCCGATAAGGATTTTATATTATTAGACGAAACATCTAATTTAGTTAGATTTTTAAGCTTTCCTATTCCTTTTAATGTTTTTATTTTGTTTTTTATTTTATCTTTACTGGCGTCTAATCGCTTTATTTTTTCTGCATCTTTTTCTGTAAAATTTTTGCTTTTTCCAACTTCACGTAATATAGTTTGATACAAAACTCTATCTGGTATTCCAGTTTCGTCATTAGGAATAATTTTACTTTTTGCAGCCATTACATTCAACGGCATCAATACACACATTAAAATAACTAATGATGTCAAAAATATTTGTTTTTTTCTATACATATTCTTCTCCTCATAATTAAGATCTTGTTTAGATTTTATTTAGAAGCACTCTTCTCCCTTCTTCCTATATTTTCACAAAAAGTTCACAGTATTATATTTAAATATATATCATATTTTCATCAATTTTTCACCCCCCTATTGACTAACTGGTAGCCATCCTCGTCTAGTTGGTAATATTATTCATTACACATCGTAGATAAATGCTTTCAAAAAAATAGAGACATACCAAAGTACGCCTCTATCCTTAAATCTTATTCTACTTTCACATTACAATATGCGCTTTTTCCACTGCTTGTCTTAAGCGTGATTCTACTTCTCCCCTTCTTAAGCCCAGTGACTACACCCTTGCTGGAAACCTTAACAATTCCTTTTTTGTTTATTGTCCATTTTTTCGTATCTGTTGTGTTCTTTGGATATACCGTTGCTTTCAGTGCGAATTTCCTGCCAACTTTCAGTGTTAGTCTCTTACGGCTTAGTTTTACCTTGGTAGCCTTTCTCTCCTTAACATTTATATTGCAGGTAGCTTAACTTCACTGTTGTCTTTTACTGTACATGTTACATGTATAACCGGAAAAACTCCAGTTTTTCTGAGCAGATTTAGTTTTATTCCTCATTCTCTTTTTTTACAATCCACTAATATGAGCATTGAAATACATGATTTTTTACTCTGCAATTACATTTATTAAAAGATATACCGACGCCTTTATACCATATTTCAACATCCTTAAACTGAATTGTTGAGCGCCTGATGCACATCAATTGTTATTGTCCTATCGACTACTCTGAAATCACCATTTCATTGGCTGCCACATCATAATTTATCCCCTATGAAGCCACCACAATGCTAATTCTAGCCAGTAATCATATTATGGCTGATATGATGACACATATACCGGAAGATACCATAGCAATGGGCAATGTAGCTCCGGCAGCAGGATTTCATGCTTTTTTTTGCAGCAGTGAATGAATTTTACAACTAATTATGTATAGGGCTGCCACTCCATGCATCCCTCAAGTTTTTTTATAGAAATAGGTTTGATAAGATAACCATCTGCACAAATGGCGGTTGCTTCCCGAATATATCGGTCGTTTTCCGTTACAAAAATGACATTGGCCTGCGGATTACATTTACGCACCCTGGATACCAGCATAAATCCATCTATTCTACGCATTAAAACCTCTGTAAATAATTGATCTACACGACTGTTATGTGCGTATTTAACTGCCAGCAAAGGATCTGTAAAAGAAACTACTGTATCATTTGTAAACACCAGCTGTATTTTAGCTACAAGATCATCCAGATGCTGTTGATTACTGTCAACCACCATTATATTCATTCTGCAACACTCCTCTCTACTCACTTTCACTTCATTTTCAGCGCTTTTCAAGTACTTTTCATACTTCAATGTGCCTTTAGTATATTTTATCAATGACATCAAAACTACACCATCAAGTATGATCCTGAAAATGAAACCAAAAACAGCGGCTCCCACTGGAGCCGCTCCTTAATTTAAATCATATATTACTATCTATTTATTCCGTTTCCAGATGTTCTCTGTACAGATCAATTGCAATCCGGGTGCCCTGTCCAACCTTTGAAGAAACTTTTATGGAATGTCCAAGCCTATCTAATATCTTCTTGCAAAGATATAACCCAATTCCGGTAGACTTCTTTCCCATTCGTCCATTATATCCGGTAAATCCATTTTCAAATATACGGGGAAGATCCTCTTCCTGAATCCCGATACCGGTATCTTCGATAATTAAGGTCTCACGTTCATCTGGATCCATGTAAACCGATATTTTTCCTTCATTGGTATATTTAAGTGAGTTAGATAAAATCTGTTCGATCACAAAAACCATCCATTTTTCATCAGTTATCACTGTATTATCCATTTCTTTTAATTCGAAAGGAATCTTACGGTAAATGAACACAGAACTATCCTGCTTTACCGCTTTTCGAACCAAATCCAGTACTTTATATTCCTGAAGCTTTAAATCTGCCGACATATTCTCCATACGCAGATATTGCAATACCATATCAACATACCGCTCAATTTTAAGCAGCTGCTGTAAAAGCCCCTGATTTCTGGCATTGTCCTCTACTTGAATCAGAAGGCGCATTGCGGTAATCGGAGTTTTGATCTGATGTGCCCACAATGTGTAATAATCCATCATATCTTTTTTGCTGCGCTCTTCCTGTTCTTTTTCCTGAGCACTGTAACGAAAAAGTTTTAATAATATTTCCTGGTAATCTTTCTCCAGTAAATTTCCTGCATTTGGAAAATCATTACATTCTACGGTAATCCTGCCAAAAAGCCCATAAAGTGCTAAATGCTTGCTACGATATTTCCAATAACTAATCGTACACATAACAGCTCCAACAGCAAAGCACAGTAAAAATGCATAACTATAGATCTTAGCCGGAATGCCATATAAATAAAAAATCAGCAGGAAGATGAAGGAAAATATGAAGATTGCCAATATCTGCATCAGATGGTCTATTATAAATCTGCCGATTATCTTATATTCCTTGATTTTTTCCATTCAGACCACCATATATCCTATTCCCTTTTTTGTTACAATAAATCCGGCAAGGCCTATATCTTCTAACTTTTTACGCAGCCTGGTGATATTAACAGTCAGCGTATTATCATCAATAAAGCTGTCACTTTCCCATAGACGCTCCATAATAGCTTCACGGGATACCACCTTCCCTGCATTCTCCATTAAGATCTGAAGGATTTTAAAATCATTTTTTGTCAGATCTGTTTTTTGTTCCTGATATAATAAAGTGGTATCACTCAAATTTAGTATAGCACCATTATGTTCTAATACATTAGTCTGACCCTGAAATGCATATGTTCTTCGAAGCATTGCCTGAACTTTCGCCGCAAGTACCGTTAAATCAAATGGCTTGGTTATAAAGTCATCTCCACCCATATTTATCGCCATTACAATATTCATGTTATCACTCATAGAAGAAAGAAAAACAATCGGAACCTTAGAGATCTTCCTGATTTCCTGACACCAGTGATATCCATTGAAAAACGGCAGTGTAATATCCATCAATACCAGCTGCGGATCAAATGCAATAAAATTTTCCATGACTTTCTCAAAATCTGTGACAACACTGGTTTCCATCCCCCATGTCCGCAAATAATCCTTTACAGACGAAGCGATTACCATATCATCTTCCACAATCAATATTTTATACATTCTGTCATCCTTTCACTATCATGCGCTTGTTATCAGTATAATCTTTCCCACTTTTTAATATACTGTACCTCCATCATAGTATTTAACCTCTCATCTGTCAAGCAGACCAGCCACTCTCCCTGATCATTTACCGACCTGTTAATGGCACAAAAAAAGAAGGATTCCCACCTTCTCTTTCTATATCAGCATGGTCTGCAGCAACAGCCGCACAACATATTCATACAGCAAAGCTGTGTACAACAGCTTGTATCAAAATTCTGGGGCATTCCGCCATATCCGCTGCCCATGGTCTGATACCATTGCCCACCGGACTCCAACTGTCTCTTAAGCTGTTGATACTGGAAATTATTCGGTTCCAAAGCAGCGGCTCTCGATGCAAAATCCTTTGCATTGAGATTATTGCCGATACCAGCATTGGCAAGTGCACTCAGGTAATACCATTTGGCATTACGCTGTGAAATATTATTTAAAACATTCAGAGCTTCCTGGAAATGGCCGGCATTAATATAATTTGCCGCTGCCTGATATTCAATTGGCTCGCCGCTTTCATACTGGCGCTGACCAAAACCGCCGCCATAGCCGCCAAATCCCTGCCCCTGTCCATAGCCCTGACTGCTCTGTCCGCTATATCCGCCAGTATATCCGCCGGTACGTTCCTTCATAATCTGGTCGTAAGCCTGCTGCACCTCTTTAAATTTCTCTTCGGCCTGATCCTTGTTGGGATTATTCAGGTTTGCATCGGGATGATATCTCCTGCTCAATTTCCTGTATGCTTTTTTTACCTCATCATCAGATGCTGAAGACGGAATTCCCAACACCTTATATGGATCCATTATCATTCTTATTTCCTGCTCTTTCCTTCGTTACTTTTTCGTATTTCACCCAAACTCCGGAATACAATATATTTCTTAGTATATCAACATTTTCTAAAATTGGCAACCTCTCAAATGCTCTGGAGCATTCTGCCATCATCAACATCATAATGTCTTTACATTTACCGGCATAATCAGCATCAGTCATCATTGGTATCAAAGGGTTATAATTTCCTGCCTTTTTGTCCTTTTCCACATCTTCATAAGCATCCATAAGATAGATGAATTTCCCCAGGTAAAAGCCCATCTGACCCAAAGGTTCCTTCCACTCATCTTTTTTATACATAAACAACTCTTTTAATACGGTTCCGGTAAGCCCCGCTGCCACATCCAGATCTTTTTCTTTTCGTACCTCGCACTCGCGCATCTTTTTCATATATCTTTGTATTGCCCTGCGCTGTCTGGGATATCTTTCTGCCGTTTCTTTATACTTCTTATGTATCATTTTAGCAAGAGTCAGTTTGGCTGCATTATGGTCATCAAACCAGTCATCCATAAAATTATGGTAAGCAAGAAGTACATTCATATCCGCCGCATAATCCAGCATTTCATTTTCTGCTATCAATTCTTTTTTTGTAGGATGTAACGCACACCTTTGCATTTTAAGCTCACCCTGAGATTCATAAAGGCTTGATAACAGAAGACCCAGAAAAGTCATGTCAAAAGTCAGCAGCACCTTCCCCCTGACTCCATACTGCTTTCCTAACCGCTTACACAGTCCGCAATAGTATGCCCGGTAGGTCTTATAATCCTTTATTTTAATTTCATCCTGATTAATCGTCACATATCCGAACATCGCTCTATCCTCTGCTTTTCTATCAACTCTTCTTTACAAACTGATCCCCGCATTTAGGGCAGGTAATTGAAATTTTTCCTTTTCCCCGGGGGATACGAATTTTCTGTCTGCACTTTGGACATTTGTAAATATGGAAATCTTTACTCTGTTCCAGACGCTTTTTCTGTCCGTGAAATAATCCTGTCACCCTGTCTTTTAACTCCATAAACTTCTGATTTTCCGCATAGCGTCTCTGAACATTCTTCGAAAACATACGCACATAAATCAAAACCAGTAAAATCAACGGAACCCAGGAAAACAATCCGCTTCTTATAAAAATTGATAAAACCACCAGGACAAAAGCAACAATTATCATAAATCTCGATAATTCATCAGCTCCATACCGCCCCATCATAAACCTCTGAAACTTTTCCTTCACTTCCAAATCCTCCTAAATATTATTTCCATCATTAATAGTATTATAGGTTGTATGAAAATTTAAATCAATAAAGGATTCATAAAATTTTTGTAAACAGTTTTCTTTGTCGATTTATGTAAGAATTTAGCAAAATATTTTTCTTGTCACAATTTGCAGAATATGGTAGAATTTTTACGTATTGGTAAAAATCTAGTACGTTTCACAACTCGCGCTCCGCAGACTTCCCCAAGAACTGCGGGGTACTCCCAAAAAATTGATTGTTATTTACATCTCCGGCACAGTGCCGGGGATTTTATATTTATTTTACTCATACAGGAACAAAATAAAGACCGCTATTCCTGTTTATTAATCTGTTTGATAATCTGATTGACATATGTGCTCAAACCTGCAACCAATATACCCTGTACAATTGCGGTGAATAAGCCCAAAGCTATATCCTGTCCTGTTATAAAGGTGGATGTAGCAACCACCCAGATGCCGCAAATAACGATTCCAATGAAACCAACCACCAGTGGTATGAATTTATCCGGAAGCAAAGTACTCTGCTTCAGCCATATACCAATAAAATACAATATTATTGCAACTACAATCAGACCCGGCTTTATATAATCCATAATATCCATACTGCTCTCCCTCTCTCTATGATGATTTATTTATATGCTTCTACTGTTCCTCATGTGCCGCATTCACTTTTCCATATTTACGCTGCTGATGAAAATATACCATATATAATTTAAAACCGTCTCATTGCATGGTGTTGCAAAATAGATTATACTTGTAGCAGGAGGTGGTAGATATGCCAAACGAAGACAAAAAAGATTTTAATGCAATGTTAAATGATGCGAAGGATATGCCCAAATTTCAGACAATCACTGACCAGAAGAGTATAGAAAAATATGGCGGTAACAGAATGTATTTCGCTCCGCCTGTCGCATACGACAATGTGATGAAAGCTGTCCCCTACGGGAAAGTTCTAACGATTGGTGAAATACGGGCATACTTTGCAAAAGCAAATGGAGCCGATTTCACCGAGCCAATCACCGCAGGAATCTTTGTGTCCATTGCAGCATGGGCCAGTTACCAGAGAAAAGATGATAAAACCCCATATTGGAGGACTCTAAAAGCAAACGGGGAATTAAATGCAAAATACCCGGGCGGGGTGGAAGCACAAAAAGAAAAACTGGAAGAAGAGGGCCATACCATTATTGAAAAAGGAAGAACCAACATAAAATATTATGTTAAGAACTATGAAAACTCACTTTTTCATTTAACTGATATTCTGACTGTTTGATCCGATATTATGATTACTGCGTATTAAATACATATCTCCGTCATACTATATAATAAGAAATTCTAAATTGGTTGCATCATGATAACAGAAAAGTATATTGTAACATTTTATGGCCTTAACACTAAATATTATACAAATGAATTTGTTGCTCATTTATGGGAAGAAAGTGCAAATAAAGAATATTTCAGCTCCGGCGTATTTGTAACCAGTCTCATAAACGTGAATAGCCTGGTGTGTGGAACAGTAAGAGGGTGTAATCTAGGCGAAACGGCATATATTGTATCTACAACAAGAAATCCTTCAGAAGTTAAAGATAGTGACATTTTTAGAGAATCATTCATAAATGTTGCAAAAGAAGTTAGAAAAAACTTTGGCAATCCTTTTATGACAATTACTGTGCAAAATGTAGATATTCACTATTTTATTGAAATCAAATAAAATGCATGTAACTAAATCTCTTGTTTGCCTGCAGTATTAGCCCCTGGACGCAATCCCCAGGGGTATTTTATTATAGAAAATTTCATTACATCAAACGTACTCTTTAATACATCATAGAACTTTACAGATAAAAAATAAGTTATAATATTCTGCAATAGAAATGCTGGTAAAGTGTATTATTCTTGTAATTTGTTATTGGTATAACTATCAATACACTATGGCAATGAATATTAAAAATAGTGCTAAGGAGAATGAGAGATATGATAAATCCATGGAAATTGAAAAAGCAGCTCATTAATTCAGAGATATGCAGAAACTGTTTCAATAATAAATATAGAACTAATTTACAAAAAGAATACTTCTTATATACCTATTATGCATCAGAATGCAGCGTATGTAATGAGTTTAAACATACCGTGAAAGGCTTTACAGCAAAAGGAAAAATAAAAATATTGGGTTGTAAGAAAGTATCCGTTTAGAGAATTGTCTGAAGCATCTATAATAATTGTAAATGAGATTATATCCTCCCAACAGGGATCCTTTCATTATAACATCGTAGCCCTTTATTGATATATAACAGAGTTTGTATTTTAAATAATATCCATAGCAAACATTTTATTAATCAAATTGTCTTTCAGTTTTTTTGCTTCCTTCAAATGATAAGCAATATTCTTATATTTAGCTGATAATAAACTATTCGATATGTTATCTATACAATCAGTAAGTTTTAATATTTCCTTATAAATATCATTATCGAAACTTACAATTTCAAGTAAATTATCCTTAATGCACATAATATGACAGATAGCCTGTTTGGTAATCGTCATATTATCACATGCATTTCTCACATGGCTCAAATATAAAATCATACAGACCTGTTTAGACCGTTCATAGAAATACGATATCAGGCTAGGTAATACTTGATATGGATTTGCATTTTCTTTTAGAGTCGGTTCATCTTTCATGTCATGCACCTTTCTTTATTAATTCTTCTGCTTTATTATACTAAAAATATTTGTTTTAATCAAGGTTAGTCTTCTATTCATGACACATAATCGACTTTTCGGTACTTTTTAATAAAACATATTTAAATTTGTGATATAATATTCAGTTTAATTTTCAGTCCTGTTTTTTTGTTCTAAACTCAGGTAAATGCAGGGATATAATCCCAAGAGCTCATTAATTCCAATATTTATTCTTAAAACAACAAAAAATCCTTGAAATTCAAGGGTTTTTCAAAGCTCCTGGCCGGATTTGAACCGGCGACCTACGCATTACGAATCACAAAAATTACTTTTTACATTTTTCTGTATTTAGTAATATCCCTTATTATTACTGGATTATGGAGATAATATATCTTTTTATCTTTACTGTTTTCTGTAACTTTTTATAACTTTGTTACCCATTTGTTACCCATATGCAAGCTTGAATTTAAACGCACTGTATAAGGAAGGAATAATATTTTACATACCTAAGCCCAGACTCCATATCTGGGCTATACCCGTATATAAGTAATCTTTAGCCCTGGGATGATCCCCAGGGCTATTGTAGTATATTCCAACTTACCTAAAGCGTTCAGATGAATGTTATTTTTTCTTATATTCAAATCTGATGTCAATGCCGATTGGCTTCTTTGCTGTTCCACTCCCTTTTTTGTAAATAGTTGATGGAAGAAGACTATGTACCAGTTTTACTTTAAAAGAACGTACTTCATAAATAGGATAGGCTCTTGCTGTGGCAAGTTTATAGCCTTTTGGAATATTTCCAGTAGCAGAACCAGAGATAGAAAAGGACTGAGTTGCACTGTAGCCTATTGCAGCACTTACTGTTCCCTTAGAAACACTTACATTAGCGTTCCATGTTCCTGACTTAGTTGCTGTTGCGCTAGCAGTAACAGATGATCCATTAACAGCTTTTACAACAACGAGCTTTTGAGATGTATCTGTCCATTCTGCATTTTTAATTTTAACATCATAAACAACCCATTTTTTCGGACGACTGCCTTTTTTGAACAAAGAGTTTATTTCATTTTCTTCCGAAACATCATCTAACGGAATGGTGTTATATATTTTTTTGGTCTCAATAATAGTATCTGGTTGTTCGTCAATATTATCGGATGCTAAAGCAACATTTTTTGAATTAATTATCATAAATATACAAAATACCAACATAATAATTTTTTTTAAAGTTCTCATGAAATATCCCCCTTTTCCAGAAATCCTCTTAACATGTAAAATGCTGATGGAAGAGCCAAAATCAATCCAATAATTCTACAATTTTCTGCATAATTTAACATTGCTAACATATAATTATTGGTATCCATTGTTCCCCCATTCCTTTGCATCAACAAATATACAAGATTTTCCGCTATAGTGTACGAAAACAAAATAATTACAATACCGATTATCATCAATCCAATTGCAATATACTTTCTTTTAATATCTCATCACCTCCCTTATCTTTGAAGAATTATTACAATATTGCAAAGTCTGAACTGCTTTGGGTTAGCTATGGCTAATTTATTATTTTATTATAGCATGTATATTTTGCTATGACAATACTTTTCTTGCTTGAGCGTCTGCTGTATCATACATCCTTGAAATTTGCCAGGGTGTATTTTTTATACCCAAAAATAAGGAGATGATACAATGGGAAGCATCGAAAAAAGAGGGAACTCATACCGAGTAACTGTAAGTAATGGCCGGGATGTTAATGGCAAACAAATCTTAGAAAAAGATACATTCACTCCTGCTCCCGGGATGACAAAGAGGCAAATAGAAACTACTTTAAACGAATTTGTTGTGGATTTTGAACGTGCTGTTAAAGATGGAAGAAATATCAGAGGAGAACGGATGACTCTCGAAGAATTGTCCAAACTGTTCTTGAAAGATATGGCTCCTTGTATCGTTCCACCATTGGTTATGGCAGCCGCAAAACAACTTAAATCACAACAGAAGCAAACTGCTTTGGAAATAGGTAGTCAGTGGATTGGATTACGTGGGAAAGATTTCGATAATAATTTTGTATTCACTCAATGGATTGCTGTATAATTGCATATTTTATTTTAAAACAACAAAAAACCCTTGAAATTCAAGGGTTTCTCAAAGCTCCTGGCCGGATTTGAACCGGCGACCTACGCATTACGAATGCGGCGCTCTACCAGCTGAGCCACAGAAGCATGTGGTTGAAATTTCAACCACCGACCTAAATTATTATATACAAATTCTTGGAATTTTGCAAGCTTTTTTTACTATTTCTTCAAAAATTCTTCTATCTCTTTTTCTATTTCACTGGAATTATAATCCAACAGCCGGTACTCTCTGTTTTCTATTGAATTCCCTTCTTCGGAACCACCGGATACCTTCTGGGACAGTATCCACTTCTCCAGAATATTGGACTTATTTATCCAATAAACATCTTTTTGGGGCTCTATTTCCACATCTCCAAAATTTAATGTTACTGCATTATCTTTGTACAAAACTGTATATACCATATAATCCCCATCCATTTTCACTGATATATTTTTTATGTCTCTCCCTTGCAAATCAAGCAAACCATTTTTGAGATACAATTCCATCCCATCTTTTAATAGTTCATTATCTTCCGGCAAGTCAGAAAATTCCACCCAGCCCTGCCCCTGAATATAAATCTTCATTTCTTCTTTCTCATCGTTATATATATCAGATACAATCTGTGGATGGTCTTTTGTATATACTTCATTGTCCCAGAGGCTGGAAACGCTCTTAGTTCCATCTGATGTGCTGCTGCTCCAAACTGTGCCTTCCAAAGTCTCAATTTTTCCATTATCATATTGGATATTTTCAGATCCCTTAATCTTAAACTTATTCAAATTATTATAACTTTCTATTCCCCGGTTAATTTGATCAACCTCAGTCTGATAAGTATGGTCCTCCAGTTCTACTGACAGGAGAGGATACAAAAAAAGTGCTAAAAAGAGAACCACTAAAACACCTGTACAAATACTGAAAATCACCTTGGTTACAAGGATCTGTTTGTCGGTTACACCTATCCTGATCCTCTTTAAATACTGGTGATAAATGATTGCCATATCAGCATATACAAACAACGCTGCTGCCGTACCTGCAGTTATACCGGCTAAAAAGCTTAGCCTGGTTCCATTTGGTCCTTCAAATATTTTCAAAGTATATAACAGCAGCCAAAAAACCATTATGCCTATAAAATAGCAGAATACTAATCCGATCAGATTTCTTGTTCCTACATCTGATTTATCGGGAAATCCGCTATAACAGTTATAAGCCGCATCACAAATACAGACTATTATAGAAGGAAGGAGTATTATTACTAACCATTTTGTTGATTTACTTGGTGTCTCACGAAATATATATGTAAGTATCTCAAACACAACATAAGAACTAAAAAGCATTATATACTCATAGCGTCTTCTATATCTCCAAGCCTTTAAATTAGCATCCGCGACTGAATCCGGTATGTGAAGTTTTTCTATCCTGTCTGGATGAACCAATGCATTCCATAGATTATCTTTCATCTCATCTCTCCCTATCCCAGCTTAACAGCGAGGTAAACTGAACTGGTATCTTTTACCATGAGTATAACGCATTTTGGCTCTGACCGCAATGATATCGTTACAAACACCAAATAAAAATGCAGCTTACCGTGGGTACAGTAATCTGCATTTAAATAGTTTATTACGTAGAGGCTATTGTATATTTATGGGTCAGATTTAATATAAAAACCGTTCTTATTCTGTTTCTTATTCTGTTTCTGACTCTGATTCTGACTCTGTCTCAGCAGTGGTCCCTTTTATCGATGATTTTCCCGAACCTTTACTAACCGATTCTTTTGTAGTCTTTTCACTGGAATCTTCCGTTGTATCTCCGGATGATGTTTCTGATGAATTTTCAGATGATTTCTCTGTAGTTTTCTCTGTAGATTCTTCTTTTGGGCCTACTCCGGTGAGTTTCTGAATCTTTTCACTCAGATCTTTGACTCTGGCTGAAGGATTATAATCCTTTGTACCAAACAGAAATTCGTGAAGTTTTACTACATTACTTTCCAGTGTCTGAGGAATTTCATCATCTCCTGATCCACCCTTACCGCCTGTCTTATGATCGTATGGGAATCCAATTGTTTCTGATATATTATAGGACAGCATTCCCATTCCCATAGATATCATCTCAGACTGGGACATGCTGGTGCGAATCATTGGAAATACTCCATCCATGATTTTATTCAATGTCCCTACATCAGCCTTTTTCACCTTTTCAACGATTTTCTCAATTACTTCCCGCTGCCGTTCTGTTCTCTTGAAATCATTTCCTGCGGTATAACGGATTCTGGAATAGGAAGTTGCCTGAACACCATTCATATTATAAGTACCTGCACCCGGAAGTTTTTCGTAGCTCTTGCCTGTTACTTCTGAAGTTTCCACACAATAATTATTCAGATGCACGCTCTCCGCTTCATCTACTGTCAGCTCTATACCGCCCAATAAATCCACGATCTCTGCCAATGCATTAAAATCAACGGATATATAATCCTGAATTTTCAAATCAAAGTTTTCATTTAAGGTAGATACAGCCCTTTCCGCTCCGCCATTTGCATAAGCAGCATTTGCTTTTCTGTATAAATCTCCACCAATGTATAAGTACGTATCACGGTAAATAGATACCAGTTTTACTTCTTTTGTGTCGTTATTAATACTGGCAATTATAATTGCATCACTGTTTGCCCTGGAGAGATCTTCATCTCTGGTATCCAGCCCAAAGAGTGCTATATTCGTATATCCTTTTATAACTTTATTCGTTTCCAGTTCTTCATTTACAACTACTTCATCCATATTCATCTCGCTGGACTGTATTTTCCCCAACTTACTTTGTACATAAGAATATGCAATTGCCACTGCCGCTGCAATCAAAAGTAGAATTACTCCTACGATAATCAGAATCTTTCTTTTCTTGCGTTTCTTATAACCTGGATCTTCTTTATCCACTTTTTCTTTGTCCATTGGATTAATGCTCCTTTATAATCCCGTATTTTATTTTCTGTCACAGTTGAATCATATCCACTACATTTGGAAAGAATGTCTGCACATTGTCATGATACACCATATCTGCTACATTGTCAGCATAATGTTCCTGGGAATTTATTAAAATTAACCTTTGACCCTGAAAATATTGTATGCACTCTCTGCATAATTCTGTTTTCAGATGTAATCCAAGTACCAGCAGTACATCTGCTTTTGCCACTTCTTCAGCTGCCTTACTCATTACATGGTTATCCACCATTTCTCCTACCAGACGGACCCCCGGATGAAGCGGAATATTACATTCATCGCAAAAAGGAACACCCTCTGCTTTTTTAATATAATCCAGTGTAAATTGCTTTAAACATCGCGGGCAATGATTATTTTCATAGATGTTTCCATGAAGGTTAATGACTTTTTTGCATCCTGCCCGCTGTGGAAGGTTATATATTTCTCTTGTGATAATATATTTTAATCGTCCCATAGCCTCCAGTTTTGCCAGTGCATAGTATGCAGGTCCTGGTTCTTCTTCATTTGTGGCCAGAATGTCATCTTTATAGTAATTATAAAATTTTTCCGGATTGGTTGCAAAGCAACGGGCAGAAAATAATTCTTCCGGAGAGTACCCATACTTTCTTTCAATTCGATAGGCCTCATCTTTGTCGTGATAATGAGAAATCCCTACCTCTCGCATCATATTCAAGCCGCCAAGGGCCACCAGATATTCAGATTGCTGTATTGCTTTGATTAAATAGTCTATCTTCATAAACTCATCCCTTTCCTAAAAGCAATCTGCACATTGCAAGATATTTTATTTTATAAAACGGTCTATAGCTTTATTCAATTCTTCAATCGCCTGTGTATCGCCCGACTCAACTGCATCAATCAGGCAATGCTGAATGTGGTCGTGCAGAATGACCTTTCCTGTATTGTTAATTGCTGCTTTTACCGCTGATAACTGGATGAGGACTTCACTGCAGTCCCTTCCGCTTTCTACCATCCTCTTAATGGATTCCAGATGCCCGATTGCCCGTGATAAACGGTTAATAACCGCTTTTGTACTCTCATGGGAATGTACATGGCCATGAGAATGGGGAACGGATTCATTTTCATGAACATGCATATGCATATGTTCATACACAGTCCCATCCTCCCTTACATGTGTATGGGCTCCGGACAGATGTTCCTGTGCTTCGCTATTCCTTTCTTCATCCGTTTCTCTTGATACTGCCATTACAGTTACCTCCTGTTTATCTCGTTTTGTACCTCTGCATTTTTTATTGTAACGTCTAATTGGTTATAGGGAATGTTAATATCTTCCTGGTCAAACGCATATTTTACACGCTCCATGATTCTCCATCTTGCCGGCCAGTAATCCTCCGGTTTAACCCAGGAGCGAAAACCTAATTCCACGCTGCTGGCAGCCAGATTATCCACAAAGATCTCTATCGGTTCTTCCTTTAATATTGCAATATCGTTATTCAGGATTTCCTCCAGTATCTCTTTCGCCTTTCTGATATCAGCTTTATAAGATATGCCGATCACCAGTCTCAGCTGCCTTTTGCTTTGCCTTGATAAATTCGTCAGGCTTGTATTGGATAATGAACCATTCGGTATGCTGATTGTCCGGTTGTCCGGTGTCAGTAAGGTGGTATAGAATAAATCTATCTTACTGACCGTACCTTCATTGTCATTCACATCTTCTTTGATATAATCACCTATACTGAACGGCTTCATCAGCAGGAGAATAAATCCTCCTGCCAGATTACCCAGCGATTCCTTAAGTGCCAGGACAATACCCACACCCATAGAACCTAATAATGCCGCTATGGAAGCCTCTTTTACTCCCAGATAAGTTGCAATTCCCGATACTAACAATATATAGAGAATTGCCTTTACCAGTGAATTAAGGAAATGTACGGAACCTTCCTCCAAACCTGCACGCAGGAATGGTTTTTTCAGAAGCTTTAACATCCACTTTATCATCTTACTTCCAATAAAAAATACAAGCAGGGCAATTAAGATTTTTATTCCAAAGTCGGCGATACCCGGAAGTTTCTGCTCAAAATATTTTACAACAGCATTCGCCTTCTCTACCTGATCCGCAATTGTGTCTTCCATTTTAATTACCCTTTCATCTCTTTTAATTCTGATCTATTATTTCTGATCTTTATCTGCACCCTGTTTCTTTTTTGCTCTGGCAGTGCCAGCCGTTTTCTTTACAGCAGTTTTCTTTACAGCCGTTTTCTTTACAACAGTTTTCTTTGCTGCTTTTGATAACTTTTTTGTCTCCACCGGCTCTAATTTTTCTATTTTCACTTCAACCGGCTTCAATATCTCAGACTTAACAGACACTGCCGGTTCCACGGCCTGTACTGCGCTCTGACTTTCTGCTTCTTCGATTTTCTTCTGAAGTTCTTCCTTTAAATTACTTTTCTTTGCCTTGGTTTTTACAGGCTTTTGTTCAGCCTTTTTCTCCACCGCTCTGGTGTAAGAGAAAATTGAAACCCCCATTGGAGGAACTTTTATGGAAATGGAATTTGGACGGTCATCGCATTCCTCTTTTTTAGAAGGCTTCACACGTGGATTCACCATTCCGGTACCGCCGAATTCTTTTCTGTCACTGTTAAATATCTCTTTGTACTTACCAGGGTAAGGAACCCCGATTTTATGATTTTCATAAACAAGCGGTGAAAAATTACAAACGATTAACAGCATTTCATCCTTCTTGCGTGTATTTCTGGTAAATACCAGCATGTTTTCATTTGCAGATATATTATTAATCCATTCAAACCCTTTCGGATCATAATCCAGCTGATAAAGTGCCGGGTTCTTCGCATAAAATGCATTTAATGCTTTTACATAATCCTGCATCTGTTTATGCTGTTTGACATCCAGCATGTCCCACTCCAGCTCTTTTTCCTCCGACCATTCAGAATACTGTGCAAATTCCTGGCCCATAAATAAAAGTTTTTTACCGGGATGTGCCATCATATATCCGTAAGCGGCCCTCAGATTGGCGAACTGGCTTTCTGGTTCCCCCGGCATTTTGCCGATCATAGAAGCTTTGCCATGGACCACTTCATCATGGGAAAGTGTTAAAACAAAGTCTTCGCTGTAAGCATATACCATACTGAAAGTCAATTCCCCATGATGTCCGCCCCGAAACAGCGGATCAAGGGACATGTAGTGGATAAAATCATTCATCCAGCCCATATTCCATTTATAATCAAATCCCAGTCCGTCATCTTCCAGCGGAGAAGTAATCTTCGGCCATGCCGTTGATTCTTCCGCGATGAGAATCGCTCCGCCTTCTTTTTTCTTAAAAGCCCCATTGAGCTGTTTGAAAAATTCTACAGCTTCCAGATTCTCATTGCCGCCATACATATTGGCAACCCATTCGCCATCGTTTTTGCCATAATCCAGATAGAGCATGGAGGCTACCGCATCCATGCGGATTCCGTCAACGTGATATTTTTCTGCCCAGAACATCGCATTTGCAATCAGGAAATTCCTTACTTCCGGGCGCCCGTAGTTGTAAATCAGCGTGCCCCAGTGAGGATGTGATCCCTGTCTTGGATCCAGATGTTCATATAGGCACGTTCCATCGAAAGTACAAAGTCCAAAAGTATCTCTTGGAAAATGTGCCGGAACCCAGTCCAGAATTACACCAATTCCCTGTTGATGCATATAATCCATGAAGAACATAAAATCTTCGGGTGTTCCATAACGGCTGGTTGGTGCATAATAGCCGGTTACCTGATAGCCCCAGGAACCATCAAAAGGATGTTCCATAATCGGCATCAGTTCAATATGGGTATATCCCATTTCTTTGATATATTCTGCGATCTGAGGTGCCAGTTCCCTGTAGTTAAAGAAATCCCTTCCTTCTTCCTCAGGGCGTCTCCAGGAACCCAAATGCATTTCATAAACAGCCATGGGTTCTTTTTTGGTATCTGTTTTCTTTCTTTTCGCAAGCCAGGCATCGTCTGTCCATTTAAAACCACGAAGATCAGCCACTACAGATGCATTGTTTGGCCTTAGCTCCGCAGCATTGGCATAAGGATCGGCTTTCAAATAAGTAAGCCCGCCTTTTGCTTTTACTTCGTATTTATAGATGTCCCCTGCTTTTACACCTGGGATAAAAAGTTCGAAAATTCCGCTGTCCCACAATCTTCTCATAGGAAAACGCCTGCCATCCCATGAGTTGAAATCGCCTACGACACTGACTCTGGCTGCATTAGGTGCCCATACTGCAAAGTACACGCCTTCAGTCCCTCCAAGTGTCATGGGATGGGCTCCCAGCTTTTCATAAATATCATAGCAGATTCCTGCATTGAACTTTTTCGTTTCCTTTTCCGTAATCTGCGGTGCAAACGCATACGGATCTTTTATCTCTGCCGTTTCTCCGGTATCATAGGTAATTTTAAACGTATAATCAGGAATGCTCTTTCTTGGTATCAAGACTGCAAAGTACCCCGCCTCATCTTCCAGTTCCATCCCGTACTCTTTTTTCACCCCATCTATGCTCACGGCAACCTGAACTGCCTGTGGAATAAATGCCTGTATTAATACGCCTTCTTCTGTAAGATGTGCTCCCAATAATGAATGGGGATTGTCCTCTTCTGAATAAACAATTGCCTCAATTGCTGCCCAATCCATTAATTCGTATAATTTTTCATTCATAGCATACCCTCCTTGTCCCATTTCTATATGGCTATTTTACCACATTTATCTTATGAATGGAACTAAAACTGTACCCGCGGTTTTACGTAAGGCTGTGGATAAACAATCCGCTTCTGAGTTTGGGTTCAAACCAGGTAGATTTTGGAGGCATCAGGAGCCCGGCATCTGCCACTGCAAACAGTTCCCCAATGGATGTAGGATACATGGAAAATGCCACACCGCCACACTCTTTCACTCTCATTTCCAGCTCTGCAAGCCCGCGGATTCCGCCAACAAAATCAATTCTTTTATCCGTTTTGGGATCTCCGATTCCAAGCACCGGATGTAATAGCTCATCCTGCAGAACAGATACATCCAGGCCTTTTACCGGATCTTCCGTGCGGTATTCCGGTTTCACCTGCAGGCGGTACCATCCATCTGTTAAATACATACCTAAAATGCCCTTTGCTTCCGGCTTTACCGGTACTTCAGATTTTTGGATGTCAAATTTCTCTGCCGCCTTTTTCCTGAACTCTTCTACGGTCATTCCATTTAAATCCATTACAACCCGGTTGTAATCCAGAATCATAAGTTCTTCTTCTGAAAATAAAACCGATAGGAAATAATTGAATTCTTCTGAACCGTCATAGTCCGGATAAGCTTCTCTGCGCTTTAAACCAACTTTTACAGCTGATGCTGCACGGTGATGCCCGTCCGCTATGTATATATGCCCAACCTTTCCAAATGCTTCCTCAATCTCCCGGATCAGTTTTGCATCCCCTATTTTCCATCCTCTGTGGATAATCCCATCCGGTGATTCAAAATCGAAAACAGGTTCTTCTGTTTTCCCCTGTAAGACCAGCTTTTTCAACACCTCATTTTTACGGTAAGCCAGGAAGATCGGCCCCGTCTGGGCATCACAGCTGTCTACATGGCGGATACGGTCCTGTTCTTTATCTGCTCTGGTATTCTCATGCTTTTTAATCACCCCGCTCATATAATCATCGATGGAAGCGCAGGCAACAATACCTGTCTGTGACCTGCCATCCATGACCAGCTCATAGAGATAATAACAGCATGACTCATCCTGAACAAATTCCCCGTCCTCTTTCATCTGCCACAAAATATCATGGGCTTTCTGATATACACACGGATCATAGGTATCCACCTCATCCGGAAACTGTGTTTCTGCACGGTCAATTTTCAGAAAACTATAGGGCTCCTTTTCAACTTCCTCTTTTGCTTCCTTCCTGTTATAAACATCATACGGAAGTGCCGCAATTTTCGATGCCAGGTCTTCTCTTGGCCGGATTGCCCGAAATGCCTTTACTTCTGCCATAAATTTTTCCTGCCTTTCATTATTTTCTGTAATTCTTTCTGTAATTTATCCCACAATATCCCATATTCCCTGCGGTTTTTTCTCACCGCTCTGGCAACTGTTTTCGCTGCCCTCACAGGCTTTAAAACCTTTTTCACCTGATACAACATAAAATACCTCCTGTCTCAGATTTATCACTATTTTACTGATACAAAAATTGCCGCAAAACCTCACATTTTGCGACAATTATGTTAATCATTATTTAATCACTCGAACCTTCAGCACGCCTTCGATATTCTTCAGAGTATCCCTTACGGCCTCCGGAAGATGGGTATCTAAATCAAATAACGAATATGCATAATCACCCTTACTTGTATTCGTCATATTGGCAATGTTCAGATCTGCGGAACCAAGAACGGATGCAAACTGTCCGATCATATTCTTGGTATTTCTGTGATTAATTGCAATACGGCATACATGGGAACATTCACCCATATTACAGTTTGGATAATTTACGGCGTTTTTGATGTTACCGTTTTCCAGATAATCCTTTAACTGTTTGACTGCCATGATTGCACAATTTTCTTCTGATTCTTCAGTGGATGCACCAAGGTGAGGAATTACCAGGCATCCCTTTTCTCCTGCTGTAGTCGGATTTGGGAAATCCGTTACATATTTCTTTACCTTACCTGTACGCAGAGAAGTTACCATAGCATCTTCATCTACCAGCAGATCTCTGGCAAAGTTCAAAATTACAACGCCATCTTTCATTAATGCAATTGCATCCTGATTGATCATCTTCTTTGTGGCATCCATCAGCGGAACATGAATGGTAATATAATCACATTCTTTGTAAATATCATCCACCTGCTGGATATGCTTAATGCTTCTGGAGAGGTTCCATGCTGCATCTACCGAAATGTACGGATCATATCCGTAAACTTCCATTCCAAGATGTGTTGCTGCATTTGCAACAGCTACACCAATTGCTCCAAGACCGATAATACCCAGTTTTTTTCCCTGTATTTCCGATCCGGCAAAGTTTTTCTTTTCCTTTTCCGTCGCTTTTGCAATTAACTCGTTCTGTCTTTCAGACTGAACCCAGTTTACACCGCCTACAATGTCACGAGCAGCTAATAACATACCGGCAATTACCAGTTCCTTAACACCATTTGCATTTGCTCCCGGTGTATTAAATACTACAATACCCTGATCTGCGCATTTGTCAAGGGGGATATTATTTACTCCGGCTCCGGCTCTTGCAATCGCTTCAATGGTTTCCGGAAATTCCATATCATGCATTGCCGCACTTCTTACCAATATAGCATCTGCATCCTGATAATTATCCACTTTTTCATAGTTCTCTGTAAACAGGCAGGTCCCCGCTTCAGCGATGGGATTTAAACAATTATATTTCAACATATTACAGGTTCTCCTCTTCGAATTTCTTCATAAATTCCACTAATTTTTCAACACCTTCTATTGGCATTGCATTATAGATGCTGGCTCTCATACCACCCACGGATCTGTGACCTTTCAGGTTCTCAAATCCTGCTGCTTTTGCTGCTTTTACAAACTTCGCATCTAACTCGTCATTTCCGGTAACAAATGGAACGTTCATAAGAGAACGGTCCTCTTTCACTACCGTTCCTTTGAATAATCTGCTGTTATCCAGGAAATCATAGAGGATTGCTGCTTTCTTTTCATTATGTAATTTCATTGCATCCAAACCGCCCATTTTCTTCAGCCATTTGAAGACTTTGCCGCACATATAAATGCAGTAGCTGTTTGGTGTATTGTACAGAGATTTTGCATCTGCATGTGTCTTATACTGCAGCATGGTTGGTGTTCCAGGAAGAGTATCTTCCGTAATCAGATCTTCCCGGATGATAACGATTACCATACCTGCAGGACCGATATTTTTCTGAACGCCGCCATAAATAATTCCATATTTTGTCACATCTACCGGTTCTGATAAGAAACAGGAAGAAACATCTGCTACCAGAGTCTTACCCTTTGTATTTGGCAAGGTCTTAAACTTCGTCCCGTAAATTGTGTTATTTTCACAGATATATACATAATCTGCGTCTTCACTGATTGGTAAATCAGAGCAGTCAGGAATATAGGAAAATGTTTTATCCTCAGAAGTAGCAATTTTATTCGCTTTGCCGTACTTCTGTGCTTCCTGGTAAGCTTTCTTTGCCCACTGGCCGGTAACAATGTAATCTGCAACTTTATTCTTCATAAGATTCATTGGTATCATGGCAAACTGCTGTGACGCACCGCCCTGCAAAAACAGTACCTTATAATTGTCCGGTATCTTCATCAGATCACGTAAATCCTGTTCTGCTTCGCAGATAATTTCATCAAAAACCTGAGATCGGTGACTCATTTCCATTACGGACATTCCGGACCCCTTATAGTCCAGCATCTCTGCTGCTGCTTCCTTAAGTACTTCTTCCGGTAATACTGCCGGACCCGCTGAAAAATTGTACACTCTGCTCACTTTTGTTTCCTCCTCATAATTAAACACTTTTTTACTTTACCATCCTAAATCGGACTCATAAGCACTATTTTATCGCTATGCTAAAAAATAGTCAATAGGTTATTTTAAATCATCCTGGTCAAATGCCTCTTCTATCGCAGCACCTGCCGGTACCATCGGGAATACTTTATCATCACAATCGATCTGACAATCGATTACAACCGGTTTTCCAAGGCCAATTGCCTTTTCAAGAGCGGGGGCTACTTCCTCTTTTTTCGTAACACGAATTCCAACGGCTCCCATGGCTTCTGCCAGCTTTACAAAATCAACGGCGTCATTTAATATGGTATGTGAATAACGCTTCTCATAGAACAATGTCTGCCACTGGCGTACCATTCCAAGAACATGATTGTTGATAACAACCTGAACGACCGGAATATTATATCTTGCTGCGGTAGCAATTTCATTCATATTCATACGGAAACAGCCATCTCCTGCAATATTTATAACCGTTTTATCCGGGCATCCCAGTTTTGCTCCAAGACTGGCACCCAGACCATATCCCATGGTTCCAAGCCCGCCTGAAGTAATAAACGTGCGGGGCGCTTTGTATTTGTAATACTGTGCCGCCCACATCTGATGCTGTCCTACTTCTGTGGTAATCACCGCATCCCCTTTGGTTACACGGTAGATTTCTTCTACAATATAAGGGCCGGTTAAGCCTTCTTCATTATATTTTAATGGAAATCTCTGCTTCAGATCTGCAATCTGAGCCAGCCATTCGTCATGACGATGTTCTTCAATTCTGGCATTCAACCTCTTTAGTACTTCTTTTACATCGCCGATAATGCTTTCATTTACTATGATATTTTTATTTATTTCAGCCGGGTCTACATCGATTTGTACAATCTTTGCATTTCTTGCAAATCGTTCAGCCTTCCCCACAACACGGTCGCTGAATCTTGCACCGATGGTAATGAGAAGGTCGCACTGGGTAACCCCAAAGTTGGATGTCTTTGTCCCGTGCATTCCCAGCATACCGCAGTACAGTTCGCTGGTTCCGTCAAATGCACCTTTTCCCATCAGGGTATCTGCAACCGGTGCATGCACTTTCTCCACAAATTCATTTAATTCTTCCGATGCTTCTGCAATTACTGCTCCTCCGCCTACGAATACAAATGGTTTTTTGCATTTATTAATTAAGGCGATTACTGCCTCCAGATCGTCTTCTTTGATATAGTCTGTTTTACGTTCAATGGGTTCCGGTCTTACCATTTCAAACTCTGTTTCATTTGCCGTAACATCTTTGGTAATATCAATCAGAACCGGTCCCGGCCTTCCTTCTTTTGCAATGATAAATGCACGGCGGATGGTCTCAGCCAGTTTTTCTACATCTTTTACAATAAAATTATGTTTGGTAATCGGCATTGTCACACCTGCAATGTCAATTTCCTGGAAGCTGTCCCTTCCAAGAAGGGGTACCGCAACATTTGCCGTAATTGCCACCAGGGGAACAGAATCCATATATGCTGTCGCAATGCCGGTTACCAGATTCGTAGCACCCGGTCCGGAAGTTGCCATACAGACACCGACTTTTCCGGTTGCACGGGCATATCCGTCTGCAGCGTGGGCTGCTCCCTGCTCGTGTGAGGTGAGGACATGACGGATTTCTCCGTCATGCTTATATAATGCATCATAAATATTGAGGATGGTACCGCCCGGATATCCGAATACGGTATCTACTCCCTGCTCTTTTAAACATTCTATTACGATTTCAGAACCTGTTAATCTCATCTGCTTACCTCTTTTCTATTTCTTTGGTATTTCCAGGATTGCGCCGCGGTTGCCGGAAGTAACCATTGCTGCATAGCGTGCCAGATAGCCTGTAGTAATCTTTGGTGTTCTCGGCTGCCATTTTGCCCTTCTTGCTTCCAGTTCTTCCTCAGAAATTACGAAGTCCAGTTTATTTTCCGGGATATTGATCCGGATCGTATCTCCTTCTTCCACCAGGGCAATCGGTCCACCTACTGCCGCTTCCGGTGATATATGTCCTATTGCCGCTCCTCTGGAGGCACCGCTGAAACGTCCGTCTGTTATCAGTGCTACGCTGGAACCCAGGCCCATTCCCATGATTGCAGAAGTCGGGTTTAACATTTCACGCATACCCGGTCCCCCTTTTGGTCCCTCATATCGGATGACTACCAC
This sequence comes from Robinsoniella peoriensis, assembly GCF_000797495.1. GTDB lineage: Bacteria > Bacillota > Clostridia > Lachnospirales > Lachnospiraceae > Robinsoniella > Robinsoniella peoriensis. Next base: position 147,485 of record NZ_JTGN01000014.1, read on the forward strand.
ATCTCCTGCATTAATTTTACCGTTCTTAATTGCGTCAATGGCATCTTCTTCACAGTCAAATACTCTAGCCGGTCCTTCATGTACCATCATTTCAGGAGCCACTGCAGAACGTTTTACAACACCGGAATCCGGTGCCAGGTTACCTTTTAATACTGCAATACCACCGGTTTCACTATAAGGATTTTCAATTGGACGGATTACTTCCGGATTGAGATTCTTACAATTTTCAATATTTTCTTTTACTGTCTTGCCGGTAACGGTAATGAGATCTGTATGGAGGAGGTTTTTCTTATCCAGTTCATTCATAACCGCATAAACCCCTCCGGCTTCATTCAATTCTTCAATATAGGTATGTCCGGCTGGTGCCAGATGGCACAGATTTGGTGTAATTACACTGATTTCATTTGCTATATCTAAATTTAATTCCACTCCCGCTTCATGGGCAATTGCCGGAAGATGCAGCATACTGTTGGTGGAACATCCCAGTGCCATATCTACCGTCAGCGCATTCATAAATGCATCTTTTGTCATGATATCCCGTGGGCGGATATTTTTCTCTAACATTTCCATTACTTTCATTCCGGCGTGTTTTGCAAGACGGATACGATCGGAATAGACTGCCGGTATCGTTCCATTTCCTCCAAGCCCCATGCCCAGTACTTCTGTCAGACAGTTCATACTGTTAGCTGTATACATTCCGGAGCAGGAACCGCAGGTTGGGCAGGCCTTGCATTCAAATTCGTCGATTTCTTCATCCGTCATGTTTCCGGCAGCGTAAGTACCTACTGCTTCAAACATGCTGGAGAGGCTTGTTTTCTGTCCGTGTACATGCCCAGCCAGCATTGGTCCGCCACTGACAAACACTGTGGGTATGTTGACGCGCGCAGCGGCCATTAAAAGCCCTGGTACATTCTTGTCACAGTTTGGTACGCATACCAGTGCGTCAAACTGATGGGCAATCGCCATAGCCTCTGTTGAATCTGCTATTAAATCTCTGGTTACCAGGGAATATTTCATTCCAATATGTCCCATTGCAATCCCGTCGCATACTGCGATTGCCGGGAATACTCTTGGCGTACCGCCTGCCATTGCAACACCCAGTTTTACCGCTTCAACAATTTTATCCAGATTCATATGTCCCGGAACAATTTCGTTAAAAGAACTGACAATACCAATCAGCGGTCTGTCCATCTCTTCTTTTGTCATGCCCAGGGCATTAAATAATGACCGGTGGGGTGCCTGCTGCATCCCTTTTTTTACTGCATCACTCTTCATGTCTGATCTCCTTATCTGTTTGTTATATCAGATCCGGCTGACTGCCGGATCCGTAATTTTAATTTATCTAAATTCTTTCAGCAATCAAGTCTCCCATCTGCCTGCATCCAACCTTAGTGCATCCCGCTGACATAATGTCTCCGGTACGGAATCCATCTTTTAATACCTGTCTGACTGCTTCTTCAATGGCATCTGCCGCTTCATCCAGATCCAGTGAATAACGAAGCATCATCGCTGCTGATAAAATAGTGGCGATTGGATTGGCAATGTCCATACCGGCAATATCCGGTGCAGAACCATGGCTTGGTTCATAAAGTCCGAATTTTGTTTCATTTAAACTTGCAGAAGACAACATTCCGATGGAACCGGTTACCATGCTTGCTTCATCGGATAAGATATCACCAAACATATTTTCTGTGAGAATCACGTCAAACTGTCCCGGATCTTTCACCAGCTGCATTGCACAGTTATCTACCAGCATGTGCTCTAAAACAACGTCCGGATAATCCTTAGCCACTTCTTCCACTACTGCTCTCCACAGCCTGGAAGAATCAAGCACGTTAGCCTTATCCACGCTGGTCACTTTCTTTCTTCTCTTTCTGGCAATATCAAATCCCCTTTTGGCAATTCTGCGGATTTCATTTTCGTCATATGTAAGGGTATCCATTGCTTTTCTAATGCCGTTTTCTTCAACTGTCTTTCTCTCTCCGAAATACAGTCCTCCGGTCAGTTCCCGCATAATCATCATGTCAAAGCCTTCTCCGATAATATCATCACGAAGGGGGCATGCTGCCTTTAACTCTTCATAGAGGTATGCCGGGCGCAGATTGGCAAACAGATTTAATTCTTTACGGATTTTTAAAAGTCCGGCTTCCGGTCTTCTGTCCGGCGGTAACTGGTACCAGGAAGACACAGCTGCATCTCCTCCAATGGAACCCATTAATACGGCGTCACTTGACTTCGCTGTCTGTACAGCTTCATCAGTCAGCGGAATACCATGGACATCGATGGATGCTCCGCCTAATAGTACATCTGTATAATTTAACGCGAAATTATATTTTTTGCCTGCCGCGTCCAGTACCTTTTTTGCTTCCCCCACAATCTCAGGTCCGATTCCATCTCCCGGAATCAATGCAATTTGAAAATTCATAGTGATATCTTCCCTTCTGTTTCTTTTTATCCTAGAGCGTGTTTTAAAATTGCTTTCTGGCAGCTGTGCGTCACAGTTTGTGGGAGATTTGTCCCGGATGAAGGGCGCGTAGCGGGCTACGTAACCTGAATTCCGGGCAAATATGCCGCAAAGTGGGGCGTGCAGATGGCAGGAATGAATTTTCAATCACGCTCTAATCTTTATCCAATATCATAATGCATTTTTATGCACTTTTCAACTATAATCCCTATTTTTACCGATTTTTTCCTAAATCTATGATCTGCCTGCGTACTTTTTCCGGTATTTCGGGTGGAATAAATCCAGGTCTTGCCAGATAATACCCCTGCAGGTAATCAATCTTTTCCAGAATCAGAGCCTTCATTTCATCTGCCGTTTCTACCCCCTCCGCAATGGTTTTAATCTGATGTTCCTGTGCATAAGTAACCAGGTGGCGCAGCAGCATCTGTTTATTTTTATCCTGGCAGATACCCTCTACAAGGGATTTGTCTATCTTAATATAATCCGGACGGATACTTAAGAGAACTCCTTCGGAGTTATATCCGGTTCCAAAATCGTCAATTGCAAGCTGTGCTCCCCAGGATTTTAATGCTTCCTTCTTCCGCTCCATAAGCGGTGCATCCAGTTTGTCTTCCTCCGTAATTTCTAAAACAATCCTGGATAAATATTTTCCGTACTGAGATTCAATGTCAGCGATTTCTTTTTCACTCATACACTGGTTGGCAATGGAATTTATGAACAGCCTGCCGTCTCCGGAAGATTCCTTTAGCTTAACAAATCCTTCCAGTGCTTTTGAAAAGGTCAGCCGTTCAATTTCATGCAGTTTCGACTGCGCCCTTGCCAATGTTAAAAGCTCAAACGGCGTTTTGATATTTGTTGTCCGGGGCCGCATCAGTGCTTCATAGGCAAATACCGCTCCGGTAGTTGTAGAGACAATCGGCTGATACATGTAATCCAGCAGTTCTTCTTCAATCAGCTTATTCAGTTCTTCTTTACACTGTAACAGATAAGATTCTTTATTATAGATATCCACGTTAAAAGCTTCCATCTGCCCTTTGTTGGTCTTTTTGACCAGATACATTGCAAAATCCGCATACCGGATCAGATCATGATAATTTACCGCATCTTTAGGATATGCTGCAATACCGGCGGAAGCCCTTACCTGAATGGAAGTCATATCCTGGAACGTAATCTTCGCGTCCTTGAATTTTGCAAACATTTCTGCAAATTTCTGCTGGATCTCTTCCTGATTCTGATAGCCATAAACAAAGATCATAAACTCATCTCCCGACAGTCTGGAAATAACTGACTGGGGATCCGGATATTTCTTTAATACATCTGCCGCCAGTCTGATGTATTCGTCACCATAATCATGACCGTAAGTATCATTTACATACTTCAGATTGTCCAGATCCAGCATTACCATCGCGCCCTGTTTCAACTTCTGGGGTTCTTCAAACAGCCGGTCCAGTCTGGCACAGAATGCCCTGCGGTTAAAGAGATTAGTCAGGATATCATAATCCCTTTCATGCTCTATCTTTATCTTTTCTTCCATATCCTTACTGATATCAGTAAGGACAACAAGGGTTCTGCCTTCTTTTGTAACTACCTTGGCTCTCAGCCAGTAAGGGTACTTTGCTTCATCTATATGCAGGATATATACCCCTTCATTCTTATCCCTGCTGACCAGATAAGGCAGCAATTTTCTAATAGCCGCTTTCACCTTACCTGATTCTACATAATTTTCATCCTTTTCAATTCCCAGGATTTCACAAAACTGCTCGGTGCAAAATACTCTTTCGGGCTTCTCATGATTATATTCACAGGCGCCCATTTTAATATCTGTCATTGCCAGGATTGTAGAAAGTTTATTGGCATTATTCGCCACTTCCACACTGAGATTTTCAATTGTATCTGACAGTTCATCTATTTCTGATACTTCCAGTCTTTCCAGATGAATGGGTTTATCCGGATTCAGTGTTTTCAACTTTCTGCTGAGCGCCGTAATGGGATTCGCTACCAGTTTCGACACTACAAAACTTGCTGCAACACCAATCAGCAGCGAAAGTATGATCATCACCATAATACTGGTACGGAAACTATAAAAAAAGGAAAGCAGATGATCATCAGAAACAACACCAATTAAAACCCATTGTTCATTCTCAAAGGGCGTATGTGTATTATACAGTTTTATCGTCTGCACGCATCCATAAGTTTTCTTACCGTCTGATTTAATTGGGTAAAAATAGTTATTCGTAAGGTTATCTTCCAGTTCCAGCTGCCCGCCGATTTCCGGGAACAGTTGTTTTGACATAATTCCGGTCTGGGTAATTAAGCGGTAGGTCAGAGGAACCTCTTCGACATCACTTTCACTTTGCCCCATGGCCAGTATATAACTTCCATAGTTCTGGTTGTCCAATTCCTTAAAAGGCAGTTCTGTATTCAGGTAATCCAGAGACATTTCCACACCCATAACACCGATTGGTTCTCCCCCCAGTATAATGGGTACGGAATAGGTAATAATTGGAACGGAATCTCCTGCTTCACTTTTATTCAGGTAAAATGGGCTGCTCCAGTATCCAAGATCTTTACTTTCAATTTCCGGATGTTCTTTTGCCGCCTCAAACGGGCGGTAATAAAAGGCATCATCCGTATCACTCTCATCCATCTGAAAGCCCGGAGTCCAAAAACGATCCAGAGCAATACGATATTTATTGGTGATATAGGAAGGCCCCCGAAGTGCAAGCAGGTCTGAATAATCTCCTGTGGTGGTAGTCGGGTCGGAATCCCTGAAATAGATTCCACTTTTGTCATCGCTTCCATCTCCGTTAAAAATAACAAATGCACCGCTTACCACATTCCTTCTCATCATTTCCAACAGATAGTCTGAAATTTTATTTAAAATTTCTTTGCTGCATTCACTGTTCATCACAATATCCTGAGGTGTCTTCCCCTGTTTGCTTAAAATTGTCTGAACCGCTGATGTAATATCCTCCGAAGTACCTTTGACATTCCCCCACCTTGATATCATATCGTTTTGGAGAGAATTTCTACGGTTATTCACTTTTTCACTAAAGATATGAAAAGAATTATTCTTCAGCTTGTCCATCGTTCCGCTTTCAAAAACAACGCAGTAAAACAATCCTGCCTGAAATAGCATGACGATCAAAATTGGAATTAAAATTTTCTTCAATAATGATGTTTTTGATCTTTTCATCTTACTTCCCCATTAATTGGCCTGCGTTGTCTCCAACTTCTCTGTTAACTGGCTCAGCCATGCTTCAAAATTTTCCTGTGTATTATATTTGGCAATTGCTTCATCCCTGCCCGTACCATTTTTTATCAATGCATCAATAGCCTGCTTGTCTTCCTTTGCCTTATCCGACAAACTGTATTCCAGAATATCCCTGGCTGTTTCACTTCCTTCAAAAGCTTTGGCTGTATAAAATTTGTAAGTATCGGACATCTCAAATGCAATATTCAGAGTTTCTTTCATAACGGAATCAATTTTCCCATCCTCATAATTTGCCAGGGTTGATTTCAACTTTTCACTTGTCTTTGCTTCTTTTTTAACCGGAAGATATCCAGATTCAATGGAGAAAGCCATATTCTGCTCAGTATCTGTGAACCATTTCATAAATTCTACGGAAGCATACTCTTTTTCCGGCGTGGATTTGGTAACTGCCATGCCCGCTCCCTGCTGTACCGCATAGTTTTCTCCGCCTTCAAAAACCGGAGCTTTTAATGCCATTGCTTCAACCGGATAGCTGTTGCTGTCATCGATAAAGACTTCTTTCGGAAAATAAGTAGCGGATGTGGTAGAGCCAACAAAAGCCAGAAGATCCCCTACTTTTGCATCATCGGAACGGAACTTGCCATAGGCTCCGAAATAACCTTTTATGTAAGGAACATAGTAGCCGTCCCAGATCTTTTTCATCACTTCTTTGTCTAGCTGAAACTCCACTTTTCCATTTTCCACTTTAAAAATTTCTGTCCCAAGCTGTTTTGCTCCAATGAGTAGATAATTCGCCATTGCATCCCTGCCAAAGAATGCCTTTCCGCCGGACCAGTCATAATATTGTTCCGAAACGTCAATCAATCCTTCTAATGTCCCTAGTTCATTTATATCTGCCCCTGTTTCCGCAGCGAACTTGTCCCAGTCTGTCTTATTGAGCATCATCATCTCTGTTGACTTCGCCGTTGGGAAAATTTTCAATTCATTCTTTTCTCCCATTCGTCCTTCTTCAATATAAGCCGGGTCATACTGTTCCAGTTCTTCTTTACTCAGATAATCATCTAAATTTGCAACCAGACCCTTTTTATCTATTTCATACACCGTATTGGTATAACCCAGAAAAATACTGGGCATATCGGAAGTTCCGACTTTCTTGTTAGCAGTATCCAGCACTTTTTCCGATAACTCCGGTATGCTCCCGCAGTTTAAAGCACTTACAACAATTCCTTCTTCCAGTCCAACCGTGCTGTTAAATTCTTTAATCATATTGTCCAGCGCATTCTGCTGGTTTCCGCTGTAATAATGCCAGATGTCAATATTCACCGGATTCTTTGGATCTAACTTTACTTTTCCTTTTGAACTACACCCACCTAATGCAACTGCAAATAACCCTGCTGCAATCCCAAAAGCCAACAATTTCTTTTTCATAATTTTCACTCTTTCCGTATTATAATCTCTTTTTATTTAAGGATGCATATAGAGGCTATTATATCATATTTTTACCAACTGAGATACCATTATATTTGGATGAAAGGATAATATTATTGCTCCCAATTCCAGAAAATTCACAACAAAAAAGATACCGGCATCCCGGTATCTTCAATAAACCTTATTCAGCTTCTGGCTTTTCAACTTCTGCAATTGCAGCTTTTCTCATTGGAATTCTGCAATTCTTATTGCTTCCAAATTCTACAATCACGTCTTCATCTGTAATATCAATTATAACACCGTAAAATCCTCCGGTAGTTACGATACTATCTCCTACAGCAAGATCAGACAGCATTGCATTTAATCTCTTCTGCTCCTTCTTCTGCGGTCTGATAGCAAAAAAGTACATTGCTGCACCAATTACTACTACGTAGAGAATTAAAAGACCCATTCCACCTGCAGCTCCGCCGGCACTCAAAACATTACTCATGTGTGACTTCCTCCATTTCTTTTTCACTCATAAATTACATAATACACAAATTCTGCCAAATCATCAAGTATTTTTTAATAATTTAGCGAATTTTAATGTTTCCCTGTTCAAAACCCTCTAATTTGGCTTTTTTGTACTCTGCGTACCGTCCCTGTTCTATCGCTTCCCGGATTTCTTCCATCATGTGATTGTAGAAATACAGATTATGAAGTACGCACAGCCGCATTCCCAGCATTTCCTTCGCCTTTAACAAATGGCGGATATATGCTCTGCTGTAATGCCGGCACGCCGGACACTGGCAGCCTTCTTCTATTGGCTTGTCATCCAGTTCGAATTTTGCATTAAACAGATTCAGCTTGCCCTGATTGGTATAGACATGCCCATGGCGTCCATTCCTGCTGGGGTATACACAGTCAAAGAAATCCACCCCCCGGTCTACTGCTTCTAAAATATTTGCCGGTGTTCCCACTCCCATGAGATAGGTTGGCTTTTCCAAAGGAAGGTGCGGTACCACCGCGTCCAGTATCCGGTACATTTCCTCATGTGTTTCTCCTACTGCCAGGCCGCCGATTGCATATCCGTCCAGATCCATCTGTGCAATCGTTTTCGCATGTTCAATACGGATATCTTCGTAAATCGCCCCCTGATTTATCGCAAATAATAATTGGTCTTTATTAATGGTATCTTCCAGGCTGTTCAGTCGTGCCATCTCTTCCTTACATCTTGCCAGCCATCTTGTGGTACGGTCAACAGAATTCTGTACATATTCTCTGCTTGCCACACTGGATGGACATTCATCAAATGCCATGGCAATGGTAGATGCCAGATTCGACTGTATCTGCATGCTCTCTTCCGGTCCCATAAATATCTTTCTGCCGTCAATATGGGAACTGAAATATACGCCTTCTTCTTTTATCTTACGAAGTCCGGCCAGGGAGAACACCTGGAATCCGCCGGAATCGGTCAAAATAGGTTTGTCCCATACCATGAATTTATGCAGTCCGCCCATTTTCCTGACTACATCGTCGCCTGGACGTACATGCAGATGATAGGTATTGGAAAGTTCTACCTGCGTACCGATCTCCTGGAGGTCCGTTGTTGCCACAGCTCCCTTAATCGCCGCTGCAGTCCCCACATTCATGAATACCGGAGTCTGAATAACTCCATGTACCGTGTGCAGCTCGCCTCTTTTTGCTTTACCGTCTTGTTTTATAAGTTTGTACATTGATATTACCTGCTTTATGTTTATTTTAGTTTATGTTAAAAAACATTCCAGAGTATTTTAACATATCTTTCCTTAAAGTACAAGTTTTGCAATCCGACATCTTTTAATCATCTTTTAATAGGAAATCATTTCCGCAATTTAGGATTGTATTTTAATTTGATTTGTCGTATAATGTAGCGTGGTATTCAATGCCATACAAGATGTAGTATACCAGCCGGCCTCTTTGGCTATTCATGCTGTTCTGGCCTGCTGCACAGCAACTCTCACATAGATTGGAGGCACATAAATGCAAAACGATATAAATGAAACTGCCTTACATAGTCTGGGAATTGACATTGGTTCTACCACTGTTAAGATTGCAATTCTGGATCACAACCGGAATCTGTTGTTTTCAGACTATGAAAGACATTATGCCAATATTCAGGAGACCTTGTCTTCTTTATTAAAAAAAGCTTTTAACCAGCTGGGGGAACTTTCCCTGGCTCCTATGATTACCGGTTCCGGGGGACTTACCCTCGCCAAACACCTGGGTGTTCCATTTGTCCAGGAAGTAATCGCTGTGTCTACAGCGCTTCAGGATTATGCACCGCAGACCGATGTTGCCATTGAACTTGGCGGCGAAGACGCTAAGATTATATACTTTGAAGGCGGCAGCGTGGAACAGCGTATGAACGGTATTTGTGCCGGAGGTACCGGTTCTTTTATTGATCAGATGGCATCCCTCCTTCAGACAGATGCTACGGGACTGAATGAGTACGCGAAAAACTACAGCTCTCTTTATACGATTGCTGCCCGCTGCGGAGTTTTTGCGAAATCAGATATCCAGCCTCTGATCAATGAAGGGGCAACAAAAGAAGATTTATCCGCATCTATTTTCCAGGCTGTTGTAAACCAGACCATCAGTGGTCTCGCCTGCGGAAAACCGATTCGCGGCCACGTAGCATTTCTGGGAGGACCGCTTCACTTCCTTTCCGAGTTAAAGCAGGCATTTATCCGTACTTTAAACCTGGATGACGAACATGCGATTACGCCAAACAATTCCCATTTGTTTGCAGCGATTGGTTCGGCACTGAATCATGATCCAAAGGTTTTAACTTCATTGGAAGCATTGACCGGGAAGCTCTCCTCTGCCATTAAGATGGAGTTTGAAGTGGCACGAATGGAACCACTGTTTGAATCGGAAGAAGATTATGCGAAGTTTAACGTAAGACAGAGTAACTATAACGTGGTAACAGATGACCTGAGTTCTTATGAAGGGCTCTGCTTCCTGGGCATCGATGCCGGCTCAACAACAACAAAGGCTGCTCTCGTAGGCGAAGACGGTTCTCTATTATATTCATTTTACAGCAGCAACAACGGTAGTCCATTGAACACTACGATTTCCGCAATCAAAGAAATCTATTCCCTGATGCCGGATTCTGCAGTTATCGCCTACTCCTGTTCTACGGGATATGGGGAAGCTCTGATAAAAGCCGCTCTCATGCTGGATGAAGGCGAGGTGGAAACGGTTTCCCACTATTATGCTGCAGCTTTCTTTGACCCGGAAGTTGACTGTATCCTGGACATTGGCGGCCAGGATATGAAGTGTATTAAAATCAAGAACCATACCGTTGACAGCGTGCAGTTAAATGAAGCCTGCTCCTCCGGATGCGGCTCCTTTATAGAAACCTTTGCCAAATCCCTGAATTACAGCGTACAGGATTTTGCAAAAGCCGCTCTTTTTGCGAAGCATCCCATTGACCTTGGTACCAGATGTACCGTATTCATGAACTCCAAGGTAAAGCAGGCACAAAAGGAAGGTGCAGATGTCTCCGATATCTCTGCCGGCCTTGCTTATTCTGTTATTAAAAATGCATTATATAAAGTTATTAAGGTCTCAGATGCTTCAGAACTGGGACGTCATATTGTGGTTCAGGGTGGTACTTTCTACAACGATGCTGTTCTGCGAAGCTTTGAAAAGATCGCAGACTGTGAAGCAATCCGACCGGATATTGCCGGTATCATGGGGGCATTTGGTGCCGCTCTGATCGCCAGAGAACGTTATGACGAAAATAAAGAAACTACCATGCTTTCTATCGACAAGATCAATAAGCTGCAGTTCACTACTACTATGGCGAAATGCAAAGGCTGTACCAACCACTGCCGCCTGACGGTAAACCGTTTTACCGGCGGACGCCAGTTTGTAAGCGGCAACCGCTGTGAACGCGGTCTTGGAAAAGAGAAAAATAAAGACAATATTCCAAACCTGTTTGACTTTAAAAATAAACTGATGTTTTCCTATACACCGCTGGAAGAGGACGAAGCAGTCCGCGGCACCGTAGGTATTCCAAGGGTTCTGAACATGTATGATAATTACCCGTTCTGGTTTACATTTTTTAACCAGTTGAAATACAAAGTTGTGCTCTCCCCTCCTTCCACCCATAAGATTTATGAACTTGGCATTGAATCCATACCAAGTGAATCGGAATGTTATCCGGCAAAATTAGCTCATGGTCATGTGACCTGGCTGATTCGTCAGGGAATTAACTTCATCTTTTACCCATGTATTCCTTATGAACGGAACGAATTCCCGGAAGCTAACAACCATTACAACTGTCCGATTGTAACCTCTTATGCAGAGAATATCAAAAATAATATTGAAGAAATTAAGACTGAAAAGATTAACTTCTCCAACCCGTTCCTGGCATTTACCAGTGTAGAAACCATCTGCTCACAGTTATACAAAACCTTTCCGCGTATTCCGGCAGCGGAGATCAAATCAGCTGTACAGGCAGGATGGGATGAATTGGAGCGTACAAGGCTTGAAATGTACCGCAAAGGGGAAGAAACCATTGCCTATTTAAAGGAAACCGGAAGACACGGAATTGTCCTTGCCGGCCGGCCATACCACATCGATTCTGAAATTAATCACGGTATTCCCGAACTGATCAACTCCTATGGAGTAGCCGTTCTGACCGAAGACAGTGTTTCCCACTTAAATCAGCCGGAACGTCCCTTAATTGTTATGGATCAGTGGATGTACCACAGCAGGCTCTATGCTGCTGCGAACTATGTTAAGACTACGGAAAATCTGGATCTTATCCAGTTAAACTCCTTCGGCTGCGGGCTGGATGCCGTTACCACCGATTCGGTGAATGACATTCTCGCCAACTCAGGTAAAATTTACACCTGCCTGAAAATCGATGAAGTAAACAATCTGGGAGCTGCCAGAATCCGTGTCCGCTCACTTCTCTCTGCTATCCGCGTAAGAGAAGAACGTAAAATATGCCGCTGTATTCAGCCGGCTAATATGAAACGCGTTGTTTTTACCGAGCAGATGAAGAAAGATTACACGATCCTCTGTCCCCAGATGTCACCGATTCACTTTGGTCTTCTGGAAGCCGCTTTCAACACTTCCGGCTATCGGTTAGAGGTATTAAATACAGATGATAAGGCCTCAATTGACATGGGTCTGAAATACGTGAATAACGATGCCTGCTTCCCATCACTGATCGTAGTGGGACAGATTATGGATGCCGTACACTCCGGAAAATACAACCTGGATAAAACAGCAGTCCTGATTTCCCAGACTGGCGGCGGCTGCAGGGCAAGTAATTACATTGGTTTTATCCGCCGTGCCCTTGAAAAAGCAGGTTACCCGAATATCCCGGTTATTTCCATTAACTTAAGCGGACTTGAGAAAAACCCTGGATTTAAAATCAACTATTCCCTGATAACCAAAGGACTGTATGCCGTAGTATTCGGTGACCTATTCATGCGATGCCTCTACCGTATGCGTCCTTATGAAAAAGTAAGAGGAAGTGCCAATGCGCTGCACCAGAAATGGGAAGAACGCTGCATGCGGTTTATCTCCCAGCGCCATCCGTCTTTCCTGGAATTTAAAAAGTTATGCCGCCAGTTAATCAGAGACTTTGATGCACTGCCTATCCTGGATATCAGAAAGCCGAAAGTCGGCGTCGTAGGTGAGATTCTGGTTAAATTCCTGCCCGCTGCCAACAACCATCTGGTTGAACTTTTAGAGGCGGAAGGTGCGGAAGCAGTTGTGCCGGATCTGATGGACTTCCTGCTCTACTGTTTCTATAACACCAATTTCAAAGCAGAAAACTTAGGGATGAAGAAATCCTCCGCCCAGTTTGCAAACGCAGGTATCAAGGCACTTGAATTTATAAGAAGTGCCGCTTCCAAAGAACTTGAAAAAAGCGTTCACTTCCATGCACCGGCAAAAATTGAGGATCTGGCTGAATTTGCTAATCCAATTGTCTCTATTGGAAACCAGACCGGAGAAGGTTGGTTCCTGACCGGAGAAATGCTGGAACTGATACACAGCGGTACCAATAATATTGTATGTACCCAGCCATTTGGATGCCTGCCAAACCATGTCGTAGGGAAAGGCGTTATCAAAGAACTGCGGCACAGATACCCGCTTTCTAATATCGTGGCAATTGATTATGATCCGGGAGCAAGTGAGGTTAACCAGCTGAACCGTATTAAACTGATGCTTTCCACGGCTCAGAAAAATCTAAAAAAAGAAATGGATGCATAAGTTTCGGAATCCATTTATAGTAAATGTAATAGAAGTTAAAAGAGAAAGAAATCCGCTAGTCGTGGGATTTCTTTCTCTTTTCTAATTTCATAATGCAATTTTATAATCCAAATCAAGGATTTCTTGTTTTAAGCTTCGATCCCTGGATACAGCAAACCATCAGATATTCTCAATCTGCCAGTCAATTGTTTCCATCCCATTACTTTTAAGAAATGCATTGGTCTTACTAAAAGGCTTACTGCCAAAAAAACCTCTGTAGGAAGACAGCGGACTTGGATGCGGCGCTTCCAGAATCAGATGTTTCGGATTATTAAGCATAGCCTTTTTCATTTGGGCAGGACGTCCCCAAAGGATATATACAATTGGTCTGTCCTGCTGATTTAATATGCGGATTGCCGCATCAGTAAACTCTTCCCAGCCGATTCCTCTGTGAGAATTTGCCTGATGCGCTCTTACGGTTAAAACCGTATTCAAAAGCAGAACACCCTGCTTTGCCCATTTGGTCAGATGTCCGTTATTTGGAACATAACAGCCCACATCATCCCTCAGTTCCTGATAGATATTCACAAGCGACGGCGGAATCTCCACATCAGGCTTTACGGAAAAACAAAGCCCATGTGCCTGACCGTCCCCATGGTAGGGATCCTGTCCTAAAATCACGACCTTCACCTGTTCTAAAGGCGTAAATGCAAATGCATTGAAGATATCATCTGCTGCCGGGAAGATCAGTCTTGTCTGATACTCTTCCATTACTTTCTTATAAAGATTTGCATAATATGGTTTCTTAAATTCCGGTTTTAAAGGTACTAACCAGTCGTTACTGATTGGTGGCATACTCACTCCTCCTTACAATCTTACCGGCACATTTTTTCCTGCCAGGTATTTCTTTAGTTCTTTTATCTCGAGTTCTTTATAGTGAAACAGCGATGCCGCCAGAACTGCATCTGCCTTTCCTTCTGTTAATGCATCGTAAAAATGCTCCATGGTTCCGGCTCCACCCGATGCGATAACCGGAATGGAAACATTTTCTGCAATGGTTCTGGTAAGCTCTAAATCATATCCCGCTTTTGTCCCGTCACAGTCCATACTGGTCAGCAGGATTTCACCCGCCCCCATTTTATCTGCTTTCATTGCCCACTCAACAGCATCCATTCCCACATCAATTCTGCCGCCGTTTTTATAAATATTCCAGCCTGAGCCATCTTCCCGCTTTCTGGCATCAATTGCCACCACAACGCACTGGCTGCCAAATTTGTCTGCCGCTTCACTGATCAGACTGGGATTGTCAATTGCAGAGGAGTTGATTGAAATTTTATCGGCACCTTCCCGAAGAAGAGCCTTAAAATCATCTACCGAACGGATTCCACCACCCACTGTGAAGGGAATAAAGACATTTTCAGCCACTTTCCGAACCATGTCCACAACAGTCTCCCTTGCATCGGAAGAAGCCGTTATATCCAGAAATACGACCTCGTCAGCACCGGCCTTATCATATGCCGCCGCAATCTGAACCGGATCCCCTGCATCCTTCAGGTTGACAAAATTAACACCTTTTACCACACGTCCATTATGTACATCCAGACAGGGAATAATTCTTTTTGTAAACATCTTAAATATCCTCCTATAACCCTGCAAAATTTTTCAGTATCTGAAGTCCTGTATCACTGCTTTTCTCCGGATGGAACTGACAGGCAAACACATTTCCCTTTTCCACAGCTGCATGGATATCCGTTCCATACCAGGTAGTAGCAGCCACTGTTTCCGGTTCCTCTGCCTGCAGATAATAAGAGTGTACAAAGTAAACATACGCATCCTCTTCAAGTCCCGCAAAAAGCTTTCCCTCATTGGGATATTTCAAAGAATTCCAGCCAATATGGGGAATTTTCAAATCATGATTATCCGGAATCCGCACAATCCTGCCTTTCAATATGCCAAGACCATCTACGCCCGGGCTCTCTTCACTGCTCTCAAACAGTAGCTGCAAACCAAGGCAGATTCCAAGAAAAGGTTTCTGCATATCTGCCACTTCATGAATCACGTCAACTAATTTATATTCCTTTAATCTCTCCATTGCCTCCTTAAAGGAGCCAACACCGGGCAGAATAACCTTATCCGCCTTTAGAATTACCTCTCTGTCCCTTGATACTACCGGATTTTCTCCAAGGTGCATCAAAGCCTTTTCTACACTTTTCAAATTACCTGCATCATAATCAATAATCGCTATCATGTTGTCACTTCCTTATCCGGGTTATCATTATTCTAAAATCCATTGAAAAAGGAATGCCGCCTCTATTTTGCAGCATTCCTTTACAGTTTATCATATTTATTTTCAAGATACAATTCCAAATCGACGAATTTCGCACTGTATCGCGGTAAAATAATTACTGTTCACAGGCAAGCCTATATACAGTAACTCCGCCTGCCCAGTTAAAGTCACCTTTGGCAAGGGACAGGCTCAAGTCCATACACCTTTATATCTTCGAGTATCCATAACTGTTTACAATCGCATCCACAGGAACTTTTCTGGCACACATCGGACAGGCAGAAAAATCATAGGTCTGATAATCCGGAATGTCCTTCTCCGTAAAAATAGAGTTAATCTCCACATCTTTTGGATGGTACGCGCTGAAAACTGCAGAAATTCCCGCAATCTCTCCGCCGTAATACCGGATGCACTCCAGGCTTCTGCTAATGCTCTTACCGGTTGTAATGGAGGATAGTAAGAGAACCACATGCTTTCCGCGGATCATCATCTGCATGTTATCCCGGAAAATCAACTGACCGCCTGTATGCAGTTCCGGTGTAACGATATAAATGGTCTTATGCTGGTTCATAGACATAATGCCTGCCTGGCTAAGCTGCTGGGCAAGGTATGACCCGATTACTTCACAGCCATCCATACAGACAATCGTATCCACAAAAGTCGTCATCTCATACTTTCTCGCCAGAAGTTCTGCCGCAGCAGCCGCTTCACTCTGTCTTGCCTTTAAAGTGGTCATGTCAATATAATAATTGATATGAGAATGATTTGTTGCAAAATGTCCCTGGATGACCTTAATCGCTACCATTGAATTTGCTTTTGACTTAATTTTTACTGCACGTGTTTCCATACGCAATCCTCCTTATTTCAATACATGATCCGGTTCATCAACAAAAAGCTGTTTAGAAATTAATCATTGCTTTGATCAAGACTTTCAGATTGATGAGTACTTTTCCATGCTTATCTAAACAGGTTCCAGAAATATTTTACCATATTTATCCTTAATTAGAAAGATAATTTCATGTTTATCACATATATTTTCACAACAATGTGCAGTTTTCCTTTTATTAGATATGAATTCTAAATTTTACATAATCTTATTCTTCAATCAATAAACTAACCGGATTCTGACTGACAGAAATACTTCTCTCCCGGATCTCCGGTGTCAGCTGCGCTAATTTGTCATGAACCCGTATGAAACTGGATTTCTGGTTAAAATATGCCGTTTTTTCAAAGGGCCAGCGGATAACAGAAGGATACTGGAATCCTACACCTAATTCCAGAATGCAAAGCTTTCTGTTCAGCGTATTCTGAAGCCATTTTGTATACACCTCCCACTGGGGAAGATAGATCGATTCATCATAATTCTCATTGGTGACCACATTATTTGCCGCATCACTCCCGCAGGGTGCCACAATCCGCTCCTTCTCCAGATCAGATTCATAAATGAAATCATCCGTATTCAAGGTCACTACAAAATATGACTTACCTCCAACCAGCTCTTTTAATTTATCATATGCCCTTTTTACATCCTCTTTTTTATGAGCTCCCTTAAAATCAGTTCCTATTCCTATTAAAATATGGTCAGCTTCCTCTACTTTATCTAAAATTGTCTTTAACATGCCAAAAATCCTTTCTATTTATATCATCTTTACTCCCGTATTTGCTACGTTTGTAATTATAGCGTATCTTTACGAGAAAGACAACCGCAGATAGCTGTTAATGCAGAAGCTGTTAATTGTGGATTCCTTATTTATCCGGCCTATACACTTCTTATATGTGGTTAGCAACCTCAAATGCATCCCAAACCGCATACATAATATTACTTACTTTTTTCGCATCTCCAAGCAGGTATATTTCAGGCAGAAGTTCTTCTAACTCTTTATATAAGGAATTTTCTTCCTGATAACCTACTGATAAAATCACACTGTCACAGGTCAATGTTTTTGTACCCTCTTTTGTTTCATATGTTAAAATTCCATCCGCAAAAGAGCTTGCCCTGGCCCCGGTACAAATTTCAACATTGTAAAACGGCAGCAGTTTTTCCAGCATCTCCTTATTTGCCGAACAGATCGGACCATTGAGTTCCATGATCTTATCAAGGGCTTCCAGTATAGTCACTTTCTTTCCCTGTTTCGCAAGATGAAGGGCTGTCTCGCAGCCAACCAGGCCTCCTCCGATTACTGCACAGGTATTCACAACTTCTTTTTCCTGCAGTAGTACCTCAGATGCTGTATAGGTATGGTCATCATCCCCAAGTGAAAATACCTTCGGCTTTGATCCGGTTGCCACAATAACACAGTCCGCATTCTTTTCTAATACCATATCTCTTGTTAGTTCCGTCTCTAAATGTACCTCTACGTTTAATTCCTGAAGCTCTCCCGCATACCATTTCGCCAATGCAATATCATCTTCTTTAAAATCAGGTGCTCCACCTGCCAGCAGATTGCCGCCTAACGCTTTTCCTTTTTCATACAGCGCCACCTGATGTCCGCGGATTGCCAATACTCTGGCCGCTTCACAGCCAGCTGCCCCGCCTCCGGCTATCAGGATTTTTTTCGGACGAAATACCGGTGTAAAAGCATTTACACGTTCCCGCGCTGCCTGGGGATTCACCGCACAGTTTAATGCAGAATATTGCTGGATTCTTCCCATACATCCCTCCTGACAGGAAATACAGGGACGGATTCTCTTCTCCATTCCACTTCGCAGCTTCTGTACATAGTCCGGGTCTGCCAGCAGCGGTCTGCCAAGAGATACCATATCGCAGGTTCCGTCTTCAACTGCTTCCGATGCCATATCCGGGTTATCCATTCTTCCTGCACAGATAATGGGGATCTGTACGGTATCTTTCATAAGCTTTGCATATGGTCTGTAAAGTCCTTTTTCCTGATACATCGGCGGATGGCTCCAATACCAGGAATCGTAAGAACCAACATCTACATCCAGGGCATCGTAACCGTAT
Source organism: Robinsoniella peoriensis (assembly GCF_000797495.1). Lineage (GTDB taxonomy): Bacteria > Bacillota > Clostridia > Lachnospirales > Lachnospiraceae > Robinsoniella > Robinsoniella peoriensis. The sequence goes on from NZ_JTGN01000014.1 coordinate 166,074, forward strand.
CCTTCCAGCATTTTTGCCGCCTTTATTCCCTCTTCCAGATCACGTCCCTTTTCCTCAAATACTTCTCCCGGCAATGCACCATTCCGATAATCTTTTATAAAACTTTTCGGTGAATAGCGCAGTGTAACCGGAAAATCCGCTCCACAGGTCCGTTTGATCTCTTCCACAATTTCCTTTGCAAATCGAAGCCTGTTTTCCAGGGAGCCGCCATATTCATCTTCTCTATGATTAAAAAGTGCGATGGCAAACTGATCAATTAAATACCCTTCATGTACCGCATGAATCTGAACGCCGTCAAATCCTGCACGCTTTGCATTGTACGCACCTTTTCCCATTTGCTTCACTAAGGTATGTATTTCCTGGACAGTAATCTCCCTGCAAGTCTTATCCAGCCAGCGATGCTGGATCGGAGACGGTGCAACCGGAGGAAATTCTCCAAGATTTGTAGGTATCGTAACACGTCCAAAACCACCGGACATCTGTAAAAACACTTTTGCCTGGTAAGCATGAATACGCTCCGTCATTTCTTTTGCAGTACGGATAAACTGAATCGGATTAAACGTGGGCGACGGTGTATTGCCAACACCATGCTGCTCAATCTCTTCATCCACAAAGGTTACGCCGGTAATGATCAGGCCCGTTCCTCCTTTGGCACGTTCTACATAATAATCAATACCTCGCTGATTAAATCCTCCCTGAAAATCTCCCAATCCCAGCGGTCCCATAGGCGCCATGGCAAACCTGTTTTTCAGCTGTACATTCCCGATTTTCACCGGTGTAAATAAATTCTTATATTTCTGATTCATATTTATTCTCCATTTCTTAAACATACTTTGTATTCTTCCTGGGTTATGCTAAATATCTTATAACATACATTGTGTTCTTCCTGGGTTTTGCTTAATATCTTATAACATACTTTGTGTTCTTCCTAGGTTATGCTAAATATCTGGCAGCAAATGCTGTCAGCATTTCCCCTCCCTTTTAACCTCACTTCGAATAGTTTCTACCACCTTTAAAATACTATCCTTAACATACATCTTGCTCCACTCCTTTCATTTAAATTAGCTTCATTATAAAACTCCTTTTAAACTATGTCAATATTTACATGTTTATATTTATATATTTTTTTCATATGTCTATATTTTTAAAGAAAACTATGATAAAATAAGCAAGAAGGTATGATGGTATTGATCTGATACCTGAAATGATATTAATAATTAAAATTACTATATAACTTCATAAGGAGTCTTTCTAAATGAGAACACTAAAATATGCTTTACTGGGAATAATTAATCGCTCCCCATCCACCGGCTATGACATTATGAAATATTTTAATCAAACTCTTAATAACTTCTGGTATGCAAAACACAGCCAGATTTATCCTGAACTAAACAAATTATGTAACGAAGGATTGATTTCATGTGAAGTGGAAATAACCGGCACAATTCAGGAAAAAAAGCGCTATACCATAACAGAAGCCGGAAAAGCCGATCTGATGAACTGGCTCTCTAAAGATGAGCCCTTAGATCCTACCCCAAAAGATAAATTCCGGCTTCGCATTTATTTCTGTGAAAATTACACAACAGCGGAAATGAAAGACATGTTTCTCAGTGAACAGTCAAAACATTTCGAAAAACTAAAAAACCTGGAAAAAAATATGGCTGAATTTCAGGAACTTCCAAAACCAGGAACATCTGCTTTTGGAGATTATCTGATTTTGCGAAGTGCAATTATGCGGGAAAACATGACATTGGACTGGATAACAGAATCACTGGAATTATTAGAAGTATAGAGTATAGAAGAACATTACACATGTGGTGCCCTGCCCACGGGCGAACACAGGCATGGCGGAAGAAGAGTATATAAGAGCATTGCATATGTGGTACCGCCACTGCTGAAAAACAAAAAGGCGTAAAGTAAGTTAAGGTAACAATTGTAACCATAGCTTACTCTACACCGAACGTAAAACATCATATTTAAAAATATATTTCATTCCAAAACTTTTATATTACTCTTGATTCTTATTTTCCCTAACTACTCTGCAGGGACTTCCAAGTGCCACGGAATTTTCCCGGATGGATTTGGTTACCACACTGCCTGCTCCTATTACTACATTGTCACCAATTTCCACTCCCGGAAGAATAATAGCGCCCCCTCCAATCCAGACATTGTTTCCAATAATTACGGGAGCCGTCATGGTCTTGCAAAATTCAAATCCTTCTTCTTTTATATCTCCAAACCGATCTTTTGCATTTATAGGGTGAAAAGCGGTATAAATCTGTACATTTGGAGCTATTAATGCATTATCTCCAATCATAATCCGATTATCATCCAGAAAAGTACAATTCATATTCACTTCACAATTGTTTCCAAAATAAATATTATTGCCATAATCAACATAAAATGGAGCCGTAATCCATAGATTTCGACCTCTGCCTCCTAATAATTCATTTAAAATCTTGTCTTTTTCAATAATGTCTTGTGAATTAAGTTGATTATAATCTCTAATTAAATTTTTTGCTTTATGCCATTGTGTAATTAATTCTTCATCTCCACAATCATAAAGCATTCCTGCCAGCATTTTTTCTCGTTCTGTCATAGGACTCTCCCTGATATTGGATTTTGCATCATCTTTATAATTAAATTTTATACAAAAAAAGCAGCTATCTTTAGCTGCCTCACATGCATATACCTTCAAAATCACACACAGAAATTCATCAAATTATCATCCGTTCTTGCATTACCAACTTCGTTGATCATATCAACTTTATTGACATTATCCTAAACCTTATGGATAAGCCTTCGACCTATTAGTATTAGTCAGCTCCATACATTACTGCACTTCCACCTCTAACCTATCTACCTCGTCGTCTTCAAGGGGTCTTACCGCTTATGCGGGGGATATCTCATCTTGAGGGGGGCTTCACGCTTAGATGCCTTCAGCGTTTATCCCTTCCCGACTTGGCTACCCGGCCATGCTCTTGGT
>NZ_JTGN01000016.1 GCF_000797495.1 Robinsoniella peoriensis
GGTAGAAAGTGGGATGGCCGTCGCTCAACGGTGAAAAGCGACCCTGGGGATAACAGGCTTATTACTCCCAAGAGTTCACATCGACGGAGTGGTTTGGCACCTCGATGTCGGCTCATCGCATCCTGGGGCTGTAGTAGGTCCCAAGGGTTGGGCTGTTCGCCCATTAAAGCGGTACGCGAGCTGGGTTCAGAACGTCGTGAGACAGTTCGGTCCCTATCCGGCGTGGGCGCAGGATATTTGAGAGGAGCTGACCTTAGTACGAGAGGACCGGGTTGGACTGACCTCTGGTGTATCGGTTGTTCTACCAAGAGCATGGCCGGGTAGCCAAGTCGGGAAGGGATAAACGCTGAAGGCATCTAAGCGTGAAGCCCCCCTCAAGATGAGATATCCCCCGCATAAGCGGTAAGACCCCTTGAAGACGACGAGGTAGATAGGTTAGAGGTGGAAGTGCAGTAATGTATGGAGCTGACTAATACTAATAGGTCGAAGGCTTATCCATAAGGTTTAGGATAATGTCAATAAAGTTGATATGATCAACGAAGTTGGTAATGCAAGAACGGATGATAATTTGATGAATTTCTATGTGTGATTTTGAAGGTATATGCATGTGAGGCAGCTAAAGATAGCTGCTTTTTTTGTGTATAAATTTATGGATAAGCCAGTAATATGAGGCAAGAATGAAACATGAAAAAGAATAGTAGGTAACATAGTAAAGAATAAATAATGAAAAAAATAATAGGCATCATAGTAAGGAATAAATAATAAAAAAAATAATAGGCATCATAGTCAGTCGTGGATCAGCAAAAATAGTGAGAAAACATGGAAGACCATAGGTAACTATAAAATATAATGAAAGTCTACAAAATATAAACGTTTTAAATTTTACATAAACTTTAAATAAAACAAGACTAGAATTAACAAATCCCATGTAGAATATAGACATAATAAAGTTACAAAGTAAATGTTATAATAAAGTGGGAGGGAAATATGCAGGTGATATTAGGGTTTGTTTTAATGATAATAGGAATCTCTTATTGCACAGAGTCTATTCTATCAACGCATAAACGTGCATTAAGGCTTGTGAAACAGGCCGATCAGAATGAATATTTTTCATTTTGTGCAAGAATATTTTTTGTATCATCATTTTTTGTATTCCTGTCGAAGATTGCTTATCTGGCGGAAGCTATTTCCTACCAACAGAATATATACTTCATTTTGGGAATATGTATCATAGGATTTGTTCTGGTGTTATTTATAAATAAAAGGAAGACGGGTATGTTTTTTCTTGTTAACACCGTTCAGGGTGATAAAAATAAATTGTATGTCGGAAAAAAAGCTTTAGAAAAATAAATAAAAAGTGCTGATTTGATTGAACCTACTCCCAATTGTTAGACCAAAAGTCTATCGATTAGGAGTTCGGTTTAATACGTCAGCACTTTATATTTATTTGGAAATATTTTTTATCCTTATATAAAAACTGATTTGTTATTTCAGGGAAATATAAGGATTCAGGCCGCCGGGGATATCCGGATTATGGTCTGTTTCAATGGCCTTGTAAAATGCCAGCATCTGACATATATTTATAAATGGAATACCCCAGGCAATGGGTTCAACAATGGCATGCAGGGAAACATGGTAATCCGATTCCCAGTAGTCTTTTGTATGATGTCCCAGAGTAATAACATAAGAACCACGGTTTTTTATATCTTTGATCATCTGCTTTTGGTAATTACTTTCATTGGGGTTAATGATAATAAGAAATAGTTTTTTTTCATTTGCCAGGACAATAGGTCCGTGCCGGTAATCCAGAAGATTAAAATACTCTCCGGGAAGTATACATATTTCAGTAAATGCCAGACTTCCTTCACTTGCAATTCCGCTGATTTCCCCATCACCCAACACAGTTACATTATTCCATTCTTTTTGTGCTATTATCTGACACATTTCTTTGTGTTCTTCTAAAAATGCTGACTGGTTTTCAAAAAATGTTTGAAATGCCGCTGCCAGTTGCTCGTTCTCTATATAGATCGCCAATAACATTGTTAATGAGTAGTAAATATTCGAAATAGTTCTTGTCTGGCATACGCTATGGTCAAAAGCCCATGGAATCTCCAGTGTAAAGTCCAGATATGGTTTCAAAGAACAATCGGTCTTTGCGATAATACCCATAGTTTTAAAGGTTGTAAGTTTACGCAGCTTTTCTAAAGCAAATAATACTTCACTGGTTTCACCGGACCGGGAGGCAACGATAACCAGAGCGTTGGTAAATATCCTGCTGTATTTCTCCGGTGACAAAATAATCTCACCGCCGGAGACAGCTACTGTTTTTTTGTCAGTGTACATGGAGAACATAGCAGCGGCACCCTCACTCAGCATAAAGCCGGATCCGCAGCCTATGAAAATAATGTTTTGGAAGGGTTTTTTTATAAATTCATAAATCTGATCGTGTTTTTCTTTAAAAAGTGCCTGTGTTTGCATAAGAGCAGAAGGCTGGGAAAAAATTTCAGTTTGAATGGTATACATGTGGTTCCTCCTTTGATATTTGCTCTTTTAAATGAAGAGCTAATTCTGATAGTTCGTGATGATATATATTTTGAGCAGCCAGTAAGATGCCGCCTTGAACGGGCGGAAGATAAGGGGGAGTAAGGGTAATCGCAAGCTGCTTTAAATATCTTTGAAGGGGGTCAAGTATAAGACCTTCGTTTTTAAAAATTCCTCCGGAATAAGAAACGCGTACCGGAGTTTCAGGTGAAAATCCCAGTTTTCGATAAATTGCTTTTATTGAAATAAAGAGTTCATAAGCTGCCATATCATACAAGCGGCGGGCATTAGCATCGCCTTTCTTGGCAGCCTCACTCAAATACATCTGCATTTTTGCAATACCTTCCCGATTTCCTGACAAGAAGTTATTATAATATGAGACCATATCCTCTTCATCATGAAGAGAGAGGGTATTATGTATTACATCATATAAGTACGAACGGTCTTCACGATAATCACATTCTTTAGCGAACAGTGAAAGTGTCTGCATTCCCAGCCAGTAAGCGGAACCTTCGTCTGAAAATACCGTATGCCATCCATTAGCCCTGGCACTTTTTCCTTCCATATTTTCCCCGTATGCAATGGCACCGGTGCCTGCTACAATATGTATACCATGAGATAGGTTGAGGGATCCGGCAAAACCTAATGAAACATCGTTGCAGAGCATTAGTACAGCCTGTGGCAGAAGAGCGTGGAAATATCCGGAGATCTTCCGGTCTGCAGCGGAATCTTCACCATAGCAGGGGATGCCGAAGGCTGCACTGCAAATTTGTTCTTTGCGGCATCCGGCTGTTTCAACAAGCTTGCTGATCCCGTTTTCCACCAGATCACATACACCGGAAATACCGATCTGGGGATGGGAACAGCCGGAAGTTTCGAAGCGGGCGGCAACAGACCCGGAGTAGGTAGTCAGCATCCAGGCGGTTTTAGTTCCGCCCCCATCCATACTTAAAAGATACTTCATGTTGGTTCCTCCTTTGCATACTCCATGCATCTCGATCCTTATCTTAAATTTACTGTTATTGGATGTACTTGACATCCGTTAATTCAGTTCCACTCGGTAAGAGAAGAAATCACTTTTAATAAAGGCGACGGTATACTCAATGATATAATTTCTGGAAAAAGTGATTCTTTCAATCTTAATAGAAGTATCAGAAGTTTTGATGCCTAATAGCAGTGCATCTTCTCGTGAAACGGGGACTGCAGTTATGTTTTCAGTAGCCCGTTCCGGTATAATATTAAAGGACTGCATCGTTTTATAAAGTCCGTTTTCCTTAATTTTCTCAAGGGTCATCTCAGGATAAATGCTCACCGGTATGTATGAAGTTTCCACTGCATAAGGAATGTCCTGGGCATATAGGCAGCGTATTAACTCATATACCATATCGCCGGGATTTAGTTTCAGATTTTCCATTACCTTGCCTACTGCCGGTATTTGTTTAAATGATAGAACTTTATTACTATGCGTAATTCCTTTTGCTTCAATGTTTTCACGAAGGCTATAAAATTTTGTCAGAGTCTGTTCTATTCTGCGTACAGAGACAAAGGTACCTTTGCCCTGCTTACGGTAAATATAACCGTCTTTAGTTAATAAGTCCAGAGCATCACGGACGGTAATGCGGCTGAGCGCATAACGCGTACATAATTCCCGTTCGGTAGGCATTTTATCGTGTGGCTTCCACTCGCCGGAAGTTATTTTCTCAACTAATATATCGTAGAGCTGTGTGTATTTGAAATTATTTTGAACGTCGTTGTTTTTTGACATACAGGATCCTCCTTAAATATGATTATGACATTACAGCGGAAATAAATCTTAAAGGTATTAATATAATATAACAACTATTAAAAATGTGCAAGGGCTTTTTGAAAAATAAAAATAAAACGTAATAATGTATAAAAAATGACTATAAATATTGTTAAATAATGATGAAAAGTGAATAATTTGCATAAATGTATTGCAAGTAGTATAAACTTGTCTTATAATAGCAATACAAGTTAGATAAGGGAAACGTAAGGACAAGAAGAATATTGGTTCTATAAAAACAGGATCAATATAGGAAGAGAGGTGAACGGGGGTTCATTATTATGACGACTTGATAAGTGCAATATTCAAACATTACCCCATGAATAGAACAAGCCGGCTTGTTCTATTCCAAAATCAGTAGTGTGAAAGCGGTTTTCTTTCACACTTGATCCGGAAAAAATCAGGAGAAGGTTTGGATTAGATAGGTAAAGGATGCCTTGTAGCAATTTAGAAAACAAAACCATAATTTTGGTTTATGTAAATTTGGAGGATAATACTATGAGAAGAAAAAAAGGAATCACAGTTATTTTAACCTGTATGCTGGCTATGTCTTCAGTTCTTTATGGCTGTTCCGGTAAAGAAAATTCAGAAGCACAGAAAAAAGATGAAACGAAAACAGCGGTATCTTCGGAAGCGGATCAGCCGGATACGCAAAATGCAGAGGCTAATGGAGAGCCTGTGACACTTTGGATGCATAACGGTCCTGCATTTGTAAAGGCAACAAAGGAACTGGCGGCAGAATTTGAGTCTGAGACCGGGATCAAAATTGATATACAGGTATTTCCGTATGATGTTATGAGTCAGAAGATGAAAGCTTCTTTTACTGCCGGGAATGAGCCTGATATTATTCAGGGATTCGGTGCATGGATGCCGACCTATATCAACCAGGGAGTGTTAGCTAAAGTACCGGATGATATGGCATCAGATTTAAAGGAGAATTTCCTGTCCGGTGCAGTGGAGGGGTATGAAAAAGATGGCTCCTATTATGGTGTTCCCATCGAAATGCAGATGGAAAGCGGATTATTTTATGTGCCGGAAAAGGCTAAGGAGTCCGGAATAGAAGGGGCACCTAAGACTTTTGAAGAAGTTATTAAAATTGCCAAGGATCATGTGAAATACAATGGAGATGTTCTGGAATATGGCGGTCTGGAATTTGACAACGGTGACAATGTTGCACAGTTATTCCTGTCCTGGATACTGCAGTATGGCGGAAACTTCTGGGATGAAAGCAGGACCCATATGGTTCTCCAGTCTGAAGAGGCAAAAATGGCATGGCAGAAACTGGTGGATCTTATCGAAGCAGACAAGGTCACAGATACTAAGCATATTACTGGGGATATCACATCAGATGTATTTTTCTTTAACAAGAAAGCAGCGCAGCTAATCAAAGGATCCTGGGCTTCAGCGATTGGTGAGGAGTTGAAAAATGATGACTGGGAATATACATTTCTTCCTCCGGTCACCGGAGATGAACCTCATTTTGTTGTGGAAACCGGATGGGCTTATGTAGTATCTGAAAATAGTAAGAATAAAGACAATGCCTTTAAATTCATACAGTATTGTCTGCAGCCCGAAAAGTCACTTGAGTTTAATCTTGCAACAAAGACAATTCCGTCTTTAAAAGCATTAGTAGAAGATCCGGCATATACGGAAGCGGAAGAGAATGTACGATTTAAGGACCAGTTCCAATATTTAAAATATGCGCAGAATGTAGGCCCGGTTCAGGATATGGATTTTGTCAAGACCACAATCCGGGATATATTTAAAAGCCAGATTGATGGCAAGTATACCACAGAGGAAGCTTTGAATAAGGCTGAGACGGATATTAATCAGCATATCGATTCTCTGTTAGCCCAGACAAAATAAACAGAATGGAGAGTGCTGCAAAATAAATTTTCCGGACTTTATTTTGCAGCAGTTCCTTAAGGAGGCAGGATGATGAATAAAAAAGTGAAGAGGAAACAGGGTATCAGCCGCCGTCAAAGAAGATTTGTCATAATAGGGCTGACTCCTATTCTGATTGTATTCTTTGTCTTTTCCGTTATACCGATATTTTATAGTTTTATCATGTCGCTTTTTAATCATAGTGGATTTGGCCAGGCACCTTTTGTGGGTTTGGATAATTATGTTCAATTAGTACATGATACGGAATTTTTAGGTTCATTGAAAAATACAATTATTTTTGTTCTGATTGCGGTTAATGCAAATATCGTTATTTCAACATTGATGGCAGTTGTAATCAAATCAATAAAAAAGCGGAAAATCCGTTCATTCTTCAGAGGATGGTTTTTTATCCCGGCAGTTATTCCTATTGTAGCGTTATGCTATGTCTGGGCCATTATGTATCAGCCCAGTTCCGGGATTATTAATAAAATGCTTTCTTTAGCAGGAATAGCACCTGTTAACTGGTTAACAGGCAGCAGTACGGCATTAATTGCGATTATCATTACTACTTTGTGGTGTGATCTGGGATATAATATTGTTTTAATTCTGGCAGGAATGGACAGCGTTCCTGAAATGTTTCTGGAAGCTGCTTCCATTGACGGTGCGAATTGCGTACAGAGGTTTTTCCGGATTACGCTTCCCCTTTTATCCAGAAATATGCTATTTGTCAGTATGATGACGTATATCACCTATTTTCAGGCTTTTGCCCAAATACAGATTATGACCAAGGGCGGACCCAATAATGCGACCAATGTCATAGCCTACAATATTTACAATTATGCATTCCAATATTCCCAGATGGGTTATGCTTCTGCAATGGCAATGGTATTACTGGGAATCATTTTAATTATATCCATGGTACAGTTTTTTAGTGTAAAGTCAGACTGGGAATATTAGGAGGGGGGATACCATGAAGATACTGTCAAAGATTTTAAAAGGTTTTATATTAGGTATAGGGTTCTTGGTAGTTGCCTTTCCGTTTCTATGGTGTGTTCTGCTTTCTTTTAAAGGAAATGCGGAAATTATGAGTATAGAGTCCTCATTCTTTCCTACGCAGATTGTCCTGGATGGATATAAGAAGGTTTTAACAGAGGCTCCGTTTATGAGATGGCTGTTTAACAGTATTGTAACGTCTGTTCTTGCCACCGGAATTGTGGCACTGACCAGTTGTCTGGGAGGATATATTTTTGGTAAATTTCAATTTCGAGGAAAAAATATACTGTTTATGGGAATATTGGCAACCATGATGGTTCCCTTTCAGGTAACGATGATTCCAACGTACCTGATCAGTAATAAGCTGCATATTTTAGATACACTTGCGGCATTGGTAATTCCTTATATGGTTTCCGGATTCGGAATCTTTCTGTGCCGTCAGTTTGCGGAGAATGTGCCGGATGAGATTATGGAAGCCGGACGGATTGAAGGAGCCGGAGAGTGGCGGATTTTTTTCGGACTGATTATTCCGATGATCAAACCCGCGATATCGGCACTTTGCATCTTTACTTTTATGGGCAGGTGGAATGATTATTTATGGCCGCTGATTGCACTTACCAGTGAGAATAAGATGACCCTGCCCCTTGCGCTTAATTTTTTCAATTCCAGTCTGTTAACGGATTATAACTCATCAATGAGTGCGGGGGTTTTAGTAATGCTGCCGATTATAATTGTATATTTTATTTTCCAGAAGCAGTTTGTAGAAAGTATCACATTAACGGGGATTAAGTAGAGAGGTGACAGGTTGAAAGAAAAGTACTTTCAACTTCCTTAATTTATATGAGCGCTTAAAGCGCACGGATGGGAGCAAAAATGAGAGAAAACGGATATTGTAAATTTGTATTTATCGGAGCGGGAAGTTCTGTATTTACGCTGCGTCTGATTGGGGATATTTTAAAGGAAAATAGTATTAACGGCGGACATATTGCGTTGGTAGATATTGACGGGGAAGTTTTAGAGGAGACGAAGGAAGCTGTTATTCATCTGATACATTTTGCGAAGCGGGAGTTTGAGATCACTGCCCATACGGATTATAAGCAGGCGATTCCGGATGCCGACTATGTGTTCATGACGATAGCGACAGGAGGATATGAGCGGTGGAAACAGGATATCAGAATATGTACGGATCACGGAGTGCTGCAATCGGTAGGAGACACAATCGGTCCCGGTGGGATTATCAGGACGCTGCGAACAATACCTGTGATATTAGATATTGCCAGTGCCATGGAAAAATTGTGCCCTGATGCCTGGATGATTAATTATTCCAATCCGGAGGGTGCCGTTTGTCTTGCTCTTCAAAAGTTTTCCAGGATTAAGAACTTTGGCCTTTGCCATGGTACACCGGATACGGCACAGTGGCTGGCTGAAAAAGTGTTTCAGGTTGACTGGGAGCGGTTTTCTTACCGGGCAGCGGGAATCAATCATTTTACCTGGTTTACAGATATGAGGATTGACGGGGAAGACGTGTACCCTGAACTTAGCCATGCATTAAATAGAAGTGGGATGGATAAGAAAGAGCCCATATCTGCGGAACTATACCGCATTTATGGATGTTATCCTGCCCCAGGAGACCGGCATGTAGGAGAATTTGTGCCGTATTATTTAAAGGATAAGATCCTGAAAGAAAAGGATTACGAATGGAAAAATAATGATTTTAAGGTGGTGGATGGTTGGAGGGATCAGGCCAGAGAGCTGTTCGACGAGGTAAGAATGCATAACAGGGGATTTGAGAAACTGCTGGAAGGTTCCGGTGAAACTGCGGCAAATTTTATAAGATCTCTGAATACAGGGGAAATCTCCAGTGAAATGGTAAATGTAGTGAACAGAGGATATATTGACAATGTCTCACAAGATATCATTGTAGAACTGCCCACTTATATTGATCAATTTGGTCTGCATCCCCAGAAGATAGGGAGGCTGCCTGACGCTATTGCTGCGCAGTGCGACAGGCTGGGAAGAGAATATCTTCTCATGGTGGAAGCAGCGGTATCATGCAGTTATGAGAAGGCATTACAGGCGGTGTATCTGGATCCGCTGTCAGCTAATTGTCTGTATCCGGAGTTACTTTTAAAGGATCTGATTCATGCAAATCTGGACTTGCTGCCGGAAGCATGGAAAGAGAAGTAAAGGGGGATTCGTCTTCATGTGGGCAAAAGAAAAGCAGTATCTGAGAGAACTGGCTAAGAGGCAGACAGCATATGCAAATCTGCCGGAAATGGAACAGAAAAAGCAAAAATGGATGGATGTAAATACGGGGAAAAAGACGGTTCCGCCCGTAGTTGTGGAGACAGAGACATTCCGGCAGTACATGGTACCTGATCATATTCTGTACTGTACGGATCCAAAGGCACGTGAAATCGAATACCGTTTGTTAAGGAATATTCGTGAATATGAACTGATTCAGGATGACAAAGTGATTCCGGATGTATTTGAGATTCCAATTCAGGCAGAGATTGATGAATTTGGCTTTCCTATAGAGGAATGCCATGCGTTGGATGCCAATGGCAGGGATGTCGGCTATGAATATCATTCGCCAATCCGGGATCTGGAAGAGGATTTTTACAGGCTGAAACCTGCAGTAATTAACATAAACCATAAAAAGACACAAAATTCCTATGATTTTGTGCAGGATATATTAGACGGAATTATGTCAGTGAGACTCACAGGAACCCCGCCAATGATTGCACTTCCTTTTCAGGCAGTAAAGCTACTGGGCCTTGAAAATTATATGATGTCCATGTATGACTGCCCTGAAACCCTGCATAAACTGATGCACTATTTAACGGAAAACCAGATAAAGGTAATGAAATATTATGAGAAAAACAGAATTCTGACTTTAAATAACAGCAATCAGGAAACCTGCCTCAGCAGCTATGGCTTTACGGATCGCCTTCCTGTGACGGGAGCAGAAAGTCCGACATTAAAGGATGTCTGGATCTGGGCAGAAGCGGAGGAGGCAGCATCCATATCACCGGATATGTTCCGCGAGTTCTGCCTTCCATATATGGCAAAGGCATGCAGAGAAATGGGTCTGATTTATTATGGATGCTGTGAGCCAATGCATAATATATGGCAGGATGTCATAAAGGAAATTCCTAATATACAGAAGGTATCCGTATCGCCGTGGAGCAGCCAGCAGAAAATGGGAGAAATGCTTCGGGGAACAGACGTGGTGTTCTCCAGGAAGCCCTATGCAAACTATCTGGGCGTAGAAAGCAGGCTGGATGAAGAAGCCTGGACAAAGCATATTAAAGAAACTTTGGATGCGGCAAAAGGATGCCAGTGTGAATTTATTATGCGGGATGTTTACCGCGTACGGGATTTGGAAGATGTGAGGCGGGCGGTGGAAATTGTCAGAGAGCAGGCGGAGGAGTCGGCTGGTTAAGTGTATAGAATTAAGAAAATAAAATGTGTTATTACTTAGATATCAGGAAATAACAGAAGAGGGCAGGGAAGGCGCAGAGATGCAGCAGGCTGATGCAGAACCGGGTATTGTACAATAAAAACTAAAGACCCGGAGACAGATGGAAGCGCTGAAATTATGTCATCCGCCTTCCCGCTCATCATATGCCCTGTTAAAATATTCAGTAGGACTCAACCTGGTATACGCATGGAAAATCCTGCTAAAGTAGAACTGATTGTTATACCCCACCAGTGAAGCAACGTCTTTAATCAGTAAATCTTTATTATTGCAGATAATCTCTTTTGCTTTTTCCATTCGTTGTTCGGTTATATATTGGTTAAAAGACTTATCCATGTATTTTCTGAAAATTTTACTGAAATAAGGCTGTGAAACACCGAAAGTGCTGCATATACTGGTCAGAGAAATTTCCTCTCCAATATGACAATCCACATAATTTCTCAGAGATTCAAGAAATTCAGGAGCATCAACTTTTTCTATTGTTAAAACCTGCTGACTTTGTAATAGGAGATCAGTGAACCCGTTTTGAACATCCTCCAGTTGGTTGGCTTCAGCTAATATCTCTTCTAAAATATCCTCTGTTTCAAGCAGCCAGCCGGCGATGTTCTCCCTGTTATATTTTTGGGACAGATATAAGATTTGCTTCAGCATATGGGATATATAGATCTGAGGTCTTTCCTCAGATGCCCATTGTCTGAACAGTGTTCGGAGTTCATTTTTTATCTTGCCATATTCCATCTGATGAAAGATATAATCGATTTTATCCAAAATCTCATAAGCATCTTTTTGATTAACTTCCACATATTTATTGTTGTCATCCAACTCGCTTAAGACCTGTGTCTTTCCAATTATAATCTTTTTATCCAGCAGTTTATAAAGTTTTTTCATAGTTTCCGGTATATCGCGGATACTGACAGGCCGTGTCATATATACGAAAGTAAAATATACATCTATTTTTTTGTACTGCTTCATGATTTTTCTATTAAACATTCTGATATCGCTGTTTCCGATCACTTCATATGGGATCAAATATAAACCTTCATTTAAATCTCTGCCATAAACGGCTATTGTTTCATCCTTTTCTGAATAAATTTCCAATTCTCCGCTTCGCTCAAATCTGCCTGGCATACCCTTTACCCGAATAATTGAAAGAAAATATTTATCATATGGAAAATAATGTTTTACTTCCATCGGATCCACAGATTTCTCCTTAGACATCTTTTTCAGCAGCCGGTTTCGGTTTTGATAAAATTGCTTCTCCAGCAGCTTCTCGATCTTATTCATAGTGTAAATGAATTCTGACGGTACGATAGGTTTTAGAAGATAATCATTTACCCCATAGGATATGGCTCTTTGTACATACTCGAACTCACTGTAACCGCTGATGATCAGGATAAGGCTTTCCGGATTTTTTCTCTTTATTTTAGAAACAAATTCTATCCCATCCATAAGTGGCATGTGCACATCTGTAATGATAAGATCCGGTTCCAATTCTCTTGCCATGGAAATTCCATCCACACCGTTTTCTGCAATTCCAACCAGATCAAAATCTTTACAGTATTTATAGATCAATGTTTTTATGGGTTTAATTGCCGGCGGCTCATCCTCTACGATCAGTACTCTATACATCTTCTATATCCACCTCCATATAAAGAAAAGGAATCTCGAACCACACTACCGCACCCCCAGCGTTGTTATCAATATAAAATTCCAGATCATCCTGATATCTGAGCAAAAGTCTGGCATATGTGTTTACCAATCCCATGCCTCCTATTTTCATTGTGATATTCTCACGGGAGTGCAGCAATTGTTCTTTGGTTCTTTTGAACTTTCCTTTCAGTTCCTCCAGGCAGGATTTCGTGAATCCCTGTCCGTTATCCTGCACACTGATTCTGAGCCTTCCGTCTTTACGAACACCGCTTATTTGAATCAGCATATTGTCTATTTTATTCTGAAAACCATGGTTCATGCAGTTTTCCACAATCTGCTGCAGTACAATTTTGGGAATTCTCTGCTCCCGGACATCGGCTTCTACGTCTATGGTAAAATTCAGTTTGTAATCGTAGCGGCACTTTAACAGGAATAAATACTGCTCTACATACTGGATTTCACTGGATAATGTGGCATATTTACAATCCGTATCTGCGGAGTATCTCAGCATGGCAGCCAGTTTTCCACAAATGATACAGATACTTTCGTCACCGCTCTCAATTCCCTTTCCCGAGATGACATTTAAAACATTATAGATAAAGTGGGGGTTCACCTGTGCCTGCAAAAAATTAAATTGAGCCTCCATCTGTAAAACTGCCAGGCGCCGCTCCTGAATCATAGCCTTTTTTAGCCTGACCATGGAATTTTGATAAGATTCGCTTAAGGCAGTTATCTCATCGTCTGATTCTTCCAGTTTGGTAGTCTGACCCATATTTTCAATCTCCGTGGTTTCAATCACCTTTTTTAATTTATTCAGGGGCTTGGTGAGGTAGTTGGATATGATATAAATAAAGGACAGCAAAAGCAAGTAGACTGTCACCATGATAAGCACGCACATCTTTAAGATATAGGCGCTCTCTTCCATGACTGATTTTCGGTCCTCTCTTACGATTACCCGGATGCCATATGCTTCCTGCCCGGCTTCCCCAAACAAATATTCCTGAGAGTATAAATTTTCCGGTTCAGCCTTGCCTGATGTAGAAAACAGCAGTTCTGTATCATTGCTCAAAACAATGACCTCCCCATTGGGGGTTGCAATTTTTAATAGCTCTTGCAGTTTATCAGTATCAAACTGTATCTCTATGTATCCCGTATTTTTTCCAAGGACTTTTTTTATGATTGAGAACACCTCAACCTCATTTTTATATCCCCAGATATCCTTATGGGTATTTACCAGTACCGGCTTCCCCTGCTTTTTATTTACCATTTGTAGCCATGGCATAGAATGAAAATCTACATTTTTATTGATAGCTTCATTGATTCCGGTTTTCATGGCAATTATTTCACCGTTTTCATTAAAATAAAGAACTCTGTAAAAGCTGTTCATTGTACTGTCGATGATCATACTGTTTTGAATGGTATTTCTTGCGCCATCCAGGTATTCACCCCGCATTCCTTCGGGGTCGCCCAAGATTATGATGGATCTCAAAACCTCCGGATCGGACAGCATGAACCGTATTCGGTATTCCATTTTTTCTGTCAATGCATTGAACTGGTTCAGGATCTGTTCTGCCATTAGGTCCAGATTATTCGTTTTATCCTGCGTATACTGTTTTGTGCTGTATTGATAAAAATATATCCCCAGTCCGGAGACCACCAAAAAGAAAAAAGCGGCATAAAGCAGTACTAATTTTGTTCGAAATCGCATGGTCTCCCCCTGACGCCAGAACTTTACCCCATATTTTCATAGATATCCGGCATATATTCCTGCAGTAATCTGGGGTGTGGCTAAAATATCTAAATTAATCATAACATTCTGTAATTAAAATTAATAGTAAGATTTTTTGGCAATTTCAATAAAGGCTGTGATATTTTCCCAGGGAACCTCCGGCTCTAATATATGGGATGGTGCGATCAGCAGTCCGCCGTTTATCCCTAATATTTTCTGTACCTGATGTACTTTTGTCCTTACATCTTCCGGTGTGCCAAATGGCATGGTAGTCTGAGTCCCTATCCCTCCCCAAAAGGAAATCTTATCCCCGTATAAATGCGCAATTTTTTCCAGGTCATTGCATTCAGGCTGAACCGGATTCAGGATATCAATTCCCTCCTCCAGAAAATAAGGAATCATGTCCTCAACTTTTCCGCAGCTGTGTAAAAAGTAAAGTACCTGGGGGTTTATCTTTTTACCAGCATCCACAATTCTTTTTATACGTACCTGAAAAAATTCTCTGTACAGGCAGGGACTTATCATGGGTGCCAGCTGTGTGGCAACATCATCTCCCAGGCGGATAATATCCACCCCGGCTTCGGCATATTTCTGAGCCTGTCTGATACGCAGACGGGTAATCTGTTCACACAGTTCATGTACCAGCTCCGGTTGTTCATAAAAGTCGATCAGCAGTTCTTCCAGACCACGCAGCATCCATGCCGTCTCAAAAATGGTGGAATACATATCACCCGTAACGGCATAACCTCTTTTATGGTAGGTGGATACCTGCTCTCTCAAACCTTCATAGCGGTAATCTGCGTCAAGATCCGGCCATTGATATGCCCTTATATCTTCTAAAGACTGGGCTTTTGATAGAGGATGATACCGGAATTCCAGAAAATGATCCTGGCTCCCACGGATTCCTCCCGCACCGAATTCATCCAGTACAATATCCGCTGGCAGCTCTTCGTCATAATAAATGCTGACATCCCGTATCTTCCTGCTGGGACCAACACTTACCGTTCTCACATCAAAATCATAATATTCTTCCGGTGGAAGGTTCGTTCCTGTTATTTTGTGATATGTTTCCATGACACCGGGTGTGAAAGCACCCCAGCTGATCTCAAATGGCATACGATCCGGGTTGCCTTCTCTTCGCATCGCCCGGAGTACCCTTTCTCTTGGCTGCATGTTATTCCTCCTCTCCAAAACGTTATCCTTTAACAGAACCGGCTGCCATACCAGCAATTATTTTTTTATTGAAGAAGATAAATAATATGAGCATGGGAATTGTAATGACAACGACGTCGGCAAACAACAAGTTATAAGAATTGGAAAACTGGCCTATAAAGTTGTAAATTGTCAGCTGAACGGTTGCGTTTTCTGTACCCGGAAAAAAATAAAGGGGATTCACAAAATCATTGTATATAGTAATAAAATTAAGAATAAAAGCGGTGGCGGATACCGGTTTCAGCATTGGAAATATAATGGATGTATATATTTTCAGTGGAGTGCATCCATCCATAAGTGCCGCCTCTTCCAGCTCTCTAGGTATAGAAGACATATAACTCCTGTAGAGCATGATGGAAAAGGGAAGCTGCAGCGAACTCTCTATCATTACCATACTGAAAAATGTTTTGTAGATATGCAGGCTTTTCAGCAGCCAAATCGTGGGCATAATGGCAGGTGGAATCATCAGGCCTGTCAGAAAGATAATGCTGATAACGCCGGAAACTTTTCCGGATCTTCGCTGAAGGACATAAGCGGCAGCTGATGCAGTCAATATAATTGCGAACACAGACAACAGTGCAATGAGAATACTGTTTTTAAAAGCCGTAAGCAGTATATAATTATTAGCCTTTATTACTTCAATATAATTTTCAAAATGCCATTCTGCGGGGATATCTAACCTTAACAGATTAGCCTCTTTTCTGCCTTTAACGGAGTTAAAAAATATTAAAAAGTAAGGTACAATAAAAATAAGTACGGCCGTTACTACGGCGACAGCCTCCGCAGCAAGTCTCTTTACCTTGAATTTTTTCATTTAATATTCCTCCTTTTTCAGCAAGTAAGATCTCAGAGGAAAAACAAATATGACAATTAGAAGGAACAAAATCACATTTCCAGCTGTGGACAGACCATAATATCCTGCGGCATATTGCTTGTATACAATGGATGCAACCACATCTGTGGCATATCCGGGACCTCCTTTTGTCATAGACCAAACCAGGTCGAAGGATCGCATTCCACCAATCAGGGATAGGATGATTACTGTGTTCAGAGAAGGTCTTACCAGTGGAGTAGTAACATATCTTATCTTCTGAAAGACTCCGGCACCGTCAATGTCCGCTGCTTCATAGTAGGCTTTGTCAACTGCCAGAATACCTGCCAGGAAGATGATAACACCAACTCCCGTCCCTTTCCAGATATCTGTAAGTACAATGCTCAAGATTGCCGTATCTGCATTTCCTAACCAATTGATAGTAGGAAGATGCATGGCCTGCAGAACGGTGTTGAAAAGACCTTTCGTGGGATGCATCATCGCTGCAAAAGTGATTCCTACGGCGATAGTACTGATTAAATTGGGAAAAAAGACAACTGCCCGTAAAAAATTTTTCGTTTTCAATTTACCTGACAGCAGGATGGCTATTCCATAAGCTAATATTGTTTTTGCCCCACTGGTCAAGAATGCATAGATCAGGGTATTTTTAATCCCGATCCGCAGAGATCTCTCTGTAAAAAACTGTATAAAATTCTGGAATCCAACAAATTTAAAATCTTTCAGGTTCCAGACTGTCATACTGAAAAATACTGAGGTAATCATGGGGATCAGGAAAAAGATGCTGAAAATGAAAAGTGCGGGTAATGTAAACCAGTAAGTATATATTTTTTTATCTTTCATAATCTTCTCACTTTCTTTGGGGGCTGCCCTAAGTGAATCAGAGCCTGTATGATAATACGTTATCTTCTGCTCGCCCCCAGTTTGAGGTATAAATGTACCTGATTTAGTCGATACAGTTCACAGTTTTACCAGTCTAAACCCATTTGAATCGCCTGTTTCTTACAATCTTCGTCATAAGCGGCTGCTGCTTCTTCACCGGTTAGTTCTCCTGTGGTACACTCTACGCAGATTGTCGGACATTCCAGACCTTTTACTTTCACCAGATTATCAAGAACAGGGCTTGTCTTTCCGGCATTGAGATAAGCCATCATGTCATCCTTAACTGCTGGATATGTATTATCCGGCATTACATAGTCCTTTACTACCACAGGTCCATTGGGCAGTTCTTTACCGCAATAGGCATCCAGTCCGTCTTTGGATACATAGAGTTCCATAAATGCTTTTACCGCTTCGGGATGTTCGGTATTCTTATTTGCATAGACTCCATTAGGCATCCAGAGTGTAAGTCCCACATCGTTAGGATCATCTCCGGGAATACCAAAGACACCAATATCATCAATAGCGTCAGGATACAGATTTGCTATATTTCCTAATACCTGTGTAAGTGCCGGCCAATGTGCACCCTGTCCGGTTGCGATCATGTCGCATCCGTCATTATAGGTTGCTGCAAGATAATCTTCGTTATAATAGCCGATCAGATCCGCATATTTATCAAAGCTTTCTACCATTGCAGGGGTGGTTGCAAATTTCATCTCTCCCGCGTCGAACTTTTCCGGGAAATCAGGAACTTTCTTCAGTGCATTGTAGTTATCTCCAAAGAAGATAAGCTGTGCGGTCCAGGAATCAGCACAGGTTCCAATCATAGCCACCTTTCCTGACTGTTTGATCTTCTCACAGTTTTTAAGAAATTCATCCCAGGTCTTTGGAATCTCCAGGTTCAGTTCCTCATAGATAGGCTTGTAGTATACGATAGCGCCTGCCTGAGAAGCAAACAGGGGAATTCCATAGGGTTTCCCATTTACGGAAGTAGATTTTACAAAGTTTTCATCCAGTGTATCGATAAAAGGTTCTCCCGTCAGATCCATAAAATATTCTTCCGGATTTAGTGCGTAGAATAGCGAGCCGGAATTATAGGACTGCAGGTCTGGCATATCGCCGGATGCCAGTCTGGTTCGGATTAGATTGTCCCCTTCTGCACCGCCGGGAATCAGTTCCAGTTCCACATTCAACCCCAGTTTTTCCTTTGCCAGGGCAATAACAGCTTCTACACCTTCCGAAGAGGAGTCTGTATCTTTTGCAAAGGTTATGGTCACTCCTTCATAAGGTAACGCACCTGCGACTGGAGTTTCTCCATTGGTGGAATCCGCCTTTGCAGTTTCTTCGCTGGGAGAATCCGTCTTTGCTGATTCTTTATTGGTTGTTTTCTCACTGTTACCTGTAGTTTTGGCACTCTCATTTTCACCGCATCCTGAACACATGGAGACCAGCATCGAAATACCCAGTACTGCCGCTAAAAATTTTTTTCCTCTCATTTCTTATCCTCCTTTTGGTTTTTATGGATTTATTTTATCATGCAGCTGCTGTACTTATACATTAAAAATCCAATCCTATACCATATAATATTGAATGATAATATATTATTTATTAACAAAATTTTCCATTAAAAAAGCCGGAGGTTGATTTCTCCGGCCACAGCAGCATTTCTGATTTATATTTATTAGGAGCAAAGTGTTTTTAGAAGTACCTTGCATGTTGCCTCCTAAAAAAATTGTAGTGGCATATGCCAGGTTTTATACAAAAATTATTTGCAATACCACTTTTATTGTTTAGATACCTATAATTTAAGTGTAACATATAGGGAGAAGATCGTCTATTAGCAATCAGATGGAGGTCACCTAATATAAAAAAGTATAATGAAATGCAAAAGGATACTTGAAAAAATCAAGTACCCTGTGACAGATATCCGCTTGCTTCTGATTATTGATAATCTTAAGGCTAATTAAATTTTTATCATAGAAATGTAAAAAATCTACATTCAATCTGAGAAAAACAAAATTTTTAGTTGACAAATAAAAAAGAAAAGCATATACTGTATTAAATTAAAGTATTGAACCAAAACCGATGAACAAGAGTAGTAAATAAGATTCGTTATTCCCAGAGAGCTGCCGGTGGTGTGAAGGCGGTAATAAAGATTTTATTGAATGGACTTGCGAGGGCAGCTCAAAATCACAGCAGTTAACGGAAACCCTGTAAATAATGCAGAGTGGAAGAGGTGAGAGTAGACGCTGACGGGAGCCTTATCCGTTATCAACGAGGTATGTATGATCGTACATAAAAAGAGTGGCTGAGTGATCAGCAACTTGGGTGGTACCGCAGAAGCTACAGGCTTTTGTCCCTTGGATATAGGGGGCAGAGGTCTTTTTTTATAGCTAAAATGCAGTGGCAGTATTGCAGGCAGGTCTGCAATATGTAACGGGAATGAAGACAAAAAAGGAGGAAGTGACCATGATGCAGCCAAGCTGTGACAAAATTTTAGAATTAGCAGGGGATTATGATGTGATCCCGGTTTGTAAGGAAATATATGCGGATGTTATAACACCGATCACCTTACTTCGGAAACTTGCAAATATCAGCAAATGTTACTATCTGTTAGAAAGTATAGAAGGCGGCGAGAAATGGGGACGATATTCCTTTTTGGGATTTAATCCTGTGATGCGGGTTTTCTGTAAAAATGATGAGGTTACCATCACGCGGGATGGGGTTATGGAAAAAATTAGTACGAAAAAGCCCCTTGAGGTAATACGCTCCATAATGAAAGATTACAAGGCTCCGAATCTGGAAGGGCTGCCGCCATTTGCGGGTGGGTTTGTTGGATACTTTGCATATTCTATGATTGGATATGCGGAACCCACATTAAATATCAATAAAGGTAATTTTAATGATTATGACCTGATGTTGTTTGATAAGGTAATTGCTTATGACCATTTAAAACAAAAGATCTGCATTGTAGTAAATATGAAAACAGACAAGGTGATGGAGAATTATGGCAAAGCTATGGCTGAGATAGAGAGTATCACCAATATTATACGAAATGCACCGATTCTGGAGGATCAGAAGATTCAGCAGAAAGTTGAATTTACCTGTAATGTAAGCAAGGAAGCCTATTGTGAGATTATTGAAAAGACGAAAGAGTATATCGTAGACGGGGATATATTCCAGGCAGTTATTGCCAGACAGTTTACAAGTCCTTATGAAGGGAATCTGATCAATCCGTACCGGGTGCTCCGGACTACCAACCCTTCTCCCTATATGGTGTATATGAATATCAATGAGGAAGAAATAATTAGTACATCACCGGAGACCCTGGTGCGTCTGCAAAATGGCAGGCTGACTACTTTCCCGGTTGCCGGTTCAAGGCCCAGGGGGATAAATCAGGAAGAGGATGAAAAACTGGAACAGGAACTTCTGGCAGATGAAAAAGAACTTTCCGAGCACAACATGCTGGTAGATCTTGGCAGAAATGATCTGGGAAGGATATCGAAGTTTGATACAGTGGAAGTAACAGAGTATCAGATGATTCATAAATATTCCAAGATTATGCATATCTGTTCTCAGGTAGAAGGAAATATTAGGGAAGAATATGACGGATTAAATGCCATTGAAGCAGTCCTTCCGGCCGGCACCCTGTCAGGTGCACCGAAGATCCGTGCCTGCCAGATTATCAATGAGCTGGAGAGTGAACAAAGAGGTATTTACGGAGGGGCGCTGGGATATCTGGACTTTACCGGTAACCTGGATACCTGTATCGCCATTCGTATGGCGGTAAAGAAAGACGGCAAAGTATATGTGGAAGCAGGAGGCGGAATTGTGGCTGACAGCGTTCCTGAGAAAGAATATGAGGAATCGGCTAATAAAGCAGCAGCAGTTATGAACGCCATTATGAATGCAAAGGAGGTCCTGGAATAATGATATTATTGATTGATAATTATGATAGCTTTTCTTATAACTTAGTACAGATGGCGGGCAGCATCTGCCCGGATATTAAAGTGATCCGAAATGATGAAATGAGTATTGATGAAATCCGCAATTTAAATCCTTCGCATATTATCTTATCGCCGGGACCGGGATATCCCAAGGATGCAGGCGTATGCGAGGAAGTTGTGGAAAAATTGCAGGGTAAAATGCCCATTCTGGGTGTATGCCTTGGACATCAGGGGATCTGTGAAGTGTACGGAGCAAAGATCGGTCATGCAAAAGAGTTGATGCATGGGAAAAAAAGTACGATTAAGATTGATTCAGAGTGCCCGTTGTTTGAAGGACTTCCTGAAAAAATAGATGTGGCAAGGTATCATTCTCTGGTAGCAAAAGAAGAAACCATACCGGATTCTCTATTCGTTACAGCGGTGGATGAAATGGGCGAAATTATGGCGGTACAGCATAGAGAAAATTCCGTTTTTGGTGTACAGTTTCACCCGGAATCCATATTAACCCCCCAGGGGAAGGTGATATTGGAAAATTTTCTGAAGTTATCATAACAGACAATCATGCAATGGGATAGAGCCTTACATTGTTAAAATAATTTTCAGATATGATACCCAGGGGTAAAAAAATATGCATATGGGGCATTCATAGATCAGAGCGTGTTTGAAAATTCATTCCCGCCATCTGCACGCCCCACTTTGCAGCATATTTGCCCAGAATTCAGCAAAATTTCGATAATAAATAGAAAGCAGGAGGTAATTAGCATGATTAAAGAAGCAATTAATAAAGTGATGAATGGTAACAACCTGACATATGACGAATCTAAGGCAGTTATGGAAGAAATGATGGATGGAACCGCAACCCAGGCACAGATGGGGGGATTTCTGACTGCATTGCGTATGCAGGGGGAGACAATAGAGGAAATCACTGCATTTGCTACGGTTATGCGTGAAAAGGGCATAAAATTAAAACCAGAAAGAGAAGTAATCGATATTGTTGGAACCGGTGGAGATGAAGTCGGAACATTTAATATTTCTACAACAGCTTCTTTTGTAGTTGC
Source organism: Robinsoniella peoriensis (assembly GCF_000797495.1). Lineage (GTDB taxonomy): Bacteria > Bacillota > Clostridia > Lachnospirales > Lachnospiraceae > Robinsoniella > Robinsoniella peoriensis. The sequence continues at coordinate 22,008 of NZ_JTGN01000016.1, forward strand.
GGCAGGCGGGGTTCCGGTTGCAAAACACGGAAACCGCAGTGTCTCCAGTAAATGCGGTGCAGCGGATGTATTAGAAAATCTGGGAGCAAATGTTTCGCTGAGCGTAGAGCAGAATGAAGAGATACTGAAAAAAACAGGAATGTGTTTCATGTTTGCCCAGGTATACCATTCATCCATGAAGTATGCAGCGCCGGTACGTAAGGAATTAGGAGCCAGAACGGTATTTAATATATTGGGTCCGCTTTCAAACCCGGCAGCGGCGACAATGCAGCTTCTTGGCGTTTATGACAGAAAACTGGCGGAACCGCTGGCGCAGGTGCTTTCCAATCTGGGAGTTACAAGGGGCGTAGTGGTATGCGGAAATGATGGCTTGGATGAGATTACACTTACCGGAGAAACTGTGGTTTATGAGATCCGTTTTGGAGAAATTACTTCTTATTCAATTGCTCCGGAACAGTTTGGACTGAACCGGTGTGAGCTTTCCGATCTGGTAGGCGGAGATCCCAAAGAAAATGCTAAGATTACAGAAGATATCTTATCCGGTAAAGAACGCGGGGCAAAAAGGGATGTCATTTTAATGAATGCCGGAATGAGTCTTTATCTTGGAATTGATGATATTACCCTGGCGGATGGAATTAAAATGGCGGCAGACCTCATTGACAGTGGTAAGGCATATGCGAAAATGGCAGAATTTATTAAGACTACAAAGGAAATGTGAGGTGCCAGAATGATATTAGATGAGATTGCTGCAGATACAAGGCTGCGGGTGGCAGGGGCGAAAGAAAGAGTTTCCATGGAAGAAATGATGGACAGAGCGCTTAGCATGAACGCGAAGACCGGTTTCCCGGTTGAGCAGGAGTTGAAAAGGGAAGGAATCCACTTTATATGTGAAGTGAAGAAAGCTTCTCCTTCAAAGGGATTAATTGCAAAAGAATTTCCATATCTGTCCATTGCGAAAGAATATGAGGAGGCGGGGGCATCTGTGATTTCCTGCCTGACTGAACCAACATATTTTCAGGGCAGTGATCAATATTTAGAAGAAATAGCAAAAGAAGTTTCCATACCGGTACTGCGTAAGGATTTTACCATAGATCCCTATCAGATTTATGAAGCAAAAGTGCTTGGAGCAGGCATGGTACTTTTAATATGTGCACTGCTGGATACGGAGACACTAAAAGAATATATCGGAATCTGCGATAAACTGGGCCTATCCGCCTTGGTGGAAACCCATGATGAAAGCGAGATGCAGAGTGCATTAAGAGCAGGTGCCAGGATCATCGGGGTGAATAACCGTAATCTGAAAGATTTCACTGTGGATATCCATAACAGCACCAGACTCCGTGCTTTGGCACCGGCGGATGTGATCTTTATTGCAGAGAGTGGAATAAAGACGGCGGAGGATATCCGGGTTTTGCGTGAAGCAAAGGTAAATGGGGTTTTGATTGGAGAGACGTTAATGCGAAGCAGCAATAAAAAACAGATGCTGGATTCCTTAAAGCGTGGATGAAAATTCAATCCTGCTAAGTGTAATGCACAGCTGTCAGAAAGCAATTTTAACACGTTCTAAGGCGGGTTCCGGATACTCTCTGAGAAATGGAAAATAAGTTGGTTGAAATGGTAGTGCAAAGGTGGGAAAATGGTCGGATAAAGGCGGTGAAGTATGACTAAAATTAAGATTTGCGGATTGAAGAGGCAGGAAGATATCTGTATGGTAAATGACCTGGTTCCGGATTATATCGGTTTCGTATTTGCAAAGAGCAGCAGGCAGGTAACGGCGGTGCAGGCTGGGGAGCTGAAAAAATTGCTTCTTCCGTCGATCAAAGCAGTCGGCGTGTTTGTAAATGAGGAGCAGCAGAAAATCGTACAGCTATGTGAAATGGGAATTATTGATCTGGTACAGCTGCATGGGGATGAAACCCAGGTGTATATTCAAGAATTGAAAAATCGTATTTCCTGTCCTGTGATTAAGGCAGTTCGGGTGCAGAGTGGTGAGCAGATCAGGAATGCAGAAGAGCTGCCCTGTGATTATCTGCTTCTGGATACTTATACGAAGGGACAGTACGGAGGAAGCGGGCAGGTATTTGACCGTTCCCTGATTCCACAGCTTAAGAAACCATTTTTCCTGGCGGGCGGACTGACAGCAGATAATGCAGCGGCTTCTATCTCGGAATGCAAAAAGTGTGCACCATATGCCGTAGATGTCAGCAGTGCAGTTGAAACGGCTGGGATAAAGGACAGACAGAAGATCGCAGAATTTATCTTACGTGTCAGAGGTCTGAAATAAGTATAACCGGCAAGGCAGCCGCAGGAGTGAAATCAAATAAGAGTAATCAGAAAAGAGGTAGAATTATGAGCAAAGGAAGATTTGGGGAATATGGCGGACAGTATATTCCGGAAACACTGATGAATGCAGTATATGAATTAGAAGCAGCATATGATAAATACAGCAAGGATCCGGAATTTATTGCAGAATTGGATGATTTATATAAAAATTATGCCGGAAGGCCATCACTGTTATATTATGCAGAGAAGATGACAGAGGATCTGGGAGGCGCTAAGATTTACTTAAAAAGAGAGGATCTGAATCATACCGGTTCCCATAAGATTAATAATGTACTGGGGCAGGTGCTGCTGGCTAAGAAAATGGGAAAGACCCGTGTTATTGCAGAGACAGGAGCGGGGCAGCATGGTGTGGCAACGGCAACAGCGGCGGCTTTAATGGGCATGGAATGCGAGATTTTCATGGGAAAAGAAGATACAGACCGTCAGGCGCTGAATGTATTCCGTATGGAGCTGTTAGGCGCCAAGGTTCATTCTGTTACCAGCGGAACTCAGACGCTTAAGGACGCCGTCAATGAAACAATGAGAGAGTGGACGAGCCGCTGCGATGACACGCTCTATGTTTTAGGTTCTGTTATGGGACCACATCCATTTCCTACCATCGTGCGTGATTTCCAGAGAATTATCAGCAAGGAAATCAAAGAACAGATACAATTAGCAGAAGGAAGACTTCCGGATGCCGTAATTGCCTGTGTAGGCGGCGGAAGCAATGCAATGGGTGCATTTTATGAGTTTATAGAGGATACCCAAGTACAGTTGATCGGATGCGAGGCAGCAGGACTGGGCGTAGATACGGAAAAACATGCAGCTACCATTGCCAGGGGAAGCGAAGGCGTATTCCATGGAATGAAATCCCTCTTCTGCCAGGATGAGTATGGTCAGATTGCTCCGGTATATTCTATTTCAGCAGGTCTGGATTATCCGGGGATAGGACCGGAACATGCCCATCTTGCTGAAATTAAGAGAGCACAGTATGTACCTGTTACGGATACCGAAGCAGTGGAGGCATTTGAATATCTTTCCAGAAAAGAGGGAATTATTCCGGCAATTGAAAGTGCCCATGCAGTAGCATATGCCAGAAAACTGGCACCTGCCATGGATAAAGATAAAATTATTGTAATTAACATTTCAGGACGCGGAGATAAAGACGTTGCGGCGATCGCAAGATACAGAGGAGTGAATATCTATGAGTAATATTAGAAAAGCATTTGAAAATGGAAAAGCATTTATTCCTTTCGTTACGGGAGGAGATCCCACATTAGATGTAACAGAACAGTTATTGTATGCCATGCAGGATGCAGGGGCAGATTTGATAGAAATCGGAATCCCTTTTTCAGACCCCATTGCAGAAGGGATTGTAATCCAGGAAGCAAATGAGCGGGCACTGGAGGCTGGCTGTACCACCGACAAATTATTTGATATGATTTTTCGTGCCAGACAGAAGGTCACCGTTCCTATGGTATTCCTTACTTATGTAAATCCTATTTATACTTATGGGAAAGAGAAATTTATGAAACGCTGCGTGGAATGCGGTATGGATGGGATCATTGTGCCGGATCTGCCTTATGAAGAGAAAGAGGAGCTTTCCGGTGTATGCGAACAGTATGATGTAGACCTTATTTCCCTCATAGCCCCCACTTCTCATGAGCGGATTCGGATGATTGCAAAAGAGGCAAAAGGCTTTGTGTATTGTGTATCTTCTCTTGGGGTTACCGGAGTCAGAAGCGAGATTAAGACGAATATTGCCGAGATGACAAAAATGGTAAAAGAAGAGACAGATGTCCCTTGTGCAGTGGGATTTGGTATCTCTACGTCGGAACAGGCAGCTGCAATGGCGAGAGTGTCAGACGGTGCAATTGTGGGTTCCGCAATTGTGAAACTGGTTGCAAAGCATGGAGAAAACGCGGTATCGGCTGTTGCACAATATGTCCGGGAAATGAAAGCGGCAGTTATGCGGTGATGCCCATCACAACCACCATCCCGGTCATAATAATCAGACTCACAATAACAGAAATAGAATTTGCAAAGCTGGAGAGGGACCCGTCGCCATGACATTTTTCCGTAAATGCCGGAGCAAGTGATCCGATGGGGGCAAATGCCACAACGGCCAGGATCTGTCGGATTTCCAGAGAAAATGGGGTGCACCAGTATAAAAACAGGGAAAAGCAGGTACTAAATAAAAGTCTTACTGCCACCACAAGGATCGTATCTTTTATGTATAATGGATTGCGGACCGGTTTGAACATCAGCCCAAGCATTAACATGGCTAAGAAACTGTTAGCGGATGCAAAGGGACTTACAAAAGTGATTACCCCATCCGGTATCCGGATATTGAAGATTGCCAGCAGAAGCATCAGCATATAGGTATCAAAGGGAATGGAAGATGCAAGTTTCTTTATTATAGAAGAAATGCTCGTTTTTTCTCCCGGATTGGTGTGAAGCAGGGAGGAAGTAACAGCATAGGATCCCCCGGTCATAATCATGGAGTTCCCGGTATCAAACAGGCAGGTTACAACAGTTCCGGCAGGACCGAAAAAACTCTGGACTACCGGCAGTGCAAAACAGCCGATATTATAACCGGAGGAGTTGATCATCGTAAATACACGGCGTTCTTTAGACATTCTTTTGGATAAGAGGAAAGTGATGAGCAATGGCAGAAAACTGCACATAAAGCCCAGTACAATGATTAAAAACAGGGAAGTATCACGCTGGAAGCCTCCGAAGCCGTTAATAACAGCAGCGGGGAGTGTAATGTTCAACACAATTTTCGTAATGAGGGGATAATCCGTTTCTTTAAAAAACCCAAAACGTTTTAAGAGGTACCCGCCGAAAATTATAAGAAGAAAAGCTAGTGGTTTCAATAAAAAATTCATATGTCACCTCAGTTTAAAACCCACTTAAAAAGGGCTTTTATTTTCATTCAGTATAGCATTTTTAAAAGGTGGTGAAAAGGGAAATTTTTGCTGCTTGTATTTTGACGGTTTCTTATCTATAATGGGATTAAAGTATAATATGAAGCGGCTACATATGTTCATCCAAAAGGATGGCGTAATGTTTAGAGGGATTACTATGAATGATCATATAAAAACAGAGGTAAAACAATTTGCCCATTGGATTTTGGAGAAGCATTATGTTGAAAATGATGAAGATGCCGTAACAGCAGTATTTGCTCCGGATATCACCTGGATTGGAGCCGGGGAGGAACAGCATCGGGAGTCCGGGGAAGAGACCGCAAAATATTTTCAGATGTTTAAGGGAAAGATTCCGCCATGTCATATATGGGACGAAGAATTTGAAGTGACGGAACTTGGAACCGGGATGTATTTATGCAGTGGATTATTCTGGGTTGCTGCCAACGAAGAGACTGGTCTGTGCATTGAAGAACATCAGCGTATTACATTTATATTCCGAAGGAAAGCTGACACCTTTGAATGTGTTCATATTCATAATTCAAACCCATATCAAAAAATGGAAACGGGAGATCTTTTTCCAAATGAAGAGGGACGTAAGGCATACTCTTACCTGGAAAAGAAAATGGAAGAGGTTGAAGAAGAGCTGAAGAAAAAGGAGCTGGAATTTCAGAAGGCTGTTCAGGTACAAAAGCAGACTTATGATGAGTATATGCAGAAAAACCATCAGATACAGGTTGTCCTGGATGCGATACAGGGCGGGCTGAAAATCAGTATCGATGATAATATGTATACATATGCCTATCTAAGCGATGAATTGTGCAGTATGTTTGGCTATACCAGGGATGAGTTTATGGAAGTGACCAAAGGCAGCGCCGTAGGTGCTGTGTATCCGGAGGATCTCCCAAGGGTTTTAAAAGAGTGTGAAGAGGCATTTCGGGATGGCAGTATGGATTATGCCATTAAATACAGGATAGCTTGCAGGGACGGATCTTTGAAATGGATCATTGACAGTGGTAAGAAGGTCAGAAATGAAGATGGAGAAGTTATTATCAACAGCATTTATCTGGATGTTACGGAAATGGAAGAAGCAAATCAGAAAATGGCATCTCAGAAAGAACTCTTAGACAGCATTTACGATTCTATGATGTGCGGAATTCTACGGTACCAATTGGAGGACGGGGAGTTCTCTGCTTTGACACTGAATCACGAAGCACTTCGGATTCTGGGGTATGAGTCAGAAGATGAATGCTATAAACTGGGTATGAATGAATTTTATAACAGAATTTATGAAGAGGATCGCCAGGTTATCATTGATAAGATCAATAAATTAAAAAACCCGGGTGACCGCTTTCAATTTGAATACAGGATTCTGGGACCCTCGTCTGATATTCTTTGGGTATATGGAACGACAGAGCTGATGATGTCTAGTAGCGGCGGAAATATCATTCAGCGCGTTATGGTGGATATAACGGAAAAGAAGAAACTGGAACTGGAATTGGAAGAAGAACACCAGAGGTTTCGCATTGCCATTGAAAGTTCCCCGGCAGTTATTTTTGAATATGATGTCCGCGAGGACCAGTATCGGTCTTATGGTACCCTGTCTGAGACAAAGGGAAAAAATGATACAGAAGAAATCGTACCTGATTTTCTCAAAAAAGAGCTGTACTCTTTAGCCGGGGAAAAGGATGCGGCATATTTACGGGATTTTATGCTGGGCAGGGCAGGGAAAGAAATAGATATTAAATTGGCACCTCATGTGGGCAGTTCCCATACTGTGTGGTCCCGGATATCCGGCACAACGATCTATGATGATGAAGGAAATATGGTTAAAATGATCGGTAAAATGCGCAACATCCAGTCAGAGAAAGAAAAGGAATTCGCGCTGGAGGAGGCGAAATACAGGGACGGGCTGACTGGTTTGTATACAAAGGAAGCGGGTATCCGCCTGGCGCGGGAGTACATGGAGCAGAAAAGCCCGGATGAAATCTGCGGGCTAATGCTCCTGGATATGGATGATTTCCAGAAGGTAAATGATGAAGAAGGCAGCGTATTTGCAGACGCTATTTTGCAGGAAGTGGCGGTGATCCTTAAGTCTGAAACACAGGAAGATGATATACTGATCCGTTTGGGCGGCGATGAATTCATGCTTTTTTTAAAAGGCTGTACAAAAGGAAGAGCAACTATACTGGGGCCTAAGATTGCTGCGATGGTACAGAATCTGGTGGTTTCAGGGCAAAGCAAGGTGCGGGTTTCGGTTACCATCGGGATGTGTGTTACCGAGGTTGTAGACGAATACAGCGGGCTTTACCGGTGTGCGGAAAGTACTCTGAAATATGCAAAAGAGTATGAAAGGGGCCGTGCATGCTGTTACCTGGATACCTCAAATGAACTGGGGACGGTACTTACGGAACTCTATAAAGAAGCTCATTTTATCAATGAAATTGGCAGACCGGTAAAATACCGGGAAGAGGACCTGACCTCCTTTGCCCTGGAGCTTCTGGGGAAGGCGAAAAGTCTGGATGATGCCATTTTCCTGCTGTTATCCAGAATCGGCAAAACCTATCATTTTGACAGGGTTACCATTATGGAGATGGATTACGAATATTTAAGTTACCGTTATACTTACCAGTGGGCTGGAAACCTGTCGGATCTTGAAATGGATCGGGATTTTTATATATTCAGAGAAGAAGTCAGCAAAATAGATCAGATATTTGATGAAGAGGGGCTGTGCGACCGGATGAACCCGAGGGTTTCCAAGATCCCATCATGCCTGATCTCCGCCATTTGGAATCATGGAAAAATAACCGGAACGTTAAGTTTTGAGATCCGGAAAGGTGATTATGTGTGGACGAAGGAGCAGCGCAAACTGGTGAAGGAAATGGCTAAGATCATATTTTCATTTATTATGAAAGCCAGGGCAGATGCTGTGAGTCAGGCGAAAACAGACTTTTTATCCAGGATGTCCCATGAGATAAGGACACCTATGAATGCCATTACGGGAATGACTGCCATTGCAAAAACAGTTCTGAATGATAAAGAGAAGGCGATGGATTGTCTGAATAAAATTGAATCAGCCAATACCTACCTGCTGAATCTTGTGAACGATGTGTTGGATATGTCCAGGATAGAAAGCGGTAAAATTGAGATAAACGAAGAGAGCATGGATCTGAAAAGACAAATGGATGATCTGGAATCGTTGATGATGCCGCAGGCCCAACGTAAAAACATTGATTTCAGGATCGAGAATCGCTATATCAACAACCGCAGAATTATCGCTGATGAATTACGTCTCAACCAGGTTATGGTAAATATTGTAGGAAATGCATTGAAATTTACCGGTGTGGGCGGACAGGTAATCGTAAATATTGATCCTCTGAAGGAAGAGGCAGCCCAGGTTGTACTGCATTTCTCTGTGAAAGACAATGGAATAGGGATTAACAAAGAAGCTCTTGGCAGAATCTTCACTGCATTCGAACAGGAAGGAAAGAAAACTTCTTCTAAATACGGAGGAACCGGTCTGGGGCTTGCCATATCCAGCAGACTGGTACAGATGATGGGTGGGAACCTGGAGGTGCAGAGTGAGCCGGGGGCAGGATCAGTATTTTATTTTACACTGACATTTGCATATGGTTCAGACGAAATTGAAGTACCTTATGAAGAAGAAGTGAAATGTGATTATGATTTTGATGGAAAACGAATCCTGCTGGCAGAAGATAATGAGTTAAATCAGGAAATTGCCAGTACCATTTTAGAAATGAACGGCTTTATTATTGAAGCTGTGGGAGATGGGCAGCAGGCGCTGGATATGTATATAAATCATCCGCCTTATTACTATGACGCTGTGCTGATGGATATTCGAATGCCGGTTATGGACGGACTGGAAGCTACAAAAGGGATCCGTACCTCCGGGCGTGAAGATGCCAGATCAATTCCGATTATTGCGATGACTGCCAATGCATTCAGTGAGGACACAAAAAAGTCCATGGCCAGCGGAATGAATGGACATTTATCCAAGCCCATAGAAACGGAAGTCCTTTTTGATACCCTGCAAAAGTGTCTGAAAGGATCGTGATGGTGCTCATTGTGTCAGCATTTGGAATTATTTTGAATAATTCGAAAAAAAGCCTTGCATTTTGTTCTTAGTTGTGATATAAATATATCTTGTCAGAACAAAATTAGAACATTGATCTTGTAAAAGATCAATGCATATGGATGGATTCCCGAGTGGCCAAAGGGGACAGACTGTAAATCTGCTGCAAATTGCTTCGGTGGTTCGAATCCACCTCCATCCATTGAAAATAGATTGCCTGAGCAATCTATTTTTATGCCGGCGTGGCGGAACTGGCAGACGCACAGGACTTAAAATCCTGCGGGACTAATCTCCCGTACCGGTTCGATTCCGGTCGCCGGCATTCTCGAAAATAAAAAGGATAGACCCGTATAGTGGGTTTATCCTTTTTTTATCTTTTCATTTTTCTGCTGATCCAGTGTTTGAGATCTTTGAGTAAATCATTTGCGGTACTTTATGCCTTATTCCCTTTTGCTGCTTTTGGAAGACATATCTTGCAGGAAGCATTTTCAACGCTCTGGCAAAAACGATAATAATGTCTTATAATGTATGATAAAGGAAGGGGATTTACTCTAATTGAGGAAAGAACCGGCAGGAGGGAGAAAGAAATGAGAAAGAGATGCAAAACAGCAATAAGAGCAATAATGCTGGCAGTATTACTAACTATGGCTTTTTATTTTCCGGCAGAGGCAGAAGCGGTGCTGGATAATGAGCAAGCTGTACAGAGGGATGAAGGAGATGAAACAGAACGTATTTTGGCAGTGGAAGAGGACGTGATTTCCCAGGATACGGATATGTCATCCTGGCTTTGCGAGTGGGATGAAAGCACATTTACGGTAACTCTTACAGAATATAAGGGAGCTGACACTGATGTGGAAGTGCCTGGTACTGTTGTAAAAGACGGAAACGTTTATGGGGTGGAAATTATGGATACCGTCGTAGGGACCAGCAGTTATGAATATCTGAGTACAGGACCGTTTTTCCAAAATAATCATATAAGAACCGTATCCTTTCAGGATGGGGTTCGTTTCCGCAATAACAGTATGTACAAAGCTTTTTTTGAATGTGGGAATCTGGAATCAGTTACAGGGCTTCCAAATGGGGTACGTACGATGAACGAGGCGTTTAAAAATTGTAAGAATTTCATCTATGCAGACAGATTACCACCAGGTATTGAAGAAATGCAGAATACTTTTAAGGGATGCACCCGGCTGTCAGAGGCACCAGAGATACCGGAAGGTGTCCTGAATTTGAACAGTGCATTCCAGGGCTGCCAAAATTTAATGTCAGCACCAAAGCTTCCGGAATCGGCACGGGACATCAGTTATATGTTTCTTAATTGCATTAATTTGGAATATGGTCCCGAAATTCCCCCCAATGTAACAAATATGGATGGTACTTTTGCAGAGTGCTATCAGTTAAAAGCGGTTCCGGATATCTACAGCCACAGCTTAAGGACGGCAAATGAAGCTTTTCGGTTTTGTGGTGAATTACAGCAGATTTCTATAGAAAGTGATTCCCTGGAGTCGGTTACACGTACTTTTTATTCATGCAGAAGTTTGAAGAAAGCGGATTTATCTGCAAAGAGCCTGCAAGATATGGACAGGACATTTCAGGAGTGCAGCAGCCTTACAGAAATGCCGGTAATTCCCCAGGGAGTACAACGGCTGTATAATACCTTTGAAAATTGTATCAGCATGGTTAAAGCGGGAGATTTACCGGACAGCATAAGAATAGTATCAAGAGCCTTTGCCGGATGCATAAATCTTGTTGAAGTCCCCGAATTTAATGATCAGGTTACGTCCTTGTATGGAGCTTTTCAAGACTGTACGAGTCTGCAAAAAGCCCCTGTTCTGCCAAAGAAGCTGTATACACTGGCATTTACCTTCATGGGATGCAAAAACCTGGAGCAGGCCCCGGAGATACCGGCAGAGGTTTTGGTTATGCGAAGTGCATTTGAGGGTTGTACAAGTCTGGAGGAGGCGCCTGTGATCCCGGCAGGAGTCACCGATTTATGGAGAACTTTTCGGGGATGCAGCAGCCTAAAAAAGGCAACAGATATTCCACAGAGTGCAGATAATATTTCTTCGTTATTCTCAGGCTGTACGGAGTTGACAGAGGCGCCGGATATTCCGGAGGGGGTTTCCAATATTTCAAATACGTTTCAATATTGCTACCGGCTGCAGGGTGAAATAATCATTAAGGCTAATCCGGAATATTATGCAAAGTGTTTTGAGAAAACAGGGCTGGATGGAAATGGATTGACGGTTCACTATACAGAGAATGTTCAGAATATTGACCGTATCCTGACCACCAGGGGGGAAAATAATGATCATGTAAAAAAGGGAAATAACATAAACGCACTGGTTGTATTGTTTGACGGTAATGGCGGAACGGTATCCCAGAACCAGATTATGGTGCGGCTAGGATATGCCTATGAAATCCTGCCGGTGGCAAAAAGAACAGGATATGAATTTGCAGGGTGGTATACAATGAAAAGCGGAGGAAGCAGAGTGGCAGAAGAGACAATTGTGGGCACAGCTGCTAATCATACATTATATGCCGCCTGGCGGCCCTGCGGTTATAAAATTTTGTTTCAGCCGGAGGGTGGCAGTCTGTCTGTAAAGGAAAAAACGATAGCTTACGGAAGTGCTTACGGAAGTCTGCCGGTGCCGGTCAGACAGGGATATCAGTTTGCCGGATGGTTTAATTCCAGATCCGGAGGAACTCAGATTACCGGTAAATCTAATTTCAGACAGACCGGAAACCAGAATCTGTATGCCAGATGGAAAGAAATTATTTATCAGGTACAGTTTAACAGCAACGGTGGAAAAAAGAAGTTTTCCGGAAGAGGTGTAAAGAACGGGGATTCCTATGGCTCCCTTCCGGCACCTGCAAGATCCGGATACAGATTCACAGGGTGGTATACGGCGAAAAGCCGTGGAAAGAAGATTACATCCCAAACCAGAGTTAATTTGAATCAGGACCAGATGCTCTATGCGCATTGGAGCAAAGTCACTGTGGGGCGTGTAAACTCATTAAAACTTTACAATAAAAAGAAAGGGCGCATGGATATTGCTTTCAAAGGAGTCAAAGGAGCAGCGGGATACCAGATCTTATACGGATCGAATTCCTCATTTACCAAAGGAAAAAAGAAGGTATATACAACGAAGATAAAAAAGGCAGTTACAAGGCTTAAGAAAAGAAAGACCTACTATGTGAAGGTACGTGCCTATAAGTTCGACTCCGCAGGAAAAAAAATCTATGGTAAATTCAGCAGTGTAAAGAAGTTACCAATTAAAAAATAAGTGATGTGTCGGTTTTCCATTTGAATTCTGTCTATGTTGGAAAATGATAAAGTTACGATACGGATTTGATGGTGAAAGTTTAACTAGTGTGATAGAATAGCAATTAATAGAATTGCAGCCTAAAAGTTTCGTATAAGGAGAATTATATGCAGGAAGAAGAGAAAGGGACCTATGAGTTTGATTTGAATTATTTAATCAATCATATTCCCGGAGGAATCGCAATTTATAAACTGGCAGATCCGTTGAAGATATTGTATTTTAATGATGGAGTTTGTGCGTTAAGCGGTCACTCACGAGAAGAATACTGGGAGATAGTGGAATCTGATGCAATTGAGATCGTTTTGGAAGAAGACCGCAAGGAATTAAATAATGAAATAATAGCGGCTTTATCAGAAAATAGAAAAATTGATGCAACTTATCGGATCAGGCATAAGGACGGAGGAGTTGTCTGGATCCATCTGTCTGCCCTGAGGATTCGGGAAGAGGGAGGATTTCCAATCTATTACGCTATCTTTATGGATATCAGCGAGGAGAGAAATACCCAAAGACATCTAAGTGAGCTGGCGGAGCGGGATAGCCTTACGGGAGCGCTGAACCGGATCAGTTTTGAGCAGAAGATCGAAAAATATCTGAGCGGGCACGAAACGGATATGTCAGCATTTTTAATGCTGGATATTGATAATTTCAAGCAGATTAATGATTTCCTGGGGCATACGAAGGGAGATGAGATTCTTTGCAGGATTACGAAACTTCTCAAAGAAACCTTTGGTGAAGGAAGTTTTGTTGCGCGTATGGGTGGTGACGAGTTTGCAGTTTTTGTTACCCGAATCTCTATGGAAGAGGAACTGACCATGCTCATTCAAAAATTTTTCCGCATTTCATGTGCGGAGTATGATTACCAGGACAGTAAAATTTACATGTCCTGTTCGATGGGTATCAGCCGGGTTCCCAAAGATGGATTTCAGTATATGGAGTTATATACAAAGGCAGATAAAGCGCTGCTGTTTGCCAAAAACAATGGGAAGAATCAATACCGTTTTTTTGGAGAATTAATGTCATCGCCATCTTCTTTATTGCTGCGGAATATGGAATGGCTGCTGGATGAAGGAACGAATGCAATTTATATCTGCAATGTAGAAAATTATGAACTGTTATATATGAATAAATTAGCACGCCAGATGGCAAATACACAGGGGAATACTTATATTGGAAAAAAATGCTACAAGGAATTGATGCATTTGAACGATCCATGCCCATTTTGCAAGATCTCCAGTATGAAAAGGGAATCGTTCTGCGAGCGCAGGTTTAAGGTACCATATTCAGGAACAGAGTTATTAATGAAAGGGAAAATAATTAACTGGAACGGAATTAAGGCTCATGTTGAATTCATTATGGATATTTCAAAGTATAGGATGATAGAATAAGGGAGAAGTTTAACATGGACAGTATCAAAGATAAGATGGTCTTCAAACCGGAGTTTCCTTATCGGATATTCATTTCAAATTCAAGGCAGATGTATTTTCATTCCCATGATTTTCTGGAAATTAATTACGTTATTTCAGGAACGGGTTTCTATCTGATTGAAGAAAAAGAATATGAAATATGTGAAGGCGATATTTTTATCATTAATAACCTGGAACGCCATATGGCAGTTCATGACGGGAGTCTGCAGCTTAAGGTGATTGTGTTTGATCCGGCTTTTTTCTGGGACAAAAATCAGGGATATCAGTTTCTGGAACCTTTTTTCAACCGAAGCCCTAACTTTACCAACCGGATCAGACCAAGCCAGGAGGGATATATCGGACTTCAGGAGGACCTGGAACATATATGTGATGAATATGCCGGAAAACATACGGGATGGGAGCTGTTTGTAAAATCCTGGACCCAGCTGTTTCTTGCCAGACTCTACCGATTCTATATAGACAGCTGCCTGGAAGAGGATTTTGGGAAGCGGCACAAGCCGTTTATCCGGCTGCAGCCCGTTTTGGATTATATCCATGAACACTATATGGAACAGCTGGAGCTGGATGAAATGGCAAAAGTGGCAATGATGAACAAAAGTTACCTCTGTTCCTGTTTTAAAAATATTCTTCATATGAGGATATTTGAATATATTGACCAGCTCAGGATTAACCAGGCATGTATGCTGCTGACCACTACAGAGATGAATATAACGGAAATTGCAATGAAGACCGGATTTAACAGCGTGTCTTATTTTAACAGGATATTTAAAAAGGTGCAGGGAGTCTCTCCGGGCACTTACCGGAAAATCCAAATATAGTGCAAAAAATACTGGATATTGGGCAAGTAATTGGGCTCCTCCGATGATATGATTTGATTATAAATAGCGGAGATAAGGAAACCCCGGAGTTTGACAGAACGGATGGAAACCGGGGTTTGAAGGAGGAGCAGGTATGCAGTATAAAAAGGATTGGGAAGCCACAAAACAAAGATTTGATGATTACTGGAAATGCCAGAATACAGGCAGGCCGATTATGCGTGTAACAGGTATAAAACCGGAATATTATCCGTATTCACTTCCCGCAGCGTTAAAATCAAAGGATATGGAAGATAAATATATGAATGCCCAGGGAATTGTAAACCGCTTCCGTCATTATTGCGAGACGCATGAATTTCTGGGAGAAAGTTTCCCGAATCTGAATGCTGATTTTGGTCCCGGTTCCATCGCAGGATATCTGGGAAGCGAAATTGTATTTCAGGATAAAACGGTATGGTTTGAGCCATGTGTAGAGGACTGGGAAGAATGTAAACCTTTAGTCTTTGACCCGGATAATATATGGTTTAAGAAACATATTGCACTTTTTGATGAATGTAAGAAATTAATCGGAAATGATTTTCCAATTGCAATTCCGGATCTTATGGAAAATGTAGATGTTCTGGCATCTCTGCGTGGAGCCCAGGAACTGATCTACGATATGATTGACGATGATGAAGAGGTAGTCAGACGTGTGCAGCAGGTAACCGATGTCTACCAGAAGTACTATGATGCCTTTTATAAATATGCCCAGTATGAAGGAGGCAGTGCATACACGGTATTCCAGATATTCGGAAGCGGAAAAACCCAGAAGCTGCAGTGTGATTATTCTGCTTTGCTCTCTCCGGAATATTTCCGTACCTTTGTATTGGATTCACTGAAACAGGCAGTTAAGGGAGTGGATAACGTCCTGTATCATCTGGATGGACCGGATGCTATTAAGCATATGGATGCATTGATGGAAGTGGACGGTATCAATGCACTGCAATGGACCAGCGGAGACCATGGACCGGACGGAACACTGGAAGAGTGGGATGTGATTTACGATAAAGCAAGGGCGGCCAATAAAGCTCTATGGGTAAAGGTATATTCCGGAGAATTTGATGACTGGATCCGCAATACCGAAAGAATTGTTAAGAAATATGGTTCCAAAGGTTTATACCTCTTCTTCAATGATATGCCTCTGGATCAGGCGAATCAGTTGATTGCTTATGCGGAGAAAAACTGGAGCGATGTAAAAGGAACATTTTAAAACGAACATTATAAAACGAACATTTTAAAATAAAAGACTGCACCGAAGGATGTTTGATAAATTCAAATTTACTCCGGTGCGTTCTTTTTTATAAAAATATATACTTCTTATGCAATTAAAGCTTTTTCGCCCGCAATTCCCGCCGGTAGGCATTTGGCGGTGCACCGTATCTTCGTTTAAAAAGGCGGTTAAAGTAAGTCTGGCTGGAGAACCCTGCCTTATCCACGATGTCTTTTAGTTTCATATCTGAATTTTCCAAAAGCCCTGCTGCATACTTCAGACGTTCATCATTCAGGTAGTCGTTAAAATAAAATCCGGTCTGCTGATGAAAGATATTTCCGAGATAGGATGGGTGCATATTCAGCTTAGCTGCCAGGGTTTTAAGTGAAATATCCTTGTCGGAGAATTCGTGTACGGCATTAATGACTGCATCTACGCAGGGATAGGATGCAGTCTGCAGCAGCTGCTTCTGGGATAGCACTTCATATCCCGTATGGATAAATGTGTGAAGATAAGAAATCATGTCAGCATTATTTTGTATTTCCGGCTTAAGGCACTTTAATAATTCAATCATAGAAGCATGTGGCTGCAGATCAGTGCTTGTCTGTGAGGTACACCAGCTTAAAACAGACAGAATACAAGGAATATGTTTGGAAGGATCAAGTGCCTTATCCAACAGACCGGTTACCTGGGAAAGATATTCCTGTTCTGTAATATCGGTGTAGTCCTGCTCAATGACGTTTAGAGAAGTAATTGGCAGATCCATATCCTGATAGATAAAGCTGCTCATTTTAGTGTACTGGAGAAACAGATATTTTTTTGCATTCCGGTAGCTGATACTGACATCCTCGTAATTGTTAACGGTATTCCCGGTAGAAACAAAAAACGGGAAATTCAGGATTACCCTGGCGTTCTCCAGTTCAGACAACAGACTGTCAAGGGGAAGCTCTGTGGTGGGACTGCTGATAATACAGACCAGGCGGGACGGTGTCTCAAAATAAAAGTGACTGATATAAGTACCCACAAAAAGGGATAGCAGATAGTCAAATAAATGGGACATTTTCTCGGTTGTCTGAGAAATGCCCGTATCCGCAGTGAAAATCATCACCGTATAATTATTCAGATACAGGTTTACGCCAAGCATCTGGGCGCGAGTAATAAATTCGTCTTCGCTGAGAGACCCTTTCACCCAGCTTTCCGTAAAGATACTTCGAAAAGTCAGCATCATGGAACCGTAAGTATTGGAAAGGGTGGAGCGTTCTTTCAGATGGCTGACAATCCGGCTGATCGATTCTCCCAGTTCATCTGGATTCAGCGGCTTCAACAGATAATTTTCAGCACCGTGGCGCATAGCAGTCCGGACATACTCAAAGTTATCATAGGCAGAGAGTACTAAAATAGAGATCAGCGAGTTTATTTTACGCACTCTTTGAATCAATTCCAGTCCATCCATCTGGGGCATGGATATATCCGTGATCAGCAGATCTACCGGATTGTTCTCCAGATATTCCAAAGCGTGGAGAGGGTTTGTTGTGCTGCAGCATATTTCAAAATTAAAACCGGTCCAGTCAATGGCCGTTTTCATTCCTTCAATCACAAAAGGTTCATCATCAACAATTAATACCCGATACATAGCAGGGCCTCATTTCTTATCATAAGTTTGATGCTGCCGCAAAGGCAGCTGTTTCTATATTTTATACTAGCGGATTGTTTTAAGAAAGTCAAGACTTGAAGAAATGTGGATAGAATTTAGACACAAGCCTTCTAAATCAGATGAAAAAAAGCTTTTTAGTAGGAATTGTGTTGAATATATTCTGGCGCTTGAAATTCTGGAAAGCAAAATATAATATTGCAATACCATCTGCTCAGATATTTGGCAAACACCTGTAAAGTAGAATCATTTCAACTTTCTGGCTTTCCGATAAGCCCTTGGTGAAGCCCCGTTCACCTTATAAAACAAATCCCCAAAATAATTACTGTTTTCAAAACCACAGCGTGTTGCAATTTCGGTAATAGAATCATTTGTGTGGAGGAGCTCATAAGAAGCTTTTTGTATGCGGATCTGTGTCAGGTATTCTTTAAAGCCAAAACCGGTAACGGCTTTAAACTTACGGGAAAAGTAGGTAGGGTTTAAATTGGCTTCTCTGGCGGCATCTTCCAAAGTGATGGACTGCCAGTATGACTGGCTGATGAAGAAGGCGGCTTTGCCTATGGCTTCGTCCTGAGGTGTCAAAGGGGAAGGGGCAGGCGTATGCTCTTCCTGCTTGAGCCTTGTAAGCTGCACAAGCAGCCGGCACAGGGATTGTGACGTTAACATTGTGGAAAATTCATCCTTTTGTTCAAATTCCTGAAAAAGATGATTGATTGTCTGCATAATTTCTTCATGACAAAGCTCGGATACATGCAAACAGGGTGTTCCCAGAAAGTTGTCTTTTATCAGGTCCGGGAAGGCATCCGTAAGTGCGGAAATATAGCAGGGATCAAACATGATCACAATTCTCTCGTGTGCAGATACCTGGGAATATGTAGTGCGGTGCAGGAGTCCGGGGGAGATCAGGGCAAAGTCATGGGGGCACATGGCATGTACTGTGTGCTGAATAAAAAATTTCTGTGTGCCGGACAGAAGGTAATAAAGTTCATAGCAGTCGTGAGAATGGGATTCGGGCATACGGAAACTGCTGTTTCGCCTCAACTGGTTTATAAAAAACAGCGGAGGATCATTTGTGAGTTCTTTATTGTCTGGATTCATTTCAATATTGCCTTTCCTAAATATATATGATTTGATTATTTTTAATGCTCCCTATTAGAATAACACAAAATATCTGTAATTCAAGCTGATCTTCACGAAAAAACAGTAGATATCAATAAGATTTTGCGGTAAAATACAATACAAAATACAGTTCATAAAACAGTTAATGAGACAAGAGCATGAAAAAAATTTATGGCACCAGCCTTTGCTGTCCAAAAAAGGTACGCATTTGTGACGCAGCGGATCTTAAGTATTTCGCTGGTACGGGTATTTTTTGACATGTTCTAAAGGAGCAGACATCATGGAAGAGAATAACGCGGGGCTGTCGGCAAAAGATCAGAAGTTTCGGGATTTTACGCTGAACGGGAATATGTGGAAGGTAGTATGGCAGGTCGCATTGCCGCTATGTGTATATCAGTGTCTGGGTCAGGTATTCGGAGTGCTGGATACCATGATGGCTTCCCATATCAGCTCCAATACGGTATCAGCAGTGGCCTATCTGGCTCAGATTAATTCTATCATTTCGGCGGTGGGCGGAGGTCTGGCGGTAGGTGCCAGCCTGAAGGTAAGTGAAGCTTATGGTGAGGGAAAATATGACCTGGTAAAAAAACGGGTCAGTACCCTGTATGCCATGTGCGGTGTTTTATCTGCAAATATACTCCTGCTCATTCCGTTTACCCGGCAGATTCTGGCTTTTGCGAAAACGCCGCCGGAGCTGATTGCAGAGGGCAATACCTACTTTCAGCTGCAGCTGCTGGCGATGGTTATTATTTTCTTCAACAATGTGTTTATTGCCATAGAACGTGCCAGGGGCGAAACAAAGCTGATTATGAAAATGAATATTATTGTAATCCTTACCAAGACATCTTTGACCGCCTTGTTTGTTTATGTTCTAAAAGGCAGTATCGTTACAATGTCTCTGGCTACGATTATTTCTCAGTCAACTTTAATGGTGATCGGGCTGATCAAGATGAATCGTGAAAAGAATGCGTTTGGATTTTCAATACGGTTTGTGTCTTTCAAAAAAAGATTGTCAGGACCTATGATTATACAGTCTGTTCCTCTGGTTGTAGAAAGGGCTTTATTCTCTATGGGGAAACTGATGGTAAATTCCATGAGTACACTGTATGGTGTTCTTACCGTGGGGGCATTGGGGGTTTCCAATAATCTGGGAGGCTTTGCCGCTGCACCGCAAAACGGTTTACAGGAAGGAGCCGCTTCCGTAATCAGTCAGAATATTGGGGCAGGCAAATTTGACCGGGCATTACAGGCGTTTTGGAGTGTCTTGGTTTATAATTTAATTGCAGGGGCTGCTGCATATGCCATTGCAATGGGATTCTTACAACAGATAAGCGGCATGTTTTCGGAAAATGACCCGGAATTTCAAAGACTGATTATGAAAATATTCCGGTTTGAAGCTATGGGGTTCGTACCTCTTGGGATTAATTCGGCTGTCATGGCGCTGCTTTATGGTTTGGGGAAAACAAAAATATCATTGTTAATCAGTATGAGCCGTGTCTTTGTGTTCCGGGTACCGGTTCTATGGTTTCTGCAAAATTTTACGAATCTGGGAAGTGAAAGCGTAGGTATCGTAATGATGGTCAGTAATATATCCGTTGCCTTTGTGGCAATTCTGGCTGCTGCAATTGTTATACCGGCTGCAAAGAAAAAATATTGGGGGACACATAGAGAAAAAAGTAAGCGCTTCCATAATATGGATGTCAAAAATATTAAAAATATGAAAAAAATATAAAAAAAGATGAAATTTGTACAAAAATATTGAATCTCTACTATATAAAAAATTCTAAAAATCCCTTATACTTTCCTTAACGACGAAGAACAGACGGAAAACACACCGTCTTGAAAAAGATAATCGGGAGGGATATTGTATGAGGGCTTCTAGTCAAAAAAATGTAAGCACTTCCAAAAAGACATTAAGAAAGCACATCTATGAATATCGATGGATCTATGCACTAGGATTACCGGGGTTAATTGTTTTATTCCTGTTCTGCTATATGCCGATGAGAGGTCTGTTGATGGCATTTCAGGATTACAATCCACATTTAGGTTTACTCCATAGCAAATGGGTGGGGATTAAACATTTTGAAGCACTGTTTCAGGACCCCAAATTTTATAACATGTTAAAAAACACTTTGATCATCAGTGGATTAAGCCTTTTGACTTTTCCGGCGCCAATCTTCCTGGCTTTGATCATGAATGAGGTACGGAATGCGAAGTTTAAAAAGCTCGTACAGACTTCGGTATACCTTCCGCATTTTCTATCCTGGGCGATCGTAGCCAGTCTGACATTTTTCCTTCTGTCTACAGAACAGGGCCTTGTAAACAAGATTGCGAACCTGCTGGGATATGAATCTACGGCTTATTTATTCAGTACCAAATGGATTTATCTGGTTATTGTAATCCAGTCACTCTGGAAAAGCATAGGCTGGGGATCCATCGTATATCTGGCAGCGATTTCCGGAATTGACCAGTCACTGTATGAGGCAGCAAAAATGGATGGGGCTAACAAGTTCCAGTGTATGATGAAAATCACACTTCCAAGTATTATGCCTACCGTAGCTGTTATGTTAATCCTGAGAATGGGAACGATTATCTCCGTAGATTTTGAACAGGTATTCCTGATGAATAACGCGATGGTTAAATCGAAACTGGAAGTATTTGAGGTCTACATATATAACAACAGTATTGCCAGCGGAAGTACACAGTACTCTTACACAACCGCAATCGGATTGTTTAAATCTGTAATTAATACGGCACTTGTTATCTTCACAAACTGGATTACGAACCGCAAAGGTTATGACGGGGTTATGTAAAGATGAGGATGGAAAGGAGAGCGAATAAAATGGGTATGAAAGCCAAAGAAAATATTTATCAGAGCATTTTGTGGTTAATTCTTATTATTATAGCAGGTACCATGATTCTGCCATTCCTGTATGTTGTAGTATTATCCTTTACAGATTCCACAGCGTATGTAGCAGGCGAATTTATGTTATGGCCGAAAAAATGGTCTCTGGCGGCATATAAACTGATCTTATCGGGAACAGGATTCCTGAATTCCCTGAAATCAACAATATTTATTACAGCAGTTGGAGTACCGCTAAGCGTCTTTTTAAATGCCGGACTGGCATATATGTTGTCAAAGCCCATACCGGGAAGAAGTTTCATCAATAAATACGTTATGATTACTATGCTGTTTACGGCTGGTATGGTTCCAAACTTTATGAATATCAATTCATTAGGATTAATAGATAACTATTTTGCATGTATCCTGCCGGCAGCATGCGGGGCATGGAGCATCATGGTAATGAGATCTTTCTTCCAGTCATTACCCATTGAACTGGAGGAGGCAGCAAAGATTGACGGATGCGGACAGCTTCGTATCTTTGGAACCATTGTAGTTCCTCTGTCCAAAGCAATGCTTGCAACCATGACACTGTTTTCCTTTGTAAGTTATTGGAATACATACTTTAACTCCATTATGTACATGACATCTACAGCGAAGGCTTCTTTACAGGTATATGTGCAGAAAGTTGTACTATCATCCAATATTTCAGATGTCCTGGATGTGCAGTCAACCGTTCAGAATGCCGTTCCGCAGGAAGTTATGAGAATGGCTGCGGTAGTAGTTGTTGTGTTGCCCGTATTAATTATTTATCCATTCCTGCAGAAGTATTTTGAGACAGGAATGATGGTAGGAGCAGTCAAAGGTTAAAAACGCGGAGCGTTTTGCATAAAAAGAATATTTTTTAGGAGGAATAAGATATGAGGAAGAATTTTAGAAATCAGGTAGCTCTTGGTTTAGCAGCAGTTTTGGCAGCATCTGCTCTGGCAGGATGCGGCGGTTCAGACGGCAAAACCACAGAAGCAGCAAAAACAGAAGGAACACAGGCAGAAGCAGCTACGGGAGATACTGCCGGCGGCGAAACAGCAGCATCAGGTGAAAGCGGAGACCGCATGACAATTTCTGTTATGGGTATTGACTGGGGATATGGTCCTCTGGCAAACAGTGAGATGGAACAGTACTGGGAAGATATGTTTGATGTAAATCTGGAAATTGAATGGGTGAACTATCAGGATTTTGACCAGAAGGTAAATACTTTGATTGCCGCAGACAGTATGCCGGATGTTATCCAGGTGAGCAAGCAGGGAAATGGTTCTTATTATTATCCGGTGTTTACACAGGCGGTAGAAGCAGGATCTTTTGTAGATATGACACCTTACTTATTTGATAATGGCAACGGAATTGCCGAGACCAATGCAGTTATGAAAAACTGGGACGAGAATATGTGGGATCAGGCAAGATATAACGGCGGCATTTATATTCTTCCAAGAAGTAAGGCGGAAAGCGGACAGAATTCCGGTATAGAAGTCAGAAAAGACCTGATGGAAAAATATAATTTCACGGAAGAACCAAAAACCATGGAAGAATTGAAGACCTGGTTAATCGATCTGTCTAAAGCGGCATCTGAAGGTGAAGGCAAGAAGATTTATGCTCTGGAATATTTTGATGATGATTTTATGAATGACAGAATTAAAGCTTTTGCAGTAGCGTTTACAGGACAGTCAGATTGGTCTGTAAATGAAAACGGCGAATTTGAATACATGCAGTTTAAAGATGAATATATCAATTTCCTGAACTGGATGAAAGATTTATACGATGCAGGTGTTATTGATCCTGAATTTGCTTTAGCAAATGCCGATACTTCTAAATGGAAAGCAGGCAATTCCGTGGCATACCTGACAGCATGGTATAACTGGAATCAGTCAGCAGACCTTACCAGTAATAAAATATTTGATGAAAGTACAGGACCGGAATTAAAAGCATGGTGTCTGATGCCGGTTAAGGGAGACAAAGCATATACGGTAAGTCCAAACTATACGGACATTGATTCCTGTATCGCAATCAGCGCTAAATGCTCTGATGAAAAAATTAAGAAGATTATGGAAGTATTTAATGCAACAGAAGAGACTCATCCGGGATACGATTCTGTAATGATGGATGGTGTACAGGATATTCATTATACCTTAAAAGAAGACGGAACAAAAAATACAGATGATGAAACATTTAAGAAAAAAAGACAGGATGGTTATGTAGGTGCATGGAACCAGATCTTCTTGAAAAAAGATGCGGATCAGATAAACGACAAATTTATGAAAGACGGAACCAAGAGAGCATCTGATGAAAATATTGCAAAAGTAAAAGAAATCAAAGAGTTTGTATATAGCGACTTAAAAGAAACCGGAATGAAAAATGCAATCAGTAACCTTCAGTCAGCAACTTACAATAATAACTGGAATGTATTGACCGATGATGTAAATACCCTTTGTGCACAGTATATTATGGGACAGATTGGGGAAACAGAATGGAAAACCTTTGTACAGGGAATCGTAGATTCTGCTGACTACAAAGCAATCCAGCAAGAATTTAAAGACGCAGCGGCAGAAGCAGCTAAATAATAGAAATTGGCAACAGGGTTCATTCACGATATGCTTAACAACTGAGAACTGACAGATGAAAAGTACGTGGATGTGCCCTGTTAATCTGTAAAGCAGTATTGCAGGCAGGACCGCGATATGCAGGAAGTATAAGGTTGAAAGAAAATTATGAGATAGAAAGGATGCCATGGTGTGATTCTTTCAACCTGTTTTAGTGTGGCAGTATTGCAGGCAAGCCTGCAATATGCAATGGGTATAAATATGGTTAATCAGGATTTTTTTCATGAGATTGCAATGACAAAGCATCCAATTGGGACAACAGATAAAGAAGTACAGCCTTTACCAACACCGGATATCTGGTCTTCAAAAGAAGACTGCCGTCAGCATAAGATTTCCTGGGAGAAGGAAAAGACATTCGAAGAGCAGTGTGAGAAATTCACGCGGGACTTAGAAGCTATGAGAAAGCAATACCGTCCATACATGAAGAACTATCTGCCGCTTGCAGAGACGGGGACAGAGAGTATTCAATTGCGTGAATTTGAATTCCGCTATCGGGAAAAAGGAGAGGTATTTACAGAACGGGATGATGTCAATAAGGTATGGGAAAAAGTAACGGTACCTGATTACAGAGGTCCTGCGCTGGAAGATGGAAAGTGGAGCGGTTATTACAGATGCTCTTATAGAGATACATGGTCAGAAGGGCTCATTCAAAATAAGAAGAGAGCTGTTCTGTATTTTCAGTGTGTGGACTATATTGCTGAAATATATCTGAATGGCAATTATGTAGGCAGCCATGAAGGATTTTTTGCTCCTTTTTCTTTTGATGTTACAGATTACATGCAAGAAGAAAATGAATTGGTTATCCTGTGTAAAAATGATGTGCCGATACTTGGCGTTGGTCCGGTTTTGGATGGGGATAAAATCTATGCGGCTACCGGACCCGGATGGGATGACCCAAATGTTGGATGGCACCATTGTCCGGCAGGTGCTGGAGTATTTGGAAGTGTTGCCCTGGAGATTCGCCCGGAAGTATACCTGGAAGATATTTTTGTAAGACCGGATATTGACAATGATATGGTGGAAGTACGGCTGGGGGTCCTGAACTATACAGATGAGGTGAAAACAGATTACAATTTGGATCTGGATCTGCTGCCACGTAATTATGAAGGGAGAAAGATCGGAGATTTCCATACGACGATTCCATACGTGGGACCGGGAAAGAATGAATACCGCTACTTTATACCGGTATCAGATTACAGGCTTTGGGAACCGGATACCCCGTGGCTTTATGGAGCCCGGGCAAATCTGAGAAAAGGTAGTGTATCTGTTTCAGGCAGGAGCCAGAATTTTGGACTAAAAAAATTTGTGAGTGATGAAACCTCTGTACCAAAAGGGAAATTTTATCTGAACAACCATCCCATAGTACTTCGCGGTGCCAATGAAATGGGACACCTCCAACAGTGTGTGATGAAGGGAGATTTTGACCAGTTGGTGGATGACATTCTGATTGCCAGGATGTGCAATATGAATTATTACCGTATCACTCAGCGTCCGGTACAGGAAGAAATCTATGATTACTTTGATATGCTTGGAATGATGCACCAGTGTGACTTTCCCCTTTTTGGTTTTCTTAGAAGGCCTCAATTTGCAGAAGCAGTGAAGCAGGTGCAGGAGATGGAACATCTGGTAAGAAAGCATGTATCTGCTGTGTTAGTTACTTTTATAAATGAACCCATGTGTATTCGGCGCACCGAAGATCCTGATGATAAATATTCCAGACGCTATGAAGCTAAAGGACACCGGCATCTGTTAAGAGATGAACTGGAGGCATTTTTCGCAGCGGCAAGAAAGGCAGTATATGTGGAAAACCCTGATCGTGTGATTAAAAATGTGGAAGGGGACTATGACGGGCCTACCGCAGAAGGTATGCCGGATTTTCACTGTTACACCATGTGGTATACCAATCATGGAGAACCGATTGGCCGACTGCTGAAAGGATATCTGCCCCCGGTTAAAGAAGGCTGGATGATTGGATGCGGTGAATATGGTGCCGAGGGCTTGGATCATGAGGAGGTAATGCGCAGTTTCTATCCAAAGAAATGGCTGGAAACACAGCCTGACGGATCCTGGTATCCGGATAAAATTGTTCGTGCACAGACCTATTCGGTACAGGGGGACTGGTATGAGGAACAGAATAATATAGCTGACTGGGTAAGGGAGAGCCAGATTCATCAGGCAAAAGCCACAAAGCTTTTGACGGATGCCTATCGAAGAAGGGGCGATATTATAAACCATACGGCAATTCATCTGTTGATTGATGCATGGCCGTCAGGCTGGATGAAGACCCTGGTAGACTGCAGGCGTCAGCCTAAAAGGGCATATTTTACTTATCAGGAATCGCTGCAGCCGCTCCGGGTAAATCTCTATACCGGGCGCAGCAATGCTTATCTGGATGAACAGGTGGACGTAGAGGCGTGGCTGTTAAATGATACGGGGAAAGACAGTGTATTGACAATCCGGGCAGAAGTATTTGCAGGTCATGACACAGATCCCTTCGCGGCTTATGAAATGGAAGATACAGCATTAGCGGCGAATGCCATATGTGCCGGCAAGATTCCGTTAAGCTTTGAGGAAATGCCGGGATTTAACGGCACTCATGCAGAAGTGCAGATTAAAGCAGCTATTTTAAATGAAGAAGGAAATGTTCTGAATACAGAAACCTTATTTCTACAGGTGTATAAACGTAAGATACATACGGAGAAGGTCAGAACAATTGGTGATGAAGCAATCTTACTTTGCACTAACTTGGGATTAACGCCAATAGAAACCGAAGATCAGACTACCTTAGGACAGTCTGACGCAACCGGCAATGATATCTTAATAATCAGTGATTTTAGTTCTGACAGCGTTTCAGAGGCAGAAGCCCATGCTAAGGCTGGCGGACGAAGCATTCTGCTAATGCCGGAGAAAAAAGTAATACTTAATATCGGAGAAAAAGAGGTATCCACAAAGGGATGTGGGGAACTGTTCTTTGCGGCAGCAAAGAAAGAGTTCCAAGATTATCCGATTTCCATGGTATATAACAAAGAAAAGGGATATATTGATGCTACTGCATCCTTCACTGTTCAGACGGAGCTTCCGGGCGAGGCACTGATATATACTTATGACAAGCAGGGGGCGGGAAAAAACCAGGGCGCAAAACCGCATCTTCCGTTTGTAAAGAAATGCCCACTGGGTGCAGGTGAGATTCTGTTGATAAGTCTGGCCAGATCAGGAAGAATCGGATGTAATCCGGGATTGGATGAACTGTTCAGAAATTTGATCTTGAAAGGTGAAAGATAAGATGGGATTGCTTGAGCAAGAAATAAAAAGCAGAAATCTTCCGGAGCTATTTAGAAATAAAGACAATGAGGCTGTACAGAATGAAAGCGGCTGGAGATCCAGACGGGAGGAGATAAAAAATCTGCTTTGCAGAGAGTTCTGCGGCTGTTTCCCAAGAATTACGCATCGAATAGCAGGTAAACAGGTTCTGGAGGATGATAGTGCCTACGGTGGCAAAGCGGTGGTGAAGACCATAAACCTTGGGATTGCATCCGATTATTCTTATGTATCATTTCCATACCGTCTCATGCTTCCGAAAAATGCAGAGCGTCCCCCTGTTTTTCTCTATCTGGCATTTTCACCGGAAATTGCGGATGGGTTAGGAGAAGAAATTCTGGATGCCGGATATGGTGTGGCAAATGTTTATTATCAGGATATTACCGCCGATTATTATGACGAGCATCAAAGCGGATTGGGCAGGTTTTGTACCAGGAATAATTATGACAGCTGGGGGAAACTGGCAATGTGGGCATGGGGGAGCAGCAGAATCCTGGATGATATTTTGGAAAGGGAGGAAATAGATGAAAAGAGGGTTGCAGTTCTGGGGCATTCGCGTCTGGGAAAAACAGCGTTAATTGCCGGGGCTTTTGATGAGAGGTTTTCCCTGACGGCTGCAAATGAATCCGGCGCGGGTGGAGCCGCTCTGTTTCGGGGGAAAACCGGGGAGCAGATAGAAAATCTCTATGGGAAGGGATCCAGACTCTGGTTTGACGGAAATTTTTTTAACTACCGAAAGGATCTGACCCGGATGCCTTTTGACCAGCATTTTCTCCTGTCCCTGACAGCTCCCCGCCATCTCTATATAGCCAGTGCGGACAGGGATGACTGGGCAGATCCAAAGTCTGAATTTTTAACGTGTGCGGAATGTTCGAAAGTTTGGAATCTGTATGGAGAAGAAGGTCTGGTTTCACCGGACCGCCTGCCGGAAACAGGAGCATGTTACCATGAAGGCAGAATCGGATACCATTTGCGGCGGGGGACTCATTATCTCAGCCGGGATGACTGGAGACAGATAATTGCATACCGGAATCGGCATGGAGTGTGAGAGGTAAAAGAAAAGATGAAGAGGTATGAAATATATATGAAAAAGCCCGCCAGGAAGTGGGACGATGGATTCCCTCTTGGGAATGGCCGCCTGGGAGCGATGCTGCTGGGGCGATTGAAAGAAGAAACTATATTTATAAATGAAGAGACCCTGTGTTATGGACCTCCAAGAGAAAGGGAAAATCCCGATGCGTTGGGGCATCTGGGAGAAATCCGACACCTTTTACTGGAAGGTAAGGTGGAAAAAGCGGCATTTCTGGCTAAAATGGCTCTGGCGTCAACGCCGAAATACAACAATCCTTACCAGCCTATGGGAGATTTGAGACTTTGTTTCTTAAATCATGCCGGGAAGGAAACGAAATACGAAGCCAGGCTGTGTCTGAATGAGGCAATTGCCACAATTGTATATGAACTGGATGAAACCCGGTATGAAAGGGAACATTTTGTCAGTGAAGCTTATCAGGTGCTTGCAATCCGTGTCCGCTCTAAGGGAAAACATAAGATAACCATGAGTGCCAATATCAGCCGGAAACCATTTGAAGAATTTACGGGAGTTCTGGGAGAGGCTACAGCGGGAAACTGGGGAGAAAACGGCGCAGGCGGAATGCACTATCTGAGTGGGGTACGCATTGCATCGGAGCGAGCCAGGACCATGGGCGATGCCGTTTATCTGGAAGCAGCTGAGGAAGTGGTAGTATATCTGGCAGCAGGTACGGATTACCTGGATTGTCTGAATGGTAAGCGTAAAGACGGCAAAGAAGCTTATGAAGAACTGTATCAGGTGGTCGGCAAACGGCTGGACGCGGCACAGGCAGCGGGATATGATGAGATACGCAGGCGGCATTTAGAAGATTATCAGTCTGTATATGGTGATTTTAATCTGGATTTATATGGAACAGGGAAAGAAGAAATGGCAACAGCTGAAATTCTGAATGCCTTTCGCCAGGGGGATATTTCGTGCGACAATTATCTGACGGAAATTCTGGTACACTATGCCAGATATCTGATGGTTGCTTCTTCCTATAACTGCCAGCTTCCCGCTAATCTCCAGGGGTTATGGAACGGCTCCTATGAACCGCCGTGGCAGTGTCAGTATACAATTAATATTAATACCCAGATGAATTACTGGTTTGCGGAAAAAGCAGGGTTATCCCAGTGTCAGCTGCCCGTTATGAATCTGGTAAAGCTGCTTGCCGGGAACGGAAAGGAAACAGCCCGTAAGCTATATGGCGCAAGAGGGTTCTGCGCACATCACAATACAAATGTATGGGGGTGTACAGCACCGGAAGGAATTTTTGATGCATCTCCCTATTGGGTTATGGGAGGCGCTTGGATGTGCCTGCATCTGTATGAACATTATTTATATACAGAAGACATGGAGTTTTTGAAAGAAGCTCTTCCAATTATGAGAGAGGCGATCCTGTTCTTTGAAGATTATCTTTATGAGCTTCCAAATGGCCTTCTGGTCACAGGACCGGTTGTATCTCCGGAAAATACATATCGTTCAAGGGTGGGTGAAACCGGAGCATTATCTATGGGAACCGCAATGGACAGTGCAATTTTAAGACAGCTTCTGAAAGCGTATCTGGACAGTATGGATGTCCTTGGAATTCAAAATGAAGAGGAAGAAAAAACCTTAAAGAATATTCTTGGGAAGCTGCCGCCGCTTATGATTGGAAAAGACGGCAGGCTAATGGAGTGGATGGAGGATTATGAGGAAATGGAACCGGGGCACCGGCATATTTCTCATCTCTATGCATTGCATCCGGGAAATGAAATTACTCCTGAAACTGAGGCATATTTTGAAGCAGCTAAAAAGACTTTGCAGACCAGACTTACCCATGGCGGCGGACACACAGGCTGGAGCCGTGCATGGCTTGGATGCTTTGCAGCAAGGCTGGAGGATGGAAAATCACTGAAAGAGCATGTGAGTCAGCTTCTGAAAAAGTGCATTCAGGATAATCTGCTGGATATGCATCCACCATTTCAAATTGATGGGAATTTTGGAATTGCAGAGGCAATTCTGGAAGGCATTGTGCGGAGCCTGACAGGAAAAGCGGTATTGCTGCCGGCACTGCCAAAGGAATGGAAAGACGGCAGTTTGAAAGGTTATATTTTAAAAGGAAATACGAGACTGGACATGGACTGGGAAAATGAAAGGCCTGTGAGAATTGCCCTGACTTCACAAAGCACAAAGACGTATCAGCTGGCCTGGAGGAATGAGATTAGAAATGTTATCTGCAGGGCAGGAGAAAAAGTAGAACTGAATTGGTAAATATGCAATTCAATTATATAAGTAATTTCGGACACACTTTGACATTTATAAAAACGCTCTAAGAATATGGAGGAACAAATGGAAAGAATTACAATATTACAAAACAGCACAAAAAATGAAAGAATCAATTTTGGATTACTGCAGCTTGATCAGGCAATGACCAGTGCCGGGTATGAAGTGATTTACGCCCCGCTCCCCCAGTCACCTGCAGAGTATCGGAATATAGAAGGGAAAAAGGTTTATATTTCTGTATTATGCGAAGACACATTCTTACAGTGGATGGTGGAAAACGAACTATTAATTTTCCATACCCGCCAGCCGGAGGGGGAAGGCTTTTATATTGAAACCTGTTCTGCAGAGTTAACGGTCATCTGTGGAGGAACAGACACCGGAGCCTTATACGGCTGTATGGAGTTAAAAGAGAGAATTGAAAGAGACAGAGAATTTCCGGCTGAAATAACCTTTGGAGACGCACCTGTATTTAAACTGAGGGGACCTGCAGTCGGTCTGCAAAAGACAAAGATCGAACCTCCAAGGCTTACCTATGAATATCCAATTACCCCGGAGCGGTTCCCGTGGTTTTACGATAAAGAGATGTGGACAAAGTTTCTGGATATGCTGTTATCCATGCGTTGCAACGTGCTCTATATCTGGAGCGGACACCCCTTTTCATCCCTGGTGAAAGTGGCAGACTATCCCGAAGCCCTGGAGGTAACGGAAGAAGAATTTGAGTTAAACCGTGAAGTATTCGGTTGGCTTACCAGGGAATGTGACCGCAGAGGTATCTGGGTAGTATTAAAATTCTACAATATACATATCCCTCTCCCATTTGCCAGGAAGCATGGATTGGAACTGCTGCAAAGTAAGATTACACCACTGGTAGCAGACTACACAGGAAAAACAATTAAGGAATTCATCAAATCCTTTCCTCATATTGGTCTTATGGTATGCCTGGGAGAAGCACTCCGCGGAACGCAGAACAAGACAGACTGGTTTATCGATACCATCATACCCGCAGTAAAAGAAGGAGCAGCAGAAGCAGGACTGTCAGAAGAGCCTCCGGTTATTCTGCGCGGTCATGACTGTGACCCTGTTGGAGCCATGGAAGAGGCGAAGAAAAAGTACTCCAACCTTTACACCATGTGGAAATATAATGGAGAAAGTCTGACTACTTATTATCCTAAGGGAAAATGGCAGGACATTCACCAGTCGCTAAGCGGATTGGGCACCACACATATAATGAATATACATATTCTGGCAGATCTGGAGCCCTTCCAATTTAACGCCCCGTTGTACATTCAGAAGTGTGTGCAGGCTGGACAGCACCGGTTTGGCTGTAATGGACTGCATCTGTATCCATTGTTCTACTGGGATTGGCCATATACACCGGATAAGGTGTCACCCAGATTATTGCAGATGGACAGGGATTATATCTGGTATGCCGCATGGTTCCGCTATGCATGGAATCCAAACCGTGAAGAAAATACAGAAATGGAACACTGGGTAAATGTATTTGCAAAGCACTACCGGATTTCTGCGGAATCAGCAAGAAAGTTATTAATTTCTCAGGAAAATGCGGGGCAGTGTGCGCCGAAAATTCTGGGAAGAATAGGTATTACAGAAGGAAACAGGCAGACTATGAGTCTTGGAATGACCATGAGCCAGTTTACCAATGTTAACCGCTACCGCCCAAATAAGGAACTTTGGAATTCCGTAGCCCGAAAAGGGGAACAGCCGGATGATTATATTCAAAAAGAACTGGCTGGTGAGGCACATATTGGAGAGACGCCGTATGATATGATTTCAGAAGTCAGCGCTCATGCGACAAAGGCATTACGGCTTATGGAAGAGGTTATGAAAGAAGAAGGAGAAGGAAATGAAGAGCTGAACCGCCTGTATACCGATGCGGCAGCTGTTTACGAAATGAGTATTTCCTACTGTAAAAAGCTAGAGGGTGCCATGGAGATCCTGAAATATAAATATACGATGGATAAAAAGTGCAAAGGCGATGTGGCATTGTTAGAAAATGCAGCGGCATTAATGCAAGACTCTCTTCATGAATTTCGAAATCTTGCAAAACTTACAGAAAGTACTTACCTCTATGCCAACAGTATGCAGACTCCACAGAGAAAAATACCTTTTCCTAATGGAGAAACCTTCGGACACTGGTCAGCCTGCCTCGCAGAGTACGAAAAGGAATATGAGAACTTTAAGAAACACCTTGCAGAATTAAAGCAGGGAATTCTGCCAACTGATCATGCAGAGGAAGTGAAAGCGGATGCACTGATACCTGTGCCGTTTACTTTGCTGGGAGATCAGAGCTGTGAAACTTATGATCTGAAAAAAGGTGACAGTGTATTTTCCGATTGCTCCTGCAAAGTAATCAACCTGGCGCCGGAACTTGAAAAACTGCATGCAGTACGTATGGGACTGGGAGCAGCGATTGAAGAAGGGGTAACCGTAAAACTGGATCTGCCACAGGATTCTTATGTACTGATTGGATATATGAATGCCAAGGGGGTAGAGTGGCTGCAGCTGCCGGATCTTGAAACTAACACCCACGCAGATGACCGGGGAGGGCTGACGGTAGTCTATGCAAATGCCATTAAGGCAGAGGCTTGCCCGCCAATTAACATTCATGCTTACCGGTATGAAAAAGGAGTTCATGAAATTTATTTTGGAACCGGAGCATTCATGATCGCCGGTGTCGTAGCTGCTGATACGGTATTAAAACCCAGAAATGCCAACCTGGGCGGTGAGGGACTGGATACCCTGGACTGGTTATACGAAGAATAGGAGGAATAAAAATGGGTTCAAAAACACCAAGAGAGATGACGGGCGCAGAATTGCGCTCTATGCTGAAAAGCAGTATAAATTTAAAAAGTTTAGGGGGGGTAAAATGCCCGGAACTGAAATTACCGCCGGAGGATTTACAATGGTGGAGAGATGCAAAAGTAGGGATGTTCGTTCACTGGGGCCTTTATTCCATACTTGGAAGAGGGGAGTGGGCAAGATTTAATGAACAGATTCCAAAAGAAGAATATGAGGGACTGGCGCAGGAATTCAACCCGGAGAATTTTTCTATGACGGAATGGACAGATCTGGCAAAAGATTTCGGGGCAAAGTATATGGTAATGGTTACCAGGCACCATGATGGTTTTGCGCTCTGGGACAGTCCTGCAAGCTTTGAGGGATTTACCAGTTACAATACAGGATCGAAAAGAGATTTTGTAAAAGAATATACGGATGCGGCAAGAGAAGCGGGCCTTCGTGTAGGACTGTATTATTCGCCAATGGACTGGAGATTTCCGGGATATTTTGACCCGGAAGGATTGCCGGATAATGCAAAACTGATGAAAGACCAGTGTTACGGACAAGTGGAGGAACTTTGCAGCAAATACGGTCCCATTGATATTATGTGGTACGATGGCGGATGGCTTGCCCACAAAGGCAGTGACACCTCCAGTGCATGGTTCTGGGAGCCGGTAAATTTAAATAAAGTGGTTCGTAAATATAATCCAAAAACTTTATTAAATCCACGTTCCGGATATGAAGGAGACTTTTATTGCGATGAGGGTTCCCACGAGATCAGCGGTAAAATTCTTCCGGTACCCTGGGAGAAAAATATGTGTGTCTGCAGCGGCAGTTCCTGGGGATGGATGGCAGAAGATCCGGTATCCGATTTTGACTGGCTGATAAAAATGCTGGTAGATGTAATCTGCAGGGATGGGAATCTGCTTCTGAACGTAGGACCGGATAAAAATGGGAAGCTCTCAGAAGAGGTGAAAACCAGAATGCGGGAAATCGGAGCATGGTTAAAGATAAACGGCGAAGCAGTCTATGGAACCAGAGGGGGCCCTGTTGAACCGGTAGATAACGTATATGGAACTACCAGCAAAGCAAATAAAATCTATCTGCATGTGCTGGATACAAAAGCATTTGCCAGGGAACAGGTTCCATTACAGGAGTATCATGTTGAAAATGCAGCACTTCTTCATGGAGATGCACTTCCATTTGTACAGGATGATGTGGGGGTACGGATTGATCTAAGCAGTATCCGGGAACCGGAAGTTGATACCATTGTAGTACTTACTTTAAAAGAAGAAGTGAAAGAGGCCGAGGCGG
Organism: Robinsoniella peoriensis; assembly: GCF_000797495.1. Classification (GTDB taxonomy): domain Bacteria; phylum Bacillota; class Clostridia; order Lachnospirales; family Lachnospiraceae; genus Robinsoniella; species Robinsoniella peoriensis. Next base: position 57,195 of record NZ_JTGN01000016.1, read on the forward strand.
CAGAAATCTATTTTACAGGAAAAGTGTGAAAGGAAACCCACTTTCACAGTGCGAACTTTGTTCACACTACATATTAGGAATCGCACAAGCCAGCTTGCGCGATTCACGGGGAAAGTGTGAAAGAAAAACCGCTTTTACAAGCCGGCTGGTGCTATTTATGGAGAACAGAGTAGGAGGAATAGAAAATGCAGTATGGTGTAGCGTATTATCCTGAACATAAAACAAAGGAAGAATTACAGCATGACCTGAAACTATTAAAGGAATCCGGTATTAACACGGTTCGTATGGGTGAATTTGCATGGTGTAAAATGGAGCCGGAACCGGGAGAATATCAGTTTGACTGGCTGGAAGAAGTAGTCATGGAATTAGGTGAAGCAGGGATCAGCAGTATTATCTGCACACCGACTGCATGCCCGCCGGCATGGCTGGTTTATGCACATCCTGAGGTTCTCTATGTGGATAACAGAGGGGAAGTCAGGCCTTTTGGTGGACGGAGATTCTATTGTTACAATAATCCGGTCTATCGGGAGTATTCCGTGAAAATCACAGAGGAAATCGGCAGACGTTTTGGGAAAAATCCATATGTTTCCGGATTTCAGATCGACAATGAACCAGCGCAGGAAGCATCCGGACGCTGTCATTGTCCGGTATGTAAAAGTAAATTTTCAGATTATCTGAAAGTAAAATATAAAACGATTGAAGAATACAACAGGCGAAGCGGAAATATTTTCTGGGGACAGGATTATGAGAATTTTGATCAGATAAAGCCACCGGTAAATACAATTGAAGTAAGTGCAGAGCAGACCCTGCCGGTGTACTTTGAAAATCCTACTCTGCGCCTGGAATTCGAACGGTTTGCCAGCGACTCACAGATAGAGTATCAGAATCTTCAGGCGGATATTCTCCATAGGTACAGTGATTATCCGGTTACCACGAATGGTACCGGTCTTGCTACCAACAGCATTGACTATTATAAGAGTACGAAGAACCTGGATGTATACGGATTTGATTTTTATCCCGGACTTCGGGATGCCGCCGTGGATTCCTTTCCTTATGCATTTGCAAGAGGGGTTAAGGATGGGAAGGCATTCTGGGTAATGGAATTTATGTCGGGCGGCGGACACCGTTTTGGAGGATCCGGTAGAGTCCAGCCGAATCCGGGTGCACTGAAGCAGGCAGTAATCCAGTCTTATGCCCATGGTGCGGATATGATGTTACATTTCCAATTCCGTACCTTCCCATTTGGAGCAGAGCAGCTGAATTATGCTATCGTGGACATGGATGGAGTACCAAGAAGAAGATATTATGAAATGCAGGAAACAGCAAGGGTTCTGCAGCAGTTAAAAGCTTACGGGAATGCAGAGTTTGTAAATGAGATCGCGGTCTGCGTAGATTATGATGTGCACTGGTCACTTCGCATAAAACCTGTGAATGATCCGGATTTCAATTATCTGGATTATGCCGGCAGAATGTACAATTTATTGGAAGATGCGGGATATAATGCCGATGTAATTGGGTTTGCAGCAGATTTTTCCAGATATAAATTCCTAGTGGTGCCTACTGCGTTTATAGCAGACCGAAAATTCCAGGAGAAGCTGCGCAATTTTGTAAAAAACGGCGGAATATTGATAGCTACCTTCTTGACTTCAGCCAAGAATGAAGACAATGTTGGATATACGGACTCACTTCCGGCAGGATTGAATGATGTCTTTGGTGTGAACGTTGAAGAAGTGGAGCCGGTGTTTGCATCCAACAGAACAAAGCTCAGGTTAAATCTGGGTGATACTGTGCAGGAGAGTCTGGATGGTATGTGGAGTGATTTACTGAAAGGCGATGCGAGGGCAATCGGAATATATATGGAAGATTATAAAACGGGTGCTATGGCAATCAGTGAACATACATATGGTAAGGGTACGGCATGTTATCTTGGAACAGATGTGGACGATGAATCCATGATGCATTTATTTACCTATTTCTGCGAAAAAGCCGGAATTGAAAAGAATCCTATATGCCCGCAGAAAAAAGTGGAAGTAATTCATAGACAACTGGATGGAGCTGATTATTATTATGTGATCAACTTTACGGCTAAGGATACCAGCCTGGTATTAGAGAAGCCTATGGAAGATGTTCTGAAAAATTGTACGTGTCAAAAAGAAGTGCATTTGGAGAGGAATGGATTTGCACTTTTAAAAAGGCTGTAATGATGCAGCTTGCACTATTGATAAGTTGAAAGAAAAATAAGAATAAGAAAGGCAGCCACGCATGGATTCTTTCAACCTGTTTTAATTGTGGCAGTATTGCAGACAAGTCCCCAATATGCAATGGGCATAAGTATAAACACAAGTCCGCAATATGCAATGGGTATAAGTATGAACACAAGTCCGCAATATGCAATGGGTATAAGTATGAACAGAGAAGTTAGCCATATTACCAGGGTCGTGCTGACGCCGGATGGAAAGTTAAGAGAGCCGGGAATGGCAATTGTGAGCAAGAAAGAATATGAAACATTGGTACTGGATCAGGATACAAATGAGGATGTGGCATTTACCCGCAGGGGAGTTCCGCTCATTGCACAGAAAAGCTTTGAATTCCAGAACCGTGAGATTTTCCAGTATGTGATTGAAGGAAAAAAAGCAAAGATTGTTACAAAGAAGACGATTGACGGGGAGCGTTCTTTTATTGAGAATGCAGCCAGTATTAAGACAGGTGATGCATTTTCAGGAACTCTTAAATTTACAATAGACGAAGATGAAGCAATCTACGGATTGGGTCAGCAGGAGCAGGGAACTTATAATTACCGCGGGGTTAAAGAATATCTTTATCAGAACAATATGCAGATCCCCATGCCTGTTTTCCTGTCCTCAAAGGGATATGCTATACTTTTGGATGCTGACTGTCTTATGGCTTATGAAGAGGCAGATAATATGATTACCCTGAATTTTGATGCGGTAGACCAGATGTCTTATTACGTAATTACCGGAGATGGTTTTGATGCTCTGATTGCAGGTATCCGGGAACTAACAGGAACAGCAGTGATGCTTCCGCGCTGGGCATTTGGTTATATACAGTCCCGGGAGCGCTATATTACCCAGGAAGATATATTGGCTACCCGGGAGGAATTTGAAAAACGTGACATTCCGGTGTCCTGTATGGTATTAGACTGGAAATCCTGGGCAGAAGGGCAGTGGGGGAATAAATTCGTTGATAAAGAGCGCTTCCCGAATTTAAAGGAAATGACGGATAAACTTCATGAAAAAGATACCGCCTTTATGATTTCCATATGGCCAAATATGAATAAAGGATGTGATAACAATCAGGAAATGATGGATGCGGGCAAGTTATTGGCAAACCTATCTACTTATGATGCATTTGATCCTGAAGCAAGAGATCTGTACTGGAAGCAGTGTGAGAGAGAATTATTCAAAAGCGGAGCAGATGCCTGGTGGTGTGATTCCACAGAACCCTTCACTCCTGACTGGAACGGTTTGGAAAAGAGATCCGAGGAGGAGCGTTATGAGCTTGCAAGGGAGAATCTGACAAGATATTTTGATGCAAGAAAAGCAAATAATTATGCACTTGTACACGCGAAAGGAATCTACGAGCATCAAAGAGCGTCAGACAATAAAAAGCGGGTTGCAAACCTGACTCGCTCCGGTTCCCTTTCAATACAGCAGTACGGCACAATTCTATGGTCAGGAGACATCATGGCGACCTGGGAAGTTTTCCGCAATCAGATTGCAGAAGGATTAAGCATGTGTATGTCAGGGATTCCTTACTGGACCTTGGATATCGGAGCATTCTTTGCAGGCTCTACGCAAGGATTCAGACGCTTCTGCGGCGTGGAGGAAGGAGAAGCCCCATGGTTCTGGCATGGTCTTTTCGAAAAAGGAACAGATGATTTTGGTTATCGTGAATTGTATACCAGGTGGCTGCAGTTTGGAACCTTTCTTCCGGTTATGCGTTCACATGGAACAGATACCTATCGGGAACCATGGTATTTTGGAGAGCCGGGGACAGAATATTACGATACCATTGTGGATTATATTAAGCTGCGTTATGAAATGCTGCCTTATACATATTCCTTGGCACACAAGGTAGAAGCAGATGATTATACCATATTGCGCAGCCTGATGTTTGATTTCAATAAGGATATTAATGTTCGGGAAATATCCGGAGAATTTATGTATGGTCCTTCTTATCTTGTCTGCCCGGTAACCCGGGCGATGGAATACGGTCCGGAAAATTCAAAGCTGGATGGAAAAACCACCTGGAAAGTCTACCTTCCGGAAGGGGCCTGCTGGTACCATCAGAAGACGAAAGAAGTATTAAACGGCGGACAGAATTTGGAAGTAGAAGCCCCCATAAACTGGCAGCCTGTATTTATCAAGGCAGGTTCCATTCTACCGCTGAGTAAAAAATGTATGAAGGATGGCACGGCCGATACGATAGAAGTCTATGAAGGACAGGATGGCAGCTTTGACTACTATCTTGATAATGGTGTGGATTATCAATACGAAGAAGGAAATTATGCCTTAATTCCAATACGCTACGAAGAAAAGCAAAAATGTGTGATGTTAAATGATGTGGAGGGTAACTATTCTTATCCACAGGAATTCGATGTGAAATTTTTCCGGTTGGATGGAATGGTATTGGTAAAACATATATGTTATGAAGGCAAAGGTATGCGTATAGATTTTCATGAGATAAACGAATAACGTTTGATTTGACTTTTTTTACGTCAGGTGGTATCATGTGAGTATAAAAGGAATAACCGCTCGGGTTAGGCAGTTTTCCTCTAGTTAATTTGATAAGAAAAACTACCCTGTTTTGCGAGAACAGGGTAGTTTTTTATTTTCGCTTGTCTATATAGCCAAGGAGTGTCAATAAAAACCCGCCAAATAATAACATAAGTGTCAATACCTGGTATGTAGTCATAGCACCACCCCCTATCCTTTAAAGTAGGAGGTCAACTACCCTGTAACGGTTATTCCATAATCACAGTATAACATTATACAAATATATTGTCTATTAAAAAGTATTTTAAATAGCATAAATAATTCATATGGATGATAATAAACACAATAAGTGAAGTTTTGTATTACTTATCGTTTCCTTTAAGGTTCTTGCTCATCCGGTAGAAATACCTATATTTCTTTAATAATCAATTCCTGTTCCGCCACTATTAAGCATTCCGGCAAACTGCATTCCGGACAGACTTTTGCGCTGTTCAGGTTGATACCACTGCATAACGTGGATACTATTTGATATCCTCCGGCAATACCGGTGGTATATAAAATGCAATGCGGAATCCGCATCCGTCACTGCCGGCCTGGGGAATGAGACAGGATCCTTCACCAAATACCAGTTTCAAACGGGTGTTGACATTGGAAAGTGCAAAACCATTATCTTCGTTGCGTTTCATAACCGGCTGGCTGAGTTTTTCGTTTAATAATTCCAGTTCCTCCGGTGTTATGGATGAACCGTTATCTTCTACAGCAAGTTCTAACATGTCTTTTGAATCTCTTGTAACTGAGGTGACCGTTATGGTCAGCATATTGTCATCCCGGTCCAGAATCAGACCATGTACAAAATAATTTTCGATCAGAGGCTGAAGGGTATTCTTGGGAATACCATAGATCTTCAGTGAATTATCGATAATAAATTCATATTCGAAATTACCAAAACGGTACATATACAGGTTAATCAGGTTCTCACAGAGATTCAGTTCTTCACCGATGGAGACGTAGAGATTTCTGCGGGTCTGATTTCGATACATCTTCGAAAGCAGCAGCAGCATCTGGGAAGCATCGTTATAAAGGCCTTTGACGATCTGAACGCGGATCTGTTCCAGTGCATTGTAGAGAAAATGAGGGTTGATACTTGTCTGCATTGCATAAAGTTCCGCTTTTTTCTGGGAAATTTCATATACATATGCTTTCTCCACGTTTCGCTGCAGTTCATCGCACATTTTATTGAAGCTTACGGTGATCTGTTTAAACTCATCGTTACTGTTTGGCAGAGGCAGGCGATAATCCAGATTATTCTGTCCTACACGGCTCATTCCTTCCTGTATCGTCTTGATTTTCTTATTGGATATCCTCATGGTTATAACGTAGAGCAGAATGGATGCCAGACAGATAACAAGTGCCAGAATAGCAAGGATGACCAGGGTAAAACTTCCGGCAACAGCAGAAGCCGGCAGTTGGTAATTGGTATAAAAATCATACTTTCCATTAAATATTGAGGAACTGAAATATTTGGTATTATTTTTCATATGTTCTGCTATTGGAAGCTGGACACTATTTGTTGTGTCAGGATGTTCATTTGTCAGAAGCAGTTTTGAAGAATTCCCGTATTCTCCGTCGGAAGCATAAACAATATTTTTCTTCAGATCAGTAATTGTAAACAGGCCATTTTCATCCAGATGTGCATCGGCGATCGCATTGGTAAATTCAGCGGTAGAGTACAATATTATCATCTGACCTAATGTGACCAGATTTTTATTGGAGTAATCAAAAATTGTGCTGCTAAGTCCATAGACATGTTCCGCCGGTTTATAGTAGTTACTGCTTAACGCATCGATCTGGGAGTCAGAAACAATTTGCAGATCATAGGATGTGAAACCTGGCGCTGTGCCGTCAAACTGCAATGGAACCAGAGTATCGTAGCTGACATTATACTGATAAAGCTTTCCGGAATTCGTAATCAGCAGAATACCGCGGCAGAACTGGTCATATCGGCAGATCTCAGACAGCATACGGATTACCGATTGGGATGTATTATAATCATTGTCATAATCTTTCTGGTAGAGGCTGCAAAGTGCCTGGTAACGGGAGGTACTGGAAAATACAGGAGAAAGAGTATTGGCAAAAGAGTTTTGCTTGGTTGCGAGAATGGAAGAGAGGGTATTCACTGCAATATCATAGTTTTTCAAATATTCCGATTTCTCCTGATCCCGTATTAAAAAACTGCATAAAGAAAGAAGCACAGCTGTAATGGTACAGACTGCGGTAATACAAATTAACATCATTTTTGAATAATAACCGCTTGTGATTTTTTTCAGCATAATAGCTCCTTGAAATCTATTCTATGAAAATTCAGACGAATCTGATATACTGAGATTATAACAGCCGATAGAATAAAAAGCAAGAAAACAGGCGAAAGTAAGGGATTTAAAGAGGATCAGGGAAATGAAAAAAATGAAGTGCAAGAAAATAAAATGGAAGAAAATACTCGGGAAGAAAATCACCGAAGTCATAACAGGAGTGTTGATCACCGGCGCTTCTCTGATGATTTTGTGCGGATGTAATACATCGAAGGATTTGTCTGGAGCGGGAAAAACAGAAAATAATAGTGCCGAGACGATACTGACAGCATTTGTTCAGCAATCAGTAGCCTCGGATGATGGAATATGGGAAGGCTGGGGAGCCCAGAAGCTGTATGAAGACACCAACATCAAAGTAGATTTCTATGCAAGCGGCAATGAGGTAGAGCAGAAATTAAAGCAATACATGGCAGCGGGGAATCTACCCGATATCATTGGATTTCGAGATCTGGATGAGGCGCAGCTTCTCATGGATGCTGATTTATTGCTTCCCCTGGAAGAATATGAAAATCTGCTGCCGGCTATATTTAAAACAGAGGAGTATCAAAGTGCTATTGCCTATACCATGGAAAATACCAGTAATGGCACTGGAAAACTGTTCTTCATGCCCACTTCAATTGGGCCGGTGTCCTATAATGCTTATAACTGGGTGCCGCTTCTGCAATGGGATGCTTATAAGATGGCAGGAGCTCCAAAGCTAGATACTCTGGAAGATTATCTGGATGTTGTAGAAAAAATGGTGGAAATAAAGCCGGTTACTGAATCCGGTGAGAAAGTTTATGGATTTTCTCTTTTTTCTGACTGGGACAAATATTCAGCCCTGGAAATTGCATCTCTGTCCTACTTTTATGGGATTGATTCTGAATATGTGTCTACACTGATGGAAACCAATATTTTAACAAAGGAGACAAACTCTATATTAAAAGAGGACAGCTTTTATAAGCGTGCATTAAAGTTCTATTTTGAGGCCAATCAGAGAGGGCTGCTGGATCCCGATTCTGCTACACAGAGTTACAGCAACCTGGAGAAGAAGTACAGCGAAGGAAGAGTCATGTTTTCCTGGTTCTCCTGGCTTTGGGGAAACTATAACAATGTCTCCTCCGGACATGTAAATAATGGGGAGAGACCAGACGGTTATGCTAATATTCTGGCCTCGGATATGAAAATTTATGAAGCCCCGGATCAGGTAATCGGGCGTAACTGGTATTTTGCCATAAGTAAGAATTGTAAAAATGTAAAAAAAGCATGTGAGTTCTTAAACTGGCTTTATGATCCGGAGGTGGAACAATATCTGTATAATGGTCCAAAGGGCGGCGTCTGGGAACGCAAATCGGATGGCGAGCCTTATGTAACGGAAAAGGGCTGGGATGTGATTAATGAGAAAAGCGAAGATCTCATGCCGGTTGAAGGCGGCGGCTCTTTCCAAAACGGGGTATATCATTTTAATGGATTGGGTTTACAGGCATCTACTCTGATGGATGACGGGTATACCATCAGTTACCGTTACTGGCCTTCCAGCCTGAATGTGGATGAAACATTAATGCAGAAAGAGGTTAATGAGATGCTGGGGAAAGACGTCCTTGCGGAATACCTTTATGAAAATGATATGGTGGCAAAGTCTACCATAGCGGTCAATATGATACCTCCTGTATCCGATGTTATGGAGAATAAAATTGCGGAAATCGGAGAAGTAGTGCGCGGCGATTCCTGGGACCTGGTTTATGCAAAAGACGAGAATACATTTGAAGATCTTTGGCAGAATATGGTGAAGAAAGCGAAGGATCTGGGAATGGATGATGTGGAGAAGTATTATAAGAAGGCTTGGAAAGAGGCACTTAAAAAAGCGGCAGAGTTTGAAAATACAGATAAATAAAAACAGAGTATAGAAAAAATATATGTGAAATTTTAAATAGGATTGAAGGGTGGTTTATTTCCTTTTCAATCCTATTTTTAATTTGAAATTTTTCTAAACCCAGGATATACTGTCCTGCTTTAGATGATAGGAAAAGCCTAAAACCGAATATTCGTAGTCCCCCGTTCCACAATTTCTCCAGTGATGATCGCCTTAGAAGGAACCTTCTTACCTGACAGAACCTGCATTAACATAGAGACAGCGTTGATACAGGAAAACTCTAGCCGGTTATCCAGGGTAGTTAGTTCCGGTTCACAACAGATACCCATCTTGGAATTATTATAGCCGGTAATGCATACATCTTCCGGGATTCTGCGCCCCAGACTTTGTTCGTATTTTAAAACGCCGATCGCCATATCATCATCAGAGGTGATAAAAGCGTCATGCATCTCAAATGAACGGTCTGATAACAGAAAGTCTCTGGTAGACAGTATATCACTGTTACAGCAGATATTTTTTGCGTTTTCTATACCAAAGTCTAAACAGGCTTTTAAAAACCCGTTCAATTTTTGACGGCCGCTGTAAGAGAGGGAGCGATATAAATAACAGGGAGATTTTCGTCCGCTTTCTAAAAGTTTTGTTGTCAATTGGTAAATCGCCTGGCTGTCGTCACAGAGGGAACAATAGATGTTGTCTCCCTGCAAGTAGCCATTTACAATGATCAGTGGTGCTGCTTTTGCTGCGTTGAGAAGATATTTGTTTTGCTTTGCATTCTTTTCTATATAACTGGAACCGGCCAGAATAATAGCATCTACCCGCTTTGACAGGAGCAGATTCAGATATTTTTCTTTTATTTCCAGATCATAGCCCGTACAGCAGAGGATGGAATCATAATCGTGTCTGCGCAGTTCCCGTTCCAGAAAGTAAATGGCGTTTGCCAAAAAGCTATCGGAAGAATCAGCACATAAAATGCCAATGGTATTCATTGTATTTAAACCCAGTCCCCTTGCAAATATATTGGGTGTATATCCTGTTTCCTGTATGACAGACAATACTTTGTCCCTTGTTTTATCACTCACATTTCCACTTCCGTTTAAGACTCTGGAAACAGTGGCGATGGATACGCCTGCCTTTTCTGAGATATCATAGATATTCATAACGCACCTGCCCTTTCTTTAGTAGAGTAAGGTCTTATATTATTAATAGATTATTATAAGGCCTTGTATGGTAAAATGCAATTAGAATTCAATATTATTAGGGGGGGCTTAATTAATAAATTTGGGTTTAGCTGAGTAAGGGGACGCTTTGTAGATGTAGGTAGTGTACGGAAAGATGGGTGTGGAAAACTGGCATGGGCTCCGTCAGCTGGCCGCAGAACTGGTATTTTCTAACCTTTCCGAAGCGCTTTTTGGCGGCACGCGGGTATTCACCGAGAAATCCTGATGCATTTCTCGGTTCAGTACCCGCTTAGTATCCGATGGGAGCCAGTCGAATACTATCCGCCAAAAAACACTCCGGAAAGGTAAGTAAATACTCAGCTCTGCTCTACGCTTCCTCCGCCCATGCCAGTTTCCCACACCCATCTTTCCGAGATAGCATTCGTTGATACAAAGCTGGTTTTCTCAGCCTGGTGGAGACCCCTGGGTAGTGACGGTCTGTTTGTTTTTGGATGCAGCAGAGTGTGTTATGGCAGTTCAGTGTGAAAGGGGGATGATAACACGAAATTTCACTTGTTTTCCTGATCACAGACTTAACTGGATGTAGATACTATGACCACAAATATACTTTAGTAGAATTTAGAGACAGTTCAGTGTGATAACATCCAGCTGGTTTATTGGTTTTTAAGTGTTCTATGCCAATAGCGTTCAGCATGCCACAACCCCGGGGTCCCACCGAGCTGAGAAAACCAGCTTTGTGGCGAGAACCTGGATCTCGGAAAGAGAAGGGGGCGGATCATGGCAGGCGTTTGGAAGGCGTATAGCAGATCTGAGCATTTACTTACCTTGCCGGAGTGTTTTTTGGCGGATAGTATTCGACTGGCTCCCATCGGATACTAAGCGGGCAGTGAGCTGCGAAATGCATCAGGATTTCGGAGCGAATGCCCGCGTGCCGCCAAAAAGCGCTCTGGGAAGGTTAGAAAATGCCAGTTCTGCGTTAAGCCTTCCAAACGCCTGCCATGGTCCGCCCCCTTCTCTTTTCACGCACTACTTCCATCTACAAAGCGTCCCCTTCCTCAGCTAAACCCCAATATAATTTGTAACTTCATAAGTTTAACCCTCACCATTTTTAAATGCTCCCGCATTTATAAAATCTCAAGAAAACTATAAAAATTCAACATTCATAATCTCATTCCATTGACAAATAGAAAAAAAGAATATAGGATCTTTGTAAGCGCTTACAATGTTGGACGGGGCGGTGTTTCCGGCAGTCAGAATATGTTTAGCATAAGAGTTTAGAAAAAAGAAAAATGCAAAAATTGATTATATATGGAGGAAAGGTAATGATGGATAGAAAATTTGACACTACTCTGAGGGATTCACAGGGAACAGCAGTGGAGCCGGTGAGCCCGGAAAGGTTTGACCTGGAAGCATATGCAGACTATGAGGAAAAACAGTTGGAAAAAAATCGTAATTTTCTGCAAAAAGAAGAAGGGCTTTTAGTTTACCGCAGAGTACGGGCAGACGGAGTCTTCTATGACAGATGCAAAGATCATAAAGAATCTTTGGCGCTGCAGCTGGGGGCTTTGAAACTCAGCATGAACTATGAGGCAGACATTGCGAACTTTCTGGAACCCTGGTACGGAATTGGATATATTGCCTCCTGTTTTGGGGGGGAATATGTATGGAAACCGGGGCAGGCGCCCAGTGTAGATCCTAAGTTTGAATCAACAGCAGATATTTTGAACAGTGATTTTGTTCCGATAGCCAGGACTGAGATTGGCAGGCATATTTTAGAGATGACGGAATATTTCATAGAAAAAACCAGAGGAAAAGTGCCTGTTTCCCTGACCGATGTTCAATCCCCCATTAATATGCTTACCTACCTGCTGCCTGTGACCAATCTTTTTTATGATGTGGTGGATGAACCGGAACAGGTAAAAAAAGTGTCTGAACTGGTTACAGGACTTTTATTAGATTTTCTAATGGAGCAGAAAAAATTGTTGGGCAGTGCATTGGCAGGACCGGGACATGGATTCGCATCCAGCCGGGCTTTCAGAGGAATCGGACTAAGTAATGATATGTCAATTATGGTTCAGAACGAGGATTATGAGGACATTTTTAAAAGCTCGGATGAGAGGCTGGGAGCGGCATTTGGAGGTGTTGTATACCATTCCTGCGGAGTTTGGGAGTCGAAAATTGAAATGGTGAAACGCTATCAAAATATTTTCATGGCTGACGGTGCTTTTTCCATTGAGACAGATCCTTCTCCAAATTGCCCGGAGATTTTTGCAGAAGGATTTTCAGGCAGTGGTATTGTGTTAAATGCCCGGGCTGTTGGAGATGCAGAACATGCATACTCGGTTTTTGAAAAGTTGTGGAAACCAAAACAGAAGCTTATCTGTGTAACTTACTGTAAGACACCGGATGAACAGAAGAAACTATATGAAAAGTTACATAGTTTGGAGGAGAAATGATGAAATATGATATAACCTTTCATCCGTCCTGGTGGCATGCCCATGCAGGAATAGATTTTACCAGGGACTTTTTTGATGAACCGCAGTATCGAATGGAATGCGATATGAAAATGCGCCGTGCACTTTACGATCATTTTGGTGAGTATGGTCTGGGTGAAAAGGCTCCATTGATGCGCCCTCTGCTTGGGACTGACCTTTTAGCCGCAGGATATCTTTATTCGGAACTGATGGGCTGTGAAGTAAAATACCAGGCAGATAATTCTCCGCAGATTATTTGCAGGGATTTGGATGAAGATGAGATAGGTGAGATTTTTGCTCCCGAACTTGAAAAAAGCGAAGTCTGGAAGCGAACACAGAGGCAAATCGATTACCTGCTGGGTAAGTTTGGTTATGTGGAGCCATATATCAATCTTCAGGGGGTACAAAACATTTCCATGGATTTGATGGGGCAGGAAGCCATGGTGGTGTTTTATACGGCACCGGAAGAAGCAGAGCATGTTCTGTATGAAATAACAAAACTTTCCATTTCAGTGGGGAGACGTCTGAAGATGCTGTCAGATGATATTTCCGGCGGTGTTACGGCAATTGTAAGAAAGGTACGGCCGAAGGTTTATCTGACATCCAATTGCTCGGTGGAGATGATTTCCAATGACTTATACGAAAAATTTCTTTTACCCTGTGATCAGATATTGGCGGAAACATTTGGCAGCTTTGGTGTGCATCACTGTGGTGCGACGATGGAACATGTGGTGGACGGATACCGGAAGATTCCTAATCTGGACTTTGCGGAAGTTGGAGCTTTTTCAGACTTAGCCTTGGTAAGAAGTAAGTTTCCGCGGGTGTTTTTAAATGCCAGGTATAGTCCTGCGCGGCTTTTGGAAGCATCAGAAGAGGAAATTACGCGGGAAGTGCAGGAATTGGCGGTAACAGGACAGGAAAATGGTGGATTAATTTCAGTTTCCTGTGTTGGAATTGATAAAAATGTTTCCGATGAAAAAATAAAGTATTTTCTGAAGGCCTGCAAAGAAATGTGAACAGATCTTAAAAAAATAGCTATAAAACGTGGTGATATTTAAAGATAGAAGGATGAAATGACACCGATTTGTAAGGAGATAGAAAACAGCTTATTCCTGGAAGAATACCTTACCGAATAACAGAGGAACGCCGTAAATAAATGAGGATGAAAAACATCATTTATTTCCACGTTCCTTTTTTATTCGAGACCGTAAGAAATTTGTAATTCATAAATCAGATCTGTTTAAAACATGTGATTCTGGTGTATGCGCTTACGTAGCAGGCGGCGTAAGCCGGTATTTACTGGGAGAAGAACCTACCGTATCCCGGAACAGCTTGGAAAAATAATGGGGATTGCTGATGCCGATCATGATTCCGATGGTATTTACCGGCAGGTCGGTGCCGCGAAGCAATTCACATGCCTTGTTCATACGGCATCCGGTAATATAGTTGTTCAGAAATGCCCCGGTCTTCTGATAAAATACTTTTCCAAGATAGTTTGGAGACAGGTGGATCATATCGGCAAGGCTTTGAATTGACAGATTCTCGCTCAGATGTGACTTTATATAGGATATCACGGTCTCCACATATTCATTGGAGTTACTGACTGCCATTGTATTAAATGGAAGGGCATAAATCCAATCCAGCAAAGATGTAGCAATCCTGTCCAGATCATCTTTTTTCAATTCCCGCTCTAATAGGGCAGATACCATGCTGCTGTTATCGTATTCAATAAAGGATAGTAAAATCGTGAAGACACTTTTTTCCAGGGATCTGTAATTTTTACAGGAAAATATTATTTCCCGGATAATCATTTCCGAATCCTGCTTGCGGAATGAAAAAACAGAAGACATTAATCGTTCCACGTTTATTTCAATATTAGCAGGATTCGCAGTACTTCCGGCACACTGGCCGCTGTAACAGTTCGATGAACTGCTGCCGGAAAAATTCCTTATGTTTACGGATTTATCAAAAATAAATTCATTGCAGGTGAGGCAGGCTTCATTTACTGCCCGGTAAAGTTTCAGCGCAGGATTGGCAAATGTAGAGGAAATTCCGAAATAGCAGGGCTGTTTTGTATAATTGAGCAGTGTTTTGTTTAGTTCCTGTGCGATGGTACGTATTTTTTCTGTATCGGAGGCATCCAGAAGACAGAGGATAAAATCATCTTTACTGTATAACTGGTATGATATCTGACAACGTTTAAGAATATTCTGGATGATATTGTGGTATAAGTTTTGGTTGGTGCTGTTATTAGTATGACGGTCATGGCGTGCGGCAATGACCATCTTTGGACAGTCGGACAGATGGTGCTGCTCCAGATATTTCTCCAGGCTGCGGATATCGGAAGCATCGGTAAAAACTTCTGAGAAATTCTGAATAGAAGGTTCTGAATCAGATGGGTCCGCCTGCCTGGAATCCGGGTAAGAGGCTTTGATTTTCGGCAGTGCCGCAGTCAGGTCCTCATTTTTAAAAGTGGATTTACACAGATACAGTTCCACGCCGTAGCGGATTGCCTGCTGAGCATATTCAAAATCATTATAGGCAGATATGATGATAAATTTCACTTCACTATCCAGTTTTCGGATTTCATTCATCATTTCCAGTCCGCTTACCGGGGACATGCGAATGTCAGTAATGATCAGGTAGGGATGGTGTTTTTCATATAAGGCCAGCCCTTCCTGGCCGTTTGATGCATCTGCTGCAATATAAAATCCATAGGCATTCCAGTCTATTAATGATTTCAGTCCAACCCGGACCAGAAATTCATCTTCTACGATCATTACAGGAATCATATTAATCAACCTCCTTGGCTGTTTCTGTTAGAATTGGCTGAGTTACGATTACTTTTGTTCCGATATGCAATTCGGAATGAAATGAAATCCCATATTTCTCACCAAACCAGATCTGGATGCGTTTGTTAATATTGGTAAGACCAATATTATGTACCCCGTCTTCTGAAGAGTGGGGCAGTTGGCAGCCGTCAAAAGAAATTCCCTCCCCATTATCTTCTACTTCATAAACCAGTGCATCCTCTGACAGATAAGCGCGTATTACAATTCTACCATAATCGGATGCATCTGAAAAAGCATGATAAAAGCAGTTTTCCACCAAAGGCTGAATCAGAAGCTTTAAAGTCTTGCATTTTTTTGTTTTCTCCTGAACCTCAAAGAGTATATCGATGGCAGAGTTATACCGGAACTTCATAATATCTACATAGCAGGTGACTTCCTGCAGTTCCTGTTCCACCAGAATAAATTCATTGGGATGGCTGCTGGTAATCTGAAGCAAAGTAGAAAAGGAAGATATCATCTCTGCAATCTGGGGGGAGTCCTGCATAAGTGCCAGCCACCGGATGGAATTCAGGGTATTGTAGGTAAAGTGCGGGTTGATCTGAGCCTGCAGTATTTCAAGTTCCGTTTTTCTTTTTTCCTCTTCTATATTTTTTATCTGGCTGATCAGGTTGGAGATTCTGTGCAGCATATCGTCATAACCCTCAATTAAAACATTAATTTCCGCCACCTGGGAAGTGCATGGGTCAAATGTAAAATCCCCTTTGGCGCTGCGCTCCATGGAACGCATCAGGGGCTTAAAGGATCTGGTAATTACCCGGCTCAGGAAGAACGTCAAAACCATACTGATTAATAAAGCCAGCAAAACGATCATCACGATCTGATGATAAATGGGATAAAGGTCTTTTTTGGTCGCATCTTTCGGAGTCAGGGAAACCAGGGTCCAGTTGGTGAAGGGATTAATTTGTTTTGCTAATATATAAGTAGTATTTTTAAGTTTGATATGTGCGCCGGTATTATAGGCATTTAAATTAGTCAGGTGGTTTTCCAGCAGATCCTGTTTGCTGGTATTCTGTATGTAGAGCAGGTTGTTTTCCGCATCAAATGCCGAGATAATAACACCATTATTACTGTTGATATTTTTCAGGCAGTTCTGAAGAAGATTAGCGTCCAGAAGCACTAGCATCACACCGGGTGATTTTGAAATAAGTGTACGGCAAAATGACTGGGCATAGATAAAATAATTTTCATCATATGTGAGTATAACCTGGTCTTTTTTACCTTCCTGCACATCCTGGAACCAGTTCTGCTCCATAATTGCGGAATAATTGATCGGCGAGAAGCTGTCATGAATAAAATAAACTTTGTCATTTTTATAAAGATAAATATTTCGAATGTATTTGTAATAATTGGATGAGGTGGCAAGGAGCTGCTGTACTTTGGATTCATTTTGCAGTCGGATAAACTGGTTTGGATGACTGGTAGCCAGATTTACCGCTCCTGTAAGCTCAGAGTTATTTTCCAGAATAGAACCGAGGGTTGCCACATCATAAAAAATCATAGACAGCTGTTCATTTGCCTGTTCAAAAACTTCCTCGTATTTTGTGGTGGACATCTGATGGAAGATGTCGGTAAAGTAGGTTGTAATACTAATGCTGACCGTAACTAAAATTAAGATAATAATGCCGGATGCCGATGTAAATAAAATCTTCATAAGGGAATAAGTCTTCTTATGCATATTATGCCACCTATCATTTTATTCCCGCGATCAAGGACCCAATTGGATGCGCCTGCGGGCTCATTTGTCGCCTGCGGCGAGGTTAGTAAACATCTCCGCTTGCAGTTGGGGGGGTAACTTTATGGAAATCATAGCATAAGAAAAGACGGGAAACAAGACGTGGGAAATAATGACATTAGATATTTATACAAGTGTGTTGATTTTTATAAATCATGGCAAAGGAAATCATTTATATCTGTAATCCGGTATAAAAGAAATGGATGAATTTGGTAAACAACACCGTTGGTCTCTCTATTTCATAACAGGATGCAGTTCGATATAATAAAGATACCTTAACAACAGGTGAATTGTGATTGGGATATCATAAGCAGAGCAGTGGTATTCATGGGGTTAGGCATAAAATAGAACTGCAAACGAATGTAAGCCTGCAAGATGTATGAAAAGTGAAAGAGAGGATGAATGGTATGAAAAAGAAAAAACTGATGTCTTTGTTACTGGTTTCGGCAATGGTGTGTTCCATGGCAGCGGGATGCGGGGGTGGAAAAGAAACTTCCGGTTCGCAGGAAACTAAAGGAGAAACAAAAGAAGAAACAAAGGAAGCTTCCGATAATGAGACGAAAGAAGCATCCGGCGGACAGGAAGAAAAAGTACTGACTATGATGAACTATATTGATCCTGCAAACACAGACGATCCAATGCAGTCTGTAGTGATCAAACTGTATGAACAGTTTACGGAAGAAACGGGGATCAAGATTGAATTCAATGTGGTTCCCTGGGATCAGCTGGAATCCAAAATCGTTATTACTAACCGGGCAGGGGCACCCAGTGATCTGGTTGCAGTCAGTTCACAAAAGCTGGCATCCCTGGTAAACAGCGGTGCGCTGATGCCTCTGGATGATATGATTGACCAAAGCTATAACCGGGATGATTTTTCAAATGCTGTCTGGGCAGCAGGCACTTACAGCGGAGACAACAAGGTTTATTGTATGCTGCAGTCCGTACATACCAGAGGAATCTGGTACAATACGGATTATGTAAAAGAAGCACCTAAGACCTGGGATGAAATTGTAGCGGCAGGACAAAAAGCTATGTCAGAGCATGAAGGCATTTATGGCTTCGGATTCTGGGGTGGAAAACATTATGCTTCCGGTGAAACTGCGATAGGTCCTTTGACCTGGGCAGGAGACGGAAAACTTACCAATGATGACGGAAGTGCGGCATGGGATAATGATGCTGCAGCAGATGCCATAAAGTTTATGTCTGACTGCGTAAATGAATATAAGATTACGCCGGAGACCTGTTTGTCAGTCAGTGATTATAATGATGTTACCCAGCAGTTTGCAGCCGGTAATATAGCAATGATCTTTGATGGATCTTATGCAAAACCAACACTGGAAGCTTCTGATCTGGGAAAAGAAGGGAAATTTGATTTTGCTCCTGTTCCAGCCAAGACAGAAGGGGGGCCCCAGCCTCATTTCTCCAATGGCTGGGCATGGGGAATTCCAAGTAAATCGAAACAGCCGGAACTGGCCTGGGAATTCATAAAATGGTTCTCGCAGAAAGAACAGCAGCTGGCACATTCCAAGGCAGAGGGAGGACTTCCAATTACTATTGAGGCGCAGCAGGACAAGATGTATCAGGAAGGGCTGGAGAAGAAATTTATTGATAACCTGAATAACAATGCACATAGCATGGATCCTTTCGTTTATTACCAGGAAGGTCTGGAGGAGTTAGCCGTAGCGGGGGCAACTTACTGCCTGGATCCCAGCAGCGATCTGAGGGCAGTACTGAAAGAATCCCAGGAAGCATTTAACCAAAAATACTATGCAGAATAATTTGTAAGCATGTGTCTGCAATATAAATGCAGACACATGCAGACTTTTCTATTGAAACATATTAGCAATGTCAGGAGGAAGGTATATGTTCCATACAAAAAAGAAATCCTATCTGCCCTATTTTCTGGTAGCTCCGGTCTTTTGCATTCTCTTGTTGTTTTCCTACCTGCCCTTTCCATATACGGTGTATCTGTCGTCCCAGAACGTCATGCCGGGAACCGGAGAAATGGAATTTGTAGGACTTAAGAATTACAAGATGATACTAAAAGATCCAAATTTCTGGGAGAGCATGAGAAATACAGGGTACTTTGTAATTGTGGCAACAATTGTTGTAATTGTATTAGGGGTTATCGTGGCGCTGATTTTAAACAGCAAGATTAAGGGAATGGGTGTCTATATGACAATTTTATTCATTCCCTGGATTGTATCGGATGTAGTTGCCGGTTTTTCCTGGAAATGGATGCTGAATGCGGATTTTGGTGTCCTGAATTACCTGTTTGAACCCTTACATCTAAGGGTAAGCAATCTGATTACGAAACCGGAATATGCCATGATTGCAGTAATCATGGTGACTATGTGGAAGCAGCTGGCTTATTCCACCATTCTGCTTCTGGCTGGTCTGCAAAATGTATCCAAAGAACTTCTGGAGGCGGCGAAGCTGGATGGCTGTTCCGGTCTTCAGGCATTCTGGTATATTACCTTTCCTATATTTAGCCCCATCCTGCTGGTAACCACGCTGCTGGATATTATTAATTTCATCAGCCAGTCCGGAATGCTACTGGTGCTGACAAATGGAGGCCCTCTTCGCAGTACGGAAACGCTGGCACTTTATATGTTTAAAGAGGCGTTTACGAATTTCCATCTGACAAATGCATCTGCAATTTCCATGGTATTGGCAGTGATCAACATCTTGATTGTATTTGTCTATTTCTATATCAATAAAAAAAGCAGAGAGTGGGTGGATTAAGTATGGCAGTGGGCATGAAAAATAAAAATATGAAGAAAAAAATATTTGCAGTGATCAAACATGTGATCATGATCCTGGTTTCAGCATATATGCTTGTGCCGTTATTATGGGGATTTCTTACGTCTTTAAAGCCGCAGAACCTGATTTTTACATATCCCCCTAAGTTTTTTTCCGGGCTTACCCTTGAGAATTACAAGCATGTCTTTGAAACCCAGAATCTGGGACAGAATATTCTTTCTACGCTGGGGCTTGCCTGTATCTCTACTGTGATCGGGATATTGTTTGCGACCTTTGCAGCTTATATATTCTCCAGATATAAATTCCGGGGAAAGGGCTTTTTTATAGGCTTTGTGGTATGTCCTATGTTAATTCCGGGACTTGTAAACCTGATTCCCCTGTTTACCGTTTATACAAAACTGGGACTGGTTGATAATTTCTTTGGATTAATTCTACTGTATCTGCCGTCGGTAATGCCATTTTCCATTATGGTTCTGCAGAATTATTTAAAAGCAATTCCCTTTACGCTGGAGGAAGCTGCAATGATTGACGGATGCAGCAGATTCCAGCTTTTGACCAAAATTA
The DNA here is from genome assembly GCF_000797495.1 of Robinsoniella peoriensis. Lineage (GTDB taxonomy): Bacteria > Bacillota > Clostridia > Lachnospirales > Lachnospiraceae > Robinsoniella > Robinsoniella peoriensis. Next base: position 77,715 of record NZ_JTGN01000016.1, read on the forward strand.
TTCTGCCGGTAATTCTGCCGGGAGTGATTGCTGTTGCCATGATCTCTTTTGTTACCATCTGGAATGAGTTTATTATTACTTTAATCTTTACCACAGGTGGAAATCTCAGGACGCTCACCATGGGCATGTATTATATGATGAGTAAAAATAATGTAAATTACGGTGCAGTCTGTGCAGTATCTTTTGTCAGTATTGTTCCGGTATTGATTATTTTTCTTATTTTCAGAAAGCAATTTATTAACTCAATGATAGATGGCGCGATTAAGGGGTAAATATATTCTGGCAGCCCACAAAGTTTAGAATCCCAGTAAATGCTTAATGGACTGCTTTGAAGGAGGAAATTATGACAAGTAAAGAAAGATTATTAATAGCACTGGACGGGGGCTGTCCCGACAGGCTTCCGGCAACGACCCATCATATTATGAAATATTTCCGGGATACTTATATGGGGGGATGCAATGACCGGGAATTTTTCCGGGAGATGGGACTGGATCCCATACACTGGGTCAATCACTCGTTTTATACCAGGGAACAGGAAGAAAACTGGAGAATAGAAGAAGAACCCGTAAATACCACGGGTTACCGGACTGTTCGCTATAAGATTCACACGCCTAAGAAAACCTTTACGATGGTTGTTCAGTATAATCAATATACATCCTGGGTGACGGAACACCTGCTCAAAGAGAAAGGAGATATTGAAATATTGGCGAGGTACCTTCCAAGTCCCAGGGCGGACGTGGGTAAAATCAATGAAGAAGCAAAAGAACATCAGGACTGCCTGATCCGTGGTTTTATACCATGTTTTGATATTTCGGGACAGCCGGGCTGCTGGCAGGATCTGGCATGCATTTTCGGAATACAGGATCTGATCATGGAAACATATGACGATCCACAGTGGGTGAAGGAAGTGCTGGGAATTTTACAGAGGCGCAAACTGGATTATGTAGATACGCTGGATGGATGTAAGTATGATATATTAGAAATGGGCGGTGGGGATGCATCTACCACGGTGATATCCCCAGGCATATTTCAGGAGTTTGTTGCTCCGTTTGACACGCCGATTATTCATGGTATCCAGCAGAAGAACATACGGGTAGTATATCATACCTGCGGTGGAATGATGCCGATCTTAGAGGACATTGCAGCAATGGGTCCCAATGCAATGGAAACTTTTACGCCTGTGGATATGGGAGGGGACGCAGATTTAAAAGAGGCAAAACGCAGAGTTGGGAAAAAGGTCTGTATGATCGGGGGATTCGATCAGTTTCATTTTTTCAATGGCTGTTCCCGGGAGGCAACCAGAAGCAGGGTTAGAGAATGTTTTGAGGCGGCGGGAGAAAATGGTGGTTTTATCCTGGCACCTTCCGATCATTTCTTTGATGCGGATCCTGAGTTAATCCGTGCTTTTGCGCAGGAAGCTGCCTGTTGTATCTACGAATAATATAACGAACGGGTCATGGAGGAAGAAACTATGTGGGGAAGAGAACTGATTGAAGCAGCGATTGCAGGAAACAGCTGTGAAGTAAATGGATTCTGGGTAGGGCACCCTTCGGATGAAGCGAAAAAGATCTATTATCAGGAAACAGGTATTACTGGAAATAACGGGAAGTCAGAAGCTGATTTTAACCTGAAAATTAATTCCGATATGATATGGCTGAGTCCCGAACTGGATCCGGAGTGCTGGAAAAGTCCGGATGGATCACCTATGTGGAACTGTTTTAACGAGGAGAGGAAAAGTCTTGGAAGCGGCGGGATATTTGCTGATTGTGAAAGTATTGCAGAAATAGAAGCGTTTCCCTGGCCAGATCCTGCATGTCTGGATTTTACAAATTGTCTGGAAGATAGCAGATACGCATATGAAAAAGGTATGGCAGTATTTGGCGGGATGTGGTGTCCGTTTTTTCATGTATTATGTGATTTTTTTGGAATGGAAAATTATTTTGTTAAGATGTATACCGATCCGGAGGTAGTACATGCTGCAACACGCCATATTGTAGATTTTTATCTGGAAGCCAACCGGCGTTACCTGTGGCAGGCAAAACCATATTTGAGCGCAGCGTTTTTTGGAAATGATCTGGGCACTCAGTTAAGTCTTCTGATCAGTCCGGAGAGTTTTGATGAATTTGTACTGCCCTATCTCACGGAAATCGTTCAGGGAATAAAGGCAGAGGGGCTGAAAACAGCCATGCATTCCTGCGGGGCCATAGATCTGATTATTCCAAAACTGATCGATGCGGGCATTGATATCCTTCATCCCCTTCAGGCAAAAGCAGCAGGAATGGATGCAGAAAATCTGGCGGCAAAATATGGAGGAAAGCTGGTATTTATGGGAGGTGTGGATACTCAGGAACTGCTGCCCTTTGGGAACGGCAGTCAGGTAAAAGAAGAAGTATTAAGACTTCGCGATATCTTTAAAGGTAAGTTTATCGTATCCCCAAGCCATGAGGCGCTGCTTCCAAATGTGCCATTTGAAAATGTGATGGCGATGAGTGCAGGAGCAAAGGAAGAAAGCGTCCTTCTCAGCGAAACACAGATTTAAGCTGAAATAGTACGCTCCGGGAAAAATATGGTTGACGTACCATATGCTCTATGATAGGATGAATCTATAGAAGCAGGCACTGGTATACACAAGTGACGGAATTAAAATAGCATATTCGGTAGAAGGATTTGGGAGAGACTATGCAGATAGCGCCGAAGGGGAAAGTATGGAAACTCTCAGGCAAAAGAACCAGATCTGGACGAATCTCTGGAGAGCGCAGCAGCACCAACGAAGTAAATCTGTTCCCGGTACAGGTCATTTTCTGACGTATGCAGGAATGGACTAATCTTTCAGGTAAAAGGACAGAGACGGATTGAATGAATGAAGTATATCTTCATTTATTCAGCCCGTCTTTTTTTGTGTGTTTCGGTGTGGGTGGAGTCAGTAAAAAAGGAGGAAAACTATGGAGCGTAAGACGCCGCTTTACGAAAGACATGTAAGTCAGAAAGGAAAAATGGTGGATTTTGCAGGTTATCAGCTTCCGGTTCAATATGATGCGGGAGTGATTGCAGAACATATGGCAGTGCGGAAGAACTGCGGATTGTTTGATGTTTCCCACATGGGTGAATTTATTTGCAGGGGAAAGGATGCTTTGAGAAATTTAAATTATCTTCTGACAAATGATTTTACTAATATGTATGACGGGGAGGCAAGGTACAGTCCCATGTGTAACGAAGGGGGAGGAATTCTGGATGATCTGATCGTTTATAAGATCAAAGAAGAAGATTACTTTATTGTGGTAAATGCGGCTAATAGGGAAAAAGATTTTGCCTGGATGAATCAGCATCGTTTTGGAGATGTGCAGTTGATGGACATCTCAGACTTCACGGCGCAGATTGCACTTCAGGGTCCTGGAGCAGAAGCGGTAATTAAAAATGCGGTATCCGAAAAGGATATTCCGAAAAAGTATTACAGTGCGAATTTTAAAGGTCAGATAAAAGGAATCCCCTGTACTATTTCAAAAACAGGGTATACCGGGGAAGAGGGATTTGAATTTTACTGTAAACCGGAAGATGCAGTTATAATCTGGGATCTTCTCATGGAACTTGGAGAGGCAGAAGGGATTTTGCCCTGCGGACTTGGTGCCAGGGATACACTCAGACTGGAAGCTGCTATGCCCCTTTATGGTCATGAAATGGATGAACAGATCACACCGTGCGAAGCGGGGCTGGAAAACTTTATAAAAATGAAAAAAGAAGATTTTATCGGAAAGAAAGCTTTGGAGGAAGGGGCTGGTTATCCCAGGCACAGAATGGGACTGAAAGTAACAGGACGGGGAATTATAAGAGAACAGGCTGATATTTACTGGGAGGGAAGTCTGATTGGGAAGACTACTTCGGGAACGTATTCTCCACTATTACAGTATTCCATTGCTATGGCGCTTTTGGATCGGGATAGAGTAAAAGCTGGTGACGAAGTAGAAGCAGTTGTAAGGGGCAGGAAGGTTTTAGCTCAGGTAGTGGAATTACCTTTTTACAGAAAAAAGCAGGAAGCAGCAGGAAACAGGTAAATAAATCCGGAGCCGCAGCAAGCGGCAGACACGTGATAGGAGGAATCTATGAATTATCCAAAGGAATTAAATTATGTGAAATCCCATGAGTGGATTAGAAAAGAAGCAGACGGAATCGTGGTAATTGGTATTACAGACTATGCCCAGGACGCATTAGGAGATCTGGTATTTGTAAATCTTCCGGAGACAGGGGACGAAATCTCTGTTGGAAATCCTTTTGCGGATGTGGAGTCTGTGAAGGCAGTATCGGAAATATTCTCTCCGGTCACCGGACGGGTAGCAGAGATTAATGAGGAGCTGCTGGACAGTCCGGAACTGATAAATGATGATCCTTACGGTGCATGGTTTATTAAAGTAGAGGAGGTCACAGAGGAAGAAGAATATATGGATGCTCAAAGTTACGAAGAATATACAGAGCAGCTTTAAAAAATGATAAGAAAGGGGGTCGCTGTATGGGATCATATGTTGTTTCCACGAGGGAAGAACAGGAGCAGATGTTAAAAACTATGGGTTATACAGGTTTCCAGGATTTATTTTCCGGGATACCGGAGGAAATTAAATTAAATAGAGATCTGAATATTCCGCCCGGCTGTTCAGAAATGGAAGTGTTGCGCAGGATGGAGGAGCTGGCAAATGAGAATAAGGTATTCCGGCATATTTTCCGGGGGGCAGGTGCGTATCATCATTATATACCATCTGCGGTGAATCAGATTTCACAAAAGGAGGAATTTCTCACTGCATACACACCCTATCAGGCAGAGATCAGCCAGGGAATTCTGCAGTCTATTTTTGAATATCAGACCATGATCTGCGAACTGACCGGGATGGACGTATCCAATGCTTCCGTTTATGACGGGGCTACCGCAGCTGCTGAGGCAGCAGCCATGTGCCGTGACAGGAAACGAACCAAGATAGTAGTATCTGCCGCTGTAAACCCCCAGGTGATTCGCACGATTCAGACTTATTGTTTTGGAAATGGTTCAGAAGTTCTGATCGTGCCCGAAAAGTCAGGTGAAACAGACCTTCAGGCGCTGGAAGCGGCAATGACAGAGGATGCCTGCTGTTTTTATGTTCAGCAGCCCAATTATTATGGTATACTTGAAAATTATGGGGATATAGAAAAGATTGTACATAAGAGCGGGGCAATGCTGATTATGGGATGCAATCCGATTGCGCTGGCAGTCCTGAAAACACCGGGTGAGTATGGTGCGGACGTGGCGGTTGGTGACGGGCAGCCCCTTGGTCTGCCGCTTGGATTTGGAGGTCCCTATCAGGGATTTATGACAGTGAGGTCTTCCATGGCGAGAAAACTTCCGGGCAGAATCGTGGGAGAGACCACCGATGAAAAGGGAAACCGTGCATTTGTCCTGACCCTGCAGGCAAGGGAACAGCATATCAGAAGAGAAAAGGCAGGAAGCAATATTTGTTCCAATCAGGCACTTTGTACCCTCCGGGCGGCTATCTATATGGCAGTTATGGGGAGCAGAGGAATGGAGGAAGCGGCAAGGCAGTGTACAGCGAAAGCCCATTACCTGCAGCAGGAATTAGAAAAGACTGGATATGAATTAAAATATCAGAAACCGTTCTTTCATGAATTTGTCACGCGGACTCCGGTGCCGGCAGAAAAGGCCTTAAATTATTTGGAACAACAGGGGATTCTGGGGGGATTGCCGCTGTCTGACAGAGAGATCCTGTGGTGTACCACGGAAATGAATACCAGAGCTGAGATGGATAAATTGACGGCATTCTTAAAGGAGGTGCGGGAATAATGAAACTGCTTTTTGAACAAAGCGTCTGCGGCAGGGGATGTGATATCCTCTGGAAATGTGATGTCCCGGCAGTGCAGCATAAGGGGATGGAACGGGAGAAAAAACTGAATTTGCCCCAGATGTCAGAAATTGATATCAGCAGGCATTATACAAAACTGGCAGAGAATACTTACGGTGTGAATACAGGCTTCTATCCGTTAGGCTCCTGTACCATGAAGTATAATCCCAAAGTAAATGAAGATATAGCAGCATTGCCCGGATTTACAGAGATCCATCCACTACAGCCTGTGGAAACCATCCAGGGATGTCTGAAAGTTCTGAAACTGGCTGAGGAAATCTTCTGTGAAATTACCGGAATGGATGGTATGTCTTTTCAGCCGGCGGCAGGAGCACATGGCGAATTTACGGGGCTGCTGCTTATAAAAGCATACCATGAAAAACGTGGGGATATAAAAAGAACGAAGATGATTGTTCCGGATTCGGCACACGGGACAAATCCAGCAAGTGCCGCCATGGCGGGATATACGATCGTGAATATCCCTTCCATGGAAGATGGATGCGTCGATTTAAAACAGCTTAAAGCTGCAGTGGGAGAAGATACGGCAGGATTAATGCTTACGAATCCGAATACAGCGGGATTGTTTGATAAAAATATCCTGGAGATAACCAGGATTGTGCATGAAGCAGGAGGGCTGAATTATTATGACGGTGCCAACTTAAATGCGGTAATGGGGATTGTAAGACCCGGAGACATGGGATTTGACATTGTCCACCTGAATCTTCATAAGACGTTTGCTACGCCACATGGCGGAGGCGGACCGGGAAGCGGACCTTGTGGTTGCATGGAATTTCTGATGCCCTATCTTCCGGGGCCCAGAGTGTGTCAGAATAGTCATTCCACCGACCAGAACACCCTGATTTCCGGCATGGACGATTCAGGATTCGAACTTCATTTAATGGAATCACCCGAATCCATAGGCATGGTAAAAGAATTTTACGGAAACTTTCTGGTGGTCGTGAGAGCCCTTTCGTATATTCTTACATTGGGAAGGGAAGGGATCAAAGAAGCGTCCCAGGCGGCAGTACTGAATGCCAATTATATGATGCACCGGTTAAAAGGTCACTATGAGATGGCTTACGGCGGTCCATGTATGCATGAATTCGTAATGTCTCTGGCTAAAATGAAGCAGGAGACGGGCGTTACTGCAATGGATGCTGCCAAATCTATGCTGGACTACAGGCTTCATCCACCAACTATGTATTTTCCCTTAATTGTTCCGGAAGCACTTATGGTTGAGCCTACGGAGACGGAATCCAGAGAAACCCTGGACGATGCCGTGGATATATTGCTGAAAATCTACCGTGAGGCTTATGAAAATCCACAAAAGCTCCATCAGTCTCCGGGCAGTACAATAATCGGGCGTCCGGATGAAGTAAAAGCCGCAAGGAAGCCAAAGCTGCGGTATATTCCGGAAAATGAATCGGGATGGCAAAATTAAAGGGCATACAATGCAAAGCACCTAATGAAAAGGAGTTCAGGAAGATGGCAGAAAATCAATATGATTATGATCTGGCAGTGATCGGATCTGGCCCGGGAGGGTATGTGGCAGCGATAAAAGCTGCTAAAACAGGAATGCGGACTGCAGTCATAGAAAATAAAGAGGCAGGGGGAACCTGTCTGAACAGAGGATGTATTCCGACAAAGACAATTGTACACAGTGCAGAGATTTTCCGGGAACTGCAAAGCAGCGGGGCATTTGGAATTCACGCGGAATCCATTTCCTATAATATGGAGGAAATCCAGTCGAAAAAAGATGAAGTAGTTGAACAGCTTGGCAGTGGAATCCATATGCTTTTTAACAAAAACCGAATTAGTTTTTATCAGGGATCGGGACAGATCAGGGATGCGCATACGGTATGGACGGGAGAAGAACTGCTTACTTCCAAATACATTCTGATTGCAACCGGATCGGTTCCGGCAGATCTTCCGGTAGAAGGTGCCAGCCTGGAAGGTGTCTTTAACAGCGATCAGCTATTAGAAAGGAAGAAACCCTGTAAAAAGCTTGTGATTATAGGTGGTGGTGTGATTGGCATGGAATTTGCATCCATTTACCAGGCACTTGGTACTGAGGTGGTGGTGATAGAGGCAATGGATCGCATACTTTCCAATATGGATAAGGAAATCGGGCAGAATCTGAAAATGATTATGAAAAAGCGCGGCGTCATCATTTATACCCAGGCGAACCTGGAAAAAATATGGGATGACAACGGTCTTCACTGTTCCTTTCAAGTAAAAGGAGAGAGACAGGAGATTGAGACAGAGGCCGTTTTAATGGCTGCCGGCAGAAAAGCATGTACCAAAGGACTTTTTGGAGATCAGATGTCTGTGGAAATGGAACGGGACAAGATAAAGGTAAACGAAAATTTCCAGACGAATTACGATAATATTTATGCGGCAGGAGACGTCATTGGCGGGATTTCCCTGGCCCATATGGCAAGTGCGGAAGCAATCAATGCTGTCTGCCACATGAATGGGGAAGAGGCTGTGATGAATCTGGGCACCGTTCCCGCCTGTGTATACACAAATCCGGAAATAGCCTGTGTGGGAATGACGGCACAGGAAGCGAAAGACAGCAGAATTGAAGTAATTACGTCGAAATATTTGATGTCTGCAAATGGAAAGTCCCTGCTTACCGGCCAGGATAGGGGATTTATCAAATTAGTGGCAGTAAAGGATACCGGACAAATACTGGGAGCGCAGATGATGTGTGCAAGAGCTACTGACATGATCGGGGAGATCGGACTTGCGATTGCAGGGGGACTGACAAAGAACAATATCAGATCGGTCATCCACCCACATCCTACTTTCTCTGAAGGGATATGGGAGGCTGCGGAGCTTTTGTAATCAGCCAAAAACCATCAAATCCTGGTTAGTTATGGCATGGTGTGGCTCGATGACCAGAAAACGGTCATCTGTCCAAGGTCCGGTAAGAAGCTGTTTTATAAAACTGTCATTCCCTTCAATGATTTCATGGGTGAGATTTAATTCATCTGCGATATGCCTTGTTTCCGGGAGAATGGCCGGTAAATGATATGCCTTAGTGTCAATTACTGCCAGCCGTTTATAATTTGACAGCAGGGAGCGGAAAATGAGTTTTGCTTTCCGCTCTCCGTATTTTTCACGTGTATATACATATTCAGCCCAGATATTGCGTTCGCCGTCCAGCCAGCCTTTCGTAAGAAAATAGGATGCAGCTTCTGAGGATATTTCCTGGCGTTTCTTAAATGATCCGAGCATCAGGGTAATACAGTCGTCTACTCTTGGAAGGATCAGCTGAAAGTTTCCGGTTTTCAGCCCGTTTACTGCATTGCCGCAGTAGCCAAATGCAAGGATGACACGGTCTGTGTCTGCAGATACTTCATCCAGGGATTTTTGCAGTGATTCTCTTAGCTTTTCAGGATAATTATGAAGCCCGGATTCCAGCCAGGTGCAGGGATAGGAAATGCCGGTATCCTGAATTGCTTTTTTTAATTCTCTTTCAATGGTTCTGCATGCGATCAATATAGTTTTCATGGTAACACCTCCGTACTATCTGTGTGGTATCCGATGGGAGCCGGTCGAATACTATCCGCCTTTTATAACTTTATAAGTTTGACCCAAAATTAAGAAAATTCATATGACAAATGCAAAATAATCCTATATAATCCCATCTTTGACACATGTAGGGATTTATAGGTGCCACAACCCCTTGAAAATAATGGGTTTGTGGCACTTTATGCCCCATACATGAAATATAGTAATGTTCTATCTGTTTTTACTTTTTTTCTGAATTTCTTTCATCTTACGTTTCGTTAAAAATTGATAGTCTGTTCGGAAACCACAGACCTTGTGCAGATCGTCTGTTATTTCCTGCCGTTCATATACAGGCATAAAGCCTTGTTCTTCTATATCAGCAAAATTGATGCTCCTTAACACCTGAAGCAGCTGCTCTGTGGTATAGGTACCCTTTAAGGTGCGTTTCAGCAGCCTGAAATGTAATAATGCAAGGAAGCATGTGAGAAAATGGGCCTTTATGCGGTCATCACGTGCAAGGTAAACCGGTCTTGCCTCAAAATCTGTTTTCATGGTTCTGAAGCAGTCTTCAATCTGCCACCTGCCTTCACTGACGTTCAGGATATCTGTCACGTCATCATCCAGCAGGTCGGTACAGATGGCATAGAGACCATCATATTTTTCTTCTTCTGCAATCTTATCCAAATCTAAAAAATAGTGTACTTTTGCTTTTTCCCCTTCCGTGGTTACGGCCAGCTTGTTTACAAATCTTGCCGGATCATTTGGATTTTTACGCTGCCGTTTTAAAGAGCCATTGGCAACCATTTTTTCTGCTCTTGCAACCTGTTCTGCGCGAACTGCTTTCTGATAGGCCGCATACTTTGGAGAGTAAGTTATGATCAGTCTCTGATGGAGCTTTTTGGTTGTATAGGGTTCATCTTTATAAAAGAGGCTTTGTTGATCAGCATCTGCCAGCAGGGAGAAGTCGACAGGCGTGTCATCGGATAAGTGTTTAAAACCACTCCGGTTCAACGCCCATTTGCGCTCCTCCGCTGGAAGTTTTTTGATGGATTGTGTAACAATAAAGGAGCGCTGGCCCAAATGGTTAAACACTCTGTTATCTTCCGAAGCGAGACCTGCATCACTGCAGTAAATAAACTTTTCACATCCGAACTGCTGTAGGATTTTAGACTCCAGAGGTTTTAGTGATTTCTGCTCATTCTGGTTACCCGGAAACAGAGAAAAAGCCAGCGGTAATCCGTCACCATCCGTAAAGAGTCCCATCTGGATAATCGGGTTTGGTCTGTGTTCCTTGCTTTTCCCGTATTTTTTATCCCCATCTTCCTGCTCAATTTCGAAATAGTAGTTTGAACAGTCATAATAAAGGATTCTGTCATTTCTGTTTTCCAGGAAAAAACTGTTCTTGTATACTTCCCCCTGAATAAAATCCATTTCTTTTGCCAGAATGGAAAGTGCACGATATATGTCATGGAGTTCATAAGTCGGTGTTTCAAGGAAGTGCTTTGCCGCCCGGAAAGAAGAACTTTTACTGGAAGGATCCAGGATTCTGGTATAAATCAAATCAGAGAGAATGGCATTTAAATCATACTCAAACTTATGGCGGCTTTTGATTTTACGGCAGATAGAATCCATCTTAAGCCCATAGTAAACAGACTGGAGGAAAAGATAGCCACCGGTAAAAAGTTTTTTTCTGTTATAATCCATGAGCCGATTGGAATGGAAAGGGATCAGAATAACAGCATCTTCGGTTTCACTTTTATATTTCAGTGTTTCGAGACGTGCCTGTTCATTAGCCCATGCCATTACACCGTCCCGGTCGGTACCAAGACGTTTTGAAAGTTCTGCCAGAGTGCCCAATTTTCGAATGGTCTTCGAAGTACTTTTTCCCTGGTCATTGGTATAGGATTTGGTAATGTAAAAGGATTCTGAATTTTTTGATTTAGATGTTGTAATTCGCATAATAATCACCTCTATACCAGTATAGCACAAATCACTAAATATTACTAGATAGTAAAACAAAAAAGTTGACAAAAAAATAAGCCTACAATAAGGCTTTGAAGTACTTTTGGATTGATGGATGTGTCAAACGCCCGAATACTATCCGCCTTTTATAACTTTATAAGTTTGACCCAAAATTAAGAAAATTCATATGACAAATGCAAAATAATCCTATATAATATTATACATATATTCTCTGGAAGAAAATTCAAATTATTATACAGGCAAGGCGGGGTGATGATTATGACACTGAATGAACAATTTGTGAAAGCAATTGAGGATCTGGATGAGGACAAGGCTTTGGAGCTCACCGATCAGCTCATGCAAAATGGTGTAAACTGGATGGTTATTCTGGATCTTTTGCAGACCGGCGTAAAGCTGGTAGGGAACCGGTATGAAGAAGGAGAATACTTTATTGCAGACCTGATTATGTCAGGAATTATCTTTCGCAGTGTAATTGAACATTACGGTGTAATCGTTCCCGGAATTCTGGACATCTCACTTTCCAGTGATACACCCTGTATGGTAATGGGTACTGTAGAAGGGGATGTTCATGATATTGGAAAGGATATTTTTATCAGTCTGCTTGCAGCGCAGGGAATCCGTGTCATTGACCTTGGTACGGATACATCTCCCAAAGTATTTGCAGACAGCATCCGCACCTATGCTCCTAAAGTTGTGGGGATGAGCGGCATCATGAACTTTGCAGTTTCCTCTATGAAGAGAACCATAGACCTGATCTGCCAGGAAGGTCTGAGGGATCAGATTAAAATTATCGTCGGCGGCTGCTGTATTACGGCAGAAATGGCAGAAAATATAGGGGCAGACGCTTATTCCGGTGATTTACTGGATGGTTCTGCACTCTGTAAAAAATGGATATTTGAAACGGAGGCAGATTAGTCTATGGCCGAAGCATTATATAAACATGTTTTTAGTGACGTAAAGCGCGCTATCTTTGAAGGGGAATACAAGCCCGGCGATATGCTTCCCTCAGAGAATGAATTAGCCGCAAAATATAATACCAGCAGAGTTACCATCCGCAAAAGTCTTGGAATGCTGGAAAATGAGCGTATTGTAAAATCATGGCACGGAAAAGGATATTTTGTAATTGAACCGGAACATGCGAAGTTCACGTTTGTTTACGAAGAGCATAACAAAGCACTGGAAAGCAAACTGCAATATATACGTCTGCTCCACCCGGAAGCAGAAGTTCAGTCAGCACTGCACATTGATCCAAGTCAGCGCGTAGTGTCCATCATGCGGATTCTCTTTAATACTAAGAAAAATATGCTTTGTGATTTGATGTATCTCCCATATCAAAAAGGTATGCCTTTAATCGAAATGGAAATTCAGTATGCGGACTTCCCTGATCTGGTAAAAAATAAAGTATCAACATTTGCAATTCATACAAAAATGGAAATTGGCATAGCAGCCGTAACCGGAGAAGTTGCAAAAAGGCTGATGTTAGAAGAAGGAACTTCGGTACTGGTCATCTACCGTTATCTGTATGATGAAATGGAACGGCCGGTTGCCTTTGGAAAACGTTACCTTCATCCGGACTGTGGCCATTTGACAGCTCATTCGGGATTTTTCCCTGGTTAATATAGAAAAGTGCGCTCCATATGCGGGCGCACTTTTTGCTATTTTTTTATCGGTCCGATACGTCCCTTGCGGTATGCTGTATTGTAATTACGGCAGTATTTATCCCTGCATAACAGAGCTTCTGCTGCCAGAAGAGTGGTATAGGTATCCCGGTTTGTAGGATCAATGATAGCGGAATCCATCCCGGCATTCATGGCAAGGGTGAGGAAATTCAGATTGATCGCTTTACGGTGTGGCATACCAAAGGAAATATTGGACAGTCCAGATGTGGTCTTAACATCGGGGTACTTTGTTTTAATCCGGTGTATGGCATCCGTAAATACAAGAAGGGAATCATTAACAGCGCTTAAAGCCATAACCAGCGGGTCGATAAAGATACGGTCCGGGGTAATGCCGTAAGTGCCTGCTTTTTCAATTAGCTGATCTGCGATGGATGCTTTACTTTCCGCATCATATGGTATACCGTTGTCGTCGCAGGTCAGAGCCACTACTTTCCATTCATTATCAGTCAGAAGCGGATAGAGGATCCCGCATTTATTTCCTTCGCCGGATACAGAATTTATAATGCCCGGTTTTTTCACCTTTGGCATGACTGCTTTTAAAATTTCCGGATTGGGGCTGTCAATACAAAGAGGGGTCTCCACAGTATCCTGGACGATTTCTATCAGCCATTCCATCACTTCAAGTTCACAGGAAGGATCGGTTCCCGCGCAGATATCCAGATAGTCCGCACCGGCTTCTGTCTGGCGGACTGCAAGATTCCGTATAAAATCTTCGTCGCGGTTTGTAATAGCCGCGGCAGAAGAGGGGATAGCTCCATTTATTTTTTCTCCAATAATAATCATCTTATATCCTCCTTAGCTGGCTTTTAAGCCTGATTCCATTTCAGCAATTTTCTTTTCACTCAGCGGCATAAGCGCGGCAATAACAGCGGCAATGATGAATAAAATGCCGGGTATGAGCAAGACGAGGTTTTTCAGCCCGGATAACTGGGAAGCAGTCAGACTGGCAGCTGCCGGATCGTATCCAATGGCGTTTAATGCAATTCCGATAATGATAACACTGAATGCAATTCCAATCTCCACAGGAAGCACATAGATAGACATCACGAATCCATGAGCGGAAAGTCCTGTTTTCCACTGGTGATAGTCAGCCGCTTTGGAATACATTACGATTCCGACACAGACCTGAAGGGCGGCGCCAAAATATGCCAGGCAGATGCAGGCGGTGTAAACTACCAGATTGCCCTCTGCAAAAAAGCGGGGAACCAGCATACCCACAGCATACATGCACATTGCCAGAATAGAAGAATTTTTCCTCCCAATCAGGCTGCTGATGTGTGGAGAGAGTATGCTGCTGATAAAACACACAACAGTTGCAGCAGTAGCCACGGTGGTGATTGCTGACATATCGCCCAGAAACCATTTGAAATAATATGCCATGGTAGAAACGTAAATCATAAATCCGAGATATCGGAAGACTTCAATTAACATACAGCAGATCAGTGGGGGATTTTTAATGACCGTGTCAATCATCTGCCTTACCGTGAGCCGGTCCGAATGATCATCTTTCGAATTTTCGTCATAATAAACGTCATAGTCTTTTCCGGCATGAGCTGTAGTGTAATAGCAAACAAGTCCGGTCAATCCAAACAGAACCGCTACACCAAAATACCCTTTTGCTTCATTTCCCTGACCGATTAAGGCAATCAACGGAAGGCAGATAAGGGAGAAAACAATGTTCCCAACCTGCTCAAATTGTGCAGAACGGGCGGTGAGCATCATACGTTCTTTATCATTTTGCGCCATTCTTGTCATCAAAGCTCTCTGAGCGCCGCCCGGTTTATCCAACAGTCCATAAGCCAGCAGATACATAATGCCGTAATAGATGGCCACAACAATGGGATTACCGGTGATCCTGGAAAAACAAAGTATCGTAAAAAATGATGTAACAGGTACAATATAAAGAATCCAGGAGCGGTACTTTCCCAGTTTAAATCTTCCATTCTGGACAAATCCCGCAATGATCGGGGTGCAGCAGAAGTCAAAGATCCTGGTACAGGTGAAAACTGTCGCCATAATACCGGCAGGTACAAGAGCTACATCAGTTACAAAATAGATAAAATAGGTGTTTGCAAGGCTGAACAGCAGGCCGACTCCAAAAGAACCTGCAGCAAATTGAAAGACCAGTAATTGTGACAGCTTACGGCTTGGTTGCTGTGAGTTGGACATGAAGGAACTCCCCTTTCAGATTTTCATTAGTTGACGTCTGTTAATTAGTAAAGTATAATTCAGTATAACTTGTATTTATAAGTTGCTTTGTCTAAATCTGATGTTAGCATGTAAGTCGAAAATTGTCAAATAGAAATAGATAAACACTACTTATAAATATAAAATTAGTATAATTGCACAAATTTTGCAGATAAATTTGTAGCAATAAACCTTATAAATTTATAGGAGGTATTTTATGTTGGAGATGAATGGAAAGCGGGGATTTGAAAGTGATAACTGTTCTTCGGTGCATCCACGTGTAATGCAGGCGCTGATGGATGTCAACTGCGGGCATGTGCCGGGATATGGTTATGATCCGGTGACTGCTGAAGCAGATCGCATTTTTAATCATCTGTTTGACAGAGAAACAGATGTATTTTTTACCTTTAATGGAACGGGAACGAACTGTGCGGCCCTTGCGCATCTGGTTACGCCCTGGCAGAGTATCCTGTGTGCAGACAGTGCACATATTAATTCTGCTGAAACAGGAGCCCCGGAACGCATTGCAAATGCAAAGCTTGTTCCTGTTCCTTCTATAGACGGCAAAATCAGTCCCCGGAGTCTGGAGGATGCAGTAGGAGGATGGCAGAGCGAACATGTTCCCAAGCCGCGGGTATTGAGTCTGACACAGGTGACGGATGATGGAACGGTATATACGCCGGGAGAGTTAAAGAACCTTTGTAAAATTGCCCATGATCACAATATGATTGTACATATGGATGGAGCCAGGCTGGCAAATGCCGTTGCCGCAAACCAAAATGACCTGACCGGAACAACCTGGGGAGCAGGCGTGGATGTACTATCCTTTGGCGGGACGAAGAATGGTCTGATGTTCGGAGAAGCAGTCGTTTTTTTTGATCATAAACTGGCTGAAAATTTTAAGTACACCAGGAAGAGCTGCGGACAGCTGCCAAGTAAAATGCGTTATATAGCAGCTCAGTTCATAGAAATATTAAAAGACGGCCTGTGGCTTGAGATGGCTGGACATGCCAACCGGATGGCAATGATGCTGTATGAAAAAATGAGTGGATTACCTGTCTTTCGGACGCCCTTTGTACCACAGGCAAATGAATTGTTCGCCCATGTGGATGAGAGGATCAAATGGCAGCTATGTGATGCGTTTCCGTTTCAGCATTTCGGACCGGAGCCTGGAATTTCCAGGTTTGTAACTTCATTTGATACAACAGAAGAGGATCTGAATGCATTAATTGCGTGTGCGGAAGATTTGACGCATTCCTACGGAAATGTCTAGAAGGTTTCAGCGCATATTGGAACACATATTTGAATGCATATTTGAAAAATCAGAAATAAGCTAAAAAAGAGATGTCAATTTTTGTGCAATACTCATAAATCGTATTTCTATATCACATATATCATTGACAATATGACGAGAGTCCATTATGATAAAGCTAACTTGTAAACACAAGTTAGCTTTGTTTTTCGTCAATACGATGTTAGGAGGATAAAGGCAAATGATCGATTATGCAAAACTTACGCAGGCTTTGGGAGATCTGGATGAAGATGCGGTATTTGAGCAGCTGGATCTGATCACGAAGGAAGAAAATGTGGATTCAGAAGCGGCAGTAAAAGCGTGCCAGGATGGTCTGGCTATTGTAGGTAAGAGGTTTGAAAGCAACGAATATTTTGTGGGTGACCTGATTTATTCCGGTGATCTGATGTCGGATGCATTTGCCCGGCTAAAACCTTTTATAGCAGGTGATATCAGCGGGAAATTGGGCAAACTTGTATTCTGTACGGTTAAAGATGACCTTCATGATATTGGAAAAAATATTGTGAAATGTATGTTTGAAACGGCAGGATTTGAAGTCATTGACCTTGGGATCGACGTAGCCCCGGAGACAATTATTGCGGCATTAAAAGAATCAAAGGCAAAGATCCTCGGGTTATCCGGTGTTCTTACGCTTGCCATCGAGTCAATGAAAAAGACCGTAGAAGCGCTTAATGCCGAGGGAATGCGTGATGATATAAAAGTGATTATAGGAGGAGCACCGGTTACTGCTGAATACTGTGAACTGGTAGGTGCGGATGCCTGGAGCATTAATGCAGCAGAATCTGTTGAAATCTGCCGGAAGTGGGCAGAGGAAGTCTACCAATAAGGTGAGGAGGAATTGGCATGACGCAAGATGAGTTAAAAAAATACCGAATTAAATTGTTTCATGATGCGATCCGCATGGAGCAGAAGCCGGACAGGGTTCCGCATATAGCGAATTTCTGGACATGGCAGATCCTGGATGCAGGGTATACCTTTACGCAAGCAACGCATGACTATGATATCATGCGTGATGTTGTTATGAAATTCCATGAAAAATACGGATTTGACGGCTATCAGGAAACCGGAATACGAAATCCTCAAAGAGTAGTGGAAACCCTGGGTACGTCTTTGTATACCATAGACGATGAGCGTGAAATTTTTGCCATTAAGGATTTTACCCTGTTTTACACGGAAGAATATCCAGAGCTGATTGCCGATCCCACCAAGTTTATCTGGGAAAAGGTACTGCCCAGAAAGTTTGAAAAATTCAGGCCGGATATGGATCCTGCACTGATGCGTCAATGTGCATGGGAGCAGAAAATCTTTTTTGATGAATCCTTAAAGAGGAATGATGAACTGGCAAATGTTTACGGCGTTCCAAATTTAATCTGTCCGTTTAATGGTTTTATGTCTCTTGGAATCGAATATCTGTTTACGGGACTCAGAGGAATTAAAGGGTTATCCATCGACATGAGGAAGGATCCCATCAGAGTAAAAGAGGCATGTGAAGCGCTTGACCGAATCAGCGCCGATCCGGTTATTGAAAATGTGCTGAACGATGCGCCGGGCAGCCACCCTGATTTCTGCTTTGATGCTTTAACAGCTTTGCTGGCACATACTATCCTGAACCGAAAACAATGGGAAATGTTTTACTGGCCGCCGCTTAAGAGACTTTTGGATGGAATTGTGGCAAAGGACAAGACGATTTACCTCTTTGTGGAGGGCGGTATATTAAGGTTTGCTGAGTATTTTCAGGATTATCCCAAGGGACATATCTGTATGCTGGTAGAGCAGGATGACATTTTTGAACTGCGTAAGGCACTGCCGAACGTCTGTGTGATTGGAGGGATGAAAGCAAGTCTGCTGGGCAGCGGAACGAAACAGCAATGTCTTGACTATGCAAAACGTCTGTGTGATGAGCTGGGAAGTGAAGGTGGATTTATCATGAGCCAGGATAAGATGATGTCGTACCGCAAAGATGCAGATCCCGAAAATCTTTTGGCTGTTTGCGACTTTGTTCGCGAATACCGCCCATGATGAGGAGGAATAAAGATGGCAGCAGAAAATGAAAACAGAAATGAAAACAGAAATGAAAACAGTAGCGAAGAAAAAAAGGTTGACTATACTACATATCCGGAAGGTTTTGATGAACTGTTAAAGCATCTGGAC
Source organism: Robinsoniella peoriensis (assembly GCF_000797495.1). Taxonomy (GTDB): domain Bacteria; phylum Bacillota; class Clostridia; order Lachnospirales; family Lachnospiraceae; genus Robinsoniella; species Robinsoniella peoriensis. The sequence continues at coordinate 96,419 of NZ_JTGN01000016.1, forward strand.
TTTCTGCCGGAGGATACGGCAGCCAGGCGCAGGTTCATGATGGGGCTGCTTGATAATCTGGGCAGACGATAAAGCGTGTTTGAAAATTCATTCCCGCCAGCTGCACGCCCTACTTTGCGGCATATTTGCCCCGAATTCAGGTTACGTAGCCTGGCTGAAATAATCATGACGATAGGAACGGGAAGGAGGATTTGTCATGATAAATTATGTTTACCACAATCCGGGTAAAATTATATTTGGAAAAGATTGCGAACTGGAGATCGGAGAAGAAGTTGCAGGGTATGCAAAGCGTGTTCTCATTGTATTGGGCGGTCCGTTTATAAAGGAAAACGGACTGTATGACCGTGTTGCATCATCCTTGTCGGAGGCCGGAATCACTTATTACGATCTGGATCACATTGTTCCTAACCCAAGACTAAAGCAGGTCTGTGAGGGGATTGAAATGTGCAGGAAGCATGACATTGGTTTTGTGCTGGCAATTGGAGGGGGGTCTGCAATTGATACGGCGAAAAGTATAGCAGCAGGCGTTAAATGTGAAGGTGATATCTGGGAGTATTTTGGCACGTTTACCAGATTTATCACAGATGCACTGCCGTGCGGAGTGTTGCTGACTCTGCCGGCAACCGGCTCAGAATCATCTAATTGTGCTGTTTTAACAAATGAAGAAACAGGTTTGAAGCGCAGTCTGTTTTCTGACTACATCATTCCCAGGTTTGCCATGCTGAATCCGGAAATGAGCTATTCCCTTCCTCCATATCAGACTGCTTGTGGAACGGTAGATATACTTGCACATCTGATGGAGGCTTATTTTACAAATACAGATAATGTGGATTTAACAGACCGGCTTTTAGAGGCTGCCATGAAAACGGTTATCCACTTTGGACCGCTGTCACTGGAATATCCGGATAATTATGATATTCGTGCAGAGCTTTACCAGGCGGCTAATATTACGAACAATGGAATGCTTATGGCAGGCCGGCTGGGAGACTGGGGCAGCCATAATATTGAACATGAAATCAGCGGTATCTATGATATTGCCCACGGTGCAGGACTTGCCATCATATTCCCCGCATGGATAAAGTATGTCTGGAAAAGAGATCCGGACAGGTTTGTACAGTTTGCACAACGGGTTTTTGACGTAGCATATGCCGCTCCTAGAAAAGAGTGGACCATAAAAAGAGGGATTAAAAAGTTAGAAGAGTTTTATAGGGAAATGAATCTGCCGACCCGTTTAAGCGAAGCGGGAATCGGGGATGAAAACCTGCGAACCATGGCGGAGAAAGCAATGATAGGAACTTCGGCAGTAGGAATGGCATTTCCTTTACAGGAAGAGGATATTTACCAGATTTTAAAATTGGCTTTGTAGAACGTATACGTTCTGTAGAATTGAGAGGAGGATCTCAAGATGAGTAATGAAAAACGATTACCCGAATTGACCGTCAGCGCATTTGCCGTTGGTACTCTGACCGCCAGTCTGTATTATAGCCTGGTAAACAGCTATTTTAATTATTATGTGACGGATATAGCCCTGGTTCCAACCGATGTATTTGGAACGGCCAGCTTCGTCGTACGTCTGTTGTTTGTAATTATTGTACCGCTTCTGGGTGCGATGGTTCAAAACGGGCATTCCAGATTTGGAAAGTACCGGATGTGGATCTTTATCGGAGTTCCATTATCACTGGTATTTACAATTTTGTCGTTCACTAAATTTTCCGGGTCTGGAATATTCCTGGCGATATTTTACTCGCTGGCATATACGATTTCTTCAGGAGCAAGCAGTTTGTGCGGAAATGCACAGATGTCCCTGATGAATGTGATCAGTAAAGATCCGTCCCAGCAAAGGAGGCTGTCTACACGCCGGTCCCAGTACCAGGATATTGCCAAAATATTATTTTCAGCCACATTTTTGCCCCTCGTATTATTGATCGGCGGAGAGAATCAGGCAAAAGGATATCAGTATACAGCGATTCTGATTGCCATACTGGCGGCACTTGGCTATCTGGCAACGGCATGGTCAGGAAAAAAACATGACATCTATGATGTAAAAGGAAAAGTTCCCGATGAAGTGAAAAAATCTAAAATGTCTGCAAAACAGATGCTGGATTGTGTTATTAAAAATCCACCGTTAATATTTATGCTTTTATCTGAAACGTTAAAGTTTACGGCATTTATGATTTTCATATCTACATTTGCTTATTATTATCAGTACATATTAAATGATTTCAGTGCAATTACAGTTACCATGACTATCGCTTCTGTCGTAGCGCTTGGGTCCAGCCTTATCGCACCGGTTATTATTAAAAAGGCAGGTTCTAAGAACGCTGGTATCGTGGCACTGGTATTTTATACAGTGGGAGCACTGCTGCCGCGCTTTATGCCGCCGAGCGTCACTATGTTTGGTGTCGGCTTTGTACTTATTTATTTTGGTATGTCATTAAATGCATGTGCAGGTCCGATTCAGTTTGTAAATTCCTCCCTGTATTATCAGGCGAAAACAGGTCTGAATGCAACCGGATTTATTATGTCTCTGTATGTATTCCCCATTCAACTTGGTATTGCCATATCAAGCGGTATGGTCAACTGGCTGTTGTCCAGTATGGGATACGTTGCCGGGGCTGCGCTGGAGGGATCACAGCTGGTGAGCCTTCAGAATATAATTCTTCTGATACCCGGACTAATGCTGCTGGCTGCAGCAATTCTCGTGATAGCTTATCCATTATCGGAGAAGAAGATGGAAGAAATACACGGTAAACTGGGAAGTAATATGTAATGAAAATGCCGATCCGCAGGAGAATATTCCATGGATCGGCATTTTTTATTTAACCTGTACGGCAACCCGGATTTCCAGATCATCACTCTGGCTGTATACTTCCAGATCAGGAGCATCACCCTTCATTCTGTAAGTCCAAATGGTTTTTATTCATAAACGGACATAAATTGAGAGGTTGTCCATTACAAAAAGTAATTGACAACCCAAAACCTTAATGATAGAATAGCATCAATTGAAAATACCCGTGAGGGAGTAGTTGGCGTATCGCAAGGTACGTGTCAAGTCAACATACTGACCATTTGGTCTGGCTTGCCTTAAATAATGAGACTCATGTATAGGACTTATACTATACATGCGCCTTTTTTTGACCCATGTATAGCTTAAGTGCTGTACCTGGGTCTTTTTGATTGCAAAACAAAAAGGAGGAAAAAGGATATGAAATATTATCTGGAGCCGAAAGACAAAGTGGTGCAGTATTTTCAAAGTGATGTTGACAAAGGACTCACATCAAAACAGGCAGAAGAAAGCCGGAGAAAAAACGGTGCCAATATCCTGAAGAAAGAAAAACCGGTTTCTTTAGGAAGGAGAATCTGGGAAGCGGCAAGAGAACCAATGATTATCATGCTGATTCTGGCTGGATTTATTACGCTGGGCGTGAATATTTCAAGAGCTGTGACCGGGGGAGAGGCGGATTATCTGGAGTGCGTTGGTATTTTTGCAGCAATTGCTTTATCGGTAGTAATCACAGTGATTATGGAAGGACGAAGTGCCAGGGCATTTGAAGAGCTGAGTAAAATAACAGACGATACCATGGTAAAGGTTATCCGAAATGGGGAAGTGGCGATGGTCTGTCAGAAGGAGATTGCAGCTGGTGACATCATATGTCTGGCAACGGGTGACAGGATTCCGGCAGATGGACGTTTACTGGAGTGCAATTCTCTTCAGGCGGATGAATCTGCGCTTACCGGAGAGAGCCTTCCGGCACAAAAGGATGAGACCGCAATAATTGAGGATGAAAAGACTCCAGTGGCGGAAAGGGTGAATATGGTTTATTCAGGCTGCTTTATTACCAGCGGTACCGGTAAGATGGTAGCGACCGGAGTTGGCGACCATACTGAATTTGGTAAGATTGCCGCGGAACTTTCTTCTGAGGATAAAACAAGTACTCCGTTACAGGAAAAATTAGCGGTACTTGGTAAAAAAATTACGATTTTGGGAGCTGCGGCAGCAGCAGTGGTATTTTTACTCCAGGTTTTATTATTTACTTTTCATGGGACGGCATCATGGGAGACCATTTCCGAAGCTTTTATTACAAGTATTGTACTGATTGTTGCCGCAGTGCCGGAAGGACTGCCTACCATTGTTGCGGTATCCCTTTCCATAAACATTATAAAAATGTCCAAACAGAATGCATTGGTAAAAAAAATGATAGCCTGCGAGACCGTTGGCTGCATCAATGTAATCTGTTCTGATAAAACAGGAACGCTGACGGAGAACCGTATGACAGTCACAAAAGTCTGTCAGGATATGAATATGGTGTATCCGGATCAGGTAAAGGATGTTCATCTGATCCGCAATTTCTGCATGAACAGTACGGCGGATATCCGGTATGCAGATGGAGAGAACCACTTTATTGGAAATCCCACAGAGTGTGCCCTGCTGGTTGCTGCAAATAAGGCAGTAGGCAATTACAAAAATATACGAAACAGTTTTCAGGCAGCTTATGTATTTCCCTTTTCTTCAGAAACAAAGAATATGACGACTGTTCTTCATAATGCCAAGGGATATCATATTTATTCCAAAGGAAGCCCGGAGAAGATCCTGGAAATGTGCGCATTATCGAAGGAGGAAAAAGAAAAAGCACAAGAAAAGATGTTTGAGTATGAAAGCAAGGCTTTTCGGGTAATTGCTTTTGCCCATAAAAGTCATGGGGATCTGATTGTGGATTTTGAAAAGGAGCGCAAGTCTCTGGAAGATGGACTGCATTTCGATGGATTTTCGGCAATTACGGATCCGCTCAGAAAGGATGTCTGTAATGCGGTGGACAAATGCCGTAAAGCGGGAATTGATGTAAAAATGCTGACAGGTGACAATATTATTACAGCATCTGCCATTGCGAAGGAACTGCAGTTGTTGGATGATGACCATATAGCCGTAGAAGCGAAAGTGTTAGAGAGTCTGACCGAAGAGCAGCTGGCAGAAACACTGCCCAGAATACGGGTGATAGCCAGAAGTACGCCAACGATTAAAATGCGTGTAGTAAAAGCTTTAAAATCCAGAGGTGATGTGGTGGCGGTTACCGGAGACGGGATTAATGACGCACCTGCGATTAAAAATGCCGATGTTGGAATTGCAATGGGAATATCGGGAACAGAAGTATCGAAAGAAGCAAGTGATATTGTACTCCTGGATGACAGCTTTTCAACGATTGTAAAAGCTGTTCAGTGGGGAAGAGGGATATATGAGAATTTCCAGCGTTTTATTCAATTTCAGCTTACCGTTAACTTATCCAGTGTAGTTGTAGTTCTGGCTTCTATTATTGCAGGTTTTGCCGCTCCGTTTTCAGCACTGCAGCTGTTATGGATTAATATAATCATGGATGGACCGCCGGCGCTTACCCTGGGATTGGAACCCATCCGGGGAGATTTGATGAAACAACAGCCAACCAGGCGGAATAGCAGCATAGTTACCAAAAGTATGATGTCAAGAATTGTTATAAACGGGCTATATATTTCAATTGTATTTATGGCTCAGCACTGGTTTAATTTTATGGGAGGTGCGGAAAGAGAACTGCCTACCATACTGTTTACGCTGTTTGTTGTTTTTCAACTGTTCAATGCATTCAACAGCCGTGAGCTTTCCGATACCAGTATCTTCTGTAATCTGGCATCTAACAGGCTGATGCTTGGAGTTTTTGCATTGACCTTTGCACTTCAGGTAATCATCACACAGATTGGAGGTGCCTTCTTTGGTACGGTTCCGTTAGATTTTCTGATGTGGTGCAAAATTATTGTAGTGGCGTTCAGTGTAATCCTGGTATCGGAAATTGCAAAATTAATGAAAAGAGTGTTGATGAGAAATAGATAGTCAGAAGAAAAAGATATAAAAGGGCCTTAAGAGCTGGGATAATGACGGAAAATGTATTTCCTGCATTATCCCATTTGTTTCTTAATCAGGTATAACCATTAATAAAAGCAAGATAATTCTGGCTTACTGTTTTCCAGTTCACTACATGAAACCAGTTGTGGATATAGGCAGGCCGGTTGTTATAGTGCTTTAGATAGTAGGCATGTTCCCATACATCCAGGTTGAGCAGAGGATGCAGATTCATGGAGAGGGGGGTATCCTGATTGGAAGTAGTAATAATCTTTAGTGTTCCATCATGATCTGCAACCAGCCAGGCATATCCGGATCCAAAGACCGACAGGGCAGCCGCAGCCATCTGGTCTTCAAAATTCTGAAAGCTTCCAAAAGCCTGGTTGATATAAAAAGCAAATATCCCTAAAGGCCTGTCGATGCCGGGGCTGGTCATATTATCAAAATAAAAACGATGATTATAGACACCTCCTGCGTTGTTAAGCAGAGGAGTTCTGATATTAGCCGGAAGAGTAGGGGCATACAGAATAAGCTGTTCCAATGTCATATTTTGCAGCTGGGGATTAGCCTTTAAAATAGCATTCAGATTGTCCACGTAAGTCTGAAGATGGCGGTCATGGTGAAGGTGCATGGTTTTTTCATCAATATAAGGCTCCAGTGCATTATAGCTGTATGGCAGTGGGTAATTTACAAAAGGATAGTGTTCACTCAAAGGTATCTGTTCCTTTTCTTTTTCTTCTATTATATGTTGCAGGATAAAATACATAACAAGAAAACACGCTCTAAGTAATACAGATGCCCTGAAACCCTCCACTATACCACCAGACATTTGATCAGCGGTATAATATGGTCTCCCAGTAAATGATTACACCTAAGGAGGAATCAATATGAATGAACCTTTTCCACAAGAACAAAGCCATCTTGAATTTACACAAAAACAATTGAAAAGTGCCTTTGATAAAGCCAATGAGGATGTCACTAAATGTGAAGACGATTACCGGAAATCAAAACGATATCTGGCGGAATATTGGAACGAACTGGATTCTATGGAAAAGTTCTCAAATCAGCGGTCTATCAACCAGATAGAAGGGGCAGGTAATTTATCACTGGATAAAAGAAGGAGAATTGGACAGCTGATGGATTCACCGTATTTTGCCAAAATAAATTTTCTTTACCAGGGGGATGATGAACCGGAGCAGATCTATATTGGAAAATATGCGTTTACCGATGATAGGAATCAGATGCTTATTTTTGACTGGCGTGCCCCCATTTCAAATATGTATTATGAATATGAGCTGGGAAAAGCATCTTACGAGGCGCCCATAGGTAACATAGAAGGAGAAATTACCTGTAGGCGCCAGTTTAAGATTCGAAAAGGAGAAATGGAATATGTCCTGGAAAGCACGATGAATATAGACGATGATATTTTGCAAAGAGAGTTAAGCAGTACCTCTGATGAAAAAATGAAAAATATCATCGCAACAATTCAAAAAGAACAAAACCGGATTATTCGTAATGAAAAGGCGGAAGTATTAATTATCCAGGGAGTTGCAGGCTGTGGGAAAACTTCAATTGCCCTGCATCGTGTAGCGTATTTGCTTTATCGAAATAAGGAAAGACTGTCTGCTTCAAATGTTGTGATTATTTCTCCAAACAAAGTATTTGCAGATTATATCTCTAATGTTCTTCCGGAGTTAGGGGAAGAACCTATCATGGAACTAAGTTTTGCAGAGATAGCTGCAGAGGAATTAAACGGGAAGATCAATTTTACGAAAAATATATCGTGGATAGAGATAGAGAATGAGAACGCAGAGGATGTAAAGAGACTGAATTTTAAGGGTTCAGAGGAAATGCTGGCTCTTCTGGATAAATATCTGCGCTACGCCGTTGACAGGTATTTTGAAATAAAAGACTGCAGATTTGGGGAATTTTTTATTTCCAGAGAATACATTGCTGACCGCTGTCATGCCTGCAGCTATCTTCCGGTAATGGAACGGTTTAAGCAGATAGCAGAGGATATATGGGAGGTATTTAAATCGAAAAACTTAGGGTGGGATAATTTGCCCAGTCAGAATGAGATTGGGAAAAAGCTCAGATCTATGTTTTTGGCCGACAGTACACTTTCTCTTTATGCAGATTTTTATAAATATATTCAAAAAGAAAGCTGGTTTTCGATGAAGCAGAAAGATACTCTGGAATGGGAGGATGTTTATCCTTATCTGTATTTGAAATCATCAATAGAAGGGATTGGTGAATACTCGTTTGTTCAGCATGTGGTAATTGATGAAATGCAGGACTATACCCCGGTACAATATGCAGTGATCAATCGGTTGTTTCGTTGTAAAAAAACAATACTGGGTGATTTTGGACAGTCACTGGTGCCTTCCAATATGTGTTCCCGTGAGATTTTCTGCAGATTGTATAAAAATGCAGATTTTATAGAGCTGAATAAAAGCTATCGTTCTACTTATGAAATTATTGCATTTTCCAGACGGATTAAAAATAATCAGAAGATAGAGGCATTTGAGAGACACGGAGATCAGCCGACGATTAGCTGCTGTCAGAACCTGGAGGAAGAAATAGCCATTATAAAAACGAAGATTGATGAGTTTTATAAAAAAGGTTATGGCTCTATGGGAATATTATGCAAAACACAGACACAGGCAGCCTTATTATATGAAGAACTTGCTTCTGACTGTGAAGTGCATTATTTAGATTTGAACAGTACGAAGTTTGAAAACGGAGTAACCGTCACCACTATTCCCGTATCAAAAGGATTAGAATTCGACCAGGTGACAGTACCCTTTGCCAATTGGGAGAACTACAGAATGGAGTGGGATCGAAACCTCTTGTATGTGGCATGTACAAGAGCGATGCATAAGCTGGATTTTACATGCCAGGGTTCATTTACAAAATTAGTGCTACAGTGAACAATTCAAGCTGGAATTGTTCACTGTAGTACTGGTTAATGTGAACTGATTAGCACAGATCTTTCAACATAAATACATCAGCATAAGGATTATTATTATAACGGGAAATTTCATGGAATCCGTTTTTTTGGTATAGGGATATAGCAGATCGGCTTTCCTGTGTTGTATCCAGAAACATCTTCCTATACCCCTGCGCAGCAGAATAGCGGATCGCGTGAGTTAAAAGCTTCTGGCCTAAGCCCTTTCCCTGGCAGGCGCTGTACAAATACATCATTTTCAGTTCGCAGGTATCGGGAGAAAGACTTTTAACAGCAACGGTGCCTATAATCTGACTTCCATCTGTCATATACCAGAAAGCATCATAAGAATTTGGAATATCATTTACTGCCTGGTGCCTTCCCAGGGGTTCAAAAGTTCTTCCTGATTCGGGCATACAATTCTCCAGGAATTGGAGAAGATCTTTTTGCAGATTCCGGTTATATTCCAGCAATTTAATATGATCCCATTCGATTGATAGCCCCTTGTCGGGCCTGATATCAGTTGCAGTATTTCGTATCTCCATGTTATCTCCTTAACAGTTCTTTTTTGCTTATTATAACAATGAATGCATAAAAGAAAAAGAACAATTTATACAATAATGGATGTCCCGGCGATGATTATAAGGTATAATAAAACAAAATTATTACAAATATAGAATTCGTATGGATAACAGGAGGAGTATAAAGTGAGTATACCAATAGAAAAGAGATGGGAAATAAAAATTGTCGACCCTCAGGATGCTAATATGCGCAGTGCCTATAACAGCCTGACCGAATCTGTTTTTGGATTTCAGTTTGAAAAATGGTATCAGGAGGGCTTCTGGAAGAAACAGCATGTGCCGTATGTGGTTATGTGTGAGGGGGAAATAGCAGCTAATATCTCGGCAAATATTATGGAATTGAATGTATTTGGCCAGCGTAAGACTTACCTCCAGCTGGGAACGGTAATGACGGCAAAGAAATACAGAGGACAGGGATTTGCAAAGCTAATAATGGAAAAAGTACTAAAAGAGTACAGGGACAGATTTGATCTGATCTATCTATTTGCAAATGATACCGTTTTAGATTTTTATCCCAAATATGGATTTGAGAAAATAACACAGTACTATTATTCAAAAGAAATCATGAGAGGTCAGCAAAATAAGAATCCGATAAATATAAGGAAGCTGGATCTGAACAGGGCTAAAGACAAAGTGCTGGCAATGAAATATATGGAGTTGGAAAATCCATTCTCCAGCCTGACAATGGTTAACAACGTAGAACTGTACATGTTTTATGCAATGATGTTTTATGGAGAGCAGCTTTACTATATAGAAGAGGCGGATACGCTTGTCTTTGCAGAGTATCAGGATGATACGCTGATTCTGGCGGAAGTATTTTGTCAGAAAAAAGTATCATTATCACAGGTTATAGAGATGCTGGCGAATGAAACCATTACACAGGTTAAGCTAATGTTTACGCCAGAGGACAAAGAGGGATTTAGGATTGATGAAGTAAAGGAGGAAGAGACCTTATTATTCGGTAAAGGAAAAGATGCGGAATTTTTCCGGGAGAAAAAATGTATGTTTCCGGTATTATCACATACCTGAGAGTGTATAGAAGCTGTATCGGCAGTGTTACAGTGCAAGAGCGTGTCAGAAAGCAATTTTCAGACAAGTGCAAGGCCGCATTCAAATGCAAGTGCCATGTATTTTTCAGCATTTGACAGGCCATAGAGTTCCAGATCCCGCGGTTCCCAGCAATCGGAATCCAGGTTATCCGCCCCATATAAAAATTGAATGAAAGGGATATTTCGGAATTGTGAAACAGCCAGCATGGAGGCATATTCCATTTCCACACCGATGCAGCCATTTTTTCTTCTCTGGGCAATGCGGTCCGGTGTTTCTCTGTATATGGCATCTGTGGTCCAGATTTTTCCTTTTACATAGGAGCATCCGAATCTATCCAGACAAGAGGTCAGTACATCAGTTGTCCATCGTTCAGCAGACAGCTCAAAGGAAGCCGGAGCATAGTGATAGCTGGTGCCTTCGTCACGGACAGCAGAAGTAGGAACGATGAGTTTAGATCCTACGGCAGTATCATCCAGGACACCGCAGCACCCGAATAATACAAATTTCTGCGCACCCATGGCGACTATTTCTTCAAAGCCTGCAACGCAGGCGGGAGCACCAACTCTGGAAAGATAGAACGCAATATCCACGCCGCCATAACTGGTCTTATATACGGGCAGTGTTCCGTTAGCTGAGTACAGATGGGCAATTACCTCCACCCCATCTCTTGAGGCAAACTTCTCGATAATATCATTAGAAAAAGTGGAGATACAGATCCCGGGAAAATGCTCTATGGGTTTTATAAAATCACAGGGATTGATAAATGCGGTCCTGGATGAATCAAATTTTTCCAAAATTGCTGCCATAATAATCCTCCTTATTCAGTGAAATGAAATAGTTTTTAGGTTGTTTTAAAGTTGTTTTGAATTTGTTTTGTATCATGCGCCTTCAGGCGGCAGAAGCAATTCTTTGATCTGTCTTACAATGCGGTCCGGAATATCTTTGTCAAGGGGCATAAGACGGCTGTACATTCGTACACCCTGATAAGAAAATACAATCAGATCAAATACAGCCGGAATATCCACCTGTTTGAATTCCTGCTGCTCTATCCCATATTGGATTAATCTGCTCCACATTTCTTTAGACAGCAGATATTGTTCCAACAGGGCATTTGGAATATGTTCTGACTGGGGAAGGCTGTAAAATTCGTAGATGGCTACACTTAGCGAATTACCGGAATCCAACATTTCCAGGCGGTAACGTTCCAGAACGTCGTTAAGAATACAGATTGCAGATTCCTTCTTCTTGATTTTTTCTGAAAATTCATCTTCCTGGCGTTTTAATAGTTCTTCCAATATTTCAGCAAATATCTGGGACGTACTGTCGTAGTGGCGGTATAGCCCGCCGCGGCTGAGTCCTGTACATTCACAGATATCTTTCATGGTGACCTCTTTAAAACCCTTTTCCGCAAAAAGCGGATATGATTTCTTGAGAATTAGTCTGCGGGTTTCGGTTCCTCTTCTATTCATTTTTTACCCCCTGAATAGCGCAAGCCGGCTTGTGCTGTTCCTAAATTAGTAGTGTAAAAGCGATTTTCTTTATCATTAGATCAATCTTTGGTTATTATGAATTTAATAATGCGACACATGTGTCTCTTAAAAGAATTATAAGACACGTGTGTCGCAATGTCAAGAGGAATATCAGAAATAAAATATAGGGAGATATACGACACAAAATATATAAAAAATAAGTCATAAAAATATTCAGGTTTATTGATATTGCGGGAGTGGTGTGCTAAATTAGAAAGTAAGAATATTTTTATATATTTTCAAAACCGCAGCATTTATTACCGGAGATTGTTTGTGAGGAGGAACGTTATGATAACACAGGAAAATGCCTGCTATAAAAACGAGCTGTGGTGTGTCTATGAGTTAAAAGATGCCCAGGGAAATTATTATGAAGAAACCAGGCTGAAAATGAGAAAAGCAAGCCAGAACAATGAGTTTGTATGTCCGGACTGCGGAGAATACCTGGTTTTATGTGCGGGGAATAAAGTGGAACCTTATTTCCGGCACCATGAAAATGCGAATTGTCCCGTCCGCACCAATGGGCAGGGGAGCCGGCATCTGCTGGCTAGGCGGCTGCTGTTTCAGGCAGCGAAGAGAAGTTTTCCCAATGCAGAGATTACATGCAGCCGTCAGGGCGGTAAATATATATCGGATATATTTATAAAAGATGGGAATATGAAAATGGTATTGGAATATGCAGGACAGGATGTAAAACTGGAATTGTGGGAAAAGAAACATGCGTATTATAAAGAAGAGGGAATTATGGATCTCTGGTTTTTAAATGGGAAAAAATATGCAGATGATGTGCTGGCAACGTTTGAATATCTGATCTATTCTAATCAGGGAATTATTTTGCTGCTGGATATGGAAGATCAGGAGATTCGGCTGAAGCAGCGTTGTACCATACCTTTTAATCAGTCAGAAAGGGTATTTACAAAATCTTTTAAACTGGAAGAGATAACCATAGATCCGTCGGGTAAAATAAACTGCCCATTTGAAACCTGTAAAAACCAATTTATAGAAGATGTGGAAGAAATTTTAAAAAGTAAGAAAAGGGCGTATCAGTATAATGCTGACTCCGGAATATTTGATAAAAATCCTTACCGGGAGCGGGAAGCAGAAAAAGAGAGCGTACAGAAAATAGTTCAAAAATCAGGAGAAGTAATTGAAGTCAATCGGGAATATAAAAGGCTGCATATGGAAGCGGTGAAGGAAAGAGAAATCAGAAGGGACGGCGGAAAAAACTTTGAAAAGGATGGAACGCCCAGACAGGGTACGCTGGATGATAAGCTCCACAGGCGCAGTCTGACTTCTAAAGAAGGACCTTTGACAGTAAGAATGACGGCGATTGGAGAATCCTGGGATCTGCCCCAGTTAAAAGGGAACGAAGCCATGCTGCCAAAAGCAAGTACAAACCGGAAGTCCTATCTGGAAAGTCTGAATTTGAAACTGCAGAATATCCAGGATAGAAAAAAACAGGAGCTGCTCATATCAAAAGCCATAGAAAAAATAAATTCCGAATTGAAAATATATTCCTGGCATTGCTATAAGAGAGGCTGAGTTTAAAAGTCTGTGGTGATAATTTATAATATGACACACAGTTGTCATATTCTGTGTCGTAAACTATAGTTATAAAACAAGAAAACGACAAGACACCACAAATAAATGTATCAGGTAAAGGAGACAGGGCGATGGGATTAATAACGGTAAATATAGAAAATATTGATAAGGAGCATATCTGCTGTGCAATTTCAGATAAAAAAGGGGAAACCTGCGTATCATCTAAGAAAGCATGGATGAAGGAACGATTTGCAGATGGTTTGGTATTTCGTAAACTAAATGAAAGAGGAAAAGTCTTTATAGAATATATTCCGGCTGAAAAAGCGTGGTTACCGATGGAAGCTCCCAATTATCTGCATATTAACTGCTTTTGGGTATCCGGTCAGTTCAAAGGACAGGGGTATGCTGATCAACTGTTGGAATCCTGTATCCAAGAAGCACGGGAAAAGAAAATGAATGGTGTAACGGTATTATCAGCAAAGAAGAAAATGCCTTTTTTATCCGACCCCAAGTATTTAAAGTACAAAGGGTTTTTGACTGCCGATACTGCAGCACCGTATTATGAGCTTTTATATTTACCATTAAAAGAAAATGTACCGGTTCCCGGGTTTAAGGAATGCGCAAAGGCAGGAGAGACAGATGAAAAGGGCATGGTGCTCTACTATACCAATCAATGTCCTCATACGGATAAATATGCACCTTTCATTCAGAAAATAGCAAGAGAGCACGGTACCGATGTCAAACTGTGTAAAATAGAAACAACACAGCAGGCTCAAAATGCACCCTCTCCATTTACGACATACAGCTTTTTCCATGAGGGAAAATTTGTCACAAACGAGATACTGAGTGAAAAAAAGTTTTTGAAATTTTTAGAAGACCACGGTATGTTATAATAACAGAGCAACTGCTGCATCACAGGAGGAAAAGGAATGTCAGTAGAATATACCTGCAGTCAGCTGGTAACTATGATACATGCACCGATTCGTGTTATGGATAAAAATGGTATGATAATAATGAGCTATGGCGGCATGGAGGATCATGAGGATCCTCTGGTCAGCGATAGCTCATTTCGGATGGAATTACGGAAGAGAGAGCAGACAGGCATACCCTTAATTATTCAGGAGCCGTGTCAGATTTTATATGGAATCGTCTGGGATTCCCGTGATAATGCCTACGTGGCAGGACCGGTCTGCACAGGCCGTGCCGGAAGAGATGTGAGCCGCAGCCTGGCAAGAAAGCACAAAATGAATCACGAAGAAGCTTATCGTGTGGGTGAAGTGGATATGGAGACATTTGGTGCGGGCATTTTAATGTTAAACGGTTTATTAAATAATCAGGAAATTTCCCGTTATGAGCTTTGGCAGAGGAATGGATTAAAAGAAGAAAGCCTGGCTGGTTCCACAAAACAAATATCAGATGAAATATTTGACCGGCAGGAGAGGGCAGTTGCCCATAACCCATACAGTCAGGAAGTACGGGAAATGGACAGCATTCGAAAGGGAGACTGCATGATGCTGGAAAAGAGCCTGTCGGAAACTTATCCCGGCAAAGTGGGCAAACTTGCCAGAAGCGAGCTGCGACAGGCAAAAAATCTGGCAATCTGTGTCATTACACTTGCATCCAGAGCTGCAATTGAGGGGGGCATACTTCCGGAGCTTGCATTTACCATGGTTGATGGTTACATTCAGAAAATAGAAGATATGGGGAGCGTAATGGAAATAGGTGCCCTGATGCGAAAGGCAGAGTACAATTTTGCCTTCCAGGTGTGGGAAGTGAAGCAAAAAGGAGACATCAATCCTTTGGTAGAACGTGCAAAAGATTACATTTTTAGAAATATGCATGTGAAAATCAGTGTGCAGGATATGGCAATGGAATTGGGAATTCATGCAGATTACCTCTCGGATTTATTTCACCGGACGGAGGGAATCACCCTGCAGCGTTATATTATGCAGAATCGGATTCAACTAAGTGAAAATCTGCTGCGTTATACCGATTATTCAGCCAAAGAAATCGGGTATTACTTTGCATTTCATTCCCAAAGCCATTTCGGGAAGGTTTTTAAGGAAGTTACCGGGATGACTCCGGGGGAGTATCGAAAGAGATTTGCAGTTATGGGGAATGACATTTGCTTGCAAAAGTAGATTTCAGGCGTGTAAATATAAGATTAATAGTATTTATACAAGATTTGTGATATATATTGTAAATGCAGTCTGGTAAAATATCAGAAAATGATATTATACAGGAGGTTTTCTTTATGGATCAGATACTTTATGGAGCGGCTTATTATGATGAGTATATGCCCGTGGAACGGCTGGATCAGGATATTAAAATGATGAAGCAGGCGGGAATTAATGTGGTCAGGATTGCCGAATCTACCTGGAGTACTTGTGAACCCCAGGACGGCGTTTTTGATTTTACCCATGTGGAGCGGGTGATGGATGCTATGGAAGCAGCCGGCATATCTGTAATCATTGGCACCCCCACCTATGCAGTGCCGACCTGGATGGTAAAAGCTTATCCGGATGTACTGGCAACTACTGTTAAAGGTAAAGGAATGTATGGACCACGACAGATTATGGATATTACCAACCCGGTCTATCTCTTTTATTCCGAACGTATTATCCGTAAGCTGATGGAGTGTACTGCAAAGCGCAAATGCGTGATTGGCTATCAATTGGACAATGAAACCAAGTATTATGGAACTGCCGGAAAAAATGTACAGGAGCGGTTTGTAAAGTATTTAAGAAATAAATTTCACAATGATCTGAAAGCTATGAACCAGGCATTTGGTCTGGATTATTGGAGTAACCGTATTAATGCCTGGGAAGACTTTCCGGATGTCAGAGGCACAATTAATGGAAGCCTGGGAGCGGAGTTTGAGAAATTCCAGAGGTCTCTTGTGGTGGAATTTCTGGAATGGCAGTCGCAAATTGTTGCAGAGTATAAAAGAGAAAATCAGTTTGTTACACAAAACTTTGATTTTGAATGGAGAGGGTATTCCTATGGGGTACAGCCCGATGTAAATCATTATCAGGCAGCGAAATGCCTGAGCGTGGCAGGAACCGATATTTACCATCCTACCCAGGACGATCTGACCGGTGCAGAAATTGCTTTTGGCGGGGATTCTACCAGATCTCTTAAACAGGATAATTATCTGGTGCTGGAGACCGAAGCTCAGGGATTTCCATGCTGGGTGCCCTATCCCGGGCAGCTGAGGCTCCAGGCTTACAGCCACCTCGCCAGCGGTGCAAATGCAGTGATGTACTGGCATTGGCACTCCATTCATAATTCAATGGAGACTTACTGGAAAGGGTTGCTCAGTCATGATTTTAAGGAAAATGCAACCTATCAGGAAGCGGGAATTATAGGCAATGAGCTAAAAAGGATTGGGACAAAGCTGGTAAATTTAAAGAAGCGGAATAAGACGGCAATACTGGTAAGTAATGAATCCCTGACAGCACTGAAATGGTTCCCGATTGATATGGGAGCATCCACGGCGCCAAAGCTTTATTATAATGATGTGGTTCGCTGGATCTATGATGTACTGTATCAAAGCAATATAGAGTGTGACTTCATATTTCCGGAATCCGATAATCTGGAGCAGTATCAGGTACTGATCGTTCCGGCACTTTACAGTGCACCGTCAGTTCTTTTAGAGAGGATCAATTCCTTTGTGGACCAGGGCGGCCATCTGGTCACTACGTTTAAGAGCGGTTTTACAGATGAGAACGTAAAAGTACGCACTGAACAGCAGCCTGGGATTCTCAGTAAATGTCTGGGCGTAAATTACAGTCAATTTACCTTTCCGAAAAATGTGCGGTTGAAAAATAATATGCCGGATAATGACATGCTGGAGAACGTAATGTCGGAAGACAAATTAAATCAGCAAACCAATCTGGAAGTGAATGGGTTTATGGAATTATTAAAAACGGATACCGCAAAAGTGCTTGCATCTTACGAGCATGCGGCATGGAATGAATACGCAGCTGTTACGGTTAATGGATACGGAAAAGGGACTGCAGTTTATATTGGATGTATGACATCAGCGGAAGTATTGAAAAATATTATTAAATATACGTATCAAAATGCAGGCCTGTGGACAGCGGATCAACAAGTAGCATTTCCTATTATAATCCGAAGCGGGATAAACCAGCAGGGAAAAGAAATCCGTTATTATTTTAATTATTCACCGGAAGAAAGAACGGTAGAATACAGTCATCCCAAGGGGGTAGAATTGTTAAATCATAATTCTGTGGAACCGGGAGAGATAATTAATCTGAAACCCTGGGGGGCAGCAATTGTAGAAGAGGGCTCCAAAGACTAAATTCTAAAATATGCTTTGCTATTATCAACGATAATATGCATAGCATATTTTTTTGCGTTAAGGCAGGGCAGAAGGCTAAGAATATACAAACTTATCAGGTATTTGATGGTTTGCCGAAGAGAAAACTGGAGATAATGTTAAGTAATAAAAGAATCAGTAACATTACATATATTTTACATATTCTTAACCAAGCCCGGATAGAGAAAGAAAATCTGTACTGCTATGATACATAGTGCAGCGTGTTATCCCGAAAGCACAGTTAACGGCAGATACTGGAAGCGGCTGCAGTGAAATGGGTGCAGGATCCTGCAGATAACATGTGCGGATATCAGGTATCCGCAGTTATTTACGCAATACTGTACTATTAACAAAGGAGATATATGGAGCAGATTACCTATAAGAAAATCAAGGAATCAGAAGAAATAGGAGCATATATAAAAAAGGGAAATGACAATCTGGGTGTGCTGGGATATACGGAGCATTCTCTGAGTCATGCAGTAAAGGTAGCGCAGATCGCCGGAAGAATTTTAAAAGAACTGGGTTATAGCAAAAAGGACATTGAACTTGCTAAGATTGCCGGTTATATGCATGATATCGGCAACAGTATCAATCGGAATGACCATGCCCACAGCGGTGCAATTATGGCATTTACACTGCTTCGCCAGTACGATATTCCGCCGGAAGATGCAGCTACGATTGTCAGTGCCATAGGGCAGCATGATGAGAAGACAGGAACGGCAGTAGATGCAGTATCAGCTGCTGTCATATTGGCTGATAAGACAGATGTTAGAAGGAACCGTGTGAGAAATGCAGTGAAAGAAAGTTTTGATAAACACGACCGGGTAAACTATGCAGCAGTTACTTCAGAACTGACCATTCAGACTGAGACAAAGACAATCCAGCTAAGTGTGGAACTGGATGAAAGTATTTGTTCAATTATGGATTATTTTGAAATCTTTTTGCAGCGGATG
Source organism: Robinsoniella peoriensis (assembly GCF_000797495.1). GTDB lineage: Bacteria > Bacillota > Clostridia > Lachnospirales > Lachnospiraceae > Robinsoniella > Robinsoniella peoriensis. Next base: position 115,226 of record NZ_JTGN01000016.1, read on the forward strand.
CTGATGTGCAAGCGTGCAGCCGAAATGCTGGGGTCGAAGTTTAAGCTGACAGCGAATGGTCATAAAGTCTGTTAAACAGCAAATGTGAGAGGTCATATACAAGAGATAAGAAAATGAGGATGTGAGCCACATGAAAGATAAAGATATGAAAGATAGAGATATGAAAGATAAAGATATGAAAGATAAAGATAATAGAGATGTGAAAGATAAAGATACGAAAGATAAAGATATGAAAGATAAAGACATAAAAGATAAAGACATGAAAGATAAAGATAAAAAACATAAAGACATAAAAGATAAAGATATGAAAGGAAATGAGATGTCTTGCTTTGAAAACCGGGAATTATCCTGGCTGAAATTTAATGAACGTGTATTAGAAGAAGCTGCTGATCCAAAGGTGCCCACTTGTGAGCGCCTTACTTTTCTGTCCATTTTTCAGAGCAATTTGGATGAATTTTTTATGGTCAGGGTAGGTTCCCTACATGACCAGATGCTTTTATCAAAAGAAATCAGGGAAAATAAAACGCAGATGACCAGTAAGGAGCAGATGGAGGCCATTTTCAAACGGGTCAGGGAGTTGGGAAAAGCAAAAGACCAGATTTATGAGGAATTAATGCTACTTCTGGAAAAAGAAGAAATTCAAATGGTCAAAGTTAAAGAACTGACAACCGGGGAAATTGATTATTTGGAGCGCTACTTTGAACAGGAGATTATGCCGCTTCTATCCACCATGGTGGTAGGGAAAAAACAGCCGTTTCCATTTCTGAAAAATAACGAGATCTATGCTGCAGCAGTATTAGAAACAAAAACAGACCGTGAAAAATTTGGTATTGTTCCCTGCAGCAGTGAAGTATTCGGAAGACTCACGGCTATTCCGGGAAGAGCTGGAAGCTTCCTGCTGGTAGAAGAATTAATTCTTCATTTTCTGCCAAAAGTATTCAATAAATATCGGGTGAGTGCAAAGTCTCTGATTCGGATAACCAGAAATGCTGATATTGATGCAGATAGTATCTTTGATGAAGATCTGGATTATCGGGAGCATATGGCGGAGGTTGTAAAACTCAGAAGAAGACTTTGTCCCGTAAGGCTGGAATTGAGCAGGGAGCTGGATCATAAGATGACGGCTAAGCTGTGTGAACACCTGTTATTAAAAAAAGAGCAGGTATTTGTGTCCCAATCGCCAATAGATCTTTCTTTTGTATTCCAGATTCAGGATCAGCTTAGAATGAAAAGCGAATTGTTTTTTGAAAAAAGAATCCCTCAAAAATCACCTGCTGTAGATGAAAAAAGACCGGTCATCGATCAGATACTGGAGCATGACATGTTACTGTCTTATCCATACGAGAGCATCAGACCATTTATTATGATGCTGAATCAGGCAGCGGAGGACCCTTATGTTGTATCAATAAAAATGACTCTTTACCGCCTGGCTAAGCATAGTGAAGTCATTGGAGCCCTGGTAGAAGCCGCGGAAAACGGTAAGCAGGTAGATGTCCTGGTAGAGTTAAAAGCCAGGTTTGATGAGGAAAATAACATAGAGTGGTCCAGAAGGCTGGAAGAGGCCGGATGCCATGTCATCTATGGCGTGGACGGGCTAAAGGTACATTCCAAACTTTGTCTGATTACCAGGAAAAGAGAAGGACAGATTGAATATATTACACAGGTGGGAACTGGAAACTATAATGAAAAGACAGCCCGCCTCTATACGGATTTATCCCTGATGACTGCGGATAACAGAATAGGTATAGAGGCAGCCGGCGTCTTCCAGGCACTAGCTATGGGAGAAGTAGTGGAATCAGCAGAACATCTTCTGATAGCCCCCAAATGCCTGCAAAACAAAGTACTGGAAATGATGGATGAAGAAATCCGTGCAGCAAAAAATAACGAACAGGCATATATCGGGCTAAAATTAAATTCCCTGACAGATAAGAAAATTATTGATAAACTAATAGAGGCATCAAGGGCCGGAGTAAAGATAGAGATGATTGTACGGGGAATCTGCTGCCTGCGTTCCCGTATTCCGGGGCAGACAGATCAGATAAAGATAATCAGCATCGTTGGCAGATACCTGGAGCATTCCAGAATCTATATTTTTGGTGACAGGGATAGAGCAAAAATATATATAGCATCAGCTGATTTTATGACCAGGAATACACTGCGCAGAGTGGAAGTAGCAGTACCAATTTATGATACCCATCTAAAAGTGAGAATACATGAAATGTTTATTACAATGCTAAATGATAATGTAAAAGCAAGAGAGCAAATGGAAGATGGTTCCTATCAGAAAGTGGCAGCATCAGAAGTAGCGCTGGATTCCCAGAAGCTGTTTTATCAGGTTGCTTACCAGCATACAAATAAGCAGTAAAATGCCGGAGGACCACGAAATTAAAAGCGTTGTGGTCCTCCATTAGAAATAATTTAAAAAAATTCAAATTAAGTATTGACAAATCTTAGAAATCATTGTAGAATTATCTACGTTGCTGAACGGAACAAATACAGAAAAGCAAACAACAGGAACAGCAGTCTTTAAGCCCAGATAGCTCAGTCGGTAGAGCAGAGGACTGAAAATCCTCGTGTCGCTGGTTCGATTCCGGCTCTGGGCATTGCGAAAGCAAAAGCAACACACAATTTCATATGCGGGTGTAGTTCAATGGTAGAACACTAGCCTTCCAAGCTAGATACGTGGGTTCGATTCCCATCACCCGCTTTTCATCGAAAGATGATTATGCGCGAGTGGCTCAGTTGGTGGAGCGCGACCTTGCCAAGGTCGAGGCCGCGGGTTCGAGTCCCGTCTCGCGCTTTTGTTTTGCCCTGAAAACTAAGGTTTTCGGGGCTTTTTCTTGTTAGGGCATGGCCCTGTTCTCCATTGAGGAGTTTTTCGTTGATCCGAAAAACGGAACTTTGGAGAACAAATAAACCACCTGCTCTGCGGGTGGTTGGAATAGCTTTAGCGTTGTGTAAAAAACCTCCAATGATATAATAAAAATAGGTTCGCCAACCGTTTTATAAATCAAAGGAGGTAGTCCAAATGGACAATAATAGTTTAGCACACACAAMGTGGAATTGTAAGTACCATATAGTTTTTGCACCGAAATATAGAAGAAAAATTATATATGGCGAGTTGAAAMAGGATATTGCAAATATCTTAAGTATGTTATGCAAGCGCAAAGAAGTGCATATTGTGGAGGCAGAAATCTGTCCAGATCATGTTCATATGTTAGTAGAAATACCGCCAAAGATAAGTGTGTCAGATTTTGTAGGGTATTTAAAGGGAAAAAGTACCTTAATGATATATGAGAGACATGCTAATCTCAAATATAAGTATGGAAATAGACACTTTTGGTGCAGAGGATACTATGTAGATACAGTAGGAAAAAATGCAAAAAARATAGARGAGTATATTCGGAATCAACTRAAGGAAGATTTGGAATATGATCAAATGTCTTTGAAGGAGTATATTGACCCGTTTACGGGTGAGCCAGTAAACAAAAGCAAAAAGAAATAAGCCCAAGGGGCTTAGCAGGTAACTGACGTTGCGGCTGGCGAACCTTTCGATGAGTCTTTAGACTCCAGTACCGGAAACGAGCCCTTATAGGGCGGAAAACAAACCACCGGCTAAGCCGGTGGTACTGATTTTATTCCACTTTATTCCACTTGTTTATTAAAGATATCATTATGCTAATGTTTCCACTTCTGTTTGCTCGTTAACATAAAATATTTCTGTCTGGCTTGTTTTTTTTAACTGGTTTTGTATATTTTTTCTTATTAATCTCAAATTCCTTATATTGATTGATTTCAACGAATCCTTTTCGTTTGTAGTAATCCAGCAGCTGCTTTCAATGGTAGCCATATTGTTGTATTGCTTCCGTGTTAGTTGTTTCGATTCTATTTTTTCCAATGCCCATTTTTCCAGGTAGAGTGAGGTTAGCTCCCTGACTGGTTTATGCACGATTTCATCATTCATGTAGTATCGTTTCCATTCAGAGTGTAACCGCTGGGCGTTGTTATTACTATTTGATTGTAACATTTTGTAATTTAACCATTCATCATAGATTGAGTAAAGTGTAACTTGTTCCGACCTTTCTTTTTCTTTGTAGAAATTTACTACATCTTGTTCAACGTCTTCTTTCTTTTTGTGTTTAAAATATTTCTTTTTTTATGCGCTGCATCAGTCCATACATAGGTGTAGTACCTTGTGTCTTTGCCTTGCATCTGTTCAATTTTACACACTGTATTAATGTGATTATTTAACATATCTTGTCTTTTGCTTGCTTTGCGCTCGTAAAAAGATTTAAGAAATAGATAATCTTTGATGATAGAGAGTAACAATTACAAATTTAAAAAAAGTGGTAAGTATGACGATTCAAAAAAGTGGTAAGTATGGCGATTCAAAAAATTTAAAGGGAATTCTTGTTGATTAAATAAAAATATGCTAGAATAATATAGATCAACCGTGTGCAGGGTGTTTGACCTCTATTCTTTAGGAATGGAGGTGGTGCCTATGAAGAATCAGAATAATAAAAATTTTGATTTTAAGGACTTGATGACCTTTGGTCTATTCCTTTTGGCATTACTTACATTCGTTTTTACGTTTTGTAGGTAATCGATACATAGAAAAACCACCCTGAACTTGACCGGAATGGGTGGCTTTTCTATCCTTAATGAGGTCAACCACCATGTGGGCGGTTGTTTCTTTAATGTCATTATAGCATAGCTTTAAATAAATGTTAAGCCCCTATTTATTGTTCTTGTAATCAGATTTATTTCAAATCGACCTGAGGACGAAACAATATCCCATCTCTCAAAAATTAAACAATTCATATAGGCTATGATTTTTCTTTTATTCCACTTGTAAATCGTTATGACACACCTGATCTTTGACTATGTTCCTTTTCTGCTTCTGTTGAAATAATGTAACATTGTGCCGTAGTTGTGATATCGGAATGTCTGCGATATCGCTGGTCCTCATTCCTGCTACATGTAAGACTGTGGTATCTGTCTTTCTGAGCAGATGTGGATGAACTCTGTCAGGTTCAACTCCGGCTCTTTCGGTCAGAGGTACTTCCAGGTTGGAATGTGCAGTCTTTGTTGTACCAATATCATAAACCTGTCTGCGACTTCTACCCTGCTTGTCACGCTTATAAAACTGGCAGACCGTCTTTGAAATATCCAATATCTCATTTTCAAATTCTACGTCATTCCAGTTAAGTGCTAAGACATAAAAAGAACTCATTAATACATAATGAAAGTTTTTGCCCTGAATATAAGGTAATATTAAAAAAATTACCGAATAAGGGAGAAATGGTTATGAATATGAAAAATTCGTTGCCATTTACAAATGTGTCTGATCGAAAACAAATAGGTGTTGCCATAACGGGTAGGCGAGCCCTCTAACAGAGGGACTGAACCTTCTGATTACATAGAAATCTCCACAAGGGGAAATCTGGGAAAAGGGGCTGGCTTTATGAGTGATTTTGAACTGCTCTCCATTGTCTTAATGATTCTTGGAATCATTGTGTCAATCTTAGTAGCCTACATAAACCACACAAAAAAGTGACCGCCCCAGTCGAAAGGTAAGGTCACTTTTTTTAAACTTTAAATTAGGCTGACCGTCTATCGGCAACACCCTTTTTGTATTTACATCTTATCTGAGTCTTAAAGTAATGTCAATTCATAATATTTAACTATGTTTGATTATTAGAAGAAAAGAGGATCAGTCAATTTTAATGTCCCAAGCAGTAACAGAAACGAGTACAAAGGTAAGCAGTTTCCGGTATGTGCATGCCTTTTTATTGACCGTCATTCTGCAAAGATCAGATATAACCCCAAAATACAATCAGTGACAACAGAATTAAAATATATTATAATGTCTTTAATCCAGATCATGGCAGGTAGTGGATAAGAAATGTAATGTAAAGAGCACCCGCCTGACAGCTTCAATCAGCGGTCTGTAACCTTAATTTCAGGATCGTAATGTAACCCCGCTACGAATCCAAATTGAGTGGCTGCATTCAGCATATTGGAAAAATCAGTCAGGTTCAAGCATCTTTCGGACACGTTTTCCTGTGTGTCTTAATATTCGTGGATGGGAGTAGTAATGAGATCGTTGCGGCGTTTGTCAACGCCTAAGGAAAGGTAACGGCTAAAGTTGTGCTGCAGAGTCACAGCAGCGAATGCAGATAATATAATGTATAATTGTAAAGTTACGGTAATATAAAGGGCATTAAAGTAAAAAGCTGGGATAGTTGAGATGCTTTATAAGGAGATTTAAGGGAACGTAAAAATTTGAAAGATAAAGGCAGCCGCAATACGGTAGGGTGTTAGATTCGTTAGAATGTCCCTGGTGTATGACAGCTGCCTTTATGTATCTGATATTTATAAAAATATTCCATTAAATATATAAGTTATGCGCTTCTTTCAAATTTCTCCAATATCTGTTGTATTGCATATTCTGTATCTTTGTTATGGGGATTTTGCGCGATGTCATCATTAAGGAAGTCAGGTACTAATTCAATAAATCGGGAAAGTTCCGATGCACTGGAAGCCTGTAAATAATGAAAATAAAAACTGGTATCTGTCATAGTGGCTAAATCTGTTAGATTTCTTGCTAATACATGGTTATCCATCGATAGTTGTTATCCTCCTTATATTTATATTGATAAATACTACTTTATACTATTTTATACGAATAGTCAATATTATATCGCAGATAATGCTATATTAGGAGATGAGGTGGTATGCAATGGGAGAAATGAAACCTTTAAAAGCAAAAGTAAGTATTACACTGGATGAAGATATTATAGTTGAGCTAAAGCAGTTGGCTGAGAAAGAAGACCGTTCTTTAAGCCAGTTTATAAATCGCATACTAAAAGGATATCTTAAAAGTGAAGAGAATTATCAAAAATAAGGTAATACACAATATTTTAAGAGTGTAATCAAAAAAGGAACGTTTCAGAACATTGGAATGTTCCTTTTTTCAATCCCAGAAAGTACCATTGTCTTGATGTGACAACTATGATAATATATGTTTTGTAACATAAACGTAACACAAATGTAACAAATAAGAAAGTGAGGTAGTAATATGTTATCAGCATTATTAGCAACTGCAATAATTGGGGCACCTGTAATGGATATGGATGCCGGAAAATTAAATGCGGCTCTGGAACAGGCAAAAGCAAATGGGTGTGCAATTGTACAACAGATAGATATATCCAACAGCGACATTAAAGCTGAGTTGGAAAAGCTGGGAATTAATATTTCGGAGATTACAAATTGCCCTGATATTAATAACCCGGAGACAGAGACCCCGGAAACAAATGCGCCGGAAACGAATGCGCCGGAGACAGAAGCCCCGGAAACAAATGCTCCGGAAACAAATGTTCCGGAAACAAATGCGCCGGAGACAGAAGCCCCGGAAACGAATGTCCCGGAAACAAATGCTCCGGAAACGAATGCGCCAGAGACTAATGCCCCGGAAACAGACGGAAGCCAGGATGTCAGTGCAGCCAGAAAAGTTGCGGACCTGGTAAATCAGGAGCGTGCAAAAGCCGGACTTGCTCCATTAGAAGTAAAAGTGAACCTGCAGACAGCAGCACAGTTACGTGCAAAAGAAATTGAAAAATCATTTTCTCATACAAGACCAAATGGCAGCAGTTTTAGTACCGTATTGTCAGAAAATGGCGTTGATTACAGAGGATCAGGTGAGAATATTGCCTGGGGACAGAGAAGTCCGGAAGAAGTAATGAACGGCTGGATGAATTCAGATGGACATCGTGCAAATATTTTAAATAAAAACTTTAAGTATATTGGTGTAGGTTATCATGTGAACAGTAATGGCACAGGATACTGGACACAGTTATTTACTTATTAATCTCTATATGTTTTTTGGCAGATAGACCCCTAATTACGATATTGACATAGACACAACCCCTGAAATACCCTGTGAAATTCTCTTACAGACAGAAGAGAATTTTACAGGGTATTTTTAATAAAATTATGTGGCATTAGCCAGAACCTTGATTTTGATAACGTTAACAAGATTGATACATAAGGTAAATAGTTTATCAAATGCTATGCTGAACAATGTACCAAATAAATTATTAATGATTCGAAACAGTATTGCATTTATTAATCCAAACTGAGGAACTACAATGGAGATAGCACCAAAACAGTTAAATGCGCTCTGCCATTTATATGAACTGCATAATCCAAGTACCAGACCGCCGAAAATTCCGATAAAAGGAATGAAAGTATCCGGCAAAAAGTAATAAACGACGCCAAATGCAATACTGCCTATAATTACAAATGGAGCTCTCCTGCAGGCACGGAACGTCAGATCATGGGTAAAGGGCTGTAACAGTGACATGCAGGCAATACCCACCCAGATAGGTCTTGAAAAATGCAGAATTTCAGCAAGAAACAGGGATAGGGAAATTCCCAATGCCATTTTCAATTGCCATTGTGTGCGCAGCGTTCCCAAATTGAATTCTTTAAATAAGTCCTTAAATGAACGGCGGTATATTATTTTGTAGTGTTTGTGATAGAAAACAGCAGCGACGATAATACCACCGAATAAAAGTCCTGCTATCCTTTTCAGATAGGCATCTCCGGTTACGTCATAGCCCATCAGCAGCAGGTATCCAAGAATAATCGTGGAGTGGTTAGACATTATAATATTATGGCAGGATAAAATCAGAAGGGTTATAATGCAAATTAGGTTTATGATAAGACCGGCTCCGGGAGAAACCTTGGAAGCCAATTGCGGACCAACAGCCAGAATGAGAAAAGAGGCAATTAAGGTTAACGCTGCATGATTCGCCTTTATACCCAGATCTGCTTTTTCAAAGACCATCACGGCAATTACAGTAATTACACCAACAATACTGTTATCAGGGCCAAACAGTGCGGTAAACAGCAGGACTACAATCATGCAAAATAAAACTGTAGATACAATTTTAAGCCCATATGCAAAGCTATATCGCATTTTTTCTTTTTTATCCCGGGTATCTTTAATCAATGATTTTACTTTTGCAGTATCCATGCGCATTACACTATATGTATTCATATTATATACTCCTTTCGAACCAGAGACAGCAGACTGAAAATTGCCATCTGGAAATTATTAAGAATTTTGCAGACTAGAGCGCGTTTTAAAATTGCTTTATGACAGATGTGCGTCACAGTTTGTGGGAGATTTGTCCCGGATGAAGGGCGCGTAGCGGGCTACGTAACCTGAATTCGGGGCAAATATGCCGCAAAGTGGGGCGTGAAGATGGCAGGAATAAATTTTCAAACACGCTCAAGTACATATGACATCATTAACCACTATTACCATATCATGGAATAAAAATTTGTCAACCACGTTAAATTCTTAAGAAATTATGAAAATTTTGGAAGCGGTCTGAAGAGAGGGAAAATGGATATATGGTTAATAAAAAAATCAGTACAAAGCAGCAGTCAGGCGGCGGTGTACTGATTTCGACAGATAAGCATATTTGGTTACTGCAGATAGGTAAGGTATGTACTACAGATAGATAAGGTATATACTACAGATAGATAAGGTATATACTGATGTAAGAATAGGTATGCACTGCTGGTTTTGCTAATTGTTCTTCCATTTTTTACACTGCTCAATCCGGAGTCCGTTGTCTCCTTGGCTTTCATCATAAGCAAACTGGTTCAGAAGGTCACATGGGAATTCTTTGCAGGTCCCGCAATGCTCCTGTTTCTTTGACTCACAGCAATCTTTTACCGGGCAGGCATCCCCCCAGAATGGTTTCTGAATCTGAAGACATCCTGAACAGATGCCATCCTTTTTAAAGGAACAGGCAGAACATAGTATTCCGCATCTTGATTCAATCATGCTGAATTTCTCCTTTCGTATTATAGGGTCAGAACGTTATCTGACTATGAAAGTATTATAGCAGGAGCAACAGGACAACTGTATGTCATGTTGCGGAATAGATGTCATTCATTTTTTTAATAATCTGACAAATTTCATCTCTTATGAAAACGGGTTCAATGACTTCCGCCAGATTTCCAAAGCTTAAGATCCAACTGATCATGTTTTCTTTATTGGCAAAGCCGAATCGGAAAGAGAGACGTCCGTCCTCTGCTACGGAACAACAGTCAATGCCATATTCTTCGATTAGTTTCCATTTTACAGAGGGATGGAATAAGGCGTGAAGCTGATAATGGTCGGGAAAGGCATGTTCAATATCACCCTCGTATTCCGGTAGTTCCCTTGGAAGAAAAGAAGTATCCTCTAGTGTGAGATCCCAAAGGCGGTTTAGTTTGAAGAGCCGCATATCATCTCTTTGCAGACAATATCCCCAGATATACCAGGAAGTCCATTGAAATACAATCAGATAGGGCTCAAGAATACGCCTGCTTTCACCATTGTTTGCATAGTATTGAAAAGAAATGAGCCTGGATTCATCGATTGCTTTTTGAATTAATTCAATTTTGGGAGCAAGGGAACCTTTATAATACGATGCCAGATTAACAAAGATATGGTCGCTGGATGAATATACAGAGCGCTTTTTTATAGATAATTTATCCATAAGCCGGCGGTATTTTCTTGTGCCGGAAACACTGTCCAGTCCCTTCAAACCGGTAAGAATAGACTGCATTTCACGGGAAGTCAGCAGGGTTTTATCAATCTTATATCCTTCAGCGATAGAAATGCCCCCATTGGTTCCCTGGGTAGTAACCAGGGGGATGCCTGCTTTGCAGATATCCTCAATATCCCGGTTAATGGTACGTCTGGATACTTCGAATTTTTCGGCCAGATATGGTGCGGTAACTTTCTCTTTCTGGAGCAGAATGGATAAAATACCGATTAACCTGTCTATTTTCATTTTACTACCTCGTAATATTTTAATAGCCCATGGCTGCTTTAACAATCTCCATCTGTTCTGTGGATGTTAACTTCTCCAATAGGGAAAATGCAACCTGGGCAGCGGTCTGCGGACAATAGGAGGTGATTACATTCCGATCGATTACTACTGGATCATTTACGATTTCTACTTTGAATTGTTCCAGTTGTTTTTGACGGTATCCATCACGGAGATGATAGGTGGTTCCTTTTCGCTCTTTTAAGATACCGCTTTTTCCAAGGGGAAGTGCAGCGACGCAGACAGAAGCGATGGGCTTTTCTTTTTCGTCAAAGCAGCGGATAAGATGTAACAACTTTTCATCATAAGCTTCCTCATAAAACCCAAATTCTTCAAACCCACCGGGGATAGCAAGGGCATCGTAATCATCAGGATCAATTTCATCAATCAGAGTGTCTACAATCACGGGAACACCAAAAGTACTTAAGACTTCTTTTTGAAACCCGCAGGTAGTGACAGTGACATCACATCCGTAATCATTGCGTGCCCATCCTAAAACGTCTATAAATACACTGAATTCCATTGTTTCAAAGCCTTTTGCTAAAAAAAGTAAAGTTTTCATAGAGCCTCCTAAAATAATATTTTGTTCATTATACGACACCAGTGATTTAATTGCAATTGCATTTTCGAATGGATCTTTAAGAATACTGTACAAATGAAGGAAAACTTATAGTATAATCAAAACAGAAAATAAGGAACAAATAAGGAACTAATAATAAGGAACAAATAATGTTAAAACCGGGAGTATCTGGACCGGAAATATAAGGAGTGAATGATGAAAGGAATATTAATAATAGAAGACGATGAAATGCTGAATGCAGGACTGTGCTATAACCTTCAGATGGAAGGGTATGAGGCAGTTCCGGCGTTTGATGCAAATGGGGCGTGGAAACTGATAAATGACAGAGAATTCGCACTGGTGCTGATGGATGTAAATCTGCCGGATGGGGATGGATTTACACTTGGCAGGAAAATCCGGGAGAAAAGCAGTGTACCCATTATATTTTTAACGGCAAATGATATGGATGAGGATATGATAAAAGGGTTTGAGGCAGGGGCGGACGATTATATTACAAAACCTTTTAATATCAAAGTCGTTTTGCAGCGGATTCAGGCGATATTAAGAAGGTGTGAAGGGAAGAAATTATCGGTTATGCACTGCGGGAATCTGGAGATTCATTTTGAAAGGCAGACCGTTTTAAAGCAGGGCAGGCCTCTGGTTTTGACACCGACAGAATTTAAACTGCTGACCAAATTCTGCAGCAACCAGACCCAGGTGCTTACAAGGCAGATTCTGTTGGAAGATCTGTGGGATGCGGATGGAAATTTTGTGGATGAACATACCCTGACAATTAATATCAGCCGTTTGAGATCTAAGATATCAGATGATAAGTATTCCTATATTAAAACCATTTATGGAGTAGGATATCAATGGGTAGTGGAAGAAATCAGGAAAAATAATTAAATCAATGAAGACAGGGGGAATATAAATTGAGTGTGCAAAATTGGATAGTTTTATATGTTCTTACAGTGGGATGCCTGGCCGTGGGAATGATATTTATGTGGTTGGCAATGAGAAAAAGATTTGTGAATTATACCGACCAGATATATCAAAGCATTGAATGCATTTTGAAGGGAGAGGGGGTAGGCGGCTTTGAACTGGATGAGGATACGCTTTCTTCTAAGATTCAGATGATGCTAAAGAGACTTTATGATATTACCTGCGCTTCCGTGGAAGAAAACAGGAATCAAAAGAAAGTTGTCCAGGAGATGGTTTCTGATATATCCCATCAGCTGAAAACGCCAATTGCCAATATTACAATGTATTCAGATACCATTCTGAATCATGAATTAAACCGTGAGGATGAGCACCGGTTTCTTAAGGTGATGCAGGAGCAGATTGAAAAACTGGATTTTTTGGTGCGTTCTCTAATGAAAATGTCCAGGCTGGAAAATAATATGATTGTTTTAAAAAAAGAAAAAGCCTTCGTGATGGATTGTATTATGGAGTCTGTGGATAGTATTGAACTGGCTGCTAAGAAAAAAGAAATAGATATTGAAATACGGGCAGATAAGAAGACAGTGGCTGCTTTTGACCGGAAATGGACAACTGAGGCACTATTTAACATTCTGGATAATGCAGTGAAATATACGCCGGATAAAGGTAAAATCAGGATTACGGTAGAAGAATCTGAGATGTTTACAAAGATTGTCGTGGAAGATACGGGGATTGGGATTGGAAATGATCATATCAATGATATTTTCAAACGGTTTTACCGTGAACCTAAAGTGCATAAAAAGCCTGGAATTGGGATAGGACTGTATTTATCCAGACAGATTATCAGCAGCCAGGGTGGATTTATCAAAGTAAAGTCCAGAGAGGGCGAAGGCAGCAGTTTTGGAGTGTATCTGATTAAAGAGAAGGAATAGTTTCAAAATTGAAACTATTTCTTTTTCTATTGAGAGGGTTTTGAAACAATCCACTGATAAGATTATATTATCCAATCAGGAAACGTCTCATTTAATTGTGACCGGCAATGGAGAAAAGATGATAATTAAGCGGAGGATAATAGGGATGACAGTATTAGAAACAAAAAATCTTACAAAGTATTATGGAGAAGAACCCAATGTTGTACGGGCATTGGATGGTGTAAATTTAAAAATTGAAGAAGGTGCTTTTGCAGCGGTTGTAGGAACTTCCGGAAGCGGTAAATCTACTCTTTTGCATATGCTGGGAGGTCTGGATAAGCCTACGGGAGGTAGTGTCATCGTAGCAGATAAAGATTTATCCCAGATGAACGATGAAAAGCTGACGGTATTTCGCAGAAGGAGAATCGGATTTGTTTTCCAGAATTACAATCTGGTTCCCATCCTGAATGTATATGAAAATATTATTCTTCCAATTCAGCTGGATGGAAACAAAACGGATGAGGAGTATGTTAAGAAAGTAGTAAAGATGCTGGGGTTAGAAGAAAAGCTTACAAATATGCCGAATATGCTTTCCGGGGGACAGCAGCAGAGGGTGGCAATTGCAAGGGCATTGGCAACAAAACCGGCAATTATTCTCGCGGATGAGCCTACCGGTAATCTGGACAGTAAGACAAGTGCAGATGTACTGGGACTTCTAAAATTAACAAGCAGCCAATTTCATCAGACAGTAGTGATGATTACACATAATGAAGAAATTGCCCAGATGGCAGATGTGACAATTCGTATCGAAGATGGTAAAGTTGCAGAAGGCAGGTGGTAAATTTGAAAGAAAAGTGCTTTCAAACTACTAATTCAGGAATAGCGCAAGCCAGCTTGCTCTATTCAGGGGAGGTATAAACATGAAGCTGGAAAAGAACAACAATGGAAAATACATCTGGAACCTGGCTGTAAGCAGTCTTAAAAACAACCGGATGCGCAATATTTTTATTATTCTTACAATTGTTTTGTCTACCACGTTACTTTCTGGGATGCTGTTTTTCATTGCGGCATATTTTACAGGTCAGGACCGGGCTGTAGAAAAAATGCAGCATGTGATATATAAAGATCTGAGTATGGATCAGATAGAAGCGTTAAACAATAATGAAAATATCGAGTATCTGTCACTTAATAAATTCGGCAAAGTGATCTCGGTAGATGATTATTCTTTTTATCCTGTTTATTTTCCGGAAAAACAAGGTCCGATTAAACAGGCGACCGTGAAAGAAGGAACCTTTCCACAGGCGTTAAATGAGGTGGCAGTATTTCCGGGATTTCTAAAAGCAATAGGAAAAGAAAACCGGCTGGGAGAGAATTTTGAAATTACTTTCCTGGATGGAACCACGGAAACCTTTGCTGTAACCGGGCTTTTAGAAGGGGAACCTGCAAATAAAATTTATCCCTTTGCTGTTTCAAAGCAGTATGCAGATCAAGGCAGCAGCATGAAAGAAATTAATTATGATGCACTTGTGAAAATAAAAGATGCAAAATCCATGACAAGTGAAGAGTTTAAAAAGCGGGCTGTTGGTATTGCGGCAGAATGTAAAATTGAACGGCAGAACGTCAGTGATAATACTTATTTCGCAGATACCCTGATGGGTGCAAAAAAAATACAGATTATAGGAACTGCCACGGGAATTGCAATCGGGCTTATCTTTGTCAGCATACTTGTAATTTACAGCGTGTTTTATATTTCGGTAGTTGGGAGAATCCGCCAGTTCGGACAGCTTCGCACAATCGGTATGACGAAAAAACAGATTCGGAATATGGTTACCAGAGAAGGTTGGATATTGAGTGCATTTGCTATTCCGGCAGGTATCGTCATCGGAGTCATTGGAGCTTATTTTCTGAAGGCAGATGGATTCAGCTGGATGAATACTGGGATTATGGGACTATTGACAGTAGCAATTGAACTATTTACCGTTCTGTTCTCCATACGGCGCCCAGCGAAAATAGCAGCAGCCGTTTCTCCGATCGAAGCATCCAGATTCAATGCTTATGAAGGAAGAGTACGAAAGGGGAATACAAAGAAATTAGCAAGAAAGATAACACCTCTTTCCATGGCGAAAATGGGATTCGCCAGAAATCGTAAGAAGTCTACGCTGACGATGATTTCTATGGGAGTAGGGGGAATCCTGTTTATGACAGCATCAATCTATCTGAATTCTTTCAGCCAGGAAGGATACTCAAGGCAAAGTGAGTTTTCTATTGGTGAATATGTAATTTCTTTTTCCAATAATGTGACCCAGACATTGGAGCATGGGTTTAGCGACCTGCAGCTGGATAACCCGATCAATGACAGTCTGATAAGCCGGATTGAACAGATTGACGGTGTTAAGAAGGTATATGCAAATCAAAAAGTTAAGGTACATTATTTAATGAATGGACAGACTTCGGTGGACGGAATTATGACTTTCAACAAATCGGATCTGAAAGAGATGCAGACAGAGATCAAAGAAGGAAGCCTGGATTATGACCGAATGACGGAGAATAATGAGATACTGGTGCAGAATAATGCTTTGCTGAAAGAAATTTTTGGTGCAAATCTAAAGCTTGGAGAAAAACTCGAACTTACTTTCTATAATGGAAGCACGGTAAATGAAACATTTACGGTGGGGGCATTTATGGGTACGGACTTTACGAAGAATATGGACAATTCCATTATCTGGATGACTGAGGATTCCATGCGCAAAATTATGGGAGACATGAACCTGAATTACTTATTAATCGTTTCTACGGATCAGGCAAAAGAAGCAGATATTACTGCTGCACTGGCAGATATTGTGGATGAAGACCAAAGGATCGCTATGGATACTTTGCAGGAAAGAATTGAGGCGGATAAGTTAACTTATGCAAGAATTAGCAGTATGCTGCTGGGAATCTGCTGCTTTATCATTGCATTTAGTCTGATTAATCTGGTAAATACTTTAATTACCAATATCGTTACCAGAAAACAGGAATTTGCAGTGCTGCAGTCCATTGGTATGACAGAACGCCAGTTATCCAGAATGATTCAGTATGAGGGATTTCTGCTGGCAGCTGTTAATTTAGCATTTACATTGGTTTTGGGGACCGGTGCCGGTATTCTGGTAATTAAAGTCATGGATAATATTGGAGTCAACTACATGCACTTTAAGTTCCCGGTATGGTATTTCATAGGTTATGCGGCATTTACCATATTAATACCGTTTATCGTATCCACAGCAGCAATCTATATCTTCCGCAAACAGCCGGTAGTGGAAAGAATTAGGGAAACACAGGAATAAGCAATCCATTGAATACAAATAGAGGTTGTGTTATGATAACAAAAAAAGTATTTCAGCCGCTCCGTGCAGTTTCCACTATGACGGCTGAAATGCAGTTATCAGGAGGTATTAAAGAAGATGTATAGAGAATCAGCCCGGGAGTTATTAACATTTATTGACCGCAGTCCAAGCTGCTACCATGTGATTTCAAATATAAAGGAAATACTGGCGTCGGACGGATATGAAGAATTACAAGAGGGAAGACCGTGGAAGCTGGAGGCAGGCAGGAATTACTTTGTTTCCAGAAACGGATCTTCTCTTATTGCATTTAAGCTGCCAACAAAGGAATTTAGCGGATATCAGATAATATCCAGTCACAGTGATTCGCCCACCTTCAAGGTGAAAGAGCATCCGGAAATTGTAACGGAAAATAAATATGTGAAATTAAATGTAGAAAAATATGGAGGAATGATCTGTTCACCCTGGTTTGACAGACCCCTCTCAGTTGCAGGAAGAATTATGGTGAAAGAAAAGGAAAAGATCTGTACCCGGCTTGTGGATATCGACCGTGATCTGGTAATGATTCCAAATCTCGCGGTACACATGAACCGGGAAGTAAATGAAGGTTATAAATATAATGTACAGGATGACATGCTACCCGTTCTGGGAGATGAGACTGCAAAAGGCTCTTTTCTTCGAATGGTGGCTGAAAATGCCGGGGTTTTGGAAGAATCTGTATTAAGTACGGATTTATTTTTGTATAACAGAGTAAAAGGAAGCTTCTGGGGTGCAAATGAAGAATATATCTCCAGCGGGCGGCTGGATGATCTGCAGTGTGCATTTGCGTCACTTCAGGGATTTCGCAAAGGAAATAGTACGAAAAGTGTGGCGGTGTATTGTGTACTGGACAATGAAGAAGTGGGAAGTGCAACCAAGCAGGGAGCAGCATCCACCTTTCTGGGAGACACCCTGAGAAGAATAAACAAAGGCGCTTTAAGGGATGAGGAAGCATTTTTAATGGCACTGTCCTCCAGTTTCATGATTTCTGCAGACAATGCACATGGTGTTCATCCAAATTATGTAAAGAAATCAGATCCTACGAACCGTCCTTATCTAAATGAAGGAATCGTGATAAAATACAGTGCAAATCAGAAGTATACCACGGATGCGGTCTCAGCAGCAGTTTTTAAAATGATCTGTGAAAGAGCTGAGGTGCCGTATCAGACGTTTGTCAACCGCTCCGACATGATGGGAGGATCAACACTTGGCAATATCTCTAACACTCAGGTTGCATTAAATACGGTTGATGTAGGGCTGGCACAACTTGCAATGCATTCTCCTTATGAGTCAGCCGGTGTAAAAGATACTTTTTATTTCGAAAAAGCAGCAGAAGAATTCTACAGCTCCTGGATTGATGGAACAGGGGATGGGGAGTATTTGATCTGCAGAGAATAATCGGGCTGCGGAACCAACTTCTATAGCGTGTCAGAAAGCAATATTCATACACGCTCTAGAAGTATAATGTATAGATCTCCAATTTAAGGAAATTACTAATACTACAACGTACAGTTTATAGGTGGCTTATGGCTCACTACTCAAAACAAGCTTATGGGTCATTACTTGGACTTGAGACTCCTGCTGGTTTATTATATTTGGGTTTAGCTGATTAGGACGCTTTGTAGGTGTAGGTAATGTACGGAAAGATGGGTGTGGGAAACTGGCATGGGCTACGTCAGCTGGCCGCAGAACTGGTATTTTCTAACCTTTCCAAAGCGCTTTTTGGCGGCACGCGGGCATTCGCTGCGAAATCCTGATGCATTTCGCAGCTCACTGCCCGCTTAGTATCCGATGGGAGCCAGTCGAATACTATCCGCCAAAAAACACTCCGGAAAGGTAAGTAAATGAACTGTACCCTTTGTCAAGGACATTTTAAAAAGTGGGGCACTTTTTTCGCACCTTTACTTCCAAAGTATCCTGCATACAGGTACACCTCTTTAAATGTCATGGTATTCTATGAAATTTTTTAACTATCCGTATTTTTCTGATATAATTGGCATCCAAGTTCTTCCGGTTTTTTGGCTATGACCGGATGCGCAGGTATTTTGGGAACATCCAGTGGATATTCTCCAGTGATGACAAATTTATAAAACTCATTGGGTGCAAGCTTCGCCAGATGCCATTGGTACCGCTGATTATTATAATAAGCCATGTAGTCATCAATGACAGACTGTACCTCTGCAAAGCTTACGCATTCAGCCAGTTTTGCCTTGATATGGTCCTTCATATGCCCAAAGAAACTCTCCTGGGGCGCATTGTCCCAGCAGTTGCCACGCCGGGACATGGACTGGCGCAGCTTCTTGTTATAAAGTATATGAAGAAAACTTTGGCTGGTGTAATGGCACCCCTGATCACTGTGGATGATTGTTTCTGCTTGAAGTGAGATCCCATGATCGGCCACCAGTTTATTGACCGTTTCAAGAACAAAATCCACTTCCAGGGAGTCACTGAGCACATAAGAAAGTATCTGCCTGGTAAAGGCATCCAGGATGGTTGACAGGTAGGCAAAGGATCCGCTATAGGACAGATAAGTGATATCCGTCAACAAGACTATTCTTGGTCCATAACATTCGAACTCACGGTTTAGCAGGTTGTCCGCTACATTGCTGGTCCTTAGTGCCTTTGCCATTCTTTTATATGGATTTGGGCCTCGGTATGGACAGGAGAGGTGGAACTTTTCCATCAGCCTGCGGATTTTTTTCAGGTTCATGATCACCGGCGGGGTCATATGGAGCAGTTCCATAT
>NZ_JTGN01000024.1 GCF_000797495.1 Robinsoniella peoriensis
AGCCAAAAAACCGGAAGAACTTGGATGCCAATTATATCAGAAAAATACGGATAGTTAAAAAATTTCATAGAATACCATGACATTTAAAGAGGTGTACCTGTATGCAGGATACTTTGGAAGTAAAGGTGCGAAAAAAGTGCCCCACTTTTTAAAATGTCCTTGACAAAGGGTACAGTTCATTTACTTAGCTTTTCGAAGTGTTTTTTGGCGGATAGTATTCGACTGGCTCCCATCGGATACTAAGCGGGTACTGAACCGAGAAATGCATCAGGATTTCTCGGTGAATGCCCGCGTGCCGCCAAAAAGCGCTTCGGAAAGGTTAGAAAATACCAGTTCTGCGGCCAGCTGACGGAGCCCATGCCAGTTTCCCACACCCATCTTTCCGTACACTACCTACATCTACAAAGCGTCCCCTTCCTCAGCTAAACCCAAATTTAATAAGTCCCATACTATTTTTCAGACACCGGTGCTGCATTTAAAATTTCCGTTCTGGTGACTGCCTGGTCTTTTGCATTTTGCATATCCACGGCAAGCACATCCTCATATCCGAGTCCCAGAACCGTATCCTGCATTTCTTTCAGCAAGCTGTTAAATTCTTCTTCCCCTGATGCAAAGATCATCTTCCAGGAATAGTCCACAATGGATGCTTTGCACTGGCTTCTCAGCGTTGTAATGTTGGAATCTTCTTCCGGTGCAATATAGCTGCTTCCCGGCGCTACCATAATCTGATCATGGCTCTCCAGATAGTCTAAGGTTGTTTTCGCACCCATCTTCTCCTGCCAGTCTGTATCCAGTTTTGTTTTATTCTCTTCCAGTACGGAGTCCCATAACAGATAATTGTATGCCGCATTGGTATTGGGATCGATGTCTACTAATGAATTTGTTTTATAATTCAGGGCAGATACGCCGTCCTTCCAGGAACCGCCGCCCCATTCTTCCGGCACCGCTACATCATTGCTGGGAAGCGCCTGCTTTCCAAAATCTGTGAGGCATGGCTTTCCATCTTTCATTTCCCATGTGAGACCTTCCGGTCCTGCTGCGCCGGATGATTGTCCGTTAATCTCTATACCTTCCGGAGAATATAACCAGTCAATGAAGTCCGCCAGTCTCTGTGGATCTTCTGCTTTACTGCCGATAGCCATTACACTATTGGAATTGCCTTCTGCATAACATCCGTAAGAAAAGATTTTCATGTCGTCGATTGGTGCCAGCATAAATCCTTTTCCCTCTTCTTTACGCTCCGGAGTATTGTACATATTCTGTCCAAGCCATGGCCATGGGGCATATAAGACTTGTCCGTCTTTATATTTTGTTCCAAGGGTATCGTAATTCTGTGTCGTGGATTCCGGATCCACAAGCCCCATCTGATTTGCATCAAAGAAGAACTTTAACACACGGACATACATGGAATTATTATCAATTATACTCTGGTAGTCGGAACCATCCGCTTTAGCCAGGACAAATCCCTGCTCGTCATAACCATAGAAACAGGTTGGCTGTTTTGCATTATTCATCATATTGCCGTCCCAGTCCTTGAATAAAGATATAGCATACGTTTTTTTACCGGAGTCGCTGGCAGGGCATACCTCCTGCATTTTTTGCAGAACAGGAAGCATATCCTCTAGGGTCTTCATCTGTGGATATCCTGCCTCTTTGTATGCATCCCATCTGAAATACGGTCCAAACGTAAGATCCAGGCCTTCACTTGGTGTATCCGCCGGCTGTGTGGATATTTCACTTGGAATCGCCCAGGTTCCTTCTTCCTTCACCAGTTTATTGGTTTTGTCAATTGCCGGCTGATAATTTTTAACAACATCTTTATCCTTCAGTAAATCCGACATGTCCATTAAAAGTCCTGCCGTAACCAGATTTTGTAATTTTCCATTTCCAGTTCCCGTAATAATTAAATCCCCAAGATCCCCTGCTGCGGAACGTGTCTGAAACAGGGTATCTCCTCCGCCTGCAACATTTGGTGCAATGATATTCAGTTCCATATTAAATTTATCCTTGACCACCTTTGCAAACCATCCCGACTGTATCCCCTGGTAATTAGCCAGACTGTCAAATACATCAACGGTAATAAAATCTTCATATTTACTGTTTGAGACTGCTTCTTTTCCTGCTGCCGTACTGCCTCCTGATGAATCTGCCGTCTCCTTGCTTTTGCCACCGCAGCCAGCTAACACAGATGCTGTCATAGCCATACATAAGAGTATACTGATTAATTTCTTTTTCATATCCTACCTCCATATTTTTATTATATTTTATATTTAATTTAAGCGCAAATAAACTTCATTTATTCCCGCGGGCAACGAGCCTGATGGGCACGCGGCACGCTTGCCGGTCCGCCTGGCAATAGCTGCCGGGGCACTATTTATTATCCCTTTACCGATCCGATCATAATTCCCTTTACAAAGTATTTTTGGAAAATCGGATAAACAAATAAAATGGGCAGTACTACAATCACAGAAACCGTCATCCGGATCGAAGTAGGTGTCTGCTGGGTTGCCAGGGCTGCCATATTCAATGCCGATCCTGCATTATTTTTTACCATTGCCGCCAGGGAATTTGCCTGGTTAATATACTGGTACAACAGATATTGCAGGGAATAGAGCTTTTGATCCGTAATATAAATCAGAGTATCCTGAAAGGAGTTCCACTGGGCAACTGCTGCAAATATTGCCACTGTCGCAAGAATCGGCGTACATGTGGGCAGTATGATCTTGCAGAAAATTTTGATAATTCCGGCGCCGTCGATTTCCGCTGCCTCCTGCAGGGATTTGGGTATAGATTCAATGTAGGTCTTAACCAGAATAATATTAAACGGCTGTACAATCGCCGGTATCACATATACCCAGAAGGTATTGGTAAGATGCAGGGTTTTCATCGTGATAAACATGGGTATCAGCCCTGCATTAAAATACATGGTGATGACTAAAAAACGATACCAGAGTTTTCTGTGCCACATTTTTTCCTGGGTAAACATAAATCCCAGAAAAGCCGATGCCAAAACAGTCAGTGCTGTCCCAAGCACGGTTCGTGCCAGAGAGATCAATGCCGCCAGCGGCAGGCCTTTTAACTGCAAAACCTGAATATAATTCTCTAAATGTACTTTTTGCGGCAGAAAATTAATCATCCCGTTGGCACTTAGGTCATTGGCACTGATTGTATTTATAATAAGATAATAAAAGGGGTAAGCACAAATAAGCGTCAGCAGCCCGAAAATCAGATAATTAAATATATTGAATGTTACATCACCTTTTGTAAGATGTTTTTTCTTTTTTATTTCTTTCATCTCTTCTCCTCCCAACATTAAATAATAGATTCTCCCCTGGTCTTCTTTGAAACAAAGTTGACAATTACCAGAAGCGTTACACTCACCAGGCTTTTCAGCATACTGATGGCAGTGGCAAGGGATAAACTGTTACCTGTCATGCCAATGTTATAAACGTAAAGATCTAATACCTGAATATGTGCTTTGTTGAACGAATTCTGGAACACAAAGTACTGGTCCATTCCATTGTTCAGAAAATTGGCAATGGACAGCATAAGCAGTACAAAGAATGTAGGCATCAAAGCGGGAAGGGTAATATTGCGCATCAGCTGGAAACGGTTTGCACCGTCCACTCTGGCTGCTTCGTACAATTCCGTATCCACACCTGCGATAGATGCCAGATACATGATGGAGCCCCAGCCCAGGCCTTTCCAAGTATTCCACAAAATCATCCAGAGCCAGGTATGAGAATCACTGTCTAAAAATTTTAAAGGATCTGTGATTACCCCCATATGCTGCAGCATGGTGTTCACCATACCACTGTTGGAAAACAGACTGAATGCCACAGAATAGACAAGTACCCAGCTGATAAAATTGGGCAGCGTGGTGAGGGTCTGTACCAGATTTTTAAACCACTTGCATTTGATCTCATTTAAAAAAATCGCAAATCCGATTGGCAGTATGGATGTTGCTATCCCCAATAAACTCATTGCAAATGTATTTTTCATTACCTGCATCAGCTGTTCCATCTGGGTCTTATTTGCAAATAACGTCTGAAACCACTGCAAACCTACAAATTCACATTTAGACAGCGGAAGGGGTGGTTTATAATCAAAAAATGCGTAGATCCAACCGTGTAACGGAAAATACGAAAACAAAAAGCACAGGATAATAAAGGGCAGTACCCAAAAAAATAACTTTTTCCCCTGTCTGCTCTTCGCTTTTTTCTGTCTGTCACCAACTGTGGCAGATGCTAAATTCTTCTTCACTCTATTTCCTCCTATCAATTCACATGGTGCGTTTACTTGCATTTATGTTATCATCCCAAGGATTTTACGGATACCTTCAAAATTTCACATGGATCCTGTAAAAATTACACCTTTGTGGTTCTGGAGAAAAAATCTCTAATTTTATCCGTATTTTTTCTATCATTTCTCCTGTAGACCTTTTACCTGCTCCCATATAAGATAGGGCTAATAACTTATTTAATAAATAGAGGAGAAAACCTATGAAATTCAATATCAACAGTCCAATTTTTCAATTTATCAATACCCTATGTGAATTCATTCTGCTAAATATCGTATTTCTGATCTGCTGCCTGCCTTTGTTCACGACCGGTGCCTCCTTAAGCGCACTGTATCAGGTCACTATACAGGAAGCCAGGGGAGATCATGGTTATATTTTGAAAACTTTCTTCCATGCGTTTCGGGAGAATTTTAAAGCTGCCACTCTGGCTTTTTTGTTTTATTTCCTAACCGGAGCTATTCTTTTATTCAATCTGGTCTTTTGGAATGCAATCGGTACAATGGCTGCTAATGTAATATTGCTGGTGTTGACACTGCTCAGCGTTATGCTGGTAATATCCTTTCTGTATACCTTTCCATTGATTACAAGATTTCAAAACCATATCACCGAAACAATCAAAAATTCTTACCGGATTGCCTTGGAACATCGGCTGCAGACCATTGCCCTGCTCATCATACAGGGTATTGTCATTCTTTTGTGTTTCACGACAGCTCAGACAAAGCTGTTCATGGTAATTGTGGGCTTTGCTTTCATTGCTTATTGTAATTCTTTTCTGTTTAACAAAGTTCTTTCTAAATATGAGGATGAGGCTGTATGTTCAAAATGAACAGATATAAAAATACCGGAGAATCGCCAATTTTTTGGCAATTCTCCGGTATTTTTGAAATTCTCAATTTTAATCTTTATAACATTAATAATGATACTTTTAATCTTTTTTATATTTCGTATTTCTTATTTCACAGGAGTTATATTATTATCTTTTAATACTACATCATGGGCTCCGCCTTCTACAATACTTACGGATGATACCAGGGTCAGTCTTGCATTGCTCTGGAATTCCGGTATGCTTAAGGCACCACAGTTGCACATGGTAGAACGTACTTTACTAAGTGTTATGCTCAGGTTGTCATGGAGGCTTCCTGCATATGGTACATAGGAATCAACACCCTCTTCAAAAGAAAGCTTGGATGCTCCACCCATGTCGTATCTCTGCCAGTTTCTGGCTCTTGCGGAACCTTCACCCCAGTACTCTTTCATATAATTACCATTTACCATAACTTTATTTGTCGGGCTTTCATCAAATCTGGAGAAGTATCTGCCCAGCATACAGAAATCTGCGCCCATAGCAAGTGCCAGGGTGATATGATAATCATGTACAATTCCACCGTCCGAACAGATTGGTACATAGATTCCTGTTTCTTCAAAATATTCGTCTCTTGCTTTTGCCACTTCGATAACGGCTGTTGCCTGTCCACGGCCGATTCCTTTTGTTTCACGGGTGATACAGATCGATCCGCCGCCGATACCTATTTTAACAAAGTCAGCACCTGCTTCAGCCAGGAAACGGAATCCTTCACGGTCAACTACATTTCCTGCACCTACTTTTACGCTGTCTCCATAATTTTTACGGATGAATTCGATGGTCAGCTTCTGCCATTCGGAAAATCCTTCTGAGGAGTCAATGCAAAGGATATCAGCACCTGCTTCTACTAAAGCTGGAACACGTTCTGCAAAATCTTTTGTATTGATACCCGCACCTACAATATAACGTTTGGAAGTATCAAGGAGTTCTAATGGATTTTCTTTATGAGAATCATAATCTTTACGGAATACAAAAGCCACCAGTCTCTGGTTGTTATCCAGAATTGGAAGAGCATTTAATTTGTGATCCCAGATCACATTATTTGCCTCTTTCAGGCTGATACCCTCTTTTGCATAGATTACATTTTCAATCGGGGTCATAAATTCAGAAATTCTGGTTGCAGGATCCATACGGCTCACGCGGTAATCTCTGCTTGTAACAATACCTACCAGCTTGCCGTTTGCAGTACCGTCATCGGTTACTGCTACAGTTGCATGTCCGGTCTCAGATTTTAAAACCAGAATATCTGCAAGCGTCTGATCCGGTCTCACATTGGAATCACTGGATACAAAACCTGCCTTATAATTTTTAACCCTGGTTACCATCTCTGCCTGCTGTTCAACTGTCTGTGAACCATATATAAAGGAAATACCACCTTCTTTGGCTAATGCAATTGCCATGTTGTCATCGGAAACCGACTGCATGATCGCAGATACAAGCGGAATATTCATAGAAATCGCCGGTTCCTCACCCTTCCTGAATTTCGTTATCGGGGTACGTAAGGATGCATTTGCCGGAATACACTGGGCTGAAGAATATCCTGGTACTAATAAATACTCGCTAAAAGTGTGGGATGGTTCGTTGTAATAGAATGCCATTTTATCTTCTCCTTCATCTGATTTTATGTTATATCATAAGACTTTTTACGGATAAATACAAGGCTTTTTACTCCCAAATTTCATTTTTCGGCAAATGTCGCAAAATTATTCCCACTTTTGGCTCTTACATGTTCATAACTAATATATCTCCAGTCTGTATCTTTGTATTTCCACTGGGTATTAAAATTTCTGAATTCCTCTTGATCATCACAATCAGAGAATCTTTGGGAAGGGTAATCTGATTCAGCGGTTTATCTGTCCATTCATGTTCACTGGAAATCGGCACTTCAACCAGTGGAATATCCGAACTGCTTCTGGATGCAATTCTGTTGGAGATCAGAATATCGCCTTCGGATATAATCGTATTGCCTTTTGGAATAATGGTATTGCCTTCTCTTTTAATCATTACAATCAGAGAATCTGAAGGCAGGCATACTTCATTGATCATTTTGTCTTTCCATGGGCTGTGTTCATCGATACAGGTTTCAATCAGCACCATATCCGTATCATCCTGATAATCATTGAAGGTCTTCATAACATTTTCATCATCGTATACCAGATTTAGTTTTTTAGCCAGCAGCGGGAGAAAACTTCCCTGGAATGTTACTGAAAGAAGGGCAATACAGAAGATAATATGAAAAATATCATTCTGCGGGTCTGCCTGATTCGTTACTGTCATGATTGCAAAAACAATCGATGCCGCTCCCCGAAGCCCTGCCCATGACGTAAATACAATTTCCCGGAACGATCGTCCAAATGGTTTCATGATACAGTACACTGCTGCCGGACGTGCTATAAAACTCATAAAGCCCGCTATTAATAATGCAGTCAAAAGGATTCCCGGAATCTGGGAAGGAAATGCCAGAAGACCAAGAAGAAAGAACAGAAGAATCTGCATCAGTCCTGATAAGCTGTCAAAGAACTGGATCAGTTCCACCTTTTGCACCATCTTACTGTTACCCATAATAATTCCTGCCACGTACACGCTCAGATATCCATTTCCACCAATAAAGGACGGAAGTGTATAAGCAGTCAAAGCTGCGGCTACAACAAAAATCGTCCGCATTCCGGTAGATTCAAACCGGACTCTCTGCAGAATCAGTACCGCCAGCAGCGAAATCAGTACGCCGGCAAGAAGACCAAACATCAATTGCTTAAAAAAAATGGAAATCACCGGAACGGAAGAACCTCCGGACATAAAGGATAAAAGAATAAGAGTCATGGTATAGGCAACCGGGTCATTACTTCCACTTTCCAATTCCAGTACGGAAGCAAGGCCATTTTTCAGATTTAACTTTTTAGAACGCAAAATGGAAAAGACAGATGCCGCATCCGTAGAACCGACTACAGAACCTATCAGCATACCTTCCAGCAATGTCATGCCAAGTACGAAATGGCAAAACAGTCCTGTTATACCGGCAGTAATCAAAACACCAAAGACAGAGAGCAGAATTCCCTGTATACTGGTAGCCTTTGCCGCTGCCCAGTTTGTCTCGAACCCCCCGGAAAACATGATAAAAATCAATGCGGTAGAGCATATGGACTCCGCCATACCGAAATTATCAAATGGGATTTTGATAAATCCATCCGATCCAAAACACATTCCCAGAATCATAAAAAGCAACAGACTTGGGACTCCCAGACGACCGGATATCTTTCCCAGGAAAACACATAGCAGCAAAACTGCACTGCAAATAGCTAAAATGTAGAGCAATCGCATCACCTCTCTTAAAAATATTTGTAATATTATGTAAACCACTTTTTTATAATATCACAGGAAAACACAGCCGTAAAGTAAAATATGCAAAAATACTGGTTTTTATCCATCAGGAAAGCCCCATTGCATTCAATTGAGAACTACGCTAGAATATATTTATTAACAATCCGTCATCCATAAAATACATCTTATGAAAGGAACCGCTATGACAAAGAAGAAAGTCTTTCTTTATACATATGCAGGAATCTGTTTCCTGCTGGCAGGATGTGCTCCTGTAACCCAAACTTCAACCGAGCCTTCAACGGCGTCTTCCGGCAATATTACACAGGAGACCTTTACACTTCCTCCTGAAGTGGAAACAAATCCGATATTTATACATTCCGATGCAAAGACAGAACAAACCAAAAAAGAAACCGAAGCAGATATCCAGGCTGCGGACGGCATCAATCTGAATACGCCTGTAACCGTGACCGAGAACCAGAAAAGAAGCGTTACGTACACTGTAGAACAGGTAGAGATAGCAAAAATACCCGGTTCTCATCCTGCCATGGACATAAAACCGCCAAATGATGCTGCGGATGGGATAGCTTCTGCTGACGATACCCATTCCTATGTCTGGGTAACCTTAAAAGTTCATAACAATGATCCAGGAAAAATTGTTGAATTTGTACCTGCAAACCGCCAGATACGCTTTAACCGGGTCTCAGATGGTACGCAGCCCCTAAGAAGTATAGAATCCCGGATTCTGCCTGAAAAAGGCTATTATCCCATTCAGGCGGGGGAAGACCATACTTTTATACTGGGCTACGTTGTTCCCGATTCCCTTTTATCCCAGATGTATCTGGAGACAGGCGGCAGATATGGGTACACCGAAAGCTGTGACATGCGGTTTGATTTTAGCGAAGTATTTTATCTGAAATTATTTAAATGAAGAATGTAGCTCCATCCCCGGCAAAAAGCTGCTGCTTTTCTTTCCCTGCTGTGGATTTTCAGATGATCTCTCCTGCCACAATTTTTTCAACGATGTTGTCTGCATCTCCCAGATAGATGACACGTTCCAGTCTTTCCAAAAGCCCCAGTTCCTGGGGATGCCAGATGGATTCATCCTCTATAACCAGAACATCAAACTCATAGCCGGATTCAAAACTGCCTATTTTTCCAAAGAATTCTCCGCCTCCCTTTGTCGCCAGATAAAAGGCTTCCTTTACATTAAGCGGTGATGCTGACTGATCCCACATACGCCAATAGAGCTTTGATACCTGTATTGCATCTGACATAGCACGGAACATGGACATTGAACTTCCACCTGCCAGGTCGGATCCCAGCCCCACATGCAGGCCTTCATCCAGATATTTTCTAATGGGGGCTATACCGGAAGAAAGATTCATATTGGACTGTGGGCAGTGTGCCACATATACTCCGTTTCTTTTGATCAATGCTATCTCCTCTTCTACAGAAGATACGCAGTGCGCCATGACTGTCTTACATCCATTCCCGAACAGGCCTGCATGTTCATATGCCTCTCCGTAAAATCCTGCAGCCGGACACAATTCCTTTACCCATGCAATCTCCCCTTCGTTTTCCGATAAATGGGACTGAACAGGCAAATGCTGTGATTTCTGAATTTCGCCCAGCGTCTTCATCAGACTGTCTGAACAGCTTGGTATAAATCTGGGTGTTAATATAGGTTCTACATATTTATACTGCCCCTGCATTTCCTTAAGCCACTGCAGCGTCTGCGCTGCGGATTCTTCTGTTGATTCACATAAATATTCCGGAGCATTCCGATCCATATTAACTTTTCCTACCATCGTGCGCAGCTTCGTTTTCTCCAGCAGATCCATCAGTATCTTTGTGGCATCCCTGTGAATCGTTGCAAATATGCAGGCTCTGGTAGTAGGGCTCTTCTTCAACTCTTCCGTAAACATACCATATGCCTTTTTAGCATATTCCTCTTTGGCATATTTTGCCTCTTCCGGAAATGTATAAGTATTCAGCCAGTCGAGGAGTTCCAGATCCATTCCAAAACCACGCAGCCCATATTGGGGCGCATGCATATGCAGATCCACAAGACCGGGTATAACCAGCCTGTCACCATAATCCTTTACCTGAATACCATTATATTTCTCCGGCAGTTTTGCAAAAGCTCCTCCACAAATACCATTTTCGCAGACAGCGTAACCATTTTCTATAAGGATCAGCTGATCCGGTGTGGTACTATATATGATATTTCCTTTTATCGCATAACTATTTTTATTACTCACCATATTCACTCCTTTTCCATTATTATTATCGATTATTTTCCATTTAATTTTCATTCATTATTATCTTCCCTGGTATTCTTTACTCAAAGCTACTTTATCACAAAAGTATCCGGGATGCAAAAAAAGAATTTTTTCATTTTAAAAACCTTCCATTTAATGTATAATAGGTTTATACATTACTAAAAACGATATTTCTCAACAAATATTTCCTTTCTTATCTTCTGACGAAAAGAGGTGTACCGATGACTGATAATGAACAAATATTTCATGATTTTACGATTGACCCATATCTATTCTATGAAGCCATAGAAAACAGTACAGATGACTATATTTATATAGTAGATATGACTCGGGATATCTCCCTTATCTCTAAAAATATGCTGCATGATTTTGATCTTCCGGGCAGAAAGGTGCATGGACTTGTTCCTCTTTGGGGTGAACTGGTACACGAAAAGGACAGACAACGCTACTTTGATTCCATCGAAAAGATGCTGAACAAAGAGACCGATGAACATAATGTAGAATATCAAATCCGTAACCGTAAAAATGAATATGTCTGGGTTATCTGCCGTGGTCTGCTAAAAAGGGATCAGAAAGGAAATCCGCTATTTTTTGCCGGAGTAGTGACGAACCTTGGCAGTAAAGGGAAAATTGATTATATAACAGGTCTGTTTGCCCAGCGGGAATGCGAAAAATTAATTACCAGGCTGATTCAGAATGAATGCCATCCCGGCGGCATACTCCTGCTCGGACTGGATGACTTCTCCAGAATCAATGCTTTGAATGACCATATATTTGGTAATACGGTATTGCGTCAATTTGCCCAGACAATCCTGCGATTTCTTCCTCCGGATGCGGATCTGTTCCGTTTTGACGGGGATGAATTCGCTATTGTATATAAAAATGCTTCCGGGCAGGATTTATACCAGCTTTATCAAAAAATACATGCATATGCTAACCGCAGACAGATTACAGATGGAATTTCTTACTTTTGTACAGTCTCAGGGGGCATCGCAATGATCGGCGCGGACGGGGATAATTATCTTGATTTAATTAAATTTGCTGCAAGCGCTCTTGAAGTATCCAAGCAGAAAGGGAAAAATACCTGTACGTTTTTTTCTCCTGATTTAATTAAAGCAAAACTTCGTACCCTGGAAATTACGAACCAGCTGCAGTTAAGCATTATGAATCACATGGAGCATTTCCATATGGTATATCAGCCTTTAATCAGTAATGATACACTTGCAGTCGGAGGGGCCGAGGCATTGCTTCGCTGGTCCAGCGAGACTTACGGATCCGTAAGTCCGATAGAATTCATTCCTGTGCTGGAATCCGGCGGGCTTATTGTACCCGTCGGCAAGTGGGTTTTGGAGCAGGCCGTCAAAACCTGCAAAGAATGGATCTCCTATGCTCCTGATTTCGTAATGAATATTAATATTTCGTATTTGCAGATGCTGGATGTATCATTCCTTTCATACATTCGTGACCTTCTGACACAGTATCAGCTGGAACCCCGTCATATTGTGCTGGAACTGACAGAGAGTTATTTTGTCACCGATATGGAGGCTCTGAAATATACGTTCGCCCAGCTGCGAAACGAGCATATTAAGATCGCCATGGATGATTTTGGAACCGGATATTCTTCTCTTGGTATGCTGGCTCAGTCACCGGCTGATATTGTAAAAATAGACCGGATCTTTATATCTGCAATTAACCGGGAGGTTTTTAACTATTCCTTCATCAGCGCCGTGATACAGCTATGCCACAGTGTTGATATCCAGGTATGCGTTGAGGGCATTGAATACCCGGAAGAACTGGAAACCATACGTTCCATTCATCCGGACAGCATCCAGGGATTTTACTTTTCAAAACCCATAAGTGCTTCTGACTTTAAAAAAAGATATTGGGAGAACCATTAGGTCCCCCAATATCTTTTCTTATAAAATTTGTTCCTTTAACTACTTCTGTACTTTGGGACAGCAGTTCTATTCCCTCAACCATTTCATATGTTCCTGTATTTTTTTCTCATATCCATTTTCTGATGGCTCATAAAAGACTTGTCCCACCAGCTCATCGGGCAGATACTGCTGTCTGGAAAAGTGTTTTGGAAAATCGTGGGCATATTCATAACCTATGCCATGACCCAGTTTTGCCGCACCTTTATAGTGGGCATCCTGGAGATAAGGAGGTATGGTTACCTTTTTATTCTTTACTGCCTCTGTGGCGTGGAATATGGCATTGGTAGCCGAATTACTCTTTGGTGCCGCAGCCACATAGAGCACCGCCTGCGCCAGGATCAGCTGGGATTCCGGCATACCGATACGCTCCACTGCCTGAGCCGCTGCTACTGCCACCTGAAGCGCCTGGGGATCTGCATTCCCTACGTCCTCCGATGCACAGATCATAATACGCCTTGCAATAAAAGTAACGCTCTCTCCCGCATAGAGCATCCGCGCCAGATAATATACCGCCGCATCCGGATCTGATCCCCTCATGCTTTTAATAAATGCCGAAATGGTGTCGTAATGATTATCTCCGGTTTTGTCGTATCTTACTACCCTCTTTTGAATACATTCCGATGCTACATCCAGGGTAATATGAATCTTGCCATCCTCACTTTTCTGGGTCGTTAAAACGCCTAATTCAATTGCATTTAGTGCTGATCTGGCATCCCCTCCGGCTATATCTGCCAGAAATTCCAGGGCATCCTCTTCCACAACAGCGTTATAAGCGCCCATTCCCCGTTCCACATCATAAACAGCACGCTCAATTAGCGTACGGATATCTTCCTTTACAAGAGGCTTAAGCTCAAAAATAATGGATCTGGAAATCAAAGCACCGTTTACTTCAAAATAAGGGTTTTCCGTGGTTGCCCCTATCAGGATCAGAGTTCCGTCCTCTACAAAGGGAAGCAGATAATCCTGTTGGCTTTTGTTAAAACGGTGGATCTCATCTACAAACAGAATCGTCTTTTTTCCATACATCCCAATCTTATCCTGCGCACCCTTTACAACCTCTTCCATGTCTTTCTTACCTGCTACCGTTGCATTGATCTGGGTAAATTCTGCGCTGGTGGTATTCGCGATAACTTTTGCAAGCGTCGTCTTCCCGGTACCGGGCGGTCCGTAGAATATAATTGAGCTTAACTTATCCGCCTTAATGGCACGATACAGCAGCTTGTCTTTTCCGATGATGTGCTGCTGTCCCACCACCTCTTCTAAGGTTTTGGGACGTATTCTGGAAGCCAGGGGCGCTTCGTTTTCCATGGTATTGCTTCGCATATAATCAAATAAATCCATATTCTTTTCTCCTGTCCGTTTCTTAAATCTATTATTCTAACAATATATCCTCAACGGTTACAAACCGGTATCCTTTCGCCTGCAGCTGATCTACAATCTGTAACGCTGCATCAACGGAAGACTGATAATAGTCGTGTAATAAAATAATAGCATTTTCTTTGGCTTTCGTCACTACCCTATTTGTAACTGTGGAAGCATTCATGGTTTTCCAGTCCAGTGGATCGATATTCCACATCACCGGCAGCATGGTAATGCGGCAGTCTAACTGATCATTCCATACACCAAACGGAGGACGGACATACTCTGTCCCTTTTCCGGTAAGTTTTCTCACCAGATCACTGGTTTTGGCAAGTTCGCCACAGGCTTTTTCCGCTGACAGCTGGTTCAGATTCACATGAGAATATGTATGATTGCCAATCACATGACCTTCATCTGCCATCCTTTTAATAATATCTTCGTGTCCTTTGATATTTTCTCCCATAACAAAAAAACTGGCTTTTACCCCCCGCTCCTTTAGACCATCCAGCAGCTTTGGCGTAAAAACAGGATGGGGACCATCATCGAAAGTCAGAGCTATCTTCGGCTTCACATCATCTGCGGCCTCTGCCTCTGTCTCTTTATCTGGTCCCCGTCCTGCTTCAGTTTCTTTTATTTCTGTTAACGGTGTCTCCCCGGAATCTTCATAAATCTTTGTATCCATTGCATCCAGACTCTCTGCCGGACCTGAACCGGACTGCCACAGATTTACCATACATAATACAAAAACCACAATTCCACCGAGGATCAATCCTCTTTCCACATATTGTTTCCACTTCTCCATATATATCCACAATCCATTGAAGTCTTAACAACAATATATGCTTTACTCGAAAAACATATGCTCCATATAAAAATCGTTAAATTCTTTGTCACTGGATAGATTAATTTCCTTCGACAGATCTACCATACGTTCCATATCCCTGTCACCATCTTCGGATATAAAATAACGAATGGCACCGCCCAGACTGCTGTTTCCTACCGTCTGAATCTTATTTGCAAATTCCCTGGGAAGCATACCGATCTGGAACGCCTTTTTCGTATCTATATGGAAACCAAATCCTCCTGCCAGATAAACCGTTTTTACCTGATCATAAGTTACACCATAGCGCAGGAGCAGCGTTTCTACTCCTCCTCTGACAGCTGCCTTGGCAAGTTGGATTTCCCTTACATCTTTTTGGGTAAATACTATGTTTTTCCCATCCGGTGTTTTAGCAATTGGAAATCCGTCGTCAAAATAATCTTCATCCAAAAGCCCTGTCTCATCCACAAATTCTTCCCGTACAAGTTCCGCTGCTATCTCAATTACCCCCGTACCGCACAGGCCGATGGGCGGTTCGTTTCCAATGGTCTCCACCTCAGCTTTTTCTTTATCCAGACGGACACCGCAGACCGCACCTTTTACGCTGCCCATTCCCCAGGTAATATTACCGCCTTCAAAAGCCGGTCCTGCCGCTGTGGAAGAAACCAGTATCTTATCCTTATTTCCCAGAGCCATCTCTCCGTTGGTTCCCAGGTCAACCAGAAGGCAGATATCTTCGCTTTTAAAAAAGTCACAAAAGTACATCCCGGATACAATATCCCCGCCAACGTAAGTAGAAATTCCAGGCAGCACTGCTAATTCACAATCCAGCAGCCCACTCCCCATGATTTTTTCAAAAGGTTCTTTTATCATCTTAATGTTAACCGGTGTAAAAGGCACTACTCCAAGTGTTTCACAGGAATAGCCCATCAGAAGATGCCCCATGGTTGTGTTGCATCCGATTACTACCTGCTCCACCTGCTTTGGGGAAATTCCCGTTTCTTTTATAATCTCGCGGATGCCGGTTAACAGATCCTGACGGATGGAAGCCTGCAGTTCTTTTTTCTTCCCGTCATTGGATGCCTGGATACGGGATATTACATCTGCTCCAAAACTTCTCTGTTTATTAATGGTAGAAAAGGAGTATACCACCTCCTTACTCTGTTTTCCGATCAGATTCAGGGCGATTGTAGTAGTTCCAATGTCAATGGCAATGCCAAAAGCAGTGTCATTTGATGCTCCTGAATCAGATTGTTTTCCTGAATAATCCGATACTATTTCAAAGTCTGACTCATCATTTCTGTCTAACGCAATCTTACAGTCTTCCTTGGGAAATGCCCTGCATGACAGCCGATAACCTTTTTCCAGCTCCTCTTTTGTGAATTTTTTTTCATCGGAAGGGGTTACATCAAGGCTGCCTTCCAGAAGCTGAATCTTACATTTACCACAGATTCCTTTTCCTCCGCATACCGCACTGAAATATACATCATGGGCTATCAGTGCATCTAATATACTCTGCTTTTCTGCACATGGTATCCGGTAGCTTTTTCCATTCTCAATTACTTCAATCATAACAGGTGCCACCTTTCTTAATTTACAATGCAGTGCACTGCATTTTCTACAATCGTGCTGCATCCGGAATTCCTTTTCATCATCGGTTAAGACCAGTATCAGACAGGAGGTTTTTACCGGATCAAACATATATCCTGATGTGATGCCGATCCCCAGCATTTCTTCCGCCCTGATCTGGCGGTGCATTACCTGCTGCATTTCCATAGGGATATCGTGAGGCGCTTCCAGACGCTTCTTTATACCCGCTTTTCGATTCGCACATTCTTCCCGCAAAACATCCTGCAGCGCATCTTCCATCTGAAACAGAAAACTGTCAGCCATGGCATCAATCAGCATCCCTTTCAGATAGTCTCCCTGTTGAAACATCAGGGTACTGTAGGCACTTACTTCCCTGCCAACGGTCGTCAGAACATATGCCGCCTGTTTTTCCCTTAGATTTATCTGCTTTGCTATCTCTTTTGGTACCTCATCGAATTTAATTAAAGCATGAGGATCTATTTTCCCATAAACGATCTCCTGAAGTTCCTCATATTCTTCCTCAACCTCTTCATATATAGGGTTATCTTCCTTACAGTCTAGCAACTGCAGGACTACCTTTTTATCTATCCTGACATCGAATCCATCCAGACAGATAATCTCACCCTTTCTTGTTATCTGCATATCTGTCCCTCCCGCATACCGCAGACCTGTCTGCGGTACTGCACTAATAAAGAGTGTGAAAGCGATTTTCTTTCACACTTGTCCCTCACGTATCGCCAATCTCACACATCTTATGTACGCTGATAAATACAATCAAGGCTGTCACATAACCTCTCAGGTATGCGACAGCCTATGTAAATTTTTTTGTTTTTTATGACTTTAATTGGCTAATACAGCTTTTTTAGCAACTTCGGCGCAGGTTGCTGCATCCGGTGTATAATAATCTGCTCCAATTTGTTCTGCAAAGCTTTCATTTACTGGCGCCCCACCAACCATTACGATATATTTATCACGGAGTCCTTTTTCTTTTAACTCATCAACTACAGTCTGCATATTCGGCATTGTTGTAGTCAGAAGTGCTGACATACAGATTAAATCTGCTCCAACTTCTTCTGCCTTATCAATAAATGCTGCCGGCTCTGCATCTACGCCGATATCATGAATTTCAAGACCTGCTCCTTTTAACATCATTACTACAAGGTTTTTACCAATATCATGTAAATCACCTTTTACAGTACCAACAACGGCTTTCCCAACCGGTTCATTTCCAACTTCTACAAGCTTTGGTTCCAGAATTGCCAATCCTGCGTTCATTGCTCTGGCTGCTACCAGTACTTCCGGTACGAAAACTTCATTATTTTTGAACTTTTCACCGATGATCATCATTCCGGATAACAGACCTTCATTTAATACTGCCTTTGGATCTAAATTTTCATCAATTGCCTGCTGTACCAATGCTTTTACATTTTTTGCTCTTCCTTTTTGTAAAAAAGCTGAAATTTCTTCAATAATTGCCATGACTAATATCCTCCTTTTATTTGCCACTACATTTTTTATTACATCAGCTCTCCGCAAAGCTTCTGTAACTTGTATGTCCACAGTATAATTCATTTCCAATTTCTTTTTTTGTAATTATTTTAGATTCAATGTATTTTTTTTGCATTATGTATGCTATAATGAAGAAAAATAAGGGATTTATTTGCGAATTGTCTATAATACACAAATTGTCTCTTTGGAATTTGTATATTTTTTACTTTAGATATCACTCTCACAAAAATTTTACCATTTAATGGCAGGGAGGTAATAACATGACGCCATATCTCTATACTGTGGTTGAAAAAGAACATTTGACAGAAATGCTGGGAGCATTCCAGGCATGCGTTAATCTTCCTATTCAGGTAATCGATGAAAACGGTAAGATCCTGGAATCCTGTGGCGCAGAGACTTGTTTCTGCAACACTTTTAAAAAACATCTGCCTAAGGATGATAGCTGCGAACTGCTGCATATTAACGCCAGTAAGCGAGCCATAACGCTAGGGGAGACCTATATATTTTCCTGCCATGCAAATCTGAACCATATTGTATTTCCTCTGCTGAATAAAAACGCCTTCTTCGGTTCTATTCTCGTAGGACCTTTTTTAATGGATGTTCCGGATTCCCTTATGATTCTGGATATCGCAAAGCGCTATGAGATCCCTACCGAATCTCTTTTGGAGCTGTATGAGGAATCGAATTCCATTAAGGTAATTACACCTGCACATGTGACCCAGATCAGTAAGCTGCTCTACTATCTGTTCTCAAGCCTGATTTCAGACAGCCGGCAGCAATTGATCATTAACCAGGGGAAATTACATCAGCAGTCAAAAATAAATGAGTCGATTCAGATGTACAAATCATTTGGAGATGATGAAAAAGTCAGCTATCCTTATGAAAAAGAGAAAGAACTGATTACCAAGGTGAAGACAAAAAATGTACCGGAGGCAAAAGGAATCCTCAACGACCTGTTAGGTTATGTACTATTTTCCGGCGGAAACAGCATGGATATCTTAAAATCCAGGGCAATAGAGCTGTGCTCCCTGCTATCCAGGGCTGCTATTGAAGGCGGTGCAGCAACGGACAGTATTTTAAAAATAAATAACCACTTTTTACAGAACCTTCAGAACATAAACAATCTGGATGAACTGTGCTATAAGCTCCAGGAAAGCGTGGAAGTATTCACCGAATCCATGTTTAACTATATTCCTTCAAAAAACAATGAACTGATGAAGAAAGCAATTGCTTATATTTCCAAAAATTATTCTAAAAATCTTACTTTAGAAGAAGTGGCAAATGATGTACATTTAAATCCTGCCTACTTCTCTACGGTCTTTAAGCAGTCCTGCGGTTCTTCTTTTAAAGAATATCTGAATATGGTGCGGATTGAAGAAAGCAAACGGCTTCTGGCGAATACGGATTATTCCGTTATTGATATTGCTATAGCTGTAGGATTTGAGGATCAGAGTTATTTTTCTAAAGTATTTAAAAAATATACCGGTTTGACTCCAAAGCAATACCGGTAAAACATACAAGAAAAGGTGCAGCACCGGGAACTCTTTCCCTTATGGCTCTGCACCTTTTCTTAATGCTGTGATAATGCTGGTAATCCGGTATCCGGGGAACTGATGAAATACTTCCGCAAAGATGGTTCACATCTATTGAACCGTAACCCCATCAAATTCTTCCTGCTTCAATACAACACCCCGTTTTTCAATACACCTGTCTACGTATCTGACCAGTAATTCATTTCGGTAAACCAAACCGTATTTGCTCCGGATTTCTCCGCTGCTAAGTCCATTGACATCTTTTCCGTTTTCCTGGCAGAATGAGAGAATCTGCTCATCTGTATATTTTAATTCATTGTCTTCCATGATTTTAATCAATTCCCTGGATAAATTACTGATGGAATAACTTAAATATGTGGACATACTGTAGTTCTTATTTCCGTATACGATTTTTCCACTTTTTACAGAAGTCTCCCTGTCTGCATTTTCTTTTTCCATCTCTTCTTTTATCTCGTCAAATTGAACTGCTTTGCTAAGCCCTCTTTCCCTTGCCAGAATAAAAATCATCTGTTCCCTCAGGCAGTCCTGCTTTGCCTCTGCCTTTAACAACGTGGCTGCAGACATACCTTCTTCGGCTTCTCTGTTCCAGAATTCCCGGTCAACTGTTTCCCCCGGTTTCTGATATCTGCTGATGATATTTGTTCTATTTTTATCTAAATAATACTGAAACTGCTCGTTTGATATTTCTACATGATCCAGTTTCATAATATACGTATCTGTATCCTTTAAAGATATGTAAATAATACCTGCTGCCAATCCCAGGAACAGGATGCAGACAACGCTCCATCGTATATACTTCATATTATTCCACTTCTATTTCCGCCAGACCGGTACTGGTTGTACTGCCAGATACGGAGGTTATTACGAATTTAACACTCCTGGAATTTTTATTTACCGGAATCTCCAGTGGCCTTCCGTTATTGGGAAGTTCTCCCACCTCAATCTCGGAACCGTCATCGAATATCAGTTTACCGCCTGTGATCTGGTTATCCATATCCGGTCTGTCATATAATTTAATCAGTCTCATATCTACTTTATTTTGGAAATCCAGGTTGATCCATGCCCCTGCTGTTTCCTGGTTTGTTACCCATTCTGCATGTGCAAATCTCATGTGGCCATAGGGCAGTCCTCCTGCTTCTCCATCCAGGACGCCATCTACTGCTTTAACGGCACTCTGGTCCAGCTTTCTGTCTGTATTGCTCATTTCTGATGAAGCCGTTACTACAGCATTCATTGCGAAACTGGTAAAATCCCTGGTCCAGAATATCTCATTCACCTTAGCAAAGGATCCAATGTAGCCATAATACTGTGAGGTATATAGACGAAGCGCCTGGTCTTTTAAGTTAAAAGAAAATGGTGTCTGCCTCATGGAATAAGGTACGTTAACATTTTCTCTCTCTGACCACTGAAACATGGTCAGATCCTCAAGCCCCTGAGGCATATTAAATGCCTGGATGCCTGCTTCATCACTGTTTAACACCGGCCAGTTACCGTCTCCTGCGCAGGAGTGAATAATACTTTCATGCAGAGTCGGATTATAGGACGGATTATCTCTCTTTATACTCTGGATTGCCTCTATTGCAAACAAGTCCAGATAGGCGTGGTCAAAGTGCATATCATATCTGGATGGAACATAGATGTCTGTAGCATTGCTGTTAATAATAGCATCCTTTAAATCATTCACAAAATTTGCCCTTGTATATAAGGAGTGCTCTCCTGTTAATTCAAAGCGGTAGTCCTGCTTGATGTCCGGATTGCCATAACTGTATTGATTGCCGAATCTGCTGGTAAAAACAGTATCATCTTCAGCCGTATATAATTTATGCAGAAAGCTGTCCCAGTAAGTCTGCGTGCCGCCAAGACCGCCCGTATCTGCATATCCCAGGAACATGATATTATCTTTGGTAAGCCCCAGTGCATTCAGCGCATTGATCGATTCCACGATTCTGCCCTGTCCGCTTCCCTGTCCGTTGTAGTCGCCATTGGTAGCAAGGAGTACCTTTACATTGTCGCCTGCGTCTACCGCCCGTTTGATGATTCCGCCTGCCATCAGCATCTCATCGTCCTGATGTGGTGCCAGTATTAATATATTTTTCCCGCTGGGCACGCCTGCATCCAGTCCATCAAAATGGATGCCCGTAACTTCCAGGTCAGCTGAAGGATTTGTGAATAAAAACCTTACATATTTAGCCGGTGTTTCCGGTATTTTAATTTTCTCTTCCGCTGTCTGGCCCGATACCTCAGAGAGGATAGTCCAGTTCTCATTGTCGGAAGATACCATGAACTGATAATCATTTTTCGATGTATTTTCTGCAAATTCCACCTTATGGCTTCTGATATTGAATTCTCTGCCCAGATCAAGCTGCAGGTATGCCGGTTCTTCTGAAGCCGCCGGTTTCCAGGAAGTTGCAGGATCATTGTCTGTTACCGCTTCTCCCTTATAATTTTCTGCTGTACTTGACGCCTCCACCGGCTGTCCAAAAGCAAGGTCCAGATTCAAGTCCTGTCCCGCCTCTGTCGGCACACTTGTATCCACTGCAAAAGCCCTGAACTCCGGAATGATTGCCCACGCAAACGGACGCTGGGAAGGCTTGCCTGTGATTGTGACCCTGATTTTGCTGCATTCAATATCCACGTCTGCTGTCTGTACCAGCGAAGAAGCCGGATCAGTATAGGGTGATTCCTGTGAATAATCCACTGCGGTAACCCAGTTTTCTCCTCCGTCACCGGAATACTCAATTGTGTACTTCCAGTCTTCCGCCAGATCAATATCCTTGTCCTTTAAATCTTCCCATTCGATCTCCAGTTTTTTTACGTTATAAATGCTCCCTAAATCCACTGTCCACCAATAGGGGAAGGAACCGGTATTTCCACTGAAGGTCTTTGTATCTCCGTCCACCGCCAGTCCGGGCGCATTACTTCCTCCAGACTGTTCCGCATTCTTGTGTAAAGCTACATTGCTTAATTGATTGTCGGTAAACACCTTGAATTCTGCAAATCCACACCAATAGGTTTCAGCCGGAAGGCCGGTAATGGTCACTCTCACATACTGGAATTTGGTATTCTCCGGGAATACTCCGGTCTGGGTCTTATTCCCATCGGTATTTTCCGTCCGGTCAGTGAGCATGGTGAAATTCACTCCATCTGAAGAACCTTCAATTTTGTATTTCCACGGATTGCTCTCATCTTTTTCAAATGTTAATTCGAAATCCAGAAGATCATAATCCTGACCCAGGTCAACCTGCCACCATTTATCCGCACCAGGTCCGTTATTGATCCACATAGTGTCATAATTCCCATCATTTCCATTGGATGCCGGACGTTGATTATCTCCGGATGTAGTTACCGGTTTGTTCTGTGACACGTTTAACTTCGTGATATCCACATCTTCTAAGATCAGGTTGTCCAGCTTTATTTCACTGGAGCCCCCCTGGCTTTCCATCACGAGATAAACAGCCATTTCATCGTTGTTAAAATCGGTGATAAAATCCTGTTCCTCAGTCCCCACAGAAAAGGTATTGCTCTCGGATCCCGAAACTACTTTCACTGTTGCCCCACTGCTTGAAAAAGCTGAAAATCCACGGAATATTTTCCCATAGGGAATGGCAATTTTACTTACCTGGGCATCCTTCGTCAAAGTCTCCGACCATAGTTTTACATTTCCGCCGGCAGCTCCTGTAAAAAAACCACCGGTTCCAAAATCGCATCCTCCATAGATCCCGGTAAGCGCCTGTTCTTCACCACCCCTGTCTTCAAAATCGATGACCGTCTGCTGGATATCGGCTTCTGATGCATTTACTCCTTCTGATACATGAACTTCTTCTGCCGCATTTACTTCTTCTGATGCATTTACTTCTTCTGCCGCATTAACTACTTCTGCCGCATTTACTTCTTCTGCTGCATTTACTTCTTCTGCTGCATTTACTACTTCTGCCGCATTAACCCTTTCTGCCGGTATAACGGTGATTCCTCCCAGAATCAGTGCTGTTGATACAAATACTGCTATCAATTGTTTTTCTCTCATAGCTCTTTCTCCCTTCCAGAGCGTGCATCCTAAGATGTTGGCACGCTCTGCTGTTTTCTTCTATTTTACCTTATAATTTATTGTATTGGAATAGCTACCCCAGATCTTTTCCTTGCCATACTTGATATAGGTACGTACTTTGAAGCTGTATGTTTTTCCTTTCTTCAGCTTTGGAGACTGCAGCTTTGTCTTGGTGGTTTCTCCGATTTTTTTGTAGGAGCCTTTGCCGGTTTTCATACGGATCACATATGTTGCATTCTTCACGCTGGTATATCTCAGTACCGCTCTGCCCCGGGTAGATTTCTTTACTGATTTCAGCTTTGCAGCACTTGGCTTTGTTACCCCAGTCAGGCTGGCAGAATTCTTTCCGGTTCCACCTGCATTTACGCCTGCAACCCGGTAAGTATAAGCAGTGCCTTCCTTCAGTCCGGTTATCTTCACGCTATTATCGTAGGTACGCTTTACCTCTTTCCACTTCTTACCTTTTTTATTATAGAGGTAAACCTTGTAATAATCGGCGTCTTTATTCTTTTTCCAGGATATTTTCAATGAATTATTGGAAATAGCTGATGTTTTAACATTTGTTATTTTCCCTGGTTTTTTCACTTTTGCATCTTTATATTCTACCGTCACCAGACACTTCTTCACAAATCCGCCGTCTGCCGATTTAACGGTGATCTCGGATCTGCCATTTTTCAGTGCCGTTATTTTGCCGGTGTTGGATACCGATACGGTTTTTGGCTGGGAGGAACTCCAGGTCAGGGTTTTTTCGCTGGCATTTGCCGGGATTACCTGTGCATTGAGCTGAACGGATGCACCTTTTTTGGTAATCTTAAGGTCTGACTTATCTAAGGTAATTCCGGTTACTTTCACAGGTATTGCAACATTTACCTTGCAGACTGCAGTCTTGTTTCCGTCCCTTGTAGCAGCAATAATATCCACTTTACCATTGCCCACTGCGCTGATCATTCCACTTGCATCCACTGTAGCCACCCTGCTGTCGGTAGACCGGAAGCTGACG
The DNA here is from genome assembly GCF_000797495.1 of Robinsoniella peoriensis. GTDB lineage: Bacteria > Bacillota > Clostridia > Lachnospirales > Lachnospiraceae > Robinsoniella > Robinsoniella peoriensis. The sequence continues at coordinate 24,576 of NZ_JTGN01000024.1, forward strand.
GTTTTATCCGTTGCGTTCTGAGGAGATACTACTGCCTTTATCTGTACCCGTTCTCCTGCTTTTGTCAGGGTTACCGCAGTTTTATCCAGTTCTACTTTGCTGACCGGTATAACAGGAGCAGGAATCTCCACGGTTACCAGACAGGTTGCTTTTAGATCTGTACCTTCTACTGTGGCTGTTATTACAGATGTTCCATTTGCTTTGGCACTCACCACACCTTCCTGGTTTACCACAGCCACACCCTGGTTGGATGACTCCCAGATGACATTTCTATTATCTGCATCCTCCGGAGTAACGACTGCCTCCAGCTGTAAGGTTTCATTTGCTTTTGCAAGCAATGCTTCCTCCTGGTTCAGGGTGATACCCGTTGGCGGAATTTCTTCGGGAGCAGCTTTTTCATATACTTTGAATTCTGCAAATCCAGGCCAGTAATCGTATCCCGGGAATTTCGTCAGGATTACTTTCAGATAACGGTAAGTCCCGTTTGTCCCAAAGGTTCCGGTCTGTACTCTGGAACCGTCTGTATTATCTGACCTGTCAAATAACATTTCAAATTCATCGTCCGGACCTCTCCTTCCCTCAATCTGATATCCCCAGGCCTCTTCTTCATCCTGTTCAAATACCAATTCAAAGTTATTTAAATCATATTCCTGTCTAAGATCTACCATCCACCATTCGTTTAACTCATCTCCTGCATGAACCCACATGGTTCCTTCATTTCCGTCGTTTCCGCAGGATCCCGGATACTGGTCATTGCCGCTTGTGGTGACAGGCTTGTTCAGGGCAATGTTTACCGGTTCATATTCTCCTTTTTCCAGAAGCAGGTTATCAAAATATACCCGGCTTCCTGCACTGCCTTCCACCGTTACGGTGAGATTATCAATTGCTGATGTAAGCCCTGTATTGAAATAGTTATTTGCGGAGGTTATCAGGAATGATTTCTTATATCCCTCTGCTTCCAGAGTTACCCATGCAGTCCCTTCACATTGTGCCTGAAAGCTTTTCAGTTTCTGGCCCTTAGGCAGGGAAATTACTCCACTGGTCTCTCCGTCAGCCAGATAAAGGGTTTTGAGTCCGTCTGCTGATCCTGTTCTCCACTCTCCGGAAAAGATACAGTTTTTGTACATTTCCGTAAATGGAGTTTCATCCTCCGGGCGGTCCTCAAAATCAATCGTACCCTCCGGTACCTGATTTGCTGCTTTGCTGTTGTCAGCTCCGATATTTGGTGCCCCTACAGCCGATACCGGATTGCCCCAGTAATCACGTCCGCCATTATCTTCAATTAATGTTCCAGCTTCTATACAGCCGGAATTTTCGCTCAGCTGATAACCGCCTACACTGTCAAGCCCCAGAGATCCTGTGCCTATATTTACAAAATCATCCGCAGTAACGGTAACTGCCTTCTCGTCATCGCTTCTTAAGATGCTGGCATCACTGCCTCCGTATGCATTGTTTTCAGCCGTTCCCATTAAATCCTCGTGCCAGCCTTTGGAAGTGGCATCGCTGTAAATTACATTGTTGGTAAAACGGAAGTTCTCTTTGTTAACAGGAGTTCCATCCCAGTTATTGGTGATATAGCTGTTATGCCCCTCACTGAGATAAAAATCGTTGTTATATACATACATCCTGTTATTATCGCCGGTGGACCAGCCGCCCATTGTGACAATGGCACCTCCACCATAGCTGTTTGTACCATAACCGTCATTCTGACTGATATTATATCGTATATGAGTGGTATATGTAGTGCCCAGTGCACATTCAAAATAAGCTCCGGAAGGATTGTCATGTGTATAATTATACTGTATGTAATTCAGTGTTGCATTCACATCCGCATCAAATGCCTGGGAATCTTCTTTAGACTCCGAAGCGCCTGAACCGAATACCTCATTAAACTGTGCGACTGTGTATTCGCCATTCTCCCACCAGATCGGCACATTGCCGTTTGGCCCGCTGTTGCAGCTATTGCAGGTATTGTATTCAATCACTGCATTGGAGTATGCCGTAGGGCAGATAGCCGCGTTTCCAATATCCTCACAATAATTGTTGCGGATTACCAGATTCGTGCTGTTATATCTTGAACCTGCATACTCACTGTCTGGAATTCCCGTTTCATGCTCAAAGCGGCTGCTTCCCCAGGTAGACATAAAATTGATTCCATAGTGGTTGATATTAGGACCTACAATATTGTTTTCCACGGTGATATCATTCCATCTGGTAGGAACCTGATTGCCTCTGATACTGTAAATGATTCCGCCGCGTCCGATACCTGCCTGCTGGCCAATGGGATGTGACACAATATCATGCACATAGAGATCCCTGCAGTTTATCTGCTCTAAGGTTCCCGCATCTTCCGCCATAATCAGTACGCCATATTTTTTAATATGGTCATCCGGATTGTCGCCGGGAATCCGATTGGTCACCTCAAGTGAGGTAATTTCCCAGTATTGCTGATTATAGAAATACACTGCCGCATTAAAAATCCTGTTTTCCAGGTCATCTCCGTTTTCACCGCACCAGTTATTTCCCTGTATGAGAGGCCTTGCTTCTGAATCTCCATAAGCACCTATCTCGATGGGGTTTCCTTTTTCCCCGGAGCCTTTTGGACTTAACTGACCAGTCCAGACATCTCCCTTTTGGAAGAGTATCTTATCACCGGGTTCAAAGGTAGTGCTGTTTATCTTCTCCAGAGATGACCATGCATCCTCTTCACTTGTTCCGGGATTCCCGTCATCCCCTCCGTCATAATCAATATAATACGTAGTTCCGGCTGACTCCTCTGCCTGAACTTCTACCCCCGGCATGATCAGGCTTCCTAATACCAGCATAGCACTAAGCCCCAGGCTAATCCATCTTTTGCTCTTTTTTAGCATAACTTTCTCCTTCCATTAACTGTTATTTTGTTCCGTGAGAAACCTTATAAAGCTTCCGACACCTCCTCCCACCTGCTTTACCTCATTTGGACGTAAGCCTTCTGTGTCTGACACATCGAAGAATTCCCCGTGTCTTGTTTTCTCCGTTATCATATAACTGTCACTTCCAAATAAGCATTCATCAAAACCGATATATTCATCACCCCAGAAGCTGCATTCCTCTTCCCGGATCTGATACTGATTACCAAAGTAATCCATGAAATCATTCACATTATCGCTCTTACTGGAAATTCCCACCTCCAGATATTTGGCATCTGTAGTTGCACATACCGTTATGCCGTGTTTTCTTCCCATATCCTCTGCCAGGTCAATCAATCCCCTAATTCCTCCGGTAAATCCATGGCTGTTCAGATTTGCAATAAGCTGCTCCTTCTCCCCTTCCTGTAAAAACAGGGATTCTCCCCTGCTGTTTTCTACCATCAGATCGATCTTGCAGTAATTTGGACGGCTGAATACAATATCGGTAGGAATTTCATAATCCTCCTGTAAGCACCTGTGTATGTCATAGCAGATATCATGAATCCGGATTAATCCTGACTTAGCCGGGATCCGGTGGCTCAGCAGGTAAGGGCTGCCGTTTTCATCGAAAGCATAATTATATGCCCCTCTGCCAAGTCCTAAGAACAGGCTCTTACGCTCTTCTACCGTAAAATATTCATGCAGTTTTCCCTCCGCAATATTTTCCAGGGTTGTACCGCTTATGACCGCCAGTTTTACCCCCTGGGCAAGGAGGTTTTTCATGGGTGCCACCACATCATCTACCGGTGCCTTCCTGGACAGCACCGCCGTACCATCCCAGTCAAAAAAAATCGCTTTATATTTTTTCACAGCAGCTTGCCTCCTTTTCTGATAGCTTTATTTTCTTTCCATTTACAGATAACTCTAATCCTTCGCCGCTTATTAAAGTAAAGGTACACTGATCCTTCGTCATGCTGGCTTCCAGTATGCTTCCCCGGTAATTAATACGGAAGGCATATCCCTCAAAGCCGTCTGGCACAAATGGGTTAAACTGAAGAATTCCCGCATTTGTCCGAAGCCCGGCAAAACCATTTACGATAGCCAGCCAGGTGCCGGCCATATTAGCGGCATGTATACCTGCATAAAAGTTATTATGGTAATCATCCAGGTCCATTCTTGCTGACTGGGAAAAATACTCATATGCTTCCTCATGATATCCGATTTCGCTTGCCAGAATTCCAAATATGCAGGTGGATAAAGAAGAGTGATGCAGCGTCACCTCCTGATAAAAGTCATAATTACGCTTCAGTTCCTCTCTGGTAAACAGGTTGCTGTGCAGATACATACCTAAAATCGCATCTGCCTGCTTGGACATCCGCTGGCGGTATATAAACAGCGGGTGATAATTCTCGTATAACAGATGCCGCTTCTCCACAGGAATCTTCGAATCATCCCATGGCTTTCTCATCATAAATCCGTCATCCAGCGGATAAACCTTGCGCTTTTCGTCATATGGAAAATACATATTTTCTACAATCCGCTTCCAATACTCCGTTTCCTGGTCTGTTATGGACAGCCTTCTGACAAACTCCTGATAAAATTCAGGTTCTGTTTCCTTAAGCCGGCTCAGTGCATTCAGCGCATACCGGATATTCTCTCTCGCCATCAGGTTGGTATAAAAATTATTGTCTACAATTGCATTGTATTCGTCTGGACCGGTCACTGCACAGATACAGTACTTATTCCCTTTGCTTTCTGCAAAGCATCCCACGTCCGCCCATACTCTGGCTGTCTCGCAGAGTACCTCAGCCGCCATTTCCTTTAAAAACTGTGTATCCCCTGTAACATCCACATACAGCTGGAATGCATAGGCGATATCTCCATTGATATGGTACTGCGCCGTTCCCAGTGGAAAATAAGTGGATGCCTCCTCCCCATTAATGGTTCTCCAGGGATAGAGTGCGCCTGTTTCATGACCCAGCACCTTCGCCCGCGCCCTTGCCTGATCCAGGGTATGGTAACGGTATTCCAGCAGCTTTTTCGCCAGTTTGGGCGCCGTATAGACAAACACCGGCAGCACATACATTTCTGTGTCCCAGAAATAATGGCCTTCGTACCCCTCTCCGGAAAGTCCTTTTGCTCCCAGGGAAGTACGTCCATCCCTGCCCGCAGCCTGCATAATATGGAACAGATTAAACCGTATTCCCTGCTGCAGCGCTTCATCTCCCTGTATCCTCACATCTGCAATGTCCCAAAATGCCTTCATATAATCCTTTTGTTTTTCTTTGAAGTAATCGTACCCCAGTGCGGTACACTCCCGGCACTTTCCTTCCACAAATCCAGCCAGACTGTCCTCCGGCATATCAAGGGAGGATGTACAAATGATAAATTTATCCAGTATTAGCTTCTCACTCCGCTGTCCGCGGTATGTCCATGCAAGCTCTGCATATGCATCTTTTTGCATTGCAGATATGGACTGAAAAGACATAGAACCGTGGCAGCTGTGTCCCACTCCAAAGGCAGCGGTCAATCCGCTTTTTTTCGTCTTTCCTTCAAAATACAGCAGTTCCTCAGAGGCACTGCATCGATTCTGTGTAATCCGCTTTCCAAACGGACCGTAATCCACTAAGGGGTTTGTCTTTCTCGTATGGTTTTCCACATCGGCATCTATATAGGAACATATCCTCACTTCACAGTCCTGATTCAGCAGCAAAAGGCTGAGTCTTTGCACCATTACATTTTTATCTGCAAAAGACACCATGCGTTCAAATAAAAGCCGGATCTTTTTCCCCTTGGGAGATGTCCAGTCCACCGACCTCACTACCGTCCCATTCTTCATGTTCAGCGTTCTCTGATAAAAATCCAGACACCCCTGCCTCATATCAAATAACTCATCGTCCAGATATATTTTTACGGGTTTTCCGTTGGGAAGATTCAAGAGGGACTGGCTCTTTAGCGGAAATCCGAAATTCCATTCCCCGTAACGTATATCTTCACTTTCATAAAAGCCGTTGATAAAATTCCCTTCCAGGCCCTCATCCACGGAAAAATCATAGTCTTCCTCGAAGGTTCCCCTTGTTCCGATATAACCGTTAGACAAGGCAAATGTTGTCTCATTCCTGTAGTTGTTCTCCATACAGAACCTGTCTTCTGTAATATTCCAGGGTTCTATGGGATATATTTTTTTATTATGTAATTCCATCCTGTGATTATCCTTTCACCGCACCTGCGGTTAAACTTTCCATTACCTGTCTCTGCAAAATGATAAATACGGCTATTGTTGGCAGAACAGTCATGACTACAGCAGCAAAAAGAGCCGAATAATTATTGGCAAATGTCCCCATGTAGTAATTCAATGCAATTGGTATCGTTCTTGCCGTATCCCCGCTGGTAAGCATTAAAGCAAAGTAAAATTCATTCCAGGTATTGATGAACTGCAAAAGTGCTATGGTAACCAGCCCCGGTTTTGCCAGAGGCAGAATAATATGCCAGAAGGTCTGCAAAAATGTTGCACCGTCAATATAAGCCGATTCCTCCAGTGCCATGGAAATCGTTTTATAGTAGCTCGTCATAACAAAGAATGACATAGGAATACCCATAGCAGAGTAAACAATAACAAGTCCAAGCTTCGTATCGAAGATCCCAAGCTTCTGGAAGATGGAAAATAAGGGCTGGGATATGGCCTGTGCCGGAAGCATTAACGATGCCGAAATCAAAAGCACAATTAACGGCTTCATTTTGAACTCGAATCTTGAAATAATGTAGGCACACATAGCTACAAATGCCAGAGTTACCAGTACGCTGCAGCCTACAATAACTACGCTGTTCAGAAAATATTTGGCTATAGGAGCATATTTAAAAGCTGCTTTATAATTGTCCAGATTAAATGTGGACGGCCAGGACAGTGCAGAGGAATTGATCTCTGAATAGCTCTTGAAGGAACTTATAAATGCCCATACAATCGGACCTACTGCAATAAATACAAAGAATATTAAAAATATATATTTACCTATGACGGCACAGACGGTTGATACTTTTGATGTTTTCTTCAATTATTTCCCCTCCCTTATCTCTTTTTTTTCACGGAACAGCTGCTGAATCAGAACCACCAAAACCAGCCCCAGCACGATCTGTACAACCCCCACAGCATTTGCCTTTCCGTAGTTATTCTCAAGCGTCGCCGCTTTATATAAAAACATCGGCAGGTTTAAAGTGGTACTTCCGGGCCCGCCCTTTGTTGTCACATAGATGATGTCAAACTGTGATACCATTGCAACGGATGCCAGTATGACACAGGTGCCAAAAATATTTCTCATGAGGGGAAGCGTTATAAACCGGTCAACCTGCCAGGGCTTTGCTCCGTCCACCCGTGCTGCCTCGTATATCTCTTTATCTATGGCGCCCATCTCAGCCAGGAATATAATGGTATTAAATCCCGCATAGAGTATCCAGGTAAGTGTTACGGTCCAGAATGCATACTTGGAGTTTCCGAACAGGTTAGGCACCTGGGATGCATTGAATCCAAGAGCCTCAACGATGGGCTTCACCACACCAAAGGAAGGATTCAGCAATAAAGTGAACATAACGCCAGTTGCCGCCGTAGGTATAATATTGGGAATCATATATGCGGTCCGCACTATTTTCCATCCTTTTGGCTTTCGTCTCAACACCAGTGCCATAGCCAATCCCAGGCACACATGGAAGGTCGATTGCAGTAAAACCCAAACAAGCGTATTTTTAATTGCTGCTAAAAACGTCTCATCCTGAAAGATGACCATAAAATTTTTTAAACCGGTAAAAGCCGGGCCTGAAAAAGTCGTATAATCACAAAGTGAGGTATAAATAACGGTAACGATAGGCGCTGCGTACACAAGGGCAAACAAAGCCATACACGGCAGCGTAAACATAATGATCCAAAACTTCTTATTTTTTACTTTCATATCAACACCCTTTCATCTCTCTTTAAAAAATTAGATCCGCAAGTTTTCTGCCTGCGAATCCAATTTTTTATCCCGGAGCGTGTCTTAAATCCTTGAATTTTCAACACACTCTAGAGCGTATTCTAAAATTGCTTTCTGGCAGCTGTGCGTCACACTTTGTGGGAGATTTGTCCCGGATGAAGGGCGCGTAGCGGGCTACGTAACCTGAATTCGGGGCAAATACACCGCAAAGTGGGGCGTGCAGATGGCAGGAATGAATTTTCAAACACGCTCTAATCTATTCCTGATTTTTAGCTGCAGAATCAGATAATTTTTGACAGAATTCTTTTGGTGTAATATTGCCATATGCCAGTTCCGGAAGTTCTGTAGAAAATGTATCGATTGCATTCTGATACCAATATGCCTGGTTCTGCCCATATGTTAATTTAGCTTTATTCTGAATCTCCAGAACCTGAGCCATCAGTGGATCTTTTTCGCTTAAATCAGAAGGAATGTCCAGATTGTTGGATACCGGCTGAAGCCCCGTCATCTCCAGTGCTTTAATCTGATTTTCAGGACTTGTCTCAAACTTTAAAAATGCTACTGCAGCTTCGATTTTATCTTTGTCCTTTGCTCCCACCATATCTCCTGGTGTTGGAACCATTTCCATACCGTCACCCGGCATCAGCATAATTCCAACTTTGTCATAGAAGCCTTCCGGAGCCTTTTCTGTCTGGGAAAAGTCAGGAATCATCCATGGGCCATTTGGGAACATCGCTACTTCTCCATTGAAGAAATGGGTTGCCATTGGATCATATTTTCCGCCTATTGCATCAGCAGTGGTGTAATTCTCAAACATTTTTTGAATGTTTTCTGCTGCTTTTTCTACTTCCGGCGTATTAAAATCAGTAGGATAAAGTGTATTCATCCATTTATTTCCCGCATCTCCATCTGTGCCTATCAATGCGCTCATCCAGAGATTAGTAAGCCATCCGCTGTCTGCGGTATCCATGCCAAGAGGTGTAATATCAGCTGCTTTGAGCTTATCGCAGGCTTTAAAAAATTCATCCCAGTTTGCAAAAGATGTTTCCGGAACTTCAACTCCTGCTTTTTCAAATAATTCCTTATTATAATAGATATAAGAGATTTCCTTAGAAACCGGCACTCCGTAGATTTTACCGTCTACTGTATTAAAGTTCAGGGAAGTTTCATCAAACAGTGCCTTCCACTCCGGATCTGCCTCAAAATAAGGTGTTAAATCTGTAACTTTTCCTGACTTTGCAGCCAGCTCTGTAATATTATTTCCTCCGTTGAATACAATATCCGGGAGGTCACCGCTGGATATCAGCAGCTTAATCTTTTGATTATAAGCATCTGTTGTGGGAATCTCTTCAAAATTAAACTCTACATTTTTACCGGCAACGGTCTTTTTGAATTCCTCAAATAAATTTTTGTAATATTCAGCTGCATAATCCGTACCAACATGGTAGTTGATTACATTTAACTCTACTTTTTTACCTTCTTCGCCTGATGCATCCCCACTGCCGTCATCAGATGCCTGTCCCTCTGTTGCAGCATCTGTTGTCTTACCTTCCGTCGTCTGTCCATCAGTTGTCTTCTCATCTGCTTTACCTGCTGTCTCACTATTTCCTCCACATGCAGTGAGCCCGAAAACCATAATACCTGCCAATGCTGTAGCAATCACTCTTTTTGTTAATTTTCTTTTCATATGAATCCTCCTTGTCATCTTATGGCTAAATTATAACTTTAAATTTCAAAATAGTGAATAAAATATGAGATTCATGACTTGAACTTTCAGATCCCATTCCCGCCATATTTTTTTTACAATTCATTATTTTGACAAAAACTATGAAAATTTTGACCTTTTCTTTAAAAATCCGGTCATCCTGCTGAAACTTATTGATACCCTTCTTTAAATATGGCATAATTCCTATTATTATCACAGAACCTGAATAACGCTTTTTAAGGAGATGGCATATGTCCAAAGAAGGAACTGTTACCAGCAAAACGCTGTCCTTGCGTACATTTATCACCGTTATCATTTCACTGACGATTACTGTAATACTGGTGTTATCGATTTTGTTCTTTTATAAAGGAACGTCTTATATTCTGATCAATGAATATGAGCAGTCCATAACGGCTCAGCTAAGCCAGGTAAACCAGCAGATAAGTGAACAGATCGATGCCCTGGATTCCATTATTCCCATGTTTCTTTCCAATTCACTGATATCAAACACACTGGAATCCATCAACTATAATTCGGTAACCTACGACAGCAAAATCAGCATTGAAAAACAAATGTCCCACACCTATTACAGTACCTCGCTGTCCAGCAAAAATTTTATAAACGGGATCCACATATTCAGCGATGACGGTACGGAATTTTACATTCCCACCTCCGGCAAATCGGAGCGGGATATTGACCTGAACCAGAAACTGCTGGATAATATAGATCCCTCCGACCCCGGACTGATCTGTATGTCACTCTACTCCGAATATAAAAGTATCTTTTTTGCCAGAAACATATTCAGCAGCAATACCGGCAGGCATATAGGCATCTTTATAGTAGACGTTGCTCCTGTCAACTGGATTCAGTTCTGTGCCAAAGGGCTGGATCCCTCATGGTTCATTTATTTATATAATAATGAAATGAGTATACTTTCCAATGAAGATATGGAAGTCCAAAGCGCTCAGCTGCTAACACAGATCGCTCCCCAGAATTCCACCGTTTCCTTCCAGGAGCTAACCCTTTCGGGAGAACCCTATTTTGTGGCAGCCCAGGAATTACAGGGACTGCATATCACTTCAGCCGTTGCTGCACCGAAACTTTTAATGATGAGTGATTTGAACCAGACCTTAAAATCTTACCTGCTTTTAATGTCCGGAATCGTATTAATCGCCCTGGCGGCAGCTGTTGTTCTAAGCCGTGCAGTGACAAGGCCGATTAATAAAATGGTCTTTCATATTAATGAAATTTCCCAGGGACGCCAGGACAGCCTGCCACCGCTTAAGATGCATTATGAGTTTCAAATATGGATGAACGCATTCAATGAAATGTTGAAAAAGCTGGACATCTCTTATAATGATAATTTCCAGAAGCAGCTGCTTCTAAAAAATGCTGAGATCCAGGCTCTGCAGTCCCAGATGGATCCCCATTTCCTGTTTAATGTGTTAAATACCATTGCCTGGAAAGCCCAGATGAGCGATAATGAAGAGATCTATGATATGATTATCTCTCTCGGGGAACTGCTCAGAATCAACACCATATCAAAAGAATCTGCCTACACTCTGCTGGAGCAGGAAATGAAATATGTGAAATTCTATATCTACCTGCAGCAGATGCGGTTTGAGGATAAAATTTCCTTTGATATCCAGGTACCAGATTCTCTCCTGCAATGTAAGATACCCGGCTTTTGCATACAGCCTCTGGTGGAAAACGCAATCGTACATGGGCTGGAGCCAAAGAAAGGGAATGGAAAGTTATCCATCAATATTATTGAAACAAAACGGTATATGGAAATATCCATCAATGATAATGGCATTGGATTTGAAACCATTCCTGATATACGGCAGATTGCTTCCAAGAACGATGGATCCCACACCCATGTGGGGCTTAAAAATCTGGATAAACGCCTGGAGCTCTTATATGGGGAAGAGTCGAGGTTACATATTCTGAGTACGCCAAATGTATGTACTTCCATATCTTTTCGCATTCCAATTCATACGGATGTACCGGAATTGTAATGCCGGGCTTTAACAGAAATTGCTTAGATTCAGAAATATTTTAACTGCCAGAACGCTGCATCGTTATATCTGACAGTAAAAAAGGAGATGAAGTTATGATATTTCAACTATTAATTGTGGATGATGAATCCACCATGAGAAAAGGCATTTCTAATTTTATGAACTGGGAATCCATAGGATGTGAAGTTGCAGGGACTGCCAGTGACGGCATAGAAGCCATAGATTTTATCAAAAAAAATCACGTGGACATTGTGATAACCGACATTCGAATGCCGGTCTCAGACGGGCTAGAGGTAGCAAAATATGTATACGAAAATATGCCTGATGTACAGGTCATCCTGTTGACTGGCTTTGCAGACTTTGAATATGCCCAAAGGGCAATCCATTACAATGTCTCTGCATTTATCCTGAAACCCACCAATAAAAAGGATCTATTTGAAGCAGTCCAGTCGGCACAGAAAAAAATGCTCACATCCAAAAAAAATAATTCTGCTGCAGAGGAAGATCTGACTTTTTTAAAGGAACAATTGCTTCAGGAACTGACCGTGTCACTCCTGACCCCTTCACTGGAACAGCGAATTGATCAGTATGGAATATGTCTGGAACAATACTATATTGCAGCTTTTCAGATTACCCCTCCAAATCCTGATATCTCTTCCTTTAAAAAACTAATCTTATCTGAACGTGCCTATTGCTTCCGCTACAACCACCTGGTTATCGTCGTATACTATCAGGCAAAGAGCGGCAATCATGTTCCCGGATGGATTCTGGATAATTGTTCGGAAATAGCTGCCATCACCCATACCTTGGATTCCAGCCAGGCTGCCATCGGTATCAGCCGCAGTCATGATACTGCCGCAGAATTCAGTACTGCCGTATCGGAAGCGATCTACGCACTCTCTCTGGCATTCTATACAGAAAACAATATTGCACGTTTTACCCAGACGGCAAGTCCTGATGATTACGACATTAACGCTGAGAATTCTATGGATTTGCTCCAGCTGGAAAACACCCTGAATCAGTTTAGCTTTGATGAATCCCGCAACATTATTCACAACCTTTTTACAAAGTTCAAGCGAAACCTGGTGAAATCCAGAGATGCCAAGAATATCTGCTCCCAGATTTACTATATCTGTTCCAGAGTATCCCTAAAAAGGGGCATTACGCCCTGCGGCGCGGAATACCTGACGGGAATATATAATTCCAACGATATTTTCACCCTGGAAACTTCCATGCTGGAAATGCTGGATACTACCATAAGCCACTTAACCGGAAGCGGAACTTCTCAGAATAAGATTGTAGAGGATACCATCAAGTACATCCACAGCCATTTATCGGAATCCCTTTCTTTAGAAACGATAGCGGAAAACTTACATATATCTCCTTCCCATTTAAGCAGAACATTTCGAAAGTCATACAGTGAACCGCTTACGGAATATATCAACAAAACAAGAATTGAAAAGGCGAAGGAATACCTGATCAATCCGGGTACCCTCTCATATGAGGTTGCCGGACTGGTAGGCTATAATGATCCCACCTATTTTTCATCTATCTTCAAAAAATATACCGGAACAAGCCCCACAGAATTTAAACATCAGTACCGTTATAAACGAAACTGATGTTGATTTACCCCGGAAACGGCAGGCACAGCAAGCTGTACAGACTATTTCCGGGGCAGTTTACCTATCCCGGTTCAGCTGTCGCCGGGATTTTCCATCTCAATCTTTGACTTCACATTTTTAGCCCCGTTAATCTCCAGCACAACCAGAATCTTTCCCGCCTGATACTCTGTAAGCGGATATACAAGGGGCTCCTTTAAATTACTCACATCAATTATTTCTTCTTTCTCATCCTGAATAATATGCATGAGCAGCTGACCCTCTTCACAGCTGATCTGGGCGTGCAGCACTGCCTGATTGTCATCAATCCGGAATTTTGCACTTTTGCGGAATCCCTCCGATGCATATTTAAAGCTTAAGTTCCAGTCATCACCCCACTTATTTTCAATGGATGCCATGATAATACCAGTATTCCAGGTGTTTTTATCCAGGAAATCATCTGTGGTAAATGCAAGAACGACAAAGGAAATAAAACATCCAATCATCAGGATTCCTGACAGAATAGCCGCTATCATAAATCCAAATCCTTTACTTGATTTCTGCACTGCCATTTCCTCCTGACGTCCCTGGTTTTCTTCCCCGCAGTTTTCACAATATCTGGCTGACGCCTTGATCCGATATCCGCAATACCTGCACAAAATCCTGTTTTCCCCTCTTGTAATCATATAGATAATTATTCCTAATATGGGAGTTGCAATGAACACGATGATCATCCAAAGCAGTCCATTCTCTCCTCTTTTTGCACAATCCCGGTAGATCCAGATACAGATGCACACATAGACCAGAAGAGCACATAGAAGCCCTACAATCAGAAGTCCTGCTGCAAGTAAACTAATGCCTCCTATCCCTTCTTTCATTCCCCATGCTGCGGCCCGTATCACAATTGCTGCAAATAAAACCACAATCCCAATGATCATATACTTTTTCTTTTTATCAGAAGTCATGCCTTATTCCCTCCTTTTTTAAATACCAGAACCATCTTTTCTTTTAAATCAGAAAACCACATACCTGCAGCTGTAAGCGCCACACCTGCTATTGCCATGTAGATGCAGATACTCATAACCAGCTTTGCCAGTAACACGCTTGGAATCAGATAGTACCCCAGAAAAGCCAGCATGCCAAATAGCAGTCCATTTAATAGCATGGGAAGATACCACAGTGAAATGGTTCTGGCACCGGAAGACTCTTTTAGATATGCTTCTTTTTCCCGGATCTGCCTCATCAGGATTTTATTGAGATTCTCATCCGGTGTTTCATAAGAAGCCATGACATTTTTAATCCCTTGTCCCAAAGGGTCATCTAACTGCGGCTCTTGATTATCCCGGATTTCATATTCCAGGCTATTATCCTGGCTATTATCCTGGCTACTATTATCCTTCTTATTCATATCCCTGTTCCTCCAATCTTTTCTTAATGATACTGCGGGCTTTATGCAGCCTGCTCTTTATAGTACCGACGGGTTTTTTCATAATCTTACTGATCTCCTCCAGTGTAACATCACAGGTATAATAGAGAATAACCGGTATCCGGAATTTCTCCGGCAGCTCCTCCATGATCCTTCTCAGCACTCCATCTCTGATTCGTGCCAGTACTTCACTTTCCAGATCAACCTGGCCAGCCGCCAGATTTTCATTGTCATCATCAAGGGAAACACTTGGTGCAATCCGGCTGTGCCTTGCCATTTTACGGACCTCATTCATCCACAGTCCATTTGTAACAGAAAACAAAAATGCTTTCGGATTTCCATCCCGGTTCAATTCCATGGAAAGTTCCAGAACTTTTAAAAAAGTCTTTTGATATAAATCCTCCGCATCTGACCTGTTTCTGCATAGTCTGGAACAAAACCGGTATATATCCGTTCCATATTGTTCAATCAAAACCTCTACCTGATCTGCAAGCACATCCACACCTCCTTTTTACCCTGCTATTATATAATCGTCACAACTCTTTTAGAGGTTCATTTATTTTCATAAATATTTTCATAAATTCAGCCCCGGATATCTTCTTCTGTTCCAAAACTCCCTTGGAACAGCAGAAAAACCGGGGCTTTCATCTGCAATAACATAACTGCTGCTTTGTCTCTGTATTATCTGTATTATCTGTATCATCTGTATTATCTTTATTCTCTGTATTCTCTGTATCTTCCTGTCAGCTTCAGCTGCTCTGGTTCGGGATATAAGTTCGTATCCTGCCCACGAATTCCGAAAAATTCTGTGTCTGCAGCACGACTCTTCCAGGTCCTGTGAGCCTTGTAATAAACAGGCCTTCCCCACCCAGGAAAATATTCATACCGCCGCGCATCATTTCCACCTCATACCGCACTGTGTTCTCAAATGCCACTAAATTGCCGGTGTCAACCTTAAGAACTTCGCCTGGTGCCAGCACTTTTTCCACCTTATTGCCATCCACTTCTAAAAATGCCATGCCATTTCCGGACATTTCCTGCAGGATAAATCCTTCGCCGCCAAAGAAACCGGCTGACATTTTTTTCGTGAAGACAGCTTTGACATCCACCACGTTCTGTGCGCACAAAAATGCACCCTTTTGGCAGATCAGGCTTCCATATGTACTTAAATCCACAGGCAGGATCTCTCCCGGAACCGTAGCCGAGAACCCTATGGTGACGCCATCCTGCATGGCAGAATAAGTGGTCATAAAAAAGGACTCCCCGGAAAACATCCGTCCCAATCCTTTCATAATCCCTCCACGGGCATTTGTAGACATCTCAATTCCTTCGCTCATCCAGGACATGCCGCCTGACTGGGTATAAATTGCTTCTCCCTGTCTGAGGCGCATTTCAACTGCCGGCATAACCTCTCCTATCAATCTGTATTCCATACCTTTGACCTCCTTATATAATATAAAATTGCAGTTATCTTCTCTATCTTCTCTATCTTCTCTTTCCCAACCAGTTTACCATGTCCGGATATAAATTTCCATAAAAATAAGAGCTCCTCCCCATATTCATTCGGGGGAACAGCTCTCACTTATCTTCTACTCAGAGTGTGTTATCAAACTGTCTTTTGACAGCTTTACGCCACACTTTATGGAATATTAACAGCTTTTTTTATCCACTGCTGCCTGGAAACATGCGGTCAGCTCCGCATTATCCGGCAGAATACTCTCGTATTTCACTTCGCCGTCCACGCAGATCGTCGGTACATTCTTAGCACCTAATTTCATCATACAGGCAACGCCCTCTTTTTCTTTGATCTTATGCTCGATGATCTTTACTTTATCACCAAGTGGTGCAGCTGCAGTATAAACTGCTTCCATATTGTACTGACATGCAGCACAGGATTCAGAATCCAGTGTAATACAGTCTATAATAACCTGTTTTTCACTTGCATAATCCGGTAATTCATAGTCTACACCAGCCATAACGTCTTCGCCTTCAAAAATCTCTTCAATATTGCCGTGCACAGTGCTGGTAACAGCCTGAACGTTGGCAACCGGGGTTGCATAAGGCATATCACAGCCAGGAGCCAGAATGTATCCTTTTTTGCCACCGATATTCATACAGTTTGTAGCATCCCGCACGTTGTCATAAGGAGTACCAAACAGCATGGTCAGCGTCAGCTTGATATTTCCTCCAACTGATACATTGTATGGTTTACAGGTTTCCACTACGTACTCCAACGGAATATTCTCGTCAATGGAGATGTTGTCGCAATGGGTCTGGCACATCGCTTCAATATTACGTTTTGCATTTCCGCATACGAAGAAGGAGCCTAATTTGCCTCTTTCACGGATATAATCAAATACAGGAGTTACATAAGGCGTTACAAATTCTTCGAAGTTATCCGGAGAAATCTGGGATGTCATAGGATCTACGATTGCCACGATATCCACACCTGCATCAATATACATTTTAGCAGTATTGATTGCTACCTTCTGGCAGAATTCCATCAATTCTTCCACTTCTTCCGGTTCATCTAACATATCATAAAAGATGTCGGTTCCTTTTAAATGAAGTGCCAGGGTAAACGGACCTGTGATTAATCCGTAAACTGCACATTTATCACCAATTGCTTCCACAATACGTCTTGTGGCTTCCATTGCTATAGGGAAACGTCCGTCTTCCTCTGTAGGAATCTTCAAATCTTCCAAGGTCTTACCCTGCTCTAAGATATGGCTGGATACTGCCGGAGGGTTATCTTTTGCATACGTCAGGTTACATCCCATTGCTTCTGCTTCCAGCTGAAGGTCAAATAACGCGGGAATGCCATCCGGCTGATACAATTCTACTGCTTTTAATACACCATTTACGATATGGTCTGCGCTTTTAAAAAACTCCTCACAATTTACATCTATCAGACTTGCTGCATGGCATCCTACAAAAGGAACCCAGGGTATACGGTCAACTTCTTTGCACTGCATTGCACGAAAAACTAATTCTCTTGAATTCATTCTATTAATTCTCCTTTTTGTAATTTATTGTCTACTGTTCCATTATACCGTCTGTCAGAATTTATTTAAAAATCCTTTCTGACAGTTGTGCGCTTCATACGCTCTGATGCCGCCTGCGGATTAACGGCATCAACCATACACTCATTATACCAGCATGTCAAAATATTTTTTGAAATAATCATAGTAATTTGGTAATTATTTTAGTAAAAACACTCCATCAGTTCTTCTTTTGTAATATTGCCAAAATACTTTACAAGAGGTGTGTGGTCCAAAATTCCTTCCACCGCCTCCCGCCTGTATTCCAAACCCCTTAGCTGATCTTCAAGATCAGAGGCCGGACAGAGTGCAAGGAAATCACCGCTGATTTTACATTCGGTAATCCTGCCCTTCTTTATCAGCATCTCCACCGTCACTTTTCCATTTGTAAACCGCTTTTCTTTTCTGTGGTTAAACATAGGGGACCTGCCGTAATTCCAATCCCTGGAGACATATTTATGAAGTGCCAGTTCTTCCGCAGCGGCAATGATCTCCGGTGTAATTGTTACCCTTGTGATCCCTCCTGCTTCCTTTTCAAAATATGTGCGCAGGTAATCCCGAAATTCCAGTACACTCATCCTTGGATCATTCAGGTAGTCCCTTATATTTCCAATCCTGCTTCTCACCGACTTCACACCTTTTGAAGATAACTTGTCCTGACTGACCTTTAAGAGTTCCCCTGCCATGGCAAGATCTGCATCAAATAAAAGCGTACCATGATGAAGTATCCGGTTTCGATGCTGAGCCTGGGCATTGCCGGATATCTTTTTCCCATCTGCGGTAATATCGTTTCTGCCGCTTTTCACAGCCGGAATTCCCAATGCCTGCAGTGCATGAATGACTGGGTTCAGAAATCTCTCATAGGATATATCCACTTCCTCATTCGCAGTGGTAATAAATGAAAAGTTCATATTCCCCAGATCGTGGAAGACGGCTCCCCCTCCGGTATTTCTGCGCACTACTTTTGTGCCGTGCTTCTCTACTGCTTCTTCATTTATTTCTTCCAGAGTATTCTGGTGTTTGCCAATGATGATACTGTTTTCATTCTGCCATAACATCAGAATGTCAGCATCCGGATCCCCTGCTATGTTTTGATAAAACAAATACTCTTCCAGCGCCAGATTTTTATAGGGGTCCGTAAATGGACTTTCCACATACAACATACCATTTCCTAACTGCCTGGTATCATTATTCATATATCTCACACGCTTCCATACAGGTTGATTTCCAGGTATCTTCCAGTCTCTCTTCAAATTCCTCCGGTCCACTGCCGATAACTACCAGTTTTGTATGCGTGATCACATCCCTTTTACCGGCTTTAAAAGGTTTTATGTCCAGATAATCCCCTACGGAATCTACCTGTATCCATCCCTCCTGCGTTTCTGCAATACCTTTGATCCGCAAGGCCAGGGGCTGCATTTTCTTCACGAACTGCTCTAAAGCTGTCTTATTTACTTGTGTCCCGCATTCCAGGGAATAAGTAGCCGGCCGGTTCCATGGCTGATTACTGGTCTCACCCACATATCCGTTATCAATCAGTTTTTCATCCAGTAGCCCCAGCGGGACCTGTGCAAACATCGTTTCATACAGGTATGCTTCCGGATTTAATTCATGTATTTTTTCTTTTATTTTTTCTATAGTCACCTGATTCACCAGATCCACTTTATTAATCACAATAAAATTACTGGTTGCAATCTGGTTCTGCACCGGTGCCAATACCTGCACATGCCTAAGAAACGTAACACTGTCCGTAATGCAGACTGCTCCACGGTACTGATAGGGGCGGAATTTAGAATCTTCCCTGGAATGGCTCACCATACTTTCCATCTCCTGCAACAGTAAATGCATATTAGAAGGATCCGCCATTCCTGAATTCTCAATGAGCAGGATATCAATTTCTTCCTTAGAAAACCCAATGAGCGTCTTTACAAATCCCCCTTTTAAGCAGGCACAGAAAATAGAGCCGTTGTTGATCTCTACTAATTGAATGCCCTCTTTTTCTACCAGCATGCCGTCAATTCCCAGGCTGCCGAATTCATTAATAATGACTCCAATCTTCTTATCCGGCAATGCCTGCAGGAGTTTCTGCAAAAAGGTTGTCTTTCCCGCCCCCAGAAATCCTGATATCAGATATAAATCAATCTCTTTTTTCATTCCTGCTCCTTTCCATCCTCGATATAGCCCAGTATCTCCTGGTATGCAAACTCTTCTTCATCTTCGATACAAATCTCACACAGGATACCGCTGCAGGGTGCCGTAAATTCCAACGCCTTTTTTTCTACTTCTCCCTCGCATACAGTCTCCCCTTCTTCAACTGCTTCCCCTATCTCTTTCAGCCAGGTCAGCGTACCCGTTTTAAAAGTCAGGTTCACCGGGCGGTCCTGACACGGACATGGGTGCACCGGATCCTTTTTTGGCATTGCCTTTTTCGGTACGGTTATTTCAATTCTTGACATAATTTCCTCCTGGAACGTGTATTAAAATTGATTGATGACAACTGCGCCACACTTTATTAGAGATAAGTACCAAATGAAGGGCACATAGCGGGCTATGTAACCTGAATTTGGTGCTAATATACCGCGAAGCGGGGTGTGCAGATGGCTGGAATGCCTACTCAAAATATGGACAAGCTTTTCCCTTACACTCTTTATTGTTTTTATAGTATTTGCAAGTAACCTTTTCCGGCTTTTCCAGTTCAATCCCAAGGTATTCCCGGATACTTTCCGCCGCACTTTCTAAAGCCAGATAAGTATTCCGCTTGCAGCATCTGGGTCCGTCCACACCGGAGATAGCAAGAAGAGCCTTGCCTACTCCATGGTTGGTCCATGCCCAGGTTCCCTTAGACAGTGGTGTTGTCTGGGTATAAATGCTCAGGAAGATTCCCACTCCCACAGCAGCACCGCAGGAGCCATAGAGTCCGCAAAACCCGCCAAGTACATTTTTAGCCCTGGACAGCGCTTCCCTTAAATCCTCTTTGAGAATCTCTATCTCATCCCCTTCTTCCTTATGGCAGGCGGTTAAAAGCACCCCCGGCATGAGATAGTGGTGGGGCGGGCAGTGCATGGGAAGTCCATCAAGATCCATCAGTTCTTCCGCCAGCTCCCAGATTGTCTTGTTTTCATCTGATTCATAATATGTAATTAGTTTCTCTGTCATCTTATCATAATAAACATCTAATTCACTGTAATTTCCCATATACTTTACCCTTTGCATATAGCACGCGTCCTGCTATCCTGCCCTTTCTGTATTTATTATAAACTCACTGCCCGGATTAAAAAAGTAAAAAACCTGGATTATTGGGAAAATTTTTAGATTTAAGATAAATTTAAAACAGAAAAGCTGATTATCTGCTCTTTGCTGAATACCTGCCCTCGATGCGAATACAGGAAATAGAACAGGTCAAACTTTTTAGCAGTCAGATATATCTCTTGTCCTTTGTTATTCGTAAAGATTCTAGTAAATGGGTCTATGGAAAACTCATGGCTTTGCTCTGTAAGAATAGAGGGAACACAGATTAAATTTTCAGACAAACAAATTATTTTAGTAATTGAGATGTGTTTTCACATCTAATCAACGAAACACCGTACGGTGTAAACGATAATTCCATATCCCATGTTTCTACTCCCTTTTCAATAGCATTGCTCATTGCATTATACACTTCTCTGTAGTGTGTGCTTTTTTGATGTGATTTGGGGCAAGTGATTTTGTATTGGTAAACAGTCAACAAAATTGCTCTCTCTTGTTCTTTTAATAAATTGGCTAACGCATTAATGTGTTTTGTAAAACGCTCTGTAGATGAAAAAGGTGTAATTGGCTTCGTTTTGATACCTGTTCCATATTTTGCATGAATTGTAGTTAATGGTGTTTTAACTTCAATGTATGTATTATCAACAAGAATATCTAATTTGGAATTTCCAAGAGGAACTTCACGTTTTATATTTTCATATCCAGAAATCATATTGCCTAATTGATGAGTGATTAAAAAATATTCCACTAACTTGTTTGATAAAATTTGATTTATACCTATCCAGTTCTTTTCTTTTGTATCAAGTTCATCACAAGAAATTGCTTCCACAGTATATAGTAATTTCCTTTTAGTATTATTACTTTGAGATACTAAACAAGAAATGTTTTTTACATCTATATCACCGATACGCCCTGTTGTCGGACAATGACATTTCACAATCTTATCATCTAATAAAACATCCATTGTAAACTGACTGTTGCGTTTCAAAATTATTCCTTCTTGAAGTGGAGTGGTAAATGAATACATTAGCGTCCTTCTGGTTTATCAATCCATTTTCCTGATAAATGCTCTATATTTAATTCAAAGGCAAATATATTATTAAGGGCATGTGGTATTCCCTGCTTCGCATTTTCCCATGCAATTTCTGGAACAAATTTTTCTACAAGTTTTTCTAAGACCATTTTTCGTTTTTCATTAACCTCATTGGCTGTACCAAAAAAAATCACACTTTGGCTTTTTATTCCATCTTCTGTTTCTATAACCGTGAAACATATTTTAGGATTATTCTTCAAAGCATCAACTTTATGTCCACCTGCTGAACTGCAATGAAAATATAAAGAATTTTCCAACATGATATAATGAACAGGTACTCCATAAGGATAGCCATTTTCTCCAATAACAGAAAGAACACCAAACTTTCCTCTTTTGAGGATTGCCTTTGCTTCTTCACTACTCAAAACCCTATCTTGACGTCTTAAATCTTTAAACATCTTTTTATCCTCCATTTGACATATAATTAAAAATATAATATAGTAAGTGCAACATTTGTTGCACTTGGATTATATCTAAATAAGATGAATTGGTCAAGTTTATAACCTTTAATTGCAACAAAACAGGAGGTATTGTTGCTAATGAAAAAAAATAAAATTTCAGAAACTATGAAAGGATATATTGTAGAAGCATTTCTTTTGATACTGCATAATAAACCGTTTAATGTAATTACAATAGGTGAAATAACAGCAAGAGCAGGGGTAAACCGTTCAACATATTATCGCAATTTCAACTGTAAAGAAGATATTATCAAATTTTTTTATTATCAGATCCTTGAAAATTGTATTTCTAACAAAACTGATAATAATATTGAACAGCATTTAATCAATATTTTTGAACAATTCCTATTATATAAAGATGATTTACTCTGCTTACATAAAAATAGTTTATCGTATTTATTATTGGAATCTCTTAATAATTTTTTTGCTATCCAAAATCCGAATCTCAATCCAATCAATGTAAGAGATAATTTTGAAATATATTATCATACAGGTGGAATATTCAATACTTTTTTATTATGGTTTGACTCTGAAATGAAGATTAATCCCCAATCTTTAGCTAGAAAATCTCTACAAATTTTACCGTCTGATTTTAAACCAATGCTATAACATTAAAATAACATATTTGAAAACATCGTGATATTTTATTCCTAGAAGTCAATCAGGCATTGGGCGATTTGGAACGAGTGGAGGATATGCTGAAACAGGGGGAAAACAAACTGCGGAAACTGGCAGATGAAAACAAACATGCAAATTGGCTCATTCAGAACGGCAACCGCATTCAGATTAAACGGAAATAGTTTGAGAAAATCATAGATAACTTTGGAGAACAGCAATCGGTATATTCATGGAAACTGGTGGCTACGGACAGGGTGCCGAAAGGAAAGCGTGACTGTGTATCGCTTCGGGAAAAAGAAGCGGAGATACGCAAAGACCTTGAGGACGGCATAGACGCTGTAGGCAAGAAAATGACGCTGTGCCAGCTTTACGCCATACAGAACGCCCAAGGGGCAACGTGAAGAAAAGCACACAGAAACAGCGTGAACAACTCATGGAGATACTAAAAGCGGACAAACTGGGCACAGGAGCATTGACACAATAAAACCGTCAGACGCTATAGAATGGGCTGTCAGAATAAAAGAGAACGGCTACGCCTATCAGACCATCAACAATTACAAGCGTTCCTTTCCAAAGGCAAATATCAACGGATAGTAAAAATGCCCGTAAATCCTATAGAATAAGGATTAGCGGACATATAAAAAGTTATAAAGAGATAATCAAAATCTTATTTTAAATTCATAGAAATTTTACTAAAAATCCAAAATTATGAAAATATCCCTGCTGCCGGAAACGCTATAATATATGTAGAAACAGCAGATTCCGTTTAGGATCAGGTTTATATACATCCTGACAAACTTAACCCTGCTTACTGATGCAGGAATAAATTTTAAACAAGCTCATGAATGGAGGAGATTATCATGATTGGAATTGGCATTGACACAGGGGGCACTTATACAGATGCTGTCATCTATGATTTGGAGAACAAACAGATATTAGAAAGCGCAAAATCCCTGACGACAAAAAGCCGCCTGGAAACAGGCATTACAAATGTACTGGAAAAGTTATCACAGACAGCTCTTCAGTCTGCATCGTTTATGGCACTGTCTACAACCCTTGCCACAAATGCCTGCGTGGAAGGCAAAGGCGGACGGGCTAAGCTAGTATTTATCGGGGTGAATCCCGGAACGGTAGATGAGACTTATCTCTCTTACGGGCTGCCTCCCTCCCGGGAAATATATTTTATGGATGGTGATCCGGCTGATGCACTGCGCCCTGAGATAAAGCCGGACTGGGTCAAATTCCGCCAGGATATCCGCACCTGTTTTACCGATTGTGACAGCATAGCCGTGGTGCAGATTCATCCCAAAGACAACGGTGCTGCTTATGAAAAAACGGCTCTTCAGATTATTACGGAGGAACTGGATGTCCCATGTATTACAGGTTACGAACTGTTCCATGACCTAAACGTCCTGCGCCGGGGTGCCAGTGCCCTGTTAAACGCCCGGCTGATGCCGGTAATGAAGGAATTTTTCAAGGCAATCAAAGTTTCACTTGAAAATCTGGGGCTGTCTCTTCCTATCGTAATTGTTAGAAGCGACGGTTCGCTCATGTCCCAGGGATTTGCCTCCACAAGGCCGGTGGAAACGCTGTTATGCGGTCCGGCTGCCAGCGTAATGGGCGGCGTGGAACTGGCGGATGAAGAAAATGCCCTGATCGTGGATATGGGGGGTACGACTTCTGATATCGCCATTGTGAAAAACCATACCCCCGTTACCGTCCGGGAAGGAATCCAGATCGGGATCTATAAAACCTTTGTGAAGGGCCTGTATGTAGATACTTTCGGCCTGGGCGGCGACAGTGCCATCCGCTATGAAAACGGCAGGCTCTATCTGGATACGGAACGGGTTATCCCCCTTTGTACCCTTTCTTCCCAGTTCCCTGGCGTGCTGGCACAGCTGGAAGAATTAAATCAGACGGGCAAGCCCCACAGCCATTTCCTCCACGAGTTCTTTGTATTAATGAAAGAACCCAGGAACAAAAGCAGCTACACACAGGTAGAACTGGACTTTTGCTCTGCTCTGTCAGATGGTCCCCTGATTTTTACAAAAGCGGCCGCAGCCATTCATAAGGATACTTATAACTTCAGTATGAAACGGCTGGAACAGGAAGGAATTGTCATGCGTTCCGGTCTTACGCCAACTGATATTATGCATATCCGAAAGGACTACACGCCCTTTGACCGGAAGGCTTCCGTGCTGGGCGCAGAGTTCATAGCCCGCTCCGTGGAGATTACAGCGGACCGTCTGACCGATAAAGTCTACCATCTGGTAAAAAAGAAACTTTACTGCAACCTTGTACGCATCCTGCTAAGCGACCATAATTCCACAAAGCATAAACACCTGAACCCGGATATGCTGAACAGCCTGATTGAAGAAAGCTACGAAGATGCCGTAACCCATGAAACGTCCAGTTTCTTTTCCACACAGTTTCAGACCCATGCTACGCTGATTGGCGTTGGTGCCCCGATCCACATCTTCTTAGAGGACGTGGCAAAACTGCTGGGCACAAAAGCCGTCATTCCCAGAAATGCAGCCGTAGCAAATGCACTGGGTGCCGTGGTAGGTAATGTATCTGCATCTTACGATGTAGAGATCAAACCACTTTACGACTCATCCGATTTGACCGGTTACCAGGTCTTCACGCGAAGCGGATGCCTGAGCTTTAAAGATTACGATGCCGCCAGGGAAACAGCCATTGAAGAAGCACTGGATGGCGCCAGATCAGAAGCTTACCAGAGAGGGGCTGTAGGAGAAATCACAACATCTTACGAAAGCAGCATTTCTGAGGCTGCAATTGGGGAAAACAACTTATTCCTGGGTGAAATGATTGTGGGCCATGCCATAGGCAGAATTATTTCCCTATAACCTTTCAATGATTGTATTTAGTAATTTTTTTCGATAATCCAAAGTTATACCCTTTATAGTATATTATCATTTCAGTATGAATTCCATATTTTTTACAAATTTTCTATGTTTTTTTCTAAAATTTTGTTTTGAAATATTCTATACTTTGCTCATGAAAATGAAACGGCGAGTACTGTTACCAGCGTAATCACAGCTGGATAGAGCACCTGAACCGGAACAAATAGAAAGCGGGGTATTTATTATGAATTCTATGGAACGTGTAGTCACTGCATTGCAGCACAAAGAACCAGACCGGGTACCGGTTTATCCCATCATCAGCGGAGCTTCCAGAAGGCTGATCGGTGCATCTTATAAGGACTGGTCCAACGATGCTGATATCTGTGCGGAAGCATTGTTAAAAGCAAAGGAAGAATTTGACCTGGATTGTATCGTAACACTCATTGACCTCTCCATTGAATGTGATGCATGGGGACAGGAACTGGTCTATCCGGAGGACGAAGCGGCACATCCTAATTACAACAACTGTGTCGTTCAGGAAATCGAGGACTATGCCAAGATAAAAAAAGTGGATTACCGTACATCAAAACGTATGATGATGCACATTGATACCTGTAAGAAACTGGTAGAAGCTGCTAACGGCGAATACCCGGTGGTCGCTTTTGTCTTCGGTCCACTGGGAACGCTTTCCATGCTCCGTAACCAGCAGGATATGTATATGGATCTCTATGACGATCCGGATGCCGTACATGATGCTGCGAGGGAAGTAAACGAAACCCTGAAGGATTACTGCAACGCACTCATGGACACCGGAGTCAACGGTATTATGTTCGACACGCTGTTCTCATCCGGGGCAATTATGAGTAAAACCATGTGGATGGAAATGGAAGGGGATCTTGTAAAAGAACTGGCTGATGTGGTTCATGCCAGAGAATGTCTGGTAATGATTCACAACTGCGGGCAGAAAATATATTTTGACGCTCAGATAGAAACAATGAATCCCACGGCAATCTCCTTCCTTTATCCGCCGGATGACTGTGCAGATTTTCAGGAATGCAAAGCTAAATACGGCGATAAGGTTACCCTGATCGGCTGCGTTACTCCTGCAAGTGCGGTTATCGGAACCGATGAGGAGTGGGATCTGGAATGTAAAAACAACATTGATGCCATGGCAAAAGGCGGCGGCTTTATGTTGGCGACCGGCTGTGAATACCCCGCAAATGCCTCATTTGACCGGGCAAAGCGCATGGTAGATATTGCAAAAACTTATGGCCGTTATTGATCTGATCACCGGATTTTTAGGCGCCGGTAAAACTACATTTATTAAATACTATGCCGATTACCTGATCCGCATCGGGGAATCTGTGACAATTATAGAAAACGAATTTGGTGCTGCTGGGGTAGATACCGCTTTTCTCCAGGGCCGGGGGTTAAAAATCAATCAGCTTACAGGTGGCTGTATCTGCTGTTCCCAGAAAGTCAATTTTCATGATATGCTGCTGGAACTGTCCCATCAAGGCTGCTCCCATATTATTGTGGAACCCTCTGGCATATATAATATGGACGAATTTTTTGATATTGTGAACAGCCCTGCCGTCCGGTCCTGCTGCAAAGTGGGAAGCATTCTGACCATTGCTGATCCGCATCCTCTGACTGACCTGTCGGAGGATGCAATGTATATTATGTATTCCCAGCTGTTGAATACCGGAAAGGTAATTTTAAGTAAAACGGGGAATGTAACTCCCGAAGAGATCTTATCTTCTATTGCAGATTTAAATGATCTCATGAAGCATTACAAAAGTGACCGGATATTTGGAACGGACGTCTGTATCAAAAACTGGTCTGATTTTACGGATGATGATTTTGAAAGTTTTCGAAACGTCGGCTGTCAGGCTCACTGGCACGAAGAGAAACGCTTTGACCACAGCCGCCTCTATTCCAGCACTACCCTTGCCGATTTCTGTCAGAATGAGGCAGACCTCCTTCATGCATTGAAACAGATTATGAGTGGGCGCTGTGGCTATATACTCCGCATAAAAGGCTATATTCCCACTCTGGACGGCAATTGTTACGAAGTGAATTGTTCCGCAAACGAATTACTCGTCACTTCCTGCCGTCCCCGAGATGCATTGCTGAATATTATTGGAAAAGACATCAACCGTAAAAAAATAAAGGAATATTTTGTCGGAATGCCAAAAGTATCATCTTGACTTTTTCTAAAATAAGTTCTATACTAATTGCGCACGCAAATGGTTATTTGCGTGCGCAATTTTTATCATATAGCCTATTCAGTTTAAACACGAAATCTCACATCCCGCTAATTCCAGCCTTTTATATGGTATCCAACAGTAAAAGTCCGGGAATACTATGGAGAAATTGTGTTAATCACAGCTATTCAGAGATATTATGATAAAACAAAAGAAAAAGGAGGAACCAAAATGAAGCCAGTTTCACAAGAAGCAAATAATCCCCTGGGATATCGTAAAGTATCCAGGCTTTTGACCGGATATGCCATTCCCTGTATCATTTCCATGCTGGTTACCGCACTTTATAACATAGTGGATCAGATATTTATCGGGCAGGGTGTGGGCGTTTTAGGAAACGCCGCAACAAACATTGCTTTTCCATTGTCCACTACCTGCACTGCAATTGCTCTGCTGCTTGGTATCGGCGGCGCCTCTAATTTTTCACTGGAACTGGGTGCCGGCAGGAAGGATGATGCGGCGAAGTCCGCTGGAAATGCAATCACCATGATGGCAGTATGTGGAATCGCACTTTTTGTGATTGTAACAATCTTCCTGACTCCCATGCTGAAATTCTTTGGTGCCACGGATGATGTTCTTCCTTATGCCCAGACCTATACCCGGATTACCTCCATTGGATTTCCATTTCTGATTATCAACACTGCAATCAGTAAACTGATCCTGGCGGACGGCAGTCCCAAATATTCCATGACCTCCATGCTGGTTGGCGCCGTTATCAATACCATCCTGGACCCTATCTTTATCTTTGTATTCGATATGGGTATGGCAGGCGCAGCTCTTGCAACCATAATCGGACAGATCATTTCCTTTTGCATCAGCGTAAAATATGCATTCCATTTTCATCATATTACACTGACACGCAAAAGCTTTCAGCTAAAGTATAAATACTGCAGAAATATTTTTGCCCTTGGAGCCAGCGCCTGTTTTAATCAAATTGCCATGACCGTAACTCAGATTGTCATGAACAACGTGCTCTCCTATTATGGTGCAAGATCTATATATGGAAGCGAAATTCCCCTTGCCTGCGCAGGTATTATCATAAAAGTAAATATGATTTTTATGGCGCTTGTCATCGGTATCTCTCAGGGAACCCAGCCCATTGTAGGATTCAACTACGGAGCAAAAGAATACGGACGCGTCAAAGAGACTTATAAACTGGCAGTTTTCAGTGCAACGCTAATTTCTATTCTGGCATTCCTCTGCTTTCAGTTTTTCCCGCGGCAGATTATTTCCATCTTTGGAAACGGAAGCGAGACCTATTTTAAATTCGCGGAACGGTATTTCAGAATCTTTTTGTTTTTGACTTTTATAAATGGCATACAGCCGGTTACTTCCAATTTCTTTACCTCCATTGGGAAATCCGTACTGGGTGTATTCATGTCCCTTACCAGACAGATTATTTTCCTGCTTCCGCTTTTTGTCATTTTTCCTATCTTCCTGGGAATCGACGGCGTAATGTATGCCGGCCCCATAGCAGATGCGGCTGCAGCGGTTGTCTGCATTTACTTCCTGATCCGGGAAATGCGTGAACTTACACGGCTTCAGAAAGGATTGGAAGAAGCAACACCAATTGCTTAAAATGAATGATTAATGAGGCACTCATTTATCTGCAGTGCCATATTATTATAAGCCCCCGAAGTATCCGATTTATCCAATACTCCGGGGGCTTATATAATCTCCTGATTCATCTTCTCAGGCATTTTCTATATTTAAAAAAATATATTACTGAAATAAGTCACTGTATTTGCGCCGTTTATGTAATGGATCCCTGCCGCAGAGGCTTCTTTATTCACATAGATTCCAAAGCTTTCCACTGAGGGAAACATCTGATCCGGGAATCGGCACGGTGCATCCGGGTAGGTACAGGATTTGCAATTCTGGCACCCTTCCGATGACAGCATCAGGATATCATCCCTGTCTTCCAGGAAGATTTCCCTTACCTTTTTACTCACCTCTTCATGCCTTTTTTTCGCATCCATCATCCCATCCCAGTCAAAGGAATCTTCCAGATTTGAAACCGTAGAAAAAACTACCACGTTTTTGTATTTCATAGCCCGTTCCCTGCATTCCTCCAGTGTTCCAACCCCCGGAGGACATGCCCAGGTCTTCCCATACTGCCCGCACTGGTTGACTGCGCACATTTCTCTCACTTCATCCGAAAATACAATCTTCTCCACAGGTACCACCGCTGCCTCGTGTACCCCCGCTTCCTTGCATTTGCTTAATACTTCTTCCAGATCTCTCATGTAAAATCCCCCATTGTCATCGTCTGTTTTACAGACTCATTATCCGGGAAAACAGCTATTTGTGTTTCCCTCTTTGTTATTCTTATTGTACCAAAGCAGCGCATAAAAGCAAGTGGATTTTTATGATTTCTCCATTAAAATACTTTTTTGCCTCTGTACTCCTCGGCTGTCTTTATCAGATAATCCGCTTCCTCAGGAGTACTGCAGTTCATGCGGTATAATACACCCTCTGGCCTTAACTGCTCCAACAGTACCGGCAGATCTTCCTTAACAATATCGATGTGGATCATCTTCCCCGCATTCTGTATCTTTTTCAGCGTTTCAATCCAGTAAGCCGCCGTAGGCTGACCAGCTCCGTATACCCATTGAATGCCATCCAGCCCCTCCAGCTCCAGCAGGCTGTCCAGCTGCCGTAATGCGCCGGGTCCATCCAGGTGGAAAATAGTATGTTTCAGGAACCCGATTTCTTCTTTTAACTCAGGAATCACGAATTTCTGATACATTTCTTCAGAAATCATTCCTCCAAAATCACAGGATGTCACATACCAGCCCTGCTGATGGTAAATCCCCATCCAGTTGGAATTCCCCTGCTGCTTTTCTTGCAGAATATCATTCAGACTGTTATATACCTCCTTAAACCGCATGCACATTTCAAAATTCAATTTCTGTACCAGCTCCGGCTCTTCAAATATGTCAAAGCACAATTCCTGTGGTCCCCGTAATGATACCAGCCCATCTAATCCCGGATGGATATCTGTAATTCCAACCAGATAATCTCCACGGCTGTCATCCAGCATCGCTTTCGTCAGTTCCACAGTCTTACGAAACCAGATATTGTCTTCCTTTATGCAGCTTACATCAATATCCTCCAGTTTTTCAACATGGCTGGATGCCCAGCTGGTATCTTCCCCAAAAGTAATGCCGCATCCAAAGTATGCGCCAAATACGTCAGGTCCCAGGTTTGGACATACCAATGGATATGCTTCTCCTGCAAAATATAAGGATTCCTGAAGTGCCCGCTCTCTTCTTACCACATATTCAGTATCCATCCACTGATCATACAGATTTTCTCTTTTTTCTGAAAATACAGATCGGTAATCATATCGCGGCGCCCGTATGTCCATTAGCGGCCTATCATGATTTTCCTTTGCCCAATAGGCATCATAGCGTTTTTTGATCTTATCAAAGTTATCAATGTGAATCATTTTAAGCCCCCTTTTATGATATCTCCCCTAATAAGCCCCATATTCTTCCACTGCCTCGAAGAAAGCAATCAGATTCTCCCAGCTCACTTCCGGCTCCACCATATGATTGGGTCCAATGAGATATCCACCGTCTTTTCCAAGGATTTCAATACAACGTTTAACCTCTTTCTTCACCTGCTCCGGCGTACCAAAAGAAAGGTTGGTCTGGGCACTAACCCCTCCCCAAAACGCCAGCTTATCTCCATAGGTATCCTTTATTTTCTGCAAATCCATGCATTCAGGCTGGATCGGATTTAAAATGTTGACCCCTATCTCAATTAATTCCGGAATAATCTGGCACGGATTACCGCAGGAATGGTAAAAGACCGGTATATCAGGGGTTATCTCCCTTGCTCTCGCAATAATCCGTGCCAGTCTGGGCTTAAGGAACTCCCGCCAGGTATCCACTCCAATCAGCATTCCTGTCTGCATCCCCACATCATCCCCCAGCATAAGCACATCTATTCCGGCCTTTAGCATAAGTACTACCTGCTCCATACGCATCCGGGTGATGCGCTCCATTAATATCGTAATCGCCTCCGGCTCTGTTAACATGTCCATCATAGTTTCTTCAAATCCCCGGATAGCCCAGGTTTTTTCAAAAATTGTCTGGGTCAGGCTTCCGCACACTGCAAGCCCTTTTTCATGGCACTTATCCACATAAGACTTAAAATGTGCACTTCTCCTTGGTTCTAAAAAGTCCGGCAACGGAAATTCTTCTGCCTGCCGCTCTGTCATGCCGGCCTTAAAAGGGGAGATAATATGTTCAAAATGTAAATTCGTATCCCTGGATTTTCCGCTTCCCACGCCCCATTCATTGACAGAAAATCCTGGTTCCTGGTCTCTGCCCGCATAATATTCCGAGAAATCCCTTTTTACTTCTGTTGGTGCAAAATCCAAAAACCGGATATCTAAGCCAAAGTATTCAAAATAATCATCACATCCCGTTCTTTTACGGAATTCTGCTTCCAGCGCCGGACACAATCCCCAACTTAAATCCTTTGGAATTTTATCCGGAACCTTTCTGTTCACCACCGCCAATACCCGCTCTCTTCCATTCATGATACCATCCTCCTGACTTTTATCTCATTTAATTACTGCCTTTGCTTTTGCTACCTTTACTACCTTTACCGGGCATTTACCGCTCACACTCCCGCTATTGCTTTACACTGCCCGCAGTCAGACCGTCTATAATATTTTTTTCAAACAATATAACAAATAATACAATGGGGATCATCATAATAGTTGCCAGAGCACTGATTTTCTCCCATGGTACGTTATACTGGTTTATTCTTGGGATCAATGTCAGCCCCACACTCAGCGGTGTTGCTTTCCTGTTGGTAAAAACCAGCGGTATCATAAACTCATTCATGGTATTAATAAAATTAATAATAGCCATGGTGGCAATTGCCGGCTTCATAAGTGGAAACAGTACCTTGAATATCTTGGTGCAGACGTTTGCCCCGTCAACTGCAGCCGCTTCTTCTAACGAATAGGGTATCTGCTGTATGAAAGTCACAAAAGACATCGTGGTAAATGGTATAAACCCGCTGACATATAATATGATCAGACCCACGTGGGTATCGTGGAGATGCAGAGTCTTATATGTCTGAAACATGGGAATTAAGGTCATAATAACCGGCAGCATTGCAGAAAAAACCAACATAGAATAGGCCGCGCCTGATCCCCGGAATGTAAATCTGGCAAAGGAATACGCAGCCAGTATGCTTATTACAATTGTTGCGATAATGGCAAATACGGCTACAATCAATGTATTGAACGCTAACCCAGTGACATCCACCTCTTTAAACAGCGTATAATAGTTCTGAAGTGTAGGATTCTCAGGAAAATAGGTAACCGGCGTAGTGAACAGCAATTCTTTTTCCGTAATGGACGATGTAAATATCCAGAATACCGGAAATAAGATGATCAGAGCCAGTATCATAGTTGTAATCCAGATAAAAATCCGATAACCTTTCGACTTTTTCATTTTCCCACCCCCTAGTAGTCAATCTTTTTCTGCAGACGCATACCGCCACCTGCAACAATTACCATGATCAGGAACAACATCATTGATATGGCTGATGCATATCCATAGTTCAGGTTTTTAAAGGCTTCTGTCGTTATCTTGTAACTAATTAAAGAGGTCTTAGCCCCCGGTCCTCCCTGGGTCATGGCATAGACCAGATCAAAGCTTGTCAGCCGCCAAAGAGTAAAAAATAATCCCATGGTAATCAGAACCCGCTTAATATGCGGTATGGTAATTGCTAAAAAACGTTTAACGGCACCTGCACCATCCATGGCTGCTGATTCATACAATTCCAGTGAAACACTTTGCAATGCCGCTAACACCATAATCGCAAAAAACGGCACATTTTTCCAGACGTCTACGATGATAACTGCCGCCTGGGCACCTGCAGGATTTACCAGCCATGCAAAATTAAAATTAGATTGGCTGAGCCTTGAGAACAGGTCATTTACAAATCCATAAGTATCGTTAAACGCCCATTGTGCTGCTATACCAATGACGATCGTAGGCATCGCCCATGGTATCAGAACTATGGAACGCAAAAATTTTTTCCCTTTGAATTTTACGTTTAAAACTAAAGCCAGCATTATGCCTAAAGTCATAATTAATATAACGGAAATGATAGTAAAGATCAGAGTAAAGCGAATAGATTCCTGCACACCAGGATCTTTCAACAGCTTTACATAATTTTGAAATCCTACAAATTTCTTTGTCTGTGTGATCATTTTATAATTTAAAAGACTGTACCACGCTGTCGTAATCATCGGATAAATAATGGTGGCGCCCCTTACGAGCAGCGCCGGCAGTACCAGTGCCCAGGCTACCAGCACTCTCTTTTTTCCCATTGACATTTTTTTCATCCCGCAACCTTCCCCTCTTTTTCTATCTGCCTGCCGCAGATGCCAAGAGGGAACCCCGCAGTGTTCCCCCTTTTATTCTTACGGCCTGTAAAATACTGTAACGGACTGATAAAGTGCAGTTACTTTTATTCTTCAACCAGAGCCTGAATCTCTGCAGTAGCTTTTTCTACACATTCGTCCAAAGACATTTGATTGGTCAGATAGGACTGTGCATAGGTCTCCGCAACCTCCATAAGCTCATTTACCGTTGCCGGCATCGGTCTTGGAACTAACGAACCTGCTGCCGAATATTCTTCCAGCGCCTGGCCTGCCCGGTTTACTTCCTTAGCCTCCGGTTTTGCCATTACCTTAGCATGAGAAGAACCTTCCATCTGAAGATTGCACATCTGTCCTTCTTCACTGGCCCATACCTTAAGCACTTCTTTTGCTGCATCCACTTTTTTAGAATTCTTATTAATTGCCATATGCCAACCTGCTACGATAGTATGGTTTGTTTTAAATACCGGCATGGGTTCAATCTGTATGTTATCCCCCCATTTATCTCCGCAGACATCTGCCAGGTAAGCCCACTGGAACACCATTCCGTATTTGTTGTCGATAATCTTCTGGTTCATGGCATCATAGCTGTCACCAAGTGCTGCTTCCGA
Source organism: Robinsoniella peoriensis (assembly GCF_000797495.1). Lineage (GTDB taxonomy): Bacteria > Bacillota > Clostridia > Lachnospirales > Lachnospiraceae > Robinsoniella > Robinsoniella peoriensis. The sequence continues at coordinate 59,782 of NZ_JTGN01000024.1, forward strand.
TACCACTTTATCTTTATAAAGCATATCATACATAAACTGCAGTGCTTCTTTTGACTCCGGTTTTGTCCAATCATATATATCACCCTCAAAACAATACATCCACCGGATTAAATCATTATATAACTGTCCTCCCTTTGACCAGGCTGCGCCATATCCATAAGCCTCCTCATTCGTCATAGCCTTTGCCGCTTCCAGAAATTCATCTGTATTCGTGGGAATCTTTGCGCCCGCCTTGTCAAATACCTCTTTGTTAATAAACAGATACATGGCATTCAATTCCTGGGGCAGCAAATAATAATTTCCATCTGCACTCTTGCAGATCCGTTCCAGAACATCTGCCGGATAATTTTCTTTTTCAGCCTCAATAATTTCATTAATGGGTTCCAGATAGCCTGCTGTACTGTATGTAACGCCTAATAACTCGTCCACATGCACAATATCAAAAGAATCATCTCCGGCAGTCAGTATCGAACTCAGTTTCGTTACAACATCCGGATAATTAGTCGGTGCAACCACTCCCTCAACGATTATGCCTGTTTTCTCTTTTACCAGATCAACAAAGGGCTGCCATCCTTCCATATCTACATTTCGCGTATATACCGTAACCGTTTCTCCCGCAAATGGCTGATCGCTTCCTTTCTCCGGCGCTTCGCTTTCCTGTACAGATGACGATTCTGCTCCCTGTGAATCCTTTGTATCTGTCATCTTCTCTGTGCTTTCAGAACTCGTTCCCGCACTTCCTTTTGTTTCTCCTGCCCCGCTGTTACCTGAACCGCCGCATGCTGTCAGACTTGCTGCCAGTGCCAATGTTAATAAAACGCTGATAAACCTCTTCTTCATAGTACCCTCTCCTTCACTTGTTTGATATAACTAATATAGATTTTATCCGTAAAAAAAACAATGTACCAATTTCTAGGAAATGGTACACTTTTCTTATATCTTCTATTATATTTTCTATTATTTGTTCAGAAAATGGTTCTTGTATTCCTGTGGCAATTCCCCTGTACGTGCCCGAAATACTTTTGAAAAGTATCTGGATGAGTTATATCCGATCATCGCAGATATCTCGCTGATTTTATAATTTCCGGACTTCAACAGCTCTTTCGCCTTTGCAATTCTTAAATTTGTTACATAATCATTGTAATTGCTGCCCGTCTTCGACTTAAACAACGCCGAAAAATAGCTCTGGTTAAAATAGAAAACACTGCAGATTTTCTGGGTAGAGATATCCTGGGTAAAGTTTAAATGAATATAATTGATTACCTCATCGATTGTTCCGCCATAATGCTTCCCCTGAATCTGTTCTAATGCCTTGCATGCAGGCACTGCAAATGAATAAAATCGTTCCATCAGCCGTTTTGTGTCCGGTGCTGCCGTTAACTGAGAGAAAATATCCTTTTGTTCAAATTCCGGCGGTAAAACCGTATTTTCTTCGCACAGATTCCATATTTCCTTTGCACATTTTTGTACAAACGAATAAATGACATAAGGCGGCAGAGATATCTTATAACGATCTGCAGTCTCCTGTACTAACTCCAGTACCTGTTCCCTGTTTTGAAGATGAAGTGCACTTTCTACCACTGAGATATCCCTGGCATAAATGCTGCCGGGACTTTTATATGTATATGGGAGGCGCTCAAACAAGCAGCAGCGGTCCTCTCTGCACTGGGCCTCATATAATGCTGCTTTCGCCTTCCTGTATGACATGGGTATTTCCCTCATTCCTGATACGGTATCCCCGATTCCCATAGCAGCGTTTCCCCCCTGCCCTTTTGCATATGCCAGCAGTTCCATCCAGATCTTTTCAATTGCATGTTCCCGGGTATCTACCCCTACCAGGATAATAATGATCAGCCCGTTCTTGTTGTAAACAATGTATTGCTCATATGTCTGCTTTTGCAGAATTTCATCACAGTATATTCTGACCTTTTCCGTATCCCATCCATTTTTCCCGCCGTCATATCCGTTCACTGCCAGAACCCTGTGGGGCATCTGCTGCTGCAATTGCTCTATATGTTCTTCATCTGCAGACATAACTTCCTCTTCCAGCACCTTATCATAAATCGTGGACTGTAATTTTTTCCTGATCTTATTTTTATTCCCGATCACCCGTTGTGCATCTTCCAGCATTTTCTTAAGCAGCGCCGGATTGATCGGCTTATTGATATAGTCCAGAACCTGATAACGTATCGCCGCTCTGGCATATTCAAATTCACTGTATCCGCTGAGCAGAACAAATTCACAGGTAATATCCTGCTCCCTGCAAGCACCAATCAGCTGAATGCCATCCCATTTTGGCATCATAATATCACAAATTACCAGATCCGGCTTTTTTTCCCGGATGGCATCGTAAGCCGAGACTCCATTTTCACAAGTCTGCAGCAGTTCAAATCCTTCTGTTTCTTTTACAAATCTCCCGATTCCTTCCCGTATGACTTTCTCGTCATCTACTACAATAACCTTGATCATTTTTTTCCCTCCGCAATTGGTATTAAAATCTCAATTCTTGTATAATGTCCCACACGGCTTTTTATTTCCAGGCCTTTTTCCACAGAGTAAGTCAGACAGATTCTTTTGTTAACATTAGAGAGCCCTATGCTCTCCTTTATTGTTCCTTCCGTACTCTGATATACCTCCCTTATTTTCTGCTGTTCCATACCATTTCCGTTATCAAATACCATAATTTTCAGCATGTTTTCCTCAATACGAAGTTTTATAACCAGTACACCGTCTTTCTTATCCTTTAAACCATGTACGACTGCATTTTCAACTAGCGGCTGAATAATCAGGCATGGTATAACCTGCTTTAATGCTTCTTCCTCTACATCATAAAAAGCTTCAAAAGAGTGGTCATAACGAATCTCCTGAATATACAGATAATTCTTAATCTGCAGAATTTCCTGACTTGCTGTTACATATTTCCCATACTGATAAGTCGTATATCTCAGCATGTCGCCCAGGCAGGTAATCATATTTGTAACCTCAGGCATATCCAGGAACATCACCTTCCAGTTAATAGTATCCAATGTATTAAATATAAAATGTGGATTAATCTGGGATTGCAGCGCCTCTATCCTGGCGTTTTTTTCATTCAGGCTTATGACATAATTCTCATTGACCAGGTTCTGTATCCGCGTGAGCATATGATTAAAATCTTCCGCAATATTTTCAATCTCACTGTATCCGCTGGCATCTACTTTTCTGGCAATGTCAGTTATTCCAATATCCTGAATCTGATCCACAAAGGTATGCATAGGCTTTGTTAACTTTTTCGAAATCAAAAGCACTAATATCAAATTTAATATAACTAAAATAATAAGAAACTCAATCAATGTATTCTTAAAAGAGCTGATTGAAAGGCTGATATCCTGAACCGGTGTCACAATTACCAGCTTCTGCTCCAGAGATTCAATCTCACGCTCCAGCATTTGTGGTGATGTACTGCCATCTGAATCTTCTTTTACCACTTCCGATAATAATTGACCGTTAAGATCATCCCGGGTAGCATAAGTCACTTCACCGTCCCCATTTAATAACATAGCATAACTACCCGGTGTCGTAACTGCATTTTTCAAAATATCCCGGATATACTGCCCACGGATCATGACCATAACCGTCCCTGTAATCTGATCATCTTTCAGAACATTTTTAAAATCCTTAATCGTTCTTGCAAATATAATGCTATGTTCCTTTCCCACATCATAGCATTTAATTGCTCCTTTATTTCTGATTACCGGTTCCTGCGCCTGTTCCCGGTAAGCCCGGTGTACCTGATAGGTCGTACTGCTGTAATTCTTGATCAAATAGATATCTGTCTTTGCTGAATCCTCCAGAAAAATACCTACCGAATGTATAAAATTATAAGACAGCAGATAATCATAACACAGGCTCTCAGCCTCAAAAGCCAGGGATTGACGCTGGGCATTATTTTCAAATTCCCCTCTGAATATCCGGCTGCAAATATCATTCAGGTTTGCATCCGAATACATTTTTAACGTAAGATCATTTAAATAAAACCGGACATCATCAAAATTTTTATTAATATTTTCCGCTGCAATTCGATTATTTTCCAAAATATTAGACTTTGCTATTTTGAAATACTGGGAGTTGATCAGATAAAAGAACAGCAGGAAACTGACCACATTTAGAGAAATAAAAAAAATGGAAATGCTGAATGCGATACTTTTAGATCTTTTCTTTTTCATAGGGCAATCCTCCCTGATCGAAATATGTACTTTTATTGTTATCATATAATATCCTGGTAAATGTTACAACTGTTGAATATCAAATCAAAAAAACTGCCCCACCAAACTGATCACTCGGGCGTTTGACACATCCATCAATCCAAAAGTACTTCAAAGCCTTATTGTAGGCTTATTTTTTTGTCAACTTTTTTGTTTTACTATCTAGTAATATTTAGTGATTTGTGCTATACTGGTATAGAGGTGATTATTATGCGAATTACAACATCTAAATCAAAAAATTCAGAATCCTTTTACATTACCAAATCCTATACCAATGACCAGGGAAAAAGTACTTCGAAGACCATTCGAAAATTGGGCACTCTGGCAGAACTTTCAAAACGTCTTGGTACCGACCGGGACGGTGTAATGGCATGGGCTAATGAACAGGCACGTCTCGAAACACTGAAATATAAAAGTGAAACCGAAGATGCTGTTATTCTGATCCCTTTCCATTCCAATCGGCTCATGGATTATAACAGAAAAAAACTTTTTACCGGTGGCTATCTTTTCCTC
>NZ_JTGN01000006.1 GCF_000797495.1 Robinsoniella peoriensis
CGAAAGGCTGAATGATTTGAGCACTGTCTGGACAAGGCATCCGGTGAAATTGAAATACCAGTGAAGATGCTGGTTACCTGCGCCAGGACGGAAAGACCCCATGGAGCTTTACTCCAGCTTGATACTGGGATTCGGTATTGCATGTACAGGATAGGTGGGAGACTGAGAATTCACAACGCCAGTTGTGAAGGAGTCATTGTTGGGATACCACCCTTGCAGTATTGGATTTCTAACCAGCCACCGTGATCCGGTGGTGGGACAATGTCAGGCGGGGAGTTTGACTGGGGCGGTCGCCTCCGAAAGGGTATCGGAGGCGCTCAAAGGTCTTCTCAGAATGGTTGGAAACCATTCGCAGAGTGCAAAGGCAAAAGAAGGCTTGACTGTGACACCGACGGGTGGAGCAGGTACGAAAGTAGGACTTAGTGATCCGGTGGTATAAAGTGGGATTGCCATCGCTCAACGGATAAAAGCTACCCTGGGGATAACAGGCTTATCACTCCCAAGAGTTCACATCGACGGAGTGGTTTGGCACCTCGATGTCGGCTCATCGCATCCTGGGGCTGTAGTAGGTCCCAAGGGTTGGGCTGTTCGCCCATTAAAGCGGTACGCGAGCTGGGTTCAGAACGTCGTGAGACAGTTCGGTCCCTATCCGGCGTGGGCGCAGGATATTTGAGAGGAGCTGACCTTAGTACGAGAGGACCGGGTTGGACTGACCTCTGGTGTACCGGTTGTTCTACCAAGAGCATGGCCGGGTAGCCAAGTCGGGAAGGGATAAACGCTGAAGGCATCTAAGCGTGAAGCCCCCCTCAAGATGAGATATCCCCCRCATAAGYGGTAAGACCCCTTGAAGACGACGAGGTAGATAGGTTAGAGGTGGAAGTGCAGTAATGTATGGAGCTGACTAATACTAATAGGTCGAAGGCTTATCCATAAGGTTTAGGATAATGTCAATAAAGTTGATATRATCAACGAAGTTGGTAATGCAAGAACGGATGATATTTGATGAATTTCTGTATGTGGTTTTGAAGGTATATGGCTTTTCMAAAAAGCAGTATAATCCTCGATAGCTCAATGGTAGAGCATTCGGCTGTTAACCGAAGGGTTGTTGGTTCGAGCCCAACTCGGGGAGCTAAATACTTAACAAAATGGCTAAGTATTTAAAAGGATAAAAGGCAAGTAAAGCAAGGCTCCATGGTCAAGCGGTTAAGACACCGCCCTTTCACGGCGGTAACAGGGGTTCAAATCCCCTTGGAGTCACTAATAACAACATACGTCATATGCCGATGTGGCTCAATTGGCAGAGCAGCTGATTTGTAATCAGCAGGTTATCGGTTCGAGTCCGATCATCGGCTCTTTGGACCTTTAGCTCAGTTGGTTAGAGCAACCGGCTCATAACCGGTCGGTCCTGGGTTCGAGTCCCCGAAGGTCCATTTGTCTGTTGTTATTAATGTTTGGCCCAGTGGCTCAGTTGGTTAGAGCGTCGCCCTGTCACGGCGAAGGTCGTCGGTTCGAGTCCGATCTGGGTCGTTACATCGAAAGATGTAGGATTTATTAATTACATATCCCATGGGATCTTAGCTCAGCTGGGAGAGCATCTGCCTTACAAGCAGAGGGTCACAGGTTCGAGCCCTGTAGGTCCCATTTGGTAGTGATACCATGAAATGCCGGCGTGGCGGAACTGGCAGACGCACAGGACTTAAAATCCTGCGGGACTAATCTCCCGTACCGGTTCGATTCCGGTCGCCGGCATTCAGAATCATCAATTAAATATGTGCGTGTAGCTCAGCTGGATAGAGCGTTTGGCTACGGACCAAAAGGCCGGGAGTTCGAATCTTCTCACGCACGTGATTGTCCTTGTAAAATGAAAATTTTGCAAGGACTTATTTTTTTGCTTAATTCACTAAAGAAGTGATTAGCGGAATAAATGAAAAAGTATTTGTTCGGCTAATCTTTGGATGATGTTAGAATTTCAAATTGTATTTTACATAGCTGAGAGGTTTATCAATGATATGGTAGACAAGCTGGCTGGGAATAATGATTTCTGGAGGCTGTCAGAAGAATTTCCAATTATTTATTTTGCAGCTGCGGCATGAATTTTGATTGCTTGCGGAATGGAAGCTATCTGAAAATAAAGCAGGAATAAAACAAAATTTTAATCTTTGCTTTTTGTCGAAAAAATGTTAAAATAGAAACATATAACTAGACAAGAAATAAAAATGAAATGATAGAGGTGCGATATTCATCAGTACTCCGGGACAAGTGGCAGGACAGCCGTTTTGGAGAAAAGGGAAGATCGCCGAAGAGTATATTCCGGTCCATGGAATTAGCTCTGGGACGCAGCAGAATATGTTGCGGACTGTCACTGATATGTGGAGCGCTATCTGAAGTGGTATAGGGAAATCTGACCTTAAATGACCATGAATGTATGTCCCCACGGAGACTTTCATTCATGGTTTTTTCTTGGAGGGAAAGAGAGGATATAGGAATGAGGATTTCAAAACGAAGGTTGTTTATGGGTATCAGCATGTTACTGATATTCACGGCATTGCTTCCCATGACGGTTCTGGCTGCAGAAGAAGGAGCTGCGAAGCCCGCCATGTATGCAACTTTTTGGGCGTTGATACCACCGGTAGTAGCAATTGTTCTGGCATTGATTACTAAGGAAGTTTACAGTTCATTATTTTTAGGTATTTTGGTTGGAGGACTGTTCTTTTCCGGATTTGGATTTGAAGGGACTGTGACACACATTTTTAATGATGGATTCATCAAAGTGTTATCGGATAGCTATAATGTGGGAATTTTGGTGTTCCTGGTTATTCTGGGATGTATGGTCAGTCTGATGAACAGAGCCGGAGGCTCGGCTGCGTTTGGAAGATGGGCTGGTAAGAAAATAAAGACGAGAGTTGGTGCCCAGCTAGCAACAATTGTTTTAGGGGTATTAATTTTTATTGATGATTATTTTAACTGTCTGACAGTAGGCAGTGTAATGCGTCCGGTTACTGACCAGCATCAGGTGTCCAGGGCAAAGCTGGCGTATCTGATTGATGCTACGGCAGCACCGATATGTATCATCGCACCTATTTCATCCTGGGCAGCTGCTGTTACAGGTTTTGTGGAAGGTGAAGATGGGTTTTCTATCTTTATCAGAGCAATTCCATATAACTTTTATGCTTTGCTGACGATTGTTATGATGGTGGGACTTGTATTGCTGAAAGTAGACTTTGGGTCTATGGCGGTTCATGAAAAAAATGCACGGAAAGGTGATCTTTTTTCAACAGGAGACAAAATAGGAAATTTTGATGAAGATGATATTTCCAATCCCCATGGAAGCGTTCTGGATTTAATGATTCCTATATTATCTTTAATTGTTTGCTGTGTAATTGGTATGATTTATACAGGCGGATTTTTCGCAGGAAAAGATTTTATTACTGCATTCTCTAATAGCGATGCTTCTGTAGGGCTTGCTCTTGGCAGTTTTTTTGGAATGGTGATTACAATAATACTATATAATATTAGAAAAGTATTGAATTTCAATGATTGTATGGCATGTCTGCCGGATGGATTCAAAGCAATGGTACCGGCTATTTTAATACTTACCTTTGCATGGACTTTAAAAGCCATGACAGACAGCCTGGGAGCAGCAGATTTTGTGGCAGGAGCTATGGCGCAGTGTGCAGGAGACTTAATGAAGTTTCTGCCGGCAATCATTTTCCTGGTTGGATGCGGGCTGGCCTTTGCAACCGGTACGTCCTGGGGTACATTTGGTATTCTCATCCCTATTGTGGTTGCAGTATTTGAAAAATCTAATCCGGAATTAATGATTATTTCTATCTCAGCATGTATGGCGGGGGCAGTTTGCGGAGATCATTGTTCTCCGATTTCGGATACGACGATTATGGCATCGGCAGGGGCGAGATGTAACCATGTGAATCATGTGACAACACAGCTTCCCTATGCGGTTACGGCAGCCGTTGTATCCTTCCTGACCTATATATTAGCGGGATTTGTACAAAGTGCCTGGATTGCACTTCCTTTTGGAATCGTGCTTATGCTTGTTGTTTTGGTATTTGCAAGGATGGTTTCCCAAAATCAGCAGGAAACGTTGTAAGAGAATCGGAAAAGTATAAATGTAAATAAATTGAAATGAAGAGCAGGTCGTTGTAAAATGATTCTTTATCTGACATGGATTGGGAAATATAATCCCATGGTAATTAGTTCGTATGTCAGTGTTTGGAATGAATTTGCAGCGGCCTTTTTATAAGAACATACATACGGAAAAATAGCTTGCGTTTAAGGATGGATTTTTGTATAATTACGCAAGTAGGCCTGAAACGTGTTTGAAAATTCATTCCCGCCATCTGCACGCCCCACTTTGCAGCATATTTGCCCCGAATTCAGGTTACGTAGTCCGCTACGCGCCCTTCATCCGGGATAAATCTTCTACAAACTGTTACGCACAGCTGCCAGAAAGCAATTTTCAAACACGTTCCAGGGGAAAACTTAAGATTTACAAGACTAATGAGGAAAGTTGAGAAGAACCGTATGACAGGAAAAACACATGTGGCAATAGGAACAGCGGCGGCATTATTGATTGGACAGCCGGAAAATATCAGAGAGGTTGTGTTGTGTATCGGGACGGCATCTGTAGGCTCTGTAATCAGTGACATAGACGTAAGCACTTCGGAAGCCAGAAGAGATGTAAACAAAGTAATTGCAATTACGCTGTTAGCGGTTATCGCCACTGTTTTTATGGAATATCAGTGGAAACTTGGGATAACAGCGAGTTTTATGCGTAACAGTAACCTGGTGAGACTGGTGATGGGTATGACTGCTTTTCTGGGGGTATGTATCTTTGGTAAGAGCAGACCTCACAGGTCTTTTATGCATTCTTTACCGGCGGTTGGGATTTTGAGCTTTATTTTATATATTATCTATCCCATTCTGGTTCCCTATTTTATCATTTCTATGCTTTCACATATCGCTGCAGATATTTTTAATTATAAGAATGTTCGTCTGCTTTACCCTCTCAAATGGGGAATTAGTCTGGATCTCTGCCGGGCTGATGGCTTGATCAGTAAGGTTTTATGCGGTGCAGGGAGTTTACTTACATTTTTTTATGTAGGGGTGTTTCTTTGGAGAACCGGAATGAAATTTCTGGGTGGGATGTAAGACGGATGGAATTTAACCGATTTCAGGAATAAACAGGCTAACATGTCCATACATTAAAGTATGAGAGTTTATAGCCCGTGAAAATCAGGCGGAAAAGTGTGAAAGGAAACTGTTTACACACTGCATGGAAAAAGTTAGGTTCATCAGAAGAATGGAGGCAGACAACATGAGTATAGAAGTGGTAATAGCAGGAGGAGGCTGGGCGGGATGCGCCGCGGCATATGGGGCAGTCTTGCAGGGCGCAAAGGTTACGCTGCTGGAAAAAACGGATATGCTGCTTGGTACAGGACTGGTTGGCGGAATTATGAGAAATAACGGACGGTACACGGCAACGGAAGAAATGATCGCTCTGGGCGGAGGAGAGATTTTTCGGATTATTGATGAAAACGTAAGGCATAAGAATGTTGAGTTTCCCGGTCATGAGCATGCTTCTTTATATGATGTTGGTAAAATATCCGGAGTTATCTACCGGTTTTTAAAAAAGATAGGAACGAAAATTGAATTTCAGGCGCGTATGTCTAAAGTGCAGATGGATGGGAAACGGATCTTAAATGTACAGACGGATGATGGCAGAAAGTTTGGCGGCGAGATGTTCATTGATGCTACCGGGAGTGCGGGGCCTATGAATAATTGCAGAAAGTTTGGTAACGGATGTGCCATGTGCATTCTCAGATGCCCCAGTTTTGGCGGTAGAATCAGTCTGACGGGAGAGGCGGGGATTCCGGAGATACAGGGAAAGCGGGCAAATGGAAAATTAGGTGCAATGAGTGGTTCCTGTAAGATTTTTAAAGAGTCTCTCTCCGGAGAAATCATTGGCCAGTTAGAAGAAAAAGGAGTGGCAGTAATACCTTTACCAGAGGATCTGAGGGAAAATCATTTGTCTGAGAAGGCATGCCAGCAGTATGCACTTGATGATTTTACGGAAAATATTATTTTATTGGATACAGGGCATGCCAAGTTGATGACGTCTTATTTTCCAATCGATAAACTCAGGCGGATTCCGGGATTTGAAGATGCCAGGTATGAAGATCCCTATGCGGGCGGAAAGGGAAATTCCATCCGATATATGGCAATGTCGCCGCGGGACAACAGTCTGAAAGTAGAGGGAGCAGAGAATTTATATTGTGCAGGTGAAAAGGCAGGGCTGCTGGTTGGTCATACGGAGGCAATTGTGACGGGGATTCTGGCCGGGTATAACAGTGTAAGAGAAGCATCAGGCCTGGAGACTTTAATTCTGCCGGAGAGTCTGGCGGTTGGTGACATGATTGCATTTGTAAAAAAAGAAATGGGGACGGAAGAAGGAATAGAACGAAAATATACCTTTTCCGGCTCTGTTTATTTTAAACGGATGAAAGATAGAGGCTTGTATCTGATGGATATAAATAAAATTAAAAAGAAAGTTGAGATGGTAGGATTAAAGGGAGTGTTTTCCAACAGGGTAGTTCACGACTTGTAATGTGATACCGGAAAAGTCTTCCGGTGACTGCTGTTCCAGACCAAAAATGCCATGACAAAAAGCACTTCGGGAGCTTTTTGCCATGGCATTTATAGTTAAATGAATTGTTATTTCAGGGTAAAGCCTTTTTCACTGTCTGAAAAGTACTACTTATACGTTTGATTACTTCACATGTGATGTGGAGTTACGCAGATACAATTCAGGCTGTACGAATAAATGAGCAGCGCTGGTACTTTTCTGCTTTATCAGATAGGTAAGATGTTCTATGCTTCTTTCCGCAATTTTGAGAACGGGCTGTATAACAGTGGTTAGCCTGGGACGGCAATAATTGCCTTCAGGAATTCCGTCAAAGCCAATTACGGAATATTGCTGAGGAACTTTATATCCATGATCGGTCAGATAATTAATAATAGCAATGCCAAGAATATCTGTCTGAGCAAAAAATGCAGTGCAGTCACACAGCTGGTTCCAACTGCTTTGCATGTTTTGGTATCCGTCATCGTAAGTTAGTCCTGTTTGAATTATCCAATCAGGATTGCATTCAAGATTGTTATTTACGAGTGCAGTACAATATCCTTCTGTTCGTTCTTTGAAATCACTTCCGGCAGAGGTAAAGGTACCGATACGCTGATGCCCTAATGCCAATAAGTGATTAGTAGCGATGAAACCGCCGGTAAAGTGGTCAACATCAATTATATTTAAACTTTTTTTCATAGGACGTGAAAAATACTGGGTGTAAATATGAGGAATATTTAAATGGCTTAAATAATCTTCCAGTGCAGAGTGATAGTTGCCATTAATAATAACAATGCCTTTAATATCGGCTGTTTCAATGATTGATTGAATGTAATTAAAGGAATGGTCACTTGCATCGTAGGATGAGATTACGCAGTAGTAATTTTGTTTTTCAATTTGCCTGATAACCTCATTAGACAAATATTCCAGATAGAGGTCAAGGGGGGAATGCATTTTATCAGCGCCCAGAATAATAGCAATTCCCCCATTGTTCCCGGAAATATTAGATATGCCGGCCCTTTTTTTTATTGTGTATCCGTGCTGTGCTGCTAATTCCTGAACCTTAATCCTGGTTTCCAAAGAGATTCGTGAAGAATTCTGAAGGCTTCTTGATACCGTTGATTGACTTACGCCGGCTAACCGGGCAAGTTCTTGGGTTGTAATCATATATACGTCTCCTATAAACAATGAGTCGGGGATATCATACCGTTTATTTAAAAACAGATGATTTTTAGTAGAGAATTTGCAGATTATTATCCGACTCTCTGTATTTTAACTATATTGAAGAATAATACATTTTTAAGTTTAAGTCAACTAAAATGTGAATAATCACGACAAACGTATGAATAATCTTTCTTATAAATTACACGCCGGACTTTCTGTTCCTGACGTGCTTCTTAGATATATTACATCTATGGAATCAATTCTTTCATATTTAACCTTTTCTTCCGTGTAAGCTCACCCCGTATTTTTGAAACAAATTCCTCACAAAGTAATTCAGAAATGTGCATAATTCCATATGCATAATATGCAAATATGTGCATACAGAGTGGAAGGAGAAATAGAGATAATGCACAATATAGGATTAAAACTGGACAATATGCACACAAAAAATTGGAAAAAACTTATTGACTTAACCAAAATGTAGTGTTATAATCTGGATAAATACTAAAAAATATAATGTTTTGCATATATTTTGAGCGTTTTTTGAAAATGACTTGTGCATATTATGCTCATGCATATTAATGGGGTTTTGTAAGGGACATAATGCCATACGGCAAAAAAATAAACTATATAAAAAATAAGGAGGATTTTTGTATGAAGAAAAAAATTTTAAGTATCTTTATGGTGGGGCTTATGGGATTATCCCTTACTGCTTGTGGTGGTACTACTACAGCTAACAACAATGAAACGACTAACAAGAATGAAACAACTAACAACAATGAAACAGCTGACAACAAAGGGGCAGCTGGCAACAATGAGACGGCTGCCGGCAGTGATCTTGCCGGGAGCGAAAATGTATCATCGGCAACCGGTGATAAACTTAACATTAGCGTAATCCTGAAAACTACTGCTTCTGAGTATTGGGGATACGTATTAGCCGGTGCCCAGGCATACAGCGATAAGAATCCGGATGTAAATGTTGAAATCCAGGGTGCAGCGTCGGAAACTTCCTATGATGAGCAGTTGAATATCATTGAAACTAATCTGTCAGCAGGGAAATTTGATGGTTTTGTTATTGCTCCATTACAGGCGGATATGGTAATCTCCAAAATTGCGGGTGCTAAGCAGCCGATTATTTCTGTAGATACGAAAATAGAAGCCCCGGAAGTATTATCTTTTGTAGGAACCGGTAATGAAGAAGCAGCGAAAGCAGGCGGATTGGCAGCTGTTGAGGCGGCGAAAGCGGCAGGATTTACAGAATTAAATGCCATTGCCATTACTGGAGTTCAGGGTGATTCTACTGCAGAAGCACGTCTGACCGGCTATAAAGCAGGTATCGAAGAAGCAGGCGGTACATTTTTATCGGATGAAATCCAATATGCAGATGCAGTTGCTGACAAGGCATTTGCTTCCATGGAAGCTATTATACAAAATCACCCGGACGGTGTTGCAATGATCGTTTGCAACAATGATGATATGGCTATAGCAGCTGCTCGTGCAGCGAAGGGAAATGAGGCATATGCGAATACTGTTTTCTGTGGATTTGATGGTATTCAGTCTGCATGTAATGCTATTTTAGGCGGTGAAGAAACAATGTCTGTTGCACAAAATGCTTACGATATGGGATATAAGGCTGTTGAAGCTTGTGTGAAAGCAATAAATGGTGAAAAAATAGAAGAGTTTATTGACTCTGGCAGTAAAATTGTGACAAAAGAAAATGCACAGGAACAATTGGATACTTTGAAATCTCAGCTTGGTAAATAAATCGATCTATTGATTAAGCATGAAGAATAAGGAGGTATGCAGTGAGTGAATATATTGTGGAATTAAAAAATGTCACAAAACGCTTTCCTGGTGTTGTAGCTTTAAAAAACATGAACCTGGCTGTAAAGCCAGGGGAGATACTGGGGTTGATTGGTGAAAATGGTGCCGGAAAATCTACTCTGATAAAGGTACTGACAGGAGTACATTCGGCAGATGAAGGCAGTATATTTGTGGAAGGGGAAGAGAAACATTTCCGTAATCCGAATGATTCTGCGGAGGCTGGCATTGCCTGTGTTTATCAGGAATTAAATATTGAAAAGCTTTTGAGCATTACAGATAATATTTTTATGAATAAGTGGATACGGGGGAAGAAGGGCCTGTTGGATTATCAGGCTATGAATAAAAAAGCGCGGGAGGTGATGCTATCTCTTGGGCAGGATATCGATCCTGACAAAGCAGCAGGTACTATGGGCATGGGAGTACAGCAGATGATTGAAATTGCCAAAGCACTTTCGGTTGGGGCTAAGATGATTATAATGGATGAACCTACTTCATCATTAGGAGAAAAGGAGGTTCAGCAGCTGATGGATATTTGCCGAGAATTGCGCAGCCGTGGCATCAGCATTGTGTTTGTATCCCATAAGCTGGAAGAACTTTTCGAATTATGTGACCGTGTTGCAGTAATACGTGATGGAGAGCATATCTGGACAAAGCCTATCACAGAAGTAAATAATGATGACTTAATTACAGCGATGGTAGGACGTTCCCTTGCCAATAAGTTTCCCAAAGTAATGGGAGTAAAAGGCGGCTGTGCTCTGAAAGTTGAAAATTTGAGACAAAACGGTGTATTATTCGATGTCAGCTTTGAAGCATACGATGGACAGATTCTGGGCTTCGCAGGACTCGTTGGTGCTGGGCGAACCGAAACAATGCGGGCTGTATTTGGTGCCGATCCCATCGATGGCGGCAAAATTTATATTCATGATAAAGAGATGAAAATCGCAAACCCAAGACAGGCAATCAATGCAGGAATTGCATTTTTGACAGAAGACCGCAAAAATCAGGGGCTTGTTTTGACACAAAGTATCCGGGCTAATTTGATTATGGCTAACATGAAAAATTTTGCAAGAGGTTTATTTTTGGATGAGAAACATATTGAGGAGACGGGAGAAGATAATATTACTTCGTTACGCATTAAGACCCCGTCGCTAGATGAAATTGCGGGTCAGCTTTCAGGCGGAAACCAGCAAAAGGTTGTTATTGGAAAATGGATCAATTCCGATGCGGATATTTATATTTTTGATGAACCGACAAGAGGTATTGACGTTGGTGCCAAAATAGAGGTTTATAATGTAATGAATAATCTTGTGAAAGAAGGAAAGTGCGTAATTATGATTTCTTCTGAAATGCCCGAAATTTTGGGCATGTCTGACCGGGTTGTGGTAATGAGAGGTGGTCGGGTAACGGGAACTTTAGACAGAGAAAGTGATCATTTCAATCAGGAGGATATTATGAGAGCTGCGTGGGGAGGAACCTTAGATGAATAAAGTAAAATTAAAATCCAATTCGGGCCTGGTCAATAAGCTGGGATCCCTGATTGCCCTGTTTGTATTATGTGTAATTTTGAGCTTTGCTACGTCAAGCTTCTTAACGCTTGCGAATTTCATGAACATCTTTAAGCAAACATCGGTAAATGCATTGATTTCTACTGGTATGTTGGTGTGCCTCATCACTGCAGGCATTGATCTTTCTGTAGGAGCGAATGCCATCTTTTGTACTTGTGTGATGGGAATGCTTTTACAAAACGGAATTACAAATCCTGTTTTAATTATCATTGCAGGTTTAGTTGCAGGCACGTTTTTTGGCTTCATCAATGGTACACTGCTGACCCGCCTGCACTTACCACATCCTTTTGTATCGACCCTCGGTATGAAAAATGTCTTGTGGGGGCTTGCCCTGGTGGTGGTAGGTTCTAAGATTGTTTCCGGATTTCCGGTACAGGTTACATGGCTGGGAGAGGCAACGCTGCCTAATTCCATACCACTGCTGGGTGGTTTTCCAGTAAGTTTTATATTAGTAATTGTGTTGTTTGCCGTTATGGGTGTATTTCTTTCCAAGACGGTTCTGGGGCGCTCTATCTATTGTGTAGGGGGGAACCTTGAAGCGGCCCGCCTCTCTGGTATTAAGAGCTCCAATGTACTTACATTCTGCTATACTTTATCCGGATTTATGAGTGCTTTGGCAGGTATTGTACTGATTGGACGCGGCGGGATCGCCAATGGAGCCAATGCTATTCAGCCTTATGACACAGATGCTATTGCTGCCTGTATTATCGGAGGCGCATCTTTTAATGGCGGGAAAGGAACTATGAGCGGTACTATTATCGGTGCGCTTATCATTACTGTGATCAGAAATGGTCTGCAGCTGCTCAGTGCTTCTACGGCAATCCAGAATATTGTTGTTGGTCTGGTTATCATCCTGGCAGTACTTATTGACGTAACTCGTGAACGAATGGAAGCAAAGGCCAGACGTATGGCTGCAAAATAAAACATCAATCATTCATATAGTCAGGAGAATTGATATGTTAAAAATCGGGGTTATCGGATGCGGTGCAATTGGACGTGACCATATTCGCCGTTTGCGCAATCTTGTTCCCGGAGCCACAGTAGCGGCCTGTTCCGATTATTTCCGGGAATCAGCAGAAAAAACCGCACAGCAATATGATATCAGCCATATATTTGATACCGGGGAAGAGTTGATTGGAAGTGGGGAAGTGGATGCGGTACTGATTGCTTCTTCGGATACTTCACACGCGGGCTATGTTCTTGAGAGTCTGAAGCAGGGAAAGCCGGTGTTTTGTGAAAAACCACTTGCCCAGACATCGGCTGACTGTGAAAAAATTATTGAAGCAGAATTGGCACTTGGTAAACGCCTGGTGCAAGTTGGATTTATGAGGAGATATGATCCGGGATACCGGGAAATGAAACGCATTGTGGAATCCGGTGAACTGGGGAATCCTCTTATGATTCATGCCAGTCACCGCAACATGCATCAGCCTCAGGGACTTACCAGCGAGATGGGTGTGTCAAATATAGCAATCCATGAGCTGGATATCTGCCGATGGCTGTTGGGCGATGAGTATAAAAATGGACAAGTGCTTAAAGTAAGGCAATCTTCTTACTCAGTAAAAGGGTATGACAATCCGCAGATCGTGCTTCTGGAGACCGGTTCAGGATGCCGCATTGACGTAGAGGTACAATTGTCCGATGGTTATGGCTATGATATTCAGTGTCAGGTAGTATGTGAAAAGGGAACAGTCAGTTTACCGGATCCTTACGCAGTTGTGACTCGGTCCGATGCAGGGCGCAGCGTTCCTATACTTACCGATTGGTCCCAAAGGTTTATTCAAGCTTATGACATTGAGTTAAATGAGTGGGTGAGAGCGGTAGAAAACAATAGCTGCAATGGCCCGGGTGCGTGGGATGGTTATGCTGCCTGCGTTGCGGCAGATACGCTGAATCGTTCCCGTAATACCGGAAGGTTCATGGAAATACAAATGATGCGTAAGCCTGATTTGTACGCTGTCTGCTGAACCGGATACCGGTTTGTTACTGCCGCAAAGCAGAGGCGCGCTTCTCACATAGATAGCGGGTGCTCAATTCACTGTTAATTGCACAATGATGGACTACAAGTAAGCATCATTAAAATATATAGAAAAAGAAGGGAAAACCATGGATGAAGTAAAGGTCGGGATTGCCGGATTAGGACGCCTGGGAAAGGTACATGCAAACAATATTTGCTATAAAATCCCGGGGGCAAAATTAACGGCAGCATGCTCAGTCGCAGAGGCGGAATTAGAGTATGCTAAAAATGAACTGGATGTATCGGATGTGTATACAGACTACCTGGAAATGCTGAAAAGTGCAGATATTGATGCCGTAGCGATTGTTACTACCAGCAGTGAACATTGCTGGCAGATCGAAGCGGCATTGGCAGCGGGAAAGCATGTGTTTTGTGAAAAACCACTGGGTATTAATGAAGAGGAATGTAAAGCGGCAGAAAGAGCGGTAGAAAAATATCCGGATAAGATATTCTTTTTAGGCTTTATGCGGCGCTATGATCCGTCCTATGCCTATGCCATGCAGAAGATAAAAGAAGGTGCAATCGGCAAGCCTTATCTGGTAAAGGCGACAGGAATTGATCCCGAAAGTCTGGTGGAGGGTTCCATCAAATTCTGCAGTACCAGCGGTGGAATCTACATTGATATGGCAAGTCATGACATCGACTTAATGCGCTGGTTTTTGGGAGATGAGGTAACTGAGGTGTATGCGTTAGGATGCACTTTCAAACATCCGGAGTTTGAAGCGAATGGCGATTGTGAAACTGGCTGCGCCATGTTCCGGTTCAAAAATGGTGCAATTGGACAGATACATGTAGGCAGGACGGCGGCACACGGGTATCATGTAGAAACGGAAGTTGTAGGTACCGAGGGTTCAATCCGTATCAGCCCCGTCCCAGCAAAAAATCTGGCAATGATTTATGATAAAAATGGGGCGGTAGTGGAGTGTGTGGGCTCTTTTCCGGAGCGCTTCGCGGATGCGTATGTATTGGAAATGAAAGAATTTATTGCTTGTATCCGGGAGGGACGTAAGCCGGATGTAACGGTATATGATGGTACAAAATCTACAAAGATTGCTTATGCGGCTGCACAGTCGCTAAAGGAACACCATCCGGTGCAGCTATAAGAGGCAAAAATCAAGACTGTTGGGCTATTTGCGAGCTCAGCAGTTTTTTGAATAATAATTTTAAAGTCTTTGAAAAAATAACATGAATATGGTTTATGCGGGTCCACTTTTGAGTGGATCTTTTTTTGTTTTTTTAGGAAGATTAGTTTGGAATTTAAAATATTGGAAATATTAATGAGTCGGAAAGTTATAAAAATGCACAGAAATCCAACAATTTTTATTTTTATTGTATAATCTTGTCTCATTTCACAAAAGATAGCTAAATAAGGAAAGCTTTTGAAGGGATGGTGAAACATGGAGGAATTTAAAATACAAACGGCTGTGTGTTTTGGGGCGGATGCCCTGAATTGTCTGAAGAATCTTACCGCATCACGGATTTTTATCGTAACGGATCCGTTTATGGTGGAATCAAAGATGGTTGATCGGATAACGGAACAGCTGAAAGAAAAAGAATATATGATTTTCAGCAATGTGGTACCGGATCCCCCACTGGAACTTGTAGTGGAAGGAGTCAGGGAAGTAATGGCTTATAAGCCGGATACGGTGATTGCGCTGGGCGGTGGTTCCGCCATTGATGAGGCAAAGGCAATTATGCACTTTTCCAAACAGATCGGTGATCTGCCGGACATGGAATTTATTGCGGTTCCAACTACCAGCGGTACGGGATCAGAAGTAACTTCTTTTGCGGTTATTACAGATAAAGATAAGGGAGTGAAATATCCCCTGGTTGATAAATCGCTGTTGCCGGATATTGCAGTACTGGATCCGGGACTTGTGAAAAGCCTGCCGCCTTCCATTGTGGCTGATACCGGGATGGATGTACTGACCCATGCGTTGGAGGCATATGTGTCTACCAAGGCGAACGCATTTACGGATGCTTTGGCGGAAAAGGCAGCTGTCACGGTCTTGAAGTATCTGGTGAAATCTTATGAAAGCCCGGTGGATATGGAAGCGAGAGAACAGATGCACTATGCTTCCTGCATGGCCGGACTGGCATTTGATATGACTTCCCTGGGTGTAAATCATGCAATTGCCCATAATATAGGTGGTAAGTTTGGGGTGGCCCATGGCAGGACAAATGCCATACTGCTTCCTTATGTAATTGCTTATAATGCGGAAATTCAGGACTATAATACAAAGGAATATAAGACAGCTGCAAAAAAATATGCAGCGATTGCTTCTTTGTATGGAATTGGAGGGGTGAATATCCGGTCGGCTGTGAAAAATCTGATTCACCAGATACAGAAAATGCAAAAGCTGATGAAAATGCCCGTGAGCTTTAAGGAATGCGGACTAAAACCGGATGAGTTTCATAAGGCGGAGGAGCAGATTGCAGAAGGGGCACTTGCGGATGGATGTATTGTTACGAATCCCAGGGTGGTTTCGAAAAAAGATATTCTGGATATTTTAAAACAGGCTTTATAAAAGAAGGTGCATTTGATGGAAGTAGAAGAAAAACAGCGGATTATTCAGGAATTTGTTCCGGGAAAACAGATTACGCTGGCACATGTAATCGCGGGACCGAATCCGGGTATTTACGCCAAGCTTGGTCTGGAGCCAGAGGAAATGGATGCCATAGGCATTCTTACCATAACGCCCAGTGAAGGAGCGATTATAGCAGCTGATATTGCGACAAAGGCATCCGATATTACCTTAGGCTTTATAGACCGCTTTAGCGGAGCGTTAGTTTTTACCGGAGATATCAGTTCAGTAGAAGCGGCGATCAAGGATATTTTAAGAACGATGGAGCAGGATCTGGGATTTACCAGGGCACCCATTACCAGGACTTAATGGGGATTTAAAATGGCAGAGGGGAAAGTGTGAATAAATTCACACTACTTATTTAGGCATATTCCAGGATTACTTGCAATATTCAGGGGGAAAGTGTATGAAAAAAGTTATTTTTATCGGTCAGACAGGCTGTGGCAAGACCACTTTGTGCCAGAAACTGAATGAGCAGACGATAAAATATCGAAAAACCCAGGCAGTGGAGCGTTACGGGGATTCGATTGATACTCCGGGCGAGTATTTAGAAAACCGCCATTTTTACCATGCTCTGATTATGACTGCTGTGGATGCAAAGGTGATAGCGCTGGTGGCAGACCCCACTTCTGAATACCGGGCAATTCCGCCTGCCTTTGCCGGAATATTCGGAAAAAAAGTAATTGGTATCATTACAAAAATAAACCAGACGGAACCACAGAAAATTGAGAAAGCCAGGAAGGAACTGGTTAAGGCAGGGGCATCCCCTATTTTCGAAGTGGATACACCGGATGGGATTGGAATTTCGGATTTGATGAATTATTTGGAAAAGGAGGCGGTATAGGTTGAAAGAAAATTATGAAACGGGAAGGAAGTCATGCCACGAATTCTTTCAACCTGCTTTATTGTGGCAGTATTGCAGGCAAGCCTGCAATATGTGGTGGGTATAAATTGAAAGAAGAATTGCTGAGTGTGGGAATTGACCTTGGAACCAGTACTACACAGCTTATTTTTTCAAAGCTTATCGTAGAAAATATGGCAACCAGCTATACCGTTCCCAGGATGGTGATCACACAAAAACAGATTCAGTACAAAAGTGATATCTACTTCACACCCCTTGTAGACCAGACGAGGATTAATTTCGAAGAGGTACGCAGGATTGTGGAGAAAGAGTATCAAAAAGCAGGTGTTAAAAAAGAGCAGATTGATACCGGGGCTGTTATCATCACCGGAGAGACTGCACGGAAAGAAAATGCAGAAGAAGTAGTCAATGCCCTTAGCGGGTTTGCCGGAGATTTTGTGGTAGCAACGGCGGGACCGGATCTGGAGAGTGTGATTTCCGGTAAGGGAGCAGGGACAGACCTGTATTCCAAGGAACACCATGTGACGGCGGTCAATATGGATATTGGCGGCGGAACCAGTAATCTGGCGGTGTTTCAAAGAGGGGATACAATTGATACGGGCTGCCTGGATATTGGTGGCCGGTTAATTAAAGTGGAGGCACGAACCCACAAGATCACTTATATAGCACCTAAGCTTTTGCAGATAATTGAAAAAGAAAAAATGCCTCTGGCTGTTGGAACAGTGGCAGATAAACAGAACCTGAAGCCCATACTTCAAATGATGGTAAAGGTGCTGGAGCAAAGTGTCGGGTTAAAAGAAGAAGATGAGTATTTTAATCTGATGATCACAAATAAGAATATCCAGTGTAAGGATCAGATTCAATGTATCAGTTTTTCCGGCGGGGTGGCGGATGCTATTTATCATCCGGAAAAATTTACAGATCCATTTCAATTTGGCGATATCGGCATTTTACTGGGAGAAGCCATTAAAGATTCCCTGCTTGTCAGGCAGCTCAAAGTCATAGAAAGTGATGAGACGATCCGGGCTACGGTAGTCGGAGCTGGCAGCCATACTACGGAGATCAGTGGAAGTACCATCACGTATACCAGCGATGCATTTCCGGTGAAAAACCTTCCGGTCCTGAAACTCACCCGGGAAGAGGAACAGCCGGGGAAGCTTGCAGATGCAATTAAAAGAAAGCTGGACTGGTTTCGGGTGGAAGAGAAACTTGCGCAGGTTGCAATAGCTATAGATGGAGAAAGGAACCCTTCTTTTTCCAGAGTACAGATCTATGCAAAAGATATTTTGATGGGGGCAGAAGCGCTGATTGAAGCAAAGCTTCCTGTTATTGTGATTGTAGAAAGTGATATGGCTAAGGTATTGGGGCAGACCATGTACCATCTGCTGGAGTGGAATAAAGAGGTGATCTGTCTGGACAGTATACATTTGTCGGAAGGTGATTATATTGACATCGGGAGGCCGATTGCGGAGGGCTGTGTGCTTCCGGTGGTGGTAAAAACACTGGTATTTAAAACTCAGTAAAAGTGTGAAAGAAAATTACTTGACACTTTCAGATATAAAGCTGCAGTAAATGCAGTATAGGAGGGAAAAGTGTGAAAGGAAACCGTTTCACACTTACAGATAGGAAGCCGCAGCAAGTGCGGCACAGGAAGAAAGGTTGAAAGAAAATTACGATGCAGAAAGGATGCCACGATGTGATTCTTTCAACCGGTTTAATTGTGGCAGTATTACAGGCAGGCCTGTAATATGCAATGGGTATAAATATGATTTTAAAAACAAAACTTTTTGGGCATGTATATGCCTTCAAATCCCTGAAGGAAGTAATGGCGAAAGCCAATGAAGAGAAATCCGGGGACAAGCTTGCGGGACTTGCTGCAGAGACGGCAGAGGAGCGTGTTGCAGCAAAGGTTGTACTGTCTCAGATTACGCTGGAAGATTTGCGGAATAATCCGGCGGTACCTTATGAAACAGATGAGGTTACCAGAATTATTCAGGACGATTTAAATGAGTCTATTTATAACGAGATTAAACGTATGACAGTCTCCGAATTTCGGGAATGGATTCTGGATGAAGAGACTACGGGAGATCAGATCCGGCGTATCTCCAGGGGACTGACTTCAGAAATGGTAGCTGCTGTGGCAAAGCTGATGTCGAATCTGGATTTGGTCTATGGTGCCAGAAAAATCCGGGTAACTGCACATTGCAATACGACTATCGGGGAAGCGGGAACATTGTCATCCAGACTTCAGCCAAATCACCCCACCGATGATCCCGACGGAATTATGGCATCTCTTCTGGAAGGGCTGACCTTTGGAGCCGGAGATGCACTGCTTGGTTTGAATCCGGTAGATGATTCAGCTGAAAGTGTAACCCGGATACTGAAGCGTTTCGAAGAAATCAAACAGAAGTATCAGATACCAACCCAGACCTGTGTACTGGCGCATGTTACAACTCAGATGGAAGCAATTAAAATGGGAGCGCCGACCGATCTGATTTTCCAGTCTATAGCAGGATCCGAGCTGGGAAATACTGCTTTTGGATTTAATGCGGCTACGATTGAAGAGGCACGCCAGATGGCGTTGACCAAGGGAACGGCACAGGGACCCAATGTGATGTATTTTGAAACGGGGCAGGGCTCAGAACTGTCATCGGAAGCGCATCATGATACTGACCAGGTGACGATGGAAGCCAGGTGTTATGGATTTGCGCGTCATTTTTCACCGTTCCTGGTAAACACCGTAGTGGGATTTATAGGGCCGGAATATCTGTATGATGGACGCCAGGTAAACCGCGCCGGACTGGAAGATCACTTTATGGGGAAATTGACAGGAATATCCATGGGCTGTGATGCCTGCTATACCAACCACATGAAGGCAGATCAGAATACCATTGAAGATTTATCCGTATTACTGACTGCTGCGGGCTGTAACTATTTTATGGGTATTCCTCACGGAGATGACGTTATGCTGAATTATCAGACAACCGGTTTTCAGGAAACAGCAGCGCTTCGGGAAATCTATGGACTGACTGCGATAAAACCATTCCATGAATGGCTTTTAAAAATGGGTTATGTGGATGAACGGGGAAGACTTACGAAGAAAGCGGGAGATGCCTCTACATTGTTCTAGAGTGTGTTTGAAAATTCATTCCCGCCATCTGCCAGAAAGCAATTATAAAACACGCTCTAGAGCGTTTAAAACTGTATCGGATAAAGAAATTATTATTTGTTTCTACAAGGAGGAAAACAAGCGTGAAAGATGAAGAAATAAGGTCTATGGTAGAGAAGGTTCTGGAGCAGATGCTGAATACTGGAAAAGCACCGGAACCCAAGCGGTCTGAGGTCATACAGACCACAGCAGAAAATTTGAAAAAACAGGCGCCGCAAGATACCGGCGGATGTCTGGAGGATATTACCGAAGTGGATCTGCGCAAGCAGCTGTTGGTAAAGGATCCCAAAGATGCACCAGGATATCTGGCAATGAAAGCCAAAACCCCAGCCAGACTTGGGATAGGAAAGGCAGGTGCCAGATACCGGACAGCGACTATGCTTCGGGTACGTGCGGATCATGCAGCAGCCCAGGATGCTGTGTTCAGTGATGTATCAGAAGAGTTTATTAAAAAATGTGACTTTGTATTTGTACAGACGCTGTGCCAGGATAAGGATCAATACCTGACCCGACCGGATCTGGGAAGAAGATTTCCAAGTGAAGCTCTGGATGTTATCCGCAAAACCTGTGGAAGCCATCCCAAAGTTCTGGTTATTGTAGGTGACGGACTGTCTTCGTCTGCAATTGAAGCAAATGTGGAAGATATGATCCCTGCTATTCGTCAGGGGCTGCAGATGCATGGAATTACCCTGCCGCCGATTTTATTTATTAAATACGCCAGGGTTGGCGCCATGGATGCAGTTGGTGAAGTTACGGATGCTGATGTAATCTGTATGCTGGTAGGAGAAAGACCGGGGCTTGTAACGGCAGAATCCATGTCAGCGTATATTGCATATCAGCCAAGACATGGTTTGGCGGAAGCTAAGCGGACGGTAATCAGTAATATACACAAAGGCGGAACTACAGCAGTTGAAGCAGGTGCTCATGCAGCAGAACTGATCATGAAAATGCTGGAAAAGAAGGCCAGCGGCATTGACTTAAAATAAATGAGAAAGGCAGCTATAGCAGATAAGTCTGCTATATGCAGTGGGTGTAAAAATGAAAAATGATGAATTGCGGCCGAATATCCTGGCTATACGGATTATATCTAATGTCAGCGATGATCTGGTTCAATCCTTAGGGTTAGATCCAAGGCATAAGAGTCTGGGAATTATTACGGCAGATATGGATGATGTCACTTATACAGCACTGGATGAGGCAACAAAGGATGCAGATGTGGATGTAGTCTATGCCAAATCTATGTACGCAGGAGCCGGAAATGCCTCTACCAAACTGGCAGGGGAAGTAATTGGCATTATCGGCGGACCAAGTCCGGCAGAGGTGAGAAGCGGATTAAATTCAATTATTAATTTTATGCAGCATGGAGCCTGCTTTGTAAGTGCAAATGAAGATGATTCCATTGTGTATTATGCTCATACTGTATCAAGGACGGGGTCTTATTTATCCAAGATAGCAGGAATCCGGGAAGGAGAAGCCCTGGCTTACCTGATCGCACCTCCTCTGGAAGCAATCTATGGACTGGATGCAGCACTTAAGGCTGCCGATGTAAAACTGGTAACCTTATATGAACCACCTTCTGAGACGAATTTTGGAGGCGGGCTTTTAACCGGAAGCCAGTCCGCATGCAAGGCTGCGTGTTCCGCTTTTGCCCAGGCAGTACGGTCCGTAGCTGATGCGCCAAGGGAATACGAATAAGAGGAGGAAGTAAGGAATGGAATTAAGAGATAAAGACCTGATATCTGTCCAGGAGACGAGGAATCTTTTAGCAGAAGCGAAAGCGGCCCAGAAGGAGCTGGCACGTATGGATCAGCAGCAGATTGACCGGATTGTAAAGGCTATCAGCGATGCAGGTACAAACAGTGCAGAGCATCTGGCAAAAATGGCAAATGAAGAAACGGGATTTGGCATTTGGCAGGACAAGGTGATTAAGAACCTGTTCGCTTCAAAAGTAGTGTACGATGGGATTAAAGATGAAAAGACTATTGGAATTATTCACGAAGACAGAGAAAGAAAAGTTTGGGATATTGGTGTACCGGTAGGGGTTATTGCCGGAATTATACCTTCTACTAATCCAACATCCACTGTGATTTACAAGGCGATGATTGCACTAAAAGGCGGTAATGCTATTGTATTTTCACCGCATCCGGGTGCAAAAAAATGTATTTTAGAAACCGTTCGAATTATAGCAGATGCCGCACAGAAAGCAGGATGCCCAAAAGGAGCCATTTCCGCCATCAGTGTACCTACGATGGACGCAACCAAGGAACTTATGAGCAATGATAGCACCTCTCTGATTCTGGCTACCGGCGGCGGCGCAATGGTTAAATCCGCATATTCTTCCGGAACACCGGCAATTGGGGTGGGGGCAGGAAACGGCCCCGCATTTATTGATAAAAGTGCTGATGTAAAAAAAGCCGTTCAGAGAATTCTGGATTCTAAAACATTTGATAACGGGACAATCTGTGCTTCCGAACAATCTATCGTGGTGGAGAAGTCCATGGAAGAAAAGGTTGTAAAGGAATTAAAAGAACAGGGTGCCTATATTATGGATGATGCTCAGACCAAACAGCTGGGACAGTTCATCTTAAGAGCAAACGGAACGATGAATCCAATGATAGTAGGAAAAAGCACAGCTACAATTGCACAGTACGCAGGATTGACCGGAATTCCTTCCACAGCAAGAGTATTGGTGGGAAGAGAGACAAAGGTTGGAGATGGTGCGCCTTATTCCAGAGAAAAACTGGCACCTGTATTGGGGATGTATGTAGAAGAGAATACAGATAAGGTGTTAGAACGCTGTATAGAGATTCTGCATATGGAAGGTGCAGGGCATACGTTTTCCATGCATGCAGAGGATGAAGCTCTGGTGCGTAAATTTGCACTGCAGATTCCGGCATCCAGATTTCTGGTAAATACACCCGGAGCCCTGGGTGGAATCGGAGCGACGACAGGACTGTTTCCTGCGCTGACTCTTGGCTGCGGAGCCGTGGGCGGAAGCTCTACTTCTAACAACATTGGTCCGTTAGATGTGATTAATATTAAAAGAGTTGCGTTTGGAACAAAAGAGTTAGCAGAGATCAGAAGAGAAGCACAGACGGCAGGCGGACATGGCACTTCGGCATCCAGCCTGGGACTAAGCCAGGAGATGATAGACTCCATCGTTGAAAAAATTATGAAGGAGCTTATCTGATTCAGATACAGGCATTTCAAACACGCGCTAAGGCCCGTGAAACAACGATGAATGAATATGAGCAATTGTAGAATAATAATACGATAGAAATAAATAATAAGAAATATAAAACATGAAATCTTAAATTTAAAATTACGGAGGTAATGGAAATGGCTAATACAAATGCATTGGGTATGATTGAAACAAAAGGTCTGGTTGGAGCTATCGAAGCGGCAGATGCGATGGTAAAAGCAGCAAATGTAACGCTGGTTGGTAAAGAATCCATTGGCGCAGGTCTGGTAACCGTTATGGTCAGAGGCGATGTAGGAGCAGTTAAAGCAGCTACCGATGCAGGAGCAGCTGCAGCAGAACGCGTGGGAGAACTGGTATCTGTGCATGTAATACCCCGCCCGCATACAGAAGTAGATGTAATTTTACCCCACCAGGTTGAAAGAGCGGCAGGTACCTTTTCCGAAGAGGCTTAATAACCATGGAAGAATCAAGAGACAAAATCCGCAGAATCGTTACCGCAGCGGTCAGTCAGGCAATAAATGGAAAACCAGAGCATATGACGCATTTAAGAGGAGAAGAGCTTGTCTTCAAGGACCATCCGCGAATTGCGTTCAGAGGGGCAATTGATTCTCTGGAATCTGAAATCATTCTTTTTCAGACATTGACCGAGAAAAAGCAGCTTCACAGGATGACACAGGATCTGGAAGAAATTATCAAGACCATACGGTGGACTCTCCGGTGTGAAGTCTCAGGAGAGCCGGTGGGTGAAATATTGATGCAGGGTCTGAATACGGATGAAATGCGGGCACATTCCCATCATCCAAGCCAGTACTATGGGATGAAACATTTCCTGCCGACCTATCAGCATGGCGAAATCGTGGCATATTTAAACCGCCTTCGTACAAAAGCCAGAGAAACTGAATTGGCGGCATACCGGGCTTTTAAAATGGAATCAGGGGATGTGGAAAGGGAAGATATAATCCGGGTCTTAAACAGGCTTTCTTCTCTGTTTTGGATCATGATGTTCAAATACCTAACGGGAAAATATGAAGAAACAGATCCGCAAATGTGTAAAGTGTGAAAGAGGTACACTTTCACAATGCTAATTTAAGCATATCGCAGGCAGGATTGTAATATGCAAGGAGGCAGTTTGAAAGAAAAGCGCTTTCAAACTACTTATTAAGGCAGTATCGCAGGCAGGCCTGGGATATGCAGGAGGTATCACTATGAATGAACTTGTAGATAATATCGTAGAAGCAGTTGTCAGGGAACTTCGCCAGAAACTGATGGTGGAAGTTGAGGCTTCCGGGAGGCACGTGCATTTATGCAGGGAGGATGTGGACGCGTTATTTGGAAAAGGCTATCAGCTTACCAGAGTACGTGATCTTTCCCAGCCAGGGCAGTTTGTGTGCCAGGAACGCATTTCGCTGACAGGTCCGAAAGGGACGTTAAAAAATGTTGTAATTCTGGGGCCTGAGAGGAAAGAGACCCAGGCTGAGATCTCTATGACTGACGCACTGGTATTGGGAATAAAACCGCCGGTGCGCTTAAGCGGAGATATCGCGGGTACGCCGGGAGCCATTTTTTCTAATGGGGACAGGCAGGTAGTAAAGGATAAAGGCGTAATAGTAGCAAAACGCCATATGCACATTACTCCGGAAGATGCCGCCCGTTTCCAGGTCAAAGATGGACAGGCGTTGAAAATAAAGGTATTTGGCAGCAGGCCGGTTATATTTGAAGATACTATAGCCAGAGTCAGTAAAGATTTTGACACGTATGTTCACATTGATTATGATGAAGCCAATGCCTGTGGGTTTGAAAAAGGAACTTTCTGCAGAATTGTACACTAGAGTGTATTTTAAAATTCATTCCTGCCATCTGCACACCCCACTTTGCGGCATATTTGCCCCGAATTCAGGTTGCGTAGCCCGCTACGCGCCCTTCATCCGGGACAAATCTACCACAAACTGTGACACACATCTGTCAGAAAGCAATTTTCAAACACGCTCTAGAGTGTGTTTTGCCATGTTTGAATATGCTCAAAGGAAGGGAAAGAGCCTATGGATGAGAAAGTTTTAATAGAAGAAGTGATTCGGGAATTAAAGCGTAAAATTGGCCAGGACTGTATGAAAAATGCAGCCGGAAGGTCAGCTATGGTATTGGGCGTACTGCCTGAGGGCGAAGAAAAAGCTTTGAAAGCTGCGTATCAGATCATCCCGTTTTCGGAGGCAGAAAGCTGCGATATCTATGTATTGGCACAGATGCCGATAAAATTAATGGCTGATCTGGTTCTTGGAATTCCATCAGAACCGCAGGCTGCATGTATCTTACGGGCATTGCTGGAAGGAAAACGGGTATATCTCCTGGAGTCCGGTCTGGAATACCGGAGATACAAAGAGACAGCATACAAGACTTTATATCATCTCTATCAGGAATATGAAGCTGCTGTTCAAAGATTTGGGATAGAACTGATCAGCTATACGTCAGAAATAGCAAAAGAAAACCGCATACAACCAAGACCTGAAACAGAGGACTATGTGGATCTGAGCGGCCTTCGCCTCTTACGGGAATCGGACCTGATAAAGGTTCGGGGAACCGGCAGCATCACTATATTGCTGGGGCAAAATACGATTATTACACCGCTGGCCAGAGATTACATTTCGAATCACAATATGGCGGTTATAAGAAATTAAGGGGTGAGGGTTTGGAAATTGGCAAGGTAATAGGAAATGTCTGGGCAACGAAAAAAGATGAAGGGATCAACGGGCAAAAGCTTTTGGTTATCGATATCATGAAAAGATCCAGGCAGGAAGATGAGTCATTTATTGTTGCAGCCGATGTAATCGGAGCAGGAGTTGGTGATATGGTACTGGTTTGCCGGGGAAATCCCGCACGAATGGTAGTAGGAGATGGAAAAACTCCGATAGATGCAGCAGTAATAGGAATTATAGATTCTCTGGATATCCAGGAATCTGCAAATAACAATGGAGGTGTTCAAAATGGGCATCAATGAGATCATTATCTATATTATGGTATTTTTCGCCGCATTAGGCGCCCTGGACCGGATTATCGGCAACCGGTTTGGCCTGGGGGAAAAATTTGAAGAAGGTATTATGGCGATTGGCGCCCTGGCAGTATCCATGGTGGGTATTATTGCGCTGGCACCGGTCATTGCGAATCTTTTAAAACCGGTTATCGTACCGCTGTTTGGATTTCTGGGCGCTGACCCGGCTATGTTTGCCGGATCGATTCTGGCAAATGATATGGGTGGAGCGCCACTTGCAGAAGCCTTGGCTTTAGATCCCAATGCTGGAAATTTTGGTGGTTTGATTGTAGGGGCTATGCTGGGACCTACAATTGTATTTACCATTCCGGTTGCACTGGGAATTATTGAAGAGTCTGACCGGAAATATCTGGCGACGGGTGTTCTGGCTGGAGTCATCACCATTCCCATCGGTTCCTTCGTTGGAGGACTTGTAGCAGGGTATTCCATTGGAATGGTACTGCGCAATCTGATTCCAATTATTATCTTTGCCCTTCTGATTGCTCTGGGACTCTGGAAATTTGAAAATGCCATGGTAAAAGGATTTACTTATTTCGGTAAATTTGTTGTGGCGGTTATTACTTTGGGACTGGGTGTGGGAATCATCGAGCAGTTGACGGGAATTGTCCTGATCAAAGGTATGAATCCTTTAAGTGAAGGATTTACCGTAGTTGCAGACATCGCAATTGTGTTGGCAGGTGCGTTTCCACTGGTTTATGTAATTACCAAAGTATTCAAAAAGCCACTGATGAAGCTTGGAAAAGTACTTGGGATGAATGACATTGCAGCAGCAGGATTAGTAGCCAGTCTGGCAAACAGTATTCCTATGTTTGGAATGATGAAAGATATGGACAACCGGGGAAAGATATTAAATGTGGCGTTTGCCGTATCGGCAGCCTTTGTTTTCGGTGATCATCTGGGATTTACCGCAGGATTTAATTCTACTATGATTTTTCCAATGATTATTGGAAAACTGGTAGGAGGGATTACAGCGGTAATGGTAGCTGTTTTTATTTCTAACAGGACATTAAAAGAGGATCATTCAGGACAGGCTTCTGCAAAGTAGAATGATTATAGAAGGAGAATGCCGTCAATGGATATAAATAAAGAATCAATCGAGCAAATGATTGCCCAGATTCTGGCAGAAAAATTAGGACAGATGGGGCAGCTGACAAAAGATAATCAAAAAGAGACAGCCGGTAATATAATAAAGGTTAAAGTTCCGGCGGTAAAAGTGGAACCTTCCGACCGTCTTGATACCGGGAAAGGAACAGATCAGGTCTATACACATGATCTGTTTACATTGCCGGAAAGTCCCAGACTTGGATGCGGAATTATGGAGATGGAGAAAACTACTTTTGACTGGACATTAAATTATGATGAAATAGATTACGTAATCGAAGGTTCCCTTACGATTATTGCCAATGGGAAAAGTGTAACAGCGGGCCCGGGTGAAATAATACTCATTCCCAAAGGCTCCAAAATTCAGTTTTCGGTGCTCCAGAGTGCCAGATTTCTATATGTGACCTATCCGGCTGATTGGGCAGATCAGGGATGAACTTGTGGAAGTAAAGAATTTTCACATTTATCATCCGGGCAGTGTGGTAAGCGGGATTGTGATCTACAGAGAGGTGCAGGGATGAACCAGAGAGAAATATTTCTGGAAATGCAGACCCATATGATAGAAGATGAAAACCCGTCATCTTATTTAAATGAAATGTATGAAAGAGGTTTGTTTAAGGACTACCCCTTTCAAATGCTTTATGAACTCCGCAATACAGAGCAGTCGCCAATATATCATCCGGAAGGAAATGTATGGATTCATACGATGCAGGTTATTGATGTAGCGGCAAAAGTAAGAAAGCGGAGCAGGGATCCCAGAGTTTTTATGTGGGCGGCCCTGCTTCACGATATTGGAAAACCCTCTACAACGAGAATGAAAAAGGGCAGAATCACTTCCTATAACCATGACCAGGCAGGTGAGCAGCTGGCAAGGGAATTCCTGTCCTTTTTCGATGAAGATAATAATTTTATAGAAGCAGTATGTGGACTGGTG
Organism: Robinsoniella peoriensis; assembly: GCF_000797495.1. GTDB lineage: Bacteria > Bacillota > Clostridia > Lachnospirales > Lachnospiraceae > Robinsoniella > Robinsoniella peoriensis. The sequence continues at coordinate 28,107 of NZ_JTGN01000006.1, forward strand.
CGCTATCACATGCAGATTTTGTTTGTGGTGAAAGGGCTGCCCCATGCAGATCTGGAAGGAATGAAGAAAAGAACAGATCTGCAGGAAGTAGCGCTCCTTGGCCTGTGTGACCGGTTGGGAAGGGATACGCAAAATAAAGAAGAAGAAGAAAAAAACATCCGGCTTTTTATAAAGAAATGTTTAGATGATTAAGGACGCTTTGTATAGGAGGGTAGTAGTCGTACTCCCCCGTCTACAAAGTGTCCTTTTTTCAAAAAAACCATTTTTTTGCTTTGTGTGTTGACAAAACTGATGTGCAAAGGTACAATAAATTTAAAAGAATTTAAATTTATTTAAAAAATTAAAGGACAATTGTGAAATAATGTATGTTATTTCTTTTTATTAAAATCGCATTAGTGCGTCATAGGAGGTTTTTATGAGGGTGAAGGCTAAGGATATTGCAAAGGAGCTTGGGCTTTCTACAGCTACGGTTTCCCTGGCAATTAATAACCGTCCGGGTGTAAATGAAGATACCAGGAGAAGGGTATTGGATTATCTGGAAAGTAAGACAGCGGAGGATGAGTCCGCAGGTGGAAATGAAAAAATTATCCGCATGCTTGCTTTTTTGGAAGACCGGCCATATTGGGACAGTTCTGAGAATACCAGGACGTACATAACGTTCGAACAGGCATCCAGGCGGGCGAGGGAATACGGATATAAGATGGATCTGGTAAATGTAATCCGGGGAAAAGATGATATTGGAGCGTTTCTGGATGAATGTATCCGGGATAATGTGGCAGGTGTCTATGTGAATGCAGCCTATATGGAAGAGGATGATTATGCCAGCTTCCTGAATTTTAAAATACCTTTTGTGGTCTGCGATCAGGATTTTAATGATCTGCATACAGACAATATTATGCTGAATAACCATCAGGGAGTCATAATGGGATTGGATTATCTCTATAAAAACGGGCATCGTGATATCCTCTATTTCCGCAATACAAATAATTTTTATAATATGTACGAACGCCGGGAAGCTTTTAACCGGTTTATGGAGAAAAAGGGACTTCAGAGCCGGAGAAATGAAAGAATTGTGGATATCGGAGGGGGAACCCAGGAAGCTTTTGAAGGCATGCAGCGTTACATAGAAGATAAAAAACATATCCCAACGGCTATCTTTTCGGAAAATTATGAGGTTACGATCGGGATCAGTAAAGCTTTGGAAAATAACGGTTATAAAATACCCGATGATATTTCAATTGTGGGTTTTGATACGATTCCGGACACTGCCCTCATGGATTATCAGCCTACCTGCATTTGTGCCTTGCATGACAGAAAGGCTTATGTGTCCATCGACAGGCTGGTGGAGCGAATCCAGGGGGATGTGGAAGAATCCGTTAAGATCTATGTGAATACAGAGCTGATTATTGGGGACAGTGTCCGCTGTTTATAGAACATAAGCAAAGTAATATGTTTTTATTGACATGTGATATAAAGTATAGTAGTATAAAATATAGCAGAGAGGTAGAGGAAAGGAAAAATGGCAGCAATAGATCTAATTGTGTTAGGAATGATTAAGCAGAGACCACAAAGTGCATATGATCTGCAGAAAAGTGTGGAGTACCGCAATATTTCCAGATGGGTAAAAATCAGTACGCCATCGATATACAAGAAAGTGGTCCAGATGGAGGACAAGGGGTATATTAAAGGAAATGTAATGAAGGATGGAAAAATGCCGGAAAAATCTGTTTATATGATTACGCCGGAAGGCGATGCATATTTCGAGAAACTTATGGAGAAGACGGCAATGCAGTCGGTAAGTATTTTCCTGGATTTTAATGCTGTTATTATGAACCTGGATTTCGCAGCGCCTGCAAAAAGAGAAGAATTGCTGGAACATATCCGGGAAGGAATCTCAGACCTGAAAGAGGTGATTGGGGAAAATTCGCAGAAGCGTACCCATATCCCAATGACAGGACAAACAATATTGGAACAACAGTATCTGATGGCATCTTCCATGGAAGCGTGGATTTTGAAATTTATGAGAGAATACCTGGACAAAGATGCAGATGGAGAAAAAAATTTGGAAAATGAATGAAAATTTTAAGGAGGTATTTTTATGCATGAATCAAGATGCGGCGTTTGCTGCAATTCCTGTGAAAGAAAGGACAAAGTGGCATGCAAAGGATGTTTGAATATGGAAGGACCTTTCTGGGGCGGAACCTGTGAGGTGAAAAGCTGCTGTGAGAAAAATAAATATGATCATTGCGGTGTCTGTCCGGAATTCCCATGTGAGGTATTATCTAATATGGGAAAAGAACAGGGATTCGATCCTACTATTAAGATAGAAAAATGCAGGGAGTGGAGCACTTTTTGACGGCCCGCGGACATTCGCTGTGAAATCCAGATGGTTTTCGCAGCTCAGCCGCCTGGTATGGAACATGTAATTATCTCACACTCCATCTTTCAGAGATGCGGCTGCTTGAAACAGAGCCGGATTGATATGGCAGTAATGATAGGATATCCCAATGGAGCAGCTTTACGAAGATCTGGAATACCTGGATAATATTATACAAAGGCACCAAAGCCTATTGATTTTTTTATTGGCATAGCATATAATATAACATAATTACAAAATAATAACAGCAGTATTAAGAGAGGGAAGAACAAATGGACGACGCCGATAGCGACGCTGACCGACCTTTATTTTATTATTTTAATCGGTTTATAAGTAAATATGAAAATAAAAATGGACATAACCTGTATTTGTGAAGTACAGGCTATGTCTTTTTGTGTATTTTTATATGATTATGACAGAAAGAATGGGGCGGAAGCTGTATGATGGAAGTGAAGCTAATGAAAACAGGGAACATATCTGAAGGAGGATTTTATTAGATGGATAGTAACAGTGTGTCACTTATAATTATTGTAATTTGTATTATAATGTCTGCGTATTTTTCGGCTACAGAAACAGCTTTTTCTTCTCTGAACCGTATTCGAATCAAAAATATGGCGGAAAAAGGGAATAAAAAGGCGGCTCTGGTGTTAAAGCTGTCCCAGGATTATGACCGTTTGTTATCTACCATTTTAATTGGCAATAATATAGTAAATATAGCGTCGGCATCGCTTGCTACCGTACTTTTTGTAAAACTATTGGGAGAGGACCTGGGTGCCAGCATATCTACAATTGTTACGACTATAGTAGTTTTGATTTTTGGTGAAGTTTCCCCAAAGAGTATAGCAAAAGAGTCACCGGAAAAATTCGCTATGTTTTCAGCCACCATATTGAATTGTTTTGTCTGGATTTTAACGCCTTTTAACTTTCTTTTCCGCCAGTGGAAGAAACTGTTGTCGAAGATGTTTAAAAATTCAGAGGACAGAACAATTACAGAAGAAGAACTGCTGACAATTGTAGACGAAGCAGAGCAGGAAGGCGGAATCGATGAGCAGGAAAGTACGCTCATACGAAGTGCCATTGAATTTACGGAAATAGAGGCTATTGATATTTTTACACCCAGAGTGGATGTGGTTGGCATACCTCTGGATGCGGCGAAAGAAGAAATCGCAGGTGTTTTTGCAAGGACAGGATATTCAAGGCTTCCGGTTTATAAAGAAGACATTGACCACATTGAAGGAATTGTGTATCAGAAGGATTTCCACAATCATATTTATCACACGGAGCAGGAATTGGCTGCCATTATCCGACCGGCTTTGTATACCACTAAAAATAAGAAAATAGGTATTCTGCTTAAGGAGCTGCAGGCGGCGAAATCCCATATTGCAGTTGTGATTGATGAGTTTGGAGGAACGGTTGGTATTGTAACACTGGAAGATATATTGGAAGAACTGGTTGGTGAAATATGGGATGAACACGACAAGGTTGTTCATGAAATGGAGCAGACCGGACAGGACGAATACGTTGTGATTGGCTGTATGAATGTTGAAAAGCTGTTTGAAGAACTGGATATGGAACAGGAATTTGAAGTGGTATCCGTCAGTGGCTGGGTAATGGAGGAACTTGACCGAATTCCAAAAGAAGGGGACTGTTTTTCTTATAAGAATCTGGAAATTACAGTGCTGCAGATGAAGGAAAGGCGGGTTGAAAAAGTCCGGGTTAAGAAAATATAGAAAAAGGAGGCTTCCCTATGTGTGGAAGATATTATATAGATGATGATACGGCAAGAGAAATGGAAAAAATAGTCCGTCAGGTAGATGCAAAGCTGTGGAAAGAATATAGTTCCAGAGATATTTGTCCCACAGCTGCTGCACCTGTTATCCTTGGGAGAGAGGAAGAATTTGCTGAAGAAATATTCACCTGGGGATTTTTGGGATTCGATAAAAAAGGTGTAATTTTTAATGCCAGATCCGAGACGGCTTTGGAAAAGAGAATGTTCCGGGAAAGCATATTGGTCAGAAGATGTGTGATTCCTGCGAAACGTTTTTATGAATGGGATGCTCATAAGAATAAGTTTACGTTTCAGAGAGAGGACGGAAAAATATTGTTACTTGCAGGATTTTATAATCTGTATGAAGGACAGGAACGTTTTGTAATTTTAACCACGGATGCGAATGAAACAATGAAACCCGTACACAGCCGGATGCCCCTGATACTGGAAAGCGAGGAGCTCAGGGACTGGATCTTTGATGAATACAGGGCAAAGGAGCTTCTGCATCAGATTCCCGCACGTTTGAAAGGCAGTTCGGAATATGTTCAGCAGACCTTGGATTTCTTATAGATAATCCAGTATTTACCTGTTTACATCCTATATATGTTCTTATAAGATGAAAACAGGAGGCGAACATATGTTTGAAAAACTAATCTTTCACGTAGATGTAAACTGCGCATATTTGAGTTGGGAAGCCGTATACCGTTTAGAGCATTTGGGAGCTGTACAGGATCTGCGTACAATTCCATCTGCTGTGGGCGGGGACAGTAGCAAGCGCAGGGGAATTATATTGGCGAAATCCATTCCTGCAAAGAAATACCGGATACAAACAGGAGAAACTATTGCAGAGGCCCGGGTGAAATGCCCGGAACTGGTGTTGGTTCCTCCTGATTTTGAATTGTATGAAAAAGCATCTGCAGCGTTAATGAATATTTTAAGGGATTTCACTCCGGTTGTGGAACAATACAGTATCGATGAAGCTTTTTTAGATATGACAGGTACTCAGGGATTTTGGAAAGATCCCATAGAAGCAGCCTGTTCCTTAAAAGACCGGGTATTCCGGGAATTAGGGTTTACCGTAAATGTTGGTATTTCTAAAAATAAAGTTTTGGCGAAGATGGCATCCGATTTTAAAAAGCCGGATATGGTACATACTCTTTTTCCCGAAGAGATATCTGTGAAAATGTGGCCGCTGCCGGTGTCAGATTTATTTTTTGTGGGCAGGGCAACCACGAGAAAATTAGTACAGTTAGGCATACGGACAATTGGAGAACTGGCGCATACAGATTTGCAGATTTTAAGAGACCATCTGAAAAAGCATGGGGAGGTTATCTGGGGATTTGCAAATGGAATAGATGTATCGGTAGTAGAACCGGTGCCGCCCCCGAATAAGGGTTACGGAAATTCTACAACGATACCCTTTGATGTAGTGGATGGAAAAACGGCAAAGATGGTTTTGCTGGCACTTGCGGAAACTGTGGCGGCAAGGCTTCGCCATGACGGTGTAAAAGCAGAAATAGTGGCAGTGGGTATTAAAAATTATGAACTCCACTACGAATCCCATCAGTGTATTTTGCCGGAGGCCACAGATATCACGCTGGAAATTTACCATGCGGTAGCGAGGCTGTTTGATGAATTGTGGGATGGTGTGCCGATACGGCATCTGGGTATTCATACAGGAAGGATACATGAACAGGATTACATCCGTCAAATGCAGTTGTTTGATCCAATCGATTTTGAAAAGTTGGAAAAGCTTGACGCAGCTGTAGATCATATCAGAAAAAGATACGGATTAGATGCTTTGAAACGCGCTGTATTTGTACAGACCCCCATAGACCACATGGAGGGTGGAATTGGGAGAAAGTACAAAAAATAGAAATTAATTACGGATGCTGTCAGGAAGTGGTAGTCATGGTATCCGGTTCTGACTGGGATGACTGCAGTTCTTTCGTAAGTCGTACTGCCCGTCTGAAAAAAACGAACCCAAGGATAAACATAATTGCAAGGGCACCCACACCCAGATTTACCTTACCGGTAATCTGGCTGATGATACTTACCAGAGTGGTTCCAAGAAAAGAGGCTCCTTTTCCGCAGATATCCAGAATACCAAAGTATTCGCCGGATTTATCGGGAGGGATAATCTTGGCAAAGAAGGAGCGGGACAGTGCCTGTACCGTTCCCTGAAACATGCCGACGCATATAGCTAATATCCAGAACTCTAACTGGGAATCCAGCTGCATTGCAAACAGGGTGATGCCCAGATATGCTGCTATACAGATGGATATGAGCCGGGTAGTATCCTGCTTTTGTGCAATCCGTGCAAAGATAAGAACACAGGGAAAAGCAACGATCTGTGTCAGTAAAAGAGCCAGTAAGAGACCGGTGGTATCAAGACCCAGTGAGGTACCATACGCTGTTGCCATATCGATGATGGTGTACACACCATCGATATAAAAGAAAAAAGCCAGCAGGAACATAAAAATATGCTTTTGGCGTTTCATATCTTTCAGGGTTCTAAAAAGCCTTCCAAAACTTTCTTTTGCAGCATTGCCTGATTTTTCTACATAATGTATCTGTCTGTAATTTTTAATCAGAGGCAGGGAAGAAACCAGCCACCAGACTGCCACAATGCAAAAAGCCATAGCCATTGCCTGTGTCATGGTGAGTCCCAGCTTACCTGCACCCAGTACCAGACCGAGACTTGCAATAAAAGGGATGCAGCTTCCGATATAGCCCCAGGCATAGCCATGGGAAGATACTCTGTCCATACGTTCAGATACCGTAATATCGGTGAGCATAGAGTCATAAAAAATATTTGCTGAAGAATAACCAACTTTAGTGATAATAAAAATTCCCAGAAACCAGATCCAGGAGTGAAGGAAACCAAGAATAATACAGCCTGCAATTCCGACGCCAATGGAAAGGATAAAGAATTTTTTCTTATAGCTCCTGGTGTCTGATATCGTTCCTGCAATTGGACCGATCAGGGCAACTAAAATGGTAGAAATGGATGCAGCATAACCCCAGTAAGCAAGATAATTGACAGACGAAATATTGGCGTTGTCAGCGAGATAGTTAAAATATATAGGGATGATGGTAGAGACGAGCAGAATAAATGCAGAGTTTCCCACATCATATAAGATCCATTGCTTTTCTAAGGCAGTCAATTTAAATTTCATAGAAAGATACCTCTCTGTTATGGTTTGTAAGGGCGGATAGCCCTGGAAGTTCACTTGAAAGTTTCTGGAATAAGATAATTCTTGTGCCGCCATAAAAATTATAGGAAATGGATGTAAAGTTTTCAAAAGTCAAGGGTAAATTTCTTGTAAAAAATCCGGTTAAATAAAAATCTCTTTCCGTTGGGGCTAACCTTTTGGAAAAGAGATTTTTATATTCTTAAACACGTTCCAGAGCGTGTTTGAAAATTCATTCCTGCCATCTGTACGCCCCACTTTGCGGCATATTTGCCCCGAATTCAGGTTACGTAGCCCGCTACGCGCCCTTCATCCGGGACAAATCTCCCACAAACTGTGACGCACAGCTGCCAGAAAGCAATTTTAAAACACGCTCTAGGCTTCTTCTCTGTCGTTGGTCAGCTTCAGCTTATCAAAGATATAGAATAAAAGGGATAAAATCATACCAACGATACATGCAAGTACCATACCTTTTAATTCTACATTACCAAGTGTAAGTGCCGCCCCAGAGAGTCCGGTGACAAAGACTACGGAAGTCAGTGTCAGGTTACGGCTTTTGCCGTAATCTACACCGGCATCTACCATGATACGGATACCGGAAGTTCCGATCATACCGTAAAGCAGGAATGAAATACCGCCGATAACGGGTCCTGGAATGGTGTTGATTAATGCGGACATCGGTCCGATGAAAGAGCACAGGATCGAGAGCACGGCAGCACCGCCGATTACGCGAACGGAGTATACTTTTGTCATAGCCATTACACCGATATTTTCACCATAAGTAGTAGTAGGTACGGAGCCTACAAGACCGGATAACATGGTAGAGAAGTTATCGGCAAATAAAGAACGGTGAAGTCCCGGATCCTTTAGCAGGTCACGGCCAATGATCTTGCTGGTTACAACCTGATGCCCGATATGCTCAGAAGCAATTACCAGTATAACCGGAAGCAGTATCAGAACAGCTTCAGCCTTAAAGTGCGGAAGCTGGAAGCTTGGCAGGGAAATAAAGGGTGTTGCAAGTGCTTCCTTAATAGTGCCAAGGTCAATTACATTGAAAATGACGGCTGAAATATAACCGGCAATAATGGAGATCAGGATTGGTATGACTGCCAGGAACTTTTTGAAAAGTACATTTCCGAATACCGCAACTCCTAATGTGATTAAGAATACTATCAGGTTATTCATTGCTACCGGAGTAACCGTCTGCTCATACAAGCCGGATGCCTGATCCAGAGTATAAGATGTAGATGATAAAATTCCGGCGTTAGAAGCAGCCGTTCCAGCCAGTTCCAGTCCGATCAGGGCTACCACAGGACCCATGGCTGCCGGCGGCAGAACGATGTCAATCCACTTTGTCCCAAATTTGTAAATGATAAATGACAGGATACATCCGCATAAACCGACGATAACAAAACCGCCCAGGGCGTATGAGTACCCCCATTTGGCAATTACAATACCAGCGGGTGCAAGAAAGGCAAAACTAGATCCGAGATATGCAGGAGCTTTCCCTTTTGTAATAAGGATAAATAGCAGAGTACCGATACCATTGGTAAGCAATACGATTGCGGGGCTGATTCCAAAAATAAATGGAACAAGCACAGATGCGCCAAACATGGCAAACATGTGTTGAATACTCAGAGGAGCAAGCAGTTTAAATGGTACCTTGTCCTCAACTTGAATGATCTTTCTTTCGTTCAAGAAAATTCCCTCCCTGTTTTATGATTATTTTTAACTCTTTATACTATATCATACAAAAACATGACAAGAAAGAAAAAAATGTTGAAATTGATCAGAAATTGTTGATGAAAGAGCGGGAGGGAACGGATATTACAAAAAACAGCTGAAAAACGTTATTACAATTACAGCTGGGGCAGTCCCAGGTAGTTCAAAAGTCCCACGTAAATGCCATATGCAAACTGATACTGGTCATCCCTTAAATGCTGTGCATCGCTGGTGTTGCTGATATAAGCCAGTTCTACCAGAACCGCCGGCATATTTGTGCGGCGCAGTACGTACAGGCCGGGATTGATCCGGACACCATTATCCTTTGTCCCTACCCGGCGCACAATTTCATCCACTATTTCCTGTCCCAGATAATAAGGCGCTGAGTTCGGGCGATAGACGTAGACTTCAGTACCGTTGATGGCAGGATTTGTATTAGAGTTGACGTGGATGCTGATAAAATAGTCAGCAGGCCAGCTGTTTGCCATATTTACACGTTCACGAAGGCTGGTGGCATTACTGGTACCGAGAACTTCAGTAGGTGAATTACGGGAGGTACGAACCTCGAAACGGGGATCCGCGGCGAGTAGATCTGCAAGATAGGCTCCTACCGTGTAGGTGATATCCTGCTCCCGAAGACCGTTGCCCTCGGCTCCGGCATTGAAGCCGCTGGGATTGTGTCCCTGGTCTACAAAGATACGAATTGCCAAAAGTATCACATCTTTTCTATATTATGGTATCTGTATATTATATGAAAAAGCAGGGATAGCGTGCAGAAAATTATGGTTTTTCTGCATGCTATATAATTGAATTTTGCAGAAAAGCAAGGTATAATAAAAGCATTCCAAATTAACGAATTATTGACTGAAGCGTCCGTATATGGAGGAACCATGGAGACAGAAAATAACAAGAACTACGGGAACAATATCCCCTGCGGCGTGTGCAGGATGAAATGCGATAAAGTATTTACTATTTTATGGGCAAATGACCGTTATTATAAAACGTTCGGATATACAGGAGAAGAAGCTGGGCAGGAAGAATTAAACAACGCAAAGAAGATAATCTATCCGGGGGATTATCAGAGACTTGTCCGTATGCTGCATAAAAAGATTGCGCAAAATATATATGATTTTGAATGTGAGCACCGTTATATCCACAGATCCGGCAAATTGTTGTGGATGAGAGTAGCATCCGCTTATGATCCGGGTCAGGGTGGTACACTTACCTGCGCTATTACGGATATTACGAACCAAAAGAGTGCAGAAGAGTCACTGGCATTAAAAGAAGAAGAAAACAGAATCGCTTTTGCAATGACCGGTAAAATCATGGATGTATTTGATATCAAAACAAGAACACTGTACATAGAAAAAAGGGGAGCTCAAAGTTTTGGACTTCCGGAAGTTATTACAAATATGCCGGATGAAATTTTGAATACGGAGGTGGTAATTGAAGATAGTAAAGCGGAAGTATCCCGTTTTTTCCAGTCGATGCTGGATGGTATTCCGATGGGGGAAATTATAGTACGTTTAAAAAACAGAAAGGGCAGTCTCAACTGGTATAGGATGAAATACCGGCTTACTTATAGTGTGAACGGCGAAGTGCTGCGGGGCATTATCATATATGAGGATTATACGGTTCAGCGGGAAAAAGAAGCCGCCTATGAAAAATGGCGGAAGTATAATGAGAACCAGCTTGCAGGGGAGATTGTGTCCTATGAATGTAATCTGAATGAGAATACGGTGGAACATGTCGGCGGTCCCATGGCGGAAGAACTTCCGCAAAAAATAGATACCTATGATGAACTGGCTGCATTTGTGACAAAACAGTGGGTCTTTGAGGAAGACAGACAAACGTTTGAGCGTTTTTTTACCAGAAGCAGATTGATTGAAAAGTATTATAAAAAAGACTGCAGCCTTAAAATTGACTGCAGGTTTTTGGATTCCCAGGGTAAACTTTTCTGGACGGAGATCAGCACATTTTTACTTCCGGATCTTGATACAGATGAAGTCAAAGCAATGATCCTGTTTCGAAATATTGACAAAGAAAAAAGAAGAAGCATTGAACTGGAGAATCGTTCTCAAATCGATCCCCTGACGGGACTGCTGAACCGGGGTACGGTTATCGAAGAAGTATCGGGACTGTTAGATAACAGTCCGCTGTCCAGCAGGCATATTTTTATAATGGTGGACATTGATTTCTTTAAATCTTTGAATGATCAGATGGGACATCAGTTTGGAGACCAGGTTTTAAGAGAGATTGCCAATATTTTAAAGACTTCCGTTCGTATAAATGATATTGTTGGGCGTCTGGGCGGGGATGAATTTGTAATTTGTTTAAGGGATATCCCCCTGAATACGCTTTTGGAACAGAAGCTTGGAAATATCGTCATGCAGCTTTCAAAGCATTATGAGGAGGGAATCTGTGTATCCGGCAGTATGGGTGTGGCAGTTTATCCAAAGGACGGAACCAGCTTTGACGAACTTTATATGCGTGCGGATGCCGCACTTTATACAGCCAAGGAGATGGGACGCAATCAGTTTGTATTCTATCAGCAGGGAATGGAACACAAACAAAAGGACCGAAACAGATGTAAGGATGAAGGGGAATCCGGTACAGGCAGCCAATCCGGCAGTCAGAATCATAAAAGTATAGGCAGTAAAGAGTATCTTGCAGAGATTAATGCCATGCACCATCTGGAGGAAAGTAATCTGATTTACAGTTATTTAAATTCCGTTCATCATATTTTTAAAGATATGATCGTCATGAATGTTTCAAAGAATTATTACAGGCGGATGCTGAATGAGAGCGAAGAAAATTTGCATAAATGGGAGAAGGGAGATCTCCATGCTGAACTGGAGGTTATAGTCAAAGACCGGATTCATCCCGAAGACGGGGTACGCTTTAAACAGTTTACGAACTGGGACCTGGTGAGAAAAGCGATGCAGGAAGGCAAAACAACGGTGTATGGAGAATTCAGAGGAAGAGCGCAGGGAGACAACTATAAATGGGAGGCGTTTTCTCTGGTGCCTATGAACGGTGGAAATGATGATGAAATGTACCTGTGTTTTATTCAGGATATCCATGCTGTTAAAATCCGTGAGGAAGAAAACCGTACTCTCCAGATACAGGTACGCAGACAGATTGAAGATGAATGTTACCGACGAATCATGGAATTGTCAGGGACAATATTACTGGAATATGACAGAGAGGATGACAGTTACTATGCATCGCCTCCGGCAAAACAGTTTACATTAATCAAAAATGTAGGGAGCGACAGAAACCAGCGCTTTATTACCCGGGATGATGTTCACCCCAATGACTGGGAACAGGCTAGAATGATTTCTAAAAAAGTGATGGATGGTGCCATGAATGCAGGAACTACCGTTCGTCTGAAAAAAACGGACGGTCAATTCATGTGGTGTCATATTGTTCTTACCGTGTTAAGGGCGGAGGATGGTTCTGTTAACCGGTCTCTGTTTACAATAACAGATGTAGATGAAGCTACTAGAAACAGACGGGAGCTTGAATACAGGGCAGAATATGATGATCTAACCGGTTGTTCTAATTTCAGCAGGTTTAAAATAGAAGCTAAACAAATTTTGGAAAACAGAAATGAAAAGAAATATGCGCTGTGGTATTGTGATCTGCGTAATTTTAAATTAGTAAACAATGTCTATGGCTATGATTTTGGAGACAGAGTACTGCAGTATTGGGCAAAGATCAGCAGCCGGGACCAGCGCGAAGGAGAAATATTTGCCAGGGTGTCGGCAGATCACTTTGTTTCCCTACTTTGGTATGACAGTATCGATGAGCTGGAGATGCGGTTCCAGAAAAATGCAGGGCTACTGGCAAAATTCAAAGGACTGGCCGGAAAAAAACTGCTGCTGGAAATGGTTGCGGGGATCTATCTGGTAGAAAAACACGGGAAGACCATAGGGATAGAAGATATGATAGATTGTGCCAATCTTGCTCAAAAAAGTGTAAAAGTATTAGAAGGCAGTAAATATGCAGTCTATACAGAAGAAATGCGCAGGCAGATTCTATCGGAAAAAGAAATGGAATCGGCTATGTATAAAGCTTTGGAGAACCGGGAATTCTGCGCTTATTTTCAGCCTATCGCTGAGATTCAGGACGGAATACGGGTAAGTGGGGCAGAGACCCTGGCAAGGTGGATACGTCCGGGTTATGGTGTGGTTCCGCCCAACAGATTCATTCCGCTGTTTGAAAAAAATGGTTTTATTATTGATCTGGACAGTTATATGTTTGAAGAAGCCTGCCGTTTTCTGCGCAAATGGCTGGATGAAGGACGGGAGCCCATTAAAATATCGGTTAATGTCTCCAGAATAAGTGTATTTCAACGGGATTTTTCCAGACATTATATCAGGCTAAAGGAAAAATATAATATACCGAATGGCCTGCTGGAATTAGAGTGTACGGAATCAGTGCTGGTTGAGAATGCAGAACTTCTGGAAATGGTTATGCGTACCATGCGCGTAAGCGGTTTTTTCTTCTCTATGGATGATTTTGGTTCCGGGTATTCTTCCCTGAATCTGCTAAAAGACATTACCGTAGACATACTGAAGCTGGATATGATGTTTTTCCGTAATGAAAACCTGAAGGAGCCTCGTCATCAGACTATTATATCCAGTATTATCTCCATGGCGAAGGCATTGAATATGAAGGTTGTGGCTGAGGGTGTGGAAACAGAAGAGCAATTGCAGCTGCTACGTGAATTTGGGTGTGATTATATCCAGGGGTATCTGATCAGCAGGCCGATACCTGCGGAAGAATTTGAAAATCAATTTTAGAATATTTTAGAAAAAAAGGGATCGCTGCAGAGCAAATTTCAAACCAGATATGAAATGCAGTCCGGTATAAGAAATGATTTCTGCAGCGATCTATTTTTATTGGGAACAAGAACATTGTTTCAGATTAAGCTTTTCCTTCCTAAACTTATTGTCTAAAAAGATTTGAAAGTGCTCGGCTGAGCCGATTGTAAAATTATTTTTTCCCAGAGCCATATATCTGCTGCCATGCTCCAGAAAATAATAATTTTCAATTAATGTCCAGCTTTTAATGCCGGACCAGTCCACAACCGTTGTTTCTTCCGGAGTGATCTGTGTGAGCGTACTGGGGGTAATCTGAAAAGTCATCTTTTTGCCGCAAAGGCAGGATTGTTTTGACTTGCGAAGCTTACGAACAAAGGATCTCTTGTAAAAATCTTTTGCAAAATAAATAAAGATAATTCCAAAAACCAATGCACACATTCCGGCAGCACCCAGGCTCCAGCTTCTTAAATGCGGGGCCTGGCTTAAAGCCAAAACACTTACGAGCAGAAAGCCAATTCCCCAAAGCTGGTAACGTTTCACTGCTTTAAATGCCGGAGTATCATTTTCTAACAAGGTATCATAATATAATTTTTCAAATCCATCATCATAAGACGTTTCATTCTGAAATAAAAGTTCCAAGATACACACCTCCTTTTGAGTCTGATAAATTATTGCAATAATCGGCACGCTCTGTCCTGCTAAAATTAAATTCATATATCTTTGATGCAGGTATTTTACAGACATGCTTTGATTGTCTATTATATACGGTAAATGTGATTTTTATATGAAAAATCAGAGAAAGAATACAATATTGCTGATCTTAGGTTACGGTTTTCCTTTAATTACTACTTTAATTAAAGAACAGATTCTGATATAATAACAAAAACAGAACAAATGTTCGAAAAACGTAAGGAGGAATTATCATGGCGTTTGGTACAGGGATTAATATGGATTCACCGGATGCGGGAAGAATTCGGGGAAAGCAGATAGAAATAGCATGTTACTGCTGGTTTACCCGAACAGGAATCAGCATACCGCGATTAGTGAAATACCAGGATGAAGAAGGAGAAATTCACACGATTGGCAACATTCGTGTACTGTGCTCCGAGCAGAAGAACTTTGCCGGGGTTTCTTCCATGGAATATCAATGTGAGATGGTGGCAGAAGGGATTATGAAGAATGTGAAGCTGATTTTTTTCCCCGATAAGAAAAAATGGGTGATGGTTTACGGGAATGCGTGATAAAATATGGGATTGGAGGACGGAGCATATTGCCAATCCAAATGGTCTATGCTATACTTCCTATTAGAAAATTGTAGGTCTAAAACAGGACTTTACAGATTATCATGATATTAATCAGCATAAATTTCAGTATCGAAAACGATGCCAGTTTAAAGAGTTGAAAATAAAGAAATGGAAAGGAAACCGCAGGAAATGATCTATAATAATGTATTGGAAGCGATCGGACATACTCCCATGGTTCGTTTAAACAGGCTGTCTCAGCCGGACAGCGCCGAGATTCTGGTGAAATACGAAGGTGTAAACGTGGGGGGATCCGTGAAGACAAGAACCGCGTATAATATGATTGCGGAGGCAGAGAAAAAAGGAAAGCTACACAAAGATTCGGTTATCGTTGAGCCTACCAGTGGAAATCAGGGAATTGGATTGGCTTTGGTTGGGGCTGTAAAAGGATATAAGGTAAAAATTGTGATGCCTGATTCTGTAAGTGAAGAACGCAGGAAACTGGTAACACAGTATGGGGCGGAAGTAATACTGGTTCATGATGAGGGAGACATCGGAGCCTGCATTGAAGAGTGTCTGCAGACAGCCCTGCGCATCGGAGCAGAAGATCCCAATGCCTATATTCCACAGCAATTTATTAATCCGGATAACCCGCTGGTGCATAAATACCATACAGGCGTGGAAATACTAGAACAAGTGGAAGGACCAATTCATGGTTTCTGTTCCGGAGTGGGTACGGGCGGCACACTATCCGGCATTGGAGAAGTTTTGAAACGGCAAAACCCCGATATTGTGATCTGGGCTGTTGAGCCGGAACATGCGGCAATTTTATCAGGCGGAAGCATCGGAACACATTTGCAGATGGGAATCGGGGACGGACTGATTCCGGAGAATCTGAACATGGATATTTATGAGGATATCTGTATCGTGACAGATGAAGAAGCGCTGGATGTTTCAAAACGCCTTGCCAGAGAAGAAGGGCTGCTATGCGGAATCTCAAGCGGTTCCAATGTGGCGGCAGCCATGCGCCTTGCCAAAAAGCTGGGACCCGGAAAAAGAGTGGTTACCATTCTCCCGGATACAGGGGAACGTTATTATAGCACAGAATTATTTGAAGATGAAAATAACAAACCGCTCTGATAAGTTTTGCGGAGAATGCCTTGTAAAATAGTAGAAACCTATGCTATAATGTCAACAATTACGACAGGTAGTGTGGAAGAAAGCACTTTTACACTGTTTATTTGGACATATCGTAAGCAAGCTTACAATATGTATGCTGTCAAGTGTGGGAATACTACTAACTTTGTAATGAGGCAGTTTCTGCCTGCAGAAAGGATTTACATTCGAAGATGAATAGACAAGAGTTTTTGAATACTTTGCGTTCACAATTATCAGGAGAGATCAGTTCACGGGAAGTGGAAGAGAATATCCGGTATTATGATGAATATATCAGAGACGCAGTCGAAAATGGAAAATCGGAATTCCAGATATTAAACGAGATCGGGAGTCCATTACTGATTGCACGAACAATTATTGAGACTAGTAATAAAGCTAAAGGAACAGGTTATCAGGCACAGAGTCAGGGATCTTCTTTTCAGGAGGATGAGAATGATAACAGGCGTCCGAATGGCAGTTTTCATTCTTTTAATCTTCAGACAGGGATACCAAAGTGGCTGGTGATTACGGGAGTTGTAGTAATCTTAGTTGTATTGCTCAGCATTTTGGGATCCGCAATTGCAATTCTTTCCAGATTCTTTATTCCGATTATAGTAATCGTGCTTGTTGTGGCACTGTTTAAGAGCAGGGGCCGCCGATGAAGATATCTACGAAAGGCATATATGCCTTAGAAATAGCAGTGGATCTGGCAATGCATTCTGATTCAGAGCATTTAGAGAGTATTAAGAATATTGCGGGCAGGAGAAATCTTTCAGAAAAATATCTGGAGCGGATTATCAGTATGCTTAAGAAAGCAAATCTGGTGAGCAGTACCCGGGGGGCAAGAGGCGGATACTGCCTGGCGAAGCCTGCCGGTGAAATTATGGTTTATGATATTCTGACTGCAGTGGAAGGAAACCTGGCGCCGGTTGAATGCCTGATTAAGTCAACCGATTGTGGAATAGATTGTGAGAAATGTCCTACAAGGCGTGTCTGGAATCAAATGTGGGAGCTGATCAAGGATGCTGCGAAAGAGACCAGATTGGAAGATCTGCTCAAAAAAGCCAGTTAGCGTTAATACAAAATAGAGCTGCAGGATAAGAGCAGTTCTATTTTTTTAATGTTTTTTTAAATTAGGTATTGACATTTACAGAATTATCCTGTATAACATAGATATATTATTTAACATATCGGTTTGGTAGGAAATAAAACAGGAAAAAGGTGATGAAATGAAAATCTCAACAAAAGGAAGATATGGCCTGCGGGCGCTGGTTGATTTAGCATCGCATTCTACAAGTGAAGCTGTATCACTGGCAAGCGTAGCCAACAGGCAGAAAATATCCGTCAATTATCTGGAACAGGTTTTTGCAACACTCCGAAAAGCCGGATTAGTAAAAAGTATCAAAGGGCCGCAGGGTGGATATATGCTTGCAATGAAGCCGGAAGAGATGCAGGTATCTGATATATTAACAGCTTTGGAAGGCAAGTTCAGTATTATAGATGAAGTGGCGCCCAATGAGCAGCAGGATAAAGTACAAATGGCGATTAATGAACTGGTTTGGGAGAAGATCAACCAGCAGGTAAATCATTATCTGGAAAGCACCACACTGGCTGATTTAGTAGAAGAGTATCAGAAATTAAATGGGGAAGAAGAATATATGTACTATATATAATAATTATAATACGTAATATTCTTTCAGAAATAATTCCTACTAAGTAAATAATGTTAATTGGAATACTAAGTGCATAAAATAAGCACAGTATGAAAATAAATTTGTGGTAAAAGCCACGTGCTGCAGCATATGAAAGGCTGCACCAGCATAACTCGTTCAGACAATGAGAATATAGTGAAAAGTGAGGAGAAATATTATGAGTGAAAAGAGAGAATTAAAATTTGAGACACTTCAATTACACGTAGGACAGGAAAATCCGGATCCGGTAACCGATGCAAGGGCAGTACCGATCTATCAGACATCTTCTTATGTTTTCAAGAACTGCGCACATGCCGCAGCACGTTTTAACCTTACAGATGCAGGTAATATCTATGGAAGGCTTACCAACACCACACAAGACATTTTCGAACAGCGTATAGCAGCGCTGGAAGGCGGAGTAGCAGCACTGGCGGTAGCTTCCGGAGCCGCAGCAATTACATATACATTTCAGAATCTGGCACATGCTGGCGATCATATCGTAGCAGCCAAGACAATATACGGCGGAACCTATAATCTTCTGGAACATACCCTTCCGGAATACGGGATTACAGCAACATTTGTAGATCCGGATGTGGAAGGCAGTTTTGAAGCGGCAATTCAGGAAAATACCAAAGCAGTTTTTATAGAGACCATCGGCAATCCCAATGCAAGTCTGATTGATATTGAAAAGGTGGCGGCAATTGCCCATGCGCATAAAATACCATTAGTGGTTGACAGCACTTTTGCGACACCTTACCTGGTACGCCCTATTGATTTGGGAGCAGATATCGTAGTACACTCTGCAACGAAATTTATTGGAGGACACGGAACAACCATTGGAGGGGTAATTGTTGACAGCGGAAAATTTGACTGGGAAGCATCCGGAAAGTTTCCGTCACTTACCGAACCAAACCCAAGTTACCATGGAGTAAGCTTTACGAAAGTCGTTGGTCCGGCAGCATTTGTGACCAAGATCCGTGCAATTTTATTGCGTGATACCGGAGCTACACTTTCCCCGATTCATGCATTTATCTTCTTACAGGGATTAGAGACATTATCGCTGCGTGTAGAACGTCATGTAGAAAATGCCTTAAAGGTAGTTGATTATTTAAGCAAACATTCCCAGGTAGAAAAAGTAAATCATCCGGCGCTTTCTGACAGCCCGTATCATGAGCTGTATCAGCGTTATTTCCCTAAGGGAGGGGCTTCGATCTTTACTTTTGAAATCAAGGGCGGATCTCAGGAAGCACAGGATTTCATAGACCATCTGGAAATTTTCTCTTTACTTGCCAATGTAGCGGATGTAAAATCATTAGTAATACATCCGGCAAGTACTACACATTCCCAGATGACAGAAGATGAACTTGCAGGTTCCGGCATTAAACCAAATACAATCCGGTTATCAATCGGTACGGAACACATTGATGATATTATTTATGATTTGGATCAGGCATTTCAGGCAATTGCTAAGTAAGGGAACCAGGAGCCTGACGCATTTAAGAAAGGATGTTTAAAATGGCTAAAATATATGGAAGTATTACAGAATTGGTAGGAAAAACTCCCCTTGTGGAATTAAAAAATATTGAAAGTGCTTTAGGTCTGGCGGGTAAAGTGGTAGTGAAATTAGAATACTTCAATCCGGCCGGAAGCGTAAAAGACAGAGTGGCAAAGGCTATGGTGGAAGATGCTGAGAATAAAGGTATCTTAAAACCGGGTGCTACCATTATTGAACCAACCAGCGGAAACACCGGTATCGGGCTTGCCAGCGTAGCAGCGGCAAAAGGCTATAAAGCTATCTTTACCATGCCGGAGACGATGAGTATTGAAAGAAGAAAATTACTTCTGGGATACGGTGCGGAAATTGTGCTGACGGAAGGTGCTAAGGGAATGAAAGGCGCAATTGCAAAAGCGGAAGAACTTGCAAAAGATATTCCGAATGCCTTTATTCCCGGGCAGTTTGAAAATGCAGCCAATCCGGCAATCCACGCGGCTACAACAGGACCGGAGATCTGGGCAGATACGGAAGGTGCGGTAGATATGTTTATTGCCGGAGTTGGTACCGGCGGAACATTAAGCGGAACCGGCGTATTCTTAAAATCCAAGAAACCGGAAATAAAAGTCATTGCTGTAGAGCCTGCTGCGTCACCGGTTTTATCAAAAGGTACCGGCGGACCTCATAAAATTCAGGGAATTGGTGCCGGTTTTGTACCCAAGAACCTGAATCAGAATGTCTATGATGAAATTGTAACAGTAGAAAATGCAGAAGCATTTGAGGCTGCAAAGCTGATTGCAAAAAAAGAAGGTATTCTGGTTGGAATTTCTTCCGGAGCAGCTCTTCACACTGCAATTGAATTCGCGAAAAAGCCGGAGAATGCAGGAAAAACCATTGTTGCGCTACTTCCGGATACCGGAGAGCGTTATCTCTCAACAGAATTATTTGAAGCATAAGGATTATCAGGCGCCGGTAGTTTACCGGCGCTTTCTATATGGAAAGAATTTTTTTCGGGCATTGAAATGCAATTTCATTTTATTTTAATAACAGCTTTCTTTTATGGGAAAAATATTGTAGAATGTAAGCAAATATTGGAATAACAGCGTTGAAAATAAAAAGAGTAGGAATTGCAAAAATGGAACAGATTACAGACTATAAACTATTACTGGATACGGCGGTGCTGGCAGGACAGATCATGCTGCGAAACGGTGCCGAAATTTACCGTGTGGAAGACACCATTCACCGTATCTTAAAAGTATCCAGCTTAAAGACCACAGAAGCATACGTTACAACTACCGGTATGATTGTTACGCTGGATGATCCCCAGATCGATTCGCTGACCGTTATTCGAAGAATTGCAGACCGGGAGACAAATCTTAATAAAATTACTCTTGTAAATACCATATCCAGAAGATTTTGTGCCGGGGAAATTACCCTGAAAGAAGCATTTCATGATCTGAAACACCTGGAATCCCGGGAATATTCCCAGAAAGTATTGGATCTTTCTACTATTGTAGTTGCATCGGCCTTTGCGCTTTTATTGGGCGGAACGGCTATGGATGCTTTAGGTGCGGCAATTGATGGTGCACTGCTGGTACTGGTGTTAAAGCTGGGAATTAAAATTGGTTTTAATCCATTTTTTAAAGATGTTGCTGCATCTGCTGTAATAGCGGTGGGTGCGATCCTTCTGTCCAGAATACCATTTACCGTTATGAATATGGACATGATCATTATTGGTACCATTATGCCCCTGGTGCCCGGAGCTGCCATTACGAATGCTATTCGGGATACGCTTCAGGGGGATTATGTTGCAGGCGGTGCAAAAGCCCTGGAGGCATTTGTAAAGGCCGTTGCAATTGTTATTGGTGTGGCATTCGGAATGATTATTATGGGAGGTGTAAAGGCATGATTGTACAGGTAGTGAGTGCATTTGTTGCAATATTAGCGTTTTCAACGGTGATACAGGTACCGAAAAAATATCTGGTGTACTGTGGACTGATCGGAGCGGCAGGGTGGCTTGTGTATCTGCTGAATGCAGACAGTAAGGGAATTGTAATGGCGAACTTTCTCGCAGCACTTGTGATCGCATTGATTTCCCATGTGTTTGCCAGAATATTTAAAGCTCCGGTAACGGTATTCTTAATCCCGGGAATTCTGGTTATAGTGCCGGGAGCCGGTATGTACCGGACGGTTTATCAGATCTTTTTAGGGGAACAGCAAAAGGCGATGAATTCACTGCTTCAGACGATTGAAATAGCAGGAATGATCGCTTTGGCAGTATTTATTATGGACTCTGTGTTCGATATGATTCGCAATAAGAAGTGGAAAAAAATAAAGGCAGAATAGGAACCGGAACTGTTCTTTGGAGAATATTTAGACAGTGAAAGACCCAAGCAGGGGAGCTACTTGGGTCTTTCGAGGGGAGTATAAATAATTAATAAGGGGTTTGTAAAAAAAATTTTTTGAAGGGTAAATTCTTTTTACATCTCAAATTATAATATAGATTGGAAAAAAATGCAATACATATTTTTTACTATTTTTGAGATAATAAATTTTGTAATAAAAATATTTATTATTCAGGAGGGAATGAAACTATGGCAAAGAATATGAATTCTAAAAACCAGACTCAAAATAGTACGAACAACTATGAATCTAATGTAGAATCAAAGAACAAAGCAAGTAACAAAGCTAGCAATTCTTATAAGGATGCAAGCGAAAAAAACAGTGCTTACAACAGTACTAATGAATCCGAGAATTCCTATAACTCTTACAAGAACAGCAATTCTTCTAAGAACGCTACAAGCAACAATACTTCCAAAAATGCAAGCCGCAATGCTTCTTCAGACTGTCACCACGAATCTGATGAATACAGCGATTGCAACTACTAAAACCGGATATTTGACATCAGGTAGGGACAGCAAGTAAAATCAACCGGTTTTAAAGAGAGATGGAGTCTTGGCCACAATACGGCCGGGGCTCTGTTTTTTTGCACACATTTCCAGATTTCTGCATATATTAAGTCAGGAAGGAGTGTATGTATTTATGAATTTTGAGATGATTGCACCGAAACAACTGGATACGTACGTCAGGGATAAAAGCGCATTTATTATAGATCTCAGAACACCGGACGAATTCGTAGAACGTCATATAAAAGGAGCTGTAAATATCCCATATGAAAGTTTGGGCAATTGTTATACACTGCCCCAGGATATGATGATTATCGTATATTGTGAACGTGGTTCCATCAGTATGGCTGCAGCCAGGGAACTTGCGGAAAAAGGCTATCGTGTAAAGACAATGATCGGTGGAATCCACGCTTACCGTGGAAGATACCTGGAATCCTATCGCCATACCTTATAGTTCGTATTTTAGAAAATATTAAGGAAGTAAAAATATTGACAGGGGCAGACACTGGCATTAATATAGGAGATAGATGAAAAGAATGGAGGAAATGCAAATGAAACTTATGTTTGCGTCAGATATACACGGATCATCTTTTTACTGTAAAAAGATGTTAGAGGCATACAGATTAGAAAAGGCAGGACGCCTGGTGCTTCTGGGAGATATTCTTTATCATGGACCAAGAAATGATTTGCCAAAGGAATATGCTCCCAAAGAGGTCATCTCCATGTTGAATCCTTTGAAAAATGAGATTTATGCAGTAAGGGGCAATTGTGAGGCAGAAGTGGATCAGATGGTTTTGGAATTCCCTGTAATGGCAGATTACTGTATTATTATGAAGGGGGATAACACAATTTATGCCAGTCATGGTCATGTCTTCCACAAAGACAATCTGCCTCCTTTGGCAGAAGGGGATATCTTTATTCATGGACATACCCATGTACCCGTTGCCCAAAAGTATAAGCATTTTACCTTATTAAACCCGGGTTCCGTGTCATTGCCAAAAGAGGGAAATGTGCCAACGTATGGAATTTTAGAAAATGGAGTATTTTCAATTAAAGATTTTGAAGGAAATACCGTGAAACAACTGGCATTATAAGAAAAAAGCATTATAAGAAACCTGCAAATGCAGACAGATAGGAGAAAAAATGAAACAAATTGAATTAATAGCACCTTGCCACTTTGGGCTGGAAGCCGTTTTAAAGCGTGAGATCATTGACCTTGGATATGAAGTCAGTCAGGTAGAAGATGGACGAGTTACCTTTTTAGGAGATATGGAAGCTGTGAGCTATGCCAATGTATTTTTAAGGTCAGCAGAGCGTATATTATTAAAAGTCGGGAAAGTCCATGCTGAGACTTTTGATGAATTGTTTGAGTGCACAAAAGAACTTCCATGGGAAAATTTCATTCCAAAGGATGGCAAATTCTGGGTGACTAAGGCTACTTCTATTAAGAGCCAGCTGTTTAGCCCTACGGATATACAGTCGATCATGAAAAAAGCCATGGTTGAACGTTTAAAAGGCGTATATGGCATACAGTGGTTTGAAGAAACAGGTCCGGCTTATCCGGTACGTGTATTTTTTATGAAAGATGAAGCTACTATTGGTATTGATACATCCGGAGTCTCCCTTCACAAGCGCGGATACCGTCAGCTTACAAGTAAGGCACCGATTACAGAGACACTTGCGGCTGCACTGATTATGCTGACACCCTGGAACAAAAGCAGAATACTGGTTGATCCCTTTTGCGGAAGCGGTACCTTTCCAATAGAAGCAGCTTTAATGGCTGCCAACATAGCTCCCGGGATGAACCGTTCTTTCTTATCGGAAGACTGGGACAACCTGGTAACGAAGAAACACTGGTACAATGCAATGGATGAAGCAAGAGAAAATGTAAATGATCAGATAGAAGTGGATATACAGGGATATGATATGGACGGTGACGTGATAAAATCAGCCAGAGAAAATGCAAAGCTGGCAGGCGTGGATCATCTGATTCATTTTCAGCAAAGAGCCGTTTCCCAGCTGAATCATCCAAAAAAATACGGATTTGTAATTACCAATCCACCGTATGGAGAGAGAATTGAAGATAAAGAAAACCTGCCGGGATTGTACCGGGAGATAGGAGAGAGCTTTAAGCGGCTGGATTCCTGGTCAGAATATCTGATTACCTCTTATGAAGATGCGGAAAAGTATATTGGAAAAAAAGCAGATAAGAACAGAAAGATTTATAATGGAATGATAAAAACATATTTTTATCAATTCTTGGGACCCAGACCGCCTAAGATTAAAAAATAAGGGGTAGACATTGATTAAAAAAATTCAGACATTCATTGTGATTCTAATTGTATTGCTGATTGGATACGGAGCATTTCAATATATGGAGCCGGAGATACGTGCGCTGTTAGACGGCAAAAAGCAGCAGGAACACAGGCAAACGGAAAGTGGTTCCAATACCCGGGACAGCAGCATGGAAGATAATACAGAGCCGGCGGGCAAGGATGAAAATGTAAGGCTGCCAAAGTCATATGACAGCCGGAATGAAGCAAGGGCTCCTGTTATTAAAAATCAGGGTGAGCTTGGCACCTGCTGGGCGGTAGCCACGTCCTCGGCGCTGGAATCCTCCCTGCTTCCAAGGGAACACCTTGTATTTTCTGCGGACCATATATCACTTCGGAATCATTTTGCAAAGAATCAGAACGATGGCGGAGATTATACCATGGCAATGGCGTATCTTGCCGGATGGCAGGGACCTGTACTGGAACAGGATGACCCTTATGGAGATGGTGTTTCACCGGATGGGCTGACACCGGTGAAGCATGTACAGGAGATCCAGATGATTAAGGATAAGGATTATGATGCAATAAAACGGGCAGTTTATGACCATGGTGCTGTCCAGTCTTCCCTTTATATGGATCTTCAGAATACAGTGAGTTCATCGGTGTTTTTTAATAAGATTAACAATACGTATTGTTATGTGGGAAATGCCCGCTCTAATCATGATATTTTAATTATTGGATGGGATGACCACTATCCGGCGGACAAATTTAATGCGGATATTAAGAAGGATGGGGCGTTTATCTGCCAGAACAGCTGGGGGGCAGACTTCGGGGAAGACGGCATTTTTTATGTCTCATACGAAGATGCCAATCTTGGAAATAATTGTGTTGCCTATTCCAGGATCGAAAATACGGGGAATTATGACCATATTTACCAGACAGACCTGTGCGGCTGGGTAGGGCAGATCGGGTATGGCTCTGATACCTGCTATTTTGCAAATGTATATGAAGCAAAGCAGGATGAAACTCTGAGTGCAGTGGGATTCTATGCTACGGGGAAAGATACGGAGTATGACATTCATATCATTGAAGAGTTTGACGGGCCTTCCTCCTTGATTTCCTGGAGTCCTGCCCAGAGCGGTAAATTTGGCAACGGAGGGTACTATACCGTAGATCTGGAGGAGCCGGTGAAAGTGGCTAAAGGCCAGCGTTATGCAGTTATGATAAAAATAAAATCTCCCGGTCTGCAGTATCCGGTTGCAACGGAATATCAGGCAGATGAAGCAACTAAGAACGTGGATATTGCCGATGGTGAAGGGTATATCAGTATGAGCGGATATTCCTGGACAAGAACAGAAACAGAGCATTCCTGCAATGTCTGTCTGAAGGTATACACCAGGGATGCGCAGTAACGGTATTGGTTTACAGACGCAATCCCGGTGTGTTATAATTTTGGTAAATTTACATAAGAAAAATTAACATTAGGAAAAGGGTGGAACAGTGAGTAAGAGAATTATTTTCGCAACTGGTAATCAGGGAAAAATGAAAGAAATAAAAATGATACTGGCTGATCTGGATGTTCAGGTAGTCTCATTGAAAGAAGCCGGAATTGAAGCCGATATTGTAGAAGACGGAGCAACATTTCAAGAAAATGCTGTTATTAAGGCTAAGACTATTATGGAAATGACCGGCGATATTGTACTGGCAGATGATTCAGGGTTAGAAATTGATTACCTGAATAAAGAGCCGGGTATCTATTCTGCAAGATATATGGGAGAAGATACTTCTTATGATATAAAAAATAATAATCTTATCGGGCGTCTGAATGGTGTGCCTGATGAAAAAAGGACGGCTCGTTTTGTATGTGTCATTGCAGCAGCATTTCCAAATGGTGAAATTTTGACTACGGAAGGAACCATTGAAGGTATGATTGGATATGAGATAAAAGGAAGCAATGGTTTTGGCTATGATCCTATATTTTATCTTCCCCAGTATAAATGTACGACGGCAGAACTGGATATGGAATTGAAAAATGAATTAAGCCACAGAGGAAAAGCGCTTCGGGCGATGAAAGAACAATTAAAAAATAAAATTTAGAGGAGCATGGTGCCAGATGAAGATCCTGATTGTAAGTGATACGCATCGCAGAGATGCCAATTTAAAAGAGGTCTTATTAAAAGTTAGCCCGATCGACAAATTAATCCATCTGGGGGATTCTGAGGGCAGTGAGGACTATATCAGGCAGATTGCTGACTGCCCGGTACATATTGTAAGCGGAAATAATGACTTCTTCAGTGATTTACCACGTGAAGAAGAATTGCAGCTTGGGAAATATAAAATTCTGCTCACTCATGGACATTATTATTATGTATCACTGGATACACGTTCGATCAAAGAAGAGGCAAAAGCAAGAGGATTTGACATTGTAATGTTTGGACATACACACAGGCCGGTTTTAGAGATACAGGAAGATATTATAGCATTAAATCCGGGCAGTTTATCCTATCCCAGACAGGATGGAAGAAAACCAAGCTATATTATCATGGAACTTGATAATAAGGGAGAAGCACATTTTACAATAAATTTTTTAGGGTGAAGAGCTCGATTTGACCAATTTGAAGAAATAAATCCAAAAAATAAATTGGCGAAAAAGCCCGAATATTCAACACTTTCGGGCTTTTTCAAAAAAATAAAAAAATATTTGAAAAAAGTTGTTGACATTTGGTGTGAGCTATAATATAATATGTCTTGCGTCAGGGAACAGACGAAACAACAAAAACAAACAAGACACCATCGGGGTGTGGCTCAGCTTGGCTAGAGCGCCTGGTTTGGGACCAGGAGGTCGCAGGTTCGAATCCTGTCACCCCGACTTGTTCCTAAAATAACGCAGATATGCGGGTGTAGTTCAATGGTAGAACACTAGCCTTCCAAGCTAGATACGTGGGTTCGATTCCCATCACCCGCTGTTTGAGTCTGTAGCTCAGTTGGATAGAGCAACGGCCTTCTAAGCCGTGGGTCGGGGGTTCGAATCCCTTCAGGCTCGTTTTTCTTTGCAGAGATCATATGTCTGCTGCAAAGAAAGCAAAATTAATATGGTGGATATAGCGCAGTTGGTTAGCGCGCCAGATTGTGGCTCTGGAGGCCGAGGGTTCGAATCCCTTTATCCACCCTAACCACACATTGGGCTATCGCCAAGCGGTAAGGCACAGCACTTTGACTGCTGCATTCGTTGGTTCAAATCCAACTAGCCCAGTTTGGCGAAAGCCGTAAGAAATATAAACCCATAGTATGGTTAAAAATTAAATACGGGATATTAGCTCAGTTGGTAGAGCACTTGACTTTTAATCAAGTTGTCCGGGGTTCGAATCCCCGATGTCTCATTACTATAAAATAGCGGAAATGTCTGTAAATACAGGTGTTTCCGCTATTTTGGTTCAGCTACAAGTTAGTCATATCTGACACGTTAAGAAGTCGTCAAATATCGTTACAAAAATGACTTTTTTATTTGGGCACTTTTGGAATCCCTGATATTACACCAAATAATTAATTGGAAAACCAATCAACAAGGCTTTCCAATTTTTTGCTTTCATCACCGCTTTTAGTATACACACAATTGTCAGAAAGCATATTCTAACACGCTCTCGGAAAACAATGATAAACTAACGCGCTGTCTGAACGCCGTTTCATTCAATGATACAATATCTCAGAATACAGATAAATAACCTCAATAGGTGTGTCCGGATTTTCAATCCGGTAAAAAAGCTGCCTGATCAGACGCTTTCCAAGAGCTGATGTATTAATGTTAACGGTTGTTAAGAAATCCTTCATATCAATATAATCGGCAATATTGTCATAGCCTGTCAGGTTCACTTCTTCCGGGACCCGGATACCCATGAGCATCAGCTCCTGGTAAACTACATGGGCAACGAAGTCACTGACACAC
Organism: Robinsoniella peoriensis; assembly: GCF_000797495.1. Lineage (GTDB taxonomy): Bacteria > Bacillota > Clostridia > Lachnospirales > Lachnospiraceae > Robinsoniella > Robinsoniella peoriensis. The sequence continues at coordinate 56,698 of NZ_JTGN01000006.1, forward strand.
ACAAAGGCATCCGGCAGCTTCCGAAGACCGGATAAATAATTATGGATTTCTTCTACATAAGTTTCTATTCCAATGGTACCTGTTTTGCAGTAAGCAGGATCAATATGGGACGCATGCCTGGTTATGGATGCGGTGTAGCCTTCGTAACGCAGTTTGTTAGTCAGGGCATAGTTGATATCTCCGATAAATCCGATCTTTTGGCGCCCTGAGGCAAACAGATAGTCGGTAATTTTTTCTACGGAGCTTTTGCCCTCCAGCAAAAGCATGTCTCCAGTCAGTGTATCCAGAGAAAAATTGGTTACGGCATCCAAAAATACCTTTGGGATTGGAAGTCTGTTTAAAATGGACAGGAGCTTTGCATCGTACACGTTTAGAATAATAATCCCCTGTACCTGACCGGAAGTGAGTGGTGGCGGCAAAATATAATCCTTCGGGATTTCGGTAGGGACGTAGGTGTACATAAGGCTGCATCCGGCTTGTGTGACCTCTTTCGCAATTTCATGTATGATATTGCTCCAGAACACGGAAGAATCGGGTCTGGACACTACGACGGATATAGTAGCGCTCTCGTGACTGGTATTGGTCATTAGAGCCGGATTTGCATGTACTGTATTATTTGTAAACTGTTCCGGCAGTGGGTAGCCAAGCAGGGCAGCTTCCTTTATAATCAGATTGCTCTTAACTTCGGAAACGCCCGGATGATTATTCAGTACCTTCCAGACGGTGACACGGGAGACGCCTGCGGCCTCTGCAATATCCTGCATAGTTGGTTTTTTCATATTATATACCTCGCACATCATGTAAGATGTCTGCGTGAGAACGGAAACGATTAAACTTTAGCAGATATCTTTTTTTATTATTCTACCAAATCACAGGAGGTTTCGCAATAGGTTTTGTTTAAAATGTTAAAACTGATGTTAAAAATAAGAAAAAATGTAAAAAAAGAATTATAGGAAAATGTGTATAACAATTTTTGCTAAGCAGCCGGATCATTGTTTGCAAGTAAAAGAATTGAAAATAAAAGAGAAATGAAAGTTAAAAGATTTTGGAAGCAGAAGGTTTTAATGCATTTGGAAGTAAATTTAAGAAGCAGAAGGATCGCGGATAATTCGTATGAGGAAAAATCCGCTATCTTTTTCTGCTTCTTATTTTTTTGTACATCGTTTTCACGTTTAGTTATGTATATATTTCTGCGTATAGAAAAGGATTGCATCTTTTATCTGATGAGTGGCTCAATAATACTTTATATCCTGCTGGGTAAATTAGATATGTTTAATAAAAATTAATTTTAACATTATGTTAAAAAATAACGTTTTCAATATACATTATATAATAAAAAACTCTTCCTGAATTGTGCAAAATGTTAAATAAATACAAAAATGAATTGTTTATATTGACAAATATATATAGCATATGTAAAATAAGAGCAGATATAGCAGTTATCAAATGTATAATATTTATATATTTTGTTAAAAAGCTATGTTAAATAATATTGAACAATAAATAGAAAAGGAGAGACAGAAAATGAAAAAAAACGATAAGGTTAGCAACAAACCCCTTAAAGTGAAGAAAGTACGAAGTAAATCTGCAGTAAGGGGGGACATCTCTTTGTGGATGTTTGTCCTGCCGGGATTAATTCTGACATTTATCTTCAGTTATATTCCCATGTATGGAGTACAGATTGCGTTTCGGGATTTTAATCCAAGACTGGGGTTTTTGGGAAGTCCATGGGTTGGGTTTAAATACTTTATCCGGTTTTTTGAATCTCCTTATTTTGCATCTACAATAAAGAATACCTTCTTAATCAGTATCTATTCTCTGGTTGCCGGGTTCCCCATTCCGATTCTTCTGGCTTTGGGACTGAATTCTTTTAAGCATAAGAAATACCGTAAGGTAATTCAGACAGTTACCTATGCACCGAACTTTATTTCCGTGGTTGTTATGTGCGGTATGCTGTTGTTATTTCTTTCACCGGATGCCGGTATTATCAACAAGATACTTTCTTTTTTCGGCATTGCACCGATAAATTTTATGGGAGACAAGTCTTACTGGAGACACATCTATGTATGGTCCGGTATTTGGCAGAGCATGGGGTGGAATTCGGTTATTTATTTTGCGGCTCTTTCGGCAGTCAGCCCGGACCTGCATGAAGCAGCAATTATGGATGGCGCAAATAAATTCCAGCTTATCCGGCATATTGATTTACCTAGTATTATGCCCACCGCAATTATCCTTTTGATTATGAGCTGTGGAAGTATTCTTTCAGTAGGGTTTGAAAAAGTATTCCTGCTGCAGAACGACTTGAATAAGAGCGTATCTGAAATTATTTCTACCTATACATATCAGGTTGGTCTTGTTGAAAATAATGTTTCCTATTCAGCGGCAATTGGTCTGTTCAATTCGGCGGTCAATGCAGTGATGCTGATCACTGTAAATAAAATAGCCCGTAAGTCTTCGGGTATTAGTTTGTACTAGAGAGGAGGAATTGATTGATGAAGAAATTCAGACAACAGTCAGCAACCGATAAGTTCTTTGATATTTCCCTGTTTATTATACTGACAGTTATTTTAATCATTGTAGCTTATCCCCTTTACTTTATTATAATTTCCTCCATCAGCGACCCCAAGGCAGTTGCCAGCGGAATGGTAACATTTCTGCCGGTAGGAATTAATTTTGCGGGTTACCGGGAAGTGTTTAAGAATTCTTTAGTCGTATCGGGATTTATCAATGCAATCGTATACACAGCATGTGGTGTCTGTGTCAATCTGGTCGTGACGATTCCTACCGCCTATGCCTTATCCAGAAGCAGGTTCGGCGGAAAGACAATCGTGACCTGGTTCTATATGATTACGATGTTTATCAGCGGTGGTATGATTCCGACCTACCTGGTTGTCAAAAATCTGCATATGCTGGATACTATGTGGTCGTTAATTCTTCCGGGGGCACTTAGTGTCTACAATATGATTGTTGCCAGAACGTTTTTTCAAAGCAATCTGCCGGAGGAACTATGGGAAGCAGCCAGTGTGGATGGTTGTACCCAGACAAAGTTTTTCTTTAAAATTGCTTTACCGCTGTCCAAATCAATTATTGCAATTATGGTGCTGTATTATGGTGTAGGACATTGGAACTCTTATTTCAGCGCATTGCTTTATTTGAAAGATGATGCAAAGTTCCCGCTGCAGTTAGTGCTTCGTTCCATTCTGATTCAGAATCAGGCGGCCCTTGCCCAGCAGGTGACAAGTGTTTCAGCCCAGGTAGCACTGGAAGCACAGCGGCAGTTAGTTGAACTTATGAAATATTCGCTGATTATTATTTCCAGTATTCCAGTCATGATTATGTATCCCTTTGTCCAGAAGTATTTTGTAAAGGGAGTTATGATTGGGTCAGTTAAAGGGTAACACATAACATGCTAAGTGTATGTGGCAGTCAAAATAAAAATCTAAAAGAAAAGGAGTATGAGTATGAAAAGAAAAAGAGTGTTGGCAGTTTTAGTATGTGCAGCAGCCCTTACTGCAATGGGTATGGGAGGATGCAGCAAAAACAGTGCTTCATTAGAAGCAGCCGGTCCGGCTAATGACAAAGTGGATGAAGATGGAAAGGTAAATGGTGTATTTTACGAAACAGGGCTTCCGATTGTTGATAAAGATGCCTATAGTTTTTCACTCTTCTGTGATGACTCTTCTGAAAATGGTGAGTACTGGATGATGGATGAGATGGAAAGGCAGACGAATATCAAGGTGAACTTAGAGTATTTCCCAAATGAGGTGGCAAAGGAAAAGTTGTCTCTGGCATTAAGTTCGGGAGACTATGCGGACTGTATCGGTGGATGGCTGTTCCAGGACAGCGACATCCTGAAATACGGTGTTGACCAGAAGATTTTCATTCCCCTGGAAGACTATTTTGAGAAATATGCGCCAAATATTATGAAGATTCTGGAAAGAGAAGGCGTCAGAGAAGCAATGACAGCTCCGGATGGACACATCTATACCATACCATACGTAGTAGATGCTCCGCTGGTAGATTATGAACCTTTTATCAATGAAAAATGGCTGAAAAATCTGGGGCTGGAAATGCCGACCACCACAGATGAGTTCGAAAAAGTATTGATGGAGTTTAAAGAAAAAGATGCCAATGGAAATGGGGACCCAAATGATGAGATACCAATGTCTTTTGACCCGAATAATAAACATATTGGTTATCTGTGCGGATATTTCGGTATGCCGGTTGATAATTACGGAATGAGTATGAAGGATGGAAAACTGATATTCGGAGCCAATAGCGAAGAATATAAGAATGGCATTAAATGGCTTAAAAAGTTATATTCCCAGGGGCTGATTGATCCGGAAGCATTTACGCAGGATTTAAGCCAGTGGAAGGCTAAAGGTTCCCAGGACCGCTATGGCTGTTCTATGATGTATGCCAGCAATGATATTGTACCGTATCTGGCGGGAGAAGAACCAGATTTTAAACCCCTTCCTGTTTTGAAAAGCCCGGATACGGATAATCCTGTATGGCTCAGAGCTTCGGATGGAGCTTCTGTTATGAAGACGCAGGTTGTTATTACAGATAAAGCGAAGGATGTAGGGGCAATTGTCAGATGGTGGGATGATTTATTTGAATTCCAGAACTCTGCACAGAAGTTGTCAGGTCCTTTAGACATATGCATTTTTAAAGATGGGGATGGATACCGCGCCATTGATAAGGCAACCCTTTCTCCGGAAGATGAAAAGAAGTATTCCTGGGCGAACCTGTTCCCACAGTCTTTGCCGCATTACCTGCCCCAGGGATTCAAATTTAAAGAAGATGTGCCGATGTATCCGGAAAAAGACAAGGCAGATGAAGTTTATAAGCCGTATTTGACGGAAGCAATTCCATCTTACTGGGTATCCATAGATGATTCTGCTAAATTTTCCGATATCCAGACTTCTCTTCGGGATTTCATTGCCCAAAAGGCAGCAGAATGGATTGCGGGACAGTCAGATATTGATAAGGAATGGGACAGCTATTTAGAGCAGCTGAATACACTGGGTCTGCAGGAGTATATAACAATACGTGAAAAAGCATTGCAGACAACGGAGGAAGCAGTAACGGAAACAGCACAATAGAAAGATAAGCAGTAAGGAGGCACCATGAGTGAAGAAAGTATGCATTTACAGGATATGTTAAGATCAGAAGAAAAGGCAGAGGACATTAAGGATGCAGAAGACATTAAACCGGCGAAAGAGAAAAAGGGTGCGAATGACATAATGGATGCAAAAGACATAAAGGACGTAGAAATAGAGGACGCAAAAGATGTAATAGAAGAAATAGAAGAAATAGAAGAAATAGAAGAAACAGAAGAAACAGAAGAAACAGTAGAAGACAAAGTCGCTGCCGGTGTACATAATTACAGTGCAGAAGAGGAATATGTCATGCCGGATGATCCAAAGGTTCTTCAAAAGCTCCAGTGGTTTCAGGATCAGAAGCTGGCGCTGATGATGCACTGGGGAGCATATTCCCAGCTGGGTCTTGTGGAGTCCTGGGCACTGTCTGATGCCGATGCAGAGTGGTCCAGGGGTGGTGTTGACTGGGAGATTACAGGCGAAGAGTTTAAAAAGGAATATTTTAATCTGAACAAAACCTTTAATCCGGTTCGCTTTGAACCGGAGAAATGGGCAGATCTGGCGAAAAGAGCAGGTATCCGGTATCTGATCTTTACAACCAAACACCATGATGGCTTCTGCATGTGGGACAGTGCTTATTCAGACTATAAAGTAACGGCAGAGGATTGTCCGTTCCATACCCATAAATACGCGGATATCTGTGCCCACCTGTTTGAATCCTTCCGAAAGAGAGGAATCGGTATCGCCGCATATTTCTCAAAAGCGGACTGGCATGTGGACAGTTACTGGAGTGATGGATATGCAAGGGGTAACTATATGCACAGAGGACCGTCATATGTACCCCTGGAGCATCCGGAGCAGTGGAAAAAGTTTGTGGATTTCACCCAGAATCAGATAAAGGAACTGGCAACGAGTTATGGAAAACTGGACATTATGTGGTTTGATGCAGGCTGGGTCAGTGATATCGGGTTAGGAGAGACTATAGAAGAGATCCGGAAATTCCAGCCCGGAATGCTTTGCGCGGACCGCACTATGGGTGGACCTTATGAAAACTATATTACACCGGAACAGTGCGTTCCCAAGGAACCCCTGAACGTACCATGGGAAAGCTGTATCACCCTTGGCACTTCCTTTTCCTTTGCTTATGAAGACCGTTATAAAACCTGCCGGGAAGTGATAGCACTTTTGGTGGACATTGTGGCAAAGGGAGGAAATCTCGCTATTAATGTGGGACCCCAGCCGGATGGCAGACTTCCAAGAGGCGCTGTGGAATGCCTGGAAGATATGGGAAAATGGCTTTCGGTTTATGGAGATGCCATTTATGGGACCAGAGTATGTGCTCCTTATAAAAAAGATGGAATTGCATTTACAAAGAAAGAAAACTTAGTCTATGCAATTGAAACTTTTGATAAAGAATCGGATCCGGTAAGGGCAGAAGTCTGGATTCCTTATGAGGGAACAGTGACATCCATAACGATGCAGGATACCGGGGCAGAGGTGGAGTTTACCAGAAAAGATACCGGTTATGTTCTTCATTTGCAGGAGTACGGTAAAGAAACAGCGCCGATTGCCAGGGTTTTTTGCCTGAAGTAAAAATAATGGAAGGAGTTTAAGGAGGGATCAATGGAGTCTATGTATATATTACCGGCACCACAGAAAATTATGAAAAAGGAAGGGGCTTTTGCCCTTCCTCATTATGGAAAGATCGAGATGGACGCTTCCTGTCCACAGGATGTATCTTATGCAGCAGATATTTTAAAAAGAGAGATTCTGGATTTTACCGGAATGGATTACAGCTTGAGCCGGGGAACTAAGGGGACAAATGGGGGAGCAGAAATTGTTTTAAAATTAGAGGATTCACTAAAGGAACAAAGCTATGTTCTGGTAATCCGGGAGGAGGGAATCCAGATTACCGGAGGAGGATACCATGGTATTCTTTACGGAATACAAACGCTGCGCCAGATAATCCGCCAGGAAGGCTGTGTATTGCCGCTTGTTGAAATCGAAGATGAACCGGCAATGGAGTTTCGGGGATTTTATCATGATGTTACCAGAGGCAGGATACCTAAACTGGAAACGTTGAAAAAGCTGGCTGATACGTTAAGCTTTTATAAGATAAACCAGCTGCAGCTATACGTTGAACACAGCTTTTTGTTTGAGGGGCTCAGCGAGATGTGGAGAGATGACACGCCGCTGACGCCAGAGGATATTCTGGAACTGGATGCCCACTGCAGAAAAGCAGGGGTGGAACTGGTACCGTCTCTGTCTTCTTTCGGACATTTGTATAAGCTTCTCAGCACAAGAACTTATGAACACCTTTGTGAACTTGCGGATCCTGTGAAGATGCCGTTCAGTTTCCGGGGACGTCAGATGCATCATACCCTGAATGTCACCATGGAAGAAAGTTATGAACTTGCAGTTAAAATGATTGAAGAATATATGCCATTATTTACTTCGAAGCAGTTTAACATAGGCGCGGATGAAACCTTTGACCTGGGAAAAGGAAAAAGTAAAACTTACGCAGAGGAAGCAGGCATAGACCGGATGTACATTGACTACGTGAAGAAGCTTTGCGGGTACCTTGTGGACAAAGGATATCGACCTATGTTCTGGGGGGATGTAATCTGCGGATTTCCGGAGCTCATGAAGGAACTTCCAAAAGAAACCATTTGTTTAAACTGGGGATATGCATGGAATCAGTGTGAAGACGGAACAAAGGCATTGGCAGAAGCCGGGGCTACCCAGTATGTTTGCCCGGGTGCAGGTGGCTGGAATCAGTTTATTAACCTAATGGAATCTGCCTATATGAATATCAGCAGAATGTGCGCATTTGGCGAAAAGTACCGGGCAATCGGTATGCTGAATACGGATTGGGGTGATTTCGGGCACATTAACCATCCGGATTTCAGTATGCCGGGCATGATCTACGGAGCCGCATTTTCCTGGAACCGAAAAGAAATATCATTTGAAGAAATAAACCGTATGATTTCTGTTCTGCAGTATCAGGACAGATCCGAAAGACTGATGTCTGTTGTCAGCCGTATGTGCAGACATGCCGTATTTGACTGGGAGATGGCGGTGCGGTTCCAGGAATTGACGGAATCCGGAATAGAAGATACCTGGTGTATGGAACGGATTAAGTCAAGGGAAAAAGAAATTCTTAAGGCAGAGGAAGAGAATAAAATTCTTAAGTCAGAGGAACTGGAACTGAAAAAATGTGCAAAAGAGATGAATGCCGGACAGAAGAAGGCGGTTCATGATTTCCTGATAGCGGCAGAAGGTATTGCAGTGCTGAACAGTATGGGATTACTAATCTATAAGAGCAGCTTTCAGGGAATGGCCGGATGTGCGGATCAGGCAAAAGTGATTGCACAAAAGCTGGAATGCTGGTTCTGTGAATATAAAAAAATGTGGAGAAGTATCAGCAGGGAATCTGAATTGTACAGAGTTTCCCATGTGATATTCTGGTTTGCCGATTTCTTACGGGATATGAAATAGGAAAGCCGGAAAAAAAGTAATCCAAAGAAACGAGGAATAGCGTGATAAGACTGGAATTAAATCATGGCTGGAAAATGAGACCTCTGGGAGAGGCATTCCAGGAAGCGGTGGTTCCGGGCAGTGTCTATACCGACCTGCTTAGGAACGGGAACATGGAGGATCCGTTTTTTAAGGACAATGAGATCCGTGCCAAGAAGCTTATGAACAAGGACTATGAATATGTGTGCCGGTTTGTGTATGAACCGGAGGATTTTAAAGATTGTGAAAGGATACTGCTGCATTTTGACGGTTTGGATACACTGGCGGATATCTATGTGAACAGCCAGAAGGCAGGAGAGGCATTCAGCATGCACCGGATCTGGGAATATGAGGTGCAGGATATATTGAAAGCCGGGGAAAATGAATTAAAGGTGGTATTCCACTCACCGCTTCAATTTTTGGCAGAGGCTTATGAAAAGTATGGAAACATTGGAAATGAAGATACGGTAGAGGGATTTATGCACCTGAGAAAAGCCCATTACATGTTTGGGTGGGACTGGGGTGCGTGTCTCCCCGATGCAGGGATTTTCCGCCCGGTATCGCTGCTGGGGATCCACTCTGCCAGAATTGATAATGTAAGGGTTCATCAGGAGCATGAATCCGGGCAGGCAGTATTAACGTTTTCTGTGGAGGCAGAACAGAACAAGAAGAGGGACGGACATAGCTGTAATACAAACAGAACGGCAGATAAGAATCTGATCCGGGCAGAACATTCCAATCAAGAGGGGCTGCATTATACGATTCTTATTTCCGATCCCGACGGCAGGATTTTGTGTGAAGAGTCAGAGACCGATAGGTTTACCGTGGATCATCCCCGGCTATGGTGGCCAAATGGTATCGGAGAACAGCCTCTCTATGAGATTAAGGTGATGCTGTATGATGGGGATGAAGTGTTAGATATCTGGCAGCGTAAAATAGGGTTACGGACCATGACGGTACGCAGGGAAAAGGATCAGTGGGGAGAGAGCTTTGCCCATGAAATAAACGGAAAGACAATCTTCGCCATGGGGGCGGATTATATTCCGGAGGATCATCTGGTGGGGCGAACCTCACGTGAGCGCACTTACCGCCTTTTAGAACAGTGCAGACTGGCTAATTTTAATTCAGTCCGTATCTGGGGGGGCGGTTATTACCCGGAAGACTGGTTTTTTGATGCCTGTGATGAGATGGGGCTTGTAGTGTGGGAGGACTTCATGTTTGCCTGTTCTGTCTATGAACTCACCCCGGAGTTCGAAGCTAATATCCGGGAAGAATTTATCACAAATATCAAAAGGATCCGCCACCATGCTTCCCTGGGGCTCTGGTGTGGTAATAATGAAATGGAAATGTTTGTGGAACAGCGCTGTTGGGTGACGAAGCCTACTGAAGTCCGGGACTATCTGTTTATGTACGAGAAAATGATTCCAGAAGTTTTAAAGGAACATGATCCGGATACCTTTTACTGGCCGGCAAGCCCCTCCTCAGGGGGATCTTTTGACTATCCAAATGACCCGGACAGAGGGGATGTGCATTACTGGGAAGTCTGGCATGGAAATAAACCTTTTTCGGAATACCGCAAATATTATTTCCGCTATATTTCTGAGTTTGGGTTTCAGTCCCTCCCTTCTTTAAAGACGCTGGAAGAAATTACAGATGATCCGAAAGATTTGAACCTGTTTTCTTATGTCTGCGAGAAGCACGAACGGAATAATGGGGGAAATGGAAAAATTGTGAAATATATGCAGCAGATGTATTTATACCCCACAAGCTTTTCAACTTTGATTTATGCCTCCCAGCTTTTGCAGGCTGATGGGATCCGATATGGCGTGGAGCATTTTCGGAGAAACCGGGGCAGATGTATGGGGACGGTGTTCTGGCAGTTAAATGATTGCTGGCCGGTAATTTCCTGGTCAGCCATAGATTCAAGCGGTAGATGGAAAGCACTTTTGTATTATGCGAAACGTTTCTTTGCACCGTTTATGATTTCCTGTGAGGAAGAAAGCTGGATGACCCAGGAAGCGGATATGAACCGCCAGCATTTCCACTTTGAGAAGTCAATCCGGTTAAATGCAGCAAATGAGACATTGACGGAGCGTACCGTAAAAGTACGGTGGGCTTTAAGAAATGCAGATGCAGCGATTCTTCGCCTGATGGAGGAAACCATAAAGGTTCCAGCACTTTCTGCGGCCTGGATGGATAAAGTGGAATTGCCGGATCTGGATTATATGAATGAGTATGTAAGCTATGAGGCAGAGGAAAACGGAGTTGTGATATCGGAGGGAACCGTCCTGTTTACTTACCCGAAATATTTTCACTTTCAGGATCCCGGCCTAACGCTGCGTACAGAAGGCGATGATATTGTTGTGACGGCAGATGCTTATGCAAAGAGTGTGGAAATTTTGAATGAAGAAGAGGATCTGGTTCTGTCTGACAATTATTTTGACATGAATGCAGGAGAAAGGAGAGTGACTGTCATTAGCGGCAGGACCAGCGGTCTGCGCGTCCGCAGCGTCTATGATATTCACTGATTGATAAATTGGATAAACAAATAATAGGCTATATTTATACAAATCATTTACCCGGGCTTACGGTTGAAGATGCAAAGATGCTTTCCATTTTAAACCTCTCTTTTGGAAAGATTGAAAACGGAAATGTAATCTGTGATCTGGAAGAATATCGGGACTGTCTCTTAAAGATCAGAAAAGAAAGCCCGGATTTAAAAATGGTGCTGTCCGTTGGCGGATGGGGAGCAGGGGGCTTTTCCGAAACAATGGCAACAGATGCCGGAAGAAAACAATTTGCCCGGTCCGCACGGAATTTGGTTGAACGGTACCAGCTGGACGGGATTGATATTGACTGGGAGTATCCTTGTATCGGAATCAGCGGAATTAAATCTTCCGGAGAGGATAAGGAAAATTTTACACTTATGCTAAAAGAGCTTCGGCTCAGTCTGGATCAGATAGAAGACCGCCATTGTCTTCTGAATATTGCCGGCGGAGGGGGAAACTATTTCCTGCGGTGTACTAATATGGGGGAAGCGTCAGCATATCTGGATTATGTTCAGATTATGACTTATGACCTGAGGGGCGGATTTACCATTGAGACTGGACACCACACGAACCTGTATGACAATCAGGCAGATCTGATGGATGTCAGTACGGACCGGGCAGTGCAGGCTTATCTAAAAGCAGGTGTACCAGGGGAGAAGCTGGTGATTGGGGCAGCCTTTTATTCCCGGATGTGGAAAGGGGTTCCGGATGCCAATCACGGATGGATGCAGATGGCGGAGTCTACCGGCGGATATGGGCCGGATTACGGGGAGCTTGCTGACCGGTATATTGATAAAAACGGATTTAAGCGCTATTGGGATGATGAAGCAAAAGCACCATGGCTGTTTAACGGAGATACGTTTATCAGCTACGAAGATGGGGAATCCATCAGCTGTAAGGCGGATTATGTAAAAGAGCATGGTCTGGCAGGAATGATGTTTTGGGAATACAGCTGTGATTCGACGAAAACCCTCACCAGGATTATCCGGGATTCGTTTTGTAATTCCAGCGTGGCACGTTTGCAGTAAAGGCACCGTGAGTTCGGGACGGGGAATCACTAAGCAAAAGAAAACAGGAGGATATTACGATGGTTCCACAATGGTTTAGGGATGCAAAGCTTGGAATATTTATTCATTACGGCATATATGCGGTTAACGGTATAGCGGAGTCCTGGTCATTTTATAATAAACAGATTTCCTATGAGGATTATATGAAACAGCTGGACGGTTTTACGGCTTCAAAATTTGACGGGGAATACTGGGCAGATTTAATTGCAGGCAGCAAAGCAAAATATGCAGTGCTAACCACAAAGCATCATGACGGCGTGGCTCTGTTTGATACAAAATACAGTGATTTAAGTGTGGTAAAGAAAACACCGGCGAAACGGGATATTGTGGATGAATATGCCAAAGCAATCCGCAAAAGAGGAATACGTGTGGGAATGTATTATTCTTTGCTGGACTGGTCACATCCAGACTATGCTTCTGTCTATGAGGGAGGTGTTATTCCTGAGGATCTGTCTAAGGTAAATCCGTTTTCCAATCCGGTTGAAGGAATCCAGGATGAAGAGGCATGGCAGCGTTTTCTGGACTTTAATAAAAACCAGCTCTCAGAAGTACTTGGAAATTATGGGACGGCGGATCTTATCTGGTTTGATGGGGACTGGGAAAGAAGTGCATCCCAATGGGGACTGCCGGAATTTAAGGAGTATCTGAAAAGTTTTAACCCTGAACTGGTGGTTAATTCCAGGTTATGCGGTTACGGAGATTATAAAACGCCGGAGCAGGGATTGCCGATTACCAGACCGGAAGGGGCCTGGGAGTTCTGTACTACCATAAATGATTCCTGGGGGTATGCCCCGGATGATCATCACTACAAAAGCCTGAACCAGATTATACGGATGTTTTGTGAATGTATCAGCATGGGCGGAAATATGCTCCTGGACATAGGGCCAAAGGAAGACGGAACAGTAGATCCCAGACAGGAAGAAATTCTTTTGGGACTCGGAAAATGGATCAGTGAGCACGAAGAGGCTGTATTTGGAACGAAAGAAGGGATTATGATCCGCTATTATCCAGGAGGAAGCACTGTTTCCATGGATGGGGAAACACTGTATTTATTTGTGCAGGATAAACCCCGTGAGAATATAAGTATAAAAGGATTGTGCAATAAAATACGGAAAATTACTGTACTTCACTCCGGAAAAGAGCTTGCCTATGACGTACACGGCGGCGTGCCCTGGTTCCACATTCCTGGAATTACGTGGATTTATATGAATGAAAAAGACTGCCATGAACAGGTTACTGTACTGAAAGTGGAATTAGAAGGAAAAGTGGAAATGTATGGGGGCAGCGGGGCTGTGGTGACCCATAATTAAAAGTGTTGTATATAAGTATTTTGAATTCAAATGAAACAGAGGCTCATTGCAAAGTAAAAATTGCAATGAGTTTTTTCATGTTAAAAAATAAAAGAAAAAATATTTTTTAATTAATATAATTGAAAAAATAATATCTTTTATATATAATAGTAAGCATATCGCTATAAGCTGAAAGATTAAAGCTTAATAATGAATGAATGTGCTGAAAAGAGGGGGTGAAGAGGGAAAAGCGTTTTACATCATGCATTATAGGATTGCGAAAACAAAAGATAAGGAATATTTTTGAGAATTGACAACTGTAAATCAGTAGGAGTGGAAATGAAAATATTTGATACAGACATCTCTGGCAGGCGGGCTTTTTTCAGATAAACTCCTGTATTTGAGCGTATTTAAAGGAGAGGTAGTTGAATTATGATGAGATTTTCATGGAAAAGATTTTTTTGTATGCTGCTTGTATTTTCGATGGTAATTACTTCTGATGTATTACCGGTTTTTGCACAGGAATCCACAGATGCTGCCATGGAGGTGGAGATATTAACTGTGAAGCCAAAAATGACGGAGGGTTTCTGGAATAAGTTTTCTTTTACTTCTTACCAGGGAAAAGAATGGACGGTTTCTGAGGACGAAGCCTATATTGATCTGGGTGCCTCCGATGAACGGGCACAGGAATGCTATTATGAAATTCCATTTGTGGGAAATAAGGTTGAGATATTCTCGAACAAGAGTCCCATTCATGGAAAGGTTCAGTTTTCTGTTGATGATGAAAATGTAGTGGCGGCAGATTTATATCATGAGACACGTACAGAGGCACAATCCGTATATGCTGTAAGTGATTTGCCGGAAGGCAGGCATGTACTGAAGGCGGTAACGCTGAATGAAGCGACAGGGAACAGGATCGTAAATCAGGCGGCATATGCTCAGATTACCCATGCCCCTTATGTGCCAGAGGATATTGAATTAACCGATACAGAGTTTCAAATGACAGAAGATGAGACAAGGCAGATTGGTTATACCGTCATACCGGAATATGCGAAAGTTACCGATTTTGTATACGATAGTATGGATAGCCAGGTGGCGGAGGTTTCGAAAGACGGGGTCATAACCGCCCGGTCAGAAGGAAGTACAATGATCCGCATGACCAGTGAAGAAGCCGGTATTTCAAAAGAAATATCCGTGACAGTGGCTGCCGGGGTACGACGGCTGGAGGGAACAATTGTGGACACCAATACCCAGTATACCCAGAACCGTTACGAAGAAATACTGGACAGACATGTAATGTCGGGGAAACTCACGGCATGGAAAAATGATAAGGCTGTCAGTGAGCTGGCTTTGCTAACCAAAGGCAGCAGTCTGAAAAACGTGGCAGTTACCCCCGGTGATCTGTCTAATGGAGATGACATTATTCCGGCAGACCAGATAAGGGCAGTCTTTGTGAAATCCACATTAGCCTATAACGGTGCATATCTGGGTTATGGCAGTAAAGACCGGCCTGTGCCGGAAGCTACGGAATCCAACCGGAGTGAGGCTTCGGATATCCTGTATCAGACCGGGCCGGTTGATATACCATTTAATAGCGTACAGCCTGTATGGGTGGAATTTAATATTCCCAAAGGGCAAGCCGCAGGCAACTATACAGGATTGCTGTCTGTTACGGCAGATGGGGTTGAAAATCCGCTGGTATTTCAGTATGAAATAGAAGTCCAGGATGTACAGCTTCCGGATGCAGAAGAATTTAAGGATGGATTTGATATTGAATTATGGCAGTATCCTTACACCAGTGCTGAATATTATGGAGTGGAGCCTTTTTCACCGGAACATTTGAAAATCCTGGAACCTGCTATGGGAAAGTATAAGGAAATCGGAGGACATGCAATCACGGCTTCTATAGTAGAAGAGGCGTGGGACGGTCAGACATACAGTGCTAATGACGTGCATTACCCTTCTATGATCAAATGGAGCAGGAACCCTGACGGGAGCTTTCAATATGATTATACTGATTTTGACAAGTGGATCGCATTTAATAAAGGACTTGGAATTGGGGATAAAATTGTGCTTTACAGTAATGCACCCTGGCATAATTCATTTACTTACTGGGAAAACGGAACATTAACCTATGAAGCTTTTACTCCTGGGAGTACCCGGTATGTGCAGGTTTGGGGGGATTTTCTGCAAAAACTGACGGAACATCTGATGGAAAAAGGATGGTTTGACGAATCCTATATCGGCATTGATGAGCGAGGGTTTAGCAAAGAAGCATTTGATTTGATTGCATCCGTGAAAAACATTCATGGTGAATCATTAAAGACAGCCGGGGCTATGGATCACTTTGCGGACAAAAAAGAACTGGCACTGCGTGTCACGGATTTAAATGTTGGCGACAGTGCGGCACAGGCTAACGCTGCTGAATTTGCAGAGCTTTTAAAGGAAAGAGAAGCAAAAGGATTTCGGACAACACTGTATTCGTGTACGGAACATATGCCCGGAAATTATGCACTGAGCGCTCCGGCAGAGAGCTACTGGTCAATGATTAATGCGGGGAAAATGGGAACGGCAGGATTTTTGCGCTGGGCATATGATGCATGGGTTGCCGACCCTCTTACGGATGTCACCCACAACGCTTTTGAACCGGGAGACTGCTTCCTTTTCTATCCGGATCATAAAGATGCCGCAGAACCAGTCGGGAAAAGTTCCGTCCGCCTGGAGAAGATGGCAGAAGGCGTGCGGGATGTAAACAAGTTAAAATATATGGAGCAGGAGATTCCGTCCCTGAAGGAAGATATCGCTGCTTTGTATGATGCAGTCAGCACCACGGCGGGCAGCGGGAAAACTTATCTAAGCCCGGAAAAAATAGCAATTTTGTCAGAGGAAATGGATACTTTCAAAGAAGGTGTAGCGGAACTTACCGGCAAGTATCTCGCTTTGAAAGAAGCGGGGACGGATCAGGTGGAAGCTGTTACGATTGAGGAAGGCGGCAGTGTGGAATTATCCATTGGCAGGACACTGCAGCTTCATGGATTGATCCTGCCATCCAATGTGATCAATAAAAAATTAAATTGGTCTTCCTCAGATGAAGCGGTGGTATCCGTATCCGAACAGGGGGTTTTAACTGCAAGGCAGATGGGAAAGGCTGTCATTACGGCGGCGTCTGTGCTGGATACTTCTAAAAGTACAGAAATTTCCGTAACAGTGACAGGAATCACTATTGAAGAGAGTGCGAAGACAGCATACTATTCCTTTGACCATATGGACAACAATGTGGTGAAGGATGAATGGGGGACCAGAGACGGCATCAACCAGGGGGCGGTACTTTCTCCGGGCAGATCGGAAAAAGCGCTGACTGTTACAGAGGCAGAAAAGTCGGTCCGTTTACAGGGCGATTCCGGTCTTTCGGATACCTGGACGGTAGGATACTGGGTGAACAACAGCACGAAAGATCCTGTGCGCAGTTCCGTATTGATGAGTAACGACAGAAATTATTCTTTTGACGTACGACTGGCGGACAACAGAGAGAAAGCAGGAGTACATGTGGGAACGGGAAGTGGGGACGTACTGACCTTTAATTATGTATTTCCAGCAGATACCTGGGTGCATGTGACATGGACACAGGATAAGGTGAACGGGCTATCCATGTATATAAACGGTACTCTGATACAGACAAATGGATGGACCGTAAACCATGATTTTCCATGTCCGGCGGATATCATCGGCGGTAGTGGATTTACCGGTAAAATTGATGAGCTGAAAATTTTTAACAGAGTGCTGTCAGCAGAAGAAATCGCTGCAATCATGCAGACGAAAGGCCTGAACATTCAGGAGACCTATAAGGAGCTGAATGTGGGTGAACATTTTGCCATACAGACAAATCTCATTAGTGATCAGGAGGATAAGACGATTGTGTACACTTCCAGTGATCCGGAGACGGCATCAGTAGATGAAAACGGGCTGGTAACGGCACATAAAAAGGGGAATGTAACGATTGCCGTGGAAAATCAGGCGGCGGGATATCGTGATACGGTAACAGTTATTGTTTCAAAAAAATTAAACATTACAAATCAGCTTCCGGTATATGAGCTGGATGAAAAGTATCTGTCTGATATTGACAAAGATCCGGGCGGACCCCGTCAGTATTTAGGCCAGCCGGATATGGTCATGCTGGATGACAATCAAACATTGGTTACCTCCTATCCGGTTGGACACGGAAAAGGACCTCTGGTTTTGAAAATCAGCTATGATGCCGGAGATACCTGGGTAGAAAAAGAGACACCGGAATCCTTCAAAGGGTCACAGGAAACGCCTACCATGTACAAGCTTCACCTGAAAGACGGAACCCAGAGATTAATGCTGATTACAGCTTGTCCGGGCTGGGGACAGGATTTGGAAGGTAATGCTACAGGATGGAATACGTCGTATTCGGATGATGGAGGAGAGACCTGGACAGAGTATAAACACTGGTATACGAATCATGCCGATGGTACTCCGAATAAATCCATTGTAGCCATGGCAAGCCTCATTCAGTTAAAAGATGCTGACGGTAATGACATGCAGAAATGGATGGGCGTATACCACAACTATGATTATGTTAATTATAAGACTTATCTCACATTTGATGAAAACGGAAAGGAACAGTGGAGCGAGCCTGAACCGTATCTAAGTGCTTACCGTTCCATCGAAAGTACGTATCAGATGTGTGAAATCGGTATGTTCCGATCTCCCGATGGGAAACGGATTGCAGGTCTCGCCAGAAGCCAGTCTCATAATAATCCTGCAACCCTGATCTATTCTGACGATGAGGGGGAAACCTGGAGCAGGCCGATGGATCTGCCGGGATCACTGGCAGGTGAACGGCACAAGGCTGTTTATGATCCGGTGAGCAACCGGCTTCTGATTACATTTAGGGAAATTATTTACGATCTCAACGGCAACCAGCAATTTGACGGCGGCAATGACTGGAAAGCCGGTGACTGGGCAGCCTGGGTCGGCACATACGAAGACTTAATGGAACAAAATGAAGGACAATACCGAATTTTAATTGATGAAGACTGGGCAAACAATGCAAAGTCGGGAGATACGGGATATGCAGGGATTATCGTACAGCCGGACGGTACTTTTATCATGAATTCTTACGGCCATTGGGATAAAGATTTTTCAGAGAGCTGGCAGGGAGGGGTGACGACAGATCTCTGTTATATCAGACAGGCCAAGTTTAAACTCAGTGATATCGATAAAATAGCCGGAATCACTGATAAAACAGCACTTCGGCAAACCATAGCAGATGCAGAGAAGGTTACAGAACAGGGAAACTATACGGAGGAAAGCTGGAGTACATTTCAAAATGCATTACATGAGGCACGGAAAGCAGAAGAGGATCAGAAGATTTCACAGGAAGCGGTAGATGCAGCCAGGGAAGCACTTATAAAAGCGCAGGCGGATTTGGTGAAGAAACCGGACCCGGTACCGGAGCCAACACCAGAGCCAACACCAGACCCAACACCGGAGCCAACACCAGAGCCAACACCAGACCCAACACCAGAACCAAAACCAGAGCCGATGCCGCAGCCGACACCGGAGCCAACGCCTCAGCCGGCGAATCTTGCATCACCGGTGATTACGAAAATAGAAGCTAAAAGTTACAATAAAGTAAAAATTACCTGGTCTAAGGTTACGGGGGCGGACGGCTATCGGATTTACCGTTCAACCAAAAAGAATGGAACTTACAAAAAGATTGCCGCGGTAAAAGGCAGAAGCAAAACCACGTATGTGAATGAAAAGCTGACGACCGGCAAGAAATATTATTATAAGGTGCGTGCTTATGCCACAGAAAAAAGCAGGACGGTGCTTAGCGGTTATTCAAAAGTGAAGTCAAAAAAACCGGTACCCGGAAAAGTGATCTTGTCTTCGGTTACAAATCTCTCCGGAAAGCATCTGAAGCTCCGGTGGAAAAAAGTGAGCGGAGCAAGCGGATATGAAATCAGGCGGGCTGTAAGTAAAAAGGGAACTTACCATAGCATTGCCACGATAAAGAAAGGAAAGACATTAACCTATAAGGATAGCAGACTTACAAAAAAGAAAACGTATTATTACAAGGTACGTGCCTACCGAACAGTAGGGAAAAAGAAAATATATGGTCCGTATTCTTTGGTAAAATATAGGAAAGTAATAAGATAAATAAGATAATCCGCAGATGCCGGCATACCTCGGGGCACTTTCCTATTTATTTCATCCATCTGTATATCTTCAGATGATCTGGATGGATGCCGGCATCTATATTAAAAATAAAATATGTTATTAATCCTGAAACAAGGAACGCAGCAGCCGGATCTCCCCGGCGTGTCCATCCAGATCGGCAGGCGTTTCCAAAATAAACGTAAGATGCCGCAGCAGGGGATGATTTATGATTTGTACGATTGTTTCCAATCCAATGTAGCCATTTCCGATTAACGCATGTCGGTCTTTGTGGCTTCCCGGAGGATTCTGACTGTCATTTATATGGAAAGCGTGAAGGTATCCAAGTCCGATGATCCGGTCAAACTCATCCAGGATGCCGTCCAGATTATGAACAATATCATAGCCGGAATCGGAAAGGTGGCAGGCATCAAAACAGATTCCGATATGTTCCTGCAGATCAACCTGATCAATAATTTCGCGCAGTTCCTGAAATGTCCTGCCGATCTCCGTTCCTTTACCGGCCATGGTTTCCAGAAGAACCATGGTAGGCTGACCCGGCTTTAGTTCCTTATTTAGCATGGAAGAAATGAAGGAAATTGCTGTATCCTTGTCCTGACCCAGATGGCTGCCGGGATGAAAGTTATAATAATTGCCGGGAAGATGTTTCATGATGGCAAGGTCGTCATGAAACATTTCTTGTGCCAGTTCCCTAGTATGCGCATTGGAGGAACATGCATTTAAGGTATAGGGTGCGTGGGCAACGATCGGACCAAAGTGATGTTCCATCATGAAATTCCGGAGGGAATCAATATCTTCCTGATTCAAGGCTTTTGCCCGTGTCCCCCTGGGATTTCGAAGAAAGAACTGAAATGTGTTCGCATCAATTTTTAAGGCATCTTTACCAAGGTTTAAAAATCCCTTTGCAGAGGATAGGTGAGAGCCGATATTTAGCATAAATTCCCTTTCTGAGTAAATATTTTGTTTTTATTTATTATATTCTTTCTAAAATAGATTATTCGGATTTGGATATAAAGGGATAATAAACAGAACGAATAGATAGATACAAACATAAAAGAATTAAAAACATAAAAGAATTAAAAAATATTTTACTTATTAATTAAAATAGAAATGACGTATTGTAATGTTGAAAACCTGAATTTGTCCTAGTATAATGGAGGTACAAATGTTACAAGGAGATCTTCTATGGCAAATTTTAAATATTCCCAGGTGGCGGACTGGCTTAAGAATGAAATTTATTCCGGAAAATTTCCCGGTGGAGTAAAAATACCGGGGGAAGAAGAATTATGTGTTAAGTTCTCGGTAAGCCGTCAGACAGCTCGACAGGCAATTAAAGTGCTGGAAAATGAGGGGTTATTGTATAAGGTACAGGGCAGCGGGACTTATGTGAGCAGAAAGGTTCAGATTCCGCCTTTTCGAAATCAGGAAAAGAAACGCAGATGCATTGGAGTTATTTTGAACAGAGTTGAGGATTATTTGTTTCCAGCCGTAATAAAGGGGATTCACGATGAGTTATGCCCAAGAGGGTATGGGATTCAATTATTTCTTACATCCCAGCAGGTAGCTTTAGAAGAAGAATTTCTGCGATCTGTTCTTGACGGAGGAGTTCAGGGTATCATCATGGAGCCTGTAAAATCAGCACTTCCTATGATTAATGATGGATTGTATGAAAGGCTGACAGCAAATATACCGGTAGTATTTACCCAGACTTTGCATACGCAGTTTCCAGCATCAGCAGTGACAGTGGATGACAGAGGCGGCGGGGAGCTTCTGGTAAAACATCTGTTTGATAAGGGGCACCGGAATATTGGGGCAATCTGCAAGATGGATGAGCAGACCGGAATGAAACGCTATGAAGGATATATGAGAGCTTCGATGAATTTAAAACTGCCGGTAAAAAATGAGCAGGTAATATGGTATACAAATGAAACGGAAAATGAACTATTTACACAGCCCCATGGAGAAAGAATTTGGGAAAAAGTAAGGAATTGTACGGCAATTGTCTGCAATGATGACCGGGTTGCTTTTTATCTGATTCGTTTTCTGGAGGAAAGAGGAATTCGGGTTCCTGAAGACATTGCAGTGACAGGATTTGAAGACACGGAATATGCCGGAATGGGAAAGCAGATCACCACCATAATTCATCCGAAGGAATCTTTTGGAAGGAAATCGGCAGAGGTTGTATTGAAAATGATAGAAGAACCCGGATATCGGGAAGATTATTGTTTTTCAGCTGTTTTGAAACCGGGAAAGAGTACCTGATAAATGGAGGCGAGCCTGGTGCAGTTTCTGGTTTAAGGAAAAACCATGCCCCCGGAAGGATATCCGGATAGAGGGATAAGTCCTCATAAGTGGTACCGGGAGGTTTTTCAATCCAGTTTCTATGTTCGTGGGTATTTACGTATCATGGGATTTAATCTCGTTCAGTAAAGTAAAACCTAAAATAAGTATGCCGCCCAGTATCTGCGTCAGACTAATGGTTTCACCCAGAAAGGATACGGACACAATAATTGCTACCAACGGATCGGTATAGCTTAAAATTGCTGCTTCCTGTCCTTTTAAGTCTTTAAGAGATGAAAAATAGAGGCAGTAAGTAATTCCCGTATGGACTATGCCCACAACTAGCAAATTAATTATTCCATAGGTTCCGGCTGCAGACAAATGTATTCCGTCTGTAAGGCCAACATAAGGAAAAAGAATGATAATCGCTGCAAAAAACTGGATCAGTGTGCGATCAATTCCGGTTACATTTTTAATGAGTTTATTTAAAATAATCACAGTGGCATAGAGCACTGCGGCGCTTAATCCAAAGCAGATGCCAATAAAACTATTGCTGCCGGGTAAAATTTTCCCGGGATCAATAACAAGTACCAGACCGAGGGTTGACATCACAAAACATATGATCTGCTTCAAATTTAGATTTTCACGAAATAATATGGGGCAGACAGCCATAACGATTACCGGAGCGAAATAATAACTCAAAGTAGCAATGGATACGGAGGTATAGCGATAGGACTGGAACAGAAAGATCCAGTTAAATCCCATTGCGGTTCCGGAGAGGAACAGAAGAAGAAGATCCTTTTTTATTTCGTCAAAGGGGATCTTTTCGTTTTTTACAAATTTATATAGTAAAATGGAAATTGCGGCTATGACAGCACGGAAAAGGGCTATTTCTCCGGAAGACAGGGGTATATTTTTAATAAAAATACCCAGCGTTCCAAAAACAGCCATGGATAGGATGATTTTAAATTTTGCCTGCATATGACGAAATGCTCCTGTCTGTAGTTTGATACTGTAAAAAGACACTGTATAAAAGTATAAGGTATTTTAGCATAGAATGATAAGAATGGAAAGATAAAGTGTAAGATATAGAAATTTGCAGTATTAAAGACCAAAAGCCAGACAGCTGTCTGGCCTTTGGCAGTATGTTATTCTCCCAGATATTCTTTCCCCAATACATCGGCTGCAATTAATGCATCGTACAGCTGGGCAGGAGTCACATCACCGATCATATTGTGAATGCTTTCACCGTCAGCGCAGGCTTTTTCAGCAGCGATATGAACGCGATTCATATCGGTTACTCCGATTTCATTCAGTGTAACAGGGAGTCCAACGCTTACACAGAAGTCGATGACTTCATCCAATTCATCCATCGGTGCATTTTCTAATATTAACTGTGCAATGGTTCCAAATGCCACAATAGAACCGTGCATTGTTTTTTCACATTCTTCCAGTGCTGTAAAACCATTATATACAGAATGGGATACTGCAAGCCCGCCATTATCTGCCCCGACACCGCTCAGATAAGTAGTTGCTTCAATTATAGATTCTACAGCAGGGGTTACAACACCATTTTCGCAGGCACGCAGTGCTTTATAACCATCTTCTAAAAGGGTTTCGTAGCACAGTTTACAAAGAGCCATTGCAGATTTGGTGATGCCGCCGTTCTCCAGGCTTGGTGCTTTAGCTTTCTCACAGGCTCTTGCCTCAAAGAAAGTTCCAAGAGCATCGCCCATTCCTGCAATCAGGAATTTTACAGGAGCATGTGCAATTACATCGGTATCAACAAGAACTGCATCTGGATTTTTAGGATAGAATATATATTTTGCAAAAGTACCGTCATTATTATAAATAACAGAAAGTCCTGTACAGGGAGCATCGGTTGCTGCTACGGTAGGGATAATCACAACAGGAAGACCTTCGTAGTATGCAGTTGCTTTCGCAGTATCGATAGCGGAACCTCCGCCGACACCTACAACACAATCGATTTTCTGGTCTTTCACGATACCTTGCATTTTTTCAATTTCCCCAATAGAGCTGACGCCCCCGAAGATTTCAAATAATATTTTTGCATCTTTTCCGGAAAAACTTTTCCCAATCTTCTCATAGCAGTTCCTATGGCCGCTTCTGCTGCAAATAAATAAAAAGGATTTTCCCAGGTCCTTAGTTTCTTCATATACCTGTGACAGTGCGTCCTGTCCCTGAACATATTTTGCTGGTGCTCTCATCAATTTTAACATCATTTCTGCCTCTTTTCTCCGTCGCGTGTTTATTGCAGGTGTCTCTGCGACGATGGGAAACGCCTGTATTAATTTCATGTTCAATATAGTCCTTTGTGAAATAAATGTCAATATACAAATTTTCTAAAAAAGGCATAAAAAAAATAGCTCTGGCAAACAATACCGGCTATTAGGGAGTACTTCGCAGCGTGTGGGGGCTGCGAAGTGTGAGTTATGAAATATATTAGCTGTTCGCTAATACAATAGTTACTTTAGCACATTTTGGCAAATAATGCAATTCAAATTTAAAAAAATTTTTAACAATTTTTGGAAGTATGCCAGATAGCTGATTCGAGGCAGTGATTTTATAAGATTATTAAAAGAGCAGGCATTGCAAACATGATCTTTGGAAGTAAAAAATGCCTTTTGATACTGAATATAGTCGGGTATAGCCCAGACGTGGGATCTGGGCTATGAGTCAAATATATTATCATAGTTGATAATACACTTTTAGTATATTATGATTTGGTAAATTTGTCAAATTTTTTATTTGACAGATTACAGGATAATGGATTCACCGGATGGACAGAAGGGATCTAAAGTGTAACGGGGTATATGAATTTAAAAAAACCCCGGAAAATTACTCCGGGGTTATTTTAAAAATCAAAACCAAGTTATGGTTTATCTTTCTCAAGCTTTGAAAAAGATGTGTAGCCTGCGGATAACAGGACTTGAACCTGCACGGTCTCCCACCAGAACCTAAATCTGGCGCGTCTGCCAATTCCGCCATATCCGCATATCATTAAGATCATATTGCTTATGAATATATTACTTAACAACCTTTGGTATTATAACCTGATCTGACAGGATTCGTCAAGATATTTTTTTCATAAAATCGGAATAATTTTAAATACTCATTGACACTCCCAAATTCATATGGTATATATACTGTAGAACAAACAGAAGCCGTCTTTCCAAAGGGGCATGATCTGTGAAAGGAATTCATTATGATTACGATATGTAACAAATTCGTGAAGTTAGTCGAGAAACTTAACTCTGTACAACTGGAAATTGATTCGGTGAAGCATTGTGCAGAGGTTAATCAGAGGGTTTAGGCCCTGTTCTTCATCGGCAGATAAAGTATTCAAGGTGTAGCAGCTGGCTATGCTTGGTTTGTGTACTTATTTGCCGGCGTATGAGATGAATGATAGATATGGCCATGGACAAGTTGCTTTGTCCATGGCCTTTTGTTTTGCAGAAAAATAGTTTGTTGACAAAACAGAGGGTCCGTACCTTACAGGTGCAGTCTCTCTGTTTTTTTGTATTTATGATTATGAAATAGAAAAGAGGAAATGATATGAGTTTATTAGACGTTACAGAATTAACACACAGTTTTGCAGAAAAAGCATTGTACCAGAATGCGGAGTTTCATTTATTTAAAGGGGAACACATTGGAGTTGTCGGTCAGAATGGAGCCGGAAAAAGTACCCTGATCAAAATATTGCTTGGTGATGTGGTACCTGACCATGGGGAAGTAAAGTGGCAGTCAGGTATTCAGCTTGGTCATCTTGACCAGTATGCAGTAATTAAACAGGAAATGACCATTATGAAATATCTGCAGACGGCGTTTGCAGATCTCTATGCCATGGAAGAAAAAATGGAAAAACTGTATCAGGAGGGGGCCGAAGAGGCAAATGAAGAGCTGTTGATACGGGCAGGCAGGTATCAGGAGCAATTGATTACAGAAGAATTCTATGAGATTGGGAGTAAGATTGGCAAAGTTGCTACGGGACTTGGGCTGGATGCGGTTGGGATGGAGCAGCCGTTAGAAAAATTGAGTGGGGGACAGCGGGCAAAGGTAATTCTTGCAAAATTATTATTATCTAAGCCAGAAGTTTTGCTGCTTGATGAACCTACTAATTTTCTGGATAAAGAGCATGTGGATTGGCTGTCTGAATTCCTGAACTGTTTTGAGGGGGCATTTGTTGTGGTATCTCATGATTTTGAATTTCTGGAGAAGATCACCACGGGGATTTTGGATATCGAGTTTGGAACAGTGCGTAAGTACAGTGGAAGTTACCTGAAGTTCCTGGATCAGAAAGTGCATCTCAGGGAAGATTACATCCGGCAGTATCATGCCCAGCAACGGAAAATTGAAAAAACAGAAGAATATATACGAAAAAATAAAGCAGGAGTGAATGCAAAAATGGCAAGGGGACGGCAGAAACAATTAGACCGTCTGGAGCGGATCGCACCGCCAAACTTTACCACAAAGCCTGTAATACAGTTTCAGGAGACGGAAATATCGCCGGGAAAGGCACTTTCAGTTACCAATCTGGAAATCGGATACTATTATCCACTGCTGTCTAAAATTAGCTTTGTTGTTAACGGTGGCCAGAAGATCGTGGTCACAGGATTTAATGGTATAGGAAAATCTACTCTGTTAAAGACTTTGATCGGGAAAATACCTAAATTAGCAGGCAGTTTCCGGTTTTTAGAGCAGGTAAAGATTGGATATTATGAGCAGGATCTGCGTTGGGAAGATCCAAATAGAACTCCACTGCAGATTATATCGGACTGCTATCCGTCAATGAAAAATAAGGAGGCGCGTAAGGCCCTGGCGCGGTGTGGAGTAAAAGAAGAGCATGTGCTAAGGGGAATTAAAACTTTAAGCGGTGGAGAGCAGTCTAAAGTGAAGCTTTGCAGGCTTCTTTTATCCCCATGTAATTTCCTTATCATGGATGAGCCGACCAACCATCTGGATCAGGATGCGAAAGAAGCTCTGAAAAATGCTTTGATAAAATTCGAGGGGAGCGTCATATTAGTTTCCCATGAGGAAAAATTTTACAGAGACTGGGCAGATAAAGTACTGGATATAGAAAAAGAGATTTTATGAAAAAGTATGTCCTATTCGCAGGCAAGTATGTTATAATTATTTATGCTTCAGGCAGATTAAAAAAGCAGATTAATAAGCAGATTAAATAATAGATTAAAAAGCTATTATAAAAGCAGATACTTAAAGGAGAAGGCATACATGGATCAGTGGAATACTGACCGTATCATAGATAATATGGATGCATTTGTCTATGCGATACGTTATGATACGCATCAGTTTTTATATACGAATAAAGTTTTGCGGGAGAAGTTTCCTGAATTACAAAAAGACATTACCTGCCATAAACTGTTTTTTGGCAGTGATGAGGTCTGTAAGGATTGTCCGATGGGAAGCGGGCAGGGGGAAAATAATGTCAGATCTGTAATGTGGATTGAAAGCCTGCAGCAATGGCTGCAGTTGGATTATAGTGCATATCAGGATGAAAAACTGGGGTTTTGCTTTGTATGTATTGGTGTTGATATTACCAGTGTAAAAGAGTCTATCCGCATGACGAAGACTGTTCTGGATGGTATTCATGCAGCTGCTTATACTGTAGGTATGGAAGATTACAGGATCAGTTTTGTTAATCAGGAACTGCGCAACATGCTGCCGGATATTCAGGAGAAGGATCTTTGTTATCAGGCACTGTGGAATAATCAGAAACCCTGCAGTCATTGCCCGATTCCCCATCTGAATGAGGATAATCCCAGCAGGAAAATGGAGATATATAATGAAAAGTTAAATAAATATCTAAGCATAGACAGTGTAAGAGTATTAGGATCAGACTCAAAACCGGTTGCGATTTTTACCGGCTACGATATATCCAAGCGTATTGCTTATGAAAATCAGTTGAAAGACACCTTATTTAAAGATATGCAGCTCGGGATTAAGAATAGGGCGTCTTTTATGGAAGATCTGTCTATGCTGTTCCAAGATGGAAAAAATGGCTGTGTATGTATCTTGAATATGAAGAATTTTAATAATTACAATCTTGTTTTTGGAAGGCAGCAGGGAGATGCATTACTGAAATTGATTGTGGAGAGATGTGTAGAGATATATCCAAAGCATCGTGTATATCGCGTGGGTGGAGCTAAATTTGCATTTCTGGCATCTTGTGAGGAACAGTGTAACCTGATCCGGGAGAAGATTGTCAAGGTGATTCAGGATGAGTCACATAAAAACGGACAGAATTTTCGGCTTTTCATAGATGTAGTTTTAATTGATTTCCCACAATATGCTCCGAATCCTGAAATGGTGATACATAATGCGGAATACATGCTGTCAAAGGCAAAGAAGACAGAATCCAGTGAAGTGCTGTATTTTAGAAAAACGGAACAAATACAGATGGAGAGAAAAAACCAGATAGCAGGCATTATTCGCGAAAAGGCAGCAGAACAATCTTTTGAAGTTTATTATCAGCCTATTTATGAGATTGAATCCGGTACATATACCAAGTGCGAAGCACTTTTACGGGTGAAGGATAAAAAATTAGGCTGGATATCACCATCAGAATTTATTCCCATTGCAGAACAGAGCGGATTGATCAATCAGCTTGGGGTCTTTGTTTTGGAAGAGGCCTGCAGAATGATTGCCAAAAGGGAGAAAATGGGGCTGGACCCTGTACAGATTAACGTAAATGTATCTACGGTACAATTTTCAAAAAGCACTTTTTATGATGACGTTACACAGGTAGTTCAAAAGTATCATATAGATCCGGCGCTGATCCAACTGGAGGTTACCGAAAGCATTATTATCAATTCATTTGATTATATCATAAATATTATGCGGAGGTTAATCGAGTTTGGGGTATCTTTTGCCATAGATGATTTTGGAACGGGATATTCCAGCCTGAGTTATATTGGAACACTTCCGGTAGAAAGTATTAAATTAGACAAAAGTTTTGTGGATAAGATCGCAGAATCCGAAGTTTATCTTCTGATCGTGAAAAATGTAATTGAGATTGCAAAGGGACTTCAGTTTCAAATTGTGGCAGAGGGAGTGGAAGGCAGGAATCAATATGAGATATTGAAGCGCCTGGACTGTGATTATATTCAGGGATATTTTTTTTCCACTCCTCTGCCGCCTGAAGAATTTGAACAGTTTTTAGAGAAAGAAACGGTTCTTGTATAAATCCGTGTAATGATACATGATGAAAGAACAGATTTTAATAAGATGCTATTCTTCTTTTATAAGGCCGTTATATTCCGGGTGTTTGGAAAACCAGTGCTGGGCATAGGAGCAGGTGAGAACCGCTTTTTTGTTTTCACAGCGGAGGTGTTCAGCCAGAGCCAGCATGAGCTGACCGGCAATTCCCTGTCCCTGCAGGGATTCATCTACGAAGGTATGGTTTACCTCAACGGTATTTTCGTCTATATCCGGAAAAGTAACTTCTGCCAGCATCTTTTGGCTGGTAGTATTGTGTAAGGCAATCTGATTTTTCTGAAACGTAAAGTTCATGGTGATTACACTCCTTTCCAGTGCGTCTATGAAAATCATTTCTGCTGACTGCGCATCACTGCACGGCATATTTGCAGCAAATTCAGGTCACTTTTCTGCGGATAACGAACCAAACGGATGCGCTTGGGGATTCAGCTGGAAACTGCCGCCAGGGTCAGATATCCTGCCGATCACAGCGGAGTATCTGAATTGGAGCGAATCTAATGGAATGTGTGGCACACAGCTTGCAGAAACATTTTATAACACACTAATGAGATCAATTGTTATGAATCAAAGGCATAGATATTATGTACAGAAGTTTAGCATAGAATACATGGAAAAGCAACATAGTGGAGATAGAGATGTTAAAAAAGAAATGGATTATTTATTTGGGAATGCTGATTTTGTTATTTCAGCTTCCGGTTACGGTATATGCATCCCGGGAAGTAGACAAGGGATTGGATTATATAAAGGGACGTCCGCTCACAGAGGATGAAATCGAGGCTCAAAAGGAGCTGGAGCCTGATTTAAAAGAATTGACGCCCTACAATATTCCGGAGAGTGAGAGGGGTGCGGCACCCAGAGCAAGGATGGCGCTTCCATCAGCTTATGATTCCAGAAATAACGGATATATTACTTCGGTAAAGGATCAGAATCCCTGGGGAGCCTGTTGGGCATTTGCATTTCAGGGAACGCTGGAAGCTTCTTTAATTAAAGATGGATGGAGTGCGTCCGGACTGGATTTATCTGAACAGCACCTGGGTTATTTTACATACTACAGGGCTGCAGATTTATTTGGGAATACGGCAGGAGATCAGGTTCAGATTTACCTCAGGCAGAATGTGGACAAGGGGTATCTGGATTTTGGCGGGAATGCCCAGTGGGCAGTGATGGCTATGAGCAGCTGGACAGGAGCTGCGGACGAATCGGTATCTGTTTATCCGAAAAATACGGCATCCATCCGTCCTTTAAATAATGCCATTGCCTATCAGGATAAAGTGCATCTGCAAAATGCCAGATGGGTTGGTACAAAGGATCGGACAACCGTAAAGCAATGGATCTTAAATTATGGTGCATCATATATTTCACTGGTATACCAGCCGCAGTTTTTTAACCGCAGTACAGCAGCCTATAACTATCAGGGATATGATGACATGAATCATGCCGTTACTCTGGTAGGCTGGGATGATACGTACAGCAGGGAAAATTTTCCGGAGGGTTGTAAGCCAAAGAATAACGGAGCCTGGCTGGCAAAAAACAGTTATGGCAGTGCCTGGGGAGACAAGGGATATTTCTGGATTTCTTATGAAGATAACTATTTGAACAGAAGCGACTCTTATGCATTTGTAATGGAAGGAGAAGCAGCGGATAATTACGATTATATTTACCAGTATGACGGTACCATATACGATGGTTATGTAAGGATACAAAATGGATACAGCGCCGGAAATATCTATCAAACGGCTTCAGCGAAAGCAAACGGAGAGATACTGGAAGCGGTCTCTTTTATGAGTGAGACACCCAATCTATCTTATAAGATACAGATCTATCGAAATGTCAGGGATAAAACAAATCCTGCAAGCGGCGTGCCGGTTTATGCCAGTGAGCAAAGTGGAAATGTGTCTTATTCCGGATATTATACCATTCCACTGAAAGAAAAAGTGCATTTGGATAAAGGAGAAAAATTCTCCGTAGTTATCACATTTACCAATCGGAGCGGCACAAATGTACTTTTGAACATTGATAAGTCGGATACGAGATACAGTGATATGCATATAACAAACCATACGGAAGCCGGGCAGAGCTTTGTGGGTAATAAGAACGGAAATGTATGGTATGATGGGGATAATGAAGGTTACAGCGTACGGATCAAAGCATTTACCGCTAATGCAGCTGTTCCGAATCCTAATCCGCGTACCACACTGCTTGAGGAAATTTTCTTAAATAAAGCAAATCTGACCTTAAATAAAAATGGAACATCTACGCTTCGTGTGTCTTATTCTCCGGAAGATACTACGGTTGATAAAAAAGTAACCTGGACAAGTAAAAACAGTAAAATTGCTTCTGTGGATAAAAATGGAAAAGTGATGGGGCTGCGTGCTGGAAGTACGGTAATTACTGCCAGGGTGGGGAATCTAACCGCACAATGCAGGATTACAGTAAAATCCCCGCTGAATCATATTGTTTTGACAAAAGCAAAACTAACGCTTACACCCAAGATGACCAGCAAGTTAAAAGTAACTTTTTATCCATCGGATACAACAGATTCCAGGAAGATTACATGGAGCAGTAATCAAAAAAAGGTAGCTACTGTAAAAAATGGTGTCATTACTGCAGTGGGAGTTGGGAAAGCTGAAATAAAGGCAAAAGTAGGAAAGCGAAGTGCAGTTTGCGAAGTAACGGTAAAGAAGCCGAAAGTCAGCCTGAACAGAACCTCTACGGTGCTTTACACCTCTGGGAAAAAGACTGTAATTCTAAAAGCGGATATCCGGGGGGCCAGTAATAAAATAAACTGGAGCAGCAGTGATAAGCGGATAGCAAAAGTTGACAAAAAGGGTAAGGTTACGGCAGTTCGAAAAGGTACTGCATATATTACGGCGACAGCAAATAAAGTGAAGAAAACCTGCAAAGTAATCGTAAAAGACCCAATCCTTAACCTGCGGCATACTTCTGCACAGGTAAAGAAAAATAAAACATATGCGATAAAAGTAAATGCCATTCCGAAAGGAACAATCACTTATAAATCCTCAAAGCCCAAAGTGGCTGCGGTAAACAGGAAAGGTGTAGTAACCGGGCTTCGACGGGGTTCGGCAAATATTACCGTAAAATGTAACGGTGTTAAAAAAGTAATAAAAATCACTGTAAAATAAACGAGTGCTCTGCTGAGAATCATTTTACAGAGAAAGTAGATGTGACGAAAATGATGAATGAGACAGTTGATTATGCGCAATTTGACATACTTCCTGCAGGAGTCTGTGAGTTTCTGGGAGACGAGGCGCTGTCTTTGACGTATGTGAATACTACTTTTCATGCAATGCTGGGTTATGAAAAACGGCAGGAAATGCCGTCTGAAATGAAGGAACTGGTGTTAAAAGAAGACTGGGAAGAAATGTGTAATATGGCTGGCTTCTGTCCCGGCAATCCGGCTGCAACTCTGGAGCTGGAGGTTCGGATGAAGAAAAAGAATGGAGATACCGGCTGGTTTATGCTGCGATGTAAAGGCGACAGTGAACGGACCAGCAGAATCATGTGTATCTGCCTGGATTTTAGCCTTCGCAAAGATGCAGTCGAAGGATTGTATGGGCAGGAAGAAACATATCGTTTGATTGTATGGGAACACACGAAGAAAATGGCAGCCCGTTATGAACTGGATACAGAAATATTATATTTGTATGAAAAATCATCGGAGTTTTTTGACCGCCAGGTTATTGAAAACATGCCGGAGACCTTCATAACGGAAGGAATGGTGGCAGAAGAAAGCCAGGAAGAATACCGTGAGTTTTTCAAAAGGATGAAAGCGGGAATCCCAGCCTCTGATACCATTGTGAAAATCAACCACAGACTGAACCGTCAGGTCTGGCTGCGCCATGACTATACGATTACCGATGATGGGCGCTTTGCAGTGATATCCATGGAAGATATGACCAAAGCTCATGAAAAAGAGATCGAACATGAGCGGTGGAAACGTTCTTATGAAAGCCAGCTGACGGGAAACGTAATAAATTACCGTTATAATATTACCAGAGATACTGTGGAGTATATCAAGGGGACTATGGGAGAAGAAATCCCTAAAAGTGCGCGTACTTCCTTTACGGCAGCGGCCGCATATGTATGGGAACACTTCATATATAAAGAAGATCAGGAAAATTACAAGATTATGTTCTCTTATGCCAACTTGATGAAACGCTATTGCGAAGGTATCAAAACTCTGCATTGTGAGTTCCGGCGTCTGAATCCGGAAGGAAATTACTTTTGGGTAGAAGGCGACATACAGCTGATACAGGACCCATACTCTAAGGACATTATTGCATTTGTGGCCTTAAACGACATTGATGAGAAAAAGAAAGAAGAATTCCAACTGCAGTACCGGCTGGAAAATGATGACCTCACCGGTGTTCTGAACCGGGCGGAGGCTGTGAAAAAGGTAACAAAGATGTTAGTGAAAAGTGAAAAACGCCATAACCATGGATTTGTTATGGTAGACATTGATAATTTTAAAATGCTGAATGATTCTTACGGGCATATCATCGGAGACCAGGTCTTAAAAGAAATTGCCTATACGTTAAAAAGTGCCGGAAAGGCGGATGATGTGATAGCAAGACTTGGCGGAGATGAGTTTGTCATTTGTATGAAAAACGTTGGGAACAGCCATGCTCTTGAAAAACGCCTGGAAACCCTCCGTAAAAGAGTTGCCCGCTGGGTCAATGGGGATATCGAAATATCAGCCAGTATCGGGGCAGCTATGTACCCCAAAGACGGCACAACCTTTACCAGTCTCTATCAAAAAGCGGACATAGCTCTTTACCGGGCAAAAGCTGAAGGCCGCAACCGGGTGGTTCTATTTGAACCTGAAATGGAATATAACAATAAAGGAGATCAATTGTAACATTTTTATGTGAAATATCCACAAAATTCTTGACAAAATTTTAACTTTGTTTTATAGTATATATATCGTAACAAAGGTTTTGATTACTGACGGATAGTTGTGGAGTACCACAGGGAAATCAAAATTATATGATAAGGTCGACCGTCTGGGCAGCATTTGTTATCTATGATGTTGCCCTTTTTTAATACACTTTAGGTGTTAGAATTCTATCCGGTACCGAAAGAAATCTGCTTGACTTATTTCTTTCTATATTAAAAATTGAATAATGTTCAAGTAGAGTAGATGTTATACGTAAAGTGTCACCAAAGGGGGAGGCTTTTGGTGAACGAAGGAGACTTCCGCGTTATAAGATCGCTCCCGCTACTGCGTAAAAGATGTATTGTTATTTCTATATTATTTAGAATGTGTATGGTCAGATGCTATTTCTTTGTGCAGTATAGCAGGCAGTCCCGATATTGGGCAGCTGTGTTATTTGCTGAGTGGCAAATGATTCAACTGCTTTTTTTATGGGTTAAGAATGGCAGGCAGACGCATGTCCTTACGGGGACCGTAGTATAATTTATAACGTAAATCACCGCAAAAGCGGTTAATATGAAAGGAGATATTTAACTATGGGTTACAAATCAGACATCGAAATTGCACAGGAGACTACTATGTCCCCAATTACAGAAATCGCAGCAAAAGCAGGTATTGACGAGAAATATCTTGAGCAATACGGGAAATACAAAGCAAAAATTGATTACAATCTGTTAAAAGAAAGTGATGCTCCTAACGGAAAATTAGTTCTTGTAACAGCAATCAACCCGACTCCGGCAGGTGAAGGAAAAACGACAACTACGGTAGGTCTGGCTGATGGTTTACAGAAACTGGGCAAGAACGTTATGGTTGCACTTCGTGAGCCATCTTTAGGACCGGTATTCGGTGTAAAGGGCGGCGCAGCAGGCGGCGGCTATGCACAGGTAGTTCCGATGGAAGACATCAACCTTCACTTTACAGGCGATTTCCATGCAATCGGTGCAGCCAACAACTTACTGGCAGCGATGCTGGATAACCATATCTTCCAGGGCAATGCATTAAACATCGACCCTAGAAAGATCACATGGAGAAGATGTGTGGATATGAATGACCGCCAGCTTCGTAACATCGTAGACGGAATGGGCGGAAAGACAAACGGAATGCCTAGAGAAGATGGATATGATATCACCGTTGCATCTGAAATTATGGCAGTATTATGTCTGGCAAAAGATATCACAGATTTAAAAGAGAGACTTTCCAAGATTATCGTTGGATATACATATGGAAAAATTGCAGAGCAGAAACCGGTAACCGCAGGCGACTTAAATGCACAGGGCGCTATGACAGCACTGTTAAAAGATGCTCTGAAACCAAACCTGGTTCAGACTCTGGAACACGTGCCTGCAATCGTTCACGGCGGACCATTTGCYAATATCGCACATGGCTGTAACTCTGTAATTGCAACAAAGATGGCATTAAAACTGGGTGATTACGCAATCACAGAAGCAGGATTCGGCGCTGACCTTGGAGCRGAGAAATTCCTGGATATCAAATGCCGTATGGCAGGGCTTACCCCTTCCGCAGTTGTTATCGTAGCAACYGTGCGTGCATTAAAATACAATGGCGGCGTTCCAAAGRCTGACTTGAATAACGAAAACTTAGAAGCACTGGAAAACGGTATGCCAAACTTACTGAAACATGTAAGCAACATCAAAAATGTATACGGWCTTCCATGCGTAGTGGCAATCAATGCATTCCCAACGGATACCAAGGCTGAATTAGACCTGGTAGAAGCAAAATGTAAAGAACTTGGTGTAAACGTAGCACTTTCTGAAGTATGGGCAAAAGGCGGCGAAGGCGGCGAAGCTCTTGCAAAAGAAGTAATCCGTTTGGTAGAAGAGCCAAGTGAATTCCACTATTCTTATGAATTAGAAGGAAGTATCGAAGATAAATTAAATGCAATCGTACAGAAAGTATATGGCGGAAAGAAAGCAGTTCTCACAGCAAATGCTCAGAAGCAGGCGAAAGAACTGGAAAACCTTGGATTCGGGAACTGCCCGATCTGTGTTGCTAAGACACAGTACAGTCTGACAGATGACCAGACAAAGCTTGGCGCACCGACAGACTTTGAAGTAACAGTACGTAACTTAAAGATCTCCGCAGGAGCAGGCTTTATCGTAGCCCTCACAGGAGAGATCATGACCATGCCAGGACTTCCAAAAGTACCGGCAGCAGAAAGAATCGACGTAGACGAGACAGGAAAGATTTCCGGATTGTTCTAATTATTTAATATGCAGGGAAGGTGGGGACCTTTCCTGCATATAGAGGATCTAAAGGAAAGAGGAGGTATTTGTTATGTTTCAGGAAGAATTTCAAGCAGTTTGTAATTCAGGAAAAGCAAAATATGGGTTGTTGAAAAATAATCCTCTTGGATATTTTGTTTCCTCAATGGTAGCTGGAATGTTCATTTCATTTGGTTCCTTTGTAACCTTTGTTATGGGAACGCCTCTGAAAGAAGCGGGAGATCCGATGATGAAGGCTGTAATGGCTTTCTCATTTGCAGCGGCTTTAAGTCTGGTGGTAGCAGCCGGAGCAGAATTATTTACTGGTAATAATTTTGTAATGACCTCTGCATCTCTTAATAAAGTTGTAACATGGGGTAATACAATTAAACTATGGATTATATGTTATATTGGTAACTTCCTGGGGTCTATCGCATCAGTTTTTGTTTTTCAGCTGACCGGTGTACCGAAGGGAGCAGTTGGGGAAATGTTTGCTTCTACTGCAGCAACAAAAGTGGGACTTGGACCGGTAGAACTGCTGACAAGAGGTATATTGTGTAATATCCTTGTTTGTCTGGCGGTATGGTGCAGTATTAAATTAAAAAATGAAGTAGCTAAGCTGATTATGGTTTTTTGGTGCATTTACGTATTTATGATTTGCAGCTGCGAACATAGTATAGCGAATATGAGTATTATTGGCGTAGGTTTACTGAATAAAGGCGATGCGGCAGTTACAATAGGCGGTTATTTCTACAACCTTTCTTTAGTAACAATTGGTAATATGATTGGCGGTGCAGTGTTTGTTGCAATACCATATTATTTAATTTCCAAAAACAAAAAAGAAGCGCAATAAAGTATACAATTTCTTAATATTATCGTAAGAAAATAGAAGTTTCTCTTAAAAAATAGTTGAGACTTCTATTTTTTTGTGTTATAGTGTTACAGGTAGCAAGTAATTGATTGGTCATGAGAGGTAAAGAATGAAGAAAATCAAAATCTCAGTTGTAATACTCACACTGGCATTAATTTTTGGACTTGCAGGCAGTGTAACTTCTATAAAAGCGGAAGCTGCTGTAAATGTTGTGAAAAAGGCTAAAACAGTCAAAAGTACATCAGGAAGCTGGAAACAAAATTACATAGGACGATGGTTTCAGTATAAGAACGGCACTTATCCAAAAAACAAATGGATAAAGATAAAGAATAAAATTTACTATTTTGATAAGAGTGGATATGTAACAACAGGTTGGAAGTATTATAAGAAGTCTTATTATTATTTAAATGAGACAGGCAGTAAAAAAGGCGCACTGGTAAGAGGCTGGAAAACAATAAATGGAAAGCGTTATTATTTGTCTAAAACAACAGGAGCCATGTACACCGGCTGGCATACGATTGGCGGTAAAAAGTACTATTTTGATAAAAAGAGCTCTAATTTAGGAGCTATGGTTAAAAAGCGCTGGGTGAATGGACGTTATCTGCAGAAGGATGGTACGATGGCCGTGAACTGCAAGGCAGGGAAGTATTATGTGGGAGCTGACGGAAAGAAAACAAAGGCACCACAGGAGCCGGAAAACCAGAATCCGGGTTATGGTAATTCAGGACAGACTAATCAGGGTCCCAATGACAATGCCGGAAGTTCCGGAGTAAAACAGTATAATACATATGTATTTGTAGGTGATTCCAGAACCGTAGGAATGGAAAATGTAATTGGTTCCAAAGATGGAAATGCACAGTATATTGCAAAGGTAGGCGAAGGTTATAACTGGCTGATGTCTTCAGGGCTTACTCAGCTTAAGAAGAAGCTGGATTTTAACCCATATGTAAAAGTGGTATTTAACCTGGGGGTTAATGACTGCGCATCTAATACCGTCTTACAGTATATCAATGTGTATCAGGAATTGATTGCAAGTTATCCAAATACAAAATTCTATATGATGTCAGTAAATCCAGTTAATGACAAGGTTGCATCATCCGTAGGATATCTTATAAAAAATAAGCATATTACACCATTTAATATGCAGCTAAAGGCAGCTTTCCCAAATCTTTATATTGATACCTATACGTATTTAAAGACTAATGGATTTGGCACGGCAGATGGTGTTCATTATGATAATGATACGTATCAGGCAATCTATGATTACACGATGAGCCATACGTAAAAGAAGTTTGGGACAAAACAGGTTCACTCGTTTTATTAAGCTGATCTACAGGAATGCTTGAAAATGGACTGCAGCTATCTGCTTGATCGGTAAAGTTTGTGAAATGTAACTTTTTAATTGAATATGGAAAATTGATAAAAGGGTATTTGGAGAGTTTTCCGAATACCCTTTTGAATATCTAAATATTAGTAAAACATAATTATAATTATTTATCGCTTTGGAAAACGGGATCCGCAGGATAACCGCCGCCCAGCTTCTGCATACATCTTTGAACACTGTCCCGGGAATTGCCCCAGTCCTTGTCCTTATTCAGGTAATCATATTTCGCAGTAAACCAGGTTACTTCTTCCTCCAGACGCTTCATACTATCTTCCATGAGTTTGAAAAGCATGGGGTAATAAAGATTTTTTTGTTTATCATTCAGCTTATCTTCCGCAGTTTCGATGACATCTGCAAAATGATGGAGACAGAAACCTTTGCTGTTTTTCACTATTTCTACAAATTCGGGATTATTTTTTAACATTTCAAAAAAGGTATCCAGATAACGGTTATAATTATCATTAAAATGATTACAAACGTAGCAATCATTTTCTTTTTCTGTAATCCAGGCTCCAATGTTTGTTTTACGGATTTCCGGTTCGATGGTTGTTTTTTTGATACGTTTTAGCATGGATGATTTACCGGGAGCAAATGATTTGATCTGTGCCTGCAGTTCTTCATTCAATTTGTGGAAATGGGTACTTAGTATTAAAGCACTCCCAAGGCGGTTGCCATAGTCAAACATCATTTTATAATGATGGCGGCAGAATCCGATCTTGTCGGTTTCCATGCGGACGTCATCTTCCATATAGGCAGAACCAAGAATAAAAGAAATTGCATGCTGTTCCAGGTTTCGCTCTATAAAACAAAACGGACATTCGTCGTTTGCATTAAATGCATCCATTAAGGGGATGGTATATATGGTTTCTTTCATATAAAGAGGCCTCCTTTAGCGTCGTTATGTATACTATAGCACAGAAAACAAGTTTGGAATATAAAATTCTTGACAAATTATTACTTCGAGAGTAGAATTAAAATATACTTCGAGAAACGAAGTAAAGGAGTGATTACCTATGAGTGAGTTTCCGGCATCCGTAGAGGAAATGGTATTTGAAATAATGGATAAATGCAAATTTGTTTTTTATCCGGAACAGCGGTTTGATCTGTTTCTAAACTGCTCGAAGAATGAAATCTTTGCTTTACTGTTCGTTTACCGCCAGAAACAGGTGAATATGAGTGAAATAGCAGAATATATGAACATTCCGCTTAATACGGTTACCGGAGTCATCAGCCGTCTTGAAAAAAAGCATCTGGTACGCAGAGAGAGAAGTGATCAGGATAAGCGGGTTGTAACCATTTCACTCAGTGAAAAAGGAACAGATTTCATGTATCACGAAATGATGGAACTGGGAAATTATTTTACCAGAGTGATGGCTGCATTTTCGGAAGAGGAGAAGAGAACCCTCTTTGGCATGGCAGATAAGATCTTTGCAGTATTGAACCAGAGGGAAAAAACTGGTGAAAAGCCAAAGGAGAAAAAAGTCCGAAAGATTGCAATTGAGTAATCTGAAATTGAATGTTGGTTAAACTGTATTTTAACAGAGCTTTGCGGCTCTGTTTAAAAATAATAAATAGTTCGAGTTTCGAATAATTCGAACGAAGAAATAAATAGAATATACAAAATGAAATAATATAAGTTGAACCGGGGAGCTATTTTCCGGGAAAGGAGATTTATGAATAGAATCATAATTTTTACAGGAAAAGGAGGCGTAGGTAAGACCAGCATTGCAGCGGCACACGCCAGGAAAGCATCCAAAGAAGGGAAAAAAACATTAATTGTAAGTACGGACATGGCGCATAATTTAAGCGATTTATTTGAGCAGCCTCTTGGAAAAGAAGAAATGCAGGTAGCTGAGCATTTATTTGCTCTGGAAATAGATCCTGCCTATGAAATGGAGCATGATTTTTCATCTATGATGAATGCTTTTGCAAATATGCTCCCGGCAGGAAGCGGGGAAGAAAATATAATGAATGACCTGGATATGATACCGGGAATCGAAGAGTTATTTTCCCTGTTAAAAATTCAGGAAATATATAATCGTAAAGAGTACGAGTTGATTATAGTGGACTGTGCGCCTACCGGAGAGACGCTTTCCCTGCTGAAATTTCCGGAACTTCTTTCCTGGTATATGGAAAAACTGTTCCCACTGGGAAAAGTGGCGGTTAAAGTGATGCGGCCGGTAACGAAAAAGCTTTTTCAAATTCAATTGCCGGATAAAAAGGCTATGAATGATATCGAAAGAATGTATTTGAAACTGGCTGAATTGCAGGAGCTGATGAAGGACAGGGAGATCAGCAGTATAAGGCTTGTGGCAATACCGGAAAAAATGGTAGTGGAGGAAACAAAGAGAAATTATATGTATTTGAATCTCTATAATTTTAATGTGGATGGACTCTATATTAACCGGGTTTTGCCGACGGATATTAATAATCCCTTTTTTGATGAATGGCTGGGGATCCAGCAGCAGTATATCAAGGAATTAAAAGAGGTATTCCAAAGCGTCCCGGTGTATGCCATTAAATGGTATGATATCGATTTAAACGGTCTCACGTCACTGGACCGGGTGTGTGAAGATGCGCTGCAGGAAGATGATCTGTTTGCAGTAAAGAGAATCATACCGAATGAAGTCTATGAAAAAACAGAGAATGGCTATCTTTTAAAGGTATATCTGCCGTGTGTGAAAAAAGAGGAAATCGTAATGCATGAAGCGGGCCGGGACCTTATTGTGAAGATCGGGAACTTTAAAAGAGCAATTCCCATGCCATCTACTCTGCGGGGACATTATGTACAGTCCGCAAAGATGAAAGACCAGTCCCTGCACATACAGTTTGTTAAGGAGGAAGAGGATGAATAAGACATTTATAACAAAAATTGTTCAGGCAAAGAAATTAGAAATAGAAGCATTTCAGGAGCTGTTGCCGGATGAACTAAATGACAGGATGAAAAATTGGAGGACCGGAGCGGGAGATTGGTTAAAGGACTGTGCGGTTGAAATTTATCTGGCTGGAAAAAAAGAGACGAAATCTTGTAAAGACGAAAGAGATGGGAGTCGGGAAAACGAGTCTGAAAAAGCAGATATGTACACCGGAGATAATTTTACGAAGAAATCAGAAAAAACGAAACGCACCAAAAAAGTGATCATTGAGTAGGGGGAAGGAACATGAGAATATTATTATATACGGGTAAAGGCGGTGTAGGGAAGACCAGCATAGCAGCAGCAACGGCCTGTAAAATCGCGGAAAGTGGAAAACGGGTTCTGATTATGAGCACAGACCAGGCACACAGCCTGGGTGACTCCTTTGATTGTAAACTCAGCAATGATCCGGTGAAAATAACGGAGCATTTATTTGCAATGGAAATCGATGCCGTAGCGGAAAGCGAACGTGCCTGGGGAAATATAAAGGATTATTTGAAAAAGCTGCTGACATCCAGATCAGGGGAAAGCATAGAAGCAGAGGAACTGCTGGTTTTTCCAGGATTTGAAGAGCTGTTCTCTCTGTTTAAAATTCTGGAGATATACGAAGCGCAAAATTATGATGTGTTGATTGTGGACTGTGCACCTACCGGTGAGACAATATCACTGTTAAAATTTCCCGAAATGTTTGGTGACTTGCTGGGGAAAATAATGCCGATGAAGAGAAAGGCAATCAAAGTAGCAGGTCCCCTGGTAGAAAAAACAACCAAGATTCCCATGCCAAAAGAAACTCTTTTCGATGAAGTAGAGATCTTGTGTTCCAAAATAGAACAGCTGCAGGATCTGATGTCTGATAAGGATGTTCTAAGCCTGCGTATCGTGACTACCCCGGAAAAAATCGTGGTAAAAGAAGCAAAAAGAAATTTTGCTTATCTCCACATGTATGATTACAATGTAGATGCAATCATTGTAAATAAGGTGTATCCCAGGTCATCTTTATCGGGATACTTTAATCAATGGATAGAAAACCAGCAGAACAGCCTGCAGGATATCAGACAGAGTTTTTTTGATATTCCGGTATTTGAAATGGAGTTTTTAAAGCATGAATTGAGAACGGCAGAGCGACTCAGAACAGCTGCGGATATGGTATACGGAGATACGGATCCGACGGCAGTTCTGGCGGTTCAGAATATATTTGTCCTGGAAAAAGAGCAGGAGAAATACTACTTAAAAATTGCAATCCCATTTGTGGATAAACGGGAATTGGAACTGGAACAAAAAGGAGAGGAACTGGCACTTACGATCAAAAATGAAAGGCGTAATCTGATACTTCCGCCAAAACTGCGGGGTTATGAAGTGGCTGGTGCAAAATATGAAGAGGATGTGCTTAAAATTGAGTTTGAACATATTTAGTTGAGAAAACCAGC
This sequence comes from Robinsoniella peoriensis, assembly GCF_000797495.1. Taxonomy (GTDB): domain Bacteria; phylum Bacillota; class Clostridia; order Lachnospirales; family Lachnospiraceae; genus Robinsoniella; species Robinsoniella peoriensis. Next base: position 99,735 of record NZ_JTGN01000006.1, read on the forward strand.
TTTGTAGCGACAACCTGAATCTGGAAAAGATGGGGCATGCAATTTTTCCACGCCCCATCTTTTCGTACACTGCCCCCATCTACAAAGCGTCTGCTTCTCAACAAAACATCCCATCTAACCTCAAATCTTACTTGCAGTTCATTTAGAATTACCATATAATAGTGAGGATATGTAATAAAGTGAAAGAAAGCAGGCTTTAGAATATTTATGAAAAATAGGATGCAGGAAGAATTTTCAGGGAAAGATAAACATGAACCGGTACGGCTGAACAAATTTCTGGCTGAAACTGGTGTGTGTTCCAGAAGAGAAGCGGACAGGCTGATCGAAAGCGGTAAGGTGACTGTGGATGGGCAGACGGCTGCTATGGGTCTGAAAGTTTTGCCCATTCAGGATATCCGTGTCAATGGAAAAAGAGTAAGCAGAGAAGAAGAGATGATATTATTGGCTGTCAATAAGCCGGTAGGGATTATCTGTACCTCAGAGAAGAAATGGGGAAGCAATAATATAGAAGATTTTTTGCATTATCCCAAACGGATTTTTTCTATTGGAAGACTGGATAAGGATTCGGAGGGTTTGCTGTTGATGACAAATAATGGGGAAATCCTGAATAAAATTATGCGTGCGGGAAATTATCATGAAAAGGAATACGAAGTCAGGGTGAACAGGCCCGTTACGGATGAATTTATCCGGCAGATGGCAAAAGGAGTTCCGATTTTGAATACCGTGACCAGACCATGCAAAGTGGAGAAGATCGGAGAAAAGCAATTTCGCATTATTCTGACCCAGGGACTCAATCGTCAGATTCGAAGGATGTGTGAAGCGCTGGGGTATAAAGTGACCAGGTTAGTGCGTGTACGTATTATGAATATCCGCCTGGGACATTTGAAAGCAGGAACATACCGTAAACTGACCGATAAGGAAATCGAAGAACTTTATCAGATGATACAGGATTCCAGTAATGGACCGGAATACACAAGCCGTATATAGGGGATGAATGAGTTATAAATATATAAGCACATTGCTGTAGAGTTTAAGAATCAGTAAAGAGAGGCCATATTATGAAACAGAGAATCGACGAACTTAAAGAACAGATCAATTACCACGCAGATCGTTATTACAACATGGATGCACCGGAAATTAGCGACTATGAATATGATCAGCTGATGCAGGAATTAAAGAAGATTGAAGCAGAGAATCCGGAGCTGGTGACTCCGGATTCCCCCACGCAGAAAGTAGGTGGGAGTGCAAAGAGGGAAGCCGGAATACTTGTGAAACACAGGGTTCCCATGTTAAGCCTTCAGGATGTCTTTTCCAAAGAAGATGTAATCCAGTTTGTAGAGGACATGAGGCAGCAGCTTCAGGAGCCTGAATTTGTGGTTGAAACGAAGATTGATGGTCTGTCCATGGCTCTGCGCTACACGGATGGTGTTCTTACTACAGCCATTACCAGAGGGGATGGGGTAACTCAGGGAGAGGATGTAACGGAAAATGCAAAAGTAATCAAAGATGTGAAGAAAAAACTGAAACATCCGATTCCTTATCTGGAAATCCGTGGAGAGGTCTACATGACCAATGCTGCTTTTGACCAGGTGAATGAGAAGCAGGAAATACTGGGTAAGAAGCCGTTTGCCAATCCGAGAAACTGTGCAGCGGGAACCCTGCGTCAGTTAGAGAGCAAGGTGACGAAAGAGCGGAATCTTTCTATGTTTATCTTTAACATCCAGGAAACCCAGGGAAGGACATTTGAAACCCACACAGAAGGGTACGAATACCTGAAAAGTAATGGCATTAAGGTAATTGACCAATATACGATTTGCCATACAGGGGAAGAAGTCTGGGCAGCCATTGAGAAAATAGGTGAGCTGCGGGGATCTCTGGCTTATGACATTGACGGAGCGGTAGTGAAAATTAACCGGCTTTCTGACAGGGAAACCCTTGGCAGCACATCGAAAGTGCCAAGGTGGGCAGTAGCTTATAAATACCCTCCGGAAGAAAAAGAAACCGTGCTGCAGGAAATTGAACTCTCGGTAGGAAGAACCGGAAGAATCACACCTACGGCAATCTTTGAACCCGTCAGGCTATGCGGGACCAGTGTGGCAAGAGCGACGCTGCATAATCAGGACTTTATTGATGAATTGGACATAAGGATTGGAGATTCCATTGTCGTTTATAAATCTGGAGAAATTATTCCAAAGATAAAATATGTTGTAAAGGAAAAAAGGCCGGAAGGTGCCATGCGTTATGTGCTGCCGGATGTATGCCCTGTCTGTGGCTCTCCGGCTGTCCGGGAAAAAGATACGGCGGATATCAAATGTACCGGCGCCAACTGCCCGGCACAGCTGGAACGGCACATCATTAATTTTGTGGGCAGGGATGCCATGGATATAAAAGGCTTTGGCGAAAGTTATATTATGGAACTTGTCCGGCAGGGATATCTGAAAAATGTCGCAGATATCTTTGTGCTTAAAGATCACAGAGATGAAATGATAGAAGCCGGAATCATCGGAAAAGAGAAAAATACGGATAAATTACTGGCGATGATTGAAGAAGCAAAAAAGAATGAACCACAGCGCCTGCTCTCCGGACTGGGGATTGCAAATGTAGGCAAGGCAACGGCAAGGGAGCTGATGCGTCATTTTGGTTCCATTGACCGGTTAAAAGAGGCTACTTTAGAGGAGCTGGTTGCAGTCTCCGATATTGGAGAAATCAGTGCCGTATCTATCCGCCGATTCTTTGATGACCCGGTAAATCAGGAAGTGATGGAGAGACTGCGGGAATACGGCGTAAACATGACTGCAGAAGAGGAAGATGGGGATGATTTGTTTGCGGGCATGACCTTTGTGGTAACGGGGACACTCCCTACACTTGGAAGGACAGAGGCAAGTGAACTGATTCAGAAGCACGGCGGAAAAGTCTCCGGTTCTGTTTCGAAAAAAACATCCTATGTTCTGGCTGGAGAAAATGCCGGAAGCAAGCTGACGAAAGCACAGGACCTGGGAATACCTGTGATTTCCGAAGAACAATTGAATGAAATGTTAGCCGGAGAGAAATAATAATTATAAACGTATCTGCGGGATGGAAGCCTTCACATCAGACAGGCATCCATCCCTTTTGTGTATTAAAAAAGAATGTATGAGGATAGACTTTCTAAATTATTTATGAATATTTTACACTTGCTTCGTTGACAATTCAGAATACTTCACCTAAGATAGACTTTATATTAATAATTAACCTAAGATAAAAGATTGATGTTCGGTCTTTTATATCAGATAAGGAGGAAAGGATTATGAAAGAAGTAAAACCGTCAAAAAAGCCTCTTATTTTTTATTATGTTACAGCAGTGATAGTCATATTTTTATTAAATGGGCTTTTATTTCCAAAACTGCTGTCTCCCAAAGTTCAGGATGTGGATTATGGGACATTTTTGGAAATGATGAATAACAAGCAGATTAATGAAGTGGAAGTCTCCAGTGACGAAATATTATTCTCGGACAAAGCAGAAAAGCCTAATTATTATCGGACCGGTGCTATGAATGATCCTCAGCTGGTTGACAGACTGTACAGTTCCGGAGCCAAGTTTTCCCAGGAAATCGTTCAGCAGATGTCACCGATTCTGAGTTTTCTGCTTACCTGGATACTGCCAATTGTTCTGCTCTATGGAATTGGAACTTTCTTTATCAAAAAGATGATGGGAAAGGTTGGTGCCGGAGGTGGAATGGGAAATGCCATGTCCTTTGGGAAAAGCAATGCCAAAGTGTATGTAGAGTCCACAACGGGTATTAAATTTGCAGATGTGGCAGGTGAGGATGAGGCTAAAGAAATTCTGACAGAAATCGTTGATTTCCTGCATAATCCGGCAAAGTATACCGAGATTGGTGCAACCATGCCAAAAGGTGCACTGCTGGTAGGACCTCCGGGTACTGGTAAAACGCTGCTTGCAAAAGCAGTTGCCGGGGAAGCCAGTGTTCCCTTTTTCTCAATTTCCGGTTCGGAATTTGTGGAAATGTTTGTAGGTATGGGGGCGGCAAAGGTTCGTGACCTCTTTAAACAGGCAAATGAAAAAGCACCATGTATCGTATTTATCGATGAGATTGATACGATTGGTAAAAAACGTGATAATGGCGGAATGGGTGGTAATGATGAAAGAGAACAGACCTTAAATCAGCTTCTCACCGAGATGGATGGTTTTGACGGCAGAAAAGGCGTTATTATTCTGGCGGCAACAAACAGACCGGATTCGCTGGATCCGGCACTTTTAAGACCGGGACGATTTGACCGCAGAGTTCCGGTGGAACTTCCTGATTTAAAGGGAAGGGAAGATATCCTGAAGGTACATGCCAGGAAGATAAAGATATCGGATGATGTGGACTTTAATGCAATTGCCAGAATGGCATCGGGAGCATCCGGTGCAGAACTTGCCAATATGATCAATGAAGGAGCACTCCGTGCAGTCAGGGATGGCAGAAAGTTTGTCAGCCAGAGAGATTTAGAGGAAAGCGTGGAGGTAGTAATAGCAGGTTATCAGAAGAAGAACAAGGTATTGTCGGATAAGGAAAAACTGATAGTCTCTTATCATGAAATCGGACATGCGCTGGTTGCTGCAAAACAGAACCACTCGGCTCCGGTTACCAAGATTACGATTATTCCGAGAACATCAGGTGCCCTTGGCTACACCATGCAGGTGGATGAAGGGGAACACAACCTGATGACGAAAGCGGAAATAGAAAATAAAATCGCAACTTTTACAGGCGGGCGTGTGGCAGAGGAACTGGTATTTCACTCGGTCACTACAGGAGCTTCCAACGATATTGAGCAGGCAACGAAACTTGCAAGGGCAATGATCACCAGATTCGGAATGTCTGATGAATTTGACATGGTGGCATTGGAAACTGTCCAGAATCAATATCTGGGCGGGGATACTTCTCTTATGTGTTCTGGTGATACGGCAGCTGTGGTGGACAAAAAAGTTGTGGAGGTAGTACGGGAACAGCACGGGAAGGCAAGAAAAATTATAGAAGAGAATATTGGCAAGCTGCATGAACTTGCAAAACATCTCTATGATCAGGAAACCATTACCGGAGAAGAATTCATGAGAATTCTGGATGGCAGGGAGGCAGAATTGCCGGTGCAGCCTTAAGCAGCAGCCCTGGGAAATCATATAAGAAATAAAAAAGCGATCGTAGTTTATCGCTTTTTTATTTGCTGTGTTTTCCGATAATGTGTCGGATGTCATCATAAATATAGGGTTTTATCACCTCAATAGGAGCAGGCTGGTCATATAGTATGGGACTGTATATACTGCCGCTTACCAGTTCAATGATCATATAGATCATGATTTCAGGCTCCTCAAAAGTTCTTCCGGATTCTGCCAGAATCTGTTCGTAGAGCTCATATACATTTTTATCGTAATCGTTATCCATTCTTGTCATGGCATTTTTGAAGATACCCCAGCTTAAATGCTTGGCAATTAAAAACAGCAGGGATTTGTCTGCAACCAGGTGGTCAATGATATTGTCTACCATGAAGATCATCTGCTCTTCAAAGGCTTCAAAATTCTTCGTCTTCATTTCCTCATAGGAGGAACTTAACAATTGATTTGCCTTATGGGAAATTAATTTGTTGCGCAGGTCATATTTATCCGTAAAATACAAATAAAAGGTTCCCTTGGCTACCCCGGCCTTCTCTACAATATCGGCAATGGATGTCTTTTGAATACCCTTTGTGATGAACAAGTCAAAGGCGGTGTTTAACAGGGCATCTTTTTTTTGCTTTTTATTACTCTCTAATTTACTCATCAAAATCATCTCCTTCGCATAGAAGTGTTACAATCATTATTCTATAGAAATGACTAAAAGTCAATGGGACAAATTCTATTTCTAAAAGAATTGTAAAATTTATACTCAAAAGATTGACTAATGGTCACTTTTATAGTATAACATGTTTGAAAGTAAATGACTAGTGGTCATTTAAATGAAAGAAGGAGATGTAAAAAGGATGATGATTAAGATTGGCAAAAAGATTGTAAAGTTTCGTATTCCTATTTTTATACTATCCCTTCTGCTGTTGATACCGGCAGGGATTGGTTATCTGAACACAAGAATCAATTATGATATCCTGAGCTATCTGCCAAACTACCTGGAGACAGTAAAAGGACAGGATATTATGGTAGATGAGTTTGGCATGGGTGCATTTTCCATGGTGATTGTGGAAGATATGGAGCCAAAAGATGTGGTAAAGCTAAAAGAAGAGATTAAAAATGTGGATCATGTGAAGGATGTACTCTGGTATGACAGCATTATGGATATTACCTTTCCCATAGAGATGCTGCCGGACAGTATTCGGGAGGCATTTAACCAGGGTAATGCTACGATGATGATCGCATTGTTTGATGACACCACTTCTGCAGACAACACGATGAAAGCGGTAAGTGAGATGCGTACCCTCTGTTCTAAGCAGTGTTTTATCAGCGGAATGTCCGGTGTGGTTACAGACATAAAGAATCTCTCTCTGCAGGAAATGCCGGTTTACGTGGTAATTGCGGCACTCTTATCCCTGTTGGTGTTAAGCCTGACTATGGAATCTTTTGTTGTACCGGTATTATTTTTATTCAGTATCGGAGCAGCGATTGTTTATAACCTGGGCAGTAATGTGTTCCTGGGGCAGATCTCCTATATCACCCAGGCACTGACAGCGGTGTTACAGTTGGGAGTTACCATGGATTATTCCATTTTCCTGTTAAACACATATGAGGAAAACAAGATACGGTTTGAAGGAGATAAGAATCGTGCAATGGCACATGCCATATCCAATACATTCAAATCTGTGGCAGGAAGTTCCGTTACTACGATCGCAGGGTTTGTGGCACTTTGTTTTATGACATTTTCCCTCGGACGTGATATTGGGGTTGTAATGTCAAAAGGTGTTGTAATTGGCGTTATTTGCTGTGTTACACTGCTGCCTTCCCTGATATTAATATTTGATAAGCCCATTGAAAAGACAAAGCATAAATCCCTGATTCCAAGCCTGGATAACATTTCAGCATTTATTACGAGGCATTATCGGATTTGGATGGTACTGTTTCTCATTCTGATTATACCAGCGGCTTACGGAAATGCGCATACGAAAGTGTATTACAATATTGATAAATCACTTCCCCGGGATCTGGCAAGTTCTGTTGCAAACGAAAAACTGGGCGATGAATTTCATATGAATAATGTATATATGGTGCTGCTGAAGAATGGGCTGGATGTCAAAGATAAACAGGAGATGCTGGATGAGATAGAGAAAGTGGCAGGCGTTAAATGGGCGCTTGGCATGGATTCCTTTGTAGGAGCCGGAGTGCCGGACGATATGATTCCGGATGACCTTAAGAGCATGCTGAAAAGTGGTCATTATGAGGTCCAGTTTATCTGCTCGGATTATAAGACTGCAACGGATGAAGTTAATAAACAGATTGCTGATGTAAATGAGATTGTTAAAAGATATAGTCCGGAATCTATGGTAATAGGAGAAGCACCCCTCACCAAAGATTTGGCGGATGTAACCGATGTGGATTTGAAAAATGTAAATATTGCTTCCATTGCAGCAATCTTTGTAATAATTATGATTGTGTTTAAATCAATTACGCTCCCGGTAATTCTGGTATCAGTAATTGAATTTGCAATTTTTGTAAATATGGCGATTCCCTATTATGCCGGTATTACGCTTCCTTTTGTGGCGAGTATTGTAATTGGTACCATACAGTTGGGAGCTACAGTTGATTATGCCATATTGATGACCAGTAAGTATCAGAGGGAGAGAAGCAGGGGAGCAGGGAAAATGGATGCGATCCGGACGGCACACCAGTCTTCCATGAAATCTATATTAATCAGCGGGTTTAGTTTCTTCGCAGCAACATTTGGGGTAGGACTTTATTCTAAGATTGATATGATCAGTTCGATTTGTACACTGCTTTCAAGAGGTGCCATAATCAGTACGGTGGTAGTTATCCTGGTACTGCCCGCAATGTTTGTAGTGTTTGACAAAGTTATTATAAACACATCCATTGGATTTAAACCTAAAAAGCAAAAATAAGGTGAGGAGGATAAGAATCATGAATAAGAATAGAGTGTTAAAGAAAACATTGGCTGCCGGTCTAGCTGTTATGGTGGCTGGCAGTACCTGCTGTCTGGACGCAGGAGTGGTATATGCTTCCGATAAGGATGCCGGAAAAAAAGATGGTAAACAGGAAACAAAAAAGGTGGAAAACCAGACAGAGGCAAAGCAGGATGTTGATAAAGAAGAAACGGTTTATGTAAAAGCTAAAGCAGATGGAAGTACCGATAAGGTGATTGTCAGCGACTGGCTGAAAAATTCAGGAACGGATGTGGTAATCCAGGATGCCTCAGATCTGCAGAATATTAAAAATGTCAAAGGTGATGAAACATTTAAACAGAATGGCAGCAGCCTTGTCTGGAAAGCGAACGGCAATGATATTTACTACCAGGGAGAGACGGATAAGCCCCTTCCCGTTGAAGTGAAAGTGACATATTTTCTGGATGAGAAAGAAATCAGCCCGGATGATCTGGCGGGAAAGAGCGGAAAGGTCAGAATCCATTTTTCTTATATCAACCAAGCCAAAGATGGAGAAGTGTATACGCCATTTACGATGGTGACCGGTATTATTCTTCCGACTGCCAATTTTACCAATGTTCAGGTCACAAACGGAAAGGTAATCTCAGATGGAAGTAAAAATATCGTAATCGGTATGGGATTCCCCGGGCTGTCAGATTCCCTGAAACTAAAGGATACTGATTTTGGAAAAGATATTGACTTGCCGGATTCCTTTGATGTAACGGCAGATGCAACCGATTTTACACTGGCTATGACTGCTACGGTTGCTTCAGCAGATACTCTGTCAGAATTTGGACTGGATAAGACAGACAGCCTTGATGAATTGAAGGATTCTCTGAATGATATGAAATCTGCGTCGGAAAAGCTGGTAAATGGCAGCGGAGATCTTCTGAAAGGAGTAAAGACGTTAAAGAATGCCTGCATAGTTCTGAAAGACGGAACCGGAACCGTAAATGAAAAAATGGGAGAACTGGCTGAAGGAATCGGAACCCTGAACAGTAAAAAGGGAGAACTGATTACCGGGCTGAATACGTTAAATGATGGGATCGAAACTCTGCACACCGGAGCATCTGACCTGAAAAACGGGATTGGTCAGTATACCGGTGGTGTCGGTACACTTAGCAGTGGTTTAAGCCAGTATATAAAGGGTGCCAATACACTGTCTGACGGAGCCGTACAATATGTAAATGGAGCAGGAGCCCTTGCAGATGGAACTACCCGGTATGTGAATGGAGCTAAAAAATTAACAGATGGAGCCGCAAAGTATGCAGATGGGGCAGAACAGGTGGCAGCAGGAGCAATTCAGTATGTTGAAGGCTCTAAGAAACTGTCATCCGGAATTTTGGGATATGTGACAGGAGCTGACCAGCTGGCAGCAGGAACCGCACAGTATGTGGCGGGAGCAGGAAAAGTGGAAGAGGGTGCGGCAAAATACGTGGCAGGTGCAACAAACCTTGCTTTAGGTGTTCAGCAGCTGGGGCAAAACGCATCCGGTCTGCCGGACGGAATAACGGGAATTAACGGCGGAATCAAAAGCGCAGGAGAAAATGCGGCTAAGTTATCCGAAAATATGGATACTTTATATCAAAAAAGTGACCAATTGGCGTCGGTATTGGAGTCTATGAGCGGATCAGTAAGCGGATCTGGGAATGCTTCAGGAAATCCGGGCAGCCGGACTGATTCCGTGGGAACAGACCAGTCAGGTGCTATCACAAGCCTGCAGTCATCGATTGCCCAAAATGAAGAAGTCCTGCGAACCTTAAATGATGTCAGAAGTAAAATTTCTTCCGTTCCTGAACTTTTAAAGTCACAGTTTAGTGATGCCTATCAAACTTATTCAGGGGCATTGGATGCAAGTATCCAGGAGATGAACTATAGTATTGAATTACAAAAATCAGTCCTGAATTCCCTGGTTGCCCAGCAGAATCAGCAACCGGAAAACCAGAAACAGCCTAACCGGTCAAATGAGACAAACCAGTCAAATCAGCCAAACCAAAGCCAGAGTAATGATATTAACGGCCAGGGCGTCAGCCAGCTGGCGAAGAGTGCCAGAGAACTGGCAAACGGTATTCAGAAAGTATCAGAAGGATCGGAATCTCTGGCAGGGGGATTAGAACAGCTTGGCGGTTTAAGTGGATTGTTGTCTGAGCAGACAAAAGATCTTCCACAGGCTCTAAACGGACTGACAGAAGGCGCTAAAAATCTGACGGCAAACAACCAGGAATTAACGAACGGAATCTCAGAGCTGCAGAAAAATAACAAAGAGCTCCAGGACGGTGCAGCAGCCGTACAGGCGGGAAGTAAAACGGTAAAAGAAGGAACAGCGGAATTAGGTAGCAACGATAAAGCCCTGAAAGACGGTGCTTCAGCTGTATTGGGTGCCGGAAAAGACTTAAGAACCGGAGCAGCAGAATTAAACAAAGCAGTTAAAAACCTGAAAGACGGTGCTGCGCGGATTAAACAGGAAGGGAAAAAATTAAAATCCGGAGCTTCCGATCTGGAAAAGGCCGGAAAAACGGTAAAAGAAGGGACGAAAGCTCTGACAGATAAGAGCCAGGATTTAAATACCGGTGCGTCAAAACTGTATGACGGCACCAAACAATTAGCAGAGGGAAGCAGCCGGCTGTCAGCAGGAGCAGCCACACTCAGTGATGGAATCGGAAAGCTTGCAGATGGAAGTACGCAGTTAAAAACAGGAACTGCCGCCTTGGCAAAAGGAGGCACGGATCTGTCTTCTGGTGTTGGCGAATTGTATGATGGTGCCAAAGAATTAAATAAGGGCATGAAAAAGTTTGATAAAGAGGCAGTGGACAAATTAAAAGATACGGTTGACGGGGATATTCAGAGTGTCCTGGACAGATTGGATAAAGTTCTGGATGCCGGAAAGGAGTATAAAACTTTCGCCGGCACTGCGGATGATAAAGAGAGTAGTGTTAAATTTGTGATTGAAACGGCGGGGGTATCAAAGTAGCAGAATGTTACTGTGAAAATATGTATTGCAGATAAGAAGCGGTGAACAGAGTGAGAATGAGGCTGGCTATTGCCAGCCGCATTCTCATTTCCACGTCTAAGATTTTTATTTGTACATAGGATTCTTTATTTTAAGTAATGATTCATAAGTTTATCCTAAAAAAACCTTTTCCCTATTGCTTATTTCATCCACTTTGAGTACAATGTCTTTATGCGTATTAAGAACACATTAAAATTGGTGGCATAATACTAAATTCGCATTAAAATTTTACATAATCATGATAATTTTATATTAAAATTATGCGAAAAGAAAAAAAGATTTTATTAAGACACTTTGGAGGAAAACATGAAGATTATTATTATAGGCTGCGGAAAAGTTGGGGCAACCCTGGCGGAGCAGCTTAGTAAGGAAGAAAACAGTGTAACAGTAATTGACCGCAAATATGATGTGGTGCAGAGTTTATCCAATGAATTTGACGTAATAGGACTGGTGGGGAATGGTGCCAGTTATTTAACCCAGGTAGAGGCGGGAATTGAAGAAGCGGATCTGATGATCGCGGTTACCGGTTCGGATGAACTGAACCTGCTTTGCTGTTTGATTTCGAAAAAGGCAGGTAACTGCCAGACTATAGCCAGAGTAAGAAATCCGGAATACAATCATGAGATTCGGTTTATTAAGGAAGAATTGGGACTTGCAATGGTTATAAATCCCGAGTATGAAGCTGCAATGGAAATTGCACGGGTTATGAGATTTCCATCGGCAATTAAAATTGAGCCCTTTGCAAAAGGCAGGGTGGAATTGCTGAAGTTCAAGATCCGTGAAGGTTCTGTTTTACATAATATGGAGGTAAGGGAAATTACATCAAAGCTGCGATGTAATGTTCTGGTATGTATGGTTGAACGTAAGGACGAAGTCATCATTCCTACCGGTACCTTTGTACTGCATGAAAAAGATATTGTATCGATTGTTGCACCGCCAAAATTGTCAAATAGTTTCTTTAAACATATTAAGGTTGGAACAAACCGTGCACATACAGCAATGATCGTCGGAGGAGGTTCCATTGCCTATTATCTGGCAAATCAGCTGCTCCGCATGGGAATTGATGTGGAAATTGTGGAAAAAAGCAGGGACAGATGTGAAGTACTCAGTGAGCTGATTCCGAAAGCAACGGTGATTCACGGAGATGGAATCAACCAAAATTTATTGCTGGAAGAGGGACTTGCCCGTATGGATGCATTTATCGCGCTTACCAACCTGGATGAAGTAAACATTGTATTGTCGTTGTTTGCCAGAAGTAAAGGCGAGATGAAGACGGTAACAAAGATCAACAGCATTAATTTTGATGAAGTCATTGATGGGCTGGATCTGGATAGTGTTGTTTATCCCAAATATGTTACGACAGAAAGTATCATCCGTTTCGTCCGGGCAATGAAAAATTCCATAGGCAGTAATGTTGAGACACTGTACCGGCTGGTTGGAAATAAAGTAGAGGCACTGGAGTTTATTATAAAAGATAACGCGCCGCTTCTGAATATTTCATTAGAAGAGCTGGAACTGAAAAATGGTCTTTTAATTGCCTGTATTCATAGAAACGGACAGATTATTATCCCCAAAGGAAAAGATGTAATAAAAATGGGAGATACGGTTGTAATTGTTACTACAAATATGGGGCTGAACGATATCAGCGATATTTTACTAAATTAAAGAAAGGTATAGAGCGTGTACGCTCTTGAGCCGCTGTAAAAGGCGGCCCGGAGGGAACTATGAATTACGCAATGATTAGATACATGTTGGGATATATCTGTTATTTTGAAGCTGTCTTCCTGGCACTCCCATGCATCGTATCTATAATATACAAAGAGAAAAGCGGATTTTCTTTTGCTGCTATTATGCTGTTGTGTGCGGCTATCGGCTTCACCATGACATTTAAGAAACCGAAAGACAGGACCATGTTCGCAAAGGAAGGTCTGGTTATTGTTGCCCTAAGCTGGATTATACTGAGTATTTTAGGTGCCATGCCTTTCGTCATATCAGGGGAAATACCCTCTATGACGGACGCATTTTTTGAAACCGTTTCCGGATTTACCACAACCGGAGCCAGTATATTAACAGAAGTGGAAAGTTTGTCCCAGACAGCATTGTTCTGGCGAAGCTTTACCCATTGGGTAGGGGGTATGGGTGTGCTGGTATTTATACTGGCAATTATCCCTACGAAAAGTGATTCGGGCATTCATTTAATGAGAGCGGAATCACCGGGACCATCTGTTAATAAACTGGTACCTAAGGTTCGGACAACCGCAATGATTTTATATGGCATATATCTGGGAATGACCGTCGTAGAGATTGTATTTCTTTTAATAGGGGGAATGCCATTGTTTGATGCCCTTACCATTGCTTTTGGTACTGCGGGTACCGGTGGTTTTGCCATTAAAAATGACAGCATAAGCAGTTATTCCACTTATTTGCAGGGAATTGTTACGGTTTTCATGATTTTGTTTGGAATTAATTTTCATGTTTACTATCTGTTTTTGGTTAAGCGGCCGAAGGAAGCGCTGCGGACCGGTGAATTATGGGCATATCTTGGAATCATAGGTACGTCCATACTGGTGATTGCTTTTAGTGTCAGGGATATGTTTCCTTCTTTCTTTATGGCATTTCACCAAAGCGCATTCCAGGTAGGATCCATTATCACCACCACCGGTTATGCCACGGTAGATTATGAGACCTGGCCGGAAATAGCACGGACGATACTGGTGCTGTTAATGTTTATTGGTGCCTGTGCAGGCAGTACCGGAGGGGGAATTAAAGTATCCCGTATAATCCTTTTATTTAAAGGGGTAAAAAAGGAGATTACAATGATTTCCCATCCAAGGAGCATCAAGAAAGTTAAAATAGATGGAAGGCTGGTCGAACATGATGTTGTACGTTCTGTAAATGCATTTCTTGTCATCTATGCAGTTATTTTTGTAATCTCCCTGATGATCATTTCCCTGGATAATATGGATATGACCACAAACTTTACCGCAATCGCGGCAACCTTAAACAATGTAGGGCCCGGACTGGGCGTAGTAGGTCCTACCGGAAATTATGCGGCTTTTTCCGATCTGTCTAAGCTTGTGATGTCTTTTGATATGCTGGCAGGAAGACTGGAACTGCTGCCGATGCTGATTTTATTTGTTCCATCTACGTGGAGGTAGCGCTCTGAATCCTCAAACAGACTCTGACTACGTGGAGGTAGCGCTATGCATTCTCAAACAGACTCTGATATTGTGACTTTGTAACTAGTACTCAATCCAGCCAGTAGCGAGAAAAAGGAACTTTATCTTGTGAATAATATAGCACCATGGTATAATTATCATATCTCCAAACTCCAAAGGGCAGCACCTGAGGGGAAAGGGCCATGAAGACAAAGTCATTAATTTAGGCAAAATGAAAACACTGGCGGAACAGCAGTTTCCGGCAGTGTATATTTGTTAAACATGCTCTATAGCCGGTGCTGTAATTAGTACCGGCTTTTTTGCGTGGAAAGGAAGTGAAATATGGATACAAGGATTGCAGTAATTGCAATTATAGTAGAAGACAACCGGGCGGCAGAGGAAGTGAATCATCTGCTCCACCAATATGCAGAATATGTGGTGGGAAGGATGGGGGTACCTTACCGTCCGAAAGAAGTTTCAATTATCAGTGTTATCCTGGATGCTCCGCAGGATGCGATCAGTGCACTGTCTGGTAAACTGGGAATGCTAAGCGGTGTCAATACCAAGACCGTTTACTCAAAAGTCTGATTAGGGAGGTGTTAAAAAAATATATGGAACATAGAAAAATTTGCAAAGAATATATTGACCGGCTCGCTGTCTGTCAGGTTCTTAGTGCGGAAGAATTCACCTATCTGATTCTGAATTATGATCAGGAGGTCAGTGACTACCTTTTTGAAAAGGCGAGACAGGTCAGAACCAGATATTACAACCACGATGTCTATATCCGGGGACTGATTGAATTTACCAATTACTGCAGGAACGACTGCTATTACTGCGGTATCCGAAGCGGCAATAAGAAGGCCATTCGTTACAGATTGAGTAAAGATGAAATTTTAGGCTGCTGTGAAACGGGATATCTGCTGGGATTTCGTACGTTTGTATTGCAGGGCGGTGAAGATGGCTACTATACCGATGAACGGATGGCGGATATCATAAGAAGTATACGTGATAAGTATCCGGATTGTGCCATCACACTGTCTGTGGGAGAAAAATCTTATGAGACCTACAAATTGTTCTTTGATGCAGGGGCGGACCGTTATCTGCTGCGTCATGAGACGGCAAATGAAGAACATTATGCCAGACTGCACCCCGCAAAGCTATCCGGAGCAGCACGAAAGAATTGTCTGTATGATCTGAAAAAGATTGGGTATCAGGTGGGAAGTGGATTCATGGTAGGATCCCCCTGTCAGACTGCCGGGAATCTGGCGGAGGATCTGTTATTCCTAAAAGAATTGCAGCCGCAGATGGTAGGAATCGGACCGTTTATTTCCCATCACGATACACCTTTTGCCAAAGAAAAAAGCGGAACGCTGGAATTAACTCTTTTTATGCTGGGACTTTTGCGGCTGATGCTGCCAAAGGCATTACTGCCCTCAACCACAGCGCTTGGGACGATTCATCCAAAAGGCAGGGAACTGGGCATTCTGGCAGGTGCCAATGTGGTGATGCCGAATCTGTCACCACAGGGCGTTCGGGATAAATACCTCCTTTATGACAATAAGATCTGTACCGGAGATGAAGCGGCTGAATGCAGACAGTGCATGGAGCGCAGGATGCGTTCTATCGGGTATGAAGTAGTTGTGTCCAGAGGGGACAATGTGGATTTCAGGTAACTTGACGTTTCATGGAATAAAATCATAGAAAATACGAGAGAAGGTAAAATTATGTATGATATAAAATCTTTAAAAGCAGAAGAATTTATCAGCCATCAGGAAATTTTAGACACGCTGGCTTACGCAGAGGCAAATAAGCATAATGAAAAACTGATAAGCGAAGTGATTGAAAAAGCGAAACTGAGAAAAGGCCTTACCCATCGGGAAGCCATTCTTCTTCTGGACTGTGATATAGAAGAAAAGAATCAGGAAATTTATGCGTTGGCGGAACAGATTAAAAAAGATTTTTATGGCAACCGTATTGTTATGTTTGCGCCGCTGTATCTGTCAAATTATTGTGTGAATGGTTGTGTTTACTGTCCATACCATGCGAAGAATAAACATATTGCTAGAAAACAGCTGTCACAGGAAGAAATTGTGAAAGAAGTTGTGGCACTGCAGGATATGGGACATAAGCGTCTGGCATTGGAAACGGGGGAAGATCCGGTAAACTGTCCCATAGAATATGTGCTGGAAAGCATTAAAACAATTTACAGTATCAAACATAAAAACGGAGAAATCCGCCGTGTGAATGTTAACATTGCTGCTACGACCGTGGAAAATTACCGGAAATTAAAAGATGCGGGAATTGGAACTTATATATTATTTCAGGAGACTTATCATAAAGAAAGTTACGAAAAACTGCATCCCACAGGTCCGAAACATAATTATACTTATCATACGGAGGCTATGGATCGTGCAATGGAGGGCGGTATTGATGACGTTGGGATCGGTGTGCTCTTTGGGCTCGAACTGTTTCGCTATGAGTTTGTAGGATTGTTAATGCATGCGGAACATCTGGAAGCTGTGCATGGGGTTGGACCGCATACCATCAGTGTGCCCAGAATCCGTCATGCAGATGATATTGACCCGAATGCATTTGATAATGGTATTGATGACGAAACCTTTGCCAAACTAGTTGCCTGTATCAGGATCAGCGTGCCCTATACCGGCATGATTGTCTCCACCAGAGAGAGCCAGAAATGCAGGGAAAAAGTATTGCATCTGGGAATTTCTCAGGTCAGCGGCGGATCCAGAACAAGTGTAGGAGGTTATGACCACCCGGAAGAAGAAGACGATAATTCATCCCAGTTTGATGTGAGTGATAATCGTACATTGGATGAGGTCGTAAACTGGCTTATGAGGTTAGGGTACATACCGAGCTTCTGTACAGCCTGTTATAGAGAGGGAAGAACCGGCGACAGGTTTATGAGCCTGTGTAAGAGTGGTCAGATCCTGAACTGCTGTCATCCAAACGCACTTATGACTCTGAAAGAGTATCTGCTGGATTATGCATCGGAAGACACAAGGAGGATTGGTTATGAGCTGATCAAAAATGAAATTGGAAATGTTCCAAAGGAAAAGATCCGGGAAATCTTATGCCGGAATCTGGAGGAAATAGAAGAAGGAAAACGAGACTTCAGGTTTTGATGAGATTAAGTTCGTTAGATAAAGATTAGGATTAAGATATTTAGATAAGGTTAGGAGGACACCTATGGGATTAAACAGTACACCTTCGGCTGACCGGGTGCATATTGGGATTTTTGGGAGAAGAAATGCAGGAAAATCCAGTGTCATTAATGGGATCACCGGCCAGAGCCTGGCAATAGTATCGGATGTAAAAGGAACGACGACGGATCCGGTGTCAAAGGCAATGGAACTGCTTCCCCTGGGACCGGTAGTAATGATTGATACACCTGGGATCGATGATGAAGGGGAGCTTGGCGCTTTGCGTGTACAAAAAAGTTATCAGGTCCTGTACAAAACAGATATTGCCGTTTTGGTGGTGGATGCATCCCTTGGAATGACCAGCCAGGATTATGCGCTGGTGAAAAAGATCGAAGAGAAACAGATTGCTTATGTAGTAGTTTTTAATAAGTCAGAGAGTCTATCGGAAGACGAGATAAATAAATTATGCCTGGGGCGTCCCAATTATATAGCAGTCAGTGCAGTTACCGGACAAAATATTTATAAGCTAAAAGAACTGATCGCAAGCCAGGCACCGTATGATAAGCCGGAAATTCCTATTGTGCAGGATTTGCTGGATCCTCTTGACATGGTAGTGCTGGTAGTGCCTGTAGATAAAGCGGCTCCAAAGGGCCGGCTGATTCTGCCGCAGCAGCAGACAATTCGGGATATCCTGGAGGCAAGGGCATCTGCGTTAGTGGTACAGGATGTGGATCTGGCCAAAACCCTTAAGAAACTGGCACAGCCCCCAAAACTTGTAATAACTGATAGCCAGGCTTTCAAACAGGCTGACAAAGAAACACCCCGGGATATTCTGCTCACTTCATTTTCCATTCTTTTTGCAAGGCATAAAGGAAATCTGAAGACTTTGGTGGAAGGGGTGGCAGCGTTAGAGAATCTAAAAGATGGAGACACCATATTAATTTCGGAGGGATGTACCCACCATCGACAGTGCAATGACATCGGAACAGTTAAGATTCCCGCCTGGCTGAAAGAATACACGAAAGCAGCAATTAATCTGGAGTTTACAAGCGGAGTGGAATTTCCTTCTGATTTATCGAAATACAAATTGATTATTCACTGCGGCGGCTGTACTCTGAATGAACGGGAGATGAAGTACCGGATACAATGTGCCAAAGATGCCAATGTACCGATTACAAACTATGGGATGTTTATTGCCCAGGTGCAGGGGATCTTGAAGAGGAGCCTGGAGATATTCCCTTTTATTTATGAGAAGATAAACTGATGAAGCTAAAATTTGGGTTTTGCCGATTAAAGACGCTTTGTAGATGTAGGTAGTGTACGGAAAGATGGGTGTGGGAAACTGGCATGGGCTCCGTCAGCTGGCCGCAGAACTGGTATTTTCTAACCTTTCCGAAGCGCTTTTTGGCGGCACGCGGGCATTCACCGAGAAATCCTGATGCATTTCTCGGTTCAGTACCCGCTTAGTATCCGATGGGAGCCAGTCGAATACTATCCGCCAAAAAACACTTCGGAAAGCTAAGTAAATACTCAGCTCTGCTCTACGCTTCCTCCGCCCATACCAGTTTCCCACACCCATCTTTCCGAGATAGCATTCGTTGATACAAAGCTGGTTTTCTCAGCAGGTTGGAGACCCTTGGGTTGTAACGGTCTGTTCGTTTTTGGAAGCAGCAGAGTGTGTTACGGCAGTTCAGTGTGAAAGGGGGATGATAAGACGAAATTTTACCTGCTTTCCTGATCACAGACTTAACTGGATGTAGGTACTATAACCACAAATATACTGTAGTAAAATTTAGAGACAGTTCAGAGTGATAACATCCAGCTGGTTTATTGGTTTTTTGTGTTCTATGCCAATAGCGTACAGCATGCCACAACCCCAGGGCCCAACCATGCTGAGAAAACCAGCTTTGTATCAATAAACTGCATCCCGGAAAGAGAAGGGGGCGGACCATGGCAAGCGTTTGGAAGGCGTATAGCAGATTTGAGCATTTACTTACCTTGCCGGAGTGTTTTTTGGCGGATAGTATTCGACTGGCTCCCATCGGATACTAAGCGGGCAGTGAGCTGCGAAATGCATCAGGATTTCGGAGCGAATGCCCGCGTGCCGCCAAAAAGCGCTCTGGGAAGGTTAGAAAATGCCAGTTCTGCGGTAAGCCTTCCAAACGCCTGCCATGGTCCGCCCCCTTCTCTTTCCGCACACTACTTCAATCTACAAAGCGTCCCCTTCCTCAGCTAAACCCAAATTTATCATGTACGTTCCAAGTTGCACCTTGATGTTTCCCCAACTTAGCAGTACAATAAAAGCAATGCAAATTATCAAGGAGGTACATCATGTACAGAGAACAAATTGACGCATATATTGATGCACATAAGGAACAACTGATTGACGATGTGATGAAGCTTGTCAGAATTGACAGCCAGAGAACACAGGAGGAACCGGGAAAACCATATGGGGAAGGACCGGCAGAAGTACTGGAAGCTGCAAAAGAACTGATGGATTCTTATGGATTTGCAGTCAGGAATTATGAAAATCGTGTTGTGACCGGGGATTTTAATGAAAAAGAGAAACAGCTTGATATTCTGGCACATTTGGATGTGGTACCGGTGACAAAAGACTGGACTGTTACAGAACCGTTTAAGCCGGTGATCAGAGATGGAAAAATATACGGAAGAGGTACGGCAGATGATAAGGGACCGGCAATGGCAGCCTTATATGCCATGAAGGCTATCAAAGATCTTGGGATTGAACTGGATTATAATGTACGGTTGATTCTGGGATCGGATGAGGAGTGTGGTTCTTCTGATCTGGTGTACTATTATGGAATTGAAAAAGAGGCACCCATGAGTTTTACCCCGGATGCAGATTATCCGGTAATTAATATTGAGAAAGGGCATTTTTCGAAAAAATTTCATGCTGCCTTTGAAGACTGTGAAGCTTTGCCCAAGATTGTGAAAATCCAGGGCGGAGATAAGGTAAATGTAGTTCCTGCAAATGCAAAAGCGGTTATATTGGGATTAGAGGAACAGGCGGCGTTAGATGCAGCGAAAAAGGCAGAAAATGAGACAAAGGTTAAGTTTACCGTTACGAAAAACCAAGAAGAGATTGTGATAACTGCTAAGGGTGTAGCAGGACATGCCTCCACGCCGGAGGTTGGAAACAGTGCATTGACTGCGCTGCTGCAGCTGCTGGCGGGACTTGAAGCAGCACCCAGCCAGGGATTTGACAGAATCAGGGCTTTGGCAGAGCTCTTTCCTCATAATGACTATTATGGAAAGGGCATGGGAGTTGATATGGAAGATGAAATATCCGGAAAGCTCACCATGAACCTGGGTGTATTTCAATATTCTCCAACAAACTTAAGCGGACAGTTTGACAGTCGTGTACCAATTTGCGGTACAGAAGAAAATGTTACAAAGGTTGGGAAAAAGAATATGGAAGAAGCAGGGCTTACAATGGAAGAGGGACCGATGACCCCGCCTCATCATGTTCCAGGTGATTCCGTATTTGTTCAGACGCTGCTTGAGAGCTATGAGACTTATACCGGAATAAAAGGAAAACCATTGGCAATCGGCGGAGGTACTTACGTTCACGGGCTCGAGCGTGGTGTTGCATTTGGCTGCATGGTACCGGAAGTGGATAACCATATGCATGGGGATGATGAGTTTATGGATATCGACATGCTGGTCATGAGTACGAAAATTTTTGCAGATGTCATTGTAAAGCTCTGTAAAAAATAAAATAGGAACAGGCAGGACATTATGGATTACACAGGAATTGTGACAGCGCTGGTAAAGTTATTTATTTTAATTGCATTAGGGTATTATCTGAAAAAAAAAGACATTCTGGACGAGAGGACAACCTCGAAGCTGACAACACTGATTCTTCGTTTTGCATGTCCTGCTCTTATTATTAGTTCGGTAAGTACCGGACAGATCGGTGATAAAGGGGTTGTTATTAAAATATTCCTGTCAGGGGCGTGCTTATACGCCCTATTGCCGGTTTTTTCTTATTTTGCAGTGAAGCTGCTTCGGGTGCAGAAGGAAAAAGAAGGTATTTTCAGGACACTTTTGATTTTTTCCAATACATCTTTTATGGCATTTCCCATTTTAGATGCGCTGTATGGTAAAAGCGCAATTTTTTACTGCACCGTAGTACATATGTTTTTTAATATTCTTATCTATACCTATGGGATTCGCCTGATTACCGGAGAACGGATGAAAAAAGGCGGTTTCCATATAAAAAAGATTTTGAATCCCGGTGTTGTGGCAAGTTTCCTGGCATTGGTTATTTTTCTTCTGGATATCCCCGTACCGGGGGTTATTGGAGAGACATTAGGCACCATCGGATCCATTACCACACCACTCTCGATGATGATTCTGGGCAGTCTGCTGGCGGGTTATTCTATGAGGGAAATTTTTTCGGAAAAGAAACTGTACGGAATTGTACTGATAAAACTGCTGGTTTACCCTCTATTGTGCCTGCCCATTGCCCGCTTTTTGTTTCCGGACCCGGTAATTGCAGCAAGTATTATATTGTCCATAGGTATGCCTACAGCATCCATGGTTGTAATGTTCTCAGAGCAATATCAAAAAGATGTAAAAACAGCGTCGTCCGGTGTGATTTTGACTACGGTTTGTTCACTGGTTACGATTCCACTCATTTATATTTTCTTTTTAAATTAAATTTACTCTGTAATATTTTCGTGTAGTAATAAGCATATATTTGCCCACCGATTAGTATGTTTCCAATATCAGGCTTCCTTTAGATTCCACACTTATGATGGGAACCCTTGTCTCGGCTATATCCTTCCTGCTACCGGGCGCAAGGTTAAAGAGGTTATGCCATAATACGGCATAACCTCTGGGGACATTCCCCGCAAAGCCGGGCGAATATTAATCTATTGCTTAATAAATTCCAAATCCAATATCAAGAACCTAAACCACAACATACCCCACTGCTCCGTCTTCGTAACCTTCTAGTGCCTCTGCTAACCATCTAATTTCATTCTCGCGGACCTTGTGAAATCTAATTTCCACATGTTCTTTGTCACTGCACATAATCAAGCAAAATTTAGAATTCGGCTCCATATGCTTTAGTCTTAGCGCCCATATTTCAATTTAATAATGCAATTTGGGTTCCTATTACCATAGAAATGTCGTTTTTTAAATAACAATTAATACGGTCTGCCCTAAGCAGTTGGTTGCCTTGGTATTGCGGTGCTCCGGATCATATGCAAACAGCTCAAAGGTATGGTCAAAATAAATGATTTTTGTCAGCTTGCCAAAGACATCGTGCGCATAGGAAGTCCTTCTTTCATTGGCATCCACGGATGGGGCAATATCACCGATGGAATTTTATTCCAGGCTTGTGAATTTTCCAATGCCGGTTCCGTCTCCTGTTCTTCTGTTTCTAAAATAAACTGAATTACAATTGAATATCCAACAACGTAACAATGACACTTCCGCCATGTAGTTAATTAAACCGATTTTACTTATCCTCTTCCGAAAGATACAGCAGAAAAAACAGTCCGTCAAGGATGTTCCACCGCTTTCGTGGCAAGCCCTTTGACTGCCGGTTCTTTTCTACTGTTTGTGGCGGTCAAGAGGATTAAGGAAAAATCTCAAAAACGCTTCGGCTAACCATTATTATATTTACTTTGAATTGAATATCAACTCTAAAAAAACACCTTTTTCACTATCCATAGTTGATAATAAAAAGTAATCTATACTATTTTGTTCTACACACCTTACATAAAAAGTAGAATCTTTATATTCAATAAACCTGACCAAACCTTTAAAAAAATCATCTATGTCTATTTTATTACATTCTTTTAATTTAATTTCTAGAATAAAACACTTCCTTTCTTCTTCAAACTTTAAATCATAGGTAATTATTTTCGATTCTTCATATTCCAGATAGGAATTTAATTCAAACCATATTCCACTTTCATATTCGGTATTTATTGATTTAGCTAATTCTAGTAATAGTTCTCTATTCATAATCTCATCTTTCTATTTTTTAGGAATATATTTTCCACCAGGAGCTGGTGAATGAACTGATACAATTCCACCTGATTCATTAGTTACAACTTTATTTCCACGTGCATCTGTATATTCCCAAGTTTTACGACCTTGACCATCGACTTTAGATTTTCTTTTTTTCTTGTTATTATTAATTATGGTGTCAACAACTTCTTTTGAAAATCCTCTTTCATTAGCTCTTTCAGCCCCATGTTTAGAAAAAGATCTACCATCGGGAGTTTTGTCGCCTGTTTTTATAGAATCATCAGGTCCACTAACTCCCTCACCCCGAACTTCAAACACCGCCTGCGAATCCGTATCACTCCCGAACACTTCCAGGACCCGTCCAAGTATCTGTCCTGCCGTATTCAAAGAACTGTTTTCAAATACTTCCCATATTGCAGTGTTCCCATTCAGTATATCCTGTCCAACATTTCCCGGGAATGGGTTAACAAAGTATCCTTCCATCATATCCCGGGGTGTAATTACTACCTGTGTCAGCAGGACACCACTGAAGAGTATGCCTAAACCTGCCAGTAAGTTGGAAGTGGGGATACCATTCAGCACACCCAGAATCCCTAATGACCCCATCATATCCGACATGGAAAAGTACCCCGTAGGATCCCGGTACATAACCGGATTCGCATTCCCATACAAATACTTATGCAGGCTCACCGGATCAAAAATACTTCCCGCATACCGGTCCATACTGACAAATCTTCCACCCGAAGGATCCATATACCTTGCCCTTAAATAATAAAGGCGGGTTGTCTGGTCGTACTGTTCTCCAGCGTACAGGTATGGGTTTACCGTTGTTCCTGTCGTCCCAGTCAATACGCCATACGCATCGTAATCATACCGGTCTATGACCTCACTGTTTTCATCTGCAAGCATCCTTACAGAACCATGCCCGTCATAGATATAATAAGCATCTGTACCGTCCCGCTCCTGGGAGATCAGCATATCATCCCCTCGTGTATAGTGTGCCTTCAGCTGCCCGGAGGCATCCGTTTCTGCAATAACGTGGGCGATCCAGTTGTTGGTATCCAGTACGTAGTGAATTTCTTCACTGCCTGTTTTCTTGAGTATCCGGTTGCCCTGCCAGTCATAAGCGTAGGTTTCCGTGGCAGTCCCCGTTCCATTTTTGACAACTGCCCTGGTAAGTGCTCCACTGGGGTCATAAGTGTATACTGCCTGATCAGTACCTTCTGATCGGCTTATCTGGTTTCCATTTCCATCATATGTGTAAGTGATATCATTTTCGGTAAGAAGCTGGTTCAGGTTATTATAAGTGTAGGTAGTTGTTACACCATTCTCTGTTTTTGAAATGCGGTTGATTAGCTCGTCGTAAGCAATCCCCTCGATGTATTAATATTATAGCTTAAGGTAGTGCTGTACTGCGGCGTTATGTATTGAACAACATGATTTCAGTCACGAAAAGTTAAAGTATATATAGATGGTGTATTGCATAGTGAATGTTTAAAAAAATATCCCCCTCATGGGCTTGTGAAGGGAGTTTTTTACTGATATACTCTCAATACATAATGTAAAAAAGTATCAGTTTTTGTAATTTGTTTTTCAGATATGTTCTGGAGGATAGATGAGTCATTATACATAACAACGGAAGGAAATGAAAAAATGAAGAAAAGAATTGTCAGTATCGTATGTGCATGCTGCATGGTAATCGGGCTTACAGCCGGATGCGGTGCATCTGGTAACGGAAATGAAACCAATGCCCAGACAAGTGCCAAAACAGAAAGTTCAAGTGAAGCAAAAACAGAGAATGAAACAAAGCCTGAAAATGAAACAAAGGCGCTGTCAGAGTCAGCAAAGGGATCAGAAGCCGCGGAAACTGCGGCAGACAGCAAGGATTCAGTTGTAGTGACCATGCCCACAACATCGGAACCAGAGTCTGGTTTTGATCCGGCATATGGCTGGGGAGCAGGCGAACATGTACATGAGCCATTGATTCAGAGCACATTGACGGTTACAACTACGGATTTGAAAATAGACAAAGATCTTGCTACGGATTACTCAGCCAGTGAAGATGGATTGACCTGGACCGTAAAAATACGTGATGATGTAAAGTTTACAGATGGCGAGAAGCTTACAGCGAAGGATGTTGCATTTACATATAATAATGTTAAAGAAAAAAGTTCCGTTAACGATTTTACCATGTTAAAAGAGGCGGTTGCGGTAGATGATACAACGGTAGAATTCCATATGGAAAAGCCATTTTCAATCTGGCCTTACACCATGGCGATCGTGGGAATTGTTCCGGAACATGCTTATAATGAAAATTACGGACAGAATCCAATCGGATCCGGACGCTATATTATGAAGCAGTGGGACAAAGGTCAGCAGGTGATCTTTGAGGCTAATCCGGATTACTATGGAGAGGCACCGAAGATTAAGAAGGTAACGGTTTTATTTATGGAAGAAGAAGCAGCACTTGCAGCAGCTCAGGCGGGACAGGTAGATGTGGCTCATACGGCAGCTTCCTATGCAGACCAGCAGATCAGCGGATATAATCTGTTGTCGGTGGCAAGCGTGGATAACAGAGGTTTTAATCTGCCAACGACGAAACCGGAAGAAAAAGACGGTGTAACTTACGGAAGTGATGTGACATCTGATATTGCAATTAGAAAAGCGATAAATATCGGTATTGACCGGGATGAGATGATTCAGAATGTATTAAATGGTTACGGTACACCGGCATACAGCGTATGTGATAAAATGCCATGGTATAATGCGGATGCCCAGGTGCAGTACGATCTGGAAGGTGCAAAGAAAATTCTGGATGACGCCGGCTGGAAAGAAGGCAGTGACGGAATCCGTGAAAAGGATGGTGTCCGTGCTGCATTTACGTTAATGTACAGTACCGGAGATTCCGTGCGTCAGGCACTAGCAGAGGATACTAAGAATCAGCTGAAAGAATTGGGCATGGATATAACTACCGAAGGAGTAGGCTGGGATGTCGCTTATGACAGAGCACAGTCAGAGCCTCTTGTATGGGGATGGGGCGCACATACGCCGATGGAACTTTACAATATCTACCATTCTATGCCGGATACCGGACTTGCACAGTATTCACCATATGCAAATGAAAAGGTAGACAAGTATATGGATGAAGCTTTAGAAGCATCCAGTCTGGAAGATTCCTACGAACTGTGGCAGAAAGCTCAGTGGGATGGAACGGATGGAATTACCCAGGAAGGTGATATACCGTGGATCTGGTTATGCAACGTAGATCACCTTTACTTTGTAAGAGATGGATTAAAGGTAGCAGATCAGAAAATTCATCCTCATGGACATGGATGGTCCATCGTAAATAATGTTGACCAGTGGAACTGGCAATAACTCAAAAAAATAAAATAAGCAGTTAAAAGGTTGGCCTGCCAATCCGGAAAATATTTCCGGATTTACAGGACAACCTTTGGTGCATTTTGAAAGGACTAAAGATTTGAAGGGGAATTGTTTATTTATAGGTAAAAATTTGATACGGATGATCTTGCTTCTGGTTGCGGTAAGCATCGTTGCATTTGCGTTAATCAGCGCCTCGCCTATTGATCCTCTCCAGGCAAATGTAGGGCAGGCGGCACTTGGAAGCATGAGCCAGGAACAGATTGCAAAACTACAGGAGTACTGGGGTGTAGGCCAGCCTCCGGTAGAACGGTACCTTTCCTGGGCAAAAGATTTTGTCAGAGGTGATATGGGAACCTCTCTTTTATACCGGCAGAGCGTAGCGGATGTTATTGGGGTGAAGCTGGGAAATTCTTTATTTCTAATGATTATGGCATGGGTTATTTCAGGTGTTCTTGGTTTCTTTTTAGGGGTTGTGGCAGGAATGAACAGAGGAAAGGCAGTGGATAAAATAATCAAAGGATATTCACTGATTGTCGCCAGTACACCTGCTTTTTGGCTGGCATTGGTATTGCTGATGATATTCGGCGTCTGGCTGAAAGTACTGCCCATTGGATTAAGTGTTCCCATTGGAGTAGAAGCAAGCGGGGTTACCTTCCTGGACAGAATACAGCATGCAATTTTGCCGGCAGTTACTTTAAGTATTACCGGTATTTCCAATATAGCCCTGCATACCAGGGAAAAAATGATCGATGTTTGTGAAAGTGATTATGTGTTATTTGCAAGAGCCAGAGGAGAAAGCAATTTCAGTATCTTCAGATATCACGGATTCCGCAATGTTATACTGCCGGCAATTACGCTTCAGTTTGCAGCCATCAGTGAAATTTTCGGAGGTTCTGTTCTGGTAGAACAGGTATTTTCCTATCCGGGACTTGGACAGGCGGCCGTTACGGCGGGACTTGGAAGTGATGTTCCCCTTCTGATGGGGATTGCCGTGATTAGTGCTCTCTTTGTGTTTGGAGGAAACTTTATTGCAAATGTACTATACACGGTGATTGACCCCAGAATTAGGAAAGGGGGTCGAAAATAATGGAGACTGTAATGACTTATGGAAGTAAGAGGAGAATCAACCAGAGAAAGATGACGCTGATTATTTTTGTGGCAGCGGTAACTTTTCTGGTGGCAGTGGCTGTGGGAGGAATTTTCTGCGGGGAGGCTGCGCAGGAAACAGACTTTTCCAGAAAAAATATGATGCCCGGATTTCAGTATCTGTTTGGCACAGACTGGCTTGGCAGGGATATGTTTGTCCGTACAATAAAGGGGTTGTCTATGAGTATCCTGATTGGTGTCTGTGCGGCTTCGGTAAGTGCTTTTGTGGCATTGGTACTTGGCATAGCGGCGGCCACCCTTGGAAGAAAAGTAGATGCGGTAATCACCTGGTTTATTGACTTAATCATGGGAATTCCACATATGCTGCTTCTTATCCTGATCTGCGTTGCCCTGGGGAAAGGATTAACCGGCGTAATTGTAGGGGTGGCCCTGACCCACTGGACTTCCCTAGCCCGGGTAATACGTGCGGAGGTTATGCAGCTAAAAGAAAGCCAGTATATTAAAATAGCTGAAAAACTGGGACACAGTAAATTTAAAATCGCAGTGAAACATATGCTGCCGCACCTGGTACCACAGTTTCTGGTAGGATTAATTCTTTTATTTCCACATGCAATACTGCATGAATCCAGCATTACCTTTCTTGGATTTGGACTGTCAAACGAACAGCCGGCAATCGGAATTATTTTATCAGAAAGTATGAAGTATCTGGTTACGGGAAAATGGTGGCTTGCTCTGTTTCCCGGAGTTATGCTGGTCTTAACAGTAGTACTGTTTGATGTGGCGGGAGAGAGCCTTAGAAAAATAATAGATCCGGCAAGTGCACAGGAATAGCAGAAATAAATGCTGTGGATGCACAAAGTAAATGGTTGAGAGAAATTTTTATGATGAAAGGAAGCCGCACTGTGCTTCTTTCAACCTGCTTTACCTGCGGCAGTATTACAGGTCTGTCTGTAATAAAAGGGGTGGAAACCATGGAAGAAACGAAGAAAACAATATTGGAGATTAGAAACCTCTCTATTTCATTTACACAATATGACAGAGGGTTTCATCAGATAGACCTTCCGGTAATAAAGGATTTGAATGTACGGATACGGGAAGGGGAGATGGTAGCAGTGGTAGGATCCAGCGGATCCGGTAAAAGTCTGCTTGCCCATGGCGTATTGGGCATTCTACCATACAATGCCCATATGGAAGGCCAGATGCTGTATCAGGGGGAAGCGTTAACCCCCGAGAGAACGAAAAAGCTCAGGGGGGATGAAATTGTTCTGGTACCCCAGAGTACTTCCTATCTGGATCCCCTTATGAAGATTGGACCTCAGATTAGAAAAGGAAAGAAAGACAAAGTGTTAAAAAAGAAAACGGCAGATATATTTAAACGTTATTCTCTGGATCCTGCCATAGACAGTCTGTATCCATTTGAATTATCGGGTGGGATGACAAGGCGGACGCTGATTTCCACTGCCCTGATGGGGACTCCAAAGCTTGTAATAGCAGATGAACCCACACCCGGGCTGCACTTGTCTGTAGCAAAACGGGCAATGGAGCATTTTCGGGAACTGGCTGATCAGGGAGCAGGAGTATTGCTCATCACCCATGATCTGGAGCTTGCATTGGAAGTTGCCGACCGTATCGTTGTTTTTTATGCAGGTACTACAATTGAAGATGCACCGGCATCAGACTTTCGCGGGGAAGACACTTTACGGCATCCATATTCAAAAGCACTCTGGCGTGCCATTCCGGCAAATGGATTTCAGTTTATAAAAGGAGTTCAGCCTTACGTGAAGGATATGCCAAAAGGCTGTCCATTCGGTCCGCGATGTGAATATTTCAGTGAAAAGTGCAAGGGCGAAATTCCCTACCAGAAATCCGGGAACGGGTATGTTCGCTGCGTAAGAAAAGAACGGATCCAATATAAAAAGACAGAAGATAAATATGAAAAAGCAGTGGGAGAGGGGGCATAAATTTGGTACTCAAGGCAGAAAATATCTCTTTCCGATATGATAAAAACGGTCGGGAGATCTTCCGGGATTTTAATCTGGAGGTGCATGAAGAGGAAGTGGTAGGCCTGGTTGCACCAAGCGGATTTGGAAAAACAACGCTCTGCAAAATATTGGCAGGATACATGAAGCCCGATACGGGTGCAGTTTATCTGGACGATAAGCCTCTTTTTGATATGCGCGGATGCTGCCCTGTACAGATGATATGGCAGCACCCAGAGCAGGCAGTTAATCCAAGGCTGAGGATGGGTGAAGTGATAAAAGAAGGTGACCAGGTAGATGCTGCAATCATCCGGGGGTTGGGGATAGAAGAAGATTGGATGAACCGGTTT
Source organism: Robinsoniella peoriensis (assembly GCF_000797495.1). Taxonomy (GTDB): domain Bacteria; phylum Bacillota; class Clostridia; order Lachnospirales; family Lachnospiraceae; genus Robinsoniella; species Robinsoniella peoriensis. The sequence goes on from NZ_JTGN01000006.1 coordinate 129,999, forward strand.
CCGGCGGAATTATCCGGAGGAGAGCTTCAGCGCTTCTGTATCGCCAGGGCTCTTGGTAAGAGCACCCGTTTTCTGCTGGCAGACGAGATCAGTACGATGCTGGATCTAATCACCCAAAGCCAGATTTGGAACTTTCTGTTAGAAGAAACAAGGCGAAGAAAAATAGGACTCATTGCAGTAAGCCATAGTGAGGCTTTGCTGGATGCAGTCTGTACAAGGCAGGTTGTGCTGGAGTCTGTTTAAAATTTGGTTAGCTGATTAAGAAACGCTTAAAGCTGGCTTTCTCAGCATAGTGAACACTACGTCCGGATACAAAGCGTCCCATAATCAGATAAACCTCATTTTAATAAACTCAGCGGCTTTCCAATAAAAGCGCAGCATATCACGACCTGAAATTGTGAATGCTGTGCTTTTTGAAAATTAGTATAGTATATTTTAGGTAATCTGCAGAGATTTGTTAAAAACCCTTTTTAGAAATCTTTTAAAAAAATACTAAAATGTAACTTGTGAAATAAATATGTTGCAAATAAAAATGAAGTGTGATAATATATTTATATTGAAAATATCTAATTACTGGCTGTTCTGCCAGGTCATTTCCAAACTACACTAAATTTAATATAAGGCGTTGCCATGCGTGCTGTAAGTCGTTATAATATACTTAAGTCTTCTTGCGCTGCAAAGGATATATGCCTTAAGTAAAAGGAGACTTACTATGATAAATTCGCCCAAAATAAGTAATAATCAGACAGAAAATAAAAAAATGGAACCATTTATTATGTATCCTACCGTTGACTTTTGTTTTAAGGAATTGATGTGTAGTGAGAAAGCAAGGAAAGGTTTAATAGCGGCATTTTTAAACCTCAATCCAAAAGAGATACAGGAAACGGTATTGTTGAATACAAACTTACGTAAGGAAAGCGAGGAGGAGAAGCTTGGAATTCTGGACGTAAGGGTATTAATGCATGACGGGACCCAGATTGACCTGGAAATGCAGGTGCTGCCTTTCCGATGCTGGGAAGAACGTACCCTGTTTTATACTTGCAAAATGTACACGGACCAGATCATAAGTGGAGATAATTATGATGTTTTGGTGAAATGTATCCATATCAGTATATTGGACTTTAAATTTTTAAAGGATTCAGATGAGTGGTATTCTTGCTTTCATCTGCGAGAAGATAAGCGAGGGAGTCTGTATTCAGAAAAACTGGAATTCCACGTACTGGAATTACCCAAATTAGGAGATAGATCCGAACCGGAAAATGAACTGTTACAATGGGCGAAATTCTTGAACGGAAAACGTGAGGAGGATTTCAAAGCAATGGCAGAGAAAAACGAATATATAAACGAAGCGTATCAAATATTAAAGAACATCAGTGCAGACGACAGGAAGAGAATTGAATATGAATCAAGAGAAAAAGCGATCAGGGACTATAACCATCTCATATATATGGCAAAAAAGGAAGGTATGGAAGAGGGGATAGAAAAAGGGATAGAAAAAGGGATAGAACGCGGTATGGAAAAAGGGCGCGAAACAGGTATAGAAGTTTTTATTCAGGATAATCTTGAAGAGGGAATTAGTCAGGAACGAATTGTTGAAAAACTGCAGAAACGATTTAATCTGGATTATAATTTGGCTGAAAAATTCTATGAGAAATATAAGTAGCTATCCTTATTTTAGGGTGTGTTTGAAAATTCATTCCCTGCATCTGCACGCCCCACTCTGCGGCATATTTACCTCAATTCAGGTTACGTAGCCCGCTGCGCGCCTTCATCCGGGACAAATCTCCCACAAAGTGTGACGCACAGCTGCCAGAAAGAAATTTTAAAATACGCTCCAGTACTCGTACTCCATTCGGACAATAACAATAGTAACAGCACTGCCTATTTTGCCAACTGCTGCGTTGTCACTATCGTTACTGTCTGTATGGAGCTCTAGAGCGTGTTTGAAAATTCATTCCTGCCATCTGCACGCCCCACTTTGCGGCATATTTGCCCCGAATTCAGGTTACGTAGCCCGCTACGCGCCCTTCATCCGGGACAAATCTCCCACAAACTGTGACGCACAGCTGCCAGAAAGCAATTTTAAAACACGCTCTAGTGCATCCCGGCGTAAATACACCACTATATAGCACCCGCTATCCGCGCCAGCTGCACGTCTGTGAATTTAGTCGTAGCCCGCTACGCTGTCGATTCACAGACGCACACCTGACGCAGATATCAGGCACTATATATCGACGTATTTACGCCGGGAGGCTCTAGAATCCATACTCAGACAATACAGATTCTGCTTTTTTTGTATCATCTACTACACATAAAACAACATAGTTACCGGCAGATTTTACAATTGCGGAATCCAGTTTTGCGGCTTCCGTGGTATTGTAAGTAGCAAACAGTTTGGACTGGTTTGTTGCACGGTTTTTAAACAGGGTTTCTACCTCAGAAACATAAGCACTGTCTTTACATTTTACAATGGCAACTTCACATGCTGTGGTGGCAGCGCTTAAATAGGCAGTGCTTTCTTCGATTTTATCCATGTCCACAAAATAGGTGGAAGCAAAGATATCTGTAGTTGCCTGTTTAAGCTCGCCAGAGGTGATTGCCTGGCTCTGGATTTCTTCTGCCAGTTTGTTAATATCTACATCAATATTTTTATCTTTGCCTCCTGAGCAGGCTGTGAGTGTGAGCATCATAAAAATTGTAATTAAAACTAAACGTAAGTATTTCATAGTATTCTCCTTTAAACTTGATTTAGATCTTGTGCTTCTGTTGCTTCTGTTGCAGGTGTTGTTTCTGTACCTTCTGTGGACGGGCTGTTCCCGGTTGTACCGGAGCTGCCTGTATCACTGATATAATGGGATTTTGTATAGTCAAGCCACATTTTCAGATATTCTTCATACATATGTACTCCATCAGAAGTAGCACCCTTTATCAGGGAACCGTTGCCATCGGACAGCACCTCGTTTAAATTGAGGTAATGGTATCCTTTTTCCTTACAGATTTCCAGGATTTTCTCATTTGCCGCGTCAACATTCTTATTATTTACATAGTCAAATTCGGTCAGGTCTTCTTCTACGTATACAACGGAATAGACATAGATAATTGCATCCGGCTGAATCGTCTGGATGTCTCCAAGAACCTTGGTATAGGTTTCTTTGAAGGTGTTGAAATCATAGGTACCCAGTTCGTTTGTACCGATCATCATATAGACCTTCTTGTAAGGAGCCTTCTTCAGCGCGTCAAATACGGTAATATTACCGGAGGCAGTAGCAATATAAGGCGTGTCATAAATATCTTCCAATTCCATGCCTACAGCGGTCAGAAAGGAACCCTTGGTAATGCCGGATTGGTTTTTAAATCCTTCCATACGGGAATCGCCGATAAATACAGCATCAGCGAAATAAGAATCATCTGCAGGCGTTGCCGCTTTGGGAACCACAACATCACGATATGCTGCAGGTACCGTGCTGTCTGTCTGCGCCTGTGTTTCGGTCTGTGCAGGTGCTTTTTCAGTAACCGGCGTTTTTTTCTGCGATTCAGATTGTGCTTCTGATGCTCCCTTGTTTTGCGCCAGTTCTTCCTGGGCTAATACTTCATCTACTTCAGTCTTAATACGCTGTGCCAGACTGTCTTTCGAAAAAAGGCTAATCAGACTCTTGCCCTCAAAGACGACAAGTACGATCACGATTAGCGTCAGTACATTAATAACAAGACCGTTATTCGGTTTTTTACGCCGCATCCCCGGTCTTTTCTTCTGTTCTCCCATATATAACCACCTTATTAAAAAATTGTTTGTCTTTTGCCCTACTCTATTATATAATAAATGCGATAATTGTAAATACCTTTTTAGAAAATTAAAAAATGTTAATAAGTCCATAATATTTGAAAATAAGGTAATTAAGGAGTAGCAGATGGTTTTCAGCAGTATATTATTCATGTTTCGTTTCTTGCCGGCGGTGCTTATTCTGTATTATATAGCGCCCAGGAAGATACGAAATACCATATTATTTTTATTCAGTCTCTTTTTTTATGCCTGGGGTGAGCCTAAATACGTGTTCTTAATGCTTTTTTCCATTACCATGGATTTTACCTTCGGCCAGCTGATAGGTAAATACAGGGAAAGAGGCAATCTGAAAAAGGCAAAGCAATTTCTGTTAATATCAGTTTTTGCCAATCTGGGAATTTTAGGATTTTTTAAATATGCAGATTTTATCATAAATTCTGTAAACGGAGTTTTTGGAACCGGCATACCGCTTCTGGGAATCCCCCTTCCCATTGGGATTTCATTTTTTACATTCCAGACTATGTCTTATACTATTGATGTATATCGCGGAGTTACCAGGGTACAGAAAAACTGGATCAACTATGGTACTTATGTTTCTATGTTTCCTCAGCTGATTGCCGGTCCGATTGTGCAGTATAAAACAATTGCAAAGCAGATGCGGGACCGCAGAGAGAACAGTGATGATTTTGTGGTTGGAATACACCGCTTCATGATTGGTGTGGGAAAGAAGGTTTTGTTAGCTAATAATATAGGAAAGCTTTGGGATACGATTTCAGCGATGCCGGCAGGGGACATTCCGGTTGCAACAGCCTGGCTTGGAATTCTGGCATATACTTTCCAGATCTATTATGATTTTTCCGGCTATTCGGATATGGCAATCGGCCTTGGCAAAATGTTTGGGTTTCATTTTCTGGAGAACTTTAACTATCCGTATGTATCTAAGAGTATTACGGAATTCTGGAGAAGATGGCATATTTCCCTTAGCTCCTGGTTTCGGGAATACGTCTATATTCCCCTTGGCGGCAACCGCAAGGGTGCTTTAAAGCAGGTGCGCAATATCCTGGTTGTATGGCTGCTCACCGGAATCTGGCATGGAGCCAGCTGGAACTTTGTGATGTGGGGCGTATATTACGGTTTGCTGCTGCTGCTTGAGAAATTCGTGTTAGGAAGATTTTTAGAAAAGCTGCCTGGAGTGATACGAATTTTATATTCCATGTTCTTTGTAATGATTGGCTGGGTAATCTTTGCGTTTGATGATCTGGCAAAAGGTTTTTCCTACATAGGAGCTTTGTTTGGCGGTCACGGACAGGCATTGTTCAACCAGGAAAGCATTTATCTGCTATATAATAACGGGGTTTTGCTGGTGCTTCTGATTCTGGGAGCTACGATGTTACCCAAACTGACAGCGGAGAAATGGCTTGCATGCCTGAAAAACACGCAGTGGGTATGCGTGTTGCTGAAGAGCGTGTTTTATGTGGGGATATTTATCATATCCGTGGCATATCTGGTGGATGCAACCTATAACCCATTCTTATATTTCAGGTTTTAGATATGGCAGAAGTGAGGTTGAAAGAAAATTATGATGTAGAAAGGAAGCCACGATGCGATTCTTTCAACCTGTTTTATTGCGGCAGTATTGCAGGTCTGCCTGCAATAGGTATAAATATGAGCAAAAAACAAAATTGGATAATCATTATATTATTCTTAATTCTAATATTCGGATTCACAATTGCGACACTTCTGAAGTCAGACACCGGATTTTCTGAAAAAGAGAACAGGGAACTGGCACAGAAGCCGGACATATCTCCGGAACGCATTTTTAATGGAAGCTATACAAAAGACTATGAAAAATATCTCACAGACCAGTTTGTGCTGCGGGATGCCTGGATTGGTTTAAAGACGCAGGTGGAACGCGGTACGTTTAAACAGGAAATCAATGATATTTATTTTGCAAAAGACGGGTATCTAATTGAAAAGCACACGGGAAGTTTCACTACGGATACTGCTCTCAGGAATATCCAGGCTTTAAAAGGATTTATGGAAACAGCAGAACAAAAATATGGTTCGGGTCATGTGAAAGCAATGATTGTACCTAATGCCGTGGATATCCTGAGAGAAAAGCTTCCGCCTTTTGCTAGTCCGGCAGAGGAAAAAGGGTATCTTAAAAAAGTAAAGGCGGCATTGCCCGGGGATACCTACTTTGACTGTGAAAGTGTATTAAGGGAACATAAGGACGAGGAAATCTATTACCGCACGGACCATCACTGGAAAACGCTGGCGGCATTTTACATGTATGAGGCATGGGCAAAGGAAATTGGGATTACGCCTCTGACTAAGGATGATTACCGTATCGAAACTCTTTCAAATGATTTTCTGGGTACCATAGAATCTAAGGTGAATTGCAGGGTACAGAGTGATTCCATAGAGGCATTTATACCGAAAAAAGAAGTTCCCTATGTGTTGAATTATAATCATTCCCAGGAAATACGCAGAGATCTGTATGACCGTTCCTTTCTGGAAAAAAAGGATAAGTATGCTGTATTCTTCGGGGGGAACCAGCCGGTTATTGAAGCCAATACGGAGTCGGGAAGCAGCAGGAAGCTGCTGGTGATTAAGGATTCATATGCACATTGTTTTGTACCGTTTGCTTTTCATGATTTTTCAGAGGTGGATATGATAGACCTGAGGTATTTTAATGAAAGCCTTAAGGACTATATGAATGCAAGAAATTACACGGATATCTTATTCTTATACAATGCTTCCGGATTTGCGGAAGATCCAAGTGTAATAAAATTAGGCAATTGACTCATTCCCGCGGGCAAGGAGCCTGACGGGACAAGAAAAATAAAAACAGGAGGTAATGACTATGAAAATGGGGATTTTAGGAGCAGGAAATATTGGTGGTGCCATGGCCAGAACAATAGCTGGGATGGACAAAGTAGAAGCTTACGCCGTGGGAGCAAGAGATTATGCGAGAGCAGAAGCATTTGCCGGACAGTATCATTTTACAAAAGCATTCGGGTCATATGAAGAAATGCTTTCGGATCCGGAGCTGGAACTGGTATATGTGGCAACACCGCATTCCCACCATTACGAACATGTAAAGCTCTGCCTGGAGCATGGAAAACATGTATTGTGTGAAAAAGCATTCACGGTAAATGCAAAACAGGCAGTGGAATTATGTGAGATGGCAAAGAGCAAAAATCTGCTTTTAACGGAGGCGATCTGGACACGTTATATGCCAATGCGCAAAACGCTGGATGAGGTCATTGAAAGTAAGGTAATCGGGGAAATAACATCACTTACGGCAAATCTGGGATATGTGGTAGGGCATCTGCCCAGAATGCAGGAGCCTGCACTTGCAGGAGGAGCGCTGTTGGATCTGGGTGTCTATCCGATTAATTTTGCTTCAATGGTATTTGGGGATAAAATCAAAGAAGTGTCCTCTACTGCAGTGTTAACAGAATCAAAAGTAGATGCGGTTAACAGTATTACACTGATCTATGAAGATGGAAAAATGGCCCAGCTTCACAGCAATATGATGGTTGCCACCGACAGACGGGGTATGATTTACGGTGATAAGGGGTATATTGAAGTACAGAATATTAATAACTGTGAGGGAATCCGCGTATTCGACACCAGTCACAAACTGATTGCTGAATACGAAACCCCAAAGCAGATTACCGGATACGAATATGAAGTGGAAGCATGTATGGATGCCATGGGGAAAGGTGAGCTGGAATGCCCGCAGATGCCGCATAAGGAAACCATACGTATTATGGAATTAATGGATAGCCTGCGTGCACAGTGGGGCGTGAAATATCCAAACGAATAAGGAGGTTAGAATATGAGTTACGCAGATAAAATTTTTATAGATATGTGTCAGGATATTATTGAGAACGGAGTCAGCACAGAAGGGGAAAAAGTCCGCCCTCACTGGGAGGATGGGACATCTGCATATACCATCAAAAGATTTGGCGTTGTGAACCGCTATGATCTGAGAAAGGAATTTCCGGCACTTACCCTGAGAAGAACTGGACTGAAAAGTGCATTTGATGAACTGCTTTGGATCTGGCAGAAAAAGTCCAATAATATTCAGAACCTGAACAGCCATATCTGGGATAGCTGGGCGGATGAAGATGGATCTATCGGGAAAGCTTACGGCTATCAGATGAGCGTTAAACACCAATACAGGGAAGGTATGATGGATCAGGTGGACCGTGTCATTTATGATCTGAAAAATAATCCCTACAGCCGCAGGATAATGACTAATATCTATGTACATGCAGACCTGCATGAGATGAACCTCTATCCTTGTGCTTACAGCATGACTTTTAATGTGACAAAAGAAAAAAATGAAGACAGGCTGACCCTGAATGCGATTTTAAACCAGCGCTCTCAGGATGTACTTGCTGCAAACAACTGGAATGTATGCCAGTATGCACTGCTGGTTCACATGCTGGCGCAGGTATGTGATATGAATGCAGGAGAGTTTGTCCACGTAATTGCAGATGCCCATATTTATGACAGGCATATTCCAATCATTAAAGAGCTGATACAGCGGGAAACTTTTGAAGCTCCGAAAGTATGGCTGAATCCGGACGTAAAGGATTTCTATGCATTTACGGTAGATGATCTTCATGTGGAAGACTATGTAACCGGACCGCAGATTAAGAATATTCCCATTGCAATTTAATTCTCAGTACAGCGGCACTCAGATAAAAGCGGGTGCTGCGGTACCGGGCACAGGAGGTTTAAAATGAATTTTATAGTAGCAGTAGATAAAAACTGGGGCATTGGAAATGAGAATAAGCTTTTGGTGAGCATTCCGGCGGATATGAAATTTTTCCGTGAAACGACTTCAGGAAAAGTAGTTGTTATGGGAAGAAAGACACTGGAGAGTTTTCCAAACGGTCTCCCGTTAAAAAACAGAACAAATATAGTACTAACCGGCAATAAGGATTATAAAGTTAAGGATGCAGTAATTGTACACAGTATGGAGGAACTTCAGGAAGAATTGAAAAAATACGACAGTGACGATATCTACGTCATCGGCGGAGACAGCATTTATCATCAGATGCTTCCTTACTGCAGTTTAGGCCATGTAACGAAGATTGACCATGAATATGTAGCAGATTCCCGTTTTCCGGATTTAGATAAAATGGAAGAGTGGGAGGTGACAGGTGAAAGTGAGGAACAGACATATTTTGACCTGGAGTACACCTTTATCAGGTATGAACGAAAGAAAAACTAAACAGATTCATTGAAATAATGTCACTTTCATAATTTCATGCATTAAATTAAGAAATTTCCGGCTTTGTCTTGACAATCTGTAAGAAAAGTAGAATAATGGGAAGAAAAAAGTTTGAAAGTTTCTTTCAAACTACTTATTAATGCAGTATCGCTGGAGGAACCTGTATACTGCAGGGGTAAAAATATGATAAAAGCTTTCAGGGAAGGATGAGAAAAATGTTAGATATCAAAATTGAAAAAACTATGAATCCGAAACCAATTCCAGGACCGGAAAATCCGTTGGTATTTGGTACCATTTTTACAGATCATATGTATGTAATGGAATATAGTACGGAAAAGGGATGGCATGATCCTGCGATTATGCCTTATCAGCCTATTACATTGGATCCATCCGCTATGGTATTTCATTATGGACAGGAGATGTTTGAGGGCTTAAAAGCTTATAAAACAGAAGATGGAAGAATCCTGTTATTCCGCCCGGACAAAAATGCAGAAAGAGCCGTTAACTCCAACAAAAGACTGATGATTCCGGAAATTCCGGTGGAGGACTTTATTAACGGTGTCAAAACACTTGTCGAAATAGACCAGGCGTGGATTCCTACAAAAGAAGGTACATCCCTTTATGTAAGGCCATTTGTAATCGCAACAGATCCTTTCCTGGGAGTACGTCCATCTAATACATACAAATTCATCATCATTTTATCACCGGTAGGTGCTTATTATCCGGAAGGACTGAATCCGGTTAAGATCTGGATTGAAGATGAGTATGTAAGAGCGGTTCGGGGCGGTATCGGTGAAGCCAAAGCAGGCGGCAATTACGTAGCTTCCATGGCGGCACAGGTAAAGGCACATGAAGAGGGATATTCCCAGGTACTCTGGCTGGATGGAATTGAAAGAAAATATATTGAAGAAGTGGGCGCAATGAATATCTTCTTTAAGATAAACGGAACGGTTGTGACACCGGTATTAAACGGCAGTATTCTTCCGGGTGTAACCAGAAATACCTGTATAGAACTGTGCAAAGAGTGGGGACTACCGGTTGAAGAAAGAAGAATTAGTGTGGATGAACTGGAAGAAGCAGCCAGGACAGGTGCATTGGAAGAAGTATGGGGAACCGGAACCGCAGCGGTTATTTCTCCGGTAGGTCATCTGCGTTATGTGAATGACGTATTCCAGATTGGAGATGGTGGAATTGGTGCGATCAGCCAGAGGCTGTATGATACCGTAACCGGAATCCAGTTAGGAAAAATAGAAGATACACATGGCTGGACAATGGAAGTTGGGAATGCCAGGTAAGTGTAAAAATTAATTTCAAAGTAGACATTACAATAATTAAGCGTACAGACAAAGGAGACAGCGGCTTCACTGCCGGGTTTCTGTGTCAGTACGCTTTTTGTGTTACCTTTATTCCAGTTCCCTGGAATTATAGATTTGGAGAGAAAAAAATATGGATATACCCATTGCGGCTGATATCAATACAGTAACCAGAAGATATTTTGGAAAAACCGGCATAGCGGACAGTTTTTCCGGGTTGAAAGACTGGATCAGCCCGGCAATTTCCTTGGGAATCAGTGCGATGACGAGTATCATGCCGGTGAGAATAAACTTTGTCTTCGCATATCCAAACTTATATTGGACGGGAATGTAAATGGATAGTGGTACCAGTGCAATTGCCGTTACCAGAAAGCAATGAAACAAACTGACCGGTGCAGTTCCCGGAAGTATCAGGGCTATGGACTGGTACAGGATGATACAGCATATTAAAGGCAGCATCAGGAAAAGGTAACGGGCGACAACCAGATCACATCTCATATAGGGAGCGGAACACAAAAGGGACTCTGCCTTTTCAAATTTGAACTCCTTAAGGGAGAGATTCTGGCATACGAGCAGATAAACCATAATCACGATGTATAGCAATACAATTGTTCCGGGCAGGTCAGGAAACACAGTGTGGATGAGCACCTGGATAAGAGCAGCAATTGCCAGGCTCACAATAAAATATAATCGGATCATATAATAATCTTTTTTAATCAGGTGTAATATCATTTCAGGTCCTCCTTTTCCATATATCTCTTCATAGTTATCATAGTTCCCGGCGGGAGAAGATATGGGAAGAAATCACTATGGATACGGCATTGACTATGATAATGGCGGCTGCCATCAGGATATAGAGTACAGAATTTGGCGGCATTTTTGTGATTTGAATGTTGGACAGCAGATCGAGTTTTATGATAAAAGCAATTCCAAAAGGAATCACCATAATAAGCATTATGAATAGATATTGTACTTTCTCGAATCCTATCTTATACTCCAACGGCTCACAGATACCATAAAGGATGGATAAAATCAAAAAGGATGTCAATACCGACATGAAATGAATCTGCTCCATTTGCAGAATGGACATGACGGTGATATAAACAATACAGCAGTAAAAAAACATCATGTATAAAAATACATAGCGGGCAACTACCATAGCGGTTCTGCTGTAAGGAGAGGCACAAAGCAGGGGAATCACTTTATATGCTTTATAGTCTGCCTGTGAAACAAAGCTGGTTGTGAGCATAGGAAAGAAGATACTCAGCGTGATAAACAGGGGAGCGCCTGCCAGTCCGGGTGTCCGTAATACCAGAAAGACTGAAAAAAAGATGGTAAAACCCATCATCAGCAGCAGATTGGTTTTAATAATTATACAATCCTTTTTTAGCAGATTCAGAATCATTTTGATTTTCCTCCTTTTATGCATCCCAGCATAATGTCCTCTATTCCCGGTTTTTCCACCAGAATATCCGGTATGCTCCGGCGTATTTCTGCTATTTGTTTTGTAATTCCGGTGAAACCAAAACGCGTTTCTTCCAAATTCAAAAACAGCTCTTTTACCGATGGAGACAGATGCGTGCCATCGCCTTTTACCAGTCGGTATTGCTCTAAAAGCATATCTTTCTCTTCTTCAAATAGAATGCGCCCCTCATCAATCAAAATCAGCATATCTGCGATCCGGTCCAGGTCGGAAGTGATATGGGTAGAAAAAAATACACTCTTTCCGCCTTCCTTCATAAAGTCTGTTAAAATATTCATAAACTGACTGCGGATCAGAGGGTCGAGTCCACTGGTTGGTTCATCCATGATCAGAAGCTCCGCTTCATGGGAAAGTGCCAGCGTAAGAGCAAACTTCATATGCATGCCTTTGGAAAGAGTCGCTATTTTCTGCTTCGGATTCAGGGAAAAACGGTCCATATAATCCCGGTATGTCTTTTCGTTCCACTTTGAGTAGGCGGGTGCCAGGATGCTTTTCATCTCTGACATGGTGAGATCTTCGTAGAAACATCCGCTGTCCAGGACTATGCCTAATCGGTTTTTGATTTCCCGGCTGTGTTCAGCCATATCAAGCCCAAATACCTTGATGTGTCCTGCATCTTTATTGGCAAGGCCTAAGATTGATCGGATGGTAGTTGTTTTGCCGGAGCCGTTGATTCCGATAAATCCTGTAATGCAGTCGCAGGGAAGTGTGAAAGTTACATCTTCTAATGCAAAGTTCTTATAATTCTTATTTAATCCGGTTACTTCTAATACATTTTCCATGTATAAATCCTCCTGCTTACTCTTCGTCATATAGGATATCCATCATATCCATCAGTTCCTGTTTGGAAATTTCCAGGGTTTTTGCCGACATGATCATATCCTGCATTTTCTGTTCTACCAGACGCCGCTTGGAGTCCCGCAGCAGTTCCAGATTACCGGCAGAGATAAATGTTCCGATCCCAACCTGGCTGGTAACAAAGCCTTCGGCTTCCAATTCATCGTAAACACGGCGTATGGTAAGGACGCTTACCTTTAAGTCGTTGGCAAAGCCCCGGATAGAGGGCAGGGCATCCCCCTCTTTTAATTCGCCTTTGAAAATGGCGTCTTTGATTTGTTCTTCAATTTGCTGGTACAGAGGTTTGTCTGTAGTGTTGGAGATTAATATTTTCATTTGGACTAATCACTTTCTGCATACGGTGTGTATACTTGTAATACACACTATATACTTATAACACGGTTTTGTCAAGAGGGTTTGCATGAGATTGCATCATGTTTTTATGCTGAAATGGCGGGTATCCTTTTGTATAAACAAATATGCTCAAATACAGAATCAAAATGGTTAAAAATGCAAAGAATCCAACAAAAGATAACCAGAAATAATATATAGAAAATGCTAAAATATTATAATAAATCAGAAACAAGATCTAAAAAAGAATCAAGTTGCACAAAAAGGAGGTAAAGAGAGATGAAAGAAAGTCGTAAAAAAAGGCGCCGGGTATCCTCGGCAGCAGCATTCTGTCTGGCTGCATCTATGGTAGTAACGAATATGCAGACGGCAGTGGCTTTTGCAGCGGAAAATAGTGGTGGGACCGCTGCGTCAGAAGAACAATTGATTATGGAACAGACAGAAGTAAATCTTGAAAAAATGCCGGAGACAGAGATGGTCGGGGAACGTTCCGCGGTAGAAACGAATGAAGAAAAAGGAGAGTCAAAGGAGAAACTGAGTGAAATACCTGCATCCATACCGGAACCGGAACAGGAAACGCAAGGCATACGTACAGCGGAAGATGGGAATACCGGGACGTTTCTGTTTGGTACAAAGCCAGTCAATGGAGTAACCAGTAAAAATCTTTATTCGGAAGAGACTGGCTTTGGATTTTCAGACCTTACATATCCGGAAGAAGCGGCAGGCTGGCAGGGAAATGTGTATTATCCAAGAAATGCATCTATAACCACCGGGAGTGCTGCTTACGTTACAGATGAGCAATCGTATCTGCGGATTGCAAGCCAGGTGTGGACAGAGACGGAGAATACCGGATATGGTGTTTATACATATGAAAATACTTCTACATTGGATGTAAAACTGGAAGCTAAGGATTATGATGTTACGGTGGAACTGGTAAATCCTACGGATATGGATTATTCCGCCAGTCTGGAAGCTGAGGATATTACGAAAGCTTCGGATGTAGCAGTGCCGGCAGGCAGCAGAAAAACCGTAACATTTCATACCTGTCTCATTGATGGTGTGCTGAATCTGAAATTCTTAGCTGACAGCAAAGCCGTTTCTGCAGAAGAGGCAGCAGAGCAGGCTGTCTATGTGGAAAGTATGAAGATTGAGGCATCTGCAGAAAAAGCGGCAGGAGATAAGCCCACCATATTCCTGGCATCGGATTCTACGGTGCAGACTTATGAGGATTACTATGATCCACAGACAGGATGGGGAGAGGCACTGCACAATTTCTTCGGAAATTATATAGGCGAGGGTCCTTGCGATGACTGTAATTACAGTCAGTCCAGAAGCTATGAAACAGATCAGGTGATCATAGAGAACAGGGCAATTGGTGGAAGGAGTTCCAGATCCTTTATTGAAGAAGGGAAGCTGGACGACCTTTTAGAGGATGTAAAGCCCGGAGATTATCTGCTGGTACAGTGGGGGCACAATGATGCAACATCCTCCAGACCAAACCGCTATGTATCTCCGGAGGATTTTGGTAAGTGGATTCAATATTATATTGATGGAGCCAGCCAAAGAGGAGCGTCTTGTATTCTGGTAACTCCGGCAGCAAGGTACAGTTACAATGCAGACGGTACTTTTAATGAAAATTTTAAAGCATATGGGGATGTCATGAGGAGCATTGCAGCACAGGAAAATATACCGTTAGCAGACTTAAGTGCAGCATCCATTGCGTTGTGTGAAAGCTTTGGCATTGAAGGGGCAAAATCTCTGTTCCTTTGGGTGGAACCGGGAGAATATACCGGCGCCTATGCAGGGGGAGCAACAGACAGTACCCATTTGCAGTATTATGGAGCTTATAAGTTCGCTCAGTGTGTAGCAAAAGAGATTTCAGAAATATCCCAGCCGGAAGATCCGACGATCAGCCGCCTGCAGTCTTTAATTAATCTGAAGGAGTCAGCCAGTGTTCCCCAGGCTGTTACGGGGTTAATGCCAATTACCATAGGGGCTTCCAGTGTTTCGATGCAATGGGATGCATCCCAGGGGGCTGAAATGTACTATATTTTCAGGGAGGAACTGACAGAGGGGGCAGCCGCGGATACGATTGACTTTACAAATGCGGAAAAGTATTCCGTTACTGCAGGCACCAGATATACGGATAATGGATGCGAGGGCGGCAGGAATTATGTATATGCCGTATGCGGTTATAATGATAAAGGTCTGGGTGAAATGTCGGAAAACTTGACGGTCACAACAAAATCCGCCCAGTATAAATATGATTTTAATTATAATAATTCACCTACCATGGAGGGATGGACCGGCGTAAACCAGAACCAGGGGTATACAAAAGAAGCGGGTTATGGATGGATTAAAGCACCCAATAATGGCCGTAACCGCGCAGGTAACGGAAATGCCGATTCTTCGGCTATGGCAGATGATTTCAATCTGGGAGAAGGAGAATTTGCCGTAGATCTTCCAAATGGTGATTATGAGATTAAAGTATATGCAGGCGATCTGCTTCCCGGAACTTCAACGATTAAGGCGTCTTATACGGCTGAGGGAAAAGCAGCGGGAGGTATTTCCACCAAACAGGCACTGGCGAGCATCGCAGCTTCTGTGCGTGTTATGGATGGGCAGCTCAACCTTACCGTAGGAGGATCAAATCCCTATATTAATGGGCTTGAAATTACCCCGGTTTTATTAGCGCCATCCGGTTTAAATTATTCTGAGATGAGCATTGAAGGAAATTCTGCTTCTTTTCTGATAGGTTTTACCGGAGTGGGAGAAGCTGCGGCGTACCGGATTTACCAGAAGGGACAGGCAGATGAAAATTTTACCATGGTGAAATCTTTTACGGCAGAGGAGTATCAGGCGGATGAATTGTCCTGCCGGTCCATGAAGGCCTCGCTGGGAGAAACTTACCAGTACTATATTACTGCACTGGGAACGGATGGAACAGAATCAGCACCAAGCAATACCATTGAAATAGATATGCTGGATCCTGGGGTTAAAAAACCGGCACCTCCCGCAAATATAAAATGTGACAGTGCTAAAAATGGAGAGATAAAACTCTCCTGGGACAGTACGGATACCGCTTTTAAATATATGGTTTACCGTTCTGATAAGTCTGAGGATGAAAAAGGGTTTAAAGAGTTTATAAAAGTTGGAGAAACCCAGGTTCCCGGTTTTACAGATACGGGAGACGATTTGACCGCGAATATACCGTATTATTATAAAATAAAGGCAGTAAATGCCGGGGGAGCGGGGGAATTTTCAAAGGTCTGCAAGACAGAAGTGACGGGGGAATTAATTGCTTCGCCTGCGGAAACATTGACGGACCGAGGTGCAATTGCCATAAATCTGGCGGGAGCTGACGGAGGGGAAACCGTTGTAACTGCTTCTGATGCAGCAGGAAAGGAATATACCAGCGGTGTCTATTTAAGCTGGCGGTCATTTGAAAAAGACCCGAAAGGAACTACGTTTAATATTTACAGAAATGAAACGAAAATTGCAGAAAATCTCTCCGTTACCAATCTGGTGGATGAGGGAGGTACCGCTTCTGACATCTACCGGGTAGAAGGATCTTCCGATGAGGAGCTTGGATTAAAGGTATTGGACACTGCTGTGTGGCAGGATAAATATCTGGAATTAAAGCTTTACAGCCCGGCAGATCAGACAATGCCGGATGGAACTGCCTGTACTTATTCGGCAAATGATATGTCCGTAGGGGATCTGGACGGGGATGGACAGCTGGAATTAGTTGTAAAATGGTATCCTTCCAATGCCCAGGATAATTCTGCAAAAGGATATACGGGAACCACATTCCTGGATGGATATGATGTGAATTTTGCAACCGGGGAAGTGTCTCTGCTGTGGAGGATTGATATGGGTGTCAATATCCGTTCCGGTGCTCATTATACCCAGTTCCAGGTGTGGGATTTTGACGGGGATGGAAAAGCAGAGATTGCAGTTAAGACAGCAGATGGAACGACTTCTTATCAGAGCACAGACGGTACGGATGCCGGACTTGTGGAAAAGGCATATGTAGGTGCCTGCAATGCAGCTTCCCTTCCAACGGATCAAATAAGCAAGGTTCATGATTATCGGAACGGAACGGGATATATTCTGGAGGGACCTGAATATTTTTCCATGTTTAACTGCGATGATGCATCTCTGATCGATACTGTTGACTATGAACCAGGCAGAGGAAATGTAAATGCCTGGGGGGACGGATATGGCAACCGTGTAGACCGGTTCCTGTCGGCAGTGGCATATTTAAATGGAACTACACCAAGTGCAGTGTTCTGTCGGGGTTATTATACGAGAACCTGTCTTACGGCATATAATCTGGCAGATACGGATGGCGACGGTGTTGGGGATAAAATCAAGACCTTTTGGAAGTTTGACACCAATGAAGCAGGAAGCCAGTATGAAGCTCAGGGAAATCATGGCTTAAGTGTGAATGATATCGATAACGACGGAAAAGATGAGATTATTTACGGTGCGCTGGTCATAGATCACAATGGAACCGTAAAGTATTCAACCGGCCAGGGACATGGCGATGCCATGCATGTATCCGACTGGGTGAACTGGAATGAGGGGCTGGAAGTTATGGCGGTCCATGAACATGATGATGCTTCTTATCATGTAGAAATACATGATGCTGAGACCGGCAAAATCTTAATGGGATATCATGTTGGACGGGATACCGGAAGAGGTGTAGCTGCTGATATTGATCCAACCGCATCCGGGGCGGAATTCTGGTCTATTGCATCTCCCAATTCGTCAGCAGAGGAAGAGCCTTCCTGGGATTCCAGGGATGGTGGTGTATATTCTACAATGTCAACTTTGGAAAATTTAATTACACTGGCTGAGAAGTCTCCTGCATCCAATGCAAGCATTTTCTGGGATGGAGATCTGTTAAGCGAAATTCAGGACCACAGGTTTGACAGTGGTGCTTACAAACCGATTGCCGTAAACCTGACAAAATGGGACTACGAAAACAATCAGGAAGTTACGCTATTTGATTCAACGCAAATTTTGTCAAACAACGGAACCAAAGGAAATACCGGTTTGACCGCGGATATCTTAGGCGACTGGAGGGAAGAAATAATTTCCCGCTGCAGCAGCGACCAGAACAGGATCCGCATCTATGCATCCACAATTCAAACAGATTATGTAGTCCCGTGCCTCCTGGAAAACAGGGCATACAGACAGGGGGTAGCATGGCAGAATGTGGCATACAACCAGCCGGCTAATTTAAGCTATCTCTTATCGGAAGGCCTGATCACAGCTCAGTTAACGGCACAGGAAGATAAGACAGCATCTGATTCCCTTACCTTTACCTTTACGCCTGCAAGTGATGGTGTCCGTGGACATGAAATTGCGGGTTATGAAATTTACAGATCAGAAGATGGCAAAACATATAAGCTGATCGACACTGTATCGGCAGACCGGAATCAGGAAGTTTATTCGTATACCGATAAAAATTTAGAAACGGATACAATGTATTTTTATAAGACAGCAGCAGTCGTGGATGGAAAAACCTCTTATATGTCAAAGCCGCGGGAAATGAAAACAAAAAGAAAAGCTGCTGAAGTGCTCTACCGGTTTGATTTTGGGATTTCAAATGACAAGGCAGCAGAAGGCTGGATTGGAATCACCGTAAATGGCAAAGGAGGCAGCAAGACCAATGATGAATTGGGGATTACTTATTCGAAAGAGAAAAAGTTTGGATTTGCTGATGGCGCAAATATAATTACAGGGCGCTCAGAAGACTATATCTGTGATTCGGGGGAAATTCCGGCAGATGTCTATCAGGATTTTGCATTGCCTGATGGGAATACTTTTTGTGTTGACGTGCCAAATGGAACCTATCAGGTAGATATTGTAGGAGGTTCGGCATATAAAAGTACGGTAAAAGGCGACCTGGAAGGAACTGTGGCAGTAAAGGTGGAAAATGGTGCAAACAGCTATACCGTTGGGACTTATGAAGTAGAAGTCACGGATGGACAGCTGAATTTTAACTGTGCTCCAAAATCAATATCAAGGTTGGATGCCATGATTATTACCAGGATATAGACTGCAGGATCTTACATCCATCCCGTATATTCCAGAACCGACTGATTTTTAAGAACAGACATCTTCTTGCGCCATTCTTTCGGAGAAATACCTAAAAGTGCGGAAAAATGCCTGTTAAAGCTGGAAATAGAGTGGAAACCTACCCGCTCGGAAATGGTCAGTATCGAATATTCCGTGGTACGCAGCATGGAACTGGCTTTTAGTATTCGTGTGGTATTGATAAATTCAAGCGGGCTGGTATCCATAATAGCATGAAACAGCCGGCGAAAGTGTGTAGGGCTTAGGTGGCATAGGTCTGCGAGATAGTCAATGGAAAAGGAATTCATATAATTTGTCTTAATGTAGTCCAGTGCAGGGGCGATCACCAGCATGTTTTCCGGTGCCTGAAATTCCTGACTGGAAGCAGAATCCGAACGCAGCCGCATTAATTCAGTTATAAGAGCAACAAATAATCCCCGGACACTGACCTGGTAATTCATTTTCTTCTCCTGCATTTCAGAAATCATGCTGTTGACGAGATAGAAAATATGGGGATAATCATCTTTGTGCATGATTCTGCGGAAATTATGAATCAGGTCAGTTAAGATCTGTGCATGGGGAAGGGCATCGATAGGAAAAAAGGGATGGAGGAATTCTTCCACATCTACAAAGAGATAGGACCATCTGCTGGCAGTTCCGGGGGAGCTGTATGTAGTGTGGGGAATATCGCATGCCACAATGGTAACATCATCTGCCTGGAAAGAAAATGGCGTATCTTCGAATTCCATAAATCCACTTTCGGAGTGGCAGAGCCCGATCTCCAGGCAATTATGGAAATGAAGCCTTCCTGACTTGATGTCTGAGATATGCCAGCGGTCACCCGTCAGCAGCAGAATTGGAAAGTTTTCCGGCAGTTCATAATTGCGGTATTCAATAATTGTTTTTGCTTGCTTAGACATTATGCACACTCCTATTCTTGATAAATTAAAACTATTATACATTATAAACAGTTAATATTTCAACCATAATTTAAAAAGAAAAATCTTCTTAAATGTATAAATGCACAAAAAAGTTAGATTTTAAATGGAAAATCTATAGTTGGTTATAGGAAAAAGAATGATAAAGAAATTTATTCTAAATAAGTTTAGACAAAAGTAGACATAATTTTTAAATAAATGGTTGAAAATGCATAGATTTGGCTTTTGTATGCTGAGAAGATGGTTTTGTTCTTTTGTATAATTATAACCATGTAGAGAAGAACAAATTTGTGAATAGGAGAGTGAGTCAAATGAGTGTGTTGGCAAAGCAGAAGAATCAGAAAACGGCACTTGTGGTGCCCGGCAGGAAAAACGGAATGCTGTACTATTTTAAGAAAGACTGGCAGTTATATTTGTTAATGTTATTACCAATGCTTTTCATACTAATCTTTAAATTTGGTTCCTATTTTGGGCTGTTTATCGCATTTAAAGATTACAAAGTTGCCAAAGGATTTTCCGGCAGTGAATGGGTTGGAATGGAAGTTTTTCAGAAGATTTTTGCGAAAAGGGATTTTGGAAAAGCAGTGTTTAATACGCTGTATCTGAATATTCTGGATTTGATTTTTGGCTTTCCAATGCCGATCATACTTGCTTTGATTTTAAATGAAATCCGAAATAAATATTTCAAAAAAGTAACACAGACTTTATTATATCTGCCGCATTTTTTATCCTGGATTATCATTGGAGCGGTGGGATACCAGTTATTCAGCCTGAACAGCGGTGTCATTAATACGATTTTAGAAAATGTGGGTGCTCACAGAATTCCCTTCTTACAGGAAGACACCCAGTGGCTCATTACTTACATTGCGATCGGGGTATGGCAGTCCATGGGATGGGGAACGATTATTTACCTGGCATCGATTACCAGTGTCAGTCCGGAATTATATGAGGCAGCAAAAGTAGATGGCGCGGGGCGGTTTAAACAATGCCTTCACGTTACCCTGCCCTGTATCCGGGGCACTATCGTAACACTTTTGATTATGAATCTGGGTAAGGTAATGGGAGGATCATTTGAACGTATTTTCGCAATGTCCAATGCCAAAGTAACGGAATACACAACTACAATTCCGGTACTGGTTTACCGATGGGGTATCGAGAATAATAAATTCAGTGAAGCTACGGCACTTGGCTTATTCCAGTCGGTGATTGGACTTCTGCTGGTTCTCGGGGCAGATTTTATTGCAAAACGGCTGGGTGAAGACGGATTAATTTAAAGGAGGAAAGTTATATGAGTCAGACAGCAGCAGCCTTGCCCCGCAAAAGGGAAGGACTTAAAACGAGGGTTTCGAATGTAACCTGGAATACCATATTTTATATTATTTTAGCCATATCTTCATTAACGTGTGTGTTACCCTTTATACATATTTTTGCTAAATCCATCAGCGCGGAAGCATACGTATCGGCAAACAAAATATTTCTTCTTCCTAAAGGAATAAATCTAAATGCATATGCGAAGGTGTTTGCAGATTCTTCCATTATCCGTTCACTGTTCGTATCCGTGGTAGTAACGGTCACATTTACCGTCATCGGAATGTTTTTGACCATCTGCGCCGCGTATGCATTGACCAGAAAGGAACTGAAGGGAAGAAAGGTTATGAGTTTCCTGTGCATGTTCACCATGTATTTTGCAGGAGGTACTATTCCGGAATATCTGCTTATGAATAATCTTCATATGCTGGATACCTGGTGGTGTATGATTTTGCCGCTGTCCTTTTCGGCATATAATCTTTTGATTATGAAGAATTTCTTCCAGTCCTCCATACCGGACAGCCTGGTGGAATCGGCGGTACTGGATGGTGCCGGGCATGTCAGGATACTTTGGAGCATTGTTGTACCCTTGTCAAAACCTATTAATGCAACCATTGCGCTGTTTTATGCAGTGGGAAGATGGAATGCTTATCAGGATGCATTATTCTATATTAAACAGAGAACGGATTTAAGACCATTGCAGTTAAAATTATATTATCTTATTGTATCTGCATCTGAATCCTTCAAATCAGAAGGCGGGTCTACCGGATTAATGACCAATCCGGAAGTATTACAGGCAGCCTGCATTATGTTTGCAACCATTCCGATTATCTGCATTTATCCCTTCGTACAGAAGTATTTCGTACAGGGAACCATGATCGGAGCCGTAAAAGGATAGGTCATTGAGGAAACTCGATACTATATAAACATTTAATTAAGAAAAACCAGGAGGAATGAGTATGAAAAGAAAAATGCAAAAAGCGGCAGCGCTAACATTGGCAGGAACTATGATATTAGGAACCATCACCGGATGCGGCGGTGAAAAAACAGCGGCTACCGATGCAAAGACAGATCAGAAGACCGAAGCCGGTTCCAATGAGGCAGATACAAATAAAGAATCAGAAAAGGATTCGGCAAAAGGATCAGAAAACGGATCAGATGCGGGTTCAGAGGCTGCGAAAGGTGAATATACCGATTATTCCAAAGGATTTCCGGAGAAAGTAACGATTAAGATTCCGGTTTATGACAGGGGATTCGAGGGCTGGGATCCAACGAATAACTATTATACTAAGTGGATTCAGTCTGAATTTGGGGACAAATATAATGTGGATGTGCAATATGTGGCAATCGGACGGACAACGGAAGTAACGGACTATATGCAGATGATAGCAGCCGGCAGCGCACCGGATATTATTTTCCACTACGATATGCCTCAGGCAGTCAGCTATTATAATGAAGGTGCCATGCAGCCGCTGGATCTGGACGAAATTGCTTATTATGCGCCCACCTATTCCGAAAAATTAGGGGACACCATCCGGGACTACGGAGAAATGAATGGAGAAAATATATTTTTCTTCGCAGACAGGGACGCGATCTATTATAACTGGGTAACCCTCATCCGACAGGACTGGCTGGATCAGGTAAAGATGGAGATGCCCACAAACCGTGAAGAACTGGAGGCAGTTGCTCAGGCATGGAAGGATGCAGGTCTTGGAACCCTGGGTGACAGGCTTGTAAATAAGAGCTTTACTTATGATTATGCATTTCGTGGGGAAACGGTTGATCAGACAGAGTTAGCCTTATACTCCGATCTGAATGTGCCTGCACTAACCTGGAAGCCAACTGAAAATTATCTTAGAACTTTGAACAAAGAATATAATGCGGGGCTCATTGATGCAGAATTTTATCTGAAAAAAGAAGAGCCTGACGTGGTTGGCGATTTTGTTTCCGGTAAAACAGGAACTTATGGCTTCTATATGACCAATACAACAGACGTAATTAACAGTTTAACAACCAATGATCTAAATGCAAAAGTAGCTGTTTTAGATCCGGCAGCTTTTGCACCTAAAGACAGCAAACCATATTATTATGAATATCCGTCTTATGGAATGGTTATGGGCATGAATTCCAAGACCACAGAAGAGCAGAGGGCGGCAATCTGGATGTTCTTAGACTGGATGATTCAGGATGATAATTTGTTCTACCTGCAAAATGGTGTGGAAGGACAGAATTATACGCTGGATGAAGATGGTATCGCAGTACCGGCAGCTGATTATAACGGAGAATCCAAACTTTCTAACAATAATAATAAAGATTACTGGTGTCTGGTTGCAGAAGTTGCAAGTTATGGCGATGAACACAAAAATTTAAAAGCAAATATGAAGACTCTTGCACCGGCAGGATATGAAGATCTGATCCAGCAGTCTTATGACTACACCAAGAAGATTGAACAATATGGATTAATCAATACGATTTTTACAAAACCGGTAGAGAGCTCCAGTGAGTATGCATCCGATCTGAGCGCCCTGTGGCAGGAAGTTTATGTAGATATGGTTACTTCAAGTCCTGAAGAATTTGATGAGAAATATAAGGCTGCTTGTGAAGAATATCTGGATGCAGGATATCAGGAAATTCTGGATGAGAAGCAGGAGCTGTTAGATGAAGGGTCTTACAAATAAAAAAGCGTGAAAAAATGGATGGCTGTTGCAGGGTAAAAGCCTGCAGCGGCCTTTTAAAGCAGAAAGAAGGATGGATATGGCAGGATTGGTGTATGATAAAAAACAGGTGGAAGAGGCTATTGATCAGATTGTGGCACGTACGATGCGTATGGATATGCCCTGGGACTGGCCGTGCGGGGTTGCTTATTATGGAATCAGCAAAGCATATGAATTCACAAAAAAGGAAGAATATCTGGATTTATTAAAGGAACGGATTGATGAATACATAGAACTTGGGGTACCTAAATGGACGGTCAATACCTGTGCAATGGGGCATTGCCTGATTACTTTATATGAAGCAACCGGTGAAGAGAAATACTGGGATCTGGTGATGAGAGGAGCAGAATATCTGCGCAGTGATGCCAGACGGTTTGCGGATCGGGTTTTACAGCATACCGTTTCTGTAAATAATGATTTTCCGGAGCAGGCATGGGCAGATACACTGTTTATGGCGGCATTTTTTCTGCTGCGGGTAGGGGTGAAATTAAAAGAAGAAGAGACGATTGCAGATGCATTGAACCAGTATTACTGGCATATTAAATATCTGCAGAACATGGATACAGGCCTCTGGTATCACGGATATAACAATATTACCAAAGACCATATGTCAGGTTTTTACTGGGGGAGAGCAAATGCATGGGCGGCATATACCATGTCCCAGGTAGGAAAATACCTGCCGGAATGTTATCTGTATCCGCAGTTTCTGGATATTGTGGGCTCATTGAATGAACAGCTGGCAGCAATCAAGCTTTTGCAGACCGAAAATGGTCTGTGGAGGACGATACTGGATGATGAAGAATCCTATGAAGAAATCTCAGCGTCCTGCGGAATTGCATCGGCAATGCTGGAAAAGGGGAATCCACTGCATCTGAAATATATTAACAAAGCACTGCAGGGCGTATTAAATAATATCAGTCCCGATGGAAGGGTATTAAATGTATCCGGAGGAACTGCGGTTATGAAAGACCGTGACGGCTATTGCAATATATCCAGAGACTGGATACAAGGCTGGGGACAGGGGCTTGCACTGGCATTTCTGACGGGGGTGTTAGACTATGAAAATTGTCGAAGCGACGGGGCATTATAAGACGGGACATCATAATAAGAAAGACTGTTTGTGCAATGAGTTTACCTTTGCACCGGGAGCAGCCGGGGCGGGAGCACAGCAGGTAACTCCGGAAGATCTCTATACGAAGGAGAAAACATGGGGATTTCTGACAGAAGCAAACAGGCGGGAGGATCCTTTGCTGCAGATTCCAGAATTAAATACTGGATTTGACACATTTTCCTGGTATCGGGATAAGGATATAACCCGGATTACGCAGGATGTGTCCGGCTGTTATGCAGATTCGTTATGCATCGTAAATGAACTTTGTGCAGATGGCAGCAGAAGGATTCCGCTTTCCTTTAAAGCAGATGTTCCCCTAAGCGGAAATTACAAAGTACGGCTGAAACTTACAGCGGCAGTGGAAGAAGAGGAACTGCTTATTTTTCTCGGAAGAAGAAAGCTTTTTTATCGGGTAAGACTGTCGGCGGGTGAAGTATTGGAAACAGAATTTCTATTAAATATCAGTGATATTATTCCAAGAGGCCAGGTGGCGGCTTATCAGGATTACAGTGCAGCTATTACCATTATAGGAAAAGAGCCAAGACTGACAAATGTCGCTATATATCCGGTACAAAGTCCGGTTATTTATATAGCAGGGGATTCTACTGTAACGGACCAGAGCGCGGAGTATCCCTATGCGCCGGGTACCAGTTATTGTGGATGGGGGCAGATGCTTCCGGCTTTTATAGATGGTAAAGCAGCAGTTTCCAATCATGCCCATTCCGGACTGACAACAGAAAGTTTTCGCAGCGAAGGCCATTATCAGATTATTTTAGATCACATTCAAAAAGGGGATTACTGCCTGTTCCAGTTTGGGCATAATGATCAGAAACTGAACCACCTCAGGGCAGAGGAAGGATACCGGGAAAATCTGATTACGTATATCAAAGAGATCAGAGAAAAAGAAGCATATCCCATTTTGGTAACTCCATTGGCAAGAAATTCCTGGAGAGGTGCGGATGGTACTTATAATGATATGCTGCTTCCCTATGCGTGTGTCTGTAAAGAGATTGGAAAAACGCTGAATGTTCCGGTTCTGGATTTACACGGTAAAAGTAAAGAGTTTGTAATCCGACAGGGACTGGAAGGAGCGAAATTTTATTATTTCCCCGGTGATTTCACCCACAGCAATGATTACGGGGCATATAAAATGGCTGGTTTTGTGGCAGCAGAATTATCGGAACAGCTTTGTCTTCCGGGGCAGCAAAGCGCTCATGATTCCATCCCGGAATATATGGATGAGTGGAAGATATCAAGAAAAACCAATCTGCCGGCTCCACCCTCAAATATGGATGGAATGGATAATCCCACCGCATGTCCCATTATGTTTCAGGATCTGAAAAGACCGGAAGAGTGGCTTACAAGAGCTGAAGCAATGGATATGGTCATTCAGACAATGAATTTCTTTCCCATTAATGTATATAACGATATGTTTGAGGATGTAGTGGGGCATGAGTGGTATGCGGGAACGGTGGAATGTGCTGCCCAAAATGGAATGATTCCAAACACTATGGTGATGGAGAAGAAAATTTTTCCCGCAAAAGAGATCACCTTGCAGGAATTCCTGTGCATCGCAATGACCGGTTATAAATGCAGGAAGTACCTGCCGGTTGTGCAGAAAAAGTACCGGATCAATGTGGCATCCTGGGCAGAAGAAGAGATACAGGCAGCCTGTGAAATTGGAATTGCGGCAGAAGAAGCAGATTTTAATAATCTTATATCCAGAAAAAATGCTGCAGATATATGTAAAAGGCTTTACGTGTCATTGCATCATCATGGAAATTAGAATAGGAGGACATATAATGACAGCAGAATTAACAGGGGGCTTCACCTTACCGGGAGAATCCGGGTATGAAGAATTGACATTGAAGCTGGCAAAGAAATGGGGGGCTGATGTGATCAGGGACAGTGACGGAACCGCCTTGTCGGATACGATTTTAAATGCCGGTTATGGAATCTATTCTACTATTTGTATCATTCGTGACCATAATGAGTGGGCAAAAAATCATATGGATAAGCTGCAGCAGTCCTTTTTAGTCACAAATCCCAAGACGGCAGTGGAACCGTTTGTAACCTTTCATCTCATGAGTGATTTTTCCCAGGGACAGTTTTCGGTGAATGACAGTCCGGAATCGATGCAGTTTTGGCAGGTCTTTGACCGTACCTCCAACATGGAAGTCTCCAGAAGGCTGTGGACCTACGAGAAAGAAGCCGGGAATCTCACCATTCAAAATGCGGTTCCCTATCATAAATATACGGTTAGTTTTCTGGCATACCGCATTTGGGAAGAAATATCCATGTATAATCATGTTACCAATGGCTGGAATAAGGAACATTTAATGCCTGTAGATCCCCGGTATGTGGAAACCCGGGAGTACCTGCTGCAATGGATGGAAGACTGGTGTGCCGCTCATCCGGATACTACCGTTGTGCGGTTTACCTCTTTGTTTTATAATTTTGCATGGATCTGGGGCAGCAGTGAGAGAAACCGTTCGCTGTTCACAGACTGGGGGTCTTATGATTTTACAGTCAGTCCTCTGGCATTGCAGCAGTTTGCATCTAAGTACGGCTATCAACTGTGCGCAGAGGATTTTGTGAACAAAGGTGCATATCAGGTGACCCATATGCCGCCAAATGCAAGAAAACTGGATTACATGAATTTCATCAATGATTTTGTTATTCACTTTGGAAAAGAACTGGTAGATATCGTACACCGCCATGGCAAACAGGCATATGTTTTTTACGATGACAGCTGGGTTGGCCTGGAGCCCTATGGGAAAAGATTTCATGAATTTGGATTTGACGGATTGATTAAGTGTGTCTTCTCTGGATATGAAGCCAGATTATGTGCAGGGGTAAAGTCAGTCACCCACGAACTGCGGCTGCATCCATATCTGTTTCCGGTAGGGCTTGGGGGAGCTCCGACTTTTAGCGGAGATGGGGATCCCGCCCTGGAAGCGAAAAAATACTGGAATCAAATACGGCGCGCCCTCCTTCGCGTACCAATTGAAAGAATCGGTTTGGGCGGATATCTGCATTTAACAGAAGGCTATCCGGAATTTTGTGACTATGTAGAGCAGATAACAAAAGAGTTTCGCAGAATCCGAAAACTACATGAAGAAGGACCGGTATATCATTTAAAATGCACAGTGGCAGTTCTTCATAGCTGGGGCAGGCTTCGGTCCTGGACACTTTCCGGGCATTTCCATGAGACAGAACAACACGATCTCATACATGTGATTGAAGCACTGTCGGGTTTGCCGGTAGAAGTAACCTTCCTGGATTTTGAAGATATTAAAAACGGAGCGTTAGACGACGTACAGGTTCTGATCAATGCCGGAAAAGCCGGGAGCGCATGGAGCGGCGGCGATGCCTGGAAAGACGCAAGAGTAGTTGAACAGATCACAAAATGGGTTTATCATGGCGGAACCCTGATTGGAATCGGGGAACCGTCGGCAGTGGAGGGTTTCGATACATTTTTCCGCATGTCCGAAATCTTAGGAGTGGATAAAGATAAGGGGGCAAGAGTATGCCATGGAAAGTGTGAGTATCACATAGAAAAGATAGAAGGTCTTCTTCCTGCTGGCTTTAATATCCCCGGCGAGAGTCAGATTTATTTAACCGACGGCAAGAACAGGGTGCTGGCTGAAGAAAATAAAGTACCTGCGCTGACCATACGTGATTTTGGCAAGGGAAAAGGTATCTATCTGTCATCCTTCCGTTACAGCCTGGAAAATACGAGACTGTTCTTAAATCTTCTGCTTTATGGAACAAACCAGGAATTGTTTCCGGATTATGTCACTGCCAATCCGTATATAGAATGTGCGTATTACCCGGAGAGCAAAGTACTGGTAATCATCAATAACAGTGAGAAGAGTCAGATTACCAGTATCAGCACGGAGTTTGGGGTAGTGAATGCGCAGCTGGAGGGGTATGAGACCAGGGAAGTGCTGCTTTAGAGCGAACAGTTTCATCTTGAATTGGGGGGTAGGTGAGTAAGGGACGCTTTGTAGTTGGAGAGTGTGTACGGAAAGATGGGAGTGGGAAACTTGTATGGACTCCGTCAGCTGGCCGCAGAACTGGTATTTTCTAACCTTCCCGGAGCGCTTTTTGGCGGCACGCGGGCATTCACCGAGAAATCCTGATGCATTTCTCGGTTCAGTGCCCGCTTAGTATCCGATGGGAGCCAGTCGAATACTATCCGCCAAAAAACACTCCGGAAAGGTAAGTAAATACTCAGCTCTGCTCTACGCTTCCTCCGTCCATACAAGTTTCCCACTCCCATCTTTCCGAGATCCAGGTTGTCGCCACAAAGCTGGTTTTCTCAGCCTGGTGGAGACCCTTGGGCTGTGACGGGCTGTTCGTTTTTAGATGCAGCCTTTCCTATTCATAGACCTAACTGGCTGTAGTGCTGTAATCAAAAATATATGTAGTAGAATGAAGAAACAAGCTGCCATGGTCCGTCCCCTTTTCTTTCCGAACACTACCTATATCTACAAAGCGTCCCCTTCCTCAGCTAAACCCAAATCTAAGCTGATTTTATGCGCTCTAGAGCGTGTTTGAAAATTGCTACACATTGGTCATTTTAACCAAATTAATATTGAAGCGATACACAAAAATCCCAGATAGGTGAATGCAAGTTTGTCATAGCGGGTGGCAATTCTACGAAATGCCTTTAGCTTTAAAAAGAGTTTTTCTATCAGATGCCGCTCTTTATATAGCCACCAATCGCAATGACGTTCAAACTTTGCTCCCTTTCTTGATGGAATTGTTGGTTCACCACCTTGCTCATAGATATAGTCAATCAGTTTATCACTGTCATATCCACGATCAGCAAGTATGTTACTTCCTTTTAAATTTACATGTTTCAATAAGGGAATCGCGAAATTAATATCGTTGCGTTGTCCTTCACTGATCATGAAATACACTGGATTTCCATAAGCATCCACAATGGCGTGTATTTTTGTACTGGCTCCGCCCCGGCTGTGTCCTATTTCGCTAGAAGGCCCCCTTTTTTTGCACCTGCACTATGTTGGTGCGCCTGAACGATAGATGCATCTAACGAAAGTTCTTCCAATGCGGCTTCAAGGCTTAGAACGCGAAAAATATTATCCAGTACGCCAGCATCAATCCACTTACGAAAACGGCTGTATACACTTTCCCATGGCCCATAACGCTCAGGAAGATCACGCCATGGGGCTCCGCTTCGCGCCAGCCAAATCATTGCATTAAGCATGGTACGGTTTTCTTTTGAGGGACGACCTGGTTTTCCTGTGTTTTCAGGAGGAAGTAAAGTTACTATATGATTCCATTCATCATCTGTTAATTCATATCGTCTCAACATATAAAACACCCCTTTTTCTTTATTTTACCATAAAACGGGGATGCAAAACATTTGTTTTGTGCAACTTTTAATTTTAAAACACGCTCTAGAGCGTGTTTTAAAATTGCTTTCTGGCAGCTGTGCGTCACAGTTTGTGGGAGATTTGTCCCGGATGAAGGGCGCGTAGCGGGCTACGTAACCTGAATTCGGGGCAAATATGCCGCAAAGTGGGGCGTGCAGATGGCAGGAATGAATTTTCAAACACGCTCTAGTACCAGCCCCTATCTCTCCCTTCGCATCTCCACAATATCATACAAATCCTCAAAAGATATCTTAGTATTCACAATCTTCAGGATTCTTGCAGTATCATCTATTCTGGACACCATACCCGTCAACTTCAGGTATTCATTTTTACAGAAATATACGACTGTTACAATATCATTTTTCTGCACCTGGCGAAGTTTCCGGCTCAGTTCTTCCTGATATTCTTCTAATAGTTCAATCTTCGGGACCACAATTTTTTCTTTCTTCCGTAAAACTTCCGGATACCCTTTTAATGCAGCGAACGGCATAAACTGTTTTGCCCGTTCTTCTCTGGTCATTTTAGACACCACTTTTATGCCCTCCTATCTGGCGGTTCCGCTCCATTGTAGTTGCCCCTTCCTGCAGGTTCATTCCCTTTAGAATTGCATTTTTTCCGAACTTCTCTTTGATATCCAGCATTGCTTTCTGCATCTTATGTTCCCTTTCCAGCTCTGCAGGATCCGTAAATAAATCATACTGCTGATACATCTCATCCACAACGTTATTAAAAGTTAAATATACTCTGTGCACAGGAGTGTGCCTGTCCACGATCTTTTCATACAGCCTCTGTGTATAGGCGATGATCTGCTTTGCGGAGCTGGTGGTCACGGTCATGGATGTTGTCCCATGTGACGATTTCTTCTCAATGCGGTTAGAATAGCCCACATAGAGGGTAATGGAATCCGTAACAAGACCTTTATCCACCAATTCCAGACAGAGTAAATCCGCCATTTCTTTTACGATAAGCTTTCCTTTTTCATAGTCATAATCGCAGCCCAATACCTGACCGCTGGATATGGAATTTGACTTGGACTTATATGCTTTGATATCTGCCATTGTAGTCGTTTCTCTTCCCCAGGCATGATCAATCAGTAATTCCGCATCAATACCAAACAGCTTGTACAGCATCGACTCATCTGCTGCCGCAACCTGCTTCATCGTATATATGCCCATCCGTTCCAGCCGTTTTGCAATTCCTGCACCTACCCTCCAGAAATCTGTGAGCGGCTTATGGCTGCTCAACGTCTTCCGGTAAGCTTCTTCATCCAGAATACCAATATGGTCTTCCACGTGTTTTGCCGTTATATCAAGGGCAATCTTCGCAAGATACAGGTTTGTTCCAATCCCACAGGTTGCCGTAATTCCTGTAGTATCAAGGATATCCTTCATGATTTGCATACTCAGTTCTTTTGACGTCATCTGATACATGGCTAAATAGTCCGTTACGTCCATAAATACTTCATCAATCGAGTAGACATGGATATCTTCTTTTGCTATATATTTCAGATAGATGGCATAGATTTCTGCGGAATATTCCATATATAACTGCATTCTGGGCGGTGCCATTATATAATCTATATGTGCCGGAATCTGGAATACCCTGCATCTGCCCGGAACCCCCTGCTCCTTCATGGACGGTGAAACAGCCAGACATATTGTCTTCTCTGTCCGTTCCGGATCCGCTACTACAAGATTGGTTGTCATTGGATCAAGACCGCGCTCTACGCACTCCACCGAAGCGTAGAATGATTTCAAATCAATACAGACATAGGTTTTATTTTGTGACATCCATTTCACCTCACTCTTATTTTAATCCGGACCGTGTCAGAATATTCATCCATCTGCACGCAAAAGCCCTGCCATTTAACCTGGCAGGACTACTTGCTGCAACTATTTTCATAATCACTATTCCTGTTTATCTTTTAATTCCATTTTATTGATACACGATGAATCGTCCATCTTTAGCCGGAGTAATGGTACCTGCTGATGTAACCGCCTTAGTTACAATATCATATGATAAGATATCCGTCTTTGAACAATTTTGCAGACACTCTTCCGGTACGGAGCCTTCCGTAACAGCAATTGTGTAACTGCGCGCAGTATCAATTGCCTTCCCATCCGCCGCAGTGATTTTTTTCACTCTGCTGCCAGGCTCTGCCGTAGGGTCAAATTCTATTTTAAGTCCGGAAAAATAATAAAACCATCCGGTCTGGTTATTCTCCACACTCACAGAATATTCAAGTACTTTCCGTAAATCCTCACCACTTATGGATGCCTTCCATAATGCTCCACTATCGTTGGCTTTTAAATCCGGCATAATGCGGTCTATATCTGCAGCAGTAATATCCCCGGCATATATCCGTCCGCTGATACCCTTGCCGTTGTAGCATCCATCCTTGCCATTGTCAAGAATAAGTGCCAGTTCACAGTCTCCCCAGGCACGCATGGCATCAGCCACAAAGCTGCCTGTGTCTGTCAGTGTAAAACTCTCGCTTGCTTTGCCCAGTACCTTTGAAGGCTCCGCCGCCGGCGGTGACAGATTCTGTTCATCTACCATGCTGATAACCTCTGCCTTGCTAAGCTTCCCCTCCAACATCCCGGCAAGACCTTCCTGCAATGCATCCTGGGCATTCTCCAATGTAGGAAATACTGCATAGCGGCCCTGGTTCAATGCCGGAAGCAGCTCTTCTATTTCAGGAACATCCGGCGGTGCTGCATCAATCAGGCTTGAGAACATCGCGCCTGTATCCGCCGCAAGTGTCTGCTGGCCTTCAACTGTAGATATATAATTCATCAGCTCCATAACAAGTTCATATTTCTCCTTGTTGTCCGACTCTGCCAGATGCTTGTTGAGCCCAATATAACATACCATATAGAGACGTGCCCAGTCATTATTACTACCGGGATTAAAAAATGGCATAAGGGCAAATTCATCCGTAGTACCGGTTTGTTCATATCCCATTTTTGCCATCAATGATGAATCCTCCACCATTGCACATTGACGGGTAAAAAGCATCTTCTCCCGTTCCGAATAATTAATATCCAAATCAGACGATTTCCATACACCGGCATCTATCATTTGCCGGAACACATCCAGTGCCCCGTCAAAGTGCTTGCCGAAGCTGCCTTTTCCCTGATTGTAATCATCCATCCATTCCAAATCCTGTGGACGGCTAAAGTAACTGCCAAAATTGTAGCCCGTAAAAGCAGTAGCCAGTACTTCGGGATTCTCAAATCCCAATTGAATGGAACGGATACCACTGGCTTCAATTGTCTGACACAATTTCAGAAAGCCTTCAAAGTCCTCGGGTATTTCCCAGCCATTTTCCTGAAACAGCGTTTTATTATATACAATCCCCCTTACCTGAGCCGGTCCGGGCAGATAATAGAGCTTTCCATCTGTGGAAATATCATTTAACATGGATGTATTATAGCGGCTGGAGAATTCCATTCCGGAAAGATCCAGCAGCCGGTCACTCCAATACTCCTTGCCCACATCTAAAGGCCAGGTCATGACGATATCCGGAAGATCGTCATGTTCCAATCGTGCAGCATATTCCTCTATTCCCATATTACGTGTAAAATTTCCAACCTGTACGATATCAATTTCAGGAAACTTTTCCTCTACCGCCTTTTCAAACTCATTAATGGAAAATGCATACTTAACCAGAACTGTTATTGGTGTCTTACCCTTAGCGATAGCCTTCTGGGTTAAAATATCTTCATTGTCCGAAACCTTTGCCCCACAGCCCGGCAAACATAGCAGAAGTGTCATCATAATTATGATCATTAACACTCGCCTCTGAATCTTCTCAGATCGTTTAAGCACTCTCATCAGTTCCCCCTCTTAACAAGAAACGTTATCTGTCACTAATTTTTCAAACGCTGGGATATCCATTGGCCTTGCAAAAACGTACCCCTGTATGTAGTCGCAGCCCGCGCGTTTGAGCATGTCTACCTGCTCCCGTTCTTCCACGCCTTCGGCAACTGTTTCCATTGACAACGCTTTTGCCATGCTTATAATATTTGTTACCACAGCCTCTGTGCGGCTCAAATCAACACCTTCTCCATGGAAAAATATTTTATCCAGTTTAAGTACATCAACCGGAATCGTCTGTATCAGATTCAGTGAAGAATATCCGCTGCCAAAGTCGTCCATTGAGCATTCAAATCCTGCTGCCTTAATATTCCGGATAATATGAATCAGACGGCTGCTATTTTCCAGCACCATACTTTCTGTTACCTCAATTTCAATCAGTGACCTATCCATGTTATACTTATCGGCGATCCGGATGTATTCAAAAAGGAAATTGTTATCTCTGAAATGCAGACGGGAACAGTTCACTGATATTCTTACCTGTGTCATTCCCTGATCAATCCATCTGCGTAATGTGCGGCAAACCGTTTCAAACACAAATAAATCCAGTTGGATGATAAAACCGTTTTTTTCAAAGAGTGGAATAAACTCATCCGGATATATCATACCCTCCGTGACACTCTTCCAGCGGACAAGAGCCTCCGCACCGCCAATTCGTTCCTCCGGCAAACGGTACTTGGGTTGTAAAAATACCACAAACTCTCCGTTATTAAGCGCTGTTTCCATTCTGTCTTCCAGCTGTTTTTCACGGAGAAGCTGACGGCGCACCCCATCGTCATAAAAAGCACATCGCAACTTACTGTCAACTGTACGGTGTGTTTCACGTAAAGCCAGCTTTGCCCTGTCAATCATTTGCGGGAATGTCAGAGTACTGTTCTCAATCACATAAATGCCAAATTCCATAATCGGCAGGCTCCATGCCACATTCATATCCAGAACATTCTGCTCCGCATCTGTGTGCCATCTGCCGAATTTCTCCAGTAATTCCGATTCATTGGAAAACTCCATTAGTATACAGAAATTATCTGCTGACTGCCTTCCCATACACTCTCTTTCCGATATCTTTTTGTTCATAAATTCGCTGAAAAACCGCAAAATGGCATCACAGTTAATACGTCCAATTTCATCATTAAGCACTTTGAACTTGACAATATTGGTGTAAACCAGTGCATATTGCATATTATGATCCGAAGTAAGCAGCTCCTCTGCCAACTCATAAAAACGCTGTATCGTATGTCCACCGGTTATATCATCCACATAAGCAATCTGTTCCAGCTTGCGTTTATGATTGTTAAAAATATACACCAGTGCCGCCGCCAGTCCGGCAAAAGTAATGGTGATCAATCCACATATTATCAGCGTAGATTGCAGCAGTAAATTTGACTTTTCGTTTACAACCTCTACCGGAACAAAGGAAAGCAGGTACCAGTCATCCGGAGCTACCGGAGTATAGACCATATAAGTCTCCTGACCATCCAATTTAAAACGGATCTGCCCGGATGCATTGACAGACATTTCCTGCATCACATCGTCCAGTTCCTTTTCCCCGATGATTAATCCTTCCAGGGTAGAAAAGATATTGTATCCGCTCTTAAAGGCATAAGTGGAAGATGAACGTACCACAAC
Organism: Robinsoniella peoriensis; assembly: GCF_000797495.1. Classification (GTDB taxonomy): domain Bacteria; phylum Bacillota; class Clostridia; order Lachnospirales; family Lachnospiraceae; genus Robinsoniella; species Robinsoniella peoriensis. The sequence continues at coordinate 166,086 of NZ_JTGN01000006.1, forward strand.
AGCCCCCTTCATGGTTACAATCTGGGAATATGCCTGATCGTTGAATGATGACATTGACAGCACCTGGTCAAAAGAAGACGGAGCGTAGCTCACAGCCAGTGCAACTATGTTTTTTCCGTCAATGCTCATGTTGTCCAGTGGAACGGAAAACAGTATGTACTCCTTATTTTGGATTATCTGAGTGGTTGACATCGAGTCCTTTCCACTGAGCAGATCCTTCCGAACCGATTTATCAAGTGTGAGAAAGGTCTGTGTATTGCTTAAATCATATGCCGTGCCATCCGTATCGATAAGAAAAATGCTCTCATAACTCAAGCCTTCCTTTTGCTTCTGCAGCATTTTCTTAGCTTCATCCATTCGACTGATGTCTGCATATTCCAGGGAAGCCGCCATTGTATGAAGGACATCGTAATTGTCATTAACAATACGATCCACATTTTCTCCTATACGTCTTGAGATCTCCTGGAGATATGCTTCACTCTCCTCCCGTATTGTGGAAGATAACCGACTGTAATATTGAAAGCTAAATATAGTAATAAGGATACATATAATAAAAAATATCAAAAATACTCTGTGATACATCCTTAAACTAAAAAAAGGATTTTTCTTTTCCTTCCGGATCATTTTGCTTCCTCCCACTTTCTTTTATGAGAACAGTTGATTTTATAGTATTATTATAACACAATTTTAAAATCTGTCGATATGTGTATAGTGAATATATAATCAATTTTTTTGAAAAAAATTTCTTTATATATACCTTAATTGTCGTAAAATTCGCAATTAACATAAGCACAGACTGTTTTCAGCCCAAAAGGCATGCCGGAGCATATTTTTATTTTAAAATATCGTTAATAAGTCGGCTCATTTCTTCCGGCGACCTGCGTGGTTCTTCCTCAGACCACAGAACCGTTGCTTTCCAGAACCCTGCAAGTTTCACTGCAAAAGCAAATTTATATCTTTTGTAATATTCCGCCAGTTCTTCTTCATCCAGATGGTCCGGCACATGTCCCACTTTTTTGGCAACCTCATATATAAGTGAAAGCAGATGATCTTCTATAAAATAAAGCAGATGTGCTTTGTTCATTAACATCAGTATATCAACATGATTTTCCCAGAACTCAAAATATGATTTCGCAATACTTTCCTGTGTTTCTGCATGATTAATTATAATTGTATTTGCAAATTCATTCATGAGAAGCTTCGTAGTATATTCGATCACTTCGTTTTTTGTTTTAAAATAGCGGTAAAAGGTTCTTCTTCCCAATCCGGCTTTATTGACTATCTGGGAAATTGTAATATCCTGATAATCTTTACGCCTCAATAAATCAAATAGTGCATCTATAATCCATTTTTTAGTTTTGTTTTCTTCCTTCAAATTCATCGATCTACTCCTTATTGGCACAAAATTAAAAATATGTATCACTTCGTGGGATCATATTGTATTGCCCTGATAATCGTATTATACTAGTGCATAAATAAATGCACAAGTGTGCCACGTTATTTGTTGTTTCATTTTGCTGCCTGTTTAACCAGGCGGCAACTATTTTACCCGTCAGTTAGTCATTTCTAACTTTTTTATAATAACGTGCACTGATTAGGAGGACTATATGAACATCGTAAATGCAATTCATCTGACAAAAAAATATGACGATCTGCTGGCTGTTAATAACATCAGCTTTCAGATAGGGAAAGGGCCGAAGAAAACGTGTCCTTTTTTGCTTCTCTATATGGGCTAAAAGGGAAAGTTCTGAAACTACATGTAAATGAAGCATTGAAATTAGTAGGGCTTGAAGAACATAAGAAAAAAAGATCAGATAAATTTTCCGGAGGTATGAAACGAAGACTGAACAGTGTTCTCTGCTGCAGCAAGCGTCCGGTTAAATAAAAGCCTGTCTTAAATTGTTTTTATCTGGATTTATCCCGAAAACCGTATTCTCTGCGTAGATTTTGGAATACCCCCATAAATTTTTTCCCACTTTCCATTATGGAACAGTTCATATTGTGCAAAGGAACAGGGCAGGCCATTTGCAGCGGTGATATCAGAACTGTCCATAAGCTGAAAATGCAGATGGGGAAACATGGAGTTTCCAGTATGGCCAATGTTCCCCAGAACATCTCCTCTTTTCACCGTTTGCCCGACTGACACTCTGATAGAATCAGGTTGCAGATGGCAGAATGCTGCATAGACACCATTACCATGTTTCAGAATGATGTAATTACCGGTTAAATTTTTTATATCATCGCTCCCAGGATTAAATTTACTGTTAGCTCTGGCACGTTTGAAATCTGAAAACAATCGTGCCTTTTCTCTTTCGAGGCAATGCTCTTCTATTTCTACAATGGTACCCTCACATGGAGCATAGATATCCTTTCCATAACAATAACACTTGTTCACAGGTACACCGGACAGAAGATAGTGTAAGGGAGTGACGCTATAACAGGGATTCCCCTTTTGCATCCAATCCACCTGAAGAAAGTCGTAGGCATATCGCGCTCCTAATATATTTGTTCCGTGGCTGGGAATACGTGTCCCCGGCGTATTCGGGACGGACCATTCACCCCGTAGAGGAAAATCAACAACAATTGGTTTCATGAGTTCTTCCATTTACACCTCCATTTGAGCTTCCGGATTATAAGCTTCCGGCTTATAAAAAACATGCCTCAATTCTGTAAATAAATCATCCAATGCTTTTTCCATAGCTGTATAGTCTAAATGCGAATACTCGGAATTTCTGATGTCTTCTAACATCTGATTGGCAAATCCAGTACACGACCATAAAATTATATGTTTACTTTTTTCGATCTCTAAATCCGGTCTGAATTTGGATTTGTCTATGGTATCAAATATTGTTGGATAGCAATCTGCATCCTTCTTGCTGCTTCTCTCCTTTAATTCATTATTTATTTCACTGGAATTGGTAACCGCAGAAAGTTTATTAAATTCAAATATCCAGGGATATTCTTTTAATAATTTAATCTGCAGTAAATAAGATTGATGCAGCCTCTTTAATAAATCCAATTCATCATAATTGATTAACTGGTAATATTCTTTATTAAGCAGTTCCGAAAAGTAGTCAAAAACAAATAGAAAAAGTTCTTGTTTACTTCCTATATAATGAAACATTAAGGCTTTGGAAAATCCGGCTTCCTTCGCAATCACATTTGTTGAAGCGTTGTCAAATCCCCGTAGTGCAAATTCTTTTAGTGCGGCATTCAAAATAGCATTGCGGCGGCTTGTATCTAAATCTGATAATTTGGCTGGCATGTATTTCCTCCTCATCTGCTGGCTTTTATATAGGTTCATATATATGCGATGATATTGACCTTATAGGTTAATGCCATTGTACATCTTTTTACCTGACAGGTCAATGGATTTTTCGGCATCTATTCAAACTTTATGGACTATTAGATTAGAAAAATAATGCATAGACGAACTTTTTGGTATATAGTAATAATTAAATAATACATTTATTTACAAACGTAGTCAGAAACCGGGCTTTCTATGATTCATTGTTGATCATAGAAAGCCCGGTTTATAATCTGTTATATCCTTATTACCAATAAGGCAAAATCATTCGTAAATACAATGATTCCCGCTTTATTATGGTTCAAAAACTGTTAATTCTGCTGCGTACCGAAGTATAGTAACCGCATCCCTGCTATCTGCCAGATTATCTCCATTCATGTCTGCGATCTGCAGCTGTTCCTCTGACAGTTCTTCCTTCTCTGCATTATATTTCAACAGCTTAGCAGCATCTTTCGTATCTACCACACCGTTTAAATCAACATCTCCCAACAACCGTACCTCCAGGATTTCTATAATCAGCTTCTTCAGGGCTTCTCCTGTCATATCCTGATCTGCATTCTGGTTATCATAAACTGTCTGCGCTTCTGCAGTCATCTCCGACAGCCCCTCCATACTGGCTTCGAGATATTTTTTGGCATCTTTAAGGATTTCATTTGCTTTATCCAGTGCGTTTTTCAATTCTTCTTTGTTGCCTTTTCTTACAAGTGATACCATGGCATCTGCCAGTTTTTCATAAGCCGTATTCATCTCCTCCGGGGATGCCTGGCTGTTTTCTGCTGTTTCTTTTGCCTGAGCCAGTATATCCTTCAGGTTCTGTACGCTTATAGCTGTATACTGATCTTGCATTTTCAATATTTCTTCTGCCTTCTGAATCAGGATATCCAGCCTTGTGTCTGCTTTTTCTACCATCATAGATGTCACTGCCGTCAGCAGTCTTGTAGTTGCTTCGTTGATTGTTCCCTGATCTGCAAGATTGCTGTCAAATACCTGCTGTGCCTGCAAAAGTGCTTTTCTGACTTCTGCCACGCTTTCCTCTGTGTACTGAGACAGGCCTGCTGTATCTGCAAGAATTGCCTCTGTCCCTTCTATGGCTGCCTTCAGGCCTGTCTTCTGTGGGCCGTTTTCTACAAGAAAGCATGCTGTAATCAGATTTATAAAAGCTTCATCTGCCTGCTCCTGAGTGACAGACGGGTCTTTTAGAATCGCTCTTGCTGCATTTAAAGCTTTCGCCACTGCTGCCCAGGTTTCTTCCGTATAACACTGGTTTTCTTCCTGTTCCTTTTCCATTGCCTCTGCCATGGAAATTGCCAGATTCAGGCTCGTCAGATCTGCATCCGGTGCCTCGCTTCCTTTCTCCACATAGTGAAGTATTACGTATCGGTATACGCTCTGGGTGATGCCGTCCTCTGCAGTGACAAACATCTCAACCGCATTAATTCCTCTAAGCAGCGGAACCGTTATGGTATCTGTTTGAATATTGCCTAATTCATTACCATTTAAAAGTACCTGCACCGACGCACCCTCTGTTGGAACTACCTGGAAACGAACTGCCTTATTCTCATATTCAGCTGCAATATAATACTTATGATTTTTATCAAATTCTCTAAAATCCGTCTCTTCACATAACACAGTCTCCAGATTGCTGTTGGAAGCTGCTTCCGGTATCTTCATATTTGTCTGAACAGGCTCTGCTGCCACCACCGGCACACCTGCCGCCCCATTGGAAAGCATTGGTATCACGACCGGTTTAAAGTAAAATCCGTTCAAACTGTAGGGCACCCTGATTTCAGTTCCCTGATATCCATCCAGAATCTCATAATTACCATCGGGGGCATCCGAAACCATCCAGCGGATTACATCGTTTACTTTTTCTGCACTTGTCAGATAATCTGCAGTCAGACTCCGGCTATTTTCATCATAGGCCGCCTCCACACTGCTGACTTCCTGAATCACCGCTTCTTCTCCAAACGGAACCGCTTCTTCATTTACCATAAAATCCCGGAACCGGATAACCGATGTTCCGTCACCGCAGGTACAAAGAATGCCCGCCTTTAAGGAATCATCAAGCCCTGTATTTTCCACTTCCTGTACCAGATTCCAGGTGCTGCCGTCCGTACTGTAATAGCCCCGGATAACAGACTCTGTTTTTTCCAGTTTCAGATATATGATTTCTCCAAAGATATCATCAATCCCTGATTCGGATGGGTTTCCTTCTTTTTCTGTAATTACATTCAGCTTTGGATTTCCATTGGCATGTTTTCTCTGAATCGCAGTATAATTATCTGCATCACGGTAGAAGACAAGCCCCGTTTCTTCGTATCCCTGATGTGTCTTTCCTTCCATTTCTACAGTTATGACAGCCTGACTGGAATCAGCCAGTTCCGCAAGTACAATATTCGTAGCGCCATTGCCTGACTCCCAATCTCCCGCTCCCGATGGACATATATAAAGATCCTCCTGATCCAGTCCCCAGGTTCCTTTTACCGGATTTAGAATCGTAAGTGCATTGGAAAGAACCTTGGTATTCTCCCTGATCACTACCAGCTTTGCTGCTGATATACCGTTGGAAGCAGTTCCCTTCACAAGTACCGCACCTGCTTTTTTGGCGGTAAGAAGACCGTCCTGGCTGATAGCTGCTGCGTCAGAAGCCGCTCCTGTCCTGATATCCTCCACCGTATAAACCACATCTTTCATCTGCGCATTTTCCGGATATAGGGCAGCGGTAATCTGCAGGGTACTTCCTGCCCCATCCAGCACATCACTTTCGGAAATTAGCTTTACAGACTGGGGGTAGATTATTTCTGTCTGGGCTCCCACATTTACCTGCAGCGGGGCGGAAGCATATTTTCGGTCATTTATAACACTATATGCCCGGATCAATGCCTCTCCTTTGGAAATTCCCAATATCTTTCCATCTGCTGAAACTTTTGCAATATCCGGTGAGCTGCTTTCATAATAAACTTCTCCCAGAGCAGCAGCTTTTTCCCCCTCTCCTATGGATATCCCTTCCTTATCTGACAAATTAATATCACTAACGTCCATATTATTTATGGACACATTCATTTTCATTCCTGCATCATATTCATTATTTTGTATCGAGACATTCTTGCATCCGTTAAAGGAATACAGATCATTATCCAGCTGGCTTGCTGAAGATTTCACTTCTGCCTGCAGACCTTCTCCAACACTTATCGTACATTCTTGTGCCGTTTCGCCGTTTAAAGTCAACGCCAGATCCACATTTGGTTCAAATCGGAATATACGGTTGCCTTCTATCGTTATTCCGTCCACACTCTTGGCATCTACTACCTTGCTGCCCGACTGGTAAAATTCATTTCCTGTAATCTGAATGTTTTTATGAACGGTACTGTCTACCGAGACATTGGGATTTGTGGGTTCAATAAAGATCACACCATTTCCCTGGCAGCGGTAAAACTTATTATTCTGTATCGTTACATCTTCCACTCTTCCAGACTCATACCAGCTCTGTGCATCACAGGAAATATAGATTGCCGCCATGGACGTGCCCTCAAACACATTTTCCTCAATCAGCACCGGTTTGCGTGTTGTAACCAGTATTCCTCTGGTTGGGATCTGCTTAAATGTATTTCTGCGAATCTCCACTTCCGGCGTATCGGTAATATTCTCTGCCACAAACTGCCATTCCTGTACCTCATCCGGAATCGGCTCTGTAAACCGTATTACGGTATCCGTAAGACTGATTCCTTCACTGCTGCTGCCGGTAGGGCCGCTGATGATTTCCTCCACTGTACAAATGGAATCCTCCAGGGGAAGCATGTTGCTCTGCCTTGTAAACTCTACCTGATCTCCTTCAAAGAAACTTGGAAATCCTGCTGTTTCATCGTGATTATATCTTACTGTCACTTCTCTTCTGTCACCGCTGATACTCACTACCTGCTGGAAAGTTCCGTGTATATTAATCGGATCATCATGAGGATTTGCAAAATAACAGTCCTCTACCAGAATCTTTCCTCCACAGCCTGACATCTGGAGAAAATCCGCATATCCCGCCGTAGTTCGGCCGGTTTCCTCCGGTGACCGGAAGTCTACATCCCGCAGTGAAATATTATCCGTAGTCTGCCCCACCATTCCAAATCCGTGGAGATACCGGATATCTAAATTTTCCATCTCAATATCCTTACTGAGCCAGAAAAAAGCTCCCGGTGTATCTCTGCGGGTAGGACGCATCTGGTAACACATGCCGGTTGTCACACTGTCCGGCTTTCCATTGTAGGTAATTTTTACTCTTCGATTGCCCAAGTCTTCCATTCCTGCCCGGTTATCAAAAAGTTCATTGCTGCGTGTAGTTATCCCTGTCCTCAGGTCTATGCTCTGGGCATAATTATTTTCAAACTTGTCTGTACCTGTCCAGTAGTATTTGCCTGTATAGGGGCTTTTGTCACTGAACCAGTTAATCTGGCCATTCTCTATGGAATACTCGTAGCACTCCGGAATATATACGGTAGCTGTATTTCCATCCACAGATTCCACGGTTATATCTACAACGGTGGGTACCTCGAAATCAACGGTAAAATTCTGAAATCTTACATTTTCACTACGGATCGCCGCAAAAGCCGTCATTTTCCCATGAAAATTAATGACTGAACCATTGCCTTCCATCACAATGTGATTGAGGTCTTCTATCAGAATACCTATTTTTTTATCTTTATAAGCCGAATCGGCACCTACTGTATTCGAGACATAAAGCTCTCTTTCTTCTGCCTTATCCGGATAAATCTGGTATTTACCCTGAGGAAAATCAATTACAATTTCCTGTTCCGGATTTTTCTTTCTCAGATATGCAGCTCTGTCCAGTGCTTTTATAACGGCCTGGGCACTGTCCTTGCTTCCTTTGGGATCTGCTCCGTAATCAGTGACGTGAATGATATAATCCTCTGGCTTTTCCGGTTCTTTTTCTTTCAGCCTCTTCATTTCCCGGTCGAGCTCATCATGTGCAGCATTGATCTCTTCCTGACTGGCCCTTTCATCCTGGAAGACATTTTCTGCCTGAAGCAGTGATGCCTTGAATTTCCGGAATCCATCACCGTCAGGATCGGTATAATCCTGCAGTACTATATCCTGTGCCTCTTGCAAAAGTTTACCCAGTAGTGTTTTATCTCCTCTCTGATACTCTGACAGAAATCTGGCATCTGCCCAGTCCGCGTGATCCGACCAGTTATTTTCTCCCTGCTCTGCAACAAGTATGATTTTCTCCGTTAAGCCGCCGATTTCCAGATCAATCGTTTTTTGGGGTGTATTACTGACCATTTCACCGCTGTCATATACCGGATCCTGCTTTTCATCATTAAAATATACTTTAAACCTTACACTTGCGGGATTGCCTGCTGAGTTCTGAGAATAATCTATTCCCACATTACTTCTGAACCGCGTGTAACCTTTATTCTTGATATCATATACGATCCTGGACTCTGCGTGGGTTCCCAGACCCTTTTCATATACTGCCGGATTCTGTTCTTCATCCGTTAGACAGATCTGCTGCCCTGATGAGGAAACATCCCTGTTTACCGAACCATATCCTGCTTCTGCGCTTTTCCATTCAAGATCGGATAAATATACGGCATTTTCCTCCTGTGCATCCTGCTGGTATTCTGCGTAAGATTCAATATAAGTGGCATCTCCTCCATTGTCACCTTCTGCATCAAGTACAATCTGGATCAGATCTCCCTTTAGTACTTGACTGGTGGTAAGAATCTGCAGTGTCTTTCCGGCTTCCAGTACTTCCTTATCTTTATTTACCGGCCATATTCTTTCCCCGTTTTTTAATACCGAAAGGGAAACCTGCCCAGGCTGGTTCAGATATTTCTGTGCAGATGCCCGAAGGGACAGCCGTCCTGCCTGTGGTGCCTCAAAGGTACGGACAGCATTTACATTGGATGCGGGGTGCATATATCTGGGACCTGCATACAGCCAGTTACCGCCTTCCCATGCATATTCACCTGCTATATAACCTCCTTTGCCTTCTAAATCGGAAATGTCACCGCTTTCTTTATCCATTTTCCGGTATGTCCATCCGTTAACACCATTTTCACCCGGTACAAAACTTTCCCAGGCTCCATACCTTTGTTTGCGCTCTTCTTCCCTGATGTGAATCTTGTATTGTTTCACACCCTTTTTGTCTGGGGAGACAACCTCTGCCGTAATATTATTATTTTCATCGGGCGCTATACGGATATACTCCATATCCATCAAAGTATCCCCATGCCCGGTTTCCACTTTTTCTCCATTAATGGTAATCTGTGAAGCAGTGTTTGCCGGAAATGCTTTCACCCAGACTTCCTTTTCATTACCGGTTAAGCTTATCTCATACGCTGTCTGGTTCTGCCGGAATAAAATGTCATGACCTGCCACTGAAAGTCCCGACAGATTATAATCTTTAACCGTATCCACACCTTTATCTTTAAATAGTTCCAATTCTTTTATGGAAGCACGGGGCAGGCTGCCTCCTGTTTCTCCCTGGGTGGATTCTACTTTCGTAAATTCTATTTTAATATAACGGATCTTAGATGCAGTAAAATAGTCCAGTTCGCCATTTGCATGGGCAGTTTTTGAAGACTCAGACTTTTTATCCCAATTTACATTATCCGAAGACGTGTAGATTGTATAGGTACACTTCAGATAATCATGTTCCACAGCCAGTCTGGCATTCCGGATATCGTATTCCTGTCCCAAATCCAGATACAGGGATTCACTGTTCTGTTCTGTTACTTTATTTCCGCTTCGCCACAGGGTGAGAATGTCGCCATCCACCGCATTGTCCGGTACGGTACCCACATCACTGCTTGTTGCCGTAACTGCAGCTTTTACAGCCACATTCTCTTGCAATTCACTTTCATCGGGATTTCCCTTTCCTTCTGTTATATAAAGAGACAGCCAGCATGGAATAACTTCATTTAGTCCTTTTTCATCTTCCGCACAGAGCATCAGGGTTTTTACTCCTGTAATATCCACATCGATCTCGGCTGCTATTGACTTTACCGGGTCACTTACATACAAAAGCGCACCGTCTCCATATATCTTAAATTTCACTCCGCTTTTTGTCTTTTCCGGATTTTTAACAGCGGCTTTCCCTGTCAGCTTCTCATAACCTCCGTCCAGTTCGAACATAACAGGAGCCATGTTTTTCACTTCCATGCTTTTGGTATAATCCTCTCCATCTATAGAGACCGTGTCTTTTACAATCCCAGGAGGATCCTCTCCGGGAACACTTTCCTGTTTGTCCGTCAGATACATTGACACCTGGTCCATAGGCGTGCCCTGTGCAATCTCTTCATAAGGAACCCTTTTATCTGTCATCTCCCTGGTTTGAAGCTCAACGGATTCCGTCTCCATACCGGGCGAACTGACCGTTACCTGGATTTTCCCCGGGTTCTTACCAGCCTGAATAAAGATTCCTGCAACTCCTGCTTCTGCATTAACAGGATTAGCACCTACTCTTTTATCACCATTTCCGATAATACTTCCCTGTCCTTCTACCGAAAACTTTAATTTATTGTCGGCTTCTGCGCATACGTTTCCTTCTTCATCCAGCACATATGCATATACCATAACCTGGTCAGAACCATCCGCTGTGAGTCCATTACCCGAATCATCCACTTCCAGCCTGAGTCTGGCCGGTTCCTTTGCCGTATGTACTTCCTGACCGGCAATTACATTTCCATCTGCATCATAACCTTCCGCCTTTAAATAAGAACCTTCCGTATATGGTACATTTTCAAAATAATAGGGCGGGTGTTCCAGATTAGAAGATGTTCCCTCATCCAGCGGGACATTTTCCTGTTCCCATAATATTTCATCATTCTTGCCCATAACACAAAGTTTAACTTTGTCGGCATTACTGTACACATAGATCATTCTTTTGCTATCTGTTCCCACCGTTTCCTGATTAGACTTATCCACCACAGGCGCCTTCGTCCCCCAACTGCTGGCTATAAAAATCATTGGGCCTGTCTCAACATCCTGAGATTCCAGGTATTCATCCTCTGCGGTTGATCTCTGGCTTGCAAAAGCATAGTAGGAATATTTCGGTATTCTCTTTAAATCCCATATTCCGCAAGGAGACATCGTTTCATGATATCCTCTGTTGTGGTCAATTCCAATCCACATGGTCATGCCTGCAAAACGATGTGCGCTATCCTTGTAATTCTGTATTCCTTCTGACAGGGAGACCGCTCCGGTTCCTTCAAATGAGTATCCCTTCCATAGTCTGTTATTAGCCTGTTTCACCATTCTTGCCTCACCACCGGGATAAAATGACTCTTTTCCCCTGGTAACGCGGCAGTCATTAATAAAATTACCGAACTGCTCTTCCCAGTGATCTCCATATTCCCGAATAAGGGACAGTGCAGTATCTGACCAGGATTCTACTTCTTCCGGAGTCCCGTATAAGATATCTCCTTTTGCTCCCCCATGTGGATTTTCTGCAGAAGTTTTCAGTGAGGGATGCTCTTCTTTTGCCACTTGCTCCAGTTCATTTGTAAATCCTTCTGGTACACCGGGAGATTCATTTAGTGATATCTCAAAAGTAAGAATACTGGGATGATTTCTGTCTCTTCGAACCATCTGCCTGATATCATTTTTCACACGCTGTGCAAAAATTTTATCATCCGACCAATGCTGCCATCCAGGTATCGCCTCGATGACTAAAATTCCCAGTTCATCACAGGCCTTTAAAAATTCTTCCGACTGGGGATGATGTGCTGTTCTCACAATATGAAACCCGGCCGATTTAAACTTTATGGCATCTCTCCTCTGGAGGGAATCAGATGCCGCATATCCGATATAGGGATATTCCTGATGCCTGTTGACACCTGATAAAAACCCGGCATGCTTATTGTTTATCAAAATACCTTTTTGTGCGTCCATCTCGATTTTCCGAATACCTGCCGGAGTCTCTGTCCGGTCTGTCTCTGCACCGTCAGCATATACTTCAGACACAATGGTATGCATATACGGATGATCCAGATCCCATAATTCAGGATTTTCAACAGTAACCGATTGTTTTACCTCTCCGGCGCCAGCACCCGGCAAGGACAATGTTTTCCTGTCTTCACCTACCACGGTACCATCTTGATTTACAATTTTTGTAACCAGAGAAATCTGCTTTTCTTCTTTATCCTCATTTCTGATATGCGTCTTAATATCCACAATAGCTTGTTCCGGGGACACCTCCGGAAAATCTACCAAGATCCCGCCTCCTGCTGTCTCATCCTCAAAAAGCTCATCTGTAATATGAACGTTATTCACGGAATGAAGCCAGACATTTCTATAGATTCCTCCAAAATAAGTGAAATCCAGCTGACCCTGGGGTTTACCCGGGGGAACATTTACATTATCGCTGTTATCGGTTAAAACGGTGATTACATTTGCCTCGCCGTCACAATGAACAGCATCTGTAATATCCAGAATAAACGGCAGATATCCGCCGTATTGGGTATTTTCTCCTGTTTTTTCCGCCATATGTCCCTGGAGATGCTTGCCATTTACCCATACGTCCGTCACACCCATGACACCTTCAAATTCTATATACAGCTTTTTATCTTTGTACGAATCTGACAGATAAAAATGTTTTCTGTACATGGCAGGCCCCTGATAGTTTTTTCCTCCGCTGGTATTTTCTTCCTCAAGTCTTACGGAATGGGGCAGATCTACGTTCTCCCACCGTTCCAGCTCCGCCATATCATAATCTGGCTTTACTGCTTCCGGAATATTCCGCCTTACAAACTTCCATCCCTGGTTAAAATGCAGCTTCTCCCGTCCCTGTTCCGCTTCTATCTGCACAATGTCATCTTTTGCAGACAGTATCATACGCTGGGATAACACCAGGCCGACTGCCATCATCAGAACAAAAACCCATGTAATTCCTCTTCTCTTCATCATGTACCCTCCATAATTACCGTCCCCTTGAGCGTGTTGAGCTAATATACCGCGAAGTGGTGCAGATGGCGGGAATGAATTTTCAAACTCGCTCTATCGAATGGGACTTTCCTGGAATTATTATAGCATGGTGATTTTAAGATCTTTTAGGACTATTTACCTGGTATTTTTCACTATTTTGGGATTTCTGTCAGGCTTTAGAACTTTCTTTAGAATTTAGAATTTTATTATGATATTTCCAATGTTCAGGATCCGGGTCCTGAACATTGGTCGCTGCCCGTTTGCCACGGATGCATTATTATTTCCGCAATGCAGCCGCCGGCTCCGTATGCACTAACGGCAGACTTGCACCACCGCTTATAACCATAACAACAGCAAAAGCAGCGATGATTGTCAAAACGGCCTGTGTACCGGACACAACAAGGGGTAACCCAAACAGACTGCTGATTAACATACTTCCCCCAAGTAATCCCAGTTCCACCACTGCTGTGAGTATGGAGAGAAACAGATTCTCCCGGAGGATCATACCTGTGATCTGATGCCTGTAATAACCCAGCGCAGACAATAACCCTGCCTCCCGGTATCGCGTATTTTGCAGCTTAATCAGAAGTACGGCACAGATAAACAGTCCGATCCCCAGAATCAGAACAGACAGTACCAGAAACAGCTTACCCAGACTTTGAAAGGTATTCTGTAATGCGTATACTTCGTCTGAAGCATTGGTGGAATCCAGTCCCTGCAGTTTGAGCCGGTTGCTGACCGCCACGATATCAGAGAATTTTTTCACATCATAACTGATGGAATAATTGTCCTGGTCAATTAGATTCTGATAGAACTTCTGTTCTATATCCGAGCTGATGGTAAAATCGTCATAACCCGCATTATAGATACCGCTAATTGTAACGGTATAACTTTGACCATCCAATTCCAAAACAAGCTCCCTGCCAGGCAATGTTTTAATATCTGCTGCCATCTTCCTGGCAAGGCTTGGGGTAATTGCAATCTCATTCATTCCTTTCCTTGGCATAATCCCATACGACAGCCCCTGTGCTGCCTTTGGGACTGGAAATTTTTCAGCCAGAACCTCGCTTTTTCCATTGATATGCAAAGATATATTTTCTAATTTATATTGGTAATAAACATTTTCTATACGTTCGTCCGATTTTAAATAGGATAAAATAGTCCCATCATCAGCACCTCTGATGTATCCGTTATTAAATGCCGTGTTCTTTGCCTCAAACTCCTGAATAGACTGATCCATCACATTGCCAAAGGAAAGGGAAAATAAAAATGCCAGCATACCGATGGATATTGCCAGTGAAACGGCGATATAACGCTTTATGTGAACCTTAAAATTTTTAACTGCTTTGGATACCATGGATCTTTTATCCGGATTACTTTTCTTAAATGTTTTTTTATTTTCATTTAATTCTTTTCGATTTGCCGATGGGTCTTCTAATATTTTTTTCTCCTTAATCTGAATAACTTCATCTGCAAATGCGCTTATTTTTTGGTCATGCGTAATTACAACCACCAGTCTGTCCCGGGAAATTTCCCTGAGCAAATTCATGATTTCTGTAGACGCTGCACGATCCAGTGCACCGGTAGGTTCATCTGCAAAAATAATCTGCGGGTCATTTACCAGGGCTCTGGCTATGGCAACCCGCTGTTTCTGACCGCCCGAAAGAGTCTCTGACATCTGATTTTCTTTTTCTTCCAGACCCAGCCTTTTCAGTAGGGCCTTTCCTTTTTTCTGAAATTCCTTCCCTTCCTTTTCCGATTCACAGGCTAGTAATACATTTTCCAGAACGGTATATCCGGGAAGCAGATGATAGTTTTGAAATACAAAGCCTATGTTATCCCTGCGGTATTCACAAAGAGAATCAGCCTTCATCTTACTGATGGAAACCCCTCCTGCTAAAATCTCACCACTGTAATCGGTATCAAATCCCGCAAGCAGATTTAGTAAGGTGGTTTTACCGCCTCCGGAAGGTCCCATGAGACATACAATCCCGGTATCGGGGAAATCAAAACTGCTGTGCTCCAGTATAACGTTATTCCCATATTTTTTTGTAACATCTTTTAATCTGATCATCTTTACCGGTCTCCTGTCTTAAGGGAATTCGTAATTTTCGCTAACAAACTCACCAGTGTTGTTACACTTCCGGAAAGCAAACCCATTGCAAGAACAAGTAATACCCCCGCTCCAAGCATCTTACCATTTAAAATATTCACATTCCAGAATGCAGTAGCTGCAAAATCAGCTATCGGTGACATACACAAGAATAAAACAACTGACACCACTATGGAAAAAAACGCCTCAGTAAATGACATCAGTGCCAGATGTCTTCCGGCATAACCGCTGACTTTATAAATCGCATATTCCCGTTTCCGAATCAAGGCAGTGATGATTGACACTGCCAGAATAATGACTACCGACATAATCCCAATAACAACAACTGCCGCCCCGGACTGCTGGCTCGTCTGCTGGTTTAAACGTACCATATCCTCCACAAGCTCGAATCGTCCTAAAGGCACAATACCGTCTGCATTCAATTCGTCTTTTATTGCTATCATATCTGCCGGAGTTTTCGCCCGAATGGAAAAATTAACTTCTTCGTTCTTAATCCCCGCCTGGTTTCTCATTTCATCAATGGCTGATTTGCTGAAGAAAAAGGCATCATCCACAGAATATTCCATTAACTCCTCACCAGCATCATATTTTACCGTTGTATCCATCACTCCCACAATTTTACAATCCGATGTAACCGGCATCAAAACAGGTTCTCCGCTATCCCAATTATAGACTGCACCGGTAAAAGTAACCGTCTTACCCAATGCCTCTTTGTCAGCCCACCCTAATTTCTTCACGAAGCTCTGCGGAACAACAATTTCATTTTCGTCTCCCATTGGCATTACCCCTGCAGTCAGCTTGTTTATAACGGGTACGGAATTACTTGTATCAATTTTTATGTCATTACCATCAACGGTTACCTGGATATCGCTATACGCCTGGGTAAAAACGATATGTGAAACCCGGTCATCAGATAAATACTTCTCGTACAGCCCGTCAATATCCTGTGATACATTTGCATCAGGCTCATCATTTTCTTTTCCGTCCGTACCTCCTGCACTCATAAAACTGTTAACAACGCTGATATCCAAAATGCTGTCACCATATGTACGAAACAGTTCATCAAAGGCTGATTGGCCCGTATCGGTAATCCCGCCGCTCACTGTGACAAGTAATAAAACCGCCCCCACCATGAGCGACAGCACATGAATGGCAAATCTCCCCCACTTGCTTTTCAGGTTGCTCCAGGCCAGCCTTATTGCATGATATATGCCCAGGCTATGTGCTTTGTTTTGGTCGGCTTTGTTTTGATCGGCTTTGTTTTGGCTGGCTTTGTTTTCATATCGATTGGTTTTAATCTCCTTTCTGTCTGTTTCATCAGTTGTGCTGACCAGTTCCCCTTTGTCCAATTCATGTACTTTATCCTTTTGATCAATCAATGCAGTATTATGGGTTACTATGATCACGGTTCTTTTCTTTGAAATTTCCCGCAAAATTTTCATAATAATTTTTGAAGACTGTTCATCTAATGCACTTGTTGGTTCATCTGCTATGATTACCTGTGGGTCTTTCAGCAGTTCACGGGCAATTGCCACGCGCTGTTTCTGTCCGCCTGACAGCCTGCCTGTCTTTTGCATTGCCAGCCCGTCAATTTTCAGATCCGCCAGGACTTTCATGACTTCTTTTTTATTCTGTTTCATTTTCAGATACCCGGGAAGCATGATATTTTCTAAAACGGTAAGGTCATCCAGCAGGTTAAAATCCTGCCATACAAATCCAAAGATATTATTATAGTAATAACTCTTATCCCGTTCTGTTAGCTTTTTGATATCTTGTCCCCGGTAAAAAACCTCCCCGTCAAAAGACTGTTCCATTCCACTGATAATTTTTAATAATGTAGTCTTTCCGCTTCCGGAGGATCCTACAATAAAATGAAGTCCTTTGCCTATGGTCATTGAAATTCCCCGCAGGGCAAATTCATCTCCAAATTGTTTTGATACATTTTTAATTTCAAACATATAGTAATCTCCTCTAATTGCCAGGTAATTTCATTTCTGCTTTACGATTTTACCCGGTTTCGGTTTTAATACGAATATATTATCACGTCCGACATAAAATCTTTGTTAAGGCAGTAAATGATTTTCTTAACAAAGATTTTATGTGTACGTGGTATAATAATGTAAGATCCAGGAGGTGGGCAAATGAGAATTTTAATTGTAGAAGATGAAACAGATTTATGTGACTCCATTGCTGAGGGGCTGCAGATAGATGGTTATGCGGTAGACACGTGCTATGATGGTGAGGAAGCCTATGAACTTATCACAACGGAAACCTATGATCTTGTTGTACTTGATTTAAATCTGCCGGGAATGGACGGCATTGATATACTTTCAAAAGTACGCAGTCAGGATAAAAATATAAAAATTCTGATCTTATCCGCAAGAAGCACCGTCTCTGATAAAGTAACCGGACTGGATTCCGGAGCAAATGATTACCTGGCTAAGCCCTTTGATTTTGAAGAATTAGAAGCCAGAATCCGCTGTTTACTGCGGCGCACCTTTATACAGGAAGACACTATACTCGTCTGGGACAGTATATCTTTGGATACTGTGAGACGTTCTGCATCCGTAAATGGCGAAGAATTGGCCTTGACAAAAAAGGAACTGGCACTGCTTGAATATTTTCTCCTTCATCCAGACAAAGTAATCAGCCAGGAAGAAATGATGGAACATGTCTGGAATATGGAAGCAGACAGCCTGAGTAATGCTGTTCGCGTACATATTGCATCATTAAGAAAAAAATTAAAAGCCGCTCTGTCTTACGACACCATTGCAACCAAAATTGGTGCCGGGTATTATTTAATCGGAGGTAGTAAATAATGT
This sequence comes from Robinsoniella peoriensis, assembly GCF_000797495.1. Classification (GTDB taxonomy): domain Bacteria; phylum Bacillota; class Clostridia; order Lachnospirales; family Lachnospiraceae; genus Robinsoniella; species Robinsoniella peoriensis. The sequence goes on from NZ_JTGN01000006.1 coordinate 184,264, forward strand.
TAAATAAAATATCTATCCGTCTTCGCCTTACGATCCTGAATGTTATTCTGCTTACCATCTGCTGCGTCGTCCTGACCATCATTTTAAACTTTTCGGCAAACCGGATGGCAAATGTAATCGAAGCTACTGTTGTGACTCCCGCAATTCAGGTTGAGCAGGATACGGATTCTGCAAATACGGAACTTAATACGCAGCTCAATCCTGATACTGCTGCTAATAGTACCACGCCTTCTGCTTCAACCCGGAACTCACAGGCAGCACGTCAGATTTTTTTATACCAGAGTATCTTTTATATGATATTGCTGCTGGTTATTGGCGGATTTTTAACCTACTATATTTCCGGCAAAGCCTTAAAGCCACTGCATATACTAAGCAGACAGATGCGAAATTGTACCGTTCATAACCTTTCCGAAGATTTAATGGTACCGGAAACCCATGATGAGATCGCTGATTTAACCTGCTCTTTTAATGAAATGTCGAATAAATTAAATGATGCCTTTGCAATGCAAAAACGCTTTTCCCAAAGTGCGGCGCACGAGCTTCGCACGCCTCTCACCGTACTCAAAACAAAAGTGGACGTATTTAAAAAGAAAAATGACCACACTCCGGAGGAATACAGTAAATTATTATCCATCATATCTGCCCATACAAATCGAATGTCTGATCTGGTAAAAGAGCTCTTAGATCTTACAAATATGGACGCTCTGGTGTGTGATCAAAGAATTGAGGCAAACGAACTGCTGATTGATGCTGCAGAAGAATTGTCTCCGCTGGCAAAGGAAAAAAATATCTATATTACGGTCAGCGGTGAGGCCCCCATCCTAACCGGTAACAAAAACCTGTTGCACAGAGCATTTTATAATGTCATTGAGAATGCTGTAAAATACAACGTTGAAAATGGTATGGTTGAAATTACTATTTCCACCCGGGAGGGAAATACGGCAATCACCATAAAAGATCATGGTATCGGCATCCCAATTGAAATGCAGCCTCTTATTTTTGAACCATTTTTCCGGGTGGATAAATCCCGTTCCAGGAAGATGGGCGGGGCGGGACTTGGTCTTTCCATTGTGAAATCCATTATTGAAAAGCACAACGGCACAATTTCTGTATCAGATCATCAGGGCGGCGGAACTATTTTTGAAATCTTGCTGCCGTACGGCAATAACCAATTATAGCCTCATGCTTTGCTGCTGTGAACGAAGAAACAAAATAAGACGGAGAGATATTTTGCATGAAATACATTTTCTCTTAACACAAATTTTATGTTAGATTTGCTACAATGGCCTCATCAACGAAAAAGTGAGGTATCGAAATGAAAAAAAAATTTGTCATTATAATTTCATCTCTATTGATTCTTTCTCTTGGCGGCTGCAGTTCCAAGCCTTCGGTAGAAAAAATAAAATCTGCTCTGGATGAAGGTACTATTACCGTAGAGGATGCAAAAGAGAAGGGATGGATTGATGATGACTGGATAAAAGCGAATTACGAAACAGTGGAAGCAAAATCAAAAATTTACCTGTTTGATCCCTTTGAAACTACATATCTGGATGGAACACCCGCTTCTTCCAATATCATTGAAGGAGAAACATGCCTGGTCTTTTTTAATACCCAGGGTGAGGAAACGCTGGAAAAACTGCAGGTTTTCAACGATATCTCTGATGAAATGACGACTGACGGCGTTCCTGTTATTGGTATTATCACGGACAAAGACTTCGGCGCGGCAAAAGAGAAACTGGCAGATATAAAGTTCCCCATAATTGTATACAATGATTCCATGCAGCAATCTTTAAAGAGCTATGAAGAACTTATTAACTCTGATCTGGTATCCATATTTACAAAACAAGGTGGCTTTTATACTGCCTGGAACAGTAATCCCGAAGGGGACGAATTACTGTCATTTGCAAGGAAGTTGAAAGATGAAGAGTAAATATACGGTAGGTACCTTATTGCTGGCTATTGTCCTTATCTGTATTGGTGCCTGCCGTGGCGAAGCTTACGAAGTACTCTCAAAGGGAATAAACTTATGTCTGGAGTGTGTGGGTATTGGCTAAGAATAAAAATCGCTGGAAGATACAGGCAGGCGCCACACTGCTGACGAATGCCCACATTACAGGCTTCTTTACCGGTAAAATCTACAAAGGAAATTTAAAGGGGATCTGCGTTCCCGGCCTTAACTGCTATTCCTGTCCCGGAGCAGTAGGTTCCTGCCCAATTGGTTCCCTGCAGGCGGTGATTGGTTCCTCAAAATTCAAATTTTCCTACTACATTGTAGGCCTGCTGATTTTGTTCGGTGTGCTGTTTGGACGATTGGTATGCGGCTTTCTATGTCCTTTTGGCTGGTTTCAGGAGCTGCTTCATAAGATTCCCTCTAAAAAATTCAGCACAAAAAAACTTGCAGCACTAACCTGGCTTAAATATGTTATATTACTGCTGTTTGTCATCATACTGCCCATGACTATCCTAAATGAAGTCGGTATGGGAGATCCCTGGTTCTGCAAGTGGATCTGTCCGGCAGGAATCTTAGAAGGTGCGATTCCTCTCTCTCTCGCAGACAGCGGCATCCGGGCAGCACTTGGTGCCTTATTCACATGGAAAAGCTGTTTGCTGGTTGGAATTATAACTTTATCCATCTTTTTTTACAGACCATTCTGCAAATGGATCTGTCCGCTTGGCGCATTCTATGCCCTGTTTAATAAAATATCCTTCTATAAGTTTCATATTGATCAGGATAAATGTAACAGCTGCGGCGCCTGTACAAAGGTTTGTAAAATGGATGTGGAAGTCTGTAAGACCCCAAACCACCCGGAATGTATCCGCTGCGGTGACTGCATCCGCACATGCCCCCGGAGTGCAATATGTAAAAGTATCAATTTAAGAAAAGAGGACAAGGTTTGAAAATAAATAGAAAAAAATTATTGTGTATTACATTAAGTGCTGTATGCATGCTTTCTTTAGCTGGCTGCGGCAACTCGGATATAGAAGCTTCGAAAGAACCATTTCCTGAATTTGAAGGTGTGGATTTTGAAGGAAATAAAATTACCAATGATATCTTTAAAGACTACGATGCCACCGTCATTAATTTCTGGACAAATGGCTGCGGCAGCTGTATTGCGGAGATGCCGGAATTAGAAGCCTATTTTCAGGATTTCAAAGATATCAACGTTAACCTGATCGGGGTGGCTGCAAGTGCCGGAGAGTCGGACGAATCGAAAGGGACGGCAGAAACAATTCTGAAGGAAAAAGGAGTGACCTATCCAAACCTTATTCCCGATAACGCAAGCAGCTTTTATCAGGATTTTATTGGTGAAATATCCGGATATCCGATGACTTATATCGTGGACAGCGAAGGTAATATGGTCGGTGCTCCGATGGTTGGGGTTGTGAAAAAGCAGGAAGAGAATTTGATGAAACGGTTAGATAAGATTATTCAGAAATAATGAATTATAAGCTTCGAGATATCTTGATCTATAAAATAGGAACCATTATTTCTGTCCTACAAAACAAATATCATATAATAAATGATCGCATAAAAACATATTCGGGTAAGTACTTGCGAGGCAGTTCTTTCTCATGGTAATTGCTTACAAAGCAAATCTTTCTCATGTCTGAGTGTTAATTAATATAACCTGAAAAAATATCCGGGAAATCTTTAAATAATAAAGAATTTCCGGATATTTTTATATGTGGGTGTGACACACGTTTACCCGAAGCATAAGAATCGATTTCCGGGTTCAAGCCTCAATCCTTAAAACTTCGTCTAATAATCTTACCACTTCTTCCTTTCTATCTCGGGATACCACACAGTAATCATTCAGACAATCCTTTTCATCCATCGTTTTCATTGCATTTCCTTCCTCATCATCTACCAGCACATGATAGTACAGACGCTCCGGATACTTCCCGTACAATGCAAGAAAATCATCTAAATCCCCGATTACCTCAATTCCCTTCCCGGCATTATATATTTTTTCATAGATCTCCATCCAATGCCGTGCGCTTGGCTGTCCTGCGCCGTAGACCCACTGGACCGCATTGATATCTTCTTTTAACAAATAGTCCAGGTGGTTTAGATTTCCAATTCCATCTAAGTGGTATATGGTATTGGTAAAATATTTGCTAAATTTCCGAATATCCGGCAGCCCGAACTCCGCAAACATCTGAGGGCTGATCATATATGCAAAATCGTCCTGCAGGATATAGGACGGATCTTTGCTGTAAAGTCCTCCCCAGTCGCTGTATCCCGGATTTAACGGCTTTAATACGGAATTAAGATCCTCATAGGCTTCCTGAAATGCCTGGTAGACCTCCGTCTGCAGGCGGTGCACTTCCTCCGGCTCATCCATCAGCTGACACATAAGTTCCGTACTGTCCGCGAAGATTGCGGCTACATCCTGGGGCCCGCCCAGATCGGGCATGGACATCAGTACCATCCCGCCCCACTTTTTCTGTCCTGCGCGGTAAATATCCTTGATACGCCTGACCCATTTATTTTCCCTGTCGTATTGTATATGGATATCCTGAATTTCTTTTCTTTCCTCCGGAAAATACCAGACGCTTCCTGTACTGTTATCCATCCTGGCCCCGCAGAATCCCGCCAGTGATCCCGGTCCGAATGCCGCCATGTTCACAAATGGGAATGCATCCCCTAAAAACTCACTCTGGGATAATTCATAATCCAGGGCATCTATTAATTCTTCTGCACTATATTGAAAATCATGGCATGTTTTCTGGGAAAGCAATGGAACCGGGGGTTTCTCCCGTTCTGGCTCAAAGGCATGTTTTACTGTAACCTTAAACAGCGGCCTGCCTAATTCCCCTTTCCACCATGCACTGTAATTTTTCTCTGTCTCTGACCAGCGTTCTTTGCTGAAATGTATGCTCATTTATAATTCCTTCTTTCCCGGCATTTTCCTTGTTTCTGTGTCTGCAGGCCACATGGGCCTGCAGCTGAACTAAATACTAAAAGTTTATTTTCTTACTGTCAGAATACGAACTATAGATTCTCTTGCTTCCCGCCTTATTGTATCCTCTTACTTTAAACCGGTAGGTTCTGCCCTTTTTCAATCCGGATTTGGTATAGGAAGAAACTTTGGATGATTTTGTAGCTATCTTCTTATAATCACCTTTATTTGTCTTCATATAGATCACATATCCGTCCGTTCCTGACCTTCTGCTCCAGTTAATGGTGACTTTTCCTTTTCCGTCTTTCTTTACTTTAAGCAGATGAGGTTTTTTCGGTGCCGTTGCCGTGGTCATTACGGATGAGCAGGAGCCATACTTCTTTTCTTTTCCAAGCTGGCTGTATGCCTTTACCTTGTACTTGTAGTCTGATGCTGATTTCAGTCCCGTATCCACATAACTCGTGGATGTTGTAGTCTTTATTTTTGTCCATTTCTTTGCAGTGCTGTTATATCGGTATACAACATAGCCCTTGGCATTCGATGCTTTCTTCCAGCTGATCTGAAGGCTGCCTGACTTATGTCTGGATGCTTTTAATCCGGTTGGCTTTCCTGGTTTCTTCAGGATCAACTTGCTCCACTGTGCATAGACAGTCGTATTTGCGTTTAACCTGCATACTTCGCCTTCCCTGATCTGGGTTCCGCCCGATGCTGCGGTAAACCAGCCCTTGAAGGAATAGCCTTCTCTTGACGGAACCGGAAGCCTGCCATATGCTGCTTCCTTTGTTACCGTAATCGAAGCAGGGCTTACTTTTCCGCCTCTTGGGTCAAATGCTAACTTGTAAGTTGTGATTACTGTCTTTTGCTCAAACTCTGCGGTGACGTTTACGTTCTGTTCCGGCATAACGAAGCTGCTGCCGGTCAGTTTCACATTTCCATTATTGACCTTCAGACTTCCTGCTTTCAAGAAATATCCGTCATTAGGTACAACCGTCAGCGTAATTAATTCTCCAGCTGCCGCTTCCGGTTTGTCTGCTGCAACGTTTCCGTGTTCCATAGCCGGATCTATAATTACTTTAAACGTTTCTGCTGCCAGCTGTTCAAACTCTGCGGTAATCATTACATCCTGTTCCGGCATAAGGAAGCTGTTATCTGTCACTTCCACAGCGCCGTCATTAACCTTCAGGCTTCCTTCTTTCAGCTGATATCCTTCTTCCGGTACAATCGTCAGCGCAACCATTTCTCCCGCTGCTGCTTCTGATTTATCCGCTTCGACGTTTCCGTGTTCCATAGCAGGATCAATTGAAATTGTATGCATCTCTCCTGTCGTCTGTTCAAACTCTGCCGTAATCGTAACATCCTGCCCTGGCATAACAAAGCTGTTATTTGCCACTTCTACGGCGCCGTCATTTACTTTCAGGCTTCCCGCTGTCAGCATATATCCTTCTTGCGGAATAATCGACAGTGTAACTGTCTCTCCTTCTGCTGCCTCTGTCTTATCTGCCTCAATTCTTCCGTGTTCCATAGACGGGTCAATCGTAACTGTATGCGTTTCTGCAGACAGCTGTTCAAACTCTGCCGTAATCATTACATCCTGTTCCGGCATAAGGAAGCTGTTATCTGTTACTTCTACTTCACCGCCATTCACTTGCAGACTTCCCTCGGTCAGCAGATATCCCTCTTCCGGTGTAACCGTCAGCGTAACTGTATCTCCTGCTGCTGCCTCTGTCTTATCTGCCTCAATTCTACCGTGTTCCATTGCCGGATCTATGGTGACTGTATGCATTTGTGCAGGCTGCTGTTCAAATTCCGCCGTAACCATTACATCCTGTTCCGGCATGATAAACCTGTTGTCAGTCACTTCCACATCACCATTGTTAACCTTCAGGCTTCCCTCTTTCAGAATATAGCCTTCATCAGGTTCAACGGTAAGGTTTACCTCTTCTCCTGCTACCGCTTCCGTCTTATCACTCTCAATTTCTCCATTTGTCATATTGGTATCAATTGTAATTTCATAAGATTGTACTGGTACTCTGTTATTCGGCATGAACATACGTATCCAGTGAAAATTGAGCCAGTCACTCTGTGTAATTGCCAGATCTTGTATTCCCACAGGGCATCCTTCTGATATACTCTGGTCTGTGACTACATAATTCGCCCAGCTTCCGCTGCTGAGTGATACAGAAGAGAACACTTCACCTGCAGCAGATCCGGTATGCAGTTTCAGGATATTTCTGGCATTCGGATAGCTGTATTTTACCTGATATTTTTCTATACCATTTTTAAAGTCCACGTTCTTATAGAGGATATAGGCATCTTTTCCCTGAAATGCCACCCCGCTGACTCCATCAGCAGCTGTAGAACTCTTCTCATCAGCCTCGGCACCTTTCAATTCAACGATAGTACCGTCATAAACCATTACCGGTTTCTCAGCTTTTATAGAATGATCAGAATTTAATACTGCCTTAATGACAAGATTCGTTTCCTTTTCTTCCGGTATACCAACTGTTAATACTCCGGTTGTCTCATCTATGGAAATGTTGGCAGCATTTCCATCCAGTTCCCAGGTAACTGACTTTTCTTCTGTCCTGTAACCCAGATCATCCAATGTTAATGCGGTCAATGTATATTCTGTTTCCCCGTCCTGAGGTGCACATACAATATCCTCACCGGTCAGCTCCAGGCTCTGAACACTTGATCCTGCATCCTTTTGTGAAAATTGTAAATTAACCAGATTTAAAGCTCCTGGATTTGCAACAATGTATAAGTCATGGAGTCCTTTCACCTGTTCCGGATTTACATCAATCCAGGATTGTCCGGAAATTCCCCATGCTCCTGTAGTTTCGCAATCTACTCTGCCAATCAATGGACCTGTGCTGGAATCCAATCGCAGGTCAATGCTTCCAACCCTTGATAAATTTCCTGTCTCATAGACTGCTGTGAACCTTTTTGCCCCTTCTTTGAAGTCCACATTCTTAAATGCAACGTAGCTTCCGTTTTTATCCATCCCGGCCTTGGTTCCCTGGTTAACAGCACCATTTCCATAAGTATCTGCCGTTACTGCATCTGCCTTTTCATACAGATCTCTCGTTTGAATGGCCGTCTTATGAACACTTACCTTCACATCCTTAGTCAGATTTTCTCCATTAACTGATGCCTGTATCCGAATCTCAGCTTCACCTTCTGCCTGTGCCTTAAGAAATCCTCTGTCATCAACAGTAACTACTTCTTCGTTGCCGGATTCATAGCTGATATTTATCGGTAATACAAAATGTCCTGCCGAGGTCTTAGCCTTCACATCAATCCACGCGGTGTCATTCTTTTCCAGTACCAGGTTCACGTCATCTGCAGTCAATTCCGCTCCCTGCTCTCCTACATAGATTGTATACTGGTCTCTCAGACCTTTTCCTTCTGCCGTTATGACTGCGGTTCCCGGAGCAATTGCTGTGACCAGCCCATTTTCTCCTACCGAGGCAATTGATTCGTCACTGCTGGCAAAGGTTGTCCCTTCCGGATTTTCCACGGAATAGCCTTTTTCGGTTCTCATTGATACCGACATCTGAATCGTTTGACCCGGATTGACTGCCGCAGATGCCTGACCGTTATCTTCAGCCGATATAAATAATATTTTCGGTGTATCGTTCTTATCACCATAACGGAATTCCGGCAATAATCCAATTCCGCTTGTATCTATTGGAGAAATTCCAATTGCCATTGCCGGTGAGTCTGCTTTTAAGCGGTAATCACGATTTTGGGCATCCACAAACTGCGGATCTTCCATGATACTGTTTTGGTCATATTTATGCTTATTTTTACTGCTTTGCTTCCAGTCTGACAGGCTGAGTTTGCTGCCCAGCACCTCAAATTCCGCCTTGCCCTTTGCATTGAAGTAGAGGTTATTGTCCATAACGCTTAGAGAATCCAGCGCTGCTGTACCCGATACATTATAGGAGCCATCATCAAATTTCAGAAGAACACGATCTCCCGCTCCGTCTTCACTCCACGTACCGTTATTATGCAAAGTTCCGCCTGTATTCGAATAAACAATATTATTTTTGAATGCCATGCCTCCGCTCGGCTCAATATACGGCCCGATATTTGCTGCACCATTATAGGCATATCCAATATCAAACACATTATTTGCCACATAGTTGGAGATACTCTTCATCATCGTTCCCGCGTTAACTGAAACTGCATTTTCATCGTATATAACATTGTTGGTTACCATGGTGTGATGGGTGGCATCGTCCGTAAAAATACTATGTCCCCTCCAGCCGGTAGTCGCTACCCCACGGTATGCATTATAGATAATATTGTGGTCGATCCAGTTGTCCCGTCCGGTTCCCCAGCCTTCAATTCCCCCGCCGTCACCGGAACGGATACCGGTATTGAATATGGTATTGTACCCGATATAATTATTCATTGTCTGGTTATATTTCCAATGATCTTCAAACGGTACATCTACACCGATTGCAGAAAAGACACCATACCTTACACCCTTCATGGAAATTCCATAACGTGGAACTTCTGAAATATTATTATGCGTAATCGTATTATCTCCGCTGTTCATGAGATAAATCCCAGATCCATGGCTGACGAATTTCCCTGCATCTTTAATTCTATTGTTGGTAACCGTATTGTTCTTGTTGATATAATTTAAGCTTCCGGGATTTTCTCCTATCATGAAAATTCCCGCATATCCGGTATTCTGGATATCATTTCCGGAGATTGTATTTTCCTGACTGTAATGGTTCATCACTACCGCCATATATCCGGCATTCTTCAGAATACAATTGCTTACGGTAACGTTGGATGTATTGTCCAAATCAACAATACCTTTCAGGTTGCTCTCATATTCCTCCGTCTTGTCACCTTTGCGACCGGCATGTGCCAGCAGATTTTCCCCGAATCCATTCATTTCCAGCTGCAATCCGTCAATTGTAATATTCCGGACCAGATTTTCATTTGTTCCCTGCAGATAAAAAATTCTGTCTGTGGACGGTGCAATGATTTCACTGTTTTCCGGCAACGTTCCATCTAACGGTTTGTAGTAAAGCGTGCTGCCTGCAATCGCCCATTCACCCGGCTCATTGATATATTCCTTTGCACCCTGCAGATACTGCACTCCTCCGGAGAATTGCCCCCCTGGAAAATCGGTTGCCAGATTGCTGCCATTTACTGAAGTTACTTTCAGCACTTCGCCAAACCAGCTGGTAGCACCTCCTAATACAGCCTGCATATGTGTCTGATCCTCAACCTTAACATTCTGCCACTTCACTTCTTTGGCATTTGGCAGGCGTTCTCCATTTGCAAACAGAGAATAAAATCCTTCCCGACCGGTAATATCAGCTTCATAAATGCCGTCCCCGTCTTTATCTGTCCATCCAGTAACGGGAGAACCTCCTACAACACGTACTTCTTCCTCTTCATAATTTTTATAGGTAATTCGATAAGTATCATCACAATCCTCCGGACCGATATGAACAGCATCCTTTAGATAATAGTTTCCGCCTCTCAGGATTACCTGCACATCACTGTCCAATCCTTTTGCCACCAGATTGTGCACAGCCTCCTGTGCCATAGCCAATGACTGATAAGGCGCTTCAAAAGAGCCATTGCCCGAGTCATCGGAACCATCCGGTGATACATAGATCCGGTTTCCATCTGCTGCTGCTAATCGGAATGAAGCAGTGACCGTTACATCTTCACCCGGCATAGTGAACAAGGTATCTGTAAGCTGTTTACCGTTTACTTTCAGTGATCCCTCTTCATATGTATAGCCTTTATCCGGCTTCACGGTAAGGAATATCGGTTTTCCCTGGGCAGCCTGGCTTTGATCTGCAGTAACAGTTCCGCCTTTCATAGATTCATCCACATGGATCTTATATTGCTTTGGCTGAGAAACTCTCACATTATCAACGGATATATAATCCTTGCCATACCCGAATCCGATACCTCCATAGGTAAGAGATTCATCCTCAATTTCTGCAAACAAGCTTCCGTTCAGATAAATACGAAGTGATTTTCCCACACTTTCCGCCCGCATACGGTAAAGCGTTCCTGGTACCGGATTTTCCTTCATTTTTACAGCTGCAAGCTGCGTCCAGTAATTACCATCCGCCTTCTGAAGTTCCATCTGCTTTTGTCCATTTGAACGAATCAAAAATTGATAGAATTTTCTTCCCTTTTCCGTGGATGCACGTGTGATTAACCCGAATGCTGAATAGTTCTCTGCACCCGGCTGCAGATCTTTGAATATAATGTCCGCTTCTACTGCATAATCGTCCCAATCCTTATTATTAAGTCCCACATAATATTCACGCCAGCTGCCGGAAGGTTCCCATTTTCCATCCTTTACAACAGCATCTGCAGGATTTAAATTTGTCTGCTTTCCGGACTGATCCGTCCACCGGTCACTAATGGTTTCATTTTCAAAATCATCACTGAACAGCATATTCAGTTCCCGCGTGTTAATTTTCAATTCTTCACTGCGCGGACCTTCTCCGGAAGCATTTACTCCCGCTATCTGATATGTATAAGTTGTTTTCTCTTTTATCTGGCTGTCAAGGAAGCCCTTGCCTTCCACATTTTCTCCTATCAGTGTATAGTCTGCTTCCCCCTCCGCTTTCCGATATACATTTACCCTGTTCTTTGCCACAGGAGTCCACTGTACAAGAACGGCATCAATATCATTTGTCAGCTTTGCATTACGGAGCACTTCATCCGGGGCTGATTGTTTTGCCGTCTTAAATGACACAGCATCACTCACCTGGGGAGTGCCTAAATATTCTCTGGTCGTCACACGGACATAGTATGAAGAATCATACTCCAGCTTATCCGTAGTCGCAACGCTTAGGCGGGTTTCGATTGTCTCTGCAATATTTTTAAATGCTTCATCTGTGGCGATTTCTATCTTATAGAGAGAAGCATTTTCACAGTGATTCAAAACGATTGTGGTTGGAATTTTAGCATTTTCACTGCCATTTTCCGGGCTGAGAATTGCAGGCTTTTTCGTTTCTGCCAGCTTATATCCCCCCATAGCATCCTGCACGTTATCCAATACTTTTTCCTTTTGCACATCATATCCTGCGGGAACCTGAGGGAATTTAGCGTAGACATTATCAACGCGCCTGTTTGAATACGGTGCAAAGGATTTATCAATCGTTGCATTAAAGTTGCCTGTACAGAGATTATTCTGTAACGTAAACCCGATTGCCCGGTCATCCATGTACTGCCAGAATACCCATGTTCTGGAGCCCTCCAATTGTTCCTTCAGTACATTATAGGCATACACATTCCCCAGTCCGCAATACCAGGAATATAATGCACCTCCGTCATCCATGGACTGTGAATAATCTTCTAAGATATTATATTCAGCCACATTTCTTTCCGAATGCTGATATTTTTGTGCCAGATTTCCAATGGAAAAATATTCTCCGTTACTACCGTCCAGCTCGCTTTGGGGCAGCTGGTTCAGATCTTCAAACCGAATGCCGTACTGGCTGCTCTGTCTGCCGAACATATCATAAGCTGCACGTGTATCCGGTTTTGTCCTGCTGATTGAGTTTTCATCAGTTCCCACAATGGAAATACCCGCATAGGGAGCCCCTGCAATATAATTGAATGCCATCGTGTTCGTGCCGCTTCCAAAAACACCTAATCCGGGTGCATGCTGATACGGCGCCACACCCATGTTATAAATAGAGTTGTACATCACGATATTATTATAGTTTACATCAACAGTTCCTACCCCGTATCCATAGAGCTGCACACCGCCGCTTCCCAGATCGTGCATCTGATTATGAAGGATTTCGTTATTCTGACCGTAGTGGTTCACGGTAACGCCATAGCTTCCTGAATGCCGTATTTCATTATTGATTAAACGGCAGTTTCTGGTTCCGTCAAAGTAAATGGCAGCATCCGGGTTCTCTGCATTTCGGATGATCCAGTCTTCTGGAAATTCATTCTCCGGCAGACGGTCTGTATACTGGAACGTAATTCCGTCAAAGGTCAGATACTCTACCATATTTTTGAAATCTTCATCAATGCCGTCACCCTGAAGACGCAGAAGCTCATAGGGTTTTGGAGCTGCAATTTCATCCGTATTAATTGTTTCCTCATTCTTAGGCCAATAATAGACCTTTCCCGCCTGGCTGTCGATACACCACTCACCGGGCTGATCCAGATATTTCAGAGTATTGATGATATTATAATAGCCCTCACCAGTACCAAAATGGTCCGGCCAGAAATTGGAGGGGATCTGGGATTGGAGATATGCCGTATTATTACTGGAATCAATGTGTTTTACAAGGGGAATCGTATTCCAGTACATAACAGGAAGCAGAACCACTTCTACATCCTCATTTCCGTCAAGGCCATCCAGCTCACCGTCCCCAAATACAACCCGCGCGCCTTTCTCAGGATCATAACTAAGTGGTGCCCGTCCGTAAAACACAGGCCAGTCCCGCCATTTATCCGTATTGAAGCTGCGCGATACCTGCTGACGCTCTCCATTTACATACAAATCATGGAAACGCCAGCCCTGATCTACATCAGCCACATACAGCTTTCCTTCTGCCGCCAGATTCATGCCCTCCACGTCTTCAGCTTTTCCCCAGCCTGTAATTGGTACCTCGCCGGTAATGACCGCTTTCCCTTCGTTTCTGGCTTTATATACAATCGGATTCTCCTGTGTACCGCTGTCCTGTGGTGTGAATACAATTGTCTCCTGTTCATAATACTTCCCGTCTTCTAACAGGACTGTGATTCCGCCATCCGGAAGTTGATCCAGTCCACGAATCGTGTCTCTGGCTGCCTGGATTGTCTGAAAAGGCTGTGCTTCCGTACCCGGATTGTTGTCAGAGCCTTGTGGTGACACATAATAAAATGTCTCACATTCTTTGCTTTGATAAACTGTTACCTTGCATTGCGCCGTTTTTCCGGCATAATCTTTATGTACTGCCTTTATAATTGCCTCACCAGGTTTGACCGGGGTTACGCGGCCTTCTCCATCAACAGCTACAATGGACTCATCAGAGCTGCTCCACGTAATCTTTCCGGTACCGCTGGGTTCCGTGTAATATCCCGTTGTCAGATATAAAGGCAATGGATAACCGCTTTCCATATTTATACTGATTTCCTGATAATTTAGCAGGAACCGGTCTGCTACAGCCACAGATTCTGCTGCTGTATTCGTAACCGCTGCTGTATTCGAAGCTGCTGCTGTATTCGTAACTGCCGTCGTTTCCGGGACTTCTGTAGTTTCCGTAACTGCCGTCGTTTCCGGGACTTCTATAGTTTCCGGGACTTCTGTAGTTTCCGTAACTGCCGTCGTTTCCGGGACTTCTATAGTTTCCGGGACTTCTGTCGTTTCCGGGACTTCCGTCGTTTCCGAAGCTTCCGTCTTTTCCGGAGCTGCTGCATAAGACGTTAACGGATTTAAAACCATAAATACTGATAATACAAGTGCTATCACTCTCTTTTTCATCCTGGGTTTCCTCCATATTATATAGTGTTTTACTGCTTTCGGAACCTTAGTAACTTACTGTGCTAAGCGTTCCGTTAAAACCAATAAATTACTCACCTCACTCCAACAGCTCCCATTAAAGACACCCCCAACACATCTGTCCGTTTCCCAATCGGACAGATTCACACGCTCGCAGATAAATCCTGCCGGAAGTTTCTCCCGGGGTACCGTTACATGATTCAGCCCTTTGGAAGTCGCATCTTTCGGAACGTCCCAGGAATAAATAGGTCTTTTATCCGTAGACATATACTGGCTGATTGTAATGGTAATTTCCTCATATAGCCGGCGATAGCCTTCTTCTTTTGTCCAATCATAGAGCTTTTTAAGGCTGCCCCCCGATAAGGTACAGATTCCCGGTGCAGAATGCTTATTCTGTACATTGGCAAAGACTGTGCCGATTGTCTTCATCTCCAGTCTGTTAAATTCACTGGCCGGCGGAAATTCATAATTATAAGCAGCTACCCAGCTGCTGCACAGATGCGCCGCTGTCTTTGCATAAGAGAGCCATTCGGGCTTTAATGTAACCCGGTACAATTCTGTATAACTTTCCAGAAGCGCAAAGGCACTCTCACTGTCGGGACATTGTAAAATCTCATTTGGTCCTCCGGTTGTGTATCCTCTTTCTACAAAGTTATGATAGAAAAAAGCTGCAATTTCTTCCGCCGCATCGAGATATTTCCGGTCACCAAAATATTCATATGCAGACACCAGACCAGCCGGAACAATGCCTCCTGCTGCGGATCCCCCCACCAGGATTTCACCTGTCACCGCATTTACAAATTGTCCCAACTGCCCATAGGTATTCCATAATTTTACAAATGCATCAGCACATCCCTTTGTGCCTTTTCTCATACTTTCCGGCACCTCTTTCATAAGCGCAAAGTGCTGAAAGAGAAAATAAAGTGCATCACCGCTGTCCCGGACTGAGCTGAACTCCCTCAGTCCGTCTGTTTCTTCGTATTTTTTTTCCTTTATTACTTCGCCCTTTGCATTACTCCCGGAATAGAATATGCCGCTTTCTCCCTGCAGACGAAATAAATGCGCGAGCGTTTTGATACTCCTTTCGTATTCCGTTTTTCCCCCAAGCTTCATGAGAGCGTAACTGGAGATACCGCCGCCTACCCAGCCTGTCTCCCAGGCATTTCCTTCACTTCCTGTAGTAGTGCTCCCGTAAAACTGACCTTCTTCAAACCAGTTCATGCTGTTATGCTTTTCTAATTGAATCTGTCTCAGTTCTTCCCAGGAAGGTTCGTCCGGCAGTTCATCATTCAGTTTCATTAGCTTTCTGTTCCGGAAGAAAATCTCGTAGAACTCTGCTATTGATTTGCAGGGCACTTCTAATTTCTGAAATGGGATTTCAGCCTCTTCATCCATATATTTTTCATCATTTTTAACCATATGCGGCCATCGGTATATCATCTCGCGATATGCCGGCCAGGTCAAAGTGACACACCCTTTTTCATAGGCAAGACCTATATTTCTGCCTTTGATCTGCTGAATGGTAAATACAAAAACAGCCTTTTTTTCCGCCTGCACAAAGATTCCAACGCAGGGCACAGATACATCTCCCGTGGTTACTTCTATCCTGCCGCTTCCATCCTTATTCAAACGCGGCACATCCGTGATTATGGTATTTAGATTCACCCCCATTTCTTCCGGCTCTAATAGCGGAGGATATTCTTTTGGCAGAACGTCAAATTGATTCCCTTTGTACGCACAGGCGGGGAAAAGTACATATTCCTTACCGGTACAGTTTTCTATGTTAATTTGTATTCTGGACATTTTCTTTTTCCTTTCTGAATTCTTCGCCAAGCAGTCTGAAAATCATCATAATTTTGCAATGACACGGTTTTGTGCTTCTTCATACATTGCAATAATATTCTCAATTTTTGTATCAAATTGAATATTATGTGTAGGTGCCAGGATGTATCCGCCATTTTCCCCAAGCACCTTTATGCTGTTTCTCACATTTTTCCGAAGCTCAGGTATCGTATAGTAAGGAAGTACCTGCTGTACATCAATTCCGCCATGAAAGGTTAATTGATTTCCAAATCTTCTTTTTATCACTTCAATATCCATATTTTTTGCACTCACCTGAATGGGATCTAAGATGGTTACGCCAACATCCACCAGTTCCGGAATTAATTCCTGGATACTCCCGCAGCTATGGAAAAAAATCTCTACATCGAAGTTTTTCCTGATCTCTCTATAAAATTTTACATAGAGATCTTTAAAAAACTTACGGAACATCTCTTTGGAGATCAGCAGCCCCGCCTGAGAACCATAGTCCCCGCCCCCATCCAGCTCATGAATTTTTCCTTTTCCCGCTTCCAGTGTCTTCAGGGCATGTTCCAGACGGATTTCATTGTGCTTTTCGATCATTGCCACGGCAAGTTCTTCATCTGCAATCAAGTCACAGAGAAACTTCTCATCACCTGCCCACATAGTGAGATGCTGCAGGCCTGATGGATCTCCGTGAGTCTTAATCCATCGCCGGCCGTTTTCATTGATGCGGTCAATGTCCTCTTCGATATTGGAAAAATCCCACCATTCCATTTTCCCATCCCATCCGGTTCTTCCTTCCAGGTCTCCGATCTCTTCGATATCACCCCAGGGATGATATGCAATCGCTGTCGTATAGTCTCCTGCATCATTATAGATCTTCCGGTTTCTGGGTCCTCCGCTTACAATAATTTCTTCATATCCATGCTCATCAGTTAAAAGCTCAGGTCCAATGTATCTGGGACCGACCGAACGTAAATCAATATCTAAAATATCCAGCACTGCATCTCTGGTATTCACTTTGAAATATTCCTTCATCCGGTCCCAGACTATATCCTCCGCAATGAAATCACAGGGCACGCGGTCTGCCGGCTGATGCAGAATGGTATTTTTCACCCGCTCATAGCTATTCATATTTATACCCAATGCATATTGCAGGCTTGCCTGCAATACTGCCACAATAAAACAGGTTGAAAGAATCACACCATGGCATCCTTTCTATATTATAATTTTCTTTCAACCTTATACCCATCGCATATTGCAGGCTTGCCTGCAATACTGCCACAATAAAACAGGTTGAAAGAATCACACCCTGGCATCCTTTCTATAATCATAATTTTCTTTCAACCTTGATTCCTTCCTCTCCTGCTCCATGTCGTTTGAACAGTTCACACATATACTTTACACTTTCCTCTGGAAGACAGATGGATTCCGGCTGTGGATAAGTTTTTGCCATAAATCCACCTTTTTCGCTGCCCAGCAGATGGATTAATTTCTGCACACTCTCTTCGATTTGCTCCTTTGAACCATTTGGCAATATCGTCTGAATATCACATGGGCAGAAAAAGCAGATTCTTCCTCTGTATTTTTCACTCAAGTTTTCGATTCCCATATTGTCCTGCTGGTCTATTTGAACCACATCTACTCCGATTTCAATAAAATCTTCAATGAGATCCATAATATATCCACAGGAATGGATAAAGAAATGCATACCATACTGATGTAGCTTTTCTATAATCTTTTTATATGCCGGCTTAAAGATCTGCCTCCATAAAACCGGGCTGATGATCAGTCGATCCTGTACACCCAGATCCTCAATCGCAATCATTCCGTCCACACCGCGATCATGCATACAATCCACCACACGAAGGCAGCTTCCGGTCAGCTCTGCGATTAAGTATTCAATCTCATCCGGGCTGTCTATAAACTCATACATCAGATTTTCAAATCCAACCAGATCCAGCATTTGCAGAAACAGAAAATGTGGAAACATACCCAGAATATATTTTTCTTCATTCTGGTTTACAGCCTTCTCAAGCTCCGCGTACCGTTCTTCTTTTGTAAAATCGGGAATCTGATATTCGTATACCTTTGAGATGTCCGATAATGGAAAATCAACCGCTTCTCCCAACTCTGTATGTATCGTCTCGTACACTATACCCCATTCCGTTTTCCAGCTTTTTCTCCCAGAGGCAGATTCAGCAGCATGTTGATATTGATCTACAAATACCCATTCAAAGTCATCACCGTACTTTTCCGGTATTGCTGGGGTCCGGTTAGAATCAAAATTATAAGGAATTCGATCGGGACATGAAAATTCTATTGCTTTTATCACTCTCTCCTTTGAAGTCATGATGTCACCTCTTTGTTTTTTATGAATAATGCCCACCAAAGAGATGGGCATTATTATGATAACTTCATATCCTTTTTATTTCGCTGCTTTCCATGCATCAATCTGTGTCTGCATTTCATCAATAATTTTCTGGGATCCTGCTTTTTCTAACTTGTCCAGGAATTCAGGCATCTTTTCCTCCGGATCAACTGCACCGGTATCCAGCATCAGCAGATACTCCGTAACAATTGCACTGGTGCTTGCAATTTCTGTCTGAACCTTTTCCGGATCAAATACAAATCCTAATGCTTCAGATGGAATTGCTGCTTCATTCAATGCTTTCGTTTCTTCCCAGACGCCATCTTCCTGACCTTCTCTAAGATATCCGTTAAACTGATTTCCAAAGGTCCAGTCTACGTTAGGATTATAGCCTGAATTTTCGATTGGCTTTACATGTCCATCTTCTGTTTTTGTATAATGTGTTCCCTCAATACCAAAGCAGAGTAAGTTATAGAGAACCGGATCTGTATTTACTAATTCCAGTAATTTAACCGCTTCTACCGGGTGCTTGGATGTTCTGCTCACAGCGATCATAGTTGCATTAATGCCGCTGGTCTTTAAAATAGAATCCGATATACGGAATTGTTCCACGTCCTTATTACCAAAATCTGCTTTTTGTACAGGCGTTTCTCCGGGCTTAAGGGTTCCAGCCATAATAGCTGCATACTTACCTGCTTTTTGTTCTGCTTTATAATCGGTAATCGTAGCTGCATCCGGTCTGAAATATCCTTTCTGATTCCATTCTCTCATCAATTTGAAATGTTCCATAACCTCCGGCAGCGCAAACTGATTCACCACTTTTAATTCTTTGTCATCATATTTAACTGCTCCCGGAACATTCATGCCGGATAACTCGTCAAGTCCTAATGCTGCCGCTGTGAACCCATATATACTTTGTTTTGAATTAATCATCGGGAATACATCCGGATTATCCTTTTTAATGCTTTCAAAAATAGGATCCAAATCTTTCAGTGATTTTACGCTGCTGATATCAACGCCGCTTTTATCCACATAATCCTTTACGATGTAACCGCCATTAGTCATTGCCCAGATCTGGTAATTGGGAATTGCATACAATTTCCCGCCAACCGTTGCCGCAGCAAATCCTGACTCCGGCATAATTTCTTTTAATTTTGGTGCTTCTTTCTCTACGATTTCACCGATATCTAAAAATGCATTTTTATTTACATTATTATAGAAGTTATTGCACCAGTTTGATGTAAAGCAAAGATCAAATTCTTCCTGGGATGAGATCACCATCTGCATTTTCTGATCAAAGCTTCCGAAATCTGTGGATATAAATTTAACCTGTACATTTAATTTATCCTTTAAATATTCATTAACCGCATTCTGGACAGATTCCTGATCTGCCTGAATCTCCGACATAGGGGCATACCATTTTATCTCTACCACATCTCCTGATGCCGACTGGGATTCTTCGCCGTCAGCCGCTGCTGATTCTTCACCTGCTTTTGTCTCTCCTGTCTCCGCTTTCGTTTCTGTCCCTGCCTTCGTCTCCTCATTTGACGTATTTGCAGAACATCCTGCCAACGCCGTAACACTCATTGCCGCCGCCAATAAAAGTGCCATTGCTCTTCTTCTTTTCATTTCTAAATCCTCCTTATTTTGCTTTCTATATTGTATATCATTATACAATCATCCCTTGACCGCACCAACTGTTAATCCTTTTACAAAATGTTTTTGGAAAAAAGGAAATACAAATAACATGGGCGCTACTGCTAAAACGCATAATGCCATTCTGGCTGTCTCATTTGGTAACTTTGATACGTCAATTCCAAGATTTCCTGCCTGCAGGGAGGATGCCAGGAATTGTATATTATTCATGATTCTATATAAGTAATACTGCAGCGGAATCAGCTTCTGATTATCTATGTATAACATTGCAAGCCACCAATCATTCCAGTACATAAAAGCTCCAAATAAACCAACGGTTGCCAGTGCCGGTTTTGATATGGGCATAATGATTTTAAAGAAAATGCCAACCTCACTGGAACCATCCAATTTCGCTGCTTCAATCAGAGACACCGGCGTGTCATTTAAGAATCCCCTCATCAGCATCACATGCCATGGAACAATAATATAGGGCAGTATTAAGGCGAATATCGTATCTTTCAGATGGTAATACCGGGTAATCGTAATATATGCCGGAACCATACCCGCATTAAACAGCAATGTGAATACTACCAGAAAGGAAATAATCTTAGATCCCGAAAAATCCCTTCTTGACATTACATAACCTAACATTGCGGTAAAAAGCAAACTTGTTCCCCCTCCTACTATCGTAACCAGAATCGAAATTCCATATGAATTTAAAATCTGTCCGGGGCTTTTCAGTACAAACTCATAAGCATCCAGCGACCAGTCGCTGGGAATAAGCGAATATCCGTGCTGTGCCAATGATGCCTCACTTGTAAATGACGCCGACACAATATACAATATCGGAACAACACAGCAGATAGAAAGTATACTGAAGATAATTATGCTGACCACGTCTGAAGCCGAATACTTCTTTCTTTTTTCTGTAACCATAGTAACCTCCCCTTAGAATATTCCATAATCTTTATCAAATCGTTTTACGGTATAATTGCTGATCAATACCAGAATAAATCCTACCAATGATTGATATAAGCCCACGGCTGATGCCATTCCAATATCACCGCTGACCCGCAGCGCCCTGTATACATAAGTATCTATTACATCTGCCACCGGATATAATGCACCGGAATCCTTTGTTAAGAAATAGAACATTCCAAAATCTGAATAGAATATCTTACCAATTTGCAATAAAGTAATCATTACAATCGTGGGTGCAATAAACGGAATTGTAATTCTGAGCGTTCGCTGTATCCGGTTGGCACCATCTATAGAAGCTGCTTCTAAATAAGAAATGTCGATACTCATCAGTGCCGTGTAAAACATCAGAGTCATGTATCCCACATTTTTCCAGAAATAAGCAATTAATAAGATTGCCGGCCAATATTTTGGTTCAAAATAAAAGCTTGGTGAAACCCCTCCGGCATCCTTGATCATATTCGGCACAACGCCCAGCTGCGGGCTAATCAAAGCGTATAGAATATATCCTCCTACTACCCACGATATAAAGTAAGGAACAAACATCGCTGTCTGAAACACCTTTACCTGCCTTTTCGACCGTTCAAACAGCAGTACCGCCAAGAGAACAGATAGGAAAATGGTAACACTGATAAATAGAAGATTCAGGCAGATGGTATTTCTGGTTATCCGAAATGCATCCTGTGATTGAAAGAAGAATTCGAAATTTTTCAATCCTACCCAGTCACTCCCCAGTATCCCTTTTGCATAGTCCATCTTTTTAAATGGAATAATTAAACCAAATAGGGGCACATAATTAAATGCTATTAAAAAAGCTAACCCCGGAACTGCCAGGATAAAAAGTTTCCAATTAAACTTTTTTACTTTCTTCATTTTTAAACCACCCATTGTGTACCGCAGACCCGCCTGCAATACAGCCACAAATAAACAAGCTGAAAGAATCGTCGCGTGGCTTCCTTTCTTATTTAATTTTCTCTCAGCCATGAAAGTGTTATTCTTTTACACGAACCCTCACTTTCACACTTAATAATTCCCTCCTCATTTTAATTTTTGTTTTGCTTTTGCTCTACTGGGATTATCTTATCTTCTTTCCCTTTATATTGCTACTGTACATATCAGATTTTACTGTACAAGGCTATGTACAAATCGGAATTTCCTGTACAAAAGAGAAAAAAACAGGATAACCGGGCTTAAAAAGTCCTGTTATCCTGCCTTTCATGTCATTCCTTTGCTATTTTTTCCATCTTACACTGGATCGCATATTCTCTTGGTGTACAGCCATAATATTTTTTAAACATACGGTAAAAGTAACTTTCATTTTCCATCCCGACTTTGTTTGCAATTGAGGTGATTGTCTGATTGGAGTCCGCCATCATTTCCGCCGCTTTAACCATTCTGGCGCTTAACATATATTCTCCAACAGACATCCCGGTATGCTTTTTAAAAACAGATGCCAGGTATTTCGATGAAATTCCAAGCTCATCCGCAATCATATTCAGGCAAAAACTGCTGTCCATATAGTTTCTGTTCATATACTCAGTCACAGTCTTCACCAGATTTACTTCTTTAGTATCTGCCTCTTTTTTCTGAGATGAAAAGGCTTCTTCAAACCGCTTCCGTATCAGATCCATAATATCATCCAGATATTCCATATTGGTTACACTTTTAAATAAGAATCTGAAATCAAATGTTTCCACATCGACAGCACATGTTCTCATATGATCCATCTGATATTTTAAAGCCGTCAAAAAGTCCAGTAATACAATTACCATATTATCATAATTTAACTTTTGAATCTCATGGCTTAGCTGCAAAATAACGCTTTCCCTTACCTGTGCGTCACCTGCCTTTGCCGCCATTTCAGATGCCAGCTCTTTTGGATCGAAAAGCTCTGCATTCTGAATGTTCGGGGTGCATTCCTTCCAGTCTATGATCACTGCTCTTCCTAAGGCAAACCGGTAATCCATGGCCTGTTCTGCCTGCCGGTACATAGCCGATATCTTATATTTATCTGAATCTGCCTCGCTAAAAGCCAATGAAAATGTGATATTAAAATATTCTTTCACATATTTTTGGCATTCGAGAACAGACTCCTTTAAATCTCCGGCATAAATACGACCTGCATCCCTTCCTCCAAGAAGTACGACAAAAGAATTTTCCTCAACGCGTGCCACTTCACATTCTACCTTCGTTTTCAGTAATTCTAACAGAATATTCTGTACTCCAAAAACCAATAATTGCTTTTCTTTGACTGTATTATGTTCCAAAATATACTTTTCATCATCAAGCCGAATTACCAGCACACAAAAACGCATACCAGCTTCAAAAATCCAATGACCTGCAAACTTCTTCCGCAATTTATCAATATGCTGTTCCTGACTGCTTAGAAGAAGATTTTCAAGGTAATATTGAGCCACAATATCCTGGTTTGCCAGGGTTTGATTTTCAATGCTCACATATTTCTCACTGATTTTTACATAAGCATTTTTTAGATAATCAAATTCATTCTCTTTCACCGCTTCTTTGGTATCTGGCGGAAGTAAACTGGATACATCTTTTACTAAATTATTTATGGGCCTGTAAATTCTTTTCGCCAGAATCCACAATAACATCATGGAGAAACCAAATAACACCAAGGTACATAGAATAAAATTTCTTCTTAATTGATTCAGCGCATGAAATACCTGATCATATTCCTGTATGGAAAGTATATGATTATTATAGGAACCTATATTTACGTAAGATATCAGATATTTAGATTCCTTTATTTTTGCCGTATAAAAACCTAAACCATCCTCATTTTGTTCTTTTAATTGATTTTCCTTTGCAAGAAATTCCCGGATAATCGCCTGATATTCCTCATTATTTTCAATTTTCACATTGTTATTGCATATATTTCCCTCTCCGTCAATCAGTAAAAATTCACTGCTGCCGCCGCTGGGCTTATTCATTGTAACCAAATTGTCCAGAATCCAGTTCGTTCTTTGATTCACTGCCAGAAAACTTTGCGGCTGTGAATCACTGCCCTCAAAATCATAGATAAAATAAGTAAAAACATAGATGTAAGTATCCGGATCATCGGGGGATCGCTGTACCTTTCTCAAATAGGGCTGCATCCTGGTAAGCGGCTTATTCTTTTCCATAAACTCAATAAGCTGCCTGTCTTTAAAATCGCCGGAAGCTTCCACAGATACCATACTGTCACTGTTTTGATTATATATGTAGATGGAATGTAAGGACGGATTCGCACTAAGCACATTTTTTTTCAGCCCGTCTAGTGTAGAGTAGATCTGATACCCTTCTATATCTTCATTATATAAAAGAGAGGTAACGGATGACTGATGGTAAATGGACTGCATCACACTCCCGACAGTATCTCTGTTATAATCAAAGTTAAAACGCATCTGCTGAAGTAGTTTTCTATTTGTGTTATTCGTCGTCTCAAGATAAGTTTTTTCAGCCAGATGATATACGGCATAGGAAAACGGGATACTAATCAGGGTAAAAAAGATAAACATAGAAACTACAATCTGGTTTAAATAATTTTTGGATTTGTATTTTTTTAACAACGGTTTTCACCCTCCTTTCCCTGTCTATTGGATATATTATCATAAAGCTTTGAATATTACCATAAATTTTTATCTGTTTTCACCTATTTATCGAACAAACGGCAATGAGGATCAGAATCCTCACTGCCGTCAATCTTTATTATGCCATATCATCCCGAAGAGCATCAATGATATTTTCTTTTCTGATTTTACTCACAGCGTACAGCATTGTAATAAATATTACAAAGAACACCCCAAGCATACTAATCACGATACTGGTCCACGGGAACTTAAAATCTATGGCTGCGCCGCCTGCCACCATTCCCTTATAGATCAGCCATGATAAAATTCCTGAAATGGGAAGACCGAACAGCAACGTCCTTCCCCCGTATAGAACACACTCAAAACGCATCATCTTATTGAAATCGCGGTCGGACATCCCTACCGAGCGGAGCATGGCAAGCTCACGCCTGCGCAGCTTGATATTGGTAGCGATAGTGTTGAATACATTTGCAACTGCAATCAGTGAAATCATCAGAATAAAAACAACCGTAAACAGATTAACAATGAATAAAATATTACGGTTTAACTCCATCATCGCATGAACATTGTATAAACTGTAGCTTGCGGTAATCCCCGATCCTTCAATCAAAGTCTGCATCCTGGCTGTTGACAGCGAGGGATTTTCTGACTGAAACGTAAATCCTTTGACCTTCACATCCACAGCGGTATCCGGGGGCGCAAGCTTCTCCTTTAGCGACCAGGGAGCCATGATCTGAAAGAAATATGGCTGCTGCCGGCTGGTTCCTGAATATGGGGGTGTATCCGGCGGTACCGTTTCCACACAGGTAATATTTATGTTTTGCCCCTGTTCCATGACAGGCTTGCCATTTTCCTGTGGTATGACAGTGACACTGGCCGAAGAACTCCTGAATACATCCCGAAGCTGGCTGACATCCTCCGCCTGACCACTTTGATCCTCCATTTTGGCAACCGCTGTGAGCTTTGCATTTTCTCCGGTATATTCTTCAGCAGGCAGGCCCAGACCATTGATGATTTCGTAATAGGTGTTGTCATCCAGAAATTGAATCTCTATCGGTAATTTCACCGTTTCTTCCGGCAAAGTTTCTCCTGCAGCATTCAGGTAATCCTCCGACAGATCACTTGCCTGAACAGCGCAGGTATACTTCATAACAATCTGACTGGAGCTTTTGGTAACACCTTCTGTGGTCTTCAGTTTATCATAAAGTGCAGGCATTTCGCCTTCATCCATATCCTGTGTGCCAAAACCAATGTCATAGTCCGTAACTGCTTTTGCCTGCTCTGCTGCCTGATTCAAACCTGTTCGAAAGGCACTGGCTGAGACAAACAGCACAACACTTAAAGTAAGCGACAGAATAATGCTGCGGTAACGCCGCTTGTTCCTCTTAAAGTTTTTTAAAGCAAGCGTTTCTTCCAAACCATAAATACGCCGTATAATTTTCGATGTTTTTATGGCTTTTGCTTCAACCTTTATTTCATTGGTCTGGCGAATGCACTCCATCACAGGTATACCGGCTGCTTTCTTTGCCGGAATATATGCCGAAATCAAAATGGTGATCATACTGATCACGACTGCCGCCACAAGTGAAGGAGCAGACACCTTTAAAGTCAACGGCACATTGGCATACAGTACATTGGCGAAATTCTTTGCCACAAGAGCAAGTACGAGCCTGATGCTTGGGATACTAATCAATATGCCAATCGGAATACCGATTGCACCGATACAAAGTCCCTCCACCAATACAGAATTACGCAGCTGCTTTTCCGTGGCACCTACCGACATCAGAATGCCAAACTGATGCGTACGTTCGCCCAGGGAGATATGAAAAGAGTTATAAATCAGAAATACCGACCCCAGCATAATCAGCGCCACCAAAACTCCCCCTATAGAATAGAGAAGGGTATTGAATATTGTATCATCCGAAATTCCCATGAAGCGCAGCACATCATCGTTCAGGAGATAAGCAGGGTTTCCGGCAGCTTCTCCTGCATATGCGCGGACCATGGAGGGCTTTTTCAGTGTGACGAATACGCTCAGGCTCTTTGCAGCATCCATGGGACCGGCTGTTGTAATCATGGTATAGCCGGGCGCAGAGCGTTCCTCAAATGAGGGTCTTTGGCAAATGCCAACAACCGTGTAAGTTTTCTCTGTCAAGGGTGTCAGTGTCTCTTCTCCGGATTGATACACATTATGCTGGCTGAGTGTTTCTTCTCCAGCCTGACGGGTTCCAACTGCAAGGGTGAGGGTATCCCCAACCGCAATCTTTACACCGCCGTTTGATGAAATGTGCGCCGGAGCAACTATCTCATTGCTGTTTTCCGGCAATCTGCCTGATAGAAGTTCAAGGGGCAGAGTATCAAACGTTTCCTTATTAAACCCGGCGATGAATAAATATGGTTTGTCGGGATTTTGTCCTCCTTCTAGCTTTGCGTAGCCAACATTTTCAAAAGTTGCAGTATTGGAAACTCTGCTGTCTTTCGCCTGTTCCTGTGCAAAAGCAGAATCTTCATACGGAAACTCAACGTGCCAGCCGCCGTATTTCATAATGGCTCCATTTACCATATAGGTTTGCAGGGAAACAGCAAAGGCTGCGACTGCGGTAATCAGGGCAGCAGACAGGGCAACTCCGATGATAGTTACTAACGTTCTTGTCCGGTTCTTTATAAGCCCTTGCAGGGCAACTTTATGGAAAATGTTCATGACCACGCCACCTGCCTCTCGTCCCGCACCACTTTTCCGTCTGCAATGGTAATAATGCGGTCTGCCTGCAAGGCGATATTTTCATCATGAGTGACGATAATCAGCGTCTGATGGTATTTACGGTGACTTTCTTTCAGCAGATGGATGATTTCCTGTCCATTATGGCTGTCCAGGCTTCCGGTGGGTTCATCTGCAAGCATGACTGCCGGGGCATTCATTAAAGCGCGGCCGATGGCGACACGCTGTTGCTGACCGCCTGACAGCTGGTTTGGCAAATGTGTTTTTCGTTCCTGCAGTCCAAGAAGATCCAGCAGATCGTTCAGCCGTTCTCTATTGACCTTCCGTTTATCCATCAGGATTGGCAGAGTCATGTTTTCCACTACATTCAGAGTGGGAATGAGATTGTGGAACTGATAGATCAGTCCAACTTGCCGTCTGCGGAATATAGCAAGTTTTTCATTGCTTTGGCCGTATACATCCTGACCATCCAAATATACTTTTCCGCTTGTGGGCACATCCACGCCGGCAATCGCGTGAAGCAAAGTGGATTTACCAGAACCTGAGGAACCTATGATTGCAGTAAAATCTCCTTTTCGAATGGAAAGCGAAACGTGGTCAAGCGCAGTGACCTGGTTATCTTCCTTCCCGTAAACTTTACATAAATCTTCAACTTTCAAAAACTCCATTATGTGAGCCTCCTTTTCAAACATGTCTTGTGCTATACCCAAATAATAGAACTTTTCACTTACATTTTAGTGACTTTTTTGTGAGAGATCCGTCACTTTTTAATATGAATTTTGTCACTTTGAAAAGCGAATCGAAAAAACCGCACCACCCTGGGGGTGATTTTTAACAGTAATTCTCCCACCCTGCCGGGTTATAATCATTTTGCAAAGCGCCAGTCCAATCCCATATCCCGCGGCTCCCGTATTTTTTCCACGATAAAACCGGTCAAACAGATGGGGCAGATCTTCTTTTTCAAAACCCGCGCCACTGTCGTGAATCATAATCTTCGTATACAGCAGCGTGTCCTCGCAAACAATTTCAATCTTCCCGTTGTCGCCTGCGCTCTCCATACAGTTTTTCAGTATATTCCGGATTGCCTCGGATAGCCAGCCTGAATCGCCTGTAATCTCAATTCCTTTGGGTACGTCTATTTGTACCTGTACATTGTGCAGTTCCATTGAAATCAGAAACGGGTGAATTGCAGTGTTTATCAGACAGTTTAGATTTACCGGCTCCTTTTTTAAAACCACAATGCCAGCATCCAAACGGGACAATTTCAGCAAAGAAGTAATCAGCCAGTCCATCTGTATATACAGTTCCTCAGTTTCCCGAAGCAGGTCTTTCCTTTCTTTTTCTTCGGGGTTATTTTGCAGCAAAGTCAGAATCAGATTGGCAGAGGTAAGCGGAGTACGAAGCTGATGTGCAATATCGGCAAGAGAATCCGCAAGATGATTTTTCTCTTTTTTCAATGCGACGTTTTGCTCTCGAATACGCAGCATCATCTTGGTAATCTCGCTTTGCAAAATAGAAAGTTCGCCCTCGTCCAATTCGGTAATATACAGGTGGTCATCGTTATGCAGTACAAGATCAATTTGGCTGGCGAGCTGTGCCAGACTTTGGTAGCGGGCTTTGGTAAAAGCTAAAAATGCCGCTCCAGCGGCGGCGGCAAAGATAAGGGTCAGGATTCCAGCCGCCGGATGGATGACAAATCCCACCGCAGCAGCTACGGCGGTTATTGCGGCAAACAAGGCTGAAAACTGTTGAATCTCTCTATTCCGAAACATAGCTGCCTCCCAATCGATACCCTGTTCCATGAACAGTCAGAATGATTTTCGGGTTAGCCGGTTCATCCTCAATTTTCTCCCGCAGACGTTTGATGTAGACGGTCAAGGTATTGTTATTGACGAACTCCCCTGCCGCATCCCACAGTTCGTCCAACAGTCTGTTCCGGGTGATAATGCTTTTGGGGTTGTTAATAAATATCAACAGCAGGCGATATTCTAATGCCGACAGGAAAACTTCTTTGCCATCTTTTTTCACAACGCCATTGGCCGTATCGGCCTGGAGTCCGAATAATTCAAATGCAGATGGAGAACGGCCGTATTTTCGAAGAGCTGTTCCTATCCGCGCAATCAATTCCCGTGGGCGGAAAGGTTTCGTGACATAATCATCTGCCCCCATGTTCAGCCCTGTAACGACACTCGCTTCATCACCGGAAGCCGTCAGAAAGATCACGGGAATATCCTGCTTCTGCCTGATCTCTGTGCAGACGGTAAATCCATTCCCATCCGGCAAAGAGATATCCACCAGCGCCAAATCAAATTTATTTTCAGCCAGCATAGCAATGGCATCTTTCTGGGTGGGGGCATGGGTAACTATAAATCCTTCCGAACGAAGCAAACGCCCAAGGTTTTTTGCAATTTCCTTATCATCTTCAACTAAAAATATCTGTTTCATTTATATTCACCAACCTTTACTTTACTGGTTTTATTTCTTTTTGCTCTATTATATTTCTTTTTGCAGAAATATACAAGCCGGGGACTTTGAATTCAACATTGTGTAACATTCGCCCTATGATTGTTGCTTGTAAACGCTGTATACGGGTGTTAACTTAAAATACTCGATAAATTTAAGTTTTATAAATGCATTTATTACCAAGTAATCAATATATCAAACCAGTTAGTCAATACTAATTGACTAACTAACTTGGAAGATATATTATATATTCATTAAATACTTGCGTATATTCTTAAAGATACTGGCAAATGTGTTCACTATTAGTAAAAAATAATAATTAAGCCTAATGACATTTATTCTAAAAAATTATATACTATTAAATAGTTAAATTTAAGTGAGGTGACATATATGGATTGCGATATACGGGAATGGAGAATTGAAGATAAATACAATTTGGCAGAAATATTGAATAATAAAAACATCTTGAACAATTTACGTGATGGACTACCATATCCTTATAAAGTCAAAGATGCTGAAGAATTTATCACATCAATGCTATCGGCAGACAAAACGAAAACCTTCCCTTTTGCTATCACTTTAAATGATATGGTTATTGGTAGCATCGGAGTATTCCGTTGTGACAATATTCATTTTCAGACTGCAGAAATGGGCTACTATATAGGCGAACAATATTGGGGAAAAGGTTTTGCAACAAATGCCATTAAGCAAATAAGTAAGTATATATTTGACCATACTGATATTATAAGAATTTTTGCTGAACCATTTGCTTATAATACTGCTTCTTGTCACGTTCTGGAAAATGCAGGCTTTCAATTTGAAGGCACTTTACATAGCAATGCCGTCAAAAACGGAAAAGTGACAGATATGAAAATGTATGCTTTAATAAGGGATTACCCTTTTAATAATCTGGGGACTGATCTTTGCATGCAAGAAATTTAATCGGGATTTTATAAAAGAATGGAAAACATATTTTAGAAATAATCGAATTCTTTTCAATATAGCAATTTTTGTTTATTTCATTCTCAATATAGTCACATGTTTTATTAGAATGGCTCGGTTAGAAGTATAATTTCCTTCGAATTAATTAAAATTTAAAAATTCTTTTAAATATATTAGGAGAACAGATTAATGTCTGCCCTCCTATTTTTTATAACTCATTTTCCGGATCTTTAAAGCTATTCTCATAAATATAAAAGAACTCTTGAATCTTTGTTAATTGTGGCTGAATCTCTTCATCCGCATCTTCATATATATAACCAGAATAAGTAGCATACCAATCCCAATAAAATATGGAAAGGTTTCTTCTCAGCTTACGTTCTTTTTTAATATACTTTATACCTTCCGGACAATCTTTTTTAAGCTGAGCCAACGCTTTAAATTTATCCTTAAAAACAGGATGATCTTCCGCATTTAATCCCATTTCATAAGCCTCATTATCGCCAAATAATTCTACCTGCTTATCCTTATCATATTCTTTTACAACTTTGCTCAATTCTGAGCCAAAAAGATGATGTTTGGAATACGAAGGAAAGCTTAGTGCAAAAATCACAAGAAAAAAAGCCAAAACAACACCGATAAAGCCAAATACTACTTTTTTTGATATTGGATTATTCATAAACTCACCATCCCCTTCATAACTTATTTTAGTATCTATCTGCCTAGAGCGTGTTTTAAAATTGCTTTCTGGCAGCTGTGCGTCACAGTTTGTGGGTGATTTGTCCCGGATGAAGGGCGCGTAGCGGGCTACGTAACCTGAATTCGGGGCAAATATGCCGCAAAGTGGGGCGTACAGATGGCAGGAATGAATTTTCAAACACGCTCTAACATCCCACGAAATTTATTATACCATGCATGGTGTCTAATGACATTAAGTTCAGAAATTGTTAATAATTTTTAATGAATGGTTTTGATTATTTATCTATAAGTACTAATAAGAAAACATATTTATGTAAGATTTAAAAAACTAAGCGTAAATTTGCAGC
Source organism: Robinsoniella peoriensis (assembly GCF_000797495.1). GTDB lineage: Bacteria > Bacillota > Clostridia > Lachnospirales > Lachnospiraceae > Robinsoniella > Robinsoniella peoriensis. The sequence goes on from NZ_JTGN01000006.1 coordinate 216,214, forward strand.
CTTTACCCAACTCACTCTCAACCAGTATATCTCCTTCATGGGCATCCACAATGGATTTTGCAAGGGGGAGTCCAAGTCCGACTCCCTGTGAATCCTTTGAAAAACGGCTGCGGTAAAACCTTTTAAAGACATGGTGAATATCATCGGAATGGATGCCGCTCCCGTTGTCTTCTATGATAATCTGTTTCACTGCCGGAAGCTGTTTCCAGCATATATGAATCTCATCTCCCGCTTTTGTATGATCCAGCGCATTTTTAACAATATTGCTCACTGCCTCCAAAATCCAGTCCTGGTCACACAGTAAGTTCTGGGATGTATCTCCTGACAGGGTCATCAGCTTTTCTTCCCTGATTGTGCGGGTTTCAAAACGCTGTTTTATTTCATTCATTAGTTCGGATACATTTTCTATCTTTTTATTCATTATTACTGCACCAGCATCCAGTCTAGTAATTTTTAACAGATTTTGAATCAGCATCTCCATGCGGTCCAGCTCCCTTTGAGTCTTAACCATAAAGTTTTTGACCGTGCTGCTGTCCTCGGGATTATCCTGTATGATTTCGGTGTACATATTAAGCGCTGCTAGAGGCGTTTTCAGCTGATGTGAAATATCGGAAATGGTATCTTTTAAGAAATCTTTTGTGTTCTTCTGCCTGGCTGCCTGGGCTTCCAGCACGGTAGCCATTCGGTTAACTGTATGATATAATTTTGAAAAGCTGCCTTCACTGTCATCTTCCAGTCTGGCTTCACTGTTGCCATCGATAAAAGAATTGATGGTCTTAATGGACTGCTCAACCTCCAGCAGTTGTTTGCGAAAATGAACATGCACAATTATCAGAATTGTGATCCCCGGCAGCAGCGTTAAAACTAAAATGATAAACCGGGTATACTGACCGGAAAACCAGCCGGCAGTGATTTGCCCCATTACAACAGCTGCAAATACAATGCCCGCTATTGCCGTAAGCATCTTATTCATTTCTTTCTGACGCAGTACAATCATGTCACTCACCTGACCTTCCACTGATATCCAACCCCCCGTACAGTCAAAATCTTCGCCGGGCGGTCAGGGTTTTCTTCTATTTTATTTCTCAGCCTTCGTACATAAACGGATAAGGTATTATCATCCACAAAGTTTCCTTTGTCATCCCAGAGCCTGTCCAGTATCATTTGCCGGGTAAGTACAATATTGGGATTCTGCATAAAAAGGCAAAGAAGCTTGTATTCATTTCCGATCAAATCCAGTGTTTCACCATCACAGATGACCTGGTTTTCCAGAAATTTAATGGTAATCCCATTGGATTTCAGCACCACCCCGCTATTTTGCCCGGACATCCCGGCACGCCTCATGAGGGCTTTTATTCTGGAAATTAACTCGTTCAGTTTAAAGGGTTTGGTAATGTAATCATCCCCGCCTATATCCAGCCCTTTCACAATGTTCACCTCTTCATCAGAAGCAGTGACAAAAATAACCGGAACTGCAGAACGCTCCCGCACATAGGTGCAGACTTCAAACCCTAAGCCGTCGGGGAGGGTCAGATCCAGCAGTATTAAATCATAAGATCCAGCTGCATACAGCGTTATTGCATCTCTGACCGTTCTGGCAACCGTTACAGAAAAGTGATGCTTCTCCAGCGAATAGACCAGTCCGTCCAGAAGACTTAAATCATCTTCCACAAGCAGTATGTTATATGTTTTCTCCATTTTTATACCCATGCATATTGCAGACTTGTCTGCAATACTGCCACAATAAAACAGGTTGAAAGAATCACACCGTGGCTTCCCTTCTATATCATAATTTTCTTTCAGCCTTATCTCTCCTGACTCCTGATTGTCCCAGAGCGTGTTTAAAATTGCTTATATCAATATATGCGAACCGGTAGGGATGCGCCAAATATGGAGGTGCAGCGGGTAAATTCCACGCAAACTGGGGCATGCAGATAAAGGAAATGAATTTTCAAACAAATTCTGGTATCTGCAAAATATGATAACAGTATTCTAACATTATATATGCAGTCCCGGATAACATCAATGAGTTTTCCTCTGTCTGGTAAATATTTCTATTTAGAATTTTTTCTAAATAGAGTTGACTTTTCATTTCGTTTGTACTAGAATCTATTTAGAAATATTTCTAAATAGTCAGGAGGTGATCCATTGGGATTTGCAGAAACATTCAAAGCACTTTCTGATCCGGTCAGACGTGATATTCTCATTATGCTTAAGGAAGGGAAAATGTCTGCTGGAGAAATTGCTAAAAACTTTGAGATGACCGGTGCTACTGTTTCCTATCATTTGTCACAGTTAAAAAAGGCTGGACTAATATATGAAAGCAAGTATAAAAACTACATTTATTACGAGCTGAATGTATCCGTCTTTGAAGAATTAATGCTATGGATTTCACAATTCAATGGAGGTAATAAAAATGAATAAAAGAATAGAAAAAAAAGATACGATCATTATGTGGATAACATCCTTTATCTGTTTACTGCCGATTATTTTATCTGTTGTAATCTATCAGGATCTGCCGGTTCAAATTGCAGTCCACTGGAATAATACCGGAACTGCGGACGGATATCTGCCGAAGTCCATTGCCGCCATAGGGCTTCCAATATTATTTTTGGCAGTAAATCTATATTCCAAAATACGTTTATTTGGCGATCCCAAAAGAGCAGCACACTCCGAAGCGTTAAGATTATTAAGCATATGGCTGATCCCTTTGCTGTCCCTGATCGTCGTACCGGTAACCCTGTTTATCAGCATGGGAGTGAACATACCAATTGCCCTGATTTCATTGGTAACAGCCGGCGGACTTATGATTATCTGCGGTAACTATCTTCCAAAATGCAGACGCAATTATACGATAGGCCTGAAATTACCCTGGACACTGCACAGCGATGACAATTGGAATAAAACACACCGTTTGGCAGGCATCTTGTGGATATTCGGAGGCATCATTATCATTGTTTCCGCATTTTTACTTACGAATAATCTGGTTTATGGAGTACCTCTTACCATCACAGTGGTACTAATTCTTGCAATTGTACCCGTAATGTATTCTTTCTTTTTGTATAAAGGACAGGAAAAACAATAATTGCACCTTTATAAGACTGTAGAACAGGGTCATTTTTATTTTTCATGCCTCTGTTTTACAGTCCATATATTTTTGAAATCTCTCCACTTTCTTCTTGGACCATACTCCCTTCTTTTGCATCAATATTTTTACTGCTGCATGCTGCAAATGATGAAATATCCTTTTGTGCCAGCTCTGCCAGCCCATCCCGGAAATGACCAATCATTTTTTGTAAATCTGCCTCATCCCCTTCCGGCTCCATCCCCATCAGATATAGCAGCTCCCTGCCCGCCATCCATGCCTCTTTTTCACTAATCATCCCCCATAGAAGTTGGTCCAGCAGATGAGCGTAAAGGGAGGTATATGTAACCATTTTATCATCCCGGCATAATACATGCAGACGATGGGTATACTCAGCCCGGCTAAGTTTATCGGGGATATTCATTTTATCATAAATCGCCCATATCAGATCTTCCGTAATCCCAAACCGGTCCATGCGGCAAATGATATTGTGCTGAGATTCCTGGTTCATCCCGCTTTGTAAAAACAGTGCTTCTCTTACCGCATCCATTACCACTTTTCCAATATACTCTCCCAGCTTGCAATGCTTACCGGCATTCGTCAGGTGGGTATCCGATTCTGCATTGCACACAATAATGCTTCCATCTGTACCTGAACCAGTGGCAATTCCCATAGAATATCGGCTGGGTGCCAGAAGTTCCTGCAAAACTGCTGTCTTAGCTTCCGTACAGGTAACCAGCGCCCTTGCAAGGGCATCCGGCGAAAGATCCGCATCAATAAACAAGATAATATTAATGGTACCGGGTTTTACTTCATAAGAGACACCGGACTTTTCATGCCATGTTGCCGGATCTCCCACCCTCCCTCCATTTACACGAATACCCGCTGTTACTAAAGCCGTAACCGTAAAATCTTGGAACGTCAATGATTTTATCGAAAGGTTCTCCATATATGCCGCCGTATTCAGTCCGGTAGCCCTTTTGGGATCAATTCCCAGATCTTCTTTTGCTATGATATGCATATGTTCTTCATAGGTAGCCGCCCGCAATGCAGATGCCATCCCGGCTCCCGGGTTCCCGTCATTGTTAAATACAGCAGTCAGGTCCGTGCGGTATCCGCCGTTATTTGGCCCGGTACTCAATACTTTGCGTTTTCCTTTAAAGCATATTACAACTGATTTTTTATAACGGTAAACATCATCTTGTGAGGAGAGCTTATAAATTTTCATTTCATACCCCATTTCCTTATACATGCAGCTGCTCGGGAACGTGTTTTAAAATTGCTTTCTGACAGCTGTTCATCACACTTTTTGGGGAATTTGTTCCGTTAGCTTCCCACAATGATTATCCCGTAATCAGCTAATGTTCCGGTACGCTGTCTATCTCCACATTTTATTAAGTGCGTCCTAAAAATATGATAAATTCTCATTGAATGTTTGCCTGATTCCCAGGCTGGCTGTACATTCCAGTGCAGATCATAGCCAGTGCCACAGCATCCACATAGCAAGGGTCACTGATCCACTGACTCCAGCCGCATACCAGCACTCCAAAATTTAAAGCATAGTTTCATCTTTCAATGCTTCCACTATATCCGCCCTGCAAATTTTCCTGCCAGAAATGTAATAAGCAAAACCTACTGTCACTATAATAAACAATGCCATTATGAAAAGGGGCTTAATCGGCATTATTTTCACAAAATCCCCATATTTTAAATATACAGAGAATACCACGAACATAATATTCAGGGGCAGACAGATTAAAATCGGTTTCATGCTGATAATCAGGGCTTCCATAAATAGAATCTTCTTAACCCCGCCCGGAGTAAGTCCAATCGATATGTACCGTGCAAACTCCCGTTTGCGTTGATAAATACTCCCAAGTGTATTAGCAAAAACATTGGCTATTCCAATAAAGGATAACATTCCGCACAAGATACCCATTATAATATTCATTCCTTTTCTGGACAACGTATTATACGCTTCTTCTGATTTACGGTTTTCCAGAGTGTAGTTACAACCACTTTTATCCAGAACTTCCGTGAGCTTTACTGCCACTTGTCCTATTTCCTTATCTGAATCAGTCAGTATTCGAACGTACCGCTCATTTCCCACAATGCGATCTGGAAATCTCTGCTCGAAACTAGCTGACATAATCTGAAGCAGCGAAAAATAATTATATTCTTCCCGAAGATTTGGTGTCTGATCTGTATAAGCACCTATTTTTACGGGTATCGGTTTCTTTTCCTTTTTTGATTCCTTCATTCCTTCTTTCTTCGGCTCCAGTTCCAGAATCTGCCCCTCCCCTTCTTTTATGAAAGGAAGAAACTCTCTGTTTCGGAAATCACTGTGAATGTTATCCCAGATTCTGTTTACAGTAACCACGCTGCTTCCTATAGACAGCATATCCTCTATCCCAATCTCTTTGCAGTAAGCCTGGAAACTTTTATCATCCAGTATTACAATGGGAACAGGTACCCGGTATTTTTCTCCCTCTTTCAGAATACCCACATCACCAAGGCTGTCTATGCTCCCCAGGTCTTTCAGTTCCTCAGACAGCATGTTTTTATCTATCCATGTATAGGTTTCTGCCTTTTGGTAAGCTGTACAATCAGAGACTCCCGGTATATTACGGAACTCATTTAACAGTCGATTCTCCTGTTCTTCTGTTCCATTTATCGTAACCACAAAATCCCAGGCGTCTTTATACCTTTCAAAGTAGGTCTGCTGGGTGCTCATATCGGACAGGGTCATAAAGTTTAAGAAAAAGCTGAACATCAGGATGGACAGTGTAAGTGAAATACTGGCCGTGCGAAAGGCTTTCCTTCTTGTATACAGTGATTTTCTGGCAAGCTCTCCTTCTATCCCAAATATGGCAGAAAGCAGACGGTATTTTTTAACGTTCTTAACCAGCGGTTCAGCCCCTCCGCTAATAGCGTCCAAAGGCATTACTTTACTTAATTTTCTGGCAGCTCTTGCAGATGCCGCATAAACAGTCAGCACGCAAACTGCAGAGGCAACAAGAAATACCAGTGGGTGATAGCAAAACCGCGCATCTGCTCTATTATCAATGTCTCCGATCACATTGGCAAACTTCAGGAAGAGAATATCAATCCCAATTCCAAAAACCATCCCTGCCAGGATTGGCAGCAGGCTTAATGCAAAAGATTCCTGCATCAACGCTGCACGTATCTGTTTTGGTGTCGCACCGACGCTCTGCAGGATACCGAGCTGATGCAGTCTGGACTTCATGGTAATTCCAAATGCATTATAGATAATCATAGCCAGAGAAAAACAGGTAACTATCATAACAAATATATAAAAAGTCATGAGCAGCGGAGGATTTTTCTTTTCCTCCGGAGAATAAATATAATACTGGGAGAGTAGCATATTGTGGTATTGTAATTCTGCATCCCCCTGAATATCTATCCCTGCCAGCTTTATAAGCTCCGGTAATTCCTTATAAATACTTCTGGGATTTTTTAAATAAATTTCAATACTGGTTTCCCCATTTGTATCCTGGCTGAGCATTACTTTCTCAACTTTGGGACTGTTTTCTATTGCCTTTATTTCTTCCATTGTGGCATTTCCAACGATCTTTCCATGCCATGCCCCCTCCTTAGCCACAATGCGGTCTATGTTATCTGTCCACATATTATAAAAAATTGCACTGATTGCTGATATAAATACGGAGGATATCAGGACCGCCACTATAATTGAAATACTTGCAGCTCTATTATTTTTAATATAACTCTTTGAGTACACTTTCCACATTTCATCTTCCCCCCGATTTATCGCAAGCTTTCCACTGGTTCATCTGACAGGATTCTCCCATCTCCAATTGTTATGATCCGATCTGTCTCCAGCGCTACTTTCTGATCATGAGTAATAATCAGTATTGTCTGTTCATAATTACGGTTGGAAAATTTTAATAAGTCCATAATTTCATTAGAATTTTTTTGGTCCAGATTACCGGTGGGCTCATCTGCCAGCAGAATAGCCGGACGGTATAGTAAAGATCGGGCAATTGCCACTCTCTGCTGCTGACCGCCGGATAACTGGCTTGGCAAAAATTTCTTTTTATCTGCAAGCCCTAATGCATTCACAATTTCATTAAAATACTCCATATCCGGTTTTTTCTTGTCTAATAGTAACGGAAGCATGATATTCTTTTCCACCGTCAGAGTAGGTAGCAGATTATAAAACTGGTAAATTAGCCCTACCCGCCTCCGTCTCAGGATTGCTGCATTAACCGCATCGAGAGCAGTTATATCAACACCCTCTATATGAATCTTTCCTTTCGTAGGACGGTCAACCGCACCAATCAGATGCAGCAATGTGGATTTGCCGGATCCGGATGATCCGATCACTGCTACAAATTCCCCTTTTTCTACGGTTAGGTCTACATTTTTAAGAGCTGTTACCTGGTTACTGTCTGAACCATAAATTTTAGTCAGACCAACACATTTTACTATGTCCATTTATCAAACCTCCTGTTTCTATACGTACTTCAAGTGGCCTATTCGCCTATTCATTTATGACTTTGTCTGTCTTTACCTTACCATCACAGATTTCAATTAAATGGCCTGCCTGCAAAGCGATGCTTTCATCATGTGTAATAACAATCAGCGTTTGTTTATAATACTTATTTGAATATTTCAGCAGTTCCACTATTTCCTGTCTGGTTACGCTGTCCAGATTACCAGTTGGTTCATCTGCCAGAAGAAATGCCGGCGCATGGATCAGGGCGCGTCCAATAGCAACTTTCTGCTGCTGGCCGCCGGACAATTGCCGGGGCAATTGTTTTACTGCCTTACTCAGATCCAGAATATCTAAAAGCCTGGATAAATGTTCCTGATTAACCTTGCGTCCATCCAGTTTTAGAGGAAGTGTGATGTTATCTTCCACATTAAGGGTAGGAATCAGATTGTAAAACTGATAGACCAGACCAATCTGGCGGCGCCTGTAGATTGCCATTTCGTCAATTGTTTTTTGCAGAATATTTCTTCCATCCACAGAAATACTGCCTGAGGATGGAGTATCCACACCTCCAAGCAGATGAAGCAGTGTAGATTTTCCGGAACCAGACGGTCCGGTTATAACAACAAACTCTCCCTTCTCTATCGAAAAAGAAACATCCTGTAAAGCATGAACCTGATTACTTCCGCTTCCATATTTCTTATTTAAATTTTCCACCCTTAAAATTTCCATGCTGCACCTCTCCCTGAAATTATTATAGCAAAATAAAGTGACTCTGCCGTGACTCTAAAATTACAATATTGTCATTAACAACTGAAGTTTATTATACAATGCCTCTGTTTTGAAAGCAAAAAAAGAAGGCCTTACACAGCCCCCTTATAAAAGCAAATCTGAAATTCTGCACCGCTATTTATTCCATTTTGAACTTTCACTGTACCATTCTGCCGGCTAATAATCATTTGAGACAACGCCAGTCCGATTCCAAAACTCCCTTGGCCGGATCCTTTTCCTTTATAGAACCTTTCAAAAATATGCGGAAGATCCTCAGGCGCAATCCCCTCACCGTTGTCTGAAATTACTATTTTAGTGTATACAGGGTTTTCCTCTGCTGCTATACATAGACTTCCGCCTGCCGGAGTATGTTCCATACAGTTTTTTATGATATTACCAATCGCTTCCACACTCCATAAAACATCCCCTCTGAAGCTGATCTCATCTCCGACTTCCATAAGGAACCTCTGTTCCTTTAACTCCAGGGGAATTTCCAGTGGTTCCATTGCTTTTTTCACCAGTGTGCTCACAGGAACAGATTCGAAATGGAATTTCACCGTACCGGATTCCAGCTGTGAAATCTTCAGCAGAGAGGCGATCAGCCAATCTACACGGGATAACAGGCTGTTCACTTCCTGTACTTTTCTTACCCGTTCTTCTTCAGAAATTTGTTCCCGCTGCAGCCGCTGCGTAATCATACGTATGGACGTAAGAGGAGTCCGAATCTGATGCGAGATATCTGCAATCGAATTGCTAAGATAGACTTTGTCTCTTTGCAGCATTTCTGCCTGTTCCCTTAATCTGACAGTCATCTTATAGATCTCACAGCTTAAAATCGCCAGCTCCCCTTCCTGATCCTGCATAAAATCCATGCTATAATCACCATGCAGTATCTGATCCAGCCCCTCATTCATGACAGATATTTTTTTATAACGCCTGCGGGTAAATAAATAATAGATCACACCCCCAATGACGCAGATCATCCCTGCATAAATACCGCCAGGTACTGATATCCAAACACCGCCGAAAACAGCCAGAACTGAGAAAACGGCATAAAGTATACATTGTCTTTTTACTTCTGAGTTTCTTAGAAAATTCATATCGACACTCCTTATTGCCTTTGGCGGATTTGCAGTCTCTCTTAATCTCCTATTTTATAGCCTTGTCCCCGGATCGTCCTGATGATCACAGGATTCGCAGGATCATCCTCCACCTTTTCCCTGAGCCGTTTAATATAGACCGTAAGCGTATTGTCATTCACAAAATCCCCGGCAATGTCCCAGATTTCTTCCAGCAGGCGGTTTCTGGACAGCACCTCTCCCTGATGATTCAAAAATACCAATAAAAGCCTGTACTCTAAAGAAGAGAGGTTGATTTCCCTCCCATCTTTAGAAACATATGCTTTTACCGTATCTACGTTTAAATTAGAAATCCGAAATACAGACTGCGATTTTCCGCACCGCCGCAATACATTTTTAACCCTCGATATTAATTCCAACGGCCGGAATGGTTTTGCAATATAATCGTCTGCACCCTGGTCAAATCCTGTGACTACACTTGCTTCATCTCCCAATGCTGTCAGCATGATAACCGGCAGCTCCCACTCCTGCTTAATATACCTGCAGATAGAATAACCACTTCCATCCGGCAGCATTAAATCTAATAATACCAGGTCAAACTGCTCCTGCTCCAGTATTTCCATTGCCTCACTTCTGGTCCTGCCGGATACAGCCGCAAAACCTTCCTCCTTTAACAACTCTGTTAGGTTTTTTATAATATCCTCATTATCTTCTATAAGTAATATCCTGATCATGTATACCTCATTTCCATAGAACAGCTGCCATAAACTACTACTGATCTGCAGCCCGATCTTAACTTTATGAACTACCGATATTATTTCAGTATATTTCATTCTCAAGATAATTGCTATAAGAAAATTCATTCTTTCTGCAAAAAATCTGCCAGCCCATCTTTTTCCGGCACATCACGGCTGCCTCCCTGTATCAGCGTTTTAGGCAAGCAGATCTTTTACCGTTTTTTTACCATAGACTTTTCTCCAATCATTTGCAAATCCCTCCACCGCTGCAGAAACACATGCATTTTTGCAAAACTCTTCCAGAATAGGATACGGTAATGTGACTGCCCTTGCTCCAGCCAGAAAAGTATCGATTACCTGTCTTGTATTGCGATAGCTTGCTCCAAGGACTTTACTGCTTATATGATTCATTTCAAACAGCTGAGTAATCTCCCGAACAGTTTTTGCAGGGTCCATATTACTGTTATACATTTTATTATAATATACTGCTATGTAATCTGCACCTGCCAAACCGTCTATATATGCCTGTTCTGGTGAATATACTACCGTAGCTGTAACATGAATATCCTTTTCCTTCAGCTCTTTCATTGCTCTGTAGCCTTCAAAATTTGATGGTATTTTTACAAAGATATCTCTATCCACTTTCTCCACTAGAGCAAGTCCATCTGCAACCATTTCCTGCCAGGATGTTCCCGCCACCTGAACATGAAGCTGCTTATTTCCAATAATATTCTTAATATCATAAAGCCTTTGGAGAAAATCAGTGTTTTCTCTTGCTATAATGGTTGGATTTGTAGTGACCCCGGATATGCGAAACCATTCATTTGCCAATTTAATCTGATCCAGATTTGCCGTATCTAAAATTAACTGCATGCTTACCTCCACTTATTCTCACGAATTACGTGATATTTTATGATGTTAAACGTGTTCTGAAAATTAATTCTACAATTTCTTAAAGTCCCAAACATATTTAACGTTTCTTTGTTTTTGTATCAATTAATACAGCTACCACGATAATTCCGCCTTTTATAACCTGCTGCCAATAAGAGTTAATGTCGATCAGCGTCATCCCGTTACTTAGTACACTCAGCAGTAAAACACCCACAATTGTTCCGAATAACTTGCCTTTTCCGCCTGACATACTGGTACCGCCTACAACCGCAGCAGTAATACAATCCATTTCAAAACTCTGCCCGGCGGAAGGCTGGCCTGAACCAAGTCTGGCTGAAACTATAAGACCTGCAACCGCTGTCAGTACGCCCATAATCAGGTATACAATAATTTTAACTTTATCTACATTCAGCCCTGACCACTTACTGGCCTCTGCATTGCCACCCACTGCATAGACATATCGCCCAAAACGTAACTTATTCATGATAAATGAACCGGCTATCACGCAGACTGCCATAATTATTACCGGAATCGGTAAAAACCCCACATATCCCGTACCAATATTTAGGTACCTGTCATCTGTAATTGAAATAGGATCACCGCCCGTTACAATATACGCCATTCCTCTTAAGATCGTCATGCTTGCCAAAGTTGCTATGAACCCCGGCAGATCTCCTTTTGCCGTAAGAAATCCATTAAATAATCCAACGGCAACTCCCATGAATATCGCTGCTAAAACAGCGAGAATTACAGAATTGGTCATTTTAAATGTCCAGGTTGCAACCAAACCGCTTACTGCAACAAGAGAACCGGCAGACAAATCAATCTCCCCAACGATAATAACCATCGTCATACCAATAGATGCTATTGCTGTATAAGATGCCTGGCGGATTACATTAATAATATTGTTAAATGTCAGAAATGTGGGTGTTAACACCGTCCATAACAGACAGATAAATATAAGGATGAAAACGAGCACCAGTTGTCTCATTGTATCAAAACTCAATTTTTTCTTGTTTGCAGTAGTCATAATCCCTTTCCTCCTCCGATAGCTGCGCTCATAAGTGCCTCCTGTGTAACTTCCTGGGAATTCATTTCCCCTGTTTTACTTCCCTCATGCATAACTACCACACGGTCACTTATTTTCATGATTTCAGCCATCTCAGACGAAATCATAATAATGCTCATTCCCTGTTCGGTGAGCCTGCGCATAAGGTTATAGATCTCTGTCTTTGCACCGATATCAATTCCTCTGGTAGGTTCATCCATAATCAGTACGTCCGGTGCCATGGAAAGCCACTTCGCAATTACCACTTTCTGTTGATTTCCTCCGCTCAATTCTTTCACTGCCTGGTTCTCATTGGCAAGGGCTATTGCCAGGTCTTTAATATATGTCCCCGTGATATCCTGCAATTCTTCTTTTCTTAGAATCTCATGCTTAAACTGAGCCAGTTTCGACAGCAGCATATTATCTTTTATACTCATTCCAAGCACCAGCCCCAAATCCTTTCTGTCCTCCGGAACAAGCCCGATTCCGGCATTAATTGCATCTCTTGGGCATCCAATACTTACTTTTTTCCCTTTTATATAAATTTCACCGTCTGCAATGGAGTCAATTCCGAATATGATCCTGGAAAGCTCTGTTCTGCCCGCTCCCACAAGTCCAAAAAATCCAAGAATTTCTTTCTTATAAAGTTTAAAATTAACAGGTATGGATCCAGGATATATTTTTACATTTCTGACTTCCAGCACAACGTTATTCTCATCCACCGTCACATTCCCTTTTGGAATCTTTTCTTCCAGCTCCCGTCCGATCATCATTTTAATGATTGCCTTTTCATCAAAATCATCCCGTTCTACCGTGCTGATATAAGCCCCGTCACGAAAAACTGTAATTCTGTCTGCCAGATCAAAAACTTCTTCCATACGGTGTGAAATGTAGACGATACTGATTCCCCGAGACTTCAGTTCCCGTATAATCTCGAATAGAATGTGTGATTCATTATCGGTCAGACTGGCTGTGGGCTCATCTAAAATGATTACCTTTGCATGGAAAGATAAGCATTTTGCAATTTCAATTAACTGTTTATGTCCGCAGCTCAGAGAACTGATCGTTGTCTTTGGATCCAGCTTTAAATTGACTTTTCCCAATTCCATTGCCGCATCCGCATACATGGCAGCTTTATCGATACAGTGCTTTTTGTCTAAATGCTCTCTACCCAGGAATATATTTTCTGCTATATTCATATTTTCCAGAAGATTAAATTCCTGAAACACCATACTGATCCCTAACTGCTGTGCCTGCAAAGGCGTCTTGATGTCTATCTCTTCCAATTGTCCTGCAGCATTGGCGATCATAGTCTTCCCTTCTGTCTTTGTATATACTCCGGTAAGAATCTTCATCAGGGTTGACTTTCCTGCCCCGTTTTCCCCCATCAGAGCATGTACTTCGCCTTCTCTGAGATCCAGCTGTACATTATTAAGTGCCTTGATACCTGCAAATGATTTTGTTATATTTTCCATCTTTACTATTGTTTTTCCCACAGCTTCACCTCATAATTTTTGCGATTATTTTAGATACTGAGCTTCTCTGTCTATGTATTCCTGGATATTGTCTTTTGTCATGTATTCACATTCCAGTTTAATTTCTTTATCTACTGTTTCGCCGTTGATCCACTTTACTGCATTTTTTACGGATTCATATCCCATCTGATATGGATCCTGGGCAACGCCAATCGCCAGCGTTTCGTCTTTGATTCCATTCATAACATCTTCCGTAGCATCAACTCCGGTAAGGATAATATCCTTTAATCCGGAAGCCTTAACAGCGCTTGCTATTCCCAATGCGGAGTTCTCATTTATTCCCGGAAATGCCTGTATATCGGGATGTGCCTGGAGAATAGTTTCTGCTGATTCCAAAGATTTTGTTCGCTCAATAGCACCGTTCTGGGTTGCTACCATTTCAATCTGGGTTTTTGCCTTAATATAGTCGGTAAATCCTTTTTCACGGTCTTTTAATGAAGAAACAGAAGGGTCAACTAACAATGCAATTTTTCCCTTACCACCCAGTTGTTCATCTATATACTGAGCCAGCATTTCACCGATTTTCACATTATCAGAAGCAATAAAGGAAGTTGCTTCCGCCCCGTCTACTGTGATGTCCATCGTAAATATGCCTATGTTTTTATCCAGTGCAGCCTGACAAGCTGGTGCCACTGCTGCAGAATCATATGGGTTTAATAAAATTGCTTTTACACCGCTTTGTACCAGGTTTTCTATCTGTGTTGTCTGTTTTTCTACACTGCTGTCTGCTGACTGTACAACTAGTTCCACACCCAATTCTTTTGCCGCATCTTCCGCACCTTTTTGCATTGCCTTAAAAAATGGATGTACGTTCTGCCCAAATGAAATACCAAGTGCAATATCTGATTTTGCCTTGGAATCAGATTCTTTCACTTCCGTGACTCCTGCGGCAGAGGAAGAAGCGGTACCCGCATCATTTGATCCACAGCCTGCGAAACTAACTGCCAATGCAGCACAGCATAAAACTGATAATATTTTCTTCTTCATATGAATCCTCCTTATATATAATCAGGCTGCCTGCCCGATTTTTTACCTTATTTTATATTTTGCCGTATAATGATGCTTGAATTAATACTATACCTATATTATAATGAAGATGTTTTATGTTTATGTGAAGCCCTTCCTGGGATTGATCCCAAATGAAATCCCGGGAAGAGCTAAGCCCAGCAATCTTTTATTCATGGTATTATCTATCGTTTTACTATCACTTTATTATAGATTTATCTCACAAACTCTGCTCCGCCTTTAATATTTCTTGGAGCCAAAGCGATCTTACCAAGAATTGCATATTGTGATGCGTGTCCTGCTGCCGGAATATTTCCAGGTACACAATGAATCGTGGAATATGCGATTGTTGCAAATTTTACTGCTTCTTTGTATTCCGGAGGAATTCCAATCTCTGCAGAAGTAGTCAATCTGATATTTTGAGGAATTCTTGCCTGAATTTCTTTCATAATCGCCGGATTCCTCACACCTCCGCCGCTTGCATAAAGAGTATTTGTCTTTGCAACAATATCAGCCGGAATGTTATCCGTCATTGATTTTGCTACCGCCGCACCGGTAAAGGCACATGCAGTTGCAATAATATCTTCTTTGGGCAGATATTTGAACTTTTCTATAACACTATCTATGTACTCAGCACTATAGTCCGCAATCCATCCGGATCTTGGTACCGGCCTGTCAAAAAACGGATGCTTCATAAAATGATCCAGTAAATCTGCATTGACATTCCCACGCTCCGCAATCATACCATCTTTATCATATTCCAGGCCAAAAAGCTTTTTGCACATATAATTAGAAATTACATTCCCCGGACCTGTATCAAATCCAAACATTTGGCGTCTGTCCTTACTTGCCAGATGAAGATTTGCAATACCTCCGATATTTAATGTCATGGATGGATTTTCTTTTTTTCTAAACATAATAAAATCCAGATACGGCATAAGAGGTGCTGCACTGCCGCCCCAGGTATGATCTGCCGGACGAAAATGCGTAACGGTATCAATATCTGTAAGATTTGCAATCACGGAACTTTCACCCATCTGGAAGCCTGCAGGATATGCTTTCGACAGCCACCTGCCCGGCCAGTCCGCTTTCTGTTCTACCGTCATCTCAGAGATTGCTTTGTGATCCGGCTGTTCCTGGTAAATAGTCTGGGTATCCAGTCCAAGAACCTTGATATCTCTGGAGTTAATATTATTTTCTTTCATAAATTGAACCGCTTTTTCTGCAAAGACTGCGCCGCAGATATAATTTAATCGGTTCAGTCCCACCATATCCACTTTGTTTTCAAAGGAAGCTGTAACGATTTCCTTAACCTCTTCGGGCCAGTCGTATGAGCCTCCCGCAATAAATCTCGGTGCCTTTGGAAACCCATCTGCATCCATTTCAGTTTCAGCCAGAACAACGTCAATACCATCAAATGATGAACCACTGTTCATTCCCATAATTAAATCCATTTGTTTACCTCCATTTTTGTTTTATTTATAGTAACCTTACCGGTTTGCTATCGTTTTTTACAGGACTTTCGGATATTCAAATGACCTTTTAATACAATCTTCATTCCATCTTCTTCTCTTTCGGGATGTTCCACCTGAGTAAATACTCTCTCAGCCGCAATTCTTCCCATCTTCTCAACCTGCTGTTCAACTGTAGTAATATCCATCAGCTGTATCATATCTTCTTCATCCCATGTAATAATGGACCTTTCACTCAGCCAGTTTTCAGAACGAAGTTTCAGTTCCCTGAATATAGCAGTTGTAAGTGATCCGTTTAAAATAAGAATGGCTGTAATATCTTCGTTTTTATTCAGATACTCATCAATTTCTTTCTCTACCGCTTCTTCCTCCCAGTCGAAGGTTTCTATGTACCTTTCATCTAAATCAATTCCTTTATCCCGAAAGGCTTTGCGGTAGCCTTCCACACGATCCCTGACAGTAGTGATCATGGGACGCCCTGCCCCAAAGACACCAATCTTACGATGACCCAAATCCAATAAGTAGGATGTAGCCTCACAAGCCACATCTTTGTTTGCAGTTTCAATCAAATCACGGTTTAAGCCTTCGATTTTCCGGTCAACACAAACAACCGGAATCGGACCATTATACAAAACCCGCTTGTCTTTGGGAATTGCCTTAATATTGTCAAATATGGATGCCAGAATAATGCCGTCTACCTGCTTTGTACGAAGCATTTCCATGTGCTGTAATTCTAATTCCGGTTTCTCATGGGTATTGCAGATCAATGTATTGTAACCATTTTTTCTTGCTACCCGTTCTATGGAATATACCATTTCTCCAAAAAAACTATTTTTAATACTTCCGATTACAATGCCGATAGTCTTCATACTCCGGCCTCTCATACCCTGCGCAATGGCATTAGGCGAATAATTTAATTCCCTGACTGCATTCATTACTTTATCTCTGGTCTTCTCTGAAACAGATCCATAATTGCCGATTACTCTGCCCACAGTTGCAACCGATACACCGGCTAATATCGCCACATCTTTGATTGTCTTTTCCTTATTTTCTCCATTATCCCCCATATGTCCAACCTCACTAATGAATTTTTTTGAGAACGTTCTCTTTAATTACATTATACATCTATTTTCTAATATGTCAATTATATAAATTATTTTCACCAATTATAACAGATTTATGCTTTATATTTTATGCATAATGTATAATAGGTATTTTTCATATTTAACTATTTATGTTATAAAATGTTAACGTTCTCCTTTTTATACACCATCAGTATCATCTTTTATGACAATAAAAAAGCGGTCACAATTCCGATTTCTCGAAACTGCATCGCTTTTTGTTACTGCTATTCAATACACACTTTATTTCTTTGCAGCATACCGTTACCTGATTTCTTGAGGGTATACTATTATCTGATTTCGTCACATCATTTCATTACTACATTCCGTAACTGTATTTCACTCATACATTTCTGGTTATCCGCACTTTACGTATTTTTCCTTTAATTGGTTTTTCCTGTAATGCTTCCAGAACGGCTTTACCTTTTCCATTTAAGATTTCTACATATGTTAAGCTGTCCCTTACATCAATAATTCCTATATCCTCTGCCGTCATTCCCTGAATATTGCAGACTGCTCCCACGACATCCACTGCACGCATTTTAGACTTCTTCCCGCCGCCTACCGATAATCTCGTTATTGATTTATTTAAAGCTGCACCTTTTTTTGGTTTCAGTACCGCCTTTTTCTTTAGATATGCCCAGAATCTTTTTTCATCCTCTGAATTGATTTCAGGCAGCTCTTCTATAGGCAATCTGTCACCGGTATATGCCTCCACCATTTGTTTCATTTTCTGATCAGATTCACTGACCAGACTAATAGCAGTTCCTTCTTTTCCGTTTCTTCCGGTTCTTCCCACCCGATGTACGTAAGTCTCCCTTCCCGTTGGAAAATCATAGTTGATCACATGGGTAATGTTCTCAAAATCAACTCCTCTTGCCGCTACATCAGTAGCGATCAGATAATGAAAACGCCCTTCCCGAAATCCATCGATCATCCTGAGCCTTTCTCTCTGTTCCAGTTCCCCATGAATCATACCACATGGTATCCTATCCCTTCCAAGCTTATGGCAGAGTACATTTACCATCTCCCGGGTTCCACAGAAAATCATGCAGTCCACGGGGTTTTCCTTAATCAGTATCCGAAGCAGTGCCTGGTATTTTTCTTCCTGATCCACTTCATATACGGTCTGCCGGATGCCTGCAACGGTTTCCGTTTCTGATTCCAGTATTATGGATACCGCTTCATTCATATATCCATCAATTAGCTGCTTTACACCTTCATCTAAAGTTGCTGAAAACAGAAGAATCTGTCTGTCTCCCGGAAGCAGTGAGATAATTTCCTTTACCTCCTCCAAAAATCCCATATCCAACATGAGATCCGCCTCATCAATAACCAGATATTTAATCTGATTCAGCTTTAATGTTTCTCTGCGGACGTGATCCATAACGCGCCCGGGTGTTCCCGCTACAATGTGAGATTTCTGTTTTAAAGTCTGTATCTGTTTGTCAATGGGAAATCCTCCAAAGACTGCCGGAACCTTCAGACGTTTTTTCCTGCCGATATGAAAGATCTCCATCCCCACCTGCACCGCCAGTTCCCTGGTTGGTTCCAAGACTAAAGCCTGGGGTGAATTTTCCTCCCAGATTACTTTCTCACATAAGGGTATTGCAAATGCTGCCGTTTTCCCGGTTCCTGTCTGTGATTTCGCTACAATATCTCTTCCCCTCAAAGCTGTAGGAATGACTTCTTTTTGTATTTCCGTTGGTTTCAGGTAGCCTAGTCCTGTCAAAGCCTCCAGGATTTCTCCGGATAAATTATATTCTTTAAATAGATTGTTTTCTGTTTTCATAGTTTGGATTTATTCCTATTCTTTCTGTTATCTGTTTTCTGTTTTTATTGTAACATCTTTTACATGAAAAATATATGCAAAACGTTTAATTTGTCACTGCCAGATCAGCAATCCCTCCACGTTATTCTTGACACCCCCATATACCAATGATATACTTGCCCTAAAAAGACTCAGGGGGGCGGATGACTTATGCTTAATCCTATCGTTATTACTGCATAGCAAAGGCTGATGCAGTGTAGAAAATTACATAAAGTATTATTTAATAGCCTTTGCTATTCCTATTTCATTATTAAATAAATTAGGAGTGCATAATGAGCTATATAAAAGCTACACATATTTTACCACCGGAATTAGTGGAACAAATCCAGGAATATATAGACGGTGAATATATTTATATTCCAAGAATGTCAGGCAATAAAAAAGCCTGGGGTGAAAGAACATATATCCGGGAAGAATTGGAATCAAGAAACCGGCAAATTTATCAGGATTTTCTATCCGGAATTAATAAAGATGATCTGGCGAAGAAATATTTTCTTTCATTGAAAAGTATCCAGAGAATCATCCGGCAGTGCCTGAAAAATGATTCACAAAATAACTGATAGCAGTTCGTAACATGGCGATGGGATATCTTACCCATCGCCATCATATTTGTTTAGCTCAACCTGTCTGCACAGATTATATAATGCAGATATACTCCGCACACCGATTAGCCGATATAAGCCCTATCTTGTCCCAATATCTTATTGTAGTCGGGGTTATCCCCGTAGCCTTACTTACATCATCAATGGAAAACATCCGTGATGCATCATCATTCTTTTTCTGTAAAAATCTCTGTTTAATCTGGGTACAGATGACATTATCCTTTTGAAGCACTGTCAATGCCTTATTTATGAGTCACTGCCCACTTAGTATCCGATGGGAGCCAGTCGAATACTAAGCGGGCAGTGAGCTGCGAAATGCATCAGGATTTCGGAGCGAATGCCCGCGTGCCGCCAAAAAGCGCTCTGGGAAGGTTAGAAAATGCCAGTTCTGCGGTAAGCCTTCCAAACGCCTGCCATGGTCCGCCCCCTTCTCTTTCCGCGCACTACTTCAATCTACAAAGCGTCCCCTTCCTCAGCTAAACCCAAATACAAGATGAAATTGTTAGCTGTAGTACCAGGTTCTAACACAAATATAAGGTTTGCTCCTTAAATCAAGTACTTACCTCCATAAATCTTCCTTTATTGCTTTCATGTTGTATAATATAGGTATGAAGATTGAACTGACAGGAGGAATTTATGCAAAGTATTAAAATAGAAAACGCGAATGAAGGTAATTTAAAAAATGTTTCCTTAGAAATACCCAAGAACCAGCTTGTGGTATTTACAGGAGTTTCCGGTTCCGGGAAATCGACATTACTCATTGATGTTCTTTTTAATGAATGTCAGAGGCAATACCTGGAGGCTATGTCTCTTCAAGGTATTCATAAACCTAAGGTGGACCGCATACGGGGAGTTTCTCCCGCCATTGTAATTTCCCAGACAGACGCTAACAAAAATCCCCGTTCAACAGTAGGAACCATTTCCGATATTTACACCGACCTGCGAATGGTATATGAAAAACTTGGGGTCAGGGCCTGTCCCTATTGCGGGAAAATAATTAAGGCATCCGACTGCAAAGAAGAAACCGGAAAAGCAGGGAATGATTTTTTTGTTTATATGTATTGCTGCGAATGCGGCAAACGCATGGATAAGATTACCCGCACGAATTTTTCTTTCAATACCAAAGAGGGAGCCTGTCCCACTTGTGAAGGTCTGGGAAAAATCCATACGATACTAAAAGAACAGGCAGTGAATGAAGAACTGTCCCTGGAAGAAGGCGCGGTAAATTACTGGGAGAAAAAATACGGGGAATATCAGACCGCTGTATTATACGCTGCATTTAAACATTACGGCATCCCAGTTCCTGTAAACACCCCTGTACAGCATTTTAGTGAGCTGCAAAAATCTATTTTGTATGATGGCATTGAAAGCGAAAGAATGAAAAGTACTTTTCCTAATCTGGCTCCTCCTAAAACTGTGGCACTGGGTAAATTTGAAGGTGTCTTGCCTATATTATGGCGCAGGTTTACCGAAAAAAACGGAGATATGAAACAGTTTACTCCATATTTTGAGACCATAGAATGCCCCGACTGCAAAGGCGAGCGGCTCGCTGAATCAGGCAGAACCGTTACCGTAAACGGTACACGCCTGCCACAGCTTTCAAACTTTTCTTTAGAGGAACTGAATCAATGGATTCTGGAACTTAGTGCCTCACTTACAAAACAGCATGAAAATTACGTTAAAGCGTATCTTCTGGATATCCGGACTAAGCTTAACCGCTTTATCAACGTTGGACTTGGCTATCTCTCTCTTGACCGCCAGACCGTGACTCTGTCAGGAGGCGAATTACAGAGGTTAAGGCTAGCGGCAATTCTGGATTCGGATTTGTCAGGTGTGATCTATATTTTAGATGAGCCAACGGTAGGTCTGCACCCAAAAGATACCGCAGGACTGATAAAAATACTTAAAAAATTACGTGATCTGGACAATACTGTACTTGTAATTGAGCATGATGTGGATACCATGGCAAGTGCAGATTATATCGTAGATATTGGTCCCGGCTCCGGAAAATATGGCGGTAAGGTTATAGCCGCCGGATCATTTGACGAAATAAAAAGCCGGGAAACTTCACTAACCGGCAGTTATCTGCAAAATCCACCTCCTGGAAAAACAACTTTTAGAAAAGCTGACAGAGATATCGTCCATATCGGAAATGCGGATAAATTTAATTTAAAAAATATCAATGTAGATATTCCAGCGGGATGCCTGACTGCTATAACAGGTCCTTCCGGTTCCGGAAAATCAACTTTAATATTTGAAGTGCTTGCCAAAGGGAATCATCATGGACAGAACAATTATGTTTCTGGACTTGAACAATTTGATAAACTGGTTGAAATTGACCAGACGGCAGTCACAAAGATGAAGCGTTCCAACGTTGCAACATATTCCGAGGTTTATTCCGAAATCAGAACTGTATTTTCCAAGACTGATACAGCAAAAAAAGCAGGATTTACCGCAAAGCATTTCTCTTTCAACACACCTGGCGGCAGATGTGAGAATTGCCAGGGACTGGGATATGTAGACAGCAACATGCTGTTTTTTTCCAATGTTGAAGTTGTCTGCCCTGTCTGCAATGGAAATCAGTTCCATTATGATGTGCTGCAAGTAAAGTATGAAGGACTTTCCATTAAAGATGTACTGAATCTCTCTGTGGAAGAAGCCTCCCATTTCTTTGCAGGGCATCCCAAAATCAGAAAGATCCTGAGTCTTCTTATGGATGTGGGACTTGGATATCTGGAACTTGGACAAACTCTGACCACCTTATCCGGCGGGGAAGGACAACGTCTTAAGCTTGCGAAAGAACTGATCGGAAGCAGCTCTGGAAAGCGGAATCTTTATTTGCTGGATGAACCTACAACCGGTTTGCATCCTAAAGATGTGGAACATTTTCTTGTTCTTCTGAATCGTATGGTGGATGCCGGGAATACTGTGGTAGTCGTTGAACATAATACTCAGATTATCAGAAACAGCGATTGGGTCATAGACCTAGGACCGGAGGGCGGTATAAAGGGCGGCCAGATTATCTTTGCGGGAACACCAATAGAAATGAAGGAGACAAGCAATAGTGTAACGGCAAAATATTTGTAATATAGCCCTGCATAGATCTCCGGAGTGCATTTACGGGATCTGTGCAGAGCTTTAGAGCGAACAATTTCTTGAATTTGGGTTTTGCTGATTAAGGGACGCTTTGCGGCATATTTCCCCCGAATTCAGGTTACGTAGCCCGCTACGCGCCCTTCATCCGGGACAAATCTCCCACAAACTGTGACGCACAGCTGCCAGAAAGCAATTTCAAAACACGCTCTAGGGTTATATTTTTTCCTCAAGATATTCCTCAAATGTGAGATCATGCTTTTTGATATAAGCCGCTGCTTCTTTTCCTACATAACGATAATGCCAGGATTCATAATCGATCCCGGTAATATCTGTTTTTCCTTTCGGGTATCGAAGAATAAAGCCGTATTGATCACAATTCTCCTGAAGCCATTGTGTTTCAGGCGTATTCTCCTGGCTGTCGTCCAACAGCTGGTTGCTAAGTGCCACGATATCCACCGCCAAACCTGTTTCATGCTCGCTGTAACCTGCCGGCATTACGGTTCTGGTAGCCTGCTCATAGGCTTCCTCATCAGTCATACCTTTATCCGTCAGCTTTCTTATATCTGCATCCAGGATTTCCTGTTGGCGCTCAGAACTGCGGTAGGCAGAAGCAATGCAGAACCTGAGCCCTTCTTTCGTACCATCAGCCAGCATGTCCTGCAGATCCTGAATTATCATTTCCGCTACAACTTTATCACTGTTTTCCAATGTCTTCATCTTGACATTGTAGTCCTCGCTCAAAGGATGTTCTTTGTTTACCAGAACGAGGAGATCTGACTGTTCACGGTTTATCTGATCTGCTTTCTTTTTACCTTCCTGTTTCTGGCTTTCAGCTGACAAATTGTCCTGCTTCTTATTTTGCTTTGTGACAATCTGTTTTTCTTGTTTATCTGCTGTCTGTTCCTGACTCTCCTGCAACTGAGTCTCCTGTAACTGACTCAACTGTAACTGACTCAATTGCAGCTGACTCTCCTTCAGCTGATCTGTCATTCTTGAGCCAGACGTACTCACCCCTGACTTCTTTACACTTACAGATGTCAGAATCTGAGCCGTATCTTTTTCCGGAATGCGGTCGATTTTTTTACAGCCGCCAACTCCGGTCATAACAGCCAGGGACAGGACAGATACCCCTAATATTTTTTTAATCTTCCGTTTTCCCGGTAAATGGTTGAACGGCTTGTTCTTTTGTTCTCTCATAATAAATCTTATCTCCTGTCAGTTCTAACAGGCTTTTATGCCTCTTAGAAGATACCTCTATTCGTAGCTGCACAATTCAATCAGGTTACCATCGGGATCTCTGAGATAAAGTGATTTCATTTCTCCTAAAACACCATGGCGCAACACTATTCCTAACTCAATATCCAGCCCCTGCTCCAGCAGCCTATCCTTGCACACCTCAATTGGATCACACAGTTCAAAACATAAATCCGCACTTCCGGTTGCCACATTCTGCGCCTTGGGTTCCAATTCAAACCCTTTCCTATGTACATTGATCTTAAAATCGCCGGAAAATAGTTCCCAGCGTCCATTTGCTTCCCGGCAGTCAAATCCAAGTGCCCTGTAAAATGCAGTACAGGCATTTATATCTGCGGTAGTAATAACGATATGGTCAATTTTTTTAATCATATTTATACCATTGCATATTGCAGGCCTGCCTGCAATACTGCCACAATAAAACAAGTTGAAAGCATACACCGTGGCATCCTTTCTATATCATATTTTTCTTTCAACCTTTATCTCCTGTTGTTCTGAATATAAAAATTATCACATCCAAATTCATTGTACCAATACTACAAGTGATTTCATGATTTTGCTTCCAATATTATTAATACTTCTATTTCTATATAATACAGATAGATAGCTCCAGGTTTTACGGATTACATTTTTTCTTATTAATAGTATACCGCATTTATTTTTATCAAACAACAAGAAAATAAAATCAGTACCCCCGTACTCCCAATATATGCAAAAATCTTATCTCTTCGTAGATATAACTATCCAAGGGTCTTAAGTATGCATCAAATGTGTGTGCAGCCACATAAATATTCTGATCTGTTACTTTTACAATTACAGGGCTGTGGTAAAAGAACCCGCCGGAAGTTCCCAGCTGCAAGATATCTCCGGGTACTGCATTCTCTGCCTTAACCTCCGCTGCATACGGTCCCACCCCTTTATTCTTGGTAAGGAAATTATACAGGTATTGCACTCCTGTCCAGGAAGCAGTACGGTTAGTGCTGCTGTAATAATACCATCCATAAACTTTTGTAGGATTCATAACCTGGCTTCCTGCATAGATACATTGGGACGCAAAGTTTGTACAATCACCACCCAGATTCTCGAAATCAAGGTATGCCGGGTTTCGCCCAAATGCCCATTTTTTTGCATAATCTAATACTTTATTTCTTTGATATTCCAACTGTCTCATCTTTGACTCCATTTATATCGCAAGCAGACTTGCCATATCGGCCGGCTTTTTTATATTTTATGCCCGCTGCTTTAAATGGTGACTTCGATTTATATATGACCATTTATTTGACTTGGCGGCGGGCTTTTTTCATGTTGAACGGTCCTTGGTTTGGCAGGCCGTAAAGTCCGTATCAAAAAGCACATGCTTTCTGATACGGACTTTACTATTTACACTGGAATTTAGATTTGATAACCCTTAGCACCAGATAGTTTTCCATAAACTTTCTGATTATTAACTAATCGGTAGCTTCTTACTTTGAAATAATATTTTTTATTCTTTTTCAGCCCTTTCTTCGTATAAGAAACAGTCTTTCCTTTTGAAATGGTTTTAATTTTCTTATATCCACTTCCTTTTTTATTGGACATCCATACTTCATAGCCGCTTACCTTGCTCTGTTTTTTCCATGTAATGGTTACTTTTGATGATTTACCTGTCAATTTTGTAATTACAGCTGTATTTGGCTTAGTTGCTGTCTTCAGAACTGCTCCGTTCGCATATACTTTTTTACCGGCTATCATTTTATATGCCTGTACTTTGAATTTATAAATGTATCCCGGAGATAATTTTGAACCGGTTTTACCTTTCAGGCGGCTTACTTTATAAGTGTTTTTGGTTCCTTTTACGTCAGCTATTGATACATATTTTTTCTTGCTGCTGTCATAGCGCAGGATAGCATAACCGTCTGCTTTCGCTGATTTGTTCCACTTCAATTCGATACTGTTTGTCGTGCGGCTCTTTACTTTCAGAGACGTTACCTTTGCAGGTTTCACAGTAACGGTACACTGTGCCGATTGACTGCTTCCGTCCTGTGCCGTTACTTTTATCACAGCTTTTCCTGCTGATTTCGCAGTTACTTTTCCTGTGTTTCCATCTACTGCTGCAATGGCGGAATCACTGGAAGTATAAGCAACCTTTTTGTTTGACGCATTATCCGGATAGATAGCTGTGGACAGCTGAATTGTTTTCCCGATATCCAGCGTTTTCGCACTGAAATTTAAGGTGACTTTACTTACTGCAACTGCTTTTTCATTTACGTTTACGGAAAAAGATGCTGTCATCCCCTGGAAAGACACGGTGACTGCCTGTGTTCCTGCCTTCGTTTTATCGTATCCGCTTACGGTATAACCCGTAATCTTACTGGTTGTGCCATCTGCATAGGAAGCACTTACCTCAAGCCCGGTTAAATCCAGATCATCTCCTGCTGTATAAGTGGTTTTTACCGGATTTTTAGTAATGGTAAGCGCCTTTATTTCTTTCTGGGTAAATCCAATGGTAACGGGACCTTCCAATCCGGTGTCTACCAGCGTGTCGTAATGCCGGTTATATTTCCTTGGTGTCACAGTAATCTGAATATCATTTTTACCTGTCTTTAATAAATTAGAGATATCCAGCGTATATGGAGTATAAAGCACATTTCCGGCTTCTTTGCCATTGACTGTTACTTTTGCCGCAGTATATACATTTCCAAGATCCAGTACTGCTTTCTGTCCATTTAGATCACCATTTAATGTATAAGTTGCCTGATATACACCGTCAGCGGAAACTTTCTGCAGTTCACCGCCCTGAAATTCCTGGTCGTTCCATTTTCCAAGAACCTCTCCGGTATAAGTCACCGTTCTGGTATTTCCACTATCCCCACCAATATTATCAGCTGTTACCGTAAGTTTTTCTACGGAAACTTCCTCTGTTTTATCCGCTGGGGCAACATCTAAGGTGTCCGGAGCTCCTTTGCTGATAACAGTTTCTTCAAATCCTGCGCCTGCCGGTTCACACAGCAGTGCAATTGCCATACTTCTTGTAGATGACAGCGTATCGGTGCCTGCTTTCATCGTCATTGTTATGGTGTGATCCCCATTAGCCCGGGCTTCATATATTTTTCCATTATTCAGATCCATCCAGTAATAATTCTGATAATCGCCATTGATCTGAAGAGTAACTTCATTCTGGCTTTCAGCAATATTTCTGATATATACCAGTTCTCCGCCATCTTCTAAGGTACGTCTGTTGAATCTGAGGCTGGTATTCTCAGCATAGGATACCTTAGGAGCGGATACATTTGCAAGAACAGATGCCAGTTCCTCCACAGAATTTGCCAGAACACCCGTCTGGTTCTCCAGCAAGGCTGCCGCGGCATCCGCTACCTTCTGGTCCTCTGTCTCATAATTGCCATCAGCATATCCCGGCTGCGCATTAGGAAGAGTTCCATAGAAAATAATATTTGCTCCCGCTTCTGCCATCTGTGCCAGTTTCATCATGGTATCAACAGGCAGTTTCGATGTCTCCACTATGATTGCATCGTAAGTCATGTTGCCGCCATTTACCTGAATCTTTCCATCTGAATACTGTGTATCTGCTGTAACGATGCTGTCATCATTAATGGCATCCCAGGTATATCCGTTGTAGTTCATTGCCTTTACCGCATCCGTCTCTGATAAACTGCCGTTAAATGGCATATACAGCGCGACGTCTTTGCTGGCTTTTCCCTGCTGCATCAGATAATTGGCACGGGATGCATAAGCATTCATCTCGGTAAAATAAGGTGACAGAGTATTACTCTGGGTAACGTTGATTCCGGTAGTCGGCATTGGTGACCACCCCTCTTCTCCGTACTGTTCAGAGCCGGCACCATAGCGGTAATTAAAACCATGATAGAAAAAGTTATTCACGCCGCTGGTTGCCATGATGTCGTATCCTGCTTTTACCTGTTCCAGGGTATTCTTAAATGGTGTGCATCCAAGTGTATACTGCTCACAGGTAACCAGATTTCTGCCATACAGATGTGCACCGGAGGCTACTCTGATCAGAGAGAATTCATTTGCCTGCTCTGCTTCCGGTATATCCACATATTTAGCAGCACCAATGGTGTCAATTGGCGGATTGTATGCTTCCTGACGGTATAATAGCCCATAGCTGTTTGCGGAAGATTCAAAAGCGGCAAGGCCTTCCTGGAATTTTTGATTTACCAGTGTATTATAGTCATATGTAATCCTGCTTTTTACATTAGCATCCAGGGAATACGTTAAAAAGCTGTCTTTTGTCCCAAGACCCATATAAAATGGAGCCGCACTGTACTGTTTATACACCGTTGGCAGATACTTTGTAAAATCGTAACCCAGACCATTTGCTATGCTGTCTTTTGCAAGCGCATACAGATCTTTCGTATAATACATATCAGAATAAAATTCGTAGCTGTCATTGAATACGGCTCTGATATTCTGATGGCCCTGAAGGATCTGATTTAAATTTGCTTCCCCCAGCCAATCATTGATATAGTCCGTAACTTTAGCGCTGTCCATATGGTCAACCACAAACCAGTCATTAGCACAGTCGATGGCCTTTCCGCCGGACGGAAGGTAATACAGCGCAATCACTTCATAATCTTTTTCCTTATCTATTTTGTCCAGAATATCCTGGCTGAGTACCACTTGTCCGTCCTGAATCATTTCATCCCGGGCGTCTATAAAGTAGCTGTTGTCCATATTCAGTTCCAGCTGATTACTATAGGTTTTGGTAATAATATCACCATTCGCATCTTTGGTTTGGAATTCATTATAGGCAGGTGTGGGACCCATAAAGGAAGATCCGGGAACAAACTCCATACCCTGATTTCCGGTCAGTTCACCAATCAGCACACCCTGAAGTTCTACCATACTTTCATCCAAAGTTCCCTTTGGATTATTCTCAGTATAGAACAGACTTTGTTCCAACTCCGGCAGGGTAATTGCTTCTGCGGCTTTATTTTCCGATAGTGTTTCTTCTCCCGCAAGACTATTTCCGCTGATTGTAACCCTTCCAAGCGCCATGTTCCCCATAGAATCTGCAAGTGTTACATTCTGGCTATTGGCATTCCATCCGGAACCCATATTAAGATCAACCACTATACCTTTTTCTTCTGCCATTGTTATTGCCTTGTCAAGCAATTCGTAAAACTCAGGTGTATAGATGGACTTTATCCGGTCCTCATCACCGTTTACTGCTTCGATTTTGCCAAAGGGATTGATTTCAACATAACCGAATCCATTTGCAGCCAGATAGTCTATCTCTGTCTGGAGCTCCGTTTCATCCACGGCACCTCCCGGCCACCACCAGCGGACTCCCGGTCTGTAATCCATTCCCGGCTGCATAAATTCCTCACTGCTGATTGCACTTGCAGCAGCAGCCTGAACATTTAGTACTTCTACTCCCGGTACCGACCACAATCCTGCGGTCATGGATACCGCCAGTAAAGCGGCTATTACTTTTTTTCTTTTTCTCATCTTAGGCCCTCCTGATTCTTCTTTTGTTTCCCCATTTTAACACTTTCCATTTTTCTTTTATTGTATATATCTCTCTTTATCGTTGTATTTTTATGACTTTTTGCTCTTTACTCTTCCATATTCCATAAATTTGTTGTACAATAATACTCATATAAGGAAAATATGATTTTAAAAGTTTATGATGAATCGTCATTTCAACCAAAAAGAAAGGTTTCGTCGTAAATATTATGGAAAATCCTGTTTTAGACATCATGCAAGCTATTGAAGTGAAATTAATGGAATTTAACCCATTGGAAATTGTGTGCCGGGATATGTACCGGATGGAACACGGGTTAGATCATTGCTCTCCATCGGAGCAAAGACGCCGCGCGGAAAAATATCGTGAGTTTTTCTCTGCTGCTTCCAGACCGGCTGATGAAATATCCCATGTACTAACGGAGGAGATGTTTCATATGGAATCCAATATTGTGGTAATAAAGCACTGCCGGTTCCTTCCCCCCCGTCCTCACACCCATTCCTTCTTTGAATTATTTTATATTGCCAGGGGAGAATGTATCCACACCTGCCGCTCACATGATTACCATTTAAAGAAAGGAGATTTTTGTTTTTGGGAATTTAATTCACCTCACGAGATACGTTCCTACTCTGATGATTTTATCGGAATCAATATTTTGATCCGACAGAATTCATTTGACTCTATTTTTTTTGAACTGTTATCGGAACAGAGTATTTTATCTAATTATTTTAAGAGTATTCTGTATGGAAATACCGATCATCCGATGATTATTTTCAGAACCGGTGAGAATATTATGATCCGGTATTATATGTATCTGATCTACGATGAGTTCCTTGAGAAGAAACAGTACCATCAGAATATGATCAGCAATTATCTGAATACCGTTTTAATTAATCTTCTCCGGCATCATATCTCTGATGTTATTACTTCACAGAAACCATCCTGTGACCAGCGGCTGCTGGGCATTCTGGAATACATACAGAAGAATTATAATACGGTTACTTTTTCTGATGTATGCCGGCATTTTAATTATTCTTCTTCTTATCTGAGCCGTTTAATCAAAAAATCATTTGGGCTGTCATTCTCTCAGATCATTCAGCATAAGCGTATGGAGAAAGCGCGCTGGCTCTTAAAAGAAACGGATATGACAGTCTCTGAAATAGCTGCGGAAATTAACTGCTCTGATGCCAGCCATTTTTGCCGCATCTTCGCAAGAGAATATCATATGCCGCCTGTGAAATTCAGGGAAATGCAGTCTGAACCGCTTCCACAATCCAAACGCGGGATATAAGAAAGGTTCTTGCTCTGAAAATATAATATGGGGAAAACAAAACCCTGACAGTTACACAGATTTTATACTGTGACTGTCAGGGTTTCATTTTCCCTTTATTATCTAACGATCTGGTCTATATGCATTTTAGCAGTATTGCCACTGCTTTAAAGTTTTCTGCCGGCTGGTAAGATAATGTCCGCTCTTTCAAACTGACAACCTCCGATGTATCGGAATAAATATCAGCCAGTTCCCAGGATCTGTCATCGGGAAGTGGAATTTGGATCGTTTCCGGCAATACACCTCCAAAGGTATGCAGTACTATATAGGCATTCTCCTCTTCTCCGGTTCGAAGCAGTCCCTGCCATCCTTCCGGATTTCGTAAACTGTTGATATCCGGACCAAAACGGAAGGATTTACCGTTCTTAATAATTTTTGCAATCTTTTTGTAGAAAGTGATCCCGGAATCGATTACTTCCCACTGGCCTTCATTTAAATTCGTAACATCACCGGAAATACACATCCTGCCCAGAAATGTATTGGCAACTGAATAGGCAATTCTTTTCAATGAATCTTCTTTGCGTATCACCGCCCAGATCTGGCTCTGTCTTGGAAGAATGCACCGGTGCAGATTGGCTGCTATAATCGGGATCTCCACACATTCGTGTGCATCAGAAAACGATGCCATGCTGGTTGCCTGCATGAAGCCGGGTTCCAGACGGTGTCCTCCGGAAGCACAATTTTCCAGGACGATACCTGGAACCTCTGCTTTTATTTTCTCCAGAAACTTCATGGTTGCTTCGATTTTCTGACGCAGTGCCTCACCCTGGGATTCCGCACCGTCACAGCCAATTCCAATGGTATCATTATAATCAATTTTCATGTAGGTAAATCCGTATTTTTTTAAAGTGCCGATTACCCGTTCAGTGAGATAAGCCTCTACCCAGGGGTCCTGCATATCCCAAAACCTTCTCATATCTGTGGTCAGTACTTTTCCATCCCGTTTCAGCAAATGTTCCGTCATTTGGTATGCCTTGGATGCACGGCCCGTATTTTCAATTTCAAACCAGATTCCAGGCTGTAAACCTGCTTCTTTAATTGCATTTACAGTCTTAGCCAGCCCCTCCGGGAACAGGTCTGCCGATACCTCATAGTCTCCCATACTGATATCCCAGGGCACTCCTTCTTCTTTATACCAGCCACAGTCAATTACGAAATAGGTGAATCCTTTTCCCTTCACTGCCTCCAATATGCTGCTGATATTCTTATGGGACGGACATCCCCAGGTGGTACAATATTCATTAAATACAATGGGCAGATCCTGTTCTGCCTCAGGTGCCTGATTTGCGCCTTCCTCTCCTGACTTTGTAAGCCGGTAAGAGATGTCATCAATATCCCTGCATTTCCCAACACTTAAAATTGCCTGAGGCGTTTGAAAGCAGGCACCTGCTTCTACAATTTTCATCCAATGCCCAAACTCCCGGTCAGCCAGACCGCCGCTCATTGCAATTCCTTCATCTTTTCTGTAAATTTCCATCTGCCAGGACGCCCCATGTGCAATCTGTGCTCCCCAAAAAATATGGTTTTTCCTGTCTTCCAGAACCAGGTAAGGGAAAAACTTATTCACCGGCATGGATCCTGCCTGCCCAAACCGTTCGCATCGTACCGCATGATCTGCCCATGCCGGTTCTAACTCCAGGTGTTCAATGGGCAGGGATTCCAGGCGGCCTTCCTGACTCCATCGGCTGCGCAGTCTGTGGACTACAATCTGATCGTGGCAGTCACCTTCTATATATGGAGAAATTCCTCCCAGAGAAAAACTTTCGAACATCTCAAGCTCTGCAGGTTCACCGCTGTTATTTTCAAATTCACAAAAGCTTCGGCAGAAGAGGTCGCCTTTTGTCCATGTGAGAAAATGGCGGACAACATACCCCCGCTCATCCTTTAAACTGGTAACGACTGTTTGCTTTTTTTCCTCCTGCAAATATTCCTGTTTCCAAAATTTCAACTGCTGCACCGTCTGGGAATTACGCAGGGTACTGCCCTGTGAATATGCGCCTCCATAGGTATCTCCGGCAACCTTTATCTGAACCAGGGAATCCGGTTCCTGTTTTTTTTCAATATCGGCAGGTACAGGTTCTGATGCTGGAAGCAGTATGAGTCCGACCTTTTCTTTTTTCTGGTCTGTTACATATCTGGCCGTCATATCGCCAAATAAATATTCTTCTAAAATCTGAATCATGTTTTCACCTCTTTATATAGCTGGTAGTCCGGCTATGCTGCCACAATAAATGATTTGAAAGATTTATCCAGTGGCATCCTTCCTCTTTATTTTCTTTCACACTTTACCCAATGAATAGCGCAAGATGGCTTGTTCTATTCCAAAATCAGCAGTGTGAAAGCGATTTTCTTTCACACTTAACCCAATGACTAGCACAGTCTGGGTTGTGCTCCTCTGCTATACTGCAAAAATTCAGCCCTTTACAGCTCCTACTGTCATTCCTTTAATAAAATACTTCTGCAGGCAGATAAACAATATCGCTATGGGCAGAACCGATATGACAATCGCCGCCATAGCCGTGGTATAATCACTGGACTGTGCAGAAAACAGGGACTGGATTGCAACTGTCAGCGTTTTTAACTGTTTCTTGCTCACATAGAGGCTTGCCAGCAGATAATCATTCCAGATCTGGAATGACTGCATGATTACCAGTGTAGCCATAGCAGGTTTCAACAGCGGCAGAACGATTTTATAATAAGTTTTAAATACGGAGCAGCCGTCAATACGAGCGGATTCTTCCAGCTCAACCGGCACAGTTGACATGAAACTGTTCATCAGGAAGACACCAAACGATACTCCTGTGGCTATATACATAAAGATAATTCCGATTCTGGTATTTGTCAAATGCATATTGAAACCTATAATGTAGATTGGTAAAAATAATGCCTGGTAAGGAATCAAAATTCCTATTATAAAATAGATATAGCAGAATTTGAAAAATTTGTGATTGCATCTGGCAATTGCCCAGGCAGTTGTTCCGCAAAGCAGTGCCAGTATTAATACGCTGATTGCTGTATATAGAAACGTATTGCCAAAAGTTGTTACCAGATTCAGCTTTTTAAACGCCTGTACATAGTTATCCAGGCTGAAATTTTCGGGCAGTGCAATGGGGCTGCTCAGATAGAGCTCTTTTTTTGTTTTAAAGGAATAATTCAAAATCATGAATATCGGTGCCATAAAGACAATTGCACACAGACTCATTACGATTTGAATGATGAAGGTGCTTTTTGTATATGGCTGGGAAGGTGTATCATCTTTTTCTTTTTTTCTTCCTAACATTATGCCTGCACCTCCTTTTTCTTTAATCCTTTAACCTGTATCAGCGCTACCAGAAATAATACCAGGACAAGCGTTACTGACATTGCCGAACCATAACCATACTGCCGCCCGTTAATTGCCGTAGTATAAGTCTGATAAATAATGGATGTGGATGCCCTTCCCGGACCACCCTTTGTAGATGAAACCAACAAATCATACACTTTTAAGGAACCTGTTGTGATACCTACCACGCAGATTGTGATTGCAGGTGCAAGCATCGGAATCGTAACATTAAAAAATCTTTTCACCGCTCCGGCTCCATCCACTTTGGCTGCTTCATAAAGTTCTGACGGAATTGACTGCAGTCCAGCCAGATAAATCAGCATCCAGTAACCGATCCACTGCCAGTTATTCGCTATCAATAATCCTGACAATACTGTTTTCCCGTCTCCAAACAACATAAAGTTGATATTGGTTCCAAGTGCATCATTGATTGCCGGCAGTACATTGGAATACATTTTCAGCCATACAAAACCTACGATGACCGCACTGATCAGGCAAGGCACAAAAAATGCGGTACGGTAAATTTTCTGACCTTTAATTCCACTGTCCAGAGCTACTGCAAATAAAAGTGCTACAATATTCTGGATAACGGTATTGCCAATTGTAAATAATATTGTGAACCACCATGCCGACCTGAAATCGGAATCCTGAAACAGGTCAATATAATTTTTTAATCCTACAAATGGCTTCACCGCAGACATACCGTCCCAGCTGGTGAGAGAATACCGAAATGCCATTAACATTGGTATAATTAATCCGATCGTAAAAATAATAAAACCTGGCAGAACCAGTATCAGGTATTGGCGGAACAGTTTTTTATCCATGCTTTTTTTCTTATATTTAGTCATTATTTCCGCTTCCTTTCATTGAAAAGTGTATAAGACAGCGGGGGAAAATTCCTTTTCCCCCCGAAGCCTGCTATAAAGTGTGCTCCATCCGGACAGTGCTGTCACTATTGTTAATGTCCGGAAGGAATTAGTTTGCTGAGCTGGCATCTACCCTTGCATCAGACGCTTTCAGGCATTCTTCAAAAGTCTCATCTCCCTGAAGCCATGCTGCGATATCTTTTGCATTCTCTTCCTGGAATCCGCCCCATACCAGCTGGTTATTTCCAAGAGTTACGTCTACGATCATACCATCAGCTGCATATTGATCAATATCTTCCTGGCTGGGATTTGTAAAGGTTGGTGATACATCTTTTAACATGGATGCTGTCTTGGTATAGTCATAGATTTCTACTGCGAGATCCTGGTCAGATGTAAGTACATCCAGTACACAGTTGATCGCATTTTGATTTTCGCTCTTTGCACTTGTCATAACTGTGATATTTGGTTCGAATATTAATTTGGAATCTCCGGTCTGATTGGGGAACGGGAAAATGCCAAAGTCAAAGTTCTCATCAATGTCCAGGAAATTCTGAATGGACCAGGATCCGGAAACTTTCATTGCCGCTTCGCCTAATACCATTTTTGCGTCACAATCTGTCTGTTCCATGGAGAATGTATTTTCAAATGTATTGTCAAAGATTAATTTGTTATTCTGATAAGCCGCCTGCATTTCTGTGCTGTCGCTGAAGGATACTTCTCCTGCCCTGAATTTATTTCCCCATTCAGGATCTTTGTTAAATACATCATTCATGGCAAACTGCATGGTTACATTTCCGATAGACCAGGTATCCACCATATGGCTTGCAAATGGGGTAATGTTTTTCGCTTTACAGTCATCAATTATTTTCTGCAGGTCGTCCATTGTCTTAGGAACTTCCCATCCGTTGTCTTTGAACATAGTCTTGTTATAATAAACGCCCTGGTAAAGAGCATTGTAAACCATACCATAAGTCTTGCCATCAATCGTTACATTTTCTCTGGCTGCATCCAGCCCTCTGTCCAGGTATGTACTGTCGATTTCTCCCAACACGCCCTGGGGTGCATAAGTGGCTACATCCTGAGCCTTTCCGATCATGATATCCGGCAGCCCTGACTGCATGTACTGCTGCATTTTAGGCTGAAAATCATTTCCCCAGTCTACACATTCCCATTCCAGTTTAACATTTGGGTATTTCTCAGCTAATGCTGCATCAATCATATCTTCAATACCTGCATCCGTGGTTGACTGTCCTGCCAATACGGAAAGGGTTACTTCTTCCTCCGGATTAACAGCTGCTGCACTGCCCTCTGCTTTTGCCTGGGTTTCTGCCGCATCTGTCTGTGCTTCTGTCTTCGCTTCCGTCACGGCATCTGTCTTTGCTTCTGTTTTCGCTTCTGTTTTTGCTTCTGTCTGCCCCTCTGTTTTCGCCTCGCTTTTAGCTTCTGTTTCCTTTGCTCCTCCACCGCAGCCTGCCAGCATGGAAGCTGTCATAGATGTAATTAACATAAAACTGATCACTGTTTTCTTCTTCATTTTTTATTCCTCCTTAGGACTTGTCTTTGTTATGTCTAAATTATATCTTTTTCAATTAGGTGGGAGGTAGGACAAAACGGAAAAAATAAGTTGTACAATTTTGAAAATTAAAAATCTTTTTGTTTTATGTGTTACAAAAAACCGGGAGCCAGTTCATGTATCACCATGAACCGGCTCCCGGTTATGCACATCTTATTTCAATTTGATACTTTTAACAGCCGACCAGCTGCCATTGACTTTTTTCCCTTTTACGGTACGGTATCCCCGCACTTTTACGTAATAGGTTTTTCCTTTTTTAAGATTCTTTATGGTATATCCGGTACTGCTCTTTTTCACCTTAACCGTTTGATATCCGGAGCTTTTTTTGGTGGAATAAGCGATCTGGTATCCGGAGGCACCACTCACCTTTTTCCAGGACAAGCGCAGTCTGGTGGATGATGATTTTTTCAGAGTTACAACAGGTGCCGCTACTTTTGTCTTCACACTTACTATGTTGGAATAATCGGAGTACTTTGTCTGACCCTCCGCCTTTTTGTATGCTTTAACTTTATAGTAATAGGTGCGGTTAAACACACGCCTGGTGTCTTTATATGTTATGACAGAGCCTTTCGTGATGGTTTTTACCTTGTTGTATTTTCCTTTTTTCGTTGTGGAGCGGTAAATGACATAGCCATCCGCATCACTGACTTTATTCCATTTTACCTGAATACTATTATAACCAGCCGATGACGCTTTTACCTTTGGTGCCTGAACTGCTTTATCCGGTGAAGGTTCCGGTTGCGTAGTTTTCTCCTGAATATACAGATCTACATTTGCAGTATATCCCTGATAGCCTATGGTAAGGGTTATTTTACCGCCTTTACCTGAATCAAATCCCGCTATCGTATAATCGGATACCGTTTTGGTGGTTCCGTCACTGTAAAGCGCAGTCACCCACAGAGAGGATTTATCAAATGCTTCCCCGGTCATATAGACTGCCTTATTTACCCATGCAGTAATATTCCTTAATACAGGATCCGGTACCGGTGCTACCGATACTTCTACCGTAAAGACTGCGGATTTACCCATATAAGAAACCGTGATTTCTTTTGTTCCCGCGGTATCAAAATCATACCCGCTTAAGGTATACGCATCATCTGCCAGCACTTTTTTATTTCCTTTTGTATCCTCAACTGTAACAACAAGTCCGAACGGATCAAAACCGTCTCCTACATAATAAGACATCCGGTCCGGCGTCTTCGTAATTTCAATACGGGCGATTGCGTTCAGCTTATCTGCTGCATTTTCCAGGCGGCTTTGAACTGCTTCCACACTCTCCTGGCGTACCTGGTCTTTATTCAGAATAAAGGCTGCATTTTCCATAGAGATCAGGAACTCGTTCCAGTCCTCATCAGATGTAATTCCCTGTCCGGTCTTCTCTTCATAATGCTCATATTTCTTAAATAAACTATCCAATTCATCTTTATGGACTGCTTTTTCCAGTTTTTCTACTGCTAATTCCAGATCGTAGAGTGCATTATTCACATCAGCCATGGTAATGCTATCGGAACCAATGATCCCTTCGGCATATTCATAGGCACTGGCAAACGCTGTCCAGGTATCCTGATCATAGTCTTCTTCCTTCAGATCATAATATTTGTCAACTGCTGCCTGTAATTCGTTGGTATCCGCCTGGTTCATGATATTGATGTAGCTGATCACAGGTCCCCAAACGGCATTCGCTGCACAGGAAGTCTGTATTACCAGCTGACCGTACTCATCTGGTGTGGCCTTTGCTTTAATGATATATGGATTGTTGGAATCATTAGAAGCCTTAAAACCGTCTTCAATTACTTCGTTATTAAATGTTAGCTTCATTGTTCTGGGGTTCCCTGCATTTGTCCAGTTAGCCGGCACATAATATCCCACTTCCACATCATAAGTGGTTCCTGCATCCAGGTCAAACTGATATTCAACTCCTATATCGTCCACACTCTGATCCTTCGCATAGCGGAATGATTTGGATTTGGGTGATGCATCGGTAGCACCATCATTTTCACATGGCCATGTCTTCTCACCGGTTAAGAGATTCGGATACCGGTCATTATACACATAATTATCTACCACGCCCCATTTGTATCCGGTTGCGGGATCTTCCCCATAGAACTGGTCTGTTACCGTATTTCTGGAACCAAAGCTGTCTCCCGAACTTACCGTAGATGGGTCAACATCTCCTGCGTTTACTGCATATACATATTCCAGCTGTTTCTTCTGGGTTTTATATTCTTTAACTTCATAATATGCTTCTACGTCCATATCTTTTTGCACATCGGTGATGCGGACAATTCCTCCGTCTGCCGTCAGCTGATCCATGATACTTTTTCCACCGGCAAAAGCCTCCGTTAGAGTACAGCCCTGATTAGCTGTAAAGGTCAGTATTACGTCTTCTCCTTTTTGTACATTGGTTCTGTCTGCGTTTACCTGGCCTCCGTCTGTAGACTTTGTGGTGACTTTACAGGTAGTATTTTCTTCCACTGCAGTTTCACCTGTGGTTTTATAAATTTCAAACTTATCAAAATTGGGGGTGTAATTTGTCAATACGCCATAATCAATGTTCTCCGGACGGTGTTCCCATTTTCCTTCTTTCAGTACTCCATTTGTAACGACCTTGGAATTGTCATTGAAAATACGAATTGTATTATCTCCGGCTTTCAGGTTTACATCTACTACCTGTGCACGGAATGTTTCATCGCTGTAAGTATTTCTGAATACATATTTTACTGCTTCACCGCCGTTTACAGAGAAGGATGCATAGCGTTCCGTCATCTGTGCATTATAGTCATGCTTTCCAAACAGCTCACCGCTGGATTGATAAACCGCCATTTTATAAGCGCCGTCTTCGGGCACATTTACGTGAAGTACCAGACTGTTCTGATCTGCAGCTTCTCCCAGGTCTTTCACACTTCCCAAACCAAGGATGGTAAAGTCGGGATCATCTTCCGGAATTAATTCTACGCTGTTTGCAGCCTTTATACCGCTTACATAACCGCCTTCTGATGCAAATGCCTGTACATTCCGGCTGTTTCCTACTGCTGCCGCTCCTGTCAGTTCTCCAGATTCTGCCTCTACCACGGATACTGGCTGGCTGTCTCCGGCAAGTCTTACATTTACATAATCCAGATTTACGCTGCCGTCAGCATCAATATCCAGGATGTTAATTCCTTTTTGCAGGAATACGGTCTGATATGCTTTCATCCAGTTATCACCGGTTGCCACAAGTGCAATGGATGCACGGAGATTGTCCAGGTTCACTGCATCATTATCAATATAAATATTGGCTGTCCCATCCTGTTCTGCCGAATAGTTCAGGGCAATTGTATACATTCCGTTTTCCGGTACGACTACGTTAAAGCGGACACCACCGCCCTCTGTAACTTTGCGGTCTCCAAGTCCGGTTATATAGCCTCTTGCACCTTCCTTTACGGTTGTAAGGGTTGTCTGCTCACCCTTCAGCTCATTAAATTCTCCCAGTTCCGCTTCATATGTTGTATTATACTGGGTATCTTCTTCCTCTGTTCCCTTGTAAGTCAGGTAAACACAGTCCGGAGTCGCCTTACCCTGGCTGTCGGAACCTGCAATTTTCAGTGTATGGTTCCCGGCTGTCAGTTTCAGATAAGTGCTGTACATACCTCCCATTGACCAATGCAGGGTATTGGGAAGCTCCATTTGTATCGTCTCATTACCATCAACGGTCAGAGTCTGAATCGCCGTATATGGCGTGTTCTTGTCCGGATCTCCGGTATTCACACCGGTTGCCGCAGAATAAACCATATCGTATTTATAGTAACCGTCTTTTGGAACAGATACATTTAAAGTTACACTGTCATTTGCGGTGTCTACGTAATCCACTTTTTTTCTGTTGGAGCACGCATAGAACTGATCCGCACTTCCAATTTTGGCATTTCCGCCCAGAATACCATCTTCTGCCTCATACAGTGCTTTCCAGGTGCTGCTAAGTAGCCCGGCTGCCTCATCATCACTTGCCTGAGTCACCGTTACACGGTATCCGCTCATAGAATTCATGTCGCTCATGGGAATTGTTACGGTTCCGTTCTCTACCGTCGCAGCGCCTTCTTTTACCGTACGCGGCTCATCT
Organism: Robinsoniella peoriensis; assembly: GCF_000797495.1. Lineage (GTDB taxonomy): Bacteria > Bacillota > Clostridia > Lachnospirales > Lachnospiraceae > Robinsoniella > Robinsoniella peoriensis. The sequence continues at coordinate 256,887 of NZ_JTGN01000006.1, forward strand.
GCAACACCATGAAAACCGGTGTAATCCGTAGCTTCTACCTTTACATGGACTTTTGACGCCTCACCAAAAGTCTGTGTACTGTCTAAGTTGTCCAGCACAATATTTGCATTTCCGCTTTTTCCGCCAAAAATAACATTTGCGCTTTTTTTGTTCTCATCAATGGATGCCGCACCATAAAAATCAGATTTTTCTGCGTTGGATGTCTGGACATTCAAATAACTGCCGGACATATCCCCATACCATTTGAACAGCCACCATGCGCCGCTGCCCTCGTTGTTATCTGCGGCAAGGCCATTTAAGTTATTGGAAAAGTGCCAGAACGGAAGGCATCCGGCAACATCATAATCCTCGAACAAGCCTATCCAGCGAACCAGATTGCCGGGTGAGGCGCATTCATAACGGTCTGCATACTCATTAATTACAATTTCCCTCGGGGTAATATCCACCCCGTATTTCTCCTGGTTTTCTTCTGTAAGGTACTTCGCCTCAAGACTGCGGTAATGATTGTACTCATTGCCAAAGTTGTTAAACTGCCAGGTGGATAAGTCGTGCCAGGAGATAATCTGCGGCATACAGCTATGTTCTACGCAAAACTTAATGTATTGCTCCATAACTGAATTATTGTAGCCAGCCAGGTTAAGCCCTGCTGTCTTTGGTTCTGTCTCTATGCCGTTTTCCCGGTATACTTCTCTGAGGGCGTTAACCATGTCATTCCAGAACCAGAACATACTATTCCAGCCTGTTACCTTATTTCCTTTGTCATCATGATATTCGCCTACCCAGTTTTCACTGGGTTCATTATATAATACATAGACTGCTTCATCCTGGATACCCTGATCGATACAAGCCTGAGCCTGCATTTTCAGAATCTCCAGATAGTACTCTGTACCGGTAAACTCATAGAACCAAAGGGCATAATAATCCGGTACATAGATCTGAATATGCTTGCCGCCTGAATCCAGAAATGTCTTCGCCGTATCCAGAACATCACCGTTGGGATGCTGCATGCCATTGGGCGCTTTCTGCACAGCCGTGTTCGGTTTTAACGGTGTAATCATATTGGATGTTGGAACCTGGTCATCTCCCTGTCCGTAAAGCCATCCGGTAGCCCCATGCTTCAGTGCCCGTCCTTGCGAGGACATATCCACCGTTAAAACAGGACTGTTTTCATTACCTGCAGCCTGCGCCGTCAAAGACGCCGCCGGAACTCCTGATGTCACAACCATAGCTGCTGCCAAAACTGCCGACAATAGTTTCTTAACTGCTTTCTTCTTCATTTTCTTCCTCCTTGCAATTTGATAGCTTTATTTTAACAGCATTGCAAAATGTTCTTGTAGGACAAAATTGAAAAACGGACTTGTACTTTCTTGTGAATATTTGGAAAATTCGGTGGAACACTAAGGTGTATTGACTCACTTAAAGAACAGTCTTATATAAAACAGGAGGTGATCCCATGACAGATAATGAATTACTGCAGGCAATCACAAGCATCATACAGCCAATGAAAGATAATATTGAAAATATAAAGGAACAGCTGGCATCAATGGAAAAAACCGATGATGAATTACAGGAGAATCTGAGCAGGGTGGAGAAAAATATCTTAGAATCGCAGCAAAAAATAAATGAATTTGCCCGGCAGAATTAGAATCTGTTTGGATTTCCGCGGTTTGAAGTTTATTTATTGATATTGTTTGTATGTATGTATATAATTAGAGATGATGAGAATAAGAAGGCGGTTTACGCATTTGCAGCTTAACCCGCTGATGCTTAAAATCCGGTGGTATTACCTTCTGTTAGCTCCACATTGGTTTACTCTATTGGTAACAATAGCATTATGAACGGTTTGCGCGGGGTTAGCGGCAGCGTTAAAAATAAATATGGATTTAACCGGATAATTTCAGCCTTGAAATCAAAATAATTATCATGCCACTGCTGTCCAGCGGTAACACAAAAACATTTTTGGGGAAGCAGAATTACATTGCCAGAAAAAAATAAATAGCTTAACGACGGTTTTGAAACGATCAAAGCCGCCGTTTTTATTTTTAAGCAAGAACTTGTGTAAACAACTCATTTTAACCCACCCGGAAAAACAGCAAGAATGATTAAAAATAAGCCGTACATTTTTGTTATAATCTTAAATTATTGCAGTTGAAAGGAGGAAAAAGAATGCAGAATAAGAGCATTGAAAAAATTATATCCGCTATTGATTATATCGAATCACACTTGTCAGAAAAAACCGATCTGGATGTGGTTGCTAGCGCGGTCCACTATTCTAAGTACTATTTACACCGCACATTCACTACCAGTGTCGGTCTTACTATTCATGATTACATCCAGCGGAGAAAATTAACAGAAGCAGCCAAATTATTGGTATTTTCTGATAAATCAATATTGGAAATTGCCCTGATTGCCGGATATGAGAGCCAGCAGGCATTTACGAATATTTTCACTGCGATGTACAAGCAGCCTCCTAATAAATACAGGGAAAATGAAAAATTTTACCCGCTGCAATTAAAATTTGAGTTTAAAGGGAGGTATCATATGCTTCACAGTGATAAAAAACCTGCATGGGAAGTTACTTTTGCATCAAAAGAAGATATTCCATGCTGGATGGATTTAGTACGGCTTGTTATTGATGGTTTTCCTCATTTGTATGAAGAAGAATATATTCAGGTACTTAAACAGCGAATAGACACAAAGCAGGCATTGATCTTAAAAGATGGCGGAATTGCAACGGGAATTATGCTTTTTTCTTATCAGAACGGAAGCATTGATTTCATGGGGACCCACCCGCTCTATCGTAATAAGGGTGTTCCCAAGGCTTTTCTGGATAAAGTAATGAGTGAACTGCTAAAAGGGAAAGACATCAGCATTACCACCTACAGAGAAGGTGACAGGGCGGACACCGGACATCGCAGAGAAATTCTGGAGCTGGGTTTTGCAGAGGCGGAGCTGTTGGTAGAATACGGCTATCCCACTCAACGATTTGTATTGCCGGGGGAGGGGAAAAATGTCTAACGATCTGAATAATGAAATTCCTTTTCCGGATGAAATCACCCATCTCGCTGAAATGAACGAAAAACTAAAAGACGCTCTGCAGGAAGCGGAATCGAAAGTAGACCGGCTGGATAAAGACTATATGGAAACCAAACGCTACATGGCAGATTACCGTGGTGAAATTGACCCCCACGAAATGTTTCAGAATGAACTTGCTTTAAAGCAAATAGACCACATTGGAGCATTTGCAGTAGGAGTACGGGATAAAATATACAAACTGAAAGATTCCCCATATTTTGCCCGCATTGATTTTTGCCCGGAAGATGAAGATCATGCAATGAAGCATTATATTGGCCGCTTCACATTCAGCCATGAGAATAAACTCCTTGTTTTCGACTGGCGTGCGCCCATAGCCGGCATGTTTTATGACTATGAGACAGGTCCTGCAGGATTTGATGCCCCCTCCGGAAGGGTAAACGGCAATTTAACCCGCAAACGCCAGTTTAAAATCAAAAATGGGAAGCTGGAGTATGCCCTTGAAAGCTCCGTTAATATTCAGGATGATGTCTTACAACGGGAACTTAGCCACACCTCAGATGAAAAAATGAAATCTATTATTTCCACTATTCAAAAAGATCAAAACCGCATTATCCGAAATGAGAAATCCGGAACATTGATCATCCAGGGTGTTGCCGGGTCAGGAAAAACCTCTATCGCACTGCACCGGATTGCTTTTCTACTCTATCGATTTAAAGACCGGCTGTCCGCCAAAAATATCACGATACTATCCCCTAATAAAGTTTTTGGCGATTATATTTCCAGCGTCCTGCCCGAGCTTGGAGAGGAACCTATTTATGAATCCGGATTTGCTGATATCGCTGAAATTCAGTTAGAAGGAGTGATTGGATTTGAACCTGACCAGGATCCGCTGGAGTCAAAGGATGAATCCTGGAACAAAAGAGTCCGTTTTAAATCAACACTTGAATTTGTACGGCTTATGGACAAGTATATCGGACAGATGCATGACCAGATATTCCAACCCACAGATTATACTTTTGGACCATTTACCGCTAAATCTAATTGGATACATGCACGCTACCATGCCTACGGCAGCTACCCTGTAAAGAAGCGTCTGAGAATGATCGCAGAAGATATCCGTGACCGCTTTGAGACCGATAATATCATGGAACATGATTTACCCAGGATCAACTCCATACTGAAAAGTCTAAATACTATGCTTAAAATTAAAAATACACTTTCACTATACCGGGAATTCTACAGACAGCTAGAAGCTTCGGACATGCTTGTAATGGCGTCCGGCAAGACTCTGGAATGGGCAGATGTATATCCATTTCTATACCTTCACGGGGCATTTGCCGGGTTGCAGGAAAGTAAAAGGATCAAACATCTGGTTATTGATGAAATGCAGGATTACACGCCCATCCAATATGCGGTCATCAATATTTTGTTTAAATGCCAGAAAACAATACTGGGGGACTTTGGCCAGTTTATCAATCCAAACCATGTGCATACATTGGAGGATTTAAAGGCATTATATGAGGATGCCGAACTAATCGAACTAAATAAAAGTTACCGGTCTACATATGAAATTATAACCTTTGCCAAACGCATACAGCATGTGACATCCCTGGAACCTATGGAACGCCACGGTGATGCCCCTGGGCTGATACAATGCAGCAGCAGCTCAAACGAAATCAAACGAATCCAAATGGAAATTGAACAGTTTCTGAAACAGGAAAATGCTTCTCTTGGAATCATAACCAAGACAAATCAGGCAGCAAAAGTTCTCTATGACCAGCTTGCAGCAACTTGCCCTTGCCCTATACATCTGATTAAACCGGAAAGTACTAATTTTATTAACGGGGTATCCATCACCTCTATCCAGATGTCAAAAGGTCTGGAATTTGATGAAGTCATCATTCCTGAGGCAGACAGGAAAACCTATACTACTGCATATGACAGAAACCTGCTTTATATTGCCTGCACGCGGGCGATGCACCGTTTGACGCTGATGTTTGTGGGGGAGATGACTGAATTGATTGGAAAAAGGGATGACTAACGTAAAATTTTATTCGCCTTGATGAAAAATATAAAAAGAGAACACTACTTTGTGTTAAACTGTATTAGGCGACCAAACCAAATACATACAAAAGAAGTGTTCTCTATGATTAACAGTATAATATATTTTGAAGAAAAATGCATCCATAAATTTATAAAATTGGAAAAACCTAAAATGAAATTAATCTATTTTTCACGTCTTACTCTAACTCATAAACACTCCCATAAGATACTTTATATAATAGTGTACTGGTTTTAAAATTTTTATTTTTAGATAAAATTTTATTGACCATCTTATCCTGATTTAATGAGTCACTTACATAAACCTGCATCTTATCAAAACCTGTAATATCTATATTCTCTAGTTTCTTAAGATTCTTTTTTGATATATAAATTATTGATTCATTATAAGATAATTCAAAATAACTTCCCATTAGCTTCCACTGCTTACCATCATAGATGCAAATCATTGGTTCATCTTTGTGTTGTTTTGCGATATCAATTATATTCTCTTCCTCCAGAAATAAATAGGACATCCCTTGTTTATAACTGGAATAAAAAGATAATAAACATATAAGGCTGACTATGGTCAATACTATAGTGTTTGCCCTGCCTCTGAATATGGTTATCATACTACGAAATAAAATGCCTGTAAGTCCGATTATAATAAATGGATAAATACAGAATATATAACGAGGTGTCTGGAATGGAGATATTTTAATAACCAATATTGTATATGCCAAAACAGTGAAAATAACCATCATCACTTTGCCTTTAAAAAAACAAACTACAGTCTTCTTTTTCAAGTCTTTTATATTCATTAAAATTGCTATTACCGCTAATATTATTATAATAAATGCAAAAATTCCAAACTTATTCCCAAAGAAACTATTTTTGAATATCTCCAAATATTTATCAACGCGCTCAAAAAAATCTCCTCCTTTAGCCAGGTTTTCAAATGACTGCTCTCCCCTGTAACCATCACCAAAGATTTGATTAAGCATTGCTGGAAATACTGCTATGGATATTATCCCTGCCGCAGCAAGGGTAAAAATATACCCAACCACATCCTTCCATCTTTTTTTTATCAATAGATTTATTCCAAAATAAAGACAAAGAAAAAACAAAAATATAAGAAAATAGTATTGTGTCAATGTCCCCAGAACTGTAATACACAATAAAGCCACATAAAAAAGTTTATCCAGCTTCTTCTTGTCATAGTATAATAAGAATAGCCACACCACCGCTAATATCCAAATATTTAAAAGGATATACATTCGTAAAAACATGATACTGTTAATGACGGCCGGACATACTGAAAAAAGAACTGTAGACAAAAAAACTGCTTTTTTATCTTTTAAAAATTCTTTTGACACTAAATAAACCAATATTGTCACAACTAGAGAAAAAAATATATTAACTCCTAATCCAATCCATTTTGTAAATACCCCAGGAAGAAAAGAAGAAATTGTGTGTATAAAAAAATAGTACAATGGTGGATGGACATCTTCGGCCTGGTTCCTCCAAACCATCTCATAATCAAATCTGTTATCCTTATTAGTTGTATAATGTTCTGTAAATGGACTGCCGCCAGCATAGATTCTACCATCTTCTATGAAGTCATTGGCGCGTTCCTGACCGTTAGATAATGCATATGTATAAAATTCATCTATGTGAAACCCTACTTTTTGATTCCCAAAATAAATATAAATTAGGCTTTGCAAAATAAGAACCACTAATATGCCTACAATTATTTTACCATGTTTTTTCTTTTCCATCAGATATTTACTCCGTTATTATTTTTTCTATATATCAGTTTTCCTGGAGCGTGTTTTAGAAATCATTGCACCAGTCTGACCTTCCCACCTGATGGGATCAGCCAGGAACAGCATTTTTCTTTACAAACAAAATTGGACGTTCCTTCACTTCCAGATAGGCTTTGGCCATATATTGTCCCAGTATCCCTATACAAAATAATGGATTACCACCAATAAATAATATAATACAGGCCAAAGATGGCCAGCCAGCAACCGGATCGCCTTATAATTTCAACACTATTTTTTAACTCTCACCAAACAATTTTTCTTACAGAATGCTATACCGTATTTAATAATGTCTTCATACCCTTCTTCTATCAGTTCATCGTCATAGTGTTTTACTTCAATCTGATTCAAGGCTTCCTGGCACTTATCTTCCATTTTCCGGGGACTGGCAGTGCACTTTAATTCTATGATGACAGCCTTTTCGTTAAAATCCGGATGACGAATGATAATATCACTGCGTCCATCTCCACTTTCCCTGTTTGATTTCACATAATAATCACTCATTCCGGAAAGGCATCCCAACAGAAATCCATGATAAAAGTTTTCATTATAATCTTCGTAGCTGATGGTATCTCTTAACAACTGTTTTAATTCCTGCTCTACCTCTGCCTCATCTGATCTGAGAATTGCTAAATACAATTTCTGTAAATTTCTGGATTGAATCATTTCCTGAAACCATCCCATTATCTTGTGCCGGAAAATGTAAGCTACTTCTTTATTTGGTATTTTCAATGTTATGAAATGATCTCCGTTATCATCAAATCTTTCACTTACCTTTTTCAGATAACCTGTAAAAAACATAAAATTCCACAGGTTATTGGTACTGTTGTATATCTCATCATAAGTGACATCTTCATGTACGGGCTTCTCTATTTCATCTCCCTGCATTAACATTTCCAGATCGCTCTTTGTCTGGAGATCATTTGCCTTTTCTACCATTGTACGGACTATTGAATTGGAACTGGTTGTTCCCCAGTAGGATATGGGAAAACCGTGTGACCCATAGTAACTGTCCTTTACATAACGCACGATACTCCAGGGATTATAGACTTCTGTGTTTCCAAACAGGTAACCGTCATACCAGTCTTTGATAGTTTCCTTCTTTTCTTCCAAACCATAATACTTTAACATATCATCTATTTCATTTTCTGTAAAGCCAAAATGCTCTGAGTAGTGCACACTTAGGATTGAAATAATTTCCAGATTATTTAAGCCTGTAAAAATGCTTTCTTTTGAGATGCGCAGACAGCCTGTCATTACGGCAAATTCCAGATATTTATTAGTTTTTAACGCCGATTCAAATAAGGATCGAACAAAAGAAACCATTTCATCGTAAAATCCTCTGAAATATGCATTTTCCAAAGGAACATCATATTCATCGATCAGTATGATTACCGGCGTCTGGTAATACTCATACAGACACTTGGATAAAAGCTGTATAGAATCCAGATAAACACCTGTATCACCTTCTGCGTCTAAAATCTTTAGAACACGGTCTTTTTCTGCTTCATATTTTAGTACTTCTTTCCTGTGCCTCTGAAATTCACTTGAAATTGCTCTCTTAATGCTCAAAATAGCATACTCAAAGTTTGCTTGTTTTGCACCCTTTAGTGTAAGATTAATGACGGGATACTTTCCTTGATATTTCATGTATTGTTCCCCGGTCCGGGCAATCTTTAAATCTAAAAAGATTTCTTTATTATTTTCTTCCGAAATTTCGAAGAAATATTGTAACATGCTCATATTCAGGGTTTTACCGAATCTTCTTGGCCTTGTGAATAAGTTTACCTTTCCTTTTAGATCCAGGAGTTCTTTAATCATTATACTTTTATCTACATAATAGAATTTTTTTGTTATCATCTCACAAAAATCCTCTACACCAACCGGTAATTTTTTAAGTTCCAAATACCCACCTCATCTCTATCCAACATATTTATTTGCAATCATTATGACTTTTCTATAAGTGTCATATTCTTCTTAACATATGCTGCACTATATTATTAATTATAAACATTATACCATTCTCTAATCAATCTGAAAAGGGAGACATCTGATTCTAATTTAGCTTCTAATTTATCTTCTAATTTAGCTATCATTTAACCTATAATCTAACCTATTATGTGATAAAATATAATCAATATTTTCAGCTACTAATTCAATACGCACTCTCCTCCCGCTCCCGATCCGCATATGCCAATATTTCATCCAGGGTTTTCTCCCCCTGAAGCCATAAAAGCTGCTGAGCCGCCAGATCATTCTGAAAGGACCAGACAAACTGAGAGTTGCCCAGGCTCACTTCTACGACCTGGCCATCTTTCTCATATCTGTCTATGTCATCCTGAATCCTGCTGCGGCTGGCCGGTTCTACTCCTTTTACGACTGAAGCCGTCTGGGTAAAGTCCAGAATTTCACGTTCCAGTTTTTCGCTTGTCAGCAGGGTGCTGAAGATATCGTTAATCAATTCACTGTGCTTTGTTTTGGAACTTTTCATAAAGGTCATGTTTGTCTCCCTGATGAGCCGGGCATCACCATTTTCATTGGGAAATGGAAAGATTCCCAGCTCCATATTCTCGTTATACTGGCTCGTAAACTGCATGGACCAGGATCCGGTCAGATACATTGCAGCCTGTCCTTCCGTAAATCGGCTGTCACTTTCAAACTGATCAATCAATAGTGCGTCCTGCCAGCTGGCATCCAGTATCATTTTGTTATAAGACAGACAGCGTCTTATTACCGGGCTGTCTGCAAAGTTAACCCCACCCTGCCTGAATCGGTCTCCCCATTCAGGTGTGCTGCTGAATATTTCATTCATAAAGAACTGCATGGTCATATTTCCCACTTTCCAGCTCTCCCTGAAATGGCTGGCAAAGGGTGTTACACCATTTTCTTTTAGAACTTTTATAATATCATTCAGCTCTTTCTGTGTTTCCGGCACTTTCAGATTATATTTTCTGAATATCTCTTTGTTATAAATGACTCCCTGATACCAGGCATTATATGGCATTCCATACACGGCACCGTCTACCGTCACTGCTTTTAACGCTTCTGCTCTGATTCTGTCTGTATAATCTTCCGGCAGAACAGACAGATTCCCGGTGTGGGCATATGCCTGAACATCCTGCGCTTTTCCAATCATAATATCGGGAATGTCTCCTGCCGCAAACCTGCCCTGCATTTGGGAATTGAATTTTTCTCCCCAATCCACGCACTCCCACTGGAGTTTTACATTTGGATATTCCTCAGCGATAACTTCATCAATCATATCTTCTATACCTGCATCGGAAGTCGATTGTCCCGCCAGAACCGTCAGCAAAATCCCGTCTTCGTCCTGATGGTACACCGGCACTTCCTTCTGCCCGCATCCTGTAAGAAACAAAAGGACAGCTATGCACATCAGGATTATTTTTTGGCATGTTTTAAAATTGCTTTCCGTTGGCTGTACATCACAGTTTGCGGGAGATTTTGCCCGCATGAAGGGGGCGCTGCGGGCTGGTTTTTTGTAAACGTGATATTCTCTCATACTTCCCTCTGTCCGGTAATACCCGTTCTGTAGTCTCTCGGACTTTTCCCCTCCACTTTCCGGAATACACGGCTAAAATAAGTGTAATCATCGTACCCAACCATAAAGGCGATTTCGGTAAGGCTTACCTCTTTATTAGCCATAAATTCTTTTGCCTTTTCAACTCTTAAACGAGTGATATAGACCATTAAATTTTCCCCTGTTTCCTGCCGGAACATCTTGGAAAAATAGGAACTTTCCACATTGAACTGCTGAGCAAGAGAGGACAGGCTCAGTTCTTCAAAGTAGTTGCTGTCTATAAACTGTACTGCCTGTTTTACTACACTTCGTATAGAGTCTGTTGCAGCTTCTCCCTGATTGGTGACGGCAAACTCTATAATGTCGCAAAGCACTTCACACAGCACATCCGCATCCAGAAGTTCGATGATCTTATCTGCCACATCTGCCATATTTTCCATATCCATTAATTTTTTCGGATTCCCCTGCTCTGCGGTATAATCGGTAAAAATATTAAGGATTTTCTTGACTGTCTGCTTTACCTCCAGATACTCCCACTTTTCTTCCTGACATCTTCGCAGTCCAATAGTATCAAAGATCAATTGTTTTAACGCTGATTTATTTCCCCTTTGCAAGAGGCTCTTAATCTGTTTTTCATACTCACTGCTCAACTGGTTATGAACCTTTTTCTGGTTTTCCGTGCCCCTGCCGGCAATGAGAATCTCATTTCGATTTTCGTAAATTCTGGTCATAAACAGCGCCACGGTCTGAATATATGCCATATGTATGCTGTCCATGGTATAGCTGTGCTCACTGATACAGGCTGTTACCGGAGAATTCGCTGCCGGTGCAAGATATATGATAAGTTTTTCAGCCGCCTTCTTCAATTCTTCATTTTCGATTTCAGAAACTACAATAAACTCGTTGGATCGGAAAATATGATTAAATACCATAGAGCTCTCTTTTGAAACAATATTTTTGATTTCCTTTTTCACATGATAAGAAAGCTTATTCATATCATATTGATGCTTCTTCATAAGCTCATTCAAGTTATGTATTTTAATCAGCATCAGGCTTGCGCCTGCAAAATTAATTTCACTGTTCATAGTAATGGTTGGTGTAAACGGCGTATCTTCCCGTTCCACCAAAAGGCTGAATTCACGGTCCTGTATCAGCGATGCTGCTTTTAGCAGCTTCATTTGCCGTTCTTCTTCCTCCTGTTTTGCACACCTGCGGGTGCTGATAATTTCAAGCGCCTTCGACAGCGCATTTACCAGATCGATTTTGGTCACAGGCTTTACCAGATAGTTTATTGCCCCTGACATAAATGTATCCTTTACATATTGAAAATCATCATACCCACTTATGACGAAGGTAATTATATCAGGGTATTTGTCTTTTATAATGGACAGAAGTTCTACTCCATTTATAAAAGGCATGTTTATATCGGTTATCAGTATATCCGGCTCTTCCAGTTGGATTTTATTTAACACATCTTCCCCGTCTACTGCCGGTTCCATAAACTCTAAGGAATATTTCTCCCAACATATCATATTCCTTATTTTCTCCCTTGTCCAATACTCATCATCTGCAATCAGGACTTTATAGGCTGCTGCATCCATGAACTGACCTCCTCCATTTTTACTCTTGGTATTTTCAGATATATTCTGGTTCCTTTTCCCACCTCACTTTCCACATGGATTCCATACTCTCTGCCATACAGCATTTTCATACGGGCATTAATATTATTTAATCCGATGGAGCTTCCTTTTTCCACCAGGTTAATATCGTTTTTCTCCAGAATCTCATTCACTTTTGCGGCATCCATTCCAACTCCGTTGTCCTGCACACTGATCCATAAATTGCCCTCCCGCACCTGGGCGCAGACTATAATCTCCTTGTCTCCCCTGGTGTTGCGCAGTCCATGGTTTAAAGCATTCTCTACTAATGGCTGTATGGAAATTCTGGGAACTGTATCCTGAAGCACTGTTTCATCTATATCAAAGCTATATTTTACATTATCCCGCATCCTTACATTCATAACATAAACATAATTTTTCAGATGCACAATTTCTTTTGCTACCGTAGAAAAGGGATTTTTCATATCCAGGCTGTACCGGAAAATATTAGAAAGGGACTGGCTGAGTCCACTGACTTCGGGACAATTCTGAATCTGTGCGATACTGCTCATGGTGTCCAGCGTATTGTACAGGAAATGTGGATTGATCTGCGCCTGAAGCGCCTTGTATTCTGCCCTGTTTAGCAGCAGCTTCGTCTCATACTCCTGGCTGATCAGTACCTCCATCTGATCCAGCATCTCGTTGAAACTCTGTCCCAGAATCCCTACCTCATCTTTGTTATGTACATCTACCCGCAAATGGGTTTCTCCGCCTTTGATCCGCTCTATGGTCTGCATCAGCTTATCCAGAGGCTTTGTCAGTCCCCGGGATACCAGAATCGTCAATATGGCCGCGGCTATAATCATAATCAATGCAATGAAAATCAGATTCTTTGTAAGCGCCTTCTGATTCTGCACCAGCAGTGACCTGGGCATGAGAGAATAGGCATCCATGTTATACTTCTTCTGAGGAACCTGGAAAAACACCCGTTTCGATGTTGTTAATAATTTTGCTACATCACTGGATGATGTAGTCTGTATCTTGGCGCTGATTTCATTGTAGTATTCCACATCCTTGCCTTCCAGGCTGCCGATACTTACCGCCGGCCTGTCTCCGGATGGCTGAATCCACATAAACATGGTTTTATCCGTACTGTACTTTTCCATGATGGAACGGATAACTTTGCTGTCAATATCGCAGACCGCATATCCGATTACATCATTTAAATTGCTGTTATTATAAATCTTCAAAACCAACCGAATAATATCCGTTTCCCGGTATTGGTTATAATAACTGGATATCAGCATCGTCGTGTCGTCCGACTCCACATACTCTTTCACAACCCCTGCGTTTTGGTTCTCCGCATCCTCATAAATATCCGTCTGATAATTATGCTTGGGCGTAACTGCCCTTCGATAAGTGCTGATAATCTCGTGCTGCGGATTGTATAGATACATTGCCACCACTCCATCTGTAGTGGCAAAATGGCTGGTGCCAAAATTATAAGCCAAACGATAATAATCAGTTCTCAGATTTTCTATTTTCTCTTTATTTTTCAGTCCTTGAATCAAGTCTTTTTCACTGTAAATTTCGATCATATTGCTTTCCATATTTTTTACAAATCCATATATTTCGTTCTGCATGTTCTGCAGCGAAGCAAAACTTTCCTCTTTAGCCTGATTATAGATCAGACCTGATGAAGAATTTTCAAACAGGATGGTCTGTAAAATAAGTGCAAACAAAGTCAATCCCAGGCACAGGATTAATATTTTTACCCTCATCTTAAGATTTAACTCCAATCTTTTTTTCCTTTTTTCTTTGTCATGGTCTTTCATATTTAAATGGTACCTGTCCTTTGCACTGTTATTTTATACCGATGAATTATCATTTAATAAACTGTCCTGTCAACTGTTACCATATTATCATATATTTATAAATTTGCAAATGTCAAACACCTTGTTTTTGTGTAAAAATACTTTTTGATAAAAAATATCCCTTCAATCTGTGTCATATTTCACAACAGACGAAGGGACATATCTATTCTATTAATCTAAATAATGATTCAAATACTCTGCTCCAGGCCCACCCGCATATTCATAGAAATCTTCTGCAAAAATGCGTCCGCTGAATATCGGATAGGGTAATGGTATGCGCACAATATCTCCTTGAAATACCTGCAGTAACAAAGGATCTGCAATTACAATGTCTGCCTTTTGTCCACACAATTGCCCACACAATTCTTCAGGAGAGGTGAATTGTAACACCTCTTTTGCATATTGGCGGTAAAAGAACTGCATCCCCTGGGTTGGGGCATATGCTGATATTTGCACATTTGTAAATCCTCTTTCCTTTTGAAGATAATATTTAATTCCATAAGACAGCACAGGTTCACCAATGATCACAACATTTCTGCTGTCCCTACTGACTGGACTCTCAGCCTGCTTCATTACCTGTTCCGAATACTGTGTTTTATTTTTGATGGCCCGGATTTTATTTATAAAACTTTCCAGCATCCTTTCACCCACTGGCATTGCATCCACATATGGTATGTTGTATTTATCTTTCATCCACTGTGCCAGTTTCAATCCTTCCGTACTCACAACCCAAGTCAGAAAAGGGAGTGCGGCATTACTTTCTGTTTCCTTGTTACTCCAGATCGTAATACTGCATCCAATGTTGTTTAAACTCTCTATTACAGGATTCAGATGTTCTATTTTACCTGTTCCTAATCTTGAATATCCCAAAATCCAGATGTGGCAGCTGTTCCTTTCATCAGGCGAATGCTTTAAGAGCAGTTTCTGTCCCAGCATAAGCCATGCCTGAGCCATTGCCGGGGGCGCTCCCTCAAATCCGTCGCTTGGCAGATATACACAGGGTCTGCCAGATTTTTCAAGTTCTCCGGTTATGCCTCTTACATCCATTCCAACCGTTTTAATGACCGCACTTCCCAACAGGCATAAAAGTCCCTTACCGGTAAGTTGATGGACAGCTGCATCTATAAGCTGTTTTTCACATCCCAGACAGACGTTGGCATCATGAAATCTGGTGCTTTTCAGGTCATGCATACCGTCTGTTCCATCAGCACTTTCAATACAGCTTTTACATCCTCCGGGTGTAAGCAGTAAAGTCTCACAGTTCCATTCCTGAAGCAGTGACGCAATGCCGGAAAAATCCGGCGCAGGCGGAGGCAGCGGGATATCTGGCTGCTGCTCTGTATGGACTGCCTCCTGATTCTTCTCTATCTCCGCCAGGATCCGTCGTAAGGATTCCGCCGGAGGTTTTCTTCTTTTCACCAGCGGGCCCCGGTACAGTATTTTGACCGGAATGTTATGTGGATTGGATACTTGTTCCAACTCTTTTTGAAAATCCCATAGAGTCAGAACTTCCATACAGGATGCATAGACAATAACACCCCGTATGCCTTCCATTTTCAGCGCCTTCCCGATGCAATTTCTCAGTTTTCTACCCTGCATTCCCATTCCATATTCCCGGGCAGTCACCGGACAGCCAAAAAATTGCTGCAGCTTTCCCAGCTTGCAGGCCCGAAAATATAGTATCCGTACACAGGCTAAAGAGCCTGCTGCTACCAATGCCAGCCCTTTCTCCTTTAAAATCTGATCCGGAATTTTCTGCATATCAGGTGATTCGTCTGTCAGAACAATTTCAATTTCACATTTATTCATCATCCATTTTCCTTACCGGTGTTTAATAGGATGTTCCTTCCCCAGCCTCATCCCATTCCGATATTTCCTCTCTAAATATCTCCATTCCAAACTGCTCCATTTCCTCTGCATCCAATCCTTGGAAACACCTTACTGCCTTGTGTCCCGACAGAGCATTTGCAAATTTTTTTAATGCAGCCGTATTCATGCCGTACGGAAATTCCTGCGTAAAGAGCATTCTTTGAAATTCAGCCATCCTCATTTCGCTGCTCTCCCGGATTGTTACGGTGATCGGTGCTCCGGTTTTTACTGAAAACCTCTCACCGATCCGTATATCCCGTTCATCTTTCACATGATTCAAAACCAGGCCGCCCAATAAACTGTTATCCTCTGCTGAATAGCGCCTGATGCCTTTTAAAATATTATTTGCGGCATAAATGGACATATAATCCGGTGAAGTAACAATATATACCTGATCCGCATAGTGCTGTCTCATCGGTACTGAGAAGCCGCCGCATACCACATCTCCCAGAACATCGTACACAATGACATCCCATGATTCATCCAGGATTCCCATACGTTCCAGTTCATCCATAGCTGCCGTTATTCCAAGTCCTGCACAGCCGCAGCCTGCCTGAGGACCACCTGCCTCCAGACAATGCACACCGTTTACTCCTGCAAACAGCACATCCTCCCGGACTAATAACTCATCTTTCTGATTCAGCTGATCCAAAAGAGTGGGTATCCTCTTCCCTGTCAGACCTCTTGTGGAATCCGCTTTGGGATCACAGCCTATATGTAATACTTTTTTCCCTTCCAAGGCCAGTACTGCCGATACATTAGAGGCAATCGTTGATTTCCCGATACCTCCTTTTCCATAAAATGCAATTCTAATAGTTTTCATCTTTGTCCCCATATCTTACTGCAGATTCCCCTGCAATTTTACTGCTTTCCATTTCACTGCCTTTCTTTTTCCCTGCTACACAGGCTTTCCTTCCAACTTCTTTTATATAAACCATATGGACATCAATATCATACAGACGTTTCAGATTCTCTTCCGTCATGATTTCTTCCGTACTTCCCACCTGCAGTCTGCCATCCGTTCCAAGCATACCCACCGCACCTCCTAATAGCAGAACGTGATCGGGCATATGGCTTGTAATAATGACACTATAACCTTTCTGTGCTAATCTTTGAATGAGCTGGATCATGCGCAGTTGATTGCCGTAGTCCAAGTGGTTGGTTGGCTCGTCCAGCATGATTATATCGGGCTGCTGTACGATTGCCCTGGCAATGATTACCTGCTGCCGTTCCCCTCCGCTTAATTCCGTATAAGGACGTTCTGACAGATGAGTAATCCCCAATTCCCCCATCGCTTCCCTGACCAGTTCATAATCCTGTTCCCCTGGCTGTGCACATAATCCAAGGTAGGGTGCCCTACCCATGACGATAAATTCTTCGGTGGAGTAAGCATATGCCGGGGTATGGGATTGGGGAACGTAGCCGATTGTCTGGGCTATTTTTTTCAGAGAAGAATCAGTGAGATTATGTCCGTTTAATAATATTTGTCCTTTTGCCGGACGCAATAAGTTAGCCAGGCAATTCAGAAGAGTGGATTTTCCTGCACCATTCGCTCCCAAAATGGAGAAGATTTCTCCTTTTTGCAGAGTGAAATTAACATCCTGAAACAGCATCCGGCTATGATCACTATGATAAGAAAATGCAAGGTCTTTTACTTCTAAAATCATGACAGCTTCATCCTTTGCTTTAATAATAAGTAAAAATAAAACGGCGCTCCAATTAATCCTGTCAAGATAGAAAGCGGCAGCTCTGCACTGGTTAAATTTCTTGCCAGCGTATCAATCAACAGCAAAAATATGGCACCCAGTACTGCAGAAACGGGAAGCAGTTTTCTGTTATCAGGCCCCACCAGCATTCTTCCAAAATGTGGAATGACCAGACCTATCCATCCGATTGTTCCGCTGATACATACCGCACTGGCTGTAAGAACCGTAGCACAAAATATAACCAGCCCTCTGGATTTTTTAATATTTGTCCCCAGAGTTTTTGCCTCATCTTCTCCCAGGGAAAGAATATTGATCCTCCAGCGGATCAGCAATAATACCAGCATAGACACAATAATCGCGGGTCCTGCATAAATAATATCCCGCCACACTATGCTGGAAAGACTTCCTAACTGCCAGTGGGTTATGGATGCAAGCTGTGTATCCGGGTCTGCCAGGTATTTTAGCAGCCCTAATACAGAGTTCATCAGTCCTCCCACAATTACCCCTGCCAGCACCAAAGTCATCATGGAGTTATTCCGGATAAATCTGGGAATTGCAGTGGCCGCCATTACGGCTATTATTCCACCTCCAAAAGCAGCTATCTGGATTACCAGTTGATTTGACTGAAACAAAATTGCCAAAGATGCCCCGACACAGGCTCCTGCGGATACGCCCAGCATATCCGGTGCCACTAATGGATTTTTAAAAACTCCCTGATAAGATGCACCCGATAAGGATAACGCTGCTCCTACAAGAAGCGCCGCCAGGATACGAGGTAGCCGCAGCGTAAAAACAACTCCTTCCGCCTGCTTCTCCCATGTTTGGGGAATGTCCAGAATCTTTGAAAAAATTATTTTTATAACATCAATTGGAGAGATAAAGTATCTCCCCAATCCAATCGCCATTATTGTCAGTGCCAGCAGCAGCAATATCATGAAAGTTAAAATCACCCCATAGGTTTTCTTCTTTTTTATTTTTGATTCCATAAGGTGCCTCTCCCGTTTCTATTTTACACTGTCTGCATTAGCCGCGTCACTCATGATCTGTGCCAAGTCCTCATCCGTTAATGTATATTGGAAATAATTAGTGAAATAATCTTTCACTTCTTGTTCTATATTGATATCCGAGAAAATATCCGGCTGTATTAACGTTGCCAGCCACATCATCATCAGAGGGGTTTCCACACCGGGAGCATCCCAGCGGTAAATTCCCAGGGGCGTCTTATACACTTTTTTATTGATTACGGCATTTACATTACTCCAGTCCTGACCGTCAATCTTATTCTCATATAAATCCTCAGGGACAAAATCATCAAACCAGCTCAATAAAATAATATCCGGGTTGATTTTTATTATTTCTTCCATGGTAATATCAGAGATATCGGCTGCCACATTATCTGCTCCTGCCAATTCCAGCGCTTCTTTGATAAAATTATCATTTCCCTGCAGCTTTAATTCGGTATTCCTTAAATACAAAACCTTTGGCTTTTCAGCTCCGGCTGTCTTGTCCTGATAAGATTTGATACGGTCATAGGTGTTCCCATAGAGATCAATAAATTCCTGTGCCCTGTCTTCCTTGCCAAGCAGCTGTCCGATTGCCTTAAAACTATTCTGTAGCTCCTCAACGGTTTCGTTTTTCACCATGACCGGAACTATTCCCAAATCCTTCAGCTGCTTCGCTTCATCTGTCTGATAATCCCAGATGACTACAGCCTGTACGCCTGCCTTTACCATTTCTTCCATATTGATTGAAAAATCTTTCCCGATACTGGAAGTATCCAGTGTGCCGTAATGGCTGTCCAGCTTTTCAAAGAAATTACCGGTATATGCCTTCATAGCTCCTGGATTAATGGAAACCATTCGGTCAGAACTTCCGTCTATCGCATAGATAACGGACGACCAGGGCAGCGGCGTTACTGCAATTTTTGAAATATCTGCCGGCACCTTTACTACATTTCCTGCCGCATCCGTTACTTCCCGGACAGCTTCCTCTGCAGCGGTTTCCTGCGCCCCATTCGTTTCACCTGTTTTTGTTCCCTGCCCGCATCCGGCAAACAGTGACATACACATAGCCGCTGTCAGGATCACAGCCGCTGCCTTTTTACTGATTTTGCCTGTCAGTTTGCTTGTGCTGTTCTTTTGCATTTCCTTCTTCATGTTCTTATCCTCACTTTTCTAAATTAAAAAAATCCTTTTCCGAACATCAGAAAAGGATATGCAAAAAAGAGAGGTACTCCCCTTTGCTATACCCTCATTCAATGTTTCGTTAAATAAAGGGTTCCGGCAAAATATTCAAGTATCCTGGCTCGACTTCACTG
Source organism: Robinsoniella peoriensis (assembly GCF_000797495.1). Classification (GTDB taxonomy): domain Bacteria; phylum Bacillota; class Clostridia; order Lachnospirales; family Lachnospiraceae; genus Robinsoniella; species Robinsoniella peoriensis. The sequence goes on from NZ_JTGN01000006.1 coordinate 276,688, forward strand.
CTGCAACAGACTTCCCGGAGTTTCCTCCAGTGTCATTTTTGTTACAGCTCCGTCCTACAGTGGCGGCACCGCGCCGGCTTCAGACCGGCTTCCATAAAATATTCTGCTTAAACTATTTTTAATATAACATATCAACTTTATTAATACAACCGCTTATCTAAAAGTATTTTTCTATTGCCTGCTATCAATTTTTTTGATAGTATAAACCAAAGGAGGATACGGTCATGACCTTACAGAACTTAAAATATATTATTGAAATATCTAATTACCAGTCATTTTCAAAAGCCGCTCAGGTATTGTTTGTCTCCCAATCCACACTTTCTACAGCCGTAAAAGAAATAGAACAGGATCTGGGGATTACACTGTTTCACCGCACCAACCGCGGCATAACCCTGACTTATGACGGAGAAGATTTTATCCGGTATGCAAAGGAAATCGTTGGACAGACACAGTATCTGGAACAGCGCTATCGAGCCAGAAATTCTATCCCAATGCGCTTTTCTGTATCCTCCCAGCATCTTCCTTTCGCTATTCGGGCATTTACCCGGTTTTTATCAGAACTGGATTTTAGTACCTATGATATGGCTATACGGGAATGTGATACAAATTCCGTGATCCATGATGTTTCCAGCAGCAAAAGCGAACTGGGCATTTTGGCAATACAGGAATCCAACCTTCGTACACTTCAGACATTATTAACTTCCTATGATATTGAGTTCCATGAAATTGCCCTGATGCAGAATTACGTATTCTTCCGTAACGGCCATCCCCTTTCCGGAAAATCCCGGATCACATTAAAAGACCTGGAGGATTTCCCTTTTGTCACCTATGATCAGGAGACAAAAACCTCACACTTCACAGAAGAGCCTTTATTTTTTAACATTTTGAATAAAAATGTCCATGTCTGTGACCGCTGTACTAAGATTGCCTTGGTGCGAAAAACGGATTGTTTCAGCATCGGACCCGATTTAACCAACAGCAATGCCGATACTTTCCACAAAGGCATGGGCGAAATCCTTGCCAAACCGCTCCAGGAGGAAATTAGCAGGCTGCATCTTGGCTACATCAAGAAAAAAGGTCATAACAAAACCACTCTGGGAGAAAAATATCTGGATTTTCTGCTAGAAGATGTAGCACTGATTCAGAATGCGTCTGTGAAACTGACAGACCAAATTTCCCCGGTTAAATCCTCAGATACATAAAACCGCATCTTCTTGTTTCTGATAGGATAAAAACAATTTTGCCAGCAGGGGATCGAACTGGCTCCCTGCATTACGCTCTATTTCATTGCAGGCATATTCCTTGGAAATGTCTTTGTTATAGGGACGGCAGCTCACCATGGCATCATAACTGTCTGCTATTGCACAGATTCTTGCCGCTACAGGGATTTTCTTTCCTTTCAGGCCTTTGGGATAGCCCTGACCGTCCCAGCGCTCATGATGGTACTCCGCCATTGCCCATACTGTCTGCCGATATTTATGATGTGATTCCTTTAACAAGCTGATCGCAATATCTCCGCCATACAGCGCGTGCCAGTAAATCATAGAGCGTTCTTTTTCCGTAAGCAGATCTTTTTTGCACAATACTTCTTTCGGTACCAATATCTTACCGGCATCATGATAAAGTGCACCCAGTCTTATGCCTTCCAGACAAATCTGTGCGATTTCATCCGGATAGATCTGTTCTTCACAGGATTTCTTAAATAGCTGGCAGGCATTCTTTGCTGTAAAACTCTGATGAATATAGACCTCTCTTGGCAGATTTTGATACAATCTTAATATAATTTTCTGCATTGTATTTGTTGTTAGTGTTTGCATGCGTTTCCCTCCTTTACCGCTCATTTCAAAACAGAAAGCCTGCTTTACCGGCTTTCTATTGTTATGATCAGATCAGTATATTCTTTTCCTGATCCATCATCCGTTCTACAAGTTCCTGTTTATATTTTCGGGCAATAGGAATTGATTCTCCGGTGTTTAAAAACAATTCATTTTTATCTAAATAATCTACATATTTCAGATTCACAATATATCCTCTGTGAGTCCTCATAAATGTGTCATCTTTTATTTTCTCTTCAATATTTTTTAAACTGTCATAAAAAAGAATCTCTCTCTTATCCCTGCATGTTATGCTAATCATACGGTGGTCCACTTTCAGATATACGATAAGTTCTAAGTGAACACGCTGTATTTTCCCATTGCTGATAAATTGCAGGGAGTTCTTCTTGCTTCTCACAATCTCCCAAAAACATTTTTTCATAACCAATTCAAATTTCTTATGAGTAACCTCATTTTCGATAAAATAGTAGAATGGATTCACTTCATAAGATTCTATAATATCTTGTTTCTGATTGCCCAGAAAAAGAATCTGGGCCTGGCATTGATCTTCACGAAAAGCCCTTGCGATTTCTATTCCTTTCATCCTTCCTGGCTCCCATCCAATCACTAAAATATCTACTTCCTGCATCCAGTCATCTTTACAGAAAACTGCTTCTTTTCCATTTTCATATACAAGAAAATTTGTCTGATATCCATACTTGTGTGCTACATACCGGATCAGGCTCTCATAAACCTGCAGCAGGTAAAAGGATGCATTGCATAATAAAATATATAGTGTCTTCTCATCCGCAGATATACCGGAATCTGACATATCTTTCATGGTCACCATCCTGCTTTCTGTTTCGTTAATCATAATATTAATTCCAGCTATCCGGATTTATCTGTAAAATTTCTTTTTTTACTGCAAGACTATTCTTTGTACTCAGCGGAACCATGTCCCCGGAATACATTTCCAGTTTATTTTTCATGATATTTTTCACATATTTTAAGTTTACAATATAAGACCTGCTGGTTCTTAAAAATCCCTTGTTTCTAATCTTATCTTCAATTATTTCCATATTCGCTATAAATTCAAACACATCTTTTTGCATATGTATGATGATATTTCTCCCGTAAACTTCCATAAACTGAATATCATCCAGCTGGATTCTCTTCATCACACTGCCTTTTTTACATAATATCCCGTCTTTAATTTTTTCCTTCTTACGTCCCATTACCTGAAGGAACACATCTTCCAGTTTTTTTGAGTATTCACTTTTCATTAAATAGTAGAAGGGAAAAGTATCATACGCATCTACCGCAAATTCTTTGCTGGAGGTTAGGTAAATAATTTCTCCTTTATATCCTTTTTCTCTCAGCATCCTTGAAGTCTCCACACCATTCATCCTGTCCATAATTATATCCATAAAAATAATATCTATATGGCTTTCTGAAAATATTTCAAAATAATCAATGACTTCCTCACCACTGGTAAATAACTTAATGTAAACATCAAGATTGTATTTTTCAGCAATTTTCTTCAAACATGCTTCATATTTTTCCAAGATTACGGTATTATCATCGCATAAACAAATATTTACCATAATATCACTCCCTGTCTCTTTTAAATATTTAAACAGCCTGGCTCATAATATCGCAAAGCAGTATCTGCATAATAAATATTCCTTTTTCGGTAGTCAGTTCCATGATGCCGTCATAACGCTGTACTGTTTTTTCTATATTCTTTAATCCAAATCCATGATACTCTTTTCTTTTTTTGGTAGTTTCAAACCCGCTGCCATTGACTTCGATGGTTCCCTGCATTGCGTTTTCTATTTTAATTTTCAGCAGGCTCCCCACACAGTACGCAACTACATGGATATATCTTTTACTTTCTTCTACCTTTTCACATGCTTCAATGGCATTATCCAAAGCATTTCCAAAAATTGCACACCAATCTGCCGGCTGTATGTTCAGTTCTTTCTTCAATTTCAGGTCCATTGTCAACCGGATATTTTTTTCTTTTGCTATCTGGGCTTTTTCTGATATAAGGGCATCTAATATGTAATTATCCGTATGTACAATCTTTTCATTGTGATATACCTGTTTTGAGATCCCTTTCAGATACTCTTTTGCCTTTTCTGTATTGCCGTCTTCTAACAGGCTCCCCAGGCATAATAAATGATTTTTTATATCGTGCTGGTATGCCCTTATTTCCTGATTCATGTTCACGATTGACTTATAATGCCTTACCTGGTTTTCCATCTCATGTTCCAGAAGCTGTTTTTCTGTTTCCAGAATCTGCTTCTCCATCTCCGCATTTCGTCTTGCTATCTCAGCACGTTTTCTCAGCTGATCCACCATCATTTTAAATGCTTCCGAAAACTCTCCCAGATACTGGATCTGGATATCAAAATTTCCTTTTGCCACCTGCTTGGTCTGCCATGTAATATGGCTAAGCTTCGATTGTAAATCTTTTAATGGCCCAAGGAGCGGATTTTGTCTTTCCATCTGCCGGTCCAGCACCCCATCTGACATTTCACAGATATATTCATACATGTCCAATATAGATTTCCCCAAAAACAGTAATGATTGGGAAAATTCCCTGTACGGCGGGTCGAACTGCTCCGGATCCAGATAAGCCGAGGGATGGTCATAGAGAACATGATTTACATAATTCTGCATCCGTTCTATATTTTTATCCATAAACGTCACCTGTTTTCATGATCTTAATTGCTGCCTTCCACAGCCTCAAACCTGCAGACACGATCCCCCTTTGCCCAGCAGTCTATTTCTGTAACCGTGTAGGAATTCCCCGTATATTTTTCCAAAATGCCATCCAGAAATCCCTCATCATAGTTACAAACTGCCATCCCCAGTATCGGAAGTCCGGAACAGTCTACATCTTCACTGATAGTAAATACCGCCTTGCGTTTTTTGTCATCAAAGGATTCCATTCTCAGAATCCCTATTTTAAAATCGGAAAGAGTTTTTTGCAGGTGGATCAGAAATGTATCCATATCCAGCGATAGATCCAGCACTTTTTCTGCAAATTCCATACCGGCTTTTTTACCGCAGATCCTTAGGATCTGAACTGTTTTTTCTATCCCATACTGCTGCTCCAATGTATCCCTCATACTGTACATAAATAAACGATAGACAATTACGGGCATCTCCGGCCCCAGGTTTTTTCTTCCTGTCTCCACATCTCCCAGAACATCGAGAGAATATATATTTTGTTTTTTGCTTTCATATTTTTGCATATCTGTCATCTCTTTTCATTATATTTAACTTTTCTTCAGCTTTTCACAGTGATTATCATTCCTGCTTCCACTGCCCCTACCACCTCTTCCGTCTCCTGATCCAGAACGGAAAAGACAGCTGTTGCCGGGTATTCTCCTTTGTCCAGATGGCCTGATAATCTGGCAAAGCGGATCCGCTCACCCGGACTTAATATCTTGGATGCATATATTTCTTTATCAGACTCATCCAGTGTTATTTTCACAGACATCTTGTAGGGATTCTCTGCCGGATTTGTAATCATAACCTCTCCCTTTTCATCTGCACTTTCAAACTGAGGATGCGCCAATATCTGAAACCGGAAATTTTCCGTATCCGCCTTCTTTTGCAGGTCTTCTATTACAGGTACCCCTGTTTTTGCATTCTGATCCAGTTTGTAACCTTCATATATGTGAAATCCACCTGCCAGACACACGATTATACACACTCCGCCCCACAATACCCCCTTTTTCCATCTGCGCACACCCATCTGCTCATGTTTTCTCTGCATGTACCGGTACCTCCTTTACTACAGATTATCTTTTATCTCAATGCTGTTAACCACCAGCTCTTGCTTTGGTTTTTTTACTGCGTCTACATGAACCTTAGAAAGATCTTCGGCTACATTCAGGCCTTTGATCACCTGACCGAATACGGTACTCTTATAATCCAGATAGTAAGCTCCGCCAATCTTCATATAAGTATCTAATGCTGTCTGGTATCTCTGCAAAACGTTTTCCGGTACGCCTTCTGTACCAATTGATTGTATCTTCTGATTTAACTGGTCTTCGTATTCTTTAATTTCTTCTTCACTCATTTTGCTTTCTTTGTTTTTTTCATTTAATTCCAACGTACCATCCCGAACCAGTTCATTCATGTACAAATTTGCAGAAACTAACTTTTGGTCTTCCGGTATCTCCTGGTTTACTATGAAATAAAACTGGCTTTTTTCCGCATCCGTTTTGCCTCCCGCCATAGCCAGCGCACCTGGAAAATGGTGAAGGCCGTCATCATATTCTTTTGCCGGAGACTTTTCCGCACCGGTCATTTCTCCGGCAGTCATTTCTCCATTAGTTTTTTCTACAGCAGTTTTTTCTCCATCAGTCATTTCTCCATCAGTTTTTTCTTCATCGGTTTTTTCTTCATCGGTTCCTTTTGATCCCGCCTGTATGGTATTATCTTTATCAATGTAGTCAAACGGGCTGCCATTGTAATATCCCTGTTCTGCCAGGCTTATAAAATACGCAACCGTTTCCGGTGCCTGATCAGGATAGAGGATCACGGTTATATCTCCGGCTGTAGTATGGAAAATGGCATAAGGTCCATCACTCTTCGCCGTTTGGGGATTCTCTCCTGCATCTGTGGCTTCAATCGGAAACGTTTCTGATATGTCCGCACTTTTCGTTACATAGTTTTGATTGGTGCTGCAGCCTTCCAGTACTGCCATTGCCATAACGGCGCATATTGTAAATAATATTTGTTTCTTCATGCTTCATCTCCTAAGTATACGACCCTGTTTGTCCAGAACTTACTTCACTTCCGTCAGTTTTCCAAACACCGCATACCGGGCATTTAAAAATTCATAAGAACAGGTACACAGAATCAGAATTCTGTCATTCTTTGCCGGTGTAATGTTGCTGGAAAAAGTGGATTTACGGATGATCTCCTGAATCCATTCTTTTTTATCTTTACCGGATTGGAAGCTCAAAGGGAATCCCTCGCTTCCACTCAGGATATTTCCTGCAAATAATTCTATATGATAGGTTTTCTCCTTCGTGTAGAGTATCACCCGGGGATGTTCCTCATAATAGCGCTGCTCTTTATACGAAGACAGTGGGGAAAACATTCTCCCCAAAGTGATATGGTGTCCGTATATCATAGATATTTCACCGGTGAAATCCGGTTTGTTCCGGTAATCTAAAAAAACAGCCCCTATTTCATTAGGAGTTCCATCCGACAGGTGGTGAAGGTAATATTCATTGTCCTTCCCCTGTACCACCGGATAATCTATGGTAGTACCCGGGCTTGTAAGCCAGGCAACCCCGTCCTGATTCAGACCGATTAACTTTTCCATATCCGGTGTCTGACCGTTTTCCCTCTGAATATATATCTCTTTTCGAAGACTTTTGTAATAACCCTCCGACGCGAGGAGCGGTGCGGCATCCTCCCAGATACTTTTTCCAAAATATACAGCGCCCGCCAAAAGAATCACAAGGCAGGCTGCCAGAAGAATCTTTGGAATTTTATTTCTTTTCATTTTCCTTCTTTCTATATAGGTAAAGTATGATTAATAATATGGCCGCCACACAAAATCCAAGTCCTATGACCCCATAACCAATTGCCTGTTCTACTCCCGTCTTGGGTATCTGTCCGCTGTGTGGAGGATTGTTATTACCGGGGGGATATGTAACAGGTGTCTTTGTGGTCTCCGTGGTTTTATTTGATTCTGCCGGTTCGGTTCCTTCTGTATCATCTGTATCATCCGTATCACCGGGTTCCTCTGTTGCCTTTGTTTCATCCGTTTCCCTGGGCTCCTTGTAAAGGCTGACCTCTATTTCGTATGGCAGGGTAATGGCATCCAGGAGAACTTCTCCTTCTGCCGGGTATGGAAGATAATCCTTCTTATAGACTTTCCATCGGATCTGGTTATTTTCAAACTCTGCCAGTGTCCCTTTTTCCCCGGACTTGCTTTCCCCCTGTAAATATTGCTTTTGTGCATCTGTTCCTGTCCCATAAGCCACATCCAATTGGTAAATACCGTCTGTACCGCTTTGTCCAAATAATACGTATCTGCCAAGTTCCGGAACATACAATTCCACAGAAGCTCCTTCAACAGGCTTTGCTGTTTCCTCATCCCTGACAATGAATTTAAGCTTTCCCATATAATCAACGACTACTCCCGCTGTTATATCCGTGCTGCTTTTGCCCGGTGTGTAGGACTCAGTTGGCCTTACTTCTCCTGATGTTCCTGATTTTGCTGATACACCGTTACTGCAGCAGCACCATGCCAAAAGCGCCGTTAACAGCAAAACTGCAAAACCACGTGTTTTTTTCAATAATACCATCACCTCATAACCACCTCATCTCTCTATTATCACAACTGCTTTTCTGGCTGTTTCTCCGATATATCTGTCATCTTCCGTCTGATAGAACTGTATCAGCACTGTACAGGGATAAACACCCGGTTCCAGTTTTGTATTCAAATATACGGAATCTATGTAAAATCCGGGATCTATCCCATCTGATTCATATAGTACACTTCCATCCCGGTCTGAAAGAATGCTTCCTTTGATGCAGAACCTGTTCCGGCTGCCATTGGCTAAACGGATCGTTCCTTTATCATCCGGGTTCTGAAAATAGATAACGGATTCTATATTTATATATTGCATGGCATCCGCCAGAAGACTGTTCTGTTCTTCTTTTCTGTCATTCTCTCTTTCTCTGGCTGTGTTGTCCCTGACCAGAGGAAATTCTGAGGGATTCCAGACAGTGTAGATGCCAAGTCCGGTATAGAATCCTCCTGCCAGCATACACATGGCAGAAGCCGCTAATAATAGCTTGTTTTTCCATGCCTGTCTGATCCTTATCATGAATAAACTTTTCCATCTTTAATCTGCAGTAAAATATTTACTTTTGTTTTTGCTATTTCATCTTCTGTTTCATCCAGGGCGTATGTGGTGAATACCGCTGTTGCATGATAATTTCCGCTCTTTAACTGTTTATTAAGCTCTACATATTCAATGTAATAACCGGGATCAATCAGACCCGATTGATAAATTATCTCCCCGGTTTCATCTAATACCAGATCGATCTGAAGAGAGTAACGGTTTCCCGGAACATTTTCTATGCCCAGTTTTCCTTTTTTACCTCCTTCTTCAAATACCGGTTCTGCTGCGATACCGATATCTACCATTCCTTCTTCTACCTTTTGGCTGAGAAGCTCTGCCATCTCCGAAGGGCTTTTTCCCGGAAGAAGCCCGCCCAGGGCGTCTTCATCTCTTGTAAGCCTGTCCTTTCCCTGAGACTTCTGGGATTGATAATAGAAACCTCCTGCGATTCCTCCCAGAATTAAGATCAGGGCAAGGACAATGAGCCACTTTTTGCCCTTTTTCTTCTGCTCCATACCTTATGTCTGCTCCTTTCTGATTCTGTCCTCTGCTGCTGTAACTACAGAATTAATCAGTATTTACCTGCCATATAATCTTGCCGGCTTTGACGGATTCCTCAATCTGCGAATACTGTCCCCGGTATCCGCCTACCTCCACTCCCAGTTTCAATTCTTTTTCATACGGTTTATTTGCCGTCCCCGAAGGGGTGAAGCCCTCTTTATTCAAGGGTGCCTGCAAAGATATCTCCTGATCCAGCCAGATGCTTTTATCTGCGGTATCCGGTCTGTTAAAAATGTATGAACTGTTTTCATCTGTAAGACTTACACGAAAGTTTTTATAATTCCCCTGGTCCGTGGTTAGTTTACTGTCTTCTGCCGCTGCTTTCCAGTATCCCTGCTCCTCACCGGGATTTTCGATACCTTCCACACAGGCATTTAAACGGACTGCCTTTCCCTGCCTTACTGCAGGATTGTAGTTTTCATTTCCATCTGCATCCTGATCCGCAGTCTGGGTGGAATAATTTTTCACCCAAAGTCTGGAATCTCCCACCACACCAATCTCATAATCGCTTGCCGGATTGTCATGGTCCAGTACGTTTACAACGATATTTGGCAAAAGCAGCGTCCCGTTATCGACAGATATCTTCACTCTGCTGCCCGCATCTAACGTCCCGTTTACCACGAAGGCAAACGTAGTGGGAACGGTAACGGAGATCCGGGGGCTGTAATCTTTTTTTGCTACATCCAGCCATATATTCTGGCTGGGACCAGGGTCGGCTGCCTGTATACACAACACATCTCCCGCCATAAAACCGGCTGCCATACAAATTCCCATGGCAAATGTTATTTTCCTTTTTATCTTCATTTTGTTTATCCCTTCTTTCCAACAGAATTTTATGGAAAAAACCTTTTGCAGAAAAACCTATCCATTCAGATTTGCCTGCAACAAACTTTTTCCATTCCCGGGGATGCCAAAGCATATACGGATAATTCCGTGTTGGGATATGCCCCAACCTGCTTATTGGTATCCCCCGGTATGATGCCATTTTAATATTTGAGTATTTTTATTTCAGTTTTTTATTTCAGTTTTTTATTTCAATCATATTCTTGTTATTTATTAGTTAGTTTCAGAAAAATCATTACCCGGTGCTGTAGGAATATTATTTGTTGTATTGTCAACCTCATATCCTACCGTCCAAACGATAGTTCCTACTTTTGCAGACTGTTCAATCTGTTTGTAATCCCCGCGTTTTCCGCCAACCTGTACATCAAATGCCAGGTCTTTAGCTGCGCCGGTTTTAGCCAGTTTCGTAGTAGCATCTACATTAGCTGCATCAGATACATCCGGTGCATCCAGTACTACCGCATTTGCCATTTCGAAAGTATTCGCTCCTGCTGCCTTACTGAATTTCTGGCTTTCCAGGCTGAGGGTAAATTCTTTGAATCCCTGTGCGTTTGCACTGTGCTTCCAGTAGTTGCGGTCTTTATCAGATCCTTTATTTTCAATAGCTCCTGTCAGATTCACCGGAATACCATCACGACCGCCGCCTGTATTTGCCTTTGTAGAATAATTCGTAAAGGTCATGGTGCTGTCCTGTTCAACAGCAATCTCATAATCACTGGTATTTGAAGTAGGATCTAACACGTTTACTTTCACATTTGGAAGCAGTATGGTACCGTCTGTGGATGACAGCGGATTATTCTGTTTTGCAGCATCCAAAGTTCCGTTTACTACAAATGCAAAAACAGTAGGTACAGTAACACGAATACGTGCATCTGCATTTGTCTCATCATCTACTACAACACCGGCATACACATCTGTGCCGCCTGGTACAGTAACGACATCACCGCCTGAATTTGTTGTGGCTGCCATCGCCGGGATTGTCATTGACATGCAGAGTGCTGCTGCTGTTAAGGTTCCTAATACTTTCTTTGCTGTGTTTTTTCTTCTCATTATAATTTCCTCCAATAGTATTTTTTATTTTTTTTATATTTTAAAAGGGTAAATGGCAAACCCATTTAAATCAAATGATCGTCAGTTCAGGATCTTAACCCTGACTTTGACATTCACCTGGCCGATATCCTCCAGGCTTTCCGGGTCGGTTGCAGTTACAACTGCTGTGCAGTCATACTCCCCTGCTTCCAGGTTATGATCCAGTTTTACCTTGTCTATGTATTGACCCGGTTTTAAGCCGTCACTTTGATAAAGAACTGTATGGTCTTTATCCAGAGTAAGCGTTACACGGCAGTAATATCTATTCTCTTTTATATTTTCAATCCCCAGATTACCTTCACTTTTACCATCTTCAAACACCGGTTCTACATTCATAGAAACATTGAACATCCCTTCTTGTACAATGCCGTCCAGCATACCCTGCAGCTCTGTAGGGGTTTTCCCCTCCAGTGTGCCGTCCTTTGCCATCTTGTCAAACCAATATTTACTGGTATCATCCATGTTATTTCTATTTAGCAGGAAATACCCTGCCACAGCTGCTGCCGCCAGAAGAAGGAGCAGCAGCAGAACGGCCCATTTTTTGACCTTTCTCTTTTTCTTTTCCATAAATTGCTCCTTTACTGTCAGCGGACTAATTCAAATTTATAAACCATCTGGTATTTCGCCCTGGCATTTTCTTTTACATAAGTATCCGGCTCCGTATAAGAGGTACCAAATAAAGTATCATTATATTTCTCAAAAAATGCCGTATCAGCTGTTCCTTTAAACGTAAATTTCCCCGATGCACCTGCTTCTAATTCCCCGAATTCTATGGGTGTGGTATTCGCTTTTGAAAGGGCAGATTCCGAAAGTCCTGCAAAACCGTTGCTGCTTTCCTGGTCTGCTCCCGCTACTGCCAGATAGAGCTTTTTATCCAGATCTGATCCTGTCAGTTCCGTTTCATCTCCTACCAGTATCATCTGATCCCACGTAATTCCCTCGGTATGATTGTCATTTCTAAATGCCACTACAGTGACTTTTGTCTTATATTTACCACCGTTTGTAATGGTATAATCCGGTGCATCTAATGAAGCATTACGAATATTTTTGTTTTTTGCACTTGCCTGAAGCGGGTTTTCCACTGCCGCCAGGCAGACCTCTAATGGCACTGAAATATCCATAATTTCATAATTGTATAGTTCCAAAGTGTCATTCTCCGTGGTTGATTCCACCAGATAAAGCGCCGGGTTCACCGAGGTAATGGACGTCCCAAGCTTATAGTGGTAATACTCATCGTCAACGGCATCCTCATATGCTTCCTTGATGTCATACACTGCGATATCTCTTCCATTTACCGGATTGTCGGCACCGATGTCCAGATAATCACTTGCATTCAGCTTTTCCTGGATATGTATCACCCGGTCAGCTCCCCAGACCGGATTGTCCTGTGTCCCAGTATTCTCTGTTGTCAGATAGATCTCCTGATTTGCCAGTCTGGCTGCACCATATACGATGGTAAAATATCCATCCTGGTAAATACCGGCACCTTTTCCTGCACTGTTATTCTTTATCACAGCTCCGTCTAAGTTCAGATTTCCATGATTCGCTATTGCTCCTCCTTCTTCTTTTCCATTTGATGACAACGTATTATCATTGTGTTCCAGGATTGTTCCCTCATTAAGATTCAGGGTACTTCTTGTTTCTGTAATAATCAGAGGTGCCTCAGACTTTGTTGCTTCCGCAACATCTTCCATAGGATCTCCGCTGGCAACCGGCAAGCGGTGCCCATCAATAAGAATCTGCTGCAGGCTCAAACTGCTGCCTTCTTTTACTTTAAACAATTCTTTTGTATGGCTGCCCGGACTGCTAAAGTTAGGATTTACCTTCATGGCATCGGGAACCACGTATCTTCGAATGTCTACGGAACCCCCGATAATGCTGATTTCGCCCGGACTGCCTGCCTCCGAATAAGAGGTTGACGATAACGAAATATCTTTGTCAACGCTTACCGTATCTACTACATACAGATAACCTCCGCCGATATTCTTCAGCAGCTCATACGCTTTTTTCAGTGTCCGAACCGCATCATTAGGCAGCCCTCCGCTATTTGTATCATCATCTCCATTCACACCATCAATATATACTCTGCGGCGGAACTGCAGCTCCAGCATGTTTACTTCTCCTGTACGGCTTCCTTTGGAATAAATGTCGGTAACGGACCTTTCAAGCTGGTACATGGATGCCTCTTCCAGGGTTGGCTCATAGGGCTCCTGGGTACTTGTCCGTCCCGGATACTGTACCAGCGGTCTGCCAAGATACGGATCATCCATCGTTATCTGCAATTCACCATTCACCGGTTTGAAGCCACGCAGAGAGATTTCGATAAATTTACTGGACGCTGTATTGCCGATGCTTCCGCTACCGGTCAGGTGCACCGTTCCTTCTATTTTGGGTGCCCTGTCTAAGATACAGGTTCCGTCCTGGTAAATAGCGCTGCCTTTGCCGTTTGGCGTTTTCACATCCGAGATTTCAACACTGACAGCCTGGAAGGTACCTCCATCAACATAGACACCTGCACTCTTTGCATCAGCAGCCGTATTATTATTTCGGTATATCGTTGCGCCTGCCGGTATAATGAGGCTTCCCTTCACCTGGAAGATCGGCGCCCCAGCTTCTACTTTACCTGCTGCAAATAATGGATTCCCTACTACTTCCTGGCTGTGGCCGTCGAAATAAACATTATCAACAGTTAATTTTCCGGAAGCAGCTATTTCTATCATTACGCCGGTATAGGTAGGTGTTTTATACTGATCTTTTTCAGGCCGCTCTTCCTCCCATTCTTCCCATGCATCCGGCTGTGCGTATCTCTGGAAGTAGACCGGACCTTTTGCATCAATTACTTTGACGACGTTTTCATAATATCCGTGTGCTCCTGTTGAATCATTTATATTATTCATTTTGATTTCATCATCTACGGTAACTTTTCCGACGATTGTGATTACGCCTCCTTCAGCACCTGCCTTTAGAATTTCATATGCCCTTTCCAGTGTACGGACTGCCTTTTTTGGCGTCTTTCCATCCTCACTGTCATCTCCGCTTTCACCATTGAGATAAACAACCCCTTTTTGCTGAAGTTCCAGGATATTCTTATCGCTGCTTCTGTTCTCCAAATGATAAATTGCCAAAATCGACGAATCCAGGCTGAAATATTTCTTTGTGTTGCTGTCAGGCACCGCTCCTGCAGGATATTCGATTACACGGCGTCCTCCATATGGATTGTCCATGTTCAGTTTTAATACCGTACCGTTGACAGGTTTATAAGTTTCGTCTGCGCTGATGTAACTGCTGGCTGCTTCGTCAGCACCGCTGCCTGTCAGATATACTTCCCCGTTAATAGTTGAGGAGCCTGCAATGCTCATAGATCCGCCCTGATAGACTGCACTTCCTTTTAATGCGCTTACGTCCTGTATGGTCCCACCATTTACGGTAAGGGTACCTCCATTATTATTTACTGCACCTCCTGTTTTACCCGCTGGGAGATTGTTTAGCCTTAACTTAGTATCTGTGTTCATGCTGACAGATGCTCCCGGATCTATCCGAATTAAGGAATCTCCTTCTATAACGTCATCTATTTCCCTTCTTCCCAATATCCGGATATTTTCAAGCCTCAGGTCTGCACCCGCAGCTGCCCGGACAACCGGTCCTGTATATGCTGCCCATTCTTTGCCTGCTCCATAAATTGGAAATCCGGTATAACGGCTTATCCAGGCTGTATCAGGCAGATCCCAGGTCTCTTGTTTATTCACTTCAATCGGACCGCTGGCATATATTACATAATTATTTCCGCCCCCCAAAGATATTGCTTTAGCCATAGTCTCAACAGCCCTGTCCGGATTAGCACCGTTATTGCTGTCTGAACCTTTTTCACTGTCTATATAAACACATTGCTTAAGTACAAGATTTGGTGCCTGCTTTTCCAGAACATAGCCTGCTACCTGAGTTGTAAAATATGCAAGGTAACCGGTAGCATCTAAAATAACATCATTATCCGCTTTTACCACAACGCTGCCTTTTTGAAAACTGCCGGAACAGTCAATCATGTATTTCCTGTTTCTCTGATATATGGATCCACCCAAAACCAACGGATAGGATGTACTGGAAAGATAAATTCTGTCAGAAATCACACTTCCGCCGCCCTTCAGATTGAAGGATGGTCCCTCAATATAAATACCGGCATTTATTTTTTCTGCAGGTATTGCAGTGCTCAGTGGTATGTTATCGCGGATTACTCCACCCGCCACATCCACCTTAGAGGAACTTCCGTAATAATAGATTCCTGCACCTCTGTTAGCTTTGTTTCCCCTGATGTTTCCGCTGAGGAATTTTAACGTTCCCCCTACTACGGAGATAGCACCACCTTTGCTATAGGAAGTTGATGTGCTTTCCGTTCTAAGTGCTCTGCATATATTATTCTGTATCTCCGCACCATTTATCGTTACCTGGCCGCTGTTAACGAATATTCCGCCGCCCTGCGCACCATAAGTAGGTGAGGTATTGGTACCATTGTAGATCAATTCGTTATCAGAAATTATTCCGCCGTTGACTGTAATGGTTCCATTGTTAAATACAGTTCCCATTATGTTTGCCGAATAGCTTGACGAATCTGAGATGTTCCCTGTAATTGCTGCGCTTCCCGACATATTCAGTGTTCCGGCATTATAAAAAGCCGTTCCAGAGATCGTTGATGTTATTTTTTCAGTTCTGTTTCCGGAAATGGTCCCACCGGAAAATTCAAATGTCGAATAGACATTATAATTGTAAACACCAACTCCATAACTATAGCTGGCAGACCGGTTTACATTATCATCTATATGACCGGAAGTCATGATTACCTTACCGTAATTATAGATGCCGGCAGCATATGCATAGCTAGAAGACAGCCCATAGCATTCATTACCAACAATATTTCCACCCTTAATATTCACATTGCCAGAATTTAAAATTGCTGCTCCGCCTTCATTGGAATTTGTCTTACGGTTATTCTGTAAATACGCCCCCTGTTCTAAATTGACTACGGCGCTGCTGCTATTGACATTGATAATGGAACCGGAAATTGCTGTATTCAACGGGATATTTTCTTTATTTCCATCAATTGTAATGTTTTTTACCGTGAATACCGCACTTCCGCCAAGCTGTATCATATGTCCAAAAAATTGCTCATCCCTTAATACTTTTGGTTTCCAGGTATCCCCTTTATCATTTGTAAAGGATCCTCCCTCATCAAAGCTCCAGGTATCCCCCTGGGGCTTAGCCGAAGACGACGAGTAGAAATCTACCGGATAATTGCAGATGATAATACTGGCTCCGGCATCTAATGTTTTTAATATTTCCGCTGCTTTGGCGAATGTTGCCACTGGCGCCCCCCGGCTCCCACCGTTATTACTGTCATTTCCCGGTACCAGAGTGGGCGTAAGCGCCCCCTGTCCCGCCAGATATACATTATTCTCACCCTGAACAATCAGATTCGGTGTCCGTGCCTTAATAGATTTATCTTTTGGAAAATTAGCAGTTTTTATAAAGTTGTCGATAAAAGGATCTGCACCTGCAGTAAGGGCTGTATCCGGTTCCACTAAGACCTGTCCGATAAAGTTATCGCTGCACCCGATATTAAACTTCTGATTATCCGGTTCACTTAACAGCGTAACGGGCTTATTCACATCCTGTATATAGATCTCTCCTGATACCTCAGCCTTACCGCCCAGATTCAGCTTACCGGCACAGTCCACCGCATTTCCAATGGATGTACTGCGATTCCCCTTTATCTCAATACCATCTTTAAGCGTGAGTGTCCCCTTTGAACCGACGATAATCCCCTTCCCCTGATTATTGATAACCTTAGCGGTACCTTCCAGAGTCATCTCGATCTCATTTGGATAAATCGTTGTTATGCCACTGCTTGTATATAAATAATCATCATTAAAAATACCGTTATTACCATTGTCGTTTACCGATGCATCTCCTGACATCAGAATACTGCTGGGCCCGGTATAATAACTGGAACTTGTTGTCTTATATCGCTCCAGATAAATCCCATATGATCCATTATTCGAAACTTTGGCACTGTCTTTTATTTCCACTGCACATGATCTTTTGGACCAGATTCCATAATTGGAATTTGCTTCCGAACGTGAAGTCCCTCCAATAACGGCATTGCCTTCCAGTATAATTTTAGGACGTACCGCGGTACTGGTTGAAGTGGTACAATAATCAAAGTATATGCCATAGCTATTTTTACCTATTCTGGACTTACCCCGCAAAATAATACTGGTGTTATTGATCGCATAAGAAGAATTTCCATACACACCGTAGCTTGATCCTTCAATTTTTGCATTTCCATCCAACACAACAGATAAATTATCAGCATCAGAATTTGTAGCAGTTATATTATATAAATAAATACCATAATCTTTGTTTTCATTTATAATGGCAGAGTTTCCGTCCATATTGAAACGGCTGCTTTTTGAAACCAACGTTGCATAAACACCTCTGCTGCTTTTCAGAATCCGGGCATTGTCATGTAAGGATGCAACATTATTCGCTGCGTACAAGTATATACCTATATCAGACTGTAGAATGGACGAATCCTGATTCATCTCCAGCATTGGCGTATCCGATACTGTCGTTCTTCCTAACAGGCCTGCCCCATACCTGCCCGGGGCCAGAATATATGAAGAATCATTCATAATAGCTTTGGAATTATCTCCTTGTATGCCAATGCCGCCTGTACTGCTATTAAGTCCTGGCAGGTTCCCCTGACTGCTGTCATTATTCAGGTACCTGTAATTTTCTATACCCGAATGATCCTGCATCGTTAGAGTTCCGCCGCTTAACAACCTGACTGCCCAGTTCCCATGCCAACGGATTACCGCTCCGTCCGATTGATCCGGATTAAGCCCCTTCATCAAAATGCTGCCTCCTGCGCTCTCAACTCCATAACTGTAGTTATTTTGCAAAATTGTGTTTTCCAATATCAGCGATGTATTGGAGGTTAGATAAATCATAGCCTGAATCGTATTATTAGCCCCGTCTACAGCGCCTGCATTTCCGTCCATCAGAAGCTTGCCCACGGTAAATTTGCCGGAACCATTGTTTAACAATCTGGCCATAACGCCATAGTAACTGGCAAACCGTTTTACCTGTGCCAGATTTGTATTAATGACATTCCCTTGGGAATTAGTCGTGTCAGACTGAACAAACTCTTCTGCTTCATAATCCAGCTCCCATTTCTGATCTCCGGCGTCTGCAGGTATCCTTACCTCCCCGCATATGTAAATGTAAGGCTCAAATCCATCCGGATCATAGCCCGGATCTCCCGCAGCCTTTTGGGCATTTATTTTTGCCTCTGCAATCCTGTCTTTCAAAATATCTTTTGCCTTCTCAAATGTAAGCACTGCATTAGACGGAGAGGTCCCTGCGTTTGAATCACTTCCATTGGTTCCATCCAGATAAACCCCTTCTCCAACCAGAATAATATTTTTATTAAATCCTCCCAATTGGGTCTTCGGCGGTATCTCACCTCCTGTAAAATAGGAAACATAAGGCTCTGCATCCTGAATATTTGAATACGTATATGTTTTATCAGTAACATTAACTGCGCCATATTTTGCCGGCGTAACGACTACACTGCCCACTTCAAAAGCATTTTTGTTTAAGTATAACGGCATTTTTCCTTCTGAACCGGTTACCGGCACTTTTTCAAGCAAATATAATTTACTTGTTGCCGTATTTAAAAAGATCTTATCTTTCATATCCAGCGCTTCCGGATCAATGTAAATCCTGTAGGAAGAAGTAGTACTTATATCCAGATATATCCCGAACTTGCCAGCCTCTGTATTTTTCGAATCATAGGTTCCGCCTAAAAACCACATAGCACTGGATATATAGCAGCTGCTGCCCTGATTCACCGCGGTGTTATTTGTAAGGGAAGAGCCGGTTCCAATATAAGAAGTTCCTCCATTGTTGAAAAAACCACCACCGTTTTCAGTTGCTTGATTACCGGAAACTTCCGTATCCTCCAAATATATCACTCCACCGACTGTACAAACACCTCCGCCATACTGAGCTGTGTTATCTTTTAAATACGACTCTGTTACTTTTATCGTATTTCCACTAATATATAATCCGCCGCCACTGGATACCGCATTATTTTCTTTTATCTCCACCCCCTGCAGAATATCTAAATAACTGCTGGAAGTATAAATGCCGCCTCCATACTGGCTGGAGTTTTTTTGTATGATGCTGCCTGTAATGGAATAACGACTGCTTGAGTATCCGCCATTGAGATACAATCCACCTCCATAATAACTTTCATTTCCCTGGATTGTTCCTCCTGACATCGAAAAACTGCCAGCGGTAGAATAGACCCCTCCCCCATAATATGTATTAGTATTATTTTCAATAATACCCCCTTTGATAGTTAAATTACCTCCGGTACTGTAGATTCCTCCGCCATAACGACTGCTGCTGCTTGTTCCAATTGCTTTATTTCCGGAAATCTTTCCACCATCCATTACCATTTTCACACCGGAACCCAGATATACACCGCCTCCGTAAACGTAATAGCCTGTACCAGTATTATCTGATATTACTGCGGTTCCACTTAAATTTAGTTCTCCACCAGTTATATAGATTCCGGCGCCATAACTATTGTAGGAAGAACTGCTTCCAGATGAGGCACCTGTTCCTCTTGCCTCATTATTGGTGATGCTTCCTCCACTGATGTTGAGGATACTGTTTGAACCGGCAGCGTAAATACCGCCTCCAAAGCCTTTATAATAATCAGATAACGACAGATTGGAATTAATTGTTCCCCCTGTCATATCCAGCTGCGCATTGCTTACATAAACTCCGGCTCCGTATCTGCCTGAGTCCGCACCGCTGTTGTCGGTAATGCTACCTCCATTTAAAGTAAAAATCGTATCATTTTTATTTACACCTATTACAGATACACCCAGTGATTTCCGGGTTATCGTCCCCCCGTTCATTGTAAACCTTGTTTCCTTGCCGGATGCTCCCTGAACCTGAACTCCGATCCCCAGATAAGAGCTGTTAAAACCTCTTAAAACAGTACCATCCTCAGAGGTATAGGTTCCCCCGGGAAGTACATTTATCATGATATTACTGTTATTTTTATAGTCATATTCCATCAGAAGTGAGGAAGTAGTTAGGTTTCCTCCGTCTTTTACTGACACCAGCGTACCCGGCACCGTTTTATGGTGTGTCGTGTAATCAGTATTTGTCTTACAGCAGGTAATTTTCGCTTCACTGCTTCTGTCTTTCCCTGCATCATCGATGAAATTCCATACCTCTGTTCCGGTAATGTCAACGGTATCACAGATATAGATCACTCTGTTTTGGGGCGCAATCTCATCCCAGTTTTCTAATAATATCTTTTTTGCCTGGGCGAAGGTTTTCACTGGCCAGTTACAGTTTCCTCCAAACCACGCATCGTTTCCTTTCTGTCCATTGAGATAGACTCCGGTAAAGACAAACTTACGATAAAGTTCAATATGATTTTCAAATACACCGTCACTATCCTCATACGTATCCTTACGAAGTCCCCACCCGGCATTTTGATTACGGCTGTGGAGAACAAATGCATCCAGGTAATCTGACGCGTCGCTTCCGGCGGGTCCCATAATTACATCTGCATACTGATATACCTGATTGTCGTCTAACCCCGAAAAATAAACATTAAATTTACGGTTTCCCGGATCAGCGGCCAGTTCTATCGTACAATCTGCCAGACGGTCCCTGTATTCCGGATCCAATTCTGTCTGGATGCTTCCTCCTGTTATGGTCATTCCTTCTCCGATCACCAGCTTGCCAAGAACATCACCTGATGCGCCGTCATAACTTCCTGCAATTCTTATACCGATACCCTGTTTACAGGCTACGTCAATATTAGACATTTTAAATGTTTCACCCGGAGGAATGATCAAAACTTCCGTAGGATATTTCTCCCATTGAGACAACGCAATCTTATTTTCACCATCCAGCTCCGTTATCGGCACACCATTCTGAGTAAACTCCGGATCACCTACGACTACCGGACTCATTACAATAACAGTTCCGCCTTCTCCGCCAAGCAATTCTTTCGCCTTTTCCCAGCTCTGAACCGGATGCTGATCATCAATACCCGAATTCCCATCATTGCCTCCCGGAATCGCAGGTCGGTCACCTTCGGGACTTGATGCATCCTTATTTACATTCCAATAGACGATCTGGCTGCCCACTGCGCGAGCCGATGAACGGACTTTATTTTCCGTATTGTTTTCAGGCTCTTTTATGTCTGTCTTATCTTCATCTTTTGGAGAAACTTTAGAAACATCTTTTTCTACATCTTTGGTTTCATCTTTTGTTGTATCTTTTGTTGTATCTTTTGTTGTATCTTTATCATCTGTTTTAGACAGCAGCGTTAAATAAATTTCTTTTGCTGTGTCCTCCTTAACCCAAAGTTTCCAATTATTTTTTGCGCTCTGTTCCAACGTAAAATGACTTAATAAGCTATCTCCGCTTTCCCCATTTTCATAGAGTGCTGATAACGCCATTTCCTCGTTTACATTTGCATCCGCCTGTACAGATATAGTGTAAGTTCTGCCTTTTTCTAATTCTTTCAGAATCTGAATGGAAGGCTTCTTCCCCTGGCTGTTTCTGTAGTCCAATTCCAGATTACCCTGAACGTTGAGCCCAACTCCTATCACAAGGCTTCCGCCCGTAACCCTGATAAGTGTCTGGTTTTCTCTGCCGGCGGCTGAGGCTAATGTCATATTAGAAAGTACAGCCCCTCCTTCTTCGATAAGAAATATTGACTGGTCTTCCCCTTTTCTTTCTGCCCAATTAACAAACCGTATGCCTCTTCCATCTAATTCTGCTTTTTCAGAAGAATTGATTTTCATTGAGGACATAACATAAACTGTAACCTCATCTCCGGGTAACTTTTTCAAATCCGCTGCCTTACTGAATATATCCTCTATATTTGTCAAAGGAGTCTGAGCACTTTTACCATCCCGACTATTATCATCCGTATTTTTGTCTGCATCAGCGGATGGATCCCAATAGAGCACCGGTGACTCCTGGCTTTGGTTCTCTTTGGATTCCGACTGAGTTTCCTTTGTGCTGTCTTTTGATTCCTGAGTTTTTTTATCTGTCCCTGCTGCTTCTGCCTTTTTTTCTGTATTCGATATATTTTTTTCTGTCAAAGGGGTCTTATTTATTTCTGTGGTGAATTTTTCTGTATCCGTCTTCCTCTGTAATTCAGTCCCCTTTTCTGAATCTGTTGCCTTTTCTAGTTTTGTTTCATTTTCCGAAACTGATTTTTTTGTTTCACCGGAATACTCGCTTATCGTATTTACTTTTCCGATAAGATTGTATTTTTCTGTTGCTGTTCCAGCAGCCTCTGTTATTCCCGGACTGCATATGATAATACCGATGCAAAGCATAACAGCCACTATTTTTTTTACTTTTTTATTCATTTGTGCTCCCTCCGATTTTATAAATATTGCCTATAACAAAGGCTTTTCTTTTATTCATTCTAATAGGTTCCTGGAAATTACTGGTGATTAAATCAGACTTTTTTCTTCAGATGTGATAGAATAAGGCAAGTAAGAAAACTGTAACAAAAGAATACGTGATATATGACAATAGCAAAACAGGCGAAAGCCTGTGACGCAAAGCTATCAGGGTCTGTAAAATGACAGCCAGCTGCCGACTTCCTTCTTGGATTATGCCTGCATGCTGGCTGTCATTTTTATGTATTTTTAGCTGGGGAAAAAAGTCTACCTTTTTCTCCAAAAACAATATATTTTCGACAATATATTACAATTAATTTATTATAGGGATTCATTCAATTGATTGCTTTGTAAAGCCCATTTAAAAAAAGTTTTATGATCTACTTCTAATCTTCTGGCAGCTTCCCTGCCACTGATTCTATTTTCAGACCATTGTTCATATACGTTTGTAAAATTAGCCGGTAGCTCTTTACTGGGACGACCGAACTGTACTCCTTTTACCTTGGCAACTTCAATTCCTTCCTTTTGCCTTTGCCGGATATTTTCTCTTTCTATCTGCGCAACATAGGACAAAATCTGTAAGACAAGGTCTGCTATAAAGATACCTGTTATATCATTTTCTTTAACTCTTGTATCTAACAGAGGAAAATCAATGACGACAATATCGGCTTTTATTACTTTCGTTAATCTGCGCCATTGGCATATTATTTCATCATAATCTCTTCCCAGGCGATCTATCGATTTTACATATAATACATCTCCAGCCTTTAATTTTTTTATTAGCTTTTTATACTGCGGACGATCAAAGTCTTTACCCGATTGTTTGTCTTCGAATATATGACTTGATAATATACCAGCTTTTTCCATAGCTGCCAGTTGACGGTCTGTGTGTTGATCTTTTGTTGATACGCGTACGTATCCATATTTCTGGCTTTTCATTGCATTCCCTCCATTTGTGAATATTCATGAATTATTATGCCACAATTTTTATAATTTTGAACTGGAATATTTTTTTTAATTAAAAAAGCGGAAAGAATTGTGCATTTTTACAATTCTTTCCGCTATTATTCAAAGTATAGAATCAACTAATACTTTTTATTAATCATTTTTAAGTACGCTTCCTGTTCCCAGTCATCAATGATGATATCATAATGGGTATTAATTTTAATACATCCATATAGCATAATTATAAATCCACTTAATATCATAATCCCAAATGTTGCCGCCATTTTCTCCTCCTGTCAATCAGAAAACAGGTTTATCTGTATCGAACTTGATAAGTGTAATTATCACTGCTTCTGTAAGTCTTACTTCCGACTTTCTTATTTGCTACTACGTAGATATAATATGTTCTGCCTTTTTTCAGCCTGCTGCTACCATATTTTTTAATTATAGTTTTTGTTGATTTTGTTGTTGTGGCTTTTTTATAACCGGAATTACGTTTGCTTGAAATGTATACAGTATAGTTTGTTGCTCCATTTATCTTGTCCCAGGAGGCCTTAATTCCCGTTCCGGATTTTTTACCTTCCACCTTTGGTTGAATTGCAATGTAGGAGGTTGACCAGGAACTATACTTCTTACCTGTTTTTAACTGAATATAGGCGCGAACTTTTACTTTATAAAAGTCTTTTTTTATGTTTGAAAATGTATAGCTGTTAGTGTTATAGTTTATAACTTTTGTGGATCCTATTTTTTTGTTTTTAGCAGAGTATAAAGCAATTTCGTAACCATTTGCGTTTTCTGCTCTTTCCCATTGAATACTTGCTTTTTTGATATTTGCGTATCCATAATCGGTAAAAATATTCTTTACACTTGACGGTACTGTTTTTACATCATAAACTGTTGTACCATAGCTGGCCACCGCTGTATAACCGCCTGCGCTCCGTTCCGGATATACTTTATACTTATAAGTTCCGCCTGCCTTTAGATTATTAATGGTATAAGTATTGGCTGCCGTCTTTCCTATATAGATCTCCTGATTGCTTTCAATCTGATATACATTATATCCGGTTGCTCCCGCTGATTTATCCCATTGCAGTGTTACACTTGATGTACCGGCATTTGTCTGTATTACTTTCTGATATGGAATCTGAACCGGTGTAGTAGCAACTGCTATTCCAGCTGACCATGGTCCATATATCTTATTGGGGTATTGATTTTCATAAGCCCTGACTCTAAAGTAATATGTCATTCCGGCGGTAAGTCCGCTCTTGCTGCAATCCAGACTTGTCATCGTATAGCCAACAGAATACCAGTTCCGGTTGTCTTGTGAATATTCTACCTCATATCGGATGCTGCTTCCCATAACCTGATTCCAAACGACCTTGGCAGATCCTTCTGATGCATATGTCTGTCTCAATCCTGAGGGAGCGCCCGGTGCAGCCAATGCTGACATGCTAAAAAACAAAGCAAGCAGAAATCCCAACACCATTATGGCTCCAGCTCTTTTATATCGTTTTGTGTGCAGATTCATTTTATCGTAATCATACATTTTCATTTCCCTCCTTAAATCTTTTCTGAGGGTAGTTTATCATAGATTCATTTCTGAAATACCAGACTTGTCCTGAAATGCCTATTTATCTGCATGAATTGTTTTTTTCAACATATTCTAATTCTTTTAACCCTTAAAAATAGAATTTCAGTGCAAAAAAACTTCCTTCCAGTCAGAGGATATTTGACAAAAAGATCCGCTGTATTTGTGTACAGCGGATCCCTTTAAACATTTGGAGAAGTTATTAATATACTAAATTTTAGCTTCTCCAGGGCTTTACATTAATTACTAACTCTGCCATGGCGGTCTGTCCGGCCTGATTCGTTAACCGATATAAAATAGTGTAACTTCCGGTATTAT
Organism: Robinsoniella peoriensis; assembly: GCF_000797495.1. GTDB lineage: Bacteria > Bacillota > Clostridia > Lachnospirales > Lachnospiraceae > Robinsoniella > Robinsoniella peoriensis. The sequence continues at coordinate 302,243 of NZ_JTGN01000006.1, forward strand.
AGCTATAGAATGTATCGCCCAAAAGCCGTTCACCATTCAATGTACATATGACTTTACTCTTTAAGTTCGGACCGTCTTTTTCATCACTGGCTGTTTTTATGAAATCTTTCAAATATACGCGTTTACCAGGAGTGATGCTTAAATTATCCGTAGATAATTTAAGAACAGGAAGTTGCTTTTTCGCTTTTACAATAATGTACATGGATTTCTTAACGGTGATACCATACTTATTTGTCAAAGAATACATTACTTTATATTTACCTGCCTTATCAGCTTTAAACTTCATATTCTCTGACAAATTTTCTGAGCCTACTTTGCATTTTACTAATTTCATAGCATTTTTACCGCCCTTATACTGCAATGCTTCTTTGATATACTGATTCAGATTTACTGTTTCTCCGGATTTAACCGTAATCTCAGTTTTCTTTAAGCGCAGAACCGGACTTGCAGGTTTAACTACAACTTTTAACTGCTTTTTCATAGTACCTTTCTGATATGGCATTTTAAAGGTAACTTTGAAAGTTCCTGTTTTTGATGCTGCAAAGTAATTCCTTTTGATCATTTTCTTTTTATCTGCAATGAATGTTACTTTATCTTTGATATTCTTTCCGTTGGAATCCTGAGCCACAGAGATTAGAGTTCTTAAATCTAATTTCTTACCAACTTTGATTGTTACTTTACTCTTTTTCAAAGTAAGCTTTGCATAATCAGGTTTCGGACGATCTTTCACCTTTACCAGCAGATATTTTGTTACATTCCCTGCTGCATGTGGCAATGTTATGGCTACTCTGAATTCCCCTGCAATAGGAGAGCAGAATATTTGTCCATTAATCAGGAACGATGGCAATACCGTATACCTCAAACTATATCTAAGATCCTGGTTTGTGGAGTCGGTGGCAACTGATACCATCTGTCCTAATAGCAGATTTTCTCCCATAAAAATCTCTGCCCGATCCTGTTTCAATACAAGCTTAGGATTTTTTGGTTTTTCCTGCACTTTACGATAACAAAATGCTGCGGACTGCTCATACCTAACATTCTGTAAATGGATCTTAGACTGGCTTATCACCTCGTATCCTTTAATAGATGGAGCATTGATGACGATACTGCTTCCTTTGTCGATTTCATACACCATTTTATAGATGGACTGATCAACTAAATTACTAATATTATTATCGTACTCATCAAAAACTTTTACATATATCTTTACCTTCTCTACGGGTATTACCTTTTGTTTGTAATAGAAAGTTACGGATTGATCTCCTGTAATGGGTGAAATCATATAATATGGCTGACCGCTTACGTTGTAACCATCAATGGAAGGTGCATAGATCTTTATGCTGTCCCCCTTAACCGCTTCAATTTCCAACGGTGATACGGACTGATCAACCAGACCGGATAAATCTTTGTTATTCTCATCTTTTACCAAAATGTGAATTTTAACTTTTTCAACCGGTTTTTCCTTTTCTTTGTAAATAAATTCTACCGTTTCATCTCTGACAATTGGATAAAACAGTTGCACATCTTCGCCTGTCACTACATAACCATCTATGAATGGAGCTTCTATTCTGACCTCACTGCCTTTTTCCGCTTCCACCACTAATGGTGTAACCGACTGGTCTACCAGACTGCTAAGGTCTCTTCCCTGCTCATTCTTCACAAGTATGGTGACAGAAACTTTTTCCACCGGCTTTACTTCTTTGCGGTAAATAAATGTGATCTCTTCATTCTGAAGAATCGGTGAGAAGTCTTTCACTTTATCTCCCTGAATTTCATACCCTTCCATTTCCGGATACTCTATTCTCACATTACTTCCCTTTTCTGCTGTCCTCGCCAATGGATAAATATCCTGGTCTATAAGACTGCTTAAATCATTTCCTGACTCATCCTTTAAAAGAATTGTAATGTTTACTTTTTCCACAGGCTTCTCCGCTTCTTTATATTCAAAGACCACGGTTTCATCCTGATAAATGGGTTTAAATTCTTGAAAGCTTTCTCCCTGGATTTTGTATCCTTCAATTACAGGAGCAGAAACAATCACATTACTATTTTTCTCCACTGACTGATGCAGCGGTGTTTCTTCCTGATTTACAAGACTGCTTAAATCCCTGCCCTGTTCATCTACCGGTATAATGGTTATATTTACTTTTTCTACCGGCTTTACTTCTTTTGCATATGTGAATACAATGTTCTCACCCTGCTTAATTGGTGAAAAATCTTTAGAACTTTCTCCCTGAAGAACATACCCATCAATCTCAGGCGCTTCTACTTTCACATTGCTGCCTTTTTCCACTTCCCAAACTAATGGTCTGTCTTCCGTGTTCACAAGGCTGCTTAAATCATTGCCCTCTGTATCCACAGGAAGAATGGTCACGGTAACTTTTTCTGCAGGTCTCACTTCTTCCTCATAAATGAACTCTACTATTTCATCCTTTTGAATCGGGAAGAAATTAATATTACCCTTTCCCTGTAGTTTATATCCCTCAATTACAGGTGCCGTAACCGTAATATCGCTCCCTTTCTCCACTTCTAAGGATAAAGGATTTACGTTTTGATCTACCAGATTACTCAGATCTTTTCCGGTAGTATCATTTACATGGATGGTGACCATTACTTTTTCAATTGGTTTTATTTCTTCCTGATAAATAAACTCTACCGTCTCGTCTTTCGTGATTGGGTTGAATTCCTGGAAATTTTCTCCCTGGACTTTATATCCGTCTATCACTGGTGCTTGTACTCTTACGTTGTCACCTTTCAGTGCCGGAATTATCAGTGGTGTCGTTTCCTGATTTACCAGATTTGATAAGTCATTTCCTGCGCTATCTTTTACCTTGATCGTCACGTTCAGCTGTTCCTTGTACGTAAATGTTACTATCTCGTCTTTCGTGATTGGACTGAATTCCTGGAAATTATCTCCCTGGACTTTATATCCGTCTATCACTGGAGCTTCGACCCTTACATTGTCACCTTTCAGTGCCGGAATTATCAGTGGTGTCGTTTCCTGATTTACCAGATTTGATAAGTCGTTTCCTGCGCTGTCCTTTACCTTAATTGTGACTTGCAGTTGTTCCTTATACGTAAATGTTACTGTCTCGTCTTTCGTGATTGGATTGAATTCCTGGAAATTTTCTCCCTGGACTTTATATCCGTCTATCACTGGTGCTTGTACTCTTACGTTGTCACCTTTCAGTGCCGGAATTACCAGYGGCGTCGTTTCCTGATTCACCAGATTGGATAAGTCTTTTCCTGCGCTATCTTTTACCTTGATCGTCACGCTCAGCTGTTCCTTGTAAGTAAATGTTACTATCTCGTCTTTCGTGATTGGATTGAATTCCTGGAAATTTTCTCCCTGGACTTTATATCCGTCTATCACTGGTGCTTGTACTCTTTCATTGTCACCTTTCAGGGCTGATATCACGAGTGGCGTTGTTTCCTGATTCACCAGATTTGATAAGTCTTTTCCTGCACTATCCTTTACCTTAATTGTGACTTGCAGCTGTTCCTTGTACGTAAATGTTACTATCTCGTCTTTCGTGATTGGATTGAATTCCTGGAAATTATCTCCCTGAACTTTAAATCCATCTATCACTGGTGCTTGTACTCTTACATTGTCACCTTTCAGCACTGGTATCACGAGTGGTGTTGTTTCCTGATTCACCAGATTGGATAAGTCGTTTCCTGCGCTATCTTTTACTTTGATCGTCACGCTCAGCTGTTCCTTGTACGTAAATGTTACTATCTCGTCTTTCGTGATTGGATTGAATTCCTGGAAATTATCTCCCTGAACTTTATATCCATCTATCACTGGCGCCTCTACTCTTACATTGTCACCTTTCAGCACTGGTATCACGAGTGGTGTTGTTTCCTGATTCACCAGATTGGATAAGTCTTTTCCGGCGCTATCCTTTACCTTAATTGTGACTTGCAGCTGTTCCTTGTACGTAAATGTTACTGTTTCATTTTGGGCGATTGGATTGAATACCTGGAAGTTTTCTCCCTGGACTTTATATCCATCTATCACTGGCGCCTCTACTCTTACGTAGTCACCTTTCAGCACTGGTATCACGAGTGGTGTTGTTTCCTGATTCACCAGATTGGATAAGTCTTTTCCTGCGCTATCTTTTACCTTGATTGTGACTTGCAGCTGTTCCTTGTACGTAAATGTTACTGTTTCATTTTGGGTGATTGGATTGAATTCCTGGAAATTATCTCCCTGAACCTTATATCCATCTATCACTGGTGCTTGTACTCTTACATTGTCACCTTTCAGCACTGGTATCACGAGTGGTGTTGTTTCCTGATTCACCAGATTGGATAAGTCTTTTCCTGTGCTGTCTTTTACCTTGATCGTCACGTTCAGCTGTTCCTTGTACGTAAATGTTACTGTCTCGTCTTTCGTGATTGGATTGAATTCCTGGAAATTTTCTCCCTGAACTTTATATCCATCTATCGCTGGTGCTTGTACTCTTACGTTGTCACCTTTCAGTGCCGGAATTACCAGTGGCGTCGTTTCCTGATTCACCAGATTGGATAAGTCTTTTCCTGCGCTATCTTTTACCTTGATCGTCACGCTCAGCTGTTCCTTGTACGTAAATGTTACTATCTCATCTTTTGTGATTGGACTGAATTCCTGGAAATTATCTCCCTGGACTTTATATCCGTCTATCACTGGTGCTTGTACTCTTACGTTGTCACCTTTCAGTGCCGTAATTACCAGTGGTGTCGTTTCCTGGTTTACCAGATTTGACAAGTCTTTTCCTGCGCTATCCTTTACCTTAATTGTGACTTGCAGCTGTTCCTTGTACGTAAATGTTACTGTCTCGTCTTTCGTGATTGGATTGAATTCCTGGAAACTATCTCCCTGGACTTTATATCCGCCTATCACTGGTGCCTCTACTCTTACGCTGCTTCCCTTTGTAACTTCTCTATTTAAAGGTGTAACATCTTGGTCTACAAGTGCACTCAGGTCTCTTCCATCTGCATCCTTTACCTGAATTATTATATTCACTTTTTCTTCTACAGGATTTCTGGTGTAGGTGAATTCCACTGAACGATCTGAAGTTACTTCATTCAGAGTGACTTGACTAGCTCCTTTTATGGTATAACCTTTTATCAGAGGCGCTTGAATAGTTATGGATCCGTTTTCTTCTACTTCATAATTAAATTGATAATTCGGATCTGCTGCCAGTTCTGTCAGATCTGTACCCGTTCCATATTCTAATGGTACTACCTGAATACGATGCAATCCCTTTGTATAATGGAATACAACTTCACTATTCTGCGTAATTTTGGAAATAGTTACGAATCCATCGGCTGCCGATATGCTTCCTCCGCTTCCCTGTAAGAAATCACCGATCGGAGATGCCAGTGTATATCCCGCGATACCCGGTAATTTAAATCGGATTGTTTCATCCGGGAATACTTCGTAGCTGCTCTTGAAGCTCTTTGGCCATTGGCAGGTTATATCCTCTCCCTGGGAATTTCTGGCTGTCAGTTTAAGTGTATGTCCGGTCTGTACTCCATCGCCTACACTGACGTAAAGTGTTCCGGAATATTGGTACAGCTTCTCTCCCTGGGAATTATAAATAGATTTTGCATCAAAAGTGATGGTATACATATCTCCGGGTTTTGCATTGTCCCAGGTAAATGTATAGGTACTATAGTCGTATTTACCACCGCCGGAAATGGTATATTTATCAATCGGCAGCTTTCCGCCATGATATTGCAGTGGATTAGTCAATACTGCTTTTTTTGTACCTGAATTATACTGTGCTGTTACTTTAGTTGTCTGTCCTTTTAGTATTGTACTGGATGGAATCACCTTGCCTTCCCAGGACTCCGGTATGTTTAAAATACGGTTGCCGGATAAGTTTACGGATATGCCAACTCTCTGATTAGCATAAAATCCGTTGAGCGCTCCGGGGCTTCCATCCTCCCCCGTCCATTCTCCTAAGTCTTCAATTTCACAATTTGATAAATCCAAAGAAGCCACTGTGGCTTTCTTAAAAAGTGAAATTTCCGGAACGGTTTTGAACTTATTGTTGCTTAAATCGATTGCTACCTGCCCCATCCAGCTGCTTCCTTCCAGCTCAGAAATTTCCTTCGGCAGCGAGGTCAGCTGATTACCCTGTAGAAATAACTGCCCCAGAGACAAATTTCCGATTGATCCAGGTATCTCTGTTAAATTATTTCTCTGTGCATGAAGAATACCCAGATTTTTCAGCTGTCCAATAGAATCCGGCAGCTGGGTAAGCTGGTTTCCTTCCACATAAATTGCAGTTAAACCGCTCATTTCTCCGATTTTATCCGGCAGAGTTTTCAGCTGCTGCTGTCCTGCTTTTAATTCAGTGAGGTTCGTCAGGTTTACAATAGAATCCGGCAACACACTGATCTGTCCGATATTTGGCAGGACAACTTCCAGATCCAATTGTGTCAGTGCTGACAAAGCGCCAATATCTGCCGGAAGGCTCTTCAGATTTAAGCATTGGCTCAAATCCAGCTTCGTCAGTTTTTTCAGCTTTGTAATTGATTTTGGCAGAGACGTTATGGATGCCCCTGTTAAATTTAACTCTTCCAGTTCGGTACAATTTCCAATACTTTCCGGAAGCTGTGTTATCCCCACTTCTTTATCCAGGTCATTATAATATACACTGTACGTGGATAAATATTTTAGTTTTGACAGCTGTCCAATACTTTCCGGGATCCTGCATCCGGTCGGAAGAAACAGTAATTCCAGTCTCTCCAGATTTGTAAGGTTAGAGATCTGTACCGGTATTTCTGCATAATTTCTACCATACAGGGACAATTCTTTTAAACTTCTACAGTTAGTGAGTCCCGCCGGAAATTCATCCATTACCACATTTGCAGCATTGAAAATTTCCAGTTGCTGCAGTTTTCCCAGTTCTTCCGGAAATATAACCCCTTCTCCATCGGAAAGTTCAACAGACTGTAAATTTACCAGGTTTCCTATTGATTCCGGAAATGTTATATTGCTCATCGTCTCCTGAATATTTAAACGCCTGAGATTTACTAAATTACCAAATTCCTGTGGTATTACCGTTTGTTTACTACTTCCTAAAGTACCGGATCCATTCAGTATCTCAAGTTCTTCAATCTGAGTAGCCAAACATAATTTTGCCGGAAAATTCCCCTTGTAATAGGTGATCTTTAGTTTTTTCAGGGATGGAATCTCAAACATTTCATCTGGTGTATTATTAAATACGCTTTCTGTTGTTAACGCCTGAAATTCTATTTCTTTCAGATTCCTGAGATTAGCCAGTTCTTTTGGCGCTTCCCAGGGGGTTTTCCCACTTCCGGGAACCGTTTTGATCACAAGTGTCTCAATCGAATCAAATTGTGCCTGGGTAAGCTGTGAAGGCGTGGGCTTCGGCGAACCCACAATTTGTTTTGCAATTAATGTAGTCAACCAGTTTTCTGTTGCAGGATTGGATACCGGATTGATATCCGCTACATCCCAGAAGCTTTTTTGAGATGGAGCTGCAAGTGTATCCGTTTTCATCAGACAGATTCCGCATACAAAAACTGCCAGAAAACAAATTAACACTATTAATTGTCTCTTTCGGTTTTCCATGTTTCTCTCCTTTTCTTATGTAATGCTCAACTTACGGTTTCATGTAAATACACTCATATAATCATCCCCTTTGAATAAAATTTATAAAATCACCTGCATAGATCACAGCAAAATGACTGCAGCAGATGAGTTTATCAATACGCCGATCCCACACTTCAAATTTTCCTTAGTGCCCCCCGGTGTTGATACAACGGAAGGCACCCACAATTTTCATACCCACTCAAATCTATAGAATCCGGCAGATATTTTACCGGTTATTTCCAAATTTAAAATTAATAATAGTCTTTTGCTCCTAAAATATACAGACCGGGTAATAATAGCCCCAGTATACTCATTAAAATATTATCTCCCGACAAAAGCACTCCGACAAACCCTAATAACTGCAGGATAAACATGATAGTCCCCAGTATTCTGATAACATTCATTCTGTCATCCCGCCTGTTAAATACTAATCCTAAAATACCGGATACAATCATAAAAATAGCATAGCCGCTGTATATAAATAACGTTGTTAAAACAATTTTTGATAACAATCCTTCTGCAAATAATCCAATCCCATCAAACAGCACAAGATGGTAAACCAGGGTAACCCCGCCCATAATAATCATGAGAATACTGGTAATTTTTAATAATATTCTGCTCTCCATATAACCTTTTCTCCTTTGTATAACCGTATTATTATAAAAGGCACTATAATTATAATAATCATATAATCATAGTGCCTCTGATTTGTACTTGTACCATTAAGGTACGAAGAAACAATTTCCATATTCTGCTATCAAACTCATGTTTCCCCAGAACCCATCATGTATTCCCTGTGATTCATAGAAACCTTTGCTGCAGAAATACAGACAATCTGAATTATTTAATACAGATAGTTCTCCGCTCATCACCTGGGTGACGATTGAAATCTGTTCTGCTGTTGGTACATAACTGTCAATCATGGCATAGGTTGTAAACTGCCCTGGTGCCGCTACAACTCCTGTAGCTGTATCCGGGAATAGCGGTGACATTACTCTGTTACGAATAACTTCTGCTACAGCTGTCATTCCTTCTACTCCTGTTCCACCGGCTTCCAAACCTACAATTTGTGCAACCAGATAAATTTCAGAATCATTGGTTCCAATTGGCATCATATCTGCATTCGCATTGATATTTGCATCAGCAGTATATGGTCTTCCGTAAAAGTTAATATTAGATTCAACAATTGGATCTAATACAGTACCTCTGGCGGAATTAGCCGCATGAATCATCATCCCGTCACCTACATAGATTGCTACATGACTGATATTCATATAATCTCCATTAGCTTCATAACTGTAAAAAATTAAATCGCCGGGCTGCAGTTCCTCTCTGGAAACTACGCTTCCCTGTTCGGCACAGAACTGTGCCTGCCAAGCTGCTACACGAGGTACTGATACACCTGCAAGATCATAAGCTGTCATTACAAGATAACTGCAATCCAGGTAGTCTCCCTGTCCTGCTAATGGCATGGAATAAGGATCCCCTAAACGGGTATAAGCATATTGAACCACCGTATCTCCGATCGTTCCGCTGTATCCCCGGGAAAATCTCATTTTACCTCTCCTGCTGTTCAGGATTAGGGGATCCGCTTCCATTACCAAAGAGTCTCCTGCTTCTATCAGCCCCTCTGTCTTACCCAGAGTGATATCTATTGACTCCCCTCGCATTCTTCTGTCATTTCCATCTCTCACTGCAGCTACACCTAATAGAAACGGTGTATCCTCCGTCAAACGGTTTGTGATGTCAGCCCAGTACTCCGGACTGAAATGGTAACTGTAAGAAGTTGCTTTTGGTGTTCCGGACTGGTTTGCCAGTCCGGGCCTTAAAGTAAGTATCCTCTTTGGATTTTGATTAGCATCGTATAGCATAATTGCAAATCCATCCACAGACGGATCCGTCTGTTCAGTGTAACTCCAATTCACTACATAATCACCGGAAGCCGGGTCATTTGTAATGGATACATTATTGACCGCCTGCACCATATAATGGGTATCATCGTCCGGTACATATTCATTTCCTCTTAATACAGGCAATGTATACTGTCCTTCTGACTCATCTGCGGTATGCATCATCCATTTTGCCGGTGCATCCGGATCTGCCGGGTTAATTCCTTCTATCAGGGTATCATCCCAGCCGGATTTATCTTTTAAGGTATCTAGATCCTGCATCTGTGCAAGACTTAACAAGATTGCACTTTCTGCTTCCGGTTCTTCTTCCTCAGACTCATCCGTTTCGGTGGTACTTGTATCGGTAGTACCTGTATTGGTCGTATCTGTTTCTTCCGTCTGCTCCGGTCGAACCATATCTTCCAGCCCAATGTTATAATATTGGGCAATGGCCGGTTTCGGTGGTTCAGGTGGTTCTGTCTCTGTCTCTGTTTCAGTTTCTGTTTCTGTTTCGGATTCTGTGTTGCTCTCCGTTTCATAACCAGTTTCGGATTCCGATTCACTTTCTGTTTCAGACACACTTTCGGATTCTGTTACTGTTTCAGTCTCCGTCTCTGTTTCCTTAAGGGTTTCAGATTCCATTTCAGATTTCGAACTGCTTTCTGTTTCTGAAGTTCCCTCAGTAGCTGCGCCACTGCCTGAACCTGTACGGCTCTTGGATCTGGTTTCATTTTCCTGTATCTCAGGGTATGTTTCGGCACTGTCTTTGGAATCTTCTATTTCCGTTTCCGGATGAATATCTATGACAGATACCTCTCCGGATTTGGAACCGGATCTCCTGTACTCTGAACTTTCCACTTCCAAAGTTGAATCCATATTGGATTCTTCTTCTGTCTCCGGTACCGTTTGTATTTCCGTTACCGCAGCAGATCTCAACGCCGCATTCGACTTCTTCACTTTTTCTGTTTCCGGTTCTTTTATTACTTTTGTCTGACTTTCCGTCTCCGGTGCCTTCTTTGCTTTCGTCTGGCTCTCCGTTTCCGGCGCCTTCTTCGTTGCTGTCTGGCTTTCCGTCTCCGGTGCCTTCTTCGTTGCTTTCTGGCTTTCCGCCTCCGGCGTTGCCTTTGTTTCCTTTATACTTTCTGTTTCTGATGTTTTTTTTGTATCAGTTACATCTTCGGTTTCCGGTATATTCTTTGTTTCGGCTGCGCTTTCGCCCGACAGCGGTTGTTTTGCTTCTTCTTCGCTTTCTGTGTCCTGCCCGGTTTGCTTTTCAGCGGGGCTTTCTGTTGTCTGCGCTGTTGTCTCAGCTTTTTTATCTGCCTTATTTTTTTGTTTTTTTGCTTTTACAGATGTAGTTTCCGGGGTTTCGGCATCCCCTTCCCCTTCATCCGGCGGAGCTGTTGTCATTTTCTCGCCCCGCCCGTTATACTCATCACCGTTTACATCCACTTTTACCGGAAGCTGCCACATTGCAGTTATATCTGCTCCGTTTTCATGCGTTCCTGCATCGATGGTTCCCACGTTGATGTTATACCTAACCGTACTGAACGGAAGGCTGTCTTCATCCAAAGTGTGAACTATACCTGCCGCCATATCTGCTTTGATTCCTCCTGCATTGTGATTATACTGTATATCCACGCCGCTCTTATAGAGGATCTCTGCTGAGATTCCACCCGCTTTTGCAATTCCGTCTGCCCTTGCCGGCACTTCATCCGGATCAGATTTATCCCGGTTATCCTGGATATTTCCCTGATTCAGTGCATTCCGGACTATGAAACGTGTGGTTGGCGGCGCTGTTGGATATGCGCTATCTGCCGCATAGGCTGCAATTCCTGCTCCGTAGAAATTAGCATGTTGATTTTTACCTGTTACTTCTACATTACCTTCGTTTCTCACTCCAAACAGTTCAAGCATGGTCTCAGCCGCATATCCCACTGCTCCGGCACCGTAAACAGTACCAGGCGTAAAGGTATCAGCCTTTGGATTCTGAACTTCTAAATCAATTACTGTATTTCCGGTATTTCTGATGTTGCTGTTTCCAGTATCATCGCTGTCTTCCATATGGACATTTCCATTTTCTGCTTTTCCGATAAATCCGCCGCTGTAAAGCACAGATTCATCGCCCAGCTTGGATACTTCAAGGTTTCCGATATTCACAGTGTTTTTCATGTTCACAGTATAACCCTGCAGATGTCCCATGATTCCGCCAAGTTTACTTTCTGTCGCAGGTTTCTCCAGGAATAAATTGCTGTTATTGGTCACTCCCTGCAAAGTAATGACATTCGCGCTGTTATCTGATGCCGATGCTTTTCCAATAATACCACCCAGATTTATCATGTGCCTATCTGTATTCTTAACATACAGTTTTGTCTGGCTGTCCGGATCCGTATCATCGTAGCTTCCGGCTGTTACTTTTTTCAGTTTTACTTCTGCTGCCTCATTCAGTTCTCCAATGATTCCTCCAACGGATGTTCCCAGTGTGTTAACCGGATTACTTCCGTTTTGTTCGATACTGCCTGTAGCTGCCGAATTCTTGATATTTAGTTTACCCTGTTCACTTCTGCCCACAAGTCCGCCATAGCTTCCCTGTCCGTTTGTATTGCTGACAGCAATATTTCCTGCAGAAATATTTTCATCCATTTCAACGTCACATTGTATCACATTACCCAGAATTCCACCTGTAGCTGTACTTCCATAGAAGTATGTGCCAGCTGATGATCCTGTAACAGCCATACTTCCTGTATTCTGGAATCCATGAACCGTAAGAGGAGTATGGTCCGCATAGCCGACTGCACCTCCGGTATATAGATAACCTGCTGTTGTCGCAGACCTTGGTGTTTTTCCGACAGAGATGTTACCCTCGTTTAGTACATTGCTTACATCCGTGTCATCGGTGTCTGTGATTTCCACATCGCCGTTCTGCGCTTTTCCGATAAATCCACCGCTGTAAAGAACGGATTCATCACCCAGTCCTGTTACGCTCAGATCCCCACGGTTCTGCGTATTTTTCATAATCACGGAATAACTCTGCATTTCTCCAAGGATTCCTCCCAGCCTGCTTTCAGTCTGAGGATTCGCCAGTTGAATGGAACTGTTATTTACAACGCCATCCATCGTCACCTTATTCTTGGCATCTGCTTCCGTTGACGGATTTGATACTTTACCAATGATGCCTCCCACAGATACAGCATGTTTATTACTATTGCTGATATTGATCTGGGTAGCCGGTTTCATGTCCGCCGTATTGTAGCTTCCGGCTGTAACACCGTTCAGCGTAATTTCAGATACTTCTGATGTTTCGCCGATAATGCCTCCATAGGTTCCTTCCTGGCTTACAGCATAAGCAGTATCCTTATGTGTAATATTTCCAGAGGCTGTACTGTCTGTAACCGATATATCCGCTTTTGAGATTTTACCAACAAGTCCTCCAAAAGAACCTTTGCCGCTGATCTGTTTTAAGCTGATGTCACCACTTGACACACTGCCCTGTATTGTAACTTCTGACTGATCTGACACGCCTACGATACCGCCTGCCATCTTACCTGTCTTACCCTGTCCTGAAATTTCTATATTTCCTATGTTTTCAAAACCTTTGACTGACAGAGGTGCTGATACAATATTTCCTATCGCTCCTGCTGCATATACGGTAGTTACATCTGCACCAGTATTTACAAAGGCATTTTTAATTGATGTATGTCCCTGGTTCACCACATTGCTCTTGCCAGTGCTGTCCGTATCTTCGATTACAACGCTTCCGCCTTCGGCTTTTCCAATAAATCCGCCGCTGTAAAGTGAATTTGTATCACTTACCAGAGAAGCATTTAGGTTTCCACGGTTTTGTACATCTTTTAACTCAACCGCAAATCCCTTTTCTGTACCGATGATACCGCCCATCTTGCTGTCATTTGCAGAAGACGTTATCTGAATGGTACTGTTATTTACAATACCTTCCATTTGTATGGTATTGGATGCAGCTGTTGTATCTGCTGCCGCCTTGCCAATGATTCCGCCTGCATTTATAACTCTTTGACCGCTGTCCGGAATGACAATCTGTGTAGTGCCCGCTGCTGTTGCATCATCATAGCTGCCTGCAGACACGTCTTTCATTGTAATTGAACTAACGCCTGCGGTCTCACCAATGATTCCACCGAATGATCCGCCCTGATTATAGCTTTGCGTTCCGCTTACTGTAATGTTTGCAGATGCTGCTGCATCTGTCAGCTTTATATCGGATTTTTCTAACTTACCGATTATGCCTCCATAAGTTCCCAGACCATTGGTCTGATTACGGATAATGTTGATATTACCCAGGTTCTTCATTTCTTTCATTTCAACCGAGTAATTTACGGCATATCCTAATATTCCTCCTATACGGCTGTTATTAACCGCATAATTCAGATTAAGGCTGCTGTTATTGATTACATCTTCCATGACCAGCTTGTTCGGTGCGTCTGCGCTTCCCGGGGCTGCCATTACGGCTTTTCCGATCATGCCGCCAATTATGGCTTCATAACTTCCACTGTTCACCACCTGTATCTGTGAAATGGACGTACCTATTCCTGCATCAAAGCTTCCTGTTCTTACATTTTTAAATGCAATATCCGGTACTGCCGAAGTCTCACCAATGATTCCTCCATAAGATCCTCCGCGGTTATAACTCTGGGTGCTGCTGCTTTCTGTTATACTTCCGGATGCCGTTCCATTTATAAGGGAGATCGTTGATTTTTCTAACTTACCGATCATACCTCCATAAGTTCCCAGCCCATTGGTATAATTTCTATTGATATCAATATTTCCACGGTTTGCTGTATCTTCCATTTCCACCGTATAATTAACCGCATACCCCAGTATTCCACCGATTCTGCTGTTTCCTTTTGCATTTGTAAGGCTCAGTCCGCTGTTGTTCGTTACTGTTTTCATCACCAGCCTGTTTGGTGCACCTGTACTACCCGGCGCCGCCATTACGGCTTTTCCGATGATTCCACCCAGTAATGTCTCATAATTCCCATTGTTTACTGATTGTATCTTTGTAACAGAATTTCCTGCTGTGGTATCAAAGCTTCCCGTCGTTACATTTGTAAATGCAATATCCGGTACTTCTGATGCCTCTCCGATAATTCCTCCAAATACACCTCCATGATTATAACTCTGGTCACTGCTGTTCTCTGCCATACTGCCGGATGCTGTTCCATTTGTAAGGGAGATCGTTGATTTTTCTAATTTTCCGATCAGACCTCCATAGGTTCCCAATCCGCCGGTTTGGTTCCTGTCGATTGCAATATCTCCACGGTTTGTGATATCTTCCATCTCCACCGCGTAATTGACTGCATATCCCAGTATTCCGCCGATTCTGCTGCTTCCTGATACATAGCTCAGGTTCAGCGCGCTATTGCCTGTCACATTTTTCATAACCAGACTGTTCGGTGCATCTGCACTTCCAGGTGATGCCATAACTGCTTTACCAATGATCCCGCCTGCCACTGCTTCACTGCTGCCATTGTTTACAGCCTGTATCTTAGTAACAGAGCTTCCGGCTGCAGCATCATAGCTGCCTGCCGTTACATTTGTAAATGCAATATCCGGTGTTTCCTGAACTTCTCCGATGATTCCACCAAAGCTTCCGCCCAGGTTGCTGCTCTGGGTTGTGTTATTCTGAACAATATTCCCCGAAGCAGTGCCATTTTTCAGTTCAATGCCGGACTTAATTAGCTTTCCGGCTAATCCACCGTAAGCACCCTGTCCGTTTGTACGGTTCAAGATGATATCCGCAGATGAGGAAACGTTATCCATAACGGTATCAGCCTGTTCAATCAGACCCACGATTCCGCCTGTCCTCTGGTTGCCTGCATTTGTAAGAACCAGTTTTCCTCCGCGGTAATGTACATTCTTCAAGCTTAACGCTGCCTGCTCTGTAGAACCTGCAGGTGCTGTTACACGTCCTGCAATTCCGCCTGTAGAAGCCAGACTGCTGCTTGCTCCGGTATGGTTTATAGATGCTGCCGAAGTTACATCTGCCAGATTTGCAGAACCGGTGATCTTGCCAATCGTACTGCCTATGTCCTCTTTATTCGAAACCTGATTTTCCACTGAAATTTCTTTCCTGATATCAATCTTTTCTACAACCGGTATCTCGGCTGCTCCTGGTTCCGCTTTTATTTCACCCGCAATCAGACCAAACCGGTCTGGGCTTGTGGTTGTTACTTTTACTAAGGTGTCCGCTGCGGCAGAAGTGAGGTTGATACCGGAAATGGTACCTGCTCCTGTCTTCACAAGGATAGCATCTGCACTGATACGGTAATCCGCTTTATTGATAATGTAATCCAGATTTGATACTTTAGCGTTCTTAGTCATTCCGTTAAAAATGCTGTATCCAACCGGTTTCGCTGCTGATGCCGACCTGTTATCCAGAATCTTGTGATTCGTTCCTCCCGCTGCCGCCCCAGTATAGGTTCCTGAGAAGTCCTGTGCCGGGGTTCCAATGCCCCGTTTCCAGAATTCCTGCATGATTCCTTCCTGGTTCGTTTGTACAGGCACAGATAATTTCTTATCTTTTAATTCCAGATCCTGTGTCTGTGCATAATGAGATTTCAGATAATGGCTGTCCCCGTGTTTGATTCCCCCAAGACTGATGTTATAGAGGTTTCTCTGAGTCATGATCTCATAAGGTTTTGCCGGAGTTCCAAATTCCCATGCAGCACTCTGCGTTTCTGTTGCTTTTGCAAAATGCGGACTAAACTTAGAGTAGAAGTTGTTCTTATCTGTCTCCTCTTTGCCCGGAACCTGATATTCCACCACGGTTGCACTGTAGTATGGCTTCTCCTTCTGAGGCTCTTCCAGCCTGTCTAATACATTGTTATTGAATAAAATCTCATTTTTGTTATTGATAAATTCTTTATTGGCGAATATCGCCGGTACTTCATTTCCATATCCATCCCTTACCAGGACCTCATAATAATATCCGCTCTGCCCGTCTACATAAATCTTACTGTACTGCATATTGTTCAGATTACTGATATTGGACAGGTTGCCCGGATTCCGAAGATCCACATATTTCTTCTCTATGGTAACGAATAGTTTTTGTTTCTCCTGTTTCTTTATATCCTCTGCTATTGCATCGCCTTCATAAACCAGGACTTTATATCTGGCTGTGGTACTCACATTATTCAGATCTACCTTGATGGTATCCTTAAATGTCTCTGTTTTCCCTTTGTCAGCCACCGGATCATAAGGTTCGTATTTCAGCTTCTTATCGCTGCTTCCATACGGCGTTTTCCCGGTTTCCTGTGCCGCTCCGAACAGAAGCGGGAAGTTCAGGTTTTTTCTTGTCTTATGTTCATACTGCGTAAACTGCGGCAGTGGATATGGATCTTTAGCATAATCCCTCAATAAGAGGTTACTGCTGTTAATGGTATCATTTGCCGGATTCGGATCCAGCTTCCAGGTTTTGTCCGCACCTCCTGTTGTCATATCGAATCCCTTTGCCGCCATAGCGGCTGCATCCGTGATTTCTGCATAAGTCAATGCGTAGGTATCCTGGTAAACTTCATCAATACCATTGTCTGGGTCTGCCGGTGTTGTCACATAATCTTCGTGTTTATTGTCTGCGAAAGCCCAATATTCATTCGGTGCCCTGCCAAATCCCAGGTACAGTTCCAGATCCTTATCGTCTGTCACCACCATGGATCCCGGCAATCCGGGCAGCTGTGTGGAATCTCCCCAGTAGAAATTTTCGTCCTTCAGATAGTATGCATTTGTAAACCGTCCTCTGGACCCTTTGTTCCTGGATAAGCTTCCCTGATATTTTCCGCTTACAAATCCTGCGTTATAAACTTCCGTTACGCTGCCTGTAACATCTGCGGCAATACCAACTGCGGTTCCGCTGCCTCCGGCTGAAGCAACTGCCAGAGCTGTTACTTTACCGGTATTATAAGCCTGTTTGATCTGGCCGCTTCTTAAATCCTTTACAAGTCCTGCCGCCGTACCGTTGTGTGCTCTGATATAGCCGCCATTCATGCTCTGTGAAATCTGTGATTTACTTCCTTCCATGGTATGCACCAGACCTGCTGCGTGATGATTTCCCTGACTGGCAATAATTTCGCCATTATTGGAAACTTTCACGAATTTTGTATCTTTTGCATACGCTGCAATTCCGGCTGTTTCGATACTGAGTGCTGCCGGGAGATCATATTTTACTTTCAGCGTGTCCCCATTTCCAAGGGGAACATCTGCTTCCGGTCTGGTTAAATTCACTCCAAGAGTCGCGTTATTTCTTGTATCGGTTACTTCTGAATCTCTGATAAATCCTGCCACACCGCCAAGTGTATAACTGTTATTTAAATATCTCTTTACATTGGCAAGGCTGTTAAATCCCTGAGCACGTACCTCTCCGCTTACCGTAATCTTATCCAGACACGCATCGTCCGCATAATCTGCAATCAGTCCGAGGTTTGCTGTATAGTTGGATGCTTCCTGGTATTTTCCAAGGTTCTTAAGCTTTTTACCGGACGTATCCGTTGCTTTTACCTGCATCTGTAAATTGTGTACACTGGCTGTAAACGATGCTTTATCCTTACTTCTTAAATAGGATATAAATCCAATATCTTTGTTGTCCTGAGTGATCTTATGGCCATCGCCATCGTAATCGCCGTTAAACTCAAACATTTCATAGAACGGCTGATCGATTTTGAAATCTTGGCTCTGCCTGTAATAACGCCCTGTTGTGGCATCCTGTGCAATACCGGATGTAGTCATGCCGATTATGCTGTACTGGTCTGTTACATAATAAGGCTTCGCCTGTGTACCGTATGAATATCCGGTTGGCAGCAGACCAAAGAAGGTTGTCTGGGAATCAATATTACTTCCATCAGCATTATCCCCTCCAAAATGTACCTGGAACCGCTCTGAGGTGTTTCCTTTTATTGCAGATTTTGCAATACCATTTACCGTTCCGTTTTTATCCTGGAAATCACTGACTTTAGATTCAATATCCGCTGTCGTGGCGTTTCCTGTGGATTTTGTTACAATTGCTGTATAGTATCCCTTAATTGGCATATACCAGCCGGTTTCCTCTTCATCGAGAATCTGAAGTGTCCCTGTTCCTGCGTTAAATACAACATTTGCCGGATTAAAGAACTTCATCGTTCCCGCCGTTGTGGTGGTTGACTCATAATTCGGAAGTTTGCCGCCTGAAGTTACCGCACCTCCCGGTGCTATTTCAAATTTCCGGATGGTAATCGGGGCATAATCTGCCTTCTCATATGCATCACCATCATAGATTGTGACCTGATAAGAGGCTGCCGGATCATATCCATCTATCTGAATGGAATAATTGGAAGGTGTACTCTGATAGCTGATTGTACTGGATACAGCATCTTTAACCGTAACCTGTGCGTTTTCTATCGTGGTTTTCGGGGTTTCTATATCAATATTGTTCTTGCGTCTATTAAAGTCTGCGTTGAATGCAAAGTCCGGTTTATCTGCCAGGTATTGATCCCCGACGTATTCCGCTGTCTGCTGTCTCTTCACAAACTGTGGGAATGGATACAAGACATCTCCGTCATCGTCCCTGGTCTGATTATCCAGAGTCCAGATATCAGGATCAAAGCCTTTGAAATTATCTCCGGACATCATATCCATATAAGTCATTGTTGTTACGTTATTTCCATAGGTTGTATTTCCAACCGCATCCAGTTTGTAATTATAACCTTTTGCGTCAGGATCCTGGTTTACTACTACCTGATTCCAGGTGAAATCCGTCGTTGCTCCGTTTATTACCAGCTTGTAAGCCTGGTGGAGCTGTTTGATGCTCAGTTCCGGATCAGACAGACTGTAGCAGTTTTGTATATCTACGAACCGGTTTAATCCTCCTCCGGCTATTCCGCCGATATTCCGGTTATTATCTGAGAAAGTACCTGAAATATAAGAATCCGCAGTGTAATCTTTGATATAGTGAACGGTTCCCACATTATAACAATTCCTGATAATGGTCTTTCTGTCATCGTTATCCGTAATATCTGTTGGTTTTAACGTATCCCAGCTGTAGCTGTCCGGTCTTGGACTGGATGCATAAGCTACGATACCTCCGGCGTAAGAATTTTCTATTGCCTTTTTATTATCCGTATTCGTAGTGACTGCAACATTTCCTGTGTTGTAGCAATTACTCAGTTTCAGCTGGACATCCTGATTCGGTACGGCTGTTCCGCCATACCCGGAAGGAACTGCCACAATACCTGCTGCTGCCAGCGTTCCCTGTACATAACCATTATTTACACAGAGGTCAACAACGGTATGTTTATCTCCATAGTTACTGATTCCGGAAGCAATTTTTCCAAATACACTTCCATTATTCGTACAATAAGAAGCTTCACTTACATAGTTTCCGATTCCGCTTGCCAGTCCGTTGCCGTCCGGCGTCTGTACGATACCGTTATTATAAGAATAAGTAACCTGTATCCTGCTTTCATTTCTGCAGTCTGCCTGCTGTACCGTGTCACCTGTACCAAAGCTGACAATACCCTGCGTGATGCCGTTAGCCTGTTCATGGGCAACAACTGCCCCGTTATTGGATGATTTACGGATTGTTCCAATCTGTCCCACCCGATTTTGGGGATATAATGCCTCGCAGATCATTCCGGCAGATACATTATTTGCAAATACATATCCTTCTTTGTCTACCTGGCACCCATTTACTTCCGCCTCGGTTCTGTAATTCTGATACAGATTCAGACCTGGCTTCGTTTCGTCAATATCTTCTGACTTACGGGTACCGGAAACAAATACTAAGATACCTGCTGATCTGGATGAGTTTCTTGCCAGTGCATCTCCGGCATTCATAAATGGATCATTTCCTCCATAGATACCGTTAATCTTTCCGGCAAAAGTATCATCTGTAAAAGTAACCGCTTTCTTAACTGCCTCTCTTCCGGATGCTGTTGTAGGAACATCCCCGCTTCCGCTGAAACGCCTTGCCGTATACAGTGCAAAACCTCCTGCCCTGCTGGCACTTATCCTTGCAGATACCCTTGTATCATAGATTTTTGCATCTGCGCCGGTTTCCATCGGCAGCTGCGGACTTAAGTTCTCAAATAAAGCATTGTCGTAATCCTGATAAGGATCCGGATTCCTGGCCGTCCTGCCATTACTTACGTAATATGCCAGCCCTGCTGCTTCATCGGCAACAATCTTGCTGTCACTTCCGATATTTAAATTCTTCACCACACCGCCGCTCAAATCATAAATCAGAGCATAATGTGTATTCGGTATGGATGCCCCGGCCTCGAAATTACCGGGATTTTGTATACGGTTTACCCTGATTCTTCCAATGGTATAACCATTTCCGTCCAGAGATCCCGTCATACGGTACATACGTTTATTGGATGCACCAATTACAAATCCATTGTATCCGCCATCACTTGTAGATAACTGGATATTATTCATTAATTCTATATCTCTTGTAAGATATTTCAGATAGGAACTTCCGATTGCTGCATAACCCATGTTTTCACCCAGGTTCATGTTATATAAATGACGTTCATTCCGGATCTGCAGCTTGTTCTCTGTCTCTACCCGGTATGTATCCGGCTGGGCTGCTGTCTCATCTTCTGCAAGCAGTGTACTTCCCAATGCCGCTGTCGTCTGAGGATAATATTCCAGATCATCCAGATCATCAAAATCAATGGACGGAATTTCATCCAGTATACTGTCATTATGAACATCATCTATTTCAGTATTTGAAAAATGCATACTGAACATTCTGCTGGTTCTGTCATATGCCGCTAAATTTTCCGGCTTGATTCCTAATTCCTTATCATAAATCTTGGTTGCCTCTAATGTAAAATAACCACTGGAAGCCGGCAGATAAGAATCCATCTCTTCACAAGGAAGATTTATCCGGATAGTCATATTAGTTGCTCCTGTGAGATTTACGGATACCGTAATATCATCTACAGAATCAAATTTATCCGGATCATTTCCTGCCGTATCTTTTGCATAGAAATAATACAATTCCCCGTTTACCATAATATCCTGTTTTTTATTGGGGACGTCATACTCATAACTGGATGCCTTAGCCAGTGTGTAAACTTTAACCGGCGATTTTGGCAATATCGTATTTGTAAAAACTGTATTATTATAATTATAGGTTCCTCTGCTGTGTCCGTCATAAACGGAGAAGTTCATATAATTTGGCAATGCGCCGCTGCTCAGTTTGAACCTGGCTAATAAATCAACATTTTCCTGTGTAACTCTCTTTACCGGATACTTATCATTGTCTCTGAATTTTATTTCTACTCCGGTATTGTTGGTGTTATCTGCTGTCCAGGTACCGTCTGTATACGCTGAATTGTCATTATTTCCTCCATCATGGTATTCCACGGATGACTGCATATAATCAACGACTTTTGTTGGCCAATAGTTGTAATAATAGGAAACCTTCGTATTATCAAGAGACGTAAACGACTGGTTATTACCCGGCAGTGCCTGTCCTCCGTTTGTTGTAAAACTGCCCAGACTGACTTCGGATATACCGCTGTCATCCGCAGAAGCACCTGCCAGATCCAGCTGTGGAAATTCATAATCCATTCCCAACGTTAATTCATCCTCTGTCCATGGATAAACAAATTTAGCCGATCTTGCCTTTTGGGCTGCAAGGCTGCCTGAAGAAGCTGCCACATCTGCCGAACCGGTTCCCGTAATTTTATTGTTAAGAGGGGTTTTCAAATTTTCTTCCCCTTTGGCCGGATATTCCATAGATACGCTGACGCTGGAATTTACCTTTGCATACTGGCGTACCATATTGCTGTAATTTCGCAGACCATATTCACTGTCCGTTCTCTTTTCATCCAACGGAGTTGTATTATCTGCCGGATCTCCATCCTTTTTCAACTGCTGTGTTTTCTGTACAAATGTTTCATAGTCTGTACTGCTTGGCAGTGAAATTGGTTTTAACCCATAGTTGAAGGTGGAGTCGATCTGTGAGGTGGAACTATTCCAATACTTCAGTTCGTTGTCACTGAGATAATAGCTGTTCTCAATACGTTCTGATTTAATTACTTCATCGGTATATCCTTCCAGGAATCCAATCAGGGTTCCCCGGTCGTTGGTACCTATTATTTCTCCTGTGTTATAGCTGTTTGTTATTTTTATGGTCTTGCTGCGGTCCTGGGCCATTACGCCTACCAGCCCGCCTACTTTTGTACCGGATACTCCTAAGTCATCCAGTCCGGTATCCGTCTGTTTTGCAGATATGGTTGCACTGTTATAAGATACATCCACAGGACCGACTGCATAACCTGCAATACCGCCTGTGTAACTGGCTCCTCTGACAATCTGCGAACTGTTGAATACACTCTGGATATAGACACCCGTCTCCGGCTTCTGAACAATTCCGTTGCCGGTACGTTCACCAAGCTCACCGGCTATCCCGCCGATATGTGTTGCCTGTGTATATTCTGTCAATGTTGAATTTCCCGGAACATGTCCTACATCATGAATGTAAATCACCCTGTTTTCACCAATCACATCGCCCGTGTTGTATGTATTTGTGATCCGGTAACCGCTTCCGCTGATACCGCCTGCACGCTGCACCGCAGATATCTGTCCGGTATTGACTGTATAATTGATAATACCGTATGCTCCTGTGATACCGCCTACATAGCTTTTTCCACTGACTGCGTTAGACTGGTTGCCGCCAAGGGTATACTTTCCGGCAAACTTTGCATCTTCCTGTAAATCTTTAAATTCTTCGGTTATGAGCGGGTCATTTTTACTCATGGTAACAATAACACTATTGTCACCCCGGCCCACGATTCCACCGATATAGCTTCCGTCTACATTACTTTTATCAAGCTGTGCAGATTCGTAACCCGGTAAAGTTACGGATGCCGTATCCGTTTTTAAATCTTCGGCGCTATACGCCTTACCGGTAACAGCTTTCAGATTCTGGGCAAGCGTTACTTCTACGCTTGTTCCTGCATATCCAATGATACCGCCTACATTTGTTCTTCCGGTTACGCTGTTGTAATTCCGGGTATCCAGTACCTGAGTTCCATCATAGGCATAACCGATGATACCGCCCACATTCCGGCTTCCCCTCTGAATAAAGTTTCCGCTTCCCTTTGCAACTTTTGTCCCAAGGGAAATGTCTTCTCCATCCATTCTGGTAACCTGTTTCACAAGTGCATTCTTTGCAAATCCTACTACTCCGCCTACATTTTCCGGAGAAACAACTTCTCCTTTCAGCGAATAAACTCTTTCAATTCTGCCGCCTTCCATATATCCGACTGCACCGCCTGCGTTCTGACTGGTCAGGTTATACTGGTCTCCTGTACTAAAATCAACCAATCCCTGAGCAGTTGTCTGGCTGGCACCCTTGTCTATGGAACTTGCCCTTACCTGGGCATTGTTGGCAACCATGTGAAGTCCCGTCATGCTACCGCCAATACGGATTGCATACGGATCTTTACGTACTGCTTCATCGTTAAACGCCGGTGCAAATGTACTGTGATCGCCTTTATCTGTAGTATTCAGATTTGACGGTCCGGGATTAATATCAAATGTGTAGGTAATATCTGCATAAACTGAATTTCCTACCAAACCTCCGGCATTGCTGTTTCTCGCACGAATACCGCAGATTGCATTGCCGCTCTTCTCCGCACCTGTGTTAAAGGTGTTCTCAACGCGGATATTTCCCGGATTACCAGTAACGAATCCTGCAATTCCTCCGGCATTATTGTTGCCTGCCGTTATATTATCCTCTGCCGATGCTTTTACTGTTGCAGCTTTCGGAGCATTGGTATAACGGTTCTGATAAGGTGCATCCGGTGTATCCGGACCTGTCGTGATTGTCTGATAGGTAATATAGCTGACTTTTTTGGCTTTTTTCAGATCCTTAACAGCAGTACCTCCTATATTGGTATCTTCTGCCTTCACGGTCTGATTTAATTTCACATCAATTCCGCTTAAGTCTGCCACATCTTTGTCGGCGCTGTCTTTTTTGTCGCTGACAATATCTCCGGTTCCCTTATCATATAATTGTCCGGCAATTCCTCCGGCATTATTTCTTCCTGCGGTGATCTGGCCCATATTATAGGTATCCAGCAGCTGCACACTTCCTCTTCCGTTACCGATGATTCCTCCGGCATTGTCCCTTCCTGCACGTATATTAGCCAGGTTGGTGTAGACATATGCACGGTTATTTATGATCTGATCTGATATTAATTTGGAATAGGAAATGCTCATTGCATCTGCTCTTCCCACCAGACCTCCGGCATTGTCCTGACCGGCACTGATCACTCCCTGGGCGCCACTATTCTGAACCTGTTCATAGGTTCCTGTCATTCCGCTGTTAAATACATCCTGTAAAATACAGATGTCCGCATCGCCAATGATTCCTCCGGCGTTGTCATAATCTGCGGTTACCCGATTTGTATTCGTAAAAAGGAAATTATCAGGATCATTCGCATTCATAGCATCTGTCAGTACTTTCCTGGAATATTTCAGATCCAGCTTTACCGCTTTTCCTGCTACTCCTCCGGCATTGTACTGTGCCCTGATGCTTCCTCTGTTAAATAAATCGGTGATATCTGCATCTATATCATTTCCCTGATAGTCTTTTGCGGTTGTGGAAATCTCAAACTTTTCACTTGCATAACCGAAGATTCCTCCGGCATTTGCAATTTTCGCCCATACATTTCCCGTATTCGTACTCATACCCTTTGCAATCATGTTTACCACACGATTGTCCTTATTACTGTATTTTCCGTCACCGCCTATACCGAAGATCCCCCCGGCATTCATCCTTTCCGCAGTAACATTCCCTGCGTTATAGACATCAGAGATGTTAAAGCTGTTCTGTTCCAGGCCTGAACCTGTCTTGATGCTGTCTATTCCTGCGTATGACATATTATTAAATCTGTCATCTGCTCTGTCCCTGCCATCCGCATTGCCGACAATTCCTCCGGCATTGCTGCGGCTTGCTGTTACAGTAGAATTATTTGTGTAAATTCCTTTACTGATTGCTGTATCTACACTGACATCGTTTGTAATATCAGTATCGATCAGTCTTCCTACCATACCGCCTGCATTGCTTCTGGCATTTACTGTCAGCGGCAATGCTCCAGCCGCTGTTGAAATTCCACTGTAGACATCTTTTATGATCGCTCTGTCTGCATCTGCTGAACCAACGCCGACTACCTTACCTGCAATTCCTCCGGCATTGTCTCCGCCTGCGGTGACGCTTGCCTGGTTGGTCATGAAGTAATCATTAATTACATTATGAGTTCCATCGATCACGACGTTCTTACTGTGCTCAATGGTACCTTTTCCGCTCAAGAATCCTGCCACGCCTCCGGCGTTATTTCCGTATCGTGCATTTACAGTTCCACGGTTAAATACATCCTTTATCGTTACATTTCCTTCGGCACTTCCGGCAATTCCTCCGGCGTTATCCCTAGAAGCAGTTACAATTCCCTGATTGGTACATACTTTTTCTTCCACAGATTTCTTAGCCGTAGCTTCTCTGCTTTCGATATGTATTTCTCCAATCACCTGCCCTGCAATACCTCCGGCATTGCTATTGTTCGTTGCTGTCACAGTACCACTGTTATAAGTATCTGTAATGGAAACAACATTTGTAGCCCTGCCTGTGATTCCACCGGCATTACTGCCACCGGCTATTACATTTCCCTGGTTGGTATACATCTTGTTAGCAACCATGTCTAATGCAATTGCTGTATCACTGCTGACAGCAGCATCTTGTGTATTCGCCTGTAAGTTACCGGCGATTCCTCCGGCATTATCTCCGATTTCGGCTGTAACAGCACCTCTGTTAAATACATTTGTTATATGAATATCTACACCGGTTCCAATCACACCTCCGGCATTGCTGATCCTTGCCTTAACATCTCCCAGATTTGTATACATACTGTTTGCGATCATATTGGATGCAATATTGCCATCTATACTTATCACAACAGTTTGCGCATTTCCCTGAAGATCTCCGGCAATTCCACCAGCGTTACTGCCAGTTGACGCTGTTACCTTGCCCCTGTTAAATACATTACTGATATTAACATCTACACCAGTTCCGATCACACCGCCGGCATTATTAACACCTGCTGTGACATTTCCCTGGTTACTGTAGATCATACCTGCAAATACTTCCGTGGCTACGGATCTATCGTGGTTGATATTACCTTTTGCAATACTTCCCGCGATTCCACCGGCGTTACTGTTGTTGTTGGCAGTTACTGCCCCCTGGTTGAACATATTTATAATATCGGTATTTTCACCATGACCGGCAACTCCGCCAGCATTTTTCCCAAAAGACTGAATCGTACCTGCATTATTATATATAGGCGTAACCCCGGTAGTTATATGTGAAATAATTCTTTTCGCGATCCCTTCATCATTTGCAATAACCATTGCATCAGTATCAGAGTCTTTGTTCATATTGCCGACTATTCCTCCGGCATTATCTCCATTTCGTGATGTTACCGCTCCGCGGTTAAACACATTCTTCACATCTGTATGTGAGTCTCCAATAATTCCTCCGGCGTTATTTGCCGCCTGAACTGAACCGCTGTTTGTATAAAAAATTCTTTTGCCCGCGTCTGCAGGTATCACAACATCATCTAAGATATTCTGGCTGTATGTCAGGATAAATCTGTCCTGCTGTGCAGTGGAACCCCCTGGCTGCCTTACCTGGATCAGCCCTGCAATTCCTCCGGCATCTTCATTAGTCGCTGTAATATTTCCACGGTTAAATGCATTATGAATAACTGCATTCCCATCTGAAATATTTCCTGCGATTCCTCCGGCATTTCTGTATGCATTTACTGATCCTTCATTTGTGGCCATGGAGTTGGTATGATTCATTCTGGCTTCAATTAATTTCTCATCATATGTGATCGTAACTGCAGAACTGATGTAACCGGCTATTCCACCTGCATTTGCCTGTGATGCGGATACAACTCCGGCATTAAATACATTTCTGATTTCTTCTGTGGTATTTAGTTTTCCCGCAATACCTCCGGCATTATTGCCGACTGTACCGGTTGTGCTAACCGGCATTGTATTTGTGTAATACCCCAGAACAGGATCTATTTCATCTGTTATAGGATCCACCGTAATACTTGGCAGACTTTTTAAGACTAGAATCTTTACTTCGGTATCTGTTGATTCGGTGTCCCCCGGGAACAAACCTGCATCTGCTTCGGAAGTGACACTGCCTGCGATTCCTCCGGCATAACTGCCGGCAGCTTCAATCTTAGGTGTGGTCACCGTATTATAACGGTTCTCCACATTTTGAATCTCAACTTTTCCGGCTGCCACACCTGTGATTCCTCCGGCATAACTGCCTCCGGCACTAACCGTTCCTTCATTATAGACCGGTTTTTCCTGCACCTGAGTAGTCCCCACATTAAGTTTTACATTTTTTGTCAAAGCACCGGCGATCCCTCCGGCATAACTGCCCTGAGTGGTTACATTCGCACTGTTGCTGACCTGAATTATGGCATTTGCCGTCAGGTTTCCAATATTATAAGGTAATGAAAGGTTTGATATTTCCACCTGATCATCTGCCAAGCCTATAATTCCTCCGGCATACGATACCGCTGAAATACCAGGCTTCATAACAGGCACTGTTCCGATTTTAATATCTTCAATGATCTTTCCTGTTTCCGTTTTCAGATTTACAGCTCCGCTTATTAAAAACTCATTTCCTGCGGCTGCTGTAATACCTCCGGCATAACCTTTTATTCCTGCTCCACCAGTCGCTGTCAAACCAACAGCAGCCACATCGGCCTTATTTACCACATTCTGCAGGGATACCTGATAACCTTGTATCTGTCCTGCAATTCCTCCGGCATAACTGTCTGTTGCCAGCACCGGACCGGCATTTGCTGTATTTTCGATTACTACATCATAATGCAGTTTTGGATTCAACGGTCCTTCTGCAGAACCTGTAATTCCTCCGGCATTTATTTCAGCCTGAATAATTCCATAATTGGAATATTCACTTTTGTAAGTCTTCACCGCAGTCGTCCCGGCACCCGTAATATATTCGTAATCCCGGATAACATATTGCTCATTGGTTGAACCCGCTGCTTTATCAAGTCCAGAAAAAGTGCTTCCTTCTTCTATACTTCCGGCGATTCCTCCGGCATTATACTGCTTAGCTGTAACTTCTCCGGTGTTAACCGCTTTCGTTATGACTGTCTTTTTGTCTGCAACACCGGCGATTCCTCCGGCATTGTTATCTGCCTTTACGGATATACCATTCAAATCTTTTCGGCTGGCATTTCCAAGAGCAGGATTCTGGGTTTGATTTTCTTCGTTAATCTTACCATCATACAGACTGATGAAACGGGTTCCGTTTGCAGTATCTACCAGCATTCCTGATTTTGCATCACCCGGAACTGTGTCCTCAATTCCTATTGCAAGTATACCTGCAATTCCCCCGGCATAATTACCTGCTGCTTTTATGGTATTGCCGTTAAATCCAGGATCCGCTGCTCCATATGCGTAAGGTTTTAGAACAATTTCATTTCCACTGCTATCCTTCAGTCGTTCTTCACTTTTTTCTCCGCTTGCCGATTCTACCATTTTCGTGTGATAATTATTTTTCTCGTTTTTCAGGAGTGTAATATTCTTTCCAAATCCCTGAAACTCGCCGGCAACACTGCCTACATAATCATTTCCCTTAGCCGTGATGCCTTCAATGGTAAAATTCTTAACAGATGCATTTTGTCCAACAATTTCAAAAAGACCTACTCTGTTTTCCTTTGCTGTATCAGCCGGATTACCCGGATCTGTATATGTATTACTTATTTTTAAGTTTGATAATTTATAGTTGTGATAAACAGGAATTTTTTCCTTTTTCTTCACACCCAGCGAATCCAAAACTTCAATCTCAAGATAATTTCCATCCGCCTTTTTCTGGTATTCAATTTTCCCGGCAGTATCTTTTTTAACCGTGGAAGTAAATGATCCTTCAAACCCTCTTGTTCTGTCTGGCTCTAACGCATCATGTTCATTTGCCGATATCGGCTGTAAAATCCGCAGTTTTGAGACATCTGTTGTAGTCAGATCATTACCTGACGCATTTGACACTACCAGCCGGTGATATACTTTGTTACCACCTCCGGGCTGTATAACCTCTTCTCTTCCAAGCTTCTGTAAACTCCAGTCAATGTCATCATTTAGCATAAAGTTCTGGAAATTGCCATCTTTATTTGGTTTATAATCCGGGGCTGTCGGATCTGATTTGTAATTCAGTATGTACCGAAGATTGCTCAGATGTCGTGCATACCCTAAACCGTACCACATGTTAGATAACGCTGTTTTGTTACGATTTTCCAGATATGCCATTGCTTCTTCAAAAACCGTACCGCCGCGTACACCTGTGATATAGATGTTTTCTGCGGGATTGACCGTCTTTGCTTCCGTATAGGCATTTTCTTCTCCGGATGAAACACTCATGGATCCGGTAAATCCTTCACCTTTATACTTTCCTTCTACTATGACTTTAAAGTTTTCATTCCATGGTATTGAGGGATATTTTTTATTGACCGATAATTTATCATCACTGTCATCCGTTATACTGTCGAGAACAAGCCGGAACACTCCATATTGTTTCTTCCCTGCTTTATCCGCAGGTACATAGTATGACAGCCGGTGCTTAAAGGTACTGGTCTCATCAGAGCCGTCATAGCTCTTCATTGTTCCATCACCCTGGAGTTCTTCCGTATAAAAAGGAACCATTAAATTCGTTTTCAGAGCGTTATTCACGCCTTTATTTTTATCATAAGAATACAGATCATAAACCGGCATTGGACCACGGACATCGCCGGATGCTCCTGTTGTCACAGTACTTCCTGGCGTTATATAACCATCTCCGCTGTTATATGCGGTAACGTCTTTTATCTTATAATAGACCTTCGACGTATCCACAGCATTTACAATGGATATATCATAAGTCATTTTGGTGAATTTTTTCCTCTTATCATCCGTTACTCCACCTGCATCATTTTCCGGACCGATTTCACCCCACTCAATAGTAAGCATATCATCATTATTAACTTTTACATATGCATTCTCCAAAAGTCCTAAATTTTCCGGTTCTCCAATCCCCTGAGCGCCATAGTAGCCCTGTCTTTTATCTTCCAGGGCACCCCGGTCCCTCAGAAGCACATTTTCTTTACTCTTTAATACACTTTCGCTTAAACTTGTTTCATTATAAGATAAGCTATCTGTACGTTCTGAATAAAATGCGCAACGAACCGTTTTATTATTTAGATTAACTTCTACCAGAATGCTGTAATCGAGAATACTCTTATCACTGATATAAGGTTCTAACAGACGGTAAAGCAAAGCAGATTCATCCGAGTCATCTTTGCTCAATTCCATGTAAACTAAATTTTTTGAATCGATCAGTTCTTGCTTTTTAGCAGTTTCATCTGCACTGCCTTCGGCGACTCCAGGAAATGTCACGCCGGGATAATCAACTCCATCCACAGTACCTCCCTTAATCGCCTCCTCGGGAACATCAAAGAATTCCGTTCCCCGGTTTGCATCCGAAAACTCCTCATCAAACTTGCCCTGAACTTTCAGATCTGTCAGCGAAGACTGCATCGCCATATAAATTACCTGAGAAGTATCATCTGCCCTTGCCATGTATGCCTGATTAGCGATTCTCACTGCATTAAATGCAACTATACCAATCAATATACTAAGCACACCTAAAACTACAGCTAATTCAGTAATTGTAAAGCCTTTTTTATTTTTAACCCTTTTCTTGTACCTGTGCATAAATGGCATCATATACAGTCACCTCCTTTCAAAGCAGTCAGCGCTGCATTTTTTAGATGCTGATAATTTCTGTCACATGCCATTTTGTTACACTTGAGTTGCTGGCTTTAAATGAATGCTCCGCCCTCCCCGTTGTACAGGGAGAAAGGGGAAGATTTGCGAAACATTCATTTAAAGCCAGCAAGTGACTTCTGGGGTGTTGCGCCAGAAGTCTCCTGCTGTTTGATATAAATGTCTATGTATTATTCCTTATGGTGCAACTGTAATTTCACCCGAAGCAGCAATAGCACCATTTCTCATTGTTGCTGTATTAAACTCTGTTACCGTTGTATCTGGTGATACACCTGAAACACCTTTTACAACTCCACCATTAGCATATACTGCACCCATAATAGCACCTTCGCTTGTAATATATAAGTAGATCTCATCAGTGCCTTTTAAATCATTTGGGGTAAAATATGCATCTCCGCCAGCTGCAATAAAATGATCTTTTGCCGGAACAGTAGTAGCCGGTGGCACAGGAACTACGCTAAAGAATGTCAATAAGTTATCATCCATATCGGTACTATCAAGCTTAACTGTATAAACTGTTGTACCTGTATACTGAGTACCACCTGTAACATCAATAGCACGACCTGCTGCCACATTACGTGTAGCAAATGCCTGAGCTGACGTCATAAAGTTCTTTGCTCTTGCAGAGTCAGCAGTTTCCTGACCATCTTTAATAATTCTTGCAACATTAGGTGCAACCAAAGCAATTAAGATACCAATAATTGCTAATACCACGATCATTTCAACCAATGTGAAACCTTTTTTGTTCTTAAATTTTTCTCTTAATTTTTGCATTTCTTATCCTCCGTCTTTTTAATTTATAATCGTTTGTATCTGTTAATCTTTATCTTTTTTCCTCCCTCCATTTTCTTTCAGATACATTTTTTGCTTCAGTAAATTATTACTGCCAGCTACTCATATAAAATAACAAAAAAAACGGATTTTTTACCATTTTTGTATTCAATCGCTTATATAGTGTAATGCTTTTATTGTCCATGTACTAAAAGGTAGTTTTTTCGACATAAAAACATCAATTTTATATCTCAAAAAGCAAATATGAACATTTTTTTACTTATTAACCAGATATTTGTTAACCATCTGCTTGTCAACACACCGTTCAATACCTGCATCGTAAGTTATAATATTAGACTGTATTAATTTTGCTATATGAAAATCCAATGACTGCATTCCTGCCTTCTGACCTGTCTGCAATACGGATGCAATCTGATGACACTTATTTTCACGTATCATATTTGATACGGCATCATTACACAATAAGATTTCAAATGCAGCTATTCTTCCAGTCCCATCAGCTTTAGGAATTAAAGTCTGGGTAATTACCCCTCTTAATACCTGTGCCAAAAGAATTCTAACCTCATCCTGCTGGCTTGCCGGATACTGGTCAATAATACGGTCCAGAGTGCTGGCTGCTCCTGTCGTATGTAATGTAGATAGAACATAATGTCCTGTCTCTGCTGCTGTAATTGCAGCAGAAGTAGTTTCCAGATCACGCATTTCTCCAACTTGAATCACATCAGGATCTTCTCGAAGCGCACTCTTTAAAGCACCTGCAAATGTATCTACATCTCTTCCCACTTCCCTTTGATTAACCATAGATCTTTTGTGTTCATGCTTGTACTCTATAGGATCTTCAAAGGTTAAAATATGGCATTGTTTATTCATATTTATATAATTAATGATCGATGCCAATGTTGTCGATTTACCACTTCCTGTTGGTCCGGTTACAAGTAAAAGCCCTCTTGGATACATAGCAAGTTTTTTAAATAATTCAGGCAGATTTAATTCATCCATTGTAGGTATGGTATCATTTAGCAAACGTATTGCTATGCCAGGGCTGCCATATTGCGTGTAAATATTAACACGGTTCCGGTTTCCATCTGAAGAAACATAACAAAAATCCACATCCTGCCCAAATACATATCTCTTTTTCACTTGCACCAACATAGAATCTGCCAATGCCCGTATCTGGTTTTCATTTAAAATACCTACTTCTTTCATTTTTTCTAAACTTCCATGAATTCGCATAATAGGTGGAAGCCCTTTTGTAAAATGTAGATCTGATACTTTCCAATCCCTGCAAGTTTCCAGAAGAATATCAATGATCTGCCTTTTCTCAATTTCGTTATTCATGATTCCAACCCCTTTTAATCTAATGATGTTTTTATTTTTTTCAATTCCTGAGCAGTCGTAATGCCTTGTTTCACTAATTCCTGCATATGAAGTCCCAAATCAAGAAATCCCTTTTCCTCCTTAAGGTATTCTTTAATGACATAACTCTCAGCCTTTTGTACAACAAATCTTTTAACTTTATTATCCATCTCTACAATCTCATAAACTGCCATTCTGCCCAGATATCCAGTATTATTGCACATTGGGCATCCCCTTCCATGATGTAATCTTTCAGGTAGTTCTCCTTCCCACTCCACCAACTCCTCCTGTTCTGGAGTATACTCTTCTTTACAATATTTACAGATTTTTTTTACAAGTCTCTGTGCTACCACGCAGACAATTGAGGATGCAACCATATACGGTTCCACCCCCATATCGATTAACCGCATAAATGCTGATGCTGCATCATTTGTATGCATAGTTGCAATAACCAGATGACCGGTTATTGCTGCCCTTGCTCCGATCTCGGCAGTTTCCGCGTCACGGATTTCTCCTATCATTACAATATCCGGATCCTGTCTGAGAATAGAACGAAGCCCCGTAGCAAAAGTAAGCCCGCTTTTTGTATTTACCTGTACCTGATTAATATTTGGCAAAATCTTCTCTACAGGATCCTCTACTGTGATTACATTTATTGTGGATTTTGCCAACATTTTTAGCGCAGCATAAACTGTAGTTGTTTTTCCGCTTCCAGTAGGTCCCGTAATTAAGACAATTCCATTTGGGGCATTTAAACCTTTTTCAAATTTGGGTTGGTTCAGTCCCATATGCAGATCTTCTATACCCAGAATATCTTCGGGATTACTCGTTCCAAGAATACGAATAACAATCTTTTCTCCGAATATAGTAGGGAGAGTAGATATTCTCATATTCACCTTTTCTCCATCTAAAAGAACATTCATCCTTCCATCCTGAGGCAGACGTTTCTCTGCGATATCCAGCCCACCAAGGACCTTAAAGCGGCTTAACAGATGTCCAAATGCTGTTTTCGCAAATGACATAGTTTCTATTAGTTCGCCGTCAATTCGAAGTCTGACAGTTACATAATTTTCAATAGGCTCAATATGAATATCACTTGCCTTCCTCTGATAACCCTGTTCCAGAATTACCCCTACCGCTTTCACAATTGAATCATTTTGCAGATTATCATCATCAAATGTAAAAATCTCTTCCTCTACCTCTTCTCCTTTTCCAAATTCTTCCTCAATCTGTGCCATAATATTATTTACACTTTGTTGAATATAGTTTTGCCGGATTGCTTCTTCAATATCATTTTTAGTTGCCAGCAAAACTGAGACCTGCTTACCACAAAGTTGACTGAGTTTTTCAAATAGAACCTGTTTAAAAGGATTGTCTGTTGCAACATGTAGTAAGTATTCTGTTTCATGTACAGGTATAATTACATTTTTTTTTGCATCTTCTTCTGATATATATCGCAGGATTGCCGGAGATATTTTCTGTGCTGCAAGGTTAACCAGAGGCAAATTATACTTAACTCCCATAGCCCGGATATAATCAAACTCCGAAATAATACTTCTTTCTAATAGAATGGTACTCAAGGTTTTTTGGGGACTTGCTTTCTTTGCTTCTACTGCTTTTAATAATCCCTCTTCATTCAAAAGCCCCATTTTAACCAATATCATTTCCAAACTTTTGTTTTGTTCATTAACCATAAATTTGCCTCCTTTAATATAGACTAATATACCATTCAAAAATTTTATTTCCCCAGATAGAAGCAAATATAAGACCAAAAGATAGAAATGGGCCAAAAGGTATCTTCAATTTTCTTTTTTTCTTATGAATGATAATAACAATCCCATAGATTCCTGCTAAAATCACAGCTGCCAGCATTGCAACAATATTAGCTTTCCAGCCCAGCAGAAAACCTGAAACAGCCATCAGTTGAATATCTCCTCCTCCAAACCCTCCACATAATAAAGTTATGAGAATCATAGGCACACTGATTGCAAAAATACCAATAATCTTATCTAATATACTTTCTGTCCCATTCATTAAAACAGAAGCCACGCCAAGTCCAAATATAATAAATTCAAAACGATAAGGAATTTCCATTGTATCCCAGTCAATCATACAAACTATGAGTAAAACAGAAAAGAAAATACAGTATAAAACTGTATTCCAACTCTTTCCCCAAATATAAGCGGCAGTTCCCCATAGAATTCCATTTAAAAGTTCGATGACCGGATAACGAAGAGATATATGCTTTTTACAAAATCTGCATTTTCCTCCTAATATACAATAACTGATAACTGGAATCAGATCGAACCATCGCAAAGTTTTCTTACAATCCGTACACATGGACCTACCATGATTTCCATTAACAGAAATATTCCTGGGTATTCTGTAAATACATACGTTTAAGAAACTGCCAACTATAATCCCAGCAATAACTGCATATAAAATAATATAACTTAAATCAATCACTGTGCTTCCTCCTCAATAGGTGGCGGTGTCATACCATACATATTTACCTGTAAAGTCACTTCCCGCACAACCTCTCCCTGTGGTTGATATTCAACAGAAGGTATCTGAAGACAATACCGTTCTTTATTTTTTTCCCCCAGACCTTCCGGCGGTATATTATTAATAGCATTAATTACTTGTAAGCACTGGTCATCATTAACATCCAACCGAATTGATATTTGCGAAACCAAAAATAGATTCATTAATTCTCCTGACATATCTGTCTGCATTTCTGTATATTCTTTCATACTTTTAGGTTGCACAATACTTTGTTCATAAGTAACCGAATCCACACCTATATAAGGTGTAATATTAATTGCGTTCAGTTTTAATCCCAATCCGGTAACTATTTCTTCAATTTTTTCATTTGCTTTAAAACTCTTGTAATTTTGTTCAAAAGTCATTTTACTTTCTTTTTTTAATTTTTCATAATTTGACTCAATTGTAACATCTTCAATAACTCCACGAATCCCATCTTCCTGATCTTTTAATGTTGTCAGTTCTTCCTTGTTTACTTTGATTTTGTCATAGACTGATTGTACCCCTAAGGTAATGATCAAGACGCTGAACATAATTGTAAAAAGAAGCATAATAAGCTTTTTTTGACTTTCCGTGACAGAAAAATTCATTATTTAATCCCTCCTTATCTACTGTTCAGACTCTGATTGATTTGATGTTTCTGCTGCTTCAGGTTGGGACTCTTTTGTGGTAGCAGTTTCTACCTGCCAAAGTGTAATCTTTAGGTCAAAATTATATGTCATTTCACCAAAATTACCCTTTTGATAATCAAAACCTGTATATTCTACATCTGAAAACATTATTGTACCGTCTTTCTTTTTCATTTCACTTAAATGCTGAGCAAACAATTTTGGATTTTTTTCATCATATGTTGTACATTTTAAAGATAGTATATTTCCTGTATATCGATAACTATTAATTTCACTTTCGCTGCCAATTGTTGCAGCCATTTCTGTAGTAAAAAAATCAACCCACTTATTTGAGAAACGGGCACTGTTTTCTAACTGTTTTAAATATCGTGCAGATGCATTGTTGTAATCTTCAATCTTCTTTGCCTTCGCCTTAATTGCCAGTTTTTCATTATACAGCTTTAAATTATTCTCATCCTGTATATAATTTCTAGTACTAGCGATTTGCCGCTCAACCTGTAGGTTTTGATTCCATGCCATCGCATAAATTATCATAACGCCTCCCAACATCAATGCACATACAAGAAACACTGCATTACTTGAACGACGTGCTTTTAATTTTTCGGGATTATCACTTTCATGCAAGCTAATATAAAAATTAATATCCCTGTCTCTTCGATTTATTCTCATAATTTTAACTCCTTAACAGGCAGCCAATTGCCCCTGCGTACTTAGGATAATCTGTACTAGATATTCCCTTAACCGCTTTGGGAATGCTAATAAAAGTAGTTGGAAGATCCACCATTGCCTCTGTCAACTCACACATTTTAGCAAGCAAAGAAAATTCCCCGTACAGATATATATTTTCTACTGGCTGATCCGGTAAAACACTTTTTTGAAATGCAATAAACTGTTTAATCTCTTTGATATAAAGAATCATCATGTTTTTTTCAGCTTCAATTTCTGATTCATATTCAGTGTCTTCACCAAGATTTGTATTCAATCCTTCCAACATGATTGTCTTTGTAAAAATATCCCCATCAATGCCATTTGTCATTATCTTGATTTTTTCATAATATAGCCCTATCCATAATTTTACTTTACCCTGAATGCTAACACGTTTATATTCATTTGATTCAATCTCTGACTCTCCCTCAAAGTTTTCAATTGAATTAGCTTTCTTTTTATTTGTTTTTTTTATTTTCTTCGTTTTCATTGAGACCGTAATTTGTTCTTTTATAATACCTTTATCTTTTTTATCCAATTGTTTTATAATTGATTCGTTCAAAGTATCTATATTTTTTAGATTTAAATTGCTCTCTTCACAAAGGCCCATATAATCTCTTAAAAAAATTTTAGGGATAGCATATAATATACATCTCATATACTTCTTATGGTTTTTCTTAAAAACTTCTTTTACTATGTAGTCAATAATATGGTCTTCATCAGCAATTAATTCTCCCATTTCCCGTTGCATTATCTGTAATATAATTTCTCGCTTTTCAACAGGTACTTCTACTTCTTTTCTCTTTAACGCTGTACCATCTACAACAAAGCAAACCTGTTTTTCCTTAATAAGATTGTGATCCAACAATGCCCCCTTTAATTCCGAAGATAATCCTTTGGTATTTTTTATATATCCATTTCTAAGAGCTCCCCATGGAGTAGGTATGCTGAATGCATCTGATATTCTGACACCTTTTCCTGTCAGGAATCCGGATACAATATGAATGCTATTGCCTGTCATTTCAATTCCAATCATAAAATGCCTCCTTAATTATTTTGTGCCATTTCAGTAACCTGTGAAGCAAGAGAAAAGGATGGTAATATAACTGCAGCCACAACTACAAGCAGTAATAAACCTATTACCACTAAAATTATAGGTTCAATTAATGTAACCATTCTTGCAATAGCTTCTTCCGCCTCACTCATATAAAATTCAGATATATCCTGTAAAATTTGTTCTAAATTACCAGCTTCTTCACCTACATACATCAATGATGTAAACATTGGTTCAAATATATTTTCTTTATCCAGAGACGCGGAAAGCATTTTTCCGGATTCTACTGCCTTGATCACGGACTTAAACCGATCTTCATAATATCTGTTAGATAATATAGAAGACGCTATTTCCAGAGAATCCAACATAGATACACCACTTCCATAAAGTACCGCCATAGTGCTGCTAAAATTAGCAATTGCTACTTTTTCAGTGGCTACTTTAATAGCTGGTAATTGAGTTTTTATCTGGTCTATATAAAAAGCAAATTGATAATTTGTCATTAATATGGTAAACAATAACCAGATAGCCACAATTACTATTACAATATACAACCATTTTGAAATAAAAAAATTACTAATAGACACGACGATTTGTGTAACTGCAGGCAGTTCCATATCCAATTGAGTGAATACATCAAAAAATTTAGGAAGAATAAACGTAAACAAACCTACAACAATGCACACTAATAAAACCAGCAATATTTTAGGATATAATAAACCTGATTTAATTTTGTTTTTTAGCTTATGCTGTGATTCAAAATATACACCACATTTTTGAATAACAATATCAAGATTACCACTGGCTTCTCCTGCTTTTACCATATTAATTAACATAGGGGGAAATACATCCCCCTCTACTCTCATACATTCATTCAAAGACATACCCTTTTGAATATTCTGATAAATATTCTTATATATTCTGTACAACTGCCTTTGTCCCGTTTGCTTTGCCTGCACTTTCAATATATCAAATGCTTTAACCAAAGGAATACCAGCAGATAGCATGGATCCAAACTGCTTGCAAAATAAAGTTACTGTTTTCAGCGAAAGTTTTTTCGATTTAGTTTGTTTTTCCTGTTTGTCGAGTTGAATAATTTTAACCGGCTGTAATCCATTCTTTTCAATATTGTCGTAAACATCTGCATAATTCGTTGCTTCCACATATTTCTTTATAACTTTTCCTTCTACATCCCTAGCTGTATATCGAAATTTTGCCATAAACTATTTCCCCTTTCTTTCCGGATTTTTAAAAAAGATGTCTCCCTGAACCATCGCACCCTGAGTTATACGTACATCAGATGAATAAATATTTCCTAACACCAAAGCATCATTCTTAATTATTACCTTTCCTCTAGCTTCAATCTCACCAAATACTGTCCCTTCTACAATGATGGAATCACAATTCACCTTTCCCATTATTGCTGCACCCGAAAGACAAAGAACCTTTCCCTGAGCAATAACATCTTTCTTAACAACAGCCAAAGGGTTTAGTGTTACGTTATCTCCGCTAACTGAACCTGTAATTAGTCCATTAATAAATGTCTCTTTTTCCTGGCTTTTGTAAACATTGCTTTCATCTATGGCAGCTTCCTGACTAATGATTTCCATCTTGGGCTTTTTCCTGAACATATTTTTGATTTTCTGCAAGAGCCTGGCTAACAGACTTTGCCTCTTTTCTTCTGTCAACACTTTAACAGCATGAATGGAATGATCCGATTTTACTAACTCTGCAGCTATTTTTTTATTATCTGCATCATTTTTATTTTCTGGTATTTTATTAGCATTGGTTTTTTTCTTCTCAGGTAAAACTGAAGCAACGGGATCATCCTTCTTTTTTTGCATTCTATCCTGGATGCCTGGGATCATTGTTTCATCCTCTTGTTCTGTCAGTTTCAAACTATCTTTAGTCAACGCTCCATTCTCCTGTATTTCAGTCGAATCAGAACCTGTAACATGCATTAATGAATCAAGTATGTTTTCTATATTATCCTGTTTTTCGAGAGGTGCTTCATTTAATAGCATTCCTTTATTTTCTATTGGTACAACTGCTTCCTGATCTTTCACGTCTTTTAATTCAGTTTCTTTAACATATTCAAGATCATCTGTAGATTCCATAACCCTTGTCAATATATCCTTTTCATCTTTATCAGTATCCTTTTCTACATCATTTTCGGAATCATCTAATAATGAGTTTAAAATATTCTCTATATTATTTTCTACATTCCCTTTATCATTTTCTGCAAATTCTTTTTTCTCAGCTTCTATGATCCTTTTTCCAGCATAATCAAAACTCTTATTTTGCTCATTTTCCGTACCTTCTAAAATTGATACTTTATCTTCATCTGAGTTCTCTTGCTGATGTAATGGTTTCTTTATATTACATTCCTGATCCTGCTGCTCTGTTGAAGTGTCTCCTTTTTCCTTTCCTAAATCCAAGTCTTTCTCTTCTAAATTTTCTTCTGTTAAAATATCTTTCAAACTCTCATTGTCCGAATTTAAAAGCGATTTTAAACTGTCCTCTATCAGATCGTTATTCTTCATATCAGCAGATTTATTATCCTGTTTTTCGTCTACCATACCAATATTTTGATTCTTCATATCAGAGTCATCTTTGATAAGATTATCAAGATTAATTTCTATAGCTTGCTCATCATCTCCCCCGTACTCCTGGAAGATAACCTTTTCGTCAGACTTGTAATCCTCTTTCATCTCCCCTTTTCGGTTAGCCTCCATAGATTGTTCTTCTAATCCTGGTAATTTCTTAGCTGCTTTAACTGAAGATATAAATACCCTGTTATGATAGTCTTCTGTATCCAGCCCCTTATCTACCGTCTGGTCTTTATCGGCATTGTCTTGGTCTTTAGATAACAGATCACTTAATAAATCTGAAAGATTACTATCATGACTATCTCGTGTTTCTTCTTCATTTCTTTTTAATAAATTCTCTCCTTTATCAGGATTTGGTATATCTATACCATCACCTTCAATATCTTTTTCCTCCTCATATTCTACATTCATTCCAGGTATATATAAATCTGCACTTCCTTCCTGATTATCCTCGTTATGCAGATCCGCTTCTAATTTTCCTTCTGACAAAAGCTTACTTAATAAATCGCTCATATTCTTCGTATCATCATTGTCCTGATTCTGCAATTTTACGTTTTCTTCCTGATTAGAATTTTCTCTACTGGCTTCATCAGCTATTGAATAATTATTAGACTTATCAATTCCCTGGTGCGTAAATATTTTATTTTTTAGCTCTTCATCCTGCTCGTTTTCAATACGTTGTTCCTGTAATTGTTGCAATAAATCTTGATCCAGACTTTCTTTTAATAAACTAAGATCAACTTGAACTTCTTTTATGTCAACATCTTCAACCTCACTAGTTTTTTCCCCATCTGTACTTTGCATATCTCTGGACAGTTCTTCACCAAATAACTCTTTGACTGTATCCGTATCTGATTTCTTATCTATGTAATCTGTTACACTGTCCTTTTCTTGATTAGTTTCATCATCTGCTATATTCGGTGAAAAAACCTGACTTCTGTATTCATCCGGCAAGTCGTATTCTTTCATTCGGCTGAAATCCAAAGGACTTGCCCCCCCAGGTCCATCCTGTTCAACTATATTTTTTATAACAATTTCATCTTCCACTACTTTTTTGGGGATGTGCTCTGTTATTTTTTCTTCCAGTTCATTCATATCTTTTACATATATTTTGTCCGGCATTGAAGGATCTTTATCCGGATGTTCCAGGTAAAAAGCTTTTATTTCC
This sequence comes from Robinsoniella peoriensis, assembly GCF_000797495.1. Taxonomy (GTDB): domain Bacteria; phylum Bacillota; class Clostridia; order Lachnospirales; family Lachnospiraceae; genus Robinsoniella; species Robinsoniella peoriensis. The sequence goes on from NZ_JTGN01000006.1 coordinate 344,483, forward strand.
GCTCTTAACTGTTCGATTTCCTGCGCTATATCCTGTTGTTCAATATCCAGCACTTCTTCCTGTTCCAATCCCTCTCTGGATTTAAAAACTTTTTTCGCAGAAGTAAATATTTTATTTTTATTCATTTTACTTTTCCCCATTCTTATTTATATTCCTTTCTTCTATTCTGTCCTCCTGCAGTCGCATATCTGAGGCCAATTGTTTTATTTGCTCATCCATAATATTAATTTGACGCTTCAAAGTATAATATTGTCCTGCTATATAAGTAACCTGAATAATTGCAAATATCATCAAAACAATTAATAAAATGATTCCAATTCCTATGAATCCTTTTTTTCTTTGCTTTTCTCTTTTAAAATTTCGTTTCTGTTTTTCTTCCAAATCACGCAGCCTGATAATCTTAGCCTCGATTTCATTCTGTTTTTGATCAGACATGGCTTGTCTCCTTTCCTGCATCTATTAACCATTATTAAAGCTTGCAGCAAACTTATTTCGTGTTTAATGCTTTCACCGAAACTACCGATGTGGCTGTTGCCACTTTTCCTACCCCCGTCAGCTTAATCATATAAACGCCTTTGGCAGCCCCCGCTACAATTCCTTTATCAATGATCTGCAGTTTCAGATTTAATCCTCTGTAATACTTACTGCCAAATGACAGTCCATAAACGGATTCTCCAATATAACTTCCATCTGATAGTTTTTTACTAACCAGATAGATCTTTTTATACCCTAAGTCTATTCCATTACCATAAAATTCTGCGCCTGACGTTAATTGTTCATTAGTCCCGGACCCTGGCAGGGCTACTGCATTTTTTGTTCCATTCATGTCATCAAAAATGAGCCTGTTATCATCCTTAGGATCAAGATATACTTCTGTTCCTTCTGTAAACCAACCTGCATTTGCGCCCGCAACAATTTTACCGGCAACCTTTGTTTCTCCTTCTGATAAGCGATAGAATACGCGCACATCCTCTCCATACATAACATAATTTGTAATATCATCCATAATTGTTGTAATTGCTTCTTCATTATTCCAAATCACAGTTTCTGTAAGATATATTTTACTTCCAGAGGATAAAATCAACGTAACTCCCAAGAAAAATATTGACATAATTGACATGGCAACAATAAATTCTACTATAGTAAAACCATGTTTTTGAATCATTCTACACTTTATATTCATCACCTTCTCCATTTAATACACATATCTCAGTTATCTCCAATTGTATAAATATATGCATTTCCACCTGAAACGGCAGCTTCTGTCTTTACAAGTTCTTCATATCTATAGAAAGCTTTATTACTAATAAGAATAACACTTGGTATGCTACCTCCATTTATTGATGCTACATCAATCATTCCAGTACCTAAAGCTGTATTATCAGCAAGTATTATATTTTCTCTATTTATATTATTCATATACATAACAACATTAAAAGCAGATGGACTTTTTGTAACAGATGTTGAATAATCCTTTTCCACTGTTTTACTAAATATTCTTTCCCACTCACTGGATACTACAGATGATTTACGAAACAGAATAGTAGCACTGGTAACACTTAAAGAAAAAAAGATTATTACTAATGTCAGAACTGCAAACGCACATAAAGTCTCAACTAAAATTGAACCTTTTTTATTAAGTATTAGCTTTTGTATTTTTCTGTACATAATAGGCCTCCATCCATAATTATGTTGTATATATCTTTCCAATATATTTATTCAACTTCCATTTCATATTTACATAATCTTGAGGTGTATCAATAGCTGAACCATCAGGATTTTTATTCTTATCTGCAGAACAGTAATAGTCCGCTATAATGCGGTATTCCATATTTTTAATCATAATACGGTATTCCACTTTTAACCGATCGCCAATTTTTATGTATTTTTTTGGTTCATCCGGAAGCAGCTGCCCTGGCCCCTGCGGCTCATATATAACAGACATTTCCACATAAATTTTTCCAAGTTCATTTTGAATAAATGTATTATCCAGATATCGATCATTACCGCTCATATCCTTTCCCAAATTAAATTGAAAATTATACTCTTTTGCATAATTTGATAATTTACCAGTAACGTCTGTTCTAATCATATTTTGTATAGTCTGAGCAACCTGTTGATTTAATTTTCCATCTTCTATAGTCTTAGTTGCATCATCAACTAAGGCTGTTGCATATAAATATAGCTGATCCTGTTTTTGACGAACATAAGTACTCTGATATCTGTAACTGGCAACCAAAAGAATACTTCCTGCAAATGCCATTAACAACAGCATTAATGCCAGCGCCATTGGGATGGTAAATCCTTTCTTGTTTAGCATGTTCCTCCTACCTTCCATTTTTTAATTCACAGCAGTATTGTTTTTTCCTGCTGTATCATCCTCTCCAAAAGATCCTGCTTGTAATTTCTTGCAACAGGTAATTTCTCACCGGTGATCATATAAAGTTCTCCTTTGTCTACGCAATCAACATAATTCAAATTAACAATATAACCTCTGTGAATTCTTACAAAATTATTTTTTTTTATATTTTGTTCCACATTTTTTAAGCTTTCGTAAAAAGAGAATTCTTGTTTATCCTGACAATAAATCTGTGTTACCCGATGTTCTACTTTTAAATAAACAATTCGGTTTAAACTAATCCTATTTACTTTTCCATTTTGAGTAAAACAAAGTAAATTACTTTTCTTTTCAATAATACGGCTAAAACATTTCATGATTATTTCTTCAAACTTTTCATGTGTTACAACCTTTTCTACAAAGTAGTAAAAGGGATTCACTTGAAAAGAATCCAGGATATTTTCTATTTCTGCCCCTAAAAAAATAATTTCAGCCTCACAATCATTTTTACGAAAGGTCCGGGCTATATTAATCCCTCTAATATATCGGTATTCCCACCCTATAAAAATCAAATCAAGTGTTTTTGCCCTATCCTCTTCACAAAAAAGTGCTTCTTTGCCACTTTCATAAACAGCAATATCAACACTATACCCATGCACACCAGCATAATAACTAATCAAATATTTATATGATTCCATCAGACATTCATTTTCATTGCACATTAAAATATTGATATTTTTGTCGCACAACTCTTGTAACTCATTTTCTTTATCTTTCATAGCCTCATTTCTTCCCGATTTCATTAAGATATTATTTTAACAAATAATAGTACTTTTATTGCTCTATATGTACTGAATAGAAAATTTATCGACATATTTTTATAATTTACAACAAAAATAGTCTATCAGAACCTCCTCAACTCTGTTTTAACACATAAAAACTGCTTTTTAATACAATTCCATGCATTGATTTTATAAATATGGTATTTTTGTATTATCAATTTTAAAGTTCTGTTTTCATTCCAAGCGATCATAATTCATGATTCAATTGCATAGCGAATTTAAAATACAGGAAAAAATTTAAATTGTATATACTGTTTCTCTAATAATTTAATTTGTCGATTATAATATAAAAAACACAAAGGAGTACAAAGTTCATGAATCTAGAAAACCTCAAAGAAGAATCAAAAGAAGACAAAAGTATGCAAGTAAAAGATTATAATTTATCTCAAAAAAAAACTGACCAGTCAAATTCCGAAACAAAAACAGTTGAAAATACACAGGAAAGCTCAGAAAAATCGGAAAAAGATCTTCTTACTTCAAATGACAAACTTCCGGTTGAACCCACTTCCCCCACGAAACCCGAAGCATCACAGAATAATATTAATAATAATGAATCCATCAAAGAAAAATCACCGGACTCAGAATCCAGGAAACCTTTTACTGCAGGCCAGGACATTACATCCAGACCGCCTAAATATGATCCTGAAAGAATGAATAACCATATACAGAATTTAATTAAAGAAAAAAAGGCTCATTTAAAAAAGATTGCTAATTTAGAAGACCAGGTGAATCAGTTAAGAAAAGATTTATCAGCAAATAATACACGTGTTCCGAAGACTGAAAAAATGATTGATATTTTTTCTACTGCTCAGGAAAATGCAGAAAAATATTTTGATAATATTAAGAATCTTGCAGATGCAGAAATGGCAAAAGCGAAAAAAACTGCAGAAGAAACTATAACAAACGCTAACCAAAAAGCTCAGAAGGTTTTAGCTTTAGCTGAAAAGAAAGCTCTTTACATACAGGAAAAAGCCTCTGAACAAGCACTGGAACTACAGAAGAAAAATGGAATTATGATGCAGGAGACAGAGCGTTATAAATCCTCTATTGAAGCTCAGTTAAACGAAGCAAAAGCTAAAATAGAGACTTCCGAAAATCAGGCAAATGAAAAAGCAGAGCGGATTATAATTAAAGCAAAAGAAGATGCAGCAAATATATTAACTGAAGCAAACATGAAGCTGGAACTGGCTAATAAAAAGCATGATCAGATTATCGGCCGTGCCGAAGATCAGGTTGAACATATTGTAAGCTGTGCTCGTACTGAGTATGAGGGTCTCCGTTCATTGATTGATAAAAGTTCACTTCAATATATTGAATTGTGTAAAGATTTGTCTGATTTTGACTATCTGTACAGTTTTACTGAAACTATAAATTCACAGCCTGATGAAGATGATTCAGAATCTGACAGCGGAGAGACAAAAGAGAATTAATTTTTTATCCTGTAATGAGAATGGCTTGCCGCAAAGTGGGACGTGCAGATGGCGGGAAATAGATAGTTCCAAAGAAGGCAGGGTGTGACCAATGCTGTTCACACCCTGCCTTCAACTTTATCCCCCAGAAAAATGATGATGGAATCAGATTAGAACCGGGTATAATCCAATCATGCTGTATGCTGTCTTTTTACTAATTATTTATGCAAAATCTGGGTTTTTCTTCTTTTTTATTAATCTGTACAAATGTCTATAACATTGTATAACTTCCCGTTTTTCTTTTCCGGAGACTAGCGTTTTTCCATACGTGCTTCGGTCAAATATCTGTCCGATTACAGTGCAGTCATATCCATATCCACGTTGAACACTCTGGATTAAATCGTTACTTCCCAGTATTGTTTTTTTCTTCATTTTCTTTAAAATAATCTTCCATAATCTATGATATACCATTTTTACAGACTGCTCATTTGTACAAAATAATATATGGAACCGAAACCATAATTCACTCCCTAATGTCCGGATAATCATAAGAAGGCTGAGACCTATTGACACAAAAGCTATGATAACCAGTATATTTTGAAAGGTAATGTTTTCCCACCATTTTGATACTGTATCTGCCGGTTTATCTTCATATTCCTGGCTTAAGGATACTGTGGGTTCAAAAACCATCCAGCCCAGACCTTTAATAAATATTTCCACAAACGCATGGGAGTTTTTTGTCCTGACAACATATGCACCTTTTTTCTCATCATATTCACTGACCTTAAAACCTTCCATGTACCTGACATTCAAGCCAAGTGTCTGAGCCATTAACGCCATGGACGTTGCATATTGGGTACAGGCTCCACGTTTACTGTTCTCCATGAAATACTCTGGTCCGTAATCCGGCGGTACATAGGCAGCATCATAGATATAATCTCCTTCATGAAAATATTTTTCCAGGGCTTTTGCTTTATCATAATCGGTTTTGGCGGTTGATGTAATTTCCAATGCCTTTTCTTTTAAATAATCCGGATAATAGTCAAACTGTCTTTTGATATGATCTGAATAGGCAAAAGAAAATGCTTCATAATAGTCCACATATTCATCATCAAATACTTTTATTAATCTGTTATATGCATCCTCATTCAGTTCAGATAGAAAATTTAATATTTTTTCCGGATCTGTCAGTTCGTTCTTCATATATTTCACTGTGTAAGGGTATGATGTACTTCCATTGACTGCCATCATTTTGTTCGCATCCCATAACACCGGCTGCTGTAATTCCATCTCCAATTTACCCGCATAAGAATACGGCGGGTGAGGCAGCATGGTAAAGTTCATCAGTGGCTCCAGGTAAACCGTTTTTTCAACAGAGTTTATTGCTTTAGAAAGTTCCGGCTGCACACCTGGGAAACTTTGCTTCAGCTCCTTTTTATTTAATAAAATTTCATCTATTTTAGCATACAATTCTTCCATATTAAAAGGATTCTGCTGAATATCAAGCCCCTCAAAACTATCGCTTTCTTTCATTTCCCAGCTATGGTTGTCCCAGTTATAAAAAGTATAAAACTGGCGTTCCAGGTAAAGCGGTTCATCCGCATATACATATAGTAAAATCTGATCATCTAAATCCTCATTTCCACTGCTGTTCCCTGACTGTTTATTCAGGTGTCCCAGATTTGCATTTGAATTTACATCCATCTGAAACATAACCAGGTTTCTGAATTCTTCTCCAAAGGGCGACAGATTTCCTTTTGGCATCAAAGAAGCCGGAAGAATAAGTATGCCAAGCAGTAAAAAAGCATACCATTTATACTCTTTCGTGATTATATATGTATAATTGCTCTCTTCCCGCATCTGGCGGCAATGCAGGATTGTCATAAAGTACATGAAGCATAGAGTTATGATATATACACTGGAAAATATTCTGCCTGTTTTAAGAAAAAGCAACATAGGCATAATTACAATCAAAAAATTAAGCAGACTATTTTGTATCACATTGGAACAGTAATAAACCAGCGATCCGATCACAAAACATATAAATACCATGATTCCGGCCTGCAGAAAAATATTCGTCGTATAAACGCCGCCAAAAATAATGTCTTTGAATTCATTGACCGTTTTACCTGCTGCCATACAGCACACCCATACGATGATAAACACGGAAGCTAATCCCAGACAATAGTATAGCGTTCCTCTTCTGGTATTATCTTCTTCAATAATGTAAAAGAAACAAAATAGCACTGCCTGAAATATTAAAACAGCTATACTCCAAACAAGGATATTCTGTATATATAAAGTCAATATAATTCCGCAGACAAAGGTAGCATATACCAGGGGTACCCCGTTCCTCTTCATTGTGTTCAGCATAAATGTTCCCTTTCTTTTATCATCAGGTAATTCTTTGTAATTGAAATTCTTCGGTAATCAGAAACATATCCGGTACAGTAAAAAGATTTTCTCCGCCAATTACCGTTATCACCTGATCTCCCAGACCTTTTATCCGGGATTTCAGCTTTTCATTCATGCCCGCCGTAAAGATTATACATCCATCCCTGTTATCCGGAATCCTAACATATAGATCTATACTATGATGGCTGTTATGCTCAAATTGAAATCTGGACATCTTCCATTGCAAAGACCCCAGATCTTCCATTGTATTTAATGAAAGCTGCTGTATTTCTCCATCCAGCCAGCACTGCAATTCACAGCCTGATCCATTTTCTATAAATTCCTTTATCATTCCCAGCATCCCTTCAAGAACCCGCTGTTCCTTATAAATGATCTGGCTTCTCTGAATCTCCGGCCAGGCATCCGCATCCACATAAGCATCCAGTATAAAAACCGGAGGTGCGTACATGGCATAGTCATCCAGGCGCAGCATATAATTCCCTCTGCGTTCAGATAATTTCCAATTAATCCTTTTGATCGGATCTCCAGGCTGATATTCACGGTATTCATATCCAGGCATGGAGGATCTCTGATCTATAGTTTCTCTGGTTACTTTTTCATCCTTAGAATCATCTGTAGTCCTGAAGCAATTCCATATGTTTTCATCTTCAATCAATACGTCGGGAATATCCGGTACAATCTTGATTGTTTTTTTTACCTTCTCATCATCCGCTACTATTTCCTGAAAGCTGATAAATCCGAATAAATCTGTAATTGTTACATATGCTGCTTTCAGGCAACATTCTCCCCACATAACCGCCTGATATTCCTTATCGTATGACAGGCTTTGTCTGCCGCCTATGGATAAATGATACCGGTCTTTTCCTACATATTGGATATGTTTTTCTCCGGTTAAAATAACTTCCAGCCCAAGAACCGGTGGCAGACTGTGATTCGTTACGGTTACCGATACCTTCCCTTTCTCGCCTTTCAAAAGAATAGTTTTATGAATGTCAATGGAAACTTCAAGCTTCCTTACTACTACAAAAGCACCGAAAATAGACAAGATTGGTGCCGCCAGATACATTCCTAAGAATACCAATGCAAAATCCATATTTATAAACAAGCCTATTAAGATAATTCCAAGACCGGTAAGTACGTATTCTTTTAATTTATATATTTTAATTTTTCTCATAATCTTTACTTTTCTACGATGTCACTGAAATATTTTCCAGTAAATAGTTAATAAACGATCTGGAATCTTTAAATTTTACCTTACCTTTTCTGGAAAGGATAATACGATGAGCCAGGATATCTACGGCAATTGCTCTTACATCGTTAGGTGTTGCATAATCACGGTCATCCATATAAGCCAGACCTTTTGCTGCTTTAAAGAGACTGATACTCCCTCTGGGGCTGACAGCCAGGGAAACATTCTCATTAGACCTGGTTGCCTGAACCAGATCCAGAATATATTTTTTAACCTCGTCCTGGACCCGAACCTGTTCAACCTCCTTTTGTATGCTTGTTACGTCTTCAATGTTCCATACCGGATTCAATGGCGATTTTAAGCTTCTTGCACTGTTTTTATTTAGAATTTCCATTTCACTTGCATGATTCGGATAACCAATGGATAATCTCATGAAAAAACGGTCCATCTGAGCTTCCGGCAAATGATAGGTACCAAAGTTTTCAACGGGGTTTTGAGTCGCAAATGTAATAAACGGTTCCGGAAGCGGATATGTTTTTCCATCCACACTGATCTGATTTTCCTCCATAACCTCCAACAATCCTGATTGTACTTTTGGCGAAGCCCGGTTGATCTCATCCGCCAGAAGGAAATTACAATTGACCACACCATCCCGATACACCATCTTCTTTGTCTCTGGATCAATCATAGTATAGCCGATAATGTCTGAAGGCATTATATCAGGGGTCAGCTGCAATCGGTGGAATACACCGGATACAGACTGTGACAAAGCCAGTATTAATTGAGTTTTACCGGTACCTGGCACATCTTCTATTAAAACATGTCCATTGCATAACATAGCGAGAACTACTTTTATGACAGGCAGTTTTTTTCCTACGATTACTTGCTCAATATTACCGACTAATTGTAGAATTTTTTGATTCATTGGTTTTCCTCTTTTCAAAAATATATAATATATTCAAACTTATTTAATAAATATAATATTTGTCTAAACATATTTGATCTTATTTATCGTATATTTCAAGAAACAAAATTAATATTTTTTTTATTAATCCCAAAAAGAGATACTGCAAAATCATTTAAAAATTTTTGCAATATCCCAACCTTTTAAAATTTACTTCAAATCATTTTGCCTAAATAATTTATCTATTCGCATTCCATAATTCATAATATCTTCCATGATTTTTAATCAGTTGATTATGTACTCCAGATTCTATAATTTTCCCCTGATCCATCACATATATCTTATTGCATTTTTCGATTGTTGTAAGCCTATGTGAAATTATGATGCATGTCATTGATTTAAAATTATATATAGACTGTTGTACCAGTCGTTCTGTAATTCTATCCAAATTACATGTTGCTTCATCCAGAACTAAAACTTCAGGTTTTCTAAGTAAGGCTCGGGCTATTGCTAATCGTTGTCTTTGTCCTGATGAAAAATTACTACCGTTTTCATCCATTAAGGTATCATATTTTAAAGGCAAATTATCAATAAAATCTTCTAACCTACAAATTTTACATATATTATCCCACTCTGCCTCTGTCACATTGCCTTCAGATGGTAAAAGATTATTTCTAATAGAATCTGCAAAAAAAAATGTGTTTTGCGATATATATGATATTTTTTTTCGTATACTCAATGTTGAAATTTTTGACAAATCCTCGCCATCTATTGTTATTAAACCAGATTCTAAGTAATGAAATTTCATAAGCAATTTAATCAAAGTCGATTTTCCTGATCCACTTTCACCCACCAAGGCTACTTTTTCTCCAGTTTTTATATCTAAACTAATACTATTCAATATAAGGTTGTTAGTTCTGTAACCAAAAGATACTTCTTCTAATTTGATTATCGTATCAATTTTATCCTTTTGTATACCCTTTGTCAGATTTTCCTTTTCTAACATAAGGATATCGCCTAACCGTTCTGCTGCTACAACTGCTGATTGAAGGCCTGACTGCAAATTTAATAGATTTTGCACAGGAGATAAGAAATAATTCATAAGCACACTATACGTTAATAAATCACCTAAAAATAACTTTCCCATTTTTACTTCTTGTATTCCTGCCCATAATATAATAATTATGCCAACTGAAGAAATAAATCCTGATAATGCTTCTTGATATGTATATAAATATCCACCATTTAGAATACTTTGAAACATTCTTTTTAACAATTTATTTGATTTATTTGAAATCTTCTCTTCCATTTGACATGATTTGATAGTCTCAATACCCTCTAGGATTTCTTTAAAGTAAGATATCGTACTGCTATTTTTCTGCATAATATCTCTATTTACATCTTTAATTTTTCCTTTAAATGCTAATAAAACCACTCCATAAACTGCGAGCATCAACCATGTTATTAATAAGAGTTTAGAAGATATACTGTATAGTACAACTGTTCCTCCAACTAACATCATCACATCGAGCATTATTGTTATTGTCATTTCTGATAATGCTCTACGAATATTAGTTGTATCATTGACTCGGGATAGGATTTCCCCCTTCTTTCTGGTTTCAAAAAAATTTAACGGCAGATATAATGTATGCTCATAGTATTTGTTCATCAAGCTATAATCTATCTTATTTGAAAACTTTACTAATAACTTCCCTCTCATAATTTGAACTAGAAATCCTATAATATATAATCCAATTATTGCCAACATGATAGTCTCAATTTGAAATGTTAATGAGAAAGATTTATACTCTAATTTGATTAACCCCTCATAAGGTGATGTCACATATCGAACAATTACAGAAAAGATAAAAGTACCAACAATACCAATAAATGAGATCAGCAATGATTCTAAAAATAGTTTTAATAATACACCTTTTTTTTCAAATATAATTTTCAAAACTATTTGCAACATATAATTTTTTTCATTATTTTTTTCAAAATCTGAAGATGGAAAAAAATTAATAACATTACCAGACCAGCGTTCACAAAACTTTTTAATTGAATAAAAATTTTTTCCTTCTCCGGGATCAAATATTGTTATTTTATTATCGTAAATTTTATTTACAACAACAAAATGTTGTAAACCATTATCCATTACCATATGTGCAATAAATGGTGTATGAATATTACCAGTTTCTATTTCTTCTTTTAGTTCATTAAAGTTTCCTTTTAATGCTTCTGCATCTATCTTTATCTTATTAGCGCCAGATATAATATCCGTTATAGAAGTTCCACGATTGTCAGTCATGGTAAGTTGTCTAAATCTTAGTAAAGGCGCCTTCCATCCGTAACAGGCACTTATCATAGCTAAACACGCAGCGCCGCAATCTTTTTCATCATGTTGCTTAATTAATTTTGTTTTCATTCTTTTCCTTATTTTAAGTCCCTCAATTAATAATAGTTGTTATAACTGTGTGTAACTATTTTTATTTTAATATATTTACTAAACTTATAAATTTCTTACTATAGACCAGTAAGCCTGCTTATAAACAAAGCAGACTTACTAAAAATTCACTATCAATGAACCATATTTGAATTATTATTATTTGCTCTTTAATTAATTACTATACCAACTGCGCTATGTGTTGGAAATTTCTTATAATGAGTGAAAAGTGCATTACTATCATACAATACCATTCCCCACTTATGGCCACTTCCAAAACATTGATAAACTACTGTGCCACCTTGCACTAAATCTTTTTCTTCTTTTGTCAGTTTTCTCATTTCTTATACCTCCATTCATTATATTTTTAAACACACTTTACTTTTTTACCATAAAAACTTGTAAATTGTATTTGAAAATATTATAACATTGAAAATATAATATTTATCATATTTGTATTAAAAGGTGTAATTAATGTCATGAAATACTCAAATCCTAATTCAAATTCAATATAAAATGATTAATAGACTATTTTTCAACATAAACCGCTTTGGGTGAAATCCTGAAAGTAACTAACACGCATTAATTCATATTTCAATAAAAAGGTATTAATGAATGAATTTATAATGTAGCATAAAAAGAGAGGCTACAAAATAACCCATTAGTGTTATTTTACAGCCTCCTCCTCCTATCAAATCCCCTATATCAAAACCCGCTCCTCCATCGCCAGCATCGCCGCCTGCTTCGCATGTATATAAGTGGTATCAAACACGGGAATCTCCGTGTCTTCCTGGTTTACCAACAACCCGATCTCCGTACATCCAAGAATAATGCCCTGGGCACCTTTTTTCATCAGTCCGTCAATAATTCTCAAAAATTCATTTTTGGACTTCTCCGAAATAATGCCCTGGCATAACTCCTGGTAAATTACGGAATTAACTATTTCCATATCCTGTTTATCGGGAACGATTACATCTACCTGCTTTGATTTCAGATTCTCTTTGTAAAAGTCCTGCTGCATGGTATACTTTGTTCCCAATAGTCCTACCTTGTCAATTCCCTGCCTTCTCAATTCCACCCCGGCAGCTTTTGCAATGTGAAGAATCGGTATTTCAATTTCCTTCTCTATCTGGGGTACCACTTTATGCATTGTATTCGTACAGATAATAATAAAATCAGCACCTGCTTTTTCAAGGTTTTTTGCTGCTTCTGCCAGGATATTACCGCTTTTTTCCCATTCTCCGTTAGCCTGGCATTCTTCAATTTCCTGAAAATCAACACTGTATAATAAACATTTGGCAGAATGAAGACCTCCCAATTTATCTTTCACCACTCTATTTAGGATCTGATAATAAGTAACCGTGCTCTCCCAACTCATGCCTCCAATTAAACCAATTGTTTTCATTATTAAAATTCCTCCTATTAATCAGGCTTTTTGCAGCCCTTTTCCTGTTCTCTTTATTGATGAACTGTAAATAAAGAAAACATCTCCATTTCTTTTTGCAAATACGATATTACATCAAATTTACAATAAAAAGTATAACTTTTTATGAAACCTGTGTCAATGCACACCAGGATAAATAATTGTAATTACGCAAAAGAAACAAAACATTAATAGAAGAAAGATATTCCTTGCAGTCTGATAAATTCCTACCATATTTATTTTAAATATAGAACACAATAAACCGGCGTCATATACTTCAAATTTCAACCCCGTCTTCTTCTCCCTCATGTCAGATCAGAATTTTACCTGTCTGAACAAGAAGTTCGCTAAATGCCTGCAGAGCCCTTTCACTATACTCATATAGCGCTGCCCGAAAAATACTTTTCGGCATTTGCTCCAGATCATAAGGATTTCTAAGGGCTGCCACTGCCATAGGCTTTCCCATCTTTTCCAGATTAGCCGCCAGTTTGGTTACCAATTCGACCTGTCCTGGATTCATATGCGCATTTAAAGTGCCCACTGCTATTGCACTGCACCATTTAGTTTTGTTTAAAATAAGGTCAATTTCATCCATGTTTGGATTCAACGACATAAAAACTGCATCTCCACCAAATTTTTCTTTAAGATAGGATGAAAAAGAGAAACTCTTGTCTTCATCATTTTGCACCAGTGATGTCCTTGCCGGATATGGTCCGATCCACAATGGCCTCTGTCCGACTTCCATTTTATCCATTCCTTCTGGCTTATAGAGATCAATGCATTCTCTGTAAAATCCGTCCATAAATGTTTTCTGTTCAACTGTCCCCACAAGATTTAAATCTACTGGCTGACCTGAGTCACTAAGAACATGTTTGGATTTCTTCGGCTGACCTGAGTCACTAAGAACATATTTGGATTTCTTCGGCTGATCTGAGTCGCTAATAACATATTTGGATTTCTTCGGCTGATCTGAGTTAATATCAACCTGTGCAGTATGATTATTTTTAATTTGGGTATCATATTTTTTTTCACAAAATTTTCCCGCATATAGTGCCTTATATTTCAAAACCCGCCGCAGCGCTTCTTCTATTCTGCTCATTTCAATTCTTCCATCTTCTATTGCTTTTTTGATTTCCTGTATGGATTCATGGACTACTGATGCAGTATGGGATATAAAGATTAAGTCTGCTCCTGCCCGCAGGGCTTCTACTACGCCAGCCGGTGTCCCATAATACTTCCTGATAGCGTCCATTTCCATACAATCGGTAATGACCAGTCCTTTAAACTGCAATTGATCCCGGAGCAAACCTGTTATGACTTTTTTAGACATGGTACATGGGATTTTTTCAGGTTCAAACGCCGGCAGAAGCATATGTGCAATCGTTATCGCAGGGATGCCTTCGGCGATAGCATTTTGAAAGGGCAACAGTTCTTCCCTCTCCAACTGCTCCCTGCTCTTATCTACAGAAGGTAATCCCAGATGAGAATCTACATCGGTATCCCCATGTCCCGGAAAATGCTTTCCGGTGCATAGAATTCCGGCATCCAGATATCCACGTACTGCCTGTACTGCACATTTGCTGACTAAAACAGGCTCATTTCCAAAACTTCTGACTCCAATTACTGGATTTCGTGGATTGCTGTTTACATCCAGTACCGGAGCCAGATTGAAGTTGATACCAAGTGCTTTTAATTCTGCTCCAACAATTTTAGATCCCTCATAAATGCTGTTCCCTTCCCTGGAATGAAATTTAAGGCGCTCTCCGAACCTCCCCTGTGCCATTGCAGAGGGAAGCACAGCCATATCCACAGGCAGCCTGGATACCACGCCTCCTTCTTCATCAACGGTAAGAAAGGGCAGAACTCCGGTTTCCTCCAGGATAAATTCCTGCAACTGCCTGCACAGACTGGCAGCCTGTTCCTTACTCTTTATGTTGTAAGAGAAAAAAATAACATTTCCCACCTTATCCTTTTTTACCAGATCCAGGAATCCTTTATCGGGTTTACTGCCAGGAAACCCGGTAACGATTAACTGTCCTATTTTTTGATCTAAATTATTTATTTTTTCTAAATACATCTTGGTCTCCTTGTATTTCCCATTAATCCATAAACCAGAAAGTTTATGAAATAGAGTGAACGTTTTATGGGGTTCGATTAAATGACTTATATTTGGGTTTCGCTGAGTAAATTACGCTTTGTAGATGGAGGTAGTGTACGGAAAGAGAAGGGGGCGGACCAGGACATTGGTTTGGAAGGCTTACCGCAGAACTGGCATTTTCTAACCTTTCCGAAGCGCTTTTTGGCGGCACGCGGGCATTCGCTCCTAAATCCTGATGCATTTCGCAGCTCAGTGCCCGCTTAGTATCCGATGGGAGCCAGTCGAATACTATCCGCCAAAAAACACTCCGGCAAGGTAAGTAAATGCTCAGCTCTGCTATACGCCTTCCAAACCAATATCCTGGTCCACCCCCTTCTCTTTCCGAGATAGCATTCGTTGATACAAAGCTGGTTTTCTCAGCGTGGTGGAACCCTGGGGTTGTGACATGCTGGATGCTATTGGCGTAAAGCTAATGATGTCAAGCAACTGATCTTGAGAACGGGATTTGTTTTCTTTCTGCGATCAGAAAAAGAAGTAGACTTTCATCTTCTTTTGTGCATAAACAGCCATAAACATACTGAGTTCTATCCAATAAAGAATAAGACAGTTTTAGCCTCAGGGCATCTATCATGCCGAAAGCGAGTAGCATAAAGCAACTGAACTTATCACAGTGATTAGTTTCTTCATTCCAGAAAAAGTAGCAAACTTTCATCTTTTTTACGCATAAACAGCCGAAACATACTACGCTGCATCCAATAAAGAACAGCCAGCCACAGCCAAGGGGTTCCAACCTGCTGAGAAATCCAGCTTTGTGGCGGTAACATGAATCTCGGAAAGATGGGTGTGGGAAACTGATATGGGCGGAGGAAGCGTAGAGCAGAGCTGCGTATTTACTTAGCTTCCCGGAGTGCTTTTTGGCGGATAGTATTCGACTGGCTCCCATCGGATACTAAGCGGGTACTGAACCGAGAAATGCATCAGGATTTCTCGGTGAATACCCGCGTGCCGCCAAAAAGCGCTTCGGAAAGGTTAGAAAATACCAGTTCTGCGGCCAGCTGACGGAGCCCATGCCAGTTTCCCACACCCATCTTTTCGTACACTACCTACATCTACAAAGCGTCTTTAATCAGCAAAACCCAAATCTAATGCACTTAATAAAACATTACAAAACGTTCGCTGTAGTACTAAAGAATTGTCTGAAAATTGCTTTCTAAGGCTTCCCTTTTGATCATTCAATACCTGTGGAATTGAGATTTCCTCTTATAAAATGCACTGCTTTCTCTGGCAATTCCCAAGAGCAGTTCCTCTGCCCGCAGCCCCTCTTCCAGTATTTTTCCATTGCCAAAGAGTAACTCTATCATGCTTCTTGTTCCATCCTGATAAGGTGGCAGAAAGGTAAATTCCCCCGGATAGCTGTCCCGGAAAGCAAACAATAATTCCAGACCGGTTTCCACAGGACAGAATGCATTTCTATCTGTAATGTGTATATGGACTCCTTCACATGCCGTTCCCTGATGCTTTGAACTAAAAGGTGTGAAATACGCCGGCGAAAATATGGTCCCCGGCAGTTTTTTCATATTCATATACTTCGCTATCTTATATCCGTCGGCAAAAGGAGCTCCGATCATTTCAAAAGGTGCAGATGTCCCCCTGCCTTCTGAGAGATTAGTCCCTTCAAATAAACAGGTCCCGGGATATAAAAGTGCCGTGTCGAACCTGGGTATTCCAAGGCTTGGCATCACCCATACGCCGTCTGTATCCGGGTACATCCAGTTCCTCTTCCAGCCTTGTACCGGGAGTACTTTCAGTGGAAAATGATACCCCTGTTCGTGATATATCATATCAGCCAGCTCTCCTATCGTCAGTCCATACCGCATACAAAGTGAATAGGCACCTACAAAGCTCTCATAACCATCCTGAAGCATAGTCCCCTCCGCTTTGTCACCAAGGGGATTGATACGGTCCAGAATGATCAATTCCTTCTGGTATCTCTCACATTCCTGCATAGCATAATACATCGTTGAAATAAAAGTATAATATCTCACACCCAGGTCCTGAATATCATAGACCAGTGTATCCACCGGCTCCAGCATATCCCTGGTGAACCGCTTTGAATCTTTCCGATATAAACTATAAACCTGAATCTTTGTATATGGATCCACATAGGCATCCACATCACCTCCTGCATCCACATTTCCACGGACGCCATGTTCCGGGCTGTAAAGCGCTGACAGCATAAATTTGTCACGTAAAATATCAATCGTGGATACCAGCCTTTTATCAACACCGGAAACCGAAGTAATCAGCCCAAGCTTTTTACCGTTAAACCACCACTTGTAATCATCAATACAATCTATACCATTTCGAATCATTTCCTACCATCCTCCCATCAAATAAACCCTTCCCCTAAAACTCCTGTAAAACCAGTTTCTTTGCTTCCTCTTCAACGGTAAATGCCTGGGCATACTCTTTTCTTGCAAGGCAGCCATTGCATCTCATCAAATGCGCATAGTAATCCATATATGGAAAACTGGGACTGTTTACTGCAAACCAATGTTTCGAAATGGCTTCTTTCCATAAATCAAACCCTTCTTTTGATACCTCCATATATAAATATGGCGTATAATGTGCTGCGTCTTCCCAGTTCTGGGCATAATAAGGACCTTTTGCAAACCAGGCGCCCTCTGCTCTTTCCAGACCTGCAAGCCCTGCATAGAACCATGCATCTTTAACTATTTTATGAGTCAGTTCATGATCCTTGTGCATACTGTATTTCCAATGTGTCATAATTGCTTCCGGCTTATATTTTCGAATATCATCACAAAGCCTGAGCCTTACCTCTTCGTTATCCGGAAGTTCTCCATCCACATAAGGATAAACCAGAGCCTCACCTTTTAATGCCTGCGCAAATTCTACAGCCTCGCGTTCCTTCTGTATTCTGTATTCCCGGGGAGTGAGATGCGGCGGATTACCTCTTTCTCCGCCGGTCAATGCAATCGTAACGATGCGGTATCCCCTTAAGGAAAGGGTCGCCAGCACGCCTCCGCAAGTTAATTCCCCGTCACCCACATGACCGCCTATTGCCATAATCGTTTTTTGCTTTCCATTCGTTTCCATGCCTATATGCTTCCTTTCTATATCTTAATTTTCTTTCAACCCAAGAGAATATTCTAAAATTGCTTTCTGACAGCTGTGCGTCACAGTTAAGGGAGATTTGTGTTACATCTCTTTCTCATATCTGCCCACGTATGTATAATGGAAAAGCCCACATCTTCATAAATATTTCTTGCAGGATTATTTTCCCCCGTGAACAGCGTCATATATTCTGCACCTTTTTCCTTCAGCCCTCTGCATAAGTAACAAAACAGTACCTTAGCCAGCCCTTTTCCACGGAATGTTTTATCAATACCAATCCCTGCAAAATAGCCCCGTTTACTTTCCTCCACATCCAGAGGTCCTGCAAATCCACAGACCTGGCCCTGATAAACTGGAACTAAGATCGGCCTTTCTCCTATGTTTCCGGAAGAACTTGATACAAAATTGCTTTCTGACAGCTCTGTGCTAATACTAAGTATCTCCTTCTCCCACAATGGATTCTGAAAATCCCTCATCATCTTTTCTATACCCCGGTGAACACCGGGATCAAAAAATGTAAACGAATATCCTTCCCCGGACAGACGGATACTTTTCTCCTCCATATCAGCCGGAACCTTATAATCAGACAGATTCAGAAAATAACTGTTCTGCATGGCAAAATCCCGATATCCACAGTTTTTCAGGAAAATGTATGCATTTGATTGAATGTCCACGCCAGGTGTATTTGGATGAGTTACCGATTTTTGCCCCGGAGCGCTCCAGGGCAATGGCACCGGATTGAAAAAAGATATTTCCAGCTCCGTATTATGCCCCCGTTCCATCAGTTGCTTTTCTAATGCAGACAATACTATTCTGCCAAAGCCTTTTCTCCGTAAGGATTTATCTGTTACTACCATCGTTACAAACAGCTTTCCTGTGAGATGGTCCACAACCCCTGATGCAAATGCAAAGCCATCCTCCAGAAGGAGTGTAATCTTCTCCATTCCCTCTTGCTGCTGCAAAAACTTATCCTCAAATTCTTTCCTGGAAAGGATCAGATGAAGCATTTCCCTTTCTTTACAAGACTGGCTGAACATCAAGTATGCCTGTTCCGCTTCCCTGCTCTCTGCTATTATTTCTGTTATCTTCACGAAATACCTCCCTTAAACTGTGGCAGATAATCTCCGTGTGCCTGAAATAATTCTTCCATTACTGCACGCCCTGTCTCCTGGGACATGACCAGCGGATTAATCATCAGTGCCAGCAGTACTTTTTTCTTATCCCCTGTAAATGCAGCCTCACATCCTGCGATTTCAAATGATTTAATCTGTTGAATGAGGCCATTTACCGCGCGGGGAAGCCTGCCAATTTTAATCGGTACCGGTCCTTTTGCGGTAATCCGGCAGCTCACTTCTACAATTTCATCTTCTTCAAAATTATCGATGGCACCATGGTTCACCGTATTAACCACCTGAATATCCCCTGTGTCATTATAAATAGAACTGATCAGACTGCATGCTGCATTACTGTAATAAGCCCCACCACGCTTTTCTAGCTGTTTTGGCTTCTCGTTTAATGCCGGATCCTGATACAGTGCGAACAATTCATCCTCAACAGCTTTGACGAATTCAGCCCTCACTTCATGCTTTTCGTATTTTTCCAGAGCCTCCTTCAGATACTCTTTTGTCATATAATAATAGCGGTGATAAGAACAGGGTATTACACCCAGTTCTTCCACAAAATCCGGATCCCACGATATGGAAGTTATATTCTGAACGCTCTGGTCACCCCAAAGCTTTAACACTTCTCTGGTCAAATCAATTCCATCTACTTCTACTCTGGTACCAAATACCATGTGGTTCAATCCTCCAAAATCAACCCGTACCTCATCTATAGGCCGTTCCAGCAGGTCTGCAATTGCCTTGTGCATACCTATCGGAACATTACATAAACCGATAATTTTATGAAAGTCCGTATATCTGTGAATTCCTTCCATCACCATACCCACAGGATTGGTAAAATTTATCAGCCATGCCTCAGGACATATTTCTTTGATGTCACGGCAGATATCAGCAATGACAGGAATCGTTCTCAATCCTTTAAAAAGCCCTCCGGCTCCGTTGGTTTCCTGCCCGAGAATGCCGTGTGAAAGGGGAATTCTTTCATCCTTTATCCGAGCTTCCAGCTGTCCCACCCGAAGCTGGGTGGTAACAAAATCAGCTCCTTCCAAAGCCGCCCTCCGATCCAGGGTTGTATGTATTTCCATTGGTATTTGTGCCCTCTTTACCATCCTTCTTGCAAGGCCGGCAACTGTATTCATTTTTTCCAATCCCTCCCGGATATCAACCAGCCATAGTTCTTTTACCGGAAGTTCGTCATAACGTTTTATGAAACCGTCTACCAGCTCCGGCGTATAGCTGGAACCCCCGCCGATGGTAACCACTTTTACACCGCTGTTCTTCTTCTCAATATTCCGTTCATTCTTCTTTTCAATATTCCCTTTTCTGCTCCCTTCACTACTCCTTTGACATTTCCTTTCACATTTGCTTTCATTCTTCTCTGTCAAGCTCCTCATCCTCCTCTTCAAATGTTATCCGGTACAAATGCAATGCTCCAATTCTTCCCGCCTGATTGCCCAGGCGGCAGGCCTCAATTTTTGTATATGCTCTTAACTGAGGATAAAGGCGATAGACCTCCTCCTGCAGATCCACCAGAAAACGGGGCTGGTGGGAAACTGCACCGCCAATCAGCATTTTTTCGGGATCCAGAAGCATAGCTGCGTTTCCGGCAGCCATCGCCGCTTTATTCAGCCACTCGCGGTAAATGTTAAAAACTTTCGGATCATCCAAATGTGCAAATACATAGATCCCGTCAACTTCTCTTCCCAGCTCCCGGGATACTGCACGTACCAATACGGACGTTGCGCTGGCACTTACCCCATCTGACGATGTATATTCCAGTTTCACCAATCCGGCTTCTGCGGCCTTATAATGGCTTCCTCTGTAGAGGTGTCTGTCTATAATCATTGCCCCGCCTATACCGGTTCCAAAGGTCAGCATACAAAAATTTTGTATATCCTGGCCCGAACCCTTTATTAATTCTCCAACTGCGGCACAATTGCTGTCATTTTCAATCAAAACAGGCACATTAAAGGTATCCGCCAGTTCCTTTTTTAAATTGTACTTCCGAAAATTCTCCCCTACGCTGTAATCCGTATTTTCTCCTGTTACCGGATTGATAAATCCGGCCATGCACACAGCTATGCCGCATATTTTCTGCTGATATCGTTTCACTGTCATTTTTATCTGTTCCAAAAATTGCTCCGGGTTCTTAGCGGTAGGCTCCTCACCTTCCTCTAAGACCTGATATTCATCGTTCATCAGACTGTACTTCAAAAAAGTGCCGCCTATATCAACTGCCAAATATTTCTTCATCTTTTCCCTGTCTTTTTCCAACAGCCAGACTTTTCTCATTTTGTCTCCCCCTTTTTTTTCAACAACAATCTCAGAGTACCTTCTGCCGATTCCGCCTCTGCAAGTTTTACATGAAGATGGGGGAATTCCAACAGCATCTGTTCCTTTGTCCGTCTGCAGATTTCCTTATTTTTCAGCAGGACGCTTCCGGCAAAAACCAGATTATGTTCCTCCGGGATTCGATGCAGTACAGCCTTTGCAAGTTTAACAAGTTCATCCGCGCTTCTGTCTTGTATCCCACATGCTGTTATATCCATTTTTTCAGCTGCCGCTCCGCACAAAACCGCCAGAGATGCTATATCGCTTTTGGTCCTGTTCTCCTGATAAATCCAGCGGATCATTTCTTCTGTTGTTTTGATCTGCAGGTGTTCAAATACCATCTGCACCAGCAGGGTTTTCTTCGCTCGGCAGTCCTCACTTTGTACAACAGCAGACAGTATTTCTCTTCCAATGAAATAAGCACTTCCGCCGTCATCGATCAGATGCCCGTAGCCGCCAGCCCTGTACAAGATGCCACTTTCCCCTGTTCCCATGCAGACAGACCCTGTACCGGCGATTAATATACATCCCTTACAAGAAGGAAAAGCCGCCGCCAATGCCGTCTCATGATCCCCGAACAGTTCTGGTTCACATAAAAACCCTGCCCTCTTGCAGATTTTCTTTAAAAGACCTGCCGCCACAGGATTGCTGATCCCCGCCGTTCCAATACCAATCTGCATACAATTTTCCATAGCAAATCCCTGCTGCTTCAGACAGGCAAATGCGCCCAGCAGCATTTTCTGCACTGTTTCTTCCTTCTGTCCGTTCATGTTCAAGGGGCCTGCTTCCAGTCGGGCCATAATTGTACCAACACAGTCAGCTGCTAAAATCACAGTTTTTGTTCCACCGCCGTCAATTGCCAATATGTAACTTCCGTACCGGATCTTCTCATTAATATCCATGATTCACCTCTCTGCCACACTCATCCTTTCACAGCCCCCACGGTTACCCCTTCCAGAAAATATCTTTGAAGTGCAAAGAACAGGATAAACATCGGAAGAGCTGAAACTGTTGCACCTGCCATCATAGGAGCAAAATAGGTCGTATTTGCAAAACTGAAGTTCTTTAGTCCCACTTGAATCGTCTGCATAAATTCCTGGTTTGAAACCAGAAACGGCCAGAAAAAAGTATTCCATTCTCCTAAGAATGTCATAATCGCCATAACCGAAAGGATAGTCTTAGAAAGCGGCACCACAATCTTCCATACAATCATGGGCTGGCTGCATCCCTCTATCCTTGCTGATTCCATAATCGAAGTGGGAAGTGAGGTAAAAAACTGTTTTGCCAGAAAGACGTTATAGCAGGTAATCAGCGTCGGTGCTATCAGAGCCGCATAGGTATCCTGAATTTTCAGCACGTTCACAACCAGGATATAAAGCGGAACCTGAGTCACCTGATAAGGCACCATCATCGCCACTAATAAAAGAAAGAAGAAAAATTTACATCCCGGAAAGCGCAGTTTGGCAAATGCATATCCAGCCAGACTTGCAAATATTACGTTACTTACAGTCACTGCTGATGCCACAAGAAGTGAATTCAAAATCCAGCGAAACGAATATTTGCTGTATCCAAAGAAAAACTTATAGGAATCCAGAGAGAAATTCCTGGGTATCAAAGAATAACTGGCACCTCCCGCTTCCGTAGGTGCTCCAAAGGAGGATACTACCATATAGTAAATCGGGAAAATGGTAAGTACCGCAATGGTAACAAGCAAGAGGGCCAAAAGCAGATTTCTGAGGTTTTTTCGATACCTTTGATTCTTTCCATAGTTTTTATATAATCCCATCCTTATACCCATTGCATACTGCAGGCATACCTGCAATACTGCCACAATAAACAGATTGAAAGAATCACAATGTGGCTTCCTTTCTATATCATAATTTTCTTTCAATCAGGATCTAATATTCCACATCATTGGCACTTAGCTTGAACTGGAATACTGCAAATACTGCAATGATTACAGCCAGAATTAATGCCTGGGCGCAGGCTTCCCCATACTCAAAGTATTTAAACGCCCGGTTAAAAATCAAAAGTCCCGCCATCGTAGTCGCATTATCCGGGCCGCCGCCGGTCATCAGGTAGGCATTCTGGAATGACTGAAATCCGTTGATGACACCGGTGATTGCCAGAAATACCGTAGTTGGTTTTACCATGGGCCACACTATATATCGTACTTTTTGAAAAAAGGATGCCCCATCAATGTCTGCTGCCTCATAATATGTGGAATCAATACCAAGCAGTGCCGCAATATAAATGATTATGCTGGTACCCAGACCGGAAAAAACAGCCATAATAATCAGGGATACCATCGCCGTCTTAGAACTTCCCAGCCAGTTCTGGCTGCTGATACCAAATATACGAAGCACACTGTTTAAAAGCCCCGTTGGCAGCGGATCATAAATCCACTTCCATACAAAGGAAAGAGCCACCCCGGACGCAATAGCCGGAAGATAAAATACCGCCTTAAAAACGGTCTGCGTCCTTTTCTTAAAGGGAAGAATGAATAAAGAAATAGAAAAGGATAAAAACATGGATATGGGTACTGCAAAAATGGTGTATACCAGCGTGTTTTTCAGTGCTTTGTAAAATAAAGCGTTCTTAAAAGCAGACAGATAATTGTCAAATCCTACCCAGGTTGTTTTCAGGGGTTTGTAGTGCTGAAAGCTGGTGACCGCAGCAGAAATAACCGGATACAAGGTGAAAACAATAAAAGTTGTAAGGGGGACAAGAATAAAAATATATCCCCAGAGCGCATCTTTTTTCAGTTTATGTTTTTTATTCGTCATCGTCTTCTACTTTCCAGGGGGTGCTGCGAAGTCAGCCTTCACAGATGTGAAATATCTCCGCTCCACCCCCTTATACTTAATTATTTACACAACCATCTTCGCCAAACCTTTCATATGCTGCGTCTTTGATTGCCTGATACATCTCTTCCGGTGATACTTCCCCAGCCAGCAGTCCCTGGAATTTCGGCACTATAATTTCATCCTCAATTTTGATTGCACTGGCACTTAAATCCGCCGGGATATCCGGTCGTGCTTCTCCGACCTGCGTTAAAAGCTTCTGCACTGCTTTTGTATTATTTTCATTTTTGTTTTCTATCGAAGGAAGTGTATCATATGCTTTACGTCCGCTTTCACAGATTGGGTTTAAATATAATTCCTGGCAGGTCTGTGCTGCCCGCTCACCGCTTGCCAGATAATACGCTGCCTTAGCTACATTTTTGAGATGGGCTTCATCCGGATTTCTTTCTCCGGAAAGGCAGATATATCCGTCCACTGCACCGTATGACTGCTGTTCCCCGCCCTCAAATACCGGAACGGGAAGAACAATGTAATCTAATTCAATGCTGTTCTCTACTGCACTGTTATCCTTATTTTTCAGTTTTTCATTATTATCAGCAGCACTTTTTTCAAAAGAAGACAGTCCTTTTCCGGTAATCATTGTCTGACCGGTCAGGAACATATTCCAACGTTTCCCGGCATCTATTGATCCCAGTTCTTTCGGCATCGATCCGTCATCGATCAATGTCCTCAGATCCTTTAGAAAACTTAACATTTGAGTACTGGTATAGGCATATTTTAAGTCTTTATCAAATGCCGACGGCATCCCCGCATTTCGCACAAAGATACTGAAATAATCCTTTGCCGCCACACCTGAGCAGGCAAACAGAAATCCATAACGGCTGATGGTATCCCCATCTTTTACAACACCTTTTTTGATTGCGTCACGAAACTCATCATAACTCCAGCCCTCTTCCTGTATGTTTTTCCAGTCTATTCCTGAATCTTCCAGAAACTGGCGGTTGCCGCCGATACACTGAACCTCACAATAAGCCGGAAAACCATACATTCCATCTCCATTTTTAAAGTAATTTAAGATATCCTGGTCAAAATCTTGCATCATATCCTCATCCGCATACCTGGATATATCCACTGCCATGCCGGAATCTACATATTTGGATAGTCCATCTGAGCCGATAAATGCAATATCAGGCGGAGATCCTGCATTTACCTGAACATCTAACTTCTGGGTGACATCTTCCCAGCTTGCCGTTGTTACCTGAATCTCAACCTCCGGATTATCCTTGTTAAAAGCTTCCACATAAGAATTGATTTTATCCTGATAGGTAGCGGATACGGGTGGAAGCAGGGCCGTGACCACATCCTTTTCCTGGGCAGCAATTTCTTTTTCATTTGCCGGACTGCTCTCCTTTGAACTATCTGCAGCGTTTCCTGCATCTGCTGTTTCCTGAGAACTGTCTTTTACACTGCTTTTTGTCTCATTCGCTGTGGAAGCGCCACAACCTGCTATAACCGATGCTGCCATCACTGCTGCCATCCCAAATCCCCATAATTTTTTACCTTTCATTTTTGTCCTCCATCTACATCTGTTTTGAAATGTTAAGTTGATCCGTTTCCCTTTTTCCATTTTTGACTGCTAACCGAATCTTTCCTTTTGCATCCTTAAGCAGTTTGCGGGCTCTTGCAATATTGCAATCCACCAGCATTCTTGTGATTGCCAGTTTTGCTTCTCCGCCTGCCTCTCTTAATGCCTCCCTGGCTTCTTCCCTGCTGCAGTTCACAGCCTCCATAACAATATTCTCAGCACGGCATACCAGCTTTTCATTTGTCTGCTGTACATCTACCATCAGGTTCTCATATACTTTTCCGATACCTACCATACTTGCGGTAGAGATCATATTCAGTACCATTTTTTCTGCTGTTCCTGCCTTTAGCCTGGTGGAGCCCGTCAGAATCTCGGGGCCCGTCAGAAGTTCGATTCCAATATCTGCTGTCCTGCCCATTTCCATATTTTCATTGCAGACAATGGCAACTGTCCTGCATCCCGTTTCTTTTGCATATTCCAGCGCTCCCAGTACATATGGCGTTCTGCCGCTGGCTGCAATACCAATTACCGTATCTCTGTCTGTCAATTTGATATTTATCAGATCATCTCTTCCAAGATATGGATTATCTTCTGCGCCCTCTGCTGCTTTTATAAACGCCTCCTTCCCTCCGGCAATAATACCCACTACGCAGTCGTATGATACCCCAAAAGTGGGGGGACACTCAGAGGCATCCAGAATACCAAGCCTTCCGCTGGTACCCGCTCCTATGTAAATGATCCTTCCTCCGCTCTGCAGGCTTTTTGTTGTCCATTCAACCGCCTGTGCTATCCTGGGAAGCTCCCTTTTCACCACCTTTGCCACGCTTTCATCCTCATGATTCATAATCGAAATAATTTCAAGAGGCGTCATTTCATCCAATGCCATGGTTTCTGCATTGCGCATTTCTGTTGACATTTTCTTCAAATCTACCATTTTTTTGTGCATCCAATCCCTCTCTTTCACTCCTGGGTATCTGTTTTTGATATGTAAGTTTTCTTTAGGGAAACCATACATGATTCATAATTTCTCTGAATATAAGCCACATATAAAATGTCAATTACATTCAGCTGTGCCAGCCGGGATGCCAGCTTACCCGTTTTAAATGCATACTCCGTTGCCGTTACATAAAGATTATAATCCGTCAGTTTCGACAGGGGCGATTCTTTAAAACAGGTAATTGCAATCATGGGTACCTGGGCATTTTTCAATATTTTTGCACAGGATATCATCTCCCTGGTCTGCCCGGAGTAGCTGATCATAATAGCCACATCCTGCCGTCCCATTATCTTTGCCTGTACCAGTTGGGCGTGGTAATCTTCACATACCTGACACGGCTTATTGATTCTTAAAAACTTCAGATAAGCATCTTTTGCCACTAAAAGCGAAGCACCAATCCCAAAAAAAGCAGCCATTCTGGCATTTTTAAGTAAATCCAGGCACTTCTCCAGCGTTTCTATATCGATTAAACTTCTGGTATCTTCCAGCGAAGCAATACTCTTATAGGTGATTTTATCCACCAGATTTTCAAGGGAATCATCACGATGAATTTCATAATCCAATCCCAGTACATTTTCTTTGCGGACAGCAAGCTCATACAACAGCGATTTCTGGAACCTTTTATACTGGGGAAAGCCCGTCTTATGACAAAGCCTTGTAATTGTGGAAGCAGAAGCATATACTCTGTCTGCCAGCTGATGGATACTCATCTCTGCTGCTTCCTCCGGATTCTCCAGCAAAAAAGAAATGATACTCTTTTCTGTATTGCTTGCCTGATCATAATACTCACGCAGCCTCACCAAAACACTTTCCATGCATTCTGACCAATCCTTTCTACATATCTCTCATATAGCAAAAAATTCATTATGCAATACGACCTATATTTTTGTGTTTTTTGTTTATTTATTGTGTTCATTATACATACATGAAACATATCTGTCTATAATTCAGTCTACTTATGGTACTTTGTTTCATCTATTGGTACTTTCCCCTAATTTACACCCTTAATTGTGCAATTTCGATACAACCTCTTTCACCAGAAAATAAAAAAGGCGCCGGCGCGCTTTTTCCCTGCGCGCCGACACCTTTTTTGAAAAAATAGAGACAATTATACCTACTCAGCAATAGGATACGATCCAGCAATTTAGTTCTCAAACAGAAATCTGCTATATCGCTCCATCACCTCTTGCTTCCGCTTCCTGGATACCTGAAGCTCTTTTCCGTTTTTTAACAGGATCATGTCCTTATCCAACAACTTTATATAGGACATATTTACAATGTAACTGCGATATGGCTGTATAAAACAAGCCGATTTCAATTCCTGATAAAGCATACTCAGGTTCTCATAGGTCGTAAACTCCTGATTTTCCGTATGTATAATTACCTTGTTATTAAAGGATTCAATATACTCGATCGCCTTAAGTGGAATCGAGACCTTCCGGTACCCACACCTTACCTGAATACATGCCTCCGAACAGGAAATACTAAGTCTGGCAAAGCAATCACATATTTGTAAATATCCCACCGGCTTTAGCAAATAATTTACTGCATATAGGCGAAATGCTTCTACTGCATAATCACGTAATCCGGTTATAAAAATTAATTTTCCCTGATACTCTCCGCATATTTCCTCTGCAAGTACCTTACCCTCACCTTCTTCCATTCCGATATCCAGGAAAACCACATCATAACAGTAGCGTTTCAGTGCGTTTTTCATAGAGAATATGGAATGATGCAAATGTATCTTGATATCCATTGCATTTTCATGTCCATACCTGTAAATATAAGACTGCAGCAACTCAGCGTCTTTGAAACAAGCATCACAAACAGCTGCCAGCATACCTCAACACCTCCCTTGTAACCTTTGAGCGTGGTTGAAGCACGCTCTGTCTGACAGAATAAATATCTGCTTTACTGTTATAAAAACAGATTTCAGTAAGAATAACAATTCACTTGTAATAAAACGCAGTTTTTTGTAATAAAAATCACGAAATCAAATGAAAACATGGTATAATATTACCGATAAGAAAAACAGGAGAATGAAACATGAAAATAGCTATCTGTGATGATAATACATATGATTTAGACAACTTGACGAGACTTTTGGAGGATTACGGTAGCAATCAGCAAATACCTATTGAATTATACACCTATCCATCTTCCAGGGAGCTTCTTTCAGATTTTGATAAATACAGATTCCCACTTATTTTTCTGGACATCTATATGCAATCTTTGGACGGTATGCAGGCAGCAAGACTGCTGCGCAAAAAGGATACCAGCTTTCACCTGATTTTTACTACCACCAGTCTCGATCACCCTTTACAGGCCTTCGGTGTGTCTGCTACGGATTATCTGATTAAGCCAATTACCTATGATGCACTGGATACCTCCATGAAAAAATGCCGGGATTTATTGAACCAGTCTGCTCATTACCTGGTGGTTAAAGATAAGAGGCTGGTTCGCAACATATTATTATGTGATATTTACTGGACTGAAAGCAGAGGGCGTATCACCGTACTGCATCTTGAAGATGAGGTCATTGAAACATATCTCTCCTACCGTGAGCTGAAAAAACAGGTTGCAGGATTGCCATTTCTGGACAGCATCAGGGGTTGTCTCGTAAATATGAATTACATAGAAACCGTTCAGGAACATGATTTTCTAATGACAAACAAAGAAAAAGCGCCTATCCGCCTGCGTGGTTCTCTAATGGTAAAGCAGGCTTATTATGACTATTTGTGGAAACGTACAAGAAAGGAATCAATCTAAATGGAACATAGATTTACACGAATGATATACTATGGTACCCTGCTGATCACCTTGTTTCTATTCTCCACGAGTCTGTGCCTGCCAGTATCGGCAGGCAGTGCATCCCGTGCAGACACCGGCAATGCCGATATGGTATATTCCCGGGAAGAACTTATGAATTGGTTTGCCGGACATCCAGGCGGAGGAGAAGTTACCCTGGGGAATAATATCGACACCGGCAAATATCTTATTCTGAAGACTACGGCATCAGTTACCATACATATGAATGGATATGGGTTTAAGCTCCCTCAATCAAGTTCCTTAAACATATACGGTGAAGTCACGCTGATCAGCATTGATAATCCCGAACCGGTAATAGAAACAACATCATCTGCCAGTATCTTTTTTACTAATACAGTAAAAATAAAGGTGGTTGATGGCTGCGGGCTTTATTTTAAGGGAGATGTATATTCCGACTTACAGGATGGCCCCAGCAGCCTCCTAACCAGCAGTTTTTTCAATATGTCTGTTTCCGGACCTGACAGTATTGGCATCAAATGCACCGGAGACGTATCACTTGACTCTTTTAATATCACCCTCTCTAACGGAGCTCTGGGCATAAAAGCCCTGGGTAATATAACCTTGTTTTTAACTGGTATAACTGGCAGTGGCAAACCTTTGGAGACTACGGGAACCGTTACACTGGACTGCTGCGGCATGTCTGTGGTACCGGCTAACGCCACAATCATTCACCGGGCAGTGACATTAAATGAATTTTTCGTCAATTATGTTATAGCTCCAGGATCTGTTGACACTCTGCTGAACAGGCTTTCTTCTACGGCACGTTTTAATTTTCATTCAGATGATCCGTCTGTGCCTGATCGTATTGCTTTATTGCCTGTCACCTGGAATATCGGGAATATAGATACGCAGACTCCCGGTATTTATAAGCTGACAACTTATCAGGAATCTTTTCCTGTTTTGGGATTAGATTATGATTTCCCGCAGATACACGGGACTGTTTTAGTAACCACGCCCGGTAATTACTATTTACACAGTGCTGGTTCCATAAATAAAAATATCCGGATTTATTTTTATCAGACTCCTTCTGCGGATTCCCTGATCGAACTATATTTTTCCACAGATGAAGGTTCTACCTGGAATCCATTTGAAAGTTTTTCTTTCCTATACCCCGGAGAACTCTATCTGGAAACGGCTCTGGATAAAAGCTTAAGTTACCTTTTTCAGGCAGATATTACAGCAAACGGCACGACAACCAGAACTAATATCCTGAAGATTGAATTTGATGACTCCGGACGCCTCACACCTGAGATCTCCGATGGTGACAGGGATGGAAGCGATCGGGATGATCAGATAGTGCCTCCGCCGAACAACACAGTTAAGCCACCGAATAACATACCTCCAGCTGATGAAGCTCTGCCATCTCCATCTCCCGATGAGAAGATTCCTTCTGAAGATTCAAAGCCTTCTGCTCCGGATACGGAAACAGAGCCTGCGACCGATAAAGTGCCTTCCTCTGAAACACCTGCCACAAAGCCGCCCCGGCAGGAAGTTACACACTCCTCTGAACATAAGGATAATTCATCATCCAAACCGCAAGATTCCCAGCAAGGTGCCGGTTCGACGGATAGCCCCCTGCCTGGTCAGGCTGAACATAATTCCAGTGAAGGCGGTAGCGAAGAGTCAGATAATTCCCCTCTAAATGAAACGGCGCAGCAATCAGAAAACGGCATGATTACAGAAATTCCGGAGACAGGAGCTATAGCTTCAGCTAATACGGAAATACCGGAGAAAAAAGGAACTTTCATGGCGGAAACCTCACCTGTTTTAAAAGCTAACGGAAATGCAGAAAGCCCGTCTGTTAAAAGTAATATCTCAGATCCAATGCCTGTAGGTAAATCTGGTCAGGTTCTGCCCAAAATCTTACTCCTGTGCTCTGCAGTTATTTTGGCATGCCTTACGCTATATTGGAGAGGTAAACGGAAATCTTAATACAAATGATCAAATCCTCATGGAAAGGAGCTTCCTGCATTGCAGATATCCCCCAGACAAAAAGACAGCTATCCTTTATTGCTTGCCGTTATCTTGATAGCCGGCATCCTTTTATTTTCAATCAATGCCATTTACAATAATAAATATGCATTAGAAACACCACAGGGACAAAACGGCGTATTGGATCTCCGGAATACGGGTAAAGATTTTGTATATCTTATCAGCGGCTGGGAATTTTACCAATACCAGCTTCTTTCACCTGATGAATTCCATTCCCGGAAACCCATTTGCAGTGATTATGTATCAATCGGACAGCATGGAGGCTTTGAACTGGGCGATAAAGGGAAAAGCCCCCATGGCAGTGCAACATACCGCATTACCATCCTCACTGATACTGCTTCCCCCAGGATGCTGGAGCTTCCGGAGATTTATTCTTCATGCCGTATCTGGATAAATGGAGCGTTAGTCTCTTCATTTGGTACAGTGGAACCTGATAACTTTCAGAGAGGTATTGCCAACACCCTGATTACGATTCCGGCATCCGATAAAATTGAAATCGTGATACAGGCAACCGATTTGGACAGTCTGTACAGCGGCCTTACTTATCCTCCGGCCTTTGGTAACCCCTCCATCGTTACAAAGCTTTTTATTCTAAGGCCGCTCATATATACAATGGCATTTACGGTTACACTCCTCATTGGATGCTTTTATCTGCTCACACAGCTGAAAAGCAAGCAAGTAAAAAATGCTGTCCTGTTCTTTTTACTCTGCATCTTTTATGCGGGATATATCAGCTATCCATTGATTCATACCTTGGGATTAGACAGTACTTTCTGGTACCGCTTAGAATCTTTTAGTTTGTATGCCATGTTATTTATACTGATTTTACAACAGGGTAATATCTGCCGGATACCCGGAAAATACCGCTATCCTATGTCAGCCGCCAGCCTGCTTATATGTGTGATTGTCCTCATGATGCCCCTTTACTGGACGGACAGCATTAATGCCATGCTTCTCTACAGTAAATTATTAATGTACTACAAATGGATTGCGGCTGGCTATCTCGTACTCAGCACCATGACTGCCATTTTAGATAAAACCAGATATTCCAGGCGCCTTTTAGCCGGCTTTGGACTTATGGGATCGGCTCTGGCGATCGACCGCATCTTCCCTCTTTATGAACCGATTGTTGCGGGATGGCCTTTAGAAATAGCCGGATTTATCGTAGTCCTTTTACTATTCAGCATTCTGTTTTCAGAAACCATATCTGTATACCGCAATATGCTGATTCTGAAAGAACAGGAACGATATGATAAGCGCCAGTTAGAGGTGCAGCAGGAACAATACCAGCGTCTGATTTCATCCATCGAGAGTGCTGCCAAAAACCGTCATGACCTGCGGCACCACATACTTACGATCCGCTCCCTGGCTGAAAGCCATGAACAGGAAAGCCTTTTACGGTATCTAGATCAATTCGAAAATCATTTTAAATCTGCTTCAAACATAATATTATGTCAGAATCATGCCGTTAATTCTATTCTGGTTCATTATCTGATACTTGCTAAACAGGATGAAATTCCCACAAAAACAGCGATCAATCTGCCGGATGATTTGGGCGGGATATCTGAAATCAATTTGTGTATCATATTAGGAAACAGCCTGGAAAATGCATTGGAGGCATCAAAGCACATGGCAAAAGGAGAAGCCCGCATTCAGATATGTATTCAGCCTATAGGCTTTATGCTTTCTATCACTATTGATAATAACTGTGATACGCTCGCCCTGGCTGACTCAAAAGGTGGCTTCTTATCCGATAAAAGAGACCGGAAAGAATCCGGTCTGGGCATATTCAGTATTCGAGCTGCTGTTGAACAATACAACGGCATAATAAAATTTGAGACTTTGCAAAACGAATTCCGGACATCGATACTGTTACCAATGAATCATGAACATTCCGGATAAAAAGGACTATAAAAAACGCCCCTAAAAAGGGGCACTGTTCTTTTTCGTTACACAATTGTGAGGATATCGCTGAATCCTGTCATATCAAAAACATCCTGTACCTCTTCACATACATGATGCAGTTCCATAGATCCCTGGCGGTTCATTTGCTTCTGTGCTCCTAACAAGACACGTAATCCGGCTGAAGAAATATAGTCCAGCTTTCCCATATCCAGCACCAGTTCTGCAACATTCTTAAGCGAATCCTCCAGCTCTTTTTCCAGCTGTGGCGCTGTCATTGTGTCCAGACGCCCTTCTAATTCCAATAATAACTTACATCCTTCATTTACCTTTATAATGTTCATTTTTATCCTCATTATGTATCGCAACTGCATGCAATACTGCCACTCTCTGACCGGTTGAAAGAATCACTGGTGGCATCCTTTCCTCATTTTATTTTCTTCCAGCCCTATTATACAAATGCAATGGCAGAAAAGGAGAAACTTCCCGCCCTGTCACTGCACCTGTGTAATTCCATGTTACTTTCAATTATAAATAATATTCCGGCTGTCCGGCTTACCATTTACCACGAAACTCTGCCACTTACCACATCTTTTATAAAATAAGCCGATCTATTCCTCCGATTTGATCTGCTGTCTCTTTACCAATTCGGAGAAAAATCCTCCCTTTGCATTTAATTCCTCATAGGTTCCATCCTCAATAATCCGGCCTTTATCCAATACAATGATCCGGTCACAGGCCTTAATGGTAGACAGCCTGTGTGCAATAACGATCCTGGTACTTTTTAATTCTGCCAGCGCATCGGATACCTGTCTCTGGGTAATATTGTCAAGGGCAGACGTTGCCTCGTCCAGCATCAGAATCTTTGGTTTCGGTGCAATGGCTCTGGCAATCATTAACCGCTGGCGCTGTCCCCCCGAAATCCCTCCTGCTCCTTCTCCAATCATTGTGAACATCCCCATGGGCATTTCACGGATATCCTGTGCTATTCCGGCCTTTTCCGCAGCGTCCCATGCATCCTGCAAAGCCAGCCACGGGGCTGAAATAGTAATATTGGAAAAAATATCTCCGCTAAAAAGTTTTCCGTTCTGCATGACCACACCGATCTGCCGCCTGAGAGATTTCAAATCCACCTTCTGGATATCCCTGCCATCATAATAAACCGCTCCGGTATCCGGTTTCTCAAATCCCAGCATCAGGCGCATCAGAGTAGACTTCCCACAGCCTGTGGTCCCTACAATTGCCACATACTGGCCCCGGTTTATTTTCAGACTCAGATCATCAATAATTAACGGTGTGTCTTCCTGGTAGCGGAAAGAAACCTGGTTTAATTCAATAGTTCCTGAGACCGATTTTACGATCTCTTTGTTTTCGCTGATTTCCGGCGGGGTTTTGAGAATTGGCTGTGCCAGTTCCAGGATAGGCTTAATCATGGCTACAACAGATACTGTATCAACAAGGGATAAAATTGCAGCACTTACCATTCCATAAGCTACATTAAATGCTACATATTCGGCTACTGAAACAGTAGTTACTACTGACACCCAATAAATAATCATCGTTCCAAACAGCGCCAGTGCCGGTGATATCGCTTTTTGTATTTTTACAATTATAGACGGATTATACTCAGCTTCTGCTTTATTCTGATATACACTTGCCCATTTTGCAAATGCCCTTTTTTCACTTCCAGACATCTTTATTTTCTGGATACCTGAGTAAAGAGCGAATACCACTCCTTCTACTTTTGAAGATGCCTGTATTTTTTTTCTCATGATCTTTACTTGTC
This sequence comes from Robinsoniella peoriensis, assembly GCF_000797495.1. Taxonomy (GTDB): domain Bacteria; phylum Bacillota; class Clostridia; order Lachnospirales; family Lachnospiraceae; genus Robinsoniella; species Robinsoniella peoriensis. Next base: position 380,026 of record NZ_JTGN01000006.1, read on the forward strand.
CCCACGCTCCCAAAAATGCAATTAATAACTGCATCAATATTACTAAAAATGCTGTCATTGCTAATTGAGGTGAGATCTGTATGATTTGGATAACATACGCTAGTGAAAATATTGCCATTAACCCCATTCCCAGCACGCCATTTGCTATAATCGTACAGATATTTTCCAAAGCTCTTACACGGTTTGCCAGATCACCAGAATTATAGTTTTTAAAAAACTGAACCGGCAAATTAATTACCCTTCCCATTACCGCACTCTCCAAAATGACACTCATCTTTGTTTCCATTTTTGTCTGAACAAGAGTTTTAGTAATATTCATTAAGAATGTAGAAATAGCCGCACCAAATAATAAAAATGCTATAGACAGAACCATTGATATCTGCCCGGAAGGAATAATATAGCTAAAGATCAACGTATTTGCAGCTGGCGTAATCAACCCCAGAAGTGTAACGGATAGTGCCGCTGCCAGTAAAAGTATTTTCTCGTCAAGTCCAATATTCTGATACAAAAAGAGGATGAGATCTTTCCCGCTAAGTTCTTTTTGGGGTAAGGGTTTATAAAAACAAACCGCATCTTTTTTCAAAATTTCATTGGTTTTACTGTCTACTTTTATCTCTTCTCCGCTCTTATAATCCAAAAATTTATATCCGCTAAATGCCTTTGGTATAAGCGCTACAGCCCTGCCATCCTGTGTTTCACCCAGAATCGCTCCCATACTGTTTTTCCACCATTTGCCTCTCAGACACATATGCCGCCACATAATACCTGCTGGTTCAAACAAAAATCTTATCTGCTCATTCATACCCTCCATCTTTTCGGGGACATCTGTTTTTTCAACACCATAGTATTTACAGATCTTACTAACCGCATCTTTTGACTGATCTTCTTTTTCCAGTTGCCCATAATCTGTCTTTTCTTTCTTTCCTACGATATTGGCAAGATTTACATAGGATTTTTTCATTTCGCCGGCATCAAATTGCAGCCGTTCCTTTATCTGGCTGTCAAACCAACCCATAACATGCCTCCTATTCTGTCGTGATCAACCGCGTATAATATCCATTTAATTGCAATAATTGTTCATGTGTACCTCGTTCCATTACTCTTCCATGATCCAACACTATAATTTCATCACAGTCACGGATAGTTGATAAACGATGTGCCACAATAATGCAGGTTATTCCACGGTCTTGAATTGCTTTAACGACCTCATATTCTGTTTTGGCATCCAATGCAGAGGTTGCTTCGTCCAGTATTGCAATTGTTGGATCCTGAGCAAGTACCCTGGCAATTTCGAATCTTTGACGCTGTCCTCCACTGAAATTTGCTCCTCCTTCTGATACCATGTGGCTATAGCCGCCTTTTCTTGTCATAATATCTGAGTGAATCTGTGCATCCCTTGCCGCAATAATCATTTCAAAATCTTCAATCGACTTATCCCACATCTTTATATTATCTGCAATACTATCTTCAAACATAGTAATATCCTGGTCCACCACAGCAAGAGAAGAATTGAATATTTCTTTAGGAATTTCGCCAAGCGGCCTCCCCTGAAACGTAATTTCTCCTGACCATGGCTCATATAGTCCACAGGCTAGCTTAGCAATGGTCGATTTGCCACACCCTGATGAACCCACCAATGCAACCTTTGACCCTCTTTTTAACGTCAGGTTAAAATCTTTCAAGAGAGGTTCTTCTAATTTTGAATAACCAAATGTTATATTGCAAAATTCCATGCTGCCATCTAATTTTTCAAATATCTCCTGGGTATCTTGAATAGTTAATAGAATCCCATCTTTCTTATATTTCATAACATCATCCACACGTTCCATGGAAGTTCTCATTTCCTGCAATTTTTGTCCTGTTTCCAGCAAATCATTTACCGGAGTCAGGAACTGTGTCATATAAGATTGAAATGCCAGCAACATACCTACCGTAAAATTACCCTTTATAATCATCCAGACCCCTAATGCAAGAATTATTATACTGGACAGTTGTTGAATCATTGCAGGTATTCCTCCAAGAAACTGGTTTGTAAGGGCAAAATCAACTTTTGCTTTGTTTACAGAAGCTTGAAATCCAGACCATCTTTCAAAAAAACCATTTTCTGCACCTGCAGCTTTAATGGTTTCTATCATTTCAATTCCTGAGACGGTAGAAGCATCCATTTTCCCCTGATCCCTCATCTGCGTTCTGGTTATATGTATTCTCTTTTTTGATATTATTGTTGCTAATAAAAGATTTATGGCGATTGTTGCAAATCCTACCAATGACAAAACAACGTTATAACGAAGCATAATAATCATATAAAATACTAATAAGCCCATGTTAATCAAAACAGGAGCTATTCTTGCCACCAAAGTTTCGGCAATCTCATCATTTAATAGCTGCCTGCTTGCAATATCCCCTGCCATACGCTGGGCAAAAAAATTCATAGGCAGATGAAGCGTATGCCACATAAATGAGGTGTTAGAGACAATGGACATTTTACCTTTAATTTTATAGATATATACTTCATTGATTATACCCGCAATTAATAAATATACGATAGCTGCAGCCATAAATGCAAGAAAATTAGACAGCCACCCCAAACTCTGTCCCGTTAAAATATAATCGGTAAATACTCTTGAAAATACCGGAGTCAAAAGACTGATAAATGCTGTCAAAATGGTTGTTAACATAACAAAAACAATGGATAACGAACTTCCGTGCAATCTTTTTGCAGCAAATTTTAATACACTGTCTTTCTTGCCATCCTGTACAAAAGTATCACTTGGCTCAAATTCCAGGCAGATCCCAGTAAAAGACTTATCAAATTCCTCCAAAGATATTTCTACCTGTCCACGTGCAGGATCATTAAGAATTGCCTTGTTTCCTTTAAACCCATTCAGTACAACAAAGTGATTAAAATTCCAATGAATAATTGCAGGATAACTTACTTTGTTTTGAACAGCATCCATCCCGTACCTATGGGCTTTTACCTGTAGTCCATATGCCTTTGCAGCCTTTACCATATTAGATGCTTTACTTCCGTCCCTGGATACTCCACAATCCACACGAACCTGTTCAAGCGGTACCCATTTTCTGTGATAGGCCATAATCATATCCAGACAGGCGGCCCCACATTCCAACGCTTCCATCTGCATAATAACAGGCACTTTTACACATCTTTTTCTATTGTCAGACAAAGGTACACCTCCTAATTTAGTAAGAATACAATAGGTTTCACTTCCGCCGTAACTATCGTTACATTTGCCAATACTTCCGGTTTTACCTCTTCCTGCAATTCCACATCTACCTGATAGGCATAATTGCCTGTAACTACATTTTCAGTCATCCAGTCACTTCTCAAAGAATCAGATATTTCCTCTGCGGAGTATGGATTGCTGCTAACCCCTTTTACTTGCCCTTCCACACTGGAACCATCGGGCATCACAATATTTGCTTTACATCCTTCTAAATCCATACTAAATTCAGATACATCAACGTAACATTGGACCACATTATTAGATACGGTAATACCTTTTGCGCTAAGTGTCTGAGGTAAAGTTCCAATAATACTCCATACCACGAATGCCGCTGCTAAAATCACAAGAGCTGCAAAAATAATCCAAATACGAGGATTTGACACTCGGATATATTCATCTAACTGCTCCGGTGATTCAACTGTATCCAGGCTCTTCTGTCTAAAAATACTCTTTTGATTCATAATTTTCTCCATTCCGTGCTGCTATAACGCAGCACAAATTGCCTTACACTCATCCTTTTCAAAATTCCCAAGGTGTCCTTTTTTCTTCCTGCTCGACTCTTCCCCCTGCAACCTGATCAAGTTCATTCATATCTGAAATTTCCTGATTCATTTTTTCTTGCAGTCTTTTCCATAACTCATTTTTGAAATCTTCCGTCATGCGGGCAGGATCTTGCTGTCTTAATAATTGTTCAATTATTTTCTCAAAATCCTCCATAACGTTTCCTCTGCACATTTTCTATTTTTTTGATAATTCATGAATCATGTTTTCTATACACAAATTGGCAACCCCTTCAGGGCTGCTTAATATTTCCGGCTGCACGCAATCACGGCATGCTGAATAGGTCTTACGGTTTCCTTTTAGATGCTGTATCATAAATCTTTTTCTTAAATTGCCTTCCCATATACTTTTTATGGAGTCTTCATAAATCGACCCATAAATTACTGGATTCGGCGTAGTACAGCATGGGACAACTCTTCCATCCGGCTGTACATACACAGCGTTAAATAAGAGTGCACATGGATGCTTCTCCTGTCTTTTAAGCAATTCCCCTGTATACTGATCCCTTTCCTGAACCAGTATTTTTGTATAATCAATATTTTTGAATAGAGGGATCGCATGATCAACAAAAATAGAATCTGCAATATCTCCAAACAAATCCGCAAATTGTTGATATTCCTGTCTATTTTTCAATGCTATATCCACGGTTTTAACATGTAAATGACAATTAGTTTTGTGGTTAGCAAAAAATGTCAGTCGTTTAACTAAGGTATCTATATTTAAAGAAACCCCACAGGTTTCAAAATAACTTTTTGTTGATACCCCTTGAATCGAAACACTCAGAAAGTCTAGTCCTGCATCAATTAATGCAAGTGACCGCTCTTCTGTCAGAAGTGCCGCATTTGTCACTACTTCTGCATATCCAGCAACATGATTCTGTTTGATATAACTTATCATTTCTTCAAGTCTGGGATTTAACAGTGGTTCTCCCACTCCGCAGAAAACAATAGCCTTCATTTTTTTTCCAAACTCCTGAATCTGCCCGACACATTTTAGGAAAGTATCCCAGCTCATCATCTGGTCGATTGGAAAGCTCTCCAAACGCTTTACTTTTTCGTCTGCCGACTGTATACAATACCGGCATTTAAAGTTGCATCTTCCGGTAGCCCAAAGGGTAACCACATCCGGCATATCCTTTAACGCTATCTGTGTTTCCCCTGCCTGTCGGTTATATTTCGGAGCAATTACAGACTTCATTGGATACCTCCTTTGCATGAACTGTTTGCATAGTTTTTAGTTTTCTAACAGTATCCTGAAGTACTATATAAGCACTGCTTTTATTATCGCTGAATGTTAAGCTCCGACAATACTCTGCCACATCCTGCGCACATTTCTTCCAGTTTATAATACTTTGAATCTTACCCAGGATTTCCACAGGGTAAAAAATCTCTATCCCCGCCAATGCCTCATCTGAATCATTTCTACAAACCATACGTCTGGCATATTCCTGCATTCCCTGACAGAATACTTTATCACTTGTCGAAAAATGTTCTAATATTTGCGCTAAATATACAGCCTCATTCCATTTTTCCAGATGTACCGCTATACAAAGCTCGATGTAGAAGAAACCTGCTATATCCTGGGCAGGCTTTAATAAAAGCGGCTGACGAAGAGTAAAACTTAGTGTGTTTTCCATCGAAAAATTTTCTTTAAACCTAAAATAACGATATACCCTTTCCAGATCTGAATTTGTTGCATTCTCTAACCGACACAGAGTTTCTCCTGCCGCTTTTTGAGAACTTTTTTCTTTTAACCGTGTCAAACCATAATTATAAATCTCACTAAACCCAGGAACTATCAACTGATAAGTTGGAAAACCCATATAACCACAATCACGTATAAAAATTTCGTATCCCCTTTTTTCAAAAAAATCTGTGCAGTATTTTAAAAGGTTTGAATTATTCAATCCAGTACGATCCTCAAAAGGATTAAACGGAATATCAGAGTCATCTTTGAAAAAACAATAATGATATTTTCCTGATGCATTTTTTAAAACATTATGCATATTATCAAAAGATTGGATTTCTTTTTCTCTATAGCAACAATCAGATGCATTCGTTGCCTCTGCAATACTTCTCCCCTGAAACATTTCGGTCAAAGTTCTTTCCAGTGCAATTTCAAAAACAGGATGTGCCCCAAATTTCACTATATACTTATGACTCTCTCTACTGATAAGTGCAGCAGCAATAACAGGAAAACCTGTTCCAAGAGAACAATCCTTTATAATCAACTTACATTTTGTATCCTTCTGAATATTCTGGATTACAGAATACACAGGGAACTTCATTAAATAATCCTCTGGTACCACAGGAGGAGTGATTTGTTTGGTCAATACCTGCATATTATGATTTCTCTCTATGATTTCAGATAAGCCCTGTACAATAGCTTCGCATCGTACATTGCCGGCACAGGTACCATTTGTAGCATATATATCCCGAAGTATGGGAACGGGAATGTATACTATCTCCTCAGTCTGTAGATTTTGAAAAGGAAGAGTTGAAAAATCCATCTCATGTTGTAACGTATCTCCATAGCGGCACTGTTGATATACCTCTTTTCCATCATGCAGCCCGGATTTTTTTTGCAGCCTGTCAGTCATAGGCCGCAAAGGCTTTTCATATGACTTCATAAATTCTTCTATCACAAATTCTTTTTCATCCGGTGCATATTGGAAACCATTATACGCCCTCAGTTCATTATCAAATGCGCCAACATAAAAATAATTAGACTGAATCCGCTCCATTAGTTCAGCATATCCACTTGCCAATGCAAATTCCCTTGTTACACCCTTTCCATTTTGTCCGATATGAGAACCAGCAATCTCAATTCTCACAGAATAACAGCCTTTAATACCTGAATCAGTCCACTGTTCCACAGTAAATATTCCTGCTTTGAATAATATATTACGTATTTTGTTAACCGTACTTAACGGATGATCTTCTTTGAATTTACTGTCAATCAACATTGATACTCCACCTTTCTCAGCCTATCTGAAAACAATTATTTAATTTCTCCAGAAGCTGTTTCTGATCGGGAATATGTTCTGCAAGTGCACTTTTTATCTTTCTTATGACCTTAGAGATCTCTGGATACTGACAACATCCTTGCTCTGCCATGCCGCAGTGCTCACAGTCAAAACAATTCATTGTAGGATAAAAGCGGCTAATCGTTTCTTTTGGATGATACAGCAGATCTATAACTTTTACTGACATATTTTCATCAAACAATTCTTTTACTAATGCTGAACATACCTCTGCACTGGTTCCAAGGGCACGATAATACATAAAATGATAGCAACAGCGGTAAAATATTTTTTCCGATTCTTTTCCATTCTGCTCAAAGTAGGATACCACCCTGCTAAACTCTGATACCGCTTCCTGATATTTCTCAAGCTGATATAAACACAATGCCTTCAATAGAATAGTGGCACAATCCTTCCCAGGAAACCGATTCGTGAAGGGACGTCCTGACATCCAGGCTATCTGATTTTCCAGCATAGAATTTTCTTTAAAGCTTATGTAACGTACTACCCTCTCCAATTCTTCTTCATTCAAGCTGTGTAAATGACTAAGTGAATCTACAAGCTTTGCGTAAGTCTGCTGTTCCCTGATACGTAGCCAGTCAATAGGATACATTTCACTCATTCCCGGTATAACGGTAAAATAACTATGAAAACCTAAATAAGAAGAATCATGTATTAAAACCTGATAACCTTCTGCTTCTATAAGATTTAGCATATTTTTTAGCATTTCAGCATTGCTTTTCCCCCTGTTCTGATCAAAAGAAGAAAATTCATAATCAGGAGTTCCTGATAAAAATTCTTTAGGAAATACTCCATTACCTATTTTCATCATATTTAATATATTATCCCTGTGTGCAACCTGCTTTTCATTTCCTATTGTATTTGCCGCAGTAAATTGTTCTAACCGTTTACCCTGGAATGCTTCCGTAAGTGTACGTTCCAATGCTACTGAGAATGATGGATGTGAAGCAAATTTTACTCCAAATGTGCCCGTCTGCTGATTAATGATTACAATTGCAACAACCGGAAATCCTTTACCAAGAGAACAATCCTTTACAACAACCCGGTATTTGGAATCTTGCTCAATCTTTTCAATCAGTGCATTGAGGGAAGGGATAACCTTTAGGTATTCCCGCGGAACCGATGGTGGACAGATATGCTCAATAGAAATTTTTCGATTTACATATCGTTCAAAAATTTCTGCGATTCCCTGCACCAGTGCCTCTTCCATAGTATTTCCGGCAGACATTCCATTACTTCCATGAACAGCAAATAGCATATCCAAAGGTAAATATTCTAGCTTTTGTTTTTTAAGGTTCACAAAAGGAATACAAAAACTCTCTGTATCAGTTCCGTTTTTAATATTTGCAAAACGCCTCAATACATTCTTCTTTTCTTGCATATTGGTACAATTGAGATGCTCAAATAAATTCTCCATAAATATATTTTTCTCATCTATTATCTTTTCAAAAGATAATAATATCTGATCTGGAAATTGTATAAACCCTTTAAATGCTTTATCCTCAGAATCCAATTCCCCTATATACAGAATATTGTTCTGTATGCGTTCCATTAATTCTGCATATCCACTGGTCAATGCAAAAATACGATCTGTGCCCTTTCCATTTGTTCCTAGCTGTGTGGGATAAATGGATACCCGGTTAGAATAACAGCCCTCGTATTCATTCTCAATCCATTCATGTATCGTTAAAAGTCCGATTTTATGAAGAATAGACTGGATATGATACAATGTTTCATCCGGTGCGCTGTCTTTAAATTTTTTATATTGAAATGTCTCCATACTTCATTATTCCTTTCTTTTTCCTGATATCAATACATTTGCCCCACCCGTCCATTCCCAAATCTCATTTTCCATAGGATGTGTTTTATAATAATTGTGCTTTTGTTCTAAGAGGGTAAGATACTCTCTTGCATCTTCTTCTGAAAAAAACTCCCGGGCCTCCTTTAATTCTAGATATGTGTCCAGTTTCTGACGCTCTGATTCGAAAGTCTGATCCAAATATGCTACTCGTTCTTCATAAGAAATCAGGGCATTACTAAGCGAAAACAGCTTACCAATAGGATACGCACAAATCTCTTTTAATCCGCTTATAGCAAATAAGTGCGGGATCTCTGCACTTGCAGTAGAATTCATATAATTTTTAATAGGATTTACCGCTTCATACATTCTCCACATCTTATCACTAAGCCGTGCCAGCGGCACAACCCAGAGACATTCCCGGTTATAATAACCGTTATGAAAAATTGATGGAACGAAGGACATTGCAGTTATGGAAGAAATTGTTCCTCCCTTTTTACAAACCCGCATCATCTCCTTCAAAGACTTAGAGGTATCTGACACACTGGTAAGAAAAGTGTGGCTTGTTACAGCATCAAAAGACTCATCTTCAAATGGCAGATGCAATGCATCACCTTGAATGAAGGCGATATCTAATAACTTTTCTTTGGCCTCATTTTGGGCATATTCAATAAAACTTTGTTCAAATTCCAATCCGACAACATGGGCAGTCTTATTTCCCTCTGCAATAAAACGGCTGAAATATCCCGTTCCACAGCCCACATCCAACACCTTTGCCTCATTATGAATACCGCAGTAATTCAATATCACTGGGCGCAGTTCTTCAGATATCAGATGTTTTCTGGTAAGCTCCAAGTAAGTTGGATTTTGAAAATATTTAGACCATGATAACATTACAATCATTTCCTCTCTTGTTTCCAGTGCCCTATAAAGACTAAAGCTGTATCAAAAATTTGATACAGTTTTATCTATACAACGCTCTAGTTTGAAAAACATACACACAAAATTTAGAAATCATTATGGACTGCAAATACTACACTGACTTTGCAGCCCATTCAGATATCAAAAGTTACTTTATACCGCTGATGCAGCAGCTGCTCCTGTTGCAATACCAAAGCTGCCTAACGCCATCCATTCGTCATTTGACAATCCGCCTGCAACTCCTGCCAGGTCATCTTCTGACAGTTCCCCGTTCTGGGATATTTGTATTTTCTTCATTAATTCCTTAAATTCTTCTTTTGAAAAACCTTCCACTTTATTAGCTGCCAAAGAATATGCCTCATCTTCTGATCTGCAATCCTTCATTTGATTTGCAAATGCCTCATCAGCTTCTAATAATTTCAGCAATTGTAATAATTCGTCTTTCATTCTTTTCAATCTCCTCCATATTACATAGAAGCTGCAGAAGCTGCCACTGCTGCACCTGCAATTGTTCCGGCACCTCCGATAACACTACCGGCAATCGTTAATCCCAACTCCAAATCAGATCCACCAGCAACTCCTTCCAGATCTGCTTCAGAAAGTTCACCACTTTCTTTTTTGGCAAGCTTATCAATTTCTGTCATCGCCTGCTTAAATTCCTCAAAACTATATCCGTCCACAATCTCCTGTGCTGTCTGGTATGCTTCTTCCGGAGTTTTACAAGCAGAAAATTTTTCTGAAATATTCTCGTCTGCTTTTAATACTTCAAAAAGTTTTTTTAAATTTTCGTTCATTTTAATTATCCTCTTTGATCTTTCTATTAAATGGCTGCACTTGCCGCTGTAGCCGTAACTCCAACTGCAATACCTACGGATCCGGCAATAATTTTTTCATTTTCACTCATTCCACCGGCTACTCCCATTAAGTCATTTTCTGTTAATTCGCAGCTTTGCTGTAACTCCTGCATAGCGGATTTAAATTCATCTATCGTAATTCCGCTGTCACTGCCGCCAACTAACTCAAAAGCTTTTTCAGGATCTCTGCATTCAGATAATGCTTTGGAAAGTTCCTGATCATTTTCTACTTTTTTTAGTACTTCGATTATTTTATTATCCATCTAAATTCCTCCATATGTAGTATGCTTTTGGCCGATACATTTGACTGTCAGACACCTCCTGCTGCAGCTCCAATAACACCGCCTGTAATTGTAGCTACGCCTGCTGCAGAAGTGCCGCCGATAATCAGCCAGTCTCCCGTAGACAATCCACCTGCAACTCCATCCAAATCAGCTTCTGTAAGCTCGCCTTCTGTTGACTTTACCTGCTGGTCAATCTTCTTCATGATTTCTCTGAACTCATCCAGTGTATAGCCCTGTGCTACTGTTAATGCAAGTTCATATCCTTCTTCTGCTGTTTTGCACTGTTTAAACTTTTCTACTAATTCATTGTCTTTTGCTATCTGTTCAAATAGAGGTTTTAAATTTTCATTCATTGCGTACTCTCCTTTATAAATATTGCTTATTCACTGTTACGATTGTAAATAGTTACATTGCTGCAGCCGCTGCCGGAGCACCAATACCTACCCCTATAGCAACCCAAGTTGTTGTGTCAAGACCTCCGGCAACACCATCCAGATCATTATCTGACAATTCACTATCCTGTTGTGCTGCTTTTTGAACCATTTCCATGGCTTTTTGGAATTCTTCCAGCGTGTATCCCCCTTCTGCTTCAATTGCTGTCTGGTATGCCTCTTCAGCAGATTTACAGCCAACCAATTTTTCTCTTAGCGACTGGTCCTCAGAAACCTTTCCAAAAAATTTTTTTAACTGCTCATTCATTTTATTACCTCCTCTAATTTTATATAAAAATTCGCTTATGCAAATTTTTTTCGAAACAATTATTTCCAGTCTAGAATACATTTGCTGCACAAAAATGAAATTCTTTCTGAATTTGTCATCTGCTTACATTGATCTGTTACTGACCATTTTTCTAAATAATCGGAAGCTTCTATCGCAATTTTTTCAACTTGTGCCGCCACATTTTGAGGCAGATCCTGCACGTAGACACAAAGTCTTCCTTCTTTACCTGACCTTCCTCCAATTCCTAAAAATTGTTGAAACCATTTCGCTTTGTATATGCCAAAAGCTTCTAAGATTCCTATAAAATCTGCTATTAATTCGTCATGCAGATTATTTCTGGCTGATCCCCAATATCGCTTCGTATAATAATGCGTACATTCATGTCCGCATCGTATTAACCGAGAATACCTTTTCCATTCCACATCCGATAAATTCATTTCATCCGCACTAATTCCACTATAGGGTTTCTGAGACAAAATAATAAAACGCTTTGTTTTTCCAAATGCAAACATGGCTCCAATTTTATCTAAATTTCTAACTTCTCTTCCCTGATATACAACAAAGCGAACTAAATTTTCAAAATCATGGATATTTGGAGCCATAATAATTGGTATCAACCCTGCAGGTGAAGGATATATTTCCAGTGAGATCTGATCGGGTGCTAAAAATTTAATATGCGGGCCATCCTGAATGAGGTAATTATTTATTGCACTGGCAACTCCCTTTTTCTCAGCCTCTGTAAACACTTGATCCCATTTCCAAAGAAGTAATGCATCATCACAATCATCACGGCTCAAATTAGAAAAGTGAAATACATTTTTACAATATTCCTGAAGACAACTCTGTTCCTCAGCTGTCAATCTGTTTTGAAATAATCTATCCATGCGTTATGTCCTTCCTTTAGTATGTAACCTATGCAATTTGGTAAATTCTTCTTATGCTTTTTTATACGTAACAGTTTCAAGAATCCCTACATTAATTTTCAAATATTTAATTTTTTCTGTATTTTTTTTAGAGTTCTACTGGCAGTAACGCTAACACACTTTTCCGTAATATTTAATTGCATTGCAATTTCACGATAAGATAAATTCATATAATAATGCAATACAATAATCAGTCGTTCCCTCTCAGACAACTCAAAAAGTATTCTTTGTATGTCAACTTGCTCATCAACCTGATTATATCTATCCTTATCTTCCTGCATTTCCCGATCAATCAAATCATCCATCGATATAATCCCTTTCCTCTTCTTCCGCAAATGATCCACCCATACATTTTTTGCAATCGTTAAAAGCCAGGTTACAACTTTGGCCTTTTCTTCATCATAGAGGTTTCCTTTTTCCAACACTTTCATAAAGGTGATACTGGTCAGGTCTTCTGTAACTTCTCTCTGAAAAGTGTGATAGTAAAAATAATTATATATATAGTCATAATAATGTTCATACACCATTTTAAAAGCCTTTTCCTTACGCAAGTCTATCATTTTTACACCTCTCTTTTGCTTTTTTAAATGTTTTTCTTTAAGGTCAGAATGTTTTTTCTCCCCACGTACCGATAGGATAAATGATCCATTATTTTCTTCACCATGAGTATCCCAAGTCCACCTATCTGTCTTCGCTCAGCGCTCAGAGTGATGTCCGGGTCCTCCTTTTGCAAAGGATTGTAAGGCGTTCCAAAATCAATAAAGTGGATCACCATTTGCTTCGGATCATCTGTAATCTGACAGCGGATTGTTGCAATACCCGCCCTGGAGGGATATGCATAATTTGCAATATTAACGTAGATTTCTTCCACTGCAACTTTAATCTGCATTTTCACTTTTGCCGGGCAGTCTGTTTTGTTTAATTCATCTTCAATAAATTCCAGTACCTGATCCAGCCGGTCCGTTTTTGCCGGTACGGTCAATTCTTTCATCTCACACCTCCAGCTTTCTTTCATCTCTTTCATGGATCTTTAATGCAAGCATTGTAATATCATCAAATTGGGGAGCGCCTTTTACAAACAGATCTATATTGTTTTTGATATTTTTTAATATTTCTTCCAAAGGAAGAGCTGCATTTTTATCCAGGATTTCCTGCAGCCGCGCTTCTCCATATAGTTCATTATAAATGTCCGTAGCTTCCGTAACGCCGTCTGTGTACAGATACAGCAGATCTCCCTGATTCAGCTGAATCTGGTTCTGCCGATAACGGATTCCCTCCATACCTGCCAGTACGAATCCCGGTCTGCTTTTCAGGTAGGCAAAGCTTTCCCCTTTCCGCTTCAGAAGAGGCGGGTTATGCCCTGCGTTAACATAAGTAAACAAGCCGCTGTCTAATTCCAGAATACCCATCCATGCAGTAACAAACATCCCCGCCTGATTATTTTCACACAACTGTTTATTCACGTTGGTAAAAACCTCACAGGGTTCTTCCCCATTTTGGGTATGGTTTTTAATCAAAGTCTTTGCAATAACCATAAACAGCGCAGCCGGAACGCCTTTACCTGATACGTCTGCCATTACTACCGCCAGATGCTGTTCATCCGTCAGAAAGAAATCATAGAAGTCACCCCCAACTTCTTTAGCCGGCTGCATCGTTGCATATACATTAAATTCTTTATGCTCCGGGAATGCTGGAAAAATGCAGGGAAGCATGCTTGCCTGAATCTGGGTTGCCACATTTAACTCCGCTCCGATTCGTTCCTTTTCTGCCGTCACCGCTGTCAGGTTCCTGATGTACTCTTTTAATTTTAAAGTCATTTCCTGAAACGCATTGGAAAGCTCTTCTGTTTCATCTCCGGTATGGATTTCCAGATTGTATTCCAGATTACCATCTCCCACTCCCTGTACTGCCTGGGTAACTCTCACGATGGGATCCGTTATTTTTTTAGCAACAGAAGTACTCAAAAAGAAGATCGCCAGTAATACAATCAGGATTAAGATGATTAAGATAATCAGTACCATCCCGATATTCTGGTTAATCTTGCTGATTGCACCATTCGTCAGCTTCATAATTCCGTCCTGGCTCTCAATCGCCGGAGCAATAACTTCCTCCTGTTCAATAACAGTTGCAAAGCTCCAGCCCAAAGTTGTCAGCGGTTCATATGCCAGGTATACCTTTTTGCCATCTATGGTTACTTCTGCAATCCCGTTTTCCCCAGCCACCATCTTCCTGACCGCGTCAGCCAGTTCTGTATTATCACTCTGGCGAAGATCTGTTACGTGATCCGGGTCAGCCCCTACTTCACCACTTTCTTTTGAGGATATATTGACCTTTCCGCCGCTGTCGATGAGAAATGCATAGCCGGATTTGCCCACCTCCGTATTCATAACCACATCATTGATATCTGTCAAATAGGAGCCTACCCCGGCAACTCCCATGAATTCCTCTCCTTTATAAAAAGGCTTTGCACAGATAATTGCGGAGCCTCCTCCATGGATGTCCTTAATGATATCGGTGAAAATAAGCTTCTGTTCATCCACTGCCTTTTGATACCAGGGACGCAAAAATGCTTCATATGGATTCGGCACATCTGAACCTTCATCAAACTTTGCCGAAGAAATATAATCCGCCATTATTACAATTCCGGATTTCGTAGCGACATAAGTGGATGCCACTACCTCGTCATGGCCATTGATCTGCACCAAAATATCCTTGATATTAGCTATTTTATGTATTTCAGACTGTATATCCGGATCGTTCTTATCCTTAACGGTGGAAGAAAACATCAGTTGGGCCGTCAGGTTTGTATTTCCTTTTACAGGCTCCTGTACAGACCGGTTCGGATATTCATCCGGATTATCGTAAATAGATGTCATAGTATCCGCTATGGTTTCTACGTATGTCTTCGTAAAATTAAATTTTGTTTCGATATATTTGGCTTTTTCCCGGGCAACGTCTGCAATTTTTTGTTTTGCCTGACTGATCAATGCCGCCTTGGCATCATCCCCCGCCTGATGTCCCAGTTCTTTGCTTGTCTGTACCGTGTGGGATTTCATAGAAAGCATTCCATAAACCGTTACCCCACTGATGATAACAATTGCTGCCATTGCTACTAAAATCGTTGCCGCAGTAACCTTTTTCCTGATATTATGCTTCATCATTCCTGCCTCCCATACCGCCCTTTTGCCTTTCCTCATAAAACACTTCCACATATTGGCTCAGATCACGGAATTCTTCCGTTAATACATAATCTTCAAAATTAATCGAAACCTCCAGGGGATTATGCATAACCATAAATTCATTTTCACTGCAGAGAGGCTTAAATCCGGCAAAAAAGAAGCCTTTCTCTTTCAACAGGAAATATGCGTCAACCGCCCCCGGATCGTTTACATTCAGAAATGCATTTATCGTAAAATTCACAAGGCCTCCATACTCTTCTAATATCGTGTCCACATAATCCTTCAGTCCTCCTCCGGTTCTATAGATCGTGATTGCCGCACTGCTCTGCACCCGATCAATGGTCTTCATTACCTGGCAGGCAGCGTGTGGGTTCGACTCACTTCTATTCCCACAGATGCCAGTGCAGTCTCCTGCATTCCACGCCCTATCCTCCGGTACATCCGCCAAACGAAAGGTTACACCCAGCTTTTTATACAGCCATCCGGTAAATCCCTTTTGTTCCGATGGTATATACAGTGTTCCCGCATTGGTTTTATCCTTTGCCAGAATCTGAATCCCCTGTGAGTGCTTGATATTCCTTCGCTTTCCATAGGACTGTTGTATCTTCTCCATATCAAAAACTGAAAAAATAAAGCCGCAGCCGATCAGCCCCCTCATCCGCAATAACCGCTGGGATATCGCGTGAAAAGTAACGGGAAGGGAATAGACCGCTGAACAGGGCATCTCCCGAAGTAAAGTCATGCCATAATCAAACATATGCTCCGCCAGCCCATATCCCCGGTACTTCTTTTTGAATATCTGCGTTGCAATTTCGATCATGCACTCATAGGGAAAAAACTTTTTCAAAATCATTACGCCCGCTACATCATCCATATCCGTCACCGCCACGAGAAACGTAATGATTCCTTCCCTGTGTTCTTCCCGAATGAACTCCGGATTATAAAAATCCCTTTTAAAATAAGTTTCCCCATACTCATCCCGGATACACTCAATAACGCCCTCAGCATCCCTGTCCGCTAACGTCCGAAAAGAAATTTCCAAACGCTCACCTGTTTCTCTATGATGTACCTGCATCTTTTATCTGCTCCTTTTCCATGTGTACTTAAGGCTTTCACGATAACGTCTAAGGTCATCTAAAAGCTATACAGTCTTAATTACAATCGTCAGATTATTGACGCCAAATGTCCGATTAAACGATACCTGTTCCGCCTTTTTCATAATAAGCCGTATTCCAAGGCTGTCATCATCCAGCACTTTGCCTTTTGCCTGCTCCTTTTTCTTCTCATAATACAGAACAGGATCAAAGATCTTTCCTCCATTTCGCATACGGAGCACTACTGTTCCCGGCATTACAAAAATGCGGATATCCACAAACTGTGTCTCTTTTTCTTCAAAACAATGGTCAAAAATAATAACCAGCATTTCTTCTAGAGACAAACTAAGCATCATTGCCGTCTTCCCATCCAACTGGTTTTCTTTACAAAAAGTATTGATCTTTATGGAAGCATCCACCGCTTCCTCTACTCTATTGGGTACCGAAAAAGAAAGATATTTTCCTTTGTCCTCAAAGGTTCTGTCCAGTAAATACAGCCCGGAAAATTTGTTATTTCTGATACGCACGAGCCCCACCCACATGAGCATCACAAGAAAAGCCGCTGCTTCCGCAAGGATAAAACAAGACCACACTCCCATTAAAAAACCAGCTTCTGAAAAAAGCATTGCAAAAAGGGTAACAAACCCGAATGCCCTGAAAAATGTAATTACATTTGCCAGCAGATTTCTGCCGGTCGTAAAAAACAAAAAAATAAATATATTGTTTACCATCGACAAAGCCAGGCTAAGCGCATAGCAAATGAGAGCCGCCACAGATAAGGCAAGGACTTCCCCTCCCTGTATCCCAAACATTTGGCTGATTTGCTGTGGAAATATTATTATCACCACCGTTACAGCCAGGATGATGCCGATTCCGCTTTGAAAAGCCATTTTCATCGTAGTCCGGATACTGGTATTATCTTTTTCCCCGTAAAAGACTCCGATCAGGGGCGTAATTGTTTGGGATACTCCTGAGATAACCGCTGTAATAAAGCTCCCCACCGTAGCCGTCATAGCAAAAGCAGTAATGGCATCATTTCCAAATGCCCGGAATAAAATCCAGTTTAAAACCATCGTGCGGATAATATTGCAGAAATTATTCAATGCCATGGAACTGCCTGTAACCACAATTTCCTTCATGCTTTTCCACACCAGGAATGGCTTTTGCAACGGAAAACAGCGGCTTGGGAATCTTAAAAACAAAAAGCCTGCAATGTCCGCAATCGCCGTACTCAGTATGGAAGCAAATGCCATCCCGCCCATCCCCATATGAAACACCAGCAGGAAAACCAGATCCAACACCACATTCAGAACCGCCATAAGCATAAACATCACGACACCCATCCGGGGACGCCCGCTTACTCTTAAAAAATTAAAGGGATAGTACATCAAAACAACCGACAATCCCCCCGCCATCATCACGAAAGCATAGTCATACGCCATCTCATATAATTCCCCCTGTGCCCCCAGCCCATGGACAATAGCCGGCAGGAAAGCCAATCCGGGAATTGTAACCAGAAGTCCTGCCACAAGAGATAAAATGAGTGCCAGAGAAGCCATATTATCACAGCTCTTTCGATCCTCTTTGCCAATATAGACCGATGCATTTGCCGCTGCCCCCACACTGATCAGGGACCCCAATGTCATAAATGTAAAATATACCGGCTTCACCAGATTAAGCGCAGCCAATCCCTTTTCACCTATGAAATTACCAATAATAACACTGTCTATTAAGACCGTAATCGTGGTTCCAAGTAGTGCCAGGATAGATGGAATCAGATAAGTTCGGAAAGTAGAGCGGATAAAAAAGTCATTATTTTTTTCCATATTAATATTTCCTTTTATCAAATATCTAATAACTATTATACAAGAAAGGACCTTCTGCCTATTTACCATTTACCACGAAAGTGTGCTGTTTACCACGTATCAAACGCCTGGAGGACATACACAAAAAACCGGGCATATATGATAATTGCTTATCATACATGCCCGGTCTTAAACTGCCGGTCCGCAGCGATTAAATTCCACAGCCAGAATCAAATACCAGCTTTTTAATGGATGCTTCCATATTTGCTACTGCTTCCTGTTCTGAAATTTCCTCATTAATTACTCTTTGTATTTCTCTGGGGATTAATTTAGTATAGATTTTATTCTTATGCTTACTGTCATCACTAATTTCCGGGAACCTGCGGCTTCTGCTTTGTTCAAAACTCTTCAGCACATGATTTTTCCATGGCTCAAGGCTGTCCTGTCCTGCCCGTTCATAATATTCCTTTCTAAGTGTTGATCCACCAAGCAGGCACATAGGTATCCCATTCGCATTACTGCAAGCCCATAATAAAAATTTCCCTGCTTCAGCCCGCTGCCTGCCATAAGCGTTCAGTGACAGACTCCAGCCTCCAAGTACCGGAGTTCCTCCCGGTATTAAAGAATAACCCACATTACCTGCCACTTTAGACTTCGTATAATTGTTAATATCACCTGCATCAGAGTTATACAGAATCACCATGGCGCTATTGCCTTTCTTAAACTCATCTGCTATATCAACCCATGAATATTTTTCCTCACCGGAAGTATATTGAAAACTTTTTTTAAAATTCCGCAGTGCTGCAATCGCCTGATTACTGTTAATTACCACCCTGCCTGTTTCATCTATGACCTCTCCTCCATACGCCCAAAGATGGTTCAAATAATTAATTGACGTATATACATTCACACCCTGATTCAAAGAAACACCATATTCCACGGGTGAATGGGGATTATATTTCTTCGTAAAAAATTCCGCTACGGAATTAAATTTTGCCCATGTTTTTGGCGGTTCCAGTTCTTCTCCATACATTCTTTTAAAACGTATTTTGAGCGACTGGTCTTCGAACAGATCTTTTTGGTAAAATAAAAGCTGAAAACCTGACATAAATGGTATGCCATACAATGATTCTACATACATGGCATAACTGCTTAATGTATTTTTGACAAATCCTTCAAAATAAGGCTTGTTCTTTTGATAAAATTCATCCAGATTCTTCACATACCCAGTCTCCACCATACCATCCAGCCATGATATATCCAGCATAAATCCATCATAACTGCTGTCTTTACGTTCTGCATGTTCATACAGCAGCGTTTCCAGCTCATCGTATTTAAATAATTCCAGAGTAACTGCAGCACCGCTCTCTCTTTCATAAACGGGTGCCAGCATCTGAAGGCTTCTTGCGGAAACCCCATCCAGCATGGCGAAGCGCAATTTTGCCTTTGATTTGGAAATGCCATCTCTGTTCGAGTCTATTTGGTCATAAGTAGCATAGACTATCTCTGTAAGAACTTCATGAATGGCTGGATTTTCTATTGCCGTAATCAAACGCTGTGCAGCATTTTTCGCCAGTTCTTCAAACGGTACGGATAACTGTGCCACATACTCTTCTTCGTCTTCAATCCAGTTGCTTTCTTTTATTACAATATTCTGTACATCAGATAATTCAAGCATCTTCTGAGCCTTTTTTATTCCCTGGCCTGTCAGGTCGCTTCCCGCTATCACCGCCTCCAGTTCAGGAAAATCATAATATAACTCAAAAAATGCCTGAAATCCCCGTTCTCTGCTGCTATCTACTGTTTTCACCATAGATTGATTACTATAGTATTTATAGTAGATTTCTAACAGTCCGCCCCCTTCCAGCAGGCATTTCTCCATAATGATGCCTACTTTTTGCATTCCCTGTTCCTTAAGCTTGCGCAGTGCCTTTTCAAATGCTTCCCGGTAATCGATCACAATCTGGTCAACTTCCAGGTCCGGGATCACCGTTCTGCCAATGACAACCATAGGGGCCTCAGAGTTTTTTTCAAAGAATTCTCTTTTCTTTTTGATATTTGAATAGATCAGAATTCCTGCCACACCCTGGTTATAGCAGCTTTCTATAGCTCTTTTCTCTATCATTTTATTATTTTTACCAAGTTTTAAAAAAATTTCATAGCCATTACTCTTCAACAGACTCTCTGCTTTTTCCAGAAAAACTGCATACTCCTGCTGCACCACATTGGGCAGAATGATGCCAATCATATTACTTTTGGTGATTTTTAAGTTCCTTGCATTGGCATCCGGGCGGTATGACAGTTGTTCCATTGCCTGTTCCACCCGTTGGATCAAATCCTCATTTATTGTTTTCCCATTGATGACATTCGATACTGTTCCGATAGACACCTGTGCAAGTTTTGCAACATCCTTTATTGTCGACATACTTCTTCCTCCGCGCTGCTTTTCCATATAATTACATTTTATCACAGATAAGCTGTCTTTCACAATAGTACTGTCTTTAAAACATTATTTTCCATTACTTTTTTCCGATATAATCGACCCAGTTCCTCTTCTCCTTCCAAAACCGTTAACTTTAATTTTATTACCTCTTTTTCCCCCGGCATCAAACTATGAGCCTGTTCCCCTTCATTTACTCTCCCATATACATTGGCATTCGTCGGCTCCAGCCCCATTACATAGTCTCCGGATGCAATGGATTTCCACTGTACGAAATTTGGCAGATATGTTTTATTAAATTCTATTAAAAGCCCCAGCTTCAGCCGGGTATTGACAAAAGCTGCAAATGTATCGCCATTTTCATCTCCATACAATTCATGCAGATACACCCGCTCCGGTTCATTATCCCTGGGTTTTTCCATCTTCATCCATGCTTCCATGTTCGTTTTTGCAGCCTCATCCCTTGGCATCATTTTTTTGCTGGGCAGTATAACCTGTGCATTTTCGTCAAGGAACGGATATCCGGCATTTATATGATAAAGCAGCATCATAACTTCCTTCTGATATCCACGATTCTCTATCGTATCGCTGATTTCAATACTTTTTTGCCCGTATATGGTCTTTATTTCTCTTCGCAATACGAGATTTTTCCCAAATATTTCAGCTTCCCGCATCTGTCCTTTTACGCTGATTACATAGCTGCCGTTGATCCAGTCCGCATCGGCACCTACATGCTCAGCAGGAGCAGAACGGATTCTGCCATGCATCGGATAGGATGCATCTTTATCCTGGCAGGGCAGACAGGTATTTTCCAATCCACAGGTAAACATCATGCCGCCCATAAGATTTTTTCTGCCCTCTTCTCCATGGGTATCATAATCCATCCGCCCTATCAAGCCCTGTTTTGCAAGAAAACAGAAATTAATTCCTTTATAGGATAATGAGCTGATATCCAGACATTTGTCTGTCATTACCTGAAAATGCAGCGCTCCATTTTGGACGTCGAACCCTTTCATGCCATGGGCCCGCCCCTCCTGCCATGCAATCGGACGGACATATGCTAACTGCTGCATGCTTCCTACGTATTTTATCTCATCTTGTTGTTTCATCAGCCGACCTCCTTTTGCGTGTTTACGATTCACCATTATAGTCCTTTACCGCATCTACCAAAGCTGCCAGGTTTGCTGCGGGTACTCCAGGCTGGATATTATGAATCGTATTAAACACAAAACCGCCATTTTTTCCAAATACTTTACAGCATTCCATGACTTCATCATAGACCTGCCCCGGTGTTCCGAAAGGCAATGTTTTCTGAGTATCAACGCCACCTCCCCAGAATACAATATCCTGTCCGTAATTCTCCTTTAACTTTTGTTTCTCCATTCCCCTGGCAGTCCACTGAACAGGGTTAATGATGTCAAACCCCGCATCAATCAATTCGGGCATAAGTCCAAAAATGCTGCCGCAGCTATGTTTAAATGTCTTCCATTTTGTATTGGAATGTATCCAGTCATTTACTGCCCTGTAATAAGGCAGATACAGTTCCCGGAATACTTTGTTGGAGCAAAACGGTCCGTTCTGCGTACCAAAGTCTGTGCCGCATATATATGCTGTCTGAATAGTTTCTCCCAGAACCTGATGCATTTTTTCTAAATTCTGAAGAGCATATTCTAATTGATAGGAAAAGATTTCATGAAGTTCCTCTTGTCTGATTGATGTAGAAATATACCACTCTTCCACATCCCGGATTCCTTTTGGCTCTTTCAGCTGCGGGCCGGGTACCAGCGCAATGTCACCAAAAGCAGTTCCTCCGAGATTTCCCATCACGATCTGGTTTGTATCACCTATTTCTGTCTTCTTGTGTTTTAACCATTCCAGGTCCTGGGCAGATACTGGTCCGAATTCTTCAAAGTTATCTTCTACGTTATAATTATCCTCGTCGAATTCCTTTGTCCTTTTGATATTGTCAAAGTAAAACCCGCCGTTTGGCATATGCCCTGCGGGCGGGTAGTTCATATCTCCTCCAGCATAAATGTATGTACCTCTCTTATCCTCAGATGTCATAAACGCTTCCGCTACCAGCACTTCCTGGCCCCAGGGAGTCTTCCACTCCTTGAATTTGTCCGTCTGCCGAAACCCATACATCGTTCCTGCTCCCCATAAAGGTACCGTCTGTATCCCCATAGCTTCCTTTAAATCTTCATCCAGTACTCCCAGCATTTGTACCGGTTCCAGAATTTTTATTATTCTCTTTTCAAGTCCATAATATTCCCGCATAGCTTCCACAACCGTGCAGTGAATTCCGGTTGTAGGCATTCCCCCGATATCCAGCAATAGCGGTCCTTCTTCATGCTTCATCGCTTTTATGAATTTTTCCTTACCTGTCATATTCCCCTACTCCTTATTTTCTCTTAGACTGATTGACAATATCAAATACAACTGCCAGTAAAAGTACACATCCTTTAATTGTCTTCTGCCAGTCTGTCCCGACCCCTACAATAGACATTCCGTTATTAAGGACACCCATTACCAGTCCACCGATAATTGCCCCGGTTACAGTTCCAATTCCACCGGAAGAAGATGCACCTCCAATAAAGCAGGCTGCAATCGCATCCATTTCAAATCCGTCACCTGCCGTAGGGCTTGCGCAGTTAATTCTGGCTGAATATACAATGCCGGCTATTGCTGCCATCAATCCCATATTTGCAAATACGCCAAATTTAACCCAGCGTATTTTGATCCCCGATAATTCAGATGCTCTTTCATTGCCACCCAATGCATAAATATGCCGTCCAATCACGGTTTTCTGAGTGATAAAAGAATAGATAATGACCAGCACACCTAATATAACCAAGATAAAGGGCGCTCCCTTGAAACGCATAAACCAGTACGCTGCAACAGCAATAACAAGGGATATGATAATCGTAACGGCTATAAATGCCGGTGTTGTACTCGTCTTGAAGCCATATTTAATCTGTTGCTTTCTCTTCGTAATGCTCATTGCGATATATACAATGATCAGCAAAATTCCGATTAACAGAGTCGTGGTATGTAAGCCTTCCGGTCCCCCGATATCCGGGAGATATGCCTGTGCAATATACTGATAGGAATCCGGAAATGGACCCAATGTTTTTCCGGCTGTAATAACAAGAGTTAATCCCCGGAAAATCAGCATTCCTGCAAGTGTTGCAATAAAAGCAGGTACCCTTACAAATGCGATCCAGAATCCCTGAATGGCACCGATCAGCAAACCAATAACCAGACCAAAGATAATTGCCACACCTACGGGAAAAGTTCCGGTTCCCACCATCATCTTCCCCATAATTGCTCCCACAAATGCCATAATAGCACCTACCGAAAGGTCAATATCTCCGGTCAGGATAACCGGCAGCATTCCAACTGCCAATATGAGAATATATCCATTCTGCATAATCAATTTTGCAATATTCATAGGAGCAAGCAACACTCCCTTTGTCAGAATCTGAAAAATAATCGTTATGACAACCAGTGCAATAATCATTCCATATTTTGCAAAGTCTAAATGAAAGGCTTTCTTCTTATTCATTTTCAGTCCTCCTGTCGCTCTGCACAATAATTCTCATTATCTTTTCCTGGCTGGCATCATTCTTATCATATTCTCCAATAATCCGGCCCTCGTTCATTACATAGATCCGATCACTAATGCCAAGTACCTCCGGCAGTTCCGAAGAAATAACAATGATACATTTTCCCTGTGCAGCAAGTTCATTAATTATAGTATAGATTTCATACTTCGCCCCCACATCAATTCCTCTGGTAGGCTCATCTAATATCAGCAGTTCCGGATTTGCATATATCAACCGGGCGAGTAATACCTTTTGCTGATTGCCTCCGGACAGATGATTAGTCTGCTGTGAAATGCCAGGTGCCTTGATTGACATCTTTTTCATATATTCTTCGGCAACCCGCACTTCTTCATTTTCGTTTATCACGCCTTTTGCGGATAATTTTTTCAGACTGGGAAGGGAAATATTCTTGCGTATGTCATCATACAAAAGTAATCCCAGCGCTTTCCTGTCTTCCGTCAGATAAGCTATCCCATTTTGCATGGCTCCTGTTACATTTTTTATTTCAATTTCCTTATTATCTTTTCTTACTGTTCCGGATATATTGGAACCATACATTCTTCCAAACAGGCTCATGGCGAACTCAGTCCGCCCTGCGCCCATTAGCCCGGCTATTCCGACTACCTCCCCTTCCCTGATTTTTATATTCACGTGATCGATCACTACTGTGTCTTTATATTCCGGTGAGTGTACAGTCCAATCCTTTATTTCAAATCGGACACCTCCAATTGGATTAGAACGTTTCGGATATAAATCCTTCAATTCTCTGCCAACCATCCCTCTTATAATACGGTCTTCTGTAATTTCCCCGGATTCCTTTGACAAAGTTTCTACTGTCATGCCATCTCTTAAAACTGTAATATCATCCGCTACTTTCCTCACTTCCGGCAGCTTATGGGATATGATAATGCTGGTCATTCCATGCTCTTCTTTAAGTTTCATAATTAACTGCAGAAGTTTTTCACTGTCATCTTCGTTTAATGCAGCTGTGGGTTCATCCAGAATCAGCAGCTTGACTTTTTTGGAAAGCGCTTTCGCAATCTCTACCAACTGCTGTTTTCCCACCCCAATCTGATTAACCAGGCGTTCCGGATTCTCTTTGAGGCCAACAACTTCCATAAGTTTTAATGCTTCAAACCGGGTCTTATACCAGTCAATTCTGCCTTGCCTTTTTTGTTCATTACCCATAAAAATATTTTCCATAATGGATAACTGGGGAATCAGTGCCAGTTCCTGATGAATAATAACGATACCTTCACACTCACTATCCTTTACGTTTTTAAACCTGCACTCATTTCCTTCATATAATATCTTCCCGTTGTAAGTTCCAAATCCATAGACCCCGCTTAAAACCTTCATTAATGTAGATTTTCCGGCACCATTTTCACCAACTAAGGCATGAATTGTCTTTGTCCGTACTTTAAGATTCACATGATCCAATGCTTTTACACCCGGAAATTCTTTTATGATATTCTGCATCTCTAAAATTACATGTTCCATCCTGTCACTCCTCACCGGTATCTGCTATTTACTGAAGGTCAGCCTCTGCATAATATCCTGAGTCTATCAGTTTTTCTTTATAATTATCTTTTGTTACAGCAATTGGCTCCAGACAATATGCCGGTACAACTTTAGCTCCGTTATCATAAGTGTTCGTATTATTGTATTCCGGCGTTCCGCCTTTCACAAAAGTATCCGCCATACCTGCAACCACTTCAGCCAGGGCTCTGGTATCTTTGAATACTGACATTGACTGCTCTCCTGCTGCAATCGCTTTAACATTAGAAAGATCACAATCCTGACCGGTAATAACCGGCATTGGATATTCCTGCGTACCATAGCCTGCGGTTTTCAGAGCTCCGATTGCTCCTAAAGCGGTAGAATCGTTAGAACATAGTACCGCATCTACCTTTTTATCTGTATAATAAGCAGTAAGGATATTGTCCATACGTGACTGTGCAACACTCGTTTCCCATGCGTCTGTAGCACATTGCTCCCTGGAAGTCTGTCCCGACTGTACTGTTAACTGTCCACTTTCAATATAAGGATTTAATACATCCATGGCGCCATTCAGAAAATAAGATGCATTGTCATCATCTAAAGATCCGGCTACAATTTCTAAATTAAAACTTTCTTTTGTATTTTTCAAATCCAGTTTATCAACAATAAACTCACCTTGTAATTCACCAACTCTGCTATTGTCAAATGTAGCCACACAGTCAACGTCACCGGTTCCTGTAATGAACCTGTCATGAGCAATTACCTTGACTCCATTTTCATGTGCCTCTGAAAGTACCGCTGACAATGCCCCTCCATCCACAGGTGCAATAATTAATACCTTTGCTCCTGTTGTAATCATATTTTCGATCTGGGACACCTGTGTCTGCACTTCATTATCAGCATATTGCAGATCCACTTTATATCCTTTTTCACTTAGAAACTTCTGAAGATTATCACCGTCCTGGTTCCATCTTTGCAGAGATTGTGTCGGCATCGACACCCCAATTAATACGTCACCCGCATCTGCTGTATCTACTGCATCTGAGGAATCTGCTGTTCCTGTTGTACCAGCTGTTTCTGACACATCCGCCTGTGCACTTTCTGCCGCCTTAGTTTCTTCTTTACCCACAGAAGCAGTTGTCGTTTTTGTTTCTACTGATGACGTTTCACTAGCGCAGCCTGCCAATGATGCACTTGCCATTACTACCATTCCCATAAATAATGCCGTTGTTCTTTTGTTCATCTGAATACCTCCCAATATTTTATAGATTCATAAATACTTTCATGAATCGTTTCATATGACTTTTAAATCATATCACGTCTCAATATATATTTCAATATCTTTATTTATTTTCGTTAATATTCATTATAATTATCATTTTTTTTAGTAGTATTTAACAAAAACTGTACCTTGTATTAAGATACTTGCGGATATATTAAAAACCCAGACATGTATGATAAATGGTTCTCATATATGCCTGGGTATAGATAGCTGGTAGCTATCTGCTATTCTATTTGTCAGTCTTTCCTGTTTCTGCAATGCAGTCCTTTTACTTCAAAGCTACAAGCCGCCTAAACAAATCCTTTTTATTACACGTTTAGTCACACACATTCCGCCCGCCCAGAATTTTATTCACCCTGATTTTCATATCATTTTCTGTGAAATAACGAATCGAAATTATCTTCTCTTCTTCCAGTTGAATCCCATCTTCCTTCCATCTGAGCCTGACAACCAATCTCTCCTCCGGCTTCTGCCACAAAGATTGAACATATAAGACATCTTCATCCTCCTGCTTCCACATCGCCAGAGGATGGCGCTGGAACCATACTTCCCTGTGATTCTCATCCTCATTTAGCTCTACCCAGAATGGGATTACATGGCGTTTCCAGGGCTTGCATTTTCTAAGGTTAACCTGAAGTTCTGTGTTGCTCATTTGCCCCAGTTCATCCCATATGCCTTCTTTCTTCTCCGCAAACTTCCAACCGGAAGCGCCTTTAACAGTGATGCTGACATCCTCCATTTCCTTTTTCGTATACAGAACATATTGCATTGTAATGATGGACCTGTCCTGTATCTCGTATAAAGGCAAGTGATATCCGATGTGGTCCAGGCTATGCTCCTTCTCCCCGCAGGCAGCAGCACATTCTGTCCGTTCTATCTCTGCTTCTGTCTGATGCACCGCACTTCCAGTTTTTCTTTTAACTTCTATTGTCCCATAGGGATCCAGCCATCTCTTCTCCTCATATGCCACGGCTCCTGCTCCGGAACCATGTTCGCGAAATCCAATTTTCACCGACCACTTTAAGGATCCTTTATTTACCAGCCTGACCATGGTAGTCTCTTCTTCTTCCCTGTAATAGAAATCAAATACAAAACTCCCGACCCGTCCGTTTTCCCAGATAATTTCCTGTGGCAGTCCCTGTGGTGATATTCTGATGCTCCTGTTCCCCGTATCCGCAAAAATTCCAATCCATTGCTGCAGATACTGCCACACCAGGAAGCCCTGCCCCTGGCTGCATCTGCTTATTCTTCTAACAAAATTTTTCCCCAGCGGCCACCAGTAGATGGAACCGGTGTTATCCACGCAGGATTCCAGCATATTTACAAGACCTGCCTTCTGTTCAGCTCTGGTCACACTTCCGCCCAGCTGTGAAACATATGCTGTCCCATCATTTGCACCCCCATAGGGGAACCAGCGGAGTGTATTCATCTCAGGATTATAATTACTGGCAAATAATGATCTGGCAAATCGGTGATAATTTATCCATGGTGCATAATCAAAAGGATATATGCCATATACCGGCGCCATACAGCTGGCAGAATCTTCGCCATCATAATAACAAAGGTCCGGATTTAAATAAAAAGATTCCCTGTTATCTTCCTTCAAATTCTTACCTCCGTTAATACCTCCCTTTATCTGCCGTCCAAAAGGCCCCTCCGTTTCCAGGAGGTTCTGTATGTCTGTCTTCATTTTATCTGAGAATTCTTTTGACTCCCCCGCAGTTTCATCTTCCAGTATGGCTGCCAGGCTGGCAAATCCTTCAATCGCATACCAGATCTTCACATTTGTTCCATTGTCATAACGGTTCATGACAAGTCCATCGCTAGAAAAGTGTGAGGAAATCAGATTTGAATCCGAAGCCTTAAATAATATCAGCTTTCTGTAGATTTCCTTTAGTTTTTCCCAGAGGCCTGCCCTTTCTCTAATCCATTTAATGTCCCCTGTAAGTTCATAATATTTCCTGGCTATGATTAGAGGTGCACACAAAATAGGGGTGGAATGATCCTGATATTTGGAATAACCTGGTTCATTTCTGCTAATTATGTATTCCAGCAGCATCCTCCCCAATTCGGGCATTATGTACATGACACTGACTGCCGTCGGCTCAAAATCAATCCCCCAGAATCTCCCTATATTATGAGAAGGTGCTCCCTGCCAGTGAACGCACAACTGTCCGTTTCTGTCTGCCTGCAGGCAATTGAAATTATCCAGAATACTTCTAATAACCACATCCCTCTGCATTTCCAGAATTGCTGAACATTCCGGTGCATTTACCTGCAGCTTTCCAAGCCTGCTTTTCCAAAAACGGGAAGTAATTTTGATCCATTCATCCACATTCTTTCTGTACAAAATACATAAACTCTCATTCAGATCATCTTTTTTTTCAGCTACAGCAATCCTGGATGTAATTGTGATTTCTTCCTGTGGCGCCAATTTGATTTTTCGCTCTGAAACCATCTCCTGATTCCAGATCCCCTCCTCCATATGGACCGCGGCAGCTCCGTCTTCACCATACAGCATCAATAGCCCCTTATCCACCCGCTGATGTTCCATGGAAAAGGTTCGTTCTTCAACTGGGCTGCCGGCAAGCTCATAGGGTTCTGCAAAACGGTTTTCCAAGCTAAGAGCAACCGTTCCACTGAATACCCCGCTGCCCGTATTCTTAATGGTAATGGCATAGAGACAGCCCGATGGCCCGGGAAGAGGCAGCGGCGAAAGTGCACTGCGCGCTCCTTCCTCCAAAACCGGAGCAATACTGACCATTTGCATAGATATATTTTCGTACTCCGTCTTTGTACAGGGAAGGAAATTATCTATATATTCCGTATTGCTTTCACAATTTGCCGCTTCATAACAATTTCCCATCTCGTCTGTCAGCGTATAGCACATTTTCCCTAAAAGGAGGGTCACATTTACCTGATAGAACATACCCGGGCATGCCGTAATATACTGGTCCTGATTCATACACAAAGCAGGCAGTGCATAATCCTGCTTATGGGGGCAAGACACGAAATACAGCCTGCCCAAAGTATCCTGGGCGATCAATGCTCGGAGATTAGACTGGGTAAATAATAACCGCTCACTTAATGCCTTATTGATGTTCTCACTATTCTCATCATATTTCGCCTTGTAGTATAAAGATTTCTCTGACCTCTCATAATAATCCTGAAACCATCCGCTTTTCATCCTTTTACACCTCCTGCCGTTATCCCGGCCATAAAGCTTTTCTGTGCAAATAAATATAACAGCATTATCGGTACCGAACAACAGCTGGCTAGAGCCATAATTGGTCCCCATTCTACTTTTTTAGCCCCCATATAAAATGCCATTCCTACCTGCAAAGTCATTTTTTCCGTATCATTTATGATAACAAGCGGCCAGAAAAAATCATTCCAGACATTCATAAATGCAAAAATAATCAGAGTCATGATTCCAGGTTTTGCCAGTGGTATAATTATGCGAAAGAGAATCTTCCACCGGCTCGCCCCATCAATTGTAGCCGCCTCATCAAATTCAGCCGGAAGTTCTTCAATAAACTGGCGCAATAGAAATATGGAAAATGCACTGACGCATCCCGGAAGAATTAACGCCGGCATTGTATTTCCCAGCTTCAGCTGATTAAAGATCAGAAACAGGGGAATCGTCAGAATGTACCTGGGTATCATCATGGAAGCCATGAAGAATAAAAATATCAGGTTTTTACCCCTGAAATTCAGCCGGGCAAAGGCATATGCACCCATGCATGATGTAATCAGCTGAATGATAGTGGTGATAACTGACACAAGCACAGAATTGCAGAACAGCTTATCCACCGGAAGAATTTCAAACACATCCCGGAAATTATCCAGGACAGCCGGTATCGGTATCCATACCGGTGGCACACTCCAGATCTGTCCCGATTCTTTAAATGCGGTAGAAAGCATCCAAAAAATCGGAATCAGCATAATAATGGAACCCATCGCCAAAAGTACAAAGCTGACCGTATTTGCCAAATATTTTTTATTTGCATATGTTTTGATAGATTTTATAGTGTTTATTTCTGCACTTTCCTTCATATTTGCCCCCTCCTTATTCCTTTGCCTTTGACAGCCTCATCTGGAAAGCTGTCAGGATAAACAAGATCACAAACAGTACCCATGCTATCGCGGAGGCATAGCTTAAATCGTAGTATTCAAAGGCATGGACATACATGTAGTAAACCAGTACCATTGTCCTGTTCAGAGGTCCTCCTCTGGTCAGAAGATAAACCTGGTCAAAGACCTGGAAAGAATTAATAATACCGATAATAACAACAAACCAAAGAGTTGGTTTAATACAGGGAAGGGTTATGTAACGAAATTTTGTAAACCAGTTTACCCCTTCAAGCCTTCCAACCTCGTAGTATTCTTCCGCAATTCCCTGAAGAGCCGCAATGATAATAACCATATTGTAACCCAGCCATTTCCAGGTACTCATGATTAAAATAGACGGCATTGCCAGATCAGGTGACTGAAACCATGCCTGCCCCGGCAGTCCAACCGCATTGAGTGCCAGATTAAACAAACCGTCTCCGGCGCTGAATATCCATTTAAACATAGCGGCGCATACAGTAGTAGGGAGAACCACCGGTATAAAAAAAGCCGCTTTAAAAAAGTTCTGAAACAACCGCTTTTTATTCAAAACTATAGCCAGATAGGTACTTGCAACAATCAAGATGAGATTGATCCCAACGGTATATATAAGAGTACCTTTCAGCGAATTATAGAACTCTTTATCCGTAAATACTCTTTTGTAATTCTCAATACCGGAAAATGTTATATTGGTGATTTTTCCTCCATCCCATTGACTGAGACTCAGATAAAAGCTGTATACAAAAGGATAAAGGACAAAAATGGCAAAAAAAATAACGCAGGGCGCAAGAAATATATAAGCATCCCGCGTCTCTTTCTTCTGGCGTACACTAAGCTTTCTTCTCATATGATCCTCCTTCCTGGCACAGCCGCAGATATATATTCCGGGGCTGTGCCTTAGAGCGTGTTAGAAAATTGCTCTCCTTGCATTATTTATGTCACTTATTCTGTTTTGCAATAATGTCATTCACCTCTTTAACCATATTATCTATCGCTTCATCTACACTGGATTCTTTAAAATAAGCTTTTGTCAGGTTATTGTATATGGCCGTGGACATCTCTGCATAGGATGCCGGTGCCGGATAGAATACAGAGTACTGTACATTGTCCATAGACGTCTGATAAGATGCATTTTCTTTCAGCCCATTGAAAGCATCGCTATCCCGGCAGAAGTCTGTAACCGGAACTGCTCCTTCTTTTTTGCAGACATGTGCCATTTCCTCCGGTGACACCAGCCACTTAAATACCTTATAGGCTGCCTCATTAATCTTCTCATCACCGGAATCCAGGATCATCAGATGCTCACCGCCTGCCATTGTAGCTTTCTTTCCACCGTCAGGTATCGACATCAGTGCACTTCCATAATCATCACCAAGCGCTTCTGTATATGGATCCAACTGCCAGCTTCCATACAATATCATCCCTATTGAGCCGCTTTCAAAGCCATTCTCGGGAAGTTCCATCGTGGAAGCACCGTCATCCAGCAGTTCCATCAGGTACTTCAATGCGTCTTTTCCTTCCTGGTTCCCCAGTTTACATTCCGTAACTTTATCATCCCAGACTACTCCTTTATTCTGATATACAAAATTCAAATATGCCCAGGTATTTACTTCATAATATGGATCATTTTGTCCCCAGGAGAAACCTACCTTTCCTGTCTTATCCTTTATCTGAAGCGCATATTCTTTTAATTCCTCCCAGGTCTGTGGCGGTTTCTCCGGATCCAGACCAGCATCCCTGAATAATTTCTTATTGTAATGAAGATACAGGTTATTGGAGAAATAGGGAAGTGATATCTGTCTGCCGTCGATATTACCATATTTCGGAAGTTCACCCAACCAGTTGCCTACCGTATAATCACCGTATTTAGGCAGCAGCTCATTAAAATCCAGATAATCATAAAGCTTTGCTGCATTTTCCACATCGATATAATTGACTGCAACAATATTGGGAGCCTGTCCGGAAGCTGTAGAAAGCTGGAGTTTCTGCATATTCTGAACATGGTCTGTGGTAGCGATCAGCTTTACTTCTATCTCATCCTGAGAAGCATTATAGGCGTCTATACGTTCCTGCATCCCTGCTTTAACCGCAGATTGCCTCTGAAATGTAATCGTTATTTTCTCTCCGTTAGACTTAGCTTCATGCTTTTCCTCAGTCGCCTGCTTTGTGTCCTGTTCCTTAGTCTCTATTTGTCCGCCCTCTGTTTGTACACTTTCTTTTTGCTCTGCATCCTTTTGTTCTGTATTTGCTCCTCCTTTATCTGAGCAGGCAGTGAGTCCCAGTACCATAATAGATGCCATCACGCATGCACACACTTTTTTATAAAACTTCTTCCTCATAATCTCCATCCTTTCTTTGAAGATGTTCTGCAGCATCCCGCATAACACCTATACGTTTAGTTTATTTCCACTTAAGCACATCGGCCAATGAATCTGCTTGATAACTATATTATAGCATTCCTTATTTTACAAATCTAATATCATGATTGCCCGGTTATCACACATTTTTGCTTTTTTAACCGTACGAATAACATTTCTTTGTTTTCCAATAACAAATATTTGTCATCATGCATCGTATTTTTTATTTTGTTGGTGATCCTATGGTATAATAAAAACTAACCTTAACATAACATTTTAATTATTACATAATCAGGAGGTGCCTATGATACGAATATTATTAGTTGACGATGATGCTCTTATGCTTCAGGGTTTCAAATTCTCTATCGACTGGGAGCATTACGGTTACGAAATCGCTGGAACTATCCGTAATCCCGTATTATTTATGAAAACTTATCAGGAACTAAACCCGGATATCGTTATTTTAGATATAAATATGCCTGGGCTTAACGGGCTTGATCTCCTGAAAGAGCTACGCAGCCTGGATAAAGAACTTGTAGTCATCATCGTTTCTGCATATAATAACTTTACTTATGCCCGTGAAGCTCTGCGGCTTGGTGCAAATGATTACCTGTTGAAAGCAGAAATAGAATTTGAAGATATATTGTCCTCAATGGAGCAGTATAAGCCACAAATCCTTGAGAAAACGAAATATTCACTTGATACGGAACACTCCCCGTTTACGAATCAATTATTGTTCCAGTTCAGGGAAGCTTTTACCATTTTTGATATTGAAAAGTGCGAAGAGATTATCACCAGGATCTTTACTTTTGTGCAAAGCAGCCAGCTGCCGAAGGAAAGTATTACCCGGCTGCTGCTGCTTTTGTATGATCAGATTCGGGAAATCTGTACACGGCAAATAGGCAGTTTTCCATTTAACCGGCAGCAATACAGCACTGCGCTTGAAGACAGCAAAGACATAAATTCCCTGAAAGAATACTTTCATAAATTTTTTACCAACTGCTGTGATACATTATTTGGGAAATTATACAGTGAAAAACAATCCCTGCTGGATGCAGTGGCAGATTATGCACTTTCTCATTTATCTGATCCTGACCTTACTCTCCAAAAAGCGTCTAAAACAGTAAATGTAAGTTATTATTACTTGTCCCGCTTATTCGCTGCTGAAAAAGGCATAAGCTTTAGTAAATATGTGACAGCGCAGAGAATGAAACAGGCTCAGGAATATCTGCTGCATACAGATGACCATATTCAAACTATTGCAGAGAAAACCGGCTATCAGAACCTCAGTTACTTTATAAAAAAATTCAAAGAATATACCGGATGTACTCCAAAAGAATTTCAGAAAAAAAGAAAGTCACAGCTTGAAAAATAGTAATGAATTTTTAAATAGACTTTGGGAGGATATCATTATGAAAATATTTAAAAAACTACTGTGTTACCGATTTAATACACAGCTGATAGTAACGTACGGCTTTTTGTTTTTATTATGTATGGTTGCTATTCAAGCCTGTACTTCCTACAATATAAACCGGATCTTTATTAAAGAATATATGAATTCTGACACCATTGCCCTTGAACAGGTGGCAGATAAAATCGATATGGCCACAAGACAGATACATGATAGTTTCGTAGATTTTTATTTTGATGAAGATATTAACTCCTTTTTTATTGCAAAAAACGAATTCTCCGGTTCACTATGGGACTTTTCCACCAGTTCCTACGAAAACCATATACTTTTCAACAGTGTATACCGCAAAATTCATACATCCTCAAATCTTAACCTGAATGAATCTGTATCACTCTATTTGATAGACCCTAACGGTGATACGCTCGCATCTTCTTCGGCAAAAGTAGAGCACTTTCCGGAGATTGTGGATGAGATACGCCAGACTTTCGATAATATAACAGGCAATCTTGCATGGAGTGGCCCATTTAAAAGCACCACAGGTTTAAATCAATTGCACCACTCCCTATTTCTGGCCGGACGCCTTTTGGATAAAAAAAACGGTTCCGATATAGGGTATATTATTGTAGGAATTGAGGCTGAGGCTTTTGTGGAATTATTCCGAAATTATCAGCAGGCCCAGGGGAGTGGCACTTTTTCCATTTTAAATCAGGATGGCAGCCTGATTCTTTCTACGGATCCCTTAGCTTCCTGCATTACAGAGAATTTGCCTAAACCGTCCATGGACAGCAAGGGTTTTACGACAACACCTCACTCCACAGACAGCGGGGAATATTATATTAATCAATATCCCCTGGAGGTGACCGGCTGGACGATGTTCCATGCCATGGAACGGAACTCCATAACAGGTAAGCTCTCACCCATTCTGCTCTATAACTGGTTAATTGCATCGGGCTTTTTATTCATCGGGCTTCTGCTTATTTATCTTATATCCAGACTTTTTACCAATCGCATCCTGATGTTAAAGCGTCAGATGGACTGTGCTTATGAAACCGAATACAAAAATCCTCTCATTGTGGAGGGTAAAGATGAAATTGCATATCTTACCCGTAGCTATAATGATATGATTCAGATGGTGCAAAAATATACACGGCAGATTATCGCCTCCGAGGAGCAGAAGCGAGCGACGGAAATCAACTTTCTCCAGATGCAGATAAACACACACTTTCTATATAATGTCCTAAATTCCATTAAGGTTTTAGCAAGAATGAACCGTAATGATGAAATCCGCCAGACAATTACAGCGCTGGTACGCCTGTTAAATGCAACTCTTTCCAAGCAGGCTGATATGATTAGCGTAGAACAGGAATTAGAAAATGTGCAAAACTACTTCTTCCTTCAGAAGCAAATGCTGCAATGTGATGTTTCCCTATGTCTGGATGCTGCACCTGACAGCCTCTCCCTGGAGATACCAAAACTGATTCTGCAGCCCCTCGTGGAGAATAGCCTTCTGCATGGTCTGTATGAACGTGCTTCTGGCTGGATCCGCATCTGTGCTTTCCTGGATTCAGAAGATACTCGAACTACCCTTCATATTACTGTAGAAGACAATGGTACCGGGATAAAACCGGACCGTTTTGATGATATCTGGAAAAAGAGCAGATTTAACAGCATCGGACTGGTTAATGTAAAGGAACGTCTGGAAATATACTATGGAAACCAATTTGATCTTTGTATCCAAAACCGAAAAACAGGGGGTATACGGATAGATATCATTATTACAAATCCGTAACTGTCTGCTGCCGCCCCGGGCGGCAAAAAATCCCGTACCATGAACGTCTCATGATACGGGATTTACAAACATCTCATATTAAATTTAAGTTTCTTTATTACTTTATTTCTATTTTACATCATTCTTCAACACAACCGTACCAAACGGACCAATCCCTCCATCCGCTTCCCAACTACCTGCTAACACCGCAAACCCATCGGGCAGTTCCAGTTTCACACTCTCAGAATTAAAATTCTGCACAAACAGATATACCGACGTATCCGAGCTGCGGGCAGTAATCTCAATTCCTTTTGGCACTTTCTTCATAAACTTTGTAAGCTTCACTTCTTCCCCGATGTGGCTGCATAATTCACTGCAGAAATCCTGCTCAGCGTCCGTACACACATAGTAGGCTTTGCCTTTACCGAACTGGTTGCAGGTCAGTGCCGGATATCCCTTATAGAAATCCTGTTCATATACAGCCAGTACTTCCGCCGTTGACACTTTCACCAGGTCGCATAGATGTCGGCACTCATATGTGCCTTCCCCCAGAGTTTCTTTTTGCCCGGTTATCTGAATCCGATTCGTTTCATGATCATACAACCCGTCAATTTCCATACTGCGCAGTCCCAGTACATCCATCAATCCATAAGGTGTGCCGCCAAGATAACACCGGTCTGTTTCATCTACAATTCCTGACCAGAAAGTCATGATAAAATGACCGCCATTTTCCACAAATCTGCGGATTTTATCCGCAAAGTCTTCCCTGTACAGATAGAGCATTGGTGCTGCTACCACTTTATAACCGTCCAGATTCTGCCCGCTGCCGATTACGTCCACATTTACTCCCTGTTCCCGAAATGCACGGTAATATTTCTGAACGGTTTCTTTATAATAAAGCCCCTGGTTTCTGGGACCC
Organism: Robinsoniella peoriensis; assembly: GCF_000797495.1. Classification (GTDB taxonomy): domain Bacteria; phylum Bacillota; class Clostridia; order Lachnospirales; family Lachnospiraceae; genus Robinsoniella; species Robinsoniella peoriensis. The sequence continues at coordinate 417,845 of NZ_JTGN01000006.1, forward strand.
TGGGCATCTTCCATCGCCCATTTATTTTCCCAGTCATAGATAACCGCTGCTTCGGAAACTGTATCCGTACTGCAGGTTTCCTTGATTTCTTCCAGTGTGTTTCCCACATCTGTCACCTCACGGAACACTCTGGTATCATTCCCGCCATAATGATCAATCACGGCACCATGAAATTTCTCGGATGCTCCGCGGCTCTGACGGATCTGGAAATAAAGCACGCTGTCCGAACCATGGGCAACTGCCTGAAGTGACGAGAGCTGATGCATCCCTGGTTTTTTCAGTTTGCTCACCTTCTGCCAGTTGGTTGCACTGGGACAGGACTCCATCAATAAAAATGGTTTCTTTTGCACACAGCGCAGCAGATCGTGCATCATTGCAGTATCCATAGCGGTTACAGATTCATCTGCCTTATGCCATGTAGGATAAGAATCCCAGGAAAGGACATCCACCACGTCGTTAAACTTAGCATAATCCAGTTCATTATAATAGTACATACAATTAACTGTTGTAGGAATCTTTGAACCTGTCTGACGGATTGCCGCCGCCTCCGCTTTTATGAAATCGATAGTCTGATGGGTAACGAACCGCTTCCAGTCCAGATTCAGTCCATGAAGCTGCATCTCTCCCCTTGGTGAAGGGCTTTCGATCTGGTCAAAATCCTGATAAATATGGCTCCAAAAGGTAGTGCTCCACCGGCGGTTTAATTCATCGATTGTCTTATATTTCTCCTGAAGCCAGTTTCTAAATGCTTCCTGGCAGAGCGGACAGTGGCAGTCCCCTCCATATTCATTTGATAAATGCCACAGTATCACACCGGGATGAGCACCGAAGCGTTTTCCCAGTTCCTGATTCATGATACTTACTTTTTCACGGTAAACCGGGGACGTGTAGCAGTGATTGTGGCGTCCGCCAAACAGATTGCGCTGACGGTTCCCATCCACCCTGAGTACCTCGGGATATTTGTCTGCCATCCATTTGGGCCTTGCGCCGGAAGGAGTTGCCAGAATAACACTGATTCCATTCTCATACAAGCGGTCAATGATATCCTCCATCCACTGAAAATGGAAGACGCCTTCTTCCGGTTCCAGTACCGCCCAGGAAAATACTCCCAGGGTAACGGTATTTATCTTCGCTTCCTTCATATACTCAATGTCTTTTTCCAGAATCCCGGGATCGTCCAGCCACTGTTCCGGGTTGTAGTCCCCGCCATGCAAAAGTCCTTCTATGTTAAAATTCATCAATTTTATTCCCCTTCCTTTGTATGTAATGTCTAAAACAATATTAACCTTAGATACATGGAAGCGTCAATACATTTTTTTATCGTCATGTTTATACATTTTTATTATTCCATTTTTATTATTCCATTTTTATTAATCCATTTTTATTATTCCATTTTTATGTTATTCCATTATTACTGTAACCGGTAAACATAATTGGGCATCACATTGTGTTCATCAGGAACAATTGCATTTGCTGCATACTGCACCTTTCCCCCGCCCAATTCCCGCAGCGTCAGCTCATGGGTAAACGCCCGGTCATTACTTTTCTCCAGGCAGATCACATCTATGGTTAGCGTTACCGTACCATCTGAATTTTTTTTCACCGCTGTTACATCCGGGTCCATATAAGGCATTGCAACACAATTATTGTTAGAGCGAATTTCCTGCCAGGGATAAGCATCTTTCTTTTGTTCAAACATCGCAGCTTTTCGCAGATCTTCCTTTGTAATGGAAAAGTAACTCTGAATGACGTTTTCAAATAAATCAGCAGGAATGTACCTGTTTTCATTTGATGGATCAATGGGAAACTGGTCTTTTTCCAGCCGTTTGCCTTCTTTTAAATTATATAAGTTTTCAAACAGGTCATTAAAGCTCAGCTTTGAATAATCCGTCTCTGACCAATTGCTGATCATCAGATTATTACCTCCATAATTGATGGGTTCCACATATTTTTTCTGATAGGACAGACAATTTTCATCCACTGGTTTTACACGGATCATGCGGTATCCATTTCCACTCGCCCAGACTGCATAATCATCCCGGAAAATAAAGTTTTCTTTCTCCGTAAATTTCCATTCCGAGAGAGGTGTTATTTTCATCTCATATACGTCAGGATTCCCTTCTAAATCCAGATTGACAGAAGCAGATAACAGATATTTTCCGGTGTGGTCCATATAGAATTCATAGCGGTAAAACCCTCCATTCTGCCGTATGCGGTAAATGGTAACAGATGCAGCTTCTCCCTTTTGGATCTTTTCCCAGAAGCTATAAAACGCTTGGGTATTTTCCAGACTGCACCTGCCAGCAGTATCGCTTACAGTAATTCCTCTTTTGCCAATCTTCTTTACGATTTCACCGACAGCCTCTTCTGAAATCTGCTTATCTGCCTGAACAATATCAGACGGCTGTTTATCCGTATTAAGATAGGTTTCTTTATAAATGCCGGCAACCTCCAGACACTCTTCCTTCACCCGGTCTGAGACTTCCTTAGAGATACTTCCCTCCATATTCTGAGCCAGAAGATACTCTCCCTTCTGATTTGGTGCGGCATAAAAGACACCTATCATAACCATACAGCATAATATTCCGGTTACAATTACTATCTTTTTCATCCGGTCTTTCTCCTTCCATCGGTATTCCTAATATTCTTTTTATTCTGCTGAAAAATAATAATCCAAAACAATCTTATCCTTCTCCACAACATAGGTGCTGCCACCGGTTTCTTTTACATCTTCCACCATGCTGATTAACAGGACGGGCTTACTGGAAGCAGGCTCCGGAGTCAATACACCAAACCATCCCAGTTCCGTACCTGTCGTATCAGATACGTCTGCCTTGATTTCCGCAGTTCCTGTTTTCCCTGCTAAAATAGTGGAATCCATTTTTGCTGCCCTGCCTGTGCCTTCCGGCGAGGATATTACTTTTTCCATAGCGTTTTCCACCCTGTCCGCCGTTTCCTTTGAAAATGCCTGGGGAAGCCACACCTGAGGCTCTGGTGAATCCTTGTACTGAAGATAAGGCTTTATGACATTTCCATCATTACAAAATGCCGTATACAATGCCGCAAGATGCAGCGGGTTAATTAAAATCTGTCCCTGGCCATAGCCGCTGTCGGCAAGCAGTACCTCTGATTCTATTTTCTCTGTATTGGAATACTGGGATTGTGCCATGGTAATCTCAAAAGGCATTTCCTGGTTAAATCCCAGTTTGTCCAGCTGGCTTTCCAACTGATCTGCCCCAATTTTAAGTGCTGCTTTTGCAAAATATATATTATCGGAATAGATCATTGCATTTTCTAATGTGACTGGTTCATATGCATGTAAAGTAGTTACATGATAATCTCCCCAGCTTGTGTCTTTCTGCCAGCTAAGCCCTTCATTTCCAAAGTCCTCATCCGGGTTAATTGCCCCTGTTTCCAGCCCTATTCCGGCGATTACCGGCTTAAAGGATGAACCCGGGCAAAGTACCTGACGGAACCGGTTATACAAAGGATTCCTTTTATCGTCGTTTAATTCCTTCCACTTCTTATCCGACATGCCTTTTATGAAATCATTACTGTCAAAAGTCGGCGTGCTGACAAGGGCCAGCACCTCCCCGGTATACGGATTCATTGCAACAGAACAGCTTTTGTCATCTTTAAATTGCTCATACAGACTTTCCTGAAGCCCGGCATCAATCGTCAGCCTAATATTTTCTCCGTCTTTTTTTGGTATGGATGCAATCACCGCTTTCGTCTTCCCGTTTTCATTTTCAATTACAATCTCATATCCGTCCTGACCCTTTAATTCTTTTTCATACAAGCCTTCCATTCCGCTTTTTCCAATTACACTGTTTTCACTGTATCCTTCATTCGGGTGTGCTTCCAGGTCTTCAGCCGTTACATTCTGAATATATCCGGTCAAATGGGATGCCCCCTTTCCAAGAGGATAACTTCTCACAACCGTATCCGATATCATAACCCCGGGTATCATAATCAGTTCATCCTGAACCTCTTTATTTTTCATAACCTGATCCGGCGGGGAAGCAGACATCAGATCCGTCTCTAACACCTTATCCAATACGGCAACCGGTACCAGTGAATCTCCTTTTACCCAGGTCGCATCCAGCTTTGTCTTGATGGATTCCACGGTAGTATCCAGAAGTTTTGCCAGCCTGATCAGATCATTGCCGGCATCTTCACTCATTTTTCCTGGTACCAGTCCTATGGATACCGCTGTTCCTTCCCCGGCAAGCATTTTTCCATTTCTGTCTGTGATCTCTCCACGCCTGCTTTCCACTACAGATACCCTTACCTTATCCTTCGCCATCAGCTCTGGGAAAATCAGGCTGTCATTCCATTCCAGTACATATCCCCTCCCCTGCTCTTTGGTAAATACCGCCTGGTTTTCAAACTGCACTTCTCCGGCAGAGCTCTTCATAGCCTGTTGATAACTCACAGTTACCTGCCCCTGGTCTTCCTCCGTATCCAGTATGCTGACCCTGATATCCTCTGCTTCCATTCCCTGATAAATATTTTTATTCCTTTCCGTAAAATATTTTTCGGAATAGCTCTCTTTGCTTTGCCCGCTTATCATGCTGTACATGGTTTGATATTCTGATTTCTCTATATAGGACATATATTTCTGAAGCAGTTGATCAGGCTCTTCTCCCCTGCCGGTTAATTGCTTCAAAAGAGATTCCGGTCCCTTATATCCCTGTGATCTCAGATACATATATCCCGTTGTGATAATCACTCCGGCCACAACAACAGCCAAAAACGCAATGACAGCGATATTCTTTTTCTTCATTTCACATCCTCCTAACAATTCATATTTATTACATTTGTAATATTTAATTACAAAAATTTTTATTTATATATTACATCTGTAGGATTTTAAAGTCAAGTACTTTTCTCATTTACCATGATATTCATAACCCAAAATAAAATCTTTAAATTTTGTCATGATTTCATGTCCGCCCAGGGTCTTCCACTTTACAATACACAAGCAGATTAAAAGCAGATTTGTCTTTTATGTCATACCTGCCACGTTAAATTATGCCGGAAATGTCCGTACTTTCTTCAATAAAGAGTTTAAAACACATACAAAATCTGCATTTCAATACAAATCTGATCCGTATTTTATAAAATCATATATAATGATAATTATGTTTCTATTTCTAAAAGGAAAACTATAGAAAAACCGATTAAAAGTCTAAACAACATCAAAAGGAGAGAATATGAAAAAGAACTTATGGAAATACGGCTGTACTCTATTAGCAGGCAGTATCCTGATTCTAAACATAACAGGATGCGGAAAGGTAACTGCAGAATCACTTATGAACTCCATGTCAGAAAACATGTCAAAAGTAAATGATTATAAAATTGATATGTCGGCAGATCTAAACGCCAGCGGATCCATGAGCGGAGTTACGCTGGATGTCCAGGCAGGTCTGGATATAGCACTTCAGCTAAATGTGGAGCCACAGATACTGTATGCTGATGGTAATATTTGGTTCAAAACACTGGGTATGGAGCAGAAAATAGATGTTGCGTCTTACTCTATGAAAGAAGATCCGGATATCATCAATTATTTTCAAATCGGAAAATCAGAATGGAAAAGGAACACCATTACCAATCCGGAAAATGACCCAGACGTAAATATATATAATGAACTCACAGATTTGTCGGTTAATTTAGAACTGGAGGATCATACATCCCAGCTGGAAGACATAGAATGTTACAAACTCAAAGGTCTTTTGGATACGAATGCCTTGCGTAAAATGGCAGATTCACTATATGATCAGTTCGATGAAGCTGCCAATATTTATAAAGATGTTAACTGGGCGGAAATCGAAATACCTATAGAATTCTACGTTTCCAAAAAAGAAAAAATGCCGGTTAAAATAAGTGTGGAGTTAAAACCATTATTGATGGGACTGATGAAATCTCTTGATGACCAGAAAGACCTAAGCATAAACTGTGATCATTTAACATTAAACTTTATTTATAGTTCTTTCGGAGAAATTGGTACGATTTCCCTCCCACAGGAAATTAAAGATATTCAGACAGAAAAGACTTCGGAAGCCATGAATTCAGAAACAGAAAATATTACAACAAAAACAATATAAATTTATGAAAATAGCAGAAGGCAAATATGTTCTTCTGCTTTTCTATCTCTATTTGCACATTTTATGTTATAAAATGTGCATTTCAATACACTCCCGATCCGATCACAAATAAATCATATATAATGACTATCATGTGTTCTTTCTGTCTTAAGAATACAATCACCCATTGAAAAGGGAAAGACAAAGGAGAAAAAAAGTATGAAAAAGAAATTTGTAAGGTATAGCTGTGCTGTATTGGGAAGCAGTATTTTGATTTTAAGCGTGACAGGATGCGGTAAAGCAACATCCGAATCACTTCTAAAATCCATGTCCGAAAATATGTCGAAAGCAGAAAACTATAAAATAGACATGCTTATGGATTTGAAAGCCGGCGGCACTGTTCAGGGAATTTCGGTCGATGTTACCATGAATATGGATATGGGAATGAAGGTAAACACAGATCCCGAAATCATACATGCCGAAGGGAGTATGGCTTTGGGAATGCTTGGTATGGATCAGACATCTCCACTAGAAGTATATACGGTCCGGGACGGTGATAACACAATTTCGTACACCAAAACAGGGGAAGAGGGCTGGACAAAAGAAGTACAAGAAAATCTGGATAAAAGCCTGAATGCTTATGAATTTAAAGAGTTTGAAAAACTGGCAGCAAGTCTGGAATTGGAAAAGAATACAACTGATCTGGAAGGTGTTGAATGCTATGCATTAAAAGGTGTACTGGACGGCGAAGCATTGAGCACAATTCTGGACTCTGCATTAAGTGCAATGAACGATTCTGCGGAGATCATGGGGGATGCAGATTGGGCAGCTATTAAAATTCCGGTAGAATTTTATATTGCAAAAAAAGATTCCATGCCGGTAAAAATGACGCTTGATTTGCAGACTATGATGTTAGAAGCCATGAAATCAGCGGGAGCACAGGAAGATGTAGAATTCAACTGTGAATCATGCACTTTTGATCTTAAATTTGGGTCTTTTGGCGAAGTTGAAACCATTACGCTTCCGGATGATGTCAAAAACTCTGCCATAGAAAAACCTGCAGACAGCGCAGCTTAAAGCGTATTTATAAACAGATTTTACAAGCTGTACTTTCCATTTACCGGGAAGACGCAGGATGATCTGTTTTAAAATGTTCATTTTCTGTAATCAATGTAACCGCAGCAGATAAAACAGGGTGTAATCTTCACACTTTTATTATTTTGTTACAGAAAAACAGCCATTTAGTACAAACATGTTCTAACTGTTTTTAATTTGTGTATAATAGTGATTGCTTAGTATTACATGATTCCCATCCCGCAGCTCCCACAAGCTGCGGCGGGTACTCCCAACAATATAATATTTTCTAAATCCTATATAATTTTATAGATAAAACAGAATCTTATCTGATCTGAAATCCCAGCTTCACAGCATCCAGCTCTTCTCCCTTAACCCTTTATCTCTTAACGTATTTTTAACCTAACAGACCATAACGCTTAAATTCGGGGCTAATCCTTGTCTATTTTCTAACTGCCGCGATGTGGTCAATCGACGTATCCGCTGCGCCTCATTCCCCGCCTTGCAAACGCTTTGTAGCTGGGGGTAGTGTTCGGAAAGTAGTAAGCTATCTTACCAACCAAAACAACTTGAAAATCTACATTTATTCCCCTATAATAATGTACATAAACTATTACAACGAGAAAAATAGCTTAAGCTTTAAAAGTGATCCAATTGCTCCATACAACCGCTAAATGGAAAAAAGCATAAGTTATTATAAGGAGAAGTGAATTATGAAATGTGTAATCTGTGGAAACGAGAAAAGTATTTTTTCAGTAATTGGTCTAGACGGCAGCATCTGCAGCAGATGCAACGAACACCTTAATATGTATACCTACGATAATCCGGCTGTTGCAAAAGCTTATTTTGACAAAGTGGCAGAAATTAACGAATTAGGACCAGATACAAAACGCTTTCTGGAACTCAAATACCGGGAACATCAAAGTGATATATCCGAATTTGATGTCGAAAATGCGAAAAAAAATATTTCACTGGAAATGCCTTTGGATACTTGTTACGAAAGTACTTGCAAAGAAGAAAATGTATCACGAAAATCTTCCCATCGGAATCCGGAATCTGAATTACATAATTCCCATGATTGCAGTCTGGAATATAAAGCATTTCATCGCGAATTAGCTAATATAGAAAAAAAACTGGAAGACCAGTATAATAATGTAAGAACCATAAAAAATATACTGATATTCTTTGCAATTATAACTGGAATCGGATTAGTCTGTACATTTATTTATGTTGCCCAGCTGATAAGCGCTATAAATAAAGTATTTTAATTCCAAAAACATTCTATGCCAGAAAACTTACCTTTTAATACAAACATTACCACAACGCTCTGACAATCGTATATAATAAATCTTGAATTTCGTTATTCACAATGTCAGCTCCGCAGCTTCCTCCAACGCTGCGGAGTAACTCCATTTTGCCTGGCTCCGGGGTTATATCAGGAGCCGGTGTATCGTAAAGATCAAAACCCGTTTATAATCTCCAGGAGGTTTCCGTGAAATTTAATCCCCCCAGACTACTGACAAAAGAAAACTGTTCCAATCATAAAATCGAATATTTTGCTTCCGCATTTATAAAACATTATTCCTTTAAAGAAAATTTTGACTACTCGGTCCAAAGCCTTTCCCAGCTGGATCATATCCTGAAAACAATGCCGCCATATGCCAAATTTAATCCGGCGTTCCGGCAAAATACCAGGGTTTTATTTGGCTGCTATATTCTGGAAACAGCCAGACGCTCTTTCGGCGGAAAATATAAGTGGTGGGAGATAAAAGAATTACCCATACTTCTTTCCGGTGAACCCCAAAACGCTATCGGTATTGCACCCTTTGATAAAGTGTTAGAAAGAATGGTTTCTGACGTAACCGAATCGATCCCGGAATTCTTTCAAATATATGTAGACATGATGGAGAAATCAAAAACCGAAAGCCGCCTTTCTTTTATTATCTACTGATAGTTCATCAAAGAAACTGGTAACACAAAAACTGCATTTCAATACATTCGTGAACAAAAAGCCGATGTAATTATATATAATAATTGAGTAATAAACTTCTTTATCATTTTAACTCTGTTTACAGAGAACTCTCTTTTCAAATACCCCGGAGCCAGCCAACCTCCGGGGTATTTCAGCTATATTTTCAGAATCATTTATTTTCTCAAATTAAATCACCCAGAAATTATCATGAAAGATAATTCTGCGGTAAGCCCCAAAATCCATCCACCGGTTTAAAAATTCTGCCTGCCGATTATCTTTTTTTAGCTCCCATTCTTTAAAAAGTTCTGATACTTCATCATCGCTATTTACCTGAATTCCAAATCCTCTGCCATTTAAAACCGGTACACCACTATAATGATATTCCTTTAATGACTGTATTTCCGCTATCTGTCCTTTGCGTATGCGTACCGCTGTCTTATCGCGAAGTACACAAACATCAAAATCTTCGGGATATGAAAAACTCTCCCCATCTAACGGGATTTGATCTCCAATAGTATACACCTGCTGTACTTCTCTGCTTTTCATAACAGACAGGCTTTCCAGATTGTAATAATATTCTTCAAAAATATCGCCTCTTGCCCTGAGGTCACCATGGATAAAAGTACTGTCTCTCCCCTCTTTCTCCCCTGCTTCGTCTAACCCACACAGTTCTTCAATAACACCGCAGGCAGAAGTCATATTTGTTATCCTGTCGATCAGAATCAATTCTCCCAGCGTTTTATGCTTATGGAACAGATCGATTACAGCCGGTTCTGTCAAAGCAATTTCACAACGTGCAATTTCATTCTTCACCAGGTTCTCTGCTGCTAAATGTTCCCCTGTATTCACATCTACTTTATACCGGATCGCTTTTACCACTCCCGGTATTAATTTTGTTCCCGTCTTAACCAGAAATTCTTTTCCGGGAACCAGTCTGGAGTCATCCATCCACAACAGACTTGTCACAAATTGTTTGACTGGTTTTAAATCGGTATCTTTAGTCAGCACACATCCTCTGGAAACATCTACTTCCCGGTCCAGCTGAATGGTCACAGCCTGACCTGCGTATGCTTTGGAGGTTTCCCGGTCTCCCGCATAAATACTCTTTACAACCGCCCGCTGTGCACTTGGCAAAGTAATTAGTTCTTCTCCTGTCTCTATCACACCGGATTCAATCTGACCCTGAAATCCCCGGAAAGTATGATCCGGTCGGCACACTCTTTGTACCGGAAGTACAAATCCCTGTTCCGAAGTTACGGCAACGTCGATATTTTCCAGGCAGGTAAGCAAATCCTGGCCTTCATACCAGGGTGTGTTTGCTGATTTTTTTGTTACATTATCTCCTTCCGTAGCAGATACCGGGATACAAATGATATTTTCAAGCAACAGTTCTTCTTTCAATTCCTGCAATTCACGTTCAATTTCCAGAAAACGATTCTGGTCGTATCCCATGAGATCCATTTTATTTACTGCAAATATAAAAGAACGGATACCCATTAACGAACATATTCTGGCATGGCGCCTGGTCTGCACCAGTACACCTTGTTTTGCGTCCACAAGTATTACTGCCAGATCTGCAAATGATGCACCCACTGCCATATTTCTGGTATACTCCTCATGTCCCGGAGTATCTGCCACAATAAAGCTTCTATGATCTGTTGTAAAGTAGCGATATGCTGCATCTATCGTAATTCCCTGTTCCCGCTCAGCCATTAAACCATCCAGAAGTAGGGAATAATCAATCTCACCTCCGCGGCTGCCAACCTTGCTGTCCAGCTCCAGTGCTTTTTCCTGATCTGCATAAAGCAGTTTCGCATCGTATAAAATATGCCCGATCAGGGTTGATTTTCCATCATCCACGCTTCCGCAGGTTATAAATTTTAATAATCCTTTCATTAGAAATATCCCTCCCTTTTTCTTCGCTCCATGCTGCCCGCCTCTTCTTTATCAATCACCCGGGTGGTACGTTCAGAGGAAACTGCACTTAACGTTTCTTCGATAATTTCATCCAGCGTTGCTGCCCTGGATTCACATCCGCCTGTGAGGGGGTAACATCCCAGGGTACGGAATCTTACACTTTTATGCTGAATTTTTTCCTCCGGCAGCAATTCTAATCTGTCATCATCTACCATAATCAGATTGCCATCCCTTTCAATAACCGGACGTTCTGCAGCAAAATATAACGGTACAATGTCAATATTTTCTCTTTTAATATACTGCCAGATATCTTTTTCGGTCCAGTTTGAAATTGGAAATACCCGCATACTTTCTCCCTTATGGATTTTCGTATTATATAATTTCCACATTTCCGGACGCTGGTTCTTGGGATCCCAGGCATGGGCTTCATTTCGAAAAGAAAAGATTCTCTCTTTTGCCCTTGCTTTTTCTTCATCACGGCGTCCGCCTCCAAATGCAGCCGTAAAACCATACTTTGTAAGTGCCTGTTTTAATGCCTGAGTCTTCATAATATCCGTATATGCAGCTCCATGGTCAAAGGGGTTGATTCCCTGGCGTATTCCCTCTTCATTGCTGTATACCAGCATCTCAATCCCCAATTCCTCCGCTTTTCTGTCTCGGAACTCTATCATTTCATGAAACTTCCATGTGGTATCTATATGTAAAAACGGGAATGGCGGTTTCTGCGGATAGAATGCCTTTAATGCCAGATGCAGCATAACGGAACTATCCTTTCCAATGGAGTACAGCATAACCGGTTTCTCACATTCTGCCGCCACTTCCCGTATTATATAAATTGCCTCCGCTTCCAATTCGTCTAAATGAGATAATTCATTTGATATTTTCTTCATATTTATACCCATTACATATTGCAGGATTGCCTGCAATACTGCCACAATAAAACAGGTTGAAAGAATCACACTGTGGCTTCCTTTCTAAATCATAATTTTCTTTCAACCTTTATTCCTCCTAATTGCTGTATGGTCACTGTCTGGAGCGTGTCTTAAATTCATTCCCTCCATCTGCACTCCTCAATATTGATTTGCATCCTTTTTATTAACTTCGATTGTTACCGTCGTGCCATCTGTTTTCTCTACTTTCCAGTAAAGCAGATCCCCTTTTTCCTCCACAGACAGCAGGCTTCCTTTTCCTCCCATATCCGAACCCAGGTAAAGGGAAATCGCATTTACGGGACACTCTTTTACGCAGGATGCACAGCCCCAGCAGTCTCTGGGATAAGCAATATACGCTTTTCGATCCTGATCTGCCTTCAATAAACTGCCCGGACATACCATACGGCATTTTCCGCATCCGATGCATACATCCCTTTTAATTGTTATGCTCATACTGCTCCCTCCTTCCCGTCAGTTTCCGGTATAAGATTTTAATTTCGCCATCCTCCATGCGGGAATTAACATACTTCATCCATTCAGGATCTTTCCGCGGATAATCCAGATTTTCATTAAAGCTGTTCCACCGGGTCTCCCTGCGTGCCCTGAGGTGCGCAATCAGAGTCAGACAGACCACCAGACGTTCTTTCAGTTCATATACAAACATCACTTCATGCATATCTGCTGCAGACAGATTTTCCGCCAATGCCATTAGTTCCTTTATCTTTCTTTCAGCCAGATTCAGTTGTATCCCATTGTACTGATAATGGTTCGAAATCCCTCCTGCATAAGTATCCATAACCTTCTGCATCGCTTCTTCCAGCTGTTCCGTTGAAAACAGTCCTGGTCTATTCTCCAGTATTTCTTGAATTTCTTTCGCTTTTTCAATACTCACCTGTTCAAATAAACCATCATTATTTTCCGTCAAAGCAGCAGCATTGCACCTTTCTAAATCTTCCAGTATTGCCTGTGCCGCAATCTCGCCTTCCGCCAGTGCTCCGGTTACATATTTCTGGGGACATCCACCAGCCACATCTCCGGCTGCATACAGTCCTGTTATGGTAGTTCTTCGTTTGGTATCGACCCAATATCCACTTGCTGTGTGTCCCCCGACAATATATGGTTCCGTTCCTTCAATCTCCACATCTGCTGCACTTGGCGGCTTGCCTTCCTCTATCCATTTCAGCGTTTGGGACGGCGCCATATTCAGATAAGCTTTCATTAGATCCAGATCCCGTTCTTTGGAAACTCCAGTTGTCTTAAGATAACAGGGCCCCCGGCCGGCAAGATTTTCTTTTACGGTTCCATAAACCCGCTGAGAGGTAGAAATCCCGTACTTTTCCTCATAAAATTCTCCTCGGGCATTCATCTGTTTTGCTCCCGCGCCCTGGGCTATGGTACCAGTCGGTGCGATTGTATCTTTGCAGCGAAGTGCAATAAACCGCATCTCAAAAGTCGTCATCTCTGCCCCGGCACGAATTCCCATAGCATATCCACCGCCTGTATTAAAGGGCGGATACCACATTTTATGTCTTGAAAATCCGGGATTGTTCGGTCGGTACAGCCCTGCAGCGCCTCCTGTAGCACAAAGCACGGCTTTTGCTTCTATCACATAGATCACCGGATCTTCCACTCCAATTCCTACGGCTCCCAGAATTTTATTATCTTTCATGATATAGTCAATGATATGAACCTGGTTCATCACCTGAACATCCTTTAATCCCTGCACCGCATCTGCCAGAAGCGGTTTTATATTTTCTCCGTTAATTTTAATATTCCTTTTTCCCCGGGTGACGTACTCCCCATTTTCATCTTTAAGAATCACAAGTCCCAGGGCTTCCAGCTGTTCGGTTACACCATTCAGCCTTTCAGACATGGTCAGCAGCAGGTCTTCCCTTACGATTTCATTTGCATCTTTCTTTGCATAATCAACGTAGTCATCGGGTATCATCCCTTTTGTAACATAAGCATTGAGTGCATTCACTCCTGCTGCAAGGCACCCGCTTCTCTTAATATTTGCCTTTTCGGCAATTAAGACAGATGCATCACCTTCCCGGCGAATGGTCAATGCAGCGTAACATCCGGCAGTTCCGCCGCCAATAATCAAAATGTCGCTTTTAAGTCTTTTTACCTGTAACTTTTTCATAATCGGCTCCTTTTATTCCCGCCGGCAACGAGCCAAAGTCAAGCTTGCCTGGCCTTGACGGCTGCCGAGAGGGTTGCTGAACGTCCAATGGACGTTTGTCGTTCATCCATTGCATATTTTCAAACAGAATCTAAAGATAAATCAGATTAGTTTCCTGAAGATTCTGATTTTCTACCAGCCTTGCGCTGCGTTCATCGAATTCATACAGCTTATAGATCAATACACTCACCTCATCACCGGACTTTAGCAATTCCTTCTCCAGAGGCCAGTTTGCCGTGAGAGTAAGATCTCCTACCAGAACCCGGACCTCCTGATAGCTGCCGCGAAATGAACTTTCACACACAACCCCGTCTTCACAGGCATGAACAAACTGTTTCATCTTGCCACGCTTTGCAATTTTGATAAATTCAGGCCGGATTACTGCTTTTCTGGATTCTTTTCCTGCATCAAATCCTTTTAATCGTCCATAATTGTCCAGAACCGCAGACTCTCCTACAAATTGTGCCACAAATGGCGTTGCAGGGTGTCTGTAAATATTATCCGGAGTCCCCATCTGTTCTACTCTTCCCCGGTTGGTAATTATAATATCATCTGCAACCTCTACCGCCTCATCCTGGTCATGGGTTACAAAGATACTGGTTATTCCCACTGTATTAATCATTTCTTTTAACCAGCTTCGCAGTTCCTTTCGCACCTTTGCATCAATAGCAGCAAAAGGTTCATCCAGGAGCAGCAGCTGGGGATTCGGTGCAAGTGCCCTGGCAAATGCCACACGCTGCCTCTGGCCTCCCGACAATTGATGGGGATACCGCTTTTCCAGTCCATCCAGGCCGATCAGATGCACCAGCTCCATAACCCGGCTATGTATCTTTTCTTTACTCTGTTTTTTTATCCGAAGCCCAAATGCAATATTTTCAAATACAGTCATATACCGGAACAACGCGTAGCTTTGAAATACAAATCCGATTCCCCGCTTACTTGGTTCCTGATCATTGACCCTGATGCCGTCAATGAATATATCCCCGTCATCAGGCGTCTCAAGCCCTGCTATCATACGAAGAATCGTTGTCTTTCCGCTGCCGCTGGGTCCAAGGAGCCCCGCCATTCTGCCCTTTTCGATACCAAAGCTCACCTGATCAGATGCCGTATAATCGCCAAAGGTTTTCCGAATATTTTTTAACTCCACATACATTAGCGGCCACCTCCTTTTTTCCCTTTATATTCAACCAGATTTCTTAAAATAAGAATAACAACTGCCAGCAGCACCAGAATCGTAGACACTGCAAATGCCTGTGAAAACTTAAATTCATTGTATAAAATCTCCACATGAAGCGGCAATGTGTTGGTTTTCCCTCTCAGATGTCCGGAAATAACGGACACTGCTCCAAACTCTCCTACTGCTCTGGCTGTACATAAAATAATTCCATATAGCAAAGCCCACTTTATATGAGGAAATGTAATCTTACGAAAGATCGTAAAGCCTCCCGCTCCCATAAGTGCTGCCGCCTCTTCCTCATCGGTTCCCTGGGCATTCAGTACCGGTATCAGCTCCCTGGAAATAAAGGGAAATGTAACAAAAATCGTTGCCAGTATAATGCCGGGAATAGCAAATACAATTTTAATATCCGCCGTCTGCAGCAGAGGATATGCCCACCCGATTCTGCCAAAGGTCATAGAAAGCACCAGACCGGCTATAACCGGGGAAATGGCAAATGGAATGTCAATCAGTGTTGTTACAAACTTCTTTCCCCGGAAATGGTACTTGGTCACTGCCCAGGCTGCAAAAACTCCGAACAGGGTATTTACCGCTACCGCAGCCCCCGTCGCTTTTAATGTGAGAAAAAAGGCTTTCAGCGTATATTCATCTGTGATTGCCTTTGTATAAGCTTCCCAGCCGCCCCGCATTGCCTCTCTTACGATTACAAGTAACGGCAGAATCAGCAGTACCGTTAAAAAAATAAGACTGATTCCGATCAGTACTATTTTTGTAACCCGGTTTTCCTGTTTTTCTTTCATATCCGCCTTCCTCCTATTCTCCTGCAAACTTTCCCGCATAGATCTGTACCGAGTTAATCAATAATAATATTAAAAATGAGATCAGAAGCATTACCAACGCAATTGCTGTGGCTCCTTCATAATCGAATTGTTCCAGTTTTCCCATAATCAGCAACGGGGCGATCTCTGTTTTATATGGAATATTTCCTGCAATAAATACCACACTGCCATACTCCCCAAGGGCTCTGGCAAATGCCAAACCAAATCCGGTCAGCAGCGCCGGTGTAATCTCCGGCAGTATAATGCAGAAAAAAGAAACCACTCTTCCGGCACCAAGCATCGCTGCTGCCTCCTCATATTGTCTGTCTAACTTTTCAAGAACAGGTTGAACTGACCTTACGATAAATGGTATCCCGATAAATATCATGGCTATGGTAATTCCAACACGGGTATAGGCAATTTTAATTCCTGCCTTTGCAAACAGTCCGCCAATCCACCCATTATCGGAATACAGCGTCGTTAGCGCAATACCTGCTACTGCTGTGGGAATCGCAAATGGCAGTTCAATCAAACCATCTGCAATTCGTTTCAATGGAAAATCATACCTTACCAGAACCCAGGCTAAGATGACCCCAAAAAAACTGTTGATCAGCGCCGCAATCAATGCACATAGAAAACTCACCTTATAGCCGTCCATAATTCTCCTGTCCGTAACAATCCCTACGAATTCGGCAAATCCCAGCCCTGATGCGCTGATCACAATAGACGCCAGGGGAATGATAACGATCAGCCCAAGCAATGCCAGTGTAATACCCATTGTGAGACCGAATCCCGGAATCACTCTTTTTGATCTTTGTTTTCTTTTCATATATTTCCTTTCTCAGGGCGCAAATCCTGATATCATAAATTTCAGTCACACTCTGGTCTTCTGCCGTTTCAGATCCCCATTTTAATTTGCTTCATAGATCTGGTCAAAGATACCACCGTCATCAAAATGTTTCTTCTGTACTTCTTCCCAACCGCCAAAGATCTTATCATCTATGGTAACCAGATTCATTTTCAGATTAAACTGTTTCCCATACTGAGAAGCAACTTTCCCATCTGAAGGGCGATAGTAATTTTCGGCGGCAATCCGCTGTCCCTCCTCTGAATAGAGGTACTCCAGGTAGGCCTGAGCTGCCTTTCTGGTTCCTCTCTCATCTACCGTCTGATCCACTACTGCCACAGGGGGCTCCGCTTTGATACTGATATCCGGTGTAATTAATTCATATTCATCAGGATGTTCCTTCATCGCCAGATATGCTTCATTCTCCCAGGCGAGAAGAACATCCCCCTGCCCGTTTTCCACAAATGTTGTCGTTGCGCCTCTGGCTCCCGAATCTAAAACCAGCACATTATCATATAACTTTTTGATAAACGATTTCACATTTTCCTCATCTCCCTGATAAGTTTTCTCTGCATAAGCCCATGCTGCAAGATAATTCCACCTGGCTCCGCCTGACGTCTTGGGATTTGGTGTAATGACCTTTACATCTGGCTTGATCAGATCCTGCCATCCGCTGATCTGTGCCGGATTTCCCTTTCTTACGAGAAAAACAATGGTGGATGTATAAGGAGCACTGTTATCCTGCAGCTTACTCTGCCAGCCTTCCTTAATCAGTCCTGCATCCTGAATTGCTGTAATATCTGCTGCCAGTGCAAGTGTAACCACATCTGCCTCATTACCTTCAATAACGGACCTCGCCTGCTTTCCGGAACCCCCATGCGACTGTGTAATCTCGATCTCCTGACCCGTTTTTTCTTTCCAATATTTTGCAAAAGCCTCATTATAACGTTCATACAATTCCCTGGTTGGATCATAGGAAACATTCGTGAGTTCTATCTTCTCCGTATTCGATCCCTCTTTCGCCTCTGCACTGGAAGCTTCTTTTTGGCAGCCCGTTAGTGCTGCTGCCGATAATAAAATAGTTGTTAATAGCATCGTCAATCTGATCTTTCTTCCTTTTATTGCTAAGTCACTCTTCTTTTCATTTTTCATAATTTATCCCCTCTCTTTCTATATTGAAAACTGCAGTACTGTACAAAAAAACTGGAGATTTCGAAAATAATTTTTTCCGAAACCTCCAGTTGACTGGTCAGTTTATCTTAATCTTTCTTTTACATTTTTTTCAATCTGAACGATTCGTCCATCCTGGATGATAACCGAAACGGCACCATACTGCACCGACTCAATTGCCTGTATAACTTTTGTTATATCATCTCTCTGTCCGTAAGAATCCACTTTCTTTTTTTCCATTCATCCACCTCTTAACTTTCATATGCAAATACAGCAGTGCACCTGACAGGAACAACATCGGCACATTCGTGCCTCCTCTATGTATATTTGATTTTGGTTTCTTCGAATATTCATGTGAATTCTCCTTTCATACTTTTCTAATCCCATATAACCTATTAAGTATATCAAGTTAGTATGATATTAGCTATTATATCCTTAATTTTACATTTGTCAAGTGGTTTTTTGAAATTAAATCTGGAAATCAGATCTGATTTCAAATTTGGATTTCAAATCGGGAATTTAAATTAGGAAATACATAATACTCAATAAGCATATGATCGGTTCTGGAAAATATATTCACAATTTTACTAATCAGTTCTATAATTTTGATAGGCATTTTGCTGATTAGGGGTTGCTGATTGAAGACGCTTTAGAGCAGCATCCGACTGGCTCCCATGGGTTGCTAAACGGGCATTGAGCTGCGAAAGCCTTCCGGATTTTCAGCGAATGCCCGACTCAACTAAACATCTATTTCACATTTTTCAAGTACTTCCCAGTTCTCACCCTATACACAAAGCATATTGACCGGAAAAGCCAGTCGATAGCCATAGCTGCCCATACTCCCAGGAGCCCCATTTCAAAATGCAGTCCCAGCAGATAACTAAACCCTACCCGAAATATCCACATAGAACCAATGGATACCACCATTGTATAAGGAGCGTCAAAAGATGCCCTTAGTACATTGGGGAGGGAAAATGCCAGGGGCCAGAGAAGTGCTGCACAAACGCTGTGAAATATAACGATTTGTTTTGCCATCACAGAAGCTTCCGAGGACACATGATAGATTCCCACAATGGGACCTGCCATGAGAATAATGCCTATATTCAGCAATGCCATGAATAGATAAGCATACTTTATCAGTTTAACTGTATAACGCCTGGATTCGTCATAGGCCCCTGCTCCCACAGACTGTCCCACCACGGTAATCAGCGCAGTTCCTACTGCAGATGCCGGAATAACTGCACAGCCGGCTACTACACCTACAATAGCATTGGCAGCAATCGCCGCGGTGCCAAATCCGGCAATCAGGCTTTGTACCAGAATCTTTCCAATCTGAAAGATGCAGTTATCAAGCCCGGTAGGAACCCCTATCCGCAAAATATCCTTAATAATTCCAGGTTGAAACCCCAGTCGGAAATGCCTTTCATAATGTATGTCTTTCTTCTGGTCATGAAGAATCACCAGCATAATCACAGCTCCTGCCGCCCTGGACAATAAAGTGGAAAATGCAACCCCAAATACACCCATATGAAATACAAAAATCAGTATTGCATTTCCGGTTACATTCATGATATTCATCAATATAGAGGTATACATTGCTGTTTTTGAATTCCCCATAGACCGCAGCAATGCCGTGCTTGCACTGTATATCCCCAAAAAAGGAAATGACAATGCAGTCAGGTAAAAATAAACTACTGCATTTTCCATTACCGCCTTTTCTACATTTCCAAAAATGGATGCAAGAATGAATCGATTTCCAATCAGTGATATCACCATGATCAAAGATGCCATACCCGTTATGGCTAACAGCAGCTGATCTGCAGTCTTACAGGCTCTTTGCGTATTTTTCTCGCCCAGCCGGTGCGCAGCCACAACTGCACCACCGGTTGACAGGCATACAAAAATATTAATCAATAATATATTGATGGAATCTACCAGCGAAACTCCGGATACCGCTGCTTCTCCCACACCGGACACCATAACGGTATCCGCCATTCCTACCGTGACTCCAAGTATCTGTTCCAGAATCAAAGGAATAATCAATGCTTTCAACTGCCTGTTTGAAAATATTTCTTTTTTATTTCCCATTTTCAATCTCTGTCTTTCTAACGAATTCTTTATTCGTTGTTGATGATTATGTCTGTGAACTGCATTTGGGTTAAGCTGATTAAGACGCTTTGTAAATGATAGGTAGTGTACAGAAAAATGGGTGCGGGAAACTGGTTTGGGCTCCGTCAACTGGCGCGGATAGCAGGTGCTATATAGTGGCATATTTACACTAGAGCGTGTTTGAAAATTCATTCCTGCCATCTGCACGCCCCACTTTGCGGCATATTTGCCCCGAATTCAGGTTACGTAGCCCGCTACGCGCCCTTCATCCGGGACAAATCTCCCACAAACTGTGACGCACAGCTGCCAGAAAGCAATTTTAAAACACGCTCTAGTACCGAAACTCTTCCTTCATTGGCTTAAACCAGGGATTATAATATACACCAAACTGCCGCTTTGCATCCATAATCCTTCTATCGGCATCTGTAATGACATTTGCCCCAACATGCCCGAAACTAAATCCGTCAAAATGCATTGCAGTGAGCTTATCCAGGCTCTCCATCCAAAGCTTTGCATCAGACCCAATCTGTTCACTAAAGCCGCCCCAGATCGTATCCCCTGCAACTAAAAATTGATAACCGGCGCAATCCAAGGCAAAGCAGACGCTTCCTCTTGTATGCCCTGGTGTATGTACCACTGTCATTGTTATCTGGTTTCCAAAGTTTATCTGCTGACCATCCTTTAGGTACCCATTTACTATACAGGGAGGAAATGGATTGCCATAAAGCAATTCACCTGTGGTCAGGATCGGATCGCCCGTTTCCACCTGCCAGGCATCTGCTTCATGAATCATCACCCTGCATTTATATTTTTGCTGAAATAACGCTGCCGCTCCAACATGATCGTAATGCCCGTGGGTTCCATAAATATACCGGATATCATCAGGCGCAAATCCCAGTAATCTGATATTCTCTGTAATCCTGAAAAAGCCATCCGGCGTGCCACAGTCCAACAGGTAAAGTCCCGCATCCCCCTCGATCAGATATGCTGTGGCATCAAAGGAATGGGACAGAGATACACCTGCCACCATGTAAAGATGATTCATTAGTTTCATAGTTCCCCTTCTTTTGCATAAATGTAACAAATATGCCGCTTCTTTTGATGATGATCAGATTTTCCAAGCTTTTGATCCTACGATTACTTCCATTTTCATGGTTCAGGATTTTTCAGAAATTGCCATGTATGCCGCTGATTTATTATTGCGCCGTAACTTCGGCGTATTTCCTTACTGACTCACATAATTATAATTGCTATCATCGCAAATAATACAAAATTTCATTGTCTTCAAATCTGCATCCAGCACCGCTCTGCATCCATTACTTTCCCTTATTATCCTAAGTTTATCATCTGCCGTTTCTTCAGCACAAAAAATATCATCAAATGCCCTGTATTCATTCCGGATCCGCATAAGCCTGCACAGTTCTTTTACCACCGGCTTTTGCACCTCCTGCTTGACTTCCGCAACTGTATAGTTATGTCTGCTGATATCTCTTGGGAAGTCTGTCTTTTTCATTAATTCATAATCATTTTCTCCCGCCAGAAGCCCCATATAATATACTTGCGGGATACCAGGCGCGAAAAACTGGATGGCTCTAGCCAGAAGATAAGCATTATCTTTACATTCCAGTGCCGAATAGTAAGTACAGTTGATCTGATATACCACCGGTTTCTCATTTGCTTTTGCAGAAAAATCCATTTTAAAATTTGCACCGCACTTTTCTGTTACCTTTATTACATGTTCCAGCTCTTCACTGCTCAGTAAATCTTCCACATCCACTGTTCCGATTCCATCATGAGTATCCAGCGTAGTGTATTGATTACGCGGGCAGATTTCAAACCAATGTTTTAACCTTTTGACACTGCCTGTATATAGTGTATGCAGCACCAGCACCGGCAGGGCAAAATCATATACCGCATATCCTTTATCCGCGATTTTCATCTGTACTTTATAATGGTCGTGAATTTCAGGAAGCATCGGAATATGCTTTTCATCCAGAATCTTTTGTACCCGTTCCATAAGTTCCCACATCTCAGGCTCTATAAAAAAGCAGGAAGTCTGATATTTCTTTGTAGCAAAGGCAAATGCATCCAAACGAATCAACGCACCACCGTTATCCATTAAAAACCGGAGGGAACGCTCTATAAACTCCCAGGTAATTGATGATTCCATATTTAAATCCATCTGTTCTTCGCTGAAAGTACACCAGATATTTTCATGCGTACCATCCCGAAAAGTGATATCCTCACAGGGTGCATGGTTTTTCCTCTTATTAAGCATTGCTACGTCTGCCGTAGAAGGCTCTCCTTCCGGCCAAAATTCTTTAAAGCGGATAAACATATCTTTATATTCTGACTTATCATGTTTTTCTATAAAATCCTGAAACTGGGCAGATTGTCTGGAAAGATGATTAATCATAAAATCAAACATTAACTCATAATTTTCAGACAACGCATGAATATCGTCCCAATTGCCAAATGCCGGTTCCACTTCTTCATAGGTAGTAGGCGCGAATCCTCTGTCTCCGGTAGATGGGAAAAACGGAAGAATATGAATCGCGCCTATTTCCTGCGAAAAATACAAATCCAGCATTTCTTTTAACTCTTTTAAGTTCTTACCAAAGCTGTCAGCATAGGTAATCAGCATTATTTTATTATTCATTTTTATACCCGTTGCATATTGCTGGCTTGCCTGCAATACTTCCACAATATAGCGTGTTTGAAAGAATCAATACCGTGGCTTCCTTTCCATTCATAATTTTTTCAACCTTATTTCCCTTCACTCCGGAATGCTCTGGGGTTCCCCCAGAATCTTAGACATAATGATTGTTTTGGATATGCTTTCCAAAACCTCCATTTTATTGTAGGCCTCTATCAGATCTTTCCCATACGTTAACGCACCATGATTTTTAAGCAAAATTGCATTGGAAACAGATACATGGGGTTCTATCGCATCTGCCAGCGCACGTGTCCCTGGCGTTGCATACTCTGCAAGCGCAATATCCGGCAGCATCATTCTGGTTTCAATCAGATAATTGTCCGGAATATTTATTCCTGCCAGTGCAAATGCTGTTGCGCAGACCGGATGAGTATGAATCACAGCATTTACATCCGGTCTCATCTGATAGATCAATTGATGCATCGGATATTCTTTTGAGGCTCGCCCGTTTCCTTCCAGGGTATTGCCCAAAAGATCCAGCACCATGATATATTCCGGCAGTAACAGACCTTTATTCATTCCCGAAGGTGTCAGTAAAATATGATCTTTAGACACCTTCATACTGATATTGCCATCACATGCAGTTACTAATTGCCGCTCATAAAGCATACGGCAGATATTCACCAATGCTTGTTTTTCATCTATATACACAAAATCCCTCCTCTTTCAATAGAACCTATAATGCTTATGGTCTGATCTGGATTTCCCAGCTGACACGTTATAGCGCATCTTTTGTTTCAATCATCAAAATCACGGTTCCCACTTCCTGCATACAATCAATCTGATACATATATCCCTGGTGATCCAGCTGGTTTGTTTGATCTTTTCCATTGACTAATACCCTGCATATATTCTTTTCGGAATAAAATGCTGCCTTTCCGCCCTGTCTCAAAACTGCCATTGTCATATGGGTGTCGTGTTTTACCTCCATTATGGAATGAAAACTAATATATTTATCAAGCAGGCCAAAGAAGATGATATCCTCCTGATAAGGCAGAATCAAAAAAAATGCAGTCCCTTCTGACTCCACAGTTATTTCTAACTTCTCTTCTCTGTCGATAACCATCGTTTCTTGTCTGAAGTAATCATATACCAGGAACTGATCTCCTTTCAGATCATAAATATCTGCCGGAGAAATGGTGCTTTTCTGGCATCCCGGGCTGATATTAAATGCAGCAATCACCCCCGCCTTACGATTTTCTCCGCATCCTCCGACATTGGTAAGTTTACACAACCCCTCTTTTTGCGGGTCTGTAAAAATACAATCCGGAGATGGCTTGGCTCCCCGGTCCATTTTCAATATTCTTCCATCCCGATAAACAAGTGGCCGCACTGCTTCGCCATCCGTTTCCCCAATCCGGTCGCTGAAATATACAGGGCCTCCGCTGATCGCTCTTAATAAACCATGCTTCCCGGCATCTTTATGTGAAGTCCAGAACATATCCCAATCCAGATAATATAATTCATCATGGTACAGAGCATTGTATGCATTTTGCAGAAGATGTTCTTTGAATCCATCCTCATGATCCGGGACAAAATCATCGCTGTTTCGTGAAATCGCAGATCCCTGGCGTCCTAAGATATTCTCCATAGCCATACCCATACAATTAATAAGTCTGCCTCCCATATAAGCAGCGGCAGCACCTTCCAGTGCCATATGAGTTTGTGCTGCAGCCAATGGAACAGGCCGGTCATTCTCATAATAATTTTTCACAGCACTTTGGCCGTCTACTTTTACAAAATCTATCCCGTCCCTGCGAAGCTGTTCATACCAGTCCCTGAAAAAGCCATATCCCCGCTCCGCTTCCGGATAAGGCAGCAGCTTTCCATTGGTGGTAGAAAACAGATTATCCTTTTCTTCCTCAGCCAGAGGGCTGCCCGGCTCAATGCCGCCCCAGTAACCGCCAAAAGCATGCCAGACCCCAAACCATTTAATATCAGTATTACGTTTAATCTCAGCCGTCATTTCTAAAAATCCCCGGGGGAATTTTTCTGTCTCCGGAGCCATACTGTAGAGCCGCTGGTCATGCACCGACAACCATCCGTCATCCATAAGCATCCATCTTACCGGAACATTTTTTTCTTTTAACTCTTTTGCCTTTTCCTGCACTTTTTCTTCTGTAATATCGGTGTAAAAAGCATCCCAGCTGCACCACCCTAGATACTGGAACATATCCGGATAATTCTTTTTTTCTTTTCCTGGTATTCCTTTTAATTTAACTGCTTCATCAAATGCGCTATTTACCGCAGAATACAGCTCTTTTCCCGTTGTCATTAAAAATACGGGTTCACACAGCTGATTCATTCCGGCCATATAGGAGGTCATCGTCAGTGAAAGAATGCCCTTCTTTTCTCCCTTTGCGTAAGCTTTGAATTGATTTCCGGATAAAGGGAGAAGATAACCTGCTCCGTCATCATATTCCATAAAAACGGATTGTGTTCTGTCCGGGATTTTTCCAAGATCATCTGTAAATTCCGGTCTGGTCCACCAATCACGATGCAGATACATGGCTGTAACCGCCCTGGGTTTTTGTGCTAATTCTATTTCCAATGTAACAGGCTCTATAAGCTCCAGATTATCATTTTCCCGAAACGGCTGATTCCCTAATTTCAGGCTCAGAAAACCCGCTAAGATTTCTCCGTGTTTTCTGATAGTTATTTCTGCCCTTCCCTTATCTTCTTCAAATAAATAGATCTGTTCTCCATCCCGCTCGCTCTTACCGGAACACTCCCACACATGTTCCCCGGATTTCTGACATCTGATTTTTAAAAGTATCTTTATTATGTCCTGTTTCATTTTCCACACCTTTCCAACACGCTCTGCAGCACCGTCACTCTTATATCCCAGTTCTTTCCACCATCCGTATCCTTCAGGTTTTCCACCTCCAAAAAGGTTCCGGCAAATTTGGGAATCAATAAATACTGCATTTTTATTTCTTCCCCCGGAAACAGCAGAACATAATTATCTGTTCCTAAAAGGTAATAGTCATCTCTTACCAATTCAATTCCAACCTCTGCTGCTGCTTCTTTTCCGGTATTTTTTAATACGAGTGTTTTTTCCAATCTGCCATTTCGAAGCTTTTTCGTTTCAGAATGCCGGACTTCCACTTTTCCCGCACCTCCCCGAAGAGGCTTTAATATCTCTTTCTCCAGGCTGCTAAATATATAAGTGTTTTCTGATAAGAACCTGCTGCCGTTTCTCAGCCTGACGGTTACAAAGAAGATACCCTGCTCTTTCGGTGCATGAAAAACTGCTTTCCCTAAGACAGAAGAACCGTTTTTCAGAATATTTCCGGTCAAAGCGAACCTTGAAATCAATTCACCGGAGATTACCCGTACCAGCACTTCTGCCTCGGCCAGAAATCCTTCGCCGGAATTGGACACCACGATATCTTCTTTGATTTCTTCGTTAGGAGCATAGTTTAATTTCCGATACGTCATAGTAATATGTTGTCTTTCATATGCCCGTTTAACCTGATAATACGCCGATTTCGTTTCCCCGTAATAGTCAATCAGATTTGTGCATGAGGCATTGGGCCAAGGCTCATTTAACTGCCAGATAATCGTACCGCTGTTTTGAAACGCACGCCTTCTGTCCGCTTCAATCATAAAGCGAAGTCCTTCAGACTGCATAAACTGGCTGCATTTCGTAAACAGCATCAGGTTCTCCTTTGTTTTTGCTATCTCTCCGAACATCTCCACATCACGCAGATAAGTTCCCCACCACTCACCGTGGTGCTGCCAGTTCAGATCCCCGGACATAAGCGTGGGTTTCCCAGACTCTTCGGGCAGGAACTTTTCCAGGCTTTTCACGCTGCTGGTACCATCCATGCCGAATTCACTGTGAAACAAATTATCAGACTGTCCGTATAACTCATAGTGTTCCGGATTTCCTTCATATCTCCAGTTTCCATGTACGTCATGGCTGACGCCTTTTTCTCTGGTTATAAATTCCCGGGGTCCGGACGCAGACGTGGGCAGAAACAGACGGGTACCGTCATAAGTATCTACAATGGATTTTAACAGCGCTATATTTTTATTAGCAGCAGAAACTGGTCTGTCTGCCTCTTCCATCAGCTCATTTCCGCCGCTGTATACCATAAGTGCGGTATGATTGCGTTTCTCCAGTACCGCAGCTTTTGCATTTGCTTCCAACAGCTGCAAAAAAGCTGCTTCCTCGCAGGGCTTATTGTCAATCCCGGAACTGGACTGGATAAATTCCTGCCAGATCAGAATGCCGTTTTCGTCACAGAGATCGTAGAATATTTCCTTTTCTATCAGACCTCCTCCCCACACACGAACCATATTTATTCCCGCATTTACCATGGCTGTAATCAAATACGCGTATTGCTCTCTGGTTACATTGCCGTAAATATGATCCAGGGGGGTAATATTGACGCCTTTCACAAATGTTTTCTTACCGTTCACAACAAATGTATAGGGCAATGCACCGGCATGTTCTCTTTCATTATGTGCATATGTAAAGGAGCGGATTCCCACGTGTTTTGTACAGGTATATAATTGGTTTTCACCCTCATGGACACTGCATGTAACCGGATAAAGGGGCTGTTCTCCCTCACCGTTAGGATACCATAACTGAGGGTTTATAACTACAATTGGCTTATCAAAACTTCCATCTGCATTCAGACTGACTTCTTCTATTCTTAACGGCGGATCTTCCTCCATCACTTCCGTCAAAACATCTGCGGACACACTATCCTCATCCAGCATTTCATGTTCCCGTATCCATCTTACATCACTGCTGCTTTTATCTCCTGGCGATCCTATACAGACTTTCACAGAGAGCCTCTGTGCTTCTTCTCTATTCCTACTGGTACAGACTTTTCCCGATACCCGGATCATTCCCAGATCATCTTCCATATCGGTACGGATAAACAAATCCTCTATTTGCGCTTCTTCCACAATATCCAGAACCACATCCTGCCAGAAACCGATATTAACCAGATGTGTGGAAAAATCCCATTTATAATTAAACCGGCTTTTCTGGGTGGATGTGGCTGAGGTATATCCGATCTGGCCCATCTCAGAAGGTATTCCTTTGAATATTACTACCAGTTTATTATGTTCCTTTATTTTGCCCGTAAGATCAATGCGCTTGTGTTCATACATTCCTTTGTGGGTACCCAGCAGTTCATCATTGAAATAGATCATTGCTTCATAATCCATACCTTTAAACACCAGGAATACCCGTTCTGAAGTAAGGTCTTCACAGCCAGACTGTCCGTCAAAATCCGTGCGGTACATCCACCAGCGGTTCTCCACCCACTCACAATTCAGGCTGTTTCTCGCATAGTAAGGGTTCTGAATATATCCTGCTTTCCACAAGTCATAATGTACACCTCCCGGAACTTTTGCATCTATCCATGGTGTAACACCATGCAGCGTCTGACCAGTTTCCATGCTTTTTTCTTTGATCGGCACATATGGCCAATACCCTTTTACCTGCCAGTTAAGATTTGATAATGAAATCTCCATCTGACTCCTCCTCTTAATCCTCTATCGCGCACAAATATGCAGTATCCAGCATGGCAGCTATATTTGCAGGCGGAACATTTCCCATAATATTATGTACCTGATTAAATACGAATCCGCTTCCTCTGGCAAAGATCTCTATATTCTTTTTCACATGAGCAGATACTTCCTCCGGTGTTCCCTGCCACAGCACACTTTGTGTGTCACATCCTCCGCCCCAGAAACAAATGGAATCTCCATACGCCTCTTTTAAATGACCGGGCTCCATATGATCCGCAGAGATCTGAACCGGATTGACGATATCAACACCAGCTTCAATAATATCCGGCAGCAGTGCGTCAATAGATCCGCAGGAATGAAGGAAAATCTTAATATCGCTGTTTTCATGTACATGTCTGCAAAAAGCTTTCAGATACGGCAGGCAGCATTCCTCATAACTATCCGGTGAGCACATAGGTGCATTCTGCATTCCCAAATCACTGTTTACCTCAATCGCCTGAATATATTTTCCAAACCTCTGATTCATACGGTCAAATTTCGCTATATTTTTACCCAATTGAGTTTTATTCTGGTACTTACAAGACTCCGGGTCTAATAACATCTCGCAGGCAAACTCCAAACCATGGAAAAAAGCACCATATCCCATGACCATAGTAAACTTATCTGTTTCTTTATAAATTTCCTCTGCTCTCCTGCCAAACAACTCCCATTTATCTTCTTCACTTGAAAATCCATAAAAATCCGGACAAATCCCATCAAAGAAATATCCACCCGCAGGCATATACATCTTTCCCTGCGGGGAATTCATGCGATATCCCCCGTCTGTCTGCTTAACCGGATTGAAATTATCAGGCACCAGAAACTCATACGCTCCCCGGGGATTCCATTTGCGTGTCTTCTCCCAGGGGGGATTTAGAAGCATGGTATCTATGTGAAATCTGTCCAAAATATCCTGATCAACCCTGGCAAGCCCTTGCCCGCAGTCAATCATCTCGATCTTATCAGCAGACAGTCCAAGATATTTCCGAAGTTCATAGTAAGCATACGCTGAAATTCCGGTAGAAAAATGTACCCCCAGATCGATTGGCATCCGGTCAACCGGTTTGTGTTCAATTGCATTTGTCACTCTTTGGCGGCTGCTCATATATTCTTTCTTCATTTTATCGATTCCTCTTCTTTCTTCTGAGTATCACAAAATATAAATCTTAAATGTTTTAATTTCAAAACACCCAATCTCAAATTCGATCTCATTGCCTCTCACTTTAAGTTCCTGCATCTCTTCCTCGCAGAGATTAGTTTCCACCACCCGTTTCACTGGAATATTGAATTTCAGCCGGACACCTGTTTCTTTTGCATTTTTAAATTCATAAAGCCGGATTATATAAGCCTCTTCTGCTTCTGCCTTTTTAACCGTATCAATCACAATATGACCGCAGTCTGTCTCTAGCAATGAGAAAGAAGTCACGTTAGTTCCTTTCTCAGATACAGATTCACCTGCTTTTTCTTCATTTTTTGCTGCAGCAGAATATAACAGCGGCATATTAAGCATCATTGCTTCCTTTTGTACCTCACATTCAGTTACATAGCCGGCATGAGGATACAGGGAATAGGTAAACTCATGAATTTTCCTGTCTGCTGTTTCATCCGGACGCACAGCAGATTTGATCAGGGAAAGTCCCAGGGTGTTCTGGTGGATATCATAACCATATTTACAGTCATTCAGAATGGATACACCATAGTTACTTTCCGACAAATCAGCCCACCGGTGTCCGCATACCTCAAATTTTGCAAAATCCCATTCATTATTCGTATGGGTTGGACGCTTAATATTTCCAAACTGTATCTCATACACCGCTTCTTCGCAATGCACATCCACAGGAAAATAAACCTTCAGGAGCACCTGTTCTTCTTTCCAGTCTGCTGTTGTCTTAAAATCAATTCTTCTGCTGTTGTGATATAAAATCATATCCTGGGTTATCACCGAACGGTTGAAAATCCAAACATGCCGTAAGACACCTCTTATCTCACCCTGATCCACCACTTCCGTCTTTACCAGTTGAAATGGTTCATATGGTTTTTCTTTGTAATATACATCGATATCCCATGCATCAAAACGCTGAGGCTTGTCCTCGTATGCCTGCAGCAGATTCATCGGAGTTTCGCAGCTGACCTTGCGTCCGTTTTCCTTATCATACAAATACGAAATTTCACCATTTTCATTTAATTCTATCTGGTAAAAGGCATTTTCCATAGATGTTTCCGTGACCCTGACACATGGTAAAGCAGGAGCCTCCATCTTTGGATTTGCAGAATATTTAATTATTTTATATCCATAAGCAGGAATATCCTTTATATATATCAGCAGACCTTCTTCTGTTTGCTGGCTTACAAGCTTTTCAGATTCATATGAAAATTCTGTTGCCTGACTACCTGATACATCGTTGCGTAAGTTTGGGTGAATAGAGTGCCTGATATTTGCATCAGTGCAAAGCGCCGAATCGACGGCGTAGCGGACTCTGCTGCCAGTTTCTGGTTCCTCATAGGGCAGGAACAATAAATCATCTCTTGAAAAACCGGTAGTATTATACACTACGATGGAATCGGGGCTCACCTTGATCTCCGCCATAAGCGCTGTCTGTACCTGCCTGCTAAGCTCCCTGCCTTTTTGCGCTATTTCCAGATAATCCCTGGTGGTATCCTCATACACCTGGCGAATCGATGATCCGGGAAGTATATCATGGAACTGGTTTAACATAACCCGCTCCCAGATCACATCCAGCGCTTTCCGGGGATAGCAGTCTCCTCCGCTGAGAATATCTGACATACTATACAGGAATTCAATATTATGGAGCAGCACCTCGGACTGCCGGTTGAACTTTTTATTGGCAGCCTGCGAGGTATAGGTACCCCGATGCAGTTCAAAGTATAGTTCCCCATCCCAGGTTCCCAGCCCGTTATGATCCACGTGGCTGTAAATGCGTTGGAAATAGTGCTCTGCCGAATCCATCTCTACTCTTGGAATTCCGGGAATATTTTTCATAACACGGCTTTGCTCCAGCATTTCTCTTGTTGGTCCGCCGCCGCCATCCCCCCATCCAAAGGCAATTAAAAGCTCATCATTTTTATCCTTATCTTTATAGTTCTTCCATACCCCGGTCACTTCCTCCGGATCCATATGCCCGTTATATGTATAGAACCAGGAGCCGTCTTCCGGTGTTGTAATAAAATGCGTAAAGATACTGGTTCCGTCAATTCCTTTCCAGTTAAAAGTATCATACGGAAAATGATTGTACTGGTTCCAGCTGATCTTAGTCGTCATGAAATACTTCATTCCTGCTTTTTTCATAATCTGGGGCAGCGCACCGGAGTATCCAAAGACATCCGGCAGCCATACCAGATTCGTATCCTGTCCAAACTCTTCTTTTATAAAACGCTTTCCATAGACAAACTGCCGAACCAGTGATTCTCCGGAAGGAATATTGGTGTCTGGTTCAACCCACATTCCCCCAGTGATTTCCCACTGACCTTCTGCAATTTTTTCTTTTACCATCGCATAAATTTCAGGATAGTCTTCCTTCAGGAACTTGTACAGCTGCGGAGACGTATGCATAAACCGGTACTCAGGATATTGTTTCATGAGATTTAGTACAGTAGAAAATGTCCTGGATGCTTTTTCCCTGGTGGCGCAAAGCCTCCATAACCAAGCCATGTCAATATGGGAATGTCCCACTCCATATACCGTAGGTTTTATTTCTTCCACCTTTGCATACCTTTCCAGCTGTTCAAGTACAAATGCCAGTGCTTCTCCAATGGACTTATAGTACCCTTCTGATTTATATTCCAGAAAATTCACTCTGGAAAATGTATCATTTAATACTTGGGTCAACTTTATTCTTCGCAAATCATCCTCATCTAAAAGCTTCACACATCGCAGCAGCGTATCTATTACATAGTAAAAACGGTCTGTATGCATGTCCATCCTTACCAGCTGCGCAATCTTAAAGGTGCGCATCCTGGGAGGTACTAGAACGCCGCTCCATGCTTTCAATGCAATATGCAGGGTATCACTGCCCTGAAACACTTCTTTATCCAGAAAGGCTTCCTCATGCCAGATATCAATTCCCTGAACAGGCCTGCCATTGATATACAGCAAAACCTCCGCTGTAGATTCTCCCCCATCCCGGGGGCCAACCGACAGCTTAAGACACAGCTGGCTGTCCATAAAGGATTCCGGAACTTTCACACTGGTACGGAACCAGGCAACCTTGTCATATCCGCCCCAGGTATCCCATAAACGGAAATCCTGCCAGCCGCTGTCATCATAATTAATATCACAGGCATCATTGATACGGTTATCCATATGATGCTCTATATATTTCCACTCGTCCAGTTCCACAACATCACGGTATCTGGTGGGCCAGATATCTTCATCAATGTATTTGCGGATCTTCTCTAATATAAAATGCGGATCTTTTACTTTCAATCGAATACCTCCTGTCTTATTGCGCTGTTCATAATTAAATGAATGAATTGTCAAGCCTCAGAAGATTACCTGCTACAGATAACGCGGCGTAATCCCCCAGTTGTTCTCCCAGCCCTGCCGGTACTACCTGACATACCTGCCGGTTCTGTAATAATGTTTCCCTGCGGATTACCTCCATCATGGGTTCTCTGAGGATATCTTCCTGGCGCAGATAAATACTTCCGATTACAATTCTTTCCGGATTCAGAATATCAATTAGAACAGAAAGACCTTTTCCCAGATTTTCTCCCGCCTTTTTCAAAATATCAAGTGCCAGTTCATCTCCTTTGCCGGCTGCCGTACCGATGTCCGCTGTGGTAATCTCCTGCGGTATTTTACCCGGGGGTAAAATCTGCGTCTGTCTGCCGTTCCTGATCCACTCCTCAATATAGGGTACTGCAAACCTTGCAATTCCGCCTCCGCTGCAAAAACCCTCAAAGGACCCCTTCTTGCCGTATCCTTCCGGTCCGTCCTCTGACAGGCGCACATGTCCAACCTCGCCTGCCATATCACAGGTTCCGCAGTATAACTTTCCATCCAGTATCAGCCCTGCTCCAAGACCGGTACCAAATGTCAGAAATATCATATTCCTTGTGCCTCTTCCCGCTCCCCACAGCCATTCCGCCAGCCCGCATGCATTTGCATCGTTTTGTACCTGAACCGGAACGCCAAAACGTTTGGCAAACGGAGTAACAACGTCTATATGATCCCAATTGGGCAGATTCGGAGGGCACATAATAATTCCTTTTTTAGAATCCAGTGGGCTTCCACAGCTGATCCCAATGGCTTTTAGATCTATCTCTTTCTGGGCATCTATCATAAAAGCAAGGGTATCTGCCATTTTCTGTACTGCCGACTCAGGAGTATCAGGAGTAGGGAATTTTTCTTTATAACAGATCTCTATCCCGTCTTTTTCCGTGGTTTTTCCAATACTAACCGCACACTTAGTACCGCCAATATCAATTCCTGCCAAATAACTCATCCAAAAAATTCCTCCTCCAGCATCATGCAGATTGTATGGTATACAGGAAGATGAAGTTCCTGAATATTTGGTGTTGCCACCGCCGGGACACAGATACATACATCGCACAATTCCTTCAGCCCGCCGCCTTTTTCCCCAGTCATGCCAACTGTTTTCATTCCCAGTGCCTTTGCAGTTTCCACTGCATAAATGACATTTTTAGAATTTCCGGAGGTGCTGATGCCCATCAGAACACTTTTATCATCCCCATACCCGCAAACCTGTTGTGCAAATACCAACTCTGGTACTGCATCATTGGCAAACGCCGTAGATAAGGCGATGTTACTGGTAAGAGTCACTGCAGGTAGTCCCCCCTGTAAATGCTCCGCCAATAATTCTCCATTTTCCAGGGATGCATTTTTTAACTTTTCTTTCATTTCATCTGACAATGGCCGTTTGATTGCAAATTCTTTCATCAGCTCTCCCACGATATGCTCTGAATCTGCCCCGCTTCCTCCGTTGCCGCAGACAAGAAGCATTCCGCCTGTCCGAAAGGAATCCCGTATATTAGTAAATGCCGACCATATTTCGGATTCACACGCCTGTAATACAGGATAACGTTTTATTAATTGTGCAATATGATTATAAATATTCATCCTTTTCCCCCATGAATAGCGCAGGCAGGCTTGTGCTATTCCCAAATAAGCAATGCGAACCAAGTTCGCATTTTACCCACTACAGTACAGCAGGCAGTCCTGGTATACTGCTTTCATCCTTTCAAATATGCATATCGCAAGCCTGCTTGCGATATGCCCAAGTTACTATGCTATATCAGCATATTCATTGCTTTTTCCACAAATTCTTCCGTACCAAAGCTCCCTGATTTCAATACCATTTTATAATATGGGCGATCTATGCTCTGGCATGTAGGAAGTCCTGGCTCAATTTCTTTTAAAATCCGCATTCCACGGATACTCAGACTGGAGCATAAGGACGCACTGGTATCTCCACCGCACACGATAATCCTTCGAATTTCATAATTCTGTATTACCTGCTCCGATATCATCGCCAGCGTACCGGATACCAGGGTAGAAACAGCCGTGTTATCTATCCCCTGCACTGCCGCAATCCGCTTCGTCTCCTCTACGTCTTCCACAGAGTTCATGGAATGAAGCATAACAAAAGTTTCTGTTTCATATGCCTTTTTTACCGCCTCTGATACCCGGTTACATTCCTGCTGCTTTGTCCTGTCATCAAATAAAAGCTTTGTGTTTAATTCAATTACCGGATATCCATGTTTTTTCATATATAAAGTCTGAGCCGTGGTCTGAGGTGTCAGACTACCTGCAATACACAAGATCCTTTTATCCACCTCTTCTATTTTCGTTTCTGAGACAGGCACTCTTGACTGTCCTTTGACATATATTCTTGCAAGATATTTTGATAAAGCGGAACTTCCACAAATAATTTTCTCATCAAAAAGTGCCTCAGCCAGAATCCCAAGATCTTCATTATTCCGCACATCCATAATCACATAATTATAAAGGTTCCGGCATTCATCTACTGCCTTTTTTACAGCCTCACTTCCCTGCTCTGTCACTTCATAAGTAACCGCGCCCACTTTCCTTTTCGTTTGTTCCTGCAGAATTTCAACCAGGCTTGATTTGGTCATCGGATGTACCGGATCCTGCTTAAACTGCGAATCGGCAAGGAGTACCCCATGCACATAATGCTCACTGTGAATGGTGGTTCTTCCGTTATCCGGGAATCCCAGAACCACTACTGCGAATTCTTCCCCAAGAGCGTCCAGCATAGCATCAAATTCTGCCCCTATATTTCCGCGAAACACGGAACACTGCTTGTCAATATACTGCTTTACCTGGGGATTCTTTACATGGCTGACCGCATCATATACCTTTTTGTAAGCATCCTGATAAGTATCAAATCTGGAATCGGTATCAATGATGACCACTTCACCCTCATCATAACCGGACTTCTTCCCATCTCCATAGCTGTACACGATCGTTTCCAGATCTGATTTCCCGTACATAATACCAATATCATTTGCTCCTGTAACATCATCTGCAATTACTACTGTATATGGCATTTTTTTATCTCCTGACATTCGTTATAATTTATCATGGTGTATTTCAGACAGGTCTAACTTGTACACAGCCTTTTCCACACCCCGGGTTATTATAACACTATTTATTCCTGTTCTGGCATATTATAAAACCTATTTATTCCTATTACGGCACATTATAAAATCTATTTATTCCTATTACGGCATATTATAAAACCTATTTATTCCTATCACGGCATACTATAACACCTGTCTACTCATATTCCAGCATATTAACTTCTGTAATTTCCGCGGAAATATCGTATGGGATCTTAACCGTTTTAATC
Source organism: Robinsoniella peoriensis (assembly GCF_000797495.1). GTDB lineage: Bacteria > Bacillota > Clostridia > Lachnospirales > Lachnospiraceae > Robinsoniella > Robinsoniella peoriensis. The sequence continues at coordinate 454,230 of NZ_JTGN01000006.1, forward strand.
TCACATGGAGTAAAATTCAGTTCCACTTCCCTGTTCATAAAAGGAACCATAAGCGTGGCCATTCCTTTTTGTTTCTTTGTTTCAAAAGCCCGGATAATAATTCCGTCCTGATCTTCAGCTTCCTTCATAACTACGGCTGCCACATGGTCACTCTTAAGTTCCATGAACGACTGTTTCTGAGGCTGGCTGCCCTGATGAAAAGTTTCTATAACGGTAAACGGTTTCTGGTTCAGAGCTGCTGCATGCTCTACAATCTTTGAATCTTTCCAGGTGCCCTCATGAGGCAGCAGCAGATAAGTAAATTCCTGAATACCTTCATCTACAAATTTATACTCCATGCCTTCTTCCAGCTGTTTGGGATCATGATGCGCAAATACCGAATTTTTCAATATTGTCAGACACATCTCATCAACATCAAAAGAATAGCTGTATTTCGCATCATTTGCAATTGCCAGCCCATACATTTTACCTTTTTCAAAATGCTCTCCCGTAAAATCAAACCAGGTCTGTCCCGGCTCTTCTTCTCCGTTGGCACTCTTTTCAATATAACCATATGGAATCTCATAAGTAGGCTTACGGAAATTAAATCTTACCGGATACTTCACTTTCAGCATCGTCTGAGGCTCTCTCCAGTCTGCCACTGTCTTTACTTCCACATAGTCCAGGTCTTTGTACAGCCGAAAATCACAAATCACATAGGACTGATTGTATTTATACTTAATACGCAGTGCTGAACGAACAGGTCCATCCTCCAGCACATGGAGATATACGGCCTTCATATCCCCGATTTCCTTGTCAAATTTGAACTTATTATGAGACCAGGTATCGGATTTATCCTCAATCACAGCAAGCCTTCCACCTTCTCGTCTAAGTACCTCAAGGTCAGATTTTTTATCAAACAGCTGCTTCATACATCCGCTTACCGGATTGAATTCCAGAAAATACCGGTCATTTTCAAGGGTATATTCCGTTACTTTCACATGATCAAATGCCGGCGCTTCCTCTATATTCAGGTACAATTTAAATACTTCATAGCCCATACTTTTCAGTTCTGCGGTGAATAAAAGTCTTGACTGCCCATTAACTGCAGCCTCTGACTGTATTCGCTGTGCACGAATTACATTTCCCTCACTGTCCGTAAGCTTAAACTGGTCATTATTAAGTCCCCGTACCTCCAGGTCAATCACCATTCTCCCCTGGAAAGGATGTGTATTAAATACTACAATGGGCTTCATTGTCACATCTTCTTCAATATTAATATCCCATGATATCGCCTGAATTGCATAATTGAGATTCCTCTGCCCAATCGCCATTGCCTGTCCATAGAGATAAGACGCATCCTCATAGGCAGACGGAATACTGGTTCCAGCCAGAATATCATGGAACTGATTAAATAGAACCCCTTTCCATGCCGTCTCAAAATCATCCGGATAAGCCTGGCCTTCTACCTTATTTGCAATCGTACTCCATGCCTCTGCCGCCAGCAGCAGATTTTCAGCCCTGCGGTTTTCACGTTTGATTCTGGACATCACACTGTAACACCCACTTGCATGATGCTGAAGATCACCGGTTACCTGATGATATTTTTTCCCATTGCTGCGGATAGTTTCAAAAAACCCAGACGTTGTCCCCATTTCCATAACCGGCATATCTTCTCTGGCATTCAGTTCATAGATACTCTTTATATTTTCCTTCGTGGGTCCCCCTCCATGATTGCCTACACCATAGAACATCATCAGGTTATCTTCCCCATCTTCCAGCTCACATTTTAAACGTTCTGTATATTTCTCCAGATTTTTTCCCCAGGTGCAGTACTCATACGGAATCCGGTAAGCCAGTACCTGAGAACCATCCTCAGACCCCCACCAGAAAGTGCGCCCCGGAAGCCCTTTTTCCAGAGGCATCGGCCTCATAAATACATAATTGTCCATACCGCTTTTCTTAAGGATCTGAGGCAAATTTCCATTATGTCCAAAACTGTCCACATTATATCCAGTGACCGCTGTCTTTCCAAATTTTTCTTTAAAATATCTTTGTGCATACAATCCCTGTCTTACAAATGATTCACCGGAAGGAATATTACAGTCCGGCTGAATATACCATCCGCCAACAATTTCCCAGCGCCCTTCTTCTATCCTTTTTTTAATTTCCGCAAACATCCCCGGATTATTCTTTTCTACCCATTCATAAAAAGCTGCTGAACTGCATGTAAAAATAAAATTCTCATCTTCCTTCATACGATCAAGCGCCGATTTAAAAGTCGCTTTAACCTCCTGAAACCCTTCCTGCCACTTCCAGAGCCAAACCGGATCCAGATGAGCATTCCCAATCATATGTAATTTTTTATCCTTTATTCCCATAGTTATCCCTTCTGCATATCGCAGGCCTGTCTGCGATACTGCCTTAATAAGTAGTTTGAAAGTGCTTTTCTTTCACACTTATCCCTTCTGCATATCGCAGGCTTGTCTGCGATACTGCCTCTCTTCTATATAAAAATTTATGCCTTCCCACTGCTGAAAAGATAATGATCCATTTTTTCTTCCACCAGCAGGCGTACCGCTTCTCTGGATTTTTCAATCACATCTTCGGGGTAACTATTCAGTTCCTCTTCGGTCATATGGCCTTCCCGGCCCACTACTGCCAGCATCTCAAGCTCCAGATCTGTTGCAATATTCACCTTGCTGACTCCACCGGTTGGCATCTGAGCTGCTTTTGCTACCATATCACTTGGCACACCTGAACCTCCATGCAGTACCAGCGGAGTATCCGTAAGTTTATTTATTCTTGTGATTCTCATGTAATCAACACTGGGCTGTTTTACGGTATATACACCATGTGCCGTTCCAACCGATACTGCCAGGCAGTCTGTCTTGGTCTGTCTGCAGAATTCCTGTGCTTCTTTTGGGTCTGTAAACATCTCTTCATCGGTATCTGTTTCCACAAAATCCGTCGTACCTATTTTCCCAAGCTCCGCCTCTACCGTAACACCCACCGGATGCGCAATCCCTGCAACTTTCTTTGTAACAGCCACATTCTCATCAAATTCCAGTTCTGAAGCATCGATCATTACCGAAGAAAATCCATAGTCAATTGCTTCCTGAATCACTGCTATGGTCTTCGTATGATCTAAATGCAGTGCCACCGGAACTGTCGGCTTCAATTCTTCCATAACACGGTAAAATTCCTCTGTAAATTCAGGAATTCCCACCTTATGACGTATAATTTCCTTTTCCGAAAGCTGTACAATTACAGGAGATTTCCGATTTATAGCTGCCTCAATAATCGGCCTGATCAGCTTCGTATAACGTGCAGAAAAGGATCCCACCGCATACTGGTTCTCTGTTGCATCTTTTAAAATATCTGTCAAATTCTCTACTCTTTTTATCATCATTATACCTATTGCATATTGCAGAATTATCTGCAATACCCTTTCTCTCCTTCTGGAGCGTGTTTGAAAATTACTGGAGCGTGTTTGAAAATGCTTTCTGACAGCTGTGCGTCACACTTTGTTGGCGATTCGTTCCAATTAAAAGCGCATAGCGGGCTATATAACCTAAATCTGGAGCTAATATACCGCGAAGCAGGGTGTGCAGATAGCAGGAATGAACTTTCAAACAGGCTCTTGTGCCAAAGGCATATATTTCTCACTCCATATCCTGCCGTATTCCATACCCCTGTCCAAATCCGGATAATACCAGTCTCTTGTCTGCAGCGGAGCATCCAGAAACAGACGGCAGGCATCGGCTCCTTCATTCTTTTTTATATATAAAGCAGCAGCTCCCAGTGCGGTTGCCTCCGAAACGGAAGGGACTTGTATAATCTTCCCCAAAACATCTGCCTTGATCTGCATCCAGACCCGGCTGTTAACCGCACCGCCTGCACAACGGACGATTCCGGGGCTTATTCCGTGCCACCGGTACAGAAGGTCCAAAATCCACGCGGCCTGATATTGAATACCTTCCATGATACCCTTTAAAATATGTGCGTATGTATGTTCCATCTTCAGCCCGATGAAATTTGCCCCCGTATCCGGTTTGAAAACAGGTGTCCCCATCCCTGTCAGATATGGAAAATATAATATCTGCGTAGGGTTCATGGGCAGAGATTCCAGCATATCATTCATTTCCTTATAGCTAATCTCTTCTTTCTGGGCTGTTTTCCGAAACCATTCTACCGACTGGCCTGCCGAAGGAATATTTCCCATCCAGAAATACCCGCCGTCTACAAAAGGACCATATATAAATCCACTTCCCTGCTTGAAATCGTCATCTGCCGCCGCCTGTGAGCCGTAATTATCCTTGGGTTTCTGTTTCAATAAACCAATATAAGTCTCAGCCGTTCCCAAACTGTTGCATATGTCCTCTTCCCGGTTCTGCAAAAGCGCAAATGCCGCGCACACATGGTCATGGCCTGCAACCGCTGCCAGGATCTCGTCCTGCTTCCTGCATCCAAGCAATCGCTTTATCTCCTGACTGCGTATAGGAATTGCATTTCCGCTTGGTAATACTTCCGGAAAATTAAAAAGTTCTAGCTTATATCCCTGTATCCGTTCTTCATCCCAGCATCCATTTCTAATATCATAAACATAAGTTCTGGCTGCAAAGCTGGGATCGGTAACGAATTCGCCGGTCATTTTCCATGCAATAAAATCACACATGGACAGCCAGACCGCCGTCTTCTGATCGATATGCCTGCTCTGCAATAACCATATGAATTTATAAATACCATATTTAAAACTCCCCCGCAAACCAGTGGAAGTAAAATTACGCTCTTCTTCATCGACCGGCTGTTTTGCAAGTCCCACGGTCCGCTTATCAAACCAGGGTAATATATCTGTTTCTTCTATACCTGTCCGGCGATTCACGATCAGTCCTGCTTCTGCCATACCGGTAATACTGATCCCTTTCACCTGCCCTTTTGCAGGTGCACAAAGTCTCGTCATCTGCTCCTTTACTATTCCCCAGATCACATCCGGCCTGTATACATCGCCCCACTGGTCTTTAGACATAGGTGTCACTTCTTTTTCTATTCCAATGATTCTGCCTGCGTGGTCAAACAACACTGATTTAATATGGGTCGTTCCCATATCTATCCCTATTATCATAGCATTATCTTTCATTCTGTTTTATTTTTGCTTCTGTTCGTTTTAACTGTTTGTATATCGCAAATCATACTTTTTAATTTATCAACTCCAAGTGCAGGACTTGTCAGAATCCGATTCTGATCCATGTCTTCTTTTGCGGTAACTGCTGATGCCATAGATGCCTGCGCCAACACAATTACATCCACTTCACCAAGATACTCTTCCACCGCATCAGCAATTTTTCTATCGTGAAGCGCTTTATTTTGAGACATCAGTGCATCATATGCCCCTTCTACCAGAACCGACCGGACGCAGACTGCCTTTCCCGCTTCTCTTGCTTTACGTTCAATTAAATTAACGGTAGGATTTAGCGTGGTATTTAGCGTGGCAAATACACCTATTTTTTCACCTTCTGATACTGCTTTCTCTGCCATCGCCTCATCAATCCGAAGCACCGGCACTCCAAGAACCCGATCTGCCTCCTCTGCAAATTCTCCAACTGTAGAGCAGGCGCTTAGAATAATATCCATATCCATTTTCTCAAGAACCTTTGCATATTCCAGCCAGCGCCAGCGTACCAGCTCCGTATCTCTTTCGTCAGCCATATCCCTAAGAATAGAATCGTCCAGTATATTATAAACTTCAGCATCTTCCATTTTACTTTTGATCTGTGCTGTCAGACTGTCTACGGTAGCTTTTGTTGTATGTATTACACCAATTTTTTTCATTGTAAACTCCATTTCTGCCTCACTTTCTTATGGCAAGGCTATTTAACTGCACCGCCCACATTCATACCTTCAATAAAATAATTCTGGAAACAGAAAAATAGAATTAAGATTGGTATCATCGAAAGGAAAGAAACTGCCATCAGATAATTCCACTCTGTGTATCCCTGCCCCTTGAATACCTGAAGCCCCAACTGCAAAGTATACAGTTTCTGGTCATTTATATACAGCAGAGGTCCCTGGAAATCACTCCATGCTCCTTTGAAAGAAACCAGTGCAATTGTTGCCAGTATAGGTTTAATCAATGGCATCATGAGCTTCCCCCAGATATAGAAGTGTCCTGCCCCATCTACTTTTGCAGCTTCCATCAGCTCATTTGGAATAGTACGGTAAAACTGCCGCATCATAAAAATGTGAAAAGCATTACCTGTAAAAGCAGGAATGATCAGTGGCAGATACGTGCCAACCCAGCCAATCTTCGAAAAAATAACATAGGTAGGAACCAGGGTAACAAAGCCCGGAATCATCATAGTTGCCAATACAATTTTAAATAGCGGTTTTCTTCCCTTAAATTCAATTTTGGCAAATCCATAGGCAACAAAGGAGTTCACTAATACATTTCCGATGATGGTAAACAGTACAATTACCAGCGTATTTAATGTATACCTTGTAAATGGTGCCTTCGTCCATGCTATGGCGAAGTTTTCAAACATTGGTACCTGGGGAATCAGTGTTGGCGGATACTGTGCCACTTCCTGAGGGGATTTCAACGCTGTACAGACCATCCAGATGATAGGAAATAATATGATGACTGCACCCAGACATAAAATAAAAAACATAAACAAATCGGTTACCCGGTCTCTTTTAAATTTTTGTTTTGAACTACTGCCATTTTTTTCTTTCTGTCTAGTCATCATTATCACCTTCCTCGTAATAAACCCATTTTTTAGAACCCTTCTGATTAAATATGGTCAATACCATGATAATCGCAAATAGGAACCAGCACATGGCATTGGCATAACCTGTTTTGAAATTCTTAAATGCCTGATTCCACAGATGCACATTATAAAACAAAAGAGAACCTGCGGGATTCCCGGTTCCGTCTCCGGAGAAGATATAACCTTCCTGGAATATCTGAAATGCTCCGATAATACCGATGGTCAGATTGTAAAAAATAATCGGGGATAACAGGGGTACAGTAATTTTTGTAAACCGCTTAAAACCGCTGGCACCATCAATACTTGCTGCCTCGTAATACTCTGTGGGGATACTTTGCAGCCTTGCCAGATATAAAAGCATCTGTCCACCCAATCCCCAAAGGTGCATCAGAATGATTGCCGGTTTTGTCCAATTAGGATCTGTAAGCCAGCCCGGACCGGTAATTCCCACAAACTTTAATATTGTATTTACAAGACCGTTCGCCGGGTCCAGTAATAACATCCAGAGAAAATATGTACCAACCCCTACCATAATAGATGGCAGATAATATATGGTTCGAAACGTCCGAAGACCGAATATAGACCGGTTTAATATACATGCAACCACTACCCCTCCGATTGTGACAAGGGGAATATTAATCAGCGCATAAACTACGGTATTTTGCAGACTTTTCCAAAAAAGCTGATCTTCGAAGAACATTTTTTTATAATTCGTCAACCCGGTAAAGTCCATCTTCATCATATTATAATCGGTAAAACTGGTGATAAAAGAAAAGATCAGCGGTCCCATAACAAAACAAAGGATTCCAATCAGCCAGGGAAGTATAAAAATATATCCATAAACGCTCTCCCTTGCCTTCATATTCTTAATACCCAGCCTACTCAGTAATTTACCAAACATAAAGCTACCTTCTTTCTTTTTCTAAAAATGACTCTTCAAAAATCAAAGAGCCATTTTAACAATCCACTATATTCCAATCATTACTTCAGGAAATCCTGGAATGCCTTTTGTGCATTTGCCAGAGCATCATCGGTACTCTTTACTCCCAGGGTTCCTTCTTCAATCAGTGGATTGATGATATCTGTATAACCTTTCATATTGTTTGGTGTAACTGCTGCCTTTGTATCTGATAATGCTTCAGAAATTTTTGCAGTAATCGGATCACTTAAAAAAGCACTGTCTTTATCAAAATCTGTCCTGGCAGAAAAATCTCCCAGTCTTTCACATAAGAATTCCTGCATATCTTTACTCGTCATAAATTTAATAAATTCATAGGAGCCTTCCGGATTTTTTGCTCCTTTTGGTATTTCCAGCACAAATCCACTGCCATTTACCGTGTGCCCATTTCCTTCTTTGTATTCCGGCATCTGCATAACCCCGTAATTCAAATCCGGATTTGTCTGCTTTAGAGAGGACACATATGCGCTTGTCTGTAACAGCATAGAAAGTTTTCCGGAAGAAAACGGATCCTGCATACCAGACTTAAATGCTGCGCTCATTTCATTATATGTACTACTTCCATAATGCTGAGTAAACTCGTCAACCCATTTGAAAACATCCTTATTAATATCGGTGTCTACAGACGGATTACCACTTTCGTCATACCAGATCTGTCCCTTATTGGCATTACATACCCAGGTATCCAAACCGCCGTTTCCAAGCAATGGAAGAAATCCTATCCTGTCATAAGCATCTCCATTCTTCTTTTCCAGTTTGTAAGCAGCTTCTTTTAATTCGTCCCAAGTCTTAGGTGGATTTTCAGGATCTAATCCCGCCTCCGTAAAATGATCTTTATTATAATAGATCACTCTGGTATCAACAGAGAAGGGTAATGCATAAACACTTCCATCTTCTCCGGTACAGGCATCTAAGTCTTGTTCAATAAAACTGTCAGCTCCTGTCCCCTCATCTTTTTTCAGAAAATCATCCAGGCTCTCAACCTGTCCCTGCTCTGCACGGAATCGAACTTCCTCCAAAGTATTTGCCATAATATCGGTAGGATTGCCAGCTGCAATCTGTGCTATATTCTTCGTAAAAACATCTCCCCATGGAAGATTCACATATGTAACTTCATATTTTTCCTGTGATTCATTAAACATTTTCACGGCTTCTTCCAGAACCGGTTTTCTTGCTTCTGATCCCCACCAGCCCCAAAACTCTAATTTCTCCCTGTCACCGCTGTCTGCTGTTTTATCATCACTTTCTTTATTTTCACTTCCGGCCTCCGTTTTTGCACCGGTACTATCTGTTCCTCCTGTATTTTTGTCCCCCGAACTGCATCCTGCAAGTGTTGACCCCAAAAGTGTTACTGCTAATGCTGCTGCAATTAATTTTTTCATTGCCATAAGAACCTTCCTCCTGATTTTTATTATTTATTAGTTATATCTCTTTTCATTCATTATATTATCATATATATATCATATTTGCAAGAACTATTTGAACATATTTTGAATATTTATGATATTTTTGTGATTATATGTGGACTATTTGACGAACAACACCTATTACAGCGCTCAATTTCATCGGATAGTACCAATGTTTTTTTCTGTGCAATGATAAACAATCCTGTTTCTTCCGCTATTTTTCATAATATAATCATATTATTTCATTTATTTTCACTTTTTACAATAAAAATATTCACTTTCTTTCCATATTATGATATGATAGACAAGTCTTAACCAAACACTTGTCAGAATAACAAAAGGAGGCGTAGCAATATGATTCCAGAATTGCGCCAGAAAAAAATTATTGATATAATTTCTGAATCCGATATTATATCAACTGAAAAATTAACAAAGCTTTTAGATATTTCTCCTTCTACACTCAGAAGAGATTTAATAAAACTCTCAAAACAAGAAAAAATTATGCTTATGCATGGAGGGGGCATACGGATCCTGCCTAAAAATACTGAAATGAGCATGTACGCTAAAATGGGGCTTCATAAAGAAGCAAAGGATCAAATTGCTAAAAAAGCGGCTTCCCTGATTGCAGATGGAGATGTCATTTATCTGGACCCATCCAGTACAACCTACCAGATGATTCCATATTTAAAGGAATGCAGGGTAACAGTTATTACAAACAGCGTTTCCCATATCGATGAATTAATTCACCATAAGATACCCTGTATTATGGTAGGCGGTACCATTAAGATATCCACTAATTCCTGTATCGGATTGATTGCGGAAAATATACTAAGAGATTTTAACTTTAACAAATGTTTCATTGGAGCCAATGGGTTTAGCATCACTTCCGGCATTACCAATCATGACATTAATGAAAATGTGATCAAAACTCTGGCAGTCCGGCAAAGCTGTCATCCTTATTTTTTAATGGATTCCAGCAAATTTAATGTAATTGCTATGGTCAAACTGGCGAATATCAATGAATATCCAATCATAACGGAAAAATTCATACCGGAACTGAGCAACTATAATAACATAATCTATACAAATGTTGATCTATAATTCAAAATTGTGCATTAAATAATCAACTACACATCAATATTTGACCGAAATCAAACATTTTTTCGAATAAGTTTCTAAAAAAGTTCATTCATATAACTGCAAAATGTGATATAATGGAAAAAAGATTTAATCAAGGAGGCTCACGATTTATGATTCCTGCAATGCGCCAAGAAAAAATACTGAATATTCTCTCGAATGATGAGATTGTATCCGTAGAAGATTTAATGGATGTATTGAATATTTCCATCTCCACCATCCGCCGCGACTTATCTAAATTAGAAAAAGAAAGCAAAATAGTTCTGCTGCACGGCGGTGGTGTAAAACTTGCTCAAAAACCAACAGAACTCAGCATTACAACAAAACTGGATTTAAACAGAGATGCGAAATACCTGATTGCCAAAAAAGCCGTTTCCCTGATTCAGGATGGTGATGTGATTTTCGTAGACCCCTCCAGCACTACCTATCATATGATCCCGTTACTAACGGATAAAAATATAACTGTAATTACCAACAGCATATCACATATCAACCAGCTCATACATTATGGTGTACCATCCATCATGGTGGGCGGAAATATTAAATCCACCACCAATTCATGTATTGGTCCCATCGCAGAATCAACTCTGAAGGATCTTAACTTTAATAAATGCTTCCTGGGTGCCAACGGCTTTACAATCCAGGCCGGAATTACCAATCATGATATTAATGAAAAAGTAATCAAAACTCTGGCACTTCAGAACTCGGCCACCCCCTACTTTCTCATAGATTCCAGTAAATACGGTTGTATTACTATGGTGAAAATAGCTGATCTTGATACCTATCCGATAATTACGGAGTCAGTTTCGGAAGAGTTAAAAGACTATAAAAATATAATACTGGCTTATTAATACTGAATCAGAAAAGCAGTTGCTGCAAATTTTGCAGCAACTGCCGCTGATAGATAACCGATCCGGTTAACGACATCTCATTCTTATTTCGAACATATAAGCTGCGTTACTTATATTTCTCATAGTATTTTTCAGCAGAATTAAAATCCAGGTTGAAACATTTCTGCAGCTTTGCAACAATTCGTTCGGGGATGATACCCTCGTCCAGATTATCCCGTATAAAAACTTTAATGCCTTCTTCACGGCCTTGTTCGCGCCCTTCTTCACGGCCCACTTTCCAGCCTTCTTCCCGGCCTTCTTTTTTCGCCATGTATATGATATGGTTATGATCCCTGATTGCTTTCTCCCTTGATTCGTATTCGTATCTTTTTTGGTCATCTGCACTGATGTTTTTTAAGATCTGATACGCTTCGTTTATGTATTCGTTTTTCTCTGCCATTTCTTTGAAATCCTCCTCCCGTTTTCCGTTCAGGAATTTCGCCCATTGTAATAATTCATTTTCCGGTTCTTCCCAATTACCCAGCTTGGGCAGCTCCAGTACATGCAATTCCAGTTTATCGGAGTATAAGCTCCCCCTCTGATCTTCCCGGAGATGAAAACAGGAATACCATTGATCTGTATCCTGTAAAAATGCAAAATCCAGTATACTGATTTGGATACATTTCACCAGTACATCATAATTATCCCCGCTTACAATCTGGTCTGTGTACATCTTGCAGGCATAAAACAGGGTGCGTTCTTCCCAGCATTGGAAAGGCAGTACCTGCATTTCCAGATCGATCTGGGTGTTGTCATGCATTCGTACCCTTACGTCCAGAATTCCAAGCTTTTCATTTTCTTTTTCCTTTCGCAGGCTTGTATTCAGCAGTACCGTTTCCTGAATGTCCTTTGGATCCATGTTCAAAAATGCGGCAATTAATCCTTTCCTTGCTTTCTCACTGCACATCAGTTCTTTAAAACAAAAATCAACCGTAGGCAGCATAATAAATGGTTCTGTTTTCTCTTTTTCAGTCTGAATATTACTTGTTTTGGGCGAATTTATCATGTTAGTCCTCCTCATACTAAAAGGCAGTAACCTTTGCAGCGTAAGAAGGGTTCGTTCGATTCCAGATATATTATAGCGACTTACGGCAAGCATAGCAATGCCTTATATTTAATTAAATGTCAATTGGAAATCACCTGGCAGAACAGCCAGTTCTTAGAATGTTTTAATACAACTATACTATCACAATAAATTGTTTATTGCAACATATTTTTTCACATAGTTACTTATTAGTTATTAAGTATACTATCATAAGGTCCGCTACCTGCAAAAATAAACCCGTTTGTCATATAGAAAACAAACGGGTTTAATCATAATCAGCACAATATCAATTTTTGTTAAAATTACTTTCTGAGAAAATAATTTTTCTAAAACGGACTAAATTTCTAAATTTCTTTTATCGCAAAATTAAAACTCTGATAATCTCCATTTACTAAAGGAATATTAATTCCCGCATTCATCAGTGCACTTCCCTCATAGATACGGTCTTCATCATTCACTTTGTAGAAGCTGTCCGGTTTTAAACCTTTCACTCTGACTCTGAATAATGCAGGATTCGCATACGAATGAAGCACTACAATACTAAACAGGGATTTGCTGCCATCTTCATTTACAAACTGCCATGCGGCATAATCGCGATTTTCCTCCGGATTGCTCAGCCGGTAATACGTACCGTATTGAATAAGGTCATAATTTTCTTTAAAGAACTGAATCTGCTGCCGCACCGCTTCCCGCTCTTCCTCATCCAACGTTCTTACGTCCAGTTCATAGCCGAAGGTCCCGGCCATCGCCACAGTACCTCTTGTCTCGAGCGGTGTGCTCCGTCCTGTCTGCTGATTGGGGCTGACTGATACATGCGCTCCAACGGTGCTGATCGGATATCCAAAAGAAGTTCCATACTGAATCCGTATCCGTTCGATAGCATCTGTGTCATCACTGCACCAGATCTGAGGCATATAATAGAGCATGCCCGCATCAAATCTTCCGCCGCCGCCAGAACACCCTTCAAAGAGGATATCCGGGTACTTTGTAACAAATTTCTCCATCATGTCATAGAGCCCCAGAACATATCGGTGACATACTTCTCCCTGCCTGTCCTTTGGCAGCAGTGCGGACCAGACATCTGCAAAATTACGGTTCATATCCCATTTTACATATTCTACATTTGCTTCATCCAGAATCTTACCAATGGTTTCAAACAGATAATCCCTGACATCCTGTCTGGATATATCCAGAACCAGCTGGAACCTCTCCAGATTGGGCTTTCTGCCCGGGATGCGCATACACCATTCCGGATGGTTCCGAAACAGGTCACTGTCTTCATTTACCATCTCCGGCTCAATCCAGATACCAAATTTCATGCCCAGGTTATTTATCTTTTTTGCAAGTCCGGTAACACCGGAAGGCAGTTTTGTTTTATTTACAAACCAGTCACCAAGTCCGCTCAGATCATGGTTTCTGGTACCGAACCAGCCATCATCCATAACAAACAATTCAATACCCAGATCCTTGGCACTATCCGCAATAGAAACCAGCGTATCTTCCTCAAATTCAAATTCCGTTGCTTCCCAGTTATTGATCAGAACCGGTCTGCGCTGCTTTTTGAATTTGCTTCGGATCAGATGATCCATATATAGTTTGTGAAAATTTCCGGACAATGTGCCCAGTCCATTTGTACTGAACGACAAGATTACTTCCGGCGTTGTGAACACATCTCCCGGCTCCAGCTTATACCGGAACCCATCTGCATTGATTCCCATAGTAAACCGCGTCTGATTTACCTGGTCTACTTCCACCTGCGCCATAAAATTACCGCTGTATACAAAGGAAGCACCGTAACATTCGCCATATTCTTCCCCTGCATCCCGGCCGCAGATAATCATAAATGGATTCTCATGATGACTGGAGGTACCCCTGGTACTGTCAATCAATACTTTTCCATGGCAGACATTTCTTCTCTGCATAATCCGTTCCATGTTATGTTTTCCATAGAAAGAGATCACATCAAAGTGATCGGTTGTAAAATCAAGGCATGCCGTCAGCGCTCTGTTCAGGTACACCGCATCCTGATTTCCATTTTTAATCCGGCAAGCCCTGGTAATCACATCGTAGTCTTCCAGGACACCGTATAACAGCGTTACTTCCAGATCGGTTGCCTGGTCCTTTAAAACGATTTCCAGGGTCTGGGCTTCGGATTCCTCTGCCCATACTGCCGGCAGTCCCTCCAGGGCATATTTGCCATCGTAAATTTTGTGGGATACATATAGAAGTTCCGTTACCTGGCTTCCGTCCGGATTCTCTGCCTGAAGACAGCTGGAACGGTAATCTCCCATTCCGAAAGTAGAATACTCCTGGGGATAGGTGTCCAGGGAATACCCCCTGTCATTTCCACCTTCGTATGGATTTCCGGAAAATCCTCTGTTAATGCCGCGGATCAGGTAGGATAATTCCATGCTTCCTATTTTAGCCCCGTAATACACATGTATTAAATGCTGATAGCTGCTCACCAGCATCTGATAGGTGGCATTTTTTGTCTGTAAAGTAAAGACTTTCTTTTCCTGGTCAAATGTAACTGCCATTCCATTGGCCTCCTTCTTTTTAATTCGTGTTTTCTACAGCTTACCGCCTGAAGTTGCAATTCCTTCAATAAACTGTTTTTGAAATATCACATAAATAACGATCATCGGAAGGCAGGCGATCAGAGAAGCTGCCATCAGTTCCGGAAATTTCGTTACATACTGTCCCTGCATTTTGGCAAGTGCCGCAGACAGTGTCAGCATGTTTTTATCTGTGTTTACAATCATTGGCCACATCAGATCTTTGAATGCAAATACCGCAGTAAAGATACCCAGCGCTACCATCGCAGATCTGGTTAACGGTGCCATGATAAATAAAAATGTCTGTCCGATATTACACCCGTCCAGTCTGGCTGCCTCTTCCAGATCATTTGGAAGTCCCATGTAACCCTGTCTTAAGAGAAAAGTACCGAATGCCGTTACAAGTCCCGGGAAGACCAGTGCAAAAATAGTATTCATCATTCCCATTTTACTGATCATCAGATACTGAGGGATAATAAAGATCTGTGCCGGAATCATCATCTGGAATAAAACCAGAGAGAACATCAGGTTCTTGCCTTTAAAATGAAGCCGCCCAAATGCGTAACCTGCCATTGTGGCTGTAATCACAGCACATAATACCCTTCCTATGATTAACAATAATGTATTTTTATAAAGCAGCAGGAAATTCATATTGTTCCACACCGCTTTAAAAGCGTCTGTTCTCCAAACCTTTGGAAATATAACAAAAGGGTCTACCTGAGTAGCTTCCGTTACCGACTTAAAAGCGGTTAAAATCATCCAGAGGAAAGGTACCAGCATGGTTATAGAAATTAAAATTAAAATCACATGAATCAATACAGATACTACTTTTTTCTTCGATTCCATTACTTTCCCTCCTTCTAATTATAATGAACCCATTTTTTCTGTGCGATCATCTGGAAAACAGTTATGATCATAATCACTACTAAGAGCAGCACAACGATAGTGGAACCATAGCCGAGATTTTTCTCCGTAAATGAATACCGGTAGAACAGATAAACCAGTGACTGTGTTTTTTCCAATGCGGGATTAGACTTATCCATCACCATGAATATCAAATCAAATACCTGTAATGCCCCGATTACCCTGGTCACCAATACAAAGAAGATGGTAGGCGAAATCAGCGGGATGGTAATGTGGAAAAACTGTTTGATTCCCGTTGCTCCGTCAATTTCTGCCGCCTCATAATAATCATGAGGTACTTCCTGCAGACCGGACAAAAACAACACCATATTATAACCGATAATGGACCATACACCCACAACTGCGATGGCAAACACCGCAATCTTCGGGTTAGAGATCCAATTAGTATCTGTTCCGGTCAGATTATTAATCAATCCAAAGTCGGAATTATACAACCATCTCCATACCATAGCAATCGCAGCAGGTGCGGCAACCATCGGCAGGAAGAAAATTGTTCTGTAGACACTGCGCCCTTTCATCTTACGATTGAGCAGAACAGCCAGTACAAGTGCAATGGCAATGGAAAACGGAACTTCCACAATTGCGTATTTAAAAGTATTTAATAACGCCTGCCACACCTGTCCGTCACCAAAAAGTTTCATATAGTTATCTGCACCAACAAATATATTTCCCTTACCAAAATCTCCGGTTTTAAAAAAGCTCTGGTAAATAGTCTGTACGATTGGAATAATATTCAATACAATTAGCCCGATCATCGTAGGCAATATAAACGCCCATCCCCAAAGGAACTCGTTGCGGGCGCGGGAAGTGCCTTTTACTTTTTTCTTAGACATATGTCCCAACTCCTTTCGTCTTTAATTCTATGGCGGTACAGCAGACCTGCCATACCGCCATAATCACACATATTTTTATAAATATCCAAACTGGCTTACGATAGTCCCAAACAAGCAGTTTACAAACATGCTCTAGATCACACTTTACTCCTCTGCTAAAGATGCATTCATTTCCTCTGCGATCTTCTTACAGGTTTCTGCCATGTCTGCGTTGCCTGCCCATACTTCTTTTAAAAGCTCATTAGTTTTGTTTTCCCAGATTACTGTGGATCTGGAATAAGGCCGGATTACCATGTCATCTCGTACATCTAAATATGCCTGTAAATTAAACTCAGGCGCTGATTTAACCCAATCTTCGGATGTTCCTTCATAAGCAGACATAGTAACACCTAATTCAGCCTGTTTCTTCTGAGCAGCTTCTGTTCCAAGGTATTCAATCAGCTTCCATGCATTGTCGGTATTTTTGCCATTTGCAGATGCTGCCCATCCAAGTCCGTTGTATACGGAACATCTTCTTCCTGATTCCGCATCCTTTGGCATAATAGCCACATCCAGATTCTCTTTGGCATAATCATCATCTTTGAAACTGGAAATCATCCAGGAACCCTGGAATGCCATCGCCAGCTGTCCGGATCTCAGCAATACATCCGGTCCGTTCTCAGAAAGTGTCTGGCTGCTTGGCATAGAACCGTCTTTGATCAGCTGCTCAACATACTGCATAGCCTTAATGGTATTCGGATCATCATATCCTGAAGTCTTCTTGTCATCCGATATTACTTTTCCGCCCATATCATAAATGATATTGTAGTAACCTTCGTGGTTTGTATCACTCTTCATTCCCAGACCATACTGTGATCCGTCTGCTTTTGTCAGTTTCTTCGCTGCTTCAGCAAGGGTATCCCATGTCCATGTATCATCCGGATATGCCACACCGGCTTCGTCAAACATAGTTTTGTTATACCACAGTGCTATCGTATCGATGTCTTTTGGTACCGCATAAACATGGTCATTATAAGAATAAAGTTCTTTAATATCTTCCGGGAACTTACTCATATCCAGTTTATCACTATCCTTGATTTTATCTGTAAGATCAAGGAGCATATCATTTTCCATATATCTCTGTGCTTCGTTGGAATGCATCCAGAAAACATCCGGCATAGAGCCGCCCTGTGCTCCTGCTTCCAGCAGTGTCCAGTATTCATTCCAGGTAACAACCTGAATCTGTGTGGGAATTCCTGTCTCCTTTGTAAAATCATCCATAATCTTCTTTAAGCCCGGCTCCTGATAAGTATCCCAGATCATAACCGAAAGCGCATCTCCCGAAGCATTTTCATTGGTTGATGCATTATCTCCTGCTGCAGATTCCTTCGTGGTGTTGTCTGCAGCATTTCCGTCCCCTGTATTTCCTGTACTGCCGCAGGCTGTAAGGGATAATCCCATCATACCTGCCATAACAAGTGCGCATGTTTTTTTCCATTTTATCATTTTCTATATCTCCTTTTACCTTAATATAACTTTGTATGTTTTTATTTCAATATACTGTTTTTGTTTCTATTATCAAGTCTTTCAGCATATCATCAAACTTATTATGGGAATTATAGAGTCTGCAGCCTTATATTTCCAGCAATTTGACTAATACGCCTTTTTCTATGTGACTTATATTAACACTTTACACAAACCTTGTACATGCGGTGGTATTATTTCATTTATACCTTTATGTGTCATTTATACTCTGTCGTTGACGCTAGGACACATAATGGTATATAATACAAAGAATAAAATCTGAAAATAAGGAGCCAAAAGATGCGCGACTATCTTTTTTTAAGCAATGATTTTTTCGATATTACCATTTATCAATATGGCTACCAGCAATGTGAACCATTTCATACCTTTGGACCAGCGATGAGAAACCATTACCTGATACACTATATCATTTCAGGTACGGGCGTTTACCGTGCCGGCACAGAAAAATCGGAAGCAGAATACCATCTCCATGCAGGCCAGGCATTCTTGATCGAGCCAAACAGAGTCATTCATTATACTGCTGATGAAAAAGATCCCTGGGAATATATGTGGATTGAATTTGACGGATTAAAAGCAAAAGAATATGTAAATCATGCAGGTCTGTCACATGAATCACCGGTTTACAATTCCATAAATGAAGAAGGAAAAAAGAAAGTATATGCATATTTAAGTTATATCATTGACCATCCGGATTCCCCTGCCCCTGAGATTATGGGCTATACCTATCTGTTTTTTAGCGCATTGATCGAAAGTTCTAAAACCGCAAGGGCACTTCCCAAAAATGATATCAAGAAATTTTATATACAGTCTACGGTAGATTTTATTGAGAATTATTACATGAAAGATATTTCCGTGGAGGATATGGCAGCTAATCTGAGCCTGAACCGCAGCTATTTCAGCAAGCTTTTCAAAAAAATGACACAAAAAAGCCCACAGGAATTTTTAATCACATACCGCATTCATAAATCCTGTGAGTTTCTGCGTTCCACTGATATGACCATAGCCCAGATCTCTCCTCTGGTAGGCTATGCCAATCAATTTCATTTTACACGTGCATTTAAAAATATAATGAATATATCTCCAAATGAATGGAGAAAACGCAACCGTTATTAACAAAGTTTAGAACATATTATAATTTTATTTTGTATTGCTGCTTGTCGGAATACATTCGTTCGTCTGCTTCCCTGAACAATGTTTCCGCATCTTTATTGCTGGTACCTCTGACTGCAGATCCACTGGCAATAGAGATGTCATGGCAGTGCACTTTATTATAAATTCTAATCCGTTCCTTCAGTGCTCTATCCAATTCAGCCAGGTCAGCATCCTCTTTCTGTATCGCAACCAGGAATTCATCACCTCCGATTCTATAGACATCTCCTACACCGCCGTATTCCAGCTTAATACATTCTGCCGCCCCTTTAATTACATCATCACCGGACTTATGCCCATATAAGTCATTTGTCTGCTTTAGGTTATTTAAATCCAGCATAACAAATGCAAGCGGGGCTTTGTGCTCCTGGTTTTTATCCTTCTCTTTTTCCTCTTCCATAAATTCATCAAAGGAAATGCGGTTCAAAGTCTGTGTCATCATATCCGAATACGCCATTTTCTCATAGAGTTCAAACTGCGTCTTCTCCTTCAGATAGAGAAACAGTTCTTCATAATTTAAATAAATCAGAATAACAAGAAAGACGATCAGTCCATATATGAAAAACTTGCTGTTATCCTCCATTGGATTCGTATAGAAACGGATCAGTGCAATAATTGAAAAAACAGTCAGACACAGAATTGCATATAACATCCCTTTTGCTTTCCTGGAATTCATCTTCACCGCTTCATATATTAAAAATGCCACCAAAATGATAATCACCAAAAACATCATCGTATGCGTAATAATCAGCATCTGCGGGAAATCAGCTATATTACCCATGTAAAGAAGACTCTGGACAATCATATTTACCCATAATACAGTTTGTATCTGCTCAATATATTTACCTTTTTTTTCACATATATTCTTTACAAAAGATAAAATATAGACAGGCATTGCCATAAAACTGATAAAAGAGAGGATACATAAGGCCACGCTGTTCCCGATCATAAGCTGTGACAATTCCGAATCGGACCAAATCCACACCGAAGATATCACCATGAATAATCCCAGATATAAAAATGAATCAAAATTATAATTAAACTTTTTGATATACAGCCCGGAATAAACGACCAGCAGCACAATACCAAATAACAAAAGAAATAAGATACAGCCAATCTTTCCTACATTGCTGTATAATACTTCTGTAACATATGCCCCTGTCGTTCCTATTTTAACCGAACCAACTCCTCCCGATAAATTTTTATAGGGACGCTCTAATTCTATGGTAATATCCTTACCGCTGTCCTTTGCAGATACCGGTATCTGGCAGGAAATGTACCCCAGCATATTCCCCACAGGAGGCTTTGTATCAAAACCATATTCATAGACACAATCCTGTCCGATATTCACCCTTACCGTTTGATATCCATTATTAAATATTATTTTTTCTCCATCTTTCACCTGGGGAAGCTGATTTTTAAGCTTTATGTACCCTGATTCATTTTTCAGTTTAAATGGAAAATGAACCGCTTCTCCCTCTTTTCCTTCCAGCTGCCAGCCATCCTGAAATAGCCTGCATTTCTCCACCTTCGGACGGACATCCGGCAGAGCTGATGTATGAATTACATTTAATAACATAGTAATCAACAGTATACCGGACAGACATGTTAATATTCTTCTAAATGTATTTTTATTTTTTTTGTTCATATATACCTGCTCCGTTATTCCTGAATCTCATTGAACAATACTTCATTCAAATGTAAAGACTCAACTTTGTGAACGTATCTTCTTTAAGATATTTTATCACACTCAACAACAAAACACTATATCATTTAGTCCCCCAATTTCACATACCGAAACTTTGGACTTTTACCCTTCTGTATAATAAGATAAATCAGAATCCATACCACACTGTGAACCAGCAGAATTACAATATTCATGCCTGCCTCTTCCATCCTGCCGTGAAGCAAATCCATAAGACCGTAAAATGTTGCGCTGGACGGCAGCAGATACGATAACCCCCGTACTATGCTCTCTTCCGGGGCCACCAAATAGCAGACGATCGGCGGTGCGATAAATATTATCATAACAATTTTCAAGTACACAATGCCTACCATAAGTCCATCTGCTATCCGCCCGATAAATACCCCCGCCAATGCTGAAATAAAGGCAGAAAAGATGATCAGAAGCAGTATCCCGGGAATCCCGGATAACTCCGGCCGCATGCAAACCCATGCCGTCAGAATTGTGGAAACCACGCCTCCGGCAAACCCCAGCAGGATTTTCTGCAGCAGATAATTCGTCGGTGTCATAGGCAGTATTTCATTAATCAATGCCACCCCATCCTCTTTTTCCCCAATGATACTCATGGCATTAAAAGTACATCCCATAAACATAGCCGTCACCATTGTAATGACAATCAACAAAGATTTTAACACATTGCTGTCACTGGCATTTGGAAGAATTTTCACATTCCCGTCTTGAAATGAACCGCGGTTTTCATAGAGATTCGGAAGGAAATCCGCGATTTTAACACTGACACTCAGTTCATCTCCTGCCAGCATCGTCTGAATGCCATCTCCATTCTGCATCACCCCAATCATTTGAGACGAGGGCTCCAGAATCTGTGCTTTTAGTTCCTGAATACTTCCAAACGGTGTTACAATTCCGCTATCTTTAAGCCAGTCTACCGTTTCTTTCGGCAAATCATTTCCGATGATACCAAAAGATATTTCATTTACAGCCGTAAAACTTGCTGCAGATATAAAATGAATGGCAATTCCAACAATGATCGGCAGTAAAAATGAGAGGATACACATTTTATCTTTACTGATATTTTTCAGCTGATATTTTAATCCGTTCATTCTATCCCTCCTTTGTCATTTCCCGGCTTAAAACTCTCCGGGCAAAATAAAACAGCAATCCAATGGCAGCGATACATACAAGATAATAAATGCTATTTGCGTTAGGAGTATTAAAATAAGCATTCTTCATAGCCATAAACAAATGGTACATTGGATGAAAGTCTATCCATCCCCAGGATACATTTGTCTGCCCTGCAAGAAAAACCGGGGTAGTAACAAATATAGCTAACACCAGATAGAGTAATGAAAACTGCTTAAAATCAGGAATCCATACGGCACAGAGGAAACCGGCCAAAGCCATAATGGTAGAAAGTATCCCCACCTGAAGCAGCACATCCGGCATTACAGCCAGCGCAGAAGGAATCCCTAAATTGAAAATCGTCAGTAATACTGCAAATAGCAGGTCGGACAGGAAAAATAATAACAGCTTAGAACCTATAAATGCAGCTTTACTTATAGGCAGAATGCTATGAACACGGATCACCCCCATCTGCTTTTCTTTAAACAAGGTTGATGCAACACCCAGGAAACCTACCGCAGCCAGTTCGAAAAATAAGAACTCACTGGTGATCTCACGGCGGTTTTTCATTTCTTTATTATTGGTTCCGATTACCACGGCACGATTACCACTGGTATTTGAAATCAGTGACCGGGCATAAGCAGCCCGATAATGGTCTGCCTTACTGCTTCCGGAGCTGACCATTATGATTTCCGGTGAATCTCCACTGGCATCAATCCCCACAGAGTACCCATCCAAGCAGACCTTCTGCAGCTCTTCTTTTGAATTTACCACGGTTACATCCGCTGATGCATTGAACTGGTTTCCCATAGGTTCAAATAAGTAAACCGGATAAATATCCTGGTCGGTCTTCACATAGACGAAGTTGATATAACAGGTATACAGGATCAGTGATCCCAGTGCCAACAGAAAAAACCTGCTGGAAAACATCATTCGGAAATCTTTTTTAAGCAAAGACAGAAAACTGTTTACCATCAGGTCAGCCCCCTTCCCGTATATTGGATAAACATATCCTCCAATGTGGGTTCTTTGGAGTGGATGCTGATGATCTCATCATGGGGAAACGGAATTCCGGTTTCTAACTCCGGCGGCAGAATCATCTTGCTTTCCCGTTTTCCAAGATACAGATACTCTACAACAATTTCCTTACTGCTGTTACGCTCCTTTAATTTCTTAGGCGTATCAAGTGCTGCGATAGTTCCATTGGAAATAAATGCGACTCTGTCACAAAGCAGATCTGCATCGTGCATATTGTGGGTGGTGAGAAATACCGTCGTTCCCTTCCTGCGTTCCTCTTCTATAATATTACGAAATAAAACAGCTCCCGCCGGATCCAGTCCACTGGTAGGCTCATCCAGGAACAAAAGCCTGGGATTACTAAGCAAGGCACGCGCCATACTCACCCGCTGACGCATACCTTTGGAATAAGTAGACACCTGCTTTTTCAGATAATCCGGCTTAAATTCCAGTTTTTCCAGAAGTTCACCTATATCGCGCCGCTGCTCTCTGGGATAAAATGATGCAAAGTAATTCAGATTATCCAATGCACTTAAATTGGCATATAAGTATGGGAACTCAAAAAGCACGCCAATCTTTTGATGAAATTCAGTAGGATCCAGTGACGGATCCTTTCCAAATAGAGATATCTCCCCTCCATATCCTTTTAAAATCCCGGTCAGTATTTTTTGTGTCGTAGATTTACCTGACCCGTTTGGACCCAGAAATCCAAATATTTCTCCTGTTTTCACCTTAAAATCAAGCCCGTGGAGTGCCTGTTTATTTTTACTGTAAGAAAACGTCAGCTCTTTTACCGCAATCATTCTTCATCCCCCCACCGATTTCTTCTGCTGTCCTTGTGTTCCTTTTGCTTTCTGCTCCACCACTTCATAAATTTCACCTTGGCGGGGATAATCACCGCTGCGCCTGCAAGAATTAACAGCCACCAGTACCATTCCATATCTAAAAACTTCATTATAAAACCTCCTTTTCTAAAGCGGGACAATTCTCAAACACATTTTAGAAAACGAGGTTGAAGTTGAAGTGTGGCTGCTGTGAAATCGGTGTGAAATAATTTTAATGACTATTCTTATTTTGTAACAAAGGTGGCACAAAGGCCGGCCGCAAGCTGTGCCAGGATTAGTCCTGTTAATCCCCATATGTTTGTAGAGACAAACAGGAACTGTTGATAATGCTGCCGTGACCTTACTTTAGGACGCACTTACCACGAGTTAAATATTGATAAGGTAAATTAAATTTGTTCCTCAAAATTGGGATTCATCGGGTTTAACTACTCTGCGACTATAAAGCCGATTTACGCACATTGACCTCTGCACAGACCAGCCCCGCTATATGCTCCGCCGTTTCATTTGTCAACCAAAAGAACATTCCGTCATTACGGCACTTTTTATGTGTTTCGCCATTCAAGGCATAAACAAAACCCTTCACGCAGGTATCACTACAAGCATTGGGGTCAATCAGTCTCTTACAATCACGAGAAGTAGTCATTTCCTTTTGCATATCAGCAGGCAGAGAAGCAAGTATGTCCTCATACTTGCCGGCGTTGTCACCGTAAATCCGCGCCAAAATACCCGACTTTCTAAAAACCCAATTCATTACTGTTTTCTTTTTTAACTGGTATGAAGCAGTATAACCGCTCTTTACTTCCTTGATGACAAGGTCACACCCTTGTTCAATAAGTTTATTATTAAGTTTCTCTACAAACGCTTGATGTTCTGGCGTAACTGCCATTAGAAACTCCTTAAACGAAGCCTTTTCTTTTGCCATTATCTTTTTCCTCCACAAATTCCAATCTGACAATTACGCAAACTCTGCTATCACGATCTCGTTTCCGTCAATATCTTTTAAGGGAACCTCGTAAGTTCCCCAATTATCTGCAATTGGCCCATCCCAATAATCATGAATAGTAATTACCTTTTCCATAGCCCCACCCCCAAAACACTGTCTACAAAAGCATTATACTAAACTATCAAGAAAAATATAATGTACCCATAAGTGTGGACACATCATTTAGCGGGGCTCCCATTTTTTTAGACATCCCTTCCCATTAGTTCCATATAAATGGACACCCCCTCACCTTTCAGAACCCCAATTGTGGACATGCCTTGCTGGTATACCCTGTTTCTGGGACAACTGGCTTGGATGATTGCTGAGGCCTCTTTTGGCTTAGACACCTCTCTTGGCTTATGGTATTCTTATCTAAGAACAGGAGGAATACCATGACCAAAAACCCTTTTACCAATGAACAAATGCTGCTGCTTCGTCAAAATCCTTACACCTACAAGGTGTCCAAATTCCAATTAACCTTTACCAGGGAGTTCAAGGAGATCTTTTACTCGGAATACCAGTTAGGGGAGATTCCGCGGCAGATCCTCGCAGATCATGGCTATGATCCTGCCGTCCTTGGGGACCGCAGGGTATGGAGCATTGCCAGACACATTCGGGAACAGTACGATAAATATGGCGGGTTTCACCAAGGACATTCCCCTCACAGGATGCAAAGCTCCGTCTCCCCGGCTGCTGATCTGCCGCCATCCGAAAAGGATGAATTAAAACAGCTTCGGCATGAGGTTGATTATCTGAAACAGGAAGTTGAGTTCTTAAAAAAAATTTCCTCACTCAGGACTACAAGGAAGTAGGTGCTCTGCTTATGAACGACTCTTCCTGTATATTTGAGATTATCCAGCAAACGATCCGGCAAAGCGAGAATTCCCTTTCTGCCAAAGAACTCTGTTCCATAGCCGGTGTTTCCAGAAGCGGTTATTACGCCTGGATAAAGGCAGCTCCTGTCCGTTCGCTTCAGGAACAGAAGGACCGTGAGGATTTTGATCTGGTTCTGGCCGCTTACAGGCTGCATGGTTATGCCAAAGGGGCCAGGGGCATCTATATGGAACTGCTCCATATGACCCCGCCGGTGATCATGAACCTGAAAAAAATCCGCAGGCTGATGGAAAAGTTCCACCTCTCCTGTCCATACCGAGGCCCAAATCCATATAAAAGAATGGCAAAGGCACTAAGGACCAGCAATGTAGCGGACAACCTGCTAAACCGTGAGTTCGAATGTTATGGACCAAGAATAGTCTTGTTGACGGATATCACTTATCTGTCCTATAGCGGATCCTTTGCCTACCTGTCAACCATCCTGGATGCCTTTACCAGGCAGATACTTTCTTATGTGCTCAGTGACTCCCTGGAAGTGGATTTTGTTCTTGAAACGGTCAATAAACTGGTGGCCGATCATGGGATCTCACTTCAAGCAGAAACAATCATCCACAGTGATCAGGGGTGCCATTACACCAGCCAAAGTTTTCTTCATATACTTTATAACAAGAAGCTGCGCCAGTCCATGTCCCGGCGTGGCAACTGCTGGGACAATGCGCCCCAGGAGAGTTTCTTTGGGCATATGAAGGACCATATCAAGGCAAAACTGGCTGAATGCGTAAGCTTTGCAGAGGTACAGTCTGTCATTGATGACTACATGGCTTATTATAATAATCAGCGGTACCAATGGCATCTGGCGAAGCTTGCACCCAATGAGTTTTATAAATTTGTCATCACTGGAGAATATCCACTGGATGTTCCCAAAATACCTGCGCATCCGGTCATAGCCAAAAAACCGGAAGAACTTGGATGCCAATTATATCAGAAAAATACGGATAGTTAAAAAATTTCATAGAATACCATGACATTTAAAGAGGTGTACCTGTATGCAGGATACTTTGGAAGTAAAGGTGCGAAAAAAGTGCCCCACTTTTTAAAATGTCCTTGACAAAGGGTACAGTTCATTCGTTGATACAAAGCTGGTTTTCTCAGCAGGTTGGAACCCTGGGGGGTGGCTGGCTGTTCTTTATTGTATGTAGCGCAGTATGTTTCGGCTGTTTATGCGTAAAAGAAGATGAAAGTTTACACCTTTTCTGGAATAAAGATACAAATTACGGTGATAAGTTCAGTTGCTTTATGCTATTCGTTTTCAGCATGATAAACGCCTGGGGCTGAAGCTGGTTGTTCTTTATTGGATGGATTGCAGTATATTTTTGGCTGTTTATGCATAAAAGAAGATAACGTCTACTTCTTTTTCTAATCGCGGAATGAAAAACAAATTCCGTTCTCAAGATCAGTTGCTTTACATCAGTAGCTTTATGCCAATAGCGTACAGCATGCCACACCCCCGGGGCCCAACCATGCTGAGAAAACCAGCTTTGTATCAATAAACTTCATCCCGGAAAGAGAAGGGGGCGGACCATGGCAGGCGTTTGGAAGGCGTATAGCAGATCTGAGCATTTACTTACCTTGCCGGAGTGTTTTTTGGCGGATAGTATTCGACTGGCTCCCATCGGATACTAAGCGGGCAGTGAGCTGCGAAATGCATCAGGATTTCGGAGCGAATGCCCGCGTGCCGCCAAAAAGCGCTCTGGGAAAGTTAGAAAATGCCAGTTCTGCGGTAAGCCTTCCAAACGCCTGCCATGGTCCGCCCCCTTCTCTTTTCGCGCACTACTTCCATCTACAAAGCGTCCCCTTCCTCAGCGAAACCCCAATATAATAATCCTGCAGGAAGTCTCTATTCCAAGTAATGACTCATACGATTATTTGGAATAGTGAGCCATAAGCCCCTTACAAACTGTTTGCTGTAGTATTAGTACAGCCTTACACAAAAAACAGGAACACCGAAACTGTTAATTCGATATTCCTGTCCTTCTATGTTTGTGTTAGTCTGTAAATTGCAGGTCCCCTGGCCCTTCCCTAAATTCGGAGGGATAAAATAAAATTATTTGTCAATCAAATCATGCATAATTTTATGGAACTGCCTGCCACAGCGCTCTACTTCTTCCAACACCTGATCAATCTTTTTTTCTTCCATAAACCAGTTATTCCTGTTAATTCCCCGGGTTTCAGCAGGGCATACATAAAATACCGTTTCCGGAAACAGAAGCTGATAATACATCAGACACCTTCTTGCATGATATGCCTGGCAGGAAATGATTGCTTTGTTTATCTGAAGCCCCAGCTTCTCTGCCAGCTTTCTACAGTAGATTGCATTCTCATAAGTAAAGGTTGCCTCTTCTTCCATATAAATTGACACTGCCGGCACGCCTGCATCCTGCAAAACTTTGCTTAGAAACTGGCTTTCCGTTTGAAAATCCATTCCACAGTAGTCTAGAGGTGAATCAACTCCTGCAAACTTTCCCTTTAAAACACTGAATTTCCCGGAAACCATAATGCGGTCTGCATAACCCCCTTTATATAAATCAG
Organism: Robinsoniella peoriensis; assembly: GCF_000797495.1. GTDB lineage: Bacteria > Bacillota > Clostridia > Lachnospirales > Lachnospiraceae > Robinsoniella > Robinsoniella peoriensis. Next base: position 482,488 of record NZ_JTGN01000006.1, read on the forward strand.
CTGCATGTAACGCAATTTGTCCATAACTCCCGCCGGGAATAAAAATCATATCAGACGGAGCAGGATCGTTTTCTACAAAAATGAACTCTGTAATATCATCATAAAAATGCTTCAAGCCATAATCCTCCTTATCTTTCTTATCTTTCTTATCTTACTTATCTTACTTATCTTTCTTATCTTAATTTTCTTTCTTTTCTTCCAATATTGTAGCACTAAGTTCTCCGGATGGGAAACATTTAAGTTTTGAGTTTAGCAGATTAAAGACGCTTTCTATATAAAGGTTGTGTACGATAAGATGTAGCGCTGCAAAAGCCATCCGTATTTCACAGCGAATGACTGCCGGACGCTAAAAAGCGCTGGAGAAGGTTAGAAAATGCCAGTTCTGCGGTAAGTCTTCCACGCTCCTGTCATTGCCCACCACCTTCTCTTTCCTTACACTATCTCAGCTGCAAAGTGTCTCCTTCTTAATAGTAAACCCTTTCTAACCTGTGCACTCTTGAATATCGATTAGTAATCTTATTTTGACAATATAAACATTATTTTGACATTCGCACATTAACGTGCTATACTATCCCAGATAAAAAGCTGGAAGGAGATATACAAATGAGACGCAAAGCGCTGAAGGCAGCCTTTCCACTAACATTGCCTATTATGGCTGGCTACCTGTTTCTAGGTCTGGGATTTGGAATCCTTTTGGAAAGCAAAGGTTTTTCCTTTATCTGGGCTTTTTTTATGAGTATCATTATCTATGCCGGTTCTATGCAATATGTTGCTATTGAATTGCTTGCTGGTGGTGTTACTTTTCTTTATACGGCATTTATGACGGTAATGATTCAGATACGCCATCTGTTTTATGGACTGTCACTGATTGATAAGTATCGTTTTGTCGGACGTAAAAAACCGTTATTGATCCATGAACTTACAGATGAAACCTATTCTCTGATCTGTTCCGCCGTTCCCCCCAAAGGAGTCAATGCAGAATGGTTTTATTTATTCATCTCTGTATTAGATCACTGCTATTGGATTATCGGCTGTACTCTGGGCGCGGTTTTGGGCTCTATGATTGATTTTAATACAAAGGGCATAGACTTTGTCATGACTGCACTGTTTATCGTTATTTTTACGGAACAATGGCTCACAAGCAAAGATCATATTCCGGCACTGATTGGTCTGGTATGCTCTGTCATTTGCCTGATCCTGTTTGGAAGCGGTAATTTTATCATTCCATCCATGATATCCATATCTGTTCTTTTGACTGTATTTCGTAAACAATTGGAAAAGCGAGGTGACCTAAGCAATGAGAATTCCTGATTCACAGGCTTTTATAATGATTCTGATTATGGCTGGTGTTACCTTTTTCATCCGTGGGCTTCCTTTCCTTCTATTTCCCGGAAATAAGAAGACCCCTGCATATATCATGTATTTAGGTAAAGTTCTTCCTTTTGCAATTATCGGTATGCTGGTTGTATATTGTTTTAAAAATGTCTCCGTTATATCAGCTCCTTTTGGTATACCGGAATTGATTGCACTGGTTGTCATCGTCTTCTTACATGTTTGGAAAAGGAATACTCTGATCAGCATTGGAGGCGGTACGCTGCTTTATATGTTTCTTGTACAGGTACTCTTCCAGTAAACCAAATTGCTCCAGTAAATAGAAAACTGCCGGACAGTTGAGCCTCAACCGCCGACAGTTATTTTTATTTTATTTCTAATCCTCCTAAAATACAAGTTGCCCTGATATAAATGGTAGGTGCTCCTGGCACTGGCATCAATCTGGCCTTGTTAGACACCCCGCCAAGAATAGGCGTATCATCAACCTTTACATTGACATACTCTGGCACCTTAATTTCAATACCCCCAAACAGAGACATTACATCAATTCTGACATCCGTTTCAAAAATGGCATATCTCAAATCCAGTTCCACGCCTCCAAAAACCGCATTCACTAAAGCGCCATCGAATATATCACCATTATAGTTTATATTTCTAGAAGAAAATAAAGCTGTGAAGCTTGGCATATTCTGAACTGCACCGCTCTTCTCTACGCTGTGTATCTCTGATGGATCCTGTCTTTGTCCCTGATATGACTGCTGTCCCTGAAATCCACCGGCATAATTCTGATTCCTCTGATGATTTGGAGCCTCTTGGTAATTCTGTTGGTTATAACTCTGATATGTCTGCTGCCCACGGTATTCCTGCTGTCCCTGATATTCATTTCTCTGGTCATTTCTTTCCCGGTATCCATTCTGTCCGCCGGGCGCCTGACGCCAGTTCTCATTTTGATTGTTCTGATATCCTTGTCCACTGCTATTTCCAAATCCCGAATTTCTTCCATCATTTTCAAATTTACGATAATTGCCGCTGTTATGACCGCCGTACCAGGCTGCTCCATCACAACCGCTGCCTACCCGCTTATGTTCCTGATAACCGATTCTCTGATGCTTTACCAGATATCCTGCACCGGCTACCACAAGAATCGTTGGCCAGATTAGACGCCCGGCCATGCCCCAGCTAAGCAGATTCCATGAACTTAGCAAAAAGAAGATGCCAATACACAGCCCTATCACATTTGATGACCTGGGTTTATGTTCAATCAAACTCAAAAAAGAAGGAATAATAATAAACATTGTCCACCATCCGTTAAAAAACAGAGAAAAATTCAAAATTCCCAACATATTTCCTGCAATCCCTAACCCCAGAACCAACCAGAAAATTCCCCACAATATACTCGATATACGTTTACGCATTATACATCACCTTAATTCCCCTCTGCCTTTTAATCCGGCTTATCATAAAAATGAAACATACTTCATTATACTTCATTTTACTTATATGAATACGACTACTTTATTTCTTACCTTATAGTATAAACGTTTCTCCTAAAAAACACCAGTGACTTTTGTCACATTTATAAATTTTTATGATAATAATAATTTTGTATTGACATTTTCCTAAAGATATGATTATATTAACATATGAATAGTTGTTCATGTGTTTCAAGTAAAAATCAAATCAGGAGGTACCTGTTATGAAAGATCATAAAACAGAACAAAGAAGCAATAAATCTTTAAACTCCAGTGCTGTGCAGGAACATCATCATGATGAGCATTGCGGATGCGGTCATTCCCATGCGGATCATGCGCAACAGCACGAAGATCACTCACATATTCACAAGGAATGTTCCTGTGGATGCGGTCATGAGCATGACAACCAGAACCACGAGGAACATCATCATTCTCACGAAGAATGTACCTGCGGCTGTGATCATGAGCATGACGGTCACGAGCATAATGACCAGAATCATGAGGAAAAACATCATTCTCACTCAGAATGTGACGATCACGTGCATGACAACCAGGATCATGAGGAACATCATCGTTCTCACCCAGAATGTGCCTGCGGCTGCGACCATAGTCATGAAGATGATACAGTAAATGCAGAATCATTTTCCGGGTCCCATACGCATTTTGAATGCCTGCATATTCAGACTCCCGGTCATCCTGAAGACTGTACATGTGAGTTGTGCAATCCACATGTAGAATATTGTGATGTCTGCGGAGAAAGCCTTTCTAAATGTACTTGCAGAATGCCGGACGAAAATAATATTAAAAAGGTTTATCTGCTGGAAAATCTGGGCTGTGCTAATTGTGCCGCAAAGATGGAACGTAAAATCAAAGATCTCCCGGATGTGTCTTATGCAGCAATTGCTTTTGCAACAAAACAATTAAGGGTATCTGCACCAAACCCCGATGCTCTCCTTCCCAGGATGCAGGAAATCTGTGCTTCTATCGAACCGGACGTAAAAATCGTCCCAAGAGGCGGCAAAACTCCAGGTATCCAGGTGACAAATACTTATACCATCGAAGAATTGGACTGTGCCAACTGTGCAGCCAAAATTGAACGTATGATCAACAATCTTCCGGAGGTAACCAGCGCTACCGTTACTTATGCGACAAAGCAGCTTCGTATAACTGCAAAGGATCCGGATAAATTAATTCCGGAAATACAAAAAATAGCAAAATCCATTGAGCCGGACGTTGTAATTAAGGCAAGAGATACCTCACCGAAAGGCAGAGATATTCTTTCCAAGAAAGTAACTGATCTGCCTAAAAGAACTGTTTTCTTTCATGAGCACCGCTCCATAATCGAAATTATTGTTGGCGCACTTCTCTTAATTGCTGCTAAAGTAATGGAGTCCAAAAATATTGGACCAACACCCGTTTTTATCGTCTATGCCATTTCTTATCTCGTTCTGGGCTGGAAAATTGTGTGGACTGCGATAAAAAACATTGCCAAAGGCCATGTATTTGATGAAAACTTCCTGATGAGTATTGCAACAATTGGCGCATTTGTTATCAGTGACTATGCGGAAGCGATTGGCGTTATGCTCTTCTACCGGGTAGGCGAATATTTTGAAGACCGGGCCGTAGAAAAAAGCCGCAGTCAGATCATGGATGCCGTAGATATGAGACCGGAAGTAGTAAATCTTGCTATCGGAGATGAAGTGCAGGTTATTCCTGCCGGTGATGCTCAGGTTGGCGACATTCTGGTTGTACGTCCCGGTGACCGTATTCCATTGGACGGGGTTATTATAGAAGGGGAAAGCCGTATTGATACTTCACCGGTAACCGGAGAACCGGTACCTGTAAAAGCAGGCTATGGAGATGAAGTAACATCCGGATGTATGAATACCTCAGGACTGATAAAAATCCGTGTTGAAAAAGTACTGGAGGATTCCATGGTAACCAGAATTCTGGATTCCGTAGAAAATGCCGCTGCAAGCAAGCCTAAGATCGATCGCTTTATCACGCGTTTTGCCCGAATTTATACACCATTTGTTGTGGCTCTTGCTGTCTGCACTGCTATTATTCCATCCCTGATTACAGGTGACTGGAATCACTGGATCTACACAGCACTTACCTTCCTGGTAATCAGCTGCCCCTGTGCTCTTGTGCTCAGCGTACCATTGGCATTTTTCTCCGGTATTGGCGCAGGTTCCAAACGAGGTATCCTATTCAAAGGCGGCGTTTCACTGGAAGCATTAAAAGATGTTACTACCGTTATTATGGATAAAACTGGAACCATAACAGAAGGAAACTTCCAGGTACAGCATGCCGTTCCTGCCAATGGATTTACTTCACAGGAAATCCTGAAACTTGCTGCCATATGTGAACTGGATTCCACACATCCAATCGGAACAAGTATTGTAAGCGAAGCCAGAAATAAAAAAATGGAACTGAACCGCCCCGCATCTGTAGAAGAGTTAGCCGGTAAAGGAATCCACGCCGTAATCAATGGCAGAGATATCCTCTGCGGCAATCAGAAATTGATGGACGCTTATAAGGTTTCCCTGAAAAATTTCCAAAAAGACAGCTTTGGTACAGAAGTACTCATTGCCGTGAACGGAACCTATGCAGGCCATATTGTAATTTCTGATACGGTAAAAGCAGATGCCGCACCTGCAATTAAGAGATTAAAATCTCTGGGTATCACAACAGCCATGTTAACAGGTGATGCTTTAGACAGCGCTAATGCTGTTGCAAAAGAAACCGGTATCGATGAAGTCCATGCAAAACTTCTACCTCAGGAAAAACTAACAGAGCTGCAGAAAATCAGAGATGCACACGGACGTGTCATGTTTGTCGGTGATGGCATTAACGATGCACCGGTACTGGCTGGTGCTGATGTTGGAGCGGCTATGGGAAGCGGCGCTGACGCTGCTATTGAAGCAGCGGATGTTGTATTTATGAATTCCAGCGTTACTGCTATCCCGGATGCTATTGCAATTGCACGTTCCACCGGTCTGATTTCCAGACAAAACGTTATTTTTGCCCTGGTAATTAAAATACTTGTTATGATCCTTGGGCTCATGGGATTTGCTTCTATGTGGATGGCTGTATTCGCAGACAGCGGTGTAGCTATGCTGTGTGTTCTGAACTCTGTAAGAATTCTTTATAAGAAGAAATAGCATCACGGAATAATAATGCATTCACCGGCAGCATGTCTCGACAAAGAATTACATTGACAAAAAACAGGATTTTCTTTAAACTATGTATTAGAGGAAATTCTGTTTTTATATTTTCAGTTTCAGATAACGTCATGTAATCTTTAATTGCATGAAATAAAATAAGTAATACGGGCATATTAAGAAGAGAATATCTTTTCTATCTGTCTGTGTGTGCGTATCCAGACGTACGAATGGAGGAAATTATGAACAACGAGGATATGATAGAAAACTGTTGTGATGGCAACCACATCCATCATGAAATTCAAAATACGGTTATTCCCGGAGAAGAAGATCTTTACCGGCTTGCTGACCTGTTTAAAATCTTTGGGGATCCTACCAGAATCCGGATTCTCTATGCACTGTCTGCTTCTGAACTGTGCGTTTGTGACATTGCAGACCTGCTTGGAATGAGCCAGAGTGCCATCTCCCATCAATTGCGGGTTCTAAAGCAAAGCCATCTGGTAAAATTCCGCAGAGATGGAAAAACGATCTATTATTCTCTGGCAGATACCCATGTATCTACGATTCTGAATCAGGGGCTGGAACATGTGGAAGAATAAATTTGTAATTACCCCTTTCCTTTTTCAGAAAAAAGTATTACAATAAACGTAATTATGTTGTCATAAATTATGAAAGGAGTCAGGATTATGGCTAAAAAAAATAGAAAATTCTTACTTGGTGCTGCTGTAATAGGTGTTGCTATCGCAGGAGGTATCTATTACTTAAATAAATGCAAACAACAAGATGATACATGGGAGGATGATTTCGAAGACTTCGAAGACGACTTTGAGGATGATCTGGATGAAGAAGATGATGTTACTCCGGTAGCAAGAGAATACGTCACAATTCCAAAAGAATCTCATACGCCTGAAAAAACTCCGGAAGACGCTTCTGCTGATGAAACAGATGGACAGACTGATGATGAAGGCGAAGTAAGCAAAACAGCGGAATAAATAATTGTGTTAAAATAACATTCAAAAAACACCAGCGGAATTCGTTGGTGTTTTTATAATATATACAAGATTTCTATACTATCCACGCATGAATCAGACGGTGCACCGCCTCGGCGATATCTGCTTCACAAAGATTTGCATATCCCAGAATTACTGTAGGCATCGTAGTCTTCCTGGGCGCTGCCACATAGTAAGCAGACAGCCCATAGACTTTAACGCCTTTCAGGCGCGCCTTCTCTATGGCATCATCTTCCGACATTCCATTTACAAAGCTCAATAATATATGAACACCTGCATTTTCTCCCGATATGGTACAGATACTTTCCAGTCCTTTGAGCTTTTCCAGCAATACATCATGCCTGCTTTTGTAAACTGCACGCATTTTATTTAAATGTCTCTCATAGTAACCCTCATTCAGAAATCTGGAAATAATCATCTGATCTACTCTGGACACCGTAGAAGAAAATATTTTACCGATTACATCATATACCGCCAACAGCCTTTTTGGCAGAACCAGATAACTCACACGGATCGCAGGTGCAATTGACTTGGAAAACGTTCCGATATAAATCACCTTGTCATGGCTGTCATAGCCCTGTAACGCCGGTATTGGTTTCCCTTTGTACCTAAATTCACTATCATAGTCATCTTCGATAATATAGCGCTTCTCGTCTTCTGACGCCCACTTTAAAAGCTGCATTCTCCGTTTGATTGGCATAATGGTCCCCAGGGGAAATTGATGGGACGGCATAACATAGGCGATATCCGCCCTGGAATTCTCAAGCTCTGCCACATCCATTCCGTTCTTATCCATATTAATTACCAGCATCTCATTAGAAAGTACGTTCAGAATATCATAAGCCTTTTTATAAGTTGGGTTTTCCATTGCTATGATATGGCCTCTTCCAAGAAGATTACATAAAAGCATAAGCAGATAATCATTACCTGCCCCAATAATAATCTGCTCCATACTGCAGTTTACACCTCGTGCCTGGTGCAGATATGCTGCAATCGTCTCACGAAGTTCGCTCTCTCCTTTGGGTTCACCAAGCTGAAAAAAATCTTTATTATCTTCAAGCAGAATATTTTTTGAAATTTTTCTCCAGGCATTATGGGGAAAACTGTTTAAATCTACACCACTGGGTGAAAAGTCATAAGCAAAATACTCTTTTATTTCCTGTACTGCCTTTTTCGGCGCCTGAGCTGCCGTAGAAAGATGGTACAAGCCATCCAGATCACTTACAAAATAGCCTTTACAGGGAACAGCCTCTATATATCCCTCTGACAATAGCTGTTCGTAAGCCAATTCAACCGTACTTCTGCTTACCTGGAGATGTTTTGCCAGATTGCGGGTAGAGGGCAGCCTCTTTTTACAAGGCAGCCCTCCATTTTGGATATCATTTTTGATATAATCATATATTTGCTCATACAGGGGCCTGGAAGATTGAACATCCAGGCTGATTGTTAATTCGTTCATATATTCCCCCCGCTGCCATAATCTATTTTGGCAGTTTAAAAGAACTCTTCAGAGATACAATTCGGTTAAACACCAGTGCATCCGGTTTGGAATCTTTTGCATCCACACAGAAAAAGCCCTGGCGCACAAACTGGAAGCTGTCATATGCTTTCGCATCTGCAAGGTTTGGCTCCACAAAACATTCTTTTAAAATAACCAGCGAATTAGGGTTCAGGTTTAAGCTTCCGTCTTCGTTGTAGACACCTTTTTCTTCATCGATAATATTTTCATAGAGACGTACTTCTGCTTTTAACGCTGTCGGTGCCGCTACCCAGTGAATGGTACCTTTTACCTTACGTCCTGTAAAGCCCGTGCCGCACTTTGTCTCGGGATCATAGGTACAGTGAATTTCTGTTACGTTACCATCTTCATCCTTTATGAAGCTTTCACATTTCACAAAATACGCATTCATTAAACGTACTTCATTACCCGGGAACAAGCGGAAATATTTCCTTGGAGGCTCTTCCATAAAATCTTCCCTGTCAATATATAATTCCCTGCAGAATGGAACTTTACGTTTGCCAAGGCTTTCATTTTCCAGATTATTATCAACATCCAGATACTCAATCTGTCCTTCCGGATAATTGTCTATCACTAATTTAATCGGATCTAAAACGGCCATCATACGTGGTTTCTTCAGTTTTAAGTCCTCGCGGATACAGTATTCCAGCATGGCATAATCTACAGAGCTCTGGCTTTTGCTCACTCCGCAAAGATCCATAAACATTTTAATAGACTCTGGTGTAAATCCGCGGCGTTTTAAGGCAGCAATGGAAACCAGTCTCGGATCATCCCAGCCATCCACAATGCCATCTTCCACCAGCTTACGGATGTAGCGCTTTCCGGTAACCACATTGGTCAGATATAACTTTGCAAATTCAATCTGTTTTGGCGGATGGGGATATTCCAGTTCACGAACCACCCAGTCGTAAAGCGGTCTGTGATCTTCAAATTCCAAAGTACAGATGGAATGTGTAATACCTTCAATTGCATCCTCAATCGGATGGGCAAAATCATACATCGGGTAAATGCACCACTGGTCCCCGGTATTATGATGTGTCATACGTGCAACACGGTAAATAATCGGATCACGCATGTTGATATTCGGAGATGCCATATCAATTTTTGCTCTTAACACCCGTTCACCGTCTTCATATTTGCCATTTTTCATGTTTTCAAATAATTCCAGGTTTTCTTCAACGCTTCTGTCCCGGAATGGGCTGTTCTTTCCCGGCTCCTTGAGGGTTCCGCGATATTCTCTGATCTGTTCCGCATTCAAATCACAGACATAGGCTTTTCCTTTTTTTATCAGCTTCACTGCACACTCATACATCTGCTCGAAATAATTGGATGCAAAAAACAGGCGGTCTTCCCAGTCAGCACCAAGCCATTTAATGTCTTCTTTGATAGACTCAACAAATTCCACTTTCTCTTTTGTAGGATTGGTATCATCAAATCGCATATTAAACTTGCCATGATACTCCTGTGCCAATCCGTAATTCAACAAGATTGACTTTGCATGTCCTATATGAAGATAGCCGTTTGGCTCTGGCGGGAATCTGGTACATACTGTCTCGCAATGTCCTTCTGCTAAATCTTTTTCAATAATCTGCTCAATAAAATTTTTGGAAACTGTCTCTTTTTCCATGTCTTTCCTCCTAGGATATAGTCTGTTTTTCATAATACCATAATTTTCTCAAAATTACAACGCTGTAAACGTTAGAAAAGTACTAATTATGCATCTGGTATCTTCTGAACAGGGTAGACTTTGAAGTTGGAAATTATTAAATTGGGGGTTCGCTGGGTAAGGCCCTCCTGAATAAAAATATTTACTTTTCCCTTCTCTTATATTATGATGTTATCATATCAACTTTGGGGGAACTATTATGTATTATTTTATTGTAAATCCAAAATCCAGTTCCGGTAAAGGCCGAAAGATCTGGAATATGCTGGAGAAGGAATTGAGAGAGCGTAAAATTAAATACACCGTCTATTTTACCAAAAAGAAAAACCATGCCCTTCGTCTGGCTGAACTAATATCTACTACGAAAAATCCTTGTACGATTACTGCTGTGGGCGGAGACGGAACCGCAAATGAAGTAATCAACGGGCTTAAAAATCTGGACTCCATCGTGTTTGGTTATATTCCAACCGGTTCCAGTAACGACCTTGCAAGAGGCCTGCGTCTTCCTTCGAATCCCCTGGATGCCTTGAATGCAGTTCTGCATCCAACCAGAATTCAAAAGGTCAGCATTGGTGTCAATCAAAGCAAACAGGAATGCAGGAACTTTATCGTCAGTACCGGTATTGGCTTCGATGCAGCAGTCTGCCACGAAGCCCTGCACTCCACCTTAAAAAAAGCTTTGAATAAAGTTAAACTTGGTAAACTGACCTATGTTGGGATTGCATTAAAGCAGCTGTTCCTCTTAAAACCGGCTTCCATGACACTGACAATGGATGATAAAAGGAAACATTTCTATAAAAATGCATATTTTATTACAGCTATGAACACTCCGTATGAAGGGGGCGGATTTAAGTTCTGTCCAAAAGCGGATGCATCGGATGATATCCTGGATATCTGCGTTATAGAAAAAATGTCCAAGCTAAAGGTATTATTACTGCTCCCTACAGCGTTTTTGGGAAAACATACCGGAGCAAAAGGTGTACATATTTTCCACTGCCACCAGGCGCGTATACAGACGGAAGTACCTCTCGCCGTCCATGCTGACGGAGAATCTTTTGATTTCCGATCTGATCTTGAAATCTCTTTTGAATCAAAAAAGCTCTCCTTTATCCGAGGATAAGGGGGAGCTTTCTCTATTTTGGGATAAGGGAGAGCTTTCTCTTTAATTAAATCCAAAAAACTTTCTGGTTAATTTATATGCGGCTACAGATACATTCCTTCCGCTTTTGCCCGGTAGATTAACCGTACGTCCAAGCAGACCTGTACGTATCTTTATATAAAGTCCCCGGTCTACTTTCTTTAAATATGACCAAAGTTCTTTCTTCTTTTCAAAGTTTTCATCTGTTTCTGAACGTATCAGCATAATCGAAGACACTGTCATAATAATATCAAGATAATTCAGCATATATTTACGAAGCTTCTTATTTGAAACTTTAGCCGAAGCCATTGTATCAATCATAATTTTATTTACCCGGATCTGCTGGTCAATCCTGCGGATCATAACTTCTTCATTTACAGACTGATCATCTCTTCCAATAAAATAATGGTAGAAATTTACATCCAGATAATACATATTTTTTACATAAGGCAGAGGCTGAAATACAAACAGGTTGTCTACGTAAAAAGTATGCTTCGGCAATTCCAGTCCACAGGCTTTCAGAAGCTGGGTTCTGTAGATTACAGAATGCATCAGGATATAATGGCCCTTTCGGAGCTTGTGTACTTCATCCCAGGTAAAAATTTCATTTTGCGGAAATGCAGAACGATACTGCATTACTTTTTTTCTGCGTACCCCGACTTTATCGTAAATAAAGTTACTGATAAACATATCCACGGTATTGGGACCACCTATCATATCTGCTATTTTACCAAGAATGGTCAGATATGCATCGGGATCTACCCAGTCATCGCTGTCTACTACTTTAAAATAGATACCGGTGGCATTTCTAAGTCCGGCATTTACAGCTTCTCCATGACCGCCGTTTTCCTGATGGATTGCTTTCACTATGGTAGGGTATTCTCTTTCGTATTCATCTGCAATCTCTGCAGTATTATCTTTGGAACCATCATCCACTACCAGAATTTCCACATCTTCTCCACCCACCAGCAGAGATTCGATACATTTTCTCATATACTCCTGCGCATTGTAGCATGGAATTGCAATTGATAATAATTTCATGTTATTTTCCCCTATACTTCGTATTTTTCCTGTCCTAGTTTAATTTGCAGATAATCCGCATATGCGCCAAAAGCTGCCGGTATTGGATATTCTTCCTGGGTTTTCCAGGGCTCTACAAACAGCATTCCCGTATCTTTAGCATTTTCCAGTTCTTCAACCTGAATTACATATCCTGTCATTCTCCATTCCACATGACTGAATATATGCTTAGACTCTCTGAGCTGCCTGATCCGTATAGGTGCAAGCTGACGCTCTTTAATATACTCCAGCACTTCATCTGCTGTCAAATGCCCTTCCAGGTTAGGCAATTCATACAGGCCTGCCAAAAGTCCCTTTTTAGGCCTTTTTCTAATCGCGGCTTTATCCCCGTCTTTTATTACCAGCACCGTTTTTTCTTCGATACGCCTTGGCTTTTGTTTTGTTTTCTTCGGCAATTCCATGACGATATCCAATGCTTTTGCTTTGCAAATTGATGCCAGGGGGCAGATATCGCATTTTGCCATACCGTTCGGTACACAGACAGTGGCCCCAAGTTCCATTAATGCCTGGTTAAAATCACCGGGGCAGTCTTTTGGCATGATGGCTTTTATATCCTCTTCCATCTTCTTACGCACAGATTGTTTCATAATATCTTCTTCACTTGCCAACACCCGGGAGATCACCCGCAATACATTCCCGTCTACTGCCGGAACCGGAATATTATAAGCAATGGACGCAACTGCACCAGCTGTATAGTTTCCAATTCCTTTTAAGGACAGTAATGCTTCATAATCCGCCGGAAGCTGTCCGTCAAACTCTTCTACTATGGTTTTTGCAGCAATCTGCATATTCCTTACCCGGTTATAATACCCCAGGCCTTCCCATAATTTTAGCAGTTTATCTTCCTCACAAACCGCTAATGCATGTACATCCGGCAATGCCTTTGTAAATCGTTCAAAAAACGGCTTCACGGCCTCAACTCTGGTTTGCTGCAGCATAATCTCTGAAACCCAGATCCGATATGCTGCCTTATCTTCCCGCCAGGGAAGTACCCTGGCATTTGCCCGGAACCACATAAGCAGCGGCTCCACGATTTCATTTAACATATATTCTCCTAATATTTATTATAAAATAACGGTAATCTCTTTATCAATTTTTATGCTGTCCTCTGTTACAATACTGTCGTATGCCAGTATATGTACACCTGCTTTTTTCGCCAGCCGAAGTGCATCACCAAATTCCGGGTGAGTAAGATCGTTAGGCCGGAATTCATTTATCTGTTTCATCTGAATAACAAAAAAGATATATGCCTCATAACCTTCTTCTAAACAGCCTATCAGCTCCATGATGTGCTTCACTCCACGCTGAGTAGGTGCATCCGGAAATCTCGCTGTGCCATTTTCTTCTAACGTGACACCTTTTACTTCCATATAAATCTTCTTTCCATCTGCCTCCACATAAAAGTCAAATCTGGATTTACCATATTTCATTTCCGGTTTGATATAAGTAACATTCTTGAAATAATTACTTTCCTGTATCCATTCCTGAACTACTTTATTCGGCGCCTGAGAATCCATATTGATCATTATATCGCCTTTTATTACTCCAATCAAATCATATTTCGTTTTTCGGTTCGGATTATTGCTTTTTTGAACGTACACACTGGCATGGGGCGTTAAAAGCTCCCTGCACCGACCTGTGTTCTTCACATGGCAGACTTCTTTAACGCCCCTGATTTCTACATTCGCAATAAAACGGTTCGGTCTGTCTAAAAAGATTCCCTTTTCCATATTTTCATATTGCATATTCTTTACATCCTATTCTTTATCGATAGTAACAGATAATTGGAAAACCCTTATAAATCTGTTCATAAATCTGTCTTGCAGCATCGGTTGGCAGATTAATACAGCCGTGGGATCCATTGTATTGATAGATATTTCCCCCGAAGCTTCCACGCCAGTTGGCATCATGAAGCCCGATACCGCCGTTAAATGGCATCCAATAAGTCACCGGTGTAGCATAGCTGTCTCCGGGTTTATCGCTTCTTAATACATCCGGGGATTTCTTATAATACAGCGTATAGGTACCGCCAGGCGTGGCACATCCTGCCTTTACCATGCTTCCTGATACAAAGTCACTGGAAACTGCCACCTGACCACCAATATACATCCACAGATGCTGCCTTGTCAAATCAATTTCCACATAGTCCTGCCCCAGATCACTGTTATCAAAACTGACCGCTGTCCGTGCAAAAGCAGGTGTTCTTTCCTGAACGGCTCCAAGCTGGATTAACTTGGTTAAGTCTACGATCTCCTGCTCCTGATCAATCATCCACCCATAGCTTCCGCCTTTAACCGTAACCATTGAGCCGTCATTGGTTTTAAATTCCCTTGGTCTGTCATAGGTGTCGTATTTATCAGCCAGCATAGCAACATAATTACGTACCTGTTCTTCATCAAAGGTGACCGTACCCGCCTCATCATGTGATACCCAGTCTTTGATGGTTTTGCCATCCAGAACTTCTCTCTTCTCACCAAATGCAAACGTAATACTTGTTCTGCAGTATTGATTAAGATTATTCATCAGCATATTCAAATGCTCATTATCAGATCGGACTGCCGGCTGCACATAACAGTCATTCTTTTCCAGTGACGCCTTCTTTTCTCCATGCTCAATCAAATTTTTCACCAGTGAAACCATTTTATCGTAATCAACCTTGTTGCCTTCTACTTCCGGTTCAATTTCATAAGTGGTTTCGCCAAATTTCATAAATGCATCTTTAGGTGCCACTATATTTTTTTCATTCATACATTCCAGTGATTTCAGAGTTTTTGCAAGTTTTTTTTCATCATAAGTGGTACTGGAATCGAATTTATAGCGGTAATTCTCCCATAACGCTCTTGGCCAGGTATACGGGTTTTGCTGGTCTTTAAAACCTTGTACTTCTCCTTTAGACACATAGTGATATCCTATCTGATCTGCAGTTATCTTCTCTTTTACCTTCCCTCTTTCGGAAAGTGTAATGGTATATTTATGGATTTTATTTGCAATAGAATTATCAACCATTTCAACAGTCTGTTTAGATACATCAATACCATTTACTTTGGTATTGAAAAAGAATTTATCCTGGAAGTAAACAGCACCGCCGATATATACACCTAAGACACACAATAGCAGAAAACATCCGAAACCAATCAGCAATTTTTTCCATAGCCGGCCTTTTTTTCCCTGTCGGAATACATCTTCACTTTCTTCTATTGGATCATGTTCATTACTTTCAATGGTACTATGTGCTTCGGCATTTCCTGTCTCTTCATTTCGCTCTGGATCTTGTGTCTCATTAAGTTTTTCTAAAGATTCTCCATTTGGCTGATCCTTTTGCTCTTCTTTTAGTTCTCCATTTAACTGATCCTTCTGCTCTTGTTTTACTTCTTGATTTACTTCATCTTTTGCCTCATCTTTTGCTTCATCTTTTGCTTCATCTTTTTCTTCAACTTTTGCCTCATCTTTTGCTTTATTTTCTGTATCTCCTTTTTCTTCATGTTCAACTTCATATTTAACTTCTTGTACTACCTCTTCATTTTGCTTTATTTCTTGCTTTTCTTCAACATTTATATCCTGCTTTTCTTTAACCTGCCCATTAACATTTTCTTCCTGCTTTTCTTTAGCCTTTTCTTCTGCATTCTCTTCTTGCTTTTCTTTGTCACTTATGTCAGCACTATTCTCCTGAACATCCGGGGTTTTATCCTGGGACACTTTATTTATATGGTTTTCAGCATCTTTCCCAACCCCAGTGACTTTCTCATTTTCAAGCTCTTCCCTTTTTTCTTCTTTCATTTTCATCCCTCATTAATCACTCTAGAGCGTGTCTGAAAATTGCTTTCTGACAGCTGCGCGTCACAGTTTGTTGGAGATTTGTCCCGAATGAAAGGCGCGTAGCGGACTACGTAACCTGAATTCGGGGCAAATATGCCGCAAAGCGGGGCGTGCAGATGGCTGGAATGAATTTCATACACGCTCTAGTAGTATGCTTTCTACTATCATATCATTTTATGCATATTAGAGAAAGTACTTTTCGATAATTTTAAGAAATATAAGAATTTTAGGTATATTTTGAATTATTGCAAAAACGATTCCCATGCATAATATTAAGAAACAATTTTAAATTTTATCGCTTCCTATAGGTTTCTCAATCTGGATTGAAATATACGATATTCATATTACTATTCTTTGTTTCCAGGTTGACTGATACTACAGCATAGTCTCCAATTGTGCCATATGAAATATGATTCCCAATTTCCTTAATCATACACAACTACCGGTGTTCCCCGCTCTACATTATTAAATATAACAGCCGCCGCTTTATCCGGTGTATTTATACAACCGTGAGATCCGTTCCATAGATAGATATCATACCCAAATGCCGAACGAAAAGAACCTGCATCATGAATCCCTACATTTCCGTTAAAAGGCATCCAGTATGTCACAGGTTGGGCATAGTCTTCGCCTCTTAATATCTGTCCGTGAATGACTCCGTCAATTGCCCATACATGATTTGAAGGGGTTGCATTTCCTTTATTCGGGTTACCGGTGACAACCGGCGTATCGACCAATTCTTTTCCGTCCTTATAAAACCACATTCTTTGCTGAGAAATACAGATTTCAACATAGGTATTCCCGATATCATTTTTGGATCTGTCTTTTGCGGTATACAAATAGGCAGGTTCCATATTTCCCGAAATACCATTTTTAACTGCCTCATATAATTTTTTGGTTGTTGCGGGCCGGTCAATACACCAGCCATAATCCCCTCCTCTGGGAAGTGTTATAGTTTTTCCATCGTGTTTTTTAAACTGACGGGAAAGCCCGAAGGTATCCGTTTCATATGCTAACTGGCAAACCCATTCCCCCACCTTATTTTCATCTAGAAAATAGTTGCCATCCGTATCTTTAGTAAGCATTTCACGGATAACACTGCGGTTCACCTCTTTTTTCTGGTCAGTAAAATCAAAGGTTATATCCGCAGTGGTCAGTTCATTCAACTGTGCTACTTCTGACTGAAGACTCCTGTCTGTGTGAAGTACGGAAGGTGATTCGTATATCCCGGATTTATCCAGATCAATGGATGATTTTCCGGTAGCTATTGCATTTTCAACCGCTTTTCTAAAACGTTCCCGGTTTAAAGTAGTTCCAAGGATTTCCTGCTGTATCTCAAATCCGTAATCTTTTTCAACAATGACTGCATCCCGGGGCTCTATGATTTTGCCCGGTGCGAAACAATCCAGTCCATCTATAAGGTCATTTAACACACCTTCTTCATATTCAACCGGAAGAACAACGCTGTAATTTTTATTTTTCCCCAGAGATATTCCCCAGGAAAATGCATTTTGATTTTCTAAAATCTGTCCAACCTGCCCCGACTGAATATATGTAAGCCCAAGCTGTCTTCCTGTAATCACCTCAATAACTCCACCCCGCTCAATCAACTCCAGCCGATAATCCAGCAGATTTTCTGCCATTTCATTTTCTGCTTCTTCAACCGTCATTTTACCGCATTCGATTCCATTAATCGATGAACAGAAAATAAAGTGAGAAGAAAAGTAAGCACCAATCCCCAGATAAATACCAGTTACAATACAGACGCTGGCAGACAGAATACCGGCTGCCATTACTTTGTTTTTCGACTTTTCAACTATAAATTGGTATAATGCATCCCGTGAAAAATACATGCATACACCCCTTCTTATATTTCTAAGTTCTGCAGCCGTCAACAACCATCAGACATACATTTTTGCAGAATTCGAAACTTATATTGTTAATACATATGATTCCTAATGAAAATCATGTACTATAAATGATCTTTTTTTACAGAAAAAATCTCCGCCATGGTTCCGTAAATACCATAGCGGAGAAAATACCCCTCAACATAATTATTCTAATTTGTATGATTTTATGCCTCTCATCAGTCCCGGCTGCCATTCATATTTCCTTACGTAGTTAAAAAAGTCGGATAACCATACCTGCGAAGTGTAGCCTCCATGCGAATTGCATTATCCAGTAACTCAAATGCACCAACCTGAACTTTATAATAACCGTCTTCATTAATAATAAATGCTGGGAAGCCCTGGCTTTGCAACTGTTCCAACAGTCTTTCCGCATTATCTTTTCTTCTAAAAGTTCCGGTCTGCACACGATAATAAGTAGGCTGCGACGAAGCTTCGTCCAGAGACTCCATAATTCCATTTACGATCGCCTGAGCGATATCATCAAACCGGCTGTCAAATATCAGATTGTCCTCGTCACTATTCATAAAACCTACTTCTACCCAGACAGCAGGCATCTTTGTCCTTTTTAACACAACCAGCCCCGGACGGACTTTTACTCCCTGATTTTTGAATCCGACCTCTTCCAGTTCTCCATTGATATCATCTGCCATATCCGCTTTTGTGCCGGAATCATCATAAATTAAGGATTCCACACCAGAGTACTGATTTTCCACCGGACTGGAGTTTCGGTGCAGGGAAATATAGTAATCCGCCTGTTCATCGTTTGCAATAGATGCCCTTTCTATCGGTGTTCTGTATACATCTTCAGAACGAGTATATACCACCTCTATTCCCTTTTCTTCCAATAGTGCTCCCACTGCATTTGCAAGCTTTAATGCATCGTCTTTTTCCTGACGGCCATTGTAAATCACACCGGTGTCCGTACCACCATGTCCGGCATCTAAAATAATTTTAGCCATAAAAATCTCCTCTGACATACCTTTATAATTAAGATATGTCGTAGGCGTCGGTTTGCTACTTTATATAATTCATTACTAATACATCATTCTTTCTTTTGCCCGATTCCAGAGCGTACAATTTCAGCTTAAATTTGGGTTTAGCTGAGGAAGGACGCTTTGTAGATGTAGGTAGTGTACGGAAAGAGAAGGGGGCGGACCATGGCAGGCGTTTGGAAGGCGTATAGCAGATCTGAGCATTTACTTACCTTGCTGGAGTGTTTTTTGGCGGATAGTATTCGACTGGCTCCCATCGGATACTAAGCGGGCAGTGAGCTGCGAAATGCATCAGGATTTCACAGCGAATGCCCGCGTGCCGCCAAAAAACACTCCGGGAAGGTTAGAAAATGCCAGTTCTGCGGTAAGCCTTCCAAACGCCTGCCATGGTCCGCCCCCTCATCTTTCCGAACACTACTATATCTACAAAGCGTCCCCTTGCTCACCTAAACCCCACTTTTATAAATTACTTTACATTTTCTTTAGCTGCGGCTCCAGCCATAGCTCTTGCCTTTTCTTTATCCCTGGACATTTCTTCCACTGTCTTTTCTTTCATGGTGAATCCTTTTGCGGGGCGATACGGAAGCAGTTCACCCTGCATACGCTCTTTAGCCTGTTCAATCTCACCTGCATACTGGGGGAGCCATTGTTCCCCGGCGATTAACATCTCATCCACCATCTGCCTGATCTCAGCAGGGGTACATACTGCGCCTGTGAGCGGATCCATCATTGCCGCCTGATACAAAAGTCTGATATCCCCTTGTACCGCTGCTTCCACAGAGAGCTTTTGTACCCACACGCTCTGAGAACAAATCGCTGCACATCCAAGAGGAAGATCCCCTACTTTCGGTACCGAAACTCCATTGAAGTCTACATAACACGGAACTTCCACCACACAATCATCCGGAAGATTGGAGATACACCCTTCGTTCATAATATTAAAATGTCCCCGGTACGGGCGGCCTGTTTCCAGACTTTCTATGATATAGCTTCCGTGTTCCGCGCTTCTGTCTTCATATTTGTACTCCTTTGCCGGTTCCTGCAGCCAATTTGGAAAATCCGTTTCAAACCAGTTCCTGCCTTCTTTGCAGACTCTCAGATATCCGGCTGTCTCGCCTTGAATCCAACTGCTGTAATTAATCCATTTTTCCATATCTTCCGGCCGTTTCCGGTACCAGGAAAGGTATTCTGACAGGTGACCATTGGATTCTGTAGAATAATAGCCAAAATTTTTCATCACATCCAGACGGATATTTTCATTGTCCAGCATTTCCTGCTGATTTAACATCAATTCATAGAGTTCCTGTACTCTTTCTTCACCCTTTATCTTTGCACTTATGTACCAGGTCTGATGATTTAGTCCTGCACAGATAATATCTACATCTTTAACTTCCACTCCGAATGCCTTCGCAATCTGCGCATGTCCATGCTGAACCCCATGGCACAATCCATAAGTCTTTACTTTGCCATATTTATTACATGCCCAGGTCAGCATGGCGTTTGGATTGGAATAATTTAACAGGATACATCCCGGTTTTGCCACCTCGCGGATATCCCTGCAGAAGTCCAGAAGAGTTGCAATCCCTCTCTGCCCGTACATAATTCCTCCAATGCACAGCGTATCGCCGACACACTGGTCCACACCGTATTTTAAAGGAATTTCCACATCCGTTTCAAATGCTTCCAACATTCCGACTCTTACGCAGTTGATCACATATTTCGCATCTCTAAATGCTTCTCTACGGTCCGGGGTGGAATGAATCTTTATGTTAAGTCCATTTTCATCAATATCCCGCTGACAGAGCTGTGTCACCATTCTTAAATTTTCTTCATTCATATCGGTGAATGCTACTTCAATATTAGAAAACTCTTTCACTGATAAAATATCTTTTAACAGTCCTCTTGTAAAACCTAAACTTCCTGCCCCGATAAATGCTACTTTAAAGCTCATAATATCCCTCCATATGGTAATTTTTTGCTATATACTTTACGTATACCCTGTGTTATCATAATTCTATAATATATGGTTTTCAGTAAACAATCAATCTGACTAATATGATAAAAGGGGTAATTTTTTGATGGCATATCAATTTGGATTTTATAACTTTTTATTTCCCGATGAACTCCAGGATCCCTACATTTCCCTGAACTGCATGGGGATCGAACAGAGATCCAATACCAGCTATTACTACGATAACCGGGACCGGAATATCGACAACTACCTTTTCCAATACACATTAAAAGGAGAAGGTGTCTATGAGTCCCATGGAAAACGTTTCTCCATTAAGCCTGGACAGGGATTTTTTATACATATACCGGACGATGAAAAATACTACATGCCGGATGACAATGAAGATCAGCCCTGGGAATTTATTTTTCTGCTGTTAAGCGGAGAAGCCGTTTCAAAATACTATGAACTAATTTCAAAAAAAGCCGGAAAGATTCTGGAACTGCCGCTGCATAACAGCGCAGTCCAAACTCTTTTCGACTTATATAACCAAACCCAAAGCGGCAGAATGTTTCATCCGTTTTTAGCAAGTGAACTCGCCTACCGCTTTTTGTGCAGGCTCTGTCAGAGTGTAATCCACAACGAGGCAGATTACTCCAGCAGAACCCAGGCAGCTATTAAAATTATGGAAACACAATATGCTTCTATTCAGGGCATAGAGAGAATTGCCGGACTTCTTGATATTTCACCAAATCATCTGACTCGGGAATTTACCAGAGAAACCGGAGTTCCTCCAATAAAATACCTGACAAACATCCGTTTACAGCAGGCTGCAGCCCTTCTTCTTGAAACCGCGCTTCCGATTCATCAGATCGCCGTATCCTGTGGATTTTCCTGTGGAAATTATTTTACGAAAATTTTCCACAAGCATATGAATGTTACACCTCAGGAATACCGCCGTGAGTGGAAGTAATGCTGTACTAGAGCGAACAATTTCAGCTTAAATTGGGGTTTAGGTGAGTAAAGACGCTTTGTAGATGTAGGTAGTGTACGGAAAGAGAAGGGGTCGGACCAGGACATTGGTTTGGAAGGCGTACCGCAGAACTGGCATTTTCTAACCTTCCCAGAGCACTTTTTGGCGGCACGCGGGCATTCGCTCCGAAATCCTGATGCATTTCGCAGCTCACTGCCCGCTTACAATCCGATGGGAGAAGTACTGCATTTTGCAATGCAGTACTAGTCGAATTGTATCCGCCAAAAAGCACTCTGGGAAGGTAAGTAAATACTCAGCTCTGCTATACGCCTTCCAAATCAATGTCCTGGCTCGCCCCCTTCTCTTTCCGAGATAGCATTCGTTGATACAAAGCTGGTTTTCTCAGCATGGTTGGGCCCCGGGGTTGTGGCATGCTGTACGCTATTGGCATAGAACACTTAAAAACCAATAAACCAGCTGGATTTTATCACTCTGAACTGCCGTAACACACTCTGCTGCATCCAAAAACGAACAGACCGTCACAACCCAGGGGTCTCCACCAGGCTGAGAAAACCAGCTTTGTGTCAACGAATGCTATCTCGGAAAGATGGGTGTGGGAAACTGGTATGGGCGGAGGAAGCGTAGAGCAGAGCTGAGTATTTTATAATGTACCCATAAGTGTGGACACATCATTTAGCGGGGCTCCCATTTTTTTAGACATCCCTTCCCATTAGTTCCATATAAATGGACACCCCCTCACCTTTCAGAACCCCAATTGTGGACATGCCTTGCTGGTATACCCTGTTTCTGGGACAACTGGCTTGGATGATTGCTGAGGCCTCTTTTGGCTTAGACACCTCTCTTGGCTTATGGTATTCTTATCTAAGAACAGGAGGAATACCATGACCAAAAACCCTTTTACCAATGAACAAATGCTGCTGCTTCGTCAAAATCCTTACACCTACAAGGTGTCCAAATTCCAATTAACCTTTACCAGGGAGTTCAAGGAGATCTTTTACTCGGAATACCAGTTAGGGGAGATTCCGCGGCAGATCCTCGCAGATCATGGCTATGATCCTGCCGTCCTTGGGGACCGCAGGGTATGGAGCATTGCCAGACACATTCGGGAACAGTACGATAAATATGGCGGGTTTCACCAAGGACATTCCCCTCACAGGATGCAAAGCTCCGTCTCCCCGGCTGCTGATCTGCCGCCATCCGAAAAGGATGAATTAAAACAGCTTCGGCATGAGGTTGATTATCTGAAACAGGAAGTTGAGTTCTTAAAAAAAATTTCCTCACTCAGGACTACAAGGAAGTAGGTGCTCTGCTTATGAACGACTCTTCCTGTATATTTGAGATTATCCTTTGCATCCTGTGAGGGGAATGTCCTTGGTGAAACCCGCCATATTTATCGTACTGTTCCCGAATGTGTCTGGCAATGCTCCATACC
>NZ_JTGN01000017.1 GCF_000797495.1 Robinsoniella peoriensis
AGTAACTGGATGTAAGTACTATAACCATAAATATACTGTATTAGAATGAAGAATCTCACTACAGTGATAAGATGAAGCTGCTTTACGCCAATAGCGTCCAGCATGCCACAACCCCAGGGTCCCACAACGCTGAGAAAACCAGCTTTGTATCAACGAATGCTATCTCGGAAAGAGAAGGGGCGAGCCAGGACATTGATTTGGAAGGCGTATAGCAGAGCTGAGTATTTACTTACCTTCCCAGAGTGCTTTTTGGCGGATACGATTCGACTGTCTCACATCGGATTGTAAGCGGGCAGTGAGCTGCGAAATGCATCAGGATTTCGGAGTGAATGCCCGCGTGCCGCCAAAAAGGGCTCTGGGAAGGTTAGAAAATACCAGTTCTGCGGTAAGCCTTCCAAATCAATGTCCTGGCTCGCTCCTTCTCTTTCCGTACACTACCTATCATATACAAAGCGTCTTTCCTCAGCTACACCCAAATATAACTGCTCGCTGTAATACTAAAAACAAGGTTTTGACATTTTATGTAAAAGACGGTAGTATAGTATGCGAAAGCATTAAGATACAAGCACATCTGAAAAAGTTAAAATCATCAAAATGGAGGAAACACATGGCAAATTATTTAGAAACAAAAGATCCATCATTCAAAATACGGTTTGCAGAGAAAGAAGATGCACCTTTAATTCTAAATTTCATTAAGGCTTTGGCTGTATATGAAAAAATGGAGGACGAGGTGGTTGCTACAGAGGAGATTCTCTATGATTCCATATTTGTAAAAAATCAGGCAGAGGTTGTCTTTGGTGAACAAAACGGGCAGGCAGTAGCTTTTGCGGTATATTTTCACAGTTTCTCTACTTTCCAGGGGAAAGCCTGTATGTATCTGGAGGATGTATTTGTTCTGCCGGAAGCAAGAGGCAATGGATATGGCAAGCTGATGCTGGCATGCATTGCGAAAATCGCCACAGACCGTGGCTGCGGCCGTATGGACTGGTGCTGTCTGGATTGGAATACTTCATCAATTGCGTTCTATAAACGCATGGGCGCAATACCTATGGATGAGTGGACAATTTACCGTCTTACAGGTGATGCTTTACCGGCATTAGCAGGGGAACTGGCATAGAAAAATGCCAGCACCCGCTATCCGCGCCAGCTGCACGTCTGTGAATCTAGTCGTAGCCCGCTACGCCGTCGATTCACAGACGCACACCTGACACAGATATCAGGCACTATATATCGACGTATTTACGCCGGGAGGCACTAGTATTTAAAGACTCCGTCTAAAGAAATTGTATGGATTGAACATACCGGACACAGCCCCCGGGTCAATGAGGGAGAGCGGTTTGTGGAGGAACTTGTGAAAATAAAGGAAAAACAGTGAACACCCATGTTGGTGGAAAGTAAACTTAAATTTAAACAGTATTGGCGGATTTGAAATTATCAATAAATTTCAAATCCGTCTTTTTTAATATCTGTTTTTGTGTCATATGTATAATATTGACACATTATGAACAAAAAAACG
Organism: Robinsoniella peoriensis; assembly: GCF_000797495.1. Taxonomy (GTDB): domain Bacteria; phylum Bacillota; class Clostridia; order Lachnospirales; family Lachnospiraceae; genus Robinsoniella; species Robinsoniella peoriensis. The sequence goes on from NZ_JTGN01000017.1 coordinate 1,517, forward strand.
GGTATAATGCCAGACTGCAAACAGATATAATGTACCTTGTAATCACAAAGAAAAGGAGGTTATCGTAAATGAAAAAGAAATGGATTTACAGTGGATTGGCAGTTTGTGTGGTGGGCGCCTGGCTTTCGGGATGTTCTTCTAAGGAAAGCGGCGGACAGACGGCTGCGTCGGACAAGGAAGTCCAGAAGGAAGGTGTAACGGAAATTACGTTTCAGACCTGGAATCCAGGGGAAGGAGAGGCAATTGAAACGCTGATTGCAGATTTTGAATCGAAGAATCCCGACATTAAAGTAAACTATGTTTATATGCCATATTCGGATCACGTGGAAAAGATGAAGATTGATATGGCGAGCGGTCAGGGACCGGATGTATTTGGAATGCAGACCGGAACAACGATTAAAGAATTTCAGGATTTTGAAATGAACCTGACAGAATTTGCTGAGATAGCCTGGGGAAAGGATTGGGAATCCGGGTTTCTGGACTATTGCAAAGACTTGCTGAAGGACAAACAGGACGGCAATTATTACGGGCTCCCGCTGGGGCTCACCTATGCAGGCTATGCCTGGGCAGATGTGAACATGCTAAAAGACTACAACCTGGATGTACCAAAATCATTGGATGACCTGAAAAACAATGCAGAAGTCCTGCGGGAAAAGGGGCAGTATCCACTGGCAATCGGTGCAAAAGACGCCTGGATTAATATTGACACCTGGATGAGTATAGCTAATGACATCAACTCTGAGAAGCTGTATGCAGCGATAGAGGGAGAGGTACCATTTACAGATGATGAATTGGTGGAATCCTTCGGGATCTGGCAGTCGCTGTTTACCGGGGGCATTTTTCAGGATGGTTCACTGGGTGTAAATATGTACAGTGATACGACAGACCTTTTCGAAAAAGAAGGAAGCATTCCGATGATACTAAACGGCTCATGGACGGGAGCTGCTTATCTGAATACGGCAGATCCCCAGATAAACAAAGTCTTTAACGGGGATGGAGCAGATCATGATATCTTTCTGATTGACTGGAATAATGATGGCAAGGTAAGTCCGGTAACTGCCGGTGTGGACGTGTGCCTGTGTATGAATAAAAATACCAAAAATCCGGAAGCGGCGTGGAAGTTTATTGATTATATGCTGCATGACGGGCAGGATATTCTGGTCAATCAATATTTCCAGTATTGTCCGTCCAGGTCAGACCTGAAGTTAGATGTGGGGAGAATGAGCGAGGATGGGTTGAAAAATATGGATTATATTCAAAAGCAGGCAGAGACCAATGTTGCCGGTTACCGGGAAATGTCTTATGCAGAATTGAAGCAGAGTATAACGGATACATTGATATCGCTGGCATTGAACGAAGTAACTCCGAAAGAGGCGGCAGAGACCATAGAAACTGCTTCAAAAGCCCAGCAAAGATAGTACGGGAGGGGAAAATGTGAAAGAAAAGCGGTTTCACCATGTGAAAGGCAAAAAATTAATCGGATATGTATTTATTCTGCCGCTGACAGCACTTTTTGGTATATTCATCGTGTATCCCATAATTTATAATTTCATAATTAGTTTTTACGATTGGAATGGAATTGATATCCAGAAGACATTTATTGGATTCAAGAATTATGCCACGATACTTACGGACCCTGTTATTCTGAAGATTGGGAAAAATTTTGTGATTTTTGCTCTGTGCACGATTATTTTTCAGGCATTCCTGGGCCTTGTTTTTGCATCGTTTTTTTCCAGAAAGATTCATTTCAGCGGTTTCTACCGGATTATTTTTTACTTACCGGTAGTGGCAACCCCGGCGATTGTGGGGAATATCTTTTCGAAAATCTTTGAAACAAACAGGGGGTTTTTGAATCTGTTTTTAAGAAGTGCAGGTTTGGAGAGCCTTTGTCAGCAATGGCTGGCAGATCCAAAGTGGGCGCTGGCGTGTATTGTGTTCGTTAATATCTGGCAGTGGACGGGATACAGTATGCTGATGTACTATGCCAATATGCTGAATATATCCGGTGATCTGTATGAAGCGGCAACAATTGACGGGGCGAACAAGGTACAGCAGTTTACGAAGATTACTTTCCCGCTGCTAAGAAGTACGCATTATACGTTATTTATCATGGGGATGCTGGGATCACTCAAATGTTTTGATTTGCCGTTTGTGCTGACAAAAGGCGGCCCTAATTATGCCACAGAATTTTTCTCAACATACATTTATAAAAAATCATTTGCACTTTTCAAGCAGGGAGAGGGGTCAGCGGTTGTTGTGATTATGTTTGTGATAGCCCTGGTAATTACATTGATTCAATTAAAAATGTACTACCACAATGATAAAGATAAGGAGTTGGCAGGTTGATGAGAAATTCGAAGATATACAGTTTATTAGGACAGATCGTATGCGTGATATTCACATTTTTGTTCCTATTTCCTTTAATTCTTATGTTAATCAGGTCTTTTGAAGGAAATGGGATCGGGAATTATACAAAAGTATTTGAAGAAGTCAATCTGCTTCCTAATTTTCTGACCAGTTTTATTGTAGTGTTCGGAACATTGCTGATTGTATCGGTGGTATCTGCAATGGGTGCATTTTCCTTTTCAAAATTGGAGTTCCCGGGAAAAAAGGTTTTGTATTACCTTTTATTAACAGGGATGATGATTCCTACTTCAGCGTTGATATTTCCATTATTCCAGATTGTGAAGGGTTTACATATTAATAACACGGCATTTTCCCTGATATTTCCATATGCAACACTGAACAGTTGTTTTAATCTGATGGTTTTAAAGAATTATTTTGACGGATTGCCAAATGAACTAATGGAAGCTGCACGAATTGATGGTGCGGGAGTATTTAAAACTTTTGTCAAGGTGATGATGCCCATCGCGGTACCGGGCATGGCATTTGTGCTGATACAGACTTTTCTTGGAGCCTGGAATGAATTACAGATGGCAATGATTTTTATAAATGATACTTCCGTTCAGCCTATATCCGTAGTTCCTCTGCGCTTTGTACAAACAGCAGGTTCCCAGAATTTCCCCATAGAAGTCATGTATGCATCTCTTGTGATCTGCCTGCTGCCAATCGCAATATTCTATATTTTTGGCTCTAAATTCCTTATTGCGGGGATGACTGCCGGGGCAGTGAAAGGGTGACTGCATCCGGAAAAGGGCAGGGAAATCAAGGGCAACCAAAAGTGCAGAGGAGAGCGGGCAGGCGTTTAAGCACACGTGTTACGGCGGTAAATACATTGATCAGCCTGATTGGATTTGTAATCATGGGTATCGTTTTGGGCGTAGTCAACTACAGGCAGTCGATAGCCGGTGAAGAACAGAAAATGGGTGTGTATCTTGCCAACTCATTGAGTTCTGCGGACAATAAATTAAAGGATATGGCGCGTGTATCCATGATGTGCTATTCTGATGAAAAGACGCAGGACATATTGAAAAATTATGGCATTGATACCTATGGGGAACAGCTGGCATCCGAAAAATACCTGAATGCGCTGTATACCTCCCTGATTACTATTCGGGAGGACATTGACGGCATATATATTTTCAATTCAGATTCTTTAATTATGGCAAATGACACTTTAAATCCTGCCCGGAAACTGGACTATGATATACAAAATTTTATCAGAAAAATGGAAATGTGGGAGGGACAGGAAGAACAGATCAACGGCTGTGTCATGCGTTTGGGAATACAGCCGGAATTCATGCGGTTCTATACGCCGCTGTTAAAAAACCCACTAAAGAATACTTGCCTGTATCTGGTAAGGGAAGTGAAGGGGTTTTCGCCAAACAAGCGGATCGGGCACATTGTTTTAACCGCCCAGGTGGAGGTGATGCAGGAGGTACTGGAGGAATATCTGGATGGTGATTCGGAATTTACCCTGATTACGGAAGAAGGGGATATTGTATGTGACAGTAGTCAGAACTATATTGGAAAAAATATCGATGAAATTCATTCTGACCGGTATCGTGTAAAGGAAACAGGAGTGGTTGCCAGGAATGGCATCTGCAAAAAGGGGCAGTATCTGGTTTCGTACCAGACTTCAGAATATAGCAGTATGACCCTGATTATACGAAAGCCCATGGAAATTATTACCGGAAATGCAATGTTGTTTATAAAGATATTAAGTATATTATTTTTTGCTTTGGTAGCAGTAACGGTTTTCTTTAATTACTTTTTTACAAAAAAGACTTTGCAGCCGCTGTTAACGCTTTCCCATTCCCTGGAAAACTTTGATCCGGACAAGCTAAATCTCAGGTTTGAAGTAGAGGTGGAGGATGAGGTTGGGCAGATGATTGCAGCATTTAATCAGATGATGGATAGAATCAATGAGTTAATCCAATCGGAGTATAAAGGAAAAGTAAGGCTAAAGGAGGCGCAGCTTTTACAGCAGAAAATGTCGCTGCTTTATTTGAAGAATCAGATCAATCCGCATTTTTTGTATAATACCCTGGATACAATCCGGCTGAAATCGGAACTGAACGGGGATATGGAAGTAGCCAATATGATCCTGATGCTGGTAGATTTTTTTCGGCTGAGTGTGAAAGTAGACAGCCAGATCGTCAGCATTGCCCATGAAGTGAAATTAGTACAGGCTTATCTGGGGCTGATGAGCTGCCGGTATCCCAACCTCCGGTGTGCCTATGAAATTGATCAGATGCTGGAACAGGCTGAAATTCCTAATTTTATTTTGCAGCCCATTGTAGAAAACAGTGTGATGCACGGTTTGCGCAATAAAGGGTATACGGGGATGATCAGCCTTTCGGTACAAGCGGACGAGACCCGCAGGGATTACGTCAAGATAACGGTATCCGATAATGGAGTTGGTATGGAAAAAGAAGCATGGGAAATGGTAGAGCAGCTTTTAAGCGAAGGGGATTGCGTTGTTACTGATGAAAGGGAAGACCGGCATATTGGTATCAAAAATGTGCAGAATAGGCTAATGATGTATTATCCCCGGGAGCGGGGACTGATTTATACGGAAAACCCACAAGGTGGGGTTACGGTAACTTTTTATATTAAAAATAGTAAAGGAGATACAGAATGAAATTAAATTTTGAACAGTATAAGGACAAAGTAATGGGATGTTGGGCAGGTAAAAATATCGGAGGAGTGTTAGGCGCACCTTTTGAGGGTTTGCGTCAGATAAATGAAATTGATTTTTATACACAGGATTTATCCATGGGACCGCCTCCCAATGACGATCTGGATCTGCAGATTGTATGGCTTGCTGCAGTGGAACGTTACGGCCGCAGCGTTGACGCATCTATACTGGGGGAATATTGGCTGTCATTCATTATTCCCAACTGGGTAGAGTATGGCATGGGGAAGGCAAATCTGCGTGCAGGACTGCAGCCGCCCCTTTCCGGTCAGGTAGACAATACCTATAAAGACAGCTGTGGATGCTATATACGCTCTGAGATCTGGGCATGTCTGGCGCCAGGACATCCGGAAATAGCGGCGCGTTATGCTTATGAAGATGCTATTGTTGACCATGCGGGTGAAGGCATGTATGGAGAAATCTTTTTTGCGGCACTTCAGAGTGCGGCATTTGTGGAATGCAGCACCAGGAAACTAATTGATATCGGGCTGTCCTATATTCCAGAGGAAAGCATTACCGCAAAAGCAATAAAAAAAGCAATAGCCTGTTACGACAATGGCATGAGCCTGAGGGAAGCAAGAAAAGAAATTCATAATACCGCACCGGGAACTTTTGGAATACAGGGAATGAAATTAAGTGAAATAAACACTCCGGATAATGAAGGGATGGAAGTTGGAGCTCCTGGATTTGATGCACCTGAAAATGTGGCATTTACTATCGCGGGCTGGCTCTATGGAAATGAAGATTTTGGTGACTGTCTGTGTAAGGCGGTTGCATTTGGAGAAGATACGGATTGTACCTGTGCTACGCTTGGGGCAATTCTGGGTATTATAAAAGGTGTTTCCAATCTTCCTGAAAAGTGGATGGATCCTCTGGATGATAAAATAGCAACCTTGTGCATTGACAAAACCAGTCATATGCTGTGGGTTCCACAGACTGCAACGGAACTGTCAAACCGTGTTATGAGGGTTATGCCTTCTTTCCTGGGGCAGGAGATTTGTGATATATTTGCAGAGGGCGGCATGGATATAAATTGCAAAGAGGGAGAGGACTTGTATTGCAGGAAAACAGATGAATACCTTCCTCTTATCAATGGTATTGGAGGCGGGAAAAATGAACTTCTGCCCATACAAAGCCTCTGTGCTCTCTCGCCATATGTGGTTCGCCAGTCCTTTCCGGCTTTTCATGTTATGGTGGACTATCAGGGATCTGTTCATTTTAAGCATGGGGAAAATAGAAGCATCAAAGTTATGGTAACAAATGTAAAGGCGATGTGCCAGCAGCAGTGGGCAAGGATTACCTTATATACCCCTTCCGGAGTGGAGATTCTGGGGGCAAAAAGCGCATTACTGCCCCTTAATAATCTACATGGATCAAATGCCGGTGTAGAATTTACGTTTAATCCGGACCAGTTTGAAGGCAGCAGACTGGAACTGATCGTTGACACCGCACTGGAGGGACGCCACTCCTATGGGGTTGTAAAAGTTACCCTGATGAGAGAAAAATAAATCATTACCAATTGATAATTCGATTAAAATATAATTTAATAAAGATGAAGTGAAAAGATGAAATGAAAAGATTAAATTGTAAGATGAAATTATAAGATGAAATAAGGGAGAAGATATGCGGAAGCTGAAAGTAATGCTTGTAGATGACGAAGTAATCATTTTGGAAGGATTTCGTAAATTATTCGATTGGGGTTTGTATGGCTGTGAGATTGTCTGTGAAGCAACCGATGGCATGATGGCGGTCAACTATGCGAAAACATATAAACCGGATATCGTCGTGATGGATATCAATATTCCAATTATCTCAGGTTTGGAAGCAATCCGCATTATACAGGAGCACAGACCGGATACCGCATACATTGTGGTATCCGGCTATGATGAATTCTCCTACTGCAGGGAAGCGCTGCGGCTGCAGGTGGCGGATTATATTTTAAAGCCGGTTAATTTCGCCGGTTTCGGAAAGGTAATTGAAGACTTAAAAGTAAAGCTTCTGCATGAAAAAATGGAAAAGGAGAAGCAAAAGCTAACGCCGGATTCTGACAACCGGTTCATATACCGAATGACGGAATATTTACAGGATCATCTGTCGGAAGACATCAGCCTTCAAATATTATCGGAAGAATTTTATTTAAATTCTGCTTACATCAGCCGGATTTTCAAAAATGAAACAGGTGTGAATTACCACGCTTATCTGACCAGACTGAGAATGGAGCGGGCTAAGAAATTATTGCTGACAACCGATGAAAGCATTGCGAAAATTGCGCTGCAGGTAGGTTTTCAGGATTACCGTACCTTTACAAAGGTATTTAAGAATGAGGTGGGAGAATTGCCGTCTGTATACCGCAATTCAGATTGCAGGGGGGTTTTGTTATAATAATGCTGATTTCCACACTTTGCTTTATTGTATTACAGGCTGCCATTCATGAAACAATTGAATTACATTTTGTACCAGATTACGGCTGATAAATATTTTACAGCCGTTTTTTAGCTGGATCTGTTTATCTTCAATTTTTTGGATCTTATTCCCCCTGTATTTATATACGTTTCAGGACGAAGAAAGCAACAATGAAAATAAAATAACAAATCAAATAACAAAATCAAACAGTAGATCCCCTGACAATCAGTTCAGTGGCATACTGGGCAAAAATGCAGGGTGCATCCGGATGATCGATTCGCTCAATAATCTGCCTGGCGGCAGCTATGCCGAGATATTCTTTGGGGGTGCTGATGGTGGTAAGCGCCGGGACAATCCGTTCGGAGGCGGGAATATTATCAAAACCCGTAACACTGACATCCCGGGGAACCTTATAACCCAAAAACTGCAGGGCATAAATAAGCTGGATTGCCAGCCAGTCGTTTCCACAGATGAAGACGTCAGGAAGACCGGACATCTGTTGGATTTTTTCAATTACTAACCCAAAATTGCGAAAGTCATCTGTTGTTTCGTGGAGCAGAGAACAGTTCTGGTCCAATTTTAAATTATGTTCTTTCAGACATTCGTTCAGGGCATCATATCTCTCCTGGAATCCCCGCCCTACATTTGATGTGTAAATATCACCAATAAATCCAAATCTCTTTGCTCCTTTTTTCAGGAGCTGTCTTGTAATATTAAAAATGTTTATCTTGTTTTCCATTGTAATAATATCAAATTTTCCAATCAGGTCGTGGTAGTTCTTTGGCATATCCACAGTTACAATGGGAAGGTGGAACTGCAAAAGCGCTTTACATACCGATTCATAACAAATCTCAACAATGATTATGCCTTTTATATTGGGATCGTAGATGGAACCCGGAAATTGAAGGGTTTTTAAATCGGTGTCAGACATAATTCCCAGAACAAGATGGTAGTTTGCCGCAGAGAGAATGGCTTCAATTCCTTTCAGTACGCTGCTCCAAAATTCGGAATCATTTGCATAAGTACGGGTTAAAAAGAGAATGGAACCTTTATTAGCAGGTTTTGCCGCGGATGGAGAAAACTCTGAGTGGTTAGTATAGTGCATTTCTTTTGCTTTTGCATGAACCAGTTCCTGGGTTTTGGGAGAAACTTCGCTGCTTCCTTTTAGGGCTTTCGCCACAGTATTTCTGGATAAATTCAGTTCTTTTGCGATATCTTTAATCGTGCATTTCATAGATACTCCTCCTGTTTAATACCCATTATAGCACAAAAAAATTAAAAATCAATCTAATATGCACGAAATGCACGGTAATAAACAATAAATATATAAATTATACACAAAATGCATAAAAAAATACTAGTAAATTGTAGAGAATATACAAAAAATGGGGCAAAAAGGTTGAAAATAATGAGGCATTATGATAATATTTAGTTACAAACAAAACAAAATGCACCAGTGCATAAATAGATTATGCACGAAAGGAGAGGCGATATGAAAAAGCTGTTTTACCAACCGGAAAATGCTTGGGTAGGTGATTTAATCCCTTATTATGAGAATGGAATTTATTATGGTTATTATCTTCATGATCCTCGTTTGAAAGAGAAAGAGTATGCAGAAGAAACTACCTGGCATCTGGTGACAACCCGGGATTTTGTAAATCTGGAATACAAAGGAGAAGCTATCGCAAGAGGAGGAGATGAGGAACCGAACAAAAATGCATACACCGGATCGGTAATGAAAGACCGGGAGGGGATATACCATGCATTTTATACGGCATATAATGCGGATATCAAAATAAATGGAAAAAGCGTGCAGACGGTAATGCAGGCATTGGGAGAGGATCCGGAACATCTGGTAACAAAAAAGGATTTCCTCTTTGCGGCGGATGGTGAGATATATGAAGAATTTGACTGGCGTGACCCATTTGTTTTCTGGAATGAAGAGGAAAGCTGTTATTACATGCTATTAGCTGCCAGGCTGAAAGACTCCGGAGATTTAAGAGGCGGTTGCATCGGTCTTTCAAAATCTTCAGATCTGGTGAACTGGTCTTATGCAGAACCTTTCTACAGCCCGAAAATGTATATTACAATGGAATGTCCGGAAGTTTTCCGGATGGGTGAGTACTGGTACCTGGTTTTTTCCACGTTTTCCGATCAGTTTACCACCCATTACCGTTATTCAAAAAGTTTGTCAGGACCCTGGCTGATTCCGGAGGATGATGTATTTGACACCAGAGCAAATTATGCTATTAAGACAGCTTCTGACGGGAAGAAACGTTATGCATTCGGCTGGATTGCAAGTAAGTTTGGAGCGGATGATTTTGGGCCCTGGGAATGGGGCGGTACCATGGCATTTCACGAGCTGATCCAGGATCCGGAATCCGGTTTGCTCCGTACTGTGCCTACGAAGGCTCTGAAAGATTTCTATCAAACAGCAGCAGAGCCGGTAAGCCCGGACTGCTATAATTGCAGTCTGTCACCGGAGGGAGATATTTCCAGTGAAACCTTAGGGGCAATTTTGTATGATATACCGGAAGATTGTTTTTCTGTGGAGTTGGAATTTGAGGCTGCGAATGCCCATGAATTCGGTATAGCCTTACATACGGATAAAGGACTGGAAACGGGGTATTTCCTGCGTATGAACAGGAGCCGCAATCAGGTGGCATGGGATATGTGGCCCAGATCCGAAAAGGGATTTTACCAATGGCAGATTAAAGGAGATGTTCCGTATCAGATCGAAACGGCAAGGAAGCTTCCACAGGGAAAACGGTTTAAATTATTTCTGATCCGGGAGGATGATATCTGTGTGGTATATATAAATGATGAGGTAGCGATGTCTACCAGGATGTATCGTTATAAGGGCGGAAAAGCCGGAATCTATGTGATTCAGGGCAGTGTGAAACTAATAAATTACTGTGTGAAAACTAATAAATTGTAAAAGGAATGAAAGGGGTATTCTTATGAAAAAGAAAACATTAGTTGTTTTGATGGCGATGGCAGCTGCAGCGGTACTCACAGTTGGATGTGGAGCCGGGAGTAATAAAGGTACGGAAGTGAAAACGGAAAAGAAGGCAGGAAGTGAGGCAGGAAGTGAGACTGCAGATAAAGCAGCACAGGATAGCGGGGAGGGGGTAACCAGTGTAAAGTGGTTAACTTCCAGGCCGGTAGACGGTGCTATTGACCAGACAATGAGGGAAATTGCAGAGCAGTACAGTAAGGAAAAGGGGGGAAACTGGCAGATTGAAATCGAGACAACAGCAGACCGCCCGTCTTATCTGCAAAAATTAAAGACTTTGATTGCTGGCGGAAATATGCCGGACATTATAGATATTGATGCGGATCCCTACTGTAAGGAACTGGTGGAAGCCGGAATGCTGGTAGATGTGAAGAAATTCCTGGAGGACAATGGAAAATACGATTCTTTTTATCCCACGGCGCTGAAATATCAGGAATTTACAGATGGTACGATGTATACGCTTCCCCTGGAATATCATGTGGAAATGACCTGGTATAACAAGGAGATTTTCCAGAAATACAACCTGCAGGTACCAGAGACTATGGACGAGTGGCTGGATGTATGCAAGACCTTAAAAGATAATGGAGTCACACCCATTTCCGTGGATGGCGTAGACCGTTGGCCTGTGCAGCGTTATCTGGCGATGATGCCTTTTCGGGAAAGCGGAAATGATTTTATTATCGGCCTGCGTGACGGGAAAGAGTCTATGAGCAGTGAAGTGGGAATGAAAGGCGTAAAATTCCTGCAGGATATCGGTCAGTATTTTAACGACGGCTTTGCGGCAACGGATTATGCCACCGCCCAGTCTATGTTCTTAGATGGGAAATCGGCAATGTATTATATCGGTGACTGGGAAATTGGAGCAATGCAGGAAGCATATGATGCGGAAAAAATTGATTATTTTTATCTGCCCGCCACAGAGGGGGCAAAGACCGGAGCAAATGAATTCTGTGTAAACTCCGGAATAGGAATGGCTTTTAACACGGAAACTTTTGATGAAAAAACAAAAGATTTTGTTCTGTATGTAATTGATAATTATGGTGCTCTTTATGCAGGAAGACAGCAGATGTCTCCCATTAAAACAGAATTGCCGGCGGAAGTCAGTTATTCGGACTTATATCTGAGAATACAAAAAGATATGCAGTCTACCGGAGAACATTTCCTAAAGCCCTGGGATACTTATCTGGATGCGGATACCAATACCACGATGCAGGACAACATGCTGTTATTAGCATCGGGAGATATGTCGGCAGAAGATTTCTGCAAACTGGTGGACGATTCTGTAGCGGCAAATGCAGGGAATTAATTTCTGACCCGGCATGAGATCCAGGGGGCGGCGCTCCCTGGACAACTTAATTTAAGGAGGAAGATATGGGAATTATACGCGATAAAAAGGCTTATGCCGTTTTTCTGCTCCCTGCATTATTGTTTTACATATTTGCGGTGTTTTACCCGATTGAGGAATCTATAAGGCTGAGCTTTATGAAGTGGAACGGGATTGGGAATAAAACCTTTGTAATGTTTGATAATTACATAGCCATGTTTAAGGATAAGGTATTTTACACAGCATTTGTAAACAATCTGGTTTACCTGCTGATTGTAGTGGTAATACAGTTATCGATTGGTTTGCTGTTTGCCATATTGCTGACCTATATGACGAAAAGAGTAACGCTGGTAAAGACGCTGTATTATGTTCCGTGTATTGTTACCACCGTGGCGGTAACCCAGCTATTCCGAAGCATTTACTCCACGGAGCCCATGGGACTTTTAAACCAAATACTGAATTCCGTGGGTCTTGGCGGACTTGCGACATCCTGGCTGGCGAATGTCAAAACGGTACTGGCTGCTGTCTCGGTACCGGAGGGCTGGAGGTTTACGGGTATGTACATGGTGATCTTTTATGCAGCCCTGGTATCTCTTGACCCTTCTGTCTACGAAGCAGCCAAGATGGATGGGGCATCAGAACTTCAGATTCTGTTTAAGATCAAAATTCCGCTGATCAAAGATATTCTGCTGCTTACCCTGACAATGTGCCTGACGGGGGCACTCAGAGGATTTGATATCCCGTTCTTACTGACCAGCGGCGGACCCGGAAATACCAGTGAGCTCATGTCGACTTATATGTATAAGAAGGCATTTTCCAGCAACCAATACGGCTATGGAAGTGCGCTTGCAGTGTTTATTATCATTGAAAGTGTATTAGTGGTATTTACACTCCGGAAACTGTTTACCAGCAAAGAGGATCGGGAAATGAAAGCGTTGGAAAAAGAAAGAAGAAAGCGAAGGAGGGCAAAGGGATGAAAAGAAAAGCCGGGAAAATTATTTTTATCATATTCATTCTGGGATTTCTGGTTATTCAGATTTATCCGGTGATCTGGCTATTTATCGCAAGTATTAAGCCTTCTGTGGAGCTTGCCAGCGCACCATTTGCACTGCCCAGTAAAGTTACTTTTGAAAATTTTATAAAGGTACTTTCAGACGGAAAAATCGGGGGTTATATGTGGAACAGTTTAAAAGTTACAGGAATATCCCTGATTTTAATTGTGGCATTAAGTGCGACTGCCGGTTTTGCTATTTCTAAATTTAATATAAGATTTAACCGGGGAGTTTATGCGTTTTTTACTTTTGGTATTATGGTTCCGGTTCAGATTACCCTGATTCCGCTCTTTATATTTTACAGCAAAATGGGGGTGTTAAATACCAGTTTTTCCATGATTCTGCCGCAGGTAGGATTTGCCCTTCCGCTGTCCGTTATGATGTTTGTCAGCTTCTACAGTTTTGTTCCCAACGAACTGATTGAGGCATCCATTGTAGACGGCTGTTCATCATACCGCATCTTTGGACAGATTGTTTTTCCTTTAGCCAGAAATACGGTCATCACCATTGCATCTATGTATAGCATATTAATCTGGAATGATTTTATTTTCGCCAATACTTTTATCAGCGATTCCAAGGCGAAAACCGTGGCTATGGGGTTAAAAGATTATGTAGGTGCGTTTGGAAATGTAGACTGGGGCTCTACCTTTGCGGCTATCGTAATATCAATTCTGCCGCCGCTGGTGATTTATTTCTTGTTAAATAAATGGGTAACATCAGGGATGACTATGGGCGCTACTAAGGGATAAAAATATCTGGAAATCAGGAAGGAAAAACTGATTGATGGGAAAAGACAAACAAGGTATGGAGAATGATGGTTACAGGAACCCATAAAAAAACCTAGAAAGTAAAGAAAGAATATAAGGGGTGATATAGATATGGAGAGATATGGAAGCATGCCGGGAGAATTAAGCGCAATTCCCTTTTTCCGGCGTGGAAAATCTAGGGCTGTGAATGCGGAAAATCCAACAGGGGAAAAGGGAAAGGGCGGTATGTCGGCAAGTCCCCTGGGGCCTTCCAGAAAAGGAAGTCCCTGTCTTAAAAATATTCCATCCGGCGAGACGATTGTTCTTGGAGACATTAAGGGGTGCGGCATCATCAGTCATATCTGGATTACGGTGGATAATAAAACATCACCGGGAGACTGCTTTGTACTTCGGGATCTGATACTGCGCATGTACTGGGACGGGGAAGAATATCCCTCTGTGCAGGTGCCCCTGGGGGATTTCTTCTGCTGTGGCTTTGGGAAGGAATGTATGGTAAATTCACTTCCGGTTGTGGTGGTGCCATTAAGGGGATTTAATTCATATTTTCAGATGCCGTTTCATAAGGGAGCACGCATTACCCTGGAGAACCAGCATGTGAATCCGATACCGGCTTTTTTCTATCAAATAGACTACTGTCTCTATGATTCACTGCCAAGTGAATGCAGCTATTTTCATGCCAGCTGGAGAAGACAGCCGGTTACGGAGACGGGAATGGACTATGTCATAGCAGATGAAATCAAAGGACAGGGACATTATATCGGGACCTATCTTGCACTATCCACTTTACAGCGGTATTGGTGGGGAGAAGGTGAGGTGAAATTCTACATAGACGGTGACAGGGAATATCCCACAATCTGCGGAACAGGGATGGAAGACTACTTTGGAGGGTCCTGGAGTTTTGCTACTCAAGTGAACCAGAAAACAGTAGAAACTACCTATTGTACGCCGTATCTGGGATACCCTTATTACTCCCGGCATGACGATTTGCTTTCCAATCCATATCATAATGATGACTGCCCTCCGATGAGAGGATTTTACCGGTGGCACATTCCTGATCCAGTCTTTTTCGAAGATGACCTGCGGGTGACAGTCCAGCAAATCGGAGTCTCTCACAATGGTTTATTTGAAAGGCAGGATGATCTCTCCAGTGTGGCATATTGGTATCAGTCAGAACCGCACCGGCCTCTTCCTGATTTGCCCTGCAGAGAAAAGCGCTGGCCCCGATAATCCCAATTTTACGTTACAGAATATCTTTGGGATATATTGTAAATCAAAATACCCTGTGATAAAATATAGGTATTAATTTACAAAGGGGATATATTTTGAAGAAAAAAATCACATATATAGGCGCAGCATTCCTTTCAATTTTAATGCTTAATGGCTGCGGAAATAAGGTTACGGTAATTGAACAGCCCCACTTTTCAGGCAGCGGCGAAACGGCTGTAGAATTTTCGGCAAAAGCTAAAGTGATGGAACAGGCAGATAACCGCTCAGCAGATCCAATGGAAAATCAATATAGCTTTACCATTAAATTAGGAAAACAGAAACTGACCTTTCCTATGAGTTATACAGATTTAACCGATCAGGGATTTGAAACAACGGATTCCCTGAGGCAGGAACTAAAACCGCTTGAGATATCAGAGGATAAGTTATTTTTTAAAGATGGAAAAGCAATATATGCCCAGTTTTTTAATGATACGTCAAAAAAACAGAAACTGGTGGATTGCAGCGTGTCAGGCATTATTATTGATACCTCTATGCTGACTGAGGATTCTGCCAGGGTGGTTTTGCCAAAAGGGGTAACGCTTGGAGTCACCAACCAGGCAGAGATTGAGTATTTATACGGCCCCCCCAATAATACATATGAATTGGAAGCAGATACCCAGCTTTCTTATGAATATGATTCTGGACAGAATATTTTATTAAATATAGACAATGGAACTAAGATATTGGACAGTATCGATATGCACTGTTACCGTCCAATTTACCGGGAACTGCAGATGGAAAGTATTACAGTAATGGGGGCATATCGTAAATTAGAAGAGCCTTACCGCTACAAACAGCCCATTGATCTGGGCGATGATATTTACAGTTCTATTGTAGAATATGATTATAAATTGTATGAACTGCCGGTACCGGTGAGAGAATTTTTGGACCATGGATGGACTTTGGAACAACTGGTATCCAATGTGAAGAATGACAATCAGGAAGTAGCTGGTATGTCTGATACCCAGATCATTTTAACGAAAACGGGTCAGTTTTTGCAGACCACGGTAAAGAATTATAGTTCCCGGCCGGAATCTATTGAAAATTGTTATCTTACGAGAGTTTCTGCAGGATCCAAAACTGCAGATGTTGAAATGATGATTCCAACAGGAATTACCAGAGGAATGTCTGGAAAGGAACTTCGGAAATTATTAAAGAAAGTAAAATATAAGAAAGAAGAAACACCAGAATCCACCGTTTATATCGTCCAGAAAGGAGAAGATTCTCCTGCTGTTACAGAAATTATACTTGATTCAGATAAAAATACGGTAGACAGTATCAGCGTAATTGACAGACGGGATACATTGGAGTAGTGATGTTTCAGAATATACGCAAAAGCCTGTACCGGAATGGCTGTTCACCAGAACGTGTTAAAAATTCGCTCTGGGAAGAACAGTCACTGCGGTGCAGGCTTATTTTAACTCTATTTTCGTAATCTCTGGAATATTATTGAAACGCAGCGGAACATTTTTCCCTTTGTAGGTACCAAGCCCTCTGGAAATCACCATGGGGATACCATTCATTACCTGATAGCCGGATACGAAGTTTGGAAGCCATACACCTCCCATGTGAGAAGAGTACAATGCACCGATAAATGGAAGCCGTATCTGTCCACCATGTTCATGTCCGGATAACACCAGATCGATCTGCCATCTTGCATCCTCTTCCTGATCCAAAAAGCTCTCGGGACGGTGGGTGAGCATAAGCTTAAAGATATCCGTCTCTTCGTAATCTTTCAAAAACAGATAACTGCTCTTTTGTCTGTATTGTTCTGAAGTAACTCCCGCATAATTATAAGCATAATCATATAAACCGCCAATGCGGATCTTCTGATTCTTTACCGTGATGTCCAGATAGGTCTGATCCAGGTATAAAGCGCCTGCCTGTTCGATATCCTGTTTGAGGTTAATGTATCTGTGATTATTGAACATACTTATTTCATGATTGCCCGGACTAAAATATACAGGAGCAATCCGCATCAGCTGTCTGATTAATGAAGTGATGTACGTATCCTCTTCGTCATAATAATTAATGGCATCTCCGACAATGCATATAATATCAGGTTTTTGTTTTTCCACTTCCCGGATCAGCCGTTTATTATTTTTCCCAAAGGAATGGCTATGTAAATCAGCTAAAGATATAATTGTAACCGGCTGGTCTATTTTATCTGATTCATAGCTGTATTGTTCCACGGTAATCTTATTTGCTGATAGTAAAAATGAAACACCGGTATAGATCATAACTGTAAGAACAAGGACAAGCAGCATGATTAGCTTCCTGTGTTTCTTCTTTGGTTTGCATTTTGTATTTTTGGTTTTATCCTGCTTTATTTCATTTTCTCTGCTTTTCAAGAAAATTCCTCCGATTTCAATGTGCTGTATAACTGATAGGAAATTAAGTGATTCCTATAATTATTTATTTTATCATAAAATGATATAAAAGAAAATACAATAAAAACCAATCAGTAAATTTCGTTTGTTCGACATCAGAAACATTGATCTTCCTCGAAAAGTGAAATTTCTGGAACGATACAAAAAGCCGGAAGTCCATACCAAAAAAGTGCTATCGAAGTAAATCATGAACTGATACACAGGAATCCTTCCCAAAGGGACAAGCTTTGGGAATCTAACGCAGGACGATATCAGACGGATGATGAATCACATTAGGGGTGGATTTTCCGGTTACAAAAGCGGCATCTGTTTTAAAAAACATGCTTTTCGAGTACAAAAGTGGCATTTCGTTTACAAAAATTCAATTGTTAATTACAAAGATGGCTTTTCACTTTACAAAGTGGCATCTCGTCTTACATGTGAGTAGATTAAGCAGAGTCATAGATGGGCTTATATGTGAGATGTGAGATATTTACAACAAAATGCAATATATAGTTGACATTATGTTTTGTATAGTATATATTATATAATATAAGGAGGGGATCATGAAGAATAAGCGAATGAAAATTGCAAGAATTGAATGTGATATGAACCAGGATGATTTGGCAAAAGCTGTTGGAGTCACCAGGCAAACGATTGGTCTTATTGAAGCAGGAGATTACAACCCTACACTTAACTTATGTATTGCAATATGCAAGGCACTTGGTAAAACATTAAATGATTTATTTTGGGAGGAAATTCTATGAAAAATCAAACACTGAAAGATGAGAGAGTTATAAATGGGAAGAGAAAAATTCAAAGTCATGGGTTTCAAATAGTCTGGCTTGTCCTATTGATTACTGTTTTAATTCAACAATATTTGTATAAAGCTCCGTTTACACAATATGCTGTTGAATTTTTAATAGTTATCGGTATGTCTATTTATGTAGTTATTGCTAATATCATAATTGGCAACGACATATTTAATTCTAAAAAAAGAGGGCAATTAATCATTGTTATTAATAGCTTAGTAACTGGAATATCTGTTTCCGTTATCAGTACTATTATTAACTATATAAACTACAGCGATAAAATCCAACACCCTACCCCTATTCATCTTGCACTGGTTTCAGGAATCACGTTTCTTAGTACTACAGCTCTTGCATTTATTGTTTTAGAGATTTTTTATTTTATAAACAATAAAAAACAAGAAGCTATTGATAAAAAATTAAATGAAGATGATATATCTGAATAAAATGGATATTTTATCAGACGTACAAATAAGCTCCAGTGGTATGCTGATATGACACAGGAGCTTTATCTCCGTTTGATCGTCTATACTTTTACTATTTTCTCTATTCTCTTGTACACATCCGGCTAACATTGCTAATAGCCTGTTTCTAACCAGATTCACCACTTATAGGGTCGTCACTTTGACCTGATGTAGCATCCATATTATGTTTACGCAATTGGATGCCCGAACGAGTATTGAAATAATCATAAAAAGTAATATAATGGTTTATGTAGGTTTGCCCTTGGAGGGGCGTTTTGGATAATGAATTTGAAACTCAAAGGCGTGAATTTATTTCAACATAGTAGCTTGCCAGACCGATTATGATAATTCTGTGTGACGAGATTCGTCAAGAAATACTTTTGACTAATAGAAATGGGTGGTCAAGGTGGAATTTAAGAAGAGAGAAAAGAGGATTTAGTAATGAGTGTTTATGTAATATATTTTAGTCCTACAAAAAGCACTGAAAATATTGTTAAAGAGATTGCAAAGAGTTTTGAAGATTATATAGAAATTGATTTAGCAAATAGAGAACTCAATTCTAATTTTATTTTTAATAAGAATGATATATGTATTATCGGTGTACCATCTTATGGAGGAAGAGTTCCCTCGGTAGCATTGGAAAGAATGAATGAATTTAAAGGAAATGGTGTAAGTGCTATATTAGTGGCTTCTTATGGAAATAGAGCTTATGAAGATACACTTAAAGAATTACAGGAATATTTAACTCAAAGAAATTTTAATTGTATTGCAGGAATTGCAGCCATCGCAGAACATTCTATCATGCATCAATTTGCAACAGGACGACCAGATGATGCAGACAAGAAAGAACTTGGCGATTTTTCAAAACGAATATTAGACAAGATTAATAAATCGTTAAAGTGTGAGCCATTAAAACTACCGGGAAATTATCCATATAGGGAATATAACGGAGTTCCATTAAAGCCAAAGGTCAGAAAAGGCTGCATGAATTGTGGATTATGTGCAAAAATGTGTCCAGTTGGAGCAATATCAATTACAGAACTTAAAAAGACTGACAATGCCTTGTGTATAACATGTATGAGATGCGTGGATCTTTGTCCTGCTAAGGCACGAACAGTTAGTAACTTAAAGCTAAAAATAGCTTCAATGAAGATGAAAAAAGTTTGTTCTCAACATAAGGGAAATCAGCTTTTTATCTAATATAAATGACCCTAATGTACAATGGTCATCATCTAATACGTCAATAGTCACTGTGGATAATCAGGGAAGGGTAAAGGCAATTCAAGAAGGAAGGGCTAATATCTTAGCTATGTCCGAAGGGTGCGCGCAAGGTTACTGTCTGGTAGAAGTGAAGAAGCCAAATGATCATTAAGATTGAGGAGTAGATAAGAAAAATGAAAAGAAAAAAACCAGAAATACAACAAGACCTGGAAGTCATAACAGATGATTTTCAGGATTACATAAAAAAGATACAGGAAGAAGAGGACTGTATCCGTCATAAACAGATACAGAATATAAACTTGGGCGGCGTCGATTTATCCCGTCTGGAATTCGCAGGGGTACTATTTCAAAACTGCCGGTTTCTCAATTGTAATATGGAAACTGCGAGCTTTGTGGACGTCCGCTTTGAAAATTGCGACTTATCTAACAGCCGTATAGAAAACGGATACTTTAGCCGGTGTGAGATGCGTTCCTGTAAGATGATGGGGACGGACTTTCGAAGCAGCACATGGAAGCATACAAAGTTTGCAGATTGTAATATGCGGTTTGTTAACTTGGATCATGCAAAAATGGATGTGGTTGTTATGGAGGATGCAGATGCAGAACATGCCAATATAACGGAATGTAAATTGACGTATATGGAATTGAATAACGTAAAAATGAACCAGGCATCTTTTTTCAGGACTCCATTAAAGGGAATCAATTTTACACAGAGCCAGATAGCAGGAATCACTGTATCTGATTCTTATCAGGAGCTGCAGGGAGCCGTTATTGATGCTTATCAGGCAGCAGATTTGATACGGCTTCTTGGTGTGGTCATAAAAGAATAAAATTAATTAAAATGGAAGCGCTCAATTTTCTGAGTGCTTCCATTTTGTTATTTTAAAATTTCACCTAATACGTGGAACAGGTGGTTGACATCGATTGGCTTCGGTACAAAGTGATTCATTCCGGCGGCATATGCCGCATCCATGTCTTCCTTGAAAGAATTGGCGGTCATGGCTATGATTGGGATATTTTTCCCGTCAGGATGTTCGCTTGCCCGGATTTCTCTGGCGGCATCCAGACCATTTTTAACAGGCATCTGAATATCCATAAGTATGCACTGGTAATATCCCGCTGGATTATTTTCAAACAGGTCTACGGCCTCCTGCCCGTTCTGGGCACGCTGCACAGCAGCACCCTGCATTTCCAAAAGCTCTGAAGCAATTTCAGCATTCAGATCATTGTCTTCTGCCAGAAGAACCCGAAAGGCTGTCAGGTCGGTCTGTGTAAGCGTTTCCGGCTCATCCGTCTGTTGCTGGGGCTTTACTGCACAGACCGGGAGCTCCAGGGTAAAAGAAAATTCAGATCCCTTTCCCGGAGTACTTTCTGCCGTTAAATTACCGCCCATTAATTCCACGATGGTCCGGCTGATGGGAAGACCTAATCCGGTACCGGAACTCTTAGAAACAGAAGTTCCCGCCTGTTCAAATGCTGAAAAAATCCGCTCTATTTCATCTTCCGGAATTCCGATCCCGGTATCCTGTACAGAAAAACGGACGCAGGCATTTGTTTCTGAATGTGACAGCTCCTGGGCATCCAGACGGATGCTGCCGCCCGGCGGGGTAAATTTCAGGGCATTGGACATGAGATTTGTCAGCACCTGTTTCAGACGGATCACATCACCGGTAAACCAATCATGGGCGAGTTGATATTGAAAGCAGCAATTCAGTCCCTTTTGCTCAGCCTGGGACTGAATCATGCTTTCCAGTTCATTCAGCATCATGGATAAAGAAAAATCCTCCGAAGATAGAACCATTTTTCCGTTTTCAATTTTTGACATATCCAGGATGTCATTGATCAGAGCCAGCAGGTAGTGGGACGAGGACTGTATTTTTTGAAGATAATTCGCTATTGCGGGAGTCACTTCATCGGACATACTGGCGAGGTTTGACAAACCGACAATGGCATTCATGGGTGTACGGATCTCATGTGACATTTTGGAGAGAAAACCGCTCTTAGCACGATTTGCTGCTTCCGCCTTCTGCAGTTCATTCCTCATCAGGGTATTTCTGACCCGGGAGCGGACAATAATCATTAAAATGGCTACCAGCAACAGCAGGAATACGGTGATTGTTAAAATAAACGCCAGCGGATTGGAGTATACCAGTGCGGACAATGTAATATTATTATACCCAAGAGAAACCATATTCCGGTTGGTAATTGTCGTTTTATCCTCAGTGGTTATATTGCTGATGGATTTATTCAATATTGTCAGCAATGTAGGTGAAATCGGTTTGGCAAGGGCAAAAGCTGCTTTTGTTTTCGTAGTGTTTGTCGTTAGTATAGTGATGTTTTGAAATCCGCCCGACTGCAGATCTCTTTCCATGCCTGCAGACAAACCGTATATAAAATCGGCATCTCCTTTGTTTACCGCTTTGATTCCCTCCAGCGTTGTAGGATAGATCTTAATCTTATCTGCATTAATGGAGGCGGGAAGCGTTCTCCCGTCTAAAACAGCGGCAGTTAAACCATCCGAGGGATAGCTTGCAAATTTATTCTTGATAATGATATTGCTCATAGAAGAATAGGAAGCAGTGAGTGCTAATCCTTTTTCTGATGCAGTTGAATCAGAATCCAGGAAACATCCAAGCATATCCGCTTTTTTGTCCTGGACCAGACGAATGGAGTCTTCGTAATTATCTGCAAAAACAAATTCAAAAGAGAGACCGGATTCTTCTTCGATTTTCTTGAGAAATTCGGGAACAACACCGTTATGATCGCTCTCATCCTCCAGACAGTATAAGGGATGCCACTGGGAAATAGCGGCAACCCGAATCGGTTCTGCCTGACGGATGTAATCTTCTTCTTCTGGTGTAAAGTTAAGTTTTGTATCAGCAATGCCGGTAAAGTTCGTTTCATAGAGATCCTGGGCAAAATTGGGATTCGCATTCAGAATATAACCCATTGCCTGATTGAGTTCATCCAGAATATCCTGTTTTCCATGGGTGGTAACAATATACATGGGCTGTGCCTGAAAGCTGGTCGCGACCCGGAATGTACCATCCGCTTCCAGATCATTGCCAAGAAGAAGATCTACTTTTCCCTCTGCCAGAAGGTAATGAAGCGAATCATTCTTCATATCTGCATTAGAATAATACCGCAGTTTACAGGTAATGCCATTGAGATCCAGATATCTTTGCAGTCTTTCTATTTTATCCGCTGCTTTCTCAAATACACCGATTGTTTTTCCGTTTAAGGTCTGAATATCATAACTTCGGATGCTGGTATCATCTTTCCTGGCAAAAAGTACGGCATGGTTATAACCAATGTTGTATTCAGGATAATCAAACCAATCCTCATAGCTTTCGTCATAGAACATACCGCCCATCAGATCAAGCTCGCCCGTTGTAATGCGGTTCATCAGATCAGAGCCGTCGCCCTCGACAAATTCATATTCCCAGTTGGTATATTTTGAAATTTCATTTAAGAAATCTGCTACCTGGCCTATACGGTTTCCCTTCACATCCGTTTCAGATAATCCCCTGGTCGTGGGGTATGCGACTTTTAGTACCCGGCGGGGTGCGGGGGCGCTGGAAGTGCTGCCGGCAGACACGTAAAGTGTTGGGGACACGGTGCAAAATAGCAGGATAAGTGCCAGGCTAAAGGCAAAGCATCTGGTATATGGTTTCATAAAGTTTTCCTTCCATACAATATATTTACGAGAATTTTGTCAAATTAGTACTAATGATATTATATTATTAAATAAATGGAATAACAAGCCTGAATATAGAAAAAACAAAATGCTGCGATTCTGGACGAATTTACAGTTTTTCGTACATACATCTCTATTATTATTGGAAAAAATCTTATATGATTAAAATATCAATAAAAAATAAGGAGGTATCGGGGAAATGAAACAATTGACATTTGCGCTGTATTTTGCCAACAGAGGGTTTTTCCCGGAGACATTAATTGCGGGAGCCAGAAAGGAAATGGCAGAGGCTGTTACAAATGCTGGATTTCAGTATCTGATCCCGGATGAAGAGATGACCAGATATGGAGCGGTTGAGACCAGGTCAGAAGGGAAACGCTATGCAGCCTGGCTTAAAAGCCATGAAGGGGAATATGATGGGGTGATTATGTGCCTGCCTAATTTTGGGGATGAAAATGGAGGAGTTGCAGCGATACAGGACGCGGGAGTTCCAATCCTGCTTCATGCATACCCCGATGAAATCGGAAAAATGGATTTTGAGCACAGAAGAGATTCCTATTGCGGGAAGTTCAGTTTTGCAGATGTGTTCCACCAATATGGAATCCCCTTCACCATGCTTGAGCCTCATGTAGTACATCCGCTGTCCAAAACATTTGCTGATAATCTGCGTGATTTTGCAGGAATCTGCCGGATTGTAAATGGCATGAAACGCTTTTCTATTGGTGCCATTGGAGCCAGGACAAGTAAATTTAAAACGGTACGTTTTGATGAGATCACACTTCAGAAATATGGGATAACAGTGGAAACCTTTGATCTGTCTGAACTTATTTTTAAAGTGCAGAATATGGATGAAAGCGACAGCCGGGTGACTGAGAAGGTGGAAAGCCTGGTTGCTTATACGGATTTCAGTTGTGTGCCGGCAGATAAAACCATGGTACTTGCAAAGGTGAGTATTGTAATAGATGAATATATTGCAGACTATGACCTGGACTGCATTGCCCTGCGCTGCTGGGACGAGATGCATGAAATCCTTGGTATTGCACCCTGTGTACTGCTGAGTGAATTAAATGACAGGGGAATTGTGGCATCCTGTGAAATAGATCTCTGCTCTGCGATTAATATGTATGCAATGCAGCTGGCATCCGGGAGGCCTACAACGGTGTTAGACTGGAACAATAATTACACAGACGATCCGGATAAGGTAATTCTGTTCCATTGCGGTCCCGTTGCACAGAGCCTGATGACGGAAAAAGGTACTGTGACCGACCACAAAATGTTTGCTAAAGGTAACCCGGGATGCGGGTGGGGCAGCAACGAAGGACGGATAAAAGCATTTCCGATGACTTATTCCAATTGTAAAACGGAGAACGGAAAACTAACCGTGTATGCCGGAGAAGGGAAGTTTACGGAAGACCCCATAGAAGATGGGTATTTTGGCTGCGGCGGGGTAGCGGTTATTGAAAATTTACAGCCTAAATTAATTCAATTGGGGCAAAATGGATACCGTCACCATACTGCTGTTGGAATGGGACACATGAAGAAGATTCTTAAGGAGGCATTTATCCGCTATCTGGGTTATGACTGGATGGAAATTTAGGATTGGAGGGATCATAATGGCAATTGGAGGGCTGGATATTGGAACAACAGGCTGTAAACTCACGGTTTATGATAATCAGGGAACATACCGGTATAAAGCATACCGGGATTATCCCTCCTCCAGAGGAGGGGAAGTACAGGAGATCCGTGCGGAATACATATGGAAGTCCGTTCGGGAGGTCATCCGGGAAGCAGCAGAACATTGCCCGGATATTCAGGGGGTCGGTGTCACCAGCTTTGGAGAGACCTTTGTGCTGTTAGATGAGAACGATACTCCGCTGGCACCTTGTATGCTTTATACGGATCCCAGGGGAGATACGGAGTGCAGGGAATTGACGGAGAAGCTGGGAGAGAAGTATATAGCGGATATTACCGGGCTGAAACCACATTGTATGTACAGTATTTCAAAACTGATGTGGGTGCGGAAACACCGGGCGGATATTTATAACCGGACTGCCAGGATTCTGCTTATGGAAGATTATATTATCTATATGTTAACAGGGAATCCTCAGATCGATTACTCGATTGCGTCCCGGACCATGGCATTTGATATCCGGAAATTATGCTGGAGCCGGGAAATATTAAAAGCAGCGCAGATTAAGGAAAAGCTGCTTTCTAAAACAGTTCCCACAGGAACCTGTGCAGGTACTGTAAAAACTGCGGTTGCAGGGGATTTGGGGCTTTCTGGGGAAACAATAATTGTGTCTGTCAGCCATGACCAGGTGGCTGCGGCAATCGGATCCCGTGTCTTCGGTGATGCTGCGGCAGTTGACGGGGCAGGCACCGTAGAGTGTATTACCCCTGTGTTTACCGGAATACCAAAAAACGATGTGCTTTATCAGGGAAGCTATGCCATTGTTCCTTATGTGTTTCCGGGAAAATATCTCTGTTATGCATTTTCTTTTACCGGAGGAGCACTGGTGAAATGGTATATTGATAATCTTGCAAAGTATGAAAAGACATTGGCTGACCGGGAAAAATCCTCTGTTTATGAAGTACTGGAAAGCAATATGCAAGATGGACCAACGGGAATTCTGGTACTTCCCCATTTTGCCGGAGCTGCCACCCCCTACATGGATTCCGGATCCAAAGGGGCAATTACAGGGCTGACTGCCGCACACAATGTATCGGACCTGTACCGGGCAATGCTGGAAGGAGTGGTCTATGAAATGAGGCTGAATATGGAGGAACTGGCAAAGGCGGGAATCGTCATAAAGAAACTGAAAGCTGTGGGCGGCGGTGCGAATTCAAGGGTCTGGATGCAGATGAAAGCGGACATTTTAGGAGTTCCTATCGTATCGCTGGGATCCAGCGAGGCAGGAGCAGCCGGAAGCGCAATGCTGACCGGGATTGCCTGCAATATATTTGGGGATCTGGAAGAGGCGGCTGAGGCGATGGTAAAGGAATTAGAGACATATTACCCCAGGCAGGAACAAAGGGAGGCATATGAACAGTATTATGAAAAATACAGACAGCTCTATCCGTCTGTCCGGCATTTAATGGGGCAGTAAAAGTAAGGTAAATATGATATTTCACCGGAACCGGGAAATTGTTATCCGGATGGAATAACATATGCGGTTAGAATATGTAATGAAAGTAAGCAGAACAAGTAGGAGGAATATTGTGTTAGTATCATTAAAGGAAATACTTAGGCTTGCCCAGGCGAGAAAATGTGCCATAGGTTCGTTTAATACACCGAACCTGGAGAGTATCATAGCTGTGATCAGAGGGGCAGAAGAACTGGACGTTCCGGTAATTATCATGCACGCGGAAATCCATGAGGAGATGATGCCTATTTCATTGATTGGACCAATCATGATCAGGTGTGCCACAGAAGCAAAGGTGCCGGTATGTGTACATTTAGACCACGGAACCAGTTTGAGCTATTTATATAAGGCGCTGGATATCGGCTTCACATCCATTATGTACGATGGATCTGCCTTAAGCTATGAGGAAAATGTTGCAAATACCTGTATTGCAGTAGAAATGGCAAAGCGGACAGGAGCCTCTGTTGAAGCAGAAATTGGTGTCCTTGGAAAACGGGAACTGGGTCTGGGACATGAATCCAATCACGATGACCAGGCAGAAGAAGTTTATACAGATCCGGAAGACGCAGGACGGTTTGTGAGGGAGACAAAGATAGATGCACTTGCATGTTCCTTTGGAACTGCTCATGGATTGTATTTGAAAAAGCCGAAGCTGGATATGAATGTACTGGACCGGGTCAGGGCAAGAGTTGATATTCCTCTTGTAATGCACGGCGGGTCCGGTGTCAGCGAAGAGGATTATAAGACGGTAATACAAAAAGGGATTCGGAAAGTGAACTACTATACCTATATGGCAAAAGCCGGAGGGGAGGAAGTAGAGGGACAATTTGGATTTAAAAAGATGCCCTTTGTAAATGGGGGTGTAAAATATAATCTCTATTATGCAACTGTGGAAGAAGGCCGGGAAAAGCCGGTGTATTACCATGAAATTGTGCAATGGGGAATCGATGCAATGAAGGGTAATGTGAAGTCAGCCTTGGAGGTTTTTAGCGGTAAAAAAAATTAGGTATTATCAATTGTGTACCGGAATGAATTTTCTCTGCAGTTTAATTCTTGCAGTTCTCTTGTTTATTTGGTACTATGAAATTAAGATTTTAAGGAAATAACCGATTACGTGAACGGATAACCCAGTGCGGGCCAGTAAATATGATCAAACAGAGGACAAGCCGATGAATCTTAATCTAGACAATAAAAAATTAAAAGAATTAATGAAAGATTTCTATACCTTAACCGAAATCAAAATGGTTCTGTTTGACAGTGATTACCATGAGATACTTTCCTATCCAAACGGGCATTGTGAGTTCTGTGCAATTATGCATGGAAATCCGGTAACCCGGAAGCATTGCATCGAATGTAATCAGAATTCTTTTGATTACTGCAGGCGTAACAGCGAGCTTATGGTGTATGAATGTCATGCCGGATTGATTGAGGCAGCGGCACCGCTAAAGGATAACGGTATTATCATCGGATACGTTATGTTCGGGCAGATTAGCGATATTAGCAGCAGAGAGGAACTTTTTACTAACCTACGTAATGTCTGTGAAAAATATCAGATTTATCAGCCCGGTTACGAAGAGGCATTTTCAAAAATAAAGTATAAGAGCCACGAACAGATTCTGGCAGCGGCTAAGATTCTGGAAGCTTGTACGTTTTATGTTTTATTGAAAGAAATGGTCTTTATGGAAAAGGAACAGTTCTTACATAAATTAAATCTCTATATAATGGGACATATTTCGGAAGATATCTCCGTAAGAGATTTGTGTAATGTGTTTAAAGTCAGCCGCAGCCGGTTGTATGAAGCTGCAAAGCAATATCTGGGAGTGGGAATTGCGGAGTACATTAAGCAGAAAAGGATTGAGGCGGCTAAAGATTATTTGAAGAACTCCGGCGATCCCATCACCGAGATATCTGAAAAAGCGGGATTCTCCGACTATAATTATTTTTGCAGGGTTTTTAAAAAGACGGTGGGTATGCCTGCAAAGAAATATCGAAAAATATATCAGCAGGATGTAACGGATTAAGCGAAAAAGGATCTTTCCATGGAGTCATGGAGAGATCCTTTTTTCGGGTGCGCGCCTGGCGGCACACGTTTATAATGGGGGATTTGTAAATGGCCTCAGAAATAGGGGGATATATCTAAGTTATCAGAGGGAAAGAGAAATTGAGAAAAGAGTTAGCAGATGAACACAGATGACAAAGAGATGAAGACGGCATTTATGTTAATAGCAAAACAAGTGACTTTTGATATACCAAAGCTGGAGATACTCAAACAGACATTAGATTTTTCAGAGCAATTTGAAAAAAAGAAGATTTGGCTATATGACAAAAAGTTTATCTACACCAAAAGAAAGGCTTACTCAAAAGTTGCTTTGATTATTGTGCTCATTGCTGCATTGGGTGCGACAAGTGTTACGGCCTATGCTGTTTATCAGATTTTCTTAAAAACAGTAAATGAGCAAGACACGGATCTAAACGCAGTGATGAAAGATTCGGATAAGGATACCATTGAAGAAATATATGTTATTAATGAAATACCGGCAAATTATAAACTGGTTGAACAGTCTATTAATGAAGACTCTGTATTTACTGTTTATTCAGAGGGTGGAAATTATCTGTACTTTAATCAGCAATTGATAGGTAGCTTAAATTCAAATGATAATGAAGAAACGACTGAAGAAGATGTAACTGTAAATGGAACAACGGCCATTTATCATTTAAAGCATGGACAGGCGACACTTACATTCTATTATGATGGTTATATATTTAAGATAAGTGCGTCTGATGGATTGTCAAAGGAAAAAATGATTGGAATGGCCGAAAATATTGTAGTGAAAAAATAGGAGAATGGACATATGAAGAAGAGATTAGCAATGATTTTAGTAGTTGTTTTAGTAACCATAGCATTTGTTATCCCGATTGAAGCCAGGGCGATGACATCCTTGGAAACGGTATCGGGAGAGCGGATGGTGATAGAGCCGAGAAATACAAATGTACATACAAGCAGTTTATCTTTAAGTTTTAGTGGGATGACGGCAAATTGCAGTGCGACATTGATTGCATATACGTCAAATACCACCTATGTTAAAGTAAAAATGACATTGGCAAAGTATACAAATGGGGGCTGGTCAACGGTTCAAAGCTGGAGTAATTCAGCAGACGGTGCATATGTATATCTTAGTAAATCGACAGTAGTTTCCAGAGGGAAGTATAGACTGACTTGTGTATATACGGCAAATAGTGAGGTAATTACAAAATCAGTTGAGAAGACGTTGTGATTTTGTTAGGTGGAGATAATGGAGAATACGGTTATATCATTAAGGACTACTAATTTCAGGCGATCTGAATAACAGGCAGGCCAAAGGTTAAGGTGATAGTTTTACAAAACGGGACAGAGAGGGGGAGGCTTATGTTTAGTAGGCGGATAAATAACATTGCTGTTGCTGTATATATTAATTGAGTACTGTTAGAATAATGGAGCTGTCCCACCAACTCTTTGGGAATAAATAGCTCCGGCAGCTGGATTTTGTGGAGGCAGTCGGCACATACGCTCACTGGCCCTAACACACAATAGTTTTCCAAAATAGGAACACTGACATAGGTAAGCAGGTTGTTAACTGTATATAACTTTGGATATTCCGATAATCCACAAAACGCAAGTGCTATTTCTCTGGAATCGGCAAAGTTGTCATGCAGATTGCCATGGACTGTATAAATATCCAAAAGATTTGCGTTTTTATCAAGAATTCTAACGTTGGTGTGTAATAACCCTGATAAATAGGTATATAAAACAGATTCGTTCATTATGATTCTCCTCTCTACAAGCAATTGTTCATTATCATACTCAGTGTAACATTAACAAAATGTTTAAACAATAACTTTTAAAAAAAGCTTGAATTATGCTATATTGGTTTGTTTTTTTATATAATTAGATGGAGACAAGAAATAGAATAAATATGAAAATACGAAAAATGCAATGAAATCGCAGAGAGGTGGTAATTATGAACAAAACAAGAAAAATTGCATCTGAAGAACCTGGTTCATTTCCAAGAGGAAAACAGGTATTCTGGGCACTGAGGTCACTTTCTACAATGATGTGTGCCATGGTAATAGGATATGTGTCATATTATGGGACGAATTTACTAGGAATTCCAGCCGGGACGATCGGTCTATTGATTTTGGCCAGCAAAATTATAGATGCAGTTTCAGATTTGGCAGGTGGCTATATTGTCGACAGAACAAAAACAAAGCTGGGTAAAGCGAGACCTTATGAGCTTTCGGTTATTGGCTTATGGTTGAGTACAGTGCTGATGTTTGCATGTCCGGAGCTTGGTATGACAGGGAAGTGCATTTGGATTTTTGCATGGTATACGATAGTAAATGATGTTTTCTTTACCTTACTAAATGCAGCAGAGCCAGTTTATATGATACGTGCTATCCCAAACCGTCAGGATATGGAAAAAACTGCTTCTCTAAATGGTATTACGAATATATTGGGAGCAATGATTGTCAGTGTGGTATATCCGATGTTGATGGGAGCCTTGGCGCAACAAAAGGAGGATGGACGCTAATGGCTTTGATTTTTGCAATACCAATGACACTTATCGGACTGCTTCGCTTTCTGCTGATTCCAGAAGTACGTGATGTACAGGAGGAAAAAAAGGAAAAACTGCCTTTTAAGGATATTAAAAAGGCAATGACCAGCAACAAATATATCTACCTATATGTCGTTATTATTTTAATTGTAAATCTGATGAGCGGACTTACTTCTTCAATGACTTATTATTTTGATTATATTGTTGGGAACGTGCAATTGATGAGTGTGGCAAGTATTCCTGGTATGTTGCTCCCGTTCCTATTGCTGTTTTTCCCATTTCTTTTAAAGAAGCATACTGTCGTTGGTGTTTCAAAGGTTTGCCTGGCTATAGGCATTATCGGAAATATTATTAAACACTTTGCTGGTGCAAATATGACGGTTATTATGCTGGGAACCATTATCTCCGGTATTGGCACCTTGCCCTTATCGGCATTTACGGTAATACTCCTAACTAATACTATAGACTATAATGAGTGGAAAACAAATAAACGCGTGGAAGGCATTTATTCATCTATGGGAAGTTTGGGTGCAAAATTAGGTATTGGTCTTGCTTCTGCGCTGAGCGGATTTCTTTTGCAGATATCAGGCTTCATCAGTGATAGCAGCGCAACACAATCAGACAGTGCGTTAGCGATGATCCGTGCTCAGTTTGGAATTATGCCCGCAATTATCCTGGCAATGCTATTCGTGGTCCTGTTGTTCTTCGATATTGAAAAAAAAATGCCACAGATTCACAAAGAACTGGAAGAAAGAAAAGCTCAAGTATAGAGAACTTTAATGGAGGTTGAGCATAATGAAAATAAAAGGTGTAAATATCGGCAACTGGCTTGTATTGGAAAAATGGATGAAGCCAGAATTGTTTGAAGGGTCAGACGCAGAGGACGAAACATTTTTTTGCAAGGGACTGCTGGATGAAGAAAAAAAGAAACGATACCAGGAACATAGGGACAGTTTTATTACCATACAGGACTTTAAAAATATTGCAGAGGCAGGAATAAATACAGTACGCATACCAGTACCATATTTTTTATTTGATGATATAGGTCCTTTTATCCACTGCTACGAATATCTGGATAAAGCGTTTGATTGGGCGGACAAATACGGTTTAAAAATCCTTGTTGATTTACATACGGTGCCCGGTGGGCAGAATGGAACAGATAATAGCGGCCTTAGTGGTATTTGTACATGGTCAACGAAAAAAGAGTACCTTGACATGACGCTCACTGTTCTTGAAAAAATTGCAAAACGCTATGGAACTAAAGATGCACTTTGGGGAATCGAAGCGATTAATGAACCAATGTGCAGTGATACGCCAATTGGTGCACAAATGAATATTCAGATGCTCATGAATATTTATCCCCCATCGGATGCGACTATGGCAAAAGACAACACCAATTACCCCCTTGATTATCTAAAAGACTTTTACCGCAACGCTTACAAGCGTATACGCAAGTATCTCCCGGAAGATAAAGCAGTTGTATTCTCCGACGCATTTTACCCGGAGGGATGGGAAGAATTCTTCAAAGAGAAACAGTTTAAAAATATAGTGTTAGATACTCACCAATATGTGAATATGGTAGAGTATGGCTTTGGTGAAAACAGGCCAATTGAGACCTATGAAGCTTACTTTGAAAAACTTGCTGTAATGCTGGAGAATACAGCCAGAAAGCTTCCTGTAATTGTCGGCGAATGGAGCCTAAGCAACAACATGACCGGCTATGAAAATATCAGCAAAGAAAAGACGTCTGAAATATTGCAGCGATTTAGCCACGCATACATAAAAGCAATAAGCGTCTGTGACGGATGGTTTTACTGGAGCTACAAAGTCCCAGCCTCTGACCTAGATTTATGGGATTTTAAAAAGTGCACGATAAATAAATGGATTCAGGTGGTATAAAGCAATAAAGATGCGTAAGTACTCAATCAAAATCAAAGGAACTCAGCCGGAATAGAGGCGTGGTAGCGGCAGCTGACGGACATGCAAGATTAGTATCCCGACAGCTGCCGCTGCCTCGGCTCAGATGCATCACCGCAAGCCAGGGTAGAATTAAGAGATATGTTATCTTCATAATTCTATTTGTTCTTGTTTTTCGCTCATAGGCAGTATTTCCACCTCAATTAATAGTCTGGAGAAAGAATAACATTATTTAGTAGAAACATCACTACGGAATCTTTTGATGCGCTTACAGTTGATATGAAGCTCCAGGATGTGATGGTTGTTTATAGAATTCATGTGATTCAGTCATGGACGAAGAATATTTTTGTGGGAAACAGCTAGAGGTAAGAAAGCAGGAATAGAGCATTTCTAGATAAGGAACATAAAGTAACATAAAAAACGGTCATTTCAGTATCGGATTTTTCGATACTTGGATGGCCGTTTTTATGTTTCATCTTGAATGATTTTATTATACTCCACTTCAAAATCATTAAAGAAATCCTGATATTCAAAACCTAAAATAAGCTTCAGAATAATGAAATCATCAAGGTTAATATTTCGATTACCTAATTCTATTTTGGAATAAGTATATACTTCGAAAATGGATATTTCTATATAAAGAATAATCAGGCGACTTTAATCTGGGCAGAGCATGGATATTTATTTGAACTAATGGGATACCCGGCGATAACTATTGAGGAAATGAAGGAACTCGCTGTATCTATAAAACAAGAGAAGAAGGAGTAGCTAAGATGAAGAAAAAAAGTGTAATGGCATGTTTGCTAGGTGGGATGATTGCCTTGTTGGCAGTGCACAGCAGTAATGTAAAGGCGGCAGAGATGCCTGTAACAGAAGAGGTGGGAATAGCTTCTGGTTCTACATATGAGTATTTGAATATCTATGAAGCCAGGCGAGAAATACATATATCAGATCAGCATCGGCCAGCTTATCGATTTCCGGTTCCACTGCTACAAGTACAGGTTCTTGCAGCAAATATGCGGCGGCAAGCGGAGATATAACGATTTATGTGCATCTTCAAAAACAATCAGGAAGTGCATTGACAACCGTTAGTAGTACGAGTGGTACGTATAGCGCAACATCAGGGGCAAAAGCATTAGCGGCTTCCATTAATAAAGGAACATATCGAACAAAGGCATCCTGTTGGGTGAGTGGGGAGAATATAGTTGTTTACAGCTTTTCAAAAAAGTATTAAGGTCCGGGCTTTGGCGGTTATAAAGAATATCGTTATCTTTTTAGCTGGATTTGTTTTAGGGATTGTCTTTCTTTTTTCGGTAGCAGTAATCTGGGGGCTGACAAAAGAGCGGTCACAGTTATCAAAATATAAGTTGGATGCAGCAGAGACGATGAATTTTGAAGCGGTTGAACTTTGCATAGAATGTGCCGATGCCGGAATTCTTTCAATTTATGAAAGTGGGCTTGGGATTATCAACTTGAATACAATTGAAGTGGTGAATTTAGAAAGTGATCAAACAGGAATGACAATGAGAAGGTGGGGAGAGAACGAGTCAAGTTTGTATATGATTAATTATGGGGATAGGGGCATCTGGGAGATTGATATTATGTTGGACAGTGATAGCAAGGTGGATGAACGGAGAATAAAAGAACATTATTGTTCAAAATGCAGTGAGAGGATATTAACAAATGTTTGATTTATTTGTAGTTAATACCAAAAAATGAAAAGAGAGGTGAAGTGTCATGATTATCGGATATATGAATATTTTTGCTTTTGTAGTGATGGCTTCATCTCAGCTATGGCATATTTTCTATGAATGTAATCAACTGTATAGAGTTCTTAAATTCGTAAAGGGGCGGGAGGTATTAGGTGGAGGTAAGAAAAAAATTGCGTGGAATATTATATCAAATATTTTGCTGATCGTAAGGGGTTTCAAATTAATTATTATTTACCTTGTGATTTGCTTTGGTTAAAGTAGTTCACTTTTTTGCTTTACGATAATCAGAAGGTGTCATTCCTGTTTCTTTCTGAAATGATTTATAGAAATAGGAATGATACTGATAGCCCAGAAAAATCATGATTTCATGAATGGACATATCGGTATTCACCAAAAGATTCTTTGCTTTATCCATTTTTAGAGTGTGAACATACTCGACATAGGTTAAGCCGGTATTCTTTTTAATCAGCCGGCTATAGTAATCGCTCTGATAATGGAATTTTTCACAGAGTTTTTCCAAACTTATATCAGCAATATTACTATTGATATATTTAGCAACAGCCTGGAATAATTTAGTTCCCTGTAATTGTTTTGAAAAGGTATAAACATCGGCAGGATCGGACTGCTTGAACATATTCAAAATCCGCAAGGTGTGTATTTGGGAAATTCGTCCATAACCAGGTCTGGTAAATTCCATTTCATAAAAGATTGCGGCAAGATTTTCTTCGATCTGCGTAACTGCTTTGGGGGTGGCATGCAGTTTTAAAAAGCTGACATCATTTTTGACATTACCTTTTACAAGAAAAAAATCACGTATTCTTTTATTTGTCAGGTGGTTTAAAAAATAAGAATCCAGTATTTTATTTGTAATGCAGCAGTAAAAAGCAATTCCCTCACTTCTTGAGCGAATGTCCAGATGAGCACATCTGGTATCAAAAATGCAGATATCATGTTCTTCTAAATAGATTGTCTGATTTTCAATCTGCGTGGTCCGGTTTCCCTTATATACATAGATCATTTCGTAATAATCATGTCTGTGGAAATGCTCATCTTCATTATTGTGTTCTAAAACATAAGTCTTTTGTGATATTGGCAGAGGGCATGGTGAATAGGTTGAAAGGAGATAGGCATCTTTCACGATCGGGTTACAGTATTCTACCGTCATAAAATATTCATAGGGAATCTGCAGAATGTTGTCTATATAGCCTTCTAAATTATAAGGGTGCCAGGTATTGGTTTTTTGGGTAAAATTCAGATGTTCGGTTGCGTAGGTCTTTAAATTTTTTTGGCGTTCACTTGTAAAAACCTGTTCAATATATTCCAAAACTTGTCTCATATGCGTTTCCTCCAATACCAGTAAAATGAAAATGATCATACATATTGTAACAAGTCTAATGGGAAAAAACAATCAAAAGTCGGATTAGAGTCATTATATTTTTACCATGTCGGATTTGGTGAATTGTGGAGGAGTGCAAAAAATTCTAAAATGAACTTACTATTAAAATTCATTTACATGAGAGGATAATTAGGATGAGTAAGCAAAGAACAGGTACATTACCGATGTGGAAGAAAATTGCATATGGACTGGGGAATGCAGGAGGAGGATTTACATGGGGAACAATCACAACATTTTTACTTCTTTACTGCACAAATGTTATTGGTGTTAGTGCCGCGATTATTGGAACCTTGCTAATGGTGGCAAAAGTATTTGATGGGATCACAGATGTTTTTATGGGTCGAATCATTGATCTCACCAAATCTAAAATGGGGAAGAGCAGATTATGGTATTTGATCAGTTGTATTCCGATGGGGATTTGTATGTTCATGCTTTTTAGTGTTCCGGGTTCACTGAGAGACAATGCTAAAAGTACATGGATCTTTATTTTTTATTTGTTGATCAGCGCCGTTTTTTATACGATGAACCAGGTTGCATATAATATGATGCTTGCCCGTGTCACGAAAGATCAGCATGATCATGTAACGATGAGTGGGGCAGCCATGTTAAGCGGCACCATCGGGAGTGTTATAGTGGCCTCCGTCACATCGGGTTTGGTTGAATCATTTGGCGGTGGACAGCCGGGATGGAGAATGGTTGCTTTGATTTATGCAGTTGTTGGAATTGCAATTTTATTGATTCCTTTCTTTTCCCTAAAAGAGTTACCGGAAACCGAATTTGAGGCAGGATCAGAAGCAGGAGCTTTGAGTAAAGAGAAGACTATTTCTTTTGGGCAGACAATTATGGAATTGCTGAAAAATAAATATTTTATCTTGATTCTGTTATTGTATTTTGTCGGATATGCGAATTCAGGCATTATGCAATCCAGTATGGCCTATTACGCAACGTATTCGATGGGGAATGCCGGACTTATGGGAATTTTGGGAATGTGTACGACCATTCCGCTGATCTTAGGCTTGCCGTTTATGCCGAAGCTAATGGATAAGCTGGGGATGCGAAAGGCCTGTGTTCTGGGATCAGCCGTATCAATTGCAGGATGCGCAGTCGCAGTTTTAGGTCAGTTTAGCGGAATGGTCATTCTGATTATCGGTCTGCTGATTAAAGCCTTTGGAACAGTACCGGGAGCGGCGACATATACGCCATTTTTAGTAAAAGCGGATGAGTACCATTATCAGAAAAAGGGACACCGTGTTACCGGATCTTTGTTTTCCTGTGCGACAGTTGGCACGAAGATAGGACAGGGGATTGGTACGGCTATTTGTGGCTGGATCCTCACATGGAGCGGATTTAACGGGGCGGCAGCGGTTCAAACTGGGACAGCTAATCAGGCGATCAACTTTTTATACTTGGGCTTTCCGCTCATTTTTTCAGTTATTACAACATTTATTTATGCAAATATGAAAGTAGAAGAGGAAATCAAATAAAGGAGAATGCTATGCTGGAATTAAAAAATTTAAAATGTATGCATCTGATACGACCGATCGGGATCGATGAAAATCCATACTTCTCATGGGTCCTGGAAAGTGATGAAGAAAATGTGATGCAGATATCTTATCAGCTTTTGGTGACAGATGAAGAAGGAAATGTTGTTTGGGATAGTATGAGATGTGCTTCTGAACAATCATTATATGTAGAGTATGAAGGGGAAGCTTTAAAAAGTAAAACCAAATATAAATGGAAAGTTCATATCGAGGATAATCATGGTAACAGGGCCGAGGCATCATCTGAATTTGAAACTGCATTTGGGAAGCGGGAGACGTGGCAGGCAAGCTGGGTAAAAGCACCGTTTCAGAGCATGGAACGGCAGGCGCATCTGGGTGAACAGCCGCCGGCGGTACTTTTTCGGCAGTGCATCAGGCTGGCGCAGGAAGTGAAGAAAGCAAGGCTCTATGCGACCTGTCATGGTGTTTATCAGCTGACGGTAAATGGGAACCATCCTGATGACCGGGAGTTTGCCCCGGAGTGTACGGTGTATCGAGACTATTTATGTTACCAGACGTATGATATTACGGAGTTTTTAAACAACGGTGAAAATGTCATCGGTATGCATGTAGGAGATGGCTGGTATCATGGTTATATGACAAAAGCCAAGGACGACGATTATGATCCGGCATTTGCGGTCTTAACACAGTTGGAAGTTACTTATTTGGATGGCACTACGGAATGTTTTGGCTCAGATGAAACCGTGAAAGTATGCGAAAGCGCTGTTCGCTGTTCAGACTTGTTTGCAGGAGAACGCTATGATGCAAATTATATTCCAGCTGGCTGGGAAAATCCTGATTTTGATGACAGCAAGTGGTCTGATGTTATCATAGCAGACTTTGGCTATGCGAACTTGCGGGCACAATACGGACAGCCGGTTCGACCGATTAAAGTATTGCCGGTGAACAAAATCCTTATATCACCAAAAGGTGAGCGGATTGTTGATCTTGGTCAGGTGATTGCGGGGCGTGTTCGCATGTATATCGATGTCCCCAAAGGGACGCAGGTGACGATCATTCATACTGAAGGGCTGGACGCGGAAGGGAATTTCTTCGATAATAACCCGACGGCTGATCAGCGGATTGAGTATATCTCAGATGGTATAGCCAGAGTGTATGAACCACATTTTACATTTCAGGGCTTTCGTTATGTGATGATCGACGGTGTGGAAGAGTTAAAGGAGGAGAATCTGTCAGCGGTGGTATTAAGCTCAGAGAAAGAGGATGTTGGTACATTTTCTTGCTCAAATGAGGCGATTAATAGATTGTATAAAAATATCCGCTGGTCACAGCATGCAAATATGCTTTCTATACCGACAGATTGCCCGCAGCGTGAAAAAGCCGGGTGGACAGGAGATATTCAAGTATACGCAAAAACGGCATTATTAAATGAGGACATCACACCATTTTTAACCCGATGGCTTGAGAATCTTGCCTGTGAACAGAAAGAAAATGGCTCAGTACCATTTGTAGTACCGTTAGCAGGAGCGTATCTTGGTCAGTATGAGATGTATGAAGAGCAGTTTCATACACCGGGGGCTGTGGCACCGGCAGGCTGGGGGGATGCTGCTGTATTGATTCCATACTATATGTATCACCTGACCGGAAATACCCGCATCCTGAAGCAGCAATATGAATCGATGAAAAAATGGTGTGAGTTTATCTTAAAGACCGCCAGAGAAAACCGGCCGCAGGAAAGTACGCTTCCGGATGAAGTTGAACAATATTTATGGAATACGGGGCATCATTATGGAGAGCATTTGATCCCCAGTTATTCGAAGGATGGTTATGGTGATAGTACTTTTGAGGCTATTCGGATCTCAACAAAATATGTAGCACCGATTTATGGATACTATTCTGTTGCAAGTATGGCTGAAATGGCCGAAATTCTCAAAAGGAAAGACGATGCCACATATTACGCAGAGATGGCTGAACACATAAAAACAGCAATTCAAAAGGGGGTTATGGATCAGGAGGGAAATATGCCTGCCGATCTGATGGGGGCATATGCAATGCCGCTTTACTATGGCTTAGTGCCAGAGAAACTTAAGCAAAAATTTACCGAAAATTTAGTCCGAAAGATAGAAGAGAATAAAGGGTGCCTGGACGTGGGGTTTTTGGGAATACCAATTCTGCAGGATGCTTTATGCCAGATTGGGCGCCGGGACTTAGCGTATAATTTGTTATTTAATGAAAATGCGCCGTCATGGTTATATGAAGTGAAGCATGGTGCGACTACTATCTGGGAGAGTTGGTTTGCCCTGGCAGAAGATGGTGCTCCCTTTATATCAGAAATTTATGGTATGGTATTTTGTATGAGCTTAAATCATTATGCGTTTGGATGCGTGGATGACTGGATATTCCGTAATGTAAACGGAATCAATTACGAAGAACCCGGATTCAAAAAGATTTTGATTCAGCCGCGGTTAGATGAACGTTTAGAATGGGCGAAACGAACCTTTACATCCGGATATGGTGAGATAGTGTCAGCGTGGGAGAAGAAGGAGGGGACTTTTGAACTTTATGTCGAGATACCATGTAATACAACTGCGGTGATTGTCTTGCCGGATGGACAGCGGCATGAAAAAGGCAGTGGAAAATATCACTTTCAAATGGATATGAACAAAGCTTAAAATGGAGGAAGAATATAATGGTAACAATAACAAATACATTAAAGGAAATCAGTGAACAGGCAGAATTCAGTGATTATGGAAGGGTGATCGTGCCATCAGAGGGGCCGATGTCAGAATTGTCATTGGCGCAGTTTGCCGGGATTTCCTGCTGGAATGCGCAGAGCATGGCCGATGGATACAACCGATTACTGGAAATTGCCGAAAAAAAACGAAAAATCTATTATCCGTTGTGGGATGAAACAATGGCAAGTGAAGATGCGTCTTTAAAAGAGCGTTATCTGGTTCATTTTTCGGTGGATAAGAAAGCACCTGTCGTCATTGTATGTGCTGGAGGGGGCTATCTGGGCTGCGCCTCAATGATAGAGGCATATCCAACATGCGTGCATTTAAATCAACTGGGTTATCATGCGTTTGCTTTGAACTATCGCTGCGGTGAACATGCAAAAGCTCCAAATCCATTAGATGATATGGCCGATGCGATTTCCTTCCTTCGGGAAAATGCTGAAGCATTAGGAATAGATATGTCAAATTATGGAATTGCAGGATTCTCAGCCGGAGGGCATCTTGCGGCTTGTTTTGGAACGGAAGCAGTTGGATGGAAGCATTATGGTTTGCCATGCCCATCGGTGGTGTTTTTAGCATATCCGGTAGTGACAATGGGAGAAAATTCGCATGATTCATCAAGGGAAATGTTTCTGGGAAAAGTAAATGTTAATAATGAACAGATGATCTGCCGGTATTCCGCAGAGAAGCAAATAAGTTCGGCATATCCGCCGGTTTTTGTATGGCAGTGCGAAAGAGATAATGCGGTATCAATTGAAAATACACAGATGCTAGTGAAGGCATTGGCAGAAAAAAATGTTCCGCATATTTATGAAACATTTGATAGCGATGCACATGGTTGGGGAGCAGGTGATAATACTTTGGCAGAGGGATGGGTAAAACGAGCAGTAGCGTTTTGGCAAAAAAAATAAATATAGTGTAGTTGCCTTTTATTGAATCATAGGATAATATATTTTGAAAGATCATTTATTATCACTTGAGGAGAAGATATATGAAAAACACTGGGCCAGACCTCTTTTTGCTGGAAAGACTCTACCGAAACAGCAAACTTCCTGTATATATCTATGAAAAAGGCAAAGAAGGGATTTCCATTCCAGCAATAGATAAGGTAAATCGATTGTATCAAAATGACAAAATGCTTTTGGATGAGCTTATTTCCTGTGCGGATAAAAAAACATTACCATGTATTTATATGGAGGAAATCAAAATATTCCATGGTGTTTTTACTGATGGGGACGGCAGATATTATATTTGGGGACCTGCTGCGCTGGAAGAGCTGACAAAAGTACATCTGGCATCCTATAAGCATAGACATAATGTTGGTGATTCACACTTTCAGATTCAGAAAAGCACATATGAGATTCTATCGAATATTATGTCCATTGCTTATCTCTATCTTTGTCAGAAGCAGGTGCAGGAGGAAGATATTCTGATCGATTGGGGAGAAGAAGAGGAAAGGTATGAAGCAAATCCAGGAGAGATGGAACGGTATCAGTTGGATAAATCAGAAATAAACCGTATCCACAACAGCATTGAGTATGAGAACCGATATGTGGCAGCAGTAGAACAAGGGGATGTCACAGTAATGAAAAAGCTGATGCAGATAAACTCACTGGATGTTGAAGGAATCGGTGTAGTCGCAGAAAATGCGCTAAAGCAGATGGAATATCTCTGTGTATCCTCTGTAATGCTGGTTTCGAGAGCAGCCATTCGCGGCGGGCTGAATCCAGAATATGCTCATGATTTATCCGATGTATATCTGCAGAAACTTGAGAAATGTCACATGAGTCATCAAGAGAGATGTTTCTCGGCAAAGAGAACTTTGATAACAAGCAAATGATCCGGCAGTATTCGGCAGAACAACAGGTCACAGCAGCGTATCCGCCAACATTTATATGGCAATGTCAGAGGGATAATGCCGTACCAATCGAAAACACGCAGATGCTGGTAAAATCATTGGAGAAAAACCATATTCCTCATTTGTACAAAACCTTTGACAGTGATGCCCATGGATGGGGAGCCGGTAATGCTACCCCGGCCGCAGACTGGGTGAAGAGAGCTGTTTCATTCTGGCAGGGTTTTATGAATGAACTAGATTGATAAGTACACTCGCTAATGTGAGGCAGGTGGCCGTAGATTGGAGATGATCTCGGCCATCTGTTTTTCTGTTTCGGGGCATCCGTCTTCCAGCCATTGCCGGATGATAGCGAAAAAACCAGCTTTCATAAAATTGAAATAATACGAACCGGTTCGTTCATCGAGGTTGTAATAGACAAAGATATGGCGGACAAAGTTTTTATTCAGAGCAATGATACTGTTCGATAAAACCGGGTTATTCACATCAGTTAACGACAGTATATAAAATCTGCGGTAAGCTTTAAAGTGTTCTAATAAAATCACGACATAATCATATTCTGTTTTAGTGTCTGGAGAAGCGGCGAGAGCGTCATAACGATCCAGCAGGATATGGTTCAACTCATCCCCGATCTGTTCCACAACATCGTAGATATCCTTAAAATGAGCATAAAAAGTGGAACGGTTGATGTTAGTCTCAGAGCAGAGCGTCTGAATCGTAAGCTGACTGAAAGTATGTTCTTTTATAATTCTGTACACATAATCTTTTATTTTCTTATGTGTCTTCTGATAACCGAGATTCTTTTCTTGATTCATGTTATTTCTCCTCGAAATCTTTTTTGTCTGCACTAAAAATCCAACATATGCCGGACTTTGTTCGTTGAAGTTCTATAGTTACTCCTATTATAATTAATTTATAAAAAAGATACAAGTGTCGGATTAATGGAGGAAAATTATGTTAACAGCACCGATTTTTAACAGCCGTATCAGAGCTGCGGATGTAACGGGAAAAGAAAAGGCATTAGGGTACTTTTTAGGACCCATCAGTGTGTCGGTTATGGCAAGCATTTTATCAAATTATTTGAACGTTTATTATACGGATGTAATTGATATTGCCGATATTGGCGGGGGCATGTTTTTAAGTTTATTTCCGTTTGTCTGTAAATTTATCGATGCCATCACTTTTGTCCTAATGGGCCGGATCGTAGACCGGACGATTTCTCCACAGGGGAAAGCAAGGCCATGGATTTTATTTTCGACACCGATCCTGCTGATCAGCATGGTATTGTTGTTTGCAGTTCCGAGGGGGAATAATTTACTGTGCGGAGCAATGATATTTATCAGCTATAACCTCTTCTACTCGGTCGGATATACAGCCTATAGCACGAGTCATACGCTGCTTGTGCCACTGTCAACAACTAAGGAAGAACAGCGCAGCAGTCTGTCGCTGATTAGCAATACATTGAATATGGTGTCCGGATTTTTCATCGCAATCCTGTTTCCGTGCATTCTTGTTCCATTTATGGGAGTGGACAGACGGCTCTGGATTCTTGTGATATCTATTATTGCAGTGATCTGTTGTCCGCTGTTATTGTTTGAATATTATTATACCGTAGAGAGGGTGACAATTGCAGAAAGAAAGCTGCCGGTTACAAGGGAGCATGTATCGCTGGTTACTCAACTCCGGTGCTGCCTGAAAAGCAGGTCGTGGATTGTATTTATGATTTATATGATTATATTGCAACTGTTCAATGCGTTGTCATCGACCAGTATATTCTATTATTGCAACTGGGTGCTGGGAGACTATAATGACGGAATAACCCAGGCTTTGTATTTCGGAATTGGTAATGCACCGATGGGGCTGGGAGCTTTTCTTTGTAAGCCGCTCTGTAAAAGATTTGGACGTAAAAAAGCAATGATGTATGGGTATCTGCTGGCTGTGTTGGGAAGTGGTATCTGCTGTTTCGCTCCATATTCATTACCTGTCGTATTGACCGGTCAGGCAGTCAAGGCTTTCGGGCTGATTCCTTCCTGCTTTATGTCATCAACACTATTGGCCGATGCACTGGATGATGTTGAAATGTGTGCCGGCAAACGCTGTGATGGATTCAGTTCATCCGTTTATAATATTATAACGACTTTTGCAGGTGGAATTGCCATTGGAATATTCAATTTCAGCCTGATAAGGATGGGGTATACTGCACCAATGGCGGGAACTTCTTTACCAGTACAGAATGGAGCAATCCGTGGTTTCTTTATCTTTTCCGCATTGGGCGGGCCAGGCATCTGTTATCTGGTGCTTGCGTTGCTATTACGTTAACAAATAAGCAATCAAAAAGAACCAAAAGCCAGCTGCCTCTGACAAAAGCCAAAGCTGCATTTATAAAGGAGTAATTAATGAGCTCTGTTTTTTTTGGAAACTTAATCGGTATTCGGAAGGTGTCATATGATATTCTGCCTGGAATTGTGCATAGAAATCATTTCGGTTGGAAATGCCGATATCGGCAAGAATATCAATAACGCTTTCATTGCTTATCAGTAAAATATCTGCCACTTGATGCAGTAGATATTTTCGAGAGTATTGCTTGATTGAGATACCATAATATT
This sequence comes from Robinsoniella peoriensis, assembly GCF_000797495.1. GTDB lineage: Bacteria > Bacillota > Clostridia > Lachnospirales > Lachnospiraceae > Robinsoniella > Robinsoniella peoriensis. Next base: position 46,461 of record NZ_JTGN01000017.1, read on the forward strand.
TTTTGAAAACCCGGTTCATATAATCAGGAGAATAGTTTAGCTCTTTGTTTAATTCTATCCGAGAAATCTTTCCGTTATATTTCTCAATCAGATACTGAATTTTAATACAGAGTGCTTCTTCAGCGGTTCCCTGGACGGTAAATGTGGTGCGGTCATATAATCTGGTATCATCTAAAGTAGAAAACAGTCGGGCAATCAGACCATGCAGTATCATACTGCTGCCTGCTTCCAGCAGAAGACTCTCCGTAGTCATAGCATTTAAAATCGCCATAACTTTGTCTGGAAATGTCCCTCTTTTTACAGATAGAAATTCTATATATTCTTTGACGTGAAAGCGGTTATTATGATTTTGCTCAATCAAAAAGTAAACAGAGTTGCTATTACATCGTGCTAATCCAATCGGGGCGATTCGTATATCAGAGTTAATGATTTTGGCTACCAGTTCATCGGAGACAGCCAGAAAAAGTACTTCAAAGTCTCTGGAAAAAACTTCTGAGTGACAGATATTTGTATTCATGACCACACAGTCGCCTGCTAAATAGACGGTACTTCTGTTTTCGAATAAGTGCTCTACCTCTCCCGATAAAACAAACAATATCTCATAAAAACTATGCCTGTGCAATGGTCTTTTTTCCACTTCGGCCAAATTATCGAAACAAATTTCTTCTTTTCGATATTGTCCCATAACCTGTTCAGTATATGTCAATGTATTGGTGGCAACCGAAAACCTTTCATGGATAAACATAAATGATTCCTGCATTTCAAAATACTCAGAGAGTGAACTACCGGGATTATGAATGACAGCTGAAGAATTTCGGGAGGACATCGATTCAAAAAGTTCCGCAAGCGCTTTATTTGATTTTGTTAAAAGAATAGTCTGATTTTGATACAAAAATCCACGCACCTTTCTGTTCTTGTTATTGTTATAAATGCCTGAAAACAATATATTAGATATAAGATATATATTAATTATAATGCATGGAATTGTTGTTTGCAATCTGGTTTTATGATAACGGAAAGGAGCAGAAGATATGATTAGACAGTCTTTTAACGAAGGATGGACGGTAGAGACAGCACAGCTGATGGAAATGACACCTGCATCTGACAAGAAAGAGGTAACATTGCCGCATGATAAAACGATTGAGCTTAGGAGGCGTGCGTGCCCAGAAGATGTTTCTGCTGATGTGAAGAAACAAGAAGCTCTATCTGGTGGTTGGCCGACAGGAACATATAAGTATCGAAAAGAGTTTGAGGTCCCATTGGAATGGATGGATAAATGGATTTATTTTGAGTTTGAGGGTGCATATCGTGATGCACATGTTCTGGTAGATGATGATTTTGTACTTCATCATAGTAATGGATATACGCCTTTTGTAGTAGAGGCTAAGCCATTTCTTCGTTTTGGAAAAACGAACAATATTTCAGTCATTCTAAAAAATGGAGCGGATTCCAGATGGTATGCAGGTGCCGGAATTTATCGCCCGGTACATATCCTGGTAGGTGAACTCATGCATATATCACCTGAGGGGGTCCGTCTTCATACGCTCAGTACAGATCAAAACAGTGCTGTCGTCGAAGCTGTTTTTAAGGTGAGGAATAAGAGTTATTTACGCAAAACATTAACTGTGGTCACTACGTTATATGATTCCAGAGGAAATGAAGCTGCAGTGAATAAGATGCCGGTTACAGTTTTTCCGGGCGAGGAAGAGCAGTTCGTTCAGAAGTTTCTGGTAGTCAATCCTCAGTTGTGGGATGCGGACCATCCAGTGCGCTATCAGTCAGTCACAATATTAAGTGATGGCGATAACGAAGTTGATCGCTGTGAGGAGTGGTTTGGCATTCGTACTATGCAGTTAGATGCTAAGAAAGGGCTTCGGATAAACGGAAATAATGTTCTGCTCAGGGGCGGCTGTATCCATGCAGATCATGGACCGCTTGGGATGGCGACATTTTATGTCTCGGAAGAAAGAAGAATTAAAAAACTGAAAGAAGCTGGTTTCAATGCAATTCGGATGGCTCACCATCCGGTCAGTCGGGCGTTGATGGAGGCTTGTGACCGGCTGGGAATGTATATTATGGATGAATTGACAGATATGTGGGGGCGGGGAAAAACGCCTGATGATTATGCTAATAGTTTTCAGTCCAGTTGGGAAACGGATGTTATGGCCATGGTTCATGATGCTTACAATCATCCTTCGGTTATCATGTATTCCATAGGAAATGAAATTGCGGATATCGATTATGGTTTTGGCGGACGTATGGGAAGAAAAATAGCTGGTCTCATAAAAGAACTGGATCCATATCGCTACACGACTAATAGTATCAATGGTCTGGTTGGTCTTGCAGCTATGAGTGATGAAATTTCACCGGAACAGGATATGATGCAAAAGCAACCGGCAGACGGAGACGGGCAGGGAAGTGATATCAATAATGCAATGACGGATTTAGTTCAGATGATGGAAACGATTATGCAGATGCCGGTTGTCGGAGACTCAACGGAAGAGAGTTATGCGGCAGTAGATATCGCAGGATATAACTATATGGAAGGCAGATATGATTTGGATGGTCAGCTTTATCCTAATCGGGTTATTGTGGGCAGTGAAACTTATCCACCTAAGATTGATTATAACTGGACTAAAGTAAAGAATTTTCCGTATTTGATTGGTGATTTTACCTGGGCTGCGTGGGATTATCTGGGAGAGGCCGGAATTGCCCACATCACTTATGGCGGACAGTCGGTATATAAGAATTATCCATATCGTGCCGCCAGCACCGGTGATTTGGACATTATCGGGACAAGAAATCCGGTTAGTTACTACCGGGAGATCGCTTTCGGGGTCAAAAGAGGACCATTTATCGCGGTGCAAAAGCCACAGTATTTTGGCGAGGTTCCTAATAAAACACCATGGTGCTGGAGTGATTCAAGAGCATGTTGGACATGGCCGGGTTATGAAGAAAAAAATGTTGTTGTGGAAGTATATGCAGATGCAGCAAAAGTGGTTCTGACTTGTAATGGCAAAGAAATCGGGCAGGGCATTTGTCAGGAAGAACAGAGGTATAAAATGGAGGTTCTGACTTCATATGAACCAGGTGAATTGATGGCGGTTGCTTATGACGAAACAGGTACTGAAATCGGCAGATATTCCCTTTATACGGCAAATGGTATGATGCAGCTTAATATTCAGCCGGAGGTTATGGAAGTTAATACTGGATATGCGAACCTGGTTTATTTCAACATTACGAGAACTGACAGAAATGGAAATTATGCCGATAGTGAAGTAAGGATTCAGGCAGAAGTAGAAGGTCCTGGTCAGCTCATCGGACTATCTAGCGGTGCTCCATTTACAAAGGACGAGTTTTTTGATTCCGAATGTGATACATGGAACAGCACGCTTTTGGCGATTGTACGACCAACTGGTGAAGGGCTGATTCGTTTGCGATTATCTTGTGAAGATGGAACTTATTACAGTGATATGGTAAAGGTTAATTAAGCGAACATGGACCGGAACAATACAGTAACGGCTGAAAGGAGAAAAAATGGAAAAAGTGAACAATATGAAATGGTGGCAGAAGTTAAGCTATGGATTGGGCGATTTTGGAGGTAATATTACTTATTCGTTGGTAACTTCTTTTGTACTAATTTATTGTACCAACGTATTGGGGTTGTCTGCCGGAGTTATTGGTACTATTATTCTAATTTCTAAAATGCTGGACGGTTTATCGGATCTGATTATGGGAATGATTATCGACCGCACCAGGAGTAAGATGGGTAAGGCACGTTTCTGGGTAATTGTCAGTGCGCTGCCGGTGGCAATTGCTACCTTTGCCCTATTTAATATTCCATCTTCTTTTAGTGAAAGTACAAAGTATATATGGTTTTTTATTTTTTATGTATTATTAAGTGCAGTGTTCTATACCATGAGCAATATTGCGTATGCTTCAATGATTGCACTAATCACAAAGGATCCCCAGGAGCAGGTCAGTCTATACTCTTTTCGAATGATTTTTGCGATGGTCGGTGTACTGGTCTTTAGTTTTGCAACCAATGCCGGAGTGGAAGCCTTTGGCGGTGGACAGAGTGGCTGGTTTGCAATGTCTTTAATCTTCAGTGTTATTGGTTTTATTACACTGTTGCTGCCGGCAGTCAATAAGGAACTTCCACAGGCGGCATTTATGGATAACAGAAAGGGAGAGGATTCAAAATTAAGTTACAGGGTTGGTTTTGGAGAGTCGGTGAAACTCCTGTTGACGCATAAGTATTTTATAATCATCTTTCTGATTTATGTATTCAATTATATGATTAGTGGGTTGAGCAGTGGCGGTGCAGTTTATTTTGCCGCCTATATTTTGGAGAATCCTAATATGATGGGGTTTTTATCTATGACAATGACGGTTCCGATTATTATTTTTCTGCCATTTGTCTCAAAATTGGTGGCAAAAATGAGCAGTATGCAGCAGTCGCTGATCATTGGCGGTTTTATTTCTATTGCAGGAAGTGTGGTGATACTGATTGGTGGTTGGATGGGGGTTACAGTTCTGATGATCGGTCTCATCGTACGGACAATTGGTACGTTACCCGGATCTGCAACATTTGGGCCGTTAACGGCAGCAGCGGATGAGAATCTGTATTTATGCTCCGGGCGCAGAGTTACTGGTATGTTCTTCTCCTGTACATCCGTTGGTATCAAGATCGGTTCCGGGCTTGGAAGCGCGCTATATGGGATTTTTCTGGACATGGGGGGGTTTGATGGTATGGCGGTAACGCAGACATCAGGTGCGTTAACTACCATTCGTATGATGTATATCCTGCCGCCGCTCATTGGTTCGGTTATTAATCTGATTTTATACTGTGTTCTGGATGTTGAAAAAGCCAATAAAAAATTGTCCCAGATGAAAGAGGTAGTCAATGCAGATATAGAAACTGAATAAAGTTTTACAAATATATTGCCAAAGGTGGACTTCTGAAAATATAAATTTATCAGATTCATTTAGTGATAGGGCAGATTAAATGAAGAGGAGATGTTTCTGACATCACTAATATGCTACAGATGGTCGTAGATTGAAGATGATATCGGCCATCTGTTTTTCTGTTCTGAGGTATCCGTCTTCCAAAGCAAACGTAAAGTGTGGGAAGAGTATGAAAAAGCATTTTTATGATACACAGGTGAGAAAAAAGTAACATAAGTGATAGAGATAAAACAAACAATCAATATACTGGAAACTAGAAATATAAGATATAAGCTGATGCAGCAGAAAGGAAAGTGAGGCAGTGATATGAAAATGGTTAAAGATAAAGAGATCCTGGTTGGTGCTGACTTTGCGGGATTTCCGCTAAAGGAGGAGATAGTCGCACATTTAAAGACAAAAGGGTGGAAGGTCACTGATATTGGTGTAAAAAGTGCAGATGAAGAAGAGCCGGAAATGTTTCATCGGATAGGTTTAAAGGTGGGGGCGAAAATTGCTGAGAAAGAATATGAACGGGCATTATTATTCTGTGGAACCGGAATGGGGATCCATATTGCAGCCAGTAAGTGTCCGGGAGTGTTTTCAGGAGTTGTGGAAAGTGTGCCGGCAGCATTGCGGGCAATTACAGGAAATGGTGTAAATGTGCTGGCAATGGGAGCCTTTTACGTAGCGCCGCAGATGGGAAAAGACATTGTTGATGCCTATTTATCTAATGATTTGGGATCGGGTTACGAGTGGTGGCCAAACTTTTATGAGTTTCACAAACTGGCTTGCGATGAGCTGAACGAATTTGATTATCAGGAGTTTAAGAAAAATAAGTTTGAGGTAAAGCGACTCGGAGATTACCCGCTTGAGCTAATAACAAAGCCGGAATAATTACTGCGCTTTACAATTAATAAATATAAAAGAAAATAAGTCTGTCTTAGATAATATGGAGGGTAAACAGAATGCAAATATATGATTTTAAAATTGAGTACAGAAAAAATCCGGTTGGAATTGATGCGAAAAAACCGCGATTCTCCTGGAAGATACAGTCATCAAAAGAAAACACCATGCAGGATTCGTATCGGCTTGTGGTGAAAAAGGGCGAGAAAAAAGTATGGGACTCCGGAGTGGTCAAGAATGAAGAATGCATCGGAATCCGATATCAGGGGGAGAAACTGGAGTCACAGTCTGTCTATGCGGTAAGCCTTGAAGTTACTGATAATCATGGCAAAACGGCACGGGCACAAGAATATTTTGAGACTGCGTTTATGACAGCTGCCGAGATCGAGGCAGAATGGATCACACACGGTTTTGAGGAAGAGCTGGAGCCTTGTGCAGTGTTTAAAAAAGAGTTTCAGGTGCGAGGAAAAGTCGTATCCGCCAGATTATACGCGAGTGCTCTGGGTATTTACGAGTTTACATTAAATGAAAAAGCAGTATCCGATGTATGCTTTGCACCGGGATGGACCAGCTATCAGTCCCAGATTCAGTATCAGACTTATGATATCACGGAAGCGGTGGAGCAGAACAATGTTATTGAGTTTACCGTCGGAAATGGCTGGTATAAAGGGATTCTTGGATTTTTCAATCAGGGGAATCATTATGGGAACCGGACGGCTTTGCTGGCGCAGATAGAACTTGTCTATGAGGACGGCATCAGGGATGTCATCATAACCGATGAAGGCTGGACGAGCACGACCGGAGTCCATCGTTACAGTGAATTATACCACGGTGAAGTTATTGACTATACCACTCCAAAACAGGAAGAAAGACCGGTTTCGCTCATGGAGCAGTCCAGAGAGTTATTGCTTGCCCAGCAGAACGAACCGGTGCGGATTACGGAACGGCTGGCGGCAAAGGAATTGCTCATTACACCAAAAGGAGAAGTGGTGATTGATTTTGGGCAGAATATCAACGGCGTAATAGAAGCCTGTATAAAGGCGGACAGAGGTACAAAAGTAGTACTTCGCCATGCCGAGAGCCTGGATGAAAACAATAATTTCTACACGACGAATCTACGTACTGCGAAAGCGACCGATACATTTATCTGCAGCGGAGCGGAAGATACCTTCCGACCTAAATTTACTTCTCATGGTTTTCGGTATATTGCTGTTGAAGGGCTGGGCGAAGATATTGATATCAGCCAATTCACAGCCTGTGTGATTCATACAGATTTAGCGAAAACAGGTGATTTTGAATGCAGTAATCCGTTGGTAAATAGATTGTACCAGAACATTGACTGGTCCTTGCGCGATAATTTTATGGATATTCCGACGGACTGTCCACAACGAGACGAACGACTCGGCTATACGGGAGATGCGCAGATATTTCTGCCGACTGCTGCGTGGTGCAGGAATGTGGAGCTGTTTTTTGAAAAATGGCTGCGGGATTTAACGTATGAGCAGTCACTCGGAGATGGGATTCCGACGACCGTTCCCAATATTCTCGGACCGGGTGGGGGAATCGCTATCTGGCATGATGCCGGAACGATTATCCCGTGGACGCTGTATGAGAATTATGGAGATAAGAGTGTACTGGAGAAACAGTTCGACAGCATGGTTTCCTGTGTGGAGTATTCCAGAGGAATGGCAGGAGAAGAAGGGCTGATCAAATCAGGGCAGCAGTTAGGCGACTGGGTTTCTATAGATGTGCCCCGCGGCCCGATGCTGAAGCGGACGGAAGAGATATGGAATTTAGAGCTGATTGAGAAGATGGGGGCAACAGATCCATATTACATCGCCAATGTCTACTTTCTCCATTCAATTTCACTCGTTGTAAAAGCGGCAAAAGAACTTGGCAGAGAGGTGGAAAGGGAACAATATGAAGCATTGTATGAGGAAGTACTCGGTAAAATTCGTGATGAGTACATAACGAAAAACGGACGTCTGATCAGTGAGACACAAACAGGATGTGCGATGGCATTGCACTTCAATATCGTGGAAGAGAAAGACCGGGAGAAGACACTGGATACTTTAATCAGCAATGTGAAACAGCATAAAAATCATCTCACCACCGGATTTGCCGGAACTCCATTCTTATGCCCGGTATTATCGGAGAATGGTGCTCATGATGTTGCCGGAAGTATCTTTTTAAAGGAAGATTGCCCATCGTGGTTATATAGTGTAAAACTCGGTGGTACGACGATGTGGGAACTGTGGGATGGAGTGAATCCGGATGGAAGCTTTAATAAGTTCGAGATGAATTCACTCAATCATTATAGTTATGGTTCTATTGGCAGTTGGATACTGCATGATTTACTGGGTATAAAAAGTGCGGCGCCGGGCTATAAGAAATCACAGATTTCGCCCCGGCTGATTAAAGGAATTCCTGATATGAAGGGATATATTGAGACTGCCTATGGCAGAATCACCTGTGATATTCGTTGTCTGGATCACAAATACATCATTGATATTGAGATTCCGGCGAATACAACGGCTGTTGTATCACTGCCGGAAAGGGAAGCAGAGGAACTCGGCTCAGGAAGCTATCATTTTGAATATGAGACTGAGAGCAGCTTTATAAAAGAACGTTATAACGTGGATACAAAATTTGGAGAACTTCTTGACCATCCGGTTGGTTATGAATTACTGAACCAGTATGCGAAGGACCTGGTAGGCAATGAGATGTTTCTGATGTTCGCGAAAGAGCAGCCGGTCATGGAGGTGCTGGGCATGCTTCCGGCAGAAGTGGTGCCGCTGATTGATATGGTTATCGCACAGTGTAATGCGAATCCGGCATCAGAAGGAGGAGAATAGATCCTTTCTATAATGGAGAGAAGCCATTGACTGTCACAACACACATTTAACAAGAGTTAAAACAATTCTTAGATTGCGGGCTCGAAGCACCACTTATTTGTGCTTGAAAGTTGTGACCTACACTGATTAGTGTACTGCTTTAAACTTAGGAAAAGTAATCTACGACTCTCCTCACCGTGCTTTGTAGTGTGGCTTCTCTTAAGGTAACTATAACAAAAGTGGTGGAAGACGCACACCCTTTTTCATAACTATTTGTGCCGCCAGCGTCAGCGGCGGAATGGGTGATTAGTGTGAAAAATCAGCTCGATAGCTGATTTTTCACACAGGATTTGTGCCGAAGCGTCACAAATCCTGTGATCGCAGATCAGAATCTGAAATTCTGGTCGCGGTCCTCAGCGATAAATCGCTTCGGAATGGAGAATAAAATGAAAGCGATAATGGTAATGTATGATACCCTGAACAGGCTGATGCTGGAGCCGTATGGATGTGACTGGATAAAAACCTCAAATTTTTGCCGGCTGGCTGAACACGCGGCTACCTTTGATGGCAATTACGTGGGAAGCCTTCCGTGTATGCCGGCGCGCCGGGAATTACATACGGGACGTTACAATTTCGAACACCGCAGTTGGGGACCAATCGAGCCATTTGATGATTCAATGCCGGAGATATTGAAGAATCATGGTATCTACACACATCTGTCGACTGATCACAATCATTACTGGCAGGATGGCGGTGCGACTTACCACACCCGTTATAATTCCTATTCCTTCAGCCGGGGACAGGAAGGGGATGAATGGAAAGTGAATAAGGAACTTCTGCACGCATTTCATGACAATAAGATGCCTGGTCCGGTGAATTATCATGATCTGGCCAATCGTGAATATATCGATTGTGAAGAGAAGATGCCGCAGGCAGTTACCTTTGCAGATGGTCTGGAATTCATTGATAAGCTGCATGATGCAGACAACTGGTTCTTACAGATAGAAACCTTTGATCCGCATGAACCATTCTTTACCCAGGCAGAATATCGGGAACTGTATCCGGATGGATATGAAGGATCATTGACTGACTGGCCGCCGTATTACATGGTCACAGAAGGTGAGGATGCAGTGATCCATATGCGTAATCAATACGCCGCCCTCGTTACAATGTGCGACCGTTATCTTGGCAAGGTGCTGGACCGGATGGACGAGTATAATCTGTGGGAGGACACCATGCTGATTGTCAATACCGATCATGGTTTTTTGCTTGGTGAGCATGGCTGGTGGGCGAAATCCGTGATGCCGCCCTACGAGGAAATCAGTCATACACCGATGTTCCTGTATGACCCGGGAAATAAAATTGCCGGAGAGCGGAGAAGTCAGCTGACACAGACCATTGATATCCCGGCAACTCTGTTAGAATTCTTTGGTGTAGAGATTCCGAAAGATATGCAGGGGAAACCGCTCAGGAAGGTAGTAGAGCAGAATGAGGTGATTCACGAGTACGCATTCTTCGGCTTTCATGAAGGTCATCTCAATGTTACTGATGGAGACTGGGTATATATGAAAGCTCCGGTTTCCAGAGAACCATATTATGAGTATACGTTGATGCCGACACATATGACGAACAGATTCCAGGTAAATGAGCTGCAGGATATAGAGCTGCAGGAACCCTTTTCCTTAACCAAAGGGTGTAAAACGATGAAGATTCAAAGAAAAGAGCATATTGTTAACAATGACCATGCGAATTATGGTACTAAACTATTCTATCTGCCTGATGATCCGAAACAGGAGCATAATCTGGTCGACCCGGAACAGGAGACTATCCTGATCAATGCATTGCTGGATATGATGCATCACGATGACTGCCCGACAGAGCGATATAAGCGCTATGGATTGCCGTCAGAAGGAAATGTGGAAGAGGAATATGCAGCACAGCTGAGAGAGCAGGAAGACAAAGAACGGATTCCGCAGTCGCTTGCTGATTTGTCGTGGAAAAAAGGAGCGGTAAATATATATCATACGATTGCGAAAATCATGCCAGAGGAAGCAATGATGGCAGCAGCTGATATCATTAAGCGAAATTGTGCCGGGAATGAAGTAAGTGTATCGGATATGTTCAAAGTAATTGATGTGATGATACCGGAAGAGAACAGACCGGTGATTCAATATTTTGCAGCACTGGCATCTCGCACATTCTAATGGCTTGCGGCTCCCTGTCAATAAAGTGATTGTACGAAATTCCGTTACAGCTTATAATATGTATAAGAGGAATGTAAGGTCAGGGGGCGGCTATGGAAAAAGAACTATTAAGGAAAATTAACAAAATCTGCGGTGTGCCGATTTCTGTATACATGGAACAGGAATTGTTATTTGAGTATCCGGAGTATACCAAGCTTGCGGTTGGCGGGCAGACAGAGATGTTCCGGTTTCTGGAAAAACATACGTGCGAAAAACGTGTACCAGTTATCATAACGGAAGATGTAAATATCCTGTTTGGTGCTATAAGAGACGATAAGAATCATCTGATTATTTTGGGACCGGTATCCAGAAAACCTGTCACTGAGGCGATGAGACTTGCGTATGCACATAAGCATCGGCTGGGGCGGGAGTTTTCTCTTAAACGCATGGAAATAAATGCTTTGGCAGAGACACTGTCGCTTCTGATGCAAATGGAAACCGGTGAGGAGATATCTACAGAGATGATTCAGATTGCTACTGTAAGTGAATCAATCACGCAGTGGAATACGATTGCAGAGGAGGAGCACTATAAACTGGAACAATCCGAAAGTGAGTGGGACCACAATAGCTTAGAGTATGAGAACCGTCTGACACAAATTGTGCGTGACGGAGATATAGAAGCGATGAATAAACTCATTCATGGTGTGGAGACTTTAGATTTCGAGCATGTCGGAAAGGTTGCAGAAAATGATGTAAAACAGGCGGAGTATCTGGTTGTTACCTTGTTTGTTATGATTTCCAGAGCGGCTGTTGAGGGTGGCATGAATCAGGAGAAGGCTTATGGTTTGGCGGACATTTATCTGCGGAAGTTGGAAAAGGCAAAAAGTGTAACGGATATGTATGCACTTGCATCACGCGCCGAGTATGAGTTCACGGAACTGGTGAAGAAGGCGAAGGAAGAAAAAAGCAATGTGCTCATTGTTGAACGGTGTAAGCAGTATATTGCAAAGAATTTAAGGAAACCAATTCAGGTTGGGGATATTGCACCAGTCATTGGAATCAACCGATGTTATCTTGCCAGAAGATTCTCACAGGTAGAAGGGATTACCATCCAGAAATATATTATGAGAGAACGCTGCGCGCATGCGGCGAATATGTTGAAATTCTCAGATTATACCATTGCTTTGATTGCTGAATATTTCTGCTTCTCATCGCAAAGCCATTTTGGTAAGAATTTTAAAGAGTTCTATGATATGACACCGAATGAGTACCGCAATATGCATAAGAAAAACGTTACATTCTAACCAAATAGTGATTACGTATCTGAAGAATGACGGAACAGGGAGGACGATATGCCAAGAAAAGAAGCAGAACTTAGTGTTAATACAGACGTTACCCGTCGTGCTGCCTTCTTTGTAATTGAACCGGAAACGGTAAGCTATGACGGAGATAATCTGAGGTGTGTGGTCCATGTTAAGAATATGGGGAAGAAATCAGGTAAGGCGGTGATACAAGTCTATATCGGAAAACCCGGTCATAAGTTCAAAAAATCAACAAAAGAGCTGGTAGGACTTGAAGAATCGAAGGAACTGGGAGCTTTGGAAGAACAGGAAATCATATTTTTGATACCAAAAAAGCAATTCGCTTCTTATCAGGAAGAGGATGCGTCTTATTGCCAGGAAAAAGGCAGTTACCAGGTATTTATTGGTGACAGCGAGAAAGCTCCCTACTGTGGGGAATTTACGGTATAAGTAATCAATTGAAGATGGCATACAGGAAAGAGATGATCGGGATTAAAATTCCGGTTCTCTCTTTTTTGATGTAAGCGGAGAAGCTGCGAGCAGACTCTTTATTCAGAAAATCACATAATTTCATCACAAACAAAGTAAAAAGGTAACAATGGTGATATTTTGATTGCGCATAAGCACCTATAATACGACTATCAAGCGATAGAAAATATATGGGATAAGAAAGGAAAAAGATTATGAAAACAAAAGCAAAACGCAAAAACAGAATGTATCCGCTCGCATGGAGTACCAGGGGGTTTTCGCTTGGTGTTAACTCACTGCTGCTGATGCAGGCAACGTTTTATGCGACACAAAGTCTTGGGCTTTCAGCAGGTTTGGTTGGTACGATATTTCTGCTTAGTAAATTGTTTGATGGAGTCACGGATCTGGTGGCGGGCTATATCATTGACAGAACCAATACAAAACTCGGGAAGGCAAGACCATATGAATTGTTCTTGATTCCGACGTGGATATTGTCGGTATTCTTTTTCAGTACACCCGCATCAATGGGCACCACGGGAAAAGTGATATGGATATTTGTATTCTATGTACTGATACAGGCGGTATGTGTCACCTTTCTGAGTGCAGCCGAAACTACATATCTGGCAAGGTCAGCAACGGATGATAATCTTCGGGCAAAAGCACTGACGGTAGCAGGCATTATGGCAATGCTGGTACCTACTGTAGCAAGTATCATACTTCCCCAGTTGATGTCAAAATGGGGCGGAGAGCCGGGCGGCTGGACGAAGATCATTCTCGTATTTGCAGTGCCGCTTACGATTGTTGGCATGTTCCGCTTTATCTTCGTAAAAGAAGTCGTAGAGGATGAGTCGGTTGGAGTACAGAAGAAGGATAAAGTATCATTTAAAGAGGGACTGCAGGCAATGGTAAAAAACAAATATTTGTTTATGTTTGTAGTTGCAACATTTTTCTGTGCCTTATTCAACTCACTGAATTCCGGAATCGGCACCTACTTCTTTGAGTACATAGTAGGTGATGTTGGGCTGATGTCGCTCATTGGAATGTTAGGAGTGGTGACACCGTTTACGCTCGTTATCTTTCCAATTGCAGTACGTAAAGGGCAGGCAATGAATTTCGTAAGACTAGGTCTTGTATTAGCGGCCGTTGGAAATGTTATTAAATTCTTTGCAGGTGCAAATATGGGGCTTGTGCTTCTAGGAAGCATCCTGATGTCGATACCAGGTGCAAGTATGATTCAGATGATCGGCAGTTTGTTTATGATTCAGTGTATGGATTATGGTGAATGGAAGACGGGAGTAAGAGTAGAAGCGATGATGAATTCTGTCAATGGATTCACAAGTAAAGTAGGTCAGGGTGTTGCCAGCGGGCTGGTCGGTGTACTGATGGGGATGGCAGGATTTGTCAGTGGCGCTGAGATACAGAGCGCATCGGCATTGATGGCCATCCGTATGGGATATTCCATTGTTCCGGCACTTCTCTGTGTGATCATGCTTGTTGTTCTACGCAAATATGATTTGGAGAAAAAGCAGGGTGAAATCAGAGCGGAACTTGCAAAAAGATCTGAATCATCAGGAAAAGATACAGAATAATAAGTGAATATTTAGGGGAATGGGCTGAGTATGCTGGGAGCAGACTTAGCCCATTAAATAAAGGAGGTCATTATGTATACAGAAAAAAATACGTTAAGTGAATTATTAGAACATGAAACGGTAATGGAGTTGTTTGAGAAGATTGCCCCCGGTATGAAAGACAGTCCGGCGATGGCGTTTATGAAAGATCTGTCGTTAGAAGTAGTGATGGAGACAGCAGGGGAAAAAGCAAGACCCATGTACTTATTGTTAATTGATGCAGCAAATGGCAAAGAGGTAGACTATACTCCGGTAGACCCGAAGCATTTAAAGCCAGAACTTATGGGTGAGAAAAATGTAGAATATGATATTGACGATATCGACGGTTCTATGTATATGCTGGATCATAAGTTCTCCGGTTGTGTCATGGTGCAATTTTCAAAAACGATGGCAGAAGATGGATATGGCACGGTGACATGTGAAGACGAAGTGCTGCCGGAGGGAACAATCAAAGCGATTGCTGCCGCCGGGGGAATGCAGATGTGCGGCATTCCGGTTCGGGGTAAGTTTCAGAAGTATGACAGGGACTACGAGCTCTTATTAGAGGGTTTCAAAGATACGGACGGCAATATCATGGAACCTGTAACGATCACCGTACATACATTGCCGAAGCCAGAGCCGGACCATACTTATACAGAGCATGACGCAGTTGCATTACAGGCAGCGAGAGAAGGGATTGTGTTGCTGAAAAATGACAGGCAGCTGCTTCCAGTTGCGAAGGACAGTAAACTATGTCTAAGGGGGGCGGAAGAATTTCGTGTCGGTGCAACAGGTGCCGGAAGAATCAATCCGCGCTATAGTATGGGACTGCTTCGGGCGATTGTAGACTACAGTGATTTTACAATCACCGAAAATAGCGAAGTTGTGGTCATTGTAATCAGTCGCCCTTCTGGAGAGAATTTTGACAACACGGTAGAGAAAGGGAAATTCTATTTATCGCTGGAAGAAGAAAATACACTGGAAGAATTAAAAAACAGTGGGAAACAAATAATTGCTGTTATCAATTCCGGTTATCCGATGGATACCTCATGGCTTGAGACATACGATGTTACAGCTGCTCTGTGGTGCGGATTCCCAGGCATGTGCGGTGGCACAGCGGTGGTGGAAGTGCTAGATGGCCGGGTGAATCCATCCGGGAAATTGCCGGATACGTGGAGCATTTGTTACCAGGATATTCCGGCGAGCAGGAATTTTTATATACCAGAAGAGGGTGAGGAACCGCTCGGGGCGGATGATGGTATTTTTATAGATACCTGGTATGAAGAAGGTATCTATGTAGGATATCGTTACTTTGAGACGTTTGATAAGCCGGTAGCATTTCCGTTTGGGTTTGGACTGTCGTATACAAGTTTTGATATAGAAGCGGTCATGCATGATGATGGAGTCGTACAAGTAACAGTGAAGAATACCGGAGCAGTGAAAGGAAAAGAAGTGGTGCAGGTCTATGCTGCCATTCCGGAAGGCAGGCTGGACCAGCCGTCGCTCCGGCTGGTCGGATTTGTGAAGACAGATGACCTGGAGCCGGGGGCTAAGCAGGAACTGGCAATCAATATCGACAAAAAGAATCTCGCATCCTTTTGTGAAGAAATGGCCAGTTGGATCATGGAAGCAGGAATCTATGAGTTTTTTGCCGGAAATTCCATAAAATCACTGACAAGCTGTGGAACTATTGTGGTCAGAACAGAGGAAGTGCTGTATAAATCAGAAAACCTGATGAAACTTCCGGTAGAAATGGATGTCTTTTCAAAGCGGAAGAATAATTTTCCGACGGGATTGTATTCCGGAATTAAAGAGAATGTAATAGAGCTTACCCCTAAATCAGCAAGAAAATCATATAAAGAAGAGAATACCGGATTTGACGATTTTGTTGACCGGTTGTCGATAGAGGAATTAGCCCGTCTCAGCGTCTGTGCTTCCCATGGCTGGGGAATGCACGAAAAAGGAGAGGCAGGCAGGATTTACCGTCTGGAAGGTTATGATATGCCTGACTATGTAGTGGCTGACGGGAATAACGGTGTGAATGTCAAGAAAAAGAATATTGGTATGCCTTGCAGTAATACGGTATGTGCGACATGGAATACGAAGCTTGCTTATGAAGTCGGGGCAGTGATTGCAGAAGAAGCCAAAGAACACGATATTCAGATGATCCTGGCACCAGCCATGAATATTCACCGGAATCCCCTAAATGGCAGACATCCGGAATATTTCAGTGAGGATCCTTATCTGGCTGGTATCATGGCTGGACATCAGAGTAAAGGGTTAGAAGAGAATGGCGTGTCAAGTTGTATCAAGCATGTGATTGGTAATAACTGTGAAGCCAGCCGGAAGCGGAATCAAAGTATGATTCCGGAGCGGGCGCTTCGGGAAATCTATCTGAAAGTATTCGAGATTTCGATATCTGTTCATAATCCCGATTCCCTGATGACTGGCTATAATGCAGTGAATGGCTGCTTCACAGGGGCAGACGAAGAGATGCTGCAGGGAATATTCCGGCGGGAGTTCGGATTTGACGGGTTTGTGATGACGGACTGGAGCGCCTATGATACTTCTGGTGTGGTAGAGCCGGTGCAGGCTGGGAATGCCTGGATGACACCGGGAACAGCAGATGATACATATGTGGCTCCAATAATAGAAGGAGTAAAGAAAGGTGACATTGATTTAGAGCGATTAAGAGCGAACGTAAGGTCGATGCTCAGAGTGGTACAGAAGAGAACCGGAAAAGATATGGGTGTGAAATAAGAATAAAAGACTAAATCTGTCTTCAGAGCAGGTATTATAGATATCATGTATCGTACAAGGGAGGAATGAGAATGCCGGCAATCAGTGTGTTAATGAAACCAGCTTCAGGGATGTGTAATATGACTTGTGCTTACTGCTTCTATTGTGATGAAAGTAGCAAGCGGGATCGGCAGTCTTATGGATTTATGGCAGAGGAGACACTAAAAAATGTCATTCGTAAAACAATGCCAAATGCAACCGGATTGATTTCGTATGCATATCAGGGCGGAGAACCATCGCTGCGGGGGTTGGACTTTTTTGAAAAGGCAGTGTACTACCAGAACAAATATAACCACAATGGTGTGAAGGTATATAATGCATTTCAAACGAATGGATTCGCCATGGATGAAGCGTGGTGCCGATTCTTTAAACAGCATCATTTTCTGGTAGGTCTGTCTGTAGATGGAACAAAGAGCACCCATGATCTATATCGCCATGACAAAGAAGGGAATGGGACCTATGAACGGGTTATAAATGCGGCTAGGCTCATGGATCAGCATGGTCTCGATTATAATATTCTGACAGTTGTTAATAAAAACGTAGCAGCGCATATTACAGAAATCTATCAGGACTATAAAAGACGCGGATGGGGATATCAGCAATATATTGCCTGTCTGGATCCGCTGTATGAGGAGCATGGTAAAAATAAGTACTCTATCCTGCCAGAACATTACGGGAGATTCCTGACTGAGCTTTTTGAACTGTGGTATCAGGACTGGAAGCGGGGAAAAGCACCTTATATCAGACAATTTGATAACTATATCAGCATAATAAAGGGATATATTCCTGAGTCATGTGACCAGAGGGGGACATGCGGCATACAGAATGTAATAGAAGCGGATGGAAGTGTATATCCCTGTGATTTTTATATGCTGGATGAATACTGTGTTGGAAATTTTAATACGAATCGATTTTCAGAAATAGAAGATAATCGAACTAAAATAGGATTTATAGAAGAATCTCGTAAGCTTAATCCGAAGTGCCGGGCATGCAGGCACTACAAGCTCTGCAAGGGCGGCTGCCAGCGGCACAGGGATAGGAGCCCGGATAGTGATTATTATGAGAACTACTTTTGCGAAGGATATCAGCTGTTTTTTGAACAGTGTTATGGGAAACTGACAGAAGTGGTAGGCAGGACTTAGCTATGACTTATATAATAATTGTAATTGAGTGCTTTCTGGCATCGGCAGCAGGCTCTATCTGCGGAATAGGCGGTGGAGTTATTATCAAACTGGTTCTGGATGCAACAGGGACGATGCATGTAACGACGATATCGTTTTTATCAGGCTGTACTGTATTGTCGATGTCAGTGGTTTCTTTATATAAGAACTTAACAACCAGACAGGACTTCCGGTTTGATAAATCCTTTGTTGCAATCATAGCAGCGGGCGGAGTCGCAGCAAACAGGCTTTTGTGCTGATGCTCTTAACCATAGGGACTCTGATTTATACGCTTTTAAAAGACCGGATCACTACGAGAAGGACAGAGCACCGCATGATTATTTTTATCATTGGGGGGTGTCTGGGAATGATGTCAGCGTTTCTTGGAATCGGTGGAGGACCAGTAAATCTGGTCGTATTATATTATTTATTCTCTATGAAAACAAAGGAAGCTGCTGCCTACTCTATTTATGTCATTATGTTTTCGCAGATTTCCAATATACTTAGTACGATAGTTCAGAATCGTGTGCCTGATTTTTCGCCAGTTATGTTATGTTTGATGATCGGCTGTGGGATTCTGGGAGGGTTAGCTGGAAGTAGTTTTAATAAAAAATTAAAAGACAAGACAGTCGAGCAGTTGTTTGTCTGGCTGATGACTGTGATTATATGCATCAATATATTTAACATAATTTATTATATGTGAATCAGAAGGAGGAAGAAGGAATGATTAAAAGACTATGGAACCGTGACTGGATTATGGCAAAGCCGGGTGAGAATCCGATGATGGCAGCCATGATGGGAAGCACAGCAGATGTGGAGAAGCTCACGCTGCCGCATGATGCAATGATTCATGAACAACGGACAGAGGATACTAAAAATAAACATCAGACAGGGTTTTATCCCGGTGGCTGCTATATCTATACGAAGACATTTGAAGTACCCGTTGAGTGGAGTGAGAAAATGATTTCCATTGAGTTTGAAGGAGTGTATGAACATGCGAGCGTGTACATCAATGGCGATTATGCCGGCGGCTGCCCGAATGGGTATCGCGGCTTTACTGTCTGCACCGATGATTTCCTAAACTATGGAACAGACAATGTAATGACTGTGATTGCTAATAATTCGGCGGAAGAAAATAGCAGATGGTATACCGGCAGCGGTATATACCGGGATGTTTATCTGTTGGAAGCTGAACCGCTTCATGTGAAGGCAGACAGTATCCGGATCAGAACGCCGGAAATCGAAGCGGATCTGGCAACGGTTGAAGTGAGCATGGATCTGGTGAATATGGAACGGGTCAGGAAAAAGACGAAGGTTGTGGTTATGCTGGAGAATCAGGACGGCGAAGAATGTGCAGCAGTAACGATACCAGTTACAATATTTGGTCAGGATGAACAGCATATTGCTTCCAGGATTCAATTGGAAAAGCCGGTGTTGTGGAGCACGGAAACGCCTGCCTTATATCATTGTGTGGTAAAGGTCTTAGCAGACGATACCTGTGTGGATGAAACCAGAGAAGTATTTGGTATTCGTAAGATTTCGCTTAGTGCAAACAAGGGATTTCGTTTAAATGGTGAGGAAGTAAACCTTCGCGGTGCCTGTATTCATCATGACAATGGAGTTATCGGAGCAGCAACATTTGAACGTGCCGAGGAAAGAAGAGTACAGCAGCTCAAAGCAGCTGGATTTAATTGTCTGAGAAGCTCTCATCATCCAATGAGCAAAGCGATGCTGCGGGCTTGTGACCGGGAGGGGATGCTGGTCTTAGATGAACTGTCCGATATGTGGACGCGGTCTAAAAACAATAACGATTATGCAAATCAGTTCCCGGATCATTGGGAAGAGGATGTGGAGGCCCTGGTAACAAAGGACTATAATCATCCTTCCGTTATCATGTATATTTCAGGCAATGAAATCCAGGAGGCTGCGACTGCAAAAGGTGCACAGCTAAATCGCTTGATAACCAGGAAGTTTCATACTCTGGATGATAGCCGTTATGTGACGGTTGCGATAAACGGGCTACTATCCTGTATGGATCACATGGGAGAGATCATGTGTGATATTACAGGTATGACAATGGAAGAGATGATGCAGATGCAGGCACAGGCAGCACAGGAGCCGCAGTCGGATGCCGGGGCAGATGCGGCGAATGGCAGTACCGACTTGATGAAAGGACCGATGGCGGATGCTTTTGCGGCGAATCATATCGTGACAGAGCTGTTGGATGAATTTGCTTCGGTCACTGACCTGGTCGGCTATAATTACTTAACGGCGCGGCATGAGATGGAACATGATCTGTTTCCCCATAGAGTGATTCTTGGAACCGAGACATTACCCTCCGATCTGGTCCGGCTGTGGAACATTGTGAAAAATAATTCCCATGTAATAGGGGATATGACATGGACGGGATATGACTATATCGGAGAAGCTGGTTCCAGCTGTTTCTATTATGACGGGCGCCAGGGGTTCATGGCGAACTGGCCGATCAGTCTGTCGGGGATGGGCGATATAGATATCATTGGTAACCGCAGACCGATCAGTTATTTCCGGGAGATTGTGTATGGGCTCAGGAAGGAGCCATATATTGCGGTAGAACGTGTGAATCACTATGGAGAGAAACCAAATCAGAGTGCATGGCCGTGGAAGGATGAGCTGGAGAGCTGGACCTGGAAGGGTTATGAAGGAAAGGGTGCGGTGGTCAATGTTTATTCCGATGCGGATGAGGTAGAGCTGTTCCAGAATGGGGAGTCGCTGGGGCGAAAGAGTGCTGGTGAAGCACATGATTTTCATGTTTCTTTTGAAACTACATATAAATCAGGAATATTAGAGGCAGTGAATTATCGAAATGGTACCGAGGCAGAGCGGACTATGCTAAAGTCAGCAAAAGAACCAACGGAACTCCATGTAGAAGCAGACCGGACGATGCTGAAGGCAGACGGTGCCGACCTGTCTTATCTCATGATTTCATTGAAGGACGAAGCGGGAGTGCAAAATCTGCAGACGGTCAGAGAAGTGACGGTGAGCGTTGAAGGAGCCGGAACATTGCAGGGCATGGGCAGCGCCGATCCGGCAACGGATAACAGTTATGATAATCATACATGGAAGCTATATGATGGTTATGTCCTGGCGGTGGTCAGAGCAGGGGTTGAGCCTGGCGAAATCCGGGTATCCGTCAGGACCGATGGGTGTGTAACGGAGGAAATAAAGTTAATAGCAGAATAAGGGGTTTTTTTCGCAGAGGAGGCTTTTCAATGAAATATATATGTAATCCAATGAATATCGAATATAAATATCAGTTTGTCGAAGCGCGGACAGGGCTGGAGATTCTGCGCGAAGCAGCTGATCCGTCGATGGTTCTTTTTGAGGGGAAGTATTATCTCTTCCCCTCAATGGCAGCAGGATTCTTCACAAGCGACGATCTGGTGTCATGGGAGCATCATCCGCTGTGCGATATTCCGGTCTATGATTATGCTCCGGATGTCCGTGTGGTTGGTGACTATCTGTATTTTTCCGCATCAAACGCGCAGAATGGCTCCTTTTACCGAAGTAAGGACCCGATTCATGGGAATTTTGAGGAAATAAAAGGAACCTTTCCTTTCTGGGATCCGAATCTGTTTGCAGATGATGACGGACGGCTTTATTTCTACTGGGGTTGCTCCAATGTGACACCGATTTATGGAGTGGAACTCAATCCGGAAGGTATGACGCCGATTGGCGGACCAGTTGGGCTGGTCACGGTCAATGATAAAGACCATGGATATGAGAGAAATGGTGAGAATCACATTCCGGTGGAGACAGAAGAAGAAACAGAGGCAAAAATCAGTCACTATCTGGCAAATAATCCAGGCATTCCAGAGGAACATCATGAGGTGGTTCGCCGTTATATGCAGCCGACACCGTTTCTGGAAGGCCCTTGGATGGATAAGTATGAAGGTAAATATTATCTGCAGTATGCTATCCCGAATACAGAATACAATGTGTACGGCGACGGGGTATATGTATCAGATAATCCATTGGGACCTTTTGAACCGGCCAAAAACAACCCATACTCTTACAAACCGGGAGGATTTGTCACCGGTGCAGGACATGGCTCTACGATGAAAGACCGTAACGGCAATATCTGGCATATCGCATCGGCACGTGTTAGCGTAAACAGTAATTTTGAGCGGCGCTTAGGGCTGTGGCCGGCCGGCTTTGATGAAGCGGGAGAATTGTTTTGTAATCAGAGATACGGTGACTGGCCGGTGAAAGCCCCAGATGCGGCGCTGGACCCGTGGGCAGAGCCGGAGTGGATGTTGCTATCCTATGGTAAGCCTGCTTCTGCATCCAGTTGCGTGGACGGAAAAGAGCCTTCAAAGGCTGTCGATGAGAATATGCAGACATGGTGGCGGGCAGCCCGTCCGGACCGCGGGGGATGGCTGGAAGTTGATCTGGAGGGAATATACGATGTGAGTGCGATCCAGATTAACTTTGCAGATGATAAGCCGGATGCGCAGGTTCCAGAAGGAACTGTGATGCAGGGAGAACCGGACCGTCGTTATATCGATACGAGGAAGCATTATACGAGATGGCTTCTGGAAGGTTCGGAAGATGGAAAAGTGTACTTTGTGATAGCGGATAAATCAGAAGCAGAGACAGATTTATCGCATGATCTGGTGGTAGTAGAGAATGCGGTGAAAGCCAGATATATCAGATGTACCGTGAAGGAACTACCGTTTGATCAGACGCCGTGTATTTCCGGTCTGCGTATATTCGGCAGAGGTATCGGAGAAAAGCCATCTATGGCAGCAGATGTACAGACAGATTTTGCTACAGAACTGGATCTGCATGTGAAATGGACTGGCAGACGAGCAACAGGTCACGTCGTACTCTGGGGATATGCACCCGATAAACTGTATCACAGTTATATGGTGTATGGCCAAAATGAAGTTACAATAGGAGCATTGATAAAAGGACAGCCGTTATATATCCGGGTGGATTCTTTTAATGAGAATGGTATTACCGAGGGACAGGTGATCCCGGTAAGGATCTTTGGGGAGGAAACAGTATGAACGTAGAAGTGAAAAAACAGTTAGAAAAGCTCGCGATAGAAGAGAAAATCAAACTCTGCTCCGGAGCTGATTTCTGGCATACAGAAGCAGTAGAAAAACTGGGACTGCCCAGAATCATGATGTGTGACGGACCGCATGGTCTGAGAAAACAAGAGGGAGAGGGTGATCATCTAGGGATCGATGAGAGTATTAAGACGGTATGTTATCCAACGGCTTCGGCGCTGGCATCCAGCTTTGATACAGAGGTGCTGGAGTCATTGGGCGAAGCATTGGGCGAAGAGTGTCAGGCGGAACAGGTTGGTATGCTTCTGGGTCCCGGACTCAACATAAAACGAAGCCCGTTGTGTGGCAGGAACTTTGAGTATTTCAGTGAGGATCCATATCTGACAGGAATGCTGGCAGCAGCATATATAAATACTCTTCAGAAAAAAGGTGTTGCGGCCTGTGTTAAGCATTTTGCAGTGAATAACCAGGAAACACTCAGGATGAGTGGCTCCTCGAATCTCGATGAACGTACTCTCCATGAGATATATCTGCCGGCATTTGAGATGGCAGTAAAGGACGGGAAGACAAGAAGTGTCATGTGTGCATACAATGCAGTAAATGGTGATTATTGTGCAGAGAATAAAATGCTGCTAACCGATATTCTCAGAGACAAATGGGGCTTTGAAGGGTTTGTAGTTACTGACTGGGGTGCAGCCAAGGATGCAGCAAAAGGTGTTAAGGCAGGTCTGGATCTGGTTATGCCTGGAGGTTATGGGGCGCATGAAGCGGCGCTCGGAAAAGCATTGCAGGATGGTGAGTTGACAGAAGAAGAACTTAATCAGGCAGCTGGCAATGTATTAACCTTTATCTATGATGCGGCTGATAAAATTAGTGAAGATACAGAAATCAATCGTTTGCAGTACTCTGAATTGAGCGCGGATATTTCAGCGCAGTGTGCAGTGCTGCTTAAAAATGAAGCATTACTCCCTCTTGATAAGAATGCAAAGGCAGCGTTTATTGGTGCTTTTGCTGAGCAACCCAGATATCAGGGCAGCGGCAGCAGTTATGTCAATGCAATGCGGGTGACAAGTGCGATAGAGGCTGCAGGTGTATATGATGTGACGTATGCAAAAGGATACGAAGCAAATGAAGAGAAGACAGATGAGAATTTGCTCAGAGAAGCAGTGGCGGTGGCAGCAAAGGCAGAGATAGCGGTGGTATTTGCTGGTTTGCCCGATTCTTTTGAATCAGAAGGTTTTGACCGGGAGACACTTGCCATGCCGGAAAATCAGAATGAGCTGATCCGGGAGATTGCGAAAGTTCAGAAGAACATCGTAGTAGTTCTTCATGGCGGCTCCTGCATGCTGCTGCCATGGCTGGATGATGTGAAAGCGGTGTTATGTATGCACCTTGGCGGACAGGAGGTAGGAATGGCGGCAGTCGAGCTGCTATATGGAAATGTTAATCCCAGCGGCAAACTCTCTGAGACATGGCCGCTGAAGCTTTCAGATAATCCTTCCTATCTCAATTTCCCAGGTGTGGATGGTATTGTGGATTATCACGAGGGGATCTATGTAGGATATCGTTATTATGACAAGAAGGAACAGGATGTACTGTTTCCATTTGGCTATGGACTGTCGTATACCACTTATGAATATAGTGATTTAAAGATTGATAAGAGCAGAATAACGGATCAGGATCAGCTGGAAGTATCGCTTAGAGTTAAAAATACCGGCACATGCACAGGTAAAGAGGTGGTGCAGTTATATGTAAGGGATGAGGAGAGTTCGGTGGGAAGACCGATACGAGAACTGAAGGCGTTTAAAAAAATAGAGCTGGAACCGGGAGCAGAGAAAGAAGTGATATTCGTACTGGATAAGCGAAGCTTCGCTTATTATGAACCGAAAATAAGCGACTGGTTTGTGGAATCCGGAACATTTATCATTGAGGCCGGGTCATCCAGCCGGGACATTTGCCTCAGTATTCCGGTATATGTAGAAGGAAGTACAGAGCTGCCATATCAATATACTTTCTTATCACCAATAAGCGCGTTGCGAAAGACTGCCAGAGGAAGGGAAACCTATGACCAGATCATGCAGGCCAGTGCAAAGGGACAGGAAGGTCAGAAAGCGCAGACGGATGCGTTGGGAGAAGGTGCGCAGAAGATGCAGGAAAAAATGTTCGAGGAGATGCCGCTTGGTGCTCTGGCTGGTTTTGGCGGGATGAGTATGGAACAGTTAGAAACGTTGATTCACAGTTTGAATATGTAAGAATATGATATATGAGCAGAATATCTGGTTTATTGGGTTTTCGCTCTTTATATAGTGAATTTGTCGCGCAATGGAGAAATCCTCCTTACTCCCGCTATTGCAGCGACGGGTCTTCTGAAAAGTATATCGATTCATATTAATGGGGATACGGAAGACCAGTAGAGAGTTAAGGAGGAAGATAGGGAGTAAGGCTATATGGTTAAATTAGTAAAATACAGAATTATGTATTAGCAAATACAGCAGTTAACAACTGATGACACTTTAGAGTTGATTTTAATGTTAAATGATCCGGAAGAGCAGGAATCTTTTGAAATGCTGGGGAATTTCTTATTGCAGAAAGAGCAGAAGAAAATAATAGAGGCAAATGAGTTTTAGCAGATTAACAGTTTGGGTCTATTAAAAGTTTTAGGTATCTGATTGAATCAATTATTCATAGGTGTTGATGGAGAAGCGTTTCTTATCGTTTTGCTGATGTCAGCAAGACGTTCAAGGTAGGAGATTATCGAATCTGAAATTGTATAAAAATATTTGTGTAAAATCCGGATATAGATAATATATTTCTTACAGAGCTCATATATATAGGACTTGCAGATAATGTATCTTTATAAAATGTCAAAGCGAATCATGAATAAATAGAAATTTGACAACGAAAATCAATTATACCGAAATATTTGAAAAATTTCGGCAAAACAGTCTGAT
Source organism: Robinsoniella peoriensis (assembly GCF_000797495.1). Classification (GTDB taxonomy): domain Bacteria; phylum Bacillota; class Clostridia; order Lachnospirales; family Lachnospiraceae; genus Robinsoniella; species Robinsoniella peoriensis. Next base: position 72,668 of record NZ_JTGN01000017.1, read on the forward strand.
AAAAAAGCCGGTAATTGTGTGGGTTACAGAGGAAAATGCATAAAAATTTTAGCTTATAAACGTTTCGTAAGAAACGATATTATTGAACTGAAAAAGATGCGTTGCTAATAAGTTAGAAAAAATCAAGATTTTGTGATGCTGCTGGGACCCTTGATTAATGGGGACCTAGCATTTTTGGGGTCTTGTTTAAAAATCCAGTAGGAAATTTCAACGGCAAATACAGGTCTGATAGATACCAGATTGGGAAAAACAACTTTCCAGAGCAGAATCCATCTATTCGAATTAAGATAAAAATAGCTGATATTTTTTACACAAGCTGTAAGTTATATCTATTTTAATATCTGGCATTACTAGATTGTTTATAATTCGATTTACAGAAATGAGACTTGAGAAAAGTGACAATTTATTACATCATATGCAAAACAACTTACAGAAAAACTTTATATTCCCCTTATTAAAGCGGTTAGCAAAAAGCTAGCTGCTTTTTCTTTGTTAGGGCATGGCCCTGTTCTCCATTGAGGAGTTTTTCGTTGATCCGAAAAACGGAACTTTGGAGAACAAATAAACCACCTGCTCTGCGGGTGATTGGAATAGCTTTAGCGTTGTGTAAAAAACCTCCAATGATATAATAAAAATAGGTTCGCCAACCGTTTTATAAATCAAAGGAGGTAGTCCAAATGGACAATAATAGTTTAGCACACACAACGTGGAATTGTAAGTACCATATAGTTTTTGCACCGAAATATAGAAGAAAAATTATATATGGCGAGTTGAAACAGGATATTGCAAATATCTTAAGTATGTTATGCAAGCGCAAAGAAGTGCATATTGTGGAGGCAGAAATCTGTCCAGATCATGTTCATATGTTAGTAGAAATACCGCCAAAGATAAGTGTGTCAGATTTTGTAGGGTATTTAAAGGGAAAAAGTACCTTAATGATATATGAGAGACATGCTAATCTCAAATATAAGTATGGAAATAGACACTTTTGGTGCAGAGGATACTATGTAGATACAGTAGGAAAAAATGCAAAAAAGATAGAGGAGTATATTCGGAATCAACTGAAGGAAGATTTGGAATATGATCAAATGTCTTTGAAGGAGTATATTGACCCGTTTACGGGTGAGCCAGTAAACAAAAGCAAAAAGAAATAAGCCCAAGGGGCTTAGCAGGTAACTGACGTTGCGGCTGGCGAACCTTTCGATGAGTCTTTAGACTCCAGTACCGGAAACGAGCCCTTATAGGGCGGAAAACAAACCACCGGCTAAGCCGGTGGTACTGATTCATTTACACAGATTTAAGACAAAGTTATGCACTTTGTCCACCTGCATGTACTATGTTAGGATAAAATTACCAGATTTCAAAATATCTTTCTATTTTTATTTCCTATAAAGTTCGCTATGATAAGTATATGAATTTAAAAATAAATACAGGCAGGTAATTGTATGAAAACCTATGAAAAACTTCAGTTACTGGCTGAGGAAATGAAACATAGACACCTGAATAGAAACAGTATGCCAGGAAAGCGCAAGAAAGATACCGGGGAGGAAAGAATGGTGCCTTTCTTTTGTAAAGAGTCAGGGGCTGTGTATGTGACAGTTGATTTTTTGAAATCGTTAGGTGAAAAGAGAGATTATTTTTTTGACAATGAAATCAGTGAGCCTTTTGAAAGGAGATGTGCCTGGGCACAGGAGGTGAAGCACCAGCACAAGCATGCTTATATTGAGGCATTTTATCTGATCAGGGGTGAAGCAGTGCAGAATATTGGTACAAAATCATTTCAGGTTAAGGAGGGAGAATTTTGGATTATGAACACTTCAGTTTCTCACTGCATTGTACTTAAGGATAAGAATGCACTGCTTATGAATATACTGATTAGTGAAGAATGCTACCAAAAGATTGTAACCCAGGTGGTGGATGCACACAATCCCCTATACCATTTTTTAATGAATGAGCTTTATGAAAATGAGAAAAGACCTGAATTTCTGCGTTACAAAATTGAAAAAAATGCAATGATTGAAGAAGATTTCTGCAGGATTATTGGAGAAGTGGAGGCAAATAGGCCTTTTATGCAGCAATTGATGGAGAATGTTCTTGCAAATATTTTTTTAGAGGTCTCCAGGCTTGAATTATTTCAGGCAGAGAGTTGTAAAAGGATAAAGAAGTCCCTGGATATTTATCAGGTCATGGATTATATCAGCAGGAACTATAATCAGGTGACGTTGAATGACCTGGCTGAGCAGTTTTACTACACCCCTGCATATATCTCCAGCTTTTTACGCCAGCAGACCGGGATGAATTTCCGGAGTATGGTCTGTAAGCTGAAACTGGAGAAGGCAAGGGAAATGCTGGCTAATACAAATTGGTCTATTGAACAGATAGCGGAGACTATGAACTATAGTAATAGAAAGCATTTTGAAAAGTCTTTCCAGGAATTGTTCTATCTGACACCTTATCAATACCGGAAGAATCTGAATTAGAATCGGAAGAATATGAATTAGAGATGAATGACCCGTATCAGAGGGTATTTTTCCCTATCTCAAAGGGTAGAAGACGAAGGTGCAGTCTTTTACAATATAGGTATGGTTTTAAATAAACCAAAAGAGAAAGGGAGGGCTTTTTGATGCGAAAAATAGTAAAACAAAGCTTTGCGTATGTTTTGGCGGCAGCAGTTGTAACTGGTTCAATGCCGGCAGCAGCTATGGATGTCTTTGCTGCTGAGGCAGAGAATCAGCAAATGGCTGGCATTAGTCTGGAAACGACAAGGATTGTAAATTTAAAAACGGAAGGGAAAGAAAATCCAATAGGTGTAGATGTAAGCAGTCCAGTATTTTCATGGCAAATGACATCGGATGCAGTAGGAGTTTCTCAGGCATCTTATCAGTTAATAGTAACAAAAGCAACTGATAATACAGTGGTGTGGGATACAGGTGAGGTAAATTCGGAAGATTCGGCAGCGGTCAGCTATGAAGGCAGCAGTCTGGAAGCATGCACCGAATACAACTGGTCTGTTATAGTGAAGGACAATTTTGGAAATGAAATTGTGTCTGGTCTGGCACAATTTGAGACATCACTCCTAAGCACGGAGCTGAGTGCCTGGGACGGCGCAGAATGGATAGGGGCGGATGAATTGTCTGTAGACGCTGCAGCTTCCACACTGTTTAATATTACTACAAAGGTTCAGATTCCCAGTGGAAGCACAGGGGCATCGGTTATTTTTGGTGCGGACGATTTCCGCCTGAAAAACAAGTTGTTCAACATAGATATGATGGAAGGGGAAAATTACTTCCGGGTTGAGCTGGACATCTCCCAGGTAAATGAGAATGGCGGTGCGGCGATTAATATTTACCGTGTGGGATATTTTGACGGAGATACAGAGGATCAGCCTTTTATGGTGATAAATAAGGCGAATAACCCGGTTACTAATCTGGATGAACTGATTACAGATGAAAATAAAAATGAGCAGCATACATTGGAGTTTAATGTTGTTACCAGTACATTGACGATCTCTGTTGACGGCCAGGAGATAGCAGTCTCAGAGCCTACAAACGGCGGCGGTACATCCGGAAGTATTGTACTAAGTAAATTAGGAAATTCTAATGCTATGACATTCCCGAATCTGAATTCGATTGGCTTTGCAGCAGATGCCGGACAAAAGGCTGTGTTTACAGATTTTGAGCTTCAGAACCCGGGATTTGGGACAGGCACGTTGTTTGGTGAAAAGACGGGAGCATCTTATAATATATGGAAGGATAAAGAAGGAATTACGTTAGAAGGGAATAAAATAACAGTAGAGGGAACGGACAAAGACGTTGTAGCCTATGGCGATCCTTCTTATGCATCAGAGCCGTATCTTCGCACAGATTTTTCGCTGGACAGCCAGATAGAGTCGGCAAGGCTCTACATGGGGATTCAGGGAATTGGGGATTTTTACATCAACGGAGAAGAAGTAGCCCCGGATGAGTGGTTTAAACAGGGTTCCATGGAATATCGAGAGGAAATCGGTTACAATGTATATGATGTTACAGACTACCTTACACAGGGCGAAAATGCTATGGGGGCAGTACTGGGTGAGGGCTGGTGGACAGGCCATGCATGTACTTTTTCTGACAGTACATACAATTATTATGGTGACCAGGAAGCATTGCTTGTAAAATTGGTTGTGAAATATATGGATGGAACCAGTGAAACAATAGTAACAGATGATGATACATGGCAATATTTCGGAGACGGGCCGGTTCGCCTGGCATCACTGTTTGAAGGAGAGCGTTACGATGCAACAAAGGAGGCCGAAATTGAGGGCTTTACAAAGGCTGATTATAACCCAGAGGCGGCAGGTTGGAGAATGGCAGAGGCTGTTGAGACAAGAAGCCCGTTTGCTGATCAGGATCTGGTAGTTCGCCATGATGACGAAGTTCATGTGATCAATACCCTGAGTGCCGATTTAATTGGAGAAAACAAGTCAGGAAGCGGAAGTTATATTTATGATTTTGGTGAGAATGTAGCCGCGGTTCCCCAGATTACAATTCCTTCTGAATATGCAGAAGAGGGAGAAACAATTACAATCCGGGTAGCTGAGATGCTGTATCCGGAATTGGAGGAGTATGGTGATTTGGCAGGAAACCTGCTTCAGGAAAATTATCGTGCGGCTCTGACGACAGATTTTTATACTATGAAGGACGGAGAGCAGACATATGTACCGGATCTTACGTTCCATGGTTACCGATACATAGAAATAACAGGACTGAGAGAAGCTCTGCCCGCAGAATATGTAAAATCACTGGTGCTTTCTTCTATTGAGAATACAGCTACCTTTGATAGTTCAAACGATCTGGTAAATCGTTTATTTATAAACGGACAAAATTCAGAAGCAAGTAACTATATCACACTGCCTACCGACTGTCCCCAGAGAAATGAACGTATGGGATGGATGGGTGATGCAAACGTTTATGCGCTTGCAGGAAGTTATAATGCAAATACTTATCAGTTTTTACGGCAGTGGTTGAACTGTGTAAGGCAGACACAGGGCGCGGATGGAATGACAGGGCATGTCTCGCCTAACTATCCTGCGTATAATCTGGAGACAGGTGAAGTTAAGGTAGGGGGAATGTCTTTTGGTATAACCTGGAACAGTGCAATTGTATTTATACCGTATTTTTTGTATCAGCAATATGGAGATACGACAATTGTACAGGAAAACATGGACGCAATATACGCTTACATGGAGAATCTGGAGGGCAAACCTTTAAGCTTTGAACTAAATGGGGCGAAGTACACGGAACCGGCGCTTACCTCACAGACAGGTTTTCTGTGTGACCACCTCTCTGTTGTAGACACAGATGGGGCAATGCTTGGTAATGCTATGTATGTCTACTGTCTGGAGTCTACGGCGGCTATGGCGAAAGCTCTCGGGCAGACAGATAAAGCGGAAAAATATACAGCCATGCATGAGGCGGCAAAAGAAGCATGGAATCAAATTTATATTGATTCTGAAACTGGTAAATCTTGTTCTGCAAATGGAAGTATTATTCATACACAGGCATCCTATGCTTCACCAATTAATTACGGCGTAGTAAACGAGGATAATCTGGACCGTTACCTGGAAAACTACATTGATACAATAGAGCACCCTGTTGCAAATGACGGATCATCGCTGATACCATACACGATCACAACTGGGTTTAATGCAACGCCTAATTTATTAAATGCGCTAAGTGATCATGGGAGATCAGATGCAGCGTATAAGATGTTCGAGTGTACAGATTATGCATCCTGGCTTTATCCGGTAACGCAGGGGGCCACAAGCATCTGGGAGAGATGGGATTCCTATACGCAAGAGAATGGTTTTGGTGGTAATAATAGTATGAACTCCTTTAACCACTACTCTCTGGGAGCAGTTACTTCCTGGATGATGGATTCTCAGCTTGGAATCAAATATGATGAAAAAGCACCAGGCTATAAACATTTTATTTTACAGCCAACAGCCGGTGGATCTTTTACTTATGCAAATGGTACTTTTGACTCCGCCTATGGAACAATTTACAGCGGATGGACAGCAGATAGTAAAGAGATGACCGCCTATGAAGCAGTTGTCCCTGCTAATACGACAGCAACCTTATACCTTCCTGTAAATAAAAATCAGTCAGATTGCATGGTACTGCCAGAAGGGGCAGCATTGATTGGGTTTGAGGAGCACAATGGAATGAAGTGTGCGAAGATTGAATTGTTATCCGGGACTTATTCCTTTGATATTCCAACAAAGGAGGATGCAGCGGCAATAATTAGCCAGAAGGCGCAGGAAAAGGCAGAAGCGGCAAAAAAAGAAGCGGAAGAAGCAAGAAAAGAAGCGGAAGCAGCTAAAAAAGAATCAGTAGAGGCGAATAAAAAGGCTGAGGAAGCCCGGAAGGCAGCAGAAGCTGCAAAAAAAGAATCAGGTGAGAATAGCGCTAAGGCAAAAGCAGCGCTGGAAGCAGCACAAAGAGCAGAGAAGATTGCTGAAGAAGCGCGGGTTAAAGTGGAAAGGCTTGAGTTTAAGGCTATAAAACCTTCGGTAAAGACTATAAAAAGTACAAAGAAAAAATATGTAAAGGTGACATGGAAGAAAGTTAGCAGTGCTGATGGATACATAATCCAGTATTCCTTGAAGTCGAATTTTGCCGGTAAAAAAAGTCTGACAATCAAAAAGAGAACAACGTTAACAAAAACAAATAAGAAATTAAAGAGCGGTAAGAAATATTATTTCCGTATTAGAGCCTATAAGACAATCGGCGGAAAAAAAGTTTATACCAGTTATAGTAACAAGAAAAGTGTAAAGGTGAAATAAATAAAGAGTAAAAAAGTTGCTGCCGTCCTGCCGATTAACCGTAGGCGGCAGCAATTTTTTGTGTTATACTAACAGCCAGGAGTATTAATTATTCGTTGTATCAACGTGCGGACAGAGTTACTGATATTATGAAAGAGGTTACTGGATAATGAAGATGAAAAAGAGGATGAAATTACATAGTTCCCTGTATGGTCTTGCAATTAAGCAGGGTTTGAGCCTGGCAATTCCGTTCCTTTTAATAGGGTCGTTTGCTCTTTTATTAAATACTTTTCCCTGGGAGGCATACCAGAACATGATTCAAGGGGTTCTGGATGGAAAACTCGTGGAATTTTTTACGGTAATTTATAATATTACGCTGGGTTCTTTAGCGCTGATTTTGATTTTTACCATAAGTATTTCTATCGGGAAACTATTTGGAAAAGAAGACCTGAATTTTTATCCTGCAATAGCTATCTGTTCTTATCTTGCTTTTATAGGAGGACTTCAGAATCAAAAGGAGCATATTTTCGGTGCAGAATGGGTTTTTACGGCAATGTTTATAACCGTACTCTCCTGTGCCATGTTTCGGCAGGGGATGAACTTTTATAATAAATTTGAAAAACTGCATACGATAGGTGCGGATTATATCTTTAATCAGGCGATGAGAAGTCTGCTTCCGTCTGTGGTTATCATTATTTTGTTTACCGCACTGGGGATAGGGCTGAGAGTATTGATGGGTGATGGAAACATCATGAATTTCGGTTCCTATTTGTTTTTGCAGCTGTTTGAAAAAATAGGAGGAAATATTCTGGGTGTTATTCTGTATATTTTCTTTTCCCATCTTTTGTGGTTTTTTGGAATACATGGAACGAATACTCTGGATGCTGTGGCTAAAAGATTGTTTGAGCGTGGAATTGATGTTAATCAGGCATTAATTGCATCCGGCGGACAGCCAACAGAAATATTTTCCAAAACTTTTCTGGATGTATTTGTTTTTATTGGCGGCTGCGGTACGGCGCTATGTTTAATTATTGCGTTGTTTATTGTTGCAAAAAAGAGCCATAATAAAAGGCTCGCACAGTTTTCCTGTGTACCGGTGCTGTTCAATATCAGTGAGATTGTGGTATTCGGCTTCCCGGTAATATTTAATCCGATTATGATCATCCCGTTTATATTGACACCCATTGTTATGGCCGTCATAAGCAGTATTGTAATGGGTCTGGGATTTGTGCCCCTTGTAACTCATTCGGTAGAATGGACTTCTCCCGTGCTTTTAAGCGGATATACGGCCACCGGTTCCGTTGCGGGAAGTATTTTACAGCTGGTAAATATTGCAGTTGGGGTTTTTATTTACATTCCTTTTGTGAAAAGAAGCGAGAAGAGACAGACGGAAGATTTTACAAATGAAGCATTGATGATACAGAAAGATATGCAGGTGGGGGAGGAGAAGGGAAGGATTCCCGGATTTTTGTCGAATTCGTATGAATATAATTATGCGGCAAAGACATTGGCAGTGGATCTGAATAATGCCATGAAACGCAGCCATTTGAAGTTGTTTTACCAGGTTCAGGTGCAGCGGGATGGAGCGGTCTACGGAGGGGAAGCACTCCTAAGATGGAAGCATCCGGTTGCGGGATACATATCACCTCCGCTCCTGATTTCCCTGGCGGCCCAGTCAGGATTCTTAAGCAGTCTAGGGTATTATATTATTGAAGAGGCATGCAGAAACATCGAGGAGATTCAGAAGGTATATGAGAAACCAATTCATATTTCTGTGAATTTATCCCCGCATCAGTTGGAAGAAGAGGATTTTGTAGAGAAAGTCCGGGAAATTGTTGGAAAGTACACGCTGGGAAATGTAATTCTTGTGTTTGAAATAACGGAGAGGGCTCTTTTTAGCACCACGGCTGTTATGATTAACCGGATTGAGCAGCTGAGAGCAATGGGGATCCAGATCAGCATGGATGATTTTGGAATGGGACACAGTTCTCTTACTTATTTGCAGGAAAATGTATTTGAAGAGGTGAAGCTGGACGGCAGCCTTGTAAAGCAGCTGATGAATAATAAGCGTTCTGAGAATATTGTTCTGGGTATTATTCAGATGGCTAAATCTCTGCATTTTAAAGTTGTGGCGGAGTTTGTGGAGACAGAAGAGCAAAGGGATGTTCTGGCGAGGCTTGGCTGTAATATTTACCAGGGGTATTTGTATGGTAAGGCTGAGCAGCTAGAAGTATTTTTAGAATATTTACAGTCTACAAATGGATGAGAATAGGGTAAATCCCTATTCTCATTCATTTTTTTGTAAAGATTGCAAAACGTGTCGGTCAGCAGCAGGAGAATTGATTTTTTATAGAATTATATCTAAGACAGCGGATACAAAATGAGTGTTTGTTAATGATAAAATATGAAACATATGAAAGGATAATGAAACATATGAAACAATGTTGACGCTGTTATTTTCATAATATATAATAAATTTATCATAAAAACAAAGAAAAAATGTAAAAAATTGTACTATTTATACAATTAACAAAGGAGGGGAGGTGATAAAATGGGGTCAACTATACGAGAAGTAGCTCGTAGGGCTGGACTGTCGCCGGCAACTGTATCAAGGTATTTTCATGGAACAAATGTTGTTTCAGACGATGCATCAAGAAGAATCGAGGAGGCTGTAAAAGAACTGCAGTATATTCCGGTTCATAAACATATGGACCCTGGAGTGATCGCAGTTTTGATACCGGATCTGAAGCTGGCATATTTTAGTGAAGTATTAAAAGAGATACTGGAAGCAGCACCCAGATACCGCTATCGGCTGGTATTTATTCCTACATCATCAGAGGATGAGAGCTATAAATTATTTTTCAGAGAGCTGAATATAACAGGTGTCATTTATCTGGAAGAAAATATGAACTGTAATATGATGAATTACATAGCTGCCAAGAATATCAAAATGGTTATGTTTGGCGGGATCAGCTCAGATGTCCGATGTAAAATGATTCATATAAACGATTTATCTGCAGCATATGAAGGTGCAAAATACCTGTTGGAATTGAGACATGAAAAAATATTGATTCTATCTGATTATCCAAAAAGTATTAGTTCAGGATTTCAGAGAATAACGGGATGTAAGCGGGCTTATGAAGAGTTTGGGGTACCATTTGAAGCTGAGTTTGCAAAATATGGAGAACTGACCTATGAAAATGGATACTGGCTTACGGCACAGGCTTTGCAGAAGGGTTTGGCTTTTAGTGCCGTGTTTGCTTTTAGTGATGAAGCAGCAATGGGAGCAATCAGTGCACTTTATGAAAATGGACTGCGTGTGCCGGAACACATTTCCGTACTTGGTTTTGATGGAATCCGTATGTCAGAGCGTATTACACCGAAACTCACTACTATTGCACAGCCTATCAAAAAAATGGTTGAACTTACACTTAATACCTTTTTAGACCTGGAGAAAGATGAAAATGTGGAAATTACAATTCCATATGAAATTTTAAAAAGGGGAACCTGCAAAGAATACAGTAAGAAGATGGAGGAAGGAAAATGAACAAGAAGAGAGTGTTATGTTTTACGATGGCAGCAGTAATGGCAGGCATGTTGGCAGCCTGCGGCAACACCGGTACAAGCAGCGGTAATAATACCGGAAAAGAGGAAACTTCAAAAACGGAAACAAGCAAATCGGAAACAAGCAAAGAGGAAACGAGCAAAGAGGAAACAAGTAAAGACGAAACAGGCAAGGTAGAATCAGGAAAATCGGAAAATGGGGACAAGGTAAATATATCATTCTCTCTATGGGACGAAGTGCAGAAACCCGTATTTGACGAAATTGCTGCGAAATTTGAGGAGGAGCATCCGGATATTCATGTGGATGTACAGCTGACACCCTGGTCCCAGTATTGGACGAAACTGGATGCGGCTATGGGGGCAGACAGTGCAGCGGATGTCTTCTGGATGAATACCTATCTTCCTAAATATGCAGAAGCAGGGGTTCTGGAACCACTAGACAGCTATATTGAGAAAGACGGAGTTCAGTTGAGCGACTATGCAGAGGTAGTTACCAAGGCTTATAATTATAAGGAAGTGCAGTATTGTATGCCTAAGGGTATGGATACGGTACAGGTATTCTTCAACAGATCAATTTTTGATAAATACGGAGTGGAAGTTCCAAAGGAAGGATGGACCTGGGATGATATGACCGCAGTGGCTGAGCAGCTAAAGGAAAAGATTTCAGAACAGGAGTCTGATGAATATCCCATCCTAATGGAATTAGATCCACAACCTTCGTTCTTTAACTTTATTGTCCAGAACGGCGGATATGTACTAAGTGAAGATAATAAAACAGCCGGATTTGATCAGCCGGAAACAGTTAAGGCATATCAGGATATTGTTGATTTAATGGATAAGCAGCTTATGCCCGGCAGTGAAGTGCTTTCGGATACCAAAGGTACTGATCTCTTCCTGTCTCAGAAAGGAGCGATATTATTTATGGGATCATGGAAAGCAGCTGTACTTGATGAAGCCAGTTTTGCTTCCGATATCGGCACAATTGCCATGCCAGAGAAGGATGAAAATAACCATAGCGTGATTGGGGGATTAGGATTTGCAATGAATGCGGCAAGCAAAGAAAAGGATGCGGCATGGGAATTGATAAAATATCTCTCAGGAGAAGAATCTAATAAAATGCAGGCTGAGGCAAAAATAGATATGCCGGCGCTTGTCAGTGCACAGCAGTACTATACGCCTAATTTTAAGCATGTAGATGCAAATATATTTTATGAAGCTGCAAAAACAGGTGAACTATTTCCTACATCTCCAAGCGTTGCGGATTGGCTTCCGTCCGTAAATGAAATTTCTGCAAAGATATTTGCAAAGGAGCTTACACCGGAGGAAGGATGTCAGCAAATGCAGGAAGTCACCCAGAAAGCATTGGACAGTGAATCATAATAAAATTATCGGGGCGGACCGGCTGGTCCGTACGCCGCCCCAATGACCAGTTGGGGGATATGGTATGAAGACACACAAAAGTACCAAAGGAAAAAGAAAAAGCAAGGAAATGCTGGCAGGATATCTAATGATATTACCGTTAATGGCAGGCGTGGCTGTTTTCTTTATCGGAGCATTTTTTCAAAATATTTATTATAGCTTTACAAACAAATCCAGTTTTGGCATCCCTAAATTTGTTGGATTTCAGAATTACATTCAGTTGTTTCAGGATGCGGATTTTTACAGAGCGTTGGTCAATACACTTCTATATGTGGTAATATGCGTACCTCTGGTTGTTGTTTTAGCGGTATTACTGGCAGTGCTGTTAAATACAAAAGTGAAAGGAATTGGTTTTTACAGAGTTTGCCTTTTTTTGCCTGCAGTTACCTTGCCTGCAGCTATCGGGCTGCTGTGGAAATGGCTGCTGAATTATAAGTTTGGTCTGGTCAATGAAATACTGGGAACTCTGGGAAAAGGGCCAGTTGCATGGCTTTCGGATTCAAAAATCGTGCTGGTTTCTATTTCTTTGGTATTTATATGGGCAAGCGTTGCTTATCAGGTGATTATTCTGCTTGCGGGACTCCAGGGGATACCCGTCTGTTATCATGAAGCAGCGCGTATTGATGGGGCAAATGGAATAAAAAGATTCTTTAAAATTACGCTCCCGCTTCTTTCACCATCTATTTTCTTTGTCTGTGTTACCACGATGATTAATGTATTTCAGATTTTTGATTTCATTTATTTAATGATACCCCAGGGAAGCAGTGGAACAGAAGCGTCCCGGTCTCTGGTGACCTACTTCTTTGAACAGTCATTTGTGAAATTTCATAAAGGATATGGTGCAGCAATTAGTCTGATGTTGTTCCTGCTGATTCTGATTATTACGGCAGTACAGTTGGTCTGCCAGAAGAAAATGGTATTTTACGATGATTGACAGTTTTAGGCCTGCTTGGAATTTCATCCATCTGCACGATACACTGCATTATATGTACTTTTGACAGGAAGGATGAAATAAAGAATGATGGTTTGCAAGAACTATATGGAAAGGGGTAATACGGCATGAAAAGTAGAAAATGGCCGTTACATCTGCTTCTGGTTCTGTGTGTGGTAATCACAGTAGGACCATTTCTGTGGATGATATTGACATCGTTTAAGACATATGAAGAGAGTATTCAGATTCCGCCGACTATCTTTCCCCAGGTGCTCACCTTGGAGAGTTACAAAGAGGTAGTACATAAGTTTCCATTTTTAGATTTTTACCGTAATACCTTTGTAGTACTGTTTTTTACAATTACAATTGAATTGGTGATTTGTTCTATGGCGGCATATGCTTTTGCAAGGCTGGAATTTCCTGGGCGGGATGTTATTTTCATTATTTTACTGGCGCTGCTTATGGTACCAGGACAGATCTTTTTAGTTCCCAATTATGATATTATGGTGAAGCTGGGGCTTGCGGATACCGTAACAGCCTTATGGATTCCAAAAGTTTTCAGTGCATTTGGAACCTTTATGCTGCGTGAATTTTTTAAGGGACTCCCAAGATCTTTGGATGAAGCTGCAAAATTGGATGGCTGCAGTTACTTTCAGATTTACTATAAGATTCTGCTTCCTTTGATTAAGCCGGCATTGTCTTCTCTGGCGATTCTGACTGCAATCTCGACTTTTAAAGATCTGATGTGGCCTCTGATTGTGAACAATGCTATGGAGAAAATGACACTTTCCGCAGGGCTTGCAATGCTGATCGGAGAACACACAACGTATTATCCGCAGGTCATGGCAGGGGGGATCATTGCAGTCTTACCTATGATTCTGATTTTCTTCTTATTCCAGAAACAGTTTGTAGAAGGGATTGCAGCGACAGGTGTGAAACAATAGAACAACCGGCAGTTTAAAATACTGTGAGGGAGGAGAAATATATGATTGATATTCTGGCAGTCTGCGCCCACCCGGATGATTTGGAGGTGTGTGCAGGAGGAATTTTTGCAAAAGCAAAAAAAGAAGGATGGACAACGGGGCTGGTGATTATGACGAGGGGTGAGTCCGGAGGATATGCAGAACAGAGTACCCGGGAAGAGGAGGCAAAGCAGGCAGCATCAATTCTGGGATTAGATTATTTTGAAATGTTAAGCTTTCCAGATGCAGGACTGGAATTTAGGAGAGATGCAGTGGAAGCACTGATTCCTCATTTAAGGGCATGTTCTCCGCGTTATATCTTAACGCTTCATGAGAACGATTACCATCCGGATCATGTGGCTGTTTCAAGAATTACCCGGGATGCATGTTTTACTGCAGGTCTTAAAAAATATTCCACAGATGGAACCGATTGGCATTACGATGCAATTTTTTATTTCAGTGCAGACAGACGGACAAATAAAAGAAGACCGGATGTTTATGTGGATATTACAGACGTTATGAATGTGAAGGAAGATGCATGCAAAGCACACCACTCTCAAAATATACTGCCTTTTGCCCTGGAGATGGCTAGAGAATACGGAGCAAGTGCAAATTGTGCTTACGCGGAAGGCTTGTATCTGGAGCAGAGCATAACGCTGGACAGTATCACAGGATTACTCAGAAAAAAACAGTAGATATTTTAGGAGAAGCGGATGAAACAGCAGCCTTTTGCATACTTACATCTGAATTTACGAAAGAAGGTTTTATTGAATGAAAGAAATTGATCTTAGTACCTGTCTTCAGTTGTTAAAAGAGGAAATAGTTCCGGCATTAGGGTGTACGGAACCGGGGGCAGTAGCTCTTGCAGCAGCCTGTGCAAATGAAGCATTGGGATGTAGCTTTGAACATATGGATATCCAGGTAAGCGGAAATATGCTGAAGAATGTAAAAAGTGTTTCGATTCCAAATACAGGAGGCTTAAAAGGAGTGGCGGCTGCCGCTCTTTGCGGCATAGCCGGAGGGTCTGCCAAAAATAAACTGGAGGTGTTGAGTACCCTGACGGAAGAAGTGGCAGAGAAGGTCCGCAGCATGTTGGCTCAAAAAGAACGCTATACGCTGACACTGTCTGATACGATAGAGCCTCTGTATATCAAAGTGCGCCTGACCAGCGGCAGCGACTGGGCCGAGGCGGAAATACAAAAAAGCCATATTAATATTAACAGGGTTTTGCGTAATGGAAAGGATCTTACCAGGGAATTCAACCAAAGGGAATGTATGGGAGGCAGCAGAAAAACCACAGATGATGTAAAAATGCTGGATATCTATGAATTTTCACAAGCGGTACCATTAGAAGAACTGATCCCCATACTGGAGCCACAGATCCGCTGTAATATGAAAATTGCAGAGGAGGGAATAAAGGAAAAATGTGGAGCAAGTGTAGGCAGGCATCTGCTAAATCTCTGCCATGGGAATCGATATGCCGTACTTGCGGGATATGCAGCGGCGGGAAGCGATGCCAGAATGAGTGGATGCAGTCTGCCTGTGGTAGTGAATTCCGGCAGCGGGAATCAGGGGATTACGGTATCCGTTCCGGTTATAATCTATGCAAAAGAAATCGGATCCTCCGAGGATGCTCTCTACCGGGCGCTGGCATTTGCCAATCTGGTCTCTATCCGTCTGAAATCTGGAATTGGTAAATTATCAGCCTACTGCGGGGCGGTCAGTGCAGGCTGTGCTGCGGCATGTGGAATTGCATATCTGGATTATGCGTCATTTTCGGTAATAGAAGATACCATTACCAATACCCTGGCTGCCGTTTCAGGGGTCATATGTGATGGTGCGAAGCCTTCCTGTGCGGCAAAGATTGCAGCCGGTGTTCAGGCAGGTATGCTGGGATATGAAATGGCTAAAGATGGGTGCCGGTTCCGGGAGGGAGAAGGTATTGTAGGGAAAGACCTTGAGACTACGATTGCTTATGTAAGCCGTGTAGGAAGAGAGGGAATGCGGGATACCGACAAAAAAATACTTGAAATTATGATGACACAATAAGAGAGGAGACACGATGAGACCGGCAGATAATATGCGGATAATCAGTACAAAACAGGGGGGATGGCTATGCAGGAAGGTATAGCGGGATTTGGTATTGCGAATATAGACTTTATCTTTGGCAATTCTCCCAGAATGCCGCGGCTTGGAGAGGAGATTTACAGTGAAAGCTGTTCCAGGCAGCTGGGCGGAGGGCCTGTGGCTACGCTGATCCAGCTATCCAGGCTGGGTGTGCCGGTGGAGCTGGCAACCTATGTTGGAACAGGACCACTGAGCCAGTTTCTCGCCGAAGAACTTGAGAAAAACCAAGTCAAGTATGAAAACATGCTTCAGAGCAGGGAGGCTGATCCGGTTACGCTGAGTTGTATTGTCTCCTGCAAGGAAGACAGGGGCATTATCTCATATAAGCCTCAGGAGGAATCTTTTTCAGTAGATGATGAGGGATTGTATCAGTTTTACAGAAGGAAAAAAATTGCTTACGTTACAATTGAGCAAAGACAGCTATGCCGTCGGTTGAAGACTGCCGGGTGTACGGTTGTTATGGATTCAGCCTGGAGTGATTCCCTCAGTCTGGAATGGTATGATGAAATCTTCCCCTATGTTGATTATTTCATTCCAAATGAAAGCGAGGCGCTGAAAATTACAGGTACAAACCGGCCAGGGGATGCATTGAAAGAACTGTCCAAATTCCTGAAAACAGCAATCATAAAAACAGGTAATCTGGGTTGCCTTTTGATGATTAATGGAAAGGAGATTCGGATACCGGCGTCACCGGCAAAACATGTAGACTCTACCGGCGCCGGAGATGCATTTGCAGCCGGTTTTATGTATGGACTGTATCATAAATGCAATATTATGGAAAGCATTTGCTATGGTAATATTACCGGGGGAAATGCTGTGACAAAGATTGGGTGCCTGGCGGCAGAAATGGATGAAGAAAAACTAAAAGCAGAATTTAGAAATATTTACGGAAAATTAAAAGAGATGTCATTATAAAGAAACGGATGATGGAGGAGTTAGACTTCCATCATCCGTTTCTTCATAATCAGCATGCCAATATATTCTGGGCATCCTTCACATAATTATCAACATCTTCTCTTGTAATACAAGGGTTATGGTTCCAGCGGCTTGGATGGCTGATACCTAATGTCCTGCGCATTTTTCTGTAATATTCCTCTGTCTCTTTACTTTCAAAATTCAATTGTGTCATAGATTCCTTCTCCTTTCCTGATACATACAAATCCCCAATATTTATAGTATTTACGTTAGTTTAAATATAGCACTTCTATCGGAAAATACAAGAGTAAATTTTGCTGTATATTAATATTTAGGGGTAATTTTCTGATAAATCACAAGTGACATAGGAATGTTTTTGATTAATTTATTGCACAAGTCAGAAGGGTGATATATAATAAATATAATATATATGGGGAATGAAAAGTCCGTGAAGGAACGGAAAGAGAGGAAGAGATGGAGAAGAGGTTACGGAATCGTCGAATTCTTGACATTGTATTGATTATTTTAGTAATCGCAGCAGCAGGTATTCTGTTTGCAAAACTCTTTTATAATAGTTCGCAGAAAAAGGTGTTAAGTAATTTGGCGGAAATCTCGAATCAGAGTGCCAAGGTTTTCCAGCGGGAAGCAGAAAAAGGGAAAGATATTATCAGCAATCTGGCAATTTTGCTGGGACAGCACGATACTTGTGATACAGATGAATTGATTCAGGAAATTAAAGCCGTAGATGAGTCGAACGATTTTAAGAGAATGGGTATTATTATGCCAGATGGAACGGCTTATACTACAGACGGCGTAATTATGGATCTGGATGGCAGAGATTACTTTAAAAGGTCTATGGATGGAAGTGTTATTATGTCCGATACTTTGAAAGATGTGGAAGGCGGGGATAAGATAAATGTTTACAGCGCTCCGGTCAGTTTCCGGGATGGATTCCGTTGTGTTCTTTTTGCAACACTGGAGACAGATAATTTTAAAAGCGCTCTGGCTGAAACGATCTATTCAGGAGACGGTTACAGTTATATCATCAGAGGAAACGGTGATTATATTGTAGGAGAAGGGGCAGGCCATAAAGAAAAACAGTTTGCGAACATTTACAATTTTATGGAAGAACGGTCGGGAAAAAACAGCACTGCCGTAAAAGAACTGAAGAGAGGGGTAAGCAAGGGAGAAAATGGATATGTAGTTTTCCAGGATGATATGCAATACTATATGTATTATCAGCCGCTGTCTGTCAACCAGTGGTTTTTGCTGACGGTGGTCCCGGGAAAAGTGATTAAACAGAGTATGGGTGAAATCTTAACCCTGGCATACTTGTTTATTTTTTTCTGTTCTTGCCTTATTATCATTTTGATACTTCAGATCAACCGGATCAGACAGGTCAGCAGAAAAGACCTTGAAAAGATTGCATTTACGGATGAAGCAACCGGGATGACTAACTTTAATAAATTTAAGGTAGAGGCAAAGCAGATTCTGGAAGATAATAATGATCAGGAATATACAGTAGTGTGCTTTAATATTCATAAATTTCAATACATAAATGATTTGTTTGGCTATGCGGAAGGGGACAGGGCACTTACCTATGTGGCAGGGGTTATCCAGGAAAACCTCAGAGATAAGGAGGCGTTTGCCAGAATGCTTGCCGATCATTTTGTGGCACTTCTGCAGCAAAAGGATAAAAAAGAGTTAAAGAGCCGCGTGGAAAATATTATCGCCCAGCTGCAAAGCAAAACGGATTTTGGCGGAAAGCATTATGAGATTAAGGCGACAGCAGGGATATACCAGATTGAACCTGGAGTTGATGAAATTGATACAATGGTCGACAGAGCGAAGATGGCACTGAATCGCCCGGAAGGCGATTTGCTTCAGGTATGTGGTTATTATGATGATAAAATGCGGGACCGGAAGATCCGCACAAAGGATATTGAAGATCATTTTGAAACAGCACTGGAAAAGGGCGAGTTTATTATTTATTATCAACCGAAGTTTGATATTGAGAAGCAATGTTTTGAAGGAGCAGAGGCGCTGGTCAGATGGCATAGACCGGAAAAAGGGCTGATGCCTCCGGGGGAATTTATACCTGTTTTTGAGAATAATGGAACGATTGTCCAATTGGATCAATATATTTTTGAAGAGGTCTGCAGACAGATTATAAAGTGGATGAAAGAGGGATATCAGGTAACGCCGGTTTCTGTAAATGTTTCCAGACTGCACTTATACCGTCAGGATTTTGTTGACACATATCTGGATATTATAAATAAATATAAAGTGCCGGTCCAACTGATTGAACTGGAACTGACGGAGACAGTATTACTGGATAACGAAGAAATTCTGGTTGGTATTCTTGAAAAATTCCATAAGAATGGAATCCGCATTCTGATGGATGACTTTGGTTCCGGATATTCGTCTTTAAATACCCTGAAGAATATTCCGATTGATTTGCTTAAGATGGATAAGACTCTGATAGACGATTATGAAAATAACACCAGGAGCAAAAAAATTATTACCAGTGTAATTGCATTGGCACGGGAACTGGGGATTAAAGTTGTGGCGGAAGGTGTGGAAACAAAAGAACAATACGAGTTTCTGGAGAGTATTTCATGTGATTATATTCAGGGATATTACTGTTCCAGACCAATTGCTCAGATAGATTATGAAAAAATCTTAAAGCAGTAAAAGCGTCTGGTATTGGGATCCCAGGGTATAAGCCCTGAGGATCATGTGAGTAAAAGTGGATAAGCATGTTAGACAGGCACTTCTGATGGAGTGCCTTTTCTAATAGGGATCAGCGTTCGGAGAGAACTACACCTCCCACAATAAGCAGGGCGCCCAAAAATCCGGTAGGTGTGATGTGTTCTTTCAGAATGAAAAATGCAGCAACCATGGTGATGAACGGATTTAAGTAAATATAATTGTTTGTTTTAATAATACCAATTTTTTTGATAGCTACGTTCCAGGTTAAATAGCAGATTGCGCTTCCGAGTATTCCAAGAAACAGCAGGCAGATGACAATTTCTGTATTAATTGCTGCAGGGGGAAGGAGGCGCTTTTCTGATACTACCATCATAATATAGGAACAGGCAAATCCATAAAAAATTACTTTACGTGTCAGGGCGAAGTTATCGTATTTATTAATATATTTTTTCAGAAGAATGGAATAAACAGCCCAGCAAAGGGCTGCCAGAATTGCCATACCGTCACCCAGTGGATTTAATTTCAGGACTACGGCTCCGTTAAAAACGACCATAACTACACCGATGATAGCGATTAAAAAACCAAATATAATATTTTTCTTCAGCTTTTCATCTTTTGTAAAAAAGTGAGCGAGAATCGCTGTAAAAATCGGGGCAAAGGCAACTAAAATACTGACATTGGAAGCCTGAGTAAAAGATAGTGCAGTATTTTCAAAAAAGTAGTATATCGTTACACCTGACATGGAGAGCAGGAAGATTCCCACCTCATCCCTCCAGTTGTGTTTCAGTGTAAATTGCCGGTTCAGAATGCATATCAGCAGAAGTCCGATATAAGAAATAAAAAAGCGGAGTACCATAATCTGTGTAGCGCTGAAATAATCTAACAGAATTTTGGTTGCAATAAAAGTAGTGCCCCATACAATGATGGTAAGCAGTGCCAGAATATGTCCGGCGGTTTTGCGGTCTGGATTAGTCATGAAATTTAGCTCCTTCGTTTATCTTATGTAATATAGAAATAGTCTATCGATAAAAGAAAGGGATGTCAAGAGGAGGAAGGGAGATTGGAAAGGAGATTGCGGAAATCCCTGCTTGACAAATGAATTTATTTATTTTAGAATGACCATATTGAGATATGAGAATACAGCGTTGAAGAGGATTAGTACATTTTGGAAGCTTTTCAGAGAGAGAATCATTTGGTGTGAGATTCTCAAGTGGAGAAGATGGAACCTGCCTTGGAGCTTTGCATGAAAATGCAACGTTGTTCCCGGCGTTAACGGGAATATGAGAGAATGGCCAAAGTTTGGGCTGTTAATTAGGGTGGTACCGCCGAAGTGTTTAAACTATCGGTCCCTTATGTGTCAGGCATAGGAGGATCCGGTAGTTTTTTTGTGCTTTTTTGAAGTTTATAAAGGTAGAAAAATAAGAAAAGCGGATCATCCCATAGAGCAGATTTAAAAATGAAAAGGAGAGTCAGAACAATGGCAAAGGACAAGAAATTAGTAGAAGCCATCACTTCGATGGAAGAAGATTTTGCGAGGTGGTATACAGACGTTGTTAAGAAAGCAGAATTGATTGATTATACAAGTGTAAAAGGATGTATGGTAATTAAACCGGCAGGTTATGCAATCTGGGAGAATATTCAGCATGAACTGGATCGCCGCTTTAAAGAAACAGGGGTAGAAAATGTATATCTTCCTATGTTTATACCAGAAAGCCTGCTTCAGAAAGAAAAAGACCATGTAGAAGGGTTTGCTCCGGAAGTGGCATGGGTTACTCATGGAGGACTGGAACCTTTACAGGAGAGATTGTGCGTACGTCCTACCTCAGAGACATTATTCTGTGATTTTTATGCTAAGGATATCCATTCACACCGTGATCTTCCAAAAGTATATAACCAATGGTGCTCTGTTGTTCGTTGGGAAAAAACAACAAGACCGTTCCTTCGTTCCAGAGAGTTTTTATGGCAGGAAGGACACACTGCTCACGCTACAGCAGAAGAGGCTGAAGAGCGAACAAAGCAGATGTTGAATCTCTATGCTGATTTCTGTGAGGAAACACTGGCAATCCCGGTTGTACGGGGACAGAAAACAGACAAGGAAAAATTTGCAGGAGCAGAAGCGACTTATACGATTGAATCTCTTATGCATGACGGAAAAGCGCTGCAGTCAGGAACCAGCCATAATTTCGGTGACGGATTTGCAAAAGCTTTCGGTATTCAGTTTGCAGATAAGGATAATACTTTGAAATATGTTCATCAGACATCCTGGGGAATGACAACCCGTATGATCGGAGCGATCATCATGGTGCATGGAGACAACAGCGGTCTGGTACTCCCTCCAAGGATTGCGCCTACCCAGGTTATGGTGATTCCGATCCAGCAGAAAAAAGACGGCGTTCTGGATAAAGCGTTCGAAGTGAAAGATACATTGGCGAAAGCAGGACTTCGTGTGAAGGTGGATGATTCTGACAAGAGTCCGGGATGGAAGTTCTCTGAGCAGGAAATGCGTGGAGTTCCAATCCGAATTGAACTGGGACCAAAAGATATCGAAGCAGGTCAGGCTGTTATTGTAAGGCGTGACACCAGAGAGAAGACTGTGGTTGCATTTGATGAGATCGCAGATAAGGCAGCTGAGATCCTGGAAACAATGCAGACAGATATGCTGGAAAGAGCGAGAGAGCATAGGGATACCCACACTTATATTGCTCATAATATAGAAGAGATGAAACAAATCGCGGATGAGAAACCTGGATTTATCAAGGCGATGTGGTGTGGATGCCAGGAATGTGAGGATGCCATGAAAGAAGAAGTAGGAGTGACTTCACGTTGTATTCCGTTTGCTCAGGAAGAGATTTCAGGGGTATGCGTGCATTGCGGTAAACCGGCGAAGCATATGGTATACTGGGGAAAAGCTTACTAGAATGGACAATACACTATTTACAACCAGACCGGATGAAAATGGGCGGCTGGAAAAAGAAATGGCAGTTTATGATGTGCTGGAAAAGTTAAACATCCCATATGTAAGGATGGATCATGAAGTAACACCTTCGATTGAAGCGTGCCATGATGTAGACAAACAGCTGGGTATAGAGATTTGTAAAAATTTATTTTTGTGCAACAGTCAGAAGACAAAGTTCTATTTATTGTTAATGCCGGGCATGAAGAAATTTAAAACTAAGGATTTATCCGGTCAGTTAGAAGTGGCCAGACTGTCTTTTGCCAATGAAACTTATATGGAAGAATTTTTAAATATTACACCGGGATCTGTGAGTATCATGGGACTTATGAATGACAAGGAACAGCGGGTTCGTTTAGTAATTGACCGTGAAGTGGCAGAATCGGAGTATATAGGATGCCATCCATGTATCAATACATCCAGCCTGAAAGTGAAAACGAAAGACATATTGGAAAAATTTCTGCCTTATACAGGACATGATTATACCATCGTTGATCTGTAACGCTCAGCATAACGTGTTATGAAAAAGCAGAGAAAAAATCAGGCACCTGGATTTCCAGGTGCCTTTGCTTACGTTATTTTCGGTATGCATAATTTGGCAGACCGTTTTTCATTGGAATAGCTGAATTGCCCTGAATTAACGGCAATGCATAATTGATGAAATCGGTGCTGATGTCGGTGCCATCATTAATAATCCATTCAAGGGGAACGGTTTTTTCTTTATTGCACACTTCATTTACATCTACAAGCCCACAGGAAATGTCGTAAGGTGTTCCGGCAGAACGGTTAAAAGCAATCATTTTTCCGGTTTCTCCATCCAGGGCTGCCGTGACGGCATAAGAACCGGCTGTAGCAGCTTCTCTTGCATCTGTCAGGGACTGGGTAAAGGTGGAACAGCGCTGGTTTACATTCAGTTCCACAGAGCGGACTTTAACACCCAGATGCTCTTTTACCAGATTCTCCAGGTATTTGCCGCTTCCGGTAAGCATCTTGTGTCCAAAATTATCGGTACCAACTTCACTGGCATATTCGCAGATAAATTTCCCGTCCTTGTCATGTATACCTTCGGAGATGCAAACCACCAGATTATTCTTTTTCTCCAGTGCTTTTTTTATCTGTTCCAGGAAGAGATTCTGATCAAAGGAAACTTCCGGCAGGTAAATAAGCACAGGGTTGTCCTCTTCGAATTTACGTGCCAACACTCCGGCAGCAGTCAGCCAACCGGCGTGACGACCCATAATCTCCACAATTGTAACTGATTTTGTATCATATACAGAGGCATCGATACCTATTTCACAGACGGAAGATGCTACGTATTTTGCAGCACTTCCAAAGCCGGGCGTATGGTCCGTATGTACCAGATCATTATCAATGGTCTTGGGAATTCCCAGGATTCGAATGGTACTCTTATGCTTTGCTGCATAGCGTGATAGTTTGCTTACGGTATCCATAGAGTCATTTCCTCCTATATAAAAGAAATAACCTATCTTCAGTGCCTTGAATTTTTTAAAGAGCTCCGGATATACGGGATCTTCCAGATCCTCCGGAAGTTTATAACGGCAGGATCCCAGGAATGCGCCGGGTGTGATGCGCAGGGACTGCAGGGCCTCTTGACTTACGTCAGTTTCTAAATCCATGTAATGGTCCTTTAAGAATCCTTCAATTCCATTAATCATACCATATACATGATCGATTTTATCCTTGTGTTGTAATCCTTCCTTGATGACTCCAAACAGGCTGCTGTTTATAACGGCTGTCGGGCCGCCGGATTGTCCAACGATTAAATTTTTCATGATAGATACCCCTTTCATTATTTCAGGAGGGCATGTACACTCCCATATACTGCCATCTCCATATATAGTTATTCTACAACAACCAGGTGCATTTTGTATATAGAAAATATTAAGTTTCGGCAAAATAGATATTTTAATTTGATTTTAACGCAGGGATCCCTACACTTACACCCATTTAATCTGAATATTGCTATACTAATGCCATATTCAGGAGAGAAAGAGGTTATTCCGACAAAGGAAGGTGCAGGATTATGAAAAAGTATTTAGCATTGCATGAAACAAATTTATGGGGAGCAGTTGACCGCCATCCATTATTTACGATGATATTTGGACAGATTGCTGTAGCGTTCTTATTAATTTTAACTGTAGGAGGTATTGCTCTGGCGGGAGGTACTCTTATATGGCTGGTGTACAAAGCTCTTGGGATCATGTAAGAGCTGTAATTTTAATGCAATTTTAATGTGATTTTAATGTCAGGCGCCATATCTGTTATGCCTATTTAATATCTGGTCTGTTATAATCGGCAATATCATTAGTGAGTGTATTCAATTTAAACTTTATGTACTTTAAATCTGAGTTCACTTGGTATAAGATGGAATTGCTAAATAGGAATAGATTTTTAAAACAGATGTGCTATACTGTTACCGAGGAAGGTGTGAGCCATGACAGAAGAGTACCGTAAACCAGACGTTCTTTTGAAGAAGCTGGAAGAGGAAGCATCCAGGACAAAAGGAAGATTAAAGATATTTTTTGGATATGCAGCAGGCGTAGGGAAAACCTATGCCATGCTTGCGTCTGCCCATGAGGCAGAGAAAGCCGGTCTGGATGTTGTTGCAGGATATATAGAACCACATGCCAGACCGGATACGGCAGCGCTGGTTCAGGGACTGGAAGTGTTGCCGCAGCTTCAGATCCGGTATCAGAATATCACTCTGAATGAATTTGACCTGGATGGGGCTTTGGCGAGAAAACCCCAGCTGATTCTGGTGGATGAGCTGGCTCACACAAATGGAGAGGGATGCAGGCATAAGAAACGGTATGAAGATATCCAGGAACTGTTAAAAGAAGGCATAGATGTTTACACTACCGTAAATGTGCAGCATCTGGAAAGCCTGATAGATCTTGTGGACGGAATTACCGGGATTGTGGTAAAGGAGCGGATTCCGGACTTTGTGTTTGACCAGGCAAGCCAGGTGGAGCTGGTAGATATTGAGCCGGAGGATCTGCTGGACAGGTTACGAAAAGGTAAAATATATAAAGAGAGCCGGGCAGAGCAGGCACTGAATCATTTCTTTACCACTGACAATCTGGTATCGCTGCGTGAGATTGCCCTGAGGCGTATGGCGGACCGGGTTAATCTGATACAGGAAAAGTCCTTTCAGACCGGAGAAGCAGGGGCGGCAGAGCATATCTTAATTTGTTTGTCTCCGGCACCATCCAACGAAAAGGTAATCCGTCAGGCAGCCAGGATGGCTTCGGCGTTCCGGGGGAAGTTTACGGCCTTTTTTGTGGAGAACTCGGACTTTACCCAGTATACAAAAGAGGACGTGGAGAGACTGCGCATTAATACCAGACTGGCGGAACAGCTGGGGGCAAAGACGGTGACCTCTTATGGGGACGATATTGTAGAACAGATTGCAGAGTATGCCAAAGTAGCAAGGGTAACAAAAATTGTTCTTGGAAGGACAAATACAAAGAGGGCGTGGCTTTCCATGAAGGAAAGTTTTTCTGAAAAGCTTACCAGACTGGCACCCCAGCTGGAGATTTTTGTTATTCCGGATGCATATAAAAAGAAATACCGTAAAAAAAGGTTCCGTGCTGCGATTTCGCCGGAAGCACTGGTAGCTGATGCTCTGATCTCGGTAGGGATATTAGGAATTTCCACTGCCATTGCCTATTTGTTTTCGTTTTGGAAATTCAGCGATGCCAATCTGATTATGGTTTATATTCTGGGGATTCTGACGATTTCCCTTGTAACCAGAACTAAGCTTTGCAGTTTGCTGTCCAGTATATTAAGTGTTATAATATTTAACTTTTGTTTTACTGATCCCAAACAGACATTATCTGTAAATGATCCTTCTTATATAGTAACTTTTGGAATCATGTTTCTCTCTGCGCTGATAGGAGCTACTTTAACACAAAAGGTAAAGGATCAGGCAAAGCAGGCGGTGAAGAAATCTTACCGGACAGAGATTTTGCTGGAAACCAGCCAGAAACTGCAAAAAGCGGTGGATGCAAAGGAGATTTCCTTAAGTACGGCAAGGCAGTTAAGCAAGCTCTTAGAGCGCAATGTGGTATTTTATCTTGGGAATCCCCTGAATGACGCTGAACCGATTGTTTTTAAATCAAGTCATGGCCAGAGTGATTTTTATTACGACCAGAAGGAAGAACGGGCAGTAGCCCAGTGGGTTTTTAAGAATAATAAGCATGCTGGTTTTTCTACAACAACTTTGCCCGGAGTGAAGTGTATGTATCTGGCAGTGAGAAGCAGCGAACGGGTATTTGCTGTAGTGGGGATTGATATGGAAGGAAAAGAACTTCAGGCATTTGAGGCGGGAATTATGAGTGCAATACTAAATGAATGTGCTCTGGCGCTTGAAAAAGATCAGTTAGTTGCAGAGAGAAAAGAAGCTGCAATTAAATTGCAGCAGGAACAGCTGCGTGCCAATTTATTACGTTCCATTTCCCATGATCTTCGGACACCACTCACCAGTATTTCAGGAAATGCCAGTGTACTGATTGGAAATGAAGACAAAATCAGTGAAGAACAGAGGAAGAAATTATATATTGATATTTATGATGATTCTATGTGGCTGATAAATCTGGTGGAAAATCTCCTTTCCGTAACCCGTATTGATAATGGAACCATGCAGCTGAATATGCAGGCAGAGCTAATGGATGAGGCAATTACAGAAGCGCTGAGTCATATCAGCAGAAAAGCGGAGGAGCATCATATAGAGGTGCAGCAGGAGGATGATCTCCTGGTTGCCAGGATGGATATTAAGCTGATTGTCCAGGTGTTTATCAATCTGGTAGATAACGCAATTAAGTATACACCTCCCGGATCACATATCACGATCATTACTAAGCGTCAGCATGGCAGTGTTTTGGTAGAAATTGCGGATAATGGAAATGGAATTCCCGATGAAGATAAGAAACGCCTGTTTGACATGTTTTATACTGCAAATAATTCTGTGGCGGATGGAAGACGAGGTATGGGGCTGGGACTGGCATTATGTAAGTCTATTATTACTGCCCACGCAGGAGATCTCACCATACATGACAACATACCCCATGGAACTATTTTCAGATTTACGCTAAAAGCGGAGGAGGTACACCTAACATGATTAATGGAAAACCACAGATACTGGTAGTTGAGGATGATGCACCAGTCAGAAACCTTATTACAACAACTCTGGAGACTCAGAATTATAAATATCAGACAGCCGTGAACGGCACCCAGGCAATCATGAGCGCCGTATCTGCCAAACCAGACATATTTCTTATGGATCTGGGACTGCCGGATATGGATGGTATCGAAGTGATTAAAAAAATACGTTCCTGGTCTGTGGCGCCTATTATTGTGATCAGCGCCCGAAACGATGATAAAGATAAGATCAAGGCACTGGATGCAGGAGCGGATGATTATCTTACCAAGCCTTTCAGTGTAGAAGAACTGTTGGCCAGACTGCGGTCTACACTGCGAAGGATTCAGTATCTGGAGTCAAAGGGAAATGTAGAAGAAGCGGTTTTCCGAAATGGTGAGCTGGAGATCGATTACTCTTCGGCGACTGTAAAAGTTGGTGACCGGGAGATTCATCTGATGCCAATGGAGTATAACCTGCTTTGCCTGCTGGCTAAAAATGTGGGGAAAGTCCTGACACATCAGTATATACTGGATAAAGTATGGACAAATGCACTGGAGAGTGATCTGTCATCCCTGCGGGTATACATGGCCACCCTGCGTAAAAAAATAGAACCGGATAAGGAACATGCAAAATATATCCAGACCCATATTGGAATCGGATACCGTATGGTTAGAACGGATAATATGGAAGCTTAATCAGTTATTATATAAAGAGGGCAGTGGAAGATTTACCGTAATAAGCAAATCTTTCACTGCCCTTTTTCCAATGAATAAGGTGTTCTCATTCCAAATGCCATTGGGAGTTATTTTTCTTCGTTTTCCTCAGTTTCCGCAATCTGTAGAAAATCAGCATTAGCTTTTTTGCGATGTGGGATAAAACGGCGGGCAAAATTACCTTTGCCACGATTTTTTACATAGAAAAATCCGATAATGGAAAAGACTACAGCTCCAATGAAGTTTACAAACATATCCTTCATAGTGTCCAGCAGACCGATATCCAGATAACCGCCCAGACCAAGGTCCTTACCATTAATAATAACACTGGTAATATTGTCTATGGTGTATGGCGTATTCCCTCCGCTGGGATCCAGCATAACAGAAGAGATACTGTTTACAATGGTATCCTTTTGCATATCAAAGCCCAGGAACAAATCCATACCGCATTCGAAAAATTCCCAAAGTACGCCGATCGTCATGGAAAAGCAAAAGGCAATCAATGCCATAAAAATAGGAGACAGCTCAAATTTAACTTTTTCACTCCGGTTTAGTATATCCACCAGTGAAAAACCGATTGCCGCAGCAAGAAAGCCGTTCATGGTATGGAGAAGGGTGTCCCACATTGGATAGCGGATATAGAATGATTTTATTTCTCCAAGGATCTCGGCTGCAAATATAAAGAGAAGGATAATAATCTCTAAAGCTGTCGGGAGCTCGATCTTAAACTCCATCTGGACAAAACTTGGAATTACGAGAAGCAGCAGGGTAAGTACGCACAGGAATACATTTTCATAGTTTTGGTTAAAGAGCTGCATAATCATCATAATAATTACAAGTGCCCGTAAAACAAAATAGACCAAAAATGAACTCTTGTGTTCTCTCAGCTCCATGCCAAGAGCTTTCCATATGCATTTCAGTTTTTTCTTCATCAGGGGAAGAATCTCCTTTCTGGGGGTGAATATTCTTAAATTTTTGTATTTAAATGAATTATAACATAAAAAGGAAAATAAGATAGTGGAATTAAGAGGTATCACGAAAAAATTCATTATTCCGGGATGTGCGGACGAATTTTGGTACGTTTGTACACCAGAGCGGGACATGCAGATAACAGGGATTTATTTTCATGCATACACGGTAAAATGGGGATTGACAAAGAATTTATAAGGAGGTATTATTATACGCAAAGTCCCTGGATTTTCATGAGGGAGCGTCAACCTGAATGCGTGTTTCGGGAAAGATCAAAAGGAGGAAGGTATTATTATGAAAAAGTTTAGACAGTTTTTGAGTGCAATTGCAATTGCATCTATGGTGGCTGCATCATTGGCAGGCTGCGGCGGCGGTGATACGAAGACAACGGAAGCGGGAACTGCAGGCACAACAGAGGCAGCAGGAAATGAAGCGGCTGCAGATACAGGCGATGCAGAGACATTTTTAATCGGGGGTATCGGACCTCTTACAGGAGCAGCAGCATCTTACGGAACCAGTGTAAAACAGGGTGCTGAAATTGCTATTAAAGAAGTAAATGAAGCCGGCGGAGTAAAAGTTGGTGATAAAACTTATAAATTTGCATTAGAATTCGCAGATGATGAAGCAACAGAAGACAAAGCAACACAGGCATACAATTCCTTAATGGATAAGGGAATCAATGCTGTTATGGGCGGTGTAACCAGCGGAGCTTGTATGGCGATTGTTGATCAGACCTATGCGGATGGTATCCTTCAGATCACACCTTCCGGTTCAGCAGACGGATGTATTGCAAATGACAATGCTTTCCGTATCTGTTTCTCAGACCAGGCACAGGGT
This sequence comes from Robinsoniella peoriensis, assembly GCF_000797495.1. Lineage (GTDB taxonomy): Bacteria > Bacillota > Clostridia > Lachnospirales > Lachnospiraceae > Robinsoniella > Robinsoniella peoriensis. The sequence goes on from NZ_JTGN01000017.1 coordinate 102,733, forward strand.
GTGGCTATGGCAGACTACGCTGTAGATACACTTGGATTAAAGAAGATTGCAGTTATTTATAATGCAGCGGATGAGTACAGTACAGGACTTCAGGCTGCGTTTGAAGAAGAAGTAAAGGCAAAAGGCGCGGAAATTGTAGCCAGCGAAGCATTCCAGACAAATGATGTTGAATTTAACACTCAGCTGACAAAAATTAAAGGAACAGATGCAGATGCAATCTATGTTCCAGCGTATTATCAGGATGTAACTTATATTACAAAACAGGCAGCTGATATGGGAATTGACGTTCAGTTTATCGGTTCTGACGGATGGGACGGTGTCTTAGACACAGTAACAGATAAATCTACCGTAGAAGGATGTATCTTCTCCAGCCCGTTCTGTGCAACGGTAGATGATGCCAGAGTTCAGAATTTCGTAAAAGCTTATCAGGATGCTTATAAAGCAACTCCTGACCAGTTCGCAGCAGATGCATACGATACAGTATATACATTCAAAGCAGCAATGGAAAAAGCAGGAACCATTGAAAGTGCAGATTTAATTGCAGCTATGCCTGAAATTTCTGTTGATGGACTGACCGGTGAAGGTATGACTTTTGAAGCAGCTGGATCTGCAGTTAAAGCAGTTAAATTCGTGGAAGTAAAAGACGGAGCTTATAAGTATACAGATAACTAAGGAACGCACATTTTGGCATCAGTATCTTTAGAAAATGTGTCCTTCCTTTGGAATGAATCTCCAGCAAAGTGTGACGCACAGTTGTCAGAGAGCAATATAGAATATGCTCTGAGAAAAAAGAAGACAGTGAGGAAAAGCTGTCTTCTTTTTTTAACAGATGAGTGTTTGCTGCAGACAGACATTTGTTCGACGGGAGAAATTCGATGTGATCTGGAGGAAATATCCCTTTACAGGGTAAAAATGCATATTTATTACGACAAATTAATGGTAAATTTCATTTTTTTCTCGATAATTCTTGCAAGCACATCTTAATTATATTACAATAAAAAAAGTTAGTTTAGATAACTAATGAATTGAGAAAGGTGGAGAGAAATGGACCTGATTAACAATATTTTAGAACAATTAATTAATGGTTTGAGAACAGGAAGTATCTATGCCTTAATTGCTCTGGGTTATACGATGGTTTACGGTATTGCGAAAATGATTAACTTTGCCCATGGCGATATTATTATGGTAGGAGCTTACTCTCTGTATGTATTTGTGGCATTGCTGCATCTGAACCCGGTTGCAGCCATTTTATTGACAATAATAGTATGTGCCGTCCTGGGTGTTGTAATTGAAAAAGTGGCATATAAGCCTCTGAGAAATGCACAGCCGCTGGCTGTATTGATTACAGCCATTGGTGTCAGTTATCTGCTGCAGAATCTGGCATTGCTGATCTTTAAGGCAACCCCGATTCCGTTTGGCTCGATTATTAAAGTTCCCTCTGTTAAGATTGGTTCGCTTAACATTTCCGGAATTACAATTGTAACTCTGGTTGTAACTACAGTTTGTATGATTGCCCTGACAACATTTATTAACAAGACAAAGGCCGGCAGGGCGATGCGTGCGGTATCGGAAGATAAAGGTGCTGCAGAACTGATGGGAATCAGCGTAAATAAAACAATTTCTATGACATTTGCAATTGGATCTGCGCTGGCAGCAGTTGCGGGAATTTTATTTATAGCACAATATGAGACACTGCTGCCCACACTGGGAGCTCTTCCGGGAATAAAGGCTTTCGTAGCTGCAGTACTTGGCGGTATAGGAAGTATTCCTGGCGCAATGCTTGGAGGGATTCTCCTGGGCGTGATTGAAAGTCTTTCCAAAGCGTATATTTCCACACAGCTGGCAGATGCAATTGTATTTGGCGTTCTGGTTATCGTACTTCTTGTGAAGCCATCAGGTTTGCTTGGCAAGTTGAAGATTGAGAAAGTGTAGGTGGGATCATGAAAGACAAGAAGAAATTAATTATAAATGCAGTGATTGCAGTTGCAGTTTATGCTGTCGTTATGGTATTGGTTAATGCAGGAGTATTGAGCCGCCAGATGATGTCCCTGATCATCCCGATCTGCACCTATGTCATGCTGGCTGTATCACTTTGCCTGGTAGTTGGGTTTTTAGGTGAATTAAGCCTTGGGCATGCCGGCTTTATGTCGATTGGGGCATATACCGGAGCGCTTGTCATGATAGGCACGAAGAATCTGCCATCTCTGGTAAGCCTAATTCTTGGACTATTGGTAGGCGGTATCTGTGCGGCTCTCTTTGGTTTGTTAATTGGTATTCCGGTTCTCAGACTGAGAGGGGATTATCTGGCAATTGTAACTCTGGGATTTGGTGAGATTATCAAGTCAATTATTAACTCCATGACTGGAATTACAGGTGGTGCAAAAGGTCTTTCCAAGATTCCTTTAAACACTACATACCGAAACTTCACAGTGGTATTTATATTGACGATGATTGTGATTATTGTAGTAGCCCATCTGGTTAATTCCAGACATGGACGTGCTATCTGCGCAGTACGAGATAACTATGTGGCTGCCCAGGCAGTTGGTATTCCGGTCAGTAAATTCAAAATTATGGCATTTGTTGTGGCTGCATTCCTGGCTGGTATGGCCGGTGTTGTATATGCAGGTAATATCGGTATTTTGAAACCGGCTAATTTTGATTATAACACATCTATTGAGATTCTGGTTATGGTAGTACTCGGCGGCATGGGAAATATTAAAGGTTCTATTATTGCAGCCGTGATACTGACAGCACTTCCGGAATTACTCCGCGGCGCTGCAGATTACAGAATGCTGATTTATTCGATTGTACTGATTGCGCTTATGCTGTTTAATAATTCTTCCTTCAAGAAAATGATGATGGAAAAGAGAAACATGCGGCAGTCTGACAAAGTCCGGAAGGAGGGAGTATAAGTATGGCATTATTAGAAGTGAAAAGCCTGGGTATCTCCTTTGGAGGACTTCGGGCGGTAGATAACTTGAATATGAGTATTGAAGAGGGCAGCCTGGTTGGATTGATCGGACCAAACGGTGCAGGAAAGACAACGGCATTCAACCTGCTCACCGGAGTATACCTTCCGACGGATGGAACGATTACCCTGGACGGGAAAAGTCTGGTAGGGCTGAAGCCGGATCAGATCTGCCAGGCAGGTATTGCAAGGACATTTCAGAATATCCGTCTGTTCGCCCAGATGTCGGTGCTTGACAATGTTAAGGCGGCCCTTCATAATGAAATTAAGTATACCCTTGCTGAAAGTATCCTGCATTTGGGATCTTTTGCGAAAAAAGAAAAAGAAATGGATGAACATGCCATGGAGATCCTGAAAGTATTTGAACTGGATCAATATGCTGATGTTCTGGCATCAAATTTACCATACGGAAAACAGAGGAAGCTGGAGATTGCCAGGGCCCTGGCTACAAAACCAAAACTTCTTCTGCTGGATGAACCGGCTGCCGGGATGAACCCAAATGAAACAGCAGAGTTAATGCATACGATAGAGCTGATCCGGAAAAAGTTTCATGTTACAATTCTTTTGATCGAACATGATATGAAGCTGGTTGCGGGAATCTGTGAATATCTGTATGTATTAAATTTTGGTACGGAACTTGCAAATGGAAAACCTGAGGATGTGCTTAATGATTCGAAAGTAATCACAGCATATCTGGGCGAATAGGAGGTGGATTACAATGGCTATGTTAAGTGTTACTGACCTGAAAGTAAATTATGGTGTAATCCAGGCGATTAAAGGTATTTCCTTTGAAGTAAACGAGGGAGAAGTTATTGCACTGATCGGAGCAAACGGTGCCGGTAAAACTACAATACTTCATACGATCACAGGATTGATTCCTTCTAAAGCAGGTAAGATTGAATTTGAAGGCAGGGATATTACGAAGCTGCCCGGACATAAAATTGTAACGCTGGGAATGGCTCATGTGCCGGAAGGCCGCCGTGTTTTTGCAGACCTGAGTGTATATGAGAACCTGATTCTGGGAGCTTATACGAGAAAAGATAAAGAAGAGATAGCATCTACCCTGAATATGGTTTATAAGAGATTCCCCCGTTTGGAAGAGAGAAAGAATCAGTTATCAGGAACCCTTAGCGGTGGAGAGCAGCAGATGCTTGCAATGGGACGCGCTTTGATGTCACATCCCAGGATAATTTTAATGGATGAGCCATCTATGGGGCTGTCACCTATTTTTGTAAATGAGATCTTTGATATTATCAAAGAAGTCAGCGCAGGCGGCACAACCGTACTGCTGGTAGAACAGAATGCAAAAAAGGCATTGTCTATAGCCGACCGGGCATATGTACTGGAAACAGGTAATATTGTAAAAGAAGCAGAAGCATCTGTTTTAATGATGGATGATTCCATTAAGAAAGCGTATCTTGGAGAGTAAAAGGCCGAACTATCGTGCCTGTCCGGGCAGCTTGGCGGGGATTGCCAATGATATTTAAGAGATGGCAAAAAAGGAGGTCCTTATGGAAAATGTAATAGTAACGATTGCAAGGCAGTATGGCAGCGGCGGAAAGACAATTGGTGAGATGTTTGCCAAGAAAAACAGTATCAATTGCTATAACAGGGAGATTTTAAGAATGGCTTCCGATGAAAGCGGTATTGATGAAAAACTGTTTAACCAGGCAGATGAAAAGTTAAAAAGCAGTCCGCTGTTTGGAATCACAAAAAAGGTTTATAAAGGAGAGCTGATTCCGCCGGAAAGTGATGATTTTGTATCCAATGACAATTTATTCAATTACCAGGCAAAGGTAATTAAGGAATTGGCACAGGAAGAATCCTGCGTCATGATCGGACGATGTGCAGACTTTGTTCTTCGGGACAATCCAAATGTTGTCAGTGTGTTCGTACATGCACCGAAGACCTATTGTATGGCGAGAGCTTTGGAGCGGTCCTCCCTTGGATGGAAGGAAATGGAGAAATTTATAGCCAAAACGGACAAATACCGTGGAGACTATTATCGTTATTACACGGGAAGAGAATGGAATGATGCAAGAAATTATGACTTGTGTCTGGACAGCAGTAAACTGGGATTTGATAAGTGTGTCGAGGAGATCGAAGCATATATTAAAATTCGCTTTCGTGAAATGCTAGAGCCTGTTTGAAAATGGCTTATAGCTAATGATCAGGAAGGAATAAAAAACTCCATAACCCATTGAAAAAATGGGCTATGGAGTTTTTTGAATAAATGGCTTTATTATTTAGCAGGATTTGGGCCCTCCAGATAATTCCAGGCATTGTCAATTAGAATCTTCATGATTCGTTCTACTTCCCGGGCGTCTGAATCGGTCAGGTGTTCAGTGAGAATCCGGTTCCATTTTTTTCGAACTTCATAAAGTTTCTGGATTGCGTCCCTGCCATGGGAGGTAATGAAAAGGCGGCTGATCCTTCTGTCATATTTATCCTTTTCACGAACAACATACTTGAGTGTTTCCAGTTTCCGAATGGCTCTGGCAGTTGTTCCTTTGTCAAAGTGTTCGGTTCCGGCCAGATCTAATATACTGATACCTTCATGGTCAGCTATGTGCAGCAGAAAAAATTGCTGGCCGCCGCTGATTCCTATTTCTTCCAGCTCGCGGTCATAATACCGCTGGCTCAAGCGGTACAGAGATGATGCGAGCCGGCTTATAGGATAAATAATATCATCATCGGTATTCATTTTATTTACGCTCACTCATCGGAATGTAATCACCGTCATCCAGAACACTCTTGTATGCGGGACGGATAATTTTCCCCATATTCATCAACTCTTCCAGGCGGTGTGCGCTCCAACCTACAATTCTGGCAATTGCAAATATAGGGGTAAAGAGCTGCTCCGGGATATCCAGCATGCTGTATACAAATCCGCTGTAGAAGTCCACATTGGCGCTGACACCTTTGTAGATTGCCCGTTCTCCGGCGATGATGCGAGGAGCCATGTTCTCGATCATGGAGTATAATTTATAATCTTCTTCCCGATGTTTGTCTTCGGAAAGCTGCTTAACAAAGGATTTTAACACCTGTGCTCTTGGATCGGAAATGGAATAAACAGCATGTCCCATACCATAGATCAAGCCCTTACGGTCAAATGCCTCACCCCGCATTAATTTTTCAAGGTAGTCACGTACCTGATCTTCGTCGGTCCAGTCACTGACGGTTTCTTTTAAGTTCTGAATCATTTCTACAACTTTAATATTTGCACCGCCGTGTTTTGGTCCTTTCAGGGAAGCCAGGGCAGCTGCAACTGCGGAATAGGTATCTGTTCCGGAAGAGGTAACTACGTGAGTGGTAAAGGTGGAGTTATTACCGCCTCCATGTTCCATGTGAAGGATCAGAGCAAGATCCAGGACACGAGCCTCCAGGTCAGAATAGTTTTTATCCGGACGAAGCAGTCTTAAAAGGTTTTCAGCAGTGGAAAGGGTCGGATCCGGCTGATGTATGTACAAACTTTCATCGCACTCATAATGATTGAAAGCATGGTATCCATAGACGGCAAGCATAGGCATGACGCTAATGATCTTCAGAGACTGCTGCAGTACATTTTCCACAGAGATGTCATCCGCTTTCGGATCATAATAGGACAGTGTGAGAATGCTCTTGGCAAGGGAATTCATCATGTCTTTATTTGGAGCCTTCATTACAACGTCACGGACAAAATTTGTTGGAAGTGTACGATAACTTCCGAGTAATTCCTTGAAATCATCCAATTGTTTCTGGTTTGGCAGATTACCGAAAATTAAAAGATAAGCTGTTTCTTCATATCCATAGGTGTTTGTTGAAATAAAGCCCTGAACGAGATCCTGTACATTTACACCACGATACAGAAGTTTCCCTTCACAAGGATAACTCTTTCCGTCTTTTTCAATAGAAGACTGAATATTCGATATTTTGGTGAGACCGGTCAGGACACCCTTGCCGTTAATATCGCGGAGGCCTCTTTTTACGTTGTACTTCTCGTAGAGTTCAAGGTCGATTTTACCATTTTCTTTGCATAGATTGGTTAATTTCTTTAGTTCCTGTTGTTCTTTATCATAGTTCATATAAATCAATCTCCTTTTCTCAAAAATATTTCAGAAATGCCAGAGCACAGGACCTGGTTCTGATAAGCAAGTGCAAATGATTGCGCATGCAACTAAAAAAAGAATACCATAAAATGATTGCACATGCAACTATTTTAGGAAAATTTTATATTTTATTTCACAGTTCCTGCAAGTTGTGAGTAGGAATTCACAAATTCCCATATATTCGCGTGAAAACTCCATTCATTTCAATCATAATATATGATAAGATTTAAAAAAATCACAAGAGCGTATAAAAAATGTATCTGTCACGATATACAGTCCGTTTTCATTAATGATTTTTATACAGGTTCTTAGAGGAAAAGGAGAATAGATATGGGAATTGCAGTAAATGAACAACAGAAGTTATTTACTTTAACTACTGACAGCGCTGCCTATCAGATGAAAGTAAATGCTTGGGGGATACTTCTTCATCAGTATTATGGAGGGAAGACAGATGAGGAAGATATGGGATATCTTGCACAGATGTGGGATGTGTCATTTGCAGGAAATCCTTATGAGACAGGCAGAGACCGGACATTTTCACTGGATGTACAGCCTCAGGAGTATACCAGTAATGGAGTGGGAGATTACCGCATTAACAGTATTGAAGTTGAGAACGCAGACGGTACACGGGGAACTGACCTGCGTTATGTATCTTATCGCATAATACCCGGAAAATATGCGCTCCAGGGACTACCGGCTATGTATGGTGAGAAAGAAGATGCGGACACCCTGGAAATTGTATTAAAGGACACTGCTACTGATCTGGAGGTTACTTTATACTACAGTGTCTGGGAAGAATTTGATATCATTACAAGAGCAGTGAAAATTAAAAACGGGAATCAGGAGCCTGTTCGCTTAGAAAAAGCAGCTTCTGTCTGCCTGGATCTCCCCTATGGTGACTGGGATATGATGCATTTCCATGGGCGCCATGCCATGGAGCGTCAGATGGAGCGGGTTCCTCTTTTTCATGGAATCCAGTCAGTTGGCAGTACAAGAGGAGCATCCAGCCATCATCACAACCCGTTTGTAATTTTGTGTGATAAAGAGGCAACGGAAGATTACGGAAACTGTTATGGAATTTCTTTGGTTTACAGCGGTAATTTTGAAGCGCAGATTGAACTGGACCAGTTGAATCAGGTGAGAGCAGTTATGGGCATCAACAGCCAGAAGTTCGCTTATACATTACAGCCGGGAGATGAATTTATAACCCCGGAGGTTGTGATGGTTTACAGTGGGGAAGGCTTAGGTGCAATGTCGAGAAAACTCCATAAAGCCTACCAGAATCATTTATGCAGGGGAAAATACAAGAAGCAGAGAAGGCCGGTTCTTCTAAATAACTGGGAAGCAACTTATTTTGATTTTAATGAAGAAAAGCTGTTGGAAATTGCAAAAGGTGCTGCAAGTCTGGGGGTTGAAATGCTGGTTATGGATGACGGCTGGTTTGGTATTCGAAATGATGACAATACCGGACTGGGTGACTGGTATGTAAACACACAGAAATTAAAAGGCGGGCTGGAACCACTTGTTAAACAGGTAAATGACCTGGGATTAAAATTTGGAATCTGGCTTGAGCCGGAAATGGTAAGCGAGGACAGTGATTTATACCGGGCACATCCGGACTGGGCATTTACCATGCCAGACAGGAAGCCTAACCGTTCCCGCTTCCAGCTGGTTCTGGATATGACAAGAGAAGATGTAAGGGATTATCTGTTTGAGAAGATCAGTAAAGTTCTGGACAGCGCTAATATAGAATATGTAAAGTGGGATATGAACCGCAGCATTTGTGATTTGTACAGCGCAGACCTTCCAAAAGACCGTCAGGCAGAGATACCACATCGTTATATTCTTGGACTTTATGATCTTCTGGAAAAGTTGACAGGGAAATATCCAGATGTGCTGTTTGAAGGCTGCAGCGGCGGCGGCGGACGTTTTGATCCGGGAATGCTTTATTATTCACCTCAGTATTGGTGCAGTGATGATACGGATGCCATCGAAAGAATTAAGATTCAGTATGGTACATCTTTCGCATATCCTATTTCTTCCGTAGGATCTCATGTTTCGGCAGTTCCCAATCATCAGACGGGAAGGCTGACTCCTTTTGAAACCAGAGGTGTAGTGGCAATGGCTGGAAGCTTTGGCTATGAACTTGATTTGAACAAGCTTTCAGATGAAGAAAAAGGGATGGTAACAGAGCAGATAGAGAGGTTCAAAAAATACTATGATGTGATTCACTATGGTGATTACTATCGTCTTTCCAATCCATTTGAACGGGATGATTATGCAGCCTGGGAATACGTTTCCGGAGATAAATCAGAGGCCCTTCTGCATGGTGTGGTACTTCATGCAAAAGCGAACATGGTGAGAATACATGTGAAGCTAAAAGGTCTGGATCCGGATAAGATTTACCGTGTAAATGGAACCGATGAAATTCATAGCGGTAAAGCCCTTATGCACGGTGGTATATTATTCCCGCGTACAAGTGGTGATTATCAGGCTGTGGAGATTCTGCTTACAGAAGTTTCATAACCCGGTTACGTAAAAAGGGCTCTGGCATGATGTGAAATGCCAGAGCCTTTAATCGTAATTGCTCATTTCTTAGATTTTTGATTCAGGCTGTTTCTATATCTTCCTCTGCAGGAAGATATTTCTTAAAAATCCTATAAAAAAACCAGGAACAAATCAGTGCTAAAAGAGCAAATCCAAAGAAAAACCAACAGAACAAGTATAATGGAGCCAGTTTCAAATCCGTAAATGTCAGGCTTAATGGAATCACCCATAGCAGGGCCATAACTAATGTGGAAGGAATGTGCATGTAAGTGAATAAAAATGCATTCTTCAGCAGGTTTTTTGTGGTGTTTGCAAATGCTCCGATAACCGGGAAAATGTAAAGCAGTTCAAATACGACAATTGCTGATATACCGTAGGAAAGATATTTGAGGATGTTTCCATAGGAGGATTGCTGTGTAACTAAAAACTGTATATTAAAAATCAGCATTACGGCAATTACGACAAATACCAGCCAAACAATAGTCGATTGCTTAAAGTTTTCTTTAAAAGACTTTATAAAATCTTTTCGAGCCACGGTTTCATCTCCTTTTATAATCTTCATACAGGAGTAGTAGAGTGCGGCAGCCGATGCTCCAATGGTGAACAGCGGTATGGAGCAGAGAATAAATAAGATATTCAAAGTAATAATATCACCTACTTTACCGAAAAATCTGTTTAAAAAATTGTCAGGGTTTAAGAATCCCATAAATGGTCCCACCTTTCTGGTATCTCATACAGAATAACTGTATTTTTAATAAGAAATATAGTATAGCAGATGTTACAAATCATTGTCAAAAATTATAAGTACAATTTGGTAAAATAGCAATGGTATATTGTAAACAATCTATGTTGATTTGAAGAAAGATATATTCTTACACATTCTATAATATGTCCCGTTTATAATCAGAAATTGAAATTATGGCAGGTAATATGAGGAAAAACAGTATGATAAAGTATTTTATTTTGGAATCTGGCTAGAATAGTGATCAGGACGTGCGCCGTTTCTGTCAAAATATATTGTTCGATTGTGTAAAATGAAGAAGAATTTCAATAAAAATGCTATGGAAAAATGTCGGATATACATGGAATACAATAAAAAACATGGAAAAATGTGATATATACATGGCACTAGAATATAAAAATGCACAAAAAAATATATAAAAGATAGCAATAATGTGCAAAAAACAAATGCACATTTTTGTGGATTTCAAAGGGAAACCCTTTAAGTGGTCAAAATGCACATAAAAAATAGGTTTAATTATGGATAAATAACATTTTGACATAAAAACACTACGATTAACCATTTAACATTTTACCATATTTGTTATAATAAGGACAAGTTAGAAAACACCGAATGAAAAATGGTGAGAAATTTGGAACTATAGACAATATTTATTTTTATAGGAGGAAATAAGTATGAAATTGAAAAAGGTAGTAACTTTAACTATGGCAGCAGCAATGGCTTTATCCCTTACCGCATGCGGCGGTGGTTCCGGAAGTACGGAAGGAACAAAAGCACCGGAGACACAGGCTGCGGGTGAAACTCAGGCAGCAGGTGACAGTGAAGCAGCATCAGAGAATACTGCTTCCGGAGATACATTATCCGTTATGATCTGGGATGCAAACCAAGAACCGGGTATCAATGAGATTCTTGGCGACTTCACAACAAAGACCGGAATTAAGACAAACCTTCAGGTAGTAACCTGGGACGAGTATTGGACACTGTTAGAAGCAGGTGCCCAGGGCGGAACATTACCGGATGTATTCTGGATGCACTCTAACGAAAGTTCCAGATATATGTCCAACGACATGTTATTAGATTTAACAGATAAGATTTCAGGCAGTGATGTGATCGACCCGGCGAACTATCCGGAAGATATCTGGGGCCTGTATACTTATGACGATAAGTATTATGCAGTGCCAAAGGACGTGGATACCGTAGCATTGGTATATAATAAGAAAATGTTTGATGACGCAGGAGTTGCTTATCCGGATGACAGCTGGACCTGGGATACTTTTGTGGAAACTGCTAAAAAACTCACGAAAGAGGATGGCAGCCAGTATGGTACCGCGATTCGTAATTCCAATAACCAGGATGGTTATTACAATATGATTTATGATATGGGCGGTAAAGTTATCAGCGATGACAAGAAAACTTCCGGCTATGACGATCCAAATACAATCAAAGGTATGCAGATTATCGAACAGATGATTAAAGATGGTTCTATGCCAAGCCAGGAGACAATGTCTGAGACAAATCCGGAAGCATTATTTACTTCAGGTAAAGTTGCAATGATTCCGCAGGGTTCCTGGATGGTAGCGTACTACCGTGACAATGAATATTCAAAAGCTAATGCAAGTTTTGCCGTTATTCCAAGTGCTGCAGACGGAACAAGAAAAACGATCTATAACGGTCTTGGATGGGCAGCTTCAGCAAATGGTTCCCATACAGATGAAGCATGGCAGTTAATCGAATATTTAGGTTCCAAAGAAGCGCAGGAAAAACAGGCTCAGTTAGGTGTAACCATGTCTGCTTATAACGGAACCTCTGATGCATGGGCACAGTCTGTACCGGAATTCAATCTCCAGTCTTTCCTGGATGTTATGAAACCGGAAAACATGGTTATCAGACCATATTCTACAAAGACAGTTACCTGGGAAAATAAAGTAAATGAAGTATTAAAGAGTGCATGGACCAGTGAAAAGAGCATGGAAGATGCTTGTAAAGAAGCAGCATCAGAAATGAATGCAATTCTTGCCGAAGAGTAATTGTTTTTACAAATAATGATATAGCTGAGAGCGTGGTGCTGGCGTAGTGGTAGAGCTGACGCCGGCACGTTTTCTCAGGATGAAATGCAATACATAGAAAGAGGAGTGAGAATATGGCAAAACCAGGAGCTAAAGGAACCGCACGTGCCCGCAATGAGTTTTTATGGGGCTGGGCATTTATATTACCAACAATGATAGGTTTGATTGTTTTGAATATTATCCCGATCATTCAGACAATTTATCAGAGTTTTTTCAAGACGGGTGATTTTGGTAAAGGTAATATTTTCGTTGGTGCAGCCAATTATACAAAACTGTTTGCAGACGGACAGGTATGGCAGGCACTGTTAAATACCTTTAAATATGCAATTGTAGAAGTACCTTTTTCAATTGCAATTGCCCTTATATTGGCTGTTTTGCTAAATCGCAAGATGAAAGGGCGCAGTGTATACAGAACGATTTTCTTCCTGCCGATGGTTGCGGCTCCGGCAGCGATTGCCATGGTATGGAGATGGTTATATAACTCTGATTTTGGTTTGATCAATAATCTGCTTCATACAAAAACAAACTGGATTTCCAATCCTAAAATTGCAGTATTTGCAATAGCGGTTATCGGGGTATGGTCTATAATCGGATATAATATGGTATTATTCTTATCCGGTTTGCAGGAAGTACCTCATGATTATTACGAAGCTGCAGAAATTGACGGGGCAACCGGAATCAAGCAGTTTTTCCACATTACCATTCCACTGATCTCTCCAACCATTTTCTTTGTACTGGTAACAAGAGTAATCGGCGCATTACAGGTTTTTGACCTGATCTTCATGGTTATGGATAAATCAAATCCTGCACTGGAAAAGACACAGTCACTGGTATATCTGTTCTACCGCTATTCATTTACGGAGAAAAATCTCGGTTATGGTTCTACAATTGTTGTGCTGCTCCTGGTGGTAATCATGATTATTACCGTATTCCAGATGATTGCGCAGAAAAAATGGGTTCATTATAATTAGAAGGAGGGAAAGTGATGGAAACAAAGAAAAAAGCTGTTTCAGTATTGATTCACGTAATATTGATTTTAATTTCTATTACCATGCTTGTGCCTTTCCTTTGGATGATAATAACGGCATTTAAATCGGTAACAGAGGCAACACAGGTAGACCCGTTTGTAATTTTTCCAAAGGTGTGGAGAACAGACGCTTTTAAAGCAGTGTGGAATAATATGAATTTCCTGCTGCTTTATAAGAACACCTTATTATTGATTGTTGGAAGAGTTTTATGTGCAGTAATTACGGCAACCATGGCAGGTTATGCCTTTGGACGACTGAATTTTAAAGGTAAAAATCTGATGTTTTCATTAGTGTTATTCCAAATGATGATTCCGGCGCAGATTTTTATCATTCCTCAGTACTTAATGATCAGCAAAATGGGTATGATGAATACGATTTTTGCACTGGTTTTCCCGGGTCTTGTAACAGCGTTTGGAACATTCCTGTTAAGACAGGGATACATGGGTCTGCCAAATGACCTGGAAGAGGCAGCCAGACTGGATGGTTGTAATATAGGACAGACATTCCTGTTTATTATGGCTCCGCTGACAAGGTCAGCGATGGTTGCACTGGGTATCTTCACAGCAGTATTTGCATTTAAAGACCTGATGTGGCCAATGATTGTAAATACAGACAAGAACATGCTTACCCTGTCTGCAGCGCTGGCGAAAATGCAGGGGCAGTATGTAACGAAATTCCCGGAACTGATGGCAGCGTCTCTGATTGCCTGTCTGCCGATGATCGTTATTTATGTAATATTTCAGAAACAGTTCATCGAAGGTATTGCAACCTCCGGTGGTAAATTATAATAGAGAATTACAAAAGGGGACGCATAAAAACGCCCCCTTTTACAATCTGAAGTTTATCCCGGTTTACAATGATCGTACATTTACGTAATCATTTTTTTTCTCCAGCGTTACAAGATGTTCCGGAATTTCCCGAAAAGCTTTTGGACTGACGCTGTATTTTTGTTTAAATATTTTGGAAAAAGCCAATGGGTCGTCATAGCCTACCTGGATCGCAATCGTACTGATGGGTAAAGTAGTTTTTTGTAGGAGAGAAGCCGCTTTATTCATGCGAAGGCTGACCAGGAATTCCTGTGGTGAGACACCCATTGCTTTTTTAAAACTATTGGTAAGATAGCTTCGGTTAATTCCGATATAATTAGCCAGGTCGTTTATTTTTATCTTTTTTGAGTAGTTATGGGACATGAAATTAATAGCATGTTTTACGTAGACAGCTCCCGAGTAATCGTAGTTAATATGTTCCTGATCCCGAAGGGAATAGTCTTCGATTATAATAGCCATAAACTGCATCAATAAACTGCCCCGCTTTAGTTCATTTGCGTAAGTAAGCTGACGTGCATCCAGCATTTTTGAAATACAGGTAATCAGCTTGTCCGTACAATTTAGTGAGATAGTTGGTTCTTCTTTTGAAAAACCGGCATTTGCAATGCATTCATAGGATTTCAAACCGTTAAATCCTATCCAAATATAAGACCAGGGATCTTCTTTATCAGCCTCGTAATAGCATTCTACACCAGGTATAATTAAAAAAGCCTGATCCTTTACCAGAGGATATATTTCTTTGCCCACTTGAAAAAAGCCTTTGCCCTTGGTAATGACATGTATCACATATTCCGTACGCTTCTGCGGTCCAAAGCCAAATCCGGCTTCACAGTTCTCAATCCCACAATAGCTCAGGTACAAATCAACATAGTCACGCTGCAGGTCTTCCAGACACTTGTAGTTGGCAGAGTCGGTATAACCAACCTGTAATTCCATGTAATCCCCTCCTCTATTTAACTGTATGTTTATTATAATATAGCGGGGGAATTGCGTCAACTTAAAGAAAAGGACGATTAGCTGCGATCCCCCAAAGTCAGAGGGATGGAGATTGGGGGATTGCAAGGATTCTGTCGGCTGGCAGCAGAATAGTTATTGACAGCAAAGCATTAGTTTGCTATTATCTAAATAAGATAATGGTTCAGTGCACAAATTTATCTATTTTTTAATTATGTATTTATATTTATTATTAAGTTCTTAGTTTTAATTTCTTATTTAATCCCACGCTTATTTTCAAAGCGAAATTCAATTATAGTATGTCAATAGGAAAACCATTATCTTATAGTTTGGAGCAATTTCTGCTATGCTCTGTTTTTGAAATAGGTAGATTTCTGCATAGGAGTATAGAAAGTGAGGTTATATGCAGGAAGTGAAGCAAAAGCAGACCGGTGCTAATCAGATTGAAGATTCAGTAATGAAAACAATGGTACGTTTTTTTGCAGATGAGCTGCTCCCTTATTTGGGGATTAAAGGAAAGGTGAAGATGATTGCACCAACAGAGGAAATACATATGGAGATAAAAAGGCTGTATGAAGATATGAATCTGATTATGGAGGACGGAACCTGGAAACATTTTGAGTTTCAGTCAACTAATGGAGGAATTACGGATTTAAAAAGGTTTCGGGTTTATGAGGCATTAACCAGCCAGGAGAATAAAGTGCCGGTTGTGACTTACGTTTTGTTTTCCGGAAAGATTAAGAATCCACAATATCAATTTACGGAAGGCATTAATACCTATCGGGTAATCCCTATTATTATGCAGAATAAGAATGCAGACCGGATCATAAAAAAACTCTTGAAAAAGCAGAAATGTGGAAAGCCTATAGAAAGGCAGGAACTGGTTGCCTTGGCGCTGACTCCATTGATACAGGGAAAAATACCAATGAAGGACCGGATTAAAAATGCGCTCCAGATTGTCAGTAAAGAGATTTGTTTAAGAGCAGAAGAGTCCCAAAAGATACAAGCGGTTATTTATGCATTGGCAGAGAAATTTTTGAAAAATGAAGAGATGGATGAAATTATGGGGGTAATGAATATGACAAGATTAGGGCAAATGTTAGTAGATGATGGGATTTCCCAGGGAATAGAGCTTGGGCTATCCCAGGGGAAGGCGGAAGCTATCGTGGAATTTTTGAATATAAAAGGAACTGTTTCAGACGATCTGCGGCAGAGGATTATATCGGAGAAGGATGTGGGAAGATTATCCGGGTGGATTAAAATAGCAGCAGTATCCAATACTATTGATGAGTTTCAGAAACAAATGTAGGTATATTTTATTTCATGCTGTAGCCGTATCTGTCATTATGATGAATAAAGTCAGTAAAAAGTATTGAAATAAGCAGGGGACCTCTTGAAGTATGCATTCAAGGTGTCCCCTGCCAAAGAAAGGGGGGGAATTTATTTCAACAATCTGCACGCCCCCGATTTTAATTATTACTGAAAATCTTTCATATAATCTCCATGAGCTTCGATTAATTCATCACACATCTTTTTGATGTCAGTAATATTAAGTTCAGCACCGGTATGTGGATCCATCATGGCTGCCTGATAAATGTGGCTACGGTCTTTTGTAACGGCTGCTTCGATGGTCAGAAGCTGAGGATTAATATTGGTCATATTCATAGCGGCTAACTGAACCGGCAGGCGTCCGACATGGCAAGGTGTTACTCCACTTCCGTCTACCAGACATGGGACCTCTACGCAGGCATCTGCAGGAAGATTATCGATTAAGCCAGTATTTAATACGTTACCGCCTATTTTATATGGTTTGTTCGTAACTACAGCTTCCATGATGTAAGAAGCGTATTCCAGAGAACGTTCGTGGGTGATCTTGCCATCCTTTAAAATAGAAGCCTTTTCACTTTCCCATTCAGCGATCTGTTTGATACATCTTCTTGGATATTCATCTAAAGGAATATTGTATTCTTCAATCATTTCCGGATATTTGGATTTGATGAAGAAAGAGTTGTACTCGGAGTTGTGCTCGCTGGACTCTGTACAGTAATATCCTAAAGTTTTAATATATTCATAACGAACCATGTCATTATGCTTTTCTTCCGCATTTTTCTTAGCAGCCCGTTCACGAATTTCCGGATATAAATCATTTCCGTCTTTATCACGGATCTCCAAAAGCCATCCCATATGGTTGATACCAGCGATGAGTTCACGTCTGTCATCCAGTTTATCTTCCATGCCAAGTGCTTTCATAAGATCCTCTGAGCATTTTTGAACGCTGTGGCAGAGTCCAACGGTTTTGATTTTTGTATAACGCTGCATATATCCTGTTAACATCGCCATAGGATTGGTGTAATTCATGAAAAGTGTATCAGGGCAAACTTCTTCCATGTCTCTGGCGAAATCAGCCATAACCGGAATGGTACGCAGAGCTCTCATAATACCGCCGATTCCCAGTGTATCCGCAATAGTCTGTCTTAAACCATATTTTTTAGGGATTTCAAAATCAGTTATTGTACATGGATCATATCCGCCAACCTGAATTGCATTAACAACAAAATTAGCATTACGAAGGGCGTCTTTTCGATTTTCCACTCCTAAATAAGTTTTAATAGTAGCTCGTCCTTCATTTACGTTTTTGTTGATTGCCTGTAAAATAATCTCAGAATCTTCAAGGCGCTGTCTGTCGATGTCATAGAGTGCGATTTCACTTTCGCATAAAGCAGGGGTGCACATACAGTCACCCAGTACATTTCTTGCAAATATAGTGCTTCCGGCACCCATAAATGTTATTTTAATCATATAGGACCTCCTGGTTTTATGTGGATAATATTTGTTATCTGTTGTAATTTATTATATAATAAATCATATGGGCAGACTATCCAAATTGTTTCGTAAAAATTGTTGATTTGTTGAAAAGTAATAGGAAGGAGATGCTATGGAAAGCAGGTATTCAAAATCCTTGTCGGTATTTTATGCGGGGAGGGAGAAATGTGAATCCGGTCATTTTTTTGGACCGGCATTACGCCCGCATTATCTGATGCATGTGGTAGTGAAGGGAAAAGGGACCTATGAAACAGGAGGTCAGAAAATGCATCTAAAGATGGGAGATGTATTTCTGATTTACCCAAACGAAATGACCCTGTACAGGGCGGACGATCAGGAACCATGGGAATATGCCTGGGTTGCTTTTGACGGTTATGAGGCAAAGAGAATCTTAAAAAGAACGGGATTTCAGGGGCATAAACTGACATTTCAGCCGGAGCAGACAGATTTATTTATAGAAAGAATGCAAAAATTAGCACAGATATTTTTGGAGCATGAAGAAGATGAGTTTGAACTTACCGGAATGTTTTATCAGGTAATGGCACTTATGGTACGGGAGTCGGATGAGCCAAAGGAAAGCTATGAGCAGCAATATTTCCAGAAAGCAGTGGATTATATCTGTCATAACTATGGCTATCCCATTAAAATCAGCGATATAGCAAAGTACGTGGGGATTGACCGGACATATCTGTATAAGATCTTTATGGATGTAGAGCAGTGTGCGCCAAAGCAGTTTTTAATTCAATTTCGGTTGAAGACAGCGATGAATATGCTGGAAACGATGAAGTACAGTATTACAGAGACTGCGTATTCCTGTGGGTTTAAGGACGCAGCCTCATTCTGCAATCATTTTAAGAAGTTTACAGAGATGACGCCAAAGCAGTATCAGCGTTATCAGAAAAATGTCAAGTAAAAAAAGCAATATAGTGATAGAAGCAGCACAGTAAAAGAAGCAGCACAGTAAAAGAAGCAGCACAGTAAAAGAAACAGAACAGTAAAAGAAACAGTATAGCAAAAGAAGCAGTACAGTAAAAGAAGCAGTACAGTAAAAGAAGCATAACAGTAAAACAAACAGTATAGCAAAAAGTACAGTAGCAGCGAGGTAAGGTAGGTATGTCAATTGGACAGCAGCCTACAATTTACGCTGCATCATATCTGGTTTTACTGCATATTCTAAGGCGGTTTTGGATGTAATCAGCCCCTTTTTGCAAAGGCTGACCAGACTGGCATCCATGGAGAACATTGTATCCGAGGAAGAAGAATATAAAGTTCCGTCAATCTGGGGAATTTTATTCTCTCGGATCATATTCCGGATTGCTGGAGTTAATGTTAAAACTTCAAAAGCAGGGACAAGTTTTCCGCTTACGGAGGGAACCAGCTGCTGGGATACTACTGCCTGTAACGCCATGGATAATTGAACGGTAATCTGGGTCTGCTGGCTTGGAGGGAAAACATCAATAATTCTTCCCACTGTATTCACAGCGCCTATAGTATGGAGGGTGGAAAATACCAGATGACCTGTTTCAGCTGCGGTCATAGCAACCTGCATTGTTTCAAAGTCACGCATTTCGCCCAGCAGAATAACATCGGGGCTTTGGCGAAGGGCGGCACGCAGGGCTACCAGATAACTTTCGGTATCTGTGTTAATCTCCCGCTGGCTTACTATACTTTTTTTATGGCGGTGCAAATGCTCCAGGGGATCTTCCAGTGTAATGATATGACGTTCTTTGGAAGAGTTGATGGCATCAATCAGGCAGGCAAGAGTGGTTGATTTTCCGCTTCCCGCAGGTCCGGTAACCAGAACCAGACCCTTGTTAAAGTCTGCAAGCCGCAGTATATTATTCCCGATGCCAAATTCCTGGGGATCAGGAAGATTAAACCGCACAATTCTGATTACGGCAGACAGGGAACCACGCTGACGGTATGCATTGATTCGAAATCGGGACAGGCCGGTAATGGAAAATGAAAAATCGTCATCGCCTTTATCCAGCAAAATCTGCATAGATCTGTTTCCGGCCAGTTGATAAATTTCCGTTATAATATTTTCGGTATCATTAGGCATAAGTTTGTCTGAGTCATCATGTACCATAGTGCCATTGACTTTATAGGACAGGGGAAGCCCGGCTACAATAAAAACGTCTGATGCCAAGGCTTTTACCGCATGTTCCAATAGTTCATTTATTTCCATTAAAGTTCCTCCTAAAATTCAGATTCAAAAGATCCGTTGAATACAGGTACATTACTTTCCGGTGCCCAACTGCCATCAGATTCGCTGTTCCAGGTTATAATGCGATAGAAGCGCTCTCCCGACTGTGTTGGGAAATTAAGCTCCAGAGTTACCTTTAACATCTGATCATCCGTAATTGGTACCGCATAATGTAATTCAGGTGACGGACGATCCTGGTCAAAGGTATATGTATCCTTGTCTGAGAGTACCTTTATTATTCGGGTATAATAAGATTGTGGGTCGGAAAAAGTCTGCGATCTGTACTCGGAATATAAAATGTCATCAATTTCAGACAGTATCTGCTTGGCCTTTTGGTCCGCCTTATAATAGGCACTGGTATGCTCGGCATTCTTCTTGCTCAATTGATAATCCATGTTGGCGTTAACGATTGAAAGAACAGCAAATGTTACCAGGCATAAAAGCACAAATACAAGCAGAATGGAAGAAGTTCCGATATTTAAAAAAGTATGTTTCTTTTTCTTTTTCATCATAAACGGCCTTTCTATTACTCAAGAGTATGAGGAATATTTATTTGGGCTGCAAGAGAATACAGCAGTTTTTCCGGTTTATCAGTTTCAAATGATGAGATGGAGACGTCCTTTTTACGGGAGTCCCCGGTAACTGTAGCGATGAGAGTAAACTTACTATCTGATTCACTGCATTTTTCCCAGGCTGTATCATAATAAAAGATTATGGAATCCCCATCAGTGACACTTTCCGGAAACAAAGACTGCACTTCTGACAGGGAACCGTTACAGCTTTCCAGTACTTCGGCTGTATTTGATACCAGTCGGGAAGATGTACTCAAATTTTTTGAACTCTGGCTCAGCAAAAAAGATTTTGAAAACAGCTGAATGCAGATACCGCTTGCAACGGTAAAAAACAGTATGGCTATGATCAATTCGATTAAAAATAAACTTGATTTGGAAGGAGTGTTCTTTTTCATATTGGAATCCTTCTTTCTTATTCAATGTCTTTAATGTCACTTCTGGGGTGGATATAGAGGTCAATACCATTCCCTTCCTCTGTAGAAACGGTAAAATGATAAAGCCCTTCCCTCACTTCTTCCATTTTAAGGGAGGTGATATCTGTAATGGACTGGCCGGATTCAACAGATACGGAAGTGTCTGCTTTTGCAAATAGTTCTTTTAACTCATTTTGATCCTCATAAATATAAGTTATGTAGTCCTGCCCGTCATATTGGTCTGTAAGAGCCAGGGCATCGGTGCCTGACAGTCTGGTAATGGTAATATCACCAATACCGTCCGCCTGCCGGATTTTTTCAGAAATATAAGAGAGTGCAGTATGGGAAGAATTATTTTCTGCCATTTGCCCGGCAGTAGAACGATAAACATTAGAACCGATCAGAACCACAAGCAGCGCTGAAGCTGCAAATACGCAGAACAGTGACAGGGTAAAAACGATATCAACAAAGTGTTCCTTTGACCGGAAATTCTTCATAAGGTGGCCTCCTATTTCTTAATAATGGTAATGTCAGGCATAATATTAGAGCCAAAAGGTTCATAATGAATAATAAATTTATCATCATCATATGCGACGGCATAGTGTGCCAAAAGGTCTTCCAGGGTATCCGGATAGGAGCCTGTCAGGGCATAGTTCTGTACGGCACACCGTCTCAGGGCATCGGCAAGGGTTCTCTGCTGTTCAGCGTCGGTTGTGGCAGAGATATTGCCGATTCCATATAGGAATAAAATCATAACAAGTCCGAAGGTACAGAGTGAAACCAGGAAACCGGCTCTTATTCTTCGATGAAAAGGTAACTGGTGAAAACGGTTCATAGAAATACCTCCTAAAGCGGTCCGATACTGGACATAATACCCATAAGCGGAAGCATAACAGAGAGCAGAATAACACCCACAATTATAGATAGTGCAACTACCAGGGAAGGTTCCAGGATAGAGATCAATCTTTCGATCCGATTGTCGACTTCTTCTTCATACTGATCAGCTACTTTCTTCATAACTTCGTCTACGTTGCCGGTTTTAAATCCCACTGCGATCATGCGGGCATATACCCCCTGGAAAAGTTCGGAACTGGTTACTGCATGTGAAAAGCTTTCGCCTTCTTCCATGGAAGTCTGACACTTTTTAATCTTTTCCTGTAAATCCTGGTTATCAACCAGCTTAGAGGTCATGGTAAGACTCTGCTCGATGTCCAGACCGCTGCTCAGTGTAAGAAACATTCCGCTGGCAAATCGACCCTGGGCTATCTTATGCTGAAGAGTTTTGGAAAAACGTATCTTAGAACCATTGAAAAATAAGAAAGCCGTAAAAGCTGCGAAAACGATAATTACGGGCACTGCATAATGGCTGAGCATGTTTCCAAGGTTCAGCAGGCTTTTGGAAAATCCCGTCAGCTGGCTGCCCAGCTCAATGTAAACCTGATTAAAGACAGGCAGTACTTTCACAATGAGGATCACTACTATAAATAACAGAAGCCCGATCATAATGCAGGGATATGTAATAGCACCTTTAATTCCTTTAGCGATATTCTCCTCCCGCTCATAATATTGGGCTAAAGAGGACATGACATCGTCAAGCCGGCCTGATTGTTCGCCGATTTCAACCATATCTGTAAAATATTTAGGAAATACTCCGCAGTCTGATACCGCAGCATGGAAGTTCCCTGTTTCTTCTAGCGTGTGATAAATAGATTCCAAAACAATCTTTCCATCCGGACTGACGTTATCTTCCAGCATGATAGAGATGCCTTCAATAGAAGAAATACCCGACTGGAGAATCATTGCCATTTGATTACAGAAAAAGGATATTTCAGTATTGGATAATGGTTTGTTGGCTTGTTTTGCCATAAGAACTCCTTTCAAAACGCAAATTTAAATATCTATTAATAGGTATGTTTAGTGGTATAGTTCTTTGCGTCTCCAATGTATTTTTGGATTTTCTTGCTGTTTTTGCCACTGGCTGCGAAGGTTGGATCCATGAGTGACCAGCTTTTGCCGTCGAATTGAATAATGTCATCAATCCAGCCCTCCTCCTTTGTATAGACACTGATCCAGGCATGGACAACTTCACCGGAATATCCGGTTTCAATTTTGGTGGGAATGCCCTGGGAACGCAGCATACATCCCATAAGAGAAGCGTAGTCAAAGCAGATTCCTTTTTTGGTTGTCAGAGTATCATCCACATTGGGAATGTAATCAAACTGTACGCTTTCTGCCTTATCCGTATCATAAGTAATGTTATCGATGGTAAAATTGTATACAGAGGTAATGGCATCCAGATCTGTTGAAGCTCCCTTTACGAGTTCAGCTGCCTTTTTTACGGACCGGGAATCAGCTGTAAAATTGACATATTGGTTCGGATACAGAAAGGGACCGAATTCATTTGTTAATGTTACATCTGCGGATAAAGAGCTTACGATAGCGTATTTATCATTGGCCAGCTGTTCACAAACCATAATTTCATAGCTCCCGTTTCCCTGGGACAGGGGGAAAACCTCATAGTTTCCGGTGTTTTTAATATTATAGTCATTAGTAGAATTATCGGAAGCTTTCACCCGCAGCTTCACTTTGGATGCATTGCCCAGGTACTTTACCATAAAATAGCCTTCTGACAGGCTGGATGTATCAATGGAAGCGTACGCATCAGTCTGTACCGTTGTTCCGGCAGCTTTTGGAGTCAGAACCTTTGGCGTATTCGGGCGGGAACCCGTGGAACTGATACCAGACCCGGAGGAACCCTTGGAGACAACGTGCTCCCGATCGTCTGAATTGCCGCAGGCTGATAAAAAGATACTGAATAAAAGCAGTATCATCAGAAAGGCATATTTATGAAGTTTGCAGGGATACATAGAAATACCTCCCTCTCAGTTTGCTGTAATAATGCTTATTATAGCAATGCTCAGATGTAAATACAATATATTTTATGAAAATGATTCCGTGTGACTAAAGTGTGACAAAAATCCATTATAATCTAATTATAAAGTGCATCAGTATCATTAAATGCAAGTACTGCATTGCATAAATAACTGTGGATAGCGGGTGCTGTATCACAGCTATTTATGCAACGCAGTACCAGTATATACAAGGAAGGAAAATAGCTATGAAAAAGAAAAATTTCATGATAATCGGCGCGGCGGCTGTGCTTTTAGCGGCGACTTTGATAAGCGGGACAATGGCATCCTTTCAGGCAGAAACAACTTCTAAAAATAAAATCAGTGCCGGAAATATTGGAATACAGCTTATGGAAGAAACGGCAAATGGCGGAAAAGAAATAAAGGAAGGCGATATCAAGAGTATTACAGGAATGCCTGGAGATAAAATTCCGGAGGCCATTTATGTAGATAACATTAAAGATAACCCTTTGTACTTAAGAGTAACGCTGCATAAGAGCTGGGAAGACCGCAGCGGTGAGAAAAATCCGGAAGCTGACGCAAATTACATTTCAATTATAACGAATCAAAAGGATGACTGGATTATTCAGGCTGACGATGAAAATGGTGAAGAAATGTACTTTTACTACCGCAAACCCCTGAATGAAAAAGAGTCTACATCGAAGATAATGGATTTTATCCAAATTGCCAACATCCCAAGCAAAGAACAAAATTTATATACCGGACTTTCCATCGCTTTTGATGTGGAGGCAGATGCGATCCAGGTAATCGGGGCAGCAGATGCCATGCTGTCAGAATGGGGATTAGAAGTTAAAATTGATGAAAACGGAGTTCTGCAGGAAGTAGAGGAAGAATAGAAGCGAATATTAACAGGAGGTAAGTGTTGAAAGAAAAATTTAAAGCAGAAAGGATGCCACATCATGATTCTTTCAACATGTTTTATAGTGGCAGTATTGCAGGCGGTTCTGCAATATGCGGTGGGTGAAAATATGAAAAAGAAAATATTTAGTTTTTTCATTATACTGACATTGCTTTTACAAATGAATATGGTGGTATTCGCTGACAGTGATACAAATGTTACTTTTGATGGTGATGCCAAAGAATTTGTATTTTTAAACGGAAGCAATGATCTGTTTGATAATTTTAAAAATATGATGCCCGGGGAGACGAGAACTCAGAAAATTACGCTGACAAATGATGACTATGAACAGATGAAATTTTACATGAGTGCTCAGGTGCTTCGTGAAATGGGAGCAGGCGGGGCGGTATTTGAAATTACCCTGAAAAAAGACGGGGAACAGTTCTATAAAGGAAAAATCGGCGGGCTGGAAAGCTTTGGGGAAGGTTATATGGGTGAGAATTTCCTGTTAGAAAGCCTTGGAAAAGGGGAATCAACGGATATAGATATGGAAGTCTATGTGGATGGGGACTCCATGGATAACAGCTACCAGGAAACAGAGGGTGTCATCCAATTTACGTTCCGTGTGGCACATGATGATTCTGCCGACCAGACAGAGCCGACCACAAATAAAAATCCGGGTAATTCAAATAATAATAACAATAATAACAGCAGCAATGGGAATTCCAATGGCGGCAGCGGTACAAATCAAACAACAAATAAAGTAAAAACTGGCGATGATACGCCGATTTTTCTGCTTGCAGGGACGATGGGTGCCTGTGTATGCGTAATGATATTTATAGCTGCAGGCAGACGGAAAAAGAATCAGAAAGGAGAGGAGTCATAAATGAAAAAAATAAGTATGTTGATAATGTGCTTTCTTATGATATTTTTGGCAGTGCCGGTACTTTCTGCAGAAGCAGCAAAAAACTATGAGGTTGTTTTTCGAGGGGGTTCTCACGGAACCTTAAGTGAGGGTGATGGAAAGAAAGTCGTTTATAATATCCCATATGGTGAGGGATTCCCAAATAGTCCCTATGCCATCCCTGAAACAGGATATGTCTTTAAAGAATGGAGCGAGGAACCCCAGGAAGCCGGAACACCGGTAACCGGGAAAAAAATCTATGTCGCTAAATATATTCCGGTAGTAAGTGGAGTAGAATACGCAGTTAAATATGTAGACACAAATGGAAATCAGCTTGCAACCACTAAGGTTACTGTGGGTGAGAATGGAAATAAAATAACAGAAACAGCATTGCTGATCAGCGGCTACACGGCAGACCAAAAGTCAAAATCTGTGGTTTTGTCAGATAAAAATTCTGAGATTCAGTTTATTTATACATCCAATCAATCCGATGTACAGCAGACGGAGCCTCAGACAAATCCACCGGCGACGGAAGCACCAAATAACAATCCGGATAATAATACACCTGCTGCGCCAACAACTCCTGCAGCAAATAATACTCCGGCAACTACACCGCCAAATACCACACCAAATAATACCACACCAAATAATACCACACCAAATAATACAGTGGATAACAACGCAAATAATACTCCTAATAATGGTGAAAACAACCAACAGGCAGCACCGGATGAAAATAATCAGCCAGCTGCAAATGAGAATACGGTAGACATCCCGGATGAGCAGGTTCCGCTGGCGGATTCCCCTGAGACGGATTTTGAACAGGAAACGATCAGCATAGAAGACGAGGATGTACCGCTTTCAGCAGCTCCGGAGATCAAAAATGATTATACGGTTATATATATCATTCTTGGAATTCTGGCAGCAGCAGCGGCAGCTTTTGGAATTAAGACAGTTGTTTCCAGAAGACGTAAATAAAGGAATTAAATTATTAAGATTTATTAAAGATAGCAGTATAATGAGCCACGAAGCATTGCATCATATGAATATTAGTGCTATGATAAGATTAGAAAAATAATCGATATCCCATATCGCTGTTCTGATGATATGGGGTATTGGCATAAAATAATCAGAATGACAGGAATAATGTCTTATGGCTAATATGGAGAATAAATTGAACAAATTACAGGTGAAGATGTTTGGCGATTTTCATGTAACAGATGGAAAGAATATATTAAATGACGATAACATTCGTTCTGTCATGGTGACGAGGCTTTTGACATACTTTTTAAACAACAGAAACAGAATGATTCAGGTGCAGGAACTGGGTGATCTTCTATGGAATGAGGACGAAACGGATAATCAGGTAGGGGCATTAAAAAACCTGATGTATCGTCTTAGAAACATTATGAAGAAGTTACTGGGAAGTTCCGAATATATTCTGACAGGGCGTGGAGCTTATTACTGGAATCCGGATGTTACGGTAAAGGTGGATTGTGAAGAATTTGAAACCTGCTGTAAAAATGCCAAAAATCTGAAAGATGATATAGAAGGCCAGATTGTTCAGTACCGCCGTGCAGTAGATCTTTATGCCGGTATGTACTTACCTAAGATTTCATCGGAACACTGGGTTATTTCTTTATCAGCCTATTATCATTCAATGTTTTTATCAGCCGTGAAGAGCCTGGCGGAACTATATGAAGAAGCCGGAAATTTTGAAGAAATGGAAAATGTCTGCAGTAAAGCAATTTCTATGGATTCGCTGGATGAATATCTGTATTATCTGCTGATTAAGTCATTGATTGGACAGCACAAAGAGAAGATTGCACAGGAATATTATACAAGAGCCGTAGAGCATCTGTATGAAAATCTGGGTGTCAAACCTTCCAGTCAGCTGGAAGAAATCTATCAGTCGCTGTTAAACGAAATGAACAGTCAGGAACTGGATATTAAGAGAATTCAGGAGGATTTGTGCGAAGCGGCAAAACCCCAGGGTGTATTTCTGTGTAAGTATGGGATATTCCGTGAAATATACCGGCTGCAGGCAAGGCAGGCGCAGCGATTCGGAATGGCTGTCCATGTAGCGCTGATAACCATAAACCCTCCCCAGTACATAGAAAAGGGGACAGAAACATATCTGTCAATGCTGAAACGGGCTATGGATCATGTGAAAGATGCATTTGGATGTCTCCGGGCAGGAGATGTTGCAGCCAGATACAGCGGGTCACAATATGTTGTGCTGTTACCTACGTGTACATATGAATCCGGTAAGATGGTATTGAAGAGGATCGAAGACAACTTTTATAATTCTGCTAAATGGAAGAAATTTAACTTAAGAAGCAGTTTGGAAGAAATTAGTTTTGGAGATATAAGTAACGAATAGGAGGAGCATTTGTGGAAAATATACAGCCTTATTACTTGATGAATGCTCTTAGAATATGTATAGATGAAAAGAAAGATATTTATTTTCAGGGAAGGGCTTATACAAGGTTATCAAAAGATGAAATTAAGTTTCAGGATCTTTCCAGCCTTTTAATTGAAGTAGATAAGATCTTTGATGAAGCAGGTTATCCCCAGGCATTTCAGGAAAAAAGAAGTTTTCAAAAGGAGCATTCAAGATCTTTTTTCTCAATGAATCCCGGCAGTGAAAAGGATATTGATGAGATTTTAAATCAAAAAGGTGTCATAGCAACCTTTGATGTTATAGTTATCAGCAGGAGGCATTCTACCTGGCAAGGGGAGGTATATGGCCTGCAGAGAGAAAAACTGGGCAGCTTTGAAGGTGCCATTACAATGATAGATATATTAACGAGCAATATGGTGATATCAGATCAGTGATATCGCCATATTTTTTTGTTAGGGCATGGCCCTGTTCTCCATTGAGGAGTTTTTCGTTGATCCGAAAAACGGAACTTTGGAGAACAAATAAACCACCTGCTCTGCGGGTGGTTGGAATAGCTTTAGCGTTGTGTAAAAAACCTCCAATGATATAATAAAAATAGGTTCGCCAACCGTTTTATAAATCAAAGGAGGTAGTCCAAATGGACAATAATAGTTTAGCACACACAAAGTGGAATTGTAAGTACCATATAGTTTTTGCACCGAAATATAGAAGAAAAATTATATATGGCGAGTTGAAAAAGGATATTGCAAATATCTTAAGTATGTTATGCAAGCGCAAAGAAGTGCATATTG
>NZ_JTGN01000030.1 GCF_000797495.1 Robinsoniella peoriensis
TGAGGTACAAAAGCTGGAGGTGGAGGAGTTTATTACGGATATTGAAGATGTTACAACCCGTATGATATTTCGTTACCTCTATCTGGAAAACTTGACGCAGAAAGAAGTGGAGAGGAAGATCCATCTGGATCAAAGTGTGATCAGTAAAAGAGTTACCAGATATCTCAAGTTGCATAGCATGCATAAAAATACATGATACAATGTTTATATGCAAGGGAGTTAGAGGTAACAGGAACGACGAAATCTTGTATTTTGAGTAATTGATACGAAAAAGAAAAACGTACTGTTAATACTCAAATCCACTGCATAAAAAATTTTAGGAGGTAATAAAGTATGTCAGAAAACACAACAAATTTATTATGGCATAATCCAGAAGTAACCATTGTGCGGCTGCATGAGGAAGAGGGAATGGTTGGTGGTTCTGAGGCTGTTTATAGCATCAGCGTTTCGGAAAATGCGGCAGATACATTTGATATTGCCAGTATCAAAATGTGCGGAACATTAAGGGAATCAGCTCAGCTTACAATTACCGGAAGCGGTACAAACTATCAGGCAGTTGTAAAATTGCCGGAAGAACCGGGAACAATCGGATTGTATGCAGAAAAAGAGGTATTGACAAGAGGTGCCGCTGATTATAGTTCGGCTGTGGCGGCTGCAACGGATATTGTTGTTACCATGGACAAAACAAGCGAAAGAGGTGCAAAGGGAAATGATGCGCGAATTACTTTTGTAGTGGGTGTCCCGGATGCCTTTTATATTAAAAGCTATTCCTTTACGTTAAACGGAGTTTTGAAATCCAAACGTGGTACCAATGAATACACTTATAAGAATTTGTCCAATGATGTGCTGTATACTCTGGGATGTGATCTGGAAATTTACACGTCAAAAGAGAATGACACGGTGGTTACAAAACATGTGCAAAAGACAAATGTAAAGATTCCGGCAAGCATGAAGAGCCATATGATGGATCTGCATATGATCAATGTAAATGGTTTTAACCCCAAAGGAGATAAGGAAACGGGAGACAGTATTTTTATTAAGACTAAAAATGGCAAGACAGCTTTAATTGATACGGGTGCTTCTTACGGAGCTGCTAAAATTGATGCTTACTTAAGAAATGTGGTGGGATTAAAGCCGGTTAATGGTGTGATTACCATTGATTACTTTTTTAATACGCATCCACATCATGACCACATATCTGGTTTTGAGGGACTAAGCGGTTATGGCTGGGATAAGACGCAAAATAAAGTTGTTTACAATAAAGCAAATCTCGCAAATAAAAATGTGCGTTATCAGTTTTCAAACATAGTTCTCAGCAAGAACTATAAAGAGCCGTTGATGCAGAACTCTTCCTGGGCGAAAAATGTGATTTATTATGCAGAGAATGTAGGAAAATTAATTACCGTTTGTGCAGGAAACTATGTCTCTTTTGATGGCCTTATCTTTAATATCCTTAGCCCGTACAAAGCAGATGAGGTGCCGCTTCAATGGCTTTCCAACCCGGCTGATAATGAACAGGGTCTCAAATATATTCGTAAGGCAGTAGGAAAAGATAATCCTTCGGATGGAACTTCATCACTGAACAACCAGTCTATTGTCATGAAAGTTATCTGCGGGGGCAGAAAATTCCTGCTTATGGGGGATGCAGAGTTTTTTACAGAAGAACTGCTCCTGGGAAAAGCGGCAGATACCAGTGACTGGAATGTAAAAGTTTCAAGTACTGTAAATAAAATTAATCTGGCAAGAGACCTTGCAGCTGCGTATAATATTACTGCAGATGCAGCTGTTAGCAGATTTAAATTAAAAAGATTCACTCCTAAAGATCTGGATGCTGTTGTTCTAAAGAAAGGACATCACGGAACTGCTAATAATATGTCTATTGATTTTTTGAAAGCAGTAAAGGCAAGTAAATTCTGTGTATCTGCAAATATTTACAGTGGTGATAATCCAATGGCGCCAACTCCGGTAAGAACCGCAAAAGATTACTTTACAAGTCTTGGACACGAAGCCGACATGGTTAACTGGAACAAAAAATGGCAGGGATATGTTTTTGCTACTGCGAAGCACGGTCGAAGCGGTGGATTTTTTATTAGAACATATGGCAGGGAATGTGATTTCTCAGATCCATATGGTAAAGAGCAGTATTAATACCTGTACCTTAAGCGTACCTGCACATACGTACATCAGGAATACAGGTCATTTATACATTGGGAATTTTCCGATAGCAGGTCATTTATACCTTGGGAATTTTCGGATAGATAGTTAATTGAAAATTTGCCCGGGATTTCTCGCCACGTTTATTCCGTTCCGTTTTGAGATATTCCACTTTTTCTAACACAGCTTTTAATAATTGATTTTTCCCAGTAACACTTTCCAGAAGCCAGTAAATATCCACAAACGTATATTTAGTCTGCCTTATTGCCTCCGGGGAAGAAGAGTGCGGGATACACAATAATTGTTCATATTCAAACTGTAATGTGGATAAGTCTGATCTTAAAGCATTTATTTGTGAAGAAATAAAACTTTTTCTTTTCTGAAATTCAACTTCAGTGTATATCTCACGTTCCAGATAAGAGTAGGTAAGATCTAGCTGCTTATCTAAGGCTGTCTGTTCTTTCTTTAATTCATCAATAGAATTCTTTAGAAAATGAAGTTCATTACCACCATAAGCTGGGTTATTCCTATGATTCAGGTTCAGTACGCAATTTTGAAGCCAGTAGTCTAAAGCTGCCAGCAGCTGTTTTTCCAGAAGATCCAGCGGAGCGGAAATATTGTCACAATCTCTGTTGGGACATTTTATGAATGCGTAATTTGTTTTTTTATTTGGAGCCAGACGTGTCATGGGCGTATTGCATTTTCCACAGATTATAATTCCGGCAAGTGGGTTCTTTAGAAGATTACTGCATTTCGTGGGTGATTTTCGATTGGATTGCATTCGTTTTTGAGCAGTGTCAAAGATTTCCTGAGAAATTATAGCTTCGTGAAGCCCTTTACACTGAATATAGTCATTAGAGGTGGTTCGGTGCCTTTCGATCATTCCATTTTTAAGAATCCGCATTTCCTTACGGTATGCCCAACGGATAGAGCCAGTGTATACCGGGTTTTTTAAAATATCTCGTATACTGGATGGTGACCAGTGGTCTTTTATTTGGGGCTTCAGATGAAGTAAATCCAGCTTATGGCATATAGCAGCAGTAGACAATCGGCGGCAGGTACCATCCGGCTGCATGATTCCAGCCGTATACCAGTTAAAAATCATCCTTATAACTTCAGCCTCTTTCGGATTAATCATTAAAGTGTAGCCTTTATCATTTTCAATTGGTACTTTGTCATAACCATAGGGAGCTATGCTGGAAATAAATTTTCCTTCTTTAA
This sequence comes from Robinsoniella peoriensis, assembly GCF_000797495.1. Taxonomy (GTDB): domain Bacteria; phylum Bacillota; class Clostridia; order Lachnospirales; family Lachnospiraceae; genus Robinsoniella; species Robinsoniella peoriensis. Next base: position 3,376 of record NZ_JTGN01000030.1, read on the forward strand.
CAGAAGCGATACGCCCTCTCTGAATTCTTCGATTAATGGTTTTATATTCACGTCTGCTCATAAAAAGTCCGAATTCAAAATACTCCTCATCAAATTCATTAGCAGGATCATAGGTTTTCATGGGTGTAACAATTTTTACATTTCCATACTTAAAAGCTTCAGCCACAATGCCCTGATCTTTTGTATCCCCTCTCGCCAGACGTTCAATTTCCATTACCAGAACGCCTTCACACAATCCCTGTTCCACATCCAGCAGTAAAGCCTGCATCTGAGGACGTGCAGCAATCGTTTCACCGGAAACTATCTCCCGAAATACTTTAGAGACCTGCATCTGATTCCGGCGGGCAAACTCTAAGAGAACTTTTTCATGACGGGCAAGCGTTTCGCCTTCTCCATGCAGCTCCGCTTCACGGTCGGTGCGGGATTTCCTTAAATAGATATAGTAAGGTTTCATAGTATCACCCCTGGTTTATTCTATTGAGCGGAGTGATAATTAATGCGTAGTAAAAGTAAAAGACACGGACTAAACAAATACGCAGAGGATGCAGATAATCAGCTACTTTATGCATTTTATATGTTCCATACCAATAGCGTCCGGCATGCCACAACCCCGGGGTCCCATTATGCTGAACCATAATCAGCTGAACCTAAATTCAGAAATTGTTCGCGCTAGAGCGTGTTTGAAAATTCATTCCTGCCATCTGCACGCCCCACTTTGCGGCATATTTGCCCCGAATTCAGGTTACGTAGCCTGCTACGCGCCCTTCATCCGGGACAAATCTCCCACAAACTGTGACGCACAGCTGCCAGAAAGCAATTTTAAAACACGCTCTAAAGCATATTTGAAAATTCATTTAGTAATCGTCTCCATAGAGCCATTTGTATTCCGCAATTCGAATATTCTGTTGGCTCTGTTCGTCACAGAAAAGTCCAAATATTGGATCATCACAAAGAAACGTTTTACTTCTGCGAGATATCTTTTTTTGCTTACACCGGCAGCATAGGCTGGCAAACAGGTCATTGTAAATGGATCTGCCGCACTTACTGCACTCCCGGATACTCCATACGAATTTATCCTGGTCTTGATTATAAAATTGATGGTATATCGCCATTTCAACCGGAGTAAACCGGTGTCCATGAGTAACCAGATAACGTCTCCAGCGTCTGAAATCTTCAAAAGCATATTCTGAAGCTTCATATGTTATCTTAAATAACCGGTGGACATCGTTTGCATTTTTGCAGCCGGCATAATAAATGGCCATGCGCGGTGCCAGAATATTGCTTGCAAAGTAGTTTGCTTCTATTTCATTTTGTTTTTGCTCTCCGTTATGACCCAGTATATGGTGCCCCAGTTCGTGCATCAAAGAAAAACAGATGCGTCCGGAAGCCTGATTTGAATTGTAACAGACAATGCCTTTAAAACGAAAAGCATCGGATGAATACTTTATGGCAACTTCGTATAATTGCTCGTTTTGATACCGGATTTCATCATAGGTATAAATCTTGTAGCCATAATGCCGTAATAAATGAAAAGTATCAATTGGAAAAGATTTGATCCCACACTCTATGATTACATCAGATACTTTTTCTTGAATAAATTGATAGTCCAATAAAACTCACCTTCCCGAATTATTCTAATTCGGACAAGAGTTTGATTAATTTCATTTTTTCCTTTGTTGTGAGTTTATTCCCGTTGCGGGCAATCAGCTGTTCCATATCATCGTACGAAGGCTCGTATTGGTTCTGAGAGCCGCCTTTTGCCATATCTTCCAGTGATTCTACCGTTATGCCAAGATTTTTGCAGATGATGATGATATTGTCGACGCTGGCTTTCCCAACTCCATTTTTAATTATACCGTAAAGCGTAGTATACGGTATGCCGCATTTGGCAGCAAAAGATTTGAGATTAAAGCCCTGCTCCTTAATTAAATTCTCCAAGATTCTTGCTTTTTCCACGATATTCACCTCTTTTGTTTTCTTTTTATTATATACTAGAATTCGCATTTTGTAAATTGAAAATATTCGAAATTACGAATAAATTCGAAATTAAGAACAAAACCTATTGACATAATACTGAATTAAGAATATAATTGCTATATCGAATACGGAATTACGAATCAAGGGGGATAAATATGTATAACAATCTTTTAGAGGTAATGAAAGTTGAAAAAGTCACTTTTATACAAATGGGAGAGCTTCTGGGGTACCGCTATCAAACTGTCAGTGATATTGTCAACGGGGCAACAAAAAATGGATTTTATTATGAAGATGCTTTGAAAATACAAAAAGTATTATTTCCAAAGTACAGCCCCGACTATTTATTCTATAGGAAAAAATAAAAAAACAAACAAGTGTTCGAATATAGGAATATTTTACCATTAAATATATTCGATGTCAATGGAAGAGAGAAAAGTTATTTCAGAAATAAAAGGTGTGTAATACCGGTCTTTTTATGAAATCTGAAACAAGGACAGAAGTCTCTTCATAAGATAATACTGGAGGTGGTGAGGGTTTTATGGGACATATTATAGAAGAAATAGAAACAGGCGAAACAAAAGTTTGTTTCTGCGATGATTATTATCGGGACAGGAAAGATGATGAAGTAAGGAAAATTTTAAATATTGCAGCCTCGGAAGCAGCGTCGTCGATGAACCTCACACAGAGAGTCAGATGACCACAGAAAAAGTAAATATAGGAAAAGGAGAAGGAAATATGCGCATGCTGATCAATAGAATAGAGGAACGCTCAAAAGTGCAAGGGTTTACACAGGAATGTGCGGTTGCCTTTGCTGAGGGGTGGTTTGAAACATTAACAGATATAGATGAAGAGAAAAGTTACACCGTAAAAGAGATTTTTGGATTATTGGTATGCCTGGATGGCATAAGAAAATGTTCTTGATGGAAGGAAAAGGAGGCAGGCAGATTTGAAAGCACTCTGTAATGAAAAAAAGGAAGAAATCAGAAAACTGCATGAGCAGGGATATACTCACCGTCAGATTGCCAGGGCAGCCAAGGTGTCAGCAGGCAGTGTATCCTATGTACTGCAAAGACGGACAAAAGAGCAAAATAAAGCATGTAATATACCTCAGAGTTTGTGGGACGAGTGGGATATCTTACACGAGCGTTATGGTAAAAAGAATAAAAAATAGGACCAGCCGCAGCTAGTCCAGGAGGGAGAGAAAAGTATATGTAAAAAAGCTCTATCGCTTTGTATGTACATAATATAACAAGTAAATGTGTCAAAGTTGTGGCAGGAGAATAAAAGATTTATAAAGATACTTAAGAAAAACTGAAGAAAAGGACCCAGAAATTATTCCGTGTCCTTTGGTGTATCCGCTGACGCATTTGCTGTCGTATCCGTAGACGTACCCATTGATGTATCCGTTGATGCATCTGTTGACGTACCCATTAATGTATCCGTTGATGCATCCGTAGACGTACCCATTGATGTATCCGTTGATGCATCCGTAGATGTACCCATTGATGTATCCCTTAGCGTATCCGTTGGCGTGACTGCTGCTCTGTTGTTTGGTGCGCAAAGCGCTTCCTGGGCGGATATCGTAGCCAGAGTATCACCTAACTGGCTGAAGATCGTAGCCATAAGGGCTATTTCATCAGGAGATTTCCCTTTGGATATGGCACATGCGATGGCGCTGATTGTTGCTACCAGTTCACAAGACTGCATTTTAATCACCTCGAAATAGTATATGCCAAAGGGTGGAAATCGTTACGTTTGTATTTATAAAACTGAAATATGGGAGGAGTATGATATGTTGGACAAGAAGATGTTAGAAGAATATAAAGTCCTTGGAAAAGAGATTGCGTCATTAAAGATGCAGCTTGCAGATAAAAAAAATCAGGCGATGGGCTGTAGTAAAGATAAAAGGAGACGCGTACTGGAACTTGAGAAAAAACTGAAGCATCAGATGGAAGAGTGTGAGGTACAAAAGCTGGAGGTGGAGGAGTTTATTACGGATATTGAAGATGTTACAACCCGTATGATATTTCGTTACCTCTATCTGGAAAACTTGACGCAGAAAGAAGTGGAGAGGAAGATCCATCTGGATCAAAGTGTGATCAGTAAAAGAGTTACCAGATATCTCAAGTTGCATAGCATGCATAAAAATACATGATACAATGTTTATATGCAAGGGAGTTAGAGGTAACAGGAACGACGAAATCTTGTATTTTGAGTAATTGATACGAAAAAGAAAAACGTACTGTTAATACTCAAATCCACTGCATAAAAAATTTTAGGAGGTAATAAAGTATGTCAGAAAACACAACAAATTTATTATGGCATAATCCAGAAGTAACCATTGTGCGGCTGCATGAGGAAGAGGGAATGGTTGGTGGTTCTGAGGCTGTTTATAGCATCAGCGTTTCGGAAAATGCGGCAGATACATTTGATATTGCCAGTATCAAAATGTGCGGAACATTAAGGGAATCAGCTCAGCTTACAATTACCGGAAGCGGTAC
>NZ_JTGN01000001.1:0-2500 GCF_000797495.1 Robinsoniella peoriensis
GTCCCAATGTGGCCGTTCACCCTCTCAGGCCGGCTACTGATCGTCGCCTTGGTAAGCCGTTACCTTACCAACTAGCTAATCAGACGCGGGTCCATCTCATACCACCGGAGTTTTTCACACTGTGCCATGCAGCACTGTGCGCTTATGCGGTATTAGCAGACATTTCTGTCTGTTATCCCCCTGTATGAGGCAGGTCACCCACGCGTTACTCACCCGTCCGCCGCTCAGTCATAAAAATTTCATTCCGAAGAAATCTGTTTTTATGCTTCGCTCGACTTGCATGTGTTAAGCACGCCGCCAGCGTTCATCCTGAGCCAGGATCAAACTCTCAAATAAAGTTTTGATCTTAGTTCAAAAATCAACTACTAGCTAATTTTATCCCTTTATTACTGTTTTAAGGTTGTATCATTTCTGATACGGTTCTTAATTTTGAAATCTCTTTTAATAGAATCTTTCAAGGTTGTTTCACTGTTCAATTATCAAGGTTCTGCTTGTCACCATGTTGTCAGCAACTTTGTTAGTATAACAAGTTTATTGCTTTTTGTCAACAACTTTTTGACATTTTTTAGAATTTCTTTTCTAAATTTGTCGATGTATCGAAGCGACTTGATAATAATAACATCTTCCCAATTAATTGTCAACATATATTTTGATTTTTTTAAATAATTTATATTTTTTGATTTATATATTTAATTTTGATAATTTAGTAAGTAATTATAGTCTCTATTATAGAAGATATTTTCTATCTCCTAAAGCGTGTTTTAAAATTGCTTTCTGGCAGCTGTGCGTCACACTTTGTGGGAGATTTCTCCCTGATGAAGGGCGCGTAGCGGGCTACGTAACCTGAATTCGGGGCAAATATGCCGCAAAGTGGGGCATGCAGATGGCTGGAATGAATTTTCAAATACTCTCTAGCACTACAGCGAACAGTTTATAAGTGGCTTATGGCTCACTATTCAAAACAATCTTATGAGTTATTACTTGAAATTGAGACTCTGCGGGTTTCTTATATTGGGGTTTAGCTGAGAAGGGGATACTTTGTAGATTGAGATGGTGAATAGAAAGATGGTTGATTTATATAAGTTATACACATGTATAGCTTATATTCTTTTTTTCATCCACTTAATTCTTATAATAGTCCATACATATTTCAACCACACTCAAAAGTGTGTTTAAATATTGCTGCTGATTTTACCAAGATATACTGACCAATGTTCTGATCAGTTTGTGCTAGTGATGTGCCATAGCAAATTACATCAATTGAAAACTATGCTGCTGTAAAAAAAGATTCATTCAATAATTATTTGCAAAGAAAAAAGCAGCTATCCTTAGCTGCCTCACATACATATACCTTCAAAATCACACACAGAAATTCATCAAATTATCATCCGTTCTTGCATTACCAACTTCGTTGATCATATCAACTTTATTGACATTATCCTAAACCTTATGGATAAGCCTTCGACCTATTAGTATTAGTCAGCTCCATACATTACTGCACTTCCACCTCTAACCTATCTACCTCGTCGTCTTCAAGGGGTCTTACCGCTTATGCGGGGGATATCTCATCTTGAGGGGGGCTTCACGCTTAGATGCCTTCAGCGTTTATCCCTTCCCGACTTGGCTACCCGGCCATGCTCTTGGTAGAACAACCGGTACACCAGAGGTCAGTCCAACCCGGTCCTCTCGTACTAAGGTCAGCTCCTCTCAAATATCCTGCGCCCACGCCGGATAGGGACCGAACTGTCTCACGACGTTCTGAACCCAGCTCGCGTACCGCTTTAATGGGCGAACAGCCCAACCCTTGGGACCTACTACAGCCCCAGGATGCGATGAGCCGACATCGAGGTGCCAAACCACTCCGTCGATGTGAACTCTTGGGAGTGATAAGCCTGTTATCCCCAGGGTAGCTTTTATCCGTTGAGCGATGGCAATCCCACTTTATACCACCGGATCACTAAGTCCTACTTTCGTACCTGCTCCACCCGTCGGTGTCACAGTCAAGCCTTCTTTTGCCTTTGCACTCTGCGAATGGTTTCCAACCATTCTGAGAAGACCTTTGAGCGCCTCCGATACCCTTTCGGAGGCGACCGCCCCAGTCAAACTCCCCGCCTGACATTGTCCCACCACCGGATCACGGTGGCTGGTTAGAAATCCAATACTGCAAGGGTGGTATCCCAACAATGACTCCTTCACAACTGGCGTTGTGAATTCWYAGTCTCCCACCTATCCTGTACATGCAATACCGAATCCCAGTATCAAGCTGGAGTAAAGCTCCATGGGGTCTTTCCGTCCTGGCGCAGGTAACCAGCATCTTCACTGGTATTTCAATTTCACCGGATGCATTGTCGAGACAGTGCTCAAATCATTACGCCTTTCGTGCGGGTCGGAACTTACCCGACAAGGAATTTCGCTACCTTAGGACCGTTATAGTTACGGCCGCCGTTTACTGGGGCTTAAATTCAATGCTTCGCTTGCGCTGACATCTCCTCTTAACCTT
>NZ_JTGN01000001.1:7500-961703 GCF_000797495.1 Robinsoniella peoriensis
GCTGCAAATCTTAACTTCTACAATCATTTCATTTGCCACATGATTGAGTGCGTTGCTGACATAATTGGTGATCACTTCTTCTATTTTAAATTCATCTGCCCATGCATAGACAGACTGTTCCTGTTCGAAAATTATTTTTGCCCCTTTTTGCTGTCCCAGGATGCCGGCGGACTGTACGACACCACGTACCAGCGCTGTTAAATCAAATCGCTCCATAATGACTTTTTCCTGACCACACTCAAGCTGATTCAAAGTCAGAAGTTTTTTGACCATCTGATTCATCTTCGAGGCTTCATCCATGATAACCTCACAATAGAAGTCCCGGCTCTCTTCATCATCATTAATGCATTCTCTAAGTCCTTCCGCATATCCCTGAATCAGGGCAATCGGCGTTTTTAATTCATGAGACACATTCGATAAGAAATCTTTACGCATTTCATCTATTTGTATTTTTTGCTCGATATCTTTTTGCAGTTCATTATTAGCAGTCTTTAATTCTGAAATTGTTGTCTCCAGAGTTTTTGACATCTGGTTAAAATGTTCACCCAACTGACCGATTTCATTTTTGCCGCCGCTTTTGTATTTTACATTAAAATCCAGGCTTGCCATCCGTTTGGATAAATCGGTAAGTTCCAGAATCGGTGCTGTTATGTGATTCGACAACCACCAGATAATAATAATTGCCAGTAAAATGAAAACAATACTGATATACGTCAGAAATTCATTTGAAATTTTAACATTATCCCGGATACTATCCAGCGGAATTCGCATGATCACATAGTCATTGGAATCTAAAATGCCCCACATTTCCAGATATTCTGATTTTGATTTATCATCCCAGTTTTTCTGGACAAGAAAATTATCTTCCCGTCTCAATATACGGATATCTGAATTATCCGTTCCCATAACATATCCAAACACCCTGCCTACCATGTTTCTTACGTCCTGGCTGTCATTACTTGTATATAAAGGCAACAGATTTTGATTTAAGATAGCCATAATAATATTATTCTGGGCACAGTAACTATTTACATTTTCTAAAAATTCATTTGTGTAATAGTTGCTATTGATATCTTCTTTATTTATTTCCTGAAATACATTTACCAACACTTTCTCTTTCTTTACCACATAGTAACTTTCCAGGAAAAAGTTATTGATCAGCCAGTTTGCAATCAACATCAGTAATACCAGTCCGATAAAGATAAGCGCCATTTGTTTCCGAATTGAATGCTTCATCTATTCCACCTCGAACTTGTAGCCCATCCCCCAGATCGTTTTGATATAATCACCTTTTTCTCCCAATTTACTGCGGAGTTTTTTCACATGTGTATCAATCGTTCTGGCATCACCAAAGTAATCGTAGTTCCAAACGCTGTTCAGAATCTTCTCTCTGGAAAGTGCCAGTCCCTGGTTCTCCACAAAATAAGCCAACAGCTCAAATTCTTTATAGCTTAAATCTACCGGCTTTCCATCCACTTTTACAAGATGGGCCGCCTTATTAATCTCGATTGCACCTGCTATAATGATTTCATCCGGTGAAATAGAATTTGTTCTTCTAAGAATCGCTTCTACTCTTGCAACCAGAATCTTTGGACTAAAAGGTTTGGAAATATATTCGTCAACACCTAGCTCAAATCCAAGAAGCTCATCTCGTTCATCACTTTTTGCCGTTAACATAATAATGGGCACCTTTGAATAAGTACGGATTTCCCTGCACACCTGCCATCCATCCATTTTTGGCATCATTACATCCAGAATCACCAACGCTATATCTTTCACTTCAAAAAAAACGTCCAGAGCTTCCGCTCCGTTCTCCGCTTCTAATACGACAAAGTCTTTTTTTACAAGAAAATCTTTTACCAGCTTTCTCATTCTGCTTTCGTCATCTACAACTAAAACTTTTAATTTATCCATTATCTCCAACCTCCGAACCTGTATTCTGTATGAAGTATAACAACAAATTATGTCAGTTCTGTGAAAACCCCAATCCGTTCACGAATATTTTGCATTTTGCAATCGGTATCTGCAATAACCTCAGCACATTTCTTAAGTTCCAGACTGATGTCTTCGCTGTCTTTGATATCTTCTATATTCTTTTTATAACGAAGCTGGTGCTCCAGGCTTGCCCAGAAATCCATAGCGATGGTACGGATCTGTACCTCTACTCTCATGTTCTGTTTTGCCTTGGAAAAGAAGACCGGCACCTCCACGATCATATGCAGGCTTCGGTATCCATTTTCTTTGGGATTGCGGATGTAATCCTTTACTTCCAGAAGCTTCACATCATCCTGCCTTGCCAACATCTTAGCCACATCATAAATATCATCAATAAAATAGCAGATAACACGGATACCTGCTACGTCATTTAAATTATTCACGACCGAATCTATCGAAACTTCAAGCCCTCTGCTCTGGAGTTTGTTCGCAATACTAATGGGTTTTTTAATCCGGGATTTAATAAATTCAATGGGATTGCGATTATATCTTACAGACAACTCGTCATTTAACACTTCCAGTTTTGTTTTAATTTCACGTATTGCACAATTATACATCATCATCAATTCATCGAATTCTTTCGCCTGTCTGAACAACGGGCCTGCTGAATCCGGAATAATGCGTTTATTTATAAAACTCATTTCTTTTTCCAAAGTAATCTCCTCCTTTGTAATACCAAAACGCCAGCCCTGCATACTTTTGCAGCTGCAAGGGCGTCTCATAATACCTTCCTTATTCTAGCATAAGTGTTGCAGCCATACAAGGCAAAAGCAAAAGTTTATACTATTTTAACGTTTATTTTAAGGCTCTTTTGGCAATATTATGGTTATGTTGTCAAATATAAAGATACATACCAAACTATGAGAAAAAGAGGTGGCAGAGCAATGGAAAAATTTTCTTTGAAGTGTTTTCTTTTAATTGAGATATCTTTTTATTCTATGATATTTTTATCCGATTTTCTCGGATTATTTCCACATCTGCCCATTACTATGCTGAAATTCTGTACCGTACTGACCTGCCTCTTTTTCAGCATCTGGTATCAGCTGAGCTCAAAGTCTTCCAGCCACTATTTTATTTTTATTACTGCATCTTTATTTTTCTCATTATTTGCAGATTATTTTCTTATATTCACAAAATTTTATTTCCTGGGAATCTGTATGTTTCTGATTGTGCAGATCTGCTACTGTAAAATTATTCAGATGAACGTTTGGAATATGCTGTCATTTGGAATTGGCGGAAGCTTTTTGTTCTGCCTGATCTGCTGGCTGGTTTCGATTGATATTAACAGTACTGCTGCATTGGCGGCGGTTTACTTCTTCTGTCTTTTGTTTAATCTGGTAAATGCATGGAAGGGACAGATGGGACTGTTTGCTCTTGGGATCTGCCTGCTGCTGTTTTGCGATATACATGTGGGGATAGGAAATCTGACCTTATATGTAGAATTAAGCAGAGGGGGATGGCTGGACAGCTGGTACCGGATTGCCCCCAGTATGGTATGGGTGTTTTATATACCGGGGCAGGTTATGGTGACGTTGTCCGGGTGGATGAGGATGGACGGGCGATTGGTGCGGATTGGGGAAAAATTCCCTTCCTCATAATATATAGAACATTCACTCAGACTCATGAGAAACTTCAGTGAGCATCAAACGTACTTTTACAACACATAAATAGATCCAATAGCCAATCAAAGTTCCAAATACATTTGTAATTATATCATCTGTCTGGAAAAATCCCCGTTCAGATACAAACTGGAATATTTCTATAACCAAACTTGTAAAGAATCCAACGGCAAGGCATCTCCAGACCGTATGAATCCGTTTCCATAGTACAGGTACCAAGACTCCTAAAGGTATCATCATAATAATATTCTCAATAATATATGAAATTGCTCTTGGTGTATTTTGAAATGTAGCTCCGATCATTAAATCCGCTCTCGTACGTGATCCCGGTTCCCTGGAAAAATAAGCAATCTCCAGAACCAGATAACAATAAACAGAAAATATATAGATAACCGGTAATAGAGATGCTCTTATTTTCATCTGCGGATTATGTAATTTTTTAACAAACCATAGGATTGCGATATAAATAAGTACGATTCCAATCCCCAACAGGATACCTCTAAATCCGTATTCAATAATAAATTCTGTAAAATCTTCAATAATAAGTGCTTTCATAATGATAAACTTCCCTGCTAATGTTTTTATTTTTCAGATAAATCGAAATGACATGATTAAATTTTAATGATACCATACCATGTACAAATATTCTAATTGTTTTTATTAATATTTGCCATATTTATTCTTAAAGAATTTTCACTGAATGAGTTATGTTTTCTACCATTAAATTTTGTAAAATATACTCTCAGTCATTGTACTAAATCGCATAAATTCATTGACAAATTCTGCTAAACGAGATATCCTAAATCCAAATGAAAGGAGGTGTATTATTTATGTACAAAGAAAAAGGGTTTACTATATTTGAGAAATTAGCACTGATTTGTACCTGCATTCTTAGTATAACCTATATACTGTGCAGTACACAATTTGTACATGCTGCGGATGCAAAAAATCAAGGCGAAACAAAAAAAGCCGAATCCAAGATTACATATAACAAGGAAACTTATACTCTGAAATCTAATATTGAGACAACATTGTTCATGGGTATTGACAACGTAAACAATGAACAGGAAGATGGCACTGTTGATTCCTTGGGGGATAGCGGAATGGCTGACTGTCTGTTCTTAGTTGTATCGGACAAAGATACCGGCAAGAGCCAAATTATTGGAATCAACCGGGATACCATGACAGATGTGGATATGCTGGATATCTATGGTGAATATTTTCGAACCGCAAATCTTCAGATCGCACTTTCCCATGGATATGGGGATGGCAAGGAACAAAGCTGTCTGAATACAGTAAAAGCGGTGTCAAACTTATTTGGCGGCATCAAAATTGACCATTATGTTGCTATGAAAATGGCCGCTATTCCTACGATTAACGACGCTATCGGAGGGGTATCTGTAGAAGTACTGGAAGACCTTACCAGCCAGGATCCGGCTTTGGCAAAAGGAAAAACAGTTGAATTAAAAGGAAAACAATCTTTACAATACGTAAAATACCGCGATACTGACAAATTGGATTCCAATCAGTTGAGAATACAGCGCCAAAAACAATATATTACTGCATTTACGAAAAAGCTGGCGTCTGAAACATCGAAAGATCCATTTAGTATCCTTACTCTTTATAAACAGATTCAGAAATATGTAGTAACCGATTTAAACACTGCTCAAATGCAGACTTTATTTGACAAATTCGCAAAATCCGGTCTTGGAGATGAAAATTTCCATATGGTTCCCGGAAAGCTTACAGAGGGGAAATTTTATGCTGAATTCCATGCAGATGAAAAGGGACTGAAAGAACTGGTTCTGGATCTCTTCTATACAAAGCAAAAATAGAGTGCTCTCCTCAAATTGGTGGACAGTATACACTTACATTTCTGTAGGGGTATTCACAATATAATTTAACGCAAAATGGAGGTAACAAACATGAAAAACATAAAAAGAATTGGCTCTCTTGTATTGGCATTTGCATTAATGCTTTCCTTTACAATGTCAGCTTTCGCTGCTCCAAGTCCTACTGTTAACGTAAAAGCAAGTAAAGTTATGGTAAATGGTAAGAGCATCGATATCAGCAAATTGAAAATCACAAAAACAAAAGTAACCGTAGATCCTGCAACAGTTGATCCTTCCCTGAAGAATATGGCAATTGCTTATGCAGTTGACGTAAGCCTGGATGGAGTTGATTTTGATGAAGTTTCTATTACTTTTGCTATCCCAAGCATCCAGAAAGATGAAAACGTAAAAGTTCTTCATTTACAGAAAGATGATAAGTGGGAAGTACTTACACCGGATAGTGTGGAGGACCAGGAAGTAACTGTGACATTTAAATCTCTGTCACCGGTACTGTTTTTAGTAGATAAGAAATAATACAGAAATGTTTGTGAATATTGGGTATACTGTTGGGTTATGAGCCTGCTGCCTTTTTAGGCGGCAGGTTTTTTGATGTTTCAATGGTTTTCTTATGTCTTTACTTCTTTTAAAATGGTATAGCGGCAGGTTTCTATTGAAGTCACGGACTTTACTATATATAATAGTTTTATTATTTAATTATGAAAGGAATTAATGTGGATGAAAATACCAGGTTACTATTCTTCCGGTGAATTTGCCAGACTCTCCCATATTACGAAGAAAACACTGCGCTATTATGATGAACATCAGATTCTAAAGCCATCTTACGTCAATGATTCAGGTGCACGTTTCTATACATACGACGATTTTGCCAGATTACAACAGATACTCTTGCTCAAATATTTAGGATTTTCGCTGGATGATATCCGGGAAATGACAATTACGAATACAGATGAACATTTTATGGTTGATTCACTAAATCTTCAGCTGAAACTTGTGGAAGACCGCATTGAACAAATGCAATTAGTTGCACAAACAATACGGGATACATCCCAATCCCTGCAAGAACAAAAAACAGTGGATTGGTGCCATATGCTGGAACTGATTCATGTGATGGGCATGGAAAAGAGCTTAAAAAACCAATACCAAAATGCTTCTAACATAGCCGCAAGAATTAATCTTCATCATTTGTACTCTAAAAATACACAAGGCTGGTTTCCATGGATCTACGAACAATGTCACATAAAATCAGGAAACAATATTTTGGAATTGGGATGCGGTGATGGTACTCAATGGGCAGAAAACTTTTCTATTATACCGTCTCATATACATATCACACTTTCCGATATTTCTGAAGGAATGCTGCGTGATACCCGCCGAAGTATCGGTTCCGAAGATTCCCGTTTTGATTTTAACACTTTCGATTGTTGTCATATTCCATATAAAGATAACAGCTTTGATCTGGTTCTCGCCAACCATGTACTATTCTACTGTGAAGATATTGCTCAGGTATGCAGGGAAGTAAACCGTGTCTTAAAGGATGGGGGCACATTTATCTGCAGTACCTATGGAAGCCTGCACATGAATGAAGTGAGCCAGCTTGTATCTGATTTTGACGATCGTATTGTCCTTTCCGCCGATAAGCTGTATGAACGGTTCGGACGTGAAAATGGAAATGAGATATTATCTCCTTTCTTTTCTGAGGTTCTCTGGAAGTCATACGATGATTCCCTGCTTGTTCCGGATTCAGAAACGCTAATCTCCTATGTACTGTCCTGCCACGGAAATCAAAATCAGTATATTGTAGATCGTTTCAAAGATTTTCGTTCTTTTGTGAAGAAGAAGACAACTGGTGGTTTTTATATTACGAAGGATGCTGGAATTTTTATTTGTAGAAATAAATAAATTTTTAAAAAGGTAAAATTTCAAAGAATTCGTGATTTCTACAAACATTGATTTTGCAGTACTTAATTCGCTTCATTTCGGTTTACGAGTGACAAAAATAGAGTTACAAAAATAGAGTTACAATGACCTTACAGGAGCCTGTTTTCATGTGTGCAAGCATGGCAAACAGGCATCTGGGTAAATGTGCAGGACTAAATTCCACATGCCAAATTTTTGTAGGGGTAAATTCGGCAGTGTATTCCGTTTTGATTTTAATTCTATTTTTTAAGTAACGATGGTTTTAAATAGACTGGGTCACCAGGTATTTCCAGGAGACATAAAAGTCTGTGTAACCTGCTATTTAAAAGCATCTTAGACAGCCTAAATGGAGTGCAGCCGTTAGGCTGTCTCTGGCTTCACTGTTGATATGATTCATAAGTACGTAGGCATCTCTTTGCTTATAGTTATCCAGACTCTGACCTTTAGGAATCACATACCGGATGTATTCATGATTTTTCTCGATCCATCCTTTTTGCCAGGAAGAGTTTGGATTGCAGTAAAAGATTTTAGTGCAGATCTCACCATTTTTATCGCATTCCAATCGTTTTGGAAATTGAAATTCCACACCATTATCTGTCAATATTACAGGGAACAGTTCCTGGAATACCCTAAAACCGAGTTTTTCTGTCAAATAATTGAAAACTTTTATGACCTGGTCCTGTGATTTCTCTTGTAGTGCAAAAATAAGCATAAGAGAACAGTTTCGGAAAAAGATGGTAAGGAAAGCTTGCGTGCTATTATCCCGCCCGCCTTCTACGGTATCAAGTTCGACAACTGGAATATCGGGATTCTATTGAATGAATTTTTAAAAATCCTCGTAGGTTCGTCCCATACGGAATTCTTTTGCAGCCAGGCTGACCCTTGTACCAGTTTTTCTTGGCTTGCATTTGTAACGTACCTTGCGGCGTAAATCGATGTTCTTAGCAGTAAAAAAGCCCTGGTCTATATAATTGTAGATCGTCTTTCTGGAACAGGGAATTTCATGTCCGTGAAAAGCATAAATGTGTGCCAGCGACTGCCCTCGCGATAATAGCGGAGAGATAAGCTCATCAAGGAGTGCGATATCAACAGGAGCCTAATTAATTCCCTGTCTGCATGAAACAAGCAGATCTTGAGAGGATCCGTCCGCATTCTGCGCAATGTAGAAAGCTTTGTTCTTATTACAGGTACGCTGTCTTGCACAATGATTGCAAACATAAGGAGCTTTGCAAATAGATTCACATTGTGGTTCCAGATATTCCGGACAAAGGGCGGTGCATACAGGAATACGATCATTGTTATTATAGCAGTATTTGCAGACTTTTACGCAATTCGGTTTGTCGCAAAGAAAACGTAAGGAACATTACTTAAACCTGACACAGCGGAGAGGATGTCCTGTATCAACCTCTCGTTTTTGAAAGGTGCGATAACTCTTCACTTCCTTGGCAATTGTACTTGGATGCTTATCAAGTTTTCTGGCTATCGTTGCAAATGACAGATCATCATTTAGCCCCTTTTCGATATGAATTCTTTGGCTTATCGTTAGGTGCTTTTGATCATATGTTTTTTTCTTAGACATAAATAATTCTCCTTTGATAGAGAATCCACTTACCAAGAACATCATACCATGAAAAGTGTAACACTAAAATCATCAAACACAAATTTAAACGGTGAAACACGAATTTAATATTATATTTTAGATAATTTTTTAAAAAAGTACTTGAAGGTGCCCTAAGGGCACCTTTTATAATGAATTTATACTCGATGGAATTTCATTATGCTGAAGATAAAAATCTATTTTAAAAAGGAGAATTTAATTATGAAAGGTATTATACTTGCAGGCGGTTCCGGTACCCGCCTATATCCACTAACTATGGTTACGTCAAAACAATTATTACCTATTTACGACAAACCAATGATCTATTACCCTATGTCCGTTCTGATGAATGCAGGCATACGTGATATTCTTATTATTTCAACGCCTCAGGATACACCACGTTTCAAAGAGCTATTAGGAGATGGATATCAATTCGGGACAAATTTATCTTATGCCATACAGCCAAGTCCGGACGGATTGGCACAGGCATTTATAATTGGTGAGGAATTTATCGACAATGATACCGTTGCCATGGTACTAGGAGACAATATCTTCGCAGGTCACGGCCTAAAAAAACGGCTTAATGCTGCAGTGGTAAATTCAGAAACCGGCAAAGGCGCTACTGTCTTCGGATACTATGTGGATGATCCGGAACGATTTGGAATTGTGGAATTCAATTCTGAGGGGAAAGCCATTTCCATTGAAGAAAAGCCCGTGCAGCCAAAGAGCAATTATTGTGTAACCGGTCTGTATTTCTATGATAATAAGGTCGTAGAATATGCTAAAAACTTAAAGCCCAGTGCCCGGGGCGAACTGGAAATCACGGACCTAAACCGCATCTACTTAGAAAATAATAACCTAAACGTTGAATTATTGGGTCAAGGATTCACCTGGCTGGATACAGGTACACATGAAAGCCTTGTAGAAGCCACTAATTTTGTCAAAACCATAGAATCTCATCAGCACCGCAAGATTGCCTGCCTGGAAGAAATAGCTTACTTAAATGGCTGGATTACAAGAGATGACCTAGTAAAGGTATATGAATTTTTAAAGAAAAATCAATATGGCCAATATCTGAAAGATGTCTTAGACGGAAAATATATGGATATCCTTCACTAATCTTTATATAAAACTAAAATAGGAAATTAATAAATGATTTTATCAGTTCCTGTGGATAACTTTTCCCTATATAAGGAGAAAAAACAGGTCCGTATTCAGAATTGTTTCTGAACTGACATAAAACATCAGTTTTTGCGCGTACTTATACAAGCCGAAATAAGATTTATGACAATTGAATATTTTTTCAGGCAATTAAAGTTTTTAGACTTCGAATGTATTGTGCACAATCCATTGCATGCGCAACGATGACAGTCAGCTGGCTGGCAATGCCTGCCAGAAAAACATCGGCTTTGGTGGTGGTGTGATTTCGAGTTTTTCTTCCAGCGATGCACATATTGATTTTGAAATGATTGACGTTCTACGATAGTACGTATTTTGTAAGTGTCATGCCATTTTTTCGTACCGCGTTGAATACCCGGTAACATGCGTAAATCCATGTTTTTATAAGTATAAGTTGTTATGCCATGTGAAGCGATGCTGCATGGATTTTCACAATCGTTGACCCAGCCTTTATGGTAATGCATTTTTGGACAGATCCATTTGATACGGTCTGCACGTTACTTTTCTTTGGTGACACCACAGCATTTCATTGCCAGTGAGGAATCATTGGGGCAGGCAAGATATCCGTATTCGTTGTAACCAACTTTCTTCAATGTGCTTTCGTTCCTTGGATTGTAATGGATCAGCGCTTTGGAAAAATAAAAGTCATGGAATAAAGTTCCATAGAGTTCAGCAGAGTCAAAAGCAGAATCGCCAAGAAATGTATCCGGGTGAAAAGCGGGATGAAGAGAAAAGAAATCCTGTAAAACAGGAACAAGAGCAGAGGCATCGCCTACAGACTTATCTTCATCTGGCGAATCCGTTTTCTTTTCAACCATAAGGTCAGGATGAGCAGATTTAAAATCATCGTAATCAATAAAGGAAATGTGTCGGACAATACCTAATCCATTGGTAAGAATGGCGAATTTGTCGGCATAACAGAAGTGACCATTGATATACATCTGCTTGGCATCCGAACAGGAAGCCGCCTGTGAAGGCATAAGACAATAAGCCATCTTATAAGGATCAACCGAAGGTTTGTCCTTAAAGAAAGTCTTCAGCTTTTTAATGAAAGCATTCAGTGTTTTCGGATTGTTTCTGTAACATAAAGCTCGATGCCGTATGTATCAAAAGTAAGCATCTGAGCCAATGTGGAATCAATCACTTGACAGATGGGTTTTGTATAATCAACCATCTATTGAAACATCAGCTCAATATAAGGTTCAAAGTCATGTTTGAAACGAGACATCAGAGTAGCGTTAGGGATCTTGGAAAATCATGAAAAAAATCTTTTGAATAATAAAAGCAGAAAGAAAACCGTGAAGCGAATAGATCCGTGTCCGCCCAATCGACAGATAAAAAACAGATTGGAATTCTGGAGGGATGAATTCATCAAGATTCATATACCCTGCAAGCAGAGTAAAGAATGATGTTGAATCATCGATGAGTTTGTTTTGACAGTCTGAAAAAATATCACTTAAAGAAATCTGATGGTATTTAGTAGTCATAAATTTTCTTCTCCTTTGGTTGTGAGATGTATTGGTGTCGTTACCTATATTTTACCACCATTGGATAGAAAATTTATATAAATCGAGTAACTAAACCCAGTAACATCAATGGGTTACGGTGTTTATCAAACACCTATAAAACTAAAATCAAAGGAGAATAAAAACTATGAATATTATCGTAACTGGCGGAGCAGGATTCATTGGCTCTAACTTCGTATTCCACATGTTAAATAAATACCCTGACTATCGTATATTTTGCATAGATTGTCTGACTTATGCTGGTAATCTCTCAACATTGGCACCAGTCATGGATCATCCCAACTTTGACTTCATCAAGATAAGCATCACTGACCGTGAAGCAGTTTACGGATTATTTGAAAAAGAGCATCCCGATATGGTTGTAAACTTTGCTGCTGAAAGCCATGTAGACCGTTCTATAGAAAATCCGGAAGTTTTCTTAGATACCAATATCAAAGGAACGGCAATCCTTATGGATGCCTGCCGCAAATATGGAATACAGAGATATCACCAGGTATCTACCGATGAAGTATATGGCGACCTTCCACTAGACCGTCCCGACTTATTCTTTACGGAAGAAACACCGATACATACCAGCAGTCCTTACAGTTCCTCAAAAGCAAGTGCAGATTTATTAGTTCTCGCTTATCACCGAACTTATGGGCTACCGGTTACAATTAGCAGATGTTCCAACAACTATGGGCCTTATCATTTTCCAGAGAAATTAATACCTCTGATGATCGCCAATGCATTAAACGATAAGCCACTGCCGGTATACGGGGAAGGCTTGAATGTTCGTGACTGGCTATATGTAGAAGACCATTGCAAAGCAATAGATTTAATCATTCACAACGGACGT
Source organism: Robinsoniella peoriensis (assembly GCF_000797495.1). GTDB lineage: Bacteria > Bacillota > Clostridia > Lachnospirales > Lachnospiraceae > Robinsoniella > Robinsoniella peoriensis. Next base: position 20,025 of record NZ_JTGN01000001.1, read on the forward strand.
GTAGGCGAAGTCTATAATGTAGGCGGTCATAACGAAATGAAGAATATCGATATTGTTAAAATTATTTGTAAATCACTGGATAAACCGGAAAGTCTGATTACCTATGTCAAAGACCGTAAGGGCCATGATATGCGCTATGCTATCGATCCTACCAAAATTCACAATGAATTAGGATGGCTGCCGGAAACAAAATTTGAAGACGGAATTAAAAAAACGATACAATGGTATCTGGATAATAAAACATGGTGGGAAACCATTATTTCTGGGGAATATCAAAATTATTATGAAAAGATGTATGTAGACCGCTAGAGTGTGTTTGAAATGTAAGCGCAAAATAATTCCACGGATTGTTTTGTCCTAAAACCCAGTCCATAATTATAGTTAGAGAATGCAAGCATTTTACTTCATTTTTCTATTGATAGAAATGATAGATGCGAGCATTTTACTCTACTTACATTTATGGAGGATTGCTCATGAGAAGTACCAGAATACCAGCACACGAACAATATCTCTTAATTATGGAATGCCGCAGCAGTGGTCTCACTGATCACCAATGGTGTGTGGAACATGATATTAAACCAGGGACATTTTACAACTGGGTGAAAAGACTTCGCCAAAAAGGCTGCTCTGATCTTCCACCAGCTACCGGACGCAGCTGTAACGCTCCTGAAAAACAGGAAGTAGTAAAAGTCGATTTTAAAAATCAAGCTTCATGTAGCCAGAATGATCTTATGCTTGATACTTCATGCACCCGCGTATCAGTTCCAGATATACCATCCATAAATCTTTCGATAGGCAGATGCACTTTATCCATCCCCAATGGAACCGATCCGCTTCTTCTCGCACAGGTATTCAACGTACTGAAGGAGTTTGAATGCTAGGGGATATCACAGCTGCCGATGAAATCTTTATTGTTACCGGCTTATCCTCACGATATTTTTATCCTCATCTTTTCTGAGTAAGCATGAATTTTCAGCTGTTTTCAGAAAAATGTGAGGATAAAAATTTCATATGCGATAATGAAATCACAATAAAGCCGAAAGGATGTGATTTCATGAATTACAATGAAACAGTAGACAAGGTAATGGTACTGTTGAAAGAAAAGGAGGTGTGTTCCAGCAGCCGAAAGTCACATAGAGATTGTTATGAATCCCTTGGACTTTTTATTACTCAAAGGAACGAGGGGTATTCAGATGCGATCCGTGAAAGGTGGCTTGCTGATATCAAAAACGAATTGCCACGTCAAAGGTGTGCTATATGGGTACAGTATGCATACCAGTTAGAGGAAATGGACTCCACTGGAACCATTTCTGACCGCAGGCTTTATCTTAACCAGTCTTACTACAACAAACTGCCTGCACTATGGAAGAAAGATCTTGATGTGTATCTTAATGATTGCAGCAGTCGCTATACAGACCGGACATTAGAATTAACCCGTGTTTACTGTTCAGAGGGATTACTTTTTCTGGATGACATAGGGGTGCATGACATTACTGAAGTCACCTATGAGGCAGTCATAAAACTGATAGAAACAAAAATGTACTGTTCTGACGATACAAAAGCAGTGATACTGAATAACGCTGCACGTATAATCAGGTTTTATGGTAAAAAAGGACTTTGCCCTATGAACTGCAGCTTTATTTTTAACAGTCAGATATATCCCCATATCGGTTCGGTAGCCAAGTTTTCAGCTGAAAACAGGATGGCTCTGGATAAGATAACTAATGTAATTATGTCGGCGGATGAATTCTGCAAGTCAGTCATACCCTTTGTGGAACTTTTAAAAACTCATGGATATGTTGGTACAACCCTGAAACTTGCCACACACGCCCTGACTGCATTGTACCTGTTCCTGGATATGCATTCTTTCGGATTCCACCAGGATATCATGTGGATCTGGTTTGCTGAAATCAGTAGAGCAATGGGAGCTTCATGGCTCCACTGGCGGAGAGTTCTGAAATTTTACGAAGATTATACCGTGTCGGGTGATATACATCCAGATGGAAAGTACAAATATAATCCAGTGATGTTTGATGAACTTCCGTCATGGTGCAAGGAGGCAATATCAGGACTTCTTGACCAGAAAAGGTGTGAATTTCGAGATGTCGGTACAATAAAAAGTTACCGTTGCTCTTGTACACGTTTCTGCAGATTTCTACTTGACCATGGTTATGAAAGTTTCAATCAACTCTCAGTAGCAGTTATCAAAGATTTTTCAAGAAATGATGAACACGCAACTTTTAAGGGACGTTCTGGCCGCTTTGTGAGCATAAGGGCATTCCTGCGTTATCTTGATGAAAAAGGATATACAGATGACCATGGTTTGGATATATGCCTGGTGTCAGGGACTGCTCCACAGGATAAGATCATTGATATTCTGTCTGACGAGCAGTTACAGAGAATCCATGCATTTCGAACAGAACATAATAAATCTATAGAGCTTCGTGATATTGCCATAGTGTTACTCGGACTGAGGCTTGGATTAAGGGCATATGATGTCCTGGCACTCCGCTTTCAGGATATCGACTGGCAAAATCGTCAGATTTCAATTGTCATGAAGAAAACAAAAACGCAGATTACACTTCCGATGCCTGTTGAAGTGGGAAATGCTATGTATTCATATATAAGATCTGGTCGCCCAAAGGCCAGTCCTGAATATATTTTTGTCAGATCAAAAGCTCCATACGGAAAACTTACAGGCAGGGTATGCACAAATGCACTTTATCGCATTCTTCCAGAGAGAAAAGAGGTAAAAGGCGGTGGCTTTCATGTAACTCGCAGAACTTTTGCTACAAATCTTTTACGTAACCATGCAGGAATTGATGATGTCATGGATGCTCTTGGACATCGTGATTCTACAAGTGTCATGAAATATCTGCTTCTGGATGATGAAAGAAGCAGAAAATGTGGATTATCTCTGGACAGTGCCGGGCTCCTCATGGAAGCATTCTGGTGATATGTCAAGACTAAAATGAAAAAGATTTTGATATGTTTTTCTGAAAAAAGGGTGCACTTAATAAACATTCGAAAAAATGAAGTCAGTTTCGAATATCAGTTCGATTCAATATTATATTCGGCGTCCAATTGTTCGCCGGTGTACAGTTGGTTTTTGACCAGCAAACCAAAAACGAGTCGTACAAATTTACGAGATGTAAGCGCGAGTGCTCTCTTGTGCTGATGTTTGGTTACTTCAGCATATTTTTTAGCATAGTATTCACCATATTCCGGTATGTGTCGCCTGACGCTGTTTGCAGCTTCACCCAGATAGTAACGCAGATAGGCGTTACCAGCTCTGGTAATCGGATTGTCTTCTGATGAGAAATCTCCAGAATCGCTTTTTCGCCATGTCAGGCCTGCATACTTGGCAAGTGCATCTGATGAGTGAAACACATTAATATCGCCGATTTCAGACAGCATACCAGCAGCCCATACAGGCCCTATTCCTGGAATGGATTTCAGGATAGTAAATGCATTTGGATTCATGCCATTCATACTTTTTTCGATTGCCTGATCTACCAGTTTCATTTCTTTTTGATAGGTATGGATACAGTTAAATGAACTTGCTAAAGAAACATTTAGCGGCTCATACATGCATTTGTCCAGTCGATAAGAATCTCTTGCAGCTTTTTTTAGAAGTTCAGAGGTCTTTGATAGATCAGCGATGCGGTTTCTGCTTTTCAGGGAAAGGAATTGCAGAAGTACTTCTTCGGAAGAATCGATAATCTCCTGTGGAGACAGGTATTCTGTTAAAACAGCAGAAGAAGTAGCACCATACAGGTTACTAAAGGGCTGCGAATCATCATCCAGAAGCTGAAGTTCACTGAATTTCAAGTAAAGATTTGATACCATATAGGTTTTCTCTCTTGTAATGCACTCAGCAAGATGGAGGTGGTGTCTGGTCAGACGTTTTAGAGCCAGAAACTGGCTGCCACGCCATGGCTGACATTTTTTAATACGTCCGCATCGTGCAAAATCAGCGATGAGATACGCATCAAGCGGATCTGTCTTGTCCATGCCAATATAAGATTTACGGTAGTTTGCAGTCATCTTTGGATTGACACAAAACACGTAAGGGCGATAGGGCATGAGCGTTTCACAGGTAGACAGAAAATTGGCGATGTGAACGCTGTAAACGGAGGTGGCTTCCAGTGTAGCCACAACCGTATTGAGGTTTTTATGATGTGCCATACAGTCAGCTATCATGGCGGCAAGTTCTTCCGCCCCGGGCTGGTTGTTCTGAAAGGATGAAGAAATGTATTTGTTTTCATCGAAGTCGATGGCACATACAACGTTGGATTTGGAACTTACATCAATACCAACAAACAAAGTGGACATATAGTTGATCTTTATCATGTAATCACGCTCCTTTCCGATCCAGATTATTGGAGCCTTAAGCAAAAGGTTTATCCTGTGCTACATATGGTGACCGCAGCCTCGCGTTATGAGCATTCATCCAGTCAGCATTTTTTGCTGGTGCTCCGGCTGGAGATGCAGCTTCTGTGTAAGCGGAATGTGCCATGTGTGCCAGGCTGCATGCTTTTGAAGCAGTCACGGACAAAGCCGGCTGAAAGGAGACGAAGCAGTGCCTTCGGACATCAGACTCTGCTGATATCATACCACAGGATTAACCATATGAAAAAGTAACTATTGACTGTATAGATGGGAATAGGATGAGGGGAATCCTCAGAGATGTCCTTACCTCTATACCATAAAAAAGAATAAGTCTGTAAGCTGTGTTTTTCTTGCTTACAAACTTATTATACGAGGAGGTCTGACATGAAAATCAGTGGATATCAGTTCCAAAGTTGTTTTGCACCATACATTGAACAGTTTATACAGGAAAAACGAGCTGCCGGTTTTCTCTATGAAAGCGAAGAATGGAAACTCAAACACTTTGACGCATTCTGTGCAGAGGAATCAGTTACAGAGCCGTTCCTGAAGAGAGAGATTGTAAAGAAATGGGGCACTTTACGTAATGGTGAAGCCCTTGCCACTTGCTCAGCCAGAACATCCGTAATACGGCAGTTTGCATTGTTCCTGGCTTCTATGGACATAGAAGCTTACATACCATCTAAATTTTGCAAAGTAGAGAAAAAAGTGGTGCATATCCTGTCAGATGCTGAAATAAAAGCATTTTTCGAAGAAGCTGACAGTTATACTCCTGCTATCAAAGTAGCTGGATTTTATAGACTGGCTGCTGAGTATAAAGTAATTTTCCGGCTTATCTATTGTTGCGGATTGCGCATTTCAGAAGCAAGGAAACTGCTTTGGAAGGATGTGGATTTTAAGCAGGGAGCAGTTCGCATTCTGCAGTCTAAAGGTCACAAGGATCGCTTGGTATATATGGCTGAAGACCTTACTGAACTGTTACGGACATATGAAAAAGACCTGCATGATAAATACAGCTGCCTGTCAGAATGGGTTTTCCCAGCAAGAGAGACAGACAGATGTCTGAGTAATGTCACAATCGATTATAAGTTCCGCGAATTCTGGGCTTTGACACCGTATGCAGAATGCTGCGACAAAACTCCGACTGTACACTGCTTCAGGCATACTTTTGTAGTGAAAAGAATGAACCTATGGATGGAAGAAGGTCTTTCATTAAAGGAGATGCTTCCATTCCTTAGCAGATATTTGGGACATCAAAGTCCAGATGGAACTTTTTATTACTACCATCAGGTTAATGAAGCGTTCCGTATCATCAGATACAAAGATAAAACTGGACAGCTTGTGATTCCGGAGGTGAACGATTATGAGTAGACCAAGAAGCCAGAAAAAACTATTTTTTTCAATGACTCTCGAATTCCTTGAACATTACCTGCCTGAGCAGGCGCTTAAAAGTCGAAACACTGTAGAAACTTATCGGGATGCACTGACCGTTTTCAGACGATATGTCACAGATGCTCTACATCTGTCGATACGATCATTCGGATTCGAAGATTGTACACATGATCTTTTGTTGTCCTACATAGAGTTTTTGAATAAAAAGGGGAATGCCGAAACCACCTGCAATAATAGATTGGCAGCGATTAGGGCATACCTTTGGTATGTTGCGGATGGTGATATTTCTTTACAGTCAGTGGCGCTGACGGCTTCACACGTTCCGTTTCTCAGAGTGCCAAAACTGACAAGAGAAATGATATCAGAGGATGATCTTAAAGCGTTGCTATCAGCCCCTCCGGACACAAAGAACGGTCAGAGGGATCAGATGATTCTTATTTTACTTTATGATTCTGCCATCCGGGTTTCTGAGTTATTATCACTTGATGTTTCTTCTGTGAATCTGTATGCTGATATACCATATCTTAGAATTTATGGAAAAGGTGATAAAGAAAGAGTTGTTGCTATCACAGAATCAACTGCTAGCCACATAAAGAAGTATTTAAAGGCTTATCATCCAAAGAAGGATCCTGACTTACCATTAATATATACAATCATAAAAGGGCGGAAAGATAGAATGTCTGTAGGAAATGTAGAACGTATCATTAAAAAATATGCATCAAAGATACGACCTGAACATCCCCATTTTCCAGAACGGTGCTACCCGCATATGGTTCGCCGAACCCGTGCAACAAACCTGTATCAGGATGGAATTGAACTGGAGCTTATCTCCAGAATACTTGGACATTCCTCAACGGAGACAACTCGTATTTATGCAGTTCCTTCAATGGAAATGATGCGCAAAGCCATGGAATCCGGAAATATGTCAACAGATGAGAAGCCGTTGTGGCCTGATGATGAAGCGGAAATGGCTCGAATCTGTGGATTAAGATGAAAACGTTATCCTCATCTTTTTGAATCTCTGGCAAAGAACGATGGCTTTTATCAGAAAAGATGAGGATAAAAATATCGTGAGGATAAGCCCGTTTATCTTAATGTTTGGATAAACTGGTCGTACGGACATGAGAAAATCCATCGATGGTCTGTGTGCAATCGTGGAACAACAGCTGCATATGGATCCCAGACGGAGTGCACTTTATCTTTTCTGTGGCAAACGCTGTGATAGAATCAAAGCATTACTGTGGGAAACTGACGGTTTTGTACTTCTTTACAAAAGAATGGAAGTACAGGGCAGGTTCCGCTGGCCAAGAAATCAGCTTGAAGTAAGACAGCTTACCTGGCAGCAATTCGACTGGCTCATGTCTGGTCTTGAAATCGAACAGCCCAAAGCATTCAAACCTACTGACTAACGGTGGAAAATATCCACACTTTTTTGTCGGGAAGTGGATCATTTTCCACTACTCGGGATAGGCTTCAAACCCTTGTAAATACTGGATTTTCCGCTTCTTTTTCTATGCTTTTTATGGTAAAATAAAAGCATAGAAAAAGGAGCAGAAAACCTATGGCTGGCAATTCAAAAGATTCAAAAATCCTTGCATATAAGGATACCATCAGTCAATTGAATACAACTCTTGCTGCACAGACAGAACTCATCAAGTCTTTGCAAAAGACCTTAGAGGCAGACCGTCTTGAGAAAGAAAATCTTCGTCAGCAGATTGAATATCTAACGAAGAAACTCTTTGGCACTTCCAGTGAAAAACGCAAGGATGTGGAGGGTCAGCTGAATCTTTTTGATGAAGCTGAGCAGGAAGCTGACAATAACTGGAATCCCGAACTGCCAGATGATATCACTGCTCCAACGCATAAACGTAAAGCAAAACGCACGCATGCAGAGCTCTTTAAAAATATCCCATCCTGTGATGAGATTATCCCTCTGCCAGAGGAAGAGAAAAACTGTCCTTCCTGCGGTGCACAGATGGAATATATCGGCAAAGAATTCGTTCGTCACGAATTTCGTTTTTCACCTGCAAAGGGTAAAGTTGTAAATATTTACCGGGAGACCTACAAATGTCCAGAGTTTGTAATATCAGAGGAAAATCCGGATGAACAGGTCTTTGTGAAAGCGCCTGTCGCAGATGCATTGATTCCTGGAAGCTATGCATCGGAATCTGTAGTTGCCTGGGTAATGAACCAGAAATACCAGAATGGTATGCCGCTGAAAAGGCAGGAGCAGGACTGGGCGCAGCTTGGGGTTGCCTTAAATCGTACAACACTTGCGAACTGGGTCATTTACTGTGCGGAGTACTATTTTAGCCCTGTATATGATTACTTTCATCGCCAGTTGCTTAAGAGACAGTATCTTATGGCAGATGAAACTCGGGTGCAGGTATTAAGAGAGCCGGAACGGAATCCAGAAACAGACTCCTGGATGTGGCTGTTCCGCAGTGGGGAAGATGAACTGCCGCCGATTGTGCTCTATCATTATACAGAAACAAGAGCCAAGTATAATGCTGAGAGATTCCTGAATGGTTTTGCCGGGTATCTGGAAACGGATGGATATCAGGGATATAATAATCTTCCCGGTATCAAGCGATGCTCCTGTTGGTCTCATACGAGACGCTACTTTATAGATGCTGTACCAAAAGGCAAGGAATATGATTACAGCAATCCTGCAGTACAGGGCGTCCAATTCTGCTCGAAACTTTTTGAATGCGAACGGTATTCAAAAGCCAAAAACCATTCAGCTGAGCAGCGAAAAGAATTCCGGCTCGCAAAAGAAAAGCCAGTACTGGAAGCATTCTGGAAATGGCTGGATCAGCAGAAACCAAACAAGGGTACCCGCCTTGATAGAGCGGTGAACTATGCCCAAAACCGGAAAGATACGCTTATTACCTATCTTGAAGATGGACACTGCAGTCTTTCTAATAATCTCAGCGAAAATGCCATCCGCCCATTCACAGTGGGGCGCCGGAACTGGCTGTTCAGTACCAGTCCCAAAGGTGCAACCGCCAGTTCTATGGTATATACCATGGTTGAGATGGCGAAAGCGAATGATCTGAACATCTATCAATATCTGACTTATCTATTGGCCGGGCGGCCAACTGAAACCATGTCAGATGAGCAGTTAGAGCAACTTGCTCCATGGAGCGAAGCTGCCAAAGCTAGCTGTCAAAACTAAAATAGAGTAAAATGCTTGCATCTATCTTTGGTGCAAGCGATATTTATTAATAGCGTAAGACTATTTTGCGCTTACCTAGCAGCAAAACTGATGTATTCAGGTAGAAAGATAAAGGAAAAATGTGGAAGAACCCCTTTTAAAGAATAGCGAATTCCGTAGTCCGGACAGGTGGTGTAATCAGCACCGGATTACTCACACATTGGAATATTCACCTTTAAATAAATTTCAATTAAAAATCCAAGTTCTGTAGGGGCTTAGCATTTCCGGTTTAAGAGAATTAATCATAAAAATCAGCAAAAATATAAACAAGCATACATAAATAAAGACTCTGATTGAACGATTTTTTTCACAATGTATAATATTGCTAAATCCAACTGTACTTACTGCTAAAAAGAAAAAAGCAATGCGTTGAAATTCACTAATAACTGTACTCATACCCATGAATAACGTTGCAATACACAGCATATTTACCGTGATGATATTCAATTCATTTTTCATTTTTTGCCTTAATAGAATCTTTTTATTCTGATCTTTTAGATATTTATTATTGCTAATATTTAAATTATTCCGCCTAGAAAGTATATAAGCTAAAGCAAAGAGCAGTAAGCAAATTAAAATAAAAATATTACTTTTAAAACCACCTTTGTTTGAATAATTTGCATAGTAATTATCATTTCCTATTACTTTAAAAAAACTATTCATGAAATCAGACGCTAGATAAGTCGCAAAATAAAATCCACCTCCAATTATAAGTAATTGTTTCAATGAAACTTTTATTCTAGCCAAAGGATATGCGATCAAGAAAACGATAGATACAGAATGAAACAATGTCGCCACTAAAACAAAAGCAATAAATTTACATCTTTTTTTTTCAATAATACAATCAAATGCAATAATAAGTGCTGCCATAGCAATGCTATGTCTTATCAAATAAAAATTTGATCCATATATTCTTAAACCTATAATCATATAAAAACTAAATGAACAAGTATATTTATTTGCTCCATATTTTATTACTAAAAAAGTAAGTGAAGCTAAAAATGGAATTGAAGTAATAAAAATCCATATGTGTTCATTAGTACAGAATAGTGTGAATATTTTAGTAATCAATTGAAGCATATTTCCACGAATAAACGGATATCTCATAAATACTTCTTGAAAATTTAAATACTGCACATTATGAAACATAGGCAAATATACATATTCAACATCATACATTCCTAATGTTTCACTACGAAATCCCATAACTAAAAGCATGATTAAAAAAATGCAATAACAACACCTTTTTTTTAAATCTTCTGACTTTTTTAATGATAATGTAGATCTCGCTTGAAATAATAATGGTACAAACATTATTAATAATATTTCAATAACATATACAGCCAACTCTTCTTTCCTCCAATTATGATTATGACCTTTAAATAAAATATTTTATTATTGTATGATATGTAATTTAGATAAAATCATCTTAATGGTGGAAATCAAAAATGAATCTTTCAATATAATTAAAGAAGCAAAATAGATTATTACTGCAATCGGAATTCCAACCAATATAATTAATTCATCTTTTTCTAGTACTTGTGTAGCCATATAGCAAGCAATCGACATTATCAGCGTTGATATAAAATATTTATAGCTACATCGTGGTATAATTCGAAAAAGATTTATTCCACTTCGCTTTACCAAAAATGCACCTATTAAAAAAGTCAAACATTCCGCAATCAAGCTTCCCCATGCTGCACCATTATAGTCTAAGTTCATAATCAACACAATGCTAAGAATAACATTGACGAACGCGGCAAATACTGTCAGTACCAAAACAGATTTCTCTTTCCCTTTTGGAATCATAATATCTTTCTGTACTATACTTGATAAAATTACAAATCCGAGCACAAAACAAAGAATTCGTAGTGTTAAAACTGCATTACTAAACTCTTCGCCCGCAATTACCCAAACAATTTGAGGGGCAAAGAAAAATAAACCTCCAATCATGGGATATATCAATATTGCCTTAAGTTTTATTGCTTTCTCCAGCAGATTATCATAATGTAATTGATCGTGAGTAGAAACATATTTCATCATTCTAGGTAAATATACTGGACTCATTGCACTAAAAAATGTCACCAATATTGTATTCATTTTAACTGCAACATTATAGTATCCTACAGCTCTATCTGTTGTTAGCATGCCTAATATAAATGTGTCCAAAGAATTATAGGCATTCATGGCGAATCGTGTACCAAAAAATACAATTACAGGGGCTAGGTGTATCGCCAAATTATAGTGCTTTAAGACCTTAAAATCAATATACATTCTCGAACGCAAAAAGTTGAAGATGTTAGCCCCTGAATTTGATATAGTTGTAATAACAATATATACCACTAAATCATTTTCATCACGCACAAACAGAAATAGACCACAAACTGAAATGATTTGCACAATAATTTGTCTGGCTGTAATATACAAATAGTCCTCGTATACTCCATATACCCAATCAAGACTTAATGCTGATAATCCTATATTGACACTATAGATAACTAAATATAGCTTATACATGCTAAATTTAGGAACTGATAAAATCAATGCTAACAATATAATATAACAAATAATCGTCGAACACATATTTAAAATGAGCAATTCCTGGGCAAACTGTGAGAATTTTTTACGATTATCCCTTATCTTTGACCCTTCTCTAATTGCATAAGTAGTTATTCCCATAGAGGCAATTAAAGTAAAAATACTAACAACAGATTTTACCCATTCATATTGACCAATACCCTCTGCACCAAATATTCTTGTAATATAAGGATATGTAATTAAAGGAATCAAAATTGTCAAAGACATTCTAACCGTATTTAATGCCGTATTGACTGTTATAGATTTTGTCTTCATTTTTTTTAATCTTTCCGCATTTACGCTTTCGACTTCGGCAAACGTATATGCCGGTTTTTATAAGTGACTATTTTTTTTGCAATATATCCATTTGGATTTAATCGCATCAAAATACTAAAAATACTTTTCTCGAAAAAATTCAAATTACGCTTATAAATCCCATCATAAATCAAGCCAATATCATATCTGGTGATTTCTCCTTGAAGTCTATATCTCAATACATGTGAAAATTTGAACATAATTATTAGATTTAATTTCTTTTTCTCCATTAAGTCAATATCAAATTTTATATGAGAAAAGGTTGACATACCCAGTGCAATATTTGTCATTTTCCACGATTGATTGCTAGTATCTGAAACTGTCACTAAATTTGTATTAACTATACGAAAATATGCATCTTTATTATTTAACATAAAAAGTATGCTTACAATTTGAGGTACTCGAGTATATCCATATGTATTTTGTTGGAATAGATAATCCCTCATGATATCTAAATTATATACCTTGTTTGACATAAAAATCAAATCACCTTGAAGATTTACAATTTCATTCGATCCATTAGACATCTCCCAATATAGATGAATAAAATGATTTAAATCATGTATATCTTTATAATCTTGAATATAGTTTCCTAAGTCATAAAGTGAAAAGTGAAGTGCTGCAATAGAGTTGTCTAAATATGAATAAATTGTTTCAACTGCATTTTCAAGTGGGTAGTCATCATCACCTAATAACCAACCCCATTTTGTTTTAGGCAATGTAAATACACCATTTATATTAACAGTTGATCCAACATTTACATTTCTTATTTGCAAAATCACTCGGTCTCCAAAAAAATTAATATATTCTCTAATTACATCTTTTACATTATAACTTGAGCAATTATCAGAAATGACAACTTGGAATTCTTGACAAGTTTGATTTTTAAGACATTTAAGAAGTTTTGTAAGGCTCTCTTTTCTATTATATGTTGGAATCATTATTGTTATCTGTTCTCTTCTATCCACTTATTTTCTTTCCTTTCATATAAATCAAATTTATAACAACTATGATGTTTTTTCAATTTTAAATATAAAGCAGATAATATCATAACTTTTGTTTGCCATTTAAAACTGGTAAATACCTATTTAATATTACACTCATTAAACTGCATCCAACAGTAATACAAAATAAGACAATAACCACTATAATGAATTCAAGAAATGCAGGCAATGACTTTATACGAAACGGCATATACTCTACTATATTCATTACTATGACTATCACAAAGTGATTTAGACACATATATAGAAGACTATTCTTTCCTATATACTGTAATATCTTAATATTCTTTAGCATAGGGCATAAAAGACTAATTCCAATACTTCCCACCGCTGCAGCAACTAAAAAAAGTGGATATAGTCCATAACTAGCTCTCGCCATAACAACTCTATCAAACGTATGATCCGTAATAAAATTGTAATTTATTCTTGACATTATATACACACTAAGTAGACACAAAATGCCTAGTAAAGTTAAATACATTTTATTTCTATTATTATTTGCAAAATTCAAAATATAGAAAAAAACTGGTTTTACCCAATACCCCAATGCAATAAAAACAACCGCGGTGAGTGCAATGTCAAAAGAAAAGGGATAGCCTAATCGTTCTATTGCAGTTCCCTCTGCCATTTGATTCATTAAGAAACTTAATACCGCAAAAACAATCACAATGCATGGTTCTAATAAGCGTTTTGAATGTTGTGTTACTAACTTAATAAAATAGTACAAACATTCTGCTACAAATAAAGTTGGTAAAAACCATAATCCTGCTTCTGCATAGACTTTATTATTAGCATAAAAAATACAAATGAGCTGTTTGACTCCAATACCGTTTGAATAAATTAATGCCCACAATAAATAAGGTATTAGAATATGTTTTGCTTTTTTCTGAATAAATCTTTTCCAATTTAGCAATGTCGGTTCATTCTCTAAAAATAAAAATCCACATAACAGAAAAAACAACGGCATATGAAAAGAAGCAGCAAATTGTTTCCAAATATCACTTGTTAAATCTTCCATATGACCTAGAATAACAAGCAAAATACCAATCCCTTTTGCTATGTCAATCTCTTTTATTCTATTACTATCATTAGCTCCACCTAATATCGATCTCCATTTTATTACCATCTATAAGTCCTTTCGAAATTGCTTTTATTTTTTCTTTTTTTTTGTTTTCATAAAACAATACACATATATATTGCTTTACAATCTGTAAATATGATTTTAATATTAAAGAAATAGAATTACATTTTCTAGCCAAATAAATAGTATTTCTTGCTATGTAGTACTTTCGAAATGCATTATGATTCTTTATGCGTACATTCCATAATAAAAATTTTCTCATTTGTATATGTCCAATTTCATGTAATATAGATACTGTATTTAAACATACAATTTTATATCCTTTTTTTTGAATTCTATAACAAAAATCAATGTCCACATTATCAATAAACATATTTTCATCAAAGCCATTAACATTATGCCAAGCACTAAGTAAAACTAGTGATCCTGACGTAATACATGAACGTATTTCTGAAGTATCATCTTTAAACTTTAAATTACTATCATAATTTCTATCTTTGATTTTTGGACATAAAATCCCAACAGAACTTGACATATATTCTTGGTATTTATCAAATATATTTTCAGGGCATACTGTATCTTGATCAAGAGTTAATACATATGAAAAATCATCATTAAGAGCTTGCCTACATATTTGATTAAGTGCTCTTGCTATTCCTATATTTTTTTTGTTTTGTATAAACACTATTTTATCATAAGCAGATATTAATAAATTAATTTCATAACAATTACATGATGCATTATCGATTAATATAATTTCAGCAGCAAATTCATATATTGCATCTAAATTTTCTTTCAATCGTTTAATCTCTGGATTATACAGTACAATTCCAACGGGTATCTCTGATTTCAATTCCATAATTTCTCCTTTGAATCTAATAAAATATGAAACCTATATAGCTAATAAATTCTAGTTATTCTCAATAACAACGAAAAAGGATTGCTAGTTTATTAATTAAATCAACAGATTTTATACCACAATTAATTTCTGAATTTAAGCATAGCATAAATGTATTATGGATTGAATCCTTGTAATGCAATATTTCATCAGTCAACTTTAGTATTTCATATGGCATCTGCTCTTGATATACTGCCATAAGTTCTTTAACTTGATTAAAGCGACGCTTTCTAAATCTGCAAAAAATATTAAGGACCGACCCTATTCTTTTAATACATCCTTTTCCATGTTCAGTTACTGTTCCTTCATGCCGGCGAAATTTGATTTCACCTTTGGGTTCGAATGCTATTGTACCACCGCATACCAAACAAACATAGTAAACCACAGCATCATGACTAAATAGATTTCCCATTCGTTCTGTAATCTTAAATTTTTGACATAAATGAAATAAATCCTTACTAAATACCATAGTACACCCTGCGAGCCTTTGTCTAGTAAGTGCACTTCCAAATGAAATGCGAAGTCCATTGAATACGTTGTCATATAAAAACTTCAAATCTTGGTCAACTACTTTTAGCCCAGAAGAATACAATTTTACGTCTCTAGGCTCCTGTTCTAGCCTAGAAATAGCATGATAGAGTTTTTCTGGTTCCCACACATCATCTTGATCTGAAAATGCATAATAATCATATAAATCTGGGGTACTTATTAATGTTTCAAAAAAGCTCCGTTGAAATCCCACATTATTACCTAAATCAAATAATATATTATCATGTATGACAGCATTTTTCCGTATAATCTCAGGTGTTGAATCGGTTGAACCATCATCACGTATTTTTAATACAACTTTAACAAATTTTTGTGTTAATATACTATCAATCTGTTCCTGTATAAATTTTTCTCCATTATATGTAGACATCACTATAAGAACTGTATACATCTTCTTAACACCCCTTCATTAAATCTTCTCTTTCCCTTTTTAACTTTCTTTGAAAGGTTAATGGTCTAATATCATTATACAAAATAGAAACTAATTTAATCATAATCTGTTTAGGTAAAATATGAGTTATTTTAACTAATATTTTACTATGCCATTTTCTATTATTGCTACTAAGCGGTATACCTTTCCAAGGCGACATTTCTCTATATTTTAAAAATACATCTTTATGCGGGTGATCACTATCTATAATCCATGGTCTACTGTTCACACAAAATAACCCTGTATAGTGTGTTATAACTGGATATATACGTGCATTATAGTATTCAATTTTATCATATGAAAAACTGTATGGTCTTCTTAACATAAGCAATTCTTCATAATCAAAAACATAATAAAGAGAATTCATATTATATTTCTGCGGTAGAATCTTTATCTTACCAGCAAAAATTGAATTTAAAATAGATTGTTCATTAAACACAAAATAGCCATTGCATTCTTGAATTTTATTGATAAATATTGGGGTAATTCGTGATTCTCTCCATTCATTAAGATTTATCAATAACATTCCTGCATTGCAATAAGTTCCTTCATCGCATAATCCTACAATCTTTCTATATTTTGAGCTCAGACAGTCATCAACACCTGCTAAATAATAACCAGTCAAATCTATACTCCATAGTTCATCCAATGGTCCTTCCACAATAGTATCTGAATCTAAATATAAAACACGATTTATTCTTAAAGGAATATATTCCAAAAGAAATAAACGATTATAACCAAAACCTAACCAAGCATTTTTACATGACTGCAGCTTTAAGTTAAATTTTTCTGACCAATTGGGCATAGGCATAAATTTTAGGATTCTTCCATATCGCTCTGCAATGGTCATTAGCCGTGCTTTATTTTCATTTGTTATACCACGCTCAATATACAGGACCTCTATTTCATCCATATGCTGATTATTTTCAAATAATGAAAGCATCGCTACACCCGTAACAGAGGCAAAAGAATCGCTACTATGATAAATTACAAACATATAATTCTCCTTAATTAACAAAAAACTCCTTCTTAATATGAAATTTTACTTTGTTGATAAAACAATTTTGCTTTTTCTATTGAAAAAAGATATTTATTGGCTCCCTGAATTTTATCTAAAATTTTAATTAATTCACTTACTTTCATATCAGGATAATTATTTAAATAAAAGCTCGCATAATCGGGATTACACTGATTTGCTGCCACAAGAAAGTATTCTAGTGAATATCCCCAAGGTTGTCGTTCAAAAACTTCTTGTAATGCTTGATCCCAGATGTCTATAACAGAATTTATTTTGAATCTATCAGGTTCAGCATAATTGAGATAATTTCCAATAAGTTCTAAATTCAAGTTACCCGCTCCACGTCCCATTCCATAAACACTGGCATCTATCACTACATCATGTTTTAAATCTAACTCAGTAAAAGCTATTGCATTTGATAATGCCTGCTGCATATTATTATGAGCATGATAACCAATGAGAACTCCTTCACCAACAAATTCATCTGCAATTCTGGCATAATGTATCAATTTTTCCTTAGACAATAGACCAAAGGTATCTACAATATATATAGCATAAGGATTTAACTGACTAAAATGCTCACACATAGATGCGAATTGTTTATCGCTATATTGCTCTACTCGAGTTGGCTGCACACCAAGCAAATAGCCTTTCTCAACTATTTTGCTTGCATATTCATAAGCTTCATCAATGCATCTCATCCAAAAAGAGTATCGCATTAAATCAGGACCATCCTCTTTACGAGCATCAAGTAAATTTAATGGATAATAATTTGCCATTTCAATTAGCGCCGAATATATTGTTCCTTCTTTTTTTTCTTTGATTATATCTGTTACCTGCTCAATTGAATTGTAAATTGCACGATGCTTCTGATATGGCTCATCTCTCATAAAACCAAGTTCAAGTATATCTGCTCCAGTAATTTCTAATTTATTTCTTATATTACAAATATTATTATAACCAAATTCCCAATTATTTACATATCCACCATCGCGCAATGTACAATCTAATATTTTAATTTTTTTCACTCTTTATTCCTCCTATTAGTTGTCTTTCAATTCTACCTTTTAAGATTAAATTAATCACCCATCCACTTATTATCGGAATACTAATTCCAGCAAAGCAGTATAAAAACGACCAAATAATAACTTCAAAAATACCATACATTTCACTATACATTACAAATCCATGCAATCCAGAAACCATATTCTGATTAATAGCTAACTGAATAACACTTACCAATGCGAACACATAATAATGCCATTTTAGAATAATCATAGAATGATCTCCACAATATGCCAACACACGACCACACCATCCCGTTAAATTTTTAGCCACATAAAAAGTAAGATATATCCCACAGATACTAAAAAAAACAAAACTAATTGGATCTCCAATTCGCATTTGTATCATATTAATTGTTTTATATCGAGCACCAATCAGTAAGACTAAAAATGTGCAAACTGCTATTATTAAATCATATTTTCCCTTCTTATGAATATTAAAATGTGCAAACTGCTTTGCTGTATACCCTAAATCGAATAACAAAAGGGCCAATGCAACTAGTATATATGCACGCTTTAATCCACCTGGGTCCATGATAAATGCTAGAAGATATAACAACACTATCAAAATATGTCTACAATATGCTGGAGATGTCAATATTAGTTCCATTCTTCTGAATAAAGCAAAAATAATACTTGTAACCATCATAATAGGTAAAAACCATAGTGGAGCTACAATATCTTCCATTTTTATACACAAAAAAATTTTAACAACATGCTTTAAAAACTCTCCAACGGAAGTAAATAACTCACTACTTGAATAAATACCAATCTTACAAAACCATTGATGAAATATCAAAGCAAATAGATTGCATAGCAAAAACGGTATATACAGCCTCTTAATCTTTTTAATTGTATAATGAAATATATTTTGACAAGAATCATCTAGAAACAAGTAACCTGATATAAAGAAAAATAAAGGCATATGAAACAAATAAATATAATTTTTTAAATAAGTAAAAATTGTACAGTGCCCTATAACAACGAGTATAATACCTATACCCTTAGCTACAGAAATGTATGTTATTCTAACTTTATTAGTATACTCCATTATTTCATTCCTTTTCTCTTTTACTATAATTTTATATAGATAGTTCTTCAAATTCATTTGCTATCAATAGCTCGTTTAATTCAGTTATGACTTTTTCAGGAAGTTCAATGCCGTTCTTGATCTTGTCGTTTCTATACTTCATATTTAAATCGCCAGGCACTAGAACTGGCGTTGACGTTGCTGAGGGGGATGTTCTCACCCGACGAAAATATAGATCCATTTCTGAATAGAAATTTTCTCCGTATACAATTTTAGGGTCAATTACAACAAAAAAATGACCAACATTCATGCATTGATTATCCTTGGAATAAAATCTGCCTACATTGTCTAGGTAAGATGCATGTGAAAGAACCCCGGCAATAATATCTATTGCCATACACTGACCATAACCTTTCGGTCCTGCCATTGGTAATATTAACCCACGAACTGCCTCATGTGGATTATCTGTCGGAATTCCATTTATGTCACTTGCCCATCCGAAAGGTATCTTTTCATCCCCATTATGAATTGCCTGGTTAATTTTAGACTTTGCAACTGCGCTAGTCGCCATATCCAAAATAAACGGTGCTTGATCCTTAGCCGGAATACCGATAGCCAAAGGATTAGTTCCAAGCATTTTTTCTTTACCACCTAACGGAGCCATTTGAGCCGGCGAATTACAACTGATAAATGCTATTTTACCGTTCTCGACTGCATATTTTGCATAGCAATAAGCAGCACTAAAAGTATTTGCATTATTGCAAAGAACCATGTGAATTCCTGAAATACAAGCTTTCTCTATAGCTATTTCCATACACTTCCATGCAGAAAGCATTCCAATTGCATTTTCTGCATCGCACACTGTAAATGCTGATGTGCTCTTTTTAATTACTAATTCTGCCTTTAGGCTGTAACCATTCTTTAGTTTCTTAATATGTTCTGGAACCATAGAAATACCATGGGTAGAAATGCCAGCAAGTTCCGCATCCATTAAGCAATTTGTAACAATCTTGGCGTCATCTATTTTTAATCCAAATTTATGAAACAGCTTTATCATAGCATCTCTTAATATTAATTCTGAAATTTTCATAATATTTCCTTTACTATTAATAATTTTTTAAAAATTCCATAATCTGTTTATCCATACACAATCGTATATCTTCACCACTAATCCAACACTTGCTCCATTCAACTACTTTTTCAATAGCAATTTCTAGATTCCAACGTGGTTTCCAATTAAATGTATTTTTCAATCTTGAACAATCTAATTTCAAAAAATTCGCTTCATGTGGTCCTCCATCATATTGATTTATCCATTTTACTCCATCTCCCCACTTTCTAACAAATAAATCAACAAGTGCCCCCGTTTGAAAACAATCTGCATCATCAGGCCCCACATTATAATAGTTAGAATAGTTTCTGTCCTTATATTGCATGGCAGCAATCATCAAATAAACAAATAACGGCTCAAGCACATGCTGATATGGACGTGTAGAAAATGGATTTCTTACAACAATATCCTCATTTATAGTTGCTGCACGTATACAATCTGGAATGATGCGATCATTTGCAAAGTCTCCACCACCAATAACATTACCAGCACGTGCCGTGGAAATAGCCACACATCCATCAGAAAAGAAACTGTTTTTATAGCTATGAGTTACTAATTCGGAACACGACTTAGAATTGGAATACGGGTCATATCCATCTAATTCTTCACTTTCACGATATCCCCATACCCATTCTTTATTCAAATAAACCTTGTCTGTAGTTACATTCAAAAAAGACTTCACGCAGCTACTATTTCGTATGCATTCTAAAACATTAACTGTCCCCATTACATTTGTTTCGTATGTATATAATGGGTTCTTATAACTATCACGAACAATTGGTTGTGCAGCTAAATGAAATACAATTTCAGGTTGTGCTTCCTCAAAACACATTTTCAATGTTTTATAGTCACGAATATCACCCCTCACTGAATTGATATCTTTTTCAATCCCAGCAATTTTGAAGATTGAAGGTTCTGTGGGAGGCTCCAATGAATACCCCCATACAATTGCCCCAGCATTTACAAGCATTTTACATAGCCATGCTCCTTTAAAGCCAGTATGCCCTGTTACAAGTACTTTTTTCCCTTTATAAAAACATAAATCAAACATTTTCATTCCCCCTATTTTTAATAACTATTCATCCCATTTTATCCATGGAGCTGTCCCATCCATAATCATCAATTCTAATTCTTTCATTTCACGCTTTGTATCCATACACTGCCAAAAACCATTATGTTTAAATGACATTAACTCACCTATTTTTGCAATGCTCTCCATTGGCTCTTTCTCAAAAACTGTTTCATCTGAATCAATATAGTCAAAAACATTAGGATTTAATACCATATACCCAGCATTAATGAGAGCTCCATCAGACTGACTCTTCTCACGGAATGCCCTAACTGAATTATTATATGCAATGTCCAGCACACCCTTTTGTTGCTCAATCATCACTGAAGTTAAAGTAGCAATTTTGCCATGTGCTTGGTGAAACTTAACTAAATCTGAGATATTAACATCACATACACCATCTCCATAAGTCATCATAAATGTTTCATTTCCTACAAAAGGTTGTATACGCTTAATACGTCCTCCCGTCATAGTATTAAGTCCGGTATCTACCACAGTAACTTTCCAAGGTTCGCAATGTTGGTTATGAATTATCATATCATTACCACCTCTTGTAAAGTCAAAAGTAATATCACTGTTATGAAGAAAATAGTCCGCAAACCATTCTTTAATTACATGTTGCTTGTAACCAGCACAAATAATAAATTCATTATAACCGTAGTAAGAATATTCCTTCATTATATGCCAAATGATTGGCTTTCCACCGATTTCTACCATTGGTTTCGGTTTTAACTGCGATTCCTCAGATATTCTAGTCCCAAAACCACCTGCTAAAAGTACAACTTTCATATATTTCCTCCAATTTTCTTCAAGTATATTCTATTAATTTATTAAGCATCACTGTGCTTTTCCTTAACTTTACAATAATGGTTCTTAATTTTACTTGATATAAACTATCCAGATCTAATATCGTAAAAACTTTAATCTTTCCTAACACTTCAACATAGAATGGAATCATAATTGTAAAAACAAAATGTAATTTTTATATTATAACACACAATCTATTAGACAGGCATTCTCCTAGCTTGCATGCCTATCCCCAAACAAAACCCCCACCGTCTTCACCAATATCTTCAAATCCATCCCAATATCCCAACTATCAATATACTGAGAATCCAACTCCACAACCTCTTCAAAATCCGTTATGTCACTCCGCCCACTAACCTGCCAAAGACCAGTCAGCCCCGGTTTCATACTAAGCCTCTTCTTATGATGAGATTCATACTGCTGAAATTCCCCTACCGTAGGGGGTCTGGTACCAACCAAACTCATATCTCCCAACAGCACATTAAAGAACTGAGGAAACTCATCCAAACTTGTTTTTCTTATAAACTTACCAACCTTCGTAATACGCGGATCATTATCCATCTTAAACATCAGCCCACTCATCTTATTCTGCTTCATAAGCTCTGCTTTCCGTGCTTCCGCATCAATATACATAGAACGATACTTAAACATCTTAAATCGACGTCCATTTCTACCTACCCTCTCCTGCTTAAAGAAAATAGGCCCTGGAGAATCTATCTTTATAATCAGTCCAAGTATAATGGTTAGTAACACCGTAAAAATACTTCCTACCAACCCACCTGCAATATCCATAGCCCTTTTAGCAATATTCTGAATAGGCGAAATCTCTCTTCGGCTGGAAGCCAACGTCGTAAATCCACCTATCCTGATAATTCTCTCATTTGTCAATTCCATCCCAAAGTTAGCCAGATTAATATATAACATACTGCCTATATCACTAACAAGATTTATTAACTTCTGAAAATCATCATTCTTCATATTTCCATCTAAAAAGACAGCATCAACCACATTCTGTATAACATACTGCCGTACCGTACTATGCCCGGCTACCACAGGAACTCCCGCTATCGTTTGCCCTGTCATTTCCTTATCCAGTATTGCGCAGCCAAAGACATCATAAAACCAATCGTCATTTTCATTCATGCTTTTCAGTATAGCACCAATCTTATCAGATGTAGTAATCACCAATAGCTTCTGGCTTGTCCCATTACCTTTATGCTTGGTATTAAAATATTCCTTATACCAATAACGAACAATCCAGTCAAATACTATCTCAAGCAAGTAGAATACTATAAATACGGTTCTTGAAAACTCTTTTCCTTTGCCAAGCATATACAGACTCACAATCAGCAGGGCAACTTCAAATGTGCTGATTTTTAACACATTCCGAAATTCCCTGTAGTATCCTCTGTGAGACATATCCTTATAGGGATCTAAAATCTTAATCAGTACAACCCGCAATACCACAAGCAAAAAGTACCCCAGCAAAAACACACTGCTCTGAAATAATGCTATACTGCCTGTTCTTAAATAGATACACAAGAAATAAACTGCCGTTAGTATCGCAAACTCAATTATTGCTATATAAGTTCTATATAATTTATTTGCACGTGGGTTCATTCATAACTCTCCCGTTTCCTATTAATATAATCTAATTTCCCGCTACTGCCTCTTTTGCTGCATTTTGAACATCTTTTTCCCCATAACCATAGCCATAATAACCGCCATACTTTTTACCATAATATTTTCCATAATAACGGCCATAATAACCTTTTCCATCCATATCAACTTTATTTAATACTGCACCTAAGATTTTACAACCGCTCTTCTCCAACTGCTGTTTTACCTTCTGCGCAAATTTATAACTAATAATATCAGCTTCAATTACAAATACAGCACCATCGCTAACTGTGGAAACAATTGCTGCATCAATAATGCTTCCCAATGGCGGACAATCAATAAATATGTATTCATACTCCGGACGTAACCGGGCGATTAATTCTTCAAATTTATCACTACCCAGCAATTCTGATGGGTTCGGAGCCACTGGCCCAGTAAAGATAAAGTCCATATTTTCTATATTTGTACCGCACAGACAATCATCCAATGCACATTGTCCGGTCAGATACTCTGATAAACCTTGAACCTTTTTATCCGCCTGATATCTTGCAACGGTTACTGATTTACGAATATCTGCATCGATCATCAATACTTTCTTCCCAGCCTCTGCCATAGAACTGGCAAGCCGGAAGACTAATGTTGATTTTCCTTCGTTTGGAAGGCAGCTTGTAAATGAAACAACTTTTATTTTTTCTCCACAAAATTGAATATTCGTACGTAAAGTTTTGTATGCTTCACTTGACTGGAAATTTAGTGCATCTATTTTTTCAAAATTTACTTTTTTCATAATCTTCTCCTTACCGCCTGAATGGTAATTTTCTCTGTCTGGATTGTTTCTTACTTTTATCACCAGTTGGTATTGTTCCTAATGTTGTGATTCCAAGATACTTCTCAATGTCATCTGCTGTTTTAATGGTATCGTCCATCATAAAGATTAATATTATAATAAATGCTGCAACTACTGCTCCTAAGAGACCGGCAATGGCACAATTTTTAACTGTACTAGGACTACTTTTTGTCTCTGCTATATGACCTTTCTCGACAATACTTGGTTTGTCTTCCTGCTTCATAATATCTGCAATACGATCAGAAGCAACTTCAGCTACTTCATCTGTAATTGTCTTCGCCATTTTTGGATCCGGGTCTGTCACTGTAATTGTTATAATTCGTGTATCAGCCGGATTTGAGATCTCAATCTTCTTTAACAGCTCTTCATATTTCAGATCAAGTTTCAGATTTTTGATTACTTCTTCCAGAACCGGACGGCTCTCCACTAATATAGAATAATCTTTTGTTAGCTGTGATCCCATCTGTATATCTGCCAGGGATGTGATGCTTGTTGACTTTGTCAAAATATACAACATTGATGAAGATTTAAACTGAGGTGTAATCATTGTCTTTGTAAATATTCCGGCAACTCCGGCACATACTACCATTGCCAATACTATAATCCACAATTTGTGCAAGAGGACAAAGAATATTTCTTTTAAGTCAATTTCCACTTCGTCGTTTTGTAATTGATTGGTTTCCATTCGTAATTACCTTTCTCTAAATGTATTTATTTTGTAAAATGCATTCTGGATTGTCTACTAACATTTTTTTAATCTGCGCAGAATCGCAGATGGTTCCCAGATGCTGCAATGACTCTTTGATTTCCGGAGTGCGGTGACCTGCATCATGACAATCTGTTGCCAGGAAATCAATATCGCCATTTTTTATCAATTTCAAGTGCCTTTTCACACTTGCATGATTCATTTGAAGTAATGCCCCTGCGTTTTTCAGTTCTTTTAAATTCTGGGGATTATCCATTACATTTTTATAACGCTCTACGTGGGCAATGATTGGAATATATCTTGCACGTAAAAATCCTGTTGCCGCTTCATAAATCTTACGATAGGATTCGTCTGTCCTGAATTCTACCAGTACATAGCGGCTGCCCGCCAGGGTTAATGCCTTCCCCTCTTCTACTCTTCTGATGATTCCATCTGAACAGAATAACTCGTTTCCTAAGTATAGATCAAAATCAGGGTATTTTTCATGGATCCTATTTTGAGTATTTTGTAAAATTTCTTCTAACTCTACTTTACTTTTTTTATGATGTCCGATATGGTAATGCGGGGTTGCAATCATTTTACGTGTTCCCTGCTGGTACGCAATGTCTACCATTTTCATTGTCGTTTCCATATCTTTCGAACCATCATCTACACCTGGTAAAATGTGGCTATGCATGTCTATGTAATTTTTTACGTCTATTTTAGATCCTTTTACGCTTCTGCGAATCTTGCGTATTGCCAGTATTACAACAATGATACCCAAGACTATCAATACACCAATCGCTGCTACAGGACCTTTATTTGCAAGGATGCTGGTTAAGCTGTTTCCTTTATTTTCTTTGTTAATTGCAGATGGATCATTTTTTTCGGTAAGACCTTTTGTCCCTTCTGCATTCTTAATTAATGAATCTATGTAATCCTGCTCTTCTTTAGATGTATCTGTGTATACATTATCATCCAAGAGTTCAGGTTTTTTCTTTTTCTCTGCTATATCTGTTTCTTTTTGACTTTTATTCGATGCATCTTTGGAATCTTTGCTATCTCTATCGCCTTTACTATCATCTGAATTTATAGATGCAGATGCATTTTTATCTGATGTATCTGAATTTGAATTGTCTTTTCCATCGCCCGCTGTATTTGCTTCGCCTTCATTTGTATCACTTCCCGGTTTGTCTGTATCCGTCTTATCTTTATCATTCTTATTATTCGGTTTTTTCTTATCGCCTGTTCCCGATCCATTTCCATTGCCGTTATCGCTTCCTGATGTATCAGGTTCTGTTGAAGGCTGTCCCGTTCCCGAGTCTCCTCCATCCGTTGGAACCAGATATCCCTGATTCACTCCGCTGCCCACAGAAGCATACATCTGCCCTATTAATTCGTCAGCCTGCGCCTGTGTCAAGTCTACCCCATCTTCAGCCAGCTTCGCCTGCAGCATTCCAAGATATTCGCTTCCTGCCACATATGTTCTTCCATTATAGGTAAATGTCCCGCTTGCCGCTCCTATGATACTCGATTCCGGTCCATTTATGTCACCAGCGTATACTGTCATCGTCATTGCTGTCGATAGTAGTATGGGTGCAAATATAATGGGGGTTTTCCACTTTTTCATTTAAGGTTCCTCCGTCTGTCCTGGATAACTTTTCCTGCCAATCCTATTTCAGGTAAAAAGCAGAGGCACCATTTTCAGGCACCTCTGCCTTCTAACTTTGGTTTAAAATATCAACTGATATTTGTTATTGTACTACTACAAGGTAATTTCTGAATACTTCATAAATTGTATTAGCAACTTCAGGTGAATTTTTAATTACTAATTCTCCTGCGTTATTTGTACCAACTGCAGCTTTAGTTCCATTGATATTAAATACGATCTGACTATCTTTTAAGGAAATATTCGTGATATTAGATTTTGAAACACCTCTTTCAACAAATAGTCCGCCATCAAATTTATATTCTTTGTCGCCTAAAGCTATTAATCCTGTACTAATGCCATCAATAAGTTTCTGGATCTGATCTGAATTCACACCACGAGCAAAGGTGAGTTTCACTACATCAAATGACTTACCGTTTAACATTGGGAACATATCTTTTCCATCTTTTGTAAATGTAAATCCATCTTTTCCTAATGTAACATTATAAGTCTGTCCATTCATAACAACATTGAAAGCTTTTGCAAACTCTGGGAAGTTACTCTTTGCAGCCGTAACTAAATCTCCAACAAAACGATTCAATGTTTCTCTGATTTCCGAAGTCTTATTTTCATCCCAGGACATTTTTCCATTCACATACAATTCAATTGTGTTACCTGTACTAACATTTTTCTTAACCGCTAATTTGTTAATAGTAACACCATTTACTTTCACATCTGCAGAAGCTGTCTTTTTACCATCTGCTGTCGTAACCGTAATTTTTGCAGTACCGGCTGCTTTAGCACTTACAAGACCGGTAGAAGAATTAACAGCTGCAACATTTGGGTTGCTGGATACAAATGTAACATTTTTGTTACTTGCATTTTGTGGAAGGACATTTGCCGTTAGCTGAGCTGTTACATCTCCAAATGTACTGTCAGTAGAAAGTACTAAATTTGAAGTATTAAGCGTAACACCTGTTACAGGCTGAACAACCTTAACCGTAACCTTGCCATAAACTTTGTTCAAATTACCATCTGTAATCTTAACTGTAATTGTAGCTGTACCAGGTCCCACAGGTTTTACCATAGCAACACCTTTGCTGGTCTTTTCTACAATCGCAACCGCTTTATTGCTGGTTGAATAAGATGCAGTTCTGACAGTTGCTTTAGACGGAGTAGTCACTGCATTCAGTTTTGTTCTGGCTCCACCTACTGTTAAAGTACTTCTTGTCGCCTTTAAATCAACACTCTTGACATTTACAGTATCTTTTACTTCAACTGTAATTTTAGTACTCTTCTTACTTCCGTCTTTTGCGGTAATGGTAATTGTAGTAGTTCCTTTGCTTCTTGCTGTCACAATATCATTGCTACTAACTGTCGCTACTTTCCGATCACTGGAGCTAAAAGAAAGATCTTTGTTCGTAGCACTTGATGGAGAAACCTTTGGGCTTAACAAGAGCTTGCCGCCAACACCTATTTCTACTTTTTTGCTTTCTGGTACAATAGAAGATACATAACGAGGTCTTACTTCTACCGGAATTTTTAACGATGCGTCCGCACCATTTTTAAATCCATCATAAGCTTTAACTGTAATAGTTGTTTTACCAATTTTCTTTGCTGTGATAACACCATCTTTGCTAACGCTTATAATCTTGCTATTGTAGTTTTTGTAACCCCAACGATCAAATACTGCTGTATCCGGAGAATATGTAGGATTGATTGATGCTTTTTTCCCAACATATAATTTAAAACTCTTTTTACTAGCAGACACTGTTTTAACTTTTTGTCTCACATTCAGCGTAATCGTATCTGTTTTTGTTTTATCAGATTTGGAAGTTACCGTGATTGTAGCTTGACCTGGTCTCTTACAGGTAACGCGACCCTTTTCATCAACGGAAGCTACAGACTTTTTGCTGGACTTATAAGTCACAGCCTTGCTGCTATTATCCGTCACAGAAACTCTGGTCTTCAGATCTACTATCGTAGAACCTTTCTTTGTCAACCAAACAACTGCGCTTGACTCTTTGGTCGGTTTAGTAATTGTTACGCTCTTAACAGCAGCATTCGCAGTTAATCCGAAGAACAACGACATAACCATAATCACCATGATGCTTTTCGTGATTCGTTTCATAACACTACCTCCTTATAATTTTTTGCCTTGGCATATTTTGTCGGATGCTCGTTCTCCAACTACAGAGTTATTATCCTACTTTTTGGTGAATATGTCAATCCCCGCCAATTGTCATTTATGTCATAAACGTGGTTGTTTGTTACATTTCCCTTATTTGCAATTGTATAAATTTTTATACAATAATGTGCAACCGGAATTATGAGAAACATATGTAATTCATACCAGAATAGTGGGTTTTTACACAAAAAAAAGCTATAGCCTCTGTTATCGTTCAGAACCTATAGCATTTTATAGATGGAGCTGAGGGGAATCGAACCCCTGTCCGAAAGCCTATTCATTGAAGCATCTCCCATCACAGTCATTAATTTAACATTCCCTCTATCTGCCGCTTAATGACAAGCTGCAGACTTTAGTAGCTTCATAAGTTCTTTTATTCCCTCAAAGCTTTGGAAACAAAGTGCCTCACATTATTTGATGCCGGTGACTTAAGCTGTGAGTGACCCAAGGCCGACAAGCAGCATTAGGCTGCTGCTAACGAATAATTATCGTCTGCGTTTATATTTTTTGTCCGGTTTGCTGCGTGGTCCCGGCCCACGGATGGCTTCTCCAATTGCAAAACCCCCGTCGAAACCAGTACAACCCCTGATCAGGTGTATTTGGTTTTGCAGACGTTTGCATTTTAGAAATATAAATTAAAATTTATGTTTCTCAGTTGTTCCATTATAGTTGATATTGTTAGGAATGTCAAGGTTATTCAGATATTTTGTATTAACATATTATGTAAACCTTTATCATATGCGAAAATGCTGCGCTTAAATATTTATCACGCAGCATTTTCAACATTATTTCGATATCTATTCCATATCTTTAATTACTATATATCTCACGTTACAATAAGTTATATCACGTTTCGTTCATTTATTTCGTTTCGCTATTTTACTGTGTTCCATTATATTTAAATATATTCCAACTCATATCCGTTGCACACTAATTATCATTCCGATAACTTATTTCTTCCTATTATATATGCACACAGATTTACCCGTTTTTTCTTAATAAAATTTATGTAATGATTTTTAGAAGTTTTTAGCCTGGATCTGGAAATAAGCTTGTGGATGAGAACATACCGGACATACTTCCGGAGCATCTGTACCATAGTGGATATGTCCACAGTTGGAACACTGCCAAGCTACTTCTTCACCTTTAATGAATACTTTGCCTTCTTCGATATTTGCTAACAATTTACGATATCTTTCTTCATGCTCTTTTTCGATTTTTGCTACTTCTTCAAACCAGTATGCAATCTGATCAAAACCTTCTTCTTTTGCTTCTTTTGCAAAGGTTGCATACATGTCAGTCCATTCGTAGTTTTCGCCTTCTGCAGCATCTTTTAAATTTGTAAGGGTATCCGGCATACCGTCATGTAATAATTTAAACCACATTTTTGCATGTTCTTTTTCGTTATCTGCTGTCTCTAAGAAGAGATTCGAGATCTGAACATATCCTTCTTTTTTTGCCTTGCTTGCATAATATGTATATTTGTTCCTTGCCTGGCTTTCACCTGCAAATGCTGCCTGTAAGTTCGCTTCTGTTCTTGATCCTTTTAATTCCATGTGTAAAATCCTCCTTTGTATTTTTTAATATCAGTAACTATTACTATTTTAATATAGCACCATTTCTATATTTTGTCAATTAAATTAGAAAATATATTTTCATTAATCCAGTCCGAGTATTTCTGATAATACTTCAATGATGATTTCATTGGTACAGGATTTAACATAACCCATCATGTTCAGCATGATCTCGTCATTTTTCTGGGATTCTGTTAACTGATCATTGTGTTTCACCTGATCCAGCAGTACGATCAGCTGAGGTGATAATTCTTCATAAGTTTCTAAAGTAGCCTGGGTTACCAGTTTTGTCAAGTCTTCTTTTGATGTGGGTACCATACCGATTTCCTCCTGCATACGCTCTTATTTGGCTCTTATTTGGCTCTTTCTTGGCTCTTGTTGGGTTTTTTTCTGGCTCTTTTCTGGTACTAAACAAATTTTATGTGATCTCTTCTACAGGTTCCGGATCTTAAATTCCTTCTCTGCTTCTCTTCTCTGATCTTTTTTTGCTATGTCCTGTCGTTTATCATAGAGTTTTTTACCTCGGGCAAGTCCGATTTCCACCTTTACCAGACTTCCTTTAAAATAAACCTTAAGCGGAACCAGTGTAAATCCCTTTTCTTTCATTTTACCGGTCAGCTTGTTGATTTCAAAGCGGTGTAATAAAAGCTTTTTCACCCGCAGCGGATCTTTATTAAAAATGTTTCCTTTCTCATAAGGACTGATATGCATTCCATATATGAATACTTCGCCGCGATCAACGCGGACGAAGGATTCTTTGATACTGCATTTCCCCATGCGAAGGGATTTTACTTCTGTTCCATGCAGAGATATGCCTGCTTCATAGGTATCTTCTATAAAATAATCATGAAACGCTTTTTTATTATTTGCTATCAGTTTAATGGATTGTGCTCCCACTTAACTTTCTCCCCCTTCTTCTGCGATCTCAAAATCGATGGTGCGGCTCTGTCGGTCGCAGTCTATTACCTTAACGGTTAATTTCTGTCCAAGTTTATATATTTTACCGGTGTCTACACCGAACATTTCATAAGTTTCTTCCTTATAATAATAGCGGTCGTCGTACATATGAGTAACATGAACCATACCCTCTATGGTATTTGGCAGCTCTACATACAGACCCCAGCTTGTGATTCCGGAAATAACCCCCTGGAAACACTGACCTATACGGGCTTCCATATATTCCACTTTTTTCAGCTTATCTGTCTCCCGCTCTGCCTCATCCGCACGGCGTTCCATTTTACTGGACTGATCGGCAACCTGGGTCAGAATTCCATCGTAATGTTTGATCCTGCCGTTATTCATTCTGCCACGAAGATTGTCTTTGATGATACGGTGGATCTGAAGATCGGGATAGCGGCGTATCGGTGACGTGAAATGACAGTAGTACTGCGCTGCCAAACCAAAATGTCCGGTACATTCCGGTGTATATTTCGCCTGTTTCATAGAACGCAGAGTTAATCTGCTGATCATGGCTTCTTCCGGCGAATCTTCGATTCTTGCCAGCAGTTTTTGCAGTTCTTTGGGATGGATATCATTTTTGCTGTTTTTAATTCCATATCCGAAGTTGTTGATAAACAATGCCAGCTTTTCTATTTTTTCCGGATCCGGTGTGTCATGAGTACGGTATACAAAGGGAAGTTCCTGCCAGTAATAGTCTTCTGCTACGGTTTCATTTGCCAGCAGCATGAAATCTTCTATAATTTTAGTGGCTATATTGCGGTCGTATGGTTTGATTTCCTGGGGCTTTCCTTTTTCATCCAGAATAATCTTAGTCTCCGGGAAGTCAAAATCGATGGAACCTCTCTGCTTTCTCTTCTCCCGCAATAGACCTGCCAGTTCCTGCATGAGTTCAAACATTGGTACCAGTGATTCATATTCTAAGCGTTCTTCTTCATCCTGCTCTGTCAGGATTTTCTTTACGCTGGTATAAGTCATTCTTCGGTCTACGTTAATCACAGTTTCTGCTATTTCATGACTGATGACGTTTCCTTTTTCATCCACATCCATGATACAGCTCAGTGCCAGTCTGTCTACACCCTGATTCAGGGAGCAGATTCCGTTGGACAATTTGTGAGGAAGCATAGGTATTACCCGGTCTACCAGATAAACGCTGGTGCCTCTTTTTAAGGCTTCCCGGTCTAATGCACTGTTCTCTTGTACATAATTGGTTACATCCGCTATATGAACTCCCAGATGATAAATATTTCCTTCTTTTGTAAGGGAAATGGCATCATCCAAATCTTTTGCATCTTCACCGTCAATGGTTACTGTCTGCAAATCACGCAGATCTTTTCTGCCTTCCATATCACCATCTATGATTTCATCGGGCATGCGCTGTGCCTGATTCATTACTTTTTCCGGAAAATCAAGGGGCAGCTCATAGGCATAAACGATGGAAAGGATATCCGTTCCCGGATCATTGATATGCCCGATAATTTCTTTAACTTTTCCTTCCGGATTTTTCGTTTTTGTGCCGTAATCTGTGATTTCCGCAACTACCTTATGCCCGTTCACAGCCCCTTTTGAGCGCTCAATAGGGATAAAGATATCTTTGGTCAGCTTTAAATTATCAGGTACGACAAAGCCAAAATTTTTACTCTGCTGATAGGTTCCGACTACTTCCTTCATGCCATGTTCCAGGATCTTAATAATGGCACCCTCCTGTCGTTTCCCGTTCTTTCCCGGAACCAGCGCTACCTGCACTGTATCCTGATGTACTGCTCCTTCGGTTGCAGTTTCCGGGATAAAAATATCTTCTTCCCTGCCTTCGATCTCTACAAATCCAAATCCTTTTGGATGTCCGATAAATTTCCCTACAAGGGATGTATCCTCTGCTTTTTTATATTTGCCCCTTTTGGATATTTCAATTTTTCCTTCCCGGATTAACTCTTCCAGCACCAGTTCCAGCGCCGGGCGGTCTTCTTTTGTAACCTGAAGTAAGATCGCGATTTCTTTAATCTTCATCGGAATGTATTGTTTATCACAAATCATATCGTATATGACTTTCTTTCTCTTATCTAATAATTCTTGATTCATTCATTTTCTCTCTTTCTTAGTTGGCAGCATCTGCTTGTTTGTTTTTACGGTGCCCGGTAAATCTGTCTGCCTGAAACCTACCCGCCGGCACAACCTTAGATACACTGACTATGACTATATTCCATGTTTTTCGACATGGTTTAAAAAAACACCCTTGCAGTAACTACAAGAGTGTCTTCTAACTTTAAAACTTAAGATTCAATACTACTGACAGCACGATAAATCCAATTGCCAAGAACTTGGTGGATTTAACAAGCGCACCTTCTACGGAGCGTCCTTTGTTCTTGCCCCAGTAAGTATCTGCCATTCCACCAATTGTACCAAGTCCTGCTGACTTGCCTTCCTGCATCAATACAATTACTGTCAACGCAATACATACTAAGATATAAATTATAGTAAGGATCATTTTTAAAACTTCCACGCTCTGCACCTCCTATGTTAAACGACAATATTGAGTTTACCACAGGCTGGAAAAAAAGTCAATAATTTAAAAATTTTCCTCGATACGAAGGAGCTGATTATACTTGGCTACCCGCTCACTCCTGCACGGTGCTCCTGTTTTGATCTGCCCCGCTCCCGTTGCAACTGCTATATCCGCGATGATGGTATCTTCTGTCTCTCCGGAACGATGGGAAATAATCGTACGGTAT
Source organism: Robinsoniella peoriensis (assembly GCF_000797495.1). Lineage (GTDB taxonomy): Bacteria > Bacillota > Clostridia > Lachnospirales > Lachnospiraceae > Robinsoniella > Robinsoniella peoriensis. Next base: position 54,224 of record NZ_JTGN01000001.1, read on the forward strand.
CCTGCCCGCTGCGCCATGTAAATGGCCTCAAATGCTTCTGTCAGCGTACCAATCTGATTGACCTTGACTAAGATTGCATTTGCCGCTCCCAACTCAATTCCTTTTTTCAAACGTTCCGGATTGGTAACAAATAAATCATCCCCAACCAGCTGAATCCGGTCACCCAATTCCTGCGTCAGCTTCTGCCAGCCTTCCCAGTCATCCTCAAACAAACCGTCTTCAATGGATACAACCGGATATTTATCCGTCATCTCCTTGTAGTACTCTATCATCTCATCCGCCGTACGTTCTACCCGGTGCCCCTTCATCTGGCTTTCACCCGGAAAATAATAAACTCTCTTCTTTTCATCGTATAGTTCAGATGCTGCTGCATCAATGGCTATAACAATGTCCTTTTTCATCTGGTAGCCGCTTTTTTCCACTGCCTCTATCAGCAATTCTATCACTGCTGATGCATCCGGCAGATCCGGTGCGAATCCGCCCTCGTCTCCGACTCCGGTAGACAGTCCTTTGGCTTTAATAATTTTCTTCAGATTGTGATAAATTTCCGAGCACATCTGCAATCCGTCATGAAAGCTTTTCGCTCCTTTGGGCATAATCATAAATTCCTGAAGATCTACGGTGTTATCTGCGTGACATCCGCCATTTAACACATTCATCATCGGAACCGGAAGTTCTCCCGGCTGCATTCCGCCCATATAACGAAACAAAGGCAGTTTCAGTGACTGGGCAGCTGCTTTGGCAACTGCCATGGAAACTCCCAATATGGCATTTGCTCCAATTCTCGATTTATTCCTGGTTCCATCTTCTCTTAAAAGTATTTTATCAACCGTAGTCTGCTGCAGCACGTTTTCACCGATAACTGCATCAGCCAGGATTGTATTCACATGATGTACTGCCTGGGAAACACCCTGTCCCAGATAACGTTCTTCCCCATCCCTAAGTTCCATCGCTTCGAACTGTCCGGTAGATGCTCCAGAAGGAACCGCTGCCCTTCCAATCGCACCGCCTTCCGCCAGTACTTCCACTTCCACTGTAGGATTTCCCCTGGAATCCAGGATCTCTCTTCCGTAAACATCGACAATTGGTATATATTCAAACATAGAACATTGCCCTCCTTTAGAGAGTAGTGTGCCCATTTATTTCATAAAATAATCAAAAAAATCAGTGCATGCCCATATCAAATATCTCACGGAGCTCATCCGTCACTTCCCCTTCCACCTTGCAGGAAAGGAGCAAATGTATAAGCCTCTTATTTACGGCATCCTCCTGATACTCCTCCTTCACCGCTTCCAGTTCCGGAAACAAAACCTCCTTCATCTCCGCCACAGAGTCCAAAGACCGAAACTTCTCCACAAATCTTTCACCCAGCCCAATTACCTTCACTGCCACACCCGCCGCACAGCAAAACTCCGCCGGCGAAATCAAAGGACTCTCCGATTTACATTTCAGCTTAATCATAATAGCCGATTTCACAATATCCTTTACCATATCCAAAACCTCCGTCAAATATTCAAATAAATCTGCACTTTTAAATATATAAACAGGAGCGCCCGCACCTTTCGGTGCATCACGCCCCCTTGCATAAGAATCCCTTATTTTTTGATCAGCAACGATTTCCCTGTCATCTCCGCCGGCTTCTTCATCCCCATCATTTCAATTAATGTAGGTGCAATATCAGCCAGGCATCCGCCTTCTTTCAATGTATAGTCCTTATCATAATTTACCAGAATGAACGGAACCGGATTTGTTGTATGTGCAGTAAACGGAACTCCTGTTACATAATCAACTAACTGCTCTGCATTTCCATGGTCTGCGCAGATGAACATCTGTCCATTTACTTCTTCAAGAGCTGCCACGGTTCTTCCAACACATGCATCAACTGCCTCAATTGCTTTGATAGCTGCATTTTCTACACCAGTATGTCCAACCATATCCGGATTTGCAAAGTTAATGATGATCACATCGTATTTATCCGATTTGATTGCTTCAACTAACTTATCACAAACTTCATAAGCACTCATCTCCGGTTTTAAATCATAGGTAGCAACCTTTGGAGATTTTACAAGAATTCTGTCTTCACCTGCATTTGGCTCTTCTTTTCCTCCGTTAAAGAAGAAAGTAACATGTGCATATTTTTCTGTTTCTGCGATTCTGGCCTGTGTCAGATGATTTTCAGCCAGGAATTCGCCAAATGTATTGGTAATTGCCACTTTATGGAAAGCTACTTCTTTATGAGGAATTGTTTCATCATAATCCGTAAAGCAAACATAAGTCAGATCTAATCTTTTTTCACGTGGAAAGCCATCGAAATCATCACAGCAGAAAGCACGGGTAATTTCTCTTGCACGGTCCGGTCTGAAGTTAAAGAAGATTACGGAATCTTTATCTTGGATGGTTGCAACCGGTGCTCCGTCTTTTACCATTACGGTAGGAAGTACGAATTCATCTGTCTTGTCTGCGTCATAGGATTTCTGAACGCCGCAGGGTCCGCACTCAGCGGTCTCTCCTTTGCCATTTACCATAGCATTATAAGCCAGTTCCACTCTGTCCCATCTGTTATCTCTGTCCATTGCATAATAACGTCCCATTACAGATGCGATCTCGCCAACGCCGATCTCTTTCATTTTGTCAGCTAACTGTTCCACATATCCTTTACCGGAAGAAGGAGGTGTGTCACGTCCGTCCAGGAAGCAGTGTACATATACTTTCTCAAGGCCTTCTTTCTTAGCCAGCTCTAACAGACCATATACATGTGTATTGTGGCTGTGAACTCCGCCATCGGATAATAAACCAAACATATGAAGTGCCGTATTATTTTTCTTTGCATTTCTTACTGCATCTAATAATGCTTCATTTTTGAAGAAATCACCATCCTGAATCTCTTTGGTGATTCTGGTAAGCTCCTGATATACAATACGTCCGGCGCCCATGTTCAGATGTCCTACTTCTGAATTACCCATCTGGCCTTCCGGAAGTCCAACTGCCATTCCGCTTGCCTGACCTTCTACAAACGGGCATTCAGCCATTAACTTGTCCATTACCGGAGTGTTTGCTTCTGCTACTGCATTTGCCTGCTCCTTCTTATTCAATCCATATCCATCAAGTATCATCAAAACGGTTGGTTTCTTACTCATGATATTTTCTCCTTTATTTAAATAAATTATTAACGTTCTCAAAAGCTTATTTTACATGATGGTTGGGCTTCTTGTCAACAATACCCCCGATTAATTTTTGCAAAGTGAAATATTTCATCAACTACACCAATTTATTGACCGACTTATCTTATGTGTACGCAAAATTGCCTTCCTCACAAATCATCTGCATAAATTAAAACAGGTATTGTAATTCTCCTGCCGGATCATACAATACCTGTTTTACAGCTGTAAATTTGTATTGGTAACGCTTTACCCCCTCGAGCGAACAATTTCATCGTCCAGCATGTTATACCCCCAGGGTCCCACCATGCTGAGAAAACCAGCTTTCTATCAATAAACTGCATCCTGGAAAGAGAATGGTCCGCCCCCTTCTCTTTCCGGGCACTACATCTGTCTGCAAAGTGTCCCTATATCCATAAAACTTATCCTTAAATCCTTATAAGAACAAATATTTCAGGATAAATAATACCGCTAAAATGTACATAATAACGCTCATCTTCTTACGTTCTACCTTCTTAGATGCCAGGTGAAGTGCCACGTAAGAGATCATTCCCATTGCGATACCTTCTGAAATACTATAGAAGAATGGCATTGCTGCAATACAGATAAATGCCGGAATTCCTTCTCTCATATCATTGAAATCGATCTTGGTTACATTGGAAAGCATAAAGAATCCTACCATGATCAATGCCGGTGCTGTAGCGAAAGACGGAATTGCAAGAAAGATTGGAGACAGGAACAACGCTAATCCGAACAGTACTGCTGCTACTACCGCTGTGAGCCCCGTACGGCCTCCTTCTGAAACTCCGGTTGCGCTTTCAACATATGTGGTAGTGGTGGACGTTCCAAATACCGCACCTGCCGTTGTAGCTACTGCATCCGCCATCAATGCACCTTTGATATGCGGCAGTTTTCCGTCTTTATCCAACATGTCTGCCTTTGTTGCAAGTCCAATAAGTGCACCCAGGGTATCAAACAAGTCTACGAACAACAAAGCAAACACTACCATGGCAAACTGTCCGATCTGCATACCGGAAAAGCTCATTTTAAAGAATACCGGTGATATATCGGGAATGGATATTCCGCCGCTGAAATCCGGAATTAAAGAAAACAGTCCGATTTCCGCATTGGGAACATATAAGCCGGTGAGCTGGCAAACGATCCCCAAAAGCCAGGTAATCAACATTCCCCACAGAATATTTCCTTTTACCTTACGGACCACCATAATTGCTGTAATGATAATACCGATAATTGCTAATAACACTGTAATCCCAACATCCTGGAAACTTCCCATTCCTTCATTAAGCCCCTGGAATTTTTTCATTGAAAACAGGGTAACCAAAGTTGATCCCCCTAATACCAGGTGGCAATTCTGCAATCCGATAAATGCGATGAACAAACCAATTCCCACGCTCACGGCATGTTTTAAAGTCATAGGGATTGCATCAAACAACGCTTCTCTGATTTTAACTGCCGAAAGAAGAATAAAGATAATACCTTCTACAAAGACTGCGGCCAGCGCTACCTGCCAGCTGTATCCCATATCAGCCACAATGGTATAGGCAAAATATGCATTTAATCCCATACCCGGGGCTAATACGAATGGATAATTTGCGAATAACGCCATACACAGTGTTCCTACCAAAGAAGCAAGGGCTGTTGCAGTGAAGACTGCGCCTTTGTCCATACCAGTGCTTGACAAAATATTCGGGTTTACTGCTAAAATATAGGCCATAGCCATAAATGTGGTAATACCTGCAATGATTTCCGTTTTTACATTCGTATGATTTTCTTTTAATTTAAATAGTTTTTCCACGTTTTCTCTTCCATCCTGTCTGTATTTTATGAGTGCCCGTACACTCTGATTACTGCTGAAATTTCATTGATCATTGACATGCTTGCAAATATTTTCAGGGAATCATCAAAATGCCGCCCTTCAATAGAATCTGTAATCACGACAATTTCAGCCAGATCACCTCGTTTTGTCTTTTGAATAATCTTCTCGATACTTACTCCATTGTTGCCGAAAACACTGGCTACACTTGCCAATACACCCGGGTGGTCCTCCACCTGCATACGCAGGAAATAGCGGCTTCTTACATCCTCTATTTTCATAATCGGCAAATTCTTATAGCAGGTACAGCTGATCCTGCCGGTGCACCCAAACCGGATATTCCTGGCAATATCACATACATCTCCTACTATGGCACTGGCTGTTGGTAATTCCCCGGCTCCTCTGCCATAGAACATGGCATCATCCACTGCATCTCCATGGACGAATACTGCATTAAAGGAATCGTTTACCGCCGCCAAAGGATGTGTACTTGGAATCAGCATGGGATGTACCCTTGCTTCTATTCCGCCCTCTGTATTCCTGGCAACGCCTAACAGCTTAATGTGGCATCCCATTTCCTTGGCATAGCGGATATCGGTTGCCGTAATCTTCGTAATTCCTTCCGTATACACATCCTGGAAGGTTACCCTGGAATTGAATGCAATAGATGCCATAATTGCCACTTTACGCCCTGCATCCAGACCTTCAACGTCCGCGGTGGGGTCTGCTTCTGCATAGCCCAGTTCCGTAGCCATTGCCAGCGCATCTGCAAATTCCATGCCATCTTCCGTCATTTTCGTTAAGATGAAATTGGTAGTTCCATTCACTATTCCAATGACTTCCGACAGATGATTTCCAGCCAGACACTGCTTCAGTGGCCGTATGATCGGAATTCCACCCGCAACTGCCGCTTCAAACAAGAAATCCTTCTGATGGAGCGCTGCCATATCCAACAGCTCTTTTCCATCAACAGCAACCAGATCCTTGTTGGCTGTTACTACATTTTTCCCTGCCGCAAGGGCCTGCATCATATAAGTTTTGGCGGGTTCCATCCCTCCCATTACTTCAATGACGATTTCAATCTCCCCATCCTGAATGATTTCGTTCCAGTCATTCGTAAGAACTGACGGATCATCCACTTTGGCTGCAGCCTTCTCCAGGTTGCGGACCAGAATTTTCTTAATCACAAGTTCTGCGCCAATCTTGCAGGGCATTTCTTCCTGCTGGCTCTTCAAAACCTTGTAAACTCCGGTACCCACTGTTCCCAGACCAAGCAGGGCAATGTTGATTTTCTTTACCTCGCTCATTTCTTCTCCTTTTTATCCTTTTGTAACAGGACATCACTTACGTTGTATATTATAGCACTAAACGCCGGTGGGCTGCAATTCAAATTTGGGGTTTTCTCCCCATGAAATGCTTTTATGCAGCAATATGCAAATACGCTACTATGGTGATGATTATGCAACAATCTGTGCCACACTTATAATAAAAACTTTTTTGATTATATCAAAGACTGACCAGGCTTTATATGAAAGAAAGTCAAAACTGGGCCGGAATGGATATACCTTTTATAAAAATATGCATCCGACATAACAGCCGTATACAATCATGTTTTTCACATTAGCGCTTTAAAAACCCTCCGGCAAGATGCCGGAGGGTTTGATTAATTATATCTATTTAACTATAAATTATTTGTAATTTACAATTTTACCAAAGTCTGGTTTTAAAGCTGCTCCGCCTACAAGGCCGCCATCAATATCTGCCTGAGCAAATAATTCTGCTGCACTTGCTGCTGATACAGATCCGCCGTACTGGATACGGATTGCTTCTGCTGTTGCCTGATCATAGATTTCGCCGATGCAGACACGGATTGCAGCGCAAACTTCCTGAGCCTGCTCTGTTGTTGCTACTTTACCTGTTCCGATTGCCCAGATTGGTTCGTAAGCGATTACAGCTGTCTTAGCCTGATCTGCTGTTACATTTAAGAATGCAACTTTGATCTGCTGACGGATGAAGTCGATGGTTACGCCCTGTTCTCTCTGCTCTAATGTTTCGCCACAGCAAACGATTGGGGTAATTCCATGTTCGAAAGCTTTTAATACTTTCTTATTTACTGTTTCGTTTGTTTCTGCGAAGTATTCTCTTCTTTCAGAATGTCCCAGAACTACATATTTAACACCAACATCTGTTAACATTGCAGGTGAGATTTCTCCTGTGTAAGCGCCTTTTTCTTCATAGTACATATTTTCAGCACCAACCTGGATATTGGATCCTTTAGCTGCTTCCATAACCGGGATAATGTCGATTGCAGGTACGCAGAATACTACGTCTACTTCTTCACTTGCTACTAATGGTTTTAATTCATTTACTAAAGCAACTGCCTCACTAGGAGTCATGTTCATTTTCCAGTTTCCTGCGATAATTTTCTTTCTTGCCATTTTTCTTATTCTCCTGTTTTCTTCAAATCCGGCAGATATGATACTGCCCGGATTTTATAGTTATACTGAATCTTATTTATCGTTTGCAGCTACTACTCCGGGAAGATCTTTTCCTTCCAGGAATTCAAGTGAAGCGCCGCCGCCTGTTGAAATATGAGTCATTTTATCACCAAATCCAAGCTGGTTAACTGCTGCTGCAGAGTCACCGCCGCCGATAATTGTTGTAGCATCGATTTCAGCAAGTGCTTTTGCTACTGCAACTGTTCCGCCTGCGAAGTTGGACATTTCGAAGCATCCCATTGGTCCGTTCCATACTACTGTTTTCGCATCTTTTAATGCATCTGCAAACATCTGAGCAGATTTAGGTCCGATGTCGAGTCCCATTTCATCTGCATCTAAATTTCCTTCTACTGTACGGAATTCAGAGTCATTTGAAAATTCTTTTGCTGCAATATAGTCAACCGGCAGTAATAAGTTTACACCTTTTGCTTTTGCCTTTTCTACCATTTCTTTGGAGTAATCCAGGTAATCCGGCTCAACTAAAGATTTACCGATTTCCATGCCCTGTGCTTTTGCAAATGTAAAGCACATGCCACCACCGATGATTAAAGTGTCTACCTTATCAAGCAGGTTGTTGATTACAGAAATCTTAGAGGAAACTTTGGATCCGCCAAGGATCGCTACGAATGGTCTCTCCGGATTATTTACTGCATTTCCTAAGAAATCAATCTCTTTTTGCATTAAGTATCCTACAACAGCTGTTTTCACATACTGTGTAACCCCTACATTTGAGCAGTGTGCTCTGTGGGCAGTACCAAATGCATCATTTACAAATACATCACAAAGAGAAGCTAATTCTTTGCTGAATGCTTCGCCATTCTTTGTTTCTTCTGCTCTGTAACGTGTATTTTCAAGAAGAATTACATCCCCGTCGTTCATTGCTTCAACAGCTGCTTTTGCATTTGCTCCCACTACTTCAGGATCTGCTGCAAATTTTACTTCCTGTCCTAACAATTCGGATAAACGAACTGCAACTGGAGCTAAAGATAATTCCGGTTTTGCCTCACCCTTGGGTTTTCCAAGATGGGAGCAAAGAATTACCTTTCCGCCGTCAGCAATTAATTTCTTAATTGTAGGAAGAGCTGCAACCAAACGGTTTTCATCTGTAATTTTGCCTTCCTGTAATGGTACGTTGAAATCACAACGAACCAGTACGCGCTGGCCTTTTACATTAATATCATCTACTGATTTTTTATTAAGCATGTGTATCTGCCTCCTGGGTTATTTATTATAATTATGAACTTTATATTATTGCTCCGCAATCATTGGAACACAACTGTGGAGCAGAATACGTACTGTTAAATTGGTTGGATATGATCAAATGCACCAGCAAAACCACAAAAGAGTCCAGTCCTAAGACCGGACCCTTCAGGATCTAACTTGTTATCTCTGTTTTGCTTGAATTATGCTAATTCAGAGAAGTATTTGATTGTACGAACCATCTGGCTTGTGTAGGAGTTTTCATTGTCATACCATGAAACTACCTGAACCTGTGTTGTGCCGTTATCTAATGGCAGTACCATTGTCTGTGTAGCATCAAACAGGGAACCGAATCTGATTCCAATGATATCACTGGATACTAATTCTTCTTCTGTGTAACCAAAAGATTCTGTAGCTGCTGCTTTCATAGCTGCATTGATATCTTCTTTTGTAACTGTTCCTTCTACAACTGCTGTTAAGATAGTAGTAGAACCTGTTGGAACTGGTACACGCTGAGCAGATCCGATTAATTTTCCGTTTAATTCAGGAATAACTAAACCAATAGCTTTTGCTGCGCCTGTGCTGTTAGGAACGATGTTAGCTGCTGCTGCACGAGCTCTTCTTAAATCTCCCTTTGGATGAGGTCCGTCAAGAGTCATCTGATCTCCTGTGTAAGCATGGATAGTAGCCATGATACCAGTTTTGATTTTAGCTAAGTCATTTAAAGCTTTAGCCATAGGAGCTAAGCAGTTTGTTGTACAGGAAGCTGCTGAAATAACAGTATCTTCTGCTTTTAATTCTGTATGGTTTACATTGTAAACGATTGTAGGAAGGTCATTTCCTGCTGGAGCAGAAATAACAACTTTCTTAGCGCCTGCTGCGATATGAGCAGAAGCTTTATCTTTGGATGTAAAGAAGCCTGTACACTCCAGAACAACGTCAACGTCTAATTCGCCCCAAGGAAGATCTTTAGGATCTCTCTGTGCGTAGATTTTGATTTCTTTTCCGTCTACTGTGATGGAATCTTCGCTGCAAGTAACTTTATCAGCTAATGCATATCTACCCTGAGCTGAATCATATTTTAATAAGTGTGCTAACATTTTAGGATTTGTTAAGTCGTTAATTGCAACTACTTCATATCCTTCTGCGCCAAACATCTGTCTGAAAGCAAGACGTCCAATACGTCCAAAACCATTAATTGCTACTTTTACTGCCATGATTTAATTCCTCCTAAGAATAAAATATTATAACCGGGAGCATATTATATGTACCTGGTTAGTTTAGAGTTTCATTAAGATTGTTAAAGAAACATCAACCTATTTGCTATTTTACCTAATTTCCTTCTAAAATTCAAGTGCAATTTCAAAATTTATGCTTCTTTTACAAATTTCTGTATACCTGCACATTAAAAATGGCATATTAGCGGGGAAACATGTCTTTTTGTTATAGATTGCCCCGCAGGAGACAAGCTTCCGTATCTCATATACGCCTTATATATTCGTAAGTTCTACAAATTCCGGTTTTCTTTTCCGAAATTCGGTATAACGGGTAAAACCGCATTCTTCTAAAATCTGCCGAAGCTTCTTAAATTCATGAGCCAGGTATTCCGGTGTATGGGCATCTGACCCCAGGGTGATCAATTCTCCGCCCAGTTTCCGGTAAGCCCTGATCACATCCACCGATGGGTTCGGCTCTCCAAGTCCATACTTGATCCCGCCGGAATTTACTTCCAGGGCAATCCCTTTTTCAATCAGCAGCCTTAGGATGCCATCCAGAATCTCCCGATACTTTTCATAGGAATAATCCCGGTTTTTATTAGGCCCGTAACGGACTACATAATCCAGGTGCCCGTATGAATCAAAATCAGAAAATGCCCGTATGTTCTTTTCAATAGACTCAAAATACTCCAGATAGCAGGATTCTTCTGTCCTTCCCTCAAAGAAGCTGGGATAATAGGGATCACATCCCCTGACCACATGGGAGGAACCGATAATAAAATCAAAAGGATATTTCTGCACATAAGCTTCGTGTTTTTCTGCAAGATGTGCCTGCAATCCCAATTCTACGCCAAAAAGCAATTCCATTTTATCCTGATATTCTTCTTTTAAGCACCGGTATTCATTAAAATATGCTTCTGTATTTAATTCAAAATCCCCCATTTCCTTTGGGGTGTCATAATCCATATGTTCGGTGAAACACATGGTTTTCAGTCCAATCCGTATGCCTTCTTCGATCATGGAACGCATGGGCGTTTCCGAATCTGCGGAATGCCAGGTATGCAGATGGTAATCTGATTTCATCTTGAATACTCCTTTCAAACACGCTCCGGTACCTCATCGCATAATGATGCACCAGTCCGCTACAGGATGGTACCTCCCCCAAGCACATAGTCGCCGTCATAGAAAACTACAGCCTGTCCGGGTGTTATGGCCCTTTGCGGTTCCGGGAAAGTACAGAGTACTTTATCCTCTTCTACTCTTTTTACGGTACAGGGAGAGCCTTTATGGTTATAACGGATTTTCGCCATTACTTCCATCTCCCCATCCAGATCTTCAATGGACATAAAGTTCAGATGATTAGCATAGAGCGTATGTCCAAATACCTCATCTCCTTCACCGATAACCACCTCATTTGTCTGCGGACGGATTTCCACCACAAAAACAGGATGTCCCATTGCCAGATTTAATCCTTTACGCTGACCGATTGTATAATGGGTAATTCCTTTATGACGTCCGATCACTTCTCCCTTTGTATTTACAAAATTACCCTGGGGTATCCGCTTTCCGGAATATTCTTCGATAAATGATGCATAGTCTTTATCCGGAACAAAACAGATCTCCTGACTGTCCGGTTTATGTGCTACACGAAGATTGATCTTGTCTGCAATTTCGCGGATCTCGTCTTTGGTATATGCCCCTACCGGCATTAGGGTATGGGCAAGCTGATTCTGAGTAAGGTTATATAATGCGTATGTCTGGTCCTTTGCCGCTGTTGCTGATTTCATTAATGTATATCTGCCATTTGGCAGCTGTGTCACTCTGGCATAATGCCCAGTGGCTATATAATCCGCTCCGATGTCCAGGCTTCTTTTTAAAAGAGATTCCCATTTCACATAACGGTTACAGGCGATACAAGGATTGGGGGTCCTTCCCTGCAGATATTCCTTTGCAAAATAGTCCATCACATTTTCTTTGAATTCCGACTTAAAGTTCATTACATAGTATGGAATCTCAAGATCCTGCGCCACTCTTCTGGCGTCATCTACTGCACTCAGCCCGCAGCATCCGCCATTTTCTTCCTGCACTTCGTTGTCTTCATCCTGCCATATCTGCATGGTGACACCAATTACATCATATCCCTGCTCTTTTAACAGGTAGGCCGCAACGGAGGAATCAACTCCTCCGGACATTCCTACGACTACTTTTTTCTTTTCCATTAATACTCTTCCTGTTCCTCTTCTTCACCTTCGTGAATATCTGACTTTGGTTTTTCCAATCCATCTATCTGAATGTGGTTCTTTTCAGCATAATCCCACAGTGCAGCATGAATTGCCTCTTCAGCCAGCAGGGAACAATGTACTTTTACAGGCGGAAGTCCGTCTAAGGCTTCCATTACTGCTTTATTTGTAATCTTCAGTGCTTCGTTTATATCTTTGCCTTTTACGAGTTCCGTTGCCATACTGCTGGTAGCAACTGCAGCGCCGCATCCGAAAGTCTTGAATTTTACATCGCGGATAATCTTATTTTCATCGATATCCAGATAAATTCTCATGATATCTCCACATTTTGCATTTCCTACGGTACCTACACCGCTTGCATTTTCTATTTCTCCTACATTCCTTGGATGTTGGAAATGATCCATAACTTTTTCGCTGTACATTCTAAGTTCCTCCATATTCTCTGTGACCTGTTATCACTTGTTCTATTATTTTTCTCAAATCTATGATTTTTATCTATATTTATTTACGTACTGCCTTTTTCATAAAATCTTCATATAGCGGTGACATGCTGCGCAGCTTTTCAACGATTTTCTTTATGACTTCTACTACAAAGTCAATGTCTTCCATTGTGGTTTCTTCGCTCAATGTTAAACGCAATGAACCATGGGCGATTTCATGAGGAAGCCCGATTGCCAGTAATACATGGGACGGATCCAGAGAACCGGATGTGCAGGCGGAACCGCTGGAACCGCAAATACCTTCCATATCAAGCATGATCAGTAAGGATTCTCCTTCAACAAACTGGAAGCTGAAGTTCACGTTGTTAGGAAGACGCAATGTGTGGTGTCCGTTTAATCTTGTATACGGCACTTCCTTTAGCACCCGTTCAATCAGATGATTACGCAATTTTATTTCCTGAGCCGTTCTTACTTCCATAGTATCTACAGCACGTTGTACCGCTGCTCCAAGCCCCACAATGCCCGGTACATTCTCTGTACCTGCTCGTCTTTTTCTCTCCTGTGCTCCGCCATGAACGAAAGAGCGGATTTTCACACCTTTACGGATATATAAGAAGCCGATCCCTTTTGGTCCGTTTAACTTATGTCCGCTTGCACTTAACATATCGATATGACATTCATCTACATTGATCGGAAGCTGTCCAAAAGCCTGTACCGCATCTGTATGAAAAAGAATGCCATTTTGACAGGCAATTTCTCCAATTTCCTTAATCGGCTGAATGGTTCCGATTTCATTATTTGCAAACATAACAGAAATGAGGATTGTGGTTGGACGGATTGCTTTCTTTAGCTGATCCAGTTTCACTACACCATTTTCATCTACATCCAGATAAGTCACTTCAAAACCGTTTTTCTCCAGATACTCAGCCGTATGAAGAATGGCATGATGCTCTATTTTTGTGGTAATGATATGGTTTCCTTTTGACTGATATGCTTCAGCTGCAGCCTTAAGTGCCCAGTTATCTGCTTCTGAGCCTCCTGCGGTAAAATAGATCTCATTGTCATTTGCGCCTAATGCTTTTGCAATAATTTCTCTGCTCTGTGACACGGCTTTTTTGCTGACACCTGCAAATTCATAAATGCTGGATGGATTCCCATAATTCTCCGTGAAATAAGGAAGCATTGCTTCCACTACCTCCGGAGCAGTTTTAGTTGTAGCCGCATTATCCAGATATATTAATTTCTTCATGATAACCATCTCCTTAATTTTCACATGCTTTTGATTTTTGCTGCCCTTTATTTTTTGTTTTTTTACTTTCTTCTACTAACTGATCTAATTTCATTTCGTCCACTGCGTGGCTTATACTTTCATTGATACGCTGCCATACGTATTTGGTGACACATAGATCTGCGCCTTCACATCCGTTTTCTTCTTTCAGTCCCGGACACTCTACGGCATCCAGATTCCCTTCCAAAGCTCTTAAGATGTCACCTACTGATATATCGGATGCGGGTTTTGCCAGCTTGTAGCCGCCCTGAGCTCCGCGGATGCTAAGTACGATTCCTGCTTTTTTAAGCTTTCCTACTAATTGTTCCAAATAGCTCTCCGAAATATTCTGTCTGGCTGCAATACTGCTGATGGACACTGCTTCCTTTTCACTGTACATCGCCAAATCTATCAGCGCACGAAGCCCATATCTGCCTTTTGTAGAAAGCTTCATCTGCTCACCTTCTTAAAATTTATTTCCGCGGGCAACGAGCCAAACGGATGTGCGGGCACATCCACCTGGCGACTGCCGCGAGGAGTGCTGTGCGCCGGTAATGCACGTTTAGCACGGATCGAAGCAGAGCATCGAACAAATCCCCCCGCCAGGCTTGCTGCCGCGGATCTGACTTTAATCCCCAGTAATTTACTCGGATTTCATAGGTAAAATATAACACCACTGCATAGTTCTGTCAAGCACTTATATCGAATATATATTAAAGAAAACTTGTGGGAGACTTCCTATGAACAAAAAGCATATTATCATTAAGGGAGCCATCATTCTGACCCTTGCCGGTTTCGCCAGCCGCATCATCGGCTTCTTCTATAGAATATTCCTTTCTTATACAATCGGTGCGGAAGGAATGGGGATTTACCAGTTAATTTTCCCAATCTATGCTATGAGTTGTTCCCTGACTGCTTCCGGTATCCAGACTGCCATCTCCAAATTCGTATCCGGGAAAATGGCGGTTGGTGATAAAAAAGGTGCCCGGAATATATTCATAACCGGTCTTACTATCTCTCTGGCTCTATCCGCACTTGCCTGCTATGTCCTCTTCTTTTATGCTGATTTTATATCCGTGCATTTCCTGGAAGAGACACGATGTGCCGAACTTTTGCGCCTGCTTGCCTACTCGGTTCCTTTTGCCGCGGTTCACTCCTGTATTAACGGATATTATTATGGACTACGCCGCACCAATGTACCTGCTATCTCCCAGCTGATTGAATCCCTGGTCCGCATGGGAACTTCATACGTTCTTTACATTATCTTTATTGAAAAAGGAATTGCCATCACACCGGCACTTGCCGTATATGGTATGGTTACGGAAGAAGTGGTTTCATTCCTGTTATGCAGTACGGTTATCGCCGTACACTTTGGAAATGAAAACTACAAGGATTCTCCAACCAGTTCTATGGTAACCAATTTCAAGGAGATGTTATCCTTATCTACACCCCTTACTTTAAACCGCGTACTGCTAAACCTTTTGCAAAGCATGGAAGCCCTTTTTATACCCCTTCGCCTGAGAGTATATGGAATGGATGTTTCTACTTCACTGAGTACATATGGCGTCCTGACCGGTATGTCGATACCACTCATATTATTTCCATCCGCAATTACCGCATCCGCGTCTACTTTACTGCTGCCCACCGTTTCCGAAGCCCAGTCCGCCCAGGACGGTACGCGAATTACCGTAACCATTGAAAATACGATTAAATACAGCCTGATTCTTGGAATTCTGTGCACCGGAGTTTTCCTTGCACTGGGCAATGAAATGGGTGAGGTATTGTTTCACAGTGATCTGGCTGGTCCTTTTATCCTAACGCTTTCCTGGATCTGTCCGTTTCTTTATCTGACCACTACCCTGACCAGTGTTTTAAATGGACTTGGCAAAACGACTACTACTTTTATTCAAAGCACCATCGGTCTTTTACTCAGAATTGGCTTTGTATGGTTCGCTGTCCCCCTGTTTGGAATCTCCGGGTATCTCTGGGGCTTACTGGCAAGTGAACTGGTTATAGCATTTATGGCTCTGCGTTCCCTGAAAAAGGAATATGACTATTCCTTCCATGTGCAGGCATCCATCGTTCTTCCTGTGCTGGCACTGGTGCTCAGCATCGGCATTATTCTTTTCGCAAGACAGTCGGTACATTCGCTGGGATTTGTTCCCCCTCCGCTGATCGAGCTGTTTTCATTAGCAATCCTCTTAACCCTGTCTTACGTACTACTGCTTTTCGTTTTTCGCGTAATAAAGCTGCCGGCCAAATGACCGACAGCTTTTTAATATCTGTATCTTATTTCTTTTTATTTTTTATCCAGTTGCCGTTCACATCCACATAGCGCTCACCAATCCATTTATCTTTAGCCAGCGTACCATCCTTTTGCAGATATTTATTACCAACCCATCTTTTCTTCACCATTTTACCATTGCTGCCCACATAATGGTCATCGATCCACATGCTGCGGTATTTTCTGCCGTCATAACCCACATAATATGTATTTTTTACCCATGCATTGCGGACCAGCTCTCCGTCCTTATCCACATATCTCCCGCTTATCCATTTGTCTGTATCCAGACGTCCTTTGCTGTTCATATGGAAGATCCCATTCAGCCAGGTGTTCTTTGCCATAATGCCGTTGGTATAAAAATAATACCAATACCCATTTGTCACACTACCGTTCTTGCCAATCCAGAGCCATTCTCTTTTTGCATATTTACCATTTGGTTTTTTATACTTGGTTCCTTTTGCCGTCTGTACAAATCCGGGCTTGCTTTTCTTATCATATCCCTGAATCCATGCACCGTCTTTTCCCACATACCGGCCGCCAATCCACTTATTGACTGCCATCTTACCGTTTCGTCCCAGGAAATATGGTCCATACCAGCTATTTCTCGTCATAATGCCATTGTCGGTGAAGTGATAATAACTTTTTCCTATTTTCACCCAGCCGGTCTGCATATAGCCTTTTTTATTGAAGTAATACGTATTGTTATCCACGGTCTGAAAACCCTTCAGATATTGATCCGTTCCATCCATGTAATAACGATATCCGCCTTCTGTCTGCCGGAAACCTGCCAGAGAGGTAACAGACAGCATCCCAAACATACATATTGCTGTTAATGTCAAGATCAACAGTTTCCACTTTTTATTCATTCTTTTCTCCATTTCCGGTCACTCCCTTAAATGTTTTCCTGCCTTTTTGCATACCATATTGAATAGGTATATTATGTCATACTTTCTTTATCATGACAAGATTTTTGCACGGCTGGTTTGCTAATTAAGTAAAATTTAAGATATACTTGCAAATAGAATATCGGATAGAATAACAGACACTATTTTTTCCATCACGCTTTTCTATTTCATGATATAATTTATCTGACAAAAGACAGGGAGGTAACATTTTGAAACTGATATTCTCTATGATCAAAAAACATTTACTGCTTTTTTGCTGTGCAATCTTCTTCTTAACAATAGAAGCGCTCTGCGATCTGCTTCAGCCGGCTTTTATGTCCCGCATCGTAGATGAAGGTGTTAAATACCAGGATACATCCGTGGTTCTATATTACGGAATGGTGATGCTTGGCGTGGCACTCCTTGGCGCCTTAGGTGCCGTTATGCGGAATATCCTTGCAAGCCGAACCTCGCAGCAGATAGGAAAAGAACTGCGTTCTGTTCTATTTCAAAAAATCCAGACGTTTTCTTATGCAAATATTGATAAGCTTAACCCGGCTTCCCTCATAACACGGCTGACCAATGACGTGACGCAGATTCAGAACTTCATTAACGGAAGTATGCGGATATTGGTAAAGGCCCCCATTACCTGCATTGGTGCCATTTTTTTAATCGTAACCCGGACACCTAAACAGATTCCTATGATCATTCTGATTCTGATACTCTGCTCCATCTGGATCCTTGGAAATATGCTCCTGGGTTATCCCAGATTTGCACGCCTGCAAAAAAAGCTGGACCGGCTAAATAATGTCAGCAGAGAATTTTTAACCTCCATCCGGGTTGTAAAAGCTTTTGGGCGGGAGCGCTTTGAAACAGACAAATTTGCTAATGCCGCCGATGAACTGGCTGCTTCCGGCACTTCAGCCATGCGTGTAACTTCCGTCTTCGGCCCTTTGATCAATCTAACTGTCAACACCGGAATTGTGGTATTACTATGGCTTGGAGGCAATGGGGAACAAACAGACGTTGGTAAATTAATGGCTTCCGTTAATTATATGACTCAGGTACTTTTTTCTCTCAGTATGGTCTCCAATATTTTAAACAGCATGGTTCGGGCCACCGCCTCAGCAAAACGTGTCCAGCAGGTATTAGATGAGGTACCGGCCATGTCCGAACCTAAAAATCCAAAAGAAGCCACTCTGACCGGAGAAGTACAATTTGAGGATGTATCTTTTTCCTATCCCGGTTCCAAACGAATGGCACTGCAGCACATCAGCTTTAGCGCCATCTCCGGATCTGCCATAGGAATCATCGGTTCCACCGGTTCCGGAAAATCCACCTTGGTTAATATGATACCGAGATTTTATGATGTATCCGCAGGTGCTGTCTTTGTAGGCGGTCAAGATGTCTGTACCGTAGAAACCCGACACCTGCGCAGCCACATTGGCATTGTGCCTCAGAAATCATTTTTGTTTTCCGGCAGTATCATTGACAATCTCCGCTGGGGTGATTCAAAAGCTGCGGATGATTCCATTTATAAAGCCGCCAAGGCAGCCTGTGCCCACAGTTTTATTGAATCCTTTCCGGATGGATACGATACCATTCTCGGTCAGGGCGGCGTCAATCTCTCCGGGGGACAGAAACAGAGGCTGTCCATTGCAAGAGCTCTGATCCGTCAGCCCGGGATTCTGATTCTGGACGACTGCACAAGTGCATTAGATGCATCTACCGAGGCTGCCGTGATGCACAATATCCGATCTCATTCCCAGGGCACTACCGTCTTTTTAATCAGCCAGCGAATCTCTTCCGTTATGCGGTCCGATCTGATCCTCTGCATGGAAGACGGTGTACTTTGCGGCCAGGGAAACCATGAAGAGCTTTTAAACAAATGCACCGTATACCAGGAAATATACCGTTCACAGATAGGAGATGATGAAATTGCCAGAGCTTAAATCAAATGGAATACCGCCCTCTAAAGCATCTTTAAGGCATCAAAGAGGGCTGCCTGTAGTTAAGCCCAGAAACTTAGGCGGCACATTACTACGGCTGTGGAATCTTACGAAAGGCCGCCGTCATGGCTTGTTAACCGTCTTTTTACTATCCGGTTTTGCGTCTCTTTCTGCAATGCTGACCCCTTTTCTGATTGGGCGCATTATTGATCATATTGATGCTTTAACTCCGGTACCATTTCTGTTAGCAGCATTATTTATTGTGTATCTTGCTGATTGGGCAATCCGCTTTTTGCAGTCCTTTCTAATGGCATCCGTATCCCAGAAAATAATCTGTTTTATCCGAAAAACATTATTTTCTAAAATGAAAGACCTGCCCCTTTCTTATTTTGACAAAAGCCAGCATGGCGATTTGATGAGCAGACTTACAAATGATATAGACAATATCAGCACTACTATTTCAGATTCCTTAACTCAGCTTATGATGCTCGCCTTTACTTTAACGGGCATTCTCTGCATTATGCTTTGGTTAAACCTCTGGCTTACCATAACCGCGCTGATTACCGTTCCATTTGTCTTTCTGCTTACAAAAACAATTACAAAACATACACGGAAATTATACCGGGAACAGCAAAATGTACTTGGCTCTCTAAACGGACATATTGAAGAAAGCATAGCAGGACTGTCTCTGGTAAAAGCTTTCGGACGGGAAACGCAGGTTACCGATGAATTTGAAAGTTACAATGAATCCCTGTGCAAGGTTGGAACAAAAGCTCTAATCTGGTCCGGTTATCTAATGCCCATCATGAATGTTATTAATAACTTAGGTTTTATCTGTATCTCTGTTGTCAGCGGTATTATGGCATCCCGCGGTCTCATTACCGTAGGTGTAATATCCAGTTTTCTGCTGTATTCCAGACAGTTTACCAGGCCCCTCATTGAGGTATCCAACATATTCAACGTGTTTCAGACGGCTGTGGCAGGGGCAGAGCGAATTTTTGATATTTTTGATGAAACACCTGAACCGGCAGACAAACCGGATGCTTTGCCTGTTGAACATCCAACGGGGGAAGTTGTGTTTGACCATGTCTGGTTTGGATATAACCCTGATATCCCAATCTTAAAGGATTTAAGCTTCACAGTTCCTTCCGGTACCCGCATTGCGATTGTAGGACCCACCGGAGCCGGAAAAACCACAATCATCAGTCTTCTGGCACGATTTTACGATGTAACTGGCGGGCGCATCCTGTTGGATGGCAATGACCTGCGGGATTACGAAACAGCTGGTCTTAGAAACAGTTTCGGCATCGTATTGCAGGACACGGCACTATTTTATCTAAGCATTCGGGAAAATATCCGATATGGGCGGGAAGATGCAACGGATGAGGAAGTGATTTCCGCCTCGAAAGCCGCAGGAGCACATAGTTTCATCAGCCGCCTGCCAAACGGATATGATACACTAGTGGGAGAAGAGGTTGGCAGTTTCAGCCAGGGCGAACGCCAGCTTATTACCATAGCCAGAGCAATCCTTGCAGATGCTCCTATCCTTATTCTGGACGAGGCAACCAGCTCCGTAGACACCCGAACAGAACAGAAGATCCGAAAAGCCGTATTGAATCTGACACAAAACCGTACTTCTTTTATAATCGCCCACCGATTATCAACGATTCGGGATTCAGATGTTATACTCTTATTAAAAGATGGAGAAATTGCTGAAATGGGGAACCATACAGAACTGCTTACCCGAAGAGGTCTTTATTATGATATGTATCAAACACAGATGGGATTATAATATCCCATCTGCACTACCAATGTGTTTTCCTTCCAGGAGATACCGCTTCACATTTTTTTGCAGAGAAGTATTTTCAGGCAATTTTTCAAATGGAATATCCTTACTTTTAAAAATCCAGATCAAATACTCCTGGTTATCCGGATATACCTCTGTGATTTTAAACTGATTCTGAAACTGAATAATTTTTGATTCCACCGGAAGCACCTCTTTCAATTCAGGAGAAAGGAGCCAGGAGCTGCAGCAGATATTTTTGTATTGAAACTCCGGAAAATAATGTAAAAAAAACCGCTTTGCCATTTCGTAAGATTCATCACACTTTTCTCTGGATAGATCAGCGTCTGAGGGTATGTGTATATCCAGTACCCCGTCATTATCAATCACTTTCATTTCGAATTCAAGAGTTCCAAGCCGAAACAACAGACAGGATAACTGTCTGGGTACCCAAAAATCTCGGTCAAAACCATAGTCACCATAGCTTTCCCTGTATTCATTGACAAATCTCGTAAAACATTTCATCGTATCTAAGAAAACAGACTCCTCAATCCCCAGCCGGTCATAAGTCATCTTCGTTTTTAATGCTGCATAAAGCATCACGGTAAGAATTTTAAATCCCTCTTTATCTTCCCCCAGCCGGGTACGCAGTATTTTCAGCCCGGTATCCCAGTTTCCGGAATCCATAAGCAGGTTCACTTCGTCTAACTGATCCAACTCTAAACTTTGTTCCAGTAATATTACATTGCTGATTACTGCTTCGGGTAATTCTATTTTTTCACATAAATCTTTTAAACTCATACTCATTATCTTATACCTTTCTATTCTGCTCATTGATAACTTCATTTGCAGCCGGAATTGCAGTCGGCAAAGTGACCAGGAACATCCATTAGGCATCCTGTTCTGATGACTATATAAAAAACTATCTGTATTATAACTATATTATTCAAGGCAGACAAGAACTAATGTTTATTTAAGTTAACTTTATTTGATAATTGGATAATTTCGCTTCGACTAAAGTAAGATGTACAGCCTGGTTTACAGTATCCGGAGGAAAAACTTTGAAACAGCACAGAAAGACCCGGACAAGCAGGCTGCATATCAATCCACAGCCGACAATCCGGGTCTTTCTTTTTCATTCTATTTGGCCAATATATTCAGCCGAGGCTCATTAATTAACCCTGAGTCAGAATAGAACGTACATGAGAGATTTCTTCTGCCGTTGCTTTTGCAGCCGGCACATAATAAGCTTTTGCTCTTGCAATCTGGTAAATTTCTTCCTGAGACATTTCACACTGATTACGGATCTGTTTTAAAGTCTGTTTCAGCTGTGGATTTTCAGACTGGGTAATCATCTCAGCATAACGTGTTAATTCACCGTTAATACCTACAAGCGTGTCAGATACCATTGTTTTTTCATCCATGTTTTTTTCCTCCTGTTGATTACTGTAAGAATCCCATTAACTGCTGCTTTGTTTCCATTGCAGACTGAGCTGACTTCTGGAAAAACTGTTTTACACCCGGGTCTTGAGCCTGAGATGCGTATGCAGTCATTTTACAGTGCGTAGTAGCACAACCACCGATGAGATGACGCAGGTTCTGTAAATCTAATTCTGATATTTCTGCCATAAAAAATTCCTCCTTTTTGACATATCTATTTTACTTTACTAGTATGTCTAAAAAGGAGGAAAACTATTCTTATAAGCGGTTATAAAGCTCTGCATATTTCTGGGCAGAAGTATCCCAGGAGAAATCTGCTGCCATGCCTCTGTCGATCAACTTATTCCATTCACGTTTTTTCTCATTGAATACGTAATATGCATATTTAATCGTATTAAACATTTCATGGGCATTGTAATTTGCAAAGCTAAATCCGGTTCCTGTACTTTCATATTCATTATATGGCCAAACGGTATCCTTTAAACCTCCTGTTTCCCTTACAATCGGTACGGTACCGTAACGAAGGCTCATTAACTGGCTGAGTCCGCATGGTTCGAATAAAGATGGCATCAGGAACGCATCACTGGAAGCATAAATCTTGTGGGACATCGCTTCGGAATAATAGATACAAGCCGCTACCTTTCCCTGATATTTCCATGCGAAATGCCGGAACATATTCTCATATTTCTCTTCACCAGTACCTAATATAACGAACTGCCAATCCTGCTGCTGGCACATTTCATCCATTATATAGGCGATCAAATCAAACCCTTTTTGATCTGTCAGCCTGGATACAACACCTATCAAGAACTTCTTATCATTTTGTTCCAAGCCTAATTCCTGCTGCAGAGCGCGTTTATTCTTAATCTTTTCTTTTCGGAAATTTTTCGCATTATAATTCTTAACTATATACTGATCTGTCTCCGGATTATATTCTTCATAATCAATACCGTTGACAATCCCTGACAAGCAGTTAGCTCTGGCTCTCATAAGCCCGTCTAAATGCTCGCCATAAAATGGTGTTTTAATTTCTTCCGCATAAGTATCGCTGACTGTTGTCACTGCATCGGCATATACGATGCCGCCTTTTAAATAATTTGCATCCCCGAAAGCTTCTAATTTGTCCGGAGCAAAATAGTATGCAGGCAGTCCTGTCATATCTTTTACAGTCTTCATATCCCAGACTCCCTGGAATTTCAGATTATGTATGGTCATAATAGATTTCATGCTGCTGAAGAATTCTCCTTCATGGAACCGATCCTTCAGATAAACCGGTATCAACCCTGTCTGCCAGTCGTGGCAGTGTACAATATCAGGCCTGAATCCAATTACCGGTAACGCAGAGAGCGCAGCCTTGGAAAAAAAAGCAAATTTCTCAATATCTTCATAAATATTCCCATAGGGCTTAGGTCCTGAAAGGTAATATTCATTATCAATAAAATAGAACTGAATTCCCTCATATTTCATTTCCAGTATTCCCACATATTGAGAACGCCATGCTAAATCCATGTAAAAATGACTCACATAATTCATCTGGCTCTTGTACTCTTCTTTCATGCACATATATTTGGGCAAAATTACACGCACATCAAATTCTTCTTTGTTAAAACATTTTGGAAGTGATCCTACTACGTCCGCAAGACCTCCCGTTTTAATAAAAGGGACACACTCAGATGCGACAAATAATACTTTCTTCATACCATACCCTCCCTAATGTAGATTTAGTCTTATAATCATACATTATACCTCATTTTAGGCGTTATGAAAAGCATTATCTGTTTTTATATTCCAATCTGATCTTATCTGCAATCAGGGCAATAAACTCTGAGTTCGTTGGTTTACCCTTTCCATTGCTTACCGTATAGCCAAAAAGTTCGTCGATTGTGTCCATCTTACCACGGCTCCAGGCTACTTCAATCGCATGGCGAATCGCTCTTTCTACACGGCTCGGTGTCGTCTGATGCTTTTTCGCGATTGTTGGATATAAAATTTTCGTAATTGAGTTCAGCATTTCCATATCATTTACCGACATGATGATGGAATCTCTTAAATACTGATATCCTTTAATGTGTGCCGGAACGCCAATCTCATGAATAATATTTGTTACATCCGTCTCCAGATTGCGTTCCATATATTCATTCTTGCTTTCATACGCATTTACTTTACGCACTTCGGCAAAGTTTCTTTCTCTATTTCTTCTTACGTGCTTAATTCTGTTGATTACCATATCGTTGTCGAATGGTTTTAAAATATAATAATCCGCCCCAAGATCAAATGCATCTTCTGTAATCTTTTCCTGTCCAATTGCTGTAATGACAATAAATGCCGGATGTTTCTTAACCGTCTTATCTTTATTGATCCGGTCCATGACGGTTAAACCGTCAACCTTCGGCATAATAATATCTAATAGTACTACATCCGGTTCTTTTTGTTTAATAATGTCTACAAGCTCTTCACCATTCGCCGCCTTCCCCACAACGTTAAGTTCGTCATCGCTGCCAACAATATTATCCAGTAACTGGACGACTCTTTCATTATCGTCAGCGATCGCTATATTTAATTTTTCCACAAATCTCTCCTCCAATTTTACTTTTTTGTCATTGTACGCTAAATTTAATGTTTGCCCATACCATAAATTGTCACGAACAAAAACTAATTGTATTATATAACATTTGAACCTATTATCAAGAAAAACTTGTCATCAAGAATCGACAAAAATCATGTTTTCCGCAAATATACCGAATCCGCTTGTCGAATCCTGGATGAAAACATGGGTTACTGCGCCGATTAATTTTCCGTTCTGAATGATGGGACTTCCGCTCATTCCCTGGACAATTCCGCCTGTTTTCTGCAGTAATTCCTCATCTGTCACTTTAATCACCATGCTTTTATTTACATCGCTGCTATTTAATAAAACTTTTTCGATTTCTATGTCGTATTCTTTTACAGTACCATCTACGGTACAGCGTATCGTTGCAGGGCCTGTTTCGATCTCCTGTTTAAGGCCAACCTCTATTGGTGTCCCTTTCAGCTGGGATTTAAAAGATTCTGTCACTTTACCAAATATGCCTGCCTCAGTATTTGCCGTAATACTGCCCATGACTTCGTTTTCGTCATAGCGGATTACTCCTGCCAGTTCACCCGGTGTGCCTTTTTCACCCTTTACTACAGAAATAATGTCTGAAGGATATAATTTTCCTTCCTGAAGTGATAACAGCGTACTGGTATCCACATCACTGATTCCATGTCCCAGAGCTCCATAATTTCCATTTTCATCCACATACGTAAGGGTTCCGATACCCTGAGTGTCATCACGTACCCAGATGCCGGTCTTGTATTCAGACGTTCCGGTCATAACCGGTTTTACCTTTAAATCCGTGATTTCCCCTTTTCTCTGAACTTCCAGCGTTATATCCGATCCGCCTGATTCATTTATACGGGAAATTAATTCTTTTTTATCGGATATTGGATTTCCATTTACCCCCAATATATAATCTCCGGACTGAACAACGGAAGCCGCAGGTTCATAATCTACCCCATCCATTCCATTTACTGCTCCTGTTCCTACCACCAGAATTCCTCTTGTTTTCATATAGATTCCCACCGGGCTGCCGCAAGGGATTACCTTACTTCGTTCCACCACATCTACCTGGATGTTCTTTACCGGAATAACTCCAAACAATTTACATTCAATAGTATACGGTTCCTGAGAACTCATCTTCAGGTTATCCTGCGGAATGTTAGAACCGTTCTGACTGGCGGCCTGTGCTACGTTTTCCTCAATAAACGTATCAAATGGATATCTTAAAATCTGAGTTTTCCTGTCGCCCGATACCACCTGTAAGCGATCCGGTATGCTGCGGTCTATTAAAAATGCCCCCGTTGCGCTGACAAAAAGAACAATTGTTAAAACCGAAATAATGATCTTCCTGCAACGCTTTCTATTCTTTGCCACATGCTCACATCCTTTCATCATCATTCAATTATTTCGCATTCTCATGCCTGACCCCGGAATTAACACAAGCTCTCTTGTACTATTCCCAAATCAGTAGTGTATTATCTTTTACACTTTCTAATCAAAAGATTGCAAAAATAAAAAGAATATACACTTGGTATATCCTTTTTTAGTATGTGAGTATCGCAGCAGATTCACTCTAGTATTTTTTTGTACATAATGCCAATTCTTTCATTTCCTTTGCACTTTCCATAACCGTTTCCGTGATTTTTGCACCGCCCAGAATCCGGGCAATCTCATGAATACTCTCATCCTCAGACAGTTCACGGATGGATGTAATCGTATTGTTTTTAACAATTTTTTTCTCGATGACATAATGGCTGTCTGACATGGATGCAATCTGAGCCAGGTGGGTAATACAGATAACCTGATGGTTCCTGGCAATAACTGCCAGCTTTTCCGATACTTTCTGGGCAGTCCTGCCGCTGATTCCCACATCAATTTCATCAAAAATAAGGGTTTCCGTAGCATCCTTATCCGCCAGAACAGTTTTAATCGCAAGCATAATCCTGGAGAGTTCCCCTCCGGATGCCACGCTGCCAAGCGGTTTTACACTTTCCCCGGGGTTTGTGGAGATCATAAAACAAACCTCGTCATATCCATTTGCATCTGCCTGTCCGGTCTGGTCTACGGCTATTTCAAACTGCACTTCAAGGAAGTTCAGGTCCACCAAAGCCTCACGGATAGTCTTTGCAAGCTTTTTACCATAGGATTTACGGATCGCAGACATCTTAGCGGCATTCTTATCCAGTTCTGCTTTACAAGCCTCAAATTCCCCGTTTAAACGTTCCATATAGGCATCGTAATCCCGAAGTTCTGACAGCCTCTTTTCTTTTTCATCCTTATATGCCAATATCGCTTTGATACTGTTGCCGCACTTTGATTTTAAATGATTAATAAAATCAAGGCGGTCTTCTATCTTGGCAAAATCCTCTCCGTCAAATGAGATGCTTCCCATATAGGCACTGAGTTCCCGGTTAAAATCCGACAGAAGGCTTTCCACATCGGCAAGCTGGTTATACAGTCCTTCCAGTTCCTTATCATATTCCGTAACCAGGGAGAGATTCCTTAAGGATCTGCCCAGATTTTCGGCGGCTCCTGACATACTGTCGTTTCCACACAGATCATGAATCTCAGTAATATATTCAATAATCTTCTTACCATTAGAAAGTTTTCGAAACTGAGCCTCCAGTTCCTCATCCTCCCCGATTTTTAACCCGGCCTCTTCTATTTCATCTACTTCAAACTGCAGAAAATCCATTTCTTTTGCCTTTTGTGCCTCGTCCATTCTGGTGTCTGACAGCTGATGTTTAATTTTTGTATAATTTCTATACAGAGCAGCACCTTTATCTTTATATTTTGCCAGCTCTTCTTTCGCAAATTCATCCAATATCTGTAAATGATTTTTTTTATTCAGCAGTGACTGATGCTCATGCTGTCCATGAATATCAATCAAAATCTCCGCCAGTTCCTTAACAACGGAAACCGGAACCGTTTCCCCATTTACTTTTGTGATGCTTCTTCCATTCATCAGCTTCCTGGAGATGATCACCTGATCGTCTTCAATCGGTATATCCATATCCAGAATCTGCTTTTTCTGATTTTCCTGTTCAACAGAAAACACCAGTTCGGCTAATGCGTAATCTGCATCCTCTCTTGCGAATTCTTTAAAACTTTTAAGTCCAAGTGCAACGTTAACAGAGCCGATAATAATAGATTTACCAGCTCCTGTCTCACCTGTCAGTATATTCAGACCTTTCCTGAAGTCCACTTCCAGTTCCTGTATTAACGCCATATTTTTTACATGTAGATTTAGTAACATAAGCTTATCCTTCTACCTCTCCCGACAAAAGATTATTTGTGCTCTGTTCCTACAATTTTACGGATTTTATCCATAACAAGCAGTGTATCATCCACGCTTCGGATGGCACACATAATGGTATCATCTCCTGCAATACATCCCGCTATCTCAGGCCAATGCATGGCATCCAGGGCTGCTGCTACCGCCATAGCCATCCCGGATACCGTTTTCACAACCAGGATGTTCTGCGCCATGTCCATAGATGCAAAACCGTCTTTTAATACCCGCAGGTATTTTTCGTTC
This sequence comes from Robinsoniella peoriensis, assembly GCF_000797495.1. Lineage (GTDB taxonomy): Bacteria > Bacillota > Clostridia > Lachnospirales > Lachnospiraceae > Robinsoniella > Robinsoniella peoriensis. Next base: position 82,537 of record NZ_JTGN01000001.1, read on the forward strand.
ATTCCATTTCCGTTTGCCTGCATCACCGCATATTTCTGCCGTCCGCCGTTAATGGCAATTTTAGTAAGTTTTAATTCACGGATATCTCTGGACACAGTAGCCTGGGTCACACGGAAACCTTCCTGGTTTAACCGCTCTGCCAGTTCTTCCTGTGTCTCTATCTCATAGCGGTTGATGATATCTACTATTTTAGCATGTCTTGCTATTTTCATGCCACACCTCCTATGTCTGGTACATTTTCTTTCGTAATATTTCCAAAAAACTGATATTATTTATTTTGACCAGTCTTGCACAGCGGTCTGCCTTTGTAATGACAATTTGATCATTACAGTTTAAATTTACAGAAGTGTCTCCGTCAAAGGTGGCTTCCGCACCCTCTCTGGTACTGTGTCCTTCTCCGATTTCCACTGTTATCTTCGCATTATGTGGCAGTACAATGCTTCTGGTATTTAATGTATGGGGCGCAATCGGCGTTATCATTATGATCTCTGCCTCAGGAGATACGATCGGACCGCCTGCGGACAGGCTGTACCCGGTAGATCCGGTAGGCGTAGAGATGATAATGCCGTCTGCGCTGTAAGAATTTAAAAACTCATCATCTACATAAATATTTAAATCTATAATGCGAAGCCTTCCATTACGTCCGATTACAATATCATTTAACGCAATGTCACTCATCAGTTTTTTATTCTGATGATATGCCGTTCCGCTTAACATCATCCGCTCATGAATCTCATACTCATCCAGAAGCAGCTTATCCAGCGCCGGCTTAATATTAGAACGGTCAATCTCAGCCAGATATCCCAGTGTTCCCAGGTTAATTCCAAGAAGAGGTATATTCCGCTCGACAAGATCACGTGATGCCTGCAAAAGCGTTCCATCACCGCCCAGCACCAATACACAGTCCACATCCGGAGGGATAAGCGCTGCATTGGTATACTTATAATTATGTAATTTATTTTTGCCCGGACGCTGCTGTATCATGCAGACTTTTCCCTGACTTTCCAGATAATCCCGGATAGATTTTGTAGTCTCCATATCCGGATCTTTTAAGCAATTCGTTATCACATAAAATTTATCCATACTGATATACCTCTAATTCTGAGTGTGCCTAAACACGCTCTAACGTTTTATGTGCTTCCTTTACAATATCTTCCACAGAAAATGGAATCTCTTCATTCTGTGTGCCTTCCGGCAGTTTCTGCAGATAGAGCAGATATTCTATATTGCCTTCCGGACCTTTAATGGGGGAGAACTCCAGTCCCAGTACTTCAAAGGAAATACTGACCGCATAGGCAATGACTTTTCTAATTACTTCTTCATGGACCGCACTGTCACGGACCACTCCCTTTTTTCCGACCTTTTCCCGTCCGGCTTCAAACTGCGGCTTTATCAGGCAGGCAATCTGCCCCTGATCCGTCAGTAAATTCCGCACCGGCAGCAGGACTTTTGTCAGAGAAATAAAAGAAACATCAATGGAGGAAAACTCCACTAATTCTTCTATGTTTTCCGGCTCCACATAGCGGATATTCGTCTTTTCCATGCAGACTACCCGTTCATCCTGTCGAAGCTTCCAGTCCAGCTGACCATGGCCTACGTCCACCGCATATACTTTAACTGCTCCGTTTTGCAGCATACAGTCTGTAAAACCACCGGTGGAAGAGCCTACATCCATGCAGACTTTTCCTTCCAGGGTAATATCAAAATGGCTCATCGCTTTTTCCAGCTTCAGCCCTCCACGGCTGACATATTTCAGGGTATTTCCTTTTACTTCTATTTCTGACTTCTCATCAAAAGTGGAACCGGCTTTGTCCTCTTTCTGTCCGTTAACATAGACATTTCCGGACATAATAATCGCCTTGGCCTTCTCACGCGAAGGAGCCAGCTGCCGCTGCACTAATAATATATCTAAACGTTCTTTCATTGTATCTCCTTACTGGCAGCTTTATTACAATCCAATATAAGCCGCCAGAATCTTTTTCTCCACAGAATCTGCGTCAATTCCCACTTCCTGCTTTAACATATCCACATTTCCATGCTCCACATAGTCATCAGGCAAGGTAATATTCAGGACTTTCACCCGGCTTCCGATCTGGTTAAAATAATCCAGTACTGCTTCACCGAATCCACCGCTTTTTACATTTTCCTCAAGTGTTACCACCAGCCTGTGCTCCTTCTGCAGTTCCAATAAAAGTTCGCTGTCATAGGGTTTCACGAATCTGGCATTCACAAGAGAACAGCTGTAACCCGTGTCCCGCAGCCGTGACCGGACTTCTTTGGCTGTCTTGACCATACTCCCAACTGCCACAAGGGCGATTTCACTTTCATCATAGATTACTTCGCTTTTTCCATACTTCACAGGCTCCCTGAATTCCCTGAGTCCATCATAAGCTTCTCCTCTGGGATAACGCAGTGCAATAGGTCCGTGATAGGCCACCGCAAATTTCATCATATCAGAAAGCTCCCATTTATTCTTTGGTGCCATTATACACATATTGGGAATGCTGGATAAATAGGAAAGATCAAAAATTCCCTGATGGGTTTCTCCGTCACTTCCAACCAGCCCTGCTCTGTCAATCGCAAAAATCACATGAAGATTCTGTATGCAGACATCGTGAAGCACCTGATCATAGGCTCTTTGCAAAAATGAGGAATACACAGCGACTACAGGCTTAAGTCCTGCTGCCGCCAGACCTGCCGCAAAGGTGACCGCATGCTCTTCCGCAATTCCCACATCGAAGAACCGGTCCGGAAACATATTGCGGAACCTCTTTAATCCTGTGCCGTCGGGCATCGCAGCTGTCACTGCGACTATCTCGGGCTCCCGGTCTCCCAGCTTTCGCATAACTGTAGAAAATATATCGGTATAATTAGATTTTACTCTTTTTGATTTTGGAATTCCTGTCTCAATTTCAAAGGGCTCTGCCCCGTGGAATCTGGCGGGATGACGCTCCGCAGGTTCATAGCCTTTTCCCTTTTTCGTACACACATGCACCAAGACAGCTCCGTTTACTTTCTTTGCCTCTCGAAAGGTCTTACATACCTGTTCCATATTGTGCCCGTCGATAGGACCCAGATAGGTAATCCCCATCTCTTCAAACAGCATTCCCGGAATGAAAAGCTGTTTGATCCCGCTTTTGGTTTTACGGATCCGTTTTACAATGCGGTCACCATATACCGGAATTTTAGAAAGGGTATTTGTCACTCCGGATTTCAGTTCGGTATAAGCATCTGCCGTCCTAAGATTTCCAAGATAAGAGGACATTCCGCCTACATTTTCCGAAATGGACATGTTATTGTCATTGAGTACTATAATATAATTGGTTTTGATCTGGGAAGCATTATTCAGGGCTTCATAAGCCATTCCTCCGGTCAGGGCACCATCTCCGATAACAGAGATTACATAGTGCTTCTCTCCTTTGATATCCCTCGCCTGGGCATATCCAAGCCCCGCTGATATGGAAGTAGAACTATGACCGGTGTCAAATGCATCGCAAAGACTTTCTTTACGCTTGGGAAAACCGCTCATGCCTCCATATTTACGCAGATGGTCAAATCCATTCTTTCTGCCTGTCAGGAGTTTATGAGTGTAGGACTGATGGCCTACATCCCAGATCATTTTATCTTCCGGCAGGTTAAATGTCAGATGCATTGCCATGGTCAGTTCAACTACGCCAAGATTTGAGGCAAGGTGTCCCCCTGAGATGCTGATTTTATGAATCAGAAACTCCCGAATCTCATCTGCCAGCAGAGTAAGCTCTTCTGCATTCAGTTCTTTAATATCATTTTCTTTTTGAATCTTATCTAAAACCATTGGTTCACCTTCTAATTCTCTCTATTCACCAGCTGCAGAATCAGACTGCGCAGAAATTCATTTTTCTGGGGAAGAGAATCCAGGATACGTATTGCACGGTTTGAAATCTGTGCCACGTCCTGTTTCGCTTCTTTCAGTCCCCGCAGGGTTACATATGTGGTCTTATGATTCTTTTCATCACTCTTTACCGGTTTTCCAAGCGCTTTCGTGGTGCTGGTAACGTCCAGGATATCATCCTGGATCTGGAATGCCAGTCCGATATCCGCAGCAATCGCTTCCATCAGATTAACTTCTTCCTTGTCTGCACCTGCCAAGACAGCTCCAACCATCATGGAACCTTCGATCAGGGCACTGGTTTTTAATCTGTAAATAAAATCCAGCCGCTCCCGTTCCAGAGGTTTTCCGGATGCTTCCACATCCACTGACTGTCCGCCGATCATGCCGTTTATCCCTGTTTTTACCGTTAATACCCGAAAAGCCTGTCCAATGCGCGCATTTTCAGGTTCCATGTCAAATGCTTTAGAGGCTGTCTCATAAGCATAATTCAAAAGAGCATCACCAGCCAGGATTCCCATGGCTTCACCATAGACTACATGGGTGGTTTTTCTTCCTCTTCTGTATTCGTCATTATCCATTGCAGGAAGGTCATCATGAATCAGGGAATGGGTATGAATCATCTCCATCGCCGCCATAAAAGGCTCCACTATTCTGCCTGTCCCGCCGAACAGGCGGTAAGACTCCATCATAAGCAGCGGCCGGAGTCTTTTTCCTCCTGCCAGCATGCTGTAATTCATGGCTTCCAGCAGTGTTTTCTGAAAACCTTCTTCCGGTGGAAGATACTGTCTGATTACGTTCTTTACCTGAGCAATCTGCTCTTTCATCTCTTCATTAAAATTCATTCAGCTCACCATTTTCATTAATCACTTGCATTTTCTTTTCCACTGTGTCAATTTTTTCATTACAGCTCTTTAAAAGTTCCATTCCCGACTGATAAGTCTTAAAAGAATCTTCCAGTGAAATATCCCTGCTCTCCAGCGCCTCTATCATTTTATCCAGCTGTGCAAAGGATTCTTCCAGAGTAAGGACTTTTGCTTCTTCTTTTTTCTCCATTGGTCAAACTCCTGATTGTTATCGATAGTCCATCGGCTCTTTCTTTTTCACCTCTGCATCTATCCGTCCGTCAGTTACATATATCTTAAGCCTTTCTCCCTGCTCTACCTGCGTGATACTGCTCAGGGTACTTCCTTTATCATCTGTCGCATAAGCATATCCCTGATTCAGCTTTTCAAGGGGTGACAGGCCTTTCATCTTTTCTATATATATTCGAAACTGATGCCGCTTCTCCAAGAGGCGGTCATTCATCAGATTTTGTATTTTATCTTCTTTATCAATTAAAAACTGGCGCTTTTCCTGTAACTGGCTTTCCATTAGGCGCTTCAGTTTTTCTTCTTTTTCTGTCAATGCCCGGCGCTTTTCCTGAATCTGGTTCCGGGGACTTAAATAATTCAGCTTCAGCTGATACTTCGTAAGTCTCTCCTGATTTCTCACCAGCGACTCCTGCATTCTTCCATCCAGTCTTCTCTTATACTGCAGCAACTGTTCTTTTACGGCATATATGTCTGCCACTGCAAGCTCTGCTGCCGCAGAAGGAGTGGGCGCCCGAAGATCCGCCACATAATCTGCTATTGTAACATCGGTTTCATGTCCCACTGCCGAGATCACAGGCGTACGGCATTCAAAAATTGCACGGGCAACCTTTTCTTCATTAAATGCCCACAAATCCTCAATGGATCCGCCGCCTCTTCCTACGATAATAGTATCCACACCGCTTCTGTCCAAAGTATGGATGCCCTTAACAATACTGTCAGCTGCACCTTCCCCCTGAACCAGTGCCGGATATAAAATCAACTGGACATAAGGGTTCCTGCGGTAAGAGATATTCATAATATCACGGATTGCAGCACCGGTTGGAGCCGTTACGATCCCAATCTTTCTGGCAAACCCCGGAATTTCCTGCTTATATTCCGCCGCAAACATACCCATTTCTTCCAGTTCTTTTTTTAATGCCTCATACTTTTCATAGAGAAGCCCTGCCCCATCCAGAATAATTTCTCTGGCATAGAGCTGATACCTCCCGTCCCGTTCATATACACTGACGCTGCCCATGGCAATTACACGTTGTCCGTCTTTCATTGGAAACGCCAGCCCTTTTCTTGCACCTGCGAACATCACACAGGCCATTGTGCCCGTTTCATCCTTCAGAGAAAAATAGATATGCCCTGAAATGTGGTATTTACAGTTGGAAACCTCTCCTTTTACATAAATACGTGCCAGCATGAAATCCTGCGTAAACATATTTTTAATATACGCATTCACCTGGCCTACGGAATAAACATTCTGCATTTTATCTCCTATAAAGCTAGTTTAGCCAAAATTCCGTTAACAAATGCAGGTGAATCATCTCCACCGAATTTCTTTGCAAGTTCAACTGCCTCGTTAATGGCAACTCCTACGGGAATTTCTTCATCAAATTTCATTTCATATACTGCAAGACGTAGTATCGTCAGGTCCACTTTACCCATACGGGTGGTTTTCCAGCCTTCCGCGATCTGATCGATTGACGCATCAATTTCCGTTTCTTTCTCCAGGATCATTTGGTACTTTCCTTCAATATATTCCTGGTTCTTCTCTTCCACATCACCCAGATCCTCAAAGTAAATAGAAAGCTGCTGCTCCATTTCCTCTGCATCATGAAACTCCGTAAAAAACAGTAATTTAAATATGTGTTCTCGTAATTCTCTTCTGCCCATTATTTTTCCTCCGGGTCTTCCTTTTTCTCGTATCTTACCACAAATATTCTATCCATGCAAAAAAGGGATGTCCTGTCTCAGACATCCCACTGATTATTTGCGTTTTTCCATAGTCACGCCGGCAATTCTGACATTTACATCTGCCACGGTTAGTCCTGTCATATTTTCTATGGATGCTTTTACTTTTTCCTGAACTTTCTTACTGGTTTTTACGATACTGTAACCATAATCCAGGTTCAAAGTCATATCCACATTTACAATGCCATCCAGCACCGCAACCTTTACACCCTTTGATAAATTTTTCATTCCGAGCTTTCCTACCAGCTCTTTAGTAATATTTCCTTCCATGCTGGCTACACCTTCTACTTCTGTGGCTGCCAGTCCGGCAATAATTGCTACTACTTCATCAGCAATCTGAACCTGTCCGAAACTCTCATCTGTTGGTATATTATAACCGTATTGATTATCTTCTTTACTCATAATAACAACCTCCTACTCACGTTGTTCTATTACACTATGTTTATTATACCAAATTTTCTGATTTTTGCAAATGAAAATATTTTGCAGTTCTACTTGCCTATTTTCTCCTTTTCGCCTAAAATATAACCATACATATATGAGGAGGTACTATTCATGAAGAAAAAAGGACTATTAATTTTAATATTGACTTGTTTATCTCTTGGTATAACTGCATGCCAGAGGGATTCTTCCGGAGACACAGAAAAAACAACAGCTAAAACTGAAACCACAAAAAAGACTACTGCAAAAGAAACCCAGAAAAGCAGTAATACTTCTAAAAACAAAAAAAATACACCGATATTAAAAGGAGAAACAACCGCACCGGAAACAGAGCCTGTCACCACACCGCAGACTACTCCCGAGACAACGCCTCAGACAACGGAAGCTGTGACTCAGGAAGCAACTACCGAAACACAATCCCAGACAAGTTCTGCTAATACCACAGAATCATCCGTAAGCATCCCAACCGATGCGGATGCCCAGTGCCAGTACTGCGGCGAGTGGTTCTCCACCATACAGGATGAAAGCGGTACAAGCCCTTATGGCCGCCATGTGGCCCAGGAAGGCAATAATTATGACATCACGGAAAACCAGCAGGATAGCACTGCACAGTGCCCATATTGCGGCGGTTGGTTTTCTACGGTTCCCCAGGGAGATGCCTGGAGTGCATTTGATTCCCATGTTCTTGAGGAAAAGCAGTCACAGGAGTATTAAAAATCTGTGCCCGTCCAGCTTCGGGGATAGAAAATTTTTCATAACAGACCAGGTACGGCCGGACAGAAATTTAACTTCTGCCTAGCAGGAGCACTAGAGCGTGTTTGAAAATTCATTCCTGCCATCTGCACGCCCCACTTTGCGGCATATTTGCCCCGAATTCAGGTTACGTAGCCCGCTACGCGCCCTTCATCCGGGACAAATCTCCCACAAACTGTGACGCACAGCTGCCAGAAAGCAATTTTAAAACACGCTCTAGAGCCTCCCGACGTAAACGCCGGGAGGCTCTAGTATTTTTACTTAGGATCTTCCGAATTCTGAGAGCACAAGCCCTTCATTTCTCTCCTGGGTCATTCGGATACTCCAGGAATTTACCCAGATAAGCAGTGGATTACCTTTCAGGTCTTTGATCTTCTTCATATCAGAAGTGCCAATCAGTTTCGTCATATCATAATCTTTATTCTCGATCCAGCGGATATGTTCGTAAGGCAGAGTTTCCATACGGATTTCCACATTGTACTCATTTTCCAGACGGTATTTTAATACTTCAAATTGCAGGACACCTACTACCCCCACAATGATCTCTTCCATACCGGTGTTAAATTCCTGAAAGATCTGAATCGCACCTTCCTGGGCAATCTGATTGATTCCCTTCACAAACTGCTTTCTCTTCATGGTATCCACCTGGCGTACCCGTGCAAAATGCTCCGGCGCAAAGGTAGGGATTCCTTCATATGCAAATTTTTTCCCCGGCATACAGATGGTATCTCCGATTGAAAAAATACCCGGGTCAAATACGCCGATGATATCTCCTGCATATGCTTCATCCACAATGTGGCGTTCCTGTGCCATCATCTGCTGTGGCTGGGAAAGGCGCAGCTTTTTCTCACCCTGCACATGATAAACTTCCATACCCGCATCGAATTTACCGGAACAGATACGCATAAATGCAATCCTGTCCCGATGTGCCTTATTCATATTCGCCTGAATTTTAAACACAAATGCTGAAAAATCTTCCGACATCGGATTTACTTCTCCAATGTCTGCATTTCTGGGAAGGGGAGAACTTGTCATCTTTAAAAAGTGCTTTAAAAAAATCTCAACTCCAAAATTCGTCAAAGCAGATCCAAAGAATACCGGGGATAATTCGCCCTTGCTTACCAGATCCTGATCAAACTCAGCACTGGCTCCATCCAAAAGCTCTACTTCCTCCAGAAGCTGTTCTTTATTTTCCGTACCAATAAAGGCTTCCAACTGGGGATCATCCAGATCGTATTCTCTGGTTTCTCCTTCTTTTGTTCCCTTCTCTGTATCTGTAAACGTGGTTACTTTATGGCTTGTACGCTCGTAAACACCCTTGAAGTTTTTACCGGAACCAATCGGCCAGTTTACCGGGCAGGTTGCAATTCCCAGTTCCTTTTCAATGTCATCTAATAATTCAAATGTATCGTTTGCATCTCTGTCCATCTTGTTGATAAATGTAAAGATGGGGATATGACGCATCACACATACTTTAAAAAGCTTTCTGGTCTGTGCCTCCACACCTTTGGAAGCATCGATTACCATAACTGCGGAATCCGCCGCCATCAGTGTACGATAGGTATCTTCCGAGAAATCCTGATGTCCCGGTGTATCCAGAATATTGATACAGAAACCGCCGTAATTAAACTGCAGTACAGAGGAAGTTACCGAAATACCCCTTTCCTTTTCTATTTCCATCCAGTCTGACACCGCATGTCTGGAAGTCGCTTTTCCTTTTACGGAACCGGCTAAATTAATTGCTCCTCCATAAAGCAGGAACTTTTCCGTCAATGTAGTCTTACCAGCATCCGGATGTGAAATGATGGCAAAGGTTCTTCTTTTCTTTATTTCATTTGTTATATTGTTACCCACGGTAATTCCTCCATATATATCTATTTTCACTGATCGTGTCTGAAAATTGCTCGTATCAGGATGTGCTTTCCAATTTGAGGCAGTTTTTGACAGCCACTAGTGCATCCCGGCGTAAATACGTCGGGATGCACTAGCTATTTTAACAAGGTTCTTGTCAACTGTCAATCAGGGAAGACAGACTTTTTTCAGTCTGGCTCCCCTTGATAATACACTATTCACTCTGCGTCATAGGTGTAATTACAATATTTTCTCCGGCGATGTTTGTTTTACGTTTTACAATATCTTCGATCTGGGCTCTCTGAGAATCAGAGATTTCTGCCATACCGATAACAACATCTGCTTTATCATCTGTAATGCTGACAACGGAATTCTTAAATCCTTTTGCTTCCAGCATCAGTTCTGCTGCTGCTTCACGTTCTGTGATATCCGTCATAGCTGTCATATCATCAATTGCATTTTGTTTCTGGTCCTGGCTGATGCTTTCGTTGTTTATAACGCCAAGAAGAGTTTCTTTATTTTTAGCACGAACCTGTTCTCTGGACAGTTTGGCCTCTGCAGCAAATCCGGAACTGGTAGCTGAACTTGTAAGAACTGCTTCCCCTGGTGTATCGCTGATTTCGCCTTCTGCTGTTTCAATGCTGGCATCTGATGAAGCCGTGTCGGCCGATGCAGTGTCTTCTGATGAGAGATCAGCTGAAGCGGTATTGGAATCAGATGTATCTGCCAAAGCCGTTCCATCCGTAGAAATGTCTGCGGATGCACTCTCAGTTCCCGTTGTAATGTCTGCAGATGCACTGTCGCTTGATACGTCTTCCAAATCCTGATCCAGGCTTGGAATGTCCACTAATGCACTCTCATTTTTCATCTCACTTTCCGTTTCCTTCTGGCTTACTACCCCATTTTTATCAAGTGCAGATTGTGTGGCATCCTTGCCAAGCTTATTTCCCGAGTAGTTTAAGTACCCTGCAACTGCAATCATGACTGCAAGTGCCGTAATAATAATTTGATTCTTCTTAAAAATATGTTTCACACTTTCCCCCTCCTTAATTCATCTTCATTACTTTGATTTTATGCGCGTCGATATCAAATAATGACATAACTGCCTCAGTAATATTATTAACTGTCACCGGATCACCTCCGCCCTCTGCCACGATCAGTACTCCCGCAATTTCCGGTTCCAATTCTTTTACTACATATGGAACCTGGTTTCCATTTTCGTCTTTTTCATAGACAGTTTCTTCCCCCGTTACATTTTCCATAGTGGAACGGATTCCCCCTTCACTGTCCTTCTCTTCCGTATTTTTATCTGTTACCGGCGAGTCTTTTTCCACAATTTTCTCTTTTGAAGATTTCTGCGTAAGCATTACCTCTACTTTACCCACCCCTTCCACCTTGCTCAGTGTCTGTACAAGCCGCCCTTGCAGAACATCCAGATCATCTTTCTTTGTGGTATTTGTAAGTCCTGACGTATTTTCAGTAGTCGGAACGGACGGCGTACTATTTTTATCCTGTGTTGGAATTGCAATAACCAGAAGCAGCACCCCCGCCAGCAGGGCAATCAGAAGATGGTCTTTATTCATATGTTTTAATTTTTCAATAATCGGCCCTAATCCTTTTCCCATGTGAACTACTCCCGTACATCAATATTTATATGTCCAACCGGTATCTGATATACTTCCTCAATCTCTTTTTTTATACTTTTCACAGCTTCATTCTCCTTTCCATCCCCTTTTGCTGCCTGTCCCACGTGAATATCAATTTTTGTATTCTTTTTGGAAATCACCAGATCGGCAGATTCAATACCGACGATACTTTCTCCATCCTTCTGATATTCCAGCGAAGTAGAAACCGGATAATACTCATGTTGGATCACGATCTGTTCGACCTGCCTCTTTATTTCTGTTGAAAAAGCCTGTTCGATCTTATCTGATTTTAAACCCTCCAGTCCCTCTTTTGCTGTCTTTACATTATCCAGTTCCTCCTTAAGCCCCTCAATGCGCAGTGCCTGGTCAAAAGATTCCGACATATTTGTAAGGTTAGCAAGTGGTGCCATAACCAGTATTACCAGCAGGATGCCGCCAATGAACCGTACATACCGTTTAAAGCCTTCATTTGGCACAATATGAAGGATCACATTAAAGACACAGAGATAGCAGGCAATATTGCGCACCCAGGTATAAATCCCGGACATTCCTTCACCTCCCTATAAACGCTACAATCCCCGAATGGACGCAGTTACCATTGCCAGCGTAATTAAGAATAACGCCCCGGCAGTAAACAGGATTCTCACAAGAAGTGCCGCCCCATCTCCTATACTGGCAATACAGTCAATCATCCGCTTGTCCGAAATAGGCTGTATCACTGCACTTAACAGCTTGTACATAAAGGTACCTATCACCAGCTTGACTAAGGGCATCAGGCAGATTATCAATACTGCAATCAGTCCTGCAACACCTACAGCATTTTTGACCAGCACTGCTGACCCCACCACCACCTCAGAAACTGCATTGAACACATTTCCGATAACAGGAATTGCCCCGGAAGTTTTATGCAAAAGGGTATTTTTAAGAGAATCCACTGCCGGCATGATCAGACACTGTACTGTCTGTATCCCAATCACAGCTCCCAAAAGCGTTTTTAATACCCAGGAAATCATTAAATTTAATAATTCTGCCATTTTTGATAAATACTCTTCTTTTGCCAGATGATTTAATAAAAGGAAAAGCACATACAGATTTACTCCCGGCAGCAGCAGATATTTTAAAACCCACTGAATCACAGTAATCAGAATCAGCGTCAATTCATAAAATCCAGCTGCAGTTATGGAACCAGCTGCAAAAGTGGCTGCTACAAAATAAGCGGGGAGCAGTACCTTCATGAAATTCAGAACCTGTCCCAGTGTGTCCATTGTCAATTGGCTCATATCCCAAAATGCCTTAATCAAAACCGTGAACAGCAGAAGATACATCATATAAAAGCTAATATCCGCTATCTGGCTTTTTTCAAATACCCCGGTAAAATTTGTAAAAATAGCTGCCGCTATAGCGATCATTATGATATGCATCATAGTTGATTTATACTGATTTAACTCTGCAAAAAATGCTTCTTTTACAATTTGCAGGATACTGGACGGCGTCATGGGCATTTCCCCTTTTATCAGCTTCCCAAGTGCATCCTTAAAATCAAATTTTGTATCCCCCAGTATGTTGTCCAGCGTAGATTCAATTTCATTTAAATCCAGCTCGTCCAAATAGGACTCCTGCAATTCCTCTTCTTTCGCTTCTGCTTGTACCACCATGGATGTCCCAAGGAAGAGGAGGCCGATTAAGGTCAGGACAAACCAGAATTTTTTCATCACCCCCATACTCCTCCTTCCAGAGCGTGTTTGGAAATTGCTTTCTGACAGGTGAGTGCAGAAATAAATTTACAAACAGGCTCTAACTCATAAAATCATGAATCGTGTCTAAAAGCGCCATTAACACCGGAGCACTTACCACAAAAATGGAGATCTTTCCAAAGATTTCAATTTGCCCGGCAATTGCCGAGTATCCGGCATCTTTGCAGACATTTGAGGAAAAATCAGCGATATAGGTAATGCCGATTATTTTAAGTAAGATACTCAGGTAAGAATCTTTCAATGCAATATAATTTTTCAACGTCTCCAGGGTCTGGGTCAAAAAGGTTAGTTTTTCAATTGCATAGAAAAATATTAATATGCATGTTGCCATACTGATAAATACGGCAAACTGGGGCTTTACATCTTTGATAAACAGAGCTGTCAGAATTCCTGCTATCCCAAGAATTCCTATTTTCATCATATCCATTACCGATGCACCCCCTTAAAGCGCAAACAGACTCTTAATTGTTTCAAATAATTGATTAATATAAGGCAGTATCCAGAAAAGCACCAGCACCAGTCCGGCAAGACTAGTCAAAAATGCGTGTTCTTCCCTTCCACTATGCTTTAGTACCTGGCTGAGTACCGAAACCAGAATTCCGACCGCCGCAATTTTAAATATTAAATTTACACTCATCTTTTTCCCCTCACCTTCATCTGCTGATACACCGTTTTCTAATCAAAACGAAGTACCTGGCTTTTTGACCCTGCCTATATTCCATAATATGTGCCATACTGCCGGCACGCTGTCAGATTAAGATGATTGCCAGAAACAGCCCTCCCATCACGCCAAGGCAGTGATAAACCCTTGATTTATTCTGGTAATTCTGCCTGGCTTGTATACAATTTTCATTTAACTGCTCTAAATACAAGTCAATGTTTCTAAGCTGCATGTCAATATCCAGATAGCCCAGATGGCTTCCCACCGTTTTCAATTGTTCCAGATCCTCTTTTGCAAGGTAGCAGTGCTCCAGCTTTAAATCCACCCCCTCTTCAAAAATCCTGGAAAGGCTTCTTCCATCCCGCTTCTCCATTTCCTCTGACAGATATTGCAGAAACCCCTGAAACAACGGGCCTGATCGTTGTCCCACTTTGCCAAACCCTTCTGCCAGCGGTGTTTTTCCATATTTTATTTCTCCCTGCAGCATTACAAACATACGCTTTAGCTCAGTTAACTGCACTACCCTCTTCTCCAGGTCTTTGCTCATTGAAAAACCAATCGCCGAGGATGTTGCGATTACCATACCTATTCCCAGCATCTTCAGCATGAAAGTACCTCCTTTTCATACAGCCTTGTCCCACGTTCATCAAATATTTCTTTGACCTTGCCTATCTGTTTGTAGTTGTGTAGAATAATATATCTTTCAAATACCCGTTCTAGAACCAGTTTTTGAAGTAATGGTTTTCTTTTTACATCTTCAATGGAACTTCCATGCACCGTAGCCAGCAGCTTACAGCCGCAATGTATCACGGATTCAATGGCATGAATATCCTCATAGTCTCCAATTTCATCCACGGCAATAATTCTGGGAGACATAGAACGCACCAGCATCATCATCCCCTCCGCTTTTGGGCAGCAGTCCAGCACATCTGTCCGGATACCCAGATCATTTTGGGGCACTCCAAGATATGCTCCTCCAATTTCCGACCGTTCGTCTACTACCCCAATCGTACTCCCCTGAAAATAAGAAGTCCCATTGGAAAGCTGCCTGATCATATCCCTTAATAAGGTTGTCTTTCCGCACCTGGGCGGAGAGATAATCAGCGTATGGCAGATTTCATCCCCCTGTATTACATAAGGAAGCACTTCTGTTGCGCATCCCTTTATCTGATGTGACAAACGGACATTTATAAAAGAAATATACTTCACACTTTTAATCCTTTCCCCATCCATAATAATTTTTCCTGCTATTCCAACCCGATGCCCGCCCTGTATTGTAATAAATCCCTGCTTCAATTCATCTTCAAAAGCATATAGGGAATAATTTGAAATATATTCCATCGTCTCAAGAAGTTCTTTCTTCTGAACCATGTAGCCATCTGCTTCCCTTGTACTTAACCGTCCCTTACCGGAAACGAAATACTCTCTGCCCGCACAGGTAATCAACAGCGGCTTATCAACTCTTAGTCTGATCTCCTGGAGTTTTTCAAAATCAACATCTATCTTCTGTAAAATGTCCCGGATTCCCGTCGCAAAAATTCTAACGAAATCATCTTTTCCTTTCATGCCCTCACCCCTTTTAACCAATATATGAGGTTGTACATGAAATATACCTTTAGGAAAATTTTTTTATTCCATCCGCAAAAAAAGCCGCAAAGAGTTTCCCCCTTACAGCTTTATACTTCCCGATCACCGGCAAAGCCCCGCTTTTTGTAAATATATATCAGAACGCAAAAAAATAGGAACGAGCATCAACTATACATCACCTTGTTGATACTCGTCCCTAATGAACTTCAATCATTCTTTTACCTCTTTTTCATCTTTGTAATCTTATTCGTCGACTTTTCTCAATTACAATTTCTAAGGTTTTGATTATACCTTAATTCTCCGTTTAAAACTCTTACATTTTAAACTTCTTTTGTTTAAAATCATTCTGTTTTAAACTTCTGTTGTTTAAATTCCTCGCTTTCTAAGTTTTCATAAAATTCTTAAACTACTTCTGGTTCTGATACTTCATTTCAAACCACTTTGTTAAAATACTTATTTAAACATTTGCTTTTTAAGTATTGGCTCTTAACTCTTCATCCAAAACCTCTGATCATTTACACCCTGATCAAAAATATTAAATTACTTCCTAAAAACTCCAATCTCTTAAACGATTCGTCTAAATTCTTCTACTTCAACTACAATTGCTTAAAACTGCTCACTTCAAACCTCTTGCTGCTTAAAACCTTTTAATTCTTTTTACTTAAATAACTTCTTTTAAACTTCTTCTGTTTAAAACTGTTAACTTTAAACTCTTTTGATTCTGAAAGCTGACGCTTTCAAATCGGTTTGTTACATGATTAAAACTTTCTACCTCTTAACCATTTGTTTCTTGAGCTCTTAAAACTTTATATACATTGCTTACAATGTCATCCGTTCTTGGTTACTTCTGTGTTTTACAAAAGCAACTGCGCTTAATATTTTGGTGGTCCATACCTCGCTTTCTTAGATTATATCATTTAAACTTACATCTGTTCTCTTCTGTACTTTGTATTTGGTTTACCACATCTGTATACTGCTTGCTTTCGCTTTTGTTTCTACATTTGCTTATCAACATCTACTTTTCCATTCGTTTCACTTTTGTAAATTAAAATGTTAAGATTAAGTTCCCATGGGACTCTCCTCCTTAGTTAATTAAGTTTTAATTGATCTTTTATCTTTTTGTTGTCTTCATTATATTCCCCATAGTCCAATTTGTCAACCTCTTTTTTATATTTTTTTATATTAATTTTTTATGCTTTGTTTTTGTGTTAATTATCTGATAATTTTAAATTATTCTAATATTTTATATTTTATATCTTACACAGAAAAGAACAGTTCTTGTTGATATAACCCATTCCAATACCACTGCACCGTAAAAGTTTATCCCAACCTTCTTTTGAAAAATATTGCTTTTTCCCTCCCCTAACTATATAATAGAATATAAGTTTACGGAGTGAAACAAAGAATACAGATTGAAAGAGGTAACTGAATTATGAAGAAAAAGGTTGTTATTGCACTTGGCCATAAAGCGCTTGGCACTACATTTCCGGATCAAAAGATTGCAGTTAAAAATTCTGCCAAGATCCTTGCTGATTTAATAGAAGAAGGATGCCAGCTGGTAATTTCTCACAGTAATGCTCCCCAGGTAGGGATGATCCATACAGCCATGAATGAATTCGGGAAGGTTCATGAGGATTATACACAGGCTCCTATGTCCGTATGCTCTGCCATGAGCCAGGGATATATTGGATATGATTTACAGAATGCAATCCGTGCAGAGTTAATTAAACGCGGTATTTTCAATACGGTAAGCACGATTCTCACACAGGTTCTGGTGGATCCTTATGACGATGCTTTTTATAATCCCGTTAAGGTAATCGGACGTTATCTTACTGCGGAAGAAGCAGAAGAAGAAGAAAAGAAGGGCAACTATGTTATCGAAGAACCCGGCAAGGGTTTCCGCAGAATTGTTGCGGCTCCAAGACCTAAGGATATTATTGAAATCGATGCCATTAAAGCCCTTGTAAATGCCGGCCAGATCGTAATCGCATGCGGCGGCGGCGGTATTCCGGTACTGGAACAGGGCAGCGAGCTCAAAGGTGCCAGCGCAATTATTGAAAAAGATTATGCAGCCGGAAAATTAGCTGAACTGATTGACGCTGACGCATTGATCATCTTAACAAACGAAGAATATGTCTGCATTGATTATAAATCCGATGCACCGAAGGAACTCCACCGGATTAGTTCTGCAGAAGCACAGGAACACATTGACCATCATGAATTCGGTGAGGCTGCCATGCTTCCTAAAATTCGGGCATCCATTGATTTTGTTGCATCCGGCAATGACCGCAAGGCAATTATTACAAATATGGAACATGCCTGTGATGCTTATCTTGGTAAGACGGGTACTGTTATCACAAAATAATATAAATTAATATTAATCACAAAAGGGGCATGCGTCAAAGCATGTCCCTTTTCTCCGTTATTCACTTGCAATCTTTTTATTGCGAAACAGCATACACATTATTAGTGCTAAGAAGGTGATTCCAAGCCAGCTTAAAATTGTATTGTCCCAGCCTGTTTGCTGTACCAGAATCCCGATTGTAAATGTAGAAATGGCACAGCCCAGATATGCCATGGAATTCAGGAAACCGGATACGGTTGAGACCCTTCCTGCTTTTTCAAACCTTAAAGGAAGAAGATTTACGAAGACCGTATTTACAGCCATCATAGATGCTGTAATGACGGATAATAAAATAACGGTAAGTATCAATGACTTACTGCCAAAGAGCCACAGACAAAGCAGTGATACCGTTGCTGCCATGAAGAAGCATGCTGCTGTCTTTGTCTCCTGCTTTTTCCATTTTCGGTACAGATACTGAGCCGCATAAGCACCTGTCAGATTAATAACAGGCAGAATGGTTGTCACCAGAATTGAAAGTGCCGGGGATGTCAGAAAGGTTTCGCTGATATAAGTAGGAACCCAGGAGGTTACACCGTCTTTTAAAACCCCATGTACAATTACCGGAATCAGAATGACAAGAATTCCGCTTCCTGCCAAAATCCTGTGAAAGGCAACCTGCGGCTTTTGTATATTATTCCGATTATTATCTTCTTTCTCAACGTCCACACCAAATTCCCTGGAAAACTTTTCTATTTTTCGAAATTTAATATCCCATAAAAGTGCCGCTGCTATAAGCAATGCTGCTGCTGCAAAAAACACCCCATGCCAGCCATTCAGGTAAATTACGGCAGCAGACAGCAGATAGGACGCCAGCGTTCCCAGTGCCTGCGTGGATATAATGTTAATACAAAAACGGAGTTTCGTTTTTTCTTCTAACATTTCTGCAAAAATGCGGATAATGGGCGGCCATATCATAGACTGGGCATAACCATTTATACACCAGACTAGCCCCATGATACCAAAATCAGCAAAACATCCCATAACAAGATTTGCTACCCCCGAAATTGACAACCCTAAAAAAATCATTTTTCTGGGATTTACTTTGTCCCCCAGGAATCCGTTTAACAGCTGCCCGATTCCATATGCAAAGAAGTAAGTCATACTGATAAATCCTGCCTGGGATTTTGAAAGTACTGCTTCTTTGATCATGACCGTCATGGCTGAGGAATAGTTGAGCCTCCCCAGATAGGACGTAAAATAGGCAATCCAGCATAATACAAACAACATGGTTGTCATTCGCACATCTGCTATTTTCTTATATTTATGCAATGTAATTCCTCCCTGATACATCATTTTTACCTGTTCTGCTGCCGGTATTGCAGAGGCGTTAGCCCTGTGGACTTTTTAAACACCCGGAAAAAATACTGACTGTCCTCATACCCCACTTTCTTTGCGATTTCTACAACGCTTTTATCTGTTTCCACCAGATATTCCCTTGCCTTTTTGATTCTAAATTCCGTAATATAATTTACGGTTGACTGCTTTAGTTCTTTCTTAAATACGGAGGAAAAATAATTGGGGCTCATCCCATATCGTTCCGCCAGTTCATTTATAGCTATATTCTCATTATAATTTTCCTGTATGTACTGAATTGCCAGCATGATTTTATTCCTGGCATTGGTATCTACAGCGCCTTCGTTCTGCATGCATTCCATTACCACATTGATGAGATAGCCCTCCATTTCTTCCACGCTGTGAAGCTCATCCAATATGCTGAAACTGGAAAGAAGCTTTTCCATGCTTTTGGGATTATGGATGCCTTTTGAATTGAAGTTACGCAGAACCATATTTAAGATCCTCACCCACATGACCCGGATGTAAGTCACGTTATATTTGAATAGTTTTTCTTCCGAAAATATTTCGTGAATCAGGGTCTGGATATTACCAATATCGTGCCTTTCGATATAGTGATACAGCATATTTAATGCAGCCGTGGGAAATTGTTCTGCACTGAATATCCTGGCATCTTCATAGAAATAAATGTTAGAGGTTCCATAGACAAGCCTTTGCTTTAATGCCTCCATCGCTTCGTTTTTACTGGCTGCAGATAAATGCAGCGTACTTTTGCTTAATCCCATGGTCAGAAAAATATCCATCTGCTTTTCAAAAATATTTTGCAGTTTCAGGAAAATCTGCTCTATTTCATTTCGCAAAAGCTTTTCTCTTTCTAACGAAAATACTGCAAAGAGCTGATTATAATTTGACAGGTTATTCACCATTACTTTGTCACAGGCGGAAACGATTTCGGAGAATACATTTCTGATGGAGAACCGGATTAATTCAATATCTTCATGCCCAAATTTGCTGCCGGAATAGCTTCTCCCGTCAATATTTATAATTCCAAGAAAATGCAAACAGCCCGAGCTGAAAAAACGGGGATGGTCACTTTTTAGCATTTCATAAAGGAGCCCTTTCTCTTCAGTCTCCATCACCTGTTTGCTGACCAGCGCATGTATGCCTTTTTCCAGTGTATACTGCTCTTTCTCTTTTTGCAGTTTGGTCTGGCTGGATATGGTATTGCGTATCATCTCATCTTCCTGCAGTGATTGTATGGTTTTTTCCATAACCTTTTTCAGTTCATCATTGGACAACGGCTTTAGAAGATAAGCTTTTGCCCCCAGGGAAATTGCCTGTTCCGCATAGGCGAACTCCGCATAACCGCTTAAGATGATAAATTTCATATGGGGATACAGCGGCTTTGCTTTTTCTATAAATGTCAGCCCGTCCATATCCGGCATATGGATATCTGTCACTACGATTTCCACACTTTTTTCCTGAAGAATCGTCAGGGCCTCCTGCCCGGATGAAGCTTCCAGAATTTCCTCAAATTCCAGGTTTAAATACTTTAATCTGGCAAGAAAACCTTTTCTGATTAGCTCTTCGTCATCGATAATCAATAGTCGGTAGTTCATTACATATCTCCTCCCCTTTGTATTAATGGCAGCCGAATGCAAAACCGGCTTCCCTGATATGGCATGCTATCAATGGATATCCCATATTCATTCCCACACGATAATTGTATCCTCTGATTTACATTGCGGATCCCAATGCTTTTTTTATTATCCTGTACCTCTTTCGGCTCATTGATAAAAGCATTTAAATCCCGTACCCGTTCTTCATCCATCCCAACTCCGTCATCTTCAATAACAATGAGCAATGCCTCCTTTTCCCTGCGTATCGAGATCTCAAGGGTCCCTTTTGATGTCAGATTCCCCAACCCATGTACAATCGCATTCTCTACAATCGGCTGTAAAATAAACCGCAGAATCATGTAACGATCCACATCTGCCTCCACATTATAAAAGACTTCAAAGCGTTCGTTATAACGTATTTTCTGAATAAATATATAATTCTGTGTATGATGCAGTTCCTGGGCAATTGTTACAAATTCTCCGTAATTTTTACCCAGACTGTAACGGAAGATTTCGCCCAGCTTCTCACACATATCACATACCACAAACGCCTGATTGACTGCAGCGATTGAGCTGATCGTCTCCAGTGTATTGTATAGAAAATGCGGATTAATCTGAAGCTGCAGATTACGCAGCTGTGTTTCTTTATTTTCCAACTGCTGTATATAGTTTTTTCGAATCAGCTTTTCCAGTTTTTTCAGCATATGGCTGAATTGTTTGTCCAGATAAGCGATTTCATCACTACCGGCAATGGGCTCTGTAATGGTAAGGTCGCCGGTCTCCGCAACTTTAATTTTTTGTACCAGCGCCCCAACCCTTGCAGAAAAACGGTATGTGAATAAGTATGAAAAAAATAATATTGCCAGGATAACCAGCAGTAAAAGGGGGATCACCAGAAGCTGTATCTCTCCTTTTTTCTCCATAAGTTCACTGTTTGCAAATAAGAACAGAATGTTCATTCCATATTCTTCTAATGAGGTACTGGCTACCACATAGTCTGATATGGTATGGATTTTGCCGTTATGATACTGTTCTCCATCTGCCTGACGCTTTAAAAATTCCGAGAGAACTTCCCCTTTATTCTGGTCTGAATCATAGAGGGCTTTGCCGTCTGCACCATATACGATAACATCAAAATTACTTTTATCATTTTCCCAGTTCTTACCGGGGGAAAACAGACGTTCCATAAATATATCAAGTTTTACGATTCCAATATCTTTTTTTGTGTAATTAAGCAGGTCTATCTTTTCTATTTCCCGCAGAATGGACAAGATCGTCTGACCTTTTCCAGCAGACAGGTAAGTAAACCAGCCTTCATTCAGAGCTTTTTTATTACGGTACCAGGACTCTTTTTTTGCTGCTTCTATCATGGTAGCTTTGTTGCCATACACAGGGTTCTCAGCGATTTTGGAATAAATCATACAGTTTCGTATCTCACTGGGACGGTCCAGCAGCAGCGATTTCGTTACCTCTGTGCTGATTTCCTGTCCCTTCTTGTATGGACTCTTTGCCGCCGATGAATTTGTGAGGGTGTCCAGTATTATGGTATTATTCGCGATAAAATCCAGGCTGTTCTGGTATTGCAGCATTTTTTCTTCAATATTTTTCATATACTGTGCTGTAATTTGTTCGTGTGAATTAACCAGATCCCCTACGATCAGCCGCTCTATTTTCTGAAACAGAAAGCCGGTGATTAATATGATCGGTACTACGCTGATCACGATAGTGAAAGAAACCAGCTGTTTAAATATGGAATAACTGTAAATTTTTTTACTTTTCATCTGTCTGCCCTTCTTGCTGTCATAAGCTGCTGTGTCTATATTTATCCGGGTATTCAGAAAGGTCTTAGAGCGTGATTTAAAATACGCTCTAATGCCTTTTCGCGATCTCCCTGTTTACCTTTTCTCTGAGCTTCTGAAAAAACTGACTGCTGTACGGATAGGAAACAAGGGTTACCGGCATCTGTGCCGTCTGTCTGATCAGTTCTAATACATACTCTCTTGACGTAAGTTCTTCCAGCATCTGAAATGCACGGATATCCTGCATGGCTTCGGATAATACCATCAGGCGTATGGATTCTTCCGGGCAGCCGTCCTCTCCCGGATATACCAGGAAGGCATCTCCGGAAGGAAATGCTGCCCCTGCATCCGTGACCTCATAAGGATTAATGTGGGACAGGGAATATTGCGAATTGTAGAAATTAAATCCCCAGTGCAGAAATCCCTCCAGGCGGTACTGATACATCTGTACTCCCAGAATCCGTGTTCTTCCCGAAGGCATGGCGAAGAAACGATTTGTAACATCTTTTCCCTGGGCCCCGCAATAATAGGTCCAAAGTCCCTGTACCTGATGTTCTAAAAAAGGATTCAGATGATCAATTCCCGGAACCGGTTTATCCACGATTCCGCTTTCATAAAAAGTATATCTGGAAACTGCATCCATAATGGGGTATCCCTTTAGATGGCCGGATACGGATTCCCTTACTTTCCGGTACATTTCCAGGTCTTTTTCCTCCGGCTCATCCGATAAGTGGAAAAATACCCGTCCTCTTAAATCCCATTCATCCAGTTTTTGAACCAGCGCATCCAGATATTGTGCCAGAAATTCCTGGTATTCAGAGCTTTGACTATCCGTCTCCCATCCAAATATCTGTTCCATAACACCATCTTTTACTGCCATCACTTTGGGTGCACTTTTTGCCCCCCATTGTGTAAAAAGATGGGCGATTTCAAAATATTTCACACCGCAATCCATACACATTTGAAAATAGGTATAAAGTTTTTCAAAGGAAAAGATATATTTTTTATCCGAAACACTCACATCTACCAGCTGCACCGTGGTGCGTTCTCCGCCTATAACGGTATCCAAAGGAGGAGTAAATGTGGGCGCTAAAATCATATTAATGCCGCGTTTTACATATAGAGTGATAAAATTCTTTAATATCTGCCAGTGCCGCGCAGACCAGGGCTCTGCCCGGTAATAGTCAGCAAGACAGTCACAATGGAACCACTCTGTATGAATACAGGTCTGGGGGCTTAGATTAACCGGATAGATGCAGATCTCTGTATGTACCTCACCGACCAGTAAATTATCTTCATCATAAAACTGCAAGGTCAGATCCTGTAATCCCTCCATTCCCTCTTTTGCTTCCATATCAATCCATAATGTGTGCCACTGGCGTGGAATAAATGGAATCTTTTCAAGCGAAATATCTCTTAATAAATCCGGATAAAGTCCGGGTTCTTTGGAGAGATAATGCTCATCGCAGTCTCCGTTGCAGGGCAGGATAGAGGGCATCAGCTTCACTTCCCGTATCCGTACCGCATCCTTTAAGCTCCCTTTCACCTTTACCTCCCCATACCGGGTATACGAAGTCTCTGCCCGATATGCACATTGAAGGGAGATGGTTTCTCCCAGGAAGCCGGATAACACTATTCCCTTTAAGTCATCTTCCGGTTCTATTCCTGGAAATACTTTGGTAAGGGAACTTATAAATTTAAATTCATATTTGATCATGTTGTTATCTACCTTTCACTGAAAATAATTAATATCAATTTTAATCAGGTTCTATGATTTCTGCACAAACTTTATTGTCAGTAAACCGGTAAGTAAATCGCACAACAGCGTTATCCCTGTATGTAACAAGGCTTGCCTTATTTGATGAACCGCTTCTTGGATAGCTGTCGTAACAGTATGTTGCAGACAGCGTGCCATAAGTGGATATTGCATAATCATATGTTCCCGCATAGGGAATCACTACTGTCAGCGTATACATACCCTCACCCAGATAATACATACGGGTCACTTCACTGTTGGAATCATTTTCCACGGCTCCCGCCGAAGGTTGAAAGCTTCCATAAACCACTACTTTTTCCGGAAGTTTCACACCGGTTTCTTTATCATAGACGTCTCTTGCTCCATAATCCATCAGATTTCCGGGATTGGCTGCTTTTTCACGGAGGCTGTGATTCATTTTCCAGAGTCTTTGCAAAGCTTCTTCCTGGGAAAATCCCATGGGGCAGTCTTTACTTTTTTGGTTGATCTGGTAGAACTCCTGAATCTCTTTTGTTCCATCTTCTTTCTCCATCATGAGAGCTGCATCACTGAGCATTCTTCGAAACGGAATTTCAAAATAGGCATTTGGATTCTGTATTTCTGTCCAGTAATAAGTATACTCCAGAAAATGATTACGGGTTGCTGCATCCTGGTTAGCAAACCATCCGATCTGGTCATATCCCCACCAGTCTTTCCTTGCCAGCTCTTCTCTGGTAAACTCATCAAACCGCTCTATTACTTTCCCGCCCCAGTTGTCATACTCCATAAGATAGGGCATTGCCTGGGCACTCCATCCATTGGGATTGCTGCCGCCTTCGCTAAACCCTTCTTTTACCAGCACCTGCTTATGCCCCGGATGCGCAAGCAGCGGAAAACCCGTAAATGGCATGGCATGATAATCAAACAACAATCTTCCACTGATATTAATACCATGTGTATGGGCATCCAGAAGTACTTTATGCCGGCGGGCATGTTTTTTCGCATAATCCCTGATCAGTTGAAACAGCTCTTCTGTTTTTAGAAATCCTTTATCATTGGCAGTATACAAGTGAATCTGCCCCATATGGAGCGCTTCATATCCACAGTCAATATAACGGCAGGCCCTGTAATAAAACCACATTCTCGCCTCCAGACGGTTCAGGTCGGGTATCCCACCGTTTTTTTCTTTTTCACGGCTTATATGTATAAACCCCGGCGGTTTCTGTGGAAACAAGGTCTTTTCCAGACAAAAATTTCTTTTTTCCGGTTTCTCGCCAAATGCTTCAAAAACATATTCTGGAATGGGAATCTCATTGATTTTTTCTACAATTATCTCGAATATACAAGCCTGCAATATGATCTCCTCATCTAATGCATGGACTTTTTCCGCCAGAATCCTGCTTTTTTCAAAATGTACCTCATCGTCCATTGTCATATACCAGACTCCCGAGGCTCTGCCTAAGAACTTCACCCCCAGATCACGAATGACTCTCAAGTCATCCTTCAGAGTATTGCTTTCAAATAATCCCGCTGCTGTCACTGCCCTGGAAAGATAATTTTCCAGAACATCCTTTTTTATGTACGTATCGAAGATATAATCTGTCATCTATTTGTCACTCCTTTTATCATCTAATAGTGAAGCAATCGTATCTGTAAAAACGCCGGTGGCACCTTTACACAAGCTTTCCGTCTCCTGCTTATTTACAGCAGGTCCTACCACATCCAGATGAATCCACCGGATTCCTTCCTCGATAAATTCTTCCAGAAAAGATGCCGCAACACTTGCACCCCCGCCCTTTCCAGGAACATAGTTTATCAAATCTGCCGTAAGAGAATCTTTGATTTCCTGTTGAAAATACGCATCTAAAGGCAGTCTCCAGAGTTTTTCACCGCAGACTTTTGCCCGGTCCTGAAATTCCCCATAAAATTCGTCACAATTGGAAAATATCCCTGCTATCTCACTCCCAAGGGCGTTCTGGCAGGAATAGGTGAGCGTTGCAAGATCAATGATACTCTCTGCACCGATTTTTGCTGCAAAAGTCAGCGCATCACAGAGTATCAGGCGCCCTTCTGCATCGGTGTTATAGATCTCTACCGTCTTACCTGACATGGTCGTAATTACATCTCCCATTTTACAGGCATCCGGACTGATCACGTTTTCCACGCAGGGTAAAATGGCGCAGATTCTCTGTTTGCTTTTATTACGCACTGCAGTTTCAAAAGCCGCCAGTATATTGGCACCACCGCACATATCATACTGCATCCCCTCCATGTCACCCATGTTTTTTAAATGATAGCCCCCACTGTCAAACATAACCGATTTTCCTACCAGGGCAGTAAGGCTCCCTTCTCCACTTCCTTCATAATACAGTACCAGGAGTCTTGCCTCTTTGCTGCTCCCCTGATTTACTGCAAGAATTCCCTGGCATCCCATTTCTTTCAAAGCTCTGTCATCAAACACTTCCGCTTTTATATGATAATAATCCGCCAGTTCTCTGACATACCCTTCCATCTCCCGGATTCCAAAATAATTGCCCGGAAGGTTCCCAAGACTTCTGGCATGGCTGATACACCTGGCATCCATAACTGCTTCCTCCAGGATTTTGCACAGATCAAATCTCGTAATAAAGGTATAATGGCATTTGGGATATTTTGAAAACAATTCCCTGTTAATAAATATACTATTATTTCCAATTTTTTTTAACCCTTCTTTTGCAAAAGAATATCCGCCTTTCACAATTGCCTTAACCATAAGCCGAATCAGTTCTGCTGCGCTTTCCTCTTCCCTGCACACTCCGTCCAGGTAAATCCGGATATCACCCACGGCATTTTTCCCCAGTATCCGGGATTGTTTCTGTAAATCGCAAAAAGGATATTCTTTGTTCTCTCGAATATCCCACCTGGTGATCTGTCTTTTTTGTATACTGCTGTTTATGATTGGGGCATTCAGTTTCTCCCCTTTTTTTCCTATGAGTATCAGCCTGCTTTCTTCTCCCATTGGATCTAAGCCGGCATTAATATGAAACTGCATTTTCATTTTCCTCCCGCAGACATTTTCGCCCGACATTTATTCCCGTGAGCAGCCAGCCAAACGGACGCGCCTGCGGGTCCATCCGGCTGCTTCCACAAGTATGTATTTTATGTTAGAAATTCACCATAATGGTTTTAATCTCGTAGGGCTTAACGAAGATTTCTACCGGCCCTTCCTGAAATGTTCCTTCCGGTATTTCCATCAGGCTGCATTCACACCACTGCCTGATATTAAAAGCACTCTGCATTTTGATCGTTTCTCTGGAACCTTTAAATTCATGAAAACGAATTACAATGGCATCGCTGTTTTCTGCCTTTTTCACCGCATCCACTACAACTGCATCTCTGTCAAACGAAATAAAACTATGTTCCATAACCGGTTTTCCGGGTTTTCCAGATAATGGATTGTTAAGATCGAATGCCTCTTGTTCTATCTCCGCCCGGTACCATTCTCTGTGATGGGGCAAAATAGAATACGTGAATTCATGATGTCCCAGATCTGCTGTATAATCCGGGTCCACCGCCGATTTTATCAGCGTCAGGCGAATGGTATCTTCTTTTATGTCATGTCCATATTTACAGTCATTTAAGACCGCCATTCCATATCCTGTTTCCCACAGATCTACCCACTTATGCGCCACTACTTCAAATTTGGCACTTTCCCAGGGGGTATTGCGGGTAATCGGTCTTCTCATATTGCCTTCCTGAATATCGAATCTGGCATCCACCGCCCGGATATCCACAGGAAATGCGGTTTTCAAAAGCTTCTGGCGTTCTTCCCAGTCTGCCTCAGTGCGAAAATCGATCCTTTTTTTGTTCCGGTACAGGCACATTGTCTGTCTGATCCTGGATTTATGATAAGACCAGGTGAAAGTGACATAAATTCCAGCCGGCTGCTCTTCTGCTTTAATTTTGATACAATTGGTGATTTCTTCTCGCTTTAAATCAATAGTAGGCTCCAGTTCCCATGCATCAAAACATCTTGGCTTGTCTTCAAAGACCTGGAGTACATTGCTGCATTTTCCCGATGGGAGTACCTCTCTTGCTGCTTCCTTGTCGTATATTCTGGTAAGCTGCCCCTGTCTGTTCCAGGAGACTATATAATACGGGGTATCTGCTTCAAAGATCTCTATTTCCTGTCTGGAACCGGCTGTACCCTCTTTTTTATAAATGGATACAAATGAAAATGGCTCTATATCCGATAAATATACTTCACTTCTCCCATTCTCCCATCTGGAATCCAGCTTTTTCCCATTTTCATCAATAAAGAAATCCGTCTTTTCCGTATCAGGTATCAGGACATAGGTATTCCGCTTCCAGTTTGCATTATTAAATACCGTATACACACCTTCCTCCGGCTGATATAAGGCTTTGCTGAGATTTTCATTCACCTGCTTCAACAGCCCTTTGGCACGTTCATATTCGGTATGACTGTCTTCATATACTTCCTTAATAGAAGAACCCGGAAGAATATCATGAAATTGGTGACACAGAACAATTTTCCATGCCTTTAAGATTGTTTCTGACGGATAAGGTAAGCCGGTAAGCTGTAGTGCCAGCACACTCAGCAGTTCGGTATCTCTTAACCAATATTCCATTCTGCGGTTCATTTTCTTATTATATGCCTGGGAAGTATAAGTTCCCCGGTGAAATTCCAGATATAACTCTCCATCCCAGACAGGCAGGAACCCATTCATGGGATTTTCCAAAAGGGTCTGATTCAGCCTTTTGAAATAACTGCGGGCAGTTTCTGTTTTGACTTTGGGAATACCCGGTACTTTATTCAGCTGGGTCATGGTCTTAATCATATCACGATTGGGACCTCCGCCGCCATCACCATATCCATACGCGATTAAAAGTTCCCGGTTCAGATCTTTATTGCTGTAATTATCCCAGACACCCTTGACAGCATATGGTCTGGTATCACCATTATATGTATAATATGAATCTCCCTGGTCTGTAGTGGTAATGAAATGTGTGGTAACCTCTGTCCCGTCTATCCCTCTCCATAAAAAGGTATCATAGGGCAGTTTATTGGTGTCATTCCAGCTGATTTTCGTAGTCATAAATGTGTTCACGCCGGACTTTTTCAGTATCTGGGGCAGCGCCCAGGAATATCCGAACACATCTGGGAGCCACAGAAAATCATTCTCATAGCCGAATTCCTGCATAAAGAAATTCTTTCCCACCAGGATCTGGCGGATGATGGATTCTCCGGAAGCCAGATTACAGTCGCATTCCACCCACATGGAGCCTGAGGGTTCCCACTTCCCCTGTGCAGCCCTTTTTTTGATCTGTTCATAGATGTCCGGATAATCTTCTTTGATAAATTCGTAAAGCTGTGCCTGAGACTGCAAAAAAGTATACTGGTCATATTCTTCCATTAAACGGTTCACACTGGAAAAAGAACGTGCCGCCTTTTCTCTGGTATGGCACAGCCTCCAAAGCCATGCTGCGTCAATATGGGTGTGCCCAAGTAAAGTCACTTCTACTTCCGGTTTTCCCTTTCCATCCATCTGTCCGTTTAAATAAGCATATGCTTTTTTTATACTCTCATAGAATTCGCCGCTGCCGGGTTCGGTATAGTCCACATACCCAAAAGCTTTCACCAGTGTATTTAAAATCCATTCTCTATACTCATGGCTGTCATCCAGCAGCTCGTAAGCCTCCAGGGCAGTCCTTGCCAGAAAGTAAAAATCGTCTGTCGTATGATCCAGTATACCAAACTGCGCACGCTTTATTTCCATTGCCATTTCCCGGGGTCTTCCGCCGCCGTTTAACCCAGACCAGACACGGAAATTCAATTCCAGGCTGCATCCGTTTTTCCCTGGCTTTAAGAAGACTTCCCTGTGGTTTCCATCCACGCCCTGGTAAGGTTCCCCATTTAAATACAGTAAGCTTTCAAAATGGCTGTTATTTCCGGTTCCCACCCGTGCCCCAAAGTCAAAGAGCCCGACTACGTCTTCCGCTTTCATTGTTTCTGGTATGGTGATGCGGGTACACAGCCAGTTATAGCGGTCCCATCCTTTCCAACGAAATCCCGGGCTTACCACGCGGGGTTCTCCCATGGGGGTACGGTTTCCTGTCTTCCCGTCATCCTCATACCAGAGAAACTCCGGTATTTCCTGTAAGCTGTGGTAACGCAGCTCTTCCAATTCTTCCAATAAATTCTTTATTCTGTCTTTGTTATGAAAATCAAATGGCATATTATCCTCCAGGATGTTACAGAATTTTAAACACGCTCCAGTGTATAGACATCACCCCTTCACTGCTCCAATCATGGCACCTTTTGCGAAATATTTCTGTGCAAAGGGATAGATGCATAATATCGGCAGGGTGGTAACTACTACCGCTGCCATCTTCAGTGAATCCGATGTGACGGTATTGGCATTTTGCGCCAGCGCCTGGGATACGGATGTAATTTCCTTCTGCGCTGCCATTGCTCTTGCCAGCATCTGCTGCAGTACGGTCTGTACCGGCCACATAGCACTGGACTTCATATAGAATGCTCCGGCAAACCAGTCATTCCAGTGATTTACGGCTGTGTATAATCCTACAACGGCAATTACGGGTTTACTTAAGGGAAGCATAATCCTTCCATAGATCCCGAAAAATCCACATCCATCCAGTTTTGCTGACTCTTCCAGACTTTCCGGAACAGATTCAAAAAAGGTACGCATCATAAGCAGATAGGTAACACTTACCAGTCCGGGTACTACATACACCCAGAAGGAATCCAGAAGATGAAGGTTGTTGTATTGGATATAAGTCGGGATCATACCGCCTCCAAAGAGCATGGTAAATGTGATCAGCATGGTGATAACCTTGTTTCCCGGCAGCTTCTTTTCCCGGAGGGAATAGGCTGCCAGAGATGTTACCGCCAGGCTGGCGGCTGTTCCGATAAACGTTCTTGCAATGGTAATTACATATGCTTTCATGATACTTCCATCTGCAAATACTTCCTTGTAGTTGTCCAGGGTAAATAATCTGGGCCAGAAATATACACCGCCTTTGGCTGCATCGGTTCCGTCATTTAATGATAGTGCCACTACGTTAAGGCATGGAAGCACGATTAACAGACATATGATGATGATGATCAGATAAATAATTACCTGTATAAACCGATCCATTGGATTTTTCTTAATTTTCTTTGCCACCTTGATAGTTTGTTTATTTTCTCTGCCCATGCAAGCATCCGGTCCTTTCTATTGCTTCCTCATTTAGCTGTAAAAATTGATTGCTGTCTTATCTTCCTCATACATCTTTTTCAGATAATCCTTAAACTTGTCATTACCTGCTGATTTTAACTGCGCACGGAAAGATTCTACGATGGATTTTACTTCAGCGTCATCCTTTGCAAAGAATGCCTGGGTTAATACTTCTTTATAGTTTAACAGATCCATCTGTGCTTTAACGTCTTCCATTCCTTCTGCTGACAGATACGCCGTTGCATCAAGTCCTTCGATCAATTTTTTCACTCTGGGGTATTCTTTCGCCACCTCAACGGAACGCTCAAAAGTAGTACTGGATGAGGCACCTGGACGGCTTTCACCAAAGTTGTCCAGAGGATTTAAATTGGTTAATATAAAATTGAAAAATTCCAGTCCGCTTCCGCCCATTCCGGCTCCAACCTGATTTACCAGCCAGTCTGTATCTCCTTCATTTAACTTCTGGGTCACTTCATCGGTCAGCTGTGGCTTTCCATCCACCATATTGTAGGAAACGCCTTCTACCCCGTACTGGCAAAGGAGTGTTCCTTCTTTTGTAGACAGGTAATCGAAGAATTTAAAGATCTCTTCCGGATTTTCGGCATCTGCAGATATCGCCCAGGCACCATTTGCTGTTTTTCCATGAGTTACTTTCTTGTTGTCGCCCTGGATGTCATTTAACGGTCCAAGGGGTACCCATTCATCTGATCCGTAAATAATTTCCTGATAGTTATGAACATCACCGATAATCGCTGAATTATGTGTCTTGGATACTTCCTCTGCGCGGGTACTGTCCATAGTAAAGAACTCCGGATTCATCAGCCCTTCATTTAATAATTTTCTGACATAATTGATTTTATCGTATACATGGTCTGTTTCTGCTTCATGCATGACATTTCCATTTTCATCAATGTTATAGCCGTCGCTTACGCCCCAGTCCAGGCCTGCAATATCAAATTCCAATGCATCTACAGAGCCTCCCCAGAATTTAGGTCCAAGCGGCCATACATCATTGCCGTTATCATCTTTGAATCCGCCCTGTTTAATTTTTACAAGCAGGTCATAAAATTGTTCGGGGGTACGTATTTCCCTTGGATCAATTTTTAGTTCATCTGCAATCTTTTTCTGGATATAAGGTCCGCCCAGATATTCATTTTCCGGAATGTATTCCAGGGAACGGTCTATTTCATCGATTCCAAGGTGCAGCAAATACACGGCCCCCTTAAAGTCATCACGGAATACGATATTTTTCTGGGAATCATGAGGAAGATAATCGTCTTCATAATATTTGGAATATACCCTGGAGTTTTTCATATACCCGGATACATCCGCAAACATGCCTTCTTTTGCCGCTTTCAAAAGCAACGGAAACTCCGGTCTGGTGGAGTCATTTAGATAAGTGACAATCACGTCCGGAATGGTTCCTGCCGCCAGCTGGGAAGCCAGGACTTTCGCATCGCTGTCACCTGGTGTATACTGAATATTTAATTTAATACCAGTTCTTTTCGTCAATTCCTGCATAACCGGAGTACTGTTTATGTCCTCAGGTAATGTATAGCCAATGTCATCCACATATACCTGCACATTAATAGTCCGGTCTGCAATCCAGGTATCCGGCTTGTCAGCGGCTGCTTCCGCTCCCGTATCCGCCGATTTGGTATCCGTATTCTTTCCTGTTTCCTTTGCACAGCCTGCCAGCAGCCCTGCTGCCATGGTTCCTACCATCATTACCGCCAGTATTTTTGTTGCCAGTTTCCTTTTCATATCAACAATTCCTCCTTCTTAACTCTCTCTATTTCATAGCTCACTTTATATCTCTCTATCATATTTCTGTCACCATAGTCCCACTTCCGTGGTCTTTTTACATATCCGGTTACAGATAATGACCATTACCAGTCCTACGATCCCCTGGATCAGACCAATTGCCGTGGCATACCCAAACTGACCTCCCTGCAATCCCACACGAACTACATAGGTATCCAGAGTATCTGCCAAAGCCATATTGCCAGGCGTTCTCAACAAATAAATCTGTTCAAATCCGGAGGAAAGCAAGCCCCCGATTCCCATAATAAACAACAGTCCAATGGTTCCCCGGATACTTGGCAGCGTAATGTGCCACATTTTCTTAAGCTTAGAGCAGCCATCCATCTCTGCCGCCTCATACAGGGCAAGATCCACACTGCTGATTGCCGCCAGATAAATAATGGAATCCCATCCGATATTTCTCCATAAATCCATGGAAAAT
Source organism: Robinsoniella peoriensis (assembly GCF_000797495.1). GTDB lineage: Bacteria > Bacillota > Clostridia > Lachnospirales > Lachnospiraceae > Robinsoniella > Robinsoniella peoriensis. The sequence goes on from NZ_JTGN01000001.1 coordinate 116,265, forward strand.
AAGATCTTGAAGAAATATTTAGCCTCCATCAGGAAGAAGGTGCTTCCATCACCGCCCATCTGTGTGATAATCTGATTTAATACTCCGGTATTGGGAGCCAGAATTCTCTGCAGCATGGTTACGATAATAACCGATGATAAGAAATGCGGCAGATAGGTGATGGTCTGGGTAATCTTTTTAAATCTTAAATTACGGATTTCATTGAGCAGAAGTGCAAGTATTATAGCAAATGGAAACTCCAGAATGCATTTAATCGCACCAACGCTTAAGGTATTGCGAATCAGCCTGAAACAGTCATAGCTCTTGAAAAAGGATTCAAAGTAGCGGAACCCAACCCAGGGACTTCCCCAGATCCCTTTTCGAAACGAATAATCTTTAAAAGCCAGAACACTTCCTGCCATTGGAACGTAGCAGATTAATATGTAATATATAATACACGGCAGCAGCATCAGATACAGGGGCCAGTATTTGAGCAGCCGCTTTCCAAGCGGTGCCTTGACCGGCTTTTGCCTGACAGGCTTTCTTGCAGCAGCAGTTTGCATTTGTTCCTCCTCCTTTTATTTGATGAGTTTATTATAAATTTTTTTCCATATTTTCAACAATGGACAAAACCTTTTTATTTAGTGTACATTTCTACACACAGAGGATAATGATCCGACAAATATACACCTTCACTGCAATCCATCCACTTTTCGATGCCACAGCTGCACAGTTTGTCTTCAGCATAGATATAATCAATTTTCTCTGGTTCTGACAGGTTCCCGTAATCATGGAAGGTTCCTCCTGCCAGTTCTGTCATATCACGGAATCTTGGATATTCTTTCATAATCTGCATCTCCTCGGAATCCGGAAAAGCATTAAAATCCCCTGCCAGAATCACCGGTATATCATGGAATCCTTTTTCCGCCTTTAACTTTTGAAAAATCTGGCTCAGTCCCAGAAGCCGTGCCTTGGTTCCTTCATGATCCAGATGAATATTGATAATCCGGAAAAGCTCTTTAGTCTGGAGATTCTGAAGTACTGCTTCCGTACAAGCCCGGGGACAGATGCTCTGCTGGGGATAGCGGCTGCCGGGCTGTGACGGCGTCTCGGAAAGCCAGAAAGTTTCCATAGAGATCAGATTATACTTCCCTTTCTGATATGCGATAGAAGTCTGCTCATCTTCCAAAGAGCTGCTTCTCCCGCACCCGATGATATAATAATCCGTCAGATTTTCCTTTAGCCACACCGCAACGTGGGGTAATACCTCCTGAAAGCAGATAACATGAGGCTGTTCCTGGATTATTTTCTTTATAATCAACGGTTTTCGGTTGGAAAAACAATTTATGCCATCCTGATTGTAATCACATCGGATATTAAAAGTAGCCAGTTTTATCATCCTTCATCCCTCACCCTCTCTGGTTTATGCTGCGGTGGATTTTTTACCACGCTTCCATCTTCCTGGCACACGTAGGTTTCAAATCCGGTAAGATCATCTTCCTGCAGCACAAATATTCTTGCCCCTCTTTTCAGGCCCTCTTTCCCATAGCCTCCGTATCCGCTTGCCCTTCCGTATCCCAGAACGATTCCGTACATTTTACCCCAGAAATCATTTGCATGGTCATGGCCTGCGAATAGTCCTCTGGTATGCCCTTCTTCCAGCATTGCAGTGAAAAATCCAGAATTGATCCGGGGACAGCCGATACCTTCATTTTTCTCACCATAGCAGACTTCCATATCCCATAATTCATGGTACTCAGGAATCGCCATGTGTAAAAATGTAAGTGCGGAAAAATCTTCGCCAGGATTCTGCTTTTCATATTCCCGCATCATTTCCTGGTACCAGTTAATCTGTTTTTTCCCCAGATAAGCGTAATCTCCTACCTGGGGCATTGGGTTATAATCTCCGGAATCCAAACCACAGACCAGCCAGCGCAGCCTTTCTTCTCTGCTGCAGACCTCAATCATATGATTACCGGTTCCCTCCAAACCGGTTCCCCCATCAAATGCCAGGCATCCCGGTAGTTTTCTCACTTCTTCAAATAATTCTTCGTGGCTGCTGTTAAATTCCACATCATGATTCCCAAATACAAAAGTCCATGGAATCCCGGATTCGATAAAAGGTGCCAATGCCTTTGGAAGAAACTTAAGATTCTGTTCCCCGTATACCGTATCCCCGGTGGTAATTAACAGGTCCGGACGTTCCCGGGCAATCAGCCTGCCCATCATTGCCGTCGTTCTTGCATCATCGGCATCGTCATTGGTGTAATGGATATCCGTAAACTGCATTACTTTAAAAGTCCCGTCATTTTTGAAATATAATCTGTTATTCATATCCACTGTCCTTTCTTTTTTCACATATACTTATGTGAAGTATATAAAGCAAACTAAATTCCTATATAGCTTATCCGTATTATGGATATTCTGCAATAGACAGAAATTTATAAATCAGTGGATATTTCTACAACGAAAAAACAGATGCCCGGAAGCATCTGTTTTTTCAGTTCTTATTTATTATTTATATGATCAGTCAATATAGCTTGCTGCGCTGTATGCCTGTCTATAGCTGATATCGGAAATGATGATTCCCGTTTCCGGTGTGCTGGCATGAATTACCTGATTGTTGCCGATGTACAAGGCTACGTGGCCGATAGATCCGCTGTCATCTAAATAGAACAGTAAATCTCCGGGCTGAACGCTTCCTAAGTCAACACTTCTTCCTCCATAAGCCTGGTCTGCAGCCACACGCGGGATACTGATACCGAAGTTTGCCATTATGGACTGTGTAAATCCGGAACAGTCTGCTCCGTTTGTCAGACTGGTGCCTCCCCATACGTAAGGATTACCTTCAAATTGAAGCGCAAAACTTACAATACTCTGTCTGGTACCGGAAGTGGAGGAACCCTGTCCGCTGCCGCCGGATGGATCCTGGTTTCCGGGAGCTTCCGTCTGAGGCGGCTCTGTAGCAGGTGTTTCTGTAGCAGGTGTTTCTGTAGCCGGAGCCTCTGTTTCAGGAGCATTAGTTTCCGTTTCTGGTACTTCTGTAGCAGGAGCCTCTGTCTCAGGGGCATTGGTCTCTGGCACATTGGTTTCCGGTGCATTGGTCTCTGGCACATTGGTTTCCGGTGCATTGGTCTCTGGCGTTTCTGTCCAGGTTGTTTCTGTTTGCGGAGCTTCTGTCTCCGGTGCCTCGGTCGAGGGGACTTCGGTTTCCGGGGCATTGGTCTCCGGGGCATTGACTGCCGGAGTCTCTGTTTCCGGTACATTGGTTTCCGGGGCACCTGTCTCCGGTGTTTCTGTCTGCTGTGCATCTGTAGATGCATTGTTCTGTCCCTGAGATGAACCCTGCGTATTGGATGCCGCTTCATCTGCCTTACGCGCTTCTTCTAAAGCTGCCTGATAAGCTGCTTCTTCAGCTGCAAGCCGCTGTCTTTCTTCTTCCAGGGATTCTGCTACTTTAAAATGCATGCTGCAATCCACATATTCTTTCGACACGTAGCCTTCCATATCTGAATCTACTCTTACTTTTACCCAGTCTCCCTGGTCATCCAGTACACGGAGTTTCTCCGAGTCACCCACCATGCCTACAATATCCTGATCCGTTCCGGCTCCTGACCTTACCATTAAAGTAGTGGTCTTAACGGTAGCGACTTTTTTCCCCACCTGTTCAGCCAGTGCCTCTGCTTCTGCACCTGTGACAAAATATTCTTTTTTAACATAACCTTCTACAGAACCGGAACGGATATGGTACCATCCGTCTTCTTCGCCCAGTATCTCGGCTGCCGAATTATCATAGAGCTTTCCAAGTACTTCTCCTTCGTCCGTGTTTGGTTTATTTCGTATATTAACATAAGCATCATCATTAATCTGTGCAATCGCCAAATTGTCATAAGGATTCGAAACCTGTGCCTGCGCTTCACTGCTTCCGTCCGTCCCATCCTGTTTGTCAGCAGATCCCTGCTCCGAATCCTGGCTCCCGCTTATACTCGCCTGTAAACCAGCCAGCGGAACCTGAATAGTCTGTGCTTTTGAAACAAGACCCAGGCTTGAAAACGTAATAGATCCTGCCATCAGACATGCTGCAATCATCATCATTCTTTTCTTCATGAAATTTCTACCTCCATATTGCTATATTTAATTGTTACATAATTGTTAAATTTATTACGTTTTCATTATATCATAATTACATTTTTTGTCAACCTCAAGATGATATATTGTTTTACGCCACTCTAAATCCCCAGTATTCAAAAGGATTTTAGCCATTTATTTTATTTTTTCTTTATTCTTTATTCATATTTTTTATTAATATTATCGAAATATTTCGTAACAACTCTGGGTTCAGTTAAGGAGTTGCTTTGTACTGCGGGTAATGATCAATAAGATAAGCGCCCCTTACTTTTTCAAAAAAGATCTTGAATTTTTTGCTGCAGTACTAATAGTTATAAAAAAACCGGATCAATATACGCTAACCCTATCCTTGGATGGGGTTTACATATACTGATCCGGCTTTTTATAAGCTACTGTTACATCAGATAAATCATTCTTCTGCTTTGTCAGTCATCATCATTCTTTTTTAAATCACCTGTTTCATTTAAACTGTAAGGAGTTGCCTGATATACATAATAATTCAGCCAGTTTGTATACATGTTATTCGCATGGGACCTCCACATGAGAACCGGCTTATTCTCCGGGTCATTCCCCTGATAATAATTCATGGGCATGTCGATATCCAATCCCTTGCCTACATCTCTTTTATACTCTCCGTCCAGTGTTACCCGGTCATATTCCGGATGGCCCATGACAAAGATCTGTTTGCCGTCCCTGTTCATAGCCAGAAAAACCCCGGCTTCTTCAGAATCAGCCAGAATCATTAGATCGTCACATGCCTCGATAGATTCCTTCGGTACCTCCGTATGCCTGGAATGAGGCGCCAGGAACATATCGTCAAATCCTCTTACCAGAGGAATCTTTCGATTTAATACCCTGTGCCAGTACAATCCGAACATTTTCCTGTCCAGAGGCTTTTTCTGAAGTCCATAGTGGTAATACAAGGCAGCCTGCGCTCCCCAGCACAAATGAATTGTGGAAGTTACATTTGTTTTCGTCCATTCCATTATGTGGGTCAGTTCTTCCCAGTAATCCACGTCTTCAAACTCCATTTGTTCTACCGGTGCACCGGTAATAATCATACCGTCAAAGCTTCGTTTTTTCACATCATCAAAGGTTATGTAAAACTGATTCAGATGGCTTGTTGCTGTGTTCTTCGATTCATGAGAAGTTACCATCAGAAAGGTTATATTCACCTGCAGCGGCGTGTTCGATAAGGAACGCAAAAGCTGCAGCTCTGTTTCTTCCTTCAATGGCATGAGGTTCAATATCGCAATTTCAATTGGACGGATATCCTGGTGCATTGCACGGTTCTCATCCATAACAAATATATTCTCCTGCTCAAGGATCTCTTTTGCTGGTAAATCACCCTGTACTTTAATTGGCATAATCTTCACCTTTTCTTATTTTGTCGTTGCCACTAGTATAACACATTCTTTTCTTCCAGTAAAAGTCCAATTTTATGGCACACTTGTGCGTGTGCCACAGACATTACATGAGGGGTGCGAATAATCGCAGTACTTTTCCAATGAGTTTAATCACCGGATTGAGTTTTTTATAATCTTCCTGAGTTATTCTCCGGCACTTTTTCAGCGTCTCCTGGAAATCCGCTTCAATATTAGCAATCTCCGCATTTTTATATAAAAGTGCTGCACACTCAAAATGCAGATACATGCTTCTGAAATCCAGGTTAATTGTCCCCACGACTGCCTTTTCGTCATCGGATGTAAAGACCTTTGCATGTACAAATCCCGGGGTATATTCGTAAATCTGCACTCCGGCATCCAGTAATTCATTATAATAGGTTTTCGCTAAAACAAAAGCATACCACTTATCCGGAATATGAGGCATCATAATAATAACTTCCACACCTCTTTTCGCTGCATATGTCAATGCAACTTTCAATTCCTGATCCAGGATCAGATACGGCGTCATGATATGTACATATTTTTTCGCCGTAAACAGGATATCCATGTACACCAATTCCCCAACCTGCTCTTTATCTACGGGACTGTCTCCATAAGGGATTACAAATCCATCCCCGGGTGCAGGAATCTTAAGCTGGGGCACGTCCACATATTTTCTGTAGTCTTCTTCACTGTGGCGCTTATCCACATTCCACATCTTCAAAAACAGCAGCGTAAAGCTTTTTACTGCCTCACCCTGAATCATGATAGAAGTATCTTTCCAATGTCCGAAGCGTTCTTTTTGATTGATATATTCATCTGCCAGATTGATTCCCCCGGTAAATGCAAGATATCCGTCAATCACCAGGATTTTTCGATGGTCACGATTATTCTGGATGGTAGATAGCGCCGGTTTAATCGGTGAAAACATCCTGCACTGGATTCCCAGCTCCTGCATTCTCCTGGGATAATTATAAGGCAGTAAAACAAGGGAACACATCCCGTCATACATAAAACGAACTTCCACGCCTTCTTTCACCTTGCGCTCCAGAATCTCTAAAATTGTATCCCACATGACACCGCGTTCCACAATAAAATATTCCATAAATATAAAATGCTGTGCCCGCTCTAACTGTACAATCATCTCTGCAAACTTATCTTCTCCCAGCGGGAAATATTTGGCAGAGGTATTCTGGTAAACCGGTAGATTCTCTACACGATATAAATAATCGGACAGATGTCCCATTCCCTCATCCTCCAGGCGCAGATTATTCAAAACCTCTGCATTTTGGGGAGTCAGCTCTTTTGTTTCTATATTTAATCTTTTCAGCCTGGAGTTTACCCATTTTGTATCAATCTGTAATTCAATAAATAAATAAAACAGAGCCCCAAATACGGGTATAACCAGAATTGGAATAATCCAGGCAATCATAAATGCAGGATTTTCCCTCTTATTAATAATATAAATAACAAGTACCAATGCCAGTGCCACTACGGCTCCATAGGCATAAAACATGTAGTCTCTCAGCAATTCAAATCCCAGAAACAGAATTCCAATCTGAATCAGCAGCAGGAAGATCAGAATTGCACTGCGACTGAATACAACACTAAAAAAACCTTTTTTTCCTTTTTCCATCTAATTCCCCTTCTCTAAATATACAACAAATGCCGCATAATCTCATATTATATCACACTTTTCCTATTTTCATAGGTCTAAATTCGAATTGTATGCTCCCATTAGGTAAAAATATGATATACTGATACAGGTTTTACCACATACATTTTAGGAGGAATACGAATGAAATTACAGCAGCTTTTAAGTTATACCAGAAAAGCCGTTGATGAATACCAGATGATTGAGGAAGGGGACAAAATAGCCGTAGGCATTTCCGGCGGCAAAGACAGCCTGACTATGTTATATGCCCTTCATGGCCTGAGACGGTTTTATCCAAAACATTTTGAACTGGAGGCTATTACGGTCAGCCTGGGCTATCCCGATTTTAATCTGGAACCAATCAAAGAACTGTGTAAAGAACTGGACGTTCCTTATACCGTAATCGATACGGAAATCGCCAGAATTATTTTTGACGAAAGAAAAGAGAGCAATCCCTGCTCCCTGTGTGCCAAAATGAGAAAAGGCGCATTTAATGAAACTGCAAAAAAAATGGGATACAGCAAAGTAGCCTACGCCCATCACAAAGATGATATTGTAGAAACGATGCTGCTGTCCCTGATTTTTGAAGGGCGCTTCCACTCTTTTTCCCCAAAAACATATTTAGACCGTATGGATATGACGGTTATCCGTCCACTGATGTACGTATTGGAGGCAGATGTCATCGGCTTTAAAAATAAATACCATCTTCCGGTTGCAAAGAGCCCGTGCCCCATCGACGGCTATACCAAAAGGGAGTATGCAAAAAATCTGATCCGTCAGCTTAACGGGGAAAATCCCGGAGTAAAGGAAAGAATGTTTACCGCCGTATTAAATGGAAATATTCCAGGGTGGCCCGAAAGAATTCCACATACAAGATAACTCTTGATTTTGGCAGATAGTATTCCGATTTTTATTCCCGCTCTTTAATGAATACATGCACCATATCACCGGGCTGTTTTTGTATTTTCTGCCGGATGTCTTTGCGAAGTCCTATGATATGACAGGGAGTCTTCATCCGAACCAGGCTTCCTGCATAGGGTTCTCCGTCAAATAAGGCATGAACCTTAACCCTGCCTTTCCCAAAGACCTCCTTTACATCAAAGGGGATTTCTACATAAGCACCGTCTATATCCGGAACTTTTTTAATCTCTGCATCAAACTCATAACTATTTGTATTCATTTACTTTACCTTTCTTTGTTCCGGGATTATTCATGCAGTTCCAGCGGCAAACCGTCCGGATCATGAAAAAACGTCATTTTTTTACCGGTATAATCATCCAGCCGAAGGGGCTCCGTTTCGATTCCCTTTTCTTTTAGCCATGCGACTGTCTCTTCTATGTTATCTGTCTGAAAAGCCAGGTGGCGAAGTCCGCAGGCTTCCGGATAACTGGGGCGTTTGGGGCTGCCGGGAATTGCGAAGATCTCCAGTTCACAGGTTCCAAGCCTTAAATCCAGCTTATAATCATTTCTCTTTTCCCGGTAATTTTCACGTATGATTTCAAATCCCAGCTTCTCTACATAAAATTCTTTGGATCTTTCATAATCCGAGACAATAATTGCCACATGGTGTATTGTATTTAACTGCATCTGCCCCCTCCTACTTCAAGCTGTCAATGGCTTCTGCCAGTTGTTTAAAAGCCTTTTTCAGGGTTTCTCTCTGACAGGCAATATTAATTCTCTGGAATCCGCTTCCGCACTCTCCAAACATGGAACCATCGTTGAGCCACAGATGCGCTTTTTCTACCAGCAATTGATTCAATTCTTCTGCTGAAAGCCCCAATTCTCTGAAATCAACCCATAATAAATAAGTTCCCTGAGGTTCGATGAGATGAATCTGGGGCAGGTTTTCTTTCAAAAATGTTCTTACAAATTCCAGATTGCCCGTGAGATATTCTTTTAGTTCTTCCAGCCATTCTCCGCCATAGGCATATGCCGCCTGACACGCTGCAAGACCGCAGGTATTCAAGTCACTGTATCCGGTTTTGGCAATCTCTTTTTGAAACTGTTCCCGGATAGTCGGATTTGGAATCCAGATATTGGATGCCTGCAGGCCTGCCAGGTTAAAGGTCTTGCTGGGAGCGGTGCACACAATGGAATTGTCCGCATATGCCTGTCCCAATGAGGCATAAACCAGATGTTGATAACCCGGATAGGTGAAATCGCAATGGATTTCATCAGAAACTACCAGCACTTTATGTTTCAGGCAGATATCCCCAACTCTTTGCAGTTCCTCTCTGGTCCAGACCCGTCCTACCGGATTATGAGGGCTGCACAGCAGGAAGACCTTTACCTCTTCTTCCACTATTTTTTTCTCAAAGTCTGCATAGTCCATACGGTAAACACCATCTTCACATACCAATTGGTTTACCACCAGCTTGCGTTCATTGGCTTTAATTACATTTGCAAACGGATGGTATACCGGCTGCTGGATCAGAATACTTTCTCCTTCTTTAGAAAATGCACGAATCGCAGATGCCAGGGCAAACACCACACCGGGAGATTTAACAACCCAGGATGCATCCGTTTTCCATCCAAAATGATCCAAAAACCATTTTCCGAGAACCTGAAAATACTCCGGTTTTGCATCGGTGTATCCAAAAACTCCGTGTTCCGCACACCGCAGTAAGGTTTTTTTCACCTGCTCCGGCACACAGAAATCCATATCCGCCACCCACAGGGGGATCAGTCCTTCCTGTCTTCCGAACTCCGCTGCAAAATCATATTTCAGGCAATTAGTGCCTTTTCTGTCTACAAGTTTATCAAATTGACTGTTTATCATGGTTCTTCTCCTATCTTTCTATTTTTCATCTTTTTGTTGTTTTCATACAAAAAAGTATAAATTTAATCGGATGTCTGCATTAACCCCATCACAATTTTCGTAACCTTTTCCATATCATTTACAGTAGTATATTCACTGCTGGAATGTGCCTGCTGCATGGCTGATGCCAGGACCATTCCCCGGATTCCATTGGCACATAAATGATTTTGGTCGCTGCCTCCAAAAGTTCTTTCCAATACCGGCCCTATTTTTAAGGTATGACAGACGTTTTCATATCGTCTGACAACGGCTGCATCTTCAGGTGTCACATATGCCTGAAATAATATTTCTTCCTGATACTCCACGACTCCGCCCAGTTTGCCAGCCTCTTCTTCAAAAATATTACGAATGTCTACTAACTGGTTTAATACCGCTTCATGAGAGAAACTGCGCACCTCTCCTTTTACTTTGCACACAGGCGGCACGATATTGGTAGCAAATTCACTTTGAATGCTTCCGATATTTACCGTCATCTCCGTTCCTACATGTCCCATGGGAATTCGGGAAATCGCTTTGGATGCGATTAAAATAGCATGCACTCCATCTTCCGGTGCAAATCCGGCATGAGCTGCTTTCCCCTGCACCGCTGCTTCAAATGTCGCCAGGGAAGGGGCCGCAACTGCAGCAGTTCCGATTTGCCCGGTTTTATCCAGTACATAGGATTCTTTTGCTCTGATTCTGGAAAAATCGAACACCTGACTTCCCCGCAGATGCTGCTCTTCCGCTATAGAGATCAGAAACTCCACATCCCGGTGGGGTATGTTTTGTTCCGTAATGCTGCGGACGGCTTCGATTACCTCCGCTATAGCAGCCAAGTCATCGGCGCCAAGAACCGTTGTCCCGCCGCTTGTTATTTTTCCATCTTCTTGTACGATCGCTTTTTTGCCTTTTGCCGGTTCCACGGTATCCATATGCATGGAAAATAAAATAGGCGCGCCTTCACATGTCCCTTTCCAGTAACCATACAGATTTCCGCTATTTCCGCCATAACAGCTTCCCGCCTTATCTTCTTCCAGAATAATCTGATTCTCAGCAAAAACTCCAATCAGATAATCCGCCATCTCCCGCTCCCCAAAGGAAGGGGAATCGATTGATACTAAGCGGCAGAACTCCTGAATCATCCGCTCTCTGTCCATTTTTACCTCCTGCTTCACACTTTATGGACTATTAGTATATCACGAAATGCAGTATAAATCATCTGTCATCCTTTCAAATTTTCAATTTTTCAGTTAAAATAAAAATTTCCCATTTTCTACTATTTTTCATAAATAGCAGAGGACATTTTAAGTCATTATTTAAAATAATCTCCGGCAGCTGTTCTGTGTTCGTTAAATTTTATACAATGATTGTATTAAATTTTCGTCAATGTATTTATATTTATACAATTTTTTATCGTTCTTTCTATATAAATCTATTTATCCAAAATTTGTCAAACAGACGAAAAGGTGATAGAATACGTTAAATAAATCACAAGGCGAGGAGTGGTAAAGATGGCAGTAATGGCAGGAATGATCGTAACACTTGGATTGTTAGTAAATGGATCTGCTATGGTTGGCTTTCAGTTAATATCTTTAAAAAGAAAAGCAGTGCGGGTTCAATAATAAGCGGAAAAAAAGCGGGGCCAACAGCATACCCGCTTTTTTAATGCCTGAATATAAGCTTCTATTTGAACCACTTTTTGATTTTAAAATACCAGATTTCAATTCCGGTTACGAGAATGCTTACCAGAATGATAATTCCATATCCGTATTTCGTATTAAGTTCCGGCATGTTGGCAAAATTCATGCCATACCATCCTGCAATCAGAGTTAACGGCATGAAAATTGTTGTAACTACAGTTAAAAACTGCATTACTTTATTCTGGTGGATATCGATCTGGGACTGGTACATTTCCCGAAGCTGCATGGAATATTCCCTGAGCATATGGGTAGTATCATAAAATCTTTCCACCCGCTTTGTATAAAAAGTGAAGAGTCTGCAGTCTTCCCGGTTAAATAAACGGTTCTGGTTTTCACTAAGGGTATCACTTAAGTCCATTAACTGCTGATAATAAGCGTTTAGCTTTAACAGTTCCCTTCTGCATTTAAGCAGCTTTTTATTGAAATCCCTGGTGTCTGAATTGGAAAGACCCTCTTCCATATCTTCCAGCTTTTCTTCATACTGCTGCAAGAAAATCACATCATCCCTGGTCAGATATTCCATAAATTCAAAAAATACATGTGCCACGTATGTCTTGGGAAGAACCTGTATCTGACAGATTTCCTCCAGCATCTTTTCTACAATGTGATTATCGTCCACAAAGAGCAGCCTTTCCTTATCCATGTAATAGCCAAATCCGGATTCCTTCTCCAAAAGATCCTCTTTGCAGGGAATCACAAAAGTTCCCACAATACAGTTTCTCAGCACATCTGCCTTACAAAATTCAACATTGCCAAGGCTTCTGGTCAGTAAATCCACGTGAAGGGTTTTCTCATAACGTTTCTTATATTCAGATGAAGAAAGACATTCCACAACGACAAGCCCCTCAGCAGGTGTTTCTCCCTTATTCAAAGGGATTAATTTATCTTTCACATAATATCGCATTCCATGAACTCCATTCCATTTTTATATGACAATTCTTCTACTCATATTGTATACGGAATGGGCGGCAATTACAATAGATGATCCACTACACCCTTTTTATCTTTTTGGATGGTGTCTTTGCAAATTCTTCTTCTCTTACCTTTAATCCATGGATCCTTTTATATACCGGCCTGTCTTTATTATATGCATCCAGAATGTTCTGCAGCTCTGCTTCTATATTTTTGATGCGCTTTTTCTTAGCATAATCATAATCAGGGAAAATTTCCGCCTGTATCACACTGTCTTTCTCGCTCACAATAATTTCTTTTACCAGCGGTGCTTTACTGACTTCATTTTCCAGCTCTTCGGGTGAGACATTTTCCCCGTTATTTAAGATAATCAGATTCTTTTTACGTCCTGTGATATATAAGAAATTATCCGCATCGGCATATCCCAGATCACCGGTTTTGAGCCAGCCGTCTTCCAATGTATCTTCCGTTTCTTTTGGCATTTTATAGTATCCCAGCATTACGGAAGGGCTTTTCACCCAAATTTCCTCGTCTACTATTTTCACTTCACATCCCGGCAGAAGTTTGCCTACGGAATTTTTACGGCTGTCCCACTCCAGATTCGTACTGATCACCGGAGAACATTCTGTCATTCCATAACCCTGAAGAATACGGATCCCGTATGCACTAAAACCGTCGATTAAGTCCGGATTCAAATAGGCCCCGCCGCTGCAGATTGTTTTCAGATTTCCTCCAAGAGCAGCTTTTGCCACCATCTTTTTCGGTAAAATCCCAGTTGCATCCACAAGCTTTGCATATAATGATTCAATCACCATTGGCACCAGCAAAATGATTTCCGGTTTAAATAATTTCATATTCTTCTGTACATGCATAATGGAATCATTGATGCAGATAACCATTCCGATATAGATGGCTTTTAAAATATCCATGGTAAAACAATAAGCATGATGAATGGGTAAAAGCGTCATGGATATGGTGCCTGCCGGAATCTTCATATCCAGACACACCGCATTATCCGCCAGATTACGATGGCTCAGCATAACACCTTTGCTCTTTCCGGTTGTTCCGGATGTAAAGAGAATAGCGGTCATTTTATCACAGTCAATATCGGTAAAAAAACTGCCTTCATTTTCTACAATCAGCCTGTTAAAAGACAGGATTTCATCTAAACTTTCGGAAGCCTGCATGGAAATCAGGTACTGCAGTCCGGGACACTTCTCTTTTACTGCCTGTACCAGATCTTTACGAAGTTCATCAAATACCAGGACGCTGATATCTGCGCGGTTTATCAGTTCGCACAATTCCTCTGCGGGAAGCTGTGCATCCAGCGGCACTGCCACACTGCCCGAATTCACCGTTCCAAAATAACTGATAATCCATGGATATGTAGTGGAACCAATAATCGCCACATGCTTTTTAAGCATATTCAGTTTTTCCAGTGACCGGCTGAATGATTCACTGTCTTTTTTTATGTCCCGATAGGTTTTGGTAATGACCTCTTTACGCACCTTATACCGGATTGCAGGGGATTCCCCATACATTTCTGCGGCGTATTCAATAATGTCTTTCATATTTTGAATTTTAGTTTCCATATGCTCCTCCCATTTCAGGTTTGTTCCATAACGGTGTCAAAATCTACTTACGTTACTTATGCTTATGCTTCCTGAAGTTCCTTTATATATTTCACTGCATCGCCAACTGTTTTTACATTTACCACTTCGCGCTCTTCTACTTCAATATCAAAAGTATCTTCGATCTCCCCCACCATACTCATAAAATCATAGGAATTAAATCCAAGATCCTCGATAAAACGGCTCTCTTCTTTAATCTCAGACTGATCAACTTCCACATATTCACAAATCATTTCCTTTAATTGTTCCAGCATCTTTCCCGCCTCCCTTATACATGATCCATTATTTCTCCAACCGTATTCTCCGGATGGGTGGTTCCATAAAATAATATTTTGCAGAGATAGTAATATACATATTCCAGTTTTTCCGGTGTCACTGCTCCGGTCTGATATTCAAAACTAAAATCCAGTCCGTTATCCTGCGCTCTGTGCATAACTGTAAGGTACAGGGTATGGGCTGCTGCTCCATTGGTATACCAGGCAGTCTTGTATTTAATATCTCCCAGTTTGTCCAATCCCTTACTCTGCATGGTAAGTGGCTGGTAGGTCAGGCTCATGGGTTCATAAGTCTGTGCGCCCTGCATTTTATAATATTTTCTTCTCACATCAAAGTAAGAAACCGGGTCATAATTGGCATGTCGGAATAATTGATTCTGCCCGTCACGGATCTTATGAATTCCTTCCAGAAAGGTCTCATCCCGGGAAACAACTGTTCGGAAAGGAAAGCAGTGAATTCTTGTTCCGCCGCTTTTTTTCTCCGAAAGTGTTGCTCTTCTGGCAATCGTTGTGGTTAAGGAAACATCATCCATATCATTCTCTTTTTGTAAAAAGGTGCGAAGTCCCATCATGAGCAGGCATACCATGGAAATCTGGCGTTCCTCACAGAAATCCAAAAGCTGCTTGGAAGGCTCCGCTTCAAGATGAAATACCGTAATATTGGCATCCACATTATCGGTGAGATTTGTAGCAGCACGAAGTTTGGGATTGCCCGTGGATTTACGTTCATTCATCAGTTTCTCCGGTCCATGTATATCGCAGAAAAACGGCTCTGAATTTTTAATCAAGCTTTCAAAAAAAGCCGTATCCCTTTTCTTTGCAGAAGTTCCTGCTTCATAAGCAATATCTTTTTCCAACTGGGTAATGTAAGACGCCATTTCTTTTGGATAATCAATTCCTTCATACTTGTAATGACAGTAAATCTCGATGACATCCTTTAAAAAGACAATCAGCGACTGAGCATCCATAGTCATGTGGTCCACCAGCATATAAACGCCCTGATACCCATCGGGAAGCTGAATCATGACAATCCGGTTCATGGGACTGTCAAACCGCTCAAAGGGAATCCCAGTCCATTCTTTCATTTTATCCTCAGCATGTTTGTGCTGCCATCCGGTAAAATCAAAGTGTTCTATTTCACGTTCCTCTCTGTCTGCAATATATTGATATACATTACCAGCTTTATCCTTTGCAAAGCGGATGCGCATACTCTCACATCTGGCATATGCTTCATATATTGCTTTCTTTAAAACCTCCCAGTCCAGATCCTGTTCGATGGTTAGACTGGTTCCAATATTTAAGACCTGTTTCTTAGGGCAGTGAGCCAGTGTAAAGAAATGCAGGCGCTGCGCCGCAGTTATCGGATATACTTTTTTCCCATATCTTGTTTTCATCATAACTACTCCTCCAAAATGCTGTTCAAGAATTCTTTGACTTTATTTTCGTATTTTTCTGTGCCTTTATAATAACTTTCTGCATGGGCTGCACCTTTCACTATCAGCATCTCTTTTCGTGCTTTGCATGCTTTATACAGTTTATGACACATCCGGGACGGCACAAAAGTATCCGCATCCCCGTGAATAAACAAAATAGGAACGGTGGATTTTGCCACCTCATTTAATGCATTACACTCATTCAGCCCATATCCTGCTTCTCTTTTTGCCATTACATCGGCTATCTGTAAGATTGGGAATGAGGGCAGATGGTATGTATTTTTTAAAACCGAATCAAAGACCTCCCATGCAGAAGTAAATCCACAGTCGGAAATAATCCCTTTTACACAGTCCGGAAGTGAAAGTCCGCTGACCATTAAAGCAGTTGCGCCTCCCATTGAGATCCCATGAAGCATGACCTGACAATTCTTTCCACATCTTTTTTCCAAATATTTTATCCATTTTAATGCATCAAATCTGTCTAAGCATCCAAAGCCAATATAGGTTCCTTCACTCTCCCCGTGTGATCTGTGATCTACAATCAACAGACTGTAACCTAAATGCAGATAGAAATATGCCAAAGAATTAAAATCATTGGAACCCCGACTGGTATAACCGTGTAAACATAAAATGACTTTATCCGGATTAGCACCCGGATAGAAATGTCCTTTCAGTCTCAATCCATCCCTGGCGATGATGGAAACAGCTTCCCGTTCCTGTCTGACTACCCATTCTTTTTTCTTCCGTATTTCCGGCAGATATTGGTTCCAGTCGGTTCCCGCCATCTTGGTGGTTCGTTCTTCTTTTGCATTTCCCCGAATCATGGTACGGCGGAAAAAATATCCTGCAATCCCGGTCTCCACTGCAGCAGCTACTATTCCTGCTCCCAGTATTATTACTGATTTACTCATAGATAAACTCCTTTCAACCCCTCAGGTCAAAAACCCCGTCGCCTGCGGGAATAAATTTCTGAAGCATCAGTGCCTTGTCAAAATCTCCTTCTACTTTTAACTGCCCAAGGGTAAATGCCAAAATGGGATCTGACTTCTTTTTTGCAATTTTCAAAAGTGTCTTTGCAGTGCAGGTAAACAGCACATCTCTGTCGTAATACTCATATGGTTCTATATAAAGCTCCCCGTCTTTCACCTCAGCATAAAATGCACCCTCAGCTTCTCCCTCAATATTAAACTGATATGCCAGGTGTGTGGCTATGTCACTGACATCCGCCTTCATAAACATACATTTAATCTCTTCAAATAAATCTTCATAGGTCATATTTTCCGCTCCTTCTCTTCCCTGATTCCTTCTTTTTCATCTAAAATATCCAGCACTCCTTTGTCATATTCATTCAGTTTCCTGCTGGTAATATCCAGACATTTTTTCATTGCCTGCATCCGGTATTCTAAATATTCACGGTATTGGGTGATTAGCGTTCTTCTCTGGGACAACGTAACTTCTCCCTGCACCAGAAGTGAAATATATTCTTTTATTTTCGCAATGGGCATATCGATTTCACGGAGGGCAAGAATCATATCCACCCATTCTACATCGCCTTCCGTAAAGACCCTGGTTCCATTTTCCTTTTTCTTAATAAATGGCAGAAGTCCCTCTTTATCATAATAGTGTAACGTATAAACTGATATTCCTAATTTTTCTGAAACTTGTTTTACTGAATATTCCATAACTGCCTCCTTGTTTTATTATGCGCTATAGAGTGCACTCTATGTCAATAGGAAAAGATTATACAGTTTATGCAGTATATGGATAAAAAACTGTATAAATTTCATAGTTCTTTTTTCTTTGTATGTGGGTTCCATGTTGGATTTTGGGGGTTTCTGTCGAATTGCTTTGTATGTAAAGAAAGTGTAAATCTATGATTTGATATCATGAAAAAACACCAAAGAAAAACCTCACTGGGGAATGTTCTCTTTGGTGTTTTATTTATTTTTCTGTATAAATAATCATCTGTTTCCAGAATTCTTAAATTAGTGCGAACTCTTTCAGTCCATTATAAATGCCGTCTTCATACATCCCGTCAGTTCTGTATTTTGCAACTTCAAATACTTCTTCGCTGCTGTTGCCCATGGCAATTCCATAATTTACGTATTGGATCATTTCCAGATCATTTACACTGTCTCCAAATGCGTAACTGTCTTTCTTATCGATATCCAGGTACTGCAGCAGCGTTTCGATACCCGTTGCTTTTGTAAAACCAACAGGCACACATTCCGCATAATTCTCATCATCTGATTCAAAATGTATAATAAAGTCCAGAATGTCTTTTAACTCTTCCCGAAATCCTTTTAATTCAGATTCTTTCCCAAAATGTACTGTTAACTTATTTATTTGGATGGAATCTCTGTTCTCAATCATTGGCAGAAGTAAACAATACTTTCCTGTCATATGTTTAATCTGTTCCAGATACTGGGGCAAATTTAAATTCTCATTGTAATACATGGCTTTACTTCCCTCCAGGATTACCTCCAGTCCGTATTTTACAGATGCGTCCACTACCCGCTGTACATCCCTTTTGCTTAGGGTACGATTTTCTACCTGCTTTCCCTGATACTCAACATATGTTCCACAGGCGCCCACAATTCCCTGAAACCCCAGATCTATCAGTTCCTGCATGATCATCGCTCTTGCCCTGCCAGTACAAAGGACAGGAATATGGCCATTCTCTACCAGCATTGCAATTGCCTGCCTTGTAGATGGCTCTACCCCTGTCCTGTGATCATATATAGTTCCATCAATATCAAAAAATATAATTTTCTTATGATTCATCTTTTTACTCCTCATCTGTTCTTGCCCATGCCTGCAAAGCACATGCACTGTTCACCGGTATTTCAATATTAGGATATCGGGAGATGAGGAAAAAGTCAATATAGAAAACGCATGATAATTTTACCTTTTTTGATTTGAATTTGGAGTAATTGTGCGTAGTACTTTATGAATGATACATAAATCTCTTCATAACGTACTTTACGCGCCTTATTAATGGCTGCAGTTATGTCCGCAGCTGTGATCTGCATGGCTGCCGCAATCGCTGTGGCCTTCCCCATGAGCATGCTCATGATGGCTGCATTTTACATCCGGATTATACTGAAGCTTGTCCTTCAGCAAATCTGCAACAGCCTTATCAGCATCACCGGAAGCTCCGCCAAACAGCTTGATCCCTGCATCCTTAAGGGCATTCTGGGCTCCTCCGCCGATACCGCCGCAGATCAGCACATCAACACCTGCCTCTTTCAAAAATCCTGCCAGTGCACCATGTCCGCTGCCGTTGGTATCCAGTACTTCACTGGAAATAATCTCATTCTCATTGATCTCATATACCTTAAACTGGCTGCTATGTCCAAAATGCTGGAAAATTTGTCCGTTTTCATACGTTACTGCTACTTTCATGTTCGTTTAGTCCTCCTATAAATTGAATTTCTTATAGTTTAACATACTTTTGGATATAATTCCAGTGGGTCGGGACGGGGCAGGGATGGTGACCGGAAGGAGCAGGGGGCCTTCCGTACACACACTTAATCAGCAAAGCGTCCTTTCTAATTAAAACACATCACTTCTTCAACCTTATCACATTCCAAGAAGCCCTGTTCAATACCGTCTTCAAAATTCCATCTTCCACTCTGCTGTTAGCAGAATGTCCAGGTACCACCCTTTCTTTTCCCGGACCATTGCTTGCCTTTAAGTCATCGCTTTCCAGCACGATATGCTCCAGTATCTGGTAACCTGGAAAGCTTCTGATATCGCATTCCATAGGTATTCCTTCTTCTAAATCGCGGTTTACGGCGAAGATGGTTACCTCCTCTGCTTCCTCGTTGTAAACTGCTACTGCATCCACATCCGTTACATCGGTATATTCTTTTGTATCGTGCCTGGAGCTGTCAAATACCGGCTGCAATGCAGTACCCCTTCCATATATGGAAGCATGGAGGTATGGATAAAAGATCGTTTGTTTCCACGCACCGCCGTCTGTCTCTGTCATTATGGGTGCGATAACATTGACCAGCTGTGCCAGGCATGCTATTTTTACCCTGTCGGCATGTTTTAAAAAGGTAATAAGCATCAGTCCCACTAAAAGAGCATCCTCAAAAGTATAGACATCTTCCAGAAGCGCCGGAGCTTTCTGCCATGGATGGTTTGCCATGGTATCTTGATCGGATTCGTTGGAGTGGAACCATACATTCCATTCATCAAAGCTTAAGTTGATATTCTTACTGCCTCTCTTTTTCGCTTTTACGAAATCACAGGTGGCAATGACTGTGCGAATAAAGTGATCCATTTCCACGGAACGTGCCAGGAAGTTCTTTGTATCATGATCCGGATTACCAAAATACTGATGGAGGGAAACGTAGTCTACGTAATCATATGTATGTTCCAGGGTTGTTGCCTCCCACTGGGGAAACGTTGGCATTCCGGTATTGGAACTGCCGCAGGAAACCAGTTCTATGGAAGGGTCTATCAGTTTCATTGCCTTTGCCGTTTCCGACGCAATCCGCCCGTATTCAACCGGGGTTTTCGATCCTACCTGCCACGGGCCATCCATTTCATTACCAAGGCACCAGGTTTTGATTCCATGAGGCTGTTTTACACCGTGGGAAATTCTCAGATCGCTGTACTTCGTCCCGGATGGATGATTGCAGTATTCTAACAGGCTGCAGGCATCCGCTACACCTCTGGTTCCCAGATTTACCGCCATCATAATTTCTGAGTTTACCTCTTTGCACCATTTTGAGAATTCATTTACCCCGATTTCATTGGGTTCCAGACTTCTCCATGCCAGCTCCAGACGTTTCGGTCTCTGCTCCACCGGTCCCACACTGTCTTCCCAATAAAAGTTAGATACAAAATTACCGCCGGGATAACGTATTATGGGCACCTGTAATTCCTTTACCAGATCCATCACATCCTGACGAAAGCCATTTTCATCTGCCGTGGGATGACCAGGCTGATATATTCCTTCATATACGGCACGCCCCAGGTGTTCTATAAAAGATCCATAAATCCGCTTATCAATCTTAGATATCTTAAAATCTTTGTCTATTACCATTTTTGCATACTTTTTACCAGTCATTTCCTACTCCTTTTCTCCTATTCACCATTCTGGAGTTGTGTGGGGGCAGCCATTTTTTTCAATGACTGCTCTCATTTCCACAAAACATCCGCATATCCTGCACATTCCATTTATCAGGCTGTCACACGCTTTACATTTATCAAGGCGTTCCCGATACTTATTTTCTTCTGTTTTAACATCTTCATCCAGCCGGCTGATGTAATCATAGAGATTTTGATAATAAACGCTCTCCGGCATTTCTTTCAAGAGGCATTTTTTACATACTCTCTGGCTTTGATTCATTTATTCCACCTCAATATGAACTACGCTGCACGGCGGGATTACAAAAGATATGCCCTGACCGGTAATCTGAATATCATCAAAGTTCTGAACCTTAACTGTTTCCGGCTCATCAAACGTATTCATAGCATGCATCTCATTTACCAGAATTTTGCCCACTGCCTTTTCCACGCTGCGCCCTGCGATTGTGGTATCAATCGGATAAGCTTCTTCTATGGATAAGTTGGTTATGGTAAGATGCATCTTGCCATTCTTATCTTCCGATACCGATTCTGTAAGATTTGGTACCAGGAACTCTTCTTCCAGTCCGATCTGGTCCGTATCTATATGGCTTTCCAGAAGCACTGCATCCTGATGGCACTGATACATATGGAACACATGGTAGGTAGGTGTCTTTACCATACGTGGTCCTTCGGTTAAAATCACAGACTGCAGTACATTTACTAACTGGGCGATATTTGCCATACGGACACGTTTGGAATATTTGTTGAAAATATTCAGATTAATACCGGCTACCAGAGCGTCCCGCATGGTGTTCTGCTGATAGAGGAATCCTGGGTTTGTTCCCGGCATGGCATTGAACCAGGTTCCCCATTCATCTACAATGAGTCCGATCTTCTCATCCGGGTCATATTGATCCATAATTGCACTGTGGCGTTTGATCAGGGTCTCCATATAAAGGGTTTTAGAAAGTGTCTTATACCAGGCCTTTTCATCGAAATCCGTTGCACTGCCCTTATCTTCCCATCCCTCAGGGTGGGTGTAATAGTGGAGGGACAGTCCGTCCATAAAACCATGCTGGAAAGGCTGGGAATGACGGAAACAGGTTTTTAATACTTCCTGCGTCCATTCATAGTCATCCACGTTTGGCCCGCAGGCAATCTTGTAGATTTTCTTATCCTGTTTGTAATCCCGGACGTATGTCTGATATCTTCTATATTCATTGGCATAATATTCCGGAGTCATATTACCTCCGCAGCCCCAGTTTTCATTGCCTACTCCGAAGAATTCTACATCCCAGGACTCTTCTCTTCCATTCTTTTTTCTGAGTTCCGCCATTGGTGAGACACCGTCAAAGGTGAGATATTCCACCCATTCAGACATTTCTCTTACCGAACCGCTTCCTACATTTCCATTGACATACGCTTCACAGCCCAACTGGCGGCACAGTTCCATAAATTCATGGGTTCCAAAGCTATTGTCTTCTACCACGCCTCCCCAATGTGTATTGATCATTTTCTTTCTATTTTCCTTTGGTCCAATACCGTCCTGCCAGTGGTATTCATCGGCAAAGCAGCCTCCCGGCCAGCGCAAGACCGGTATCTTCATATCTTTCAGCGCTTCTACCACATCGCTGCGCATTCCGTTCCTATTGGGTATCTGTGAGTCCTCTCCCACATAGAGACCCTCATAAATACACCTTCCCAAATGTTCTGAAAAATGACCGTAAATTTCCTTATGTATTTTACTTTTTTTCTGCTGCGCATCAATGAAAAGTCTTGCCATCTTAATTTTCCTCCAAAATTCTTAATTTATTTTTTTATTTATCCCACACCGCTTCATTATCCTTTGACTGCTCCCGCCGTCATTCCATCAATAAAATACCTTTGAAAACATAAAAAAAGTACAAATATTGGCAGAATAGAAAACATAGAACCTGCAATTAACAGGTCATAATTATTTCCATAAGGAGTCAAAAGCGTATTTAAACCGATGGGCAAAGTAAATTTATCAGCATCACGAAATACCAGCAGGGGCCAGAGCATGTTATTCCAGGAACCCATGGCGCATAATATTGACATTGCCGCAAAAGCCGGCTTCGTGATTGGCATCATTATTTTAATACTGATTCCATACTCCGTTGCCCCGTCTATTCTGCCTGCATCCAGCAGTTCTTTCGGCAGACCGCTCATGTACTGCCGGAAAAAGAAGATCGTTGACGCAGCACAAAGTCCCGGAAGAATCGCCCCCGCACGGCTGTTAATCAGTTTCAGGTCTATGATCTCCTGATACAGCGGAAGCATCAGGATTTCAAAAGGTACCATCATTGTTGCAATTACCAGGAAAAACAGTAAATTCTGCAGTTTATACTGATACATCGTCAGCCCGTATGCTACAAAATAACAGATCAGAAGTGTCAGTACAACTGTCAGAACCGTAAGCACCATACTGTTTTTAAACCATAAGAAATAACTGTGATTCCCGGTAAACAAGTATTTGTAATTATTCAGGCTCATGGCGGAAAAATCCAGATTCAGACTCATTCCATACCTTATCAGATCCTTACCTGGACGATATGATGCTATAAACGAAATAAGCAGCGGGGCTACTACAACTAAACTTACAATCGCAAAGATTCCGGTATTGACTGCTGCCAGGATCTTCTGGTTTCTGCTCATGGATGAACGCTCTTTTCTTTTACCCATCTTACCGTTCCTCCTTTTTAAAAGTCCCATTCATAACCAGTTGGAATATATTGATAATCAAGGCTATCAGAAGAAGCACCAATCCTACGGCAGATGCATACCCCAGCTGGTTCTTCTCAATACCGCGCCGATACAGGTACCCTACAATCGTAAGTCCGATATTTTTAGGTGACGAATTCCCATTCCATAGCATAAAGCTTTCCAGGAACATGGATAATCCTGCATAAATACTGATTGTCAATACATAGATACTGGTGGGCTTCAAAAGCGGAACCGTTACAAAACGGAATTTCTGCCATTTTGTTGCTCCATCGATATCTGCCGACTCGTAAAGAGCTGTGTCAATATTTTTAAGCCCTGCTATAAAATACAGTGTATTCACACCGGTCCATCTCCAGCATGCCAGCACAAGTAATGCCAACATGCCTGTTGTGGATTCTTTCAGCCATTTCAGAGGGCCTGCTCCAAACAGTCCGATCAGCTGATTCATGGCGGACCCATTCAATTCGCTGAACATCAGCCGGAATATAGTACCTGCTACCACTACTGAGGTAAGGGCCGGGAGATATAAAATTGCTTTCCAGAGTCCCTTTGCTTTTGTCAGGCGGCTGTCCATCATTACCGCATACAGCATGGGAAAAGGGATCAGTAATGCAATGGTGAACAGCGTATATTTTGCGCTGTTCCAGACAGCCGTATGAAATGCAGCATCTTTTATTAGCTTGGTATAATTGGCTGTCCCTATCCATTCCACCTGACCCGGCAGGACCGACTGGAAACTCATCTTAACCGTACTGAACAAAGGATAGATCCAGAATACCAGGAAGCTTAAAATAAACGGAAGAACAAACACATAAGGTGCAATTTTCTGGGAATAAAATATTTTTTTTAACTTGTTCACGGTATTTCCCTCCTTTAACCAATTTTAGCATCTGCACTCATTACTGTTCCAGGGAAACATTATCCTGCGCTTCCTGCAGCGCCTCTGTAACATCCTGCCGGTCTTCTAAAATTGCATTTAAGGTGGTATTATTAAATACTTCGCCAATAGTCGGGGTAATCGTAACTACTTTTACAATGCCGATCTCATCTTTAATCTCATTTAAAGTATCAAATGGATTTGTCTTGAAATAGGAAATATATTTATTTGATGTATCTTCTGTTATGGATTTATCTGTCCATATTTTCGTATTACAGGTATCAAAGCCCAGGTCTTCCCAGATTTTCTTTTCTCCTTCTTCCGACAATTTCGCCCATGCCAGAAATTCTGCTGCCAGGTCTGCACTTTCACACTGATTGGTTACAACCGTTCCTGTTCCGCCGATGCCCACAGATCTGTTCTGTCCTTCTTCATATACCGGGCAGGGTGCAATCGCCCAGGTATCTGTCATTTCCGGCATATAATTCAGGAATCTGGACATAAACCACATTGCTTTTGGGAATGAAGCAATATTTCCATCTGCCACATTGGCATACCCTTCCTCCATATCTACATGGCCGCCCGGCGATACCATGGCAATTCCTTCATCCAGCCAGTCCTGCTGCATGGTAAGCATCTTGTTCACAGAATCAATGGTTACGTCTGCTGTGCCCTGTTCATCTGTCCAGTCCTCACCATATTCCGCCATAGACAGGGACAGCCAGTCCGTACCTGCCGTATCCACAGATGTCATCCTGACTTTACCATCAGACGCTTCTGCTAACTTCTTCCCTGCCTGTGTGTAATCATCCCAGGTTTTAATCTGCGTATAGTCTATACCATACTGATCCAGGATCTTTGTGTTATAGAACATTACCGTTGCCCCAACATGGGTAGGCACTCCGTAATTTTTCCCATCTTTACTGTAAAGGTCAATACGTGACTGTACGATATCTTTTGTATAAGGTTCCATAAAACTATTCAGTTCTTTAAACTGTACTTCCCCCTGCAGAAAATTGGGGAATTGTCCAACTTCCACATCGCATAAATCAGGTGCACCTTCGCCTGACTGTAATGCCAGGGTAAGCTTATTATGCATATCTGCAAATGGATATGTAGTAAATGTAACTTCAATGGTCTTATCCGGATTTTCTTCGTTCCACTTCTGCACCATATTTGAATAAAACTGTGAATGCATCTCTACAAATGTCCACATATCAAAATGCGTTCCATTGGCATCGCCGGTAGTTGTCACAACTTCTGTCTCAGAATCTGCTTCCTTCCCATCCGCATTTTCAGAAGAAGCATCCTCCTTAGAGCTTGTATTGGTCCCTTCCGTTCCCGAAGCCGAACTGCCCTCCTTACCTCCACACCCGGTAAGCATAGTAACTGCCATAGACACACACAATAAAGTACTAATTAATTTTCTTCTCATTTTCGTTCCTCCCTGAATAAACTCACTTAGAAAATAACTCACATAAGGTTACATTTACCAAGCAAAAAAGGTCATCAACCCACACATCACAGCACTGCTTCAACAATCATCAAAACTATTTTCTGCCGGCCGGCATTTAGTATATATTCATCATATGTATTTTGTGCAATTTGTATATTTTTAATGACTTTTTATTCGCTTCGTAACTAAACTATACATTTTAATCCATATCTTGTCAAGTTATTTTTAAATTAATTTAGTTTATCTTAAACTCTTTGATTTTGTTGTGTGTTCCTTCTGCTTCCGCATTCGTTATTGTATTTTCCTCCAAATAGCGCTATAATAATTCTCAATACGACCAAAAAGGTTTTACGAAAGGAACACCCTATGCGTTATCTCAAAGACATCGACAGCGGCCTGCCGCTTTTTAAAGCCCTTGGTTCCGATATCCGGATCTCTATTTTAAATCTGTTGTTGGATGAAGGCCCTATGAATATGAACGTACTCGCCGGACGGGTAAATATCACGAACGGTGCCCTGACCAGCCATATTAAGAAGCTGGAAGACTGCGGTCTGGTGAAAATCACCAGCGAAGGTGATGGACACGGCAACCAGAAGGTCTGCTCTGCTCATATCGGACAGATACTTTTTTCTCTGACTCAGGAACCTGTTATCCAGAACGAATCTATTGCGGAATTGAAAGTCGGGCAATATTCCGATTTTTCCATTTATCCCACCTGCGGCATCTCCACACCTGCTTCTCTGATCGGTGATGTGGATGATCCCAGATTCTTCGTTCATCAACAGCGTTTTGACGCTGATATCCTCTGGCTCGGAAAAGGCTATGTGGAATATATTCTGCCTAATGTACTGCCTGCGTCACAGCGAATTGATGAAATTGATATCTCTCTGGAAATCAGCTCCGAAGCCCCGGGAAGCAACAGTATCTGGCCATCCGATATTCATTTTTATATAAATGAAACCTTTGTGGGTTATTGGACCAGCCCCGGAGACTATGCAGACCGCCCGGGTCATTTTACGCCAGGCTGGTGGTTTCCGAATTGGAATCAATATGGCCTTTTAAAGAACCTGATCATAAATAAAAACGGCACCTTTATGGATGATTTGAAAATCTCAGATGTCACGATTGATGATTTTGCTTTTACCGACCGGGACATGATCCGGTTCAGACTGGGCGTTCCGGATACCGCCAGACATGTAGGCGGAATGACTATATTTGGCAGCTCCTTCGGGGATTATAACCAGGATATCCGCTTTAAGGTCCGCTATTCACCACTGAAAGACGAGGCTTAAATACAAAAAAACAATAGGATTACACGAAAAAACGGGCGTATTGTCATCAGCAATACGCCCGTTCCCCGTTCTATCTTTAATTACCGGACTTTCCTCATATCTATTTCAATATTCTAAGCAGCATGTCTCCGGTTCCAACATTATAGCCGCTGGTTGCATATACTCCGTTTAAGCCGGGATTTGTCACAATAATTAGCGGTAACTTATCCGGGTCTACATACATCCTTCTTCCCAGTGTATTTACATTTTCAGCAAAGCTGTCATAATAAATCTGAACATCCTTCAGAGATGCCAGCGTTCTGGACAAGGTAGGATCCTGCAGTGATTTTTCTTCCTTTACTACAAAGATAATCTGTCCGTCAATGCTGTTAAATTCCTCTTTCCGTTCATATAATTCATTTAAAATATGTTCGGTAGGCTCTTTGCTCTCTTCCATCCAGATAATCAGGTTCTTTTTATTCTGCAAGATTTCAGAAGCCATGATCTCGCTTCTGTCTTTTCTGTGAAGTATAAAATCATTAATCTCGATATTTTCCAGCATATCGGATAATTTTGCCTCGCGCAGGGAAAGAACTAATTCTTTCTTTTCTCCCTGGTCCAATGAGAAACAATACGTTTTTGCAAAAATATTTCCGTTTGGCAGACGGTTTGAGGTTACAATGCGGTAAACACCTGTCTCTAATGGAACGGTCATACCATCCTTCCACACTTCTGCTGCCAGGTTCAAAGTCTGATAATCACCATTTTTTAATACTGCAAGAGTCCAGTTCTGGAAATATACCCATTTTGTACTGCCGCCGGATGCCAGACTGAGTGTACAATCTTTTTTCGCATTTTCCACGATGGGACAGAATGCACCTTCTTTATAATACTCCATGGCAAGATCCGCAGGATTTAACCTTGCCGCTATGCCCAGTGTACGGCAGACTGCAACAAAAAGAATCTTTTTGGACTGGGTGCTGCCTGTCTTCAGCATCAGACATCCCACCGGTGAAGTTGTCAGGCTGTCATATTCTCTGTCTTTCTTTTCCCCAACGGCTGCTACAATATAATCCCAGATACGGGTTGGTTCTGCAATAAATGCCTGTTTTTGATCCTCTGTAAAATATCCAAGGATGGACTCACGGTATTTGGTAAGGGGTTCCATATGCACTCTGGGGTTTAAAATGTAACGAACAAAAATGTCATGGGGTACATGTTCGGCATAAGCCTTGCTTTCTCTTAGATGCTCTTCCAGTACGTCACTTTTCAAATCACGGTAATCTTTTTTTGTCAATACGAAGAGCAGTTCTTTTCTAAGATCCATTTCTTCGGAAGCAGACAAAAATTTTACTACTTCCTTAAAATTGCCCCTGCTTTCTTTTAGAATCTCATCAATCCCGCTTCCATATGAGCTGCTGATCTCATTTGCTTCTGCCGCCTGATAGAAGGATGCCGCCTTTTTCTGTCTGAGGGCTGCGGCCTCTGCGAAACGTACCTCTCCTCTTTCCTTTTGCTCTTTTGCCGGCTGCTTCGTGTTAATTCTGGCATCTTTAGGGGCAATCACGTCAAAATCCTGCCAGCCGTCCATAACCGGCGGCATGCATCCGGCTTTGACATCTGTAAGGTGATCTTCTTCCAGTACAGCATCAAAAGATACAGAACACTCCTTTTCTTTATCCACATCCACTAAGATCTCTGCAAATACCCCATCTTTTATCACATGCAGATGACAGCTTCCAAGTCCTGTACAAAATCCCGCCTGTCCCTTTTCATCTGTTACGATTGAAGCGATGGGAGCAAATTCGGAATAGTTTAAAATCTCAAATTTTACAAGTGCTCTCGGCACCGGCCTGCCATTACGGTCTGTAACGTGTACCG
This sequence comes from Robinsoniella peoriensis, assembly GCF_000797495.1. Lineage (GTDB taxonomy): Bacteria > Bacillota > Clostridia > Lachnospirales > Lachnospiraceae > Robinsoniella > Robinsoniella peoriensis. The sequence continues at coordinate 145,475 of NZ_JTGN01000001.1, forward strand.
TCAGTTTTTCTGTGAGCGCATAACGCTTAAGCTGACCCAGCACGGTTACCATGCCATCCTTCTGGATCACTTCTTCCTCTGCCCCTATGAAATCAAACCATCTGGAATGAATCAGCATGGCCCTGGATGACGCATTGGTAAACCAGCCTTTGTCCAGAATTTCTTCCGGTTCACACGCACCAATAAAATGCCATTCACCATCGCACCATACTTCTACCCAGGCATGATTATCATCACAATGGGACCATTTGGGAGCATAGACCTGACGCGCAGGAATTCCCACACTTCTCAGTGCACTTGTGGTAAATGTAGATTCTTCCCCACATCTGCCAAACGCACTTTTATACACAGTCATAGGTGATACGGTACGGTCATCCGTAGTCTGGTATGTAGCTTCTTCGGCACACCAGTAATTTACTTCCAGGGCCGCTTCCTCCATACTTTTCCCCTCTATCCGTTTAGACAACTGTGAATAGAAAAAGCTTCTGCAAGGAGAAATATCCTCTTCATTTATACGGTGATAAACTACATAATTTAAGAAGATGTCCTCTGGAACTTTTCCGGCAAACGGGCCCTTGTCCCACAGTAACACGCCCTGTTTCGCATAATCTGAAAAGTCCTCAAAAGTGTAATTTCCAAGATCACTAAGGGGCATGGCAGCATATAAATATTTCATCAGAATTGTCTCATGTTCGGAGCATTCGTTAAATTTGTCAATGATTTTTCCATAAATCTCCGGATATGCCGCTGCTGCATCTGCAAATCCTTTTTCAATCCGTTCTTCGCATTTTATTGAAAACATATTAATTATCCTTTCTGTCTAATAAATAATAAAGGGATGTAACTCCTGCACCGGTTGCACCTTTTGACTGAAACTCAAAAAGTGGGCTGTCTACCCAGGCAGTACCTGCGATATCCAGATGAATCCACGGTTTTTCCTCCGCGAACGCTTTTATAAATAACGCTGCCGTAATGGTACCGCAATGGCTTTCTCCCATATTTTTGATATCTGCAATTTTACTCTCAATCATTCGCTCCTGCTCTTCATAGACAGGCAGCCGCCAATAGCGTTCTCCTGATATCTGATATGCCTCTTTAAAGTCTGCGAAAAGGTCATCGTTATCACATACAACTCCCGCTGTAGAGAATCCAAACATATTTACAACCGCTCCCGTAAGTGTGGCAATATCTAAAACCCGGGTCACATTTTCATTTTTCACAGCATAGGCAACCGCGTCCGCCAATATCAGGCGCCCCTCTGCATCCGTGTTACATATCTCAATTGTCTTTCCAGCATAAGAAGATATCACATCTCCCGGAACAAGGCTTCCTGGAGCAATCCGGTTCTCACACATTGGAATGAGACCAATTACATTTGTTTTAACCTTATTTTTTGCCAGCGCCAGTACCGCACCTGCAACGGCTGCGCCCCCTGCCATATCGCCTTTGATTCCAAGCATGGAATTAGCAGGCTTTAAGCAATATCCGCCCGTATCACAGGTAACTCCTTTTCCAACCAGGGCAGTTATTTCTTTACTGTCCGGAGCTGCAAGATATCGGAAAATTAAAAAGCAGGGTTCATTGGAGCTGCTCTCACCAACTGCCAGCAGACCTTTCATTCCAAGCTTTTTCAATTGCTCATAGCTGATAAGTTCGCAGACAGCACCACTACTTTCCATCTTTTTACTGATCTCTGCAGCGAAATCCAAGGGCTTAAAATGATTGCCGGGCATGTTAACCATATCTCTTGCCCATACTACTGATTCCCCGATATGAATCCCTGCCTCAAGCTCTTTTTTTGCCGGCTCTAACTCGGCTTGTGCTATTCCGGTTAAATATACTTTCCATTCTTTCTTTTCTTTCTCTCCAAAAAAAGGTCCTTCGTAAGCTCCCATAAGGATTCCCTCCGCTGCTTCACGAACGGCAAAGGTTCCCTTTTTTTCTATGAAGTCCGATACATCTATGGAAAACTCATAGATATTGTGCTGCTTCATCTCTTTTACTGCCTTGGCTGTAACCTCTTTGATCTCCTTACTGCTACACTCATTATCACCTAAACCGATGAATAAATCAATCCGTTCATTTGAATTTTTCATAAAGCAGGATTGAAGATATTCACCCTGGAAAAGTCTTTTTACATATTCCGGGCATTTCGTGCGGCTCCATGCCTCTTTATTTATAAAATTCACCTGAAAAGTCTCGCTGCTGTTCACAACTGCTTCTATCATAATCACACCTCACCTGACGTACTGTTGACGGCGGGCATTCCTTTCTCTGTTTTTATTTAGGACTCCATAAAGAGCAGGATGCTTGAGATCTCTCCTGGCATCCTGCTCTTTGATATTAATCGTGTTTTCCCGTTTTATTAAAATTGATAATATTCGGAAATAGACAAGTGTTTATTGAGGATTCAAGCTATATGGACTACTGGATTAATACTGGATACTAATCATGTTATGTCCTTTCACTTCCTGCAAAGTAAAAGTAATATACTGTCCTTCCTGTTTAAAGGAAATGGCATTGTTCTCCGGTACCAGAGACACGGATTTAACTTCTTTGTCTCCTGCATAAAGCTTCATTGTAATCATATACAGCGGGATGATATCTTCTACCGTATAGATATCTTCGGAACGTTTTTCAGTAATATAATGTAATAAATGAAGAATATCACGGTTTTCTGCTTCCTGGTGATTCAGTGATGATATCAGTGTGGATGGTCCATCATGGTTTACCAGCTTATTCTCTAATAATAAATCCAGCGCATCTTTCACCATCAGTTTGCACCATCTTGCCGCATTCTTGCGATAGAGATGGAAGATCGGATGTGAAAAATAAACGGCATTTCCATTTCTCGTCACAGCCGGATAACCTGCTTTTCCGGATGACGGAGCATGCTGATGGGAACAGAAAGTCTTGCCAATACGGTCAAAATAAGGTTCTATTTTATCCATTAACACTTCGGCTCCTGCCGCTTCCACATCAAATCCTCTTAAATACATAACAAATTCTTCTTTTGGAAGATCTTTGCCAATTACTTCATTCGGCATGACAAATTCACGGTAAAACTTAGATTCTCCTAAATATTTCACACCATAAATATTTTCACTTCCATCCTTTGGAATACAGGAATCAAAAGAACCAATTACTTTTCCGCCTTTTGCAATATAATCTTTCATCACCTTTTCCAAATCCGCATTGTAATAGATACAATCCGGTAAGATGACAACTTTATACTGATCCATAGGCATCTGACTGTCAATGATGTCAAACTGGTAGGACAATTCCTGAAGCATACGTACCGTACCAATCAGAGATGGTGAAATTCCCAGATCGTATTCTTCTTCCGGATAGAACTCTTCCGGTGTAAGCACTGCTATTTCTGCTACGGATGACGCACTGCGGCAATATGGTTCTTTTTCCTTAACGCTGCCATAAACCTGCCCGATCAGGTCATAGGCACCCGGGGATAATTTCCCATTTGGATGCAGCTGGTCACCTATAGAACAGCCTGCGCCCATTGCCAGCATGCTAAAGCATTCTAACTCCAGCGCCGCACGGTTTTTCAGAGAGTGGAAATCTCCCCAGTAAGTATGAAATTTACCGGTCATTCCGATCATCTCTTTTCCAAGGTTTCTTGCATATCGGCTGGTTGCCGGGAAATGATCATATCCCCACCCGCCGCTTGGCAATGACTCCAGCTCTAAATGGCTGTAATCCTTGAAACTGTCCTTATAAGCAGGACCTACATGGGAACTGTTATAAAATATACTTGCTTTTGGCGCTCTTTCACGGATGAATGCTGAAATTTCAGACTTGAATTCTTCCAGCATATGTATGGAATAACGAAGGCGCATCGCCTTGCTTTCCACATCTACGTGAAGTTCTTCCATCTTCTTAACACAGTGCTCACATTTACAATCAACCTGGAAAAGTATATCCATGAAGATACCATCCACATTATCTGCCCCTACCACATCAATCATATCTTCCAAATGTTCCTTGAAGAATTCACGATATCCGCTGTTCAGGCAGATGGTATGGTAAAAATGAGGTGCCGGTACGTGCTGGGTATCGATATATTCACCATTCTCATCCACAGCAAGCCATTCCGGATGTTCTCTCATAATACGTCCATCCCACTGTGCAGTTGTATAGATCGGTACTTTGATGCCTTTTTCATGGCAGGCTTCAATCTGCTCTAATAACAGGTTGTGGTTCGTAAGTTCCGGATGGATTAATTCCGGAAATTTCTTAGATGGATAATAGAGCCATCCATGGTGGCATCTTGCAAAACAGGTAATAGAATCTACATTTGCTTTCACTAAGGTGTCTGCAAATTCTTCTTTATTGAAGTCTTTTCCTACTTCTGGTATATATTCACTGGTATGGAAGTCTAAATGAATTTGTCTGTATCTGATATTTCCCACGTACCATTCCTCCTGATGTTTTCCGCCCTTATTTCGTTTGTAAAAAACTGCCTGGGCATATATTTAAAATTATATCTGATTATTCAGCCAATAGCAATTATCAATTCTTATTCTTTTACTGCTCCTGCTGACAAACCGCTCTCTACTTTTTCCTGGAATAACAGGTATAATACAAGCGGTACTACTACTGTTATAACAATTGCAGCCATTAAAAGACCATGTTCACTACCACGTTCTCCGTTGAAGTTCAGCAACCCTAAGGCAATTGGTTTTAATTTTTTATCATTGATGAACAACAGAGGGAATAAAATGTTATTCCATGCACCCAGGAAATTGAAAATGGAAATTGTGGACAACGCCGGTACCGATAATGGAAGCATAACTTTGCGGTATATCTGGAAATAAGTAGCACCATCAATTAATGCTGCTTCTTCAAGGGATTTGTTAACCCCTTTCATAAAGTTTGAAGTTACAATTATACTGAATGGAAGGTTGAACGCAACATAGATCATAATCAGTGCCGGTATATTATTTTTCAGATTTAAAGCTCCGATAATATAGGAAACCGGAACAAGAACCGTATGCACCGGTATCATCATACCTACCATAAAGAATACACTTAAAAATCCATTTATTTTGAAATCAAATCTGGAAAGCATAAAAGCTGCCATAGATGCCACAATTGCTAACACGATAACCGTAGCACCTGCCTGAATGATACTGTTCATGAAATACTGGCCCATGTTGGCACCGTTCCATGCATCTACGTAGTTTTTCCACTGAAATACTTCCGGAAGCGCAAACGGCTTGGAGAAGATTTCTACTTTCGTTTTTACAGAAGACAACAAGGTGAAAACCATTGGCATTGCAAACATTACCGCATTCGCAATCAGGAATAAATACATTACCACGGTACCCACTGTTATTTTTTTACGTTCTTTTTTCACTTTGTTTTTCATGGTATACCTCCTAGTTCTCTTTGCTGCTCATAAGTTTATTACTGATTAAAGTACCACCCAGACAGATGACCAGTATGATAATACCGATTGCACTGCCAAGTCCGTAATGACTGTATTTGAATGCCTCGTTGTACATAAGCGTTGTCGGCAGATTGGTAAGTCCGTTTGGTCCTCCGCCGGTCATCGCAAATACCAGGTCGAATACTTTTACAGATCCGATGATATCCAGTAAGATACACATAGAAATAGTTGGTTTCATCATTGGTACTGTGATTTTAAAGAACTGCTGTACTTTTGTAGCACCGTCTATGGATGCCGCTTCATACAGGTCTTCCGGTATTGTAGTCAGCCCTGCAAGTAAAATTACCATGAAATATCCAACACCCGCCCAGATATTAACGAATACGATTACATTCATTGCAGATGCAGGGTTAACCAGCCAAGGGGTAACCAGATCGGAAAGTCCGATTACTTTTAATAATGCATTGAATGATCCTGTTGGCATAAATACAAAATACCACATCAGACCTACTGCAGTTAACGGAAATACTGTCGGTACAAAGAATAATGCCTTAAACACACGGTATCCTTTGCATTTCGTGTTAATTGCAACAGCCATTAAAAGAGCGATTGGTGTATGGAAAATAACACTGAATACTACCATCTTTAACATGTTTTTCAACGCTAATATAAAGTCGGGATTCTTAAATGCATTTGCATAGTTCTGGAATCCTACGAACTTCAGCTCTGATCCTGCAATTCCGCTCCATTCAATAAAGGAAAAATACACTGCTCCGATTAATGGAATAATCTGAAACAGAAGGTATATCACTAATGCAGGAACGATAAATAGAAAGATATAAAATTTGGTCTTCTTACTTTTTAGTTTCATTCGTATCTTTGTCCTCCTTTTAGACAAAAAATTTCACAATTCAATTTAAAGCACACCGCATCAGCGTGGTATCAATAACATACTCAAAAGTGAATTGTGAAATTTTTTATATACTGCCGGAGTATTCCCCGGCAGCATCTGAAATTATGAATTTAATTTACTGACTGATACCCCGCACTATTTTGCGTTATTGTCAACTTCGCCCTGAATCTCCTGTGCAGCTGCTTCTGCGGTTGCACCTGTAAACATACTTACGATGGAGTTTCTGGTTCTGTCCTGCATGGATGTCAATGGATCAAAGTCGAATACGTCAACACCGATACCAGTTGATGTTCCGCCTAATTTTACATTTTCAACAAATAATGGTGAGCATTTGCTTTCGTCAAGATCGATATCTGTTCTCGGGATTAAGAAAGCAGCTTCTTCTGCATATCTCTTAGCAGCATCTTTGTTTGTCAGCATTTTTAATAATTCAATTGTCAGGTCTAATTCTTTTCCCTGTAATTTGCCGCTTACCATGTATGGGCTTAATGTCTGCATATCTTCGTTTTTAAATTCCTCTTTTTCTTCGAAATATGGGAATTTTGCAACTTTGATACTGTCAGCTACAGGTGTTTTTTCTTTATCTGTAAAGGTTCCGATGTTCCATGGTCCTGTGATAACCATTGCTGCTTCACCCTGCTGGAACTGTGTCATAGCGATATCATCTGTGATACCAGCTGCACTTGCATCGAATGCACCTAAATCGATTAAGTCTTTTTCTTTCTGTAAGGTTTCAACAACGTCACTGTCTGTCCATTTCTTTTCACGGGTTCCAAGCAGTTTCGCTGCTTCTGTTCCTAACCATTTGTAGAAGATCTGGTCATGTAAATGTCCTGCCATGTAAGTACTCTGAGCTCCCATAGCAATCGGGATTACACCGCTGTCTTTTAATTTTGTAATAGCATCTGTAAATTCTGTCCATGTTTCCGGGAATTTATCAACGCCTGCAGCTTTGAATAAATCTTCGTTATAATATACACCGATCAGTCCGGATTCCATTGGTACTGCGTAAGTTCCTTCCTGTCCAGGTACCTGGTAGTATGCAAGGGAACCTTCTGTAAATCCGCCGCCCCATTCTTTATCTTCATCTAAATACGGCTGAAGATTTAAGATCATGCCGTTATCAATATACTCAGAAAGGTTTGCAACACCCTGGATTCTGAAGATATTTGCCATCGTTCCGGATGCAATATCTGTTGAGAGAATATTGTTAAATGCAGACTCATCACTCTGGGAATCATCCACGATTGTTACATCCGGATGTTTTTCCTTAAACTCATTGATGATATCATTGTAGATATTAACCTGAGTTGTTGTTCCTGCCATTCTGGTCAGAAGACGGATCGTAACTTTTTCACCATCACCGGATCCTTCTGATTTTGCCGCATCTGTTCCGTCAGCCGCTTTTGTTTCTCCAGCTGCCTGTGTATCACCTGCTGCTTTTGTTTCCTTTGTGTCGGATGAATTACCGCATCCAGCCAAAGCTCCAACGCACATTGCACTTGCCAGTAATAATGCTGTTACTTTTTTCATTCTCATTGCTTCTTCTCCTCCGTTTTTTATATTTTTTTAAGTTTTCATTTCTTAAGTCTTAATCATTATAAAAAATTTCCCCGCAAATTAGAATGGTCATTTTCTATTTTTTTTGTACATTTTGCATTTCATTTGCAAAAAGCATATTCCTTACGTAGACTTTTTGTCTAAAATAATATAATATAAGGAAGATAATAGGAGAAACTAAAAATCTCTTTATTTATAAGAAAGGAAATTTTTTCATGAATAAGAAAAATTCTGCCTCGATACAATCTAAATTTTTCCTGAGCAGTGCCGGGATTGCCATAGCATTTATGGTCGTTTTGCTTCTTAGCACGTCTTTTATTTTTTATAAACATTTTATTGCTTTGGAAACAAACTCCGCATTGCGGCAGTTAGATTATATTTCTTCTCAGCTAGATTATTATTTGACATCTACCAAAAATTATTCTAAGACTATTATTATAGATAATACGGTACAGTCTCTGATGCGTAAATATAAAGATAATCATACTGCCTTTAATGCTGATGACAAACGAAATATAACCGCCCAGATTAACCGCATTGTACAAGCCACTCCCTTTATACATGCGGTAACCATATATTCTTCAGAAAAAGATATGGTGGCTACTACTGAGATTTATCCCTATGATACGACTCTTGATGATGTTCCGGTAGATACGGAATCCGTATGGGTACTTCGCACAAAGCACCCGCAGACAAATCGTTATCAGAATATGGAAGCGGTCTCTTTAGTCCGTCCTTTTTATCATTATCAGACAGCCTCCCTATTGGGCTATATTGAAATATCCATACCGGAGCACACAATTTCCCAGATTTACCGGGATAAGATTACCGAAACAAATCATATATTTATGGCAGATGAATCGGGCAATGTGCGAAGTTCTGATAATTCCATCTCCCTTGGCTCCCAATATGACTCTTTTTCTTTATTAAAGCCGACTACCGGGGATGAATCCAGATTTACGTCTCATTCCATTATATTATATAAGTATTTTCCTACCCTGGACTGGTATATTATAAACGAAATTAATCTTCTGGATTTTATCAGGCCAACCATGTTTTTATTTTTTATAACCATGATGATCACACTGATATGTATCGCAGTATGTATCTATGTATCCCATAAGGTTTCCCATACCATCAGTTCTCCTATCGACCATCTGATCCATCACACGCGGACGATCAAGGAAGGAAACTGGACACCCGTACAGGAAGAATGCAGCGATACGGAGATCGGAGAATTATTTAAGGCTTTTAACAGCATGATTGCAGCCCAGGAAAAGTTAAAAAATGACCTGCTGGAATCCCAGAAAATGAAAACTAAAATTTCACTGGATCTGCTTCAGCAGCAGGTGAATCCGCACTTTCTCTATAATACCCTGGATAATATCTGTTCCCTTGCTGAAATTGATGAGAAAGAGACTCTGATTGATATCGTAATGAATCTATCTACTTTTTACCGGGAAGGCTTGAGTAATGGTAAGTTTTACATTACAATAAAAGAAGAGCTGGAAATAACAGAAGCCTATCTGCACATTATGCAGGTGCGATACTTTAATAAATTTGATTACTATATTCACTGCCCCGTTTATCTGTATGAATATCCCTGCCTGAAACTGCTTCTGCAGCCGATTGTGGAAAACAGCATTTATCACGGGATTAAAGAGCTGGAATATAAAGGTGTTCTTGAAATCATGGTCACGGAATATACCGATGCTATCCGCATTGTTGTGCAGGACAACGGCATTGGTTTTTCAAAGGACGCATATGACCAGATATGGCAGGCTGGCAGCGATCACTTTGGTATTAAAAACATTCATCAGCGTATCCAGCTTTATTACGGAACGGAATATGGCCTGGAAATCGCTAATCGCCCTGAAGGAGGCTGTGTAACAACAATTACAATTGGAAAGGAGGCCGCAAATCAAAATGACCTTAAATCTGCTGATCGCTGACGATGAATATTTCATCCGACAGCGTTTAAAAAAAATTATTCCCTGGACTGCTCTGAATCTGAACTTTATCGGTGAAGCAGAAAATGGACTGGAAGTCATGGAACTGCTGGAGCAGCACCCGGTGGATATCATTATACTGGATATTAAAATGCCAAAAATGACAGGAATTCAGGCAGCGGAACAAATTCACGAGGATTACCCTCAGACAAAAATTATTATTTTATCCGGCTATAATGACTTTGAATATGCCCGTACTGCCATGCGGTATGGAGTTACAGAGTATCTGCTGAAACCAGTAGATACTCTGGTGTTAAAAAGTACTTTGGAGGATTGTATTGAAAAAATAGCCCTCTCCCGAAAACAGCACCGCCAAATTGAAAAACTTAACCATTATGAAAAATGTACTGCCCTTACAAATGTGCAAAACGGCTCTCTTGATATTCAGACACTTTATACAAATTATCCGGAATTTTTACAAATTACCCATGCTCTCTATATCGGTGCTTTTGTATTTGAGGATACAGAGGTGGCGGTTCATCGGCTGATCACATCACTCCGGCTGAAAGGTTTCCAGTGTGAATACACCCAGGAAGCAGAGTATATTTATGTGCTGCAGATCTTTTTTACAGCCAGACAGGCATCTCATCATATTGGCAGCATATTAACTGAATTTGTGGAAAAGGAAAAGCATTTTGTATTTCTGAGCGTAGGCAACCTATTTGCCTTAACAGAAAGCTGGAACCCTTATTTCAAACGGGTTCTCCACGGTTTGAGCCAGCGCTATTTTTCAACAGGTTCAAATCTGCTGCTGGAGTACGCCGCTACGCCGGAACCTGATTATTCCATTGATCTGCCTAAAATAAGGCAAAATATTACCTTACATCTCAATGGAAAAGATGAAAAAACATTTTCTGATTACATCGAAGAGTTGTTTTCATCCATTGAAAAGAAACACAGTGTTGACTATTTATACCTGATCGTAACGGAATTGTTTATGACTTTCCATATTTATTACCACATACTGGAGAACACGCCGCAGAATATCAATGAATTTATATCCTCCATACTGGATGAAGAATATACTCTGGATAGTTTAAAAAATACGGCAATCCACTACGGCTTGCAATGTATCCAGCAAAATGACACCTCCCCTTCGGATGTGGCTTTAAGCAAGAAACTGATGTCCTACATTGATGAACACTATCGTAATCAGGATTTATCGGTAGCTCAGATCGGCGATATCTTTCAGTTAAACCCCTCTTATATGGGCAGTGTATTTAAGAAAGTAAATGACTTATCCATCCTTCAGTACATTACAAATGTACGAATGGAAGCTTCTAAGCGCCTGCTGGAATCTAATCAATACAAGATTTCAGAAATTGCGGAACAGGTTGGCTACTCTGATGTATTTTATTTTAGCAAACGTTTCAAAAAATCTTACGGATATTCTCCAAAAGATTATGCTCTTCGTAATAAAAATTAACAAATTAAACTGAATAGCTTTTTATGCGTAAAAAATACGCAGGTAGTCGAAGAACTACCAGATGGGAGATTATATGAAAAAGAAATTAATGGCAGTCCTGTTAGCTCTATCTATGGTGATACCTGTTAACAGCATTTCGGCACTTGCCGCAGAAACAGCATCTGCAAAGATCCAGGAATCTCAAATGTATGATGCCGAATCGTCAGGTATACCGGAAAATGGAATTACAACAATTGATACTACAGAAAATGATGTTACAACAATTGATACTACAGAAAGTGAAGTTACAAATAGCGATGATTCGGATTTAAATACCAACAACCAAACCTCTTCTTCGGAATCAGAAATCCCTCTGACTGAAATAAAAGAGGAAACTGAAATGACAGAAACCGAAATGGCAGAAACCGAAATGACAGAAACCGAAAAAACTGTATGTGAACTTACAGAAAAAATAACGGAACCCCTTACCGAATCAGAGAAGGAGTCGCCGGTGGGTCTGGTATCCGCCCCAAAGCAGCAACGCACAAATGTTTCCGAAACGGAACCTGCTTCTGCCAAGACATCCAATAAAGCTAAGCAGAAAAAGCAGAAAGAATACGCTCCAAAATCCAATTCAGCACAAATTACCAGTTGTAAAGGCAGTGGTGTGGATCGAATCATGATAAAGGCTAAAATCGCCAAACGAATTAAGAGTACTGATTCGTATTACTATCTCGTTACCGTAGATCCCAATTCTGGTAAAGTAATTAAAAGGACTGCAAGAACGGCAAAGAAAACTTCCGTAACTTTTGCATTAAATACAGCAGAACCCAATAAAGGATATGCATTGGCAAAATATGCAATAGCCGTAAAACAAAAAAAAGGATATAAAGTGATCAGCAGTGCCAAGTATGTAACAAATCCGGAAATTACTGCTAAAAACTCACATACATATGAAACCGGTAAAACAAAAAAAGGAATCCAGTTTACAACTACCCAGGATGTTGAAAAAGTGGATGCAAAGAATACATTTTTAAATCTATATGCATCGACAATTTTATCGAATCCGGATACGACTTATAAATACAATGGAAAGACTTATCATTTTAACAGTCTCCGGGGATATGAAGTTGCAGTATCCGAATTTAATGCCAAAGAAATCAATGTAACTTTACAGTTGGGCTTGGATTGGGGTGACGGCAGCTATCAGGATTTAATTGCATCCCAGGCAAGAAGTGAAGGGCATATCCTTTATACCTGGAATACCTCCAGTAAAGCGGCGAGAGAAAAAATGGAGGCTATATTCAGTTTCCTTGCTTCAAAATTCAGTACCAGTGAATGCCATGTATCCAATTGGGTTTTAGGAAATGAGGTAAATTCCTGTAATCTTTGGAATTATAAAGGCAGCATGAGCAAGACTAAATTTATCAATTCCTATTCATATGCTTTCCGCTCCTTATATAACGCTGCAAAAAGCAACTGGAGCAATACTAAAGTATTTATTTGTCTGGACCATTGCTGGAACACTGCAGATGCGGGATATACGGCAAAAGACTTTATGAATGCCTTTGCAAAGAAAATAAAGAGTATGCAGAGCGGTATTAATTGGAATGTTGCTTTTCATGCTTATCCGGCACCTTTAACAAGTCCTGATTTCTGGAATAACAGTGCTGTTTCATCCAAAGAAGATTCACCTTATGTCACAATGGAGAATATTCAGGTCTTAACAAATTACGTTAAAAAGCATTATGGCTCAAAAACCCGTATTATCTTATCGGAGCAAGGATTCAGTTCCTCAAAAGGTGAAGACGTCCAGGCAGCTGCAATCGCATACGGCTACTACAAAGCTGCATGTAATCCCATGATTGATTCCTTCATCATAAGAAGTTATAGCGATGAACCCGGTGAAACTGCACAGGGCCTGTATATGGGCATCAGCGGAAAAAAAGCATATAATGTGCTCAAATATATGGACACCAAAAATTCAGGTAAATATACCAACAAATACCTGAAAACCATAGGAAAATCCAGTTGGAAAAAGGCCGTTCCCGGCTACACCCCAAACAGGATCTATAAGATGTACCGTAAATAAAATCACAACCGGCAGAACAACTGGCAAAGTTCTGCCGGTAATTTAATAGTAAAACACACTCCTACTTTACGGGTATCATTTTGGGTAATTTAAGGATATCTTCAATTGCCATTTCAGTAATTTCAGCAATCTCCTGTATGGTTTTCCCTGCACGAATCATATTTTCCGCTATTTTAATCTTATTTCTATGTTCACCTTCCAAGATACCCTCTTCCAACCCTTCCTCAAATATAATTTTCTCAACTTTTAACATTCGGATTTCCCTCCTTATCTCTTCCGCCAGCCGTCTGCTTATAATCTTATCAGCAAATGTCAATAATCCAGCCAAAATAAATGTACGATCATTTTCAGCTTCCAATTCTTTTGCTAATATAATAATCTTTTTTAAAAGAATCAGCTTCTCCTCTTTTCCTTTTACCGTCAATGGCAATATAATCATTTGCATTTTTTCATCATCTGTCAGATGCTCACGGCATTTTATTTTCTTATTTATATTTTCATAGATCGAGTCAGTATCCAAACCGCAAAGAAATGCCTGCTCAATTTTAAATGTAAGGCATCCAATATCCAGAACATCGTTTGCATGTTCAACATCCGATGTATACAGAATTAAGACCCTTATTTTCACACCGAACCAATCCTTTCCCAGCCTTTTTAGAATTCTGCAGACATAGCCCAGATAATCTATCAGGTCTTCATTCAAAAATTTACTCTCATAATCTACCAGGACAATGCTGTTATCAGCCAACAAAAACAAATTGTCTAAACGCAGTTCATTTACCTGCAGGCTGGGCAGATTGGTTGGCAGCACTTCAACGATCTTCGGTAGTTCGATTCCGTAAACGGAAAATGATTTTTCTTTTAGTGACTCTGCAAATATTTTCGATAAAATATCTTTATTTTGATAGGCAATTCCTTCCAGTTCGTGCACTCTCCTTTATTTGCAAATGTACAATCATACATATACCACACCAGAGTATGTCTTAAAAGACAATATAATAAAATATATACGTATCATCTACTTTGCTTAACAACATGGGGTTTTGATTTGAATAAATCAGAAGTGATCAGATTATAAAATAAAAAAAGATAAAAGACAAAAAATAAAAATACACATAAACAGATTGAAACAATCTCTTATTATTTTTTAATATAACATAACAGAAAGAATAAATCAAGATATTTTTCTATTAGCGGTGATATTCCGATCGTCAATTTACGCAAAATAAAAACGAAAAGGCACCTTCCGTTAACCGCCAACGGAAAATGCCCTGCTGCCCTCATACCTTAGAGCGCGTTTGAATATTCTAACCTGCCTTCTTAAGCTCCCAATTTTCAAACACTCTCTAAACCTCATGATTCCGATATTCATTTGCGGACATTCCTGTCTGCTTTTTGAACACCCTTGAAAAATGTGCCATATCCAGAAATCCCACTGCTTCTGCTATATCCCCGATTCGAAGGGAAGGATCCTTTAACATCTCTTTCGCATGTTCAATTTTTGTATGGTTTAACAGCTCTGAGAAACTTTGCCCTGTATGGCGGTTAAGAAGCTTACTCAAATGCCACTGGCTTACGTAAGTCTTCTCTGCCACCTCCAGAAGCGTTATTTTTCGATTATAATTGTCCTCAATATATTTCAATGCATTTTTAACGATAAAACTGCTGGCTGCACTGTCGGAACTCTCCTCCACTGCATCCGCCTCTCCGGTAATTTTCTTCTTCCGGAGATTTTGCACCATTGCATCTACAGCTTCCTCTATTTCACTCATATTAGAAGGCTTCAGCAAGAACCTGGTCACCCCCAGGCGGATGGCTTTCTGTGCATAATCAAAATCCCGGAATCCGGTCAGAATGGTAATTTCCATGTTTTCAAATTCTGATTTCAACCCGGCTGCCATTGCCAGCCCGTCTAGTCCCGGCATAGAGATATCGGAAACTATGATATTGGGCTTATGCTCCCGGATTACTTCCTGTCCTTCAATGCCGTCATTTGCCGTGGCAACAACTTTACAATCCCATTTTTTCCAATCCACACTTCTTGAGATTCCTTCCACAATGATTGGCTCATCATCAATAATTACTACTCGATACATAACTACGGCCCCCAGTACTTTTCTTGTCCAGACAGACACATCCACAGACTGAAATGATCCCTTTATCTGGATAGTATATCCATATTATCCCTTAATTGCACCCGCTGTCAATCCCTTAATAATGTTTTTCTGCAGGAAAATGTATACAATTAATACCGGAACTACAATCAGGGTTACCGATGCCGCCATGAGTCCGAAATCCGTTCCGTACTTGGAACTGATCATTTCTAATAATGCACAGATCGGCATATTTTTTGGATCACGCATCATCGTTTTCTGTACAAACAAATCATTATAGGACCATAAGAAGCTGAAAATTGCTACGGTAGAAAGGGATGCTTTACATAGCGGTATAATGATTTTAGTGAATACCTGGAATACATTGGCACCTTCCATATATGCCGCTTCTTCCATCTCGATTGGCAGTCCCCTTAGAAATCCCATCATTACGATTGCCGCAAAGCTTAAATTTCCGGCTATCTGAGGGAGAATAACTGCAATCGGCGTACTCAGAAGATCTGCTTTTACCATCATTCTCAGTACCGGTATAATTGTGGAGAATACTGGAAACATCAAACTTGCCACAATAAAACTGTCCATGAAGTTTTTTCCCTTGAAATTATATCTGGTCATCGCAAATGCCATCATGGTTGAAAGCAGCATAACACCCAGTGTTACAGATCCTGAAATGGTAATACTGAACCCATAAGCCCTTAAAATATTCAGGCTTTCAAATGCTTTCTTATAGTTTGCCAGATCAAATGCCTGAGGCAGACTGAATGAATTACTGATTACTTCAGCAGACGGTTTGAAAGAGTTTAGGAACACCCATAAAAATGGAAAGATTGTAGTGACTGCCCATAAAATCAGCACCGCATAAATTACAATTTTCCCAATACCGGCCTTCTTTTTTGGTATCTTCAAATCCATTGAAAATTCTTTACTTTTACTATATCTTAATTCCGTCATAACCGTCCTCCTACATGTTTGCGTCTGGTCTGGCAACTTTTGTAACGATCTTGGATACGATAACTCCTAAAATAACGATCAAGATTGCGATTGCAGAGCCATAGCCATAATCATTTAATTCAAATGTGGTCTGGTACATATAAGTTCCCATAAAATGTGTCAGTCCATAAGGAGCTCCCTGACTGGCAATTACCCAGGGCAGATCGAATACCTTTAAAGCTCCTGTTACCGCCAGGGTAATACAGGTACAGAAAACACCGCGAAGCATTGGCATTGTGATATAAAATACCTGTTTGAACTTACTGCATCCGTCGATGGATGCTGCCTCATATACCTCTTCCGGTATGTCACTTAATCCGGTCAGCAGTATTACAAAATAGAAGCCCACATAAGACCAGAGCGTTGGTATACATACCATGATAAATGCAAGGCTCTCACCCAGCCACTTGACCTTGGCAAATCCCAGTGCGGTTAATATCTGATTTAACATACCGGAATCGTAGTTATAGAATAATTTAAACAGTAAGCCGATTGCTGTTGCTGAAATAACAATCGGGAAGAAGTATACGGTTCTGAAAAACTGCTGCCCTTTTTTGATATTGCTTACCAGTACAGCTAAGACAAATGCAATTCCTACTTCAAAAATTACGGTTAGAAACATCATTTTTACAGAGTTCCCAAGAGCCACACGGATCATAGGATCGGAAAACAGTTTCTGGAAATTTTCAGCGCCCACATACCGGAATGCACGGCCCGGCATTGCTACTGGAACGGACATATCATAAAGGGCATTTTTGATATTTTCTACAAAGGGTACGTACAGGAATATCACAAGAAATAAAATTCCTGGAATCAAAAAGATGAGAAGCGGCCATTTTTTCTTATATAACATGGTGAATTACCTCCTGTTTTAAAAAATACACTGAATTTTGGGTATAAAGAAGCAGAGGGGGCGGTTTTGAAATCTCCCTCTGCTCACAAGGACAATATTTATTTCTTTACTACTCTATGGTTTCACCGTTTTTATAACGTGTAATCATATCATTGATAATGTCTTCAGCCTTCACCATACCTGCTGCCATACCGGAAATCTGGCTGGTCAGTGCTTTGTATGTGTTGTATCTTGCGTCAGTTGGCAGTACCAGTCCTTTTGCTGCCTGAGCATACTCAAGACCGCTCTTAGCCAGGTTGTCAGAAGGCATTTCATCTTCAGAGATTTCACAGGTCGGGATACCTGCACCATTCCAGTATTTCATAAGGGAATCCTTACAGGTCTGAGCCATGACAAACTTGACTGCTGCATCTCTCTTGTCAGGATCATCCCATGCTTTTCTTGTGATATAGAATCCGGAAGATAAACCGCTTACCATATAGCCTGCTACATCTGCTGCCTGATCAGGTACACCCGGGAAAGGAACGACTACTACGTTTTCTTTATCATCAATACCATTCATTCTCCAGTTGCCGTCTAACTGCATTGCAGCTTTTTTGCTGTTAAATAGCTGCTCTGCGGATGAGTTGTCGATGGTATCGGTATCTTCAGGGAATGCGCCCATTTCTTTCAAAGTCTTAATGACTTCAATTCCTTTGATCCAGCTTTCAGGTGCTTTGTCCGGCATGGAAACATATTCTTCCTGTCCAGCTGTATACAACATACAGAACTCAACCCAGTAATGAGGTACTTCATTCAGTGAACAAGCAATGGGGATGATATCTTTGCTCTTAAATGTCTCAATTGCTTTTGTAAAGGAGTCCCAGTCGGTAGGAAGTTCTACGCCATTTTGTTCAAATACATCCTTGTTACAGAAAAGTCCTTCCCAATAACCCGTTGTGGGAACTGCTCTTTTCACACCATCTGCATTTTTTACTTTTTCCAATGCATCCGGTAATGTATCCCCCGCATACTCCGGATATTCTTTTACGATTTCATCGTAAGGTACTAATTTATCGGTAGAAATAATATCATTTGCCGTAGCATCTACGAAGAACTGCAATACATCCGGTTCATTTCCTACGGAAAAGTCTGCTGCGATTCTGGATTTCCACTCTTCATTGGATACCTGGGAATCATCTTCCAGCGTTACATTTGGATGCTGTTCCATAAATGCTTTATTCACTGCCTGATAAACGATGGCATTGGGGTCTGTTCCACCGAACATGGAAACGGTCTTAAGGGTTACGTCTTTACCTCCTGCAACTTCTTCGGCTGCCTTTTTTGATGTTGCTGTCTCTATCGCCGGTGCGCTTTCCGATGCTGCTTCGGTTTCTTCGCTGCCGCCTTCTGTAGCTTCTTTGGTTTCTCCATCCGCTGCCGGAGCTTTTGTTTCCTCTGATGCTGCACTTGCTTCTGTTTTCTTTGCCTCTGTTGCTGCGCTTGTGGAGCTTCCGCAGCCTGCCATCATGGACATCGTCATCGCTGCTGTCATTGTTACTGCCAATACTTTTTTGAGTTTCATACTTATTTCCTCCCTATGAGTTTTTTATTTCTATGAGTATTTCTCTCATTTCTTATAATCCTATTATACTTGCAATGACCTCAAAATGCATTAGACCTACTTGACATTATTTGTTCATTCTTGCCCTCTTCACAAGAATGAACAAATCCTGCGACAAAGTTACCCGTTTTATTCCCCAATTTTACCGGTACTCTGCAATTCTTTTTGTGCCTTTTGTCTATTAATTTCTTCCTCTTTGTCCATTTCCTTCTCATAGGGCAGCGTAATGACGGATTCCGTTTTGCCATCCTCACCCGGTGTAATCGAAAGCCCGTACTGCGCCCCGTAGATCAGCTTGATCCGCTCATTTACATTGCGGATTCCAAGAGAAGTATGCTGCCCCGGCTCAGCCTTGATACTTCCGGGGCTTCCGGACAGGATCGCGTTAATTTTCTCCATATCTTCCCTGGTCATAGGCTTTCCGGAATTGAATACCTTTACATAGATCTTTGTTTCATCATGGAATATCTGTATTTCTATAATACCGTTTTTTACCTGCTCTATCCCATGTACTACGGCATTCTCCAAAAGCGGCTGCAGAATAAGCCTTGGTACCTTTACCTGTAACAGACTGTCATCAACCTTCCATTCCACTTTCAGACGCTTTCCAAACCTCATAGATATAATATAGAAGTACGCATCCGCACAATGCAGTTCTTCTGCAAGGTTAATCAGGCGGCTTCCTGCCCTGTCCATCCGGTAATCCAGTACTGTACTCAGGGATTCGATCATTTTACTGATGGTGGTATCTCCGGACATTCGCGCCTGCCAGTTCATCATTTCTAAGGTGTTATTCAGAAAATGCGGATTGATCTGTGCCTGGAGTGCCATAATTTTAGCATCTCTGCGTGCCAGCTTTTCATCATAAGCATAATCGAACAGATACTTTACCTGTTTGGACATCCGGTTAAAAGAATCCATCAGATATGAAAATTCTGCATTTGGCATATTTTCACCCTCCACCACAGTTCCAAGCTGTCCCTCTTCAATGGCTTCGGAAGCCCGGATCATCCGGCTGACCGGAATACTTACCTGCTTATTTAAAAATTTCACCCCGTACATTAGAACCGGAATTAGTATCAATATTATACATGCAATAATCTTGTATAGATTATACAGTGATTCATAAAATAATGCCTTACTTACCAGAAATGCAACGCCTACGTTATAATCCCTGCACTTTTTTTCTTTCAGATAACCTTTGTAGCTGTTGCTTAAATCCATCTGGATTGTGTCATCTTTATTCTTATCATACTTTTGAAACAGTGCCGGAAAGTATTTCAAAGATGCATCCTCATCCTGATTTCCCACCAGAACAAATTCCTCACCATCATTAAAGCAGATTGCCGCATTGACGCTTAAGTCCATCTGGATATTTCGAAACAGCTGATCCTGGTTCAATTCTACAATTAACGTTCCAAACTTAATATACTTGGTTACCGTATACATATTCCGGACAATATATATCCGCCCGTCCACTACGCGGAGTACCGCATCCGAAGAATGGCCTTCAATGAGATCTTTCATTTCCCCATGGATCTGCTCCATATAACTTAAGTAAGAAAATTCATTATTTGCAGAATAACATAAAGGCTCATCGTCGCCTTCCAGATAGAAAGTAAACATACTGAATTTCTTGTCTATGTAAAACTTGCTTTTCAACTCATTATTAATGTCCTGGTAAAACTGATTCTTATTTGTCTCACCTTTCCGGTACTTTCTCCAGGCTTTTTCACATACACCTTCATAAGATGGTTTTTTCGATGCCGTAATTGCCTCATCAATTCTCTGGGAAAGTGTAGATGTCACATTTTCTATGCCCAGATTCAACATCATTTCCGATTTTTCTAAAATTTCATTCCGATAAGAAAAAACCATAAATACAAATAGTACCAATAGCGGTATTACCCAGCAGAGCATAATGAAAAAAAGCATCCTTGATTTCAAAGATCTGGGCTTTTGTGTATTCTGAGACTGATTTTCCATAGTCCTGAACCTCCCTCTTCCATGGGTCTATTGTAACATAGTACCCTTGCGTTTTGCATGAAAATTTATGGATAAATCCACTTTTTCTCCTATCAAAAGAGAGCAGATACAGTACGAATTGATGTACTGCATCTGCTCTGTTCTATTTCAATCATCCGTGTAAATACCGCCTGCATTCAAAACATGCCACCCACTCAGACGGGTTCACAGGTGATCCCCAGAAACTCTTCAAAAAGCCCGCAAAGTTCAGAAGCTTCTTTTGGCTTTGGCATTTCACAGAAAATCCGAAGAAGCGGCTCTGTACCCGAAAATCTTGCGCTGATCCAACCTCCATTTTTGAAATAGACCTTGCATCCGTCCAGATAGGATACCTTCTCTGCTTCTGTTTCAATCTCGGGCAGCAGTTTCTGTATCATCAGTATGTTATGGATTTCTTCTTTTTTCTCCTGACTGAATTTATAAGCCCGCTCTTCCATATGCAGAAATCCATACTCAAGTTCAATGTCCCTGGCAATCTGGGATATCTTTTTACCGGTTACTGCGATCATCTCAATCAGAAGTGCTGCTGCATAAATCCCGTCTTTTCCATTGATATGCCCCCGTACCGTCAATCCTCCGGAAGATTCTCCCCCAATCACAGCATTGGTCTCCTGCATCTTAGCAGACACATATTTGAATCCTACCGGAACTTCATAGCATTTTTCTCCGAAACTCTCCGCTACCCGGTCCAATCTGTGGGTGGTGGAAATATTTCTCACTACTGCCCCATGCCATCCCTTATATTTCACCAGATAGTAATACAGCAGCACCAGGATATCATTTGGATGAAGGAATCTTCCGGTATCATCAATCACACCGATGCGGTCGGCATCTCCATCTGTTGCGATACCAATATCACATCCTCTGTCCAGTACATAGTTCTGAAGAGAACGGAGGGTATTGGCATTTGGCGCCGGCAGCTTACCTCCAAACAGGGTATCATGACGTTCATGAATTACTTCCAGCTCACAGCGTGCAATAGAAAGCAGCGTTTTAATGGAGGTCTGGCTCACGCCGTACATAGGATCCAATGCCACCCGCAGCCCCCGTTCTTTTATGGCTTCCATATCTGTCGCAGCTATAATATTATCCAGGTATTCGTTTAAAGGATTGAACTCTGTTACCAGCCCTTTCTCCTTTGCTTGTTCATATTCCATAATTTCAATGGCATTACCCTTGCTGCATCTTTCTTCCACTTCTGCGATATAATCTTCTATATTTCTGGTCTGCTCTTCATCCGCATCCCTGCCTCCATGGGTGAACACCTTAATCCCATTATATATAGCAGGATTATGGCTTGCCGTCACCATCATGCCATAATGAAGTCCATGCTTCATAACATAATACATGATCAGAGGAGTCGGTGAAGAACGATTGATAAAATACGTATGGATTCCTTCTTTCGCGAAAACTTCACATGCCCACATGACCGCTTCTTTCGACAAAAATCTCCGGTCGTAGCCAATCACCATTCCGTCTTCTTCTACCCCTTCCGCCTTCATTTTCAGTACCATTGCCATTGAGAGTTTCTGTATATTTTCTCTTGTAAATTCGTCACCAATTACGGCTCTCCAACCGCCTGTTCCAAAATGTACCATAATCTTTTCGCCTACCTTCTTTTATCTTCCCATAACAACAGTTACTTCATGCCTGCTTCCGGCATCGCATACCGGTATCTGCTGCGTTTCCACACCATCCAGATACAATTTACTAACACCTTTCATTATGCCTTCCGGATTTAAAACTGTAATCTCATACATCGCACCCCGGAATTCTCTGCTCACCTTGAACTCTTTCCAGTCTGCCGGCACGCAGGGATCTATCTGAAGATGGTCAAACTGCGGTTTGACGCCAAGCATATATCTGGTTGCTGAAAAATACGCCCAGCCTCCTGTTCCGGTCATAAACGGATGTCTTGCCCTTCCAAATGCCTTGTGGTCCCGTCCCACAATAAACTGGCAGTAAGAATAAGGTTCCGACTCCCGGATCTCTATCTGGTCATTTTGGTTATACGGGCAAAGTGCATCATAAAATTTCATTGCACGGTCTCCCCTGCCCAATACACATTCTGCTGCCCATGCCCATGGATTTGGATGGCTGAATACCGAACTGTTTTCTTTTAATCCGGGATATACACGGGTTACAAATCCGATATCGTCATCCGGCCGGGTATAGGAAGGGCCATTTAACAAAATGCCATATGGTGTGTACAGGTACTTGTCTACACTGTCCATTGCCTTTTTGCCTTTTTCATCGGAAGCTGCACCGGATAAAACTGCCCATGCATTGGACTCCAGATGAATCTTTCCTTCTTTGTCCTTCATGGTACCAATTTTTCTGCCATTTTTCGTCACGCCCCGGATAAACCATTCTTCATCCCAAAGTCTGGTATCACAGACTTGCTTTACCTTCTCTGCCATTTGTTCATACTTTTCCACATCTGCGGTGCGGTTTAGATACCTTGCAGCTTCCAGGAAATTCCGGATTGCCCAGTAATGTAAGAAGGAAACCATGGCACTTTCACCGCCGCCCAGGTTGAGACAGTCATTCCAGTCTGCACGAAGCCCTTTACAGATTCCGCTTTCTCCCACCTGCTCTGCCGAGAAATCCAGAATCTTCATCATGTGCTCATAAACCGTTCCCTCACCCCCATCGGCATAAGACAGTACCTGATCCAGGAAAGAAAATTCACCGGTTTCTTTTACATACTCTACAATCGCGCTGACCAGCCAGAGCGCATCATCTGAACAGGTATCTTCCAGTCCGTGAATCATGTCTTTAGCATTGGGCGTTGGCACAACGGTAGGTGATTTAAAGGGTTTCACTTCCGTATCCGGATCAAACCATTCCGGTTGGAATAAATGAAGTCCGTATCCTTTTGAAACCAAGCCTCTCAGCAATTCCACCAGCCTCTGGCGGCACTTCTGCGGATTGGAATGGGGGATTGTCATTGCATCCTGCGCCGTATCCCGGTAGCCAAGTCCGGTTCTTCCTCCCACTTCGATAAACGATGCAAACCTGGAAAACATAACGTTTATTTCAGCCTGATACAGGGTCCAGGTGTTGATTAATGTATTCATGCCTTCATTTGGAGTCTGAATCTGGAGTTTATCCAATTTCTTTTTCCAGAAAGTCCGCAGATCGGCATATACCTTCTCCATTGCATCCGGCCTGCTGTATTTTTCCCGGATAGCAGCACCAACCTTTCGTCCGCCTTCTCCCAGCATATATACGACTCTTACTTCCTCTCCCGGCTGCAGCACAATCTTTTTCTGGAATGCACCGCAGTGATTATTGCCATTTTCAAATCCGCCCTCCAGATATCCCTGTTCTACCCCAATGGGATTATCTTCGGTCCGGTATTTCCCGATAAACTGATCTCTTAAGGTTTCAAAACTGTCCTGACTGACACTGGATGTAAAATACTGATATCCGAACTCTTCATAAAACAGGTCATGCTCTATAATTCCGTCTTCACAGGAAGACCCAGCTGCATACATACTCATCTGGAAATTCTGATTGTCCATATTGATATGATGGAACGAGAATTCACAGTAAGAAAACAAGCTTAATTCTCTCACCCGGTCACTCTGGTTCTGCACTTTCACATCCCATAATTCCACTGCATCTCCAATGGGAATTACCAGAGTCTGAGAAGCTTTGATTCCCTCATAATCACATTCATAAACCGAATAGGACAATCCATGCCTGCAGGTGTATTTCGCCTCGTCCAGAGACTTTCCTACGGGCTGCCAGGATATGCTCCAGTAGTCTTCTGACTCATGGTCTCTCAGGTAAACATAATGCCCCGGGCGGTCCATGGGAACGGCATTCGCCCGGAACCTGGTAATCCGGTGGTATTCCGGCGATTTATAAAATAAATATCCTCCTGCCGTATGGTTCACAACCCCACACATATCCTCAACCCCTATATAATTCGTCCAGGAAGCAGAAAGATCCACCCGTTCAATTACATATTCTCTATTCTCATTATCAAAATATCCATACCTCATAAACAACCTCCTCCAAAGCTTTTACTTTATACTTATTATAATCTCTCCGGCTTAAGGGAGGAATTGCCAGGTATGCGAATATTTGTACAAAGTTGTGCTCTTAAAAAATACCGCAAAAAACGCCCACAGGAGGAAATTTTACATTCCCGCTGTGAGCGTATCTCATCCGATATGATGTACCGACAGCTACTTAAAATTCAAATTTGTCTGCCAGATATGCTTCTAATTCTTCAATTTTAATTCTTTCCTGCTGCATAGAATCACGGTCACGGACAGTTACTGCTCCGTCTGTCTCGGATTCAAAATCGTATGTTACACAGAATGGAGTTCCGATTTCATCCTGACGTCTATAACGTTTTCCGATGTTTCCACGATCGTCAAATTCGCAGTTATACTTCTTAGCCAGCATAGTAAATACTTTTTCTGCGCCTTCATTTAATTTCTTGGATAATGGCAGCACGCCTACCTTAATCGGTGCCAGTGCCGGATGGAAACGAAGTACGGTTCTCTTATCACCGCCTTCCAGTTCCTCTTCATCATATGCACTGCAGAGGAATGCAAGTACCACGCGGTCTGCACCCAGTGACGGTTCAATAACATAAGGAATATATTTTTCTTTTTTCTCGTCATCAAAATAGCTCATATCCTGTCCGGATGTATCCTGATGCTGTGTCAGGTCATAATCTGTTCTGTCTGCAACACCCCATAATTCACCCCAGCCGAATGGGAACAGGAACTCAATATCGGTAGTTGCTTTACTATAGAAGCAGAGTTCTTCTGCCGCATGGTCTCTTGCACGCATCTCGTCATCTTTCATGCCAAGAGCTGTTAACCAGTCCAGGCAGTACTTTTTCCAGTATGCGAACCACTCCAGGTCTGTACCCGGTTCACAGAAGAATTCCAGTTCCATCTGCTCGAATTCTCTTGTACGGAATGTAAAGTTTCCCGGAGTAATTTCGTTACGGAAAGATTTACCGATCTGTCCGATACCAAATGGAATTTTCTTTCTGGATGTTCTCTGAACATTTTTAAAATTTACGAAAATACCCTGAGCTGTCTCCGGTCTTAAATATACGGTATTCTTAGCATCTTCCGTAACACCCTGGAATGTCTTGAACATCAGGTTAAACTGACGGATATCTGTGAAATTATGCTTGCCGCAGGTCGGACATGGAATCTGATGTTCTTCGATAAAGTTCTTCATCTCTTCCTGGCTCCAGGCATCTACGGAACCTTCCACTGCGATTTCTTTTTCTGCGCAGTAATCTTCAATAATTTTGTCCGCACGGAATCTCTCGTGGCATTCTTTACAGTCCATCAGCGGATCGCTGAATCCACCCAGATGTCCGCTTGCAACCCAGGTCTGCGGGTTCATTAAAATAGCACAGTCAACACCTACATTATAAGGATTTTCTGTTACGAATTTTTTCCACCATGCCTGTTTTACATTGTTCTTCAGCTCAACGCCAAGGTTTCCGTAATCCCAGGTATTAGCAAGTCCTCCATAGATTTCTGAACCTGGATATACGAATCCTCTTGCCTTTGCCAATGCTACAATTTTATCCATCGTTTTTTCCATTGTTAATTCCTCACATTCCATTCTATTTTCATTCTATTTTCTGACATTTTCTCTGCGTGCAGATAACGGTAATACCTTTTCAGACACGCTCTAAAACTTACCGGGGGTATTTAAAGATCAACCCAGCTCATAAATAATATAAGCTAATTTCTTACCAATTTCAACCTCTTTCGAAGAGGTCCCGGAATTACCGCTCTCGGGGGACAATAAAACCATACCGGTTTCAGAATCCGTTTCTTCCTGCTTTGCCGTTTCCGACTGCTTTTCTGTAGCCGGCTCTGCACCGGAAGATTTTACTTTTGCTTCACTTTTCCCTTTTACTTCCACATTGTCACTGGTAAAAAGGATGTTTCCCGGCACCTGAACCAGCACCGGTTCTTCCATTACAACTACCTGATAGTCTTTCTTAAGTACATCGCTGCTGGTCAAACCGCTCTTCGCCACCTTACCATCTTCCACGGACTGGAAGCCTCCGTCAAAGGTAACACCTGATTTTTGTGCCTCAGATATTTTCCCCACAAAAAATTCAACATGGTTAAAATTCGCATAATCCTGTGATGAAGCATAATCTATAATCAACTTTGCCGTATCTTCGCTGACGCTGAATTTATCCAGATCTATATTATCCTTGCCTGTACTGGCTTTATATGCATCAATTTCGCTCTCAATCATTGTTTTAAGCTCTGTCTCATCATAATACTCTTTATCCAGGCTCTCCACTGCTGTCCCTGTTATTCCTCCATCTTTGCTAATCGAAACTGCTGACTCATCTGGTGACGAGAATTTACTGCACCCGCTTAGCAGACACATAACTCCAACCATCACCGCCAGAATTCTCCTTTTTTTCATAATAAACTGCATCCTCCTTGTATAATCCTAATTATTATACCTTTAAAGTATGATATTTTCAACTAATTATTGGGAGAAGAACACTCTGGCGGGTCGATTTAAAACTTATGTAACAATCGACTCTAAAATATCGAGGGATTTAAACTGTTTATCCATATAAATTTTGCAAAGACGGCTCTGAAGACGTTTCATTTCACGCAGCACATCTTCAGAAACCGTAAAAGAATACAGCTTTTCAATGGTAGATGATGCGATATACTGATACGTGTAGATGGTTGACTCTAATAAAAGAACTGCTCCTTTTGATCCTGACAGGCAGTTTTTACAGACCAGCCCGTCTCCTGCAGGGACAAATGCACGCAGATCCTCCTGTACGCCGCAGCCTGTACAGCAAAACATCTGGGGATATTCTCCACTTATAACCATTGACTTCCACTCGAATATATACCGGATCAGCTCATTGGGTATATGCGCATTCATAAGCGCCCGCAGTGTTGCATACAGCAGCCTCAGCATTTCCGCCTCATCATTATTTTCCCTTGCGTAATAGTCTGCAATTTCCATAAAATAAAAGCCATAATAGGCCGCCTCATAATCCTGGGACAGCCCTGAAAAATAATTGCTGATCTCTGCCTGCATCAGGTTATAGGAAGTTCTTCCCTCAAAACAGGTAAACGCACCGAAGGAAAACGGATTTGCCGCCGCCAGAAGCGGACTGTTCTGTCTTCTTGACCCTTTTGCAAATGCTGTAATTTTGCCTCTTTCTTTTGTAAGCAGCACCAGCCTTTTATCATAATCACCAATTGGGGCGGCTAAAAGCACCATCCCCGTTAACGTCACTGTCTGTCCCATTTTACACCTTCTGGTCAGAGCGTGTCTGAATTATGATTGTACCTGGCAGTCAGACAGGTGCAATGATTTTTCAGAGGCACTCTAGACATCCTTTTTATCATAACCAAAGTTCTTCATTAAGAAATCACTGTCACGCCAATCTTTCTTTACTTTTACCCAAAGCTGCAGATTGACTTTCATTTCTAACATTTCTTCAATTTCTTTTCTCGCCTGGGAACCTATTTTACGAAGCATCGTACCGCCTTTTCCGATTATAATCCCCTTGTGGGAATCTCTTTCACAGATAATCGTTGCTTCAATATCTGTCAGTTTTCCGCCTGTCCGCTCTTTCATTCTGTCTATGGAAACTGCAATTCCATGAGGAATCTCTTCATCCAGACTGCGAAGTGCCTTTTCCCGGATTAGTTCCGCAACAATCTGTCTCTCTGGCTGATCGGTTACGGTCTCTTCATCATAAAACTGTGGTCCGTAAGGAAGATATTTAAATACCGTATCAATAATATCCTGGGTGTTCTGCCCCTTCAGGGCAGACGCAGGAATAATTTCCGCAAAATCATATATTTTCCGGTACTCATCTATAAATTTTAATATCTCTTCTCTCTTTACTGTATCTATTTTGTTAATTACCAGAATAACCGGAGTCTTTGTCTTTAAAAGCTGCTCCGCAATATGGCGTTCTCCGGCACCAATAAAGGTACTTGGCTCTACCAGCCATAGTATTACATCCACCTCATTTAAAGTCCTCTGGGCTACGTTCACCATATATTCACCCAGCTTATTTTTCGCTTTGTGAATACCAGGTGTATCTACGAAAACAATCTGTCCTTTTTCACAGGTATAGACCGTCTGAATCCGGTTCCTGGTAGTCTGCGGCTTGTTCGATGTAATTGCAATCTTTTGGCCGATCAGGTAATTCATTAGTGTTGATTTTCCTACATTTGGCCTGCCAATTAAAGTAACAAAACCAGATTTATAACTTGCTGTTGTCATTCTTACTCCTATCTGCTGCCAATGGCAGCATACAACTTTATCCTTTGTTAATTAGCCGATAAAAGGCACCAGTACTTTAAACATGTCTTTTTCCGCTGCCAGCTTTTCTTCATTTCCAATTACACAGATATTGTCTGCCGCCACAATCGCCTCCATGATCTTCCACAGGGCACGGACATCTTCCTGGGTAGCATTTAACACCTCATCCCGTTCTTTTTGCAGATCTTCCTCAGACACTTTACTGATATAAGCCCCAAGGGAACGGCTGCCTTTTGCAGAAGGATTCAATGGTGTATCCATTTCACTGATCGTGCCGATGATATATTTTGTCATATCCCTGTCTTCTACCGTGAAATTCTTTACATAATCCACAACACCTTCATAAACTTCATTTGTTTTCCTCAGATTTGGATCCCGGTAAGATACAAAGTAGGAATCCCCTGTCTTTCCAAAACCGCTCATACATCCATAGGCACCGCCTTTTACACGGATATTTACCCACAGGTATTCATAACTTAAAATGACTTTTAAGATCTTCAATACGCCGGTATACTTCAGTCCTGCCTGTACGAAATTGCCTGCTCTTGCCACATACTGTATCTTGGAAGAAGTCTGGAATCCTTCGTTTTTCTGATCTGTCTCTAATTTCCCATGAGGCGTAACTCCTGCTTCTTCAAACAGTTTTTCTTTAAAAGCAGATAATCTGTCCATCAATGGTGCAAATCCGGCTTCATCAGCTGTATAGCTTCCCAGAAGCGTATCTTTTCGGAAAACCAGTTTCATCAGCTCTTTTAAAATACGGATCAGGTCTTCTTTCTTTTCATCAAAGTGTACTTCCAGTGACTCTACCAGTTTATAAAAACGGATTCCGCTAACCGCATCATTAAATGCATTTGTCTGGGAGAAATAAGACATGGAACGGATTGCAGCCGTAGAATGTCCTGCCGAATTTAATCGTACAGAAACCCTGGACTTTAATTCCGCAATAATTTCATACAGTCTCTTTTCATCCTCTATTTTCGATGTAAAAATTATTTCTTCTATCATATCAAAGGCAAAATCCAGCTTCTCATATAGAATCTTAGCCTTTATTTCAAGCATTGCCCTGCAGTCACCCTGCTTATCACCAACAAATATTTCGATGCCGGGGTAAATTCCGCCGGAATGAATATTAATTTCATTAAATAATTCACCGTAGCTGTAATGCTGTGTATCTACCATACCGAGTACTGCTTTTAAAATACCAAGATAAGGAATATACTCAAGTGGCACGTATTTGGTATCGAACAAAATCTTCAGGTATCCTATGCCGTTGGTATACATATTATGGTGTAAAACAGTAGTATCTCCCAGCAAATGTTCTTCATTATAGAACTTTCCTGCTTCTTTCTTAATATCAGACGCTTCCAGCACAGGAATCGCTTCCAGTTCTTCTTTTGCAGATGGTGTTTCCTGAAACAGGCGGAGCTTCTCTGTTTTGTCCACCAAGGTCTGGATTTCTTCCGCAGTCAGGCTTTCCTTATATTCTTTTAGCTTTTTCTTTATCTCCTCATCAATTATGGCTGTTAAACCTTTTTGCGGTTCCACAATTACAACAGACGCATGGGTATTATCCAAGAGATATTCCTGTATCAATTGTTCAAAATATCCGGTTTCCACCTGCTCTTTTAAGAATTTAAAAATGCCAAGCTGCTTTAAATAATCAAAAGGTGCGGCATCATCATACAGCCAGCTGTCCATGGCATCAATACCATACATCAGCCCCTTAGGATACGAACCATAATCTGCTTCCCGGAATTTAAATTCCATATTGTTTATTCCGGCAAGAAGCGCTTTCTTATCTATGCCCTCTTTAACGATCCGGGTCAGAACATCTTGAATGATCTCCAAAAATCTGTCTTTGGAATCTATATTAGAGTTCTTAGCCACTACTGAAAATACCGGCTGATAAACCCCGCTGTCATAGGAACCCTGAATATCTTTCCCAACTTTTGCATCCAGCAGCGCCTGCTTCAAAGGTGCTCCGGGAGCAGTAAGCAAAGCGTACTCAATCACAGAAAATGCATTTGCCAGCCGAACATCCAGGCTGGTTTTAATAGCTGCATTATAAGAGAGGAAGGTGTTGTCCTTCTCATCATCAGTATTGGAAATCGAATACTTTTTCTTTATCTCGATAGGTTTATCAAATGGTTTCTGCATGGGAATTGCAGAATCCACCTGGATGGCATCATATTGGCTTAAATATTCCTCATCCAGCCATTTCAGCCTTTCTTCCATATCTGCATTCCCATACAGATAAATGTAACTGTTGGAAGGATGGTAATACTTACTATGGAATTCCAGAAAATCATTGTACGTAAGATCCGGTATAAATGCAGGATCACCGCCGGATTCATTTCCATATGGTGTATCCGGAAACAGGGAATTCAGAATTTCCCGATCCAGAACATCATCCGGTGAGGAAAAAGCCCCCTTCATCTCATTGTAAACCACTCCATTATAAGTCAGTTCATCTTCCGGAGTCTCTAAATGATAGTTCCAGCCTTCCTGGCGGAAAATCTCTTCCTTATTATAAATGTTTGTGTGGAAAACCGCATCCATGTATACATGCATCAGATTGCGGAAATCCTGGTCATTACAGCTTGCAACCGGATACATCGTCTTGTCCGGATATGTCATAGCATTTAAAAACGTATTAAGGGACCCTTTCACCAATTCAACGAAAGGATCCTTTGACGGAAACTTTTCACTTCCGCACAAAACACTATGCTCCAAAATATGAGCTACCCCTGTACTGTCCTTGGGCGGTGTCCGAAAAGCAATATGAAAAACCTTATTTTCATCATCATTGGCAATCACCATAATTCTGGCGCCGCTCTTTTTATGTCTTAACAGATAACCCTTTGAATTAATATCCGCAATATCTTCTTCTATCTGAAGTTCATACTGCGGCAATGTGGTAAACTGCATAAAATTTCCTCCATTTCCATTTCTCGCATAAAATATGCTTATGTGAATATTATTGCGATAATTATAACATTTATTCAGGGGGGTGGGAAGTACTAAATTAAAAGCAGCTACAACAAGCGATTCCCCGCTATGCCATAGCTGCCTTTTCATCTAAAACGTAATCTTGTGTGTAAATTCATTTAATCAGATGTAGGCTCTTGAGGTGTTTTAAAATTCATTCCTGTCATCTGCACGCCCCACTTTGCGGTAGATTTGCCCCGAATTCAGGTTGCGTAGCCCGCTACGCGCCCTTCATCCGGGACAAATCTACCACAAACTGTGACGCACATCTGTCAGAAAGCAATTTTTAAACACGCTCTAGTACTAAGAAAGTACTTCCTCTAAAACACCCAGTCCATACTGGGCAAGCCTGTCATCTTCATCTCCGGTACCGCCGCTTACTCCAAGAGCACCTATCATGCGTCCACCTGATTTTAGCGGAACACCTCCGCCGAAGAATACCATTTTGTCTCCTTCGATATGATCCAGACCCTGGAACGTCGCTCCTGGCTTGATTAATTCCCCCAGTTCCAATGTGGACATCTTAACTGCTGCAGCCGTATAGGCTTTTTTAATAGCCACATCAAAGCTTACCAGGAAAGCTCCATCCATTACATGTACCGCAATGGGATTGCCATCCGGACCGCAGACTGCTATTACAGCCTGCATTCCCTGGGATTTGGAGTACTCTTCTACTTTCTCAATCAGCTTTTTTGCTGCATCCAGAGATATTTTCTCCGGCTTGTTCATTCTTTTTAATACTTCCTGTATAATTGCTTCACTCGTCATATCCATCAGTTTTTCCTTATTAACCATAACTGTATTTTCCATAACCGGATCAGCTTTTGGTTCTTCCATTTTTATGGATTTTACACCTGCATCCGCTGGAGCAGACCTCACAGGCTGTTCCTGAGCGGCTATAGAAGGAGCCATGGGTTGTATCTGCGGACTGACAGGCTCTGTCATGACCGCATCTGTATAACGTGCTAATATAAACAAGTAGTCTGACAAACGGTTCAGGTATTGTTTTGCTACTTTGTCCGAGCCGTATTTAATGGTAACACCGGACAGATAGCGTTCGCATCTCCTGGTTACCGTTCTTGCTATGTCCACTTCCGCAGACACGGCATTCCCGCCAGGCAGCACCCAGCCCTGAGGCATGGTGAACTCACTTTCCATGCGTGCCATCTCTGTTTCCAGTCTTGTGACTTCAGCTTCTTTTAGTTTGTATTTCATATTGTGCGGGTCTGCGATACCTGCCATTACGGTAATAAGCGTATCCTGAACAGACGCAAGCATTTCTTTCACCTGAGTCATGCATACTTTCGCCTTTACCAGTCCCAAATGGCTGGTAAGCTCATCTATGCTTCCTAACAAGTGAACACGCTCATCTGATTTTGGCACATTTTTTGTTTTTATCAGGTTGGTCATACCACCATCGCCATTTTTTGTCGAAATGCCCATACTTTCAAACCTCGCATCTATTATGCCCGATTCTTATGAATCTGGCAATTTAAAGTTATATCAACATGTCTCCGGCAGTCCTTAACACCTGAAAAGGAATCAGATTATCAACCACCGGATCAGTAAGCTTAACTGTTATCTTATGCCGGAATATGTACCTGCTGTGCAAAGGATGCCTTCACAATCTTACGTCCTTCTTCTAAGGAATCAATAGCTCCCATAGCTTTCAGCTGCATTACCACATTTCCGAGAACGGAACCTTCGATCGGACCTGCCACTACTTTCTTACCGGTTGCTTTCGCTGTCAGTTCACATAAAAGCTGATCCTGGATACCGCCGCCTACCATATTAATACATGGAATCGTCTCTCCTGTCAATACTTCCAGTCCTCTGATCGTTGCACCATATTCATTAGTAAGTCCATTGTAAATTGCCATAGCAATTTCTCCGAGCCCTTCCGGTGTTCCCTGTCCGTGTTCTTTACAATATGCGATAACTTCTTTCATCATGTTATATGGAGCCGTAAATCTTGGGTCATTAGGATCAATCATGAAATCCTGTCTCTTAGCTTCTCTGGAAGCCTTGATGATATCCGGGAAAGAAACGTCTCCCTCGAATTCACACCAGTTTTTACGCAGATTCTGCATAATCCATAAACCGTTGATGTTCTTCAGGTAACGGATTTTGCCTTCAACTCCGCCTTCATTTGTATAATTATATTCAAAAGATTCTTCCGTTAAAATAGGTTCATCAATTTCCATGCCAAAGAGTGACCATGTTCCGCAGCTTAAGAATGCCGCATTTTTCTCTTCAAATGGAGTTCCTGCTACTGCAGATGCCGTATCATGACTTCCAACTGCAATTACTTTTACCCCTGATAGACCTGTCTCTTCGATTACTTCCGGACATAAATCTCCGATAACTGTTCCCGGTTTTGTCAATTCTCCAAACAGCTCTTTTTTAAGACCCACTTTTTCAATCAACTCATAATCCCAGTCTCTGGTTTTGGCATCCAGAAGCTGTCCGGTACTTGCCATTGTATACTCATTGTACATTTTGCCTGTGAGGAAATATCCAAAAAGTTCCGGCATAAATAAGAGGCGAACTGCTTTTTCATAAATGTCCGGGCGCATTTGTTTATCTGCATAGATCTGGAACAGCGTATTAAAATTCATGAACTGGATTCCGGTTGTGGCATAAATATCCTTTAGGGGAACAATTTTGCCTACTTCTTCGATCACACCAATCGTTCTGTCATCACGGTAGTTTACTGGATTGCCGATGAGATTTCCATCTTTATCGATTAAACCGTAATCAACACCCCAGGTATCAATTGCAAGGCTCTGGATCGGAATTTTCTTAGCTGCTGCTTTCTTCAATCCTGTTTTCAATTCATGATATAAACGGAAAGTATCCCAATAAAAATTCTTTCCTACACGAACCGGATCATTAGCGAAACGGTGTAATTCCTCTAATTCTATTTTCCCATCCTGATATTTGCTTAAAATCATTCTTCCGCTGGACGCTCCAAAGTCAAACGCCAGATTATAAATTACTTCTCCCATGTCTAGCACCTCTCATTTAAATTTTAGAATTTGTTTTTTATAATCATAGAAACCATATTATATAATTTCTAGTTTATTCATCCTCATTTGATAAAACTTTTACACCGCGCTCTGCCAGAGGCTTGCGCCATTCTTCCGGAATTTTGTCAGTAACAAGTATATCTCCGCTTTCCAGATTTAATACTTTTACAAAGAAGACTTCCCCCATCTTACTGCTGTCAGCCGCCAAAATCGTTGACTTTGCACTTTTGCGCATGGCGATTTTTACTTCTGCTTCCATTTCATGAGAGTCTGTGACTCCTTTTTCAATATCCACACCTTTACAGGAAATAACGGCTTTATCCACATAATAATGGGACAATACCTCCTGCGTTGCCTTACCAACCAGGGAAAGGGATGAGTCTCTAAGATTTCCACCGGTGGATATTACCTGGATTCCGTCATTTCCGGACAATTCAATGAGCACTTCCACAGAGTTGGTGATAACCGTGAGCTTTTTCATCCGTTTAAGCTCCTGCGCTATCATCAGGGAGGTGGAAGAGCTGTCCAGCATGATACAGTCCCCTTCTTCAATAAGCCCGGCTACTTTTTTCGCAATAACCTGCTTTTCTTTGCGGTTGGTCTTTTCCCTTATTTTCAGGGGCATGTCCATAGTGATATGCTTATTAAGCACAGCTCCGCCATATGTTTTCTTCACAAATCCTTCTTTTTCTAATTTTTCCAGATCTCTTCTGATTGTTTCTTCTGTAACATTGTATTTTTGACTGAGTTCCGCCACTAATACTCTTTGTTCTTTTTGTAAAATTGATAATATCTCATTCTTTCTCTCAATTGCCAGCATACGTGATCCCTCCAGATATTTCAATCAAATTTTCAAGCTGATTTTAAAGCTGCAGTCTTATTATACATCATATACCTTTTTAAAAGCTACTCTTTTAATTGCTCTGGCGCTATTTGCTCCCAGCGACCTGCACTGGGCAAAGCTCGGGCGGTTGACTTCAAATACGTTCTGCCCTTTATGCAGACCCCGCATCTGCATGGCTGCACGTGAACCGATGATCCCGATACCTGCTCCTAAAATAGACTCTGATGCCGCTTCGTATGCCAGTTCATCCAAATCCGCAGATTCCAGTTTCAATACTTCGTATAAAACGCCTTCTTCTTCAATACCTGCACAGATTTCCCGAAGCAGATCTCTGTCCGGCTGATTTCCACAAATTAGAATGGAAGGCTTTTTTGCAATCATTTGCTTCCTCCAAGATAGGAAAGCACCAGCCCTGTTGCAACCGCATTTCTGGGTCCCTCACAACGTCTGATATTTCCCCGTCCGCAGACAATCTTATAATTGGAAAGTTCCTCCATAAGCATCTGGGGAATCTCAAAGTCTTCTGCAGATCCGCCTACCAATACCACATTTGGAATATTTCTAAGATTATGATCAGGTGCCACCTGGGTCAGCGCTCTGACTGCATTGCGGACAAAAACCTTTTTCTTGGCCTCCCGCCTTACAGACGCAATTTTTTCCATTGGTATATCTTCCTCTATCTTTATGAGTTCTTCCGGATGGAGCAGTACCACATTTCCAAAATACCTCGGATCAATGGATTCATCAAAAAACTGCATTGCACCATTTTCCAGCCTCATATGAAACAGACTTTCCACTCTTGCAAGAGGATATCTTTTAATCTGTTCTGCTGTTGTTCTTGCGGACAGTCCAAGCTCGGTCTGAATAAGCATAGATACCAGTTCTCCCGCTCCAGCCTGATGGGTCGTTCTGACCATCCCCTTTTCATCTATCATAGCTGCATCTGTAGAACCGCCGCCAAGATCGAGAATTGCCAGAGGGAGCTGTGTTCCCGGGGTAGTACAGGCACCAAGCGTAGCCATCACAGCCTCCACTCCCGCCACCTTTGTATAAATCCCCAGTTCCTTTTTTAACTCATCTGCAATCTTTTCCATAGGCAGCTGCCTTGTTTTAACCATAGCCGCAATTCCCACTGCTTTTTCCATGCACATCTCTCCTGCGAGAGAGCCGGAAATCTGTACTGGAGCCAGGGTGTCAACAGCAAGTATATCTGTGATGCGAATATCCTGACCGGTCTCATCTGTCACTTTTTCCATGCCTTTTTTAATGCCGGAAAGCATATTTCCCACATTAGTTTCCTGTTGTCCGCTGATATCACGGATTTCTCCGGCTCCTGAAAGGGTATCCATAATTGCATCTGCACCCGCATCAATATTTACAGTTAGAGAATTTGTTCCTTCTATATAAATATCACCTGCAGGCAGAATATTTTCTTTTACGTTGCCGTGAGGTGTTTTGATCACTACGGCACTCCGCTTTCCAATCAGGCTTTTTGCAATGGGCGTCACCATTCTGGTTTCTTCGGGTCCAAGTTCAAGCAGTGTTGCGATTCCATAAGGATTAGACAGCATACTGATTCCCTGACCGGGCAGCGCAACTTCTATCGCCGCAAGCTTTCCTTCCGGTACACGCTCTATCTGACGCACTTCATCAATAATAGGAATTTCAATAGAAATTCTGTTTTCAACAAGAACCGCCTCGTCCGCCTGGAGTATCAAACCTTTGATTCCAATGCGCCCGCTGTATTTATTAATAATTCCTGCAACTTCATCATAGCCGAAACGGCTGGATGCTGTCAGTATATATGAGACATTGCTTTTTGCCGATGCAATCTGTTCCAGAGGCAGTAAATATCCGACTGCCTGCCCCGCTCCGGCAGGTGTGGATGGATTGTGCCCGATCATAGAGGATTCTGTTATAATGGTTTCCGTTATGGTTTCCATCGCCGTATCCCCGATGACAGGTGCAGCCTCATTGATCCGGATCAGTTCTATCTCATTTACCTTCCGGTCAATACGGCCCATTGCCTCTAAAAGAGCTGCTTTTATCCCGTGAACATTTGCCACGGTGCCTTTGGTTCCCGTAGTCATGCGGGAAGCACTGGATAAAAAGCGCAGTTTGCCCTCTTCCGAAAAAGAGCCGATACATACTTCAGTTGTGGAATTGCCAATATCAACACCTGCAACTATTTTCACAGAAGAATCCCTCGTTTCTCGTACACCTCTGCAGCTTCCATAACCAGTTTTGCACAGTGTACCGCTCCATATTTCTCCAATAGTTCCTTCGCCATCTCTACCAGTTCCCGCTTCGTGGAACGGTTCGGGCGTAATTTATTATACATTTCCAGAATTACTTCATCCGGAACATCAACCAGTTCTCCGGCACGTTCAAAATTTAACGCCATAGGGTCATTACCGGCTTCCTTGGAAACCTGTCCCTGCTTTTTTAACATTTCCTTAGAGATTTTAATGTCATCTGCTGTGATATTCCCTTTTCTCACTTGATCCAAAGTAATATCTGACAGCTTTTTTCCGGTTTTAGAAGTAATACTCTCCGCTTCATGTTGTCCTAATGGGTATCTCATCCTATGCTTCCTCCCATTCAATAATTGGTATTTCCTTGTCCACCTGTTCTGTCTCGCGAATATGCATAAGCGCTGCTTTCACCTGGAACTTCGCACGAACCATTGGATCATTAATGCTCTCAATGGGAGTCACTTTTTCTCCTTTTACATACCGTGCTGCATTTCTGCCTATTTTCCGGTAAGTTTCCAGTGTCATAAGCGGTGCCTGTGGAAATAATTCCAGATTTGACAAAGGATACAGATCCTTCTGGTGAATTACAGCCGTTCCTTTCGACTGCAGTCCGATTCCGATGCCGGAACCGCTGATCTTGGCTGCCTCCAGTCCCATAAAACAAACATCTGATGTTTTCAGTACTTTTACTACCCTTGGAACCATTCCTTCTTCTTCAATTCCGGCTTTCAGGTTCTTCAATACCTCATTCAGATCCAAGCCAACAATTGTTGCACCGATTTCTCTCTGAAAAGCAGGTCCCACACCGATTACTACTTCCTTGGGATTTGTTCCTTTTTTCGCCAGAGGAAAGCCTGAATAATCAGTTTTTACAACTGTGTGGTCTTTTGCTGCAGATGCGGCAGACGGATGATTGCCAAGCTGAGCGATAACCGCCTTTGCAATGCTTTGTATTAACTCTTCATTTAATTCCATTCTGCCACCTCCTAAAACTTATCCGGATCGATAATATGTGGAATCGCTTTAATTTCTTCCCAGCGTTTTCCATCCACACGGTATCCGGTACCAGGTCCCATATAATCATTCGGTGTATTTACACCGGACAGTACATTAAAGTTCTCGTCCAGAATCGCCGATGTCTGCATATAATCTCCAATTACCCGTTGTTTTAACATATTGAGTATACTCTGTGCAAGATCTTCAAATCCGCTGTCTGCAAGGGCTTTTACAATATCAACACCTGTAATTCCCCGTTTCATCATATCTTCTACAGACATAAGATCGGCTGCCACATCACGGGATAAAGTATCCTTGCTTCCATGTGCATATGCCACTGCTTCTACCTGCTCATCTGTGACCTCAGTGAGTCCCAGATATTTAAATACTGCCTGAACAGCTTTTCCTGCTTTCATTCTGACACGGATAACTTCTTCTTCCGTAACAGGACGAAGACCCCCGTCCACCTGCATATCACGCTGAATAACATTGTAATCATCAAAGTCTTCTGCATCAAAGTTAGAACCTGCAAATAAATTATCATAATTCGGTTCTGCCGCATAACCGGAGAAAATGAAATCCGTACCCGGCATAAACTGAAGCATGGTTCTTGCTGTTCTTCGCATATCTGAGTTGGAAAAACTCTGATCATTGGAAGAAGCACATTCCAGTCCTAAAAGTGCGGCTACCAGATTCTCACCCATAACCTCGCGGATTCCTGCCGGCACGCTGGCTGCTATACCGATACAGCTAACGGATCCATTCTGAATTCCCTGTGATCCTGCACCTTTTGTGACATAGAGACATCTGCACTCCAGATAAAGCATCGACTTTTTCTCGGTGCTTCCCATTAATACTTCGGAACCTGCCCCCGAAGTAAAACGGACTTTCAGTCCCCTGGATGCATAAGCAGAATTCAAAAATGCTTTGGAATAAGGAGTATCATCTCCGTCTACAAAGACTTTTTCCGTACCATATACGGACAAGGTCTCTGCATATGTAGTAAGTCCGCGGATACCAAGTTCTAACTCTGTAGCTTCTTCAACCGCACACTGGGTTAATACACCTTTTCTTCCTGCCTGGGAACCGATCAGAAGTGCGATTGCGTTAAACGGAGCATACCGCGCTATTCCAACCGTAGTCTCTTCTTCAGCAAATCCCCGGAGTGCACCTTCCGCCGCATCTGCTGCTATCTGTACCGGATCATCCTTCAGGTTTGTAATATGCGCCTGATTTCCCGGTGTCCTTCTGGCACGCATTTTCTGCATACCCATCATCATTTCTACCACATTCAGATAATTGATAACTTCCACCATTTTAGCCGGTGTAATCCCGGAAACAAGTTCCAATATTTCTTTTCTGGATACATGAATATCCACGATCATGCGGGCAATATCTAAAGACGGCACTGCCATAGAACGCTCTGCTCTTTCCACATTAATCGCATATTCTGCAATAAACTGGTCCAGGAAATCAAACTCCGCTTTTTTCTTTCCATCCAGTTCCGTAATGACACCATCTTCTACTTTAATAGAAGGTTTCGGGTCATATGGGCTTTTCATAGCAACAAAACCCATCTCCGGCCATTCATTGATAAATCCATCCATATTGACCGGGCGTTTGTCTAATGTTTCAATTCTTTTTGACCTCTTCATGCTTTCACCTTTTAACCGTTGTACCGGGTAATTGTCTGTAAAATACCTCTACTATAAGTTTCTAAAAATTATATAAGTATTATACTACAAAGTGATGTGGTTTTGCAAGTTTTCTTTTTGTTTTTTGTTGGTTTTATTTGTTTCCTGGGATTGTTTTTGAAAAACGGAATTAAGATTTATGTGGTTTATTGTAGGTATAAATATTTATATATACACCTTATATATATATAATTGCAAATTATAAGACTGTATAAATAATTAGACATCATAAATAGAATATGGTATACTAAATATCTGGAATAATCGTTACAGGGTGGTTACCCTCCAACTTCAGAAGAAGGGGGGTGATGTTATGAATACATATCAGGTATTAACATTATTGTTTATATTTGGAAGTTTTCTAATTTCTCTCCTTGCCTATATCGACAAGAAGAAATAAAAAAGCCTACCCTGTTCTCACCAACAAGGTAGGCATCGTCCATTAAGGACAAGTCCTTATCATGAGGATAACTACCTAACATGGGGCGGTTATTCCTTTTTGTATAAATATAATATCACCTGTGAGTCTATTTGTCAAATGCCGAACAACACTTTATAAGGTCCTTTTATTCCTCAATCTCCGGCATCCTTTTAATCCTGACATCCGTAAAAATATCATACTCATCATAGCAATGCGTACTAAATTCACTGATGACTGCTCCTTTTTCCCCTGCCTGGAACCAGTGCCTGGTATTGGGATACAGGGTATATTGTTCCCCCTCTTTTAAGCAGATTTCATGAAACACGGTAAATCCTGGCTGATCCGGTAATATTTTTGCTTTTATATCCTCCGTGGCATCCCCTTCCACATATAGGTAGACCTCTCCTTTCCTGCATCGGAAGGTTTCTTCTTTGCCTTCATAATTCTCTCCTACCGATGGATGAAGATGCTCGGGACAGGTTTGATGAGGTAACAACACCATCTCCTTAGCACAGCAGCGGTCCGTATTTACATACACAACGCTTTCCAAACCAATTCTATAGATATCATTTAATCCGAAATCTGCCACTTCAATCTGCTCCTCCTCATCCGGGGTCAGAACAATATTGGCTTCTTTAAAATATTTTAATGCCTCTTCTTTCACTTCCTGATAAACTTTTCTATTCATATCTCTTTCCTTTCCTGCCAAAGCCCTGTTTTAATTTTTTTCTGCTGCCTGACCATTTAAAGCCGGCGCTAACGAAGGGCAGGCTCATTGGCTGTTTTACGGTATGGCTACAAGTCCATCAGCCAAGCGGTGTGTTTAGGTGTGAACAGTAACCATTTTCTTACATACTCTGTAATTTTTACAAAATATAGGTTGACTGGCAATAGCGCTGTTTGCTATAATTAAATTAATAAATAGTTTTTATTTATATACCTGTTTACTGGTACAAAGATTTGTTGGTATCTATTTTGTAAATATATTTTACTATTTTTTGATAAATATCTTATACTAAAGGAGGGTAATATCTTGCGTAAAGGAGTTAACCACACAGATGTCAAAAATACAAACCGCGGCATTATACTGCAGCTGATTGCTTCCGGAAGAGACTATTCCAGGGCGGCTATTGCCTCTAAAATTCATTTATCTAAGATGACCGTGACAAACATTGTGAATGAACTGATTGAGGAACGCTATGTCTGTGAATCACAAATTGAAGAAAATACCAATATTGGAAGAAATCCGGTTCAGCTGGATATCGCACCGGATGCCCCTAAGGTAATTGGCATTTACCTTTCCAGGGATGCGGTTCACTGTATTCTTACCGAGATCACCGGCAAGATTTTATATCACCAGTTTACCTCTCTGTGTGAAGAGACAGCTAATTCTCTCACACAGAAAATCATAAAGCTTATTCAGGATGCAGCTTCCGTGACTACTGATACCATCCTTGGAATCGGTGTCTCCTCCATCGGACCTCTGGATGCTGAAAAAGGAGTCATTTTAAAGCCTACAAATTTCTTTCATATCTCTGACTATTCCATTAAAGCTATTCTGGAGGACTGCTTCCAGATGCCTGTATTTGTCAATAATGATATGAATGCTTCCGCACTTGCGGAAAAGCTGTTCGGTATGTGTATGGATACGAAGAACTTTGTCTACCTTGGAATCTCCAATGGCATCGGATCGGGCATCATATCGGATGGGAAGCTGTTTCAGAACAAAAGCGGCTTTGTGGGAGAAATCGGACACATGGGCATCTACTATGACGGCGCTCTGTGTTCCTGCGGAAGAAGGGGCTGCCTGGAGGCCTATATCAATATGCCGGTCATACTGGAGAAATTACGCCTTGCAAGCAATAACCCTGCTCTTACCTGCTCCGATTTTGTAACTGTGGCAAAACAGGAAGCATGCCATGCTGTTTTCCAGGATATGGCTGAAAAACTTTCCTATGCAATTATCAATGCCTGCAACATGATGGACCCTCAGATCATCATCCTTGGGCATGAAGGTTACTACCTGCCGGATTCTTATATAGAATACATCCAGCAGGAAGTAAATGCCAAGATACTTGCCGCAAGCCATAAGTACATTTCCATCAGAAAATCCAGCTTTGCCATGAAAACTCCCATTATCGGCAGCGCCTGCTGCCTGTTAAACGAATTTTTTGCCGGGAATTTCTTTACTTCCAATCATCCAAAGGGCAGCCGTTAAACTCGGCTGCTGCTTCTGCCATGGCCCTTACATTTTCAACAGGAGTATCGTAAAACATATAATCGCTGGCTGCCAGAATATGCTTTCTGCCCAACCTCTTTGCCGTTTCCAAAATTCTAAAACTTATTTCTTTAATCTCCCCGGGCGTCCCCAACAGCAGTTTATCCAGACCGATATTTCCTCTGGTACAGATCTCAGGGTCTAATTTTAAGAATGCATCTTCAATGGATTTTACATTTCCAACCGGCTCTTCTGAGAGAGTTTCAAACAAATCAATCCCCATTTCATTATAAAACCCAAGAGACAGCATGGGCTCAATCTTTGAACAGATATGGGTATATACCAGCAGGCCGTTTTTATGAGCCATTTCGGTTACAATTTTTGAGTATGGTACCAGATAATCCCGGTAATATTGGGGTGATATTAATTCCGAACCGGGACCTCCCAGAAAAACAAAGTCAGCACCTCCTTTTGCAACCGCCAAAATCAATCTTTCGTCAAGCTCTAAGATTTTATCCATCAGCCTTTT
Organism: Robinsoniella peoriensis; assembly: GCF_000797495.1. Lineage (GTDB taxonomy): Bacteria > Bacillota > Clostridia > Lachnospirales > Lachnospiraceae > Robinsoniella > Robinsoniella peoriensis. Next base: position 189,745 of record NZ_JTGN01000001.1, read on the forward strand.
AAAAATCTCCGGGCAGGTAAGGGCAAACACTGCCGTATCCACCGTATTGGGAAAACACAACAGTTCATAGGGCTGCATCGGCCACTGAAGATCCAGTGCACTGTCTTCTCCCACTATTTCCCGTATGTGCTTGACTCCGTCTGTAATGGTTGAAAAATCTTTCACCTCCAACAGGCAGTCCAGATAATATTCAAAGATTTCCAGTTCTTCTTCTTCCGTGATAAAATATTTTACCGCCATAGCTCCCTTTCCTTCATCTTCTATAATTTCTGAAGTAAGAGTTCCAAGAGCTGTCATTAGCTTTTTATGGGTAATCTTTCTGTCCGCTGTATTTCCATGGGCGGACATATTTTCCATCACCAGCTTTGGGGTGAGTTCGTGCAGCTGCGGAAGTTCATAATTGTACAGAGGGATTACATTAAACATCTCCCAGGCTTTTCTGGTATCTTCAATGGTAGTATCCCCTATCCAGGTTTTATTTGCAATCTTGGTATCAAATCCGGCTCCTGCCCCTATCTGCGGCGAGCATAAAAATCTCTGCCCGCCGTTTTTCACATAATCAATTAAAATCTCTCTTTTTGTCATATACATTCCTCTGAACAACGCATACTGGCTTGCGCTATTCCTTAATTCGTAGTTTTAAAAACTGACTTTAATGGACCGGAATGCATATTTCGGCAGGGTTACCCTTACTTCGCATCCATCCATTTCCACTGCTGTGTCTGCACATTCGTTTTCTGTCAAAGAGATAAATCCAGCCGTTATGGGTTTTTCTAAAAATTTTAGGCTTACCGGTTCTTCTGCTTCACTGCAACTGTACAATCGGATGACTACCGCGTTGCTTCCGTCTTCCGCCGCCTTCACAGAAGAAACTTTTGCATTTCCCGTAACCTTCAGGAAACATTCCCTCTGTTTTGCTTTTCCCTCATGAACCGTACAGGACAGCGCATAAACAGGATGTGAAAATAGAATTGCTTCCCTTAAAAGCTTCTCTCTGCTGTAATCTTTTTCAAAACCGATTCCAATGTTGATGTAATGCTCTCCCAGATCCGGATATGGGTCAGGATCAAAAGAACCCCTTACCAAATCAATTAAGAGTGCCTGGTTCCCTCCCCGGTAGCCGTATTTACAATCAGACGTCAGCATCATTGCCGTATCTCCGATTTTCGGCAGCGGCGCTCCATAGTATACAGCAGGAACATCATGCCCCAGGCCTTTTCGAACAACAGAACCCGCCGGAATATCATAGAGGTAATCCTCCGCCTCATAGCCAAAAGGCGTATAGAACTGAAGCTGCGGAATTTTCTTATTCTTCGCTCCCGTCTCCAGCCAATCCAGTTTGATCTTATAGCGAAGCATTGTGTCATCGCCATTCAGGCTAATCTTTACTTTTAATTTGAATTTTCCATATTCCAATTCATAAGTCAGATATCGGTTCAGACCCGTTAGTTTCTTGTCAATCACTCTGACAAATGCCTGCTCATTGACATCTGTTATTCTGGAGTACCGTCCAACGATCCAGGCTGTCATCTCCTCCGTATCACTTTCTTCCACATAGCGGAAATAAGCTGAGGGATTCTCATTGTCAATCAATTCCTTACCGCCGTTCAAGCCTGCAAAGGACAGCAATTTCATTGTTCTGGTATCGAATACTGCCCGAACCCTGTCGTTTTCCAGAATATATGCCCCATCCTCCATATCGTGGACTCTTGGATCCTGCCTTACCGGAAGCTTTTCTGACTGGGCCGGCGTATGCTTCACACAGTAAGATGCATAACCAAATGGTCCTACCTCAGCCATAAACAGCAGTTTGAGATAATGGTGCTGCCAGTAATGAAGTCCTTCTCCTTTTATTTCCCAGGGAACATCCCTTCCCATCTCATCCACAACCGTAATCTCATCCACCGGGAATTCCGGATCCCAGACAGTAATTTCCACAAGCTCTTTTCTCAAGTACTGGGTAGTATTGAACAGCGTATAAACCCTGGTGTCTCCGCTTCCTCTGTGGGTACTGGAAAAACCAAAACGTCCGTCACCTTCATTTCCGTAACAATCCTCCGTCTGCCCGGTACCATAGCCCACACCTGCTCCTTCTGACATGGAGTCTTTTGTATCGTTTCCTCCAAATATACTGGTATCAATGCGCTCACTGATTGCCCGCATAGCCCGGTTTGCATTTGCCATGGAGATGGTCAGCGTCTCCTGGAAAAGTCCCATAGCATGTTCTCTGGTTTCTATAACCCCTGACCCTGGCAGAATGTCGTGGAACTGGTTAAACAGCACATTTTTCCATGCCCGATCCAAACGGTCCGTCAATCTGTGGTTGCCGGTTAACTGTGCACCCATGGTACAGAGCGTTTCCGCATCATATAACTTATCTTCTCCGATACGGTTTGCCATCTTGATTCTGGCCTGGGTAGTATAGCATCCCGTCAGAACATAATTTAATTCTCCTGTAACTACGGGGAACCGGTCTCTGTCCTTTTCTACGGCATGAAAGAACTCATGCATGGTTCCAAAACGAATATCCGGCATCAACGGCCAGCTGCTCATATCCATAATCCGTTCAATATCTCTTCTTGTCGGTCCGCCGCCATGGTCTCCCACACCATATACTTTTAACATGGTACTGGTATGATTCTCCCTGGAAAATTCAGGAACATTAAGCATCATGTCATATTCAATGGGTCCCAGATACCAGGTTGGTTCACGGTATACCAGTACTCTTTCCCCTGAAGGTGCTTCCCAGTTGTACAGCATATATTTATCAAAGCCTCTGCAATGGTAGTAATACTTAATTCCACCCTGATTTAAAATTTCCGGCACACATGCGCTGTGACCGAAGGTATCCGGCTCAAAATCCAGTTCCATTGCCTCTTTTGGCAGCTCCAACAAACCTGACAAATAGTTTTTGGTATACAGAATATGCCTCGCCATACTCTCCGTACCTGTCATATTTTTGTCCGGTTCCACCCAGGTAGATGCCGTAACTTCCCATTTTCCTCTTTTAATCTGTTCTCTGATCTCCGGCAGCATGTCGGGACAATATTTTTCAATTGCCTCATAAGTAGATGCCTGAGACTGTGAAAATGTAAAATCTTCATATTCCCGCATCAGATTCAGCATGGTCTGAAAGGTATCTATTGTAACAGACACAGTTTCCTGATATCCCCACATCCAATTCATGTCAATATGGGCGTGTCCTGCACAGATCACACTTAATTTCTTGGCAGATTCTTTATAATGAAGCAGTTTATTTTCCGCAGCGGCTGCTTCCTGTTTTGTGATTGCCCCTTCTTCCTTCTCCTGCTGATAGAGATGGTCAATTACTTTTGCTGCATCTTCCGGGATTTCCCCATTTCGTAACTGTATCAGGTATCCCAGCTGGGCAAGAATACGTTCTTCCCAGTAATTTTTCCCTTTTTTCTCTTTCAGTTTCAGATACTTTTCCATTGTATTCACAAATACACCTTCTTTCTTTAACCTTTTGTTCCGCCCTGCATGCTGAATCCCTTGGACATATATCTCTGCGTCAACACGTATAAAATAATGGACGGAAGTGCATAGATAATGGAAAATGGATTCCCTTTAACTTACCTGCACCGTCAACCCAGGCTCCCATAATTGTTGCGATCGGCAAAGATGTACTTCGGCATTCATATACAAAATTATGCCGTTGTTTTTTGTAAAATTGTATAATATATTTTTTTAAACATGACTTTCATTAGCGATTATAACCACATTAAAGCATAATACAAATTAATTGTCAATGGTTTTTACTATTATAATATAAATATTTATATATTTAGAAAGAAATGCGATCATTTTCCATTTTCCATTCCAAAAATGATCAGAAATTGTTTTTCAGCTAATGATAGGCACGAAAAAAGGATAAGCCAAATTCTGGCCTATCCTTGTACTACAGCGAACAGTTTATAAATGGCTAAATGGCTTATGGCTCATGCCAGTTCTGCAGTAAGCCTTCTAAACGCCTGTCATGGTCCGCCCCTTTTCTTTACAAACACTATCTCCTGATACAAAGCGTCCCTTAATCAGCATTCATAATCCACACAAACTTTCCCGACCGTAATTGCTTTTATATACTCTTTTATCTTCACATGCTCCGGATGTCCCTGATACGCTGTTTCCGACACCCTGTCCACAAACTCCGTATAGAGTGCAAAGTCAAATTCACCGCCATTATAATTAGCTCCCACTTCCGCTTTCAGAAGTCCCTTTATTTGCGGCTGCATATTTTGGAATTTCCGGTTCAGCTCTGTTACTATTTCTTCTGCATCCTGTTTTTTCTCTGGTTTTAACGCCCAGAATAAAATATGTTTTACCATAGTTCCACTTCCTCTCTTAGCATGTTTTTGATAATTGGTTTCTGTAAGATATGCGTCACGATTTCTTTTATGCTTTCTGTGAGCTTCCAAACAGACGCATTTTGCTTCCTACTTCAGCCTTTATGCCGTCTATGGTATAATTAATTAATTCCGGATAACTGATGGAAGTACAGGTGCAGCCCTTTAACTGCTGCATTACCTCTTTCACGATTCCTTCTATCAGTTCCTGGCTGTTTCCAAGATTTATCTTACGTGCTCCGCAGAGATTTTCATTAATAGTGTTGACTGCAGCTTTCGACATATCGGTAAAAATATTAACTTTACTGATTCCATTTGCCACACAGCTTCGGAAATCCTGATCCGTCAGCCCGGATCCTCCATGCAATACTAATGGAACGTCCACAGCATTTCGGATTTCCCGCAGCCGGTTTATATCCAGAACCGGTTTTATCTTATATTCTCCATGAGCTGTACCAATTGCCACAGCCAGAGCATCAATTCCCGTCCTGGCGGTAAAATCAGCTGCCTGCTCTACTTTGGTATACATTTCCTCATGCCCGTCATCACCGCCGCCTTCCGCACCGCCCACATGCCCCAGCTCTGCTTCCACTGATACGTTCAGCGCGTGGGCTACTTTCACAATTTCTTTTGTCTGACGGATATTCTCTTCATAGGTTAGTGTGGAGCCGTCAAACATTACGGAGGTAAAGCCATAATGGATGGCCTTCATGATATATTCAAAGGTCATTCCGTGGTCAAAATGAATCGCAACCGGCACCACTGCTTCTCTTGCAAATTTCACCATAATCGGCGCGATGTCTTCGAGATTTGCGTAAGGAAGATGTGCTTCGGCAAAACCGATGATCACCGGGGAACGCTCTTCTTCTGCTATCCCTATAATTGCCCTTGCCATTTCAAGATTAATGGTATTAAACATTCCAATGCCATATCTCCGGTTCTTTGCATCTTTTAATATTTCTTTTAGTGTCACAATCGCCATATATACACCTTCTTATCTTTATTGAATTGGGGCATGAAACTAAATGCAGGCTCTGGCATCTGTAAATTCCAGTCCGTAAACCTCCGCTACTGCCCGGTATGTTAGCTTTCCTTTGTATATATTCAAGCCTTCCAAAAGACCCGCATCTTCTTTCAGTGCCGTCTCTGCACCCTTATCTGCAATATGGAGTCCGTAGTTTAATATGGCATTATTTAATGCATTGGTAGAAGTATTCGATACCGCTCCCGGCATATTCCCAACACAATAGCAGACCACACCTTCTGTCACATATACCGGATCATCGTGATAAGTCACGTGGCTCACTTCACTGCATCCGCCCTGGTCAATTGCCACATCCACAATCACCGCACCTTTTTTCATATTCTTTAAATACTCTCTTTTAATCAGCTTTGGTGCCGCCGCACCCGGGATTAATACCGCCCCGATCACAAGATCCGCATCTGCCAGGCATTCCTGTATATGCTGGGGTGTGGAAAAAACCGTATTAATTCTGCCCTGATAAATGTCCTCCAGGTATTCCAGCCGGTCCAGATTAATATCCAGAACCGTAACTTCTGCCCCCATTCCCGCAGCAATTTTAATTGCGCTGGTTCCTACAATTCCCGCTCCCAGGACTACCACTTTTGCCCGTTCCACACCCGGAACTCCCGCTAACAGGACACCTCTTCCGCCAAAGGGTTTTTCCAGATATTTCGCCCCCTCCTGAACGCTTAATCTTCCTGCTATCTGGCTCATGGGTTTTAAACAGGGCAATCCGCCATTTCTGCCTTTTATCGTCTCAAATGCAATTCCGATACATTTGCTCTCCAGCATGGCATCCGTCAGCGCTTTATCTGCTGCCAGGTGAAGATACGTATAGATAATCTGGTTCTCTCTGATCAGCCGGTATTCCGGTTCCAGCGGCTCTTTTACCTTTACAATCATGTCACAGGTGTCAAATACCTCCTTTGCCGTATCCTGTAAAATACATCCTGCCCGTTCATACATATCATCCTGGTAGCCAGATCCTTCCCCGGCGCCTTTCTGTATATAAACCGCATGTCCGTGATCAATAAATGCTTTTGCTGAATTTGGTGTAAGGCCTACGCGGTATTCATGTTTCTTAATTTCTGTAACGGTACCTACTTTCATTTACTTACCCCTTTCCGGCTATTCGCCGCACCCTTTTTATGATCTCTCTTTATGATCTTACTTTACGATCTCTTACTATGATCTTCTATCATGATCTTCTATTATGATCTTCTATCATAATCTACTATCATGATCTGCTATCATGAATCTTTTGCATTTCATGCCCGATTCCTAACCGTGCTATCCATTATAGATTATGGGAATCTGCAGGCAAAGGAGTAAGATCCAGTTCCACTGCCCGTTTTTCCTGATAAGACTTTAATGCCGCCGTATGCAGGGCATGGGAGATTCTGGTCTCCTCTGGTGTAAAGCAGCCGAATGCTGTCTCTTTTCCCTCTACTTCCAATATAAATGCCGCCCACATCTGTAAAATGGCATCGGTAAATCCAAATTCAAATATATCTCCGGTAATGGTAGGAATCAGTGGTTTTGTTCCGATATTGACCCTGCTCCACGCCTGATTCTTTCCTTCGGAAAACAGATAGTGAAAAGCGTTTGGGTCATCCGAATAAAATCGGACGGATGCATCCATTCCCGTCACCTCCAGATACCAGTTACTGGTAGCCCCGGGCTCCAGCCTCTTCGTCTCGATATACAAGGCAAACTCATTATCATCTTTATCGGCACACTGGCAGATCATCGTTCCGTTGTCATATGTATCACATGCCGCCATGCCGCCTTTTCCATCCGGACGTTCTGTTACGATATCACTCAGTACCGCATAAACATTTTTCGGAATCCATCCCAGCCGGAAAGGTACATGTTCCGCATGAATGCCCAAATCCCCAAGGCATCCATATTCCCCATTCATGCGAACGGTACGTTTCCAGTTAATGGGCTTATGAATATCCAGGTCACTGGCATGGTTAAATCCTGCCTTCACTTCAATAATCCGTCCCAGTTTATCATTTTTAACCCAGCGTATTAATTCCTGGCAGGCCGGAAAATAGGGATATTCGCTGGCACACCGCACCACTACTTCCGGATTTTGTGCAATGGCCTCCAGAATTTTCTGATTGGCTTTTTGATCAATTCCAAAGGGTTTTTCCCCCAGCAGGTGCTTCTTGGCACGAATGATATCACAGTATACCTGTTCATGCAGCAGATGGGGAAGTGCACAGTATACCGCTTCTACATCTTCCCGTTTCAAAAGTTCTTTGTAATCCGTTGTTGTAAACTGAATGGTATCAAAGTTATCAGTAAACCATTTCTGAGATGCTTCATTGACATCACAGACTGCCACGATCTCCGGCCTTGCTGCCTGTACCGTCAGATGGCACCATCTTGCGGCTGCACTGGCAAATTCTTTTCCCATAAGCCCGCATCCTATAATTCCAAAACGTATTGTTTTTCCCATATCAGATTCCCCCTACTTTCCTTCTTCCATTTCATGCAGTGCAGCTTCCATATGCCAAATCAGGCAGTCAATCAGTTTGTGTGTCGCGATTAATGGCAGCTTCAATAACGCAGCCGGCGGGCAGAATGCCTTGTATACCTGAGCACTGATATCAAAATATTGTCCCGTCATCTTCTTCACAAAAGTAACCGTATCGTCCACATTTTTAAAGGTGATGGCACTTAACATCTGTTCCCCTTCCACATAGTCAATTACTTCCGGAAACTTATCTTTCAACGTTTTCACACGTGCTTCATAATACCTGCCTGTTTCGGAAACAGCACTGCCGTTTTGTTCCACAAATGCCATTGTAATCAGGTAAGACAACGATGCCAGTTCTTCCTGTCCGTTGGTAACCAGTGCACCGAACTGGTTTAGGTTGTCCATTTCGGCGGTGGTAATAATTCTGGAAGCCGGGTACTGCCCGCCCGGAAAGCCTTTTCCTACCACTGAGAAATCCGGATTCAGACCATATTGCCGGAATAAGAACATACCATCATACCACATACAGGATTGAATCTCGTCACACATGATAGGCGTATCACCTTCATGGCAGATTTTATATACTGCTCTCAGATAATCTTCCTCCAACCGGATGCCCCCATAATTCATCAGAATAATTTCATGGGTAAAGCCAGCTGCTTTATATTTGCCCTGATTATACATTTCATATTTTTTCCGGAAATCCTCCAGGTCATTAATCGCAACCGGAACCACTTTATAGATATCATTTTCTTCATTCTTTTTATAAAATTCCGGCCACATATCCCGGAAAGTCTGAGCAATAACGGTTGTGCCATGGTAGTTTGCCATACGTCCGCCTTCATAGTCGCCCATCACAAAGAAAACAGGAATTCGTCCGCTGTATTTTGGTGCAGGAAATGTTTTGTCCAGTTTATAAAATCTGGCGAGCATCATCTTAATTCCGGCTTCACATGCAAGAGAACCGGTCTCCAGATTGATCACGCGGTTTAGTACATGGGGTTTATCACATTTTAATATATCCTCCAGCTCCTGCTTCTGGTCTTTCCCCAGCCCATTGGCAATTCTCACTAATTCCTGTTCACACAATCTCGTTATGTAGCCTCTGGTATTATTGTGTGTTGCGTTGGAAATCCCAAGTGTTCTGGCATTATCGATCAGTTTATATCCCGGAAAGAAATGTCCCAGCGGCGTGTGGTAATGCTCACTCTTGGCAATGACATACAGCTTTCCATCCTGCCCTACCCGGTAGTATCCGAATCCGGAAATAGGACTTGCATCATGATTTGCCGCCTTGGCAAAAGCCTGTGTCGGTGCTCCTTCCATTTTACCCGTAAAAGGCACCGTCACAATTTGACCGATTCTGTCAAGCATGGAATCCAGCTTTTCCACATAGGACTCCGGGAAAAATTCTACCTTTTCTGTCTTGGCAGACTCCGCCTTTTCTTCCTCTACCCCCAGCAGCGAAACTGCTGCAGCAGCAACCGCATTCACATATTCCTCCCCCAACAGATCCCCCAGAGACATAGCTAAATCATTTCTCATAATAAAATCCTCCTTTACATTATATGTGGTTTGTACATCCCTTTCTTCCACTTCATAATATAACGTTTCTTTCATTTTGTCAACTATTTTTGATTGTTTCTTTCATTTTATTGTTTTTTCGTTCAATTATTCGGGATATTCATTGACAGATCATTCTTTTTATACTATAACTAAAGATAAGAAATTCCAGAGCTAACAGGCAGTACGGAAACAGGTTCTACCCTGACGTACTAGCCTGACGCTCTACTTGCTTCAGACAAAAATGAAAAGGAGGTTTCTTATGAGCAAACAGACACAACGAACTGAAACCATTTTAAATATACTGAAAATCAGGCAGCGCCTGACCACCATAGAAGCTATGGAACTTTTAGATGTATCCGAATCTACCGTGAGGAGGCTGTTTAGTGAACTGGAGCAGGAACAAAAAGTGATTCGCAGATATGGCGGAATACAGCTTGCCAATAAAACCCCCGGCGAATATTCTTTCGACCGCCTGATTGAAAGCCATCAGGAGGAAAAAGAGGCCATTGCCGTATGCGGACTCCGCTATATTCAGGATTCTGATATCCTTTTTTTCGATTCCGGCACCACCCTGTATTATCTGTGCCAGGCACTTGCCCAGAAGCTGGAAGCCGAAGAAATCAAGGATCTGACGGTTTTTACTAATTCCCTGGCTAACCTTCAGATTCTATCCCCGGTTTGCCGCGTTATTCTGATCGGAGGAGAATACCGCCAGAAACGCATGGACTTTGCCGGCTATGCCAGCAACAAATTTATCAGTCATTTTAATTTCACCAAATGCTTTATCGGCGCTGACGGCATTTCTCTGGAAGAGGGCCTGATGGCTACCGACTCCGATACGGCACTTATGGCAGAACTGGCAATCTCCCGCTCCGAACAGACAATTGTCATGACCGATGCCGGGAAGCTTGGAAAGCGTTCCTTTTTAAGCTATGCATCCTTAGACCAGGCTGACTGCATTATCACTGGAAGGACAGCGGATCCGGAATTTTTGGAGACGGTGCGACTGAAGGGTATTGATATCTGTACTGCCTGAAAAAAGCAGGTAAAAAGCAGGCAAGCTTTGGATTTCGATTATTTTAAAACTCCGGCTTGTCTGCTTTTTTTCATTTATAATACTGTTTCATTTCCTCTAAAAATGGAAGCTCCAATAATTCATTTAAAAATCCTTCCGCCTGATTTCTGGACTTTGTGAAAGGATCCATCATAATCAATTCTACCAGCAGCTCCCTGCTCCCTTTATCATAAGCCTCCAGCTCCATCTCTACGGACGCAATGCGGTCTCTTTTCATATGACTTTGTACCATTTTGGGAAGTGGCAGCGTGTGGATACCCTGAATCCCTCTCCCGGATACCAATGCCGGTATTTCCACTTCAAAATCTTCCGGCACTCCCTCCACATAGGTAAAGTCATTTGGTATATTCACAATGACCACCCGCTCAACATCGCACGCCAATGCTTCCATTAAGGGTATCATTGGCTCATCCGAAGGTACTTTGGAAAAAAATTCCATCATACGAATGGACTCGTCACAGGCTGCCCTGTGTATGTCATCCACATGCTTTTGGGAAATCTTAAAATATTCATCATAAAAAAGATCGGGATCTTCTTTCCAGACCTCCTGTACTTCCCCGTCGGTATGATACCAGTATCCCCAACTGCCTCCGCCCGGAGTACAGGTATCCCCAATAGGCATGATTCCATATTTCATATACAGATCAATCGCTTTCGGCCCAAAATCATCACTGTATCTGCAAGTTTTAAAATAATCCTCTGATTTTTCTTCAATCCACTGATCCAGAAGCGGATAGGCATCCCGGCCTTTATAGCAGAAGCTGTTCAGCCACACAAAATGGTTAATGCCCGGAACTTGAAAGGTAACATTTTCCCGTTCCAGCCCCAGCAGTTCGCAAAGCCGGTATACACCCCCGTAACCATGGCACATACCTGCCAGTTTTATTCCTTTGTATTTCCGGGTCAGATAGGTCACTCCTCCCATCACCGGATTAGAAACCATAATGTACCATGAATCCGGACACACCTTCTGCATATCCTGATAAATATCTTCCATCAGCCTCAACTGATAAAAGTTCACCCAGAAGGACTCATCATGTACGATGTGAAAACTTCCTCCAAACCGGTAGCCCCATTTCTTAGCAAGCTTCCACCCCTCTTTCAGCCTTTCGTAACCTCCTGCCAGTGCTGTATTAACCACAAAGTCCGCATCCTTAAGGCACTCTAAACGATTCGTCGTTCTGGTAATCTTAAGTGCTGTGCCTGCTTCCGCTGCATACCGTACACACATCCGGTAAATATCATCCAGCCTGCCCTCATTTATATCCATCAGGCAGATCCAACTGTCTGATAGATTTTTATTAAGGCACAAATCCTTAATCAAATTTATAGAAAAAATTCCGGAACCTGCGCCGATTAAACTGATTTTCACACTCATTTCTTATCCTCCTGTATTCATAGCCTGCTGCCCGCATAGGCCGGCTCATCTTTTTTATTTAATAGCACCTGCCGTCAGTCCTTTTGTCATATACTTCTGGAAGAGCAGATAAATGATCAGTGTGGGTATTACACTGATTAAAAGCCCCGTCATCTGAAAAGTGGGGTCAACCGAAGTCCGGTCAGCCATCAGGGATGACAGTGCAACCATAACTGTTCTTTTATCCATAGATTTTAACAAGATCATCGGAGTAAACAGATCATTCCAATAGCCGATGAAGTTTGTAATGACAGACATGGCAACCCCGGCAATTCCCATAGGGACAATTACATTCGCCACTAATCCAAAATAACCGGCACCGTCAATTTTAGCAGCTTCCATGACTTCCTTATCGATCCCCCGAAAGCAGGTAGTCATCAGCATAATCGTACTGGGAAGCCCCATCGCCAGATAGGATAATACAACTCCAGTATAGGTATCTACTAATTTAAACTTTGCAAATATAACATACATTGGAATCATGGTAACCTGTGCGGGAATAAACATGGTAGCGATAATAATTAAAAACATCACGTTTCTTCCCCGGAACCGGAGTTTGGTAAACGCATAGCTGGCAAATACGGAAAAGATGGTAATCAGAACAACGCTGGCACCCACGACGATAAAGGTATTCAGAAAATTCTTCATAATCTTGAATCTGGAAATCAGCGCCTCAAAATTATCCAGGTTTATTGACTTTGGCAGCGCAAAAGGGTCAGCCAGATACTCGGCTCCTGACTTCATGGCAGTCATTGTCATAAAAATCAGGGGATATAAAAAGGTAAGGGACATCAGGCAGAGTGCGGTAAATACCAATATTTTAGACCACTTTATTTTTTTCACTAAGCTCCCTCCTCCCTTTCTTTTTTCTGTGAAATTCCCTGTTGAACCGCCGTAAAGATCAAAATAATGATTAATAGGATGACGGACATTGCGCAGGAATATCCCATTTGGCTTCCGCTTACAAAAGATTTCTGGTAAATCATATAATCAATTGTCATGGTCTCGGTTCCCGGACCTCCCCTGGTAAGGGAATAGATCAGCGGAAACAAGCTGGTAAAAGACCAGATTACCGATACCATAATGGAATATTCTATGGTTCTGCGCAGAAGCGGCAGGGTGACCAGGAATAATTTCTGCCAGTAGCCTGCACCATCCAGTCTCGCCGCTTCATAAATATCCGGTGAAACAGATGCCAGACCGCCCAGCACCAGCATTCCCTGCCATCCGATATTAATCCATACCAGGCAAAAAATAATGACACCCAACCCGCTGGAAGCCTGTCCCAGCCATTCGATTGCCAGTCCGTCCATCCCAACCGCCCGGAATAAGGTATTGATCGGTCCGTTAAATCCAAAAAAGATAGCAAACAAAAATCCAACAATCAAGGAAGATACTACCTGCGGGATATAGTAAATTGTACGGAATATCTTCCATCCCTTCACTTCTTCATATAGTAAAACAGCAACCACAACCCCGATAAAGATCTGGATTGGTATGTATATCAAAAGCACCAGATTGTTCCTGAAAAGCCCCCAAAATTCCCCGTGTCCCAAAATCTGGATATAATTTTTCAGTCCCACAAAATCAGATTTAAACATTCCGTCCCAATTTGTAAAACTTTTTATAACAGCTGCTGCCACGGGTATTCCCCTGACAGCAACTAAAATAATTAACACCGGCAATATGGAAAGCCATCCCTGAAGTGCTTCTCTATGACAGAATCTTCTTTTCTTCATGTCCCGGCTCCTCCCCGTTCACATGCCGGAGCCTCCGTTTACTGGAGCTCCTGCACTTTTTCATCCAGCTTCTGCGCCAGTTCATCCGGCGTCATTTTACCTGTAACCGCAAGCGTGCCCAGAGAGAAACATTCATTTGCAATGTCCGGCACCATACTGTTATCTGTCCAGTAGGAATAATTCTGGGCTATATCATAAAGTTTTTCCATCACACTGTCCCCTTCCCAGCCAAGCTCTTTTAACGTAATATCCTTTCTCAGCGGAAGCATCGGATAATTTTGCAGCAGCTTCAGATGGTTTTGTTTGTTGCTTAAGAAAGAACAGAATTTTACTGCCAATTCGGGATTGGGACAGTAATTTGCAACTGCCAGTACCTGTCCGGAGCCGCCAATTGCCGTATTGCTTTTCAGGACATTACCGTCATAATCCGGCAGTGTATAAAATCCAGCCTTATCATTTCCAAGGGATTCCCGCACTACCTGGAGGATACCGGTAGTCACACCCCCAAGCATCGCAGCATCTCCTTTCAGGAATCTGGATAAAGCATCCTGCGAACTGGCATAATCCTCGTTGACATATCCTTTCTGGAACATATCCTGGGTAACTCGGAAAGCATTTTTAAAGTTTTCGTCATCGGAGAATTTCTTTTCTCCCTTGCTTTCTGCCGCAATATCTTCATTACTGGTCTTTTGCACCCACCAGGTTGCCATATCCATGGTAAACAAGGAGTTTACCCCTGCCGAATCTGCAATTATCGGAAGAATTCCGGTATCTTTTACTTTCTGCAGCATTGTAAGAAATTCATCTACTGTTTTTGGCGGATTGCCTTCCAGATCCACACCTGCCTGTTTCATAATATCCGTATTATAGATAAATCCACATATTTCCGATCCTGCTGCGGGATAGCCCAGTATCTTTCCGCCTTCTTTAAAATCTTCCGTAACCACATCCCACCCCATCAGATTTTCCTTATCTTCCGGTGGAATCATATCGGAAATATCCAGCACCACATCTTTTAAAGCAAAGATCGGCTGTCCCGACCACAGGTTAATGATATCCGGACCGCTTTTTGCCAATGCTGCGGCTTTATAAGACTGATGTGCCGCCCCCTGGTCTGGAAGCAGTGTAATCTCTACCCTGACACCCGGATTTTGCTTTTCGAACTCATTGCAGATCTCTGTAATCGGCCACTCTTCCTGAGGCTTTTTCTTATCTTCATCTGAAATATAAGTCGCCAGCCAGATACTCAAAACTGTTTCCTCTGTTTTTGCTTCTTTCTCCGTTTTCTCGGTTTCCCCGGTTTGCTCCGTTTTCTTTTCTTCCGTTTTTACCTGTTCTTCCTCCTGCCTCTTGCTTTCACTGACAGGTGCTGATGCATCCGTCTGTTTTGGCGACTCCTGTGTACTCTGGCATCCCGCCATCGTCAGCCCCAGAGCCGCTGCCATTCCAAGTGCCATAAATCTGTTTCTTCTCTTCTTCATGAAAATCCCCCTTTACTGGTTTTAAGTTTCATCCGGCTTGTTCCTGTTGTACTATTATTGTAAGATTTTACCTGAAAAAAGACAATGAAACAGATTGATGCGTTCCTACAGGATCTTGACCTGCGGCATGGGATTTGCAGGGCTTTTTTTCTTTTTGTGCTGATTTATACCGCCATATTTTGTAATCAGAACAACATCTTGGAATTATCTGACACGCTCCTGCTTAGCAAACAATTACTCTACTGCTATACCCGCTTATTTATGGATCTTCTTCATATATGCGCCCGGTGTGATTCCGCAAAGCTTTTTGAAGGTTGTTATAAAATGTCCCTCGGAAGAGAAGCCCAGACATTCGCTGATCTGGGTAATCCTCATCCCTTCTTTAAGGTATTCTTTTGATAGCGAAATTTTATATTTCAGAATATATGCAATCAGATTTTCACCGGTCTTTTTCTTGAAAAGCTTACAAAGATAATCCGGATTGAGATATACCTGTTTTGCAATGCCGCCCAGTGTCAGCTTCTCTCCTATATTGTTCTTTATGTACCGGATGACCTCCCCGATCAGGGTGTCTCCGCTGTTTGCACATACCGCCAGATCATCAAAGCCTATGATCCATTCCTGCATACACCGGAACAACTCTTCACAGCTTGCGCACTCCATGATTTTGCAGAACATTTCTTTGAGCTTATTCTCTCTCTCCTGATTCGGTGCCGATAATGCAGTAAGCACCGCAATAGTCTGCTTCATGGCTTCCTTTAATTCTTTTTCCGGTATCACCGGATAATCTTGTAAAAGCATATAGAGATTTCTTACATCCTCTCCAAAGGTGTTCATATCGTCTATGAAACGGCAGCGTTCCATGGAGTTTTTAATTTTATCCTGAATTTCTCTGGTAATCAGAAGATCTTCAAAAAAGCAGAATCTGCACTGCGGCTTATAAAACCGCTGGCTGAGGGCTATATCCGCCTGTTCGTAATATTTCGGCAGGTCAAAATCATCCTTTACCACCCGGACAATTCCAAAAGAAAGATGCATGTCCAGATATTGGTACATGGTTAGTTCCAGACGGTTACAGATATCTTTAAGCAGCTGCACCCCGTCCTCACGATAAGATATCACTGCCCAAAGCTTGGTGCTGTCCGTTAAAAATACCTTGCCTCCCGCCATGGTTTCTATAATATTCTGGCAGATCGCTGCTACAGAATACTCCACCCCTTTGACGGCACTCAATATTTCAACCTTGGGAATCTCAATGCACACCAGAAAAACAGACGCATCGCAGGGATTCATAAAAGCACTTTCAAAGCGTTCCCGAACCGCCTGTTTATCCGTAATAAATCCACGGAGAACCAGATTGGCATATTCTCCCAGAACTGCATTGGCATTGACATAACGGTGTTCTTCCATATCCGTATCATCGCATACCCGTTCTGCTTTTATCTCTTCTATTACCCTGGTGACTTCTTCCATCATATTCTGAGGCTCTATTGCACTTTTTAAAATATACCCGCTGACCCCAAGCTTAATAGCCTCCTGCAGATATGACACCTCGTCCACGCAGCTTAGAATCAGGAATTTACAGTCAGGCTGTATCCGCTTCAATTCCCGGATAAAGATAAGTCCATCCATTTTCGGCATCATAATATCCGCAAGCACAATATCCGGTACAATTTCCTTTGCCAGCCCAAGGGCCTGTTCTCCGTCTTCTGCCTCCCCAACTACCTGTAAACCGTACTCTTCCCAGGGAATTATGGATCTCATCCCTATTCTGGTTAATATTTCATCATCCACAATCATTACTTTTAACATGCTCATGTTCATCCCCACCTTTGCTTATTGCCGGAAATACCATGGTTACTGCGCATCCTTTTCCGGGTTCACTGCGAATCTCTATAACGGCGCTTCCTCCATAATGCATCTGCATTCTCTGATTGATATTCCAAAGTGCAATATTTTCTTCCTCATGGGCTTTTTCCCAGTTCTCTTTTTCATCCAGAAGTGTATCTACCTGTGCCTGTTCCATTCCAACACCATCATCGGTTATTTCAAAGACATAGTTATCTTCCCATCTCCGCCCTTTGATCACAATCCGTCCGATTCCCCTTTTTGGCAGCACACCGTGATTAATGGAATTTTCCACCACAGGCTGAAACAGCAGTTTTAAAATCATGCCCTCCATCATCTCTTTTTCCACATCAATCTCATAACTGAATTTGTTCTGGAACCGGATTTGCTGCAGATAAAGGTATTCTTCTACATATTTTAATTCTTCTTTTACTGTCACAAATATCCGGCTGTCCGAAAAATTGTAGTCCAGCATATTGGAGAAAGCAAGGATACTCCGGCTGATTCCTTCGGCTCCTTTTAGCTTCGCCATCCACCGGATACTGTTCAGGGTATTCCGGACAAAATGAGGTTTAATCTGTGCCTGCAGCATCTTCATTTCCATCTGGTGTTTATTCTGCTCCTGCTCTTTAATCTGACCGATGCTGTTTTTTAAATCCCCAGCCATTTCTGAAAATGCTTCCATCAGCCCCTCAATTTCATTTTTGTCACCTAAGGTCTGCACAGGCAGCTCTATATCCAGATTTCCCTTTCCAATCTCTTTCGTCATCTGGTTTAAAACCTTGAGCGGCTTAAAAATCTTCCTGCTGAAGAAAAACAGCAGAATCGTTATACAGATCACGCAAAGTAAGATCATAATATAATTCACCAGATTAATATACCTGAGATCACTGGTCAGATCATTCTGGGGAGAAATATTGACCATCTGCCATCCGGTATTGCACCCTTTAACTTTTACAGCATGGGTAAACAATATATACGTCTGGTTACGGTAGAGGAATGTCTGATATCCCTCTTTTCCCATATTGGAGAGCAGTTTCTCCCTTAGGTTCCCTGAAAGTTCTTCGTACCGCAGTTTACTTTCATCCCCCTGAATCAGACATTCTCCTTTTTCATCAATCAGAAAAACAGACCCGTTTTCTCCAAATAAACTTCTGGACAATAGCTTTGCAAAATAGGAAGCATCCATCCCCACAGCAATAACCCCCAGCTGTTTATCTGCTTTTAGAAGATTTGCACCACAGTAAAGCTGTGTGCCTGACTTCGATAAAATGTAATTATCATGAACATAAAATTTATTGGCAAATGTATAGGAGTGCCAAAGCCCTTTCACTGTCTCATCATTGCTAAATCCAACCCCCCGTGCATCTGACTGACCTTCCTTCAGTGCAAATGCTGATGTGAAGAATTCTCCGTTCTGGTTTACAATAATATAATGAAAAGGATATGCATTTTTTGTGGCATCCGAATTTTTCACGATTTCATAATATATCCCGGAATAACGCTGCTGAGTAGTTCCCCCCTGCTCCCCGGACACATAATTTAGAACTGCTGTATTATTTGCCGCACTTTTAACAATATCAAATTGAGCCTGCAGTGCATTGCTGACACTGTAGGAAAGACTTTCCGCCGTCTGGTCTGATAATTTATAAATCTTACTCTCTAAAATATTCTCAAATACGGATTTATTCACCAGGTTTTGTATCAGTAACGGAAGCAGAAAAAACAACAGTAAAAAGAAAATAATTGAGTATTTTAAATGATACTTCAGATTTCTTATCTTTCGTAATCCCATAGCCTGCCCCTCTCCAGTGGACTTTTTATTATTCCCTAATTATAACACAATCCACTCTGAAGCAGGACTACTACTCCACAGTGGATTCTGGAAAATTATGTAAATTCTTTCGGATAATGCTGGCGTACCTGTTTATGGTAAAGCTGATAAACCTTTATATTTTTTACAGCGATCATACTTGCATAAGCTTCAAAGCCAATTCTTCCAAACCTTCTGGAATCGATGGGATCAGGATCCGTTACTTCGATAATCAACCGTCCGTCTATCCGTAAAAAGCAATGCCCCTTTACACTTCCCACCTGGATATGATAGACCTTTCCGGGACAGAACTCGAACAGTGGTGTACCTACATTCAAAAGATAATCGGGTGATTTCTCTATTCCCACCTTCCCTTCCCACCAGCCCTGAACACCGGCTACATAAGCAATGCCTCTTTCCTTCTTCTTTTCATCCCAGCAGCCGTTCCACATTACATTAATATCGTGTGTTGACGGCTCCAGAACCTTTGCAAGAAAATCCACCATCACATCTCCATAAAAATCCTGTCTGGAGATTATCATCCCTGGATATTCATCCGGATTCTTCCCTGTGATCCAGCCATTTTTATAGTCCCACACGCCTGTTTTTATCTCAAAATCCCGCTCCAGAACTTCCCCTGATACTTTTTTATCATACAGTGGACAGTCCGGGTCATACCACACTTCTTTATGCAGCAGCCTCATATTTTCTCCTTTCCAAACACCCCTACTGTACAACTTCTATATCCAATAACCTGCAGACTGTTTTCACATCTTCCATCCAGTCACCATATACCATAATGATATGCTGTCCGGGCACCTTGTCCAGATACTCCTCCATTGGAATAGATGGTTCCAGCAGTACCGCCGGGAAGTCCGGTGTGGGTTCTTCCCATCCAAGTTCTGTCCATTTGGGTGCTGCTTTTGCTATTCCTTTTGAAAGAAACAGCTTAAACGCTC
Organism: Robinsoniella peoriensis; assembly: GCF_000797495.1. Lineage (GTDB taxonomy): Bacteria > Bacillota > Clostridia > Lachnospirales > Lachnospiraceae > Robinsoniella > Robinsoniella peoriensis. The sequence goes on from NZ_JTGN01000001.1 coordinate 209,519, forward strand.
CACCTGTCTGATAAAACCGGGCAAAGGTAACTTCTCCGGTACGAACCTTTGATACATTGCTGATACCTGTATTGATTTCACCTAAGTTTGCAGCACGTATTTTTACTCCATTCTCGGTAAATTCTTCCGGTATAAAACCACATACCCCAACCAGTACTTCTTTTTCAAACACTTCGTAATGTTCCATAAATGCTGCCGCGTGTCCGGTAACTGCTGCCAGCAGAATACTGGTAACCAGGCCGTAGGCATCGCATTCGCAGATAACAGACAGGTCTTTTCCCGCCAGCAGGCTTTGTGCAAGGCAGGGATTCAGCCCCAGATGGTCTGTGGTTCCGTTCACACACTTAATGGAAATGGCATCTAAATCACTCCCGTCTGCTTTACTTTTCATGGCGTAATAGAGTCGGGCTGCTTTTTCCAATACCTTATCTGATATCTGGTTTTCAAACTTTAGATGCTCCCGAATATCAGCCACGATCTCTGCCGCCTGCTCCCGGGTACATTGTTCCATCCGGTTCATAATCTCGTATCCGGAATAATCTTCAATATCGATCCCCAATTTTTTAAATAAAGCTGTCTTATCGTAAGCACAGGTATACAGCCCCATATCAGCATACCCGATTAAACCGATTCTGGACTCTCTGATCTTCTTAGCACAGGCTGCCAGGTGAATAAAATGGGCAGCTTCTTCTGTTGCAGGCACACTGTCCGGTTTCTGAAGAATCACTTTTACAGTAAACCCAAATTCTTTGGCGACTGGGAGAAAGCCGGTAATACCTGCTGCTGCAGCAGGTGAATGCAGTTTTCCGGTTTCATCGGTAGTTCCTCCAATTCCCCAGATTAAAAGTGGAATACGGGTATTGTTTTTTAATATGTGCATGACATAGGGTGTGATATGCCAGGAGACAAAATTTAATATAAATAAATCCACCGGCATGCCTTCTATACTTTTTCTGCACATTCCTGCATCCTTTTCTGACATGACTTTATAACATCCCAGCAAATTACAGTCCATCCCTGCAACTGCTTCCTGCACCTTCTGAATCACATCTGCCAGATAATCCTGAGGATACATCGCTTCCCCCAGATGAAGCATAATTACATTAAGTTGTTTCGCATTTTTCACTGTTCTTACCTCCCATTGGTTTATTGACCGACTGCCTGCATAGCACAAATCTGCCTGACACACTGATTAATTTCTCATGTATCAACTTTCTGAATTCATTTTAGGGGAAAATCAGCTAAAAAACAATGTTACGCCTGGCTTCATTATTACAAAAAATTGACCAGTCACAAAAACCTATTCTCTGTTTTCCAGAAAAAGTTTCTTGAAACCGGTCAATATTTTAGAATTATGTCAATATGCTAAAATCTGGTTTACATTGTTCTCAAAATCGTATTCTATGGTTTTATAACTTTTCAAATACCGGGATCAGCGCCCGGTACAGTGCCTGGTAAAGCTGATATCCCTCCTGATAAATTTGTTCTTCCTGAAAATATCCGGGTTCATCCACATGAACAGCTTTTTCAACCGCTGCTTCCACCGAAGGGCAGATTCCTACTGCCACCGCACCCAGAATTGCCGCACCCAGAGATGTGGTTTCCTTATTGTTCATCACGCGAATAGGCTTTTGGCAGATGCCTGATTTTATTTCACACCAGAGCGGACTGGCTGCTCCGCCGCCCATAGAACGGATTTCCTGAACTTTTAGTCCCGCTTTCTCTAATGTTTCTATGATTTCTTTCAGCATATAGCCAATACCTTCCAGCACAGCCCTGGCAAAATCAGCCTTTGTAGTCGCCAGTGTCATCCCAAAAAATACGCCTTTCGCCAAATCACTGGGACAAGGTGCCGGCTTCCCCGCAAAATGGGCAAGCAGTATTAGTCCGTTACTTCCGGCAGGAGACTTTTTAGCCAGTTCATCAATCAAGTCATAAGCGGACTGTCCGTTTAAAAGGGCTTCCCTTTTCACTTCTTCAGCCAGCGTATCCCGAAACCATTTCAATACAATTCCCGCCGTATTGCAAAACGGCATATACAGATAGCCCTGTCCGTAATCTTTATAAATGGTAATCCGCTGGGGATTTGCAAAGTCCGGTGATGCCGTGGCTGCCCCCACTACCAGCGCTGTTCCTGTCGTTTCTGTCACCATACCTTCTCTGATATTTCCGGCACCAACCGCAGAAGCAACCTGATCCATGGCACCTGTCGTAACCCGGGTATGTATGGAAAGACCTGTTTTAGCCGCCGCTGCAGATGTAACATTTCCTACAATTTTCCCGCACGCACTGATTTGGGGTAACTTATCTTCATCCAGTCCTGCAGCTTTTAGCATCTCTGCCCAGTAACATTCCTCCCGGATATCAAACCATCCCGTGGAGGATAAAAGCGCCATTTCCGTAACCGCCCGTCCGGTGAGCCGGTAGATAAAATAATCCTCCAGTAGTAAGAATTTTTCTGCCTTTTCATATATTTCAGGCTTATGTTCTTTTAGCCACATCAGCTTAGCTGCCGGCGCCGCACCGGTAAATTCACCGGCTCCCGTATGGCGGTAAATCTTTTCTTCTCCAAGGACATCCTTCAGATACCGGGCTTCCTCCTTTGCCCTGGAATCAATCCAGACAATCGCGGGATACAGCGCCTGACCGTTGGCATCAATGGGTATCAGGGTTTCTCCCTGGGTTGTAAAGGTAACTGCTGCTATCTGCTCCATGTCTATACCGGAGCTTTCCATCCTCTTTATGCTCAAACAGAAAGCCTCCCAGTATACCTGTACGGGAAGTTCCACAATCCCAGCTTCAGGCGTGAGCAGATCATATTCACCGGAGTCAAAAAATACCACGTCAAACAATTCATTATAAAGGGTACACTTCATAGCGGTTGTTCCTACATCAAAAGTCAATATATATTTCATGTTCCGACCTCCTCTGTTTATTCTATTCTGATCTTAAACCTCTTTACTGTTTCTGTCAACACAAAATGATTGTTTCTTTCATTTAGGGATTGTTTCGATCATACAAAAAGCGTCTTCCGGAGTCACCCAAAAAACGCTTTCAACTGTTTCAAATACAATCCGCCGCGCGGCACTTTTACCCAATCAGACAGAACTCCCAGCCCATCACTTCCGCCATCATCCGCAGCGCTGTCTCACCTGCATAATAGACAATTGCACCATGATGCCCGCCGCCGGCCTTACTGTATCTGGATAAAAATTCGGAAACCGGAACATCCGGGCGAAACCATCCCCGCACTGTCTTTTCAAAATCAGGCGAAGTTTCCGTCATTTCTACCATATTTCCGGTGGCCATAATCAGCACAAACCTTCCTTCAGACAGTGGATTTAAATTAACAAAAGCCGCCCTGCCTTCTTTCATGCAGCCATAAAGTGCCGCCGGATTCCCAGCCGACGTATAGGGAAAATCCAGTTCTGTAAGCAAAGGCTTTCCAGCACCGATCCGCAGATTATATTCTCCCATATGGCTTAAAAATACCGTATTTCCTTTCCAGTCAGGGCAAAACATTTCCGCAAATGTAGTCTCTTCAAATCCCTTCATCAGTGCCGCCGTAAAGGAAGCCGTCAGGACATCCCCTTCTCCTGCATAACCGATTCCCGCCTCCATTGCCTTACAGGTCTCCATAAATGGCATCCTGGGCAGGGCAGGATTTTCATCTGTTGCCATAAAGTTTACGGTAAATGCATCCAGATTGTTTTTCCCGATCCATTTTCTCATAGCCAGATTTACTCTGGCTGATTCGGCATATACATCAAAAGTAAGATCTCTGCAGACAAACCGCTCACAGTCCATTTCCCATTCCGCTTTTATATCCGCTTCTGTTATACTCTCAAGCAGATCCACACTTTCGTTAAAATCATAATCGAAGATTGAAATACCGGTCTTTTCCTGAAGCACTTCATCCGGAAGGCAAAAATCTCCCATTCCTGTAAATGGTTCCCCAACTCTTCCCACCCGGCACTGCTTCATCCGGGCAGCCATCATTGCTCCTTTTGCCGCTTCGGATACGTTTTTGATTACGTCGGATTCCAGATAGTGACCGGCAAATACTTCATATGCCACATTATTTCTTCTTAACAGGCTGCACATATCCTGCACTCCGTGAATACCGTGGTTCTGCATAATCCTGCCTGCTCCTGTGATACCGTCAAAGGAATAATCCGGTGTGGTATCCAATACCAGAATGGGAAGAGAAGTATTTTTTAGTACCCGCTCCGATTCCAGAGATGGGGAATATGCCAGATGCAGTGTAATCACCGCATCTGCCCCCTGTTCTTCAAAGTCTGCAATGGCTGACTGAAATTCCTCCTCCTGCCTGCAGATATCATGGCGGAACAGTTCCAGTCCTGCCTGCTCCAATTTCTGTGCAATCTGCTCCTGGAACCACTCCACTTCCTTTCTGAGCCAGGCTTGTGTGTCATCGTAAAGTTTTACGTACAGACACAATAACCCTGCTTTTGGTCGTCTCATATTATTATCCTCCTGCGTGTTTCTTTTCCATAGTTGTTTTCAGACACGCTTCTGCCCGTTTATTTATCATAAGTATATTTTTCTTTAAATTGCTCTACGTTATCTTTGGTGATAATAATGGAACCGGAATCCACAACAGGCGGAAGGGGATTAATTCCCGCATCCAGATAATTCTGCGTAACTTTCAGATTTCCATTTACATAGTCATGAAGCCATTTAACGGCAATATAGCCTTCCACATATGAATTCTGAGCGAAGGATGCCGCAACTTCTCCGCTTTCAATCAATTCCAGTGTCGCGCTGTCCCTGTCTCTGCCTACAATCTTAATGCCGTCAATTCCGGCTTCCCTGACTGCAGTAGCAGCTCCTACTGCAGAAGGAGCCTGCATACCGATAATTCCCACTACATCCGGATTAGCCTGAAGTGCCGCACCAACCGCCGTTGCCGCCGTAGTCTCGTCTGCCTTATCATCTACTTCTGCAGCGATTTCAATATCCGGATGATTCTTCTCTAATTCATCCCTGCAACCTTCCATATTCGAAATTGCAGAGGGCTGTCCGCCGCTGATGAAGTTTGAAATGATTATCTTTCCTTTGTCACCGATTTCTTTTGCCATCTGCTTTGCCATTTCCACTCCGGTATTATATGGGTCACATCCCAGGAAAGAGAGGCGGTTAGATTCAATATCTGTATTCACGCAGATCACGGGAACCCCTGCTGCAATGGCATTGTCAATGGCTGCCCCGGTCTCCTGGAACTGTCCGTGAACCACGATTCCGGTCACTTTTTTCGCTACTGCCTGATCGATTGCTTCCGCCACTTTATCCGGTGCCAGATCCTGTGGTCCTGCATAGTACCATTTGGCGCCCAGACTGTGTGCCGCATCATTAACACCGGCTTTTAATGCATCAAAAAATTCCAGCTGGTTTACGGACATGATAACTGCATACTCTTCATCTGCGCCTGATGCCGCCTGAACTCCTGCTCCTTCTTCTGCTTTTGTCTCTGCCTTACCGTCTGTCTTCTCGCTGTCCCCACAGCCTGCCATTGATAATGCCAGTACTCCTGCCAATAAGATCCCCATCACTTTTTTGTACTGTTTCATACGTAAAATCCTCCTTTTTCCCTTTTATATAGTTTTTATTAAGCGGTAATTCCGGACGCCAGACGCATCATGCCATTCTCCGTCACTTCTTTACCGCAGAGTTCCCCGGTTATCCTTCCATCATGAAATACCAGTACCCGGTCGCAGGCTGCCATAATTTCCGGCATCTCCGACGAGATCATGATAATTGCCTTTCCTTCTCCAACAAGACGCCGAAGCAGCATATGTATTTCGGCCTTCGCACCTACATCAATCCCCCTGGTAGGTTCATCAATTAAAATGATATCGGGATTTGCCGTCATCCACATAGACAAAAGCACCTTCTGCTGGTTCCCTCCTGAAAGATTCCCCACCTTCTGTTTCACATCCGATAATTTAATCTGCATCTTCTGCTGGTATTCTTTTGCATTCTTTGTGATATGTTTATAATCCACAAGTCCTTTTTTCACAAACTTTCTTCCGTTTGCCGCACTCATATTGTCTTCGCTGCTCAGTTCCAGAAACAGCCCTAACGTCTTACGCTCTTTTGTAATGTAAGCGATTCCGTTTTTCTTGGCATCAATTGGGCTGGTGATCTTAACCTGCTTCCCGCCGATTTGGATGGTTCCTCCGGTTTTCTTTCTCCAACCGAAGATCGTCTCCACCACCTCGGTACGTCCAGACCCTTCCAACCCTGCAAATCCCAGAATTTCTCCCCTTCTAAGGGCAAACGTCACATTTTTTACCTTTGATCCGCTGCATAGATTTTCAGCACGCAGAATTTCATTCTGTATCTTTGAAGTTCCCACCCCATAATCGTAAGCCACATCTCTGCCAACCATATACCGCACCAGATCATCCTTGGTCAGTCCGGGACTGTTTGGAAATGTTGCCACATGTTCACCATCTTTTAAAACCGATATTTCATCTGCCAGATGCAGCACCTCATCCAGTTTATGGGAAATATAAACAATGGAAACATCTTTCGCCTTTACCTGGTCAATCAGCTTATACAGCAGTTCTACTTCCATATCCGTCAATGCAGATGTGGGTTCATCCAAAATCATAAGTTTTACATTCATAGACAAAAGCTTTGCAATCTCCACCATCTGCTGCGCCCCCAGGCTGATGTGGTCCATACTGTCCGTTGGCCTGATATGCCCCAGGCCGAAGCGCTCCAGCAGTTTCTCCGCTTCTTTGTACATTGTCTTGTAATCAATACATCTTCCTCTCTTTGGAAAGCGTCCGATAAAAAGATTACTCGCCACATCCAGATGTGAAAAATTATTAAGTTCCTGATATACAATACCAATGCCTGCTTTTAAAGCATCCCCGGGATATGAGGGATTCAGCTCCTGTCCATCCATGACCATCAGCCCTTTATCTCTCTTATAGGCACCGGACATAATTTTCATCAGCGTAGATTTTCCCGCCCCATTTTCTCCGATAATACAGTGCACACTGTTTTTCTTAATAGACAGGCTCACATCATTCAGCGCTTTAACTCCGGGGAAAAATTTACATATATTTTGTAATTCGATTAAATTTTCCAAACTGCTTCCTCCTCCTTAAGCGCCGCCAGCCATCTGTTCTGCTTTTTCAGGCTGACGGCATTACGGTCTGTCAAACCCGTTTTTTCCCCATCACGCTGCTGCCTTTAATTTGCGCTGCTTATTCAGCTGGTCAATCGCAACTGCAATAATCAAAATGGCACCCTGGATCACCTTTGTATAACTTGCATTAATATCCAGCAATACCAGTGCGTTGCTGACAACCTGCATAATGGTTACGCCAAGAACCACTCCTATCAGGCTGCCCTCGCCGCCGTCCATGGAGACACCGCCAATCAGCAGTGCCACCACATTTCTGAATTCCAGACCGGTTCCGGAGTTCTGGGATACGCTTCCAAGCCTGGCTGCCAGCGTCATACCTGCAAATGCAGCGACTGCTCCTGTCAGGGCATAGCTGATATAAATGAATTTTTTGGTATGAATCCCCGCCAGCAGCGCGGAGTTTTTATTGCTGCCGATAAAGTAAGCTTCATGGAAAAAATTAACGTACTTTAATACAAAAATACCTGCCACAATGATAATTACCATATAGATGATAGTAAACGGAACGCCCCCTGCTTCCATCCTGCCAAAGCTTTTAAATGCTGCCGGAAGATTGGAAACGGTATTCCCCCCTGCCAGCACCAGTGCAATTCCCTGATATGCCATCCAGGTTCCAAGAGTTGCAATCAGAGGTGTAATCTTGAACTGATTAATAATCACTGCATTGATTGCTCCCAATACTGCTCCGGCCAGAAGCCCCACCAGAATACCGAGCCAGGCAGGAGCCCCCGCTCCCATAGCCATACAGCCGATGTAGCTGGAAAGACACAGCGTTGACCCTACGGAAAAATCAATATTACCGGCAATAAGAGAGATAGCCATTGGAATGGCAATCATCATGTCCACACTCATTCCCTGGATCAGGACTCTGATGTTGGCACTGGTTGCAAAAGTACTGGTACTGATCATCAGGAAAATCACCATAATTGCAAGTATAATTGCAATGGAAAGCTCTCTCATCTCCAGTATCTTCCACAGCGTATTTTTCCTGACTCCCGAAGCAGTATGCGCCTTTCCTTCTACTGCCTCTGATTTTACACTTCCTTCTTTCGTTTCTGTAACACCCATGTTTTCATATCCTCCTTTTTTGAAAATCATACCTTACCCCAATATTAGAAATTGTTTTATCCTGTAAAAATCACTTCCCTCCTTTTCGAAACGCATCCAACGCATTTTTGTAGAAAATCTGTTCTTTTCGTATATGGTCATTTCCTATGGCATCCAGCATATTCTTAAGCTGTACATAAGCGATAAAAGTGAATTCCGCTTCTGCCTCTGCTCCTTTTTCATGCCTGTTCCATCCAAAATTTTCTCTGCAATAATTGGTGGGTGTATCCGTATGCCACTCCCGCATTCCATGCCAGGTCATAATTGGAAAATCCGTTCCGAATAAGATCTGCCTGCTGTCCAGCCGCTCCATAGCCATCTGATGAACCCCTGGATTTACCACCGCCGCCGTATCAAAATAAAACCCTTTTAAATCTTCCCCCAGCGCCGTGATTCCCTGGTTAAATATTTCCGTTGTAAAGCTCCGTCCGAAATGTGCAAGAATGATATGTATATCCGGGAATTTCTGTCTGATTTCACGCAGTTCCCGTATGTTGTCAGGAGCCGGCAGTCTTCCTTTTCTGGGAAGATGCAGCATTAAAGCCTTCTTATGCCTGTCCAGAACAGAAAGCTGACTCTCCGGCATAAAATCATATATGCTGATATCAGCCCCTTTTATGGCAGACGCCAGATAAGGATACGGCTTAAATCCCAAAAACGGATTATTCACAAGTATTTCTTCACAGTACTGTGCCGTCCACTCCGGCCTCACACTCATCAGGGCATCAATCTTTCCTGTTTTCGCCAGTCCTGATAAATATGCATTATTTGCAGGTATATCCACTTCTGCCAGGGGAAATGGGAAAGCCGTCAATAAAATCTGTTTACCCGGAAACATGGTCTGATAATAATGCTGAGCCGCTTCATATTCCATCTGAAGCCCGCATTCCAAAGCCCAATCCATTGAAATCCGCTCCTTGCTTACACCTTTTACATGTTCTTCCAGATTCATATGCACATGCACATCTGTTATTTTTTCAGGCAGCCTTTCTTCTAAATATTCGTTATAAAATTCAATATCCAGCTCTGTCTTATGAAACCATTTATTGATCATATTGCCACTCCCTTCTTCCCGGTACTATGATAGATTTCCCTGACTATGATCCAGTTTTTTTTGTAAGCTTCGTATTTCTTACGGTAAAATGTCTTTAACTTCACGGATACATCAGGCATACGCTCGTAAGTAACCATGGTTCTTACCGCCATAGGATAATCTTTATATATTCCGTATTCTACAGCGGCAATCATTGCCGCTCCTACGCAAGCCGCATCCGTCTGGGTAACCCGGATTACCTCACAATCCAGCACTGCCTGCAGCATAAGCATCCAAACTCTGCTGTTTAAAGCACCGCCCATTACTCTCAGACTGTTAATCTGTGCCCCATTTTCCCGGTAATCCTCTAAGAGCATCGCCGTATGAAAGACAATTCCTTCCATCACAGCCACTGCCACATCCAATTTGTCGTGTTTTAATTCCAATCCAGTCAGCGTCCCTTTTGCCCTGTCGTCCCATACAGGGCATCCTGCTCCCGTGAGATAAGGGAAAAACATAAGCTCTTCCTCTCTTCCTAACTTTTGGACAGCTCCGTCATTTAAGGCTTCATAGGTGAATCCCCCCATCTGGTCTTTCCACCAGTCCAGTACAATACCACCGCCACTAATGGATGATAAAGCTCCCCACAGCCCCGGCACAACATGTCTGGCAGGTGAGATTCCTGATTTTGTCAGCATGGGTCTATCCGTTATACTCATCACTGCCCATGCCGTGCCTGTACCAAGGAGCAGATCCCCATTTTCCACGCTGCCTGACCCCAGTGCACAACAGTACTGGTCATGGGCTCCGTTATATACTTTTACCTCAGCCGGCAGCCCTAATTCCACAGCGGCATTCCCTGTCAATGTTCCCAGATATTCCCCTGTCCTTTTTATTTCCGGAAGCAGCTCTGACGAAATGCCGATATCCCCCAATATCTTTTCATCCCACTTCCAGGTCTGTATATCCATCATCTGGCGGATTGCTGCATTGGTAGGATCGATTACCGCATTTCCTGTCAAATGATAATTCATATATTCCAGGGTGGAAATAAATTTTAAAGCCCGCTCTGCATCTTCCCTGCGATTTCTTTTCAGCCAAAGCATTTTACAGGCATCCAGGCTGGCACTTAATTCCCATCCTGTTTTCGAATAATAATACCCTTTGCCTGCCTTTTTTTCTAATTCCTCCACCTCTTTCATAGCTCTTTTATCCATCCAGGTAACCGCATTTCCAATGGCATGGAAATCAGCATCCACCAGCAGGGAACTGGCTCCCTGAGTAGAAAGCGCCAGTGCCGCAACCTGGGATTTTTCACACCCTGCACAGGCTTCTTTAACTGCCTTAACGGAAGCCTCCCACCAGTCTTCTGCCCTTTGTTCTACGATGCCCCCCTCTCCCGGAATCGTCTTGTAGCCCTGATATCCTCTGCCCTGCTGCTTCCCGTTTTCATCTATCAGCAGAGCCTTTGTCCCAGTCGTCCCCACATCCAGTCCAATCACAAACATGCTGCCACACCTCATTCCTTTCGATTTTCAAGGGTGCGCCTGAATGATACTCGAGACACACATAAGCTTTTAGATGAGTCTCAATACTCATTCCGGCTTCTATTTTAATTCCCGCATCTTCTCTTTCCACTTCCTCCATGCTCTCCGCCAGCACCGACCAGGGTTCACAGCCCAGGGTATAGTTTCTTCCATACCAGGGATACCCCTGTGCCGCACAATTCGGCTCCCAGATCCAGAGATACGGAAACATATCTTTCTCCCACTCCATTCCAAATCCAATGTGCAATCCATGGTTCCAAACGCAATACCGGCTGTCTTCTATTCCGGAAATCCCATATTCCAGATACTTCTTTTCTCCCGGATTACGCACTCTGGATAAATCCAACTCATTTCCGTTAACATCTTTTACCACCGGCCAGTCCATCTGCCTGTTTGCCGGCAATGCACTCTGTATATTTAAAGTATGTACCTTACAGTCACCATTTATAATAATCTCGCAGTTCCCATCCAGAAACGGTGCACCCAGAGCAGGATGATGTCCCCACATAAACTGCAGTGGCACCGCACCTTCATTAGTGACCCGCTCACGTATATAAAGAGTAGGGTCACCGCTTTTTAAGGTCATCCATTTTTCCAGATAGAACGGCGTCTTCGCAGTGCGGATCTCAAATTTCACCGTTATCTCTTCCTCGGTATCTTTTTCAATCTGGTAATCCCACTGTGCTACACAGACCTCACCGTGGATACCAAGTTCTGCATTCATATAGGTACTTGCCGCCCCGTAGTTGGGAAATAACTCCTGCCACCCGCCTTCGTATAAATCTAAAAATCTTCCATATCTGCTGTTCTTGGTCGTTACAAAAGTCTGCGGATTCTTTACCCCATGAAAAGAATGCCACATAAAATCCAAATCCATCGGTTTATAAACAAATTCAAAGATATCACTGCCTTTCCCTGCCAGAACCCCAATATGCAGGTATTCATTTTCCAGATTAACCTGCCTGACCCCCTGATACACTACTTCCCGGATCCTGCAGTTATAATTTCGCTGGTTCCGATAGCTTTCCACTGACTGATACATCTTTCCTCCTTCGTGCACTCGAGTGCACTATGTTTGTTAAAGGAAAGAGTAACCGAAAATTCTTCGTTACTCTTCTCTATACCGCAAACACTCACTAGTAATAATTGATACATCTGTATAGATATTTTTCTTAACTTTTACCCCATAAGAAATATAATCACACATTTTCTGCAATACTTTATAAGCCTGTTTATCCGGATTCTGACTGAGCACCACTTTAAAATAGTCCTCTTTCAATAGCTGTTCTGTGTCATCTGACAAGTCAAAACCCATAGCAGTAATATCCCGGTTCTTAAGATCCCTCAGAACATTTCCAACAATATAGCAATCCGCATCTGCCCCCAGAATCCCCGAAACCTGCTGGGTTTCTATCAGCCTGCGTACCTTGTCGTAATACTCTTTTTCATTTTTCTGTACCGTAATCTGCTGCACTTTCACCCCTGGACAATATTCCATTATATAATCCATAAATCCCCGGTTACGTTCTACCGTCTGCATCTCTTCTATACTTTGGTTAACGATAAAAACATTTCCCTTTTTCCCAATATAATTCACCATGATCTGCGCCGCAATCCTGCCTGATTCATAAGCTTTGGGTCCTACGTAACAGATGCGGTCACTGGAGGGAGCATCCGCCCCAAAAGTAAATACCGGCTTTCCTTTTTTAACCAGGGCATTGATCTCCCGGTTCAGACCGCTCATGCTGCAGGCATGCATAATCACTGCATCAATATTGTCATTATCCTGCAACTCCTGTAAAAGCTCCCTGGAAGCCAGAACTGATTCATTGGCGGGCGTAAAAAACTCAATACCAATCTTCAGTTCCCGGTATTCCCGGTAACACTTCCCAAAACCAGCTTTCGCCTCAGGAAAGAAGTACTTAAAATCGCCGATTACAATAGCGATATTATGCACCTTATTTGTAGCCAGAACACTTGCCATCCGGTTCTTGCGATACCCCAGTTCCTTGGCTACCAGTAAAATATGTTCCTTTGTCTCCGGTCTCACCGTCTCATCACCGGATAAAACTTTTTTGACCGTCCGAAGGGAAAACTTCGACTTCTCTGCTACATCTTTTAATGTTATCGGTTTCTCATACACACAACCCACGTCTCCTTTATTTGCACTCGAGTGTAATTTCTTATATCATAGCATTCCAAAGGGGGTTTGTCAAGACAAAACATCCTCCGGCAGGAGGAAATTATAGAGATATAAACAATATACCGGAGGTGATGGAAAGCGCAGGGATCACGTAAAGAAAAGCAGAGGAACCGATATCTAATATCTACGTTCCTCTGCTGCATATTGCATTTATTAATTATACTAATTTCTTCTCAATGCTTCAATCGGGCTGAGTTTCGCTGCTTTTCTAGCCGGATAAATTCCAAAGAAGATACCAACTGCACAGGCAAAAAACGTTGCCCCCAGAATTGTTCCTGCACTAATTCCCGGGCTGATGGTACTTCCTAAGGAAACAGTCATAATACTGCAGATACCAAAAGCTGCTATTACCCCTAAAATGATGCCGATCACTCCGCCCAGTGCTGTAATAATTGCTGATTCAGCCAGGAATTGTACCATAATAGAAGACGTCTTGGCTCCCAGAGATTTTCGGATACCGATTTCCCTGGTACGTTCCGTAACGGAAACCAGCATAATATTCATAACGCCAATTCCTCCTACCAGCAATGAAATCGCTGCTACAAATGAGATAAATGCTGTAACCATACCCATCATACTGTTAATACTCTGCAGCACATCCTGAAAGTTCTGAACCCGGTAGAAGTCCTCTCCCGCACTCTGATGCCTGGATTCCAGTATGTGAATTACGGAATTTGTAATTTGTTTTGCATCCATCGTCTTATCCGCAAATACATAAATACTGTAAAATGGCTCCGGATCATAACCATAATTTGTCAGTGAAGTATACGGAATATCAAGGGTAACCGGCTGCCCTTCGTAACTATAGCTTACAAATGCTGTATTTTCCTTTGCCCCGGTGATTCCCACGATACGGTATGCATATGTCATACCATCCATGGTAACATCAATATCCATTCCCACTACATCGTCAGATCCAAATAACCGTTTGGCATCTGTGTCGGTCAGAACGCAGACGTTCTTTCCTTCCTGTACATCTGCATCCGTGAAATATTTTCCTCTTTTCATCGTAAAGTTGCTCATTCTCTGCAGCATCTGTGTTCCTGCACTGAGACTCAGCTGAAATTCACCTTTTCCGGTTACCGTAGTTCCACTGCTTCCGGAAGCCGGCGTAACACCTTCCACACCTTTTACTTTCGAAGTAATAGCTTCCATATCAGCCGCTGTGATCATCTGATTGGCATTTACTGCATCTTCACTACAGGATACATAGATCTGTCCGCCTCCCACATCGTTTGCTTCCGCTGTCATGGACTCCGTAGTTCCGGCACCCACTGACATAATTGCAATAACAGAAGCAATACCAATAATGATACCCAGCATAGTCAGGAAAGAACGGCCTTTATTTGCAACAATACTTTTTATTGCCATTTTAAAATATTCAAGCAAACTACTCATATATGTGCCCCTTTCATTTTTTACTCCCGAATAGCGCAAGCTGTCTTGTGCTATTCCTTAATCAGTAGTTTGAAAGCGATTTCCTTTCAAACTTTGCAAATATCTGCTGTTCTTATGATTCTGCCTGAACTGCTACGCCTTCCGAACCGCCGGCACTTCCTGTTCCTGCATTCATGCTGTTTTCATCCATTGGCACAACCGGGCTTCCTTCCTGATACATTCCGATATCCGGAATTATCTGGTCTCCGGGCTCCAGTCCGGATTTGATTTCAATATAACTGTCTGAGGACACACCTGTCTCAACAATCTGCTTCGCCACTACACCATCTTTTACGATATAGCAGAATGAACCATCGTTTCCGGTATTGACTACCTCAACAGGAACAATCGGAACCTGTTTCGCTTCCGCCGCCTGAATCGATACCTTTGCTTCTACACCCAGAAAAATATCTTCATCCGGATTGTCAATGGATACTGCCGCACTGATGATCGGCGTTCCCTTTTCATTTGGAATTGCGATATGACTGATCTTACTCACAGTACCTTTGTATTCTTTTGCTCCAATCTTAACGGTTGCTTTTTGTCCCTTCTGGACTTTTTCAAAATCATATTTGGAAAGTGAGATGTTTACATCTACATCCTGGGTACTCTGAAGCGTAAACATTTCACCACCCTGTGTAACCATACCTCCCTGTGCAACCTTACTATCAGAAATAACTCCGCTGAATTCTGCGGTAATGCCCTGTTTTCCCTTTATAATTAGTTCTTCTAATGTTTTACTCTCCAGTTCCTGGAGGTTATTATTTACTTCCATCTGCGCTTTGGATTCATCTGATAAAGTTGCCCCATCTGCTTCTGCAATCGCCTTTTTAGATGCCAGATCCGACTGTAATTCAGCCAGCGTTGACTGGGCATCCTGAAGTTCCATCTGAAGATCCGTAGTATCTGCCTCTCCTGTCTGGCTCATGCCGTTTCCGGACAGATCTGTTCCTCCGGTCCCTCCCTGCGTCCCCACCTGGGTGCTGCTCTCAGGAGATGACAATTTCTGAATCTGTGCCTGGTATTCCGCTATCGGATTGTCGAAATCCTGTGCAATCTTCGCATTCAGCTCATCTGCCTTTGCCTGAGCGGCAGGTACCTTGTTGTCCTCCAGCTCATGTACAACTGCCATCTGGGCTTTTAATGCCTGGCTTGCCGTTTCAATCTTTGCCGCATCCCCTAAACCGCTTGCTTCATCATAGCTCTGCTGCAGGATGCCCTGTTGGAATTTTGCATCGTTCAACTGTCCCTGAAGCTGTGTTAAAGTCTGAACCGCCGCATTTAATTTTACGGTATATTCTGCTTTCTTCTTGGTTAATTTTTCGATTTTGTCCTTTAATTTATCTGTCTCTGCTTTGATCTCTGCTTTGGCTGCCTCTGCCTGGGCTTTAGCCTCAGATTCAGCCTGTGCCGCAGCTTCCGACTGCTTTTGGATTACTTCAGCCTGGGCATCTTTCGTCTTCTGTGCGATGGCACGGTTTAAATCCGTAACTCTCTGTTTCCACTGATCCACCTGTGCCTGCAGACTGTTTACCTGGCTGGCTGCATCTGCTTTATCGTTCGCAGCTTTATTCGATTTATTTATCGTATCCTGATATCCGTATTTGCCGGATAACACATTTAATTCTGCTTTTTTATTGTCCTTTTCCAGATTTTCCAAATCAAAAGTAATCAGCATATCACCTGCTTTCACAGAATCTCCACGCTGAAAATTCAGATTCTTTATGGTTGCATTGACCGGTGAGAAAAAGGTTTTCTTAGTACGGCTCTCAACCGTTCCACTGGTATCTACATATTCCTGCACATCTCCGGTAGTTACCGGTACTACTGCTACGGCCTGTGTATTCACCGTCTGGGTTCCCTGCCCTCTGAGGGCAAAAAAACCGACGCCCGCCACTACGACGACGCCTGCAATAATAAAAGGTAATTTTTTATGTTTCTTTTTCATAATGATCTCCTCCATCTTATTTGACTACCCGTGACTATTGACTCACTCATTCATTGTATCTGATTCTATCTTCCCATCCATAATCCGCACAACCCGTCGTGCCTGGTCTGCGATTCCATTATCGTGTGTAATCAATATGACGCTTCTTCCATCTTTATGTAAATTTTTCAATATTCCCAGTATTTCTTTACTGGATGCAGAATCCAGGTTACCGGTAGGTTCATCCGCCAGAATAACCGGTGGTTTTGCTGCGATTGCCCTGGCAATTGCTACTCTCTGCTGCTGTCCTCCCGACATTTCAGTAGGTTTGTGGTGCATGCGCTTTTCCAGCCCCACCATCTTTAGTGATTCTATTGCCAGCTTCTTTCTTTCCCTCATGTCAACTCCCCGGTATATCAGTGGAAGTTCCACATTCTCCACCGCAGTCAGATTGGCAATCAGATTAAATCCCTGAAAGATAAAACCGATCTCCCGGTTTCTTACCGCCGCCAGCTCATTATCTTTCATCGTTGATACATCCACACCATTTAAATAATATTCTCCGGATGTGGGCACATCCAGACATCCCAGCATATTCATCAGCGTAGATTTTCCGGAACCTGACTGACCGATAATCGCTACAAACTCACCTGTATTGATTTCCAGGCTGACATGATCCAGGGCACGCACTTCATTCTCTCCCGGATTGTATATCTTACTCAAATCCTTTACCTGAATTAACGACGCCATGTATTCTGCTCCTTTCCGCATTTCCATAATGGATACGTGATCACACATAACACTTTTCCATAGTCATCAATTATTTTGATTCACAAAGAACTATATCATATATAACGTCGTTTTGCTATACAAATAAAAGTTAACTTTTCATTAAACTTTCATTAAACTTCTAAAAATATTGTAAATATAAACAATTCATAAAATGATAGGGTAATTATTTTTACTTTCTTTAGAAACCATACATAAAGGTGTCACATTTATCCAATATGCTATTTGTAGAAAAGACGCCCCGGCTGTGTCGGCATCTGTCGAAATGGGGTTGTATCAAAAAGAAAAGATGAGATGAGAAAGAGGTATATGAAAATGAGTAAAATTATTGGCATTGATTTAGGTACGACGAACAGCTGTGTGGCTGTTATGGAAGGGGGCCAGCCTGTCGTAATTGCAAATGCAGAAGGATTTCGGACAACTCCATCTATTGTGGCTTTTACCAAAAATGGTGACCGCCTTATTGGCGAACCGGCTAAGCGTCAGGCTGTGACTAATCCGGATAATACTATTTTTTCCATAAAGCGGCACATGGGTTCTGACTATACAGTAAAAATAAATGGCAAAAAATATTCTCCACCGGAAATCTCCGCTATGATTCTGAAAAAATTAAAAACAGATGCTGAGAGTTACCTTGGTGAAACAGTTACCGATGCAGTTATCACGGTTCCCGCCTATTTCAGCGATTCACAGAGACAGGCTACCAAAGATGCCGGAAGGATAGCAGGCCTTAATGTTCAGCGTATCATTAATGAACCGACTTCAGCTGCTCTGGCTTACGGCCTTGACAATTTCGCACCTCAGAAAATTCTGATCTATGATCTGGGCGGCGGAACTTTTGACGTGTCCGTGATTGAGATCGGTGAGGGTGTTGTGGAAGTGCTTGCAACTGCCGGGGATAATCAGCTGGGTGGTGATGATTTCGATAAACGCATCTGCGATTACCTGATCAGTGAATTCAAAAAGCAGGAAGGTATCAACCTGACGAAAGACAATGTTGCCATGAACCGTATCCGGGAAGAAGCCGAAAAGGCCAAGAGAGAATTATCTGCAGCTACTACCGTGAATATCAATCTTCCTTTTATCAGTACTACCCGTTCCGGTCCGGTACATCTGGATATGAACCTGACCAGAGCAAAATTTGAGGAACTGACCAGTGACCTGGTGGAACGTACTGCCCTCCCTGTCCAGACTGCCTTAAATGATGCAGGAATTTCCACCTCTGAGCTTGGCAGGGTACTTCTGGTTGGCGGTTCTACACGTATTCCGGCTGTACAGGAAAAAGTAAAAATGCTGACCCGCCACGATCTGAGCAAGAATTTAAATCCGGACGAATGCGTTGCACTGGGTGCTTCTATCCAGGGTGGAAAACTGGCTGGGGACGCAGGCCTGAACGAAATCCTCCTGCTTGACGTCACGCCCCTTTCCCTGTCCATAGAAACAGTGGGCGGAGTATGTAACGTACTGATTCCCAAAAATGCAACCATCCCCAGAAGGGAATCCAAAATTTTTACCACCGCCGGAAACTTCCAGACTTCTGTCGACATACATGTTCTTCAGGGAGAGCGACAATTCGCCAGAGATAACAAAAGTCTTGGCAAATTCCGTTTAAGCGGTATAAAACGTGCCATGGCAGGAGGGCCACAGATTGAAGTTACCTTTGATATAGATACCAACGGCATTGTACATGTCTCTGCCAAAGATCTGGGAACCGGAAAAGCTCAGGATATCACTATTACTGCGGCTTCCAACCTGTCAGAAGCCGATATTGAAAAAGCAATTCAGGATGCCCAGCAGTACGAATCCCAGGATTCCAGGCGTAAAGGCTCACTGGATACAATAAATGATGCCCAGGGAATGATTATCAAAGCAGAACAGCTTTTATCCGAACGAAAAAAAGAATTGACAAAAGATCAAAAGAATTTCTTGAAAAATGATATCGCAAATCTAAGGAAACTATTGAAAAAAGCAAAACCGGAAACCATCTCAGATGTGGAAACGGATGAAATTAAAGCATCCGCGGATGCTCTTCAGCGTTCCATTGATATGGTAGGGTAGCACAAACAGTTTATGGGGGCATTCACCAGAAAATGCATCAGTATTTCCTGGTGAATGCCCGCGTGCCGCTACGCTTAACACTTCCTTAATCACATTCCATCTTCTCAATTTTATTCCAAACTAATTCTGCTGTCTCTTCATTCGTAATTAATACATTTATCAGCCCGCCATTTAATGCTCCACAGATGGAATCGATTTTACTGGTTCCCTGTGCTACACCAATGCGGTATTCTTTTTGCCTGATTACATCCAGAGGCACTGCGATCGTTCTTTCGTCTAATTCCATATCACAGATATTCCCGTTAATGTCAATAATATGGGAACAGATATCCCCTACCGCACCTTTTTGTGAGAGTTCTTCCATTGTGCGGTCACTTAAGTAGCCTGCACGTACAATTGCACTTTTCAACCCAAATGCCCCCATTGTGAAAACTGCAATGTTGGCATCATATCCATATTGGAGTACTTTTCCCATATTGTGATCCCGCTGGATAATATCCTTCATTTTTTTATTATCCACCACTGCCGGAAGGGGCAATACATAAGATGAGGCTCTTAACTTGTTGGCAAAATTATTTGCAATTTCCGTAGAATAGATATTTTTCTTTAAATTACTGATACCGCCGCAAAGAAGCACTGCTGTTACATTTTCCAGGTCTTCTCTTCCAATCAGGGATTTAGAGCACTCAAATAAGGTATCGCCCCAGGAAAGCCCCAGAATATCACCATTTTTTATAATACTGTTCAGATATCTTGCCATTTCCATCCCAATGCGGGACAACGGATTCTCATCGGCATTCGATGGCGTTATAATCACTTTCTTCAAATTGAATTTATTCCTGAATTTCTGCTCCAGCTTGCTCTCTACGCTCATAGGGTCAATCACCTGGACGCGAACAATGCCCACCTCTTTCGCTTCATTCAAAAGTTTCGATATGTATGGTCTGGACAAACTTAACTTCTTTGCCACCATCTCCTGGCTATAGTCGTTTTCATAATAGAGTTTAGCAACCTGAACCAAAAGCTCTATCTTCTTATAATCATTCATCATCATTCTCCTCCCGACAATCATCTCCCTATTTTATATAAAAGGACAGTATTTGGATATTATTTAGGTATTATAACATAGTTCTGTTTTATATCCAATAATGAACAATAAGAAAGACAGGGCTTTCCATCTCAAGACCCTGCCTTTTGTCCTTATCTTATATTGTCTGGAATTTATGCCTGGGGCAATATCTTTTCCACATCACCATGAGGTCTTGGTATCACATGTACCGCAACCAGTTCCCCCAGCTTTCCTGCTGCCTGAGCTCCCACTTCAGTTGCAGCTTTCACCGCTCCCACATCTCCCCGTACCATGATCGTAACTAATCCGGATCCGATTTTCTCTGATCCCACCAATGTTACATCTGCAGCTTTTACCATCGAATCAGCTGCTTCAATTGCCGCTACCAGACCTCTTGTTTCTACTAATCCTAACGCTTCCTGTGTCATTTACTTATCCTCCTGCTTGGTTTCTATTTATTAAATATCTCAAATTTCCCGCTCCTGATGTTTCTTAAAAATGCTTTCTGCATAATGTACCGTCCACCCGTTACAACTCCGGTTTAAAGAGTACTTTCGTAAATACCTCTGTTCGGTTAAACATCATATCAAATACTTCTTTACAATCTTCCAGGCGCACCCTGTGGGTAATTAACGGGTCTACGTTCATCTGTCCGGTATGTATAAATTCCAGGGCACTTTTCCATTCGTTAATCGGCAGCGGGTTAATGGATGAGTTCCAGCTTCCGTGAATGGTCAGTTCCCCTCTTAATATAGATGCTATGACACTGTTGGGGAACGTTACATCATCATAAGTGATACCGCCGTATACGACCTCGCCATTTTTCTTACAGGAAGCTACTGCCTGTACATGGGTATATTTACTACCAGCAAATTCGATTGCAATATCTACCCCTTCCCCTCCTGTCAACTCTTTAATTGCCTTTACTGCGTCCAGGTCTTTTCCGTTTACACCGGCTGTGGCACCAAGCCGCTTAGCCAGACGGAGCTTGTCATCGGATACATCTACAGCAATTACCGTTGTGCATCCAAGGGATTTCAGCCACTGAACCGTAATAAAGCCTATGGCTCCCAACCCGAATACTGCTGCCGATTTTCCAGCTTCTATTTTTGTTTTCCGCACTGCATGCAGTCCTACCGATACGGGATCCGTAAAGGAACCTTCTTCGTAATCTACTCCGGATGGTAGTTTGAGACAGTTTTCTGACTCTACCACGATATATTCTGCCATTGCACCGTCTCTTCTGGA
This sequence comes from Robinsoniella peoriensis, assembly GCF_000797495.1. Lineage (GTDB taxonomy): Bacteria > Bacillota > Clostridia > Lachnospirales > Lachnospiraceae > Robinsoniella > Robinsoniella peoriensis. The sequence goes on from NZ_JTGN01000001.1 coordinate 231,120, forward strand.
ACCATAGTAGTCATATGTGTCGCAGAGATGTGACTGCCCTACTTTACAGTATTGGCATTCACCACATGGAATTAACGGCATAACCGATACCCGGTCCCCCACATCCAGCTGGTTTTTCACCTTATCACCGCAGGCTATAATCTGTCCTGCAAACTCATGCCCTATTGTAGTTGGAAAATGATAGGTTCCCTTTACCATAACTCTGGGAATATCAGATCCGCATACCCCACAGCTTTTTACCTTAATCAAAACCTGGGTATCCTTTTCAATCTGGGGTACATCTACTTCCACACAACGGATATCTTTTGGTGCAAACAATCTTACAGCCCTCATTTTTTGTGCCATTTCCTTCACTCCTCTCCTTTAATAATTACTGCTTCCGGTCAAACCATTTATGATTGCAATACCGGAACTGGTACCCAGCCTTGTTGCTCCCGCCGAAATCATTTCTTTGGCTGTTTCTGCACTCTTTACACCGCCGGATGCTTTTACGCCCATCTCATTCCCAACCGTTTTCCTCATAAGTGCCACGTGAGCTGCGGTAGCCCCTCCGGTGGAAAATCCGGTGGATGTCTTTACAAAATCTGCACCTGCCGTTTTACAGATCTGGCATACATGTACAATTTCTTCCTCCGTGAGCAGGCAGGTCTCCAGGATTACTTTTACAATTGCTCTTCCATGTACAGCAGTAACCACATCTGAAATATCTTTTTTTACAAAATTCCAGTCTTCTGATTTCACTTTCCCTACATTAATCACCATATCTACTTCATTCGCTCCGTTTTCGATGGCTTCATTCGCTTCAAAAACTTTGGATTTCGTTGTAGTGGCACCCAGCGGGAATCCGATGACGGTACATACTTTTACGTCTGTCCCTCTCAGCATTTCATAGCAAAGGGGAACGTATCCGGGATTTACGCACACTGAGCAAAAATGATTATCTTTTGCTTCCTCACACAATTTTTTGATCTGTTCTTCGTTTGCATCCTGTTTCAGCAGCGTATGGTCTATCATACCTGCAATAGATCCGGACGGGGAAGATTTCAGCCCTCCCTGGCTTTCCAGCTTTCTTAAAATCTCATCTGCAATTTTTGCAACCAACTGTTCCATTTCCATATGTATGTCCTCTCTTCCTAATATATTATCTTACGGCACATTGAACTTTCAGACACTCTCCTGAATGTGGTTTAATTTCCCGGCATGAATCCCTGCACTTCCAATTAAAAATCCATCTACGGAAGGAATACTGCCAATGGCTGCCGCGTTCTTTTCATTTACACTGCCTCCATAAAGTACTGGCACTTCCGCACCTAAGATCTCCCGGATAATTCCTTTTAAATATACATGTGTTTCATGAATCTCTTCTATCGATGCACTTGCACCTGTTCCGATCGCCCAGACAGGTTCATATGCGATATGTAATTTTGAAACCGCCTCACAGGGCAGTCTTGCCAGATCTTTTTGAAGCTGGCTGCGAAGCGTCTCTTTCCACATGCCCTCCTGGCGTTCCTTCATACTTTCCCCAATGCAAAGCATGATTTCCATAGATGCCTGTGCAGCGGAAAACACTTTTCGATTAATTTCCTCATCCGACTCATAATTGTATATCCGCCGTTCGGAATGACCTGCCATCAGATACGTACACCCCAGCTCACGAAGCATGGGAATAGAAATCTCTCCGGTAAAGGCACCTCTCGGCTGATCGTGGAAATTCTGCGCTCCCATGAGAATATGACGCCCGGAAAACTCCTCTGCTAATGCTGCTAATGTTGTGAAGGGCGGGAAAATGACAAGTGGTACATCCGGAATATATTTTAGATCCTCTAAAAATTTCCTTCCCTCCGCTATTGTCATATTCATCTTCCAGTTTACTGCAATTATGGGCTTTTTTTTCTGATATCTTTGGATGGTATCACGGATAATTCTTTCTAATTCTTCCTTATCTATCATCTATCCACAGCTTTCTATTTACATTTGTTCATGCTATAGTAAATTATGTTACTTTAAAATTATAATAACACAACGCATATTTAAAGTCAACAATTTATATGCGTTGTCTTATCCTGACACAATTTATATGCGTTGTCTTATACTGAATTAACTGTTTTATTCTTTGCTATTTATCATTTAACGGTTTACAAATGTTCCTTTAAGCAATACTTTCCATTGAAATCTTTATGGGTGGATAATTGCTTTTAGAATCCGGCCCGCCTTCAAATGTTCAAAAGCTTCCAGGATTTCTTCTAATGGGTATTCTTTCGTAATATATTTTTCCGGCTGCAGCTGTCTCCTGGCTATTTTTTCTAATATCTCCCTGTTCTGCCTGCTGGTGGAAGCATGAACACCAAAGACCCCCAGTTCTTTATAATGAATATCGTTGGAGTCTAAAAATCCCTTTCCGTCTCCCGGTATTCCTCCAAACAGGCTGATCCGGCCATGCTTTGCTGCTATCTTCAGTGCGTCCGTATGTACCTGTCCAACTGAACATGCCGTAATTACCACATCCGCCCCATTGCCGTCTGTTTCTTCCATAATTCTGTCATAACAGTTTTCCGTCTTAGAATTGATGACAATAATATCCGGGATTAATTCCCGTGCCTGACGGATGCGAAAATCCGATACTTCCATCATCATGACCTTAGATGCCCCCGCTGCAAATGCAAGTTCTGCATGGGAACAGCCGATGAAACCGGAACCAAATACAGCAACGGTATCCCCCTCTTTGATATTGCATATTTGCTGTGCATTGTAAGCACATGCCATTGGTTCTGCAAGCGCCGCTTCATTTGCCGTCACATGCTCGTTCACCTTATTGACATTCCCCTGGTGAAAGGCATCGGCAGGTATCTCCATATATTCTGCAAAAACTCCATCAAATTCAAAACCGATTGTCCTTAAATGGTCACACATATTCGTATGCCCTTTTTGGCAGGGCCTGCACACACCGCATCCAATCGCAGGCGCGATCTGAACCCGGTCCCCAAGTGCAAATCCCGGCACTTCTCTGCCGATCTCTACAATTCTTCCGCAGCACTCGTGCCCGATAATCCTGCCTGGAGTGATCTTTGGGTTTCCATTGGCATAAGTTCTCACGTCCGTTCCACAGATAGATGCAGCTTCTATTTTAATCACTGCCGTATCTTTTGATGCAGACGGTTTTTCCCTGTCTTCGATACGAAAATTTTTATCCCCATTATAAACAAATGCTTTCATAGTCTCCTCCTGTTTTGACGGTTAATAAGCTATCCCCTTCAAAGTTTACCGCTGTCAGGTCATTCCAGTAGGTGCGTTCCGGAAGTACGATCAGGACATGAACTTCTTCCTTGTTTAACGGTTGGGGCATGTAATGCCAGGTACCGGGATTCAAATGGATCATGGTACCACAGGGTATAAAAAATGCACGTATGTCTCCGGTTTCCGGTCTCCCGGTATTTCCTGCAGGCGCAAGGCACAATACGGTATCATCATCCATAGGCATCATGATTTCAGCCGTGTGATCATGGTATTCCAGTGCCGGAACCAGGAACCGGGCTGACCTCTCTACCTGGAGGGTTGAAAATGCAAGTGCTGATACCGGCGGTACCATGCGGATACTGTCGCGGTAAAACGTAAAATTCTGATCTCCAAAACATGCGCCTTCCTCTGCGCACATAGGATGGAACTGGCCAAATATATCAAAACTCTCTTTGCTTAACTGCTCTGCCTGTACTGTAATCATTTTCATTCCTCCATTATCATGGTTTTATAACAACCTTAAGAGATCCATCTCCTTTGGCATTCTGTTCAAAAGCCTGCTGCCACTGATCCAGGGAAAATGTATGAGTCACTACACCATCCGTATAAATGGTATTATCAGCAATCCATTCCGTTACCACATCAAAACAGTAAGGTCCTAAATGTGCTCCCAGAATATCCAGTTCCTTTCCATCACCGATTACAGACCAATCCACACTTACTTTTTGTCCGAATACGCTGAACTCAATAAATCTCCCCAATTTCCGTATGGCATCTAAACCCTGCTGCACACTGGAAGGATGTCCCGTTGCTTCTATATAAATATCACAGCCATAACCATTTGTCATGCTCTGAATCTCTTTTACTACGTCACACTCTGACGGATTGAGGCAGATATCCGCACCAAAACTTTTGGCAATCGCAAGCCTGTCTTCCTTCATATCAATTGCAATGAGCTTTTTAGGCCTTCTCAATCTCGCATAATTAACCATTGCCAGCCCCAATGTTCCCACTCCGGAAATTACAACTACATCGGTATTGGAAATATCCGCACGGTCCACTGCGTGCTTTGCACAGCTGTACGGTTCAATTAAGATGGCTTTTTCTAATTCCAGATCCTTAGGAATCTGATAAATCCTTGTCTTTTCAGGCAATATCATATATTCCGCCATGGCACCATTGACATGGGCACGGAATCCAAAGATATCTGCCTGGTCACACATCCAATAGTGCCCGGTCCTGCAGAACATGCACTCCCCGCAGGGTACAATCTGTTCACCGGTTATCCGGTCACCTGCCTTTGCACATCCCTGGTAATCTTCAGCCACCTCGACTACTTCTCCCACAAATTCATGCCCGGGAATAAACGGTGTTTTTACCCAGGGCTCTGATTTACCATCTCCCCAATAACCTTCTGCTCCATGCCAGTTTTTAATATCACTTGCGCACACACCGCAAGCCTCCACTTTAATCAGTACCTCACCCTTTTTTAATTCCGGTACCGGATAATCTGACTCCAGCCGATAATCATTTTTTCCGTAAACAACCAGTGCTTTCATTGTTTTTACTGTCTTCGCCATATTTCCTTCTCCTTCTATACCATATTATTGGATAATTGTCCTATCCGCTCATAGAAATCATGAAGCTCCACCATGTAATCCTTATATAAATGCAAGTAAGGCATATACGCTTCTCTTTTTGTTAAATCCGGTAGGAATTCCCGTTCTACTTTCACATGCTTTAATGCGGTCTCTTTTAAATCCGGAAAAACACCTATGGCATTTCCAGCCAGAATTGCAGCTCCCCACATGGCAGCATCCTCCCGGTTCAGGACCTCATATCGCTTTCCCTGGACATCGGCACACATCTGCGTCCATACCGGCGATTTGGCGCCCCCTCCAATGATTCGGACATGATCAAGCTCATATTCCGGATACAGTTCTTCCATTCGCTGCATGCACAGGGTAAAATCATAGGTAAAACTTTCTAACAGCGCTTTATAAAAATGCTCTTTGGAATGGCTCCAGTCGAATCCCATCCACATACCCCGCAGTGAACCATCAAGCGGCATAGAGCTGCCGCCCAGCAGCCCGATTCCCATCAGACCATTGCATCCCGGCGCAATGCTGCTCATTTTATGTTCCATATCTGCAAACATTTCTTTCGTACTGATGCCTGCCTGTTTTACGAAAGTATTCATAAACCAGTCTAAAGTAATCCCGGAACCTGCTGCAAAATGAGTGGCATAAAACTCTCCCGGTACCGCTGATGGAATGACATCCAGACGCCTTTCATCCATATCCGGACGATATTCACTGACACAGCAGCTCACTTCTCCATAGGACGAAGCTTCAAATATCATATCTCCATAGTTTACAATTCCAGCCCCCAGACAGCCCGCAGGCTTATCTCCTGCACCGGATACCAGAACAACCCCTTGTTTTAATCCCGTCGCTGCTGCCATTTCCTTATTTAGCCGTGCACAGATGTGGTTAGAATTCACAATTCTAGGCAGATATTTCTCATCCAGTCCAATCTCCCTGCAGATTTCCTGTGACCATCTGTCATTTTGTACATCAGCAAGTCCGGTCCACTGGGTAAAGGATCTGTCTATTACCGCATCTTCCACGGATATATCACCTAATTTTCCAATCACGTACCCACTGATCATCAGATATTTTGCAATCTTTTTGCTCTGTTCCGGATATTCCATTTTGAACCACTCATATTTTGGTGCCATTTGGGGAAAGTTCGTTCCCCCAATACATAAAAATGGATCTCTTAGTTTTTCCATTTGTTTTTCTGCATAAGGCATATACCGGCTGTCCAGAGAACAGGACCAGGTGGTGATATCATTCCAGTTTTCATCCACTCCCATGAACCCTGACATCTGTCCGGTAAAGGCAATGGCTTCAATACATTCTGCCCTTCCCTCCAGTGCAGCACATACTTTTTTCATACAGGTGATTACGGAGGCTAATAATTCTTCTCCCTTTTGTATAAATACGCCGGGACCCGGTCTATAATCTTTTACCGGTTCTGTCTCCAGGGTAATACACGTACTGTCCGTATCATAAACTCCAACTTTTATAAAACTTGTGCCCAAATCCACTGCCATCAGTAAAATATCTTTCATTGCAATGCTCCTCTCTGTCAAACCATGACGTACAGCTATTAGAAAGCTATTTTAAAACACTCTAGACTGTTTTATTTTTAGAAGTAAGACCCTGTAATAGCACAGAAATGATAATAATAATGCCTTTTATGATATCCTGGGGATAAGAAGGAACTGCGAGCAGATTCATGATATTGCTGATCAGTGCCAGCACCAGTACACCTACAACGGTCTTAATACAGGACCCTTCTCCGCCCGACAGGCTTGCGCCCCCAATCACGCAGGCTGCAATAGCATCCAGTTCCAATCCCTGTCCTATAATCGGTGTTCCGATAGCCGTTCTGGAAGATGCGATAATGCCACCAATAGCAGCACAGATTCCAGAGATGGCATACACAGACATTTTATACCGGTTTACACGGATTCCCGCTAATTTTACGGCCGTTTCATTACTTCCTATGGCAACTATGATACGTCCAAAAGCAGTATACTTATGAATAAACGCAAATATCAAAATAACAACTACCGCAATGACTGCCAGCCATGGAATCACGCCCCCGATCATCGCTACACCCAATTTACCAATGGTATCCTTTGGTGTCTGCACCGGCTGCCCATTGGATATAACAAATGCCAGACCTCTTGCAATGGTCATCATTGCCAATGAAGCCACAAAGGCTGCCATCTTGGCATAAGATACCAGAAATCCGGTAGCTGCACCTAATACACACCCAACCAGAACCGGTAGGAGAATTGCAGCTCCCATACCCAGACTGTGGGTTGTCAGTGCAAATGCCACCATTACGCTTCCAAGTGCCAGAATAGATCCAACAGATAAATCAATTCCCCCAGTCAGAATTACAAACAACATCCCCATACAGACAACGGTGGTACCTGAATACTGGCGCAGGATATTAATGATATTCTGTAAGGTAAAGAAATCCGGCGATATGCAGATACAGATAACCACTAACAGCAATAGCATAAAATAAGTATTATGTTTGACAAATAATTTTGCAGCTTTATTTTTTGTATTCATTTTTTCACCCATTGCATACAGCAGGCATGCCTGCTGTACTGCCACAACTAAATCAATTTGAAAGAATCAAAATGTGGCTTCCTTTCGATTTCATATTTTTCTTTCAAACCTAAACCCATGAAAACCTCAAGCCGGCTTACACTTAAACCCCCATTGCGTATTTTATCAGCACATTTTCAAATAATTCTTCTCTGGCAACTTCGCCGGTAACTCTGCCCTGCCTCATAATGATAACCCGGTCGCACATTCCGATGATTTCCGTCATCTCCGAAGAGATCATGACGATTGCAACTCCCCGTCCCGCCAGATCATTAATTACTTTATATATTTCTACCTTTGCCCCGACATCCACTCCACGGGTAGGCTCATCCAGTATCATACATTTACAGTCAGCCGCCAGCCATTTTGCAAGAGCCACTTTTTGCTGGTTGCCTCCGGACAGACTGGATACATCATCCTCCATGGATGCATATTTCGTAGACAATTGCCCCAGGATATTTTCTACTGTCTGTTTTTCTTTTTTTCCGTTGATAACGTCCATGGCGTATTTTACCTGTTTCAGGGAAGCAAGGGTCGTGTTAATACGTATGGATTGATTTAGCAGTACCCCCTGCTGCTTTCTGTCTTCGGGCAGGAATCCCAGCCCGCGTTCCACTGCATGCTTAGGCGCCTTAAACGACACCTTTTCCCCCGCCAGCGTAATTTCACCGCTTTCTTTACGGTCTATTCCAAATACGGCACGCATAGTCTCCGTCCTTCCTGCCCCCACCAGTCCGCTGAATCCCAGCACTTCACCTGCCCGAACAGAAAAAGACACATTCTGTACCATATTTCCGCAGTTCAGGTTTTTCACATCCAGAACCACCTCTCCCAGCTTCACTTTTCTCTCCGGATACAGGGTAGACATTTCCCGACCGACCATGAGATTGATCAGCCCATGCTTATCGATATCTCCGGTAGAAAGCTCTTTTACAAACTTCCCGTCTTTAAATACCGTTATTGTGTCGCATAACTGGAATATTTCTTCCAACCGGTGGGATATGTAGATGATGCTGACTCCGTCTTTTTTCAAAAGGTTCACCAGTGAAAAGAGTTTTTCAATTTCTGTAAATGTCAGCACTGCAGTTGGTTCGTCCAGCACCAGAATCTTTGCATCCCGGCTGAGATTCTTGCAGATTTCCACAACCTGCTGATATGCCACCGACAATTCCGCAACCTTTTGTTTCGGGTCAATTTCTCCAAATCCCAGCTTCTTTAATATTTCGGAAGCATCTTTATTTAATTTTTTCCACCGAATAGCCGCTCCGCCCTGATTTAACCGGTCAATAAATATATTTTCAGCAACCGTTAAATGAGGCGCCAGCATAAACTCCTGATATATCGTTGCAATCCCCAGGTCTTTCCCTTCTCTTGGAGAGGTGATCTTTACCTCCTGCCCGTCAATCCGAATAGTCCCTCCATCCCGTAAAACCGCCCCGGATAAGATTTTCATCAAAGTAGATTTTCCTGCACCGTTTTCTCCGATTAAAGCATGAACTTCTCCTGGCTTTACCCGCAAAGAAACATCCTTCAGTGCATAGACGCCGCCAAACTTTTTGTCAATATGCTCCATCTCAACCCGATATTCACTACCCATCGCCTACACTCCTCATCATTTTCTGTGTTTCTGCTGCTTTTCTTTTTTGGGGATGCCGCATCGTTATCTTTCTTCTGATAAACTGACACAACACCCCCATTTTTGATTCCTTTATTTCCGCGGCGGTGTATTACACCTGCCTTACATTACGTTGTTAAAATGCCGCATTTTCATCATAGTAGTCTTTTGCATTTTCAATGGTATAACAAAGAGGCGGTGTCCGTGTGATATCCTCATAATCGTCTGCTGTCTTACCATTCAGTAAAACATCGTCTGCAACCTGCATAGCCATAGCCGCAACCGTCTTTGGATTATTATCCCCAGTAGCAATATAACCCGTATTATCTGCGATTAGTTTGATTGCTTCCTTCTGTCCGTCTGCTGCTGCCGCGAGTTTAATCTTATCGGTTAAGCCTGCATTTTCAATAGCAGTCATAGCGCCTAATAACATATTGTCATTCTCGCCTAATACCAGGTTGATATCCTTATTTGCTACCAGTAAATCCTCCATTGCCGGAAGACCTTCATCTGCAGTCCAGTTACCCCAGCCCTGGCCGTTGATCTTGAAATCTGCATCCGCATTTTCTGCTTTACCTTTGTCCATCAGCTCCTGTTCCATTGTTTTTGCTGCAGCCCAGGCTTCATCTTCCGTACAGCCTGTTCTCTGTTCAATAATTCCGCACATAAGACCGGTACGTCTTTCCTGAGATACCACCGCACCTTTTACACCGGATAGGAGTACGGATACAATCGGGTCTTTCCCGAACTGCTCACCAACATAGAGTCCTACTGCTCTTCCGTTTCTCAGGTTATCGGAACAAACGGTCGTAATATTATCAGCCGATGTATCGCAGGCATTATCTACATTGATTACCGGAATACCTGCTGCTGTTGCATTTGCAATCGCCGGAAGACAGGCCTCGGAATCTACACAGTTCATAATAATACAATCATAATTCTGGGAAACGAACGTTTCCATATTTTCCATTTCCTTGGAAATATCTTCGGAAGCATCCAGGCTGGCATAAGACCATCCCCTTGATTCGACTTCTTCTTTGAGGGCTGCATCCAGAGCTACAAAATATGGGTTATTTAAGGTCTTATTTACATAGCCGACTTTAAAACTTTTACCGGAAGCATCCGCTTTTTTCTCTGCTTCCGTGACTGCCTCTGATGCTGTTTCTTTTGCTGATTCCGTTACTGGTTCTTTTGTTTCTGCTGCCTTTGTCTCTGCAGCTTTTGTCTCTGCCTGAGCCTCTGTTTTTGCCGCGGTGTCCGCATCAGAACTCTTCGTTGTGCCTCCACATGCCGACAGCATGGAAACGGACATTGCCACTGTTAATAAAATCCCCAACATCTTTTTGTACCTTCTCATTTTATTCCTCCTTAGAATATGAATATTTGCGGCTGCTGCTATTCTGGTGCGTGTCAGAAAAGTTTTCTGTTTCTGCAAGATTATGCATTCCGCTTATTGTGGCGGATCGCTGAATCTGCAACAGGCTCCCGGAAGCAGTCTGCCATATATTAGATTTATTTAGCACCATGCTAAATAAGGCTAATCTCCTGGGTATCATGCATCAAATCCTTCAAACTCCGGTAAAGCTTCAGATATCTCCGGAATGGTTCCTGATACAATTTGTGCTTTTCCATATCGGGTTTGATCACTATTTCGGGCACTACCATCTTATCTGCTGCATCCTGAAAACTATGATAATGTCTTCCTTTTGATGCAGCTGCCACACAGCACCCCAATACCCCTGCCTGGCTGTTCCGATTGATAATAATCTTTTTACCGGTTACATCCGATATCATCTGAATCCATCCACGGTCTTTGGTAACTCCCCCGCAGACAGTCAGCGAATTTATTTCATATCCCTGGGTTTCATAATTCCGTATAATGTTGTATGTACCAAATGATACGGATTCCAACACAGCATGGTAAATATGTTTCCAGGTATGTTTGACATTCAGTCCATAGATCACACCTTTGGCCATTGCATCCTTATACGGTGTTCGGTTTCCCTGGAAAAAATCCAGAACCGTTAACCCGTCAGATCCGGGATCGACTTCCTCTGCCGCCCGAAGCAGTCTGGCATAAGGATTACCGTCTTCTTCTCCGATATGAAAATTTTTCCGAAACCAGTTTACCAGTCCGGCAGCCGATATCTGACCTCCTTCAAGCAGCCAGAGTCCGTCTACCAGTGCACTGTCATAAGGCCCCCAGATGCCTTTTAGATCCGGCTTCTCTTTGGACATACACAGATGTACAAAACTGGTTCCCATAACAACACCCAGTTTATGAGGCTTAATAACATCCAGTCCAAACATCGCCATATGGGCATCAATTCCTCCCTGTACCACCACTAAATCAGGATTAAATCCAAAACGCTCTGCCAGTCCGGGTCTTATTTTCCCCACAACCTCACCGATTTTATCTACCTGTGTGACGATTTTTTCCTTATAATCTTCAAAACCTATCCGTTCAAAGTATTCTTTCTGGTAACCGCCTTTTGATTCTATGTAATTCCATTTGCATGTCGTATTGCAGATGGAACTGGATAGCTTTCCGCATAACATGTAATTAATCCAGTCCAGTTGTTCTACCAGCCGGAAACACTTATCGTAAATATCCCTGCGGTGTTTTTTGATCCATAATGCTTTTGGAATCATCCATTCAAAGGATGTCTCCTTCCCACAGTAATCCAGAACCGGATCATGCGTTTCATTGATCTCATTCATTTCCTCCCGGGATCTGGCATCCATCCACATCATGGCATCCATAAGAGGCTTTCCCTGTTCATCGATAGCCAGTACCGTAGAAGATGTAGCACAGACACAGCACGCCTTCACGGATTTCTTCTGCTCATCCGTCATTTCACGGGAGCACTGTTTTAGCACCTCCAGAATGCTCTCCCACCAATCCATAGGATTTTGTTCTGCCCAGCCGACTTTAGGATAAGAAGTTTCCCACTTTTTTTCATGGCTGATCAGCATTTCACCATCTTCATCAACAATTCCAACCCGTACTCCCTGAGTCCCCGTATCAATTCCAATAAAATACGATTTCATTCCCTTGTCCTTTCAAACATATTATAGGAACATATGTAACTATATGATTATCATTTGTATACATGGATAATACTATAAGTTTTGTGCATTGTCAATATAAATTGCAATTATTTTTATAATATCAGGGCATTTTGTCGATTTTCATAATTTTTACACTTAAAATTCAGTAAACATTTTATAGCTTTATATCATTAAAGCAGCTCTCCCTGGGTAATTTGTCGATAAAGATTTGCTATTACCCTATTACTGGCATTTTGTAACCTTGCCTCATTGACTTTCCATTTAATTTATGCTATTTTAGTTTTAATAACATATGTTTTTATTGCACTATCATTTGTTCATGAGATGCTATTAAATGTATAGGAGGGTGTTTAAATGAATTATCGAGAATTGTACCAACCGGCACATACGTTGATTGGTAAGGGCTGTATTTGTGAAATACCGCGGCACATTGATCTTATATCAGGTAAGAAGGCATTTATTGTCACTGATAAGCCGCTTGTAGATATTGGAACTGTAAAGAAGGTCACTGATGTGCTGGATAGTGCCGGTAAAGACTATACGATTTATGACGGAGTTAAACCGAATCCGACCGTATCTATCGTAAATGAGGCTAAATCACTTTTTGACCGGGAACACTGTGACTACATGATCGGGATTGGAGGCGGCTCTTCCCTGGATGTTTCCAAGGCTGTCAGTATACTTGCTAATAATGGCGGGGATATTGCCGCTTATAACGGATTGAATAAATCAAAAAACCCCGGTATTCCGCTTATTGCCATTAATACAACTGCAGGGACCGGCTCAGAAGTAACCCGGGCTTATGTGGTTACGGATGAAATTAATAAAGTAAAAATGCTGATGGTTGATGCCAACTGCCTCTCTTATCTGGCAATTAATGATCCCATGCTGATGCTGGATATGCCTGCCTTTTTGACGGCATCTACCGGAATGGATGCTCTGACACATGCCATTGAGGCTTATACTGCCAAATCTCATTTTCCTTTTACCGATGGAATCGCACTTGAAGCAATTCATTTAATTGGTATGTCCCTGGAAAAGGCCGTATTTGAAGGCAGAAATATAGAAGCCCGCACTGACATGTGCTGGGCAGAATATATGGCTGGTCTTGCATTTTCTAATTCGGGTCTTGGAATGGTACACGCTATGGCTCACCAGCTGGGCGGTTTTTATAATACCCCTCATGGTGTTGCAAATGCTATCCTGCTGCCCTATGTTATGAAATACAATACATCTGTATGTAAAGAACGGTATTCCCGGATTGGTCAGGCACTTGGTATTGACACTTCCCGGATGACGGCAGATCAGGGGGCAGCCGCAGCTATCTGCCACATCCGCGAACTATCACAACGGATCGGAATTCCTAAATTGAACACAACATCATTTCGGCCTTCTGATGTGGTGACTTTGTCTTTACATGCTCTGGAGGATACAGGAATGCCTGAAAATCCGAAAGAGGCTGCGCTGGTAGATGTGCAGAAGGTTTATATGGACGCTTATTATGACAGTGCTCCCTGATCCAGAATTATTATTTCTTCATATAAAAAACCGGCTGCAGCAGCCGGTTTCAGATTGTAGATAAAGTAAATTATGCTATATAGCACTGTATATCAAGAGAATAGGGTTCTTTCTCATGTTTGGATATTTTGTATCAATTGGCAATTCTGATTTTCTTATGCCAGAATGCATTATGCAAAATTAGGAGTCCATTTTCACAGATTCAAAACAATATTCTTTTATATAATTTAAATTAATAATATACGATTTGTGGATTCTTATAAATTTTTGCAGAGGAACCTCAGACATAATCAGATCAATTTTCCCATAGAATTCTTTGCTATGATCATCTAAAATAATATATACTTTTTTACCTTCACTTTTAAAATAAAGAATACTACTATATAATATTCTATGATAAGTCCTGCCATTTTTATATTGATAGCAAAGGTTTTGTTTTTCAATTAATTGTACAGCCTTATGCAGATTTTTCCACATGGCTGAATCATAAACAGGCTTAATCAAAAAATTTAGCGGCCTTATCTGAAATAATTTCATAGCGTGATTGGTACTCTCGGAAATATAAATGAGATGTGTTGCATCATTTCCCAGCTTCTCTCTCAAATAGAGTCCCACATCTATCCCACTCATTTTCTGTAATTGAATATCTAAACAGATCAGATCATAATAATTAGAATTTTCTAAAGACTTGCACAGAGCTTCACCACTATAAAAAATGTCTATTTCCACATTAATAGCATTTTCCCGGGCATACTTTCGAATAATATGTTCCATAAACGAACATATCTTGTTATCTACATCACAAACTGCAATATATATCATAAAATCATCTCCCATAAATAGTATAGCATATAAATAAATCGCTCCATACTATTTTATCATCAAACTCATAACTTCCCTTCTTCCCTCATACCTTTTCCCACACACCCTTAAGAAAAGACCGGATAGCCAATCGCCATCCGGTCTTTATTTTCTTTAAAATATTTCTATCTTATTGTTCTCCACCATACAGAGTAATTAATTTCTGCAGGTAAGCATATCTTTCTTTTGCGTATTCTTCAGATTTAGCGAAGAGTACAGCAGCTTTTTCAGGATTAGAACGTTTCAGTGAATTGTAACGAACTTCTCCGTCTAAGAATGCCTGGTAATCTCCTGTTGGAGCTTTGCTGTCTAAGCTGAATGCAGCTTTTCCTTCTTCAGCCAATGTTGGGTTGAAGCGGAAGCAATGCCAGTAACCAGCTTTTACTGCGTTATCTTCTTCTGTCTGAGCTTTGCTCATACCGATCTTGATTCCGTGGTTGATACATGGAGCATAAGCGATAATTAAGGATGGTCCTGGATAAGCTTCTGCTTCCGCAATCGCTTTTACAGTCTGATTGTAATCAGCACCCATAGCGATCTGTGCTACATATACATAACCATAGCTCATAGCGATACTTGCAAGGTCTTTTTTCTTCGCTTCTTTACCACCGGCAGCGAACTGTGCTACAGCTCCTGTAGGTGTAGATTTGGAAGACTGTCCGCCTGTATTAGAGTAAACTTCTGTATCGAATACCATGATGTTGATATCCTGTCCGCTTGCTAATACATGGTCAACACCGCCGAAACCGATGTCATAAGCCCATCCGTCACCACCGAAGATCCACTGGGATTTCTTAGCTAAGAAGTCTTTGTTATTTACAACTTCTTTGCATGTATCGCAGTCTTTGCCTTCTAAAGCAGCTACCATTCTGTCAGTTGCAGAACCATTTGTAGCGCCTGAATTAAAGGTATCGATCCAATCCTGGCAAGCAGCTTTTACATCAGAGTCTTCTGTATTTGCAATGATTTCTTCAACTTTTGCTTTTAAGCCGTTTCTCAGGGCTTTCTGAGCTAATAACATACCATAACCAAATTCTGCATTATCTTCAAATAAGGAGTTACACCATGCTGGTCCCTGTCCTTTTGCATTTACAGTATAAGGTGTGGATGGTGAAGAGTTACCCCAGATAGAAGAACATCCTGTAGCATTTGCAATGTACATTCTGTCACCAAATAACTGAGTGATTAATTTAGCGTAAGGTGTTTCACCACAACCTGCACAAGCTCCTGAGAACTCAAGTAATGGCTGTTTGAACTGGCTTCCCTTTACGGTATTTTCTTTGAATTTTTCAACAACATCTGCTTTTGCAGGTAATTCTACAGCGTAGTCAAAGTATTTCTGGCAGCCAGCATTTGCTTCCATATTTTCAAGAACAAGTGCTTTTTCACCCTTCTTACCTGGACATACGTTCGCACAAGATCCACATCCTGTACAGTCATAAGCAGAAACGGTTATTGCAAATTTATAATTTGGCATACCTGTCATTGGAATGGTTGTCATTCCTTCCGGTGCTGCAGCAACTTCTTCATCTGTCATAGGAACCGGACGGATAACTGCATGAGGACATACATAAGCACATCTGTTACACTGGATACAGTTTTCTGGTTTCCAAACAGGGATATCTACTGCGATACCACGTTTTTCATATGCAGAAGAGCCGGATGGTGTAGATCCGTCTACATATTCTTTGAATGCAGATACTGGTAAGGAGTTACCTTCCTGTGCATTTACTTTGCTCTGGATATTGTTAACGAAATCAACAACGTCTTTTCTTCCGCCTTCAGCGTGAGACATTGCAAGTCCTTCGTCAGCAGAATCTTTCCAGCTGTCCGGTACTGTGATTTCAACAACCTGTTTCGCACCGGCATCAATTGCATCATAGTTCATCTGTACAATCTTATCGCCTTTTCTTCCGTAAGTAGCTTTTGCAGCTGCTTTCATCAGGTCAATAGCCTGTTCTTCCGGAATGATGTTTGCAAGTTTGAAGAATGCTGACTGAAGAACAGTATTGATACGTCCGCCAAGTCCGATTTCTTTACCAATCTTGATACCGTCGATTACATATAATTTAATACCGTGGTTAGCGATAAAGCTCTTAACCTGTCCTGGTAAATGTTTCTCAAGACCTTCCATATCCCATGGGCAGTTTAATAAGAATTTGCCGCCGTCTACTAATTCCTGAACCATGTTATATTTATTAACATAAGATGGGTTGTGACAAGCAACAAAGTTAGCCTGACGGATTAAGTAAGTAGATTTGATCGGGCTCTTACCAAAACGTAAATGGGACATGGTAACACCGCCGGATTTCTTTGAATCATAATCAAAGTAAGCCTGAGCGTACATATCTGTGTTATCACCGATAATCTTAATGGAGTTCTTATTAGCACCAACAGTACCGTCAGCACCAAGTCCCCAGAATTTACAGTTGATTGTTCCTTCTGGTGTAGTAACAAGCGGTGTTCCTAATTCAAGAGACAGATTTGTTACATCATCCACGATACCGATTGTGAATTTCTTCTTTTCTGCATTTTTGTATACAGCAACGATCTGAGTAGGTGTTGTATCTTTAGAACCTAATCCGTAACGTCCTGAGTATACCGGAACTGCATCAAATTTCGTTTCTTTTAATGCTGCAACTACATCTAAGTATAATGGTTCGCCAAGTGCGCCTGGTTCTTTTGTTCTGTCTAATACGGAGATCTGTTTTACAGTTTCCGGAATAGCATTAATCAAAGCTTCTGCGCTGAATGGTCTGTAAAGACGAACTTTTACAACACCGACTTTTTCGCCTGCTGCTGTTAAGTAGTCAATTGTTTCTTCGATTGTGTCACATACAGAACCCATAGCGATGATTACGTGTGTAGCATCTGCTGCTCCGTAGTAGTTGAATAATTTATAATCTGTACCGATTTTTTCATTTACTTTGTCCATGTAGTCCTGAACGATAGCCGGTAAAGCATCGTAGCTTTCGTTACAAGCTTCTCTAGCCTGGAAGAAGATATCAGGATTCTGTGCAGAACCTCTGTGGCATGGATGATTTGGATTTAAAGCATGTTTACGGAAAGCATCAACTGCATCCATATCTACCATATCTTTTAAATCTTCATAATCCCATGTTTCGATCTTCTGGATTTCATGAGATGTACGGAATCCGTCGAAGAAGTTGATAAATGGAATACGTCCTTTGATGGAAGCGAGGTGAGCAACAGCTGTTAAGTCCATTACTTCCTGTACGCTGGATTCACAAAGCATAGCGCATCCTGTCTGACGACATGCATAAACGTCAGAATGGTCACCGAATATAGATAATGCATGGCTTGCAAGAGCACGTGCGGAAACATTGAATACACCTGGTAACTGCTCGCCTGCAATTTTGTATAAGTTAGGGATCATAAGTAAAAGTCCCTGAGATGCTGTATAAGTAGTTGTTAAAGCACCTGCTGCAAGGGATCCGTGAACGGTACCGGCAGCACCTGCCTCAGACTGCATTTCAGTTACCTGAACTTCCTGTCCGAAGATATTTTTTCTTCCCTGGGTTGCCCATTCATCAGTTGCTTCAGCCATAACAGATGATGGTGTGATCGGATAGATTGCTGCTACGTCTGTAAACGCATACGAAGCATGAGCTGCAGCATGATTACCATCCATGGTCTTCATTTTTCTAGCCATTTGTGTTTTTCCTCCTTATTATTTAGAATCCCCGAAAGGATTCATTTGTACATATGGATTTATGATTTTCCTCATATGAACTAATCATAGCACATTTCGGGATACTTGTCCATTTGCCTGGTACTTAATTTAACATTTTTTTTGTACTTTTCACAATACACAAAAAATTACGGGATGCACTGCCAAAAGAGCGTATCTTAAAATATTTGAGTCTGTACTGTCCGCTTCACACAAGCGTCAGACAGGTGCAATTATTCTAAGACACGCTCTATACTATCCTCTTATCGGTTCAAATACCGGATCTTTTTCCTCTGTCTCAAGGCAGACACAGTAATTTTTTTCATCCCATAATTCTTCTGGGACTTCTACTTCAATCACACCTGCTCCCTCACAGGTAACGGAACACTCGTATTCCAGTTCCTGTCCATTGCTTACTAAATATGCACTTTTTACTTTATTGCCTACATTAAGCAATTCAATACGGCGCCTCGGAGCTAAGACATGTACAAATAACTTATAATCTTTCTGTGTAAATTGAGCCCACTCTAATTCATAAGCATAGAGGTCTACTCTTCTGGTTCCAAAGATACTGTCCGCATTATCCTGAACATATTTTCCCACCTCGTCCAAAATAGCGATGCTTCTGTCCGGTACATGTCCGGTTGCATCCGGACCGATATTCAGAAGGTAATTGCCTCCCCTGCTGGTTACTTTCAGCAGAAGCCGGATAATATCATCCGGATTCTTCCAGTTATGGTCATCCTTGTTGAATCCCCAGGTATCATTTAAAGTAGCCGGCAGTTCCCAGTCTCCTTCATACGGCAGCCTCGGTATGAAATTATCTCCCGTAGTCATATATTCACCCAGTTCATTTCCAATTCTGCCGCTGACAATGCAGTCCGGCTGCAGGGATTTTACCAGGTCAACCAGGGATTTACTCTGCTCCGGGGTGGTTCCCATCGGTGTATCAAACCATATTAAAGCAATATCTCCGTACTCCGTTAGAATTTCAGTTAACTGCGGTTTAACCTTTGTATCCAGATAGTGCTGATAATCTTTGTGGGAATTATCCTTTAAATACATTAACCCGTCAGGATCATGCCAGTCCTGCGCCTGGGAGTAATAAAGACCCAGTTTCATATCATATTTATCACAGGCATCTTTTAACTGTCTCAGAATATCTTTTTTGTAAGGTGTTGCCTTTACTACGTTGTAATCACTGCACTTGGAGTCATACATTGCAAAACCTTCATGATGTTTCGAAGTAAATACAATATATTTCATCCCCCAGCTCTTTGCCTTTTTTACAATCTCCTCCGCATTAAAATTTACCGGATTAAACTGTCCTGCCAGCTTTTCATACTCACTGACCGGTATATCCAGATGATTCATAATCCACTCCGCAATCCGGTCTGTCTTCTTGCCATTGTATTCCCCTGCTAAAATAGAATATAATCCCCAATGGATAAATAATCCAAACTTTGCATCCTTAAACCATTGCTGTTTTGTATCTTTCATTTTTTACTTCTCCTTTACGAAATGATCATTTGAACCGACTCCCTTTCCTTAAAAGTAGTCGGCAGTTTTAAATTTTTAGGGAAATCCGTATAATCCCCTTCCATTCTTTTCAATACCAATTCCACACATTTGCGGGCAATCATTTCAATCGGCTGTCTGACTGAAGTGAGACTGGGCCGTGACATTATGGAAAATTCCATGTCATCAAATGTAACAAAAGACAATTCACCGGGAATGTCAATGCTCAGATTATGAACCGCTGTCATGGCACCGAGACACATATTGTAATTAGAAACAAATACTGCTGTAGGCCTCTTCTTCAGCTTCCAGATTTTCTGCATGCATTTATATCCGGATTCAAAAGTAAAATCTCCTTTTTCGATATATTCTTTTGTCACCGGGATATCATAATCTTCCATCGCACGCAAAAAGCCTTTCATCCGGTCTTTAGCCGTAAACCGTTCCGGTATCTTCTCACTGGTTCCTGACAGAATTGCAATCTGCCGGTGCCCCTGTCCAATTAAATATTCTACTGCTGTATAGGTGCCTGCCGCAGAATTTGCCATCACGCTGTCGCAGGGCGTGTACTGGCACAGACAATCTACCAGCACCACTGGTATCTTCCGTTCTCTGGCCGGTGCCATAAAATCCACTTCACTTTTCATGGCATAGCTGAAAATAATCCCATCTACCTGTTTATCTGAGAGAAATTTGACTGCCCTTTGTGCCTCCTGTGCATTCCCTCTGTGACAGCAAAGCAGCAGCGAATATCCCCTGTCCTTCAAAAGTTTTTCTATATACGCCGTAATCTTTGCCAGAAACTGGCTTTCCAGTGAATCTATCGCGATGCCGACGGTATAGGTTTTAGCGCTTCTTAGGCCTCTCGCTGCATTATTCGGCTGATATCCCAGCTTTTGAACCGCTGCTTCTATCACCATCCGGTTCTGGGGTTTAACATTTCCTCCATTCATATATTTCGAGATTGTCGAAATCGCTAAATTTGTTTCTTTTGCTACATCTTTTATTGTAACTGCCATCGTTCTTCACCCACATGTAATTTTTCTTTATCTATCTTGAAAAAGTCCCTAAAGGACTATCCAGACTACTGTTTACCCATAATATTATCACAGTCTATCTGAACCAACAACTATAAATATGAATTACATATGCGCATGTTCTTAATACTGAAATTCTATCATACAATGGCCTTTTATTTCAGGAACGATAAATTCGATTCTGCCATCCATGGATGAAAATTCTAATTCACTTCCTTCCGGTACAAGGCGTACTGATTTTATTTTTTCCGGTAAATTTACGGAATAATGAATATCATACAATGGAATAATATCCTCTATTGTAAATAGTTCTTCCGAGACTTTCACCGGTATATAGTGAAGACCGTGAAGCACATACCGTTTTTTATCTGCCTGGATATTCACCGCGCTGAGCAAAGAGGTGGGACCGTTATGTTTTAGCAGAGGGTTTGGGAGTACCAGTTCTAAAATATCATTTACAATTTCCTTACACCATTTGGGATGCTTCTTATAATAAGTAGTAAATACCGGATGCATCATATAAATACAGGAATCTGTCTGAACAATTGCAGGGTATCCCTTCTTATGCGAAGAAGGTGTGTGGCGATGAGAACAAAAATGCTCCCAGGTTCTGTTAAAATACGGAATGTAAGTGTCCGCCAGTACCGCTGCCCCCGCTGCTTCCACCTGCGCTCCCTTATCATACATTACATGTTCCGTTTGTGGAAGAGACTTGCCGATCTGTTCATTTGGCATAATAAAATCCGGACTATAAGGCGCCTCTCCTAAATAATGCACACCTAATTCATCAATCGCAAAATCCGTCTCATCATCGGAAAGTCCGGACTTGTAACTGGCAATTACCTTACCGCCATATGCGATGAAGCTTTTTATCTTCTCGGCCAGCTTGGAATCACAAAGTATGCTATCCGGTAAAATCAATACTTTGTACCCATTAAACTCCGAACGGTCATCTACAATATCCAGCTGGTATCCCAGTTCATCCAGCATCGTACAAGCGCCGTTAACTTCCCTGGGCACTGAACCTCCGGGACCGGTATGCTCCTTGAGACATTCGCTTGTAAAAACTGCAATCTCCGTCAGGGCTTTCGCTTTTTGGCACCAGGGCTCTTTCTTTTCTACTTCCCGATACACACTGCCGATCAAATCATATACCGCGCCGGATATTTTGCCATCCGGATCCAGCTGGTCCCCGATCAGACATTTTGAATTATATGCCAGCATCCGAAAACACTCATATTCCAAAGCCTCCCTGTTTTTAAAGGAATGAAAATCTCCCCATTCCGTATGAAATTTTCCGGTATGTGCAAGATAGTCCATACCGGTAGTTCTGGCAAAACGGGCTGTATTCATAAAATGGGAGTATCCCCATTGTCCGCTTGGAAGGGATTCTAATTCCCAATGTGTATAAGCATCTCTGGCATCTACCGAAACCGCATTAATATGCCCGGCATTATAGAAAATTGTAACATCTTCTTTCAGACTTCTGATATAAGCAGAAATATCTTCTTTGAAATCCTGCATGGTCTTTCTGGCAAAGAGCATCCGGTCTTCCTTCTTGTCCGGGCGATATCCTTCTGCTTCCATTTTTTCCACACAATGTCTGCAGGAACAGTCTACTGGATTTACAATATCAAGGAATAATCCGTCAATCCTCTCTGCTGTCAGCACTTCAAAGACATCCAGAATCTGGTCTTTTAAAAACTGTCTGTACGGTGAATTGACACACAGGGTTCTGTAAAATCCTGCATCATATACTTTTGCAGACTTATCATCCTGGCAAAAATCCTTTAAACTTCCATCCTCATTTAAGCAAACCCAGTCCGGGTGTTTCATACCGGAGTAATAATCCCACTGTACCGTAGTGTAAACAGGTACTTTTATTCCTCTTTTATGGCAGGCATCAATCTGCTGGATTAATAAGTTCTTATTGACCAGACCCGGATGCACCAATTCCGGGAATCTGACTGAATCATAATACAACATCCCATGATGGCATCTGGAGAAGCAGGTAACCGAATTAACCCTTGCTTTATCCAGTGTATCTGCAAATTCTTCCGCATCAAACGCGGCTCCCACATCCATTATTTTCTCACTGGTGTGAAAATCCATATGAATCTGCCGAAATCTTAATTCTTCCATATATAACCTCCTAATTAAGTAGGGTTCCCTGTCAACCAGCTTACCCTCTAAGATCGCAGTATGCGTTTTAACCTATTTCATTCTGGCAATTCTTGTTTTAATCTGAACACTTAAATCATCGTTACAGTTCCAAACCAGACATGCCTACCCTTTAACGGCTCCCGCCATCATACCGGCCTGCACTTTTTCATGGAACAGTATATAAAGGATAATCATCGGCAGCACTGCGACTATAATACATGCAAAGATCGGTCCCAGCTGCTGCTGATATCCTCCTGAAAATGCCAGCATCGCTCTTGACACCGTATATTTGTTTTCATCTGAAAGTAAAAGCATGGAGAAGATCAGCTCTCCATAGCCATATATAAATACCAGGATTGCCTCTGTGGATATAATCGGTATGGAAACCGGGAACAGTACCCGGAACAGCAGTTGTATGTCGTCACATCCGTCAATTATGGCTGCTTCATCCAGCTCCCTGTCCACCCCGTTCAGGTACCCTGTATAAAGGAAAATCGCCTGGGCCAGGTTAAACGCCACATAAATCAGGGTCAGAAACAGGAATGAATTTTTCCCCCCTACCTCCGTCGCCAGACTGGACACCGGAATAATCGTACAGTGCACCGGTACCATGACCCCTACCATAAACAGGGCATAGACCGTTCCCTTTAACCGGAAGCTTTTTCTGGATATGATGTACGCTGCCAGCATGCCTATGACCGTTACCACAATGGTGGACGCAATGCCCAGAAACACCGAATTCACCACCGCCCTTCCGATATGGGCGCTTTCAAATGCCGCCGCATAATTGGACCACAGCCACTGCTCCGGCAGTTTAAACATGCCCAGGTTTATGCCCTGGTTATCCTTCACCGAAGACAGGAATGTTATCAGCAGCGGAAATATCGTTATCATTCCCCAGAATACTGCAAATATATAAATAATGGTTCTGCCTATTTTTCTCTTCATATGATACACCTACTCCTTCTCCGGTTTAAACAAACGGTTTACCATCAGGCTCAGTACGATGCCCAGCACCAGAAGGATTACACCGATTGCACTGCTCTTCCCAAAAAATTTAAAAGTAAACGCCTCGTTATAAAGCAGGGTTGCCGGTGTGTCAGATGTATGGTTCGGTCCCCCTTTTGTCATTGCCCATACCAGATCAAAGGCTTTGAGGCAGCCGGTAATGCACATGATCGCAAAGATCTTAAAAGACTCCTTTGATAACGGAACCGAAATATGCAGTACTTTCTTCCATCCGGTGCATCCGTCTATTTCCGCCGCCTCATAGAGAGAATCCGGAATCGATACTAGCCCTGCCGCAAAAATCAGCATATTGTATCCGGCATACATCCACTCATTTACCAGCACTACACTCCAGATGTTTAAAGTCGGGGTCGTCAGCCATTCCCTGCACAGGGATTCCAGACCCAGGAACCGCAGGATCTCATTCAATGCGCCGTACCCGGGATTTAATATGTACACCCACATTAGCGCAACCGCTGTGGTGGATAGCATGACCGGCATAAAAAACGCCGTTTTCATGATCTTTGTGCCCTTCAGCTTCGACGTGATCAGCAATGCCAGACCGAATGCCAGGGGCATCAGCACCACAAAGCCCCCAATCGTAAAGTACAGTGCATTCAGCATCGAATTCCAGAAACTGTCACTGGCCAGCACCTTGGTATAATTCGATAATCCAATAAACTTCTTTGCCGCACCATGGACCCCTTTCCAGCTGTGGAAGGAAAGAAAAACCGTATTACAGACAGGATATACAATTAACCCCAGAAATATCAACAGGGCCGGAAGTAAAAACAAGATAATGATCCATCTGTCCTTTGCCTTTTTTTTCACTATAACTTCCCCTTTCTTAATAGAAGGCCACCTGTACAGTCTCCTGCGCCAGGCAGCCACTCGGAACCGCCGTCCGGTCCGCTTTCCGGTTATCTGCTCTTATTCTGCATATTCTGCAATCCGGTCCACGATTTCCTTACCGCATTCTTCCGGCGTATTGCCCATTGCTATTCCCTGCAGGGCATTTCTTACCGTATCCATCATATGGGAATCCGGATCCGGGTTCTGCAGGTCTGTCTGCATTGCCGTATAGCCTGAAACGATTTTATTCACCTCATCCAGCAACGGGTTCTCCGGTGTATTTGCTGTGGCTTCAAATTTAGCAGGATATATCACTGCCGCCACTTCATTGTTCTGTGCATAGTATTCCTTTGAAGTCACATATTTTACAAACTCCACCGATGCTGCGATCTCTTCCTCTGACTTGTCCATCTTCGTGATAAACCACATGTCCGATGCGCCGCCCTGGGCATTGTCCTTGTACGCTTCATTGATGTATGGAAATGGCACCACTCCTGTTTTATCATAAATCTCCGAACCGTAAATCTCCGATACATACCAGGAACCATCCCAGCGCATTGCACATCCCCCGTCTGCATAAACAGATTTCTCCGTATTGTAATCCGTATTAATGATATCGTCTCCAAAGTATCCCTTATCCACCATATCTTTTATGACCTGATAGGTTCCGGTCATTTCCGGGCTGTCATAGGAAAGGCTTCTGTCCGCAAGCTTGGCCGCCGCATCTGCACCCAGGGTTTTGATTACCACGTTATTGTGGAAATGCCCCAGTCTCCAGACATCGTGCTCCCCTACCTGGAAAGGCTTGATACCGGCTGCTTTCAGCTTTTCACAAACCTCCAGCAGATCGTCAAATGACTCCGGCGGTGTAAGGTTCTGGGCTTCAAAAATTTCTTTATTATAATAAAGGGGTACGGTATAGGATTTAAACGGCACTCCCCAGGTTCCGGGATATTCCTCATATTTCAAATCCCCAAACATCGATGGGTAAAAGCTGTTATACCAGTCCGGGTCTTCCTCGAAATATGGCTGCATATCCAAAAGTGCATCGGATTCCACGTAATCCAGTGTTCTGGATCCGCCATATTCAATAAATACATTTGGCGCATCACCGCTTGCAAAGGAAGTACGGATTTTATCAAAATACTCTGCTTCCGGCGGGATATTATCCATAACAACCGTAATTCCATTATCCAGCGCATTGAATTCCTCTACTTTTTTTCGGTAAAACTCTTCATCCGGAACATCTGCCCCATACCTGGAAGATACATAGATCGTAACATCATCACCGCTTTTTGCATCCTCTTTTGCCGCCGTTTCTTTCCCTTGGGTATCGTTTGCTTCTGTTTCGTTTGCTGCTGCCGTGTCCCTGGCAGCTCCCTGCTCAGAGGTTTCTTTGCTTTCAGTTGTTCCCGTACCCTGGCTGTTTCCACAACCCGCAAGTGATAAAACCATCGTTCCTGTTAACAAACATGCCAATAATCTTTTTTTCATTTTGTTTCTCCTTCTCACTTTTCATAACTGGGTTAATATGGTTTTGCGCGAAACGTTTCGTTTTTGTAACTATATAATAATATTAATTCCAAATTATGTCAATACTTTATTGTTCATTTTTTATATTATTTGTATCCAACACAACACTTATATAAACATTAATATTTAATTAAAAGCAAAACGTTTCGCATATTTAACTATTATTATTGATTTAATTAATTTTTATGGTATAATATTATTCAATTCTACCAATCAAAGGAGGGGCACGAAATGGGTTGTACAATCAAAGATATAGCCAGAGACACGAACCTGTCTCTGGCTACTATTTCAAAATATCTAAATGGGAAAAATATCATTCCCGAGAACCGGGCAAAAATAGAAAAAAGCATAAAAAAATTAGGCTATACACCTAATAAAACCGCACAAATGCTTCGTGCACGAAAGACAAATACCATCTGTATTCTGATTCCTGTAATCGGAGATTATTTTTGGGGTTCACTCTGCTCATACATTGAAGAATATGTACAAAAATATAACTATTCCACAATTGTCAGTTCCTATGATTCAAAGACGGAGGATAATTCTGATGTTATGCGCTTATTGCTAAGCAATCAGGTAGATGGTGTTATTTTAATTCCTGAAAATGCATCACATTTAAATTTGATCCAATCCATTATCCAAAATAATATTCCCCTGGTATATCTGGATCAGGTAGTCACGAACCCTCCTGGTGATTCCGTTACTTCTACGAACCGCAAAAGTGCTTATGATGCCACAGAATACCTGATTTCCAAAGGACACCGCTGTCTGGGTGTAATCGGCGGTCTGCTGGACAGTTATACCATCAAAGAGCGCATACAAGGCTTTTATGATGCCTGTGACGATCACCAAATCCCTTTTCCCTGCCGTATTGTTATGAACGGCGACTTTTCACCCCATTCCGGAGCCGTACAGCTGCGCCGTATGTTAGAGCTGACCCCTCGGCCTACTGCAGTTTTAATTCTGGGCTATATCACGACACTGGGTGTCATTATGGAACTCAATACCCTTGGCATATCTATTCCCCAAGACCTGTCTATCCTGACATTTGACGACGATGAAATCTTCTCTGCCTTTGAGCCGCCCATTACAGCTATCGTACAAAACTTGCAGGAAATGGGGAAACAGGCAGCAAAACTACTGCTCAAACGCATCAATGGATGTGAGACCAATTTCCCCGTGGTAAAAATGATCGACACCAATTTTATCGAACGAAAATCCGTACGTAATATTACCAAAATATAACACCGGACATTTTCTTAGAATGTTTTTGCATAGGTTAAAATATTGGCAGCATTCAATGATTTTCGCAATACGGCTCCTACTACAAAAGCAAGTACTATAGAAATAATGTCTTTAATCAGATACGGAACAGAAACCAACACGGCTGATGACCAGAATGACATATTCATCAACAGCATAAACTGCAGGATACCAAGTATATGGCAGATCAGCAGACCGCATACGGCAAATACTCCGCCAATCACCCTATTTTTTATACTGACGGCCAGTCCGCACAGAAGGGAAAGGAAAATAAATCCAAATATGAATCCTCCTGTTTTGCCAAATAAAATCCCTAATCCCCCCGCTAAGCCGGAAAATACAGGAACACCAACTCCACCCAGAACAATATAGATTACCGTTGCCATAGTTCCTTTTTTCCACCCCAGTACACACCCGGTTAAAGCTACTGCAAAGGTCTGCATTGTTACAGGCACCCCTGACGGCATCGGAATTGAAATCTGGGATAGTACTGCCAGGATAGCGGCAAACATTCCCACGAGAACTATAGACTGCGTTTTTATATTATTTTTCTTATTCATAAGATCCCTTTCATTGTAAACTAATATGTATATTTTGTTGACAATCACATTATAAACGAAGGCATACCTATTGTCAACCTTACTTTTAATAAAGTTAACAACAGCCATGCCTCTTTCAAAAACTTCTTATTCCCAGCCTTTACATACGTCGACCCATTCCTTTGCCTTTGCATATAGCTCTAACTGGGAACAGGTCAGTTCTATAGCGCTATTGCTGCTGCCACACGCCGGAAAGACAGTATCAAACCTTTTTAATGATTCGTCCAGATATATTTCTGCCGACTCTGGCACTGCAAAAGGACATACCCCTCCTATAGCATGACCCACCAGATCTTCCACTTCTTCCGGTGCCAGCATCTTCGCTTTCATGCCAAAAAAGCCCTTGAATTTGCTGTTATCTATTTTCGTATCTCCCGCCGCAACAATTAAAACTGCATGATCTCCGGACTTACTCTTAAAAGAAAGTGTCTTTGCTATTCTCGCCGGCTCTACTCCCGCTGCCTGTGCAGCCAGTTCCACGGTCGCACTGGAAGTATCGAATTCCAATACTTGATCATCCATATTAAATACTTTTAAATAAGCCCTAACTTTCTCAATTGCCATGATGTACACTCCTTTTCTGGTCGTCTTTTTTCTTTTTGTGATTTTTCTTGTTCTATCAGCCGTCTAATCTTTAAAAACTACTTATCATTATAATCAGAATATGCTAAATATTCAATCCCCCAGTTCATAGAAAGTGGATTAATCCCCGTATTCCACCATACTGTGAAAATCAGCCTTGTATCAATAAACTGCATCGGAAAACCATATCCATATAATGCGAAAAAAAGCCCGGTGATAAACACCAGGCTTTTTTCCGACAAGGTTTAAATTAAGGTTTTTACAAACTCTTTAGAAGGACTAGGAATGACTGCATAATCCAGTACAAGACCCTCTTCTTTTATTAAAGCAACAGCAGAGGTTACAGATTCTGTAACTGCAGATACTGTTCCTGTTAATAACACATATGATTTACCGCACATACCTCTTGCAATTCTGATTTCAAAAAGGTCTACTTCTGCGGTTTTTGCTGCGTGATCAGCAGCTACAATAGCCGATGCTCCGGTAAAGGTTTCAATTACACCTAAAGCTTGAACATCTTCGATATCTGCTGTGCAGTTAAGTGCTTTAAATACGGATTCGTGCGGGTTACCCAGCACGAAACTGTCAATCATGCTTTCCGGATACTCTTTTTTAGCAGCATCTACGGAAACTCTGATTGCACTTAGATCGCCGGTAAATAAGATAATGAATTTACCCGGGCAAACTGTTTGAGCCTGAATCAGCTCAACATCAGCTGTTTTCACAATAAGGTCTGCCGCCTTAATACCTGTGGAAACAGTTTTATATTCCACCATTCCAATTGCTCTCATCGTTCTCATCTCCATTATGATTTAATGCTGATAAAGTTATCAGTAACTGCCGTAACTTTTCCGGCAATACTTGCATGTAAACAGGTTCCTAAAGCGCCTTCCGGCGGTGCAGCGATTTGTTGTCCGACAGTCACCTCATCTCCCACCTTTACAGATGGTACACAAGGTGCGCCAATATTCTGACGAAGCATTAATTTTACTTCGTTAATTTCAATCGGACAGCCTTTCATCGGTGCCGGAATATCAAATTTAGCCAGACCAAGCCTGAGCATCAGACGGTGTTCCGGAACTTTACGTTCCTCACGCATACTGCTTGCCACGCCTTTCCCTGCTTTATCCGGTATCTTCACGCCTTTGCTTCTCAGACCCGTTTTATATGCATCCAGTAATCTTCTTGGAGATAAATCCTGATGACAAGAATACAGTTCACATAATCCACATGAACAACAGAAGAAAGAGTTCAGGAACGGCTCTACATTATAAGTAGTTCCATTTGCGATCGCTCTCATAAATTCATGAGGTTTAATTGACTGTCCAAGTAAATTCCTAGGACATAAACTTGTACACATGAAGCATTGTGAACAGACAGACATTGCATTTCTAAGGTCTAACTTATTGCTTCTCTGTCTCTTAACGACTGGCGGACAGGTAGGAGGCAATACTAAAATTGCTTTTGTAGTCTTCGTTACAATATCTCTCGCGGAACAAATGCGTCCCGTCATAGGACCACCCATGATTATCACATGATCTTCCGCAGAGAATCCACCTGCCATGTCTACTAATTCTTTAACCGTAATACCAATCGGCACTTCTACCGTAAGCGGATCGTTTACCAAACCTGCTACCGTTACAAACTTCGTAACAACATTGGTATCGCTTGTTACCTTGCGATACAGGTTCAATACTGTCTCCACGTTAACAACAACACATCCAACCAGGATCGGAATCTTACCCTGGGGTACGATTTTTCCCGTGGTTTCATAAATTAATACGACTTCATCTCCCGCCGGATAGATGTCCGGTAAAATATGAAGGCGAAGTTTATTATAATTACCAATGCAACTGTTTACTGCCTCTATGGAAGCAGTATAAGACTTTTTCACAGCGATGATTCCTTCGTTGGCACCTAACGTATCAGCAAGCATCTGCATGCCCGAAAGTATTTCGTTTATGTAATCACTCATGAGCTGTCTGTCAACCTTGATCAAAGGTTCACACTCTGCACAGTTCAAAATGATTGTCTCTGCCTGGTCTGAAAGTTTTGCATGAGTCGGGAAACCTGCTCCGCCTGCTCCTACAACACCGCCATCGAATAAAGCCTTTTTCATATCTACCATATTCATTGCGTCCACTCCAACCTATTCTACTATGACTATTTTTTGCGGGTCATCTACAATACCTACAATACATGCATCAATCGGAGAATCCGGATCACCACAGCCAAGCCGCGCAGAACTACCTGTTGTCACCAGCACGATATCACCGATACCAGCTCCTACGTTATCCACAGCAACAAGACGATTACTATTTTCAGTTTTCATCTTTTCCATTGGATCTACGATCAGGAATTTGCTTCCAACAAGATCATTATTCTTTCTTGTACAAATTACCGTTCCTACTACTTTGCCTATAATCATGTTTTCCTCCTATGTCGCATTTGCTGCGTCATTCGTCGCACTACCGCAACATTTGCCGCATTTGCTGCGTCATTTACCGCACTCACTGCGTCATTTGCTGCATCTGCTGCGACATTACTTTATCGGGAATATCCGCTAATTCATGCTTTTTCCTCATGCAGTCATCCATAATTATATGGATTTATACGAATGCCGATCGGGTTTCATCGAATTATTTAATTAAAATTCCCTTATCTTTACCGATACCCAAGCCATTTGCTTCATCGGTATCTATATGCATCTCTAATGTAAATGTATCATCTACTCTGATGACAACATCTTCAAAAACACCGCCACGGCCGCTGTCAAAACGTACTTTAACAACCTGCTTATCTTTTACGCCATATCTGGCTACATCTGCCGGTGCCATATGAATATGTCTTTTGGCAACAATACATCCTTCTTTCAAATATACAACACCTTTTGGACCAACCATAGCAATTGGTGCGGAGCCTGCAAGATCCCCTGACTGACGAACCGGCGGGTTTAATCCCAGACGTATCGCATCTGTCTTGGCAACTTCAACCTGAGACTGGATTCTCTCCGGTCCCAAAACTCTGACATTTTCAATTGCTCTTAATTTTGTTCCAACGATGGTTACACACTCCTGGGCTGCGAACTGTCCGCCCATAAGTTCTTTTTTCTTATTTAACTGATAGCCCTTACCAAATAAGGTTTCTACATCTTCTCTGCTAAGATGCACATGTCTTGCAGAAATTCCAATAGGAATCTCATCTGCCGGGTTATATACATCAACACTATTTTTTAATTGCTCAGCTACTAACCTTGCAATCTCATCTACTAATTGTTGTTCCTGCATTTTTTCGGTCCCTCTCTTCATGGGGTTATTCAATTCATAGAGCATCCTGGACACAGCTACCATATCCATTATGTTGGATTTCAAAAAATCACTTCCTGACATATAAAGTCAACTGCATGCCTCTTCCCGGGCAATTATCTGTCCGCGAAAAAAGCATGCAATGTCATTTGTTTATTAAAACTGTGGAAGGATCTTTTCTACATCTGTATGAGGTCTTGGGATTACATGAACAGCGATAACTTCGCCTAATCTTCCAGCAGAAGCGCTTCCAGCTTCAACAGCTGCTTTCACTGCTCCAACATCGCCACGAACCATAACACTTACAAGACCGGAACCGATTTTCTCTGTTCCAACTAAAACTACATTAGCTGCTTTTAACATAGCATCTGCTGCTTCGATTGAAGCAATAAGTCCTCTTGTTTCTATCATTCCTAATGCCTGAAGTTCCATTCTGATATCCTCCTTAATTACTGGTTTTGCTGCCGGTGCGGCAGCATTCGCATTTTTGCGGGTTGTTCTTGGTTTTCTTTTTGCAGGAGCTTTCGCAGCTGCAGTTTTTACATTTTTTTCATCGGCCATATCTTTTACCTCGATTTATCCTGAAGTCTTAGAATCTGTTTATAACAGATTTTAATCTTCCTGTAGAAATTTATATTTCTTTCTACTGATTTCTACAAGGTTCATCGTTTCTTCATGTGGATTTGCTATTACTGCAGATGCCACAATATTGCCTACTGCACTTCTCTTTGCAGACTCTATTGCTTCCGTCACCGCAGAAACATTGCCTTGAACGATTATGGTTACCAGTCGTCCGCCTAACTTCTTTTCCCAAGTCAGGAACCTGATATCTGCTGTTTTCAGCATGACATCAAGAGCCTGAATCGCATCCGTAATATTAGGTAATTCAATTAATCCAATTGATTTCATATATCTTTCCTTCTGTTTTCAGGATATTGGAGCACGTTTTAGATGCTTGGTAATATTTTTTCTACGTCTGTGTGAGGTCTTGGGATAACGTGTACTGCTACTAACTCGCCAAGTTTTCCTGCTGCTGCTGC
The DNA here is from genome assembly GCF_000797495.1 of Robinsoniella peoriensis. Classification (GTDB taxonomy): domain Bacteria; phylum Bacillota; class Clostridia; order Lachnospirales; family Lachnospiraceae; genus Robinsoniella; species Robinsoniella peoriensis. The sequence goes on from NZ_JTGN01000001.1 coordinate 264,204, forward strand.
GCCTACTTCTGTAGCTGCTTTAACAGCTCCAACATCTCCACGAACTAAAACTGTTACAAGACCTGATCCGATTTTTTCTGTTCCTACTAACTGAACGTCTGCTGCTTTCACCATAGCGTCAGATGCTTCAATTGCTGCTACTAAACCTCTTGTTTCTACCATTCCTAAAGCTTCCTGTGTCATTATAAAAATCCTCCTTAATTAACCTTGTTGTTGTTTTCCAACATCAGATATTCTTCATTTTATCTACTCTAAACATTTATTCTACACTATATTGCACTTAATCTCAACATCTTTTCAGTATCCTCTGATGGAGCTGGGATAACATATCTCGTTACAACACCTGTAATACTGTTTGCTGCTTCTTCTGCCGCATCCATTGCAGCATTAACATCTGCAACACTGCCTCTGATTTTTAAGCAAGTAATAAGCGGTACCGGTAACGCATCTGCATTTGCAGGTTTGTTCTTGTCGATGGATTCGATCCGGACATTTGCCGCTTTTGCTGCTGCATCCGCCGCCACAAATGCTGCTACGCATCCAAACACTTCTAAAATTCCTGCTGCTTCACGCATGGCCTAACACACCCCTTTCACTTACTCATTGATGATAGCGATCTTAAGACCTTCCATCTTCAGGTTTGTTACATGAGCTTCATTAATTTCACTTAACGGGAACTTATGTGTGATCAGTTTCTTCATTGGAAGTCCGATAGCCTGAGCGCCCTTTAAGAATTCAAATGTAGTTGCGTAATCTCTGAGTGTATATACCCAGGAACCAACGATTGTGATTTCTTTGGAGCAGATATCAAAGTGAGGATTGATTGTTGCATCTCCACCATTGATGAAGAATCCAAGTTCACAAAGTCCGCCGCCGTTACGGATGAATTTGTAGATATTTGCATGAGCGATCGGAGATCCGGTACACTGGAATGCAAAGTCTGCAAGGTATCCGCCAAATGCTGCTTTCACGCCTTCTGCAAGAGCTTCAATTCCTTTGTGGTCTTTGAAGTTTACAGTTTGAGATGCGCCCATTTCTTTTGCGAAATCAAGTCTCTTCTGCTCGCCGTCTACTGCGACGATATTCTGAATTCCCATAGTCTTTAAGATTGAGATACAGATCAAACCGATCGGTCCGCATCCCTGAACAACAACTCTGCTGTTGAATCTTAAGATTCCGGTTGTTTTAGCTCTTTCTACAGCATGGATTAATACTGCACATGGCTCAATTAAGATTCTGGACTCTAAATCCAGTTCACTTACATTAAATACGGTAGAACCTTTACGGATTACCAGGTAATCTGCAAACCATCCGTTCAGATGAACATCATCATCCGGAAGTAAGCCGTATACATCAGCTCCGCCTACGTTCTGCTTATTTAAATCGAACATTGTAATGTCCGGATCGTCTTTGAAAATCATACAGGTAACAACTTTGTCACCAAGTCCAAGAGATTTGCCTGCGCTGTCTTTTTTCACGTTTTTACCGATTTTAACAATTTCACCGGTTCCTTCATGTCCAAGTACAACAGGAATTAAACCAAATGGATCTCTTTTGAATTCATGTGCATCTGTACCACAAACGCCGCATCCTTCAACCTTAACCAGGATGTCGTCATCTCCGATTTCAGGAATCGGGAACTCTTTAATATCATAATGCTCTAATGCTGTCAGCATAGCTACTTTTGAAGTTGCCGGAATTGTTCCGGAAGCTTTGCAAGGAGCTACTGCCGGTGCTGCGCTGCTGGTATTGCCCTGCATTTCAGAAAGCACCTGTTTTACAATTTCTTCTATATTCATTTCCACGTCTATCACTCCTTATCTGATGCAAAGTGCATCGCCCATTACGCATCTTCTGCTCTTAGTAAAGTTTTTAGCGGAGGTTAATCCTTCACCTGTACGGCTGCAGATTGTGAAAGTAGGATATCCTTCTCCTCCAAAACCAAGTGCTGCATAAGATGGGGCATTTTTAACAAAGATCGCGGTGTCGATCATTTTACCAAACTTTGTAAGGTTATTTACATTTGTTGAATGCATATGTGCGGAATGTCTGTTGCCATGTTCTAATTCAAGAGCAATGCCCATACCTTCTTCTACATTCTTTACTCTTACGATACCCAGAATCGGCATCATAAGCTCTTCCCAGATCATAGGATTTGTTTTTTCACCTTCGAATATGATACAACGGATTTCATCGCCAACCGTAACTCCGATTTTGCCAAGAAGAACTTTTGCACTGCGTCCAACGCACTGTCTGTTCAGGGTTCTCTTACCATTGTTTTCAATAAAAACAGTCTGGATCAATTTCTGAACTTCTTCTGCGTTTGCATGATAACATCCAACCTGTTCCATATGGTAGATCAGCTCGTCCGCTATCATATCAACTGCAACAACTTCCTTTTCAGCAATACAAGGCAGGTTATTGTCAAATGTACATCCATTGATGATATCTTCTGCAGCTTTCGGGATATTAGCTGTTTCATCAACTAAAACAGGTGGATTTCCTGCGCCCGCTCCCATTGCTCTCTTACCGGAAGAAAGAACGGTGGTAACTACACCCGGGCCTCCTGTTGCTACTAATAATGAGATATCTTTATGTGAGAAAATCACTTTGCTGACTTCCATAGTCGGTTCTTTTACAGCAACGGCTATATTTTCCGGTCCGCCCACTTCAACACTGGCTCTGTTAATCATATCAATTGCCAGATTTGAAACGTTTTTAGCAGATGGATGTGGTGCAAATACAACTGTGTTTCCTGCTGCGATCATTCCGATAGAATTACATACTACGGTTTCCGTAGGGTTCGTAGACGGACAAACTGCACCGATAACTCCGAACGGTCCCATTTCTACCAGAGTAAGTCCTCTGTCTCCTGACCATGCCACTGTAGACAGATCTTCCGTACCCGGAGTCTTCTCTGCAACCAGCTGGTGTTTCAAAATTTTATGTCCTACATTTCCCATACCGGTTTCTTCTACACCGAGTTCAGCAAACATTTTTGCATTTTCCAGTGTTTTCTTACGGATATTGGAGATGATCTTTTCACGAAACTCTAATGGCATTGGCTGAATTTCTTTCTGGGCTTCTTTGGCTGCTGCTATCGCATCATTGATATCATCAAATACACCCAGTAATTTTTTAGAAGATCCTGCCGGTTTATCCGCCGTCGTACCCATGCCTTTTAACACGCTTCGAACAATATCTTGAATTTCTTGTTCGTTAATAGCCATTTTGTGGTACCCCCTTATTTCATCTGAGCAAGGATTTTCTTTGTCACTTCTGCAACGATTGCTTCAACGCTAGGTTCGTCAGCTTTTGCTGATCCACAGTTGCAGCCTTCTGCTGAGTGGCATCCGCCGCCGCATTTTCCGCCTAATTCAGCGCAGATATTTGCAGGATGTTTTCCTGGAAGACCCATCTGTCTTCTGATTTCATATAATTTAGCGATCTGCTCTTTGTCAAATTCCTTTGGTCCGCCAAGCATTTTGGATTTGTATAATAACTCTGCGTAGAATTCAACAGATTCCATTTTGTGGTAAGCAGCTAACAGGTCTGTGCTCCATGTTAAAGCTCCGTGGCTTTCCAGTAATACTGCATCATAATATGGTAAGTATTTTTCTACATTGTCTGGAATTTCAACTGTAGAAGGTGTACCGTATTCAGCGATCGGAACGCATCCTAAAGCGATAACTGCTTCCGGCATGATTGGCTGTGTTAAAGGAATACCTGCGATTGCAAAGCTTGTTGCAAATGTAGGATGAGCATGTACTACTGCTCCAACATCCGGTCTTTTTTCGTAAACTCTCATATGCATTTTGATTTCAGATGAAGGTCTGAAGTTTCCGTTTGCCTGAAGAACATTTCCTTTTGCATCTACTTTACAGATAAATTCTGGTGTCATGAATCCTTTAGAAACACCTGTTGGTGTACATAAGAACTCGTTATCGCTTATTTTTACTGAAATGTTACCGTCGTTTGCAGCAACCATATTCCTGTCGTAAATTCTCTTACCGATCTCACAAATTTGTTTTTTGATTTCATATTCATTAGCCATGAAAAAAATCCTCCTTACATGTTTGTTTGTGTTGTTTTATTTTTGGTTTAATTTATTTTAACACGAATGCCACTAAAAATCAACATCTTTCTCAATAATTTTTAGGACAAAAAAAACCCTGTAAAATACAGGGTTTCAGAGGAATTAGCAGATTTTGGGGACAGGGTTTTCTTCACTCCACACAATACCACGCAATCCCAAATCCAAAGATTTGATAAAAATTTATCATTGTATCATGCCGGGCTTATAGAATACATATTGGTTTCTGCCCCGGCGTTTTGCCTCATATAATGCCAGATCTGCCTTTTTGTATAATCCGTCAAAATCTTTTCCATCCTTTGGATAGACGGCAATTCCAAGGCTCCCGGTAATATTATAGGCGCTGCCCGTGGAAAACGCCAGTTTTTGCAGAAGCGTATCCAGGCGTTCCTGTATAACATGTTCATCCGGTACATCTTTTAAGAAAGCTATAAACTCATCGCCTCCCAGACGCCCCAGTATGTCATCTGCCCGCAGGGATTCTTTTAATTTACTGGTTATCACCGACAGCACCCAGTCTCCAAACTGATGTCCCTTGTTGTCGTTTAATTCTTTAAAATGATCAATATCTACCATGATAAAGATGTGTTTGCTGTTTGGCTGGCTTTTATCCAATACATCCGTAACCTGGTCAATGATCGCCCGCCTGTTAAGAACCCCGGTCAGCGGATCACGCCTTGACCGTTCATGAAGTTCCAGGGCTTTGCGTTTTTCTTTGTCAATATCTGTTATCAGTATAAATGCTTTTATGTGATCCGAATAGGGATCGGGCAGCATCTGGAGGGATGCCATAACCCAGTATACATTCCCATCCTTTGCATATCGCTGGCATTCCATTTTCATTTCCCGCTTCCCGTTATGGAACTGGCGGATCATTTCACTCCTGCAGAATAACTCTACATAACCCTGCCTGTCCTCCGGCACGATCAGGTTGTCCACAACATATTCTAATGTTTTATCATAGGACACTACTGCATCTTCCGGCAGTATATTATTGATATCGGTCCTGACACTTTCCAGAATATTTTTCGTTATATCACACTCATAATAAGCTACAGCTTTTTCCTGCTGTGACTGATTAAACTGGCTCCATTTCTCATATGCAATTTCTTTTTCCCGCTGTTCACTGATATCTTCAAAAGAAACTACAGCATGCAATGGCATTCCGTCACGGTTATATACCATAGAAAAGGAACATTCATACCAGGTATAATCCCCGGTCTTGTTTCTAAAATGCAGGATTGCAGTTCCCTTAGGCTGGCCTTCCAGCATTCGGTCATAAAAATTTATAAATTCTGTTCTGCTCTCTTTTGCGGGATACGTATCCGCAATACTCTCCGGCAGATTTTCCACTTTGACCGGCAGCCCAAGTTCCAGCGCCGTATCTTCTGACAACACAGCAGCTCGTGTCATGGGATAAAATCGAAACGCGAACCGTTTGGCATGTCCAAGCAGCAGCATTTTCTCTTTTTCTCCCATTTTAAGGACTTCAATAGCCTCCATCCGTTTACTGATATCCAGTACGACACAATTGAAGCAGTCTGCTTCGTGAGGATCAGCCGTACACTTTATCAGACTCCAGAGTACGCTTCCGGATCTATGTATTGCTTTTACTTCTATATCTATATAATCTAATTTCTCTTTCTTACATCTGTCTACTTTCTCTTTTGCCTTCGGCCAGTCAGCCGGATATATGATATTACTAATTGTCGTGAAGCCTGCAGATTCTGCTTCCTGCGGTACGTATCCAAAACTCTTATAAAAGAGGGCATTTGCACTCACAATTGTCAGATCATCATCATTTCTAATTTTGCAGAAACCACATGGGAGATTGTCAATTTCTATGACGTCCTCCTCCCCATTATTCCGCATATCTGATCTCCTCCTGTCAATGGCATATTTTCCAAATCATTTTTTTCATTATAGAACATTTTATCAACAAATACAACTCAATAAATAGCTTGAATTATTCCACTTTTTTTCTATACTGTCTGAATTTGTCGCTTTGTCTGGATTTATAGATTTTTACGCATAATTGCTTAAAGAAATAGTGCAGAATAAGTCATGATCCCCCGAAAAAAGTTGAATGATTTTTTTAAACATATTTCCCCTTGCATTTTTCCAATTTTCGGTTACAATAGAAGGGACTATGCAATATGATTTTTATATAGAAAGATAAAAAGAGGTTCTAGAACATGATAAGTGCAAATAATGTAACACTTCGAATTGGTAAAAAAGCGTTGTTTGAAGATGTAAACATTAAATTTACAGAGGGAAACTGCTATGGTTTAATCGGTGCCAATGGTGCAGGTAAATCTACATTCTTAAAAATTCTTTCCGGACAGTTAGACACAACAAAGGGTGATATCGTCATTACACCGGGTCAGCGTCTCTCATTCTTACAACAGGATCATTTTAAATATGATGAGTATACCGTTTTGGATACTGTCATTATGGGAAATAAGAGACTGTATGAAATTATGAAAGAAAAAGAAGCCATCTACGCAAAGGAAGATTTCACCGAAGAAGATGGTATCCGGGCAAGTGAACTGGAAGGTGAGTTTGCTGAAATGAATGGATGGGAATCAGAATCCGATGCTGCCCAGTTATTAAACGGACTTGGCATTGAAACAGATCTTCACTATTCTATTATGAAAGATTTAAAAGGTAGTGAAAAAGTTAAGGTACTTCTCGCCCAGGCGTTATTCGGTAATCCTGACATCCTTCTACTGGATGAGCCTACCAACCATTTGGATCTGGATGCAATTGAGTGGCTGGAAGAATTCCTGATCAACTTTGATAATACAGTTATCGTTGTATCCCATGACCGTTATTTCCTGAATAAGGTATGTACCCATACTGCTGATATTGACTATGGTAAGATTCAGCTTTACGCCGGAAATTATGATTTCTGGTACGAATCCAGCCAGCTGCTGATCAAACAGATGAAAGAAGCAAACAAGAAGAAAGAGGACAAGATCAAAGAGTTACAGGATTTTATCTCCCGATTCAGTGCTAATGCTTCAAAATCCAAACAGGCAACTTCCAGAAAACGTGCTTTGGAAAAAATCGAGCTGGATACGATCCGTCCTTCCAGCCGTAAATATCCATATATTGATTTCCGTCCAAGCCGTGATATCGGAAATGAAGTTCTGACTGTCGAGGGTCTTTCAAAGACAATTGAAGGTGTGAAAATTCTGGACAACTTGTCCTTTACATTAAATCACGATGATAAAGTTGCGCTGGTAGGCGGAAACGAACTGGCAAAAACTGTTCTTTTCAAAATTTTAGTTGGTGAAATGGAGCCGGATTCCGGATCTTATAAATGGGGTATCACTACTTCCCAGGCATATTTTCCAAAGGACAGCACCAAAGAATTTGATAATGACTATATAATCGTAGACTGGTTAACACAGTATTCCGAAATCAAAGATGCTACTTATGTGCGTGGATTCCTTGGACGTATGCTTTTTGCCGGCGATGACGGCGTGAAAAAAGTAAAGGTATTATCCGGTGGTGAAAAGGTTCGCTGCCTGTTATCCAAGATGATGATCTCAGGTGCTAACGTATTAATCCTGGACGAACCAACCAACCATTTGGATATGGAATCTATCACAGCATTAAATAACGGTTTGATTAAATTCCCAGGAGCAATTATGTTCGCATCCCATGACCATCAGATCGTACAGACCACTGCTAACCGTATCATGGAGATCATGCCGGGTGGTGCACTGATCGATAAGATCACTACTTACGACGAATATCTTGCAAGTGATGAAATGGCCAGAAAACGTCAGGTATACTCCACAGAGGGCGATTTAGACGATAATTAAATAATAATTTTAAAAAAGAGGCTGATAAAAAATCAGTCTCTTTTTCTACCAGCCGCCAGTTTCTTTCATGATTTGTATTCGGTCTGTATCTGTTCTTCATATTTCGTTATCTTTGTATTTTCGCATTCTGCATCACAATATTTACTTCCGCTTCCATTTCCGTTACCGGTTCCATCTCTTTAGCCGTCTTTAGTTGTGTACAGGCTGTGACATTGCACAATACCATTAACAAGAAACCCATTATTACGATTTTCTTCTTCATCTTCATCCCTCCAGAAAATTACAAACAAGTTTACATGTTCTTCTCCAAATATTATAAGCAGCAATTGGAAAATCTGTCTGTAGGTTCAGGTAAAGAATTTGTAAAATTTGAAACTGCACGATTGGTATCTATTTATATTTTAATTGTATGTATGATTTGATGTTATGTCAAGTAATATTGGATTTTTATGGGTTGGATTTTTTATGGGTTGAATTTACTGTATCCCGGAAAAAAAGGACAAAGCATCCCTTTGTCCTTCTCCCTCCCCTATTTAATGAACAGGAAATTTATCAAACTCCGGATTCGTAAAATAATAATTATTGGAATCCATTTTTTCTTTTGTCTTCTCCAGTGCCTCTCCAAATCTCTGGAAATGCACTACTTCCCTTGCTCTGAGAAACTGGATCGGTTCTCGGATCTCCGGATTTTGTACCAGTCTCAGAATATTGTCATAAGTTGTTCTGGCTTTTTGTTCTGCTGCCAGATCTTCGAATAGATCGGTAATCGCATCTCCTTTTGATTGAAACTCACATGCGTTAAAAGGAATTCCGCCGGCTGCCTGTGGCCAGAGAGCGGTGGTATGGTCGATATAATAAGCATCAAACCCCGATGTTTTCGCTTCATCTATGGTAAGATTTTTTGTTAACTGGTAAATCATAGCACATATAATTTCCAGATGTGCCAGTTCTTCCGTTCCAATATCGGTTAATAATCCGGCAACTTCTTTGCATGGCATCGTGTAACGCTGGGACAGATACCGCATAGATGCTGCCAGTTCTCCGTCCGGACCGCCAAACTGGCTGATGATCAATTGTGCTGTTTTGGGGCACGTCTGGGTTATTTTTACCGGATACTGTAATCTTTTTTCATAAGTCCACATTACTCTAGACCCCCTTCCCATGGTGTTCTTCCATCTACCCAGGTAAAATGACGTTGTCCATCATAAGAACACTCTGATTTTGCCTCATGAATTCCTTCTGCCTTAACGCAGTCAATGGTCAGGGGCTCAAATTTAGATTCAAACGCTTCCATCAGGGCTTTTCTTTTCCCAAGATATTCACCAAACAGGTCTAATGCCTGGACATCTGTCGGATGAGTATCCAGATATAATGTTAAATCATTGACACAAAAACTGACCGCATCCAATTCATTTAACAATGCATTCCTATCTTCCATCGTTTCCACCTCCTACATAAAAAGGCAGATCCAGATCACGGAATATAGTTCCACGCTTCAGAGCCTCCTGTGGTTCGTATACTGCTCCAAATGTCTGCCTGGGTACGGTAGCCATTGCCAAAATGCAGGTACAGCTTTGTGAAAAACAAGCAGATTTCCCATCCTGATTGCAAGAACATTCCATAACTTCATTCTCCTTTCAGATTTTCATGATAACTTTAATTTAGTCATCATTTTTATTATGTCTGAATTTGTCGATTTTAAGATAGGGATTTCTTGTAGAAATGTCATAAAATGCAAAAAAAGCAAAGACACTGAAGTCTTTACTTTTCCTATTTTTATGCGATTGCATAATTACGTGCTAATTGACCGACTCTTATATTCAACAACTGTACAATTGATACCACAACCTGCTGGCAAAGAGATATAATGTATTTCACATCCTCTTCTACGGAACGCTTAAATTTCAGATATTCCTGATGTGAAGTTTCAATAAAATGGAATAAAGCTTCTACTGTTTTGAAAGTTTTCATTTCTTTCTGCTGTCTTAACGCTTCTCCACTTTTGATATATTCTTTTAAATGTTTTTTCAAATGTTTTTCGTAAATGCAGTGATCTTTCAAATTCCCATCATAAGTATCATTATGGGGAAAAGTAAAATAGTCAGCAACGTAATGGATTACTTCACCAAGACGTCTCCAGTATACACGCTCATTTCTTCCAAATATATCACAATCTTCTGTTAAATTACGGATATCCTCACGTACCTGATCAAAAGTTCCAAAAAACTCATGTTTCTTAGTCAAAAAAGAAGGCTTACAATCTGGAAGTATACTTCCCAAATAAAATGCTTTCTTATGGTTATCAAGCTCCTGGGTGTTCAGATTATTAACAATATATCTCGCAACTGAGATATGAGATTTTTTTCTCAATGGATTGGCCTCCTGGCTTTTGCTTAACCTTTTTTGCTACCTTTCTCATTGTAGCCTTTTCAAAGTAAAAAAGCAAGTGAAAATTTAGTGAAAAGCATAACACAATTTAACAATCTTGTTATATTATTCTTATGCATTATCAACAAGCAAAAATATTCATAAAAACAATTAGATAAATCATGCATGCTTTTTCATTTTAATTTGGATGTTATTAACAGTTCCATATTTTTCATTAGTAAATATTTCTAACAAATTTAAAAAAGTCTGGATACTATTTTCAGGAAACACCCGTTTTTCATATCCAGACTTTTCTTTATCAAATTTTAAACAGTCGCTATATCAATTAATGTAAGCTTTTCTATATCAGTATTTTCAAGACTGGTTATCAAAGCCTCTGCCGTATCCAGAGAAGTCAGGACATTTACGCCGGTTTCAATGGCATTACGTCGAATCAGGAAACCATCCTTCGCACGTTCCACCCCTGGTGATGGAGTATCAATAACCAGGTCGATTTCATGTCCCAGAATCAAATCCAATAAGTTTGGCGATTCCTGTTCAATCTTATTAATTCGAATTGCATGTACGCCATTTTCATTTAATTTTTTGGCAGTACTTCTGGTTGCGTATATTTTATAACCGATTGCTTCAAATCTTCTTCCAATCTCTACCGCATCTTCTTTATCTGCATCCTTCACTGTCATAATCATATTCTTATATTTCGGAAGATTTATGCCTGCGCCAAGGAAAGCTTTGTAAAGGGCTTCATCGAAAGTTTTCGCAATACCCAGACATTCACCTGTGGATTTCATTTCCGGACCAAGGCTGATATCGGCACCGCGGATTTTTTCAAATGAAAATACCGGCATCTTAATTGCAATATAGTCCGCTTCCGGCTGTACTCCGGGTGTATAACCCAGATCTTTTATTTTAGAACCTAAAATTACTTTCGTAGCAAGGGTCACAATTGGAATTCCGGTAACCTTGCTGATATAAGGAACGGTACGGCTGGAACGGGGATTTACTTCAATTACATACACATCTTCCTGGCATACGATGAACTGGATATTAATTAATCCGATTACATGAAGTGACTGCGCCAGCTTTTTGGTATAATCTTCGATCTTAGCCTTTACCTTTGCATCCAGGCTCTGTGCCGGATATACAGAAATACTGTCACCGGAATGAATGCCTGCTCTTTCAATATGCTCCATGATTCCAGGGATTAAGATGTCGTCTCCATCACATACCGCATCTACTTCGATTTCTTTACCAACCAGATATTTATCTACCAGAATCGGATGTTCCTGTGCAATTCGGTTGATAATTCCGATAAACTCATCTACATCTTCATCATTAATTGCTATCTGCATTCCCTGTCCGCCCAATACGTAAGAAGGTCTTACCAGTACGGGATAACCCAGTTCATTTGCTACTTTCTTCGCTTCTTCTGCCGTAAATACGGTATGTCCTGCCGGCCTTGGAATCTGGCATTCCTCCAGAATCTTGTCAAACAGTTCCCTGTCTTCTGCCGCATCTACATTTTCTGCGGAAGTTCCTAAAATCGGAACACCCATCTTCATCAGCGCTTCCGTGAGCTTAATCGCAGTCTGACCGCCAAACTGCACCACTGCTCCGTCCGGTTTTTCAAAGCGAACAATATTTTCCACATCTTCCGGTGTAAGCGGTTCAAAATACAGTTTATCTGCAATATCAAAATCGGTACTTACCGTTTCCGGATTATTATTTACAATAATAGTCTCATAACCTTCATTTGAAAATGCCCAGGTACAATGTACGGAACAGAAGTCAAATTCAATCCCCTGTCCAATTCGAATAGGACCGGAACCTAATACCAGTACCTTTTTACGGTCTTTGGTTTCGATTGCTTCATTTTCACTTCCGAATACAGAGTAATAATAAGGTGTGGTTGCCGCGAATTCTGCTGCACAGGTATCTACCATCTTGTATGCTGCAACAATTCCGTTATCATAACGCATATCGCGGATTTCTTTCTCTGTTTTTCCGGTAAGTGCTGCAATTACATTATCCGGGAATTCAATGCGCTTCGCTTCTTCCAGTAATTCTTTTGTTAATTCCTGTCCCTTAAGCGCCTGTTCCATTTCCACTAAAATTGCAAGTTTATCAATAAACCATATATCGATCTTGGTTATATCATGAATCACTTCATAAGATACGCCCTGGCGGATTGCTTCTGCGATAACCCAGATTCTTCTGTCATCAATTTTCCCAAGCTGCTTTAACAGGTCATCCCCATGTAGATTTGAGAAATCATAAGACATTAAACTGTCCACATGCTGTTCCAGTGAGCGGATCGCTTTCATAAGTGCACCTTCAAAATTATTGCAGATGCTCATTACTTCTCCGGTTGCTTTCATCTGTGTAGTAAGTGTTCTCTTTGCACTGATGAATTTATCAAATGGAAGTCTGGGTATTTTTACAACACAATAGTCCAGCATCGGCTCAAAGCTTGCATATGTCTTTCCGGTTATGGCATTTTTAATTTCATCCAGCGTATAGCCAACTGCGATTTTAGCAGCAACCTTTGCAATTGGGTAACCGGTTGCTTTGGATGCCAAAGCAGATGAACGGCTTACTCGTGGGTTTACTTCGATAACACAATATTCAAAACTGGTTGGATGCAGTGCATACTGAACGTTGCAGCCTCCGGTGATTTTAAGCTCACTGATGATATTCAGTGCAGAGGTACGAAGCATCTGATATTCTTTATCTCCCAGCGTCTGTGACGGTGCCACTACAATACTGTCTCCGGTGTGAACGCCTACGGGATCAAGATTTTCCATATTACAAACTGTAATTACGTTTCCTGCGCTGTCACGCATTACTTCGTATTCGATTTCTTTCCATCCGGAGATACAGCGTTCTACCAGAACCTGTCCCACACGGCTTAAACGAAGTCCGTTACCAAGGATTTCAACCAGTTCTTCTTCGTTGTGGGCAATGCCGCCGCCGCTGCCGCCCAGGGTATATGCAGGTCTTAATACGATTGGATATCCAATAGTATTCGTAAATGCGATACCGTCTTCAATATTTTCTACAACCTTGGAAGCTGCAACCGGCTCTCCTATTTTTTCCATGGTACTCTTAAATTCCAGACGGTCTTCTGCTTTCTTAATGGTCATGGAAGTGGTACCAATTAATTTTACATTGTTCTTTTCAAAGAAGCCCTCTTCATCCAGCTCCATCGCCAGATTCAGTCCCGCCTGTCCGCCAAGGGTAGGAAGCACGCTGTCCGGTCTTTCTTTTAAAATCAGCTGCTTTACAACTTCTGTTGTCAGTGGTTCAATATATACTTTATCCGCAATCTGCTTATCTGTCATAATCGTAGCCGGATTAGAATTCAGCAATACAACTTCTAAGCCTTCTTCCTTCAGAGAGCGGCAGGCCTGTGTACCTGCATAGTCAAATTCTGCTGCCTGTCCAATGATAATCGGACCGGAACCAATTACTAATACTTTTTTTATCTCAGGATTTTTTGGCATTATTTTGTCACCTCCATCATTTTCATAAACCGGTCAAATAAGTATCCGGAATCTAACGGTCCCGGACAAGCTTCCGGATGGAACTGTACGGTAAAAATATTCTTACCTGTATATGCCAGCCCTTCATTTGTTTCATCATTTACATTTACAAAAGCAGGTGTAGCAACAGCCGGATCCAGATTGTCCGTATCTACTACATAACCATGATTCTGTGAAGAGATGTAAACTCTTCCTGTAGACAGGTCTTTAACCGGATGATTGCCTCCACGATGTCCATATTTCATTTTATGAGTATCTGCACCTGTAGCCAGTGCCATTAACTGATGTCCAAGACAGATTGCGAAAATCGGAATCTCAGAGTCATATAACTTCTTGATTTCTTCGATAATAGAAGTACACTCTTTGGGATCTCCAGGTCCATTGGAAAGCATGATGCCATCCGGATTGGATGCGATAATTTCCTCAGCAGTAGTCAGCGCCGGATAAACCGTCACTTCACATCCCAGCTGATTCAAAGAACGTGCAATATTTCTTTTAGCTCCTAAATCTAACAGGGCAACTTTCGGGCCATTCCCTTCCAGTACATATTTTTCCTTACAGGAAACCTTTTCCACTACTTTTCCAGTGGTATACGCTTTTAGTTTCGGAATGATTTCTTCTATCATATAATGCTCGTTTGTGGTTATCATCCCGTTCATGGTACCCTTTTCACGAAGGATCTTCGTGAGCGCTCTGGTATCAATTCCTGCAATACCGGGTATATCATGCTTTTTCAGAAATTCCTGAATCGTACCTTCACTTCTGAAGTTACTTGGGATTCTGGATAACTCACGCACGATGTAACCGTCCGGCCATGGCCTTGCAGATTCCATATCCTCATGGCAGATACCATAATTACCAATCAGCGGATAGGTCATTACCACTGCCTGTCCTGCATAAGAAGGATCTGTCAGAACCTCCAGATATCCTGTCATGGATGTATTAAATACGATCTCACTGATAATCTCCTTCTCGGCTCCGATACTGGTTCCGGTAAATACAGTGCCATCTTCTAGTATTAGAAAAGCTTTCATATGCCACCTTGCCCTTTCTTTTTCTTTTATTTATAGTAACCATTTTGTACGAACCATAACCCTTATTTCCAAAGCAATCTGTTCAAGAAAACCTTGAAAAAATACTTAAGTTCCTATCTTCGCGCAAAAAAAAAGAGAACGCCACTAAAATCTCAGGCTCCTATAGCCGCAAAATTTTGCCATGCGCTCCCCCTCGAGTCAAACTTTGAAGTCTGAATCCAAATTCAGGCTTCTTTGTATCACCACACTATAGGTTCTCAAATTGTTAAGATTCTACCATATCTTACGACACATTTCAACCTTTTTTTTGAGAAATTTTTGGAATTATTTTTTTGAAATCATTCGTATCTCTGTTTTAGCCTGAAGCTATACCGCTTTTTATACAAGATTGGTATGATTTCCGCTTATGAATTTATAAAAATTTCACTTGATTAGTGAGGGTGATCTGCGTTAAACTATAACTGTAGATTTAAAACATAACAAAGCAGAAAGGAGTGTCGATTATGGCAACGATATCTTTTACAACACCACGTGTAATACGTAATGATCAGGAAGCAGAGGCTTTGATAAAGGCTTTGGAGGAATCGGCTGCAAATCCGGTTACAGCAATTCCAACTTCAAATCTAATTCAAAAATCTGAAGAAGGCTGGGAATTTTTACGAAACTTTTTGTCAAAGTAAAAGATCTGATATGTTCTCAAATTCAAAAGATTTATCTGCATATCTCATTGGGCAAATCTCCAAAAATTTTAAATATTCACAATATCTGACGTTTATATCTATAAACGAAATATTAAATGCTGCTCAAACTATCATCCTCCCAAGCCACAAAAACATAGGCGGCCGCTTTATCTTTCTCGATTGTAAAAAAGAGAATTCTAAAGTAGCCGCCCTCTACGAAAGCAATGGATTCAAGTCTTATCTGGAAATCACCATGTCCGATGGCAGTACCTATCTTCAGATGGTTAAAATCTTCTAATAAATTTCATTATCCTAAAAGTAACCCTTTTATCAAAAACCAGACAGGCGGTACAAGCAGCGCCGGAAGCATGTTCAATGTTTTACAGTCTTTTATTTTTAGAATAGAAAGTCCTGAACTGGCAATCAGAAAACCTCCAACAATAGAAATCTCCGTCAAAAGTTCCGGAGTTAAAAAACCGCTTAAAAGTCCTGCCCCCAGATAAATACTTCCCTGCCATACAAACAATACCCCTGCTGTTATCGCCATCCCGATTCCATAAGTGGAGGCAAGAACCATAGAGGTCACAAAATCTAATGCAGCATTTGTAAATAAATAAGTATTGTCCCCGTGAAGTGCACTTTCCATAGGTCCCAAAATTGACAACGTACCAATGCAGAATAATAAAATTCCGGTAGCCAGCCCCTGCCCCAGATTACTGCTTGAAAATTTACTGGTTAACCGCGCAAACTGTCTGTCTATGCCGAGCATCGTGCCAAGCAGGCTGCCAATTGCCAGACTGATAATAAACAATACCGGGAACTGGCTTTTAGGCATGTTCTGTACGATTGCATTGATGCCAAGTCCTGCTGCAGCCAGACCCATTGCGTTAAAAAGTGCCCCCTGATATTCTTCTTTAATTCCCTTCTTAACCAGACTCCCAATCAGACTTCCAGCCAGAATCGTTCCTGTATTTACAATCGTTCCAATCATAACAAATTTATCCTCCTCATACAGACTCAAATATAAACCCTCCAGTAGATAGAGGGTCAAGTAATTTTGTATGGAATCTGCAATTCAGTTACAAATCTGGAGGAATCATTTGTCATCCCCGCATCAATCAGGGTTATTTCAACGGAATCTCCATCCGGTTCATACCCCTGCTGCTCCATATAAGACAGTAATTCAAGATAATATCTCTCTGCTGCCTGATGGGTTCCCTGAAAACGGATAGACAGATAATCCGCTTCTTTTAAAAACACGGTGTCGCCCCGGTATTCATCCTCTTGTTCCAGCAATACAAAAATCCCGGAAAACTTATCAAATCTGCGCTTCAGCAAATCTTCCCGGGATACAGAAACTCCTACCTTTCCAAGAAACATTACCGCATTTAATTTATTGTTACGCTCCAGTTCACGGATTGGATATTCCAGATCCTCACCTACCGGGATCTCTTTTCTGAGATATGCTGCTTTTCTTAACGGTATTCGCTTTTCCATTATCCGGTCATACACTGTTTCCACTGCATCCTGAATCTGAGTCAGCCTTCTCTTCAGCTTTTTCTCCACCAGATCTAATTCGCGTTTTCTGGATGCAATTTCATCCTGCTGCACTTTTAAGATATAAACCATCTGGTCAATATCCTTATTTCCAAAAAAATCTGCGATTTTCCCGATCGGCATATTGAGTGCCCTGAGATACTTTATGGTATTCAGCCGTTCAAACTGTCTGGTAGAATAGTACCGATATCCGGTAGCTGAATCTGTCAGCTCCGGTTTTAAAAGTCCAATCCCATCGTAATACCGCAAGGTACGTATATTAACATCAAATAATTTTGCAACTTCTCCAATTGTAAATAATTCTTTCATAAATGTTGTCTCTGCCTGTATAATTCTTTTAGGTCTTCTATTGCCATTCCCATATCCAATATATGAAAACCAAAATAAATTTCATTCATTATCTGTGCATCCGCCTGCTCAAAGATATCACGGCTCTTTTCTCCGGTCATAAAATGCCAGCATCGGTACAAATAACCGCTCCAATACATCACTTCATTGGTATATTTATTGCCAGCCCCTTTCAGTCCCCGGGCTTCCTGTGCCAGCAATTCCAACAGGTAAGCTTCTCCCGCCCACTGCAGTCTGTCGTAATCCTCATCTAATCCTGCCGCTGCACTGCTATTCATAAAAACTTTTATAAAATCAGGGCTGTCATATCCCATTTTTAAAGAAAGTTCAAATAATCGCCCTTGTACATTACAGATCTGGTGTTCCATCAAACTTAACTTTCTCCTCATATACGGCTGCCCCCATTCAGTATTTCATCAAAATAGCGGCCTTCCCTGCGATATTTTCTGCAGATTTCCTCCGCCCTGGTGATTTCGCCGGCACGGTTTGCTTCGCACATTTTCCTAGAATAAGCTCTTTCCTTTTCACCAATAGGAAGATTTTCAATGATCCGAATCTGCTTACAGGCGCGTTCGCTGACGGCTGCATACTGCTTATCTGCCTTAAGCGCACTCAGACTGTTCATCAATGCCACATCTGTAATCTCGCAGGAGAAAAAACGTTCCAGAACAACAAACATTCTGTCACTCACAACGTATCCGCTTATCATATCACAATCTTTTGCAATATTTTTAAACTTTTCATAATAAGGAGTCCCCTTCATGTCCTCCATTCTTCCTCTGTTTAAAGCAATCAGCATGGCCCAGTCAATACTTACCTCTAAATTCAATATCTTTAACCCCGTAAGATCTACTTTTACGGTATACATCCTTGCCTCCGGAAAATTGCAGATGAGTGACATTGGCTGACTCTGATTTGTCCCCATATAAAAACCTTTGCCGAAATCACAAAACTCACTGCTGATTGGGCGTACGGCTCCCTGAATCCCTCTTTTTGAACCATGATATAACATCAGGCTTTTTTCCGAAGTAATCACCACTGCATCCTTTTGCAGTTCATCAAAATCAATAAGATTATCTCGGCAAATCATACGAAGGCTGTTAATCGCCACTGCTGTCGGCTCACAATGTCCATTTTCCCAGCGATTCACCGTGGCAAAGCTGACGCCCAGTACTTTTGCAAGCTGAGTCTGGCTAAGCCCGGCACGCTTACGAATTTCCTTTACCATCTCAGAACTTTTCATATCCGCCCTCCACCTTGGAACATGTCCTAAAATGATTATACCCGTCTAACCACTCCGCCGCGTATGCTGCAATCGTGCAATTTCAGGAATGCAGCACCGCTACGCTCCTGAAATTACACGGTTACATCCCACACACCGTTACAATCAGACAGGCACAAGCATTTTTTCACACACTCTGATAAATTTCATATTGATATCATACCATGGTCGATTTTTGATTACAAGTCGATGTGTTCTTAACTTAGCAAAATTTTACAAAAAATATGTACATTTCAGGGATATTTTTTCTCAGAATGCAAAAACTAAATAGAAAACAAAGAAACAGGTTGAAAAATATAATAAGAAGGGAACTGCCAAAGCTACTCAACCTGTGAAATCGGCAGAATCATTTTATGATATGGTGAACTAACATGATTAACAATGAAGAACTTCCTATCGGATTTACAATGGAAATGGCCATGCATTCCGAAGTTTTAAATCGTTTTGCAGGACTCCCCAAACAAGAACAGGAAAAGATTATTAACGGTGCAAGAAACATTAACAGCCATGATGCGATGCGCAGCTATGTAGAAAATATTTTTAATAATGGTATGCAGTAAAACAATAAAAAGTTCGGGTTAATAGCACCTCTGCTTTTACCGGAACCAGTAGTTCATAAAGCTTCTGTTTCAATAATAATTCTAAAATCCAGTACTTCATCCAGCCAGAAACCCTACTGACAGTGCTGATTATTTTGTCAGTCTGCAAGGTGGAGGATGGAAGCGGAGTTGGTTCCTCCGCTGACTGACGACAACGCGGCAGATGGCAAAATAGAGTGCTGTCAGTAGGGTTTCTAGCCGGATGGAGTACTAGCTTACACTTTCTTTCGGTTTTCCATCCGGATAAATCGTTTTCATTTTTTTCATTGTCATAAAATACGCTATTCCCAGTGGTATTGCAGCTCCTATCCAGGCAAGCGGATTTGACCAGCACGCTCCGGCAAACCCCATAATTCCTGACAAACAAATTGCAGCAAAACAGCGCATAACCAATTCCATTACACCTGCAAGTGTCGGCATAAAGCTTTTTCCAAGCCCCTGTAACGTAAACCGGAAAACAAACAGCAGTGCTAATACAAAATACAGGCTTCCGTTTATGCCCAGATATACCTGTGCCAGGTTAAGTACCTCCGGTTGTCCGGGGCCTACAAATATTCCCGCAAGCTGATAACCGGCAAAGATATTTACAAGTCCCATCACGATACTAAATCCTACAGAAATCAAAGCACATTGGAATACCCCCTTACGGATACGGTCTATTCTTCCTGCACCCATATTCTGCGCTGCATATGTACCCATGGTAGTTCCAAAGGAATTCATCGGCTGTGTGGCAATACTGTCAATCTTCTGTGCCGCCGTATATGCCGCAACAGACACAGCTCCCAGTCCATTCAGAGCATATTGCAGTATTACTGCACCAATTGCTATAATGGACATCTGAAATGCCATAGGAAGGGCTAATTTCAGATGCAGGGTAACCTCCCAGGATGTCACCTTCCAGTCATCTTTTTTGGGAATCAGGAAAGTAAGCCGCTTCTTCATATACCACAGACATAATAATCCGGATACCAGCTGTGCCAGAATCGTTGCCCATGCAGCTCCTGCCACACCCATCTTAAATACCAGAATCAAAACAAAGTCCAGAATAATATTCAGTATACATGCAATGATCAAAAACAGCAGAGGCGTCTTACTGTCGCCAACCGCCCTGATAATATTCGATAACATATTAAACAGCATACATGCCGCAGTTCCTGTAAATATAATTACCAGATAACTCCAGGCATCATCAATAATCTCTGCCGGTGTCTGCATCCACTCCAGGATTGGTCTGGTCAGAGGAACCGCAATCACGGTCAGCAATATTGTAACTGCCAGGCTGATTAATGCCCCAACTGCAATACTGCGGCGAACTCCATTCTCATCAGAAGCTCCAAACCGCTGCGCCGTTACGATAGACAACCCGGCGGTAAGCCCCATTGCAAATCCCAGTATCAAAAATGTAATACTTCCCGTACACCCCACTGCTGCAAGCGCATGGACTCCAATTGTCCTGCCTACAATTAAGGTATCCGCCATGCTGTAGAACTGCTGAAATATATTTCCAATCAGCAGCGGAATTGTAAAAAACAGGATTAATTTCGCCGGTTGTCCGGATGTCATATTTTTTGTCATAGTTGCTTTCCCCCTTCATTATTTTAATGAAACACGGTCTATTATAGTATTTCGTCAAAAAAATAGAATGTAATTTCTTGTACAGTTCATGTAGTATTTTGCATACTGCCTTGCATCCCATCCAAAACCGTGTATAATAAAATTATAAAAGACCCGGAGTGATGATACATGTGCAATCAAAACTATGATATTACATACGAAGATTTAAATCCTACATTTTTATACTTCTGTACTCTGAAGCGAAATGAGGAAGAGACCAATTACCACTGCCACGACTTTATTGAGTTCTCCATCATTCTGAAAGGAGAAGGTGCACACGTGATTGATGGCGAGATTTATCCTGTAAAAGAAGGGGATTTCGTCATTTACAATCCCGGTACCTATCACCGAAGCCTGGTTACCTCTTCGGATAACCAGGCCCTGGAGTGTTTCCTGTCCTTTTCCGATGTACATTTTCAGAATCTTCCAAAAGGACAAATGCCCTTGATCAACGGAGAAAACATTATTGCCATGGATGCAATTATCAAGCAGGAAATCTTCAAAATCTGTTCTGCAATGGAAAAAGAATACCAGACCTGGAAACCGGGACGATACTTTATGTTAAAATCTTATCTGATACAGATTATTCTTTTAATCATACGGGAACAGCAGGATTCTCAAAAGATTCCGGATGGCTGTATCTTTGAATCTACGAACCGTAAATATGTCGTCAAAAAAATTATTCAATATTTTAGCCAGCACTATTCCGATAAAATATCCCTGGATCAGATCGCCCAGAATATGTATCTGAGCACTTTCTATATTTCCCGTATTTTTAAAAGTGAAACCGGAGAATCTCCGATTAACTATCTCATTAACCTGAGGATGGAAAAAGCCCGGGAATTAATTGAAACAGATGAAGCGATCAGCGTGCAGAATGTTGCCGCCTGTGTAGGATATGATGATGTATACCACTTTAGTAAATTATTTAAAAAGCATTATGGGGTGGCGCCTTCCAAATATCGTGTCGGGAAAAGATTTGAGTAGATATTGGAATGAGGTGATTGAATGGCATATACGGAACTGATTAAAAATTTTGAGCGCATACGGGATTATATGAGAGAATTCTACGTCTATGGTTTTAAGTGCAGAGAGGAGTTCGAAAAGAAAAGCAGCCGCTCATACGATAATGAACGCCGCAGAATCGAAAGCTATCTTGGTGATTACATGGGCTTTCGCCAGACTCCCGGCGGAAAAAATGTCTTTCTTTCCATTGACAGCAGAACCTGTGTGCACAATCCTCTCTATAAGGCATTAAAAGCAAAGAGCTTTACAAACGGCGATATCACTCTGCATTTTATATTATTCGATATCTTGTATAATCCGGGTATTTCTTATACTTTAAAAGAAATAACAGATAAAATTGATGCATCGTACCTTTCTTTTTTCCAATCCCCTATGCTTTTTGATGAATCTACTGTTCGGAAAAAACTAAAAGAGTACATCGAATCAGGCTTAGTAAAAGGTAAAAAACAAGGAAGGCAGATTGTGTACAGCAGAACCTGCTCTGAAGACCTGTCATCCTGGTCCGATGCATTAAATTTCTTTTCTGAAGCAGGGCTTTGCGGGGTAATTGGCAGCTTTTTACTGGATCAGACCGGTTACGAATCTGAATTTTATTCTTTCAAGCATCACTACATAGCACATGCTCTTGAAAGCGAAGTACTTTGCCAGCTTCTGTATGGGATTTCCCAAAAGCGTTTCGTAACTATCACGAACTATACAAACAGATCAGAAAATACAAACACATGGGACCTGATCCCTCTCAGGATATTCGTAAGTGTCCAAAATGGAAGACGCTATCTAATGGGCTATAGCACCAAATATCATAGGATCAATTCCTACCGTCTTGATTATATTACCGGTGTAAAACTTGGGGATATCTCAGAAAATTTTGATCAGCTGCGGGACAAACTGGCAAAGATGCAAAAATACATGTGGGGCATTTCATGTAACCGGCGGAACGCATTGGAACATGTAGAATTTACCATATATATTGGTAACGGTGAAGAACACATTTTTCATCGGCTGGAACGTGAAAAACGATGTGGAACAATACAGCGGATTGATGCTAATACCTGCCGCTTTATTGCTGATGTATATGATACCGGCGAGATGATTCCCTGGATACGTACCTTTATATGCCGGATTACTTCCATGAGCTTTTCTAACAGAACAATCGAAAACCAGTTCAAACAGGATATCAGGGATATGTATGATTTATATCAATTAGAAGAATCAGGAGGGGATACGTAGTGCTTTTTCATGAAATCTACAGTTGTTACTATCATGCAGTAGCAAATATTTTATCAGCATCAGTAAAAGGAAACCTGACTAATACGGAAATGGAAAAGATCATAAATGAAACAGCCTTTGGTGAAAGTCATTTAACCATTATACCTGCATTGAAAAATGAAGAATGGCAATTAATGGATGACTCATTACATACACCGCTGACCCACGAACCTTCCATAGGGCTTACAACCCTGCAAAAACGCTGGTTAAAAGCAGTCACCCTTGATCCCAGAATCAAACTATTTGAGATAGATTTTACGTTTTTAAAGGGTGTGGAACCACTGTTTACACCCGCAGATTATGTTGTGTTCGACAAATATAATGACGGAGATGAATATGAAGATGAAAATTATATTAAGATTTTTCATAAACTCCGCAGCGCCATGCATGCCCGTAAAAAGGTAATCATCCGGTATAACAGTCAGAAAAACAACTACAGGGCCATCATCTGTACACCTTATCAGTTCGAATATTCAGAAAAGGATGATAAATTCCGTATTCGTATTTTAGGGTGCCGGTACGCAGATATGCTCAATGTGGGCCGCATCAAAGAATGTGAAATAACAGAGGCAGAAGGGACAGCCGGCAAGAAAATCAGGAACGTCACTACAGAATTTCTGATAATGGAACTTTTTGACGAAAGAAATGCATTGGAGCGTATTATGCTTCATTTTGCTCACTTTAAAAAAGAAGCCGAACGCCTTTCCGAACATAAATACAGAATAAAAATATATTACGAGCGGGAAGATGAGACAGAATTGCTGATCCGGGTTTTATCATTTGGACCTTTTGTCAAAGTAACGGAACCGGAACACTTTGTAGGATTGATAAAAAAAAGACTGTTAATGCAGAAAAGTTGTGACCTCAAATAAGAGTTCGCAACTTTTTTTCCGTGATAAATACATAATTTTCCATTAGAATATAGTTGCAGGGTTGCTTCAGTGTGTGTGTTCTGATCTCACCACGGTGCGCCAGGTCTGCCAAAGCGTATGCCAGAGCAATGCTGCCGACAATCGCAGGTTCGAATCCTGCCCGGGAATATTCACCGGCCAAGTGGTTTTGGTGTGCTTAAAAGGCACAATCTGCTGTGCTCATTACACAGAATTTAACATTACAACATACAGACATTCCCGCAGGTAAATGCCGGATCTGCACCGTTACGTGCAAAGGTCCCTTTGCCTGCAGTGTATCAAATGCCTTGCCTGAAAAGGATACCGTTTTGCTTAATCATCGGCCAGAGCTAATGCTTACGCCCGTGACAATGTTAAACTTAATTACTCAGCCGCATTTTTTACATTGGATGTCTGTCAATCAAAGAATCATCGGGAGGTATACATATGCGCATTATTATTCAGGAAAATCAAAGAGGCCTGCTCTTTAAAAACGGAAAGTTTGTGAAATTACTGGAAGCCGGAAGATATTTCATCTTTGGCACTCAAAACATAGAAATCGTCCAGCTTGATCAGCCGCTTACATCTGAGACCTGCTCACCGGAAGTTCTGCTTCGTAATGAAAAGGTTGAAAGACAGACAGCCACTGTAGATATCGCGGATGAAGAACTGGCACTTCATTTTATAAACGGTAAATTTGAGGAAATACTAAGGCGCGGCAAATACGCATATTGGTCTGTTATTCATAAACATGAATTTACCAAAGTGTCCATCAAGGCGCCGGAGGTACCAACCGATATACCGCAGTATATTTTTAGTAAAATCCCATCATATCTATATTCTAAAATTGAAGTGAAAGAATATCAGAAAGCACTGTTATACTATGACCAGAAGCTGGTAAAACTGCTTGATGCAGGAACCTACTACTACTGGAAATGCAGTACAAAGGTTGACTACAGCATTGTAGATACCCGTCTTACCCAAATGGATATAAACGGGCAGGAAATACTCTCTCAGGATAAAGTCGCACTACGAATCAATTTCGTATGTACTTATAGGATCACAGACTACGTCAAAATATTTACAGAAATAGATAATTATGAGGAACAAATGCATGTTGCGGCCCAATTTGCACTTCGGGATTATATCAGTAAATACCGCATTGATGAGATTCTTGAAAATAAAGAGCAGATTTCTGCCTATGTCTTCGAAAAGCTAAAAGAAAAATCAAGTGAACTCTACGTAGAAATTACTGATGCCGGCGTAAAAGACATCATACTCCCCGGTGAAATCCGGGATATTATGAATACCGTACTAATTGCCGAAAAACGCGCCCAGGCAAACGTGATTACCCGCCGGGAAGAAGTCGCTTCTACACGGTCACTGCTTAATACCGCCCGGCTTATGGATGAAAATACTACACTATATAAACTCAAAGAACTTGAGTATCTGGAAAAAATCTGTGAGAACGTGGGCAATATTTCTGTTAATGGCAGCAGTGGCCTGCTTACACAGCTGACTGCTATTCTGCATGGCGGATCAGCCTCCTGACACGCTGTAGTACTACAGCGAACAGTTTCTTGAATTTGGGTTTAGCTGAGTAATGACGCTTTGTAGATGATAGGTAGTGTACGGAAAGAGAAGGGGGCCAGCCAGGACATTGATTTGGAAGGCTTACCGCAGAACTGGCATTTTCTAACCTTCCCAGAGCCCTTTTTGGCGGCACGCGGGCATTCGCTGCGAAATCCTGATGCATTTCGCAGCTCACTGCCCGCTTACAATCCGATGGGAGAAGTACTGCATTTTGCAATGCAGTACTGGTCGAATTGTATCCGCCAAAAAGGGCTCTGGGAAGGTAAGTAAATACTCAGCTCTGCTATACGCCTTCCAAATCAATGTCCTGGCTGGCCCCCTTCTCTTTCCGAGATAGCATTCGTTGATACAAAGCTGGTTTTCTCAGCGTGGTGGGACCCCGGGGTTGTGGCATGCTGAACAATATTGGCGTTAAGCAACTGATCTTGAGAACGGGATTTGTTTTATATTCTGCAATCAGAAAAGGAATAGACTTTCATCTTCTATTATGCATAAACTGTCAAAATATACTGCTCTACATCCAATAAAGAACATCCATCTACACCCAGGGAATCTATCATGCTGAGAACGAGTAACATAAAGCAACTGAACTTATCACAGTGATTTGTTTCTTCATTCCAGAAAAAGTAGCAAACTTTCATCTCCTTTTACGCTTAAATAGCCGAAACATACTACGCTGCATCCAATAAAGAACAGCCTGCCACAGCCCAGGGGGCCGACCATGCTGAGAAATTCAGCTTTGTGGCGGTAACATGAATCTCGGAAAGATGGGAGTGGGAAACTTGTATGGACGGAGGAAGCGTAGAGCAGAGCTGAGTATTTACTTAGCTTTTCGAAGTGTTTTTTGGCGGATAGTATTCGACTGGCTCCCATCGGATACTAAGCGGGTACTGAACCGAGAAATGCATCAGGATTTCTCGGTGAATACCCGCGTGCCGCCAAAAAGCGCTTCGGAAAGGTTAGAAAATACCAGTTCTGCGGCCAGCTGACGGAGTCCATACAAGTTTCCCACTCCCATCTTTCCGTACACTACCTACATCTACAAAGCGTCCTTAATCAGCTAAACCCAAATTTAAGATAAAATTGTTCGCTGTAGCACTAATATGCCTGATTCAATAAACGCATCCCCTATGCATGAAAATTCCGGCAAATTATGTCACAAAGCCCTGGACAGCACAGCTTAGCCGGAAAACAAAAAATAAAAGCGTGTCTGAAAGATATCCTTCCCTTTTTCAAACACGCTTTCACTAATTAGAGATTTTATAATGATCCTCTAAATCATCTCATAAATCATGCAATTCATTTTGCACTTCATTAACCAAATCACGGATTTAATTCTGCTATCCTGGTAACACCCACATAAATCTCCTGAATCTTATACCAGGTTCTATAATCTACTATCCCCGTCTCCGGCAGCCCAAACACATCCTGGAATACCCGGACTGCATTCTGCGTACCCTCTCCATAAATCCCATCCACTGCAATTTTAGGTATCAGCGGATATGCATTGGAAATTGCATTTAACTGTTCCTGAATCTGTCTGACTTTATCCCCGCTGGAACCAATATCCAGACTGTAACCCGGCCAGGATGAAGGAATGCCCGCAATTTCCTCTGCACTATTAATATACATACTCTGACCATAATAATTACGCAGAATCTCAATCGGTGTGTACCCCTGATCCCCCAGTGTCTTTGATCCCCACTGCGTCATCCAGTTTGGACACTGGACTCTCTGTCCATCACAATACTGTGTCAGAATAGGCTGTTTAACATTCGGCCTGGACAGATAATTACTGAACAAATCATCTACTACTTCCGAAATGCTTTCAAATATATTGCGGCCATAGATCCATTTATGGTCAAATGCTGTAGATGAGGTGATCGTAAAATCAAATCCTTTATTCCGGTACCATTCCGTATAAACCCTGTTCAAAGTAAATGACATAATAGCCAGTACATTCGCTTCAATTGTAGCTCTTGGCCAGGTCGCATAGATCTCGCTTGACGCTACATTTTTGATATAATCCTTGTAACGAATGTAGTAGTCTGTCGCTGTTGTGTCCCTTGGAGAACCATCGTGTACCACGATAAATTCAGGGATAACGACACGGCTCAGAACAATTTCCCCGATCTGATTAACAGGCTTAATTTCCGCTTCCGCGATCTTCGGCGGATAAACCCCATAGAGCGTATGTGCCGGAATTACGATTACATCAATCCCTTCATTATCAACAAGGGGGCGCAGCCGCACTTCCTGCAAAGCTGTCTGATCCGCCAGAATCTCTGTACCACTAATCGTGATTGTCTCAAATCCTTCAGCAGTAATCCGAAGTGTATACTCCGAATAAGGCTGTGTCTCTGATGGAGCAAGACTGTATTCCAGAGGCGGCGTTGCCAATTCTATAGCTGCCGTCTGTCCTGTGCTGTCTGTTTTGATTTCTTCTACTGTACTTTCCGGGTCCCCTGAATAGGAGATATCTATCGTCGCGTCTGCAACCGGCGTAGCACGCTGGTTCGACAGTACACGTATCTGTAAACGCCCCCGATCCGGGGTGTCCTGCTGCATGGCTTTGATTGTATTATTTGACATGCCTGACCTCGCAAATATCCTGTCATCTATAGTATATGCAGAAATTTAACATGTGTATACGATATTCGTTATCTGTCTGCAATGAGAGCATTTCCTGACAAAAAACCGCGTTTTTGAACTGTCTCTTAAAAATTCTTCTAAAATAGTTCCTTCACTTCTTTAATAAAAAAAGCTGCGAAATAAAGTTAATCTTCCTTTATTTCGCAGCTCTGACTTTTACACTTCTAAAATAAACAAAATACTCTGCTATAATGATCCTATATTTTTATAAACGGTGTACCAGCCTGATCACATTTACAGAATCTTCATAACATCATTAAACATAACGACTACCATCAGAACCATAAGTGCCATTAGCCCAACAAAATGTACCATTCCTTCTTTTTCCGGACTGATCCTCTTTCCCCTGATAGCTTCCAGAATTAAAAATACCAGCCTGCCGCCATCTAAAGCCGGAAGCGGGAGCAGATTCATAACCCCAAGATTGGCAGTTAATAATATGGAAATGTTCAGCATATTCAGCCAAACCAGGAAACCGCCTCCCTCTCTGGCACTCTCTTCGTATGCATCTCCAATGATCGTTACAACACCAACCGGACCCGACATATCATTGATACCCACCTGACCTCTGACAAGCATCTTCAGGCTTCCAATCGTGGTATCGATCCAATATTTCACCTCATAGGCGCTATACTTAAGAGTACTTATAGGATTGCCTTTCACTCTGGTACCTGCAGGAGCAATGCCGAATACGTATCTGCCGCTGTCCGTCTTCTCAGGTGTCATCTGAATAGTATGGCTTTCCCCATCCCGTTCAAAATCAAGCGTAACCGGTTTCCCCTGATTAAATGTAACATAATTATTGATTTCTCTGGAAACACGTATCTTCTTATTATTCATCTTCGTAATAACATCGCCTTCTTTTAGACCTGCTTCTGCCGCAGGATAACCTTTGGTAACGGCTCCTACTACAGGTGAATCATGGCCAATGCTACCAATAATAAACAATGCCAGAACAAATGCTAAAATAAAATTAAATATCGGACCTGCGGCAATAACGGAAATTCTTGCCCAAACGGATTTACTGCCAAAGGAACCATCGTCACCGGCTGCTTCATCTTCCCCAAGCATCATACAGGAACCTCCGAACGGGAGCAGTTTCAGCGAATACCTGGTCTCACCTTTTGTAGTGCTTACCAGTCTTGGACCCATACCCACTGAAAACTCTGTAACGGTAATTCCATTTAATTTCGCCAGGATAAAATGTCCCAGCTCATGAATAATAATGATAATACTAAATATTAATATAGCAATAACGATTTTCAATCTACCACCTGCTTTCAATCAATTCATAAGTTGCCTGTTCCGTAGCCAGTATCTCTTCCACAGTTGGATTCTGGATGGTCTTATGTTCCTCCATACAGTACATAATGATATCATAAATATCCAGGAAACGGATTTCCTTATGTAAAAATTTACTGACTGCACGCTCATTGGCTGCATTGAATACCGTCGGCATAGATCCGCCTGCCTTCGATGCCTGAAATGCCAGCGGCAGTCCGAGGAAAGTATCCATATCCGGTTTTTCAAAAGTAATCTGTGACAATTTCCAAAAATCCAGCCGTTCTCCGCCCAGGTACTTACGATCCGGATAATAAAGCGCATATTGTATCGGCAGCTTCATATCCGGTGTTCCCAGTTCTGCCATAATCGCTCCATCTACATATTCCACCATAGAATGGATAATACTTTGCGGCTGTATCACTACTTGTATTTTATCCAAATCTACTCCAAACAACCACTTGGCTTCCATAACTTCCAAACCTTTATTTACCAATGTTGCCGAGTCTATGGTAATTTTCTGTCCCATTGCCCAGTTTGGATGCTTCAAAGCATCTTCCAACCTGACTTTTTCCAAAAATGATTTGGTTTTTCCTCTGAATGGACCGCCTGATGCCGTCAAAAGTATTTTACCAATTCTTTTTGGATTCTCTCCGTTTAAGGACTGGAAAATCGCGCTGTGTTCACTGTCCACTGGCAAAATACGGACACCGCATTCTTTAGCTAATGGCATAATAATATGTCCTGCCGTAACCAGTGTTTCCTTATTTGCCAGCGCAATATCCTTTTTCGCCTTAATTGCTTCAATTGTAGGCAGAATTCCAATCATCCCCACAATAGCAGTGACCAGAATCTCCACCTCCGGCAGCGTGGAGATCTCAATTAATCCCTCCATGCCGCTTACAACTTTTACATCCAGATCTTTAACGGATTCTTTTAATTCCGAAGCAGATTTCTCATCCCAGACCGCAACTGCCTTTGGCGCAAATTCCCGAATTTGTTTTTCCAAAAGCACGATATTACTGCCTGCCGCCAATGCCGCTACCTGTAAGTCATTATTTTCCCTTACTACTTCTAATGTCTGGGTTCCGATAGAACCTGTTGATCCTAACACTGCTATCGTCTTCATAAAAAATCCTCTCTTGTTCTTTCTTGGAGTGTACTTAAAATATCATTGCAGCAATCTGCCCGCCCCATTAGCCAGGCACTTTTTCAAACACACTCTGATTCTTAATTAAAAAGTGTTGCTAAAAAGTAAATAACCGGAGCTGTAAATATAACACTGTCAAAACGGTCCAGTATCCCGCCATGCCCCGGTATCAGCTTGCCGTAATCCTTAATATCGTGATTTCTCTTAATTGCAGAAGCTGCCAGGTCGCCTACCATGGAAATCAATGCACCAATTCCGCAAATAACCGCATAGACTGCAATCTGATTCTGTGCCTCCAGATATTTTCCAATTACAGCAGCATAAATTGCTCCCAGAAGTGCAGCGCCGACCACTCCGCCAACTGCCCCTTCTATGGATTTTTTCGGACTTAACTTCGGAGACATTTTATGTTTCCCAATTAATACACCCACACAGTACGCACAGGTATCGCATCCCCAGGAACACAGGAAAATCAGCCACACGATAAATGCACCGTCCTGTAGATTTCTCGTCTGGAAAATATAGGACAGCATCACAGATACATAGGCAACGCCAAAAAATCCTGCCATCACCTGTTCTGCCCGATACTTCGGGAATGTAAACACATAGACAAACATAAATGCTACCAGCAGAAAAATCAGCCCTATCATACTATATGCTTCAAATCCAAAAAGTAACATGAAATAGTAACCAACAGTTCCAATATAACCTACTATTGCCAGTCCATGGTTCTGCTCGGATTCTACTTTCATTGCTCTGTAAAGTTCGTTCAAGCCGATCAACGATATCAGAAGCAAGGTAGCAAATAATACATAGCCCCCTGAAATAATCGTCAACAGCGCAATCAGTACTAACACAATACCACTTATGAGCCTCGTCACAAACATGGTTAATCCTCCTTCACGCCCCCGAAACGCCGATCTCTGCCATTGAATTTATCAATCGCTTTCATCAGTTCATTCTTATTAAATGCCGGCCACGGCACATCTGTGAAATAAAATTCCGTATATGCCAGCTGCCACATCAAATAATTGGAAAGCCGAAGTTCCCCGCTGGTTCGAATCAGAAGATCCGGATCCGGTATCCCTTTCGTATCCAGATAATCGGAAAAAACATCCTCCGTAATATCCGATACCATTACTTTTCCATCCTTACAGTCCTGTGCCAGATTGCGGATAGCACGCACGATTTCATCACGGCTTCCATAATTAATGGCAATCTGAAAATTCAGTCCCGTATTATTCTTCGATGTCTCCTGCAAAGACCGCATACTAGCCTGTAAATCCGGATCCAATGCCGAGGGATCTCCCAACATACGCACCTTCATATTATTCTTCTGAGCCGTCTTAATACAGGTCTTCGTATAGCTACGAAACAGCTTCATAAGTGATGCCACCTCTTCGCTTGGACGGTTCCAGTTCTCTGTTGAGAACAAGTACACCGTCAAATATTTGATTCCCATATTATAAGCATCTTCGCAAATAATCTCCAGATTTTTTGCTCCTCTGACATGCCCGTAATTTCTGGGCATTCCTTTGCTCTTCGCCCATCTTCCATTTCCATCCAGTATAATTGCCACATGCTGTGGTATTGCCATCTTTATTCTCCCTCCTGCGCCTATCTCACAGGACAGCCAAAACACTGCCATTTCATAGACCTTTTTCCATCATATCACAAAAAAGGGGACTGTCAAGAAGCCCCCTTCTATTATTTATAAAATTATAATAATTTCTTAAACCGTTAAGATTTCTTTGGACTTTTCTTCCACTGCCTTGTCCACTTCCTTGATGTATTTGTCCGTCATTTTCTGAGTCTTATCTTCTAATTCTTTGATCTCATCCTCAGATACATCTTCTTTTGCCATTTTCTTAAAAGCATCGTTTGCATCACGACGAATATTACGGATTGCAACCTTAGCAGCCTCGCCTTTTTTCTTCACATCTTTAACCAGTTCTTTTCTGCGTTCCTCTGTTAATTCCGGAAATACAAGGCGAATAATCTTACCATCGTTATTCGGGTTAATTCCAAGATCAGAAGTCATGATTGCTTTTTCAATCGCCTTAACGAGAGTTGCATCCCAAGGCTGAATCTGAATCATTCTGGCTTCCGGAACGGTAATATTACCAACCTGCTGAAGGGGTGTCGGGGTTCCGTAATAATCTACCTTAATCTTATCCAATACATGTGGATTCGCACGTCCGGCTCTGATCGCTCCAAACTCTGATAACAGGTTATCATAAGATTTTGTCATTTTTGTGTCGTATAACTTAATTCTTTCATCCATTTTTCATTCCTCCTGATTTTTATAGTTGAAATTATACGGTTACTTTTGTACCGTTAATCTTACCTTTTGCGGCATTGACAATGCTGTCCTTTTCGTTTAAGCCAAATACCAGCATCGGCATTTTATTCTCCATACAGAGTATGGATGCCGTCATGTCCACAACAGCCAGTTTCTGATCAATTACTTCCTGGATAGAAATCTCGTCGTATTTCTTAGCATCCGGGTTGTCCTTTGGATCACTGTCATAAACCCCGTCAACAGCCTTTGCAAGCAGAATCATATCTGCTTCAATTTCAACGGCACGGAGTACAGTAGAAGTATCGGTTGAGAAATAAGGATGTCCGGTTCCTCCCGCAAAGAAAGAAACAACTCCTTTTTCAAAATATTTATTCACACGGTCCTTCGAGAACAGTTTTGTGAAAGAGCCACATGCAAATGGCGTTAAAATCTGTGTCATAATTCCAACGGAACGGAAAATTTCTGAAACATAAATACAATTCATAACAGTTGCCAGCATTCCAATCTGGTCTGCCTTCGTGCGGTCAATCGTCTCACTGGAACGTCCCCTCCAGAAATTACCACCGCCAATTACGATTCCAACTTCAATACCATCATCTACTAATTGCTTTACCTGATTCGCCACTTCCGTTACGGTAGGCTCATCAAACCCTGTCTTCTTACTTCCGGCTAACGCTTCGCCGCTGAGTTTCAGTAATACTCTCTTCATCTTTGCACCTCTGCTATATTTTTTCTTTCCAGCAGGTCATTGACCCGAGTAGAATCTTCGATGATAGTATAGCATACTTTGGGGGATATGTAACGCATTTTTATGAAAAATTCACCTTTCCATATCATCTATATATCATCATGATGATTTTCATAAAAAATAGATATTTTATATAACTTATTAATAATATCCAATTCACTAAAAAAGCTAAAAAAATAAACAAAGCATTCTCTTTAAAAAGTAATAAGAATGCTTTGCTCATCAAGATTATTTTAAACACAGTTTAACTATTTTGTAGCACTATATACCAAATTAAAATTAATTGTACTCGTATATTCACCTGCAGCTGACGGATTTCCATCGCCTACTAATTTAAATTTAGTTGTAGTTGTATCACCATTTGTAAATACTTTTAACTTAGTTGCATCTGCTATAGCAGTACCATCATTATTTTTAATACTTACCTTATAAGTTGAACCATCGCTAGTCGCCAAATTAACATCTGCTGAACCCGCATTAACAGTTAAGGTACCTGGTAAAGCCAATAACATTTTTGTTGATGTTATATCAAATAAATTATCTCCAGCAGCAGTAAAAGTTATCGATGCTGGTATTTGTACAATATATTCTTCAGGTACAGAATAAGTAAGAGTTGTGCTACCAGAATTTGTATTCTTATCCAAATCCGCCGCAAACACATTCATACTCATCCCCATCAACATAACCCCAGCTAACCCAAACGCCACTAATCTTTTTTTCATCATGATAAATTCCTCCTATATTTTACAATTATTTATTCATAGACTACATTAAATCTCAAACCACCACTATACTTCCCAGCCGGCACGATCTCTTTATCAGCCATTGATACAATCCTTGCCTTCTGGCTATCCTTTGTCTGATCCAATTCTATGCGATTATCTCCCTTACGTATCAACTTTCCTTCTATATATAATTGATATTTCCAGGTTGTATCTTCATCGCCGTCCCGCATCAGAACAAAACAATCTGTTCCATCATCTGCCCAGTCCCCATCTATCTCAAGATATGATTTTTTATCTCCCACATCTTTTATAAAAGAAGTCCCAATCTCAAAGTCCGTACTTTCATTGATCATCACTTCCGAAGGAATCTTAATAGCATAGTATGGCGATTGAATATCATACGAGCCATCGCCCTTTTCCTTTTCTGTTTCGCTATCTGATTCCTGGGTTATGACTTTCTCTCTTTCGGTCATTGCCGTTTTTCTTTCATTCAGTACTTCTGTCTCCTGTTGGGTGCTGTCTTTTTCAGGCACTTTACTTTTTTCTTTTGTACTAC
Source organism: Robinsoniella peoriensis (assembly GCF_000797495.1). Lineage (GTDB taxonomy): Bacteria > Bacillota > Clostridia > Lachnospirales > Lachnospiraceae > Robinsoniella > Robinsoniella peoriensis. The sequence goes on from NZ_JTGN01000001.1 coordinate 299,366, forward strand.
CAGCTTCCTGCACGTCACTTTCCGTTTCCGTACATTTTTCGGTCTCTAAACACTTTTCAGCTTCTGTTTCCTCTTCTGAATCCGTATTGGAATTCCCGTTGGTCTCCTCTATGGTTTTCCTCTCATCCTCAGTCACCTCTTCCACATCATTAAGAACCTGCTCTGTCGAAAGTTCCGACATATTTTCTGTATCTTCTTCTGTCATTTCTTCCGGCTGGATTACTGTTTCTTCCATATAAAGTCCACAATATTCATCATGTACATGCATACATGGTTTTCCTTCAACTGCAGGCATATAAGAGCATCCCTGGCAATGTTCAATCATGCCATCACCATCTGTATCTTTGCAATCCATATCACAGGAAACCTCAGGTAACGCTTCTGCATACCCGCAAGTTCCATCGTGTTGATGGCTGCATACCGAATTTTCTGTCCCGGCATTCATAAGACAGCAGGTGCATCCTTCTCCACACCGGACACAACCTTGATTTAATTCCGCTTCATTACAAGCACATATTTCATTACCCTCTGTAAGATCGTCACTTATTATTTCTTCTTTTTCCTCATTATCGCAGCTGCACTGTTCACAGGAACAGATACAACTGCCTGCCTCTTCGGCTCTAACCACTTTCATGGGAAACGTTTGTGTTATCAGGGCTGCGATCAGAATTAGAGGAAAACCTTTCTTCCAGGATCTGTGTCTAAATACCACCCTCCTATACGCCTCCTTACTTCACTTCCAGCGTTGTCTCCACATTTGCACCATTCATACCGGACTGGGTTACGATATGGAATGTGGATATTTTTAATACTGCCGGATATTCTCCCGCATCCAGCGCACGGTTTAAAGTAATATGAGTAATTGCCTCACCCGGCGGAACCTGTTTTGAAGTATACAGTACTTCATCCGTATCTTTTAATACAAGTTCAAAGGTAAAATAACAGGGGTTTCCTTCCGGATTTGAAAATGCCACATCTACTTCAGTCTTACCAGCCGGTAAATAGATCTGAGGATATCCCGGGATCGCTATGGAATCTGCATTTGGATCACCTTTAGGTGCCTGGGGTACTGTCCCGTCCCACTCTCCTGCATTTGGATCAACATCTGCGGATGCCGGCTGCTGCTTTTCTGTGGATACATCTGCTATCGACTCTGTCATCTGAGAGGAAGCCGGTTTGTTGCCAAAACATCCCATATTATAACCAATTGCTGCTCCTGCACCGCCCAGAGCAATTACGCCTGCCAGGCTTCCGATAATAATCTTTTGCCTGATAAGTGCTTTCGCCAGTTCTTCTGCTGTCTTTCCGGCTGCTTTTCCCGCCGACTTTGCAGCTGTCTCGCCCGCCGCTCTCTTGGCCGCTTCGGTTGATAATTGTTCCTCTTCGTTAGGTAATTTCTTCTCTTCCGCCATATTTGCCACTCCTATGTCTTTATTTAATGCTGCTATGGCTCTCTGACTTGGATATTTCTTACTATCTGCCTAGATTATACCGCCATATCCAAAATCATGCCAATACTTAATCCGGATAACCTTGTGATGCTTTTTAGGTATCGCGGGTATCTGATTTATCCCCATAGTATTCCCGGAATAGTTGCAGGAATTTTCGACCATTCCCTGAGATCACTTCTTTTTTTCGTTTTATCCAAATAAGCAGCATCTCACCGGTAACATCTTCTATTTCCCTGCTGACAATTCTGCCTTTTGCAAGTTCTTCCATCTGCCATTTGTTCCCGAAAATAAAGGCGTCTGCGTGCTTTAACATTCGTATGATCGCATGATAATTATTCATGGTTATCGTTTTCCTAAAATCTGAAAAACGGACACCTCCCATATCTAATCCAAAATTTATATTAGCATAATAATCATATGGAAGGTGAATGTAACTATAATCCAGCAAATCCCTTGCATATATTTTTTCCTGTTTTAACAGTGGACTTTCTTCGCTCACCTGTATATAGATTGGACCCCTGTCCAGAACTTCGTATTCCATTTCTTTTAATTCCAGCGATCTGCGAAAGATAGGAAACTGGAAGGTATTGATTGCAACAATGCCTATTTCTGACTGTATTGTAGCCACACTGTTAATCACCTCTTCTACTGTGGTTTCAAATAAATTAATCGTTGTATGGTTTGACTTTACCGTCTCGTAGAAGCGCAGCATTAAATCATCCGCAAAAATAATCCTGGCAACGGCAACATTTAATTTACTCTGCACCGTTTCCTGACTCAGCATCTTTAAACCTGATACAGCATCTAACTGGGTTAGGATAGACTTGGCATAATAATATAAACTCTCACCTATAGGTGTCAATTCTACCCCCTGATTAGATCTTATCAGCAATTCCGCCCCTACTTCTTCTTCCAGGCTGTGCATTGCCCTGGTCAGATTAGGCTGAGAGTTAAACAAGACCTCAGCCGCTTTATGCAAACTCTTCTGTTCTGCAATAACGATAAAATATTCCAGATATTTTAGTTTCATTCTCTATTCCTTTGCTTCGTAGTTTCATTTTTATAACGGAAGATCCACAGCATCCGCTGGAAGCGATTCTACGGCTTCCAGATATTCCGTCATATTTTCATCATCCTGCATTGGATACAAAAAGCCCAATTGTGCTCCAACACTTTTTGCCAGTTCCCGAAAAAGGCTGCAGGCTGCCCATATTCCCAGCCACATATTTTCATAAACTGCATCCGTATAGGTCTGCCTGTAGAGTCTCCAGTATTCTTCGGTAAGATAGCGTTTAAAATATTTCCCCATCTTCCCGGGTGATACCTCGAAATTATTTTGACATCCGATCCACCAGCCGACCATGAGATCCAACTTCGGCCGGATTACTGTCTCCAGCATGTTTTTTGCATAGGGTAATTCATCTCTCCAGATTCCCTTTGCAGCATTTGCCATACACCACCAGAAATCGTTGCAGCATGCAGTAAAATCCCCTTCCTGGGGGCATTTTACCAGATAGCTGTACCTTTTGATATCATTGATTTTACTTAAACAGCCATCCTTCTCCCAGAGAATCACTGTAGAATCCTTAAAATACTCTTCCGTTTCAACGGCTTCCAGAATCTGTATATGCAAATCGATGCGGTTTCCATCCTGAAACAGCATAAGATATCCATATGAGCTGGTAAAATCCACCTGCCTCCCCAGCATTTTATCCAGCTTATCCGGTTCCTGTACCATACGAAGTTCTCCAAATACCTTAATCCAGTCCCTGTCTTCTAAAAAAGATGCGGTTTCTGTTACCACATACACAATGTCATAATCCTGAAACAAGTCCCTTGGCGCATCAGATTTCGCTCTGGACCCATTTAAATAAACCCCCAGAATTCTGTCATCATTTTTCGCAACTCCTACTATCAGTTCGTACATCTCCTGCTCACTTCTCATATAAAACTCCCTTTCTAATCTCATTAACCCTTATCTTGATCGCAGTCACTTCGATTGCTGTTACTTCTGTCGCCGTTACTTTGGTTGCTGCCATTTCGATCACCGTTACTTTGGTTGCCGCCATTTCGATCGCCGTTACTTCGATTGCCGTTACTTCGATCGCCGTTACTTCGATCGCCGTTACTTCAGTCACCGTTACTTCGGTCTCCGTTACTTCGATTGCCGCCATTTCGATCGCAGTTACTTCGATCGCCGTCACTCTAATTGCCGTCGCTTCGGTCACCGCCACTTCGATTACCGCCACGTCATATATATAGACTAAACCTGCTCTTAACGGATAACTTCATGTAATTCTATAACCGCTTTCCATTCACTTTCAACCACCGCTGCCACACTTTATAATCCGGCATGATCTCTGCTACCACCGCATAAAACCGTGCTGAATGATTCATCTCTCTCCGGTGGGCAAGTTCGTGTATCACCACATAATCCACTACTTCTTCCGGCGCCAGCAAAAGTTTCCAGTTAAAATTCAAATTCCCTGCTGAGCTGCAGCTTCCCCATCTGGTCTTCTGTTCCCGAATAGTAATTCTTCCATATGAAACACCCATTATTCTGGCAAAGTACGCAGTCTTTGCAGCAAACACTTCTTTTGCCAGATTGATCATCTTAAGCCTCTGGGCATCCGTTAACTGTCTGCTTTTCCTATTTTCAGAAGCTTCCCGGATTTCCTGCTGTTTTGTCAGTATCCAGTCTTCTTTTTCTTTCAGAAACTTCTCTATTGCATGCTTTCCGGCTCTTTTAGGTGCCCGCACCACTACATTGCCATCCTCCATGAGCTGAATGGCAATGGTTTTTCTGGTACTGTAAATCAGTTCATATTCCATCCTGTTCACCACCGCATTTTATCTGAGAAAGATAGCAGTTCACTTCCTTCGTTGATTTCTTCTGCTTCTTCCGTCAGATAGACGCTGAAAAATGCTACCCGGTTATCCTTGCACCAGTATTCCAAACCGCAGTTCTCTGCCATTTTCTGTGCATTGATACAGTAAGCCGACAAACAGGATGCAATCTTCTTGGGGAACCTGCAGGGCATACCTTCCTGAATCCCGCAATTTGCGCAAAGAGAACAGGGTCCCGCCATAATAATAAGTCCCTGCTTTCCGTTCTCTTCCATTCTGGCAACAAATTCCCGTGTCTTCTGGTTGTGGCGCTTTTTAACAGCTTTTGTCTCCTGGCTGTCCATAATATCCTCAACCTGGGTTATCGTCTGCAAAACCAGTGCCTTTTTATATTTTCTTACTCTTTCTTCCATGTCAACCGCAGTCCCGCAATCTGGTGGACAGGCATAGTTCTTTCCATAATTTCCACAGAGATTCTCTTCACAGTATTTACGAAGGGCAGCATCGAAAATCAATTCTTTGCTGTCTATCCATACCGCGTGGTGAAAACCGCTGTTTACCGCTATCTTAACTGCTTGTTCCATTTCTTCTTCTTGGTTTCTATCGATGTCTTCTGCCATATCATCGTCTCCTTTTCACAGATATTACCTGATCCAAACTTTTCTATGTAATAACAGGTCATTTTCCATCCAGTTCACTGCATCCTGCCAATCCTCAAACTGATATCCCTTCATTCTGCGTTTTATCTGGGAGAAGAAAGTGCTGATCACAGCGTTTCCGCCCCGTTCTCCGGGAGATGTCATGGACGGTGTAAGCGCCCGGGCTTCTATCTCCTGATGATAATCTTTTGTTCGATAAATGGGGTTTTGACTGCTATGAAGAATAGGTGCATTTGCTTTTTTCGATTCCAGAATCATATCCATTGCCGCTCCGGCAAGCTCTGCAGAACGATAGCCGCCCAGCACGACACCGGCGGCACTTTTATCATACATATCTATAATGCCTGCAAGGTATATGGGCCCATCCATTTTCGTAGTGTATACGCCAATGCCGATACTATACTTTTCGCCCCGGGTCAAGGGGCGGAAGTCTCTGTGTATGAGATTTTCATAAATACCCCCATTGCCTTTTCGTTTTTCTGCTGTCTGCTCTTTACCCTTGTCCTGCACGTTCCCATGCAGCAGCTGAGAATTCTGTTCCCTGAAATTTACCCGCTCCCAGGTTAGGTATCGATCCGTCTGAATCCCCAGTATCCTGCAGACTGCATGTGGCTCTTCACCGGAACAGATATCTTCATCATCTTTTCTTTCCAATAATGGATTTGTAATTTCACGGTATTCATACAAATAATGGTATTTTTTAGCCGTGCAGAACCGGATCCATTGAAACAGTGTTTCTTCATCCGGACTAAGTTCTCCGCTTCCTATTTTTAAGGCAGTCTCATACAGGCTTTGCCGCAGATAGGGATTTCGAATTTCACTTGTCAAAAATTCCTACCCCTCCTGCAATTCCTGGTTTAGCTCTATTTTTTCAACCATATATCTGCCGTCATGGATTTCCATAACCGCCATGGTAATCTGCTGATCAAACCGGCGTTTGCCACAGCTGCCGGGATTGAGCCACAGGACTCCATCTTTTTCTTCACAAAAATACTTATGGGAATGTCCAAATATTACAGCGCCCACATGCGTAAGATTTTCCGGAATGGATTTTTTATTATGAACCATATAGAATTTCATATCTGAGATTTCAAAATATAGTTCCTCCGGCAATTCTTCCGCCCACTGCGCTTTGTCATTATTTCCGCGGACTGCGTATACCGGAGCAATCCGTTTTAACTCCTCTAATACTTCAGCCTTATTAATATCGCCTGCATGTATGATATAATCACACATTTCCAGAACTTCTAAAACTTCCGGTCTCAATAATCCATGGGTATCTGCAATAATTCCAATTCTGCATTTCTTCATAATCATTCCTCCTCTGTGAATCCAAAACACCTACACTGCGCCATATTTCCAATTCAGATCCTTTCATCCCGCACTTTTCAATGTGGGATAATCCTGCCATCTGAAGTGTAAGGTCATTATAACACACTTCGCGGTTTACGACACAGAATGTCTGTTTTTTTATAACAATTTTAGAATTATTCCAGTTAATTCCTTTTCGTCATTCCCATGTATAAATGGTGTTCTTTTCCACATAAAAAACTGCACATTATTCTGTGCAGTTTCCTTCATCAAACGGTATATGTACGGTAACCTTTGACCCATCTCCTTTTTTAGAAAAAATATGGATTCCGTATTTCTCACCATAAGTGAGCTGTATGATATGATGGGCATTATTTAGTCCCACATGATTGTGTCCTTTTTCTTTCACTTCTTTGTTAATTGGAAGGCTTACCTGCCCTTCCTGATCAAATCCCACACCGTCATCACTTATTTCAATATAGATACTGCGGTCCTTTTCAAACATGACGATTTCTACAAAACCCGGTTCCAGTTTAGGCTCAATCCCATGTACTACCGCATTTTCTACAATCAGCTGAAGACACAGCTTAGGAATAAACATATCCAATACTTCTTCATCTTCCACAATAATATTATAATTAAGTCTGTCTCCATAACGGTAGCTCTGCAGATACAGGTAATATTCCACATACTCCAGTTCCTGCCGTATCTGTACCTTCTCCGTATCTTTTCGATATATTTTCGCCTGTATCAGCTGGGAAAATGAGGTTATCATCTTATAGGTCTCATCGTTATGATCCATCCTTGCCTGCAGTGCAATCGTATTTAATACGTTAAACATAAAATGGGGATTAACCTGGGTTTGTAAAAATTTCAATTCCATTTCTTTAATCGATAGCTGTTTCTCATAAACCTGTTTAATCAGATAATTTACATATTCGGTCATTTCATTGAATACCAGGCTGATCTCATGGAATTCTTCTGTACTGTAATCCGGAAGTTTTGTTTCAAAATCCCCTTCTTTTACAGACTGCAGTTTTTCTGTAAATTCTTTCAGTGGTTTTGTCAGATGATAGACAATCGTTACAAATGCGGCAAATACTCCAACACAGATTACAGCCAGTATAAAAATATAAATTTTAACGGAATCATAAAGTAAGTAGGTAGTTTGTCCCTCCGGAATTCCTATGGTAGCCCTCAGATACATGCTCATATCTTCTGTATACAGGCGAAACCCCGTGTTATCAATTACGTCCTCATATGGTACCGTCTGAAATGACTGATTGATCTCACCTAACTTCTCACCAGCCATATTATAATTCTCACCACTGATTATATTGCCCCTCCGGTCATATAACATCCAGAAAGCTCCCTTATAATTCTCCACCTGGTTCATAATACCTTCCAAAACATCCAGGCGGATCTCAAAGATAACACTGCCCTGATCCTTCATATTCCGGTCATACAGGGTAAATGCAAGGTACTCCCTACCTTGCTGACCCGGATAATAACAGTAATCTGCGCTGCCTCCCGGTTTTTCCTGTTGTTTCCTGAAATTATTATATACCCCGATTGCTTCTTCCCTGCTTTTTTGTACTTCTGACTCCACCATCGCATAGTAACCGGTAAATAAAAAGTCATCCTGACTGTCAAATAAATACACTTTTTCCACAATCGGTTCATTACCATTGCCCAGGTTTTTCTGACTGCTGATATTTACCGTACGGGTATAAATATTTTGCAGCCTCTCCTGTTCCTTATCGTCCAGATCCGCCCTGCCTGCTTTATCCAGATATGCCATAAGTTCTTCGGAACCCCGGATTTCATAAATAATATTTTCCAGATATTCTGTTTTCGTATTGAGATTATTATTTGTTTCGGTCAGGAAAAAATCCAGATCATGTTCTATATACTTTCCCACGATCAGCCAAACCGAACAGATGAATACCACCCCGCAGAAAATAAGGGACAGCAGTGTAACGCTGAGATTTAATGCCATCATTTTCTCTCTTAGGGAATGACGTTTCGTTTTTCTATCCTTCATCGTTTCCTCCGCCTATATTCTCTGTTATTGATTTAGATAATTGACCACTGTCTCCGGTCCTATTTTGCCTTGTGCTTCCTCAAATAAACGCTGGGACAGATCATCTACCGCATCATTTCCCCAGGACAGGCTGATTGCCTTAATGTGTATGTCTGCATCATTAGCAAGTTCCAACGCTTCTCCCAAAAGTGGATAGCCTTCTTTGATTTCATTTCCGCTTACATTAGGATTAGACGGTGCCTGTCCGGTTTCCATTGCCATTTTTTTCTGAACTTCTTCACTCAGCATATATTTAAGGAATCGGATACAGGCCTCCTGCTTTTTCGGATCCTCATTTTTATAAATCACGTAACCGGAAGAAGGTGAGATATAAGCAACACTTCTGCCATCTTTCGTAGGGTAATTGGCATATGCCACATCTTCCTTTATGGAACTGCTTCCAAGCAGCTCACTATCCCAAACTCCGTTAAAGTATACAGCACTCTTTCCATCCAGAAAATACTGCCTTGCATTGTCAATGCTGGACACAAAGTTAGACTCCTTACCCAGCTTACGGATATCCTTTAGCGATTGAAAAATTATCTTACTGCTGAAATTCTCCGGCAGTTTAGACGCCAGCTCTACGCCCTCTTCTCCTTCACCCGCAACTCTTGCCAGAAAAATATCTTCCGAAAGCTGTACACTGTCTAGTGCTGCCGCGGCAAAATCAGGATTCTGCTGTTTTCCCCACGCATTTAAAATTTTACAGTCAGCCAGGAATTCCTCCCAGGTGTCCGGCGTTTTCGCTGCTCCATACTCATCCACAATTCCCGCTTCCACAAAAAATTTCTTATTATACCAGTACCCTGCTATTTCCAGCGCATCCGGAATAGAATACAGCGCCCCGTCTTCCGTGGTCCAGCCAGCCAGAACTGCGGGATGAATACTCTCTTTCAGCTCCGGGTCTTCTTCTATAAATGGCATTAAATCAAGCGCCATCCCCCTTTTTACCGCATTAAAAACATAATATGATAAACCATTCGTACTGACAATATCCGGCATCTTTCCGACAGCCAGCATATCATTTGCTTTTTCCACCGCAATACTGCTGTCTGATGATGGGTAGGTGATCAGGTTAATATCCGGATTTAGTTCGGAGAATTCCTGATAGATTTCCTGCATTGTGGCATGGGTGGGAAGTGTTCCGCCCCATCCGTGCATAAGAATGATATCCGTAACCTGAACATCCTCTTTTTCTGAACACCCGCCCAGGAGGCATGCTGCCGCTACAAACAACAAAAGCATTGTTTTTTTCTTCAACATCCGATCCTCCCCGCTATTTAAAGTCTTTTGGTGAAACCCCAGTATATTTTTTAAAGAAATATGAAAAATAAGTGGTATTTTCAAAGCCCAGTGCATCTGCAATCTCATATATTTTCATGTCTGTATTTTTCAGATAATCCTTGGCTTTCTCTATCCGCATCTGATTTAACCGGTTCAGAATTTTTTCCCCTGTTGCTTCTTTATAAATCCTGCTCAGGTAACTGATACTGGTACCAACGTGTTCGGCAATATCCGTTACCGTTATTCCTTTATGGAAATTTTCTTCTATGTAACGCTCGCATTCATTAACAATAGTATTCTTATGACTGGATGCGTTTGAGACATAAGAGGAGGTACCCTGCAGAATTTCCAGCATGACTTTTTCATACTCATCTGCATAAAAACACCGGTGAATCTTCTCCGTAATGCTTCCCCTATAGCCGGTAATCTGATAAATATCTGTACCAAAGGAATCTAAGATTTTTCTGCATCTCTGCTGTATAATAATTCCGGAATTTTTAATTGTATTTGCTGCGCACAACTCCAATTTCTGCGTTTTTAAGATTTCTTTGAATTTTAGCTGAACCTCTTCCGTATTGCCCTGGCTTACCTGAAAGCAGAGCTGTTCAATCAATTCATCCACCTTTGCACTATATTTTTCCGGATTCACTCCGTCCCTTTCATAAAAGCTAATCTTACTGTCTCCGCTGATAAAGCTGTTTCCAAGAACGCTCTCCGCCTGATCATAGGCTTTTTTCATATAAATAACTTCCTGCTGCCTGGAACTGACTCCGATATTGACATACAGCCCCATAAAGTTATCCATCATATCTGTAATCTGCTGTCCCTTCATTAATATGGTATCCATATAATTTTCCGGCACATTTTGTACTACGATGGCATACATATCCCGCTGAACCGGAATCCCTCTTAACATCTGTTCCCCAAACACCATGGAAAAGAAGTTTAAAAGGCTCTTATACGTCCTGCTTTTCTTCTCCGTAGTCATGTCTTCATTGAGGCGGAAATGCAGGAGCAGTACCAGATAATTTTCCGGTTTCATGCCTAGTTCTGACATCTTTGATCGTATCTCTTCTTCATCATAAATTGACCCGTCAAATACCGATTTCAGGAAATATTCCAACACCGTTTCTTTATCTTCCCTGGATATGCTGGTCTGCTCTTTTTTTATCAGATCTTTTGCCTTATTGATCGCCATGATCAGGCCATCAAAAGCACCTGTTTTCGTCACATAGTCCACTACATTATATTTAACTGCCGACTGGGCATAGGAAAAATCAGCATACGCGGTCAGTAAAATAATTTTTATAGGCAATTTTTCTTCCCAGATATATTTGGCGATTTCAATCCCGTCTTTTCCAGGCATTTTAATATCTGTAATTAAAATATCTGGCTTGATCTCCTTAAGATTTTCCATTACCTGTTGTCCATTTTCAGCAGTATATACTACCTCGCATCCTAACTCATGCCAATTTGTCAAAGAAACCATGGCCTTTCTCATTAAAGGTTCATCATCAGCTACCATTACACGATACATTTCGTCTTCTTCCTCCCGTCCCGCAGACAGTTCCCTAATCTGCATACCCAATACTTTCCTTCACGATTAACATCATATCATAATCATTTTCTAAAAGAAATCTCTTTTTCCGCCCGTTATACGCAGTCCTTTCATGTTAATTATAATTTACCATTCTGAAAGTGGATTTTGAATAAACAGAATCTTCATAAAGAATCGTTTTTTTGACCTGGGTTTTGACTCTAAAATAAAAAATACGTTTTTTTGACTGTCATCCGCTGTTTACGCCGAATCCAGTTAAAAAAACGTATTTTTATATACTGCTGTCCTGAAGCTGAATAATTCCTCATATCAAACTCTATAAAACTTTAGAATACGTGACTTTTCTCACATTTATCTTCCATTAATTTCTCCACCGTACCAAACTTAATACAAAACCCTATCCCCGCTGCAACAAGAGAAGCACCTAAGCCGGTATAAAACATCCGTATACAATGTCCCGGCCAAACATCTGCACGCCGCAGCAGAATGCCAAACGTCATCATAAATGCCATAATACAATAAGATTTTAAATCAAAAAATCGAAGGATATGCATCCGTTCCCCTTCGTAACGAAGGATGCGCGCCGTATGCTTTCCAATTAACCGTCGAAAAATAAAACCATAAAACACGCCAAATACCAGTAAAGCAGAAAATACCGCCCAAATGCTCCAGGGCCTGCCGGAAGCCAGTATTCCAATTCTTATAATATTGAATCCTGCTGCAAACCAGACAATTCCAGCTGCCAGCAGCAGATACTTCTTCGGTATATGAAAAAATTTATTTTTCATTTTTAGCCGCACACTCCTTTAAACATAAAAATAGTAAAACGATACCCACGCCTGTCAGGATATGTCCAATTCCGGCAATACCCGAAATCGATGCATCCAGTGCTGCTGACCCTTTGATCCCAAGCACCTGTATCACACCTCTTATCAGAAGCATCAATGCTGTTAAAGGTACGCCGATATTATAAATCACCATAAATGCTTTCCATTTTCTGGACCTGCATAAATCCTCTAATTTTCCCACAAACAAAGCGGTCACCAGGAACATTACCATTCCAAGTAAAAATAAATGGGTATGTACGAATGCCAGGGATGTGCGACCCTCAAAACCGTTAAACTTCGTAAATTCCCGATAGAAGACGCCTCCTGCCATAGCTGCAATCGCATAACCAAAGGCAATATTTATCATTTTCTTCATGTACATTTCTCCTCTCGTGTAAAAATTTTGAACACGTCTTTACTGAACGATGTTCATTTTTCTTTTAAGAAAATCCACTCTTTCAAGTGTCAAAAAGTGGATCAGATAATATATAAAATCCTGTTTAAGACTTCTTTAAAATAACTGCAGTCTCTTTCTTCATCCGTAAGCATAGAGAACATATTGGTAAAAAGAAATGCTACGAATTTCTCTTTTGTAAATGTATCTGTCCATACAGCATCCGATATTTTTTTATCCTGCCCAAGAGCAATCAAAAACCCGTCCTGTACATGTTCCAGATACTTCTGTTCCACCATCCTGCCTTTTTCTTTTTCCGAACTCTTCATTGCTTCAAACTGGCTCATGAAAATCGAACGGAAATCTTGGAGATTGGCACAAAGCCTGAGATAAACAGTTTCAAAAAATTCTACAAACGAAATATCACCCTGCATTTTACATACATCCTGATGAAATACCGTTTTCCAGAATTCTTCCACCACTGCAAATATCAGTTCTGACTTAGATGGAAAATAATTATAAACGGAACCCGTGGCTATGCCGCATTTTTTAGCCAGATACCTTATATTTAATTTATCGGCACCTTCTTCAAAAACAATTGCCTTCGCAGCTTTTATCAGCTCTTCTCTCGAAGTTACAACACGGTTCACACGCTCACCTCCATCTTGAACAACGTTCATTATATCAGTATTCCAGACTTATGTCAATCTCCTTTTTTCAAAGTTTCTTGATACTGCTCTACTGCAGGATCCCTGAAATCATAGATTCTGTGATATTCCTTTGTCTCCAGATTCTTTTCCGTAAGACTCCTGTTCTGATAGAGAAACCTTGTCAGCTGATAACAGTCAACCCATATTTCTCCGTTTCCTTCTTTTTGGGATTCATCAAATATCAGCTGCAGTCCCCAGTGAAGATGGGAGGTATCAATATTATTCACATTTTCATTAGCACTGTACCCGGTACGTCCAAGATAACCGATTACATCTCCTGCCTGCACTACACTTCCCACCTCCAACTGCTTGTTATAAGGGAAATTCTTTCTCAGATGTGCATAATAGTAATATCTCTTTTTATCAAAACTTCGGATTCCCAGACGCCATCCGCCATACTGGTTCCACCCGATTGCTTCTACGCAGCCCGACTCTACCGCAATAATCGGTGTACCCACCTGCCCCATCATGTCATGCCCCAGATGAGGACGGCTGTATCCATAGGATCTCGAAGTTCCAAAATCATCATAATCGGAATATTCATACCCTTTCGCTATAGGCAGGTATGCTTTCAATCCGTATTTCTTTTCCCATACCACTGCATTGTCTTTTTCTACCTGAATCTCATATTCTCCAACCCAGCCATCCAGAACAGCTCCATATGCTTCCCGGTAATAAGGATAATATTTTAGATCTTTTGTCAAATCCTCCATAGTCTGTCCCTGAGTGGTCAGCTTTTCTTTTAACTCCTGCAGATCTTTCTCTTTATATCGTGTGAAATCACCACCATATCTTGTTCCCAGATAAGCCAGCAGGTCTACCCAGTCCAGATGTATCTCCTGTCCGTAACTCTCTGTATCAAGCTGGTAAGCTGCCCGCATAGCCTCATTTGTCACATGAAAATCAACCCATTTTATGAACTTCTTTTCTGTTTCCGTTTCTGCTGTGGAAGATTCCTCTTTCTCACTAACCCGGGTCGTTTGCCCTGTTTCCTGCTCGCCCGTATCTTCAGTACTCTTTAAATTTTCCGCTGCAGCGTGGTTCGACAATGAACTATGTACCCCTCTGTAAACGGCAAAAATTGTTAGCAGTATCAATATAATAAGTTCTATTTGTATAATACGTTTTTCACGTTTCTTGTCCATGGCAGACTCCGGATATTAAGTCACTTTCATTTTATTCCGAAGATCCGATAATATGCAGATAAATTCTCTGTTAATCATAAAGCCCGGTATTTACCGTTTTACGATAAAGTGCGATTGTAAGGATTCCTGTTATAATCGTTGCGGCAATTAAAACAATTTCTATATATTGGTTAAAAATTACTGCTGCTATGATGGGCACAAATGCTGACAACGCTCCCACACCCATGGTAATTCCCATTGACATAGACTGTTTTACAACTTCAACTTCATTATTCCAATCGTATTTTGGATATTTTAAATTAATAGCAAGCCCTAATACTGAAATGTAAAAAGCATACACTGCAGGAACTGTGAAAATCAGGATCCCATTCAGTAACCCCGGTTTAAAGGCTATGGTAAATAAAATTCCCGTTACAATGATTGCCGGTAGCAGCACTGTAAGGTTTAACGCAATTTTACTATTGTAAATCAAACTGTTTTTAACCGGCATTGTACAGTTGATCCACCTGCTTTTTCCTTCCAGCGATATGGTTGAAGATGTGGTACAGCACAGTGAGGAAATTAATATCATAACAAAAGGTGCATACTTTTGTAAGTTTGAAAATAACCCCGGCATTTCCATCATTTTATCTATCTGATCCGGTTTGATAAATAACAGGGTGATTCCCATTACAACCATCAGTATTGCTGTAATAGACGTATTCATGATATAAATACTGCATGATGTATACTTTGTAAGTTCTCTTTTATATGCTGCCATAAATGGAGAACGCACACTCAGAGCACCTATTTTATAATTACTTTTTGTATGATGATTTAATATGGCTGTATTTATTTTCTTATAAAACTTAGCAAGCAGCGCTACAAATAAAGCAGCCGGAATTACCGATAGCGCTAAAAACAGAACAAAATCCATCCAGCTTCCCTGAACCAGTGCGTTAGAAAACATGCGGGCTGGCGGATAAAAACGGTTTATCGCATCGGATAACATTGTCCCGATCTCCACCAACTGGACGGTTCCTCCCTGCAGGCTGAATGAACCGGCAATAACAGCTATCGTAGCAGCTATACTCAGGATAATCACTACCATATTCTTGTATTTGAACCGGGATGCAATGGCTGTAATCAGTGCTCCCACTGCCAAAGCAAGTGTCATTGGAAGTAACGGTGCAAAAAATATACCGATTAGCATCATTAGCCAGACATCAACACTGCTGTGCATTGTCACACCAAATACTATAATAGAAGGCAGAAGCGCAATACAGCCTACCAGAAGATTCAATATGTATACCCCAAGCAGCCTGCTTAATATAATAGACGCACTGCTTACCGGCAGTGACATCACCATGTCATAGTCCTTCATGCCAAATAATACGCCTGTACTTCCGGTAAAGGTAAGCACAATTGTCACCATTGCACCTGCCATCAGCATCATCCCCGGCAGCATCTCAGTCAGCCCCAGTACCCGGTATCCGATTGCCAGCCCCGTACTGTATCCAAACATCAGTAAAATCAGAATAACTGCCACAATCACAACCTTGACAGCTCTGCTTTTTTCCTTTTTATCTCTGGCATGCAGAAGCTTATTCACTCCAAACGTTCCTAATATCTGCACTCTCAATAGCCCCATAAATTTAGTCATGTGCTGCCACCTCCAAAAATACTTCTTCTAAGCTGCTGTTGCCCCGGACATCTTCTGTCCTACCGCTGGCAATTAGTTTACCTGCTTTAATAATTGCAATTTTATTACAAAGTTTTTCTGCCACCTCCAGAACATGGGTAGAAAAGAAAATCGCACCTCCGTTATCGCATAATTCATGCATCATTTTCTTCAGGTTAAAAGCTGCTTCAGGATCCAGACCCACAAAAGGCTCATCCAGCACCAACAATCGTGGCTGATGTATAAAAGCCGATATGATTGCCAGCTTCTGTTTCATACCATGAGAATAAGAAGAAATCAAATCTCCCAGATTCTTCGTAATTCCTAACAGATCTCCATATTTTCTGATTCTCTTCTCACGATCCCCTCCCTGCACCTGAAACATGTCACCGATATAATTCAGATATTGTATCCCTGTCAGGTATTCATACAGATCCGGATTATCAGGAATATAAGCTGTCATCTCTTTACACCGTATAGGCTCCTCTTTCACAGAATGCCCACCTATCCATATTTCTCCGCTGTTAAACTCCATCACTCCCACAACAGAACGGATGGTAGTGGTTTTTCCAGCTCCATTGTGGCCGATAAATCCATAAATATCCCCCGCCTCTACTTCCAGATTCAAGTGGTCAACTGCTTTCTTTGTATCACCGTACATCTTCGTTAAATCCTGTATTTTTAAAACCGCTGCTGCCTGATTTTTCTTTACCATAATTTTCCCTTACCTTTCTTAACTTAAAGCGTTTCATTTGTTATCCGTATTGTATATGTTTCAACAACAATTAGCAAGCGAAGCGCCGTTAACTTTATGTGGCAAAGTAAACCAACACGATACTTTTTCTACAATTATTTTCCAGAATTCTTCTCTAGATGAATTTATTTTTATTTTTTTCATAATTTTTCTTAAAAGTGGTATATTTCATAAATATTTTACATATACTTTACGGAGGTATCATGCTGTGTTGACAGAATCTTAGTAAGATAATGAAAAGAACACAGCTGACAGACACAAAAACACTCACATTTTAGAAAGGAAGGGCGCTATGGTTAACTACACCATTAAACTGAAATCTTTTGAAGACATCTACGAATTTGTAAAAAAATGCAACCAACTGGACTGTGATGCAGACTTAATCTGCGGACGGGCAACGGTTGATGCAAAATCTTTGTTGGGGGTATTCAGCCTGGATATCAACCGGTCTCTCAAGCTCGCTATTAATACAAACAATCCTTTTTTAGCAGAACGGATCATGGAGCCTTATATCGCAGCATAATTTACATACAAATCCATCCGTTCACAAATCATTTTGTGCAAAACAAAATGGACCGGGAAAGATTTCAATTCTTTTTCTCCTGGTCCATTTTATTTGTTGTATTATATTTTTCTGATCCTCTTATGCAACAAGATCCGTTTCTTTTTCCGTATCCGGATCCGCTTCTTTTTCAACTGCTGAATTTATTACTTCATCCGGTACTGTTATTTTTTCAACTTCTCCAAAAGATCCAAACTTTAAATCAAACGTACATTTATCACATTTAAATTCTACATCCACTTCGCCGGTATCCGACCCTTTCATAGACTCAAGCATCATGGATTTCATATCCAGACTCATTTTAACCGGTTTTTTCTCTTTTTTGGAAATATAGATTTCAACCGGAAGTTCCATTTTCGTCCAATCAGCTTCTCCCATTAACTTCGTGGAATCATCCATGATACTAAGAGCTGCTTTAATCATCGTTTCTAATGCTTCTCCGTCTAAGGTTCCTTTTAATGCATAACATTCTACTCCGTCAACGTCTTGTGTTTTCTCTTCCAGTTCCAGATCTCCCGCTAATTTCTGAACTTCTCCGAAATCATAAGATTTGATCATTTCATCAATATCTCCACTGATTTCTTTCTGCCATTCACCTTCATCTAATTTCGAGTAGGAAACGGTATTATCCCCATCTTTGGCAGTATACATTTGCATATTCATTTCCTGATTCATCCCCAGCATATCTAACGTTATAGCCCCTTCACCATAAATCACCTGGGGATTGGTATTTACTTTCATGCCCATATCCATATTCATTTTAATATCCAGGGTGATTCCCTGAACACTGCCGCCCGCCTGCAAATCCATTATCATATCCAGCTTATAATTTTCTTCTTTAGACATATTCTCTGACATGGATTTTAAAAGCGTCTCTGAAGTTACCTTGCCGCATCCTGCCATACTAAAAGCCAGAATTCCTCCTCCCAGTACAACACATCCCCGTTTCCACAATTTCTTCTTCATACTTTTGCCTCCTTTTCAACAACGATTTTGACTTGCTCCCTCATGTATCCATACATACTTCAACGCTTAACGTATATAGATTATATTAATGGAATAACGAAAAAATCGCAATACTTTTTTATAAATCAACATAAAACGCAAAAAAACCGCTGCTCCGGCATGTACTAATCTGCCAAAGCAACGGTAAATTTATTATCTTAGTGATGGAAGAAACGAATACCTGTCATTGCCATCGCAATGCCATATTTATCACAGGTGTCAATTACATTGTCATCTCTTACAGAACCACCGGCCTGCGCTACAAACTTAACACCGCTCTTATGTGCTCTCTCAATATTATCACCAAATGGGAAAAATGCATCAGACCCCAGTGCTACATTGTCCATTGTCTTCAGCCATTCCACTTTTTCTTCTTTTGTCAAAGGTTCCGGTTTCACAGAAAATACTGCTTCCCACATGCCATCACGCAATACATCATCGTAATCGTCTGATACATAAACATCAATAGCGTTGTCTCTGTCAGCTCTTCTTACACCTTCTTTAAATGGAAGGTTCAGTACTTTTGCGTGCTGTCTTAAATACCATACATCTGCTTTATTGCCTGCTAGTCTGGTACAGTGTACTCTGGACTGCTGTCCGGCACCTACGCCAATTGCCTGTCCGTCTTTTACATAGCAAACAGAATTGGACTGTGTATATTTTAAAGTAATCAGTGATATCAATAAATCTCTTTTTGCTGCTGCCGGCATATCTTTTACCTGAGTCGGAATGTTCTGAAGCATTTCTTCATTCAACGCAATATTATTTCTTCCCTGCTCAAATGTGATTCCAAAAATATCTTTTGTTTCCTGTACAGCCGGTACGTAGTTAGGATCCATCTGGATAACTACATAATTTCCGCCCTTTTTCGCTTTCAGGATTTCTAAAGCTTTTTCAGAGTAAGAAGGTGCAATAATACCATCGGATACTTCTCGTTTAATATATAATGCGGTTGCTTCATCACATTCATCTGACAGTGCTGCAAAATCTCCATAAGAAGACATTCTGTCTGCGCCTCTTGCACGGATATATGCAGTAGAAGCTTCTGTTAACGGACAGCCTTCCACAAAATAGATTTTTTTCATCGTTTCATCAAGGGGTTCTGCAACGGCTGCTCCTGCCGGGCTGACATGCTTGAAAGAAGCTGCTGCTACCATTCCTGTTGCAGCTTTTAATTCCTTTACTAACTGCCAGCTGTTAAAAGCATCCATAAGATTTATGTACCCTGGTCTGCCGTTTAAAATCTTGATCGGGAGTTCTCCCTCTTTCATAAAAATCTTAGCTGGTTTCTGATTTGGGTTACAACCGTACTTTAATTCGAATTCTTTCATCACTGTTACACTCCTTTTCATGCTAGAGCGTGCTTATAAATTGCTCTATGGTTAATATTTGATAAAAAAGAGCCTACTACCCGGGCTCTCTGCCCAGACGGTCGGCTCATTATCATTATACTTCATGTGGTTAATTCCACTTCCGTCAGTCGTATAACTAAAATCAACATAACATTTTTTACTGTAGATGTCAAGAGCTTTTTCGGTATTTTCAGGTTCTTTCCCACTGTTGCAGATCTATGAATATTATTTCCCCTGGATTAATGCCTCTAGCTGTTCATCAGACAGACCCGTCTCTTTCAGAATATATTCTCTTGGTTTTTGTTCCAGCAACATTCGCATGGCTTTTAAATCCTTGTTTTTTTGTTCGGTAATTTTGTCTATTTCCAACTCTTTCTCTTTAATTTCCGTTTCCAGTTCTTTCCTTAAACTCTCCATCTTTTTTTCATGTTCATATTCAATAATATCAATATCTAATACCAGTGCCTCTTCTACCATCTCTGACACACCCCTTTCCTCCAGTTCTTCATATCGGTCGTAGATATGATGGTATAACTGTAGTGTAAGACGTTTTAATCGTCTTGCATCATCTTTGGTTATATTACCCAACTTTTCATTCTCTATGATACTTTCGATTATATCAGTTTTTATTAACTTTTTCAACGCTTCAATATTTTCATCGCTACGCTCTTTTTTTAATGCTTTTCGAAGTCTCAGCAGTTGAAAGGGGATTAAGATTATCATTTTATTGCGATTGATCTCTTCTATTTGTTCCGATAAATATTTAATAGTGGGAACCTTGTACGAAAAGCTCCCCTGGCCTTTAAATTCTATATTCAGAAGATAATAGTCCGGAATTTTATCATAATTATCCGCCAGGTATATTATTACGGGCTCTGGAAATATAATCGTATCCTGAAATTGCCTGGTCTTCATGGAATGGTGGTAACCATATTCGAACATTCGCAGGACAATCTGTTCATCCTGATACATTTGGGCTTCCAGATGATAACTGTCTGTATGATTAATAGTAATAATTGTATCTGCGATCGTTTTTCTTAAGTCTTTGTCCACATGTTCCGTCCAATTATATTCTACTTCACTGTCTTGAGGATAACTCTGTTGAAATAAACCATTAATCAAATGAATGACTGCTTTCTTGGACAAGGTTAATATTCTTTTAAATATCTTATCATAAATATGATACGTATTGTTTTCTCCCCGGATTTTTTCAGCTTCAGAATTAGAATCTGAAAATGTATTTTCTCCATTTATCATCGTTTTCTTTATTTACCTTTCTTCAATTTTATATTTGTTTTGGGAATTTTTTTATATTAGATTGAAAAGAATTGTTTTTATAGAGATCCCATTTGATGTATATATAGTATCATATTAGTTATTAAGTTTCAATTGTTTTTTATTAAATATCTTATTGTATTTAATATATAATAAAATTGTTTATTATTCTTATTTTACACAAAAAAAACCTTGAATCCAACACGCACTAATACGTATCTATCGATTCAAGGTCTTTCTCAATCTGTACCTCATTAATTATATTAATTCTAAGATCCCACGGATATCCTTAATCACACAGTCTGCACCGGCTTCTTTATAGATTTTACTCACTCTGTCCAGTTCTGCCTGTTTTTCTTCTTTGGAAAGAGCCTCATATTCCTCCTGGGTAAGTGCCATCTCGGAACTGCCTTCCAGTATGCCAACGGTATATACACCGGCATTTTTTCCTTCTTTTATATCAGATACGGTATCTCCCACCTTTATGACGCTTTGTACGGAAGATATTTTAAGGGTCTCCATGTTCTTGAAAATCATGAAAGGATATGGGCGTCCCATGCTGCCCACAGCATCCGGACTAAACCATGCATCCGGCTCATATCCGGCTTCTTTTGCCTTCTGCGTTACGATATCCATCATAATATCTGTATAACCGGTTGTTGACCCGATTTTTATGCCTTTTTCTCTCAACTGTTCAACTGTTTCCAGCACATAAGGCTTTGGCTGTGCAAATTCGTCCAGTATACTCAATAATTTGCTTTCGAATAACTCATAGAGCTTTTCCACATCGCTTTCCTGCGATGGACCCTGATATTTTTCAACCCATAATTTCTGTATGCGGGGCATTGCAAGCATGGTACGGATATGATCTCTTTTCAGCATACCCATTGGTTTTCTGACTTCTTCCATAGTGGGCTCGATTCCAAAGTGTTTAAACACTTCGACAAATGCCTGTACCGGCGCAAAACATCCGTAGTCTACGGCGGTTCCTGCCCAATCTAAAATAATTGCTTCTATATTATTCATGTTCTGTCTCCTTATCTTTTCACGTTTGCTCATTACGTATGACGAAATATATACATTTGAATTTTCTACTAAATGGGGCGTACCGTTTTAGAAACTTTCAGAAAGTAACTTTAAAACAGGTTCTAATGCTGGCGAAAAAACGCTTCCATGATTTCACATAACTTTTCAATATCTTCTCTATAGATCTCACCGATATTGCCGATACGGAAGGTGTCTGCCTCTGTAACTTTTCCAGGATAGATTGCATAACCTCTCTCCTTGATGTAACGGTACATTTCATCGAAGGAAAAGTGATGGTTATCCGGATAGAAAAAGGTTGTAATAATCGGTCCCTGCAGAGCACCTCCGATATATGGACGAACTCCCATTTTTTCTAACTTCTCTATTAATAGCCTGTTATTGTCATAATAGCGTTTGCTTCTGGCTTCTATACCGCCTTCTGTTTGAAGTTCGTCTAATGCTTTTGAAAATGCCAGAACTACATGGGTGGGGGATGTAAATCTCCATTTTCCATCCTTGTTCATGGTTTCCCACTGGTCATATAAATCTAATGACAGGCTTCTTGCTTTCCCTTTGCTTTCCATCAGTTTCTCTTTATTAGCTATGATAAAGGAGAATCCCGGAACTCCTTGGATGCATTTATTGGCACTGCTCACGATGAAATCAATTCCCCATTCCCCAACTGGAATTTCTACACCGCCAAAGCTGCTCATTGCATCTACGATAAAGGTGCGTCCTCTTTCTTTTACAACCTTTGCAACAGCCTGAATATCGTTTAAGATCCCGGAAGTAGTTTCGCTGTGTACCATAGACACATGGGTAATCTGAGGATCTGCATCCAAAAGTTCCGCTATTTTTTCGGCATCCGGAACCTTGTCATAATCCTGCTGGTATAAAGTATAAGGAATTTTCCCATGCTTTGCAATATCTCCCATACGTTCCCCATATGCTCCATTCGATGCAATTAATAGCTTTTCTCCATCACCGATTACACTGGTAATGACAGATTCAACCCCAAAGGTTCCGCTTCCCTGCATCAGAACTACCGTGTAGTCTTCTTCGGCAACATGTGCCAGCTCAAGAAGCTGTTTTCTGATCTTCATCGTAATCTGTTTGTAATCGTCATCCCATGTACAATGATCAAACATCATCTCCTTTTTAACAGTATCTGTCGTAGTTAATGGTCCAGGGGTTAATAATTTATAGTTATTCATTTGTGTATATCTCCTTAATTTGATTATTTTTATTTGATTATTTTTATTTGATTATTTTGATTAATTGAATTCATCTGTTTTTATACTTTTTGTATTATTTTGCTTTACTGCCTTCTGATAATTCCTGATGTCTCTTTAAAACATCCACCGTCAAAGCTTCTTCAAATATTTTTGGATTTGCAGACATATTTTCGCTGTCAGCTGTTTCACCTTCATAAATTGGAATTGGATAAGTCTTGATTAATTCTGCTCTGCCCTTATTGATAATACAGTCTGCCATCTCCATTGCCATTTCATTTGTTTTATCACCCTTATCAATTACTGCAGCTGATTCGGTGAGTGAAAAATTACCTTCTTCAGGATCTACGAAGTCGATGGGCAGACCACTCTTCTTATCTGCCGCTGCCTGATGCCTTAATCCGAATCCAATAGCAACTTCACCAGCACGCACTTTTTTGATTGGTCCTGAGCCGGAGTCCTCAATATGCGGTCCTGCATTTTCATAAATCTTAGTCAGCACATCTTTTGCTCCATCTTCCCCATAAGCCGATACAAGTGCCTGAATCAGAAGCCATGCTGTAGAGGATGACATGATATCCGTTACGGAAACCATATCTTTGTACTGTGGATCCGCAAGGTCTTTTAATGATTTTGGCATGGGAAGGTTCTTTTCTTTCATAAGTTCGGTATTTACAATAATTGCGCCTTCCTGAGCGGTAATCGGTGTATAATAGGATGGGTACTCCGTTAAGGTTTTATGGTCAAATGTCAAATCTTTGAACATGCTGTTTTGCTGCTGCGCACTATCAATATAGAAGGAACTCATCGTTACTAAATCAGCCTCTATATTCGTCCCTTCTGCCAGGAGCTTCCCGCCAAGTTCGGATGTTCCAAATGACTGCAGTATGTATTTGTCCTTAAATCCATTATTGTCCAGCGCATTTTTCATGGCTGTCATAGCCTCGTCATCCGCATTGGAATAAATAATTACCTGATCATTTTTTTTACCGCAGCCTGCCATTAAAGTTCCCGATGCCAGAATCACTCCTGCCATAAGCGCTGCTGTTGCTCTTTTCCATCTTTTCATAATATTACTCTCCTTTTGAATTTCTCTGTTTGCGATTAGCCAGCCATTGGAATATAATTTTCCCAAGGATATTGGTAAATAAAATTAACAGCGATAACACAAATATCTCATTAAATTTTGCATAGTGCTGTAATTCTTTGATTTTGGTGGTGATAACCATCGTTCTGGCTCCTGCAATGAAGATTACAGCACTGATTGTCACCATAGCATTAATAAAATAGTAACTGAAGACTTCCAGTATTGTGGAAACTGCATTGGGCGTTACAATCCGAATGACTGTTTTAATCCAATTATCACCCATCAGTTTCGCCGTTGTTTCCCAGGATGCATTCATTTTTGTCAGAGAATTTTTCATCATTAAATAGGGTGTAGAGAAGAAATGAACGATGTTGCAGATAATAATGATAAAAAATGTGTTCTGCAGGCTGCTTCCTGAAAATGCAAACAGGAATGCAAGACCTAAAACCATCCCGGGAATGGTATTTGTAATAAGAGCAATGCTCTCGATTACGCTTTTTAACTTGCTGTTAATGGTACTTCTGGCTGTAACCAGTGCAGCTCCGTAGGCGGTCAGCGTTCCGCAGACTGCTGTAATCACAGCTACAAATAAAGAATTCGTATATACATTGGACAGATTGGGATCTGACAGAACATTCTGAATGTTTTTCAGCGTAAAACGAATATTGTATGGCCATTCTTCCACAAATGGAACAATGAAGATCACCAGGAATATGGATACGATACAGAGCATAAATATTCCGCTGATAATCGCACATGATGTATCCCGTTTTTTGTTTTTCTTAATTTCAATTGCCGATATTTTATTGTACCGGACATTATATTTTTCCAGATAATGCAGTACCAGGATGCTTACAATGGAAGGTACCAGCATTACGACTGCCACGACTGCCCCTTTGTTGAAATCCGGAATGCTTCCAAGCATCTGATTATACAGCACACTTGCAATTACATCGAATTCCCCTCCTACCGATGCCGGGATACCGAAATCCGTAAAACAGAGGAAAAACGACTGGATAAAGGATGCCGCCAAAGTTCCCAGAAGGGGCCTCACAACCGTAATCCAAAAAGTTGAAAATCCATTGTCTCCCATGATCCTGGATACGATCATATATTTTTTATCAATAAACCGCATGGTGTTGTCAATCAGCATGAAGGAAATGGGAAGGGTATAAATCACATAACCTAGCAGCAGTCCATTAAATCCATATATTTCAAACAGCTGTGTTCCAAATAATTTTGTGAGAAGCCCCTGTTTTCCAAATGAATAGATAATTGCAAATCCATATGTAATTGTAGGCAGCAGCATGGGAAGAACTGCAATGGCTCTTATGATTTTTTTATAAAACTGTGCAATGTTAGTATAATGAATCGTATATGCCATAAAAAATGCCAGCAGAGTCGTTACAAATGCACTGACTCCCGCTATCAAAAAGCTGTTTCCTACGGCTTTCCCAAACCCTCTGCCGGTAAATACTGATTTATAGTATTCCAGGCTGATGCCGGAACCGCCCACAATAGACTTTAATAAAAGCTGTACTACCGGCACTGCCAGAAATATAAGAAAGAGCAGTGCCAGCAAAATAAATACAACTTTGACCTCTTTATTTTTCTTCATAACCCTATACCGCCTGTGAAACGAAATTGGTTTTTCCCGGCATTTGGAATAAAGTAAAAATATTGTTTCTCTTAATTTCTAATTGGTTTAATATGAAGTTCTTCACAAAATCATTTTCCGGCTTCTGTATAATATCTTCCGGTTTCCCATACTGGGAAATGCCGCCCTCATTTACGATCAATACCCGGTCAGACAATGTCAGCGCTTCTTCGGGATCATGTGTTACAATAATTGTTGTGAGATGATATTCTTTTGCAATAGTTTTGATCCGCTCCTTGATTGACTCTTTAATAACCCCGTCTAAGGCACTCAGCGGCTCATCCAGCAAAAGGATCTTAGGTTTCATTACCATAGTCCTTGCCAGCGCTACCCGCTGCTTCTGACCTCCTGAGAGCTGGTCAATCTTCTTTGACAGATGTTCCCGCAGCCCCAGCAGATCAATTAATTCTTCTACTTCATTTTTAGAAGCGATCAGCGGTTTATTCTTTAATCCGTATGTAATGTTCTTATATACATTCAGGTTTGGGAACAAGGCATAATCCTGAAATACAATATTGAATCCACGCTCTTCCATAGGTACATAAGTAATATCTACATCATTAAAAATAATTCTTCCATTATCTACATCGGTAATTCCCAGAATCAAATTCAAAAGCGTCGTTTTTCCGCATCCGGAAGGTCCCAGGATCGAAACAATCTGACCATCCTCTATTTCTAAACTAATATCATTTAAAATACTGACTCCATCATAGGACTTATTCACCTGATCTAATTTTAACATCACAATACTCCTTTACTTTTCAACACTGTTTTCCTTTGAACACCGCCATTATAGCAATGCCCTCTCCAAATAACAATAAAATCCAGTTCAATTCTTTGTAAAGTTATTGTAAAATAGGCACAAAAAAGGAACTGTATCTTTGTAGTTTTTCTACAAAAATTACAGTTCCTTCTTCGATTCCTTTTAGAAAATATTTTGCTGTCTGCTATTATCGCACTTATGCATCATATGCTTTGTCCCTTATAATGCGTCCGCTCTTATCTAAACGCCTGGCATATTTATCGTAATCACTTAAGATAATCCCCAGGTAAATCATATCCACCAGGGCAAGCTGGGATGCCCTGGAAAAGATAGCATCACCATAAAGCAGCTGTTCATGAGTGGTGCACAGTGTAATATCCGCATATTTGCTGATCAGTGCATTTTCAAAATTTGTAATTACGATGGTTTTTGCCCCGCTTTTTTTGGCTATCCGCATTACATCTACCGTATCCTTAGAACAGCCCGAATAAGAGATACCGATTGCCACGTCTTTTTCTGTTAAGTTGCTGGCACAGATTCTCTGCAGGTAATAGTCATTAAAGCTACGGCATTTCAGCCCCAGATAAAGCAGCTTCGTATACAGGTCACTGACCGTAGTGCCTGAATTTTCCACACCATAGACATCAATTAAATCGGCATTGGCTATGAGTTCTACCACCTGGCTGTACTTAGTGGCAGATATGCATTTCAGTGTATTTTCCATCACCTTGATTGTGGTAGCAATTGTTTTGGCCGGCACCTTATCTACAGAATCAGAAGCATTCAGCCGGTATCCGTACATCGCAGAGATCCCATCCGGCTGTGTTTTCACATCCTGTGCCATCTCTTCCACAACAGCATATTTAAATTCCCGGAATCCCTTAAATCCCAAAGCCTTTACAAAACGCAGAATCGTAGGCTGGCTTACCCCTGCCTTTTTTGACAAATCCGTAAGTGACATTTTCCCAACCTGTGCTAAAGACCCTAACACATAATCCGCTGTCCGCTTTTCTGATGTCCGCAAAGATGCATAAACTTCTTCGATACGAAAACTAATTGTTTCTTCTAAACGCATACTGATTCCTTCTTCCTGGAAAATGAAATCACCATTCTTGTAGAAAAACTACAATATTCCATGGTGTCACAAGCTTACATATATTTTCCTGCCTGTTTTTATTTTACATGAATCCGTGAAAATGTAGTGTAAAATCTTTGTAAAATCTGCCGCACGTCTTACTTTTCCTCTATAAATCAAGATGTTTTATTCTTATGTATCCGGTTTTCCACTCAAAGTCACCTGAATTTTTATCAAATGCTTTTTTTCTTCATATAATAGAAAAAACGAATGAGTTGGAAAAATGGTTACTGTGGAAGATTTTTTACTGGAAGATACCCTGTATTTCGAAAATACCCCTGTTCTTTCTTATACGATTAATTACCCGCAGCTCAAAGACGGCTGTGACGAAGACGCTTTGGAAAAAGTTAATAAATTTTATGTAACAAGAGCTAAAGTCTACGAAAATGAATGCCGGACCAACCTGTTTCATGATGCTTCTATGCAGCTGCAGTATACTAAGACACACGGATATCCTTTTCTCCCGGACGAGGTAGATATCCGGTATAAAGTAACTTTCAATGAAAGCTGTATTCTAAGTCTGTATTTTGACCACTATTTATTTACCGGCGGAGCTCATGGTTCTACTCTCCGCTATTCAAACACCTGGAACTTAAATAATGGCCATATGATCCGCCTCAAGGATTTCTTTGAACCCGGCAGCGACTATAAAAGCTATATTCGTAACAAGATCAATGAAATGATAAGCAAGCAATTGGAAAGTTCTGTTTCCCATCCGGATTATTTTAAAAATCCTGAGCAAAATGTCTCTGTATCCTTTTCCCCGGATAACTTTTATTTAACACCGGAAGGAATTGTAATCTATTTCCAGCAATATGATATTGCACCCTATTCCAATGGTATTATTGAATTTACGATACCTTATGAAGAAGGGATGAAGTTTTGGGAAAAATGATAAAAACTGCCGTATCATAATGAATACGGCAGTTAATAACTCAACACTTTTATCCCCCCATAAATAGCGCAAGATAGCTTGTGCTACTCCTAAATCAACCGTGAGAAAGCATACTAAGAAATGGTTATGGACTGATTTAAATTAAAATACTCATCCTGGCACATAATATATATATTGTATGTATCACTTGCAAATTCTGTTAACGGGATGGGTATAGCATAAACAAAGGAATACTCAATTCTTAC
Source organism: Robinsoniella peoriensis (assembly GCF_000797495.1). Taxonomy (GTDB): domain Bacteria; phylum Bacillota; class Clostridia; order Lachnospirales; family Lachnospiraceae; genus Robinsoniella; species Robinsoniella peoriensis. The sequence goes on from NZ_JTGN01000001.1 coordinate 328,283, forward strand.
CTTTATATCTGAAATATCATATATATATGTGTTATCTTGACCTGAAAAAATAACTTGTGTGAAGCAATGATTTTTAGCTGTAAATAGCAATATATCTTTTAACATAGCCATACTGATCTGTGCTTTTGAATCAGCCTTTAAATTTCTAATAGGTTTATTTACTTTCGCATCTACTTTAACCGGAAATCGTATCTGGCCTTTTAAGTATGTATCCTCAACATTCACTTTTTGCAAACAACTGCTAAAATCCAACTCTATGTTATATGCCCGATAATAATTATGATTAATTTTATATTGATTTAATACTTCTTCAGTATCAAAATCATACTCTGTAACAGTGCCATAAAGTCCGGACTTTTTACTTCCTGAATATGCAGATGCTGCAAACACCCTTTTATTTTCATAATCTAACAGGTAATTTGAAGTAACCGGTGAATATTCACATTCGTAAATATGATCTTGTCTTACTGTCATTTTTTCAGGATCTATAGTGTATAATTTTACATATGAATAGCCTGTATTTTCAAAGCCTTCCACTTTACGGTTCTTATCATTGTGATTATCAAACAGCATTACATGTATCGTATTCGGATCATTGTCCAAGTCTTCCTCCAGCTGATACACTGTATGCGGCTGATAATGCCAGTAAATATCTCCTTCAGGCTGCAGAACCTTCTCTTCTAATCCCGTACCTTCCCAGAACTTCGGATCACCCAGTATCCATTCTATTTCCTCTGTACTCCAGTTAATTTTAACTGCAGAGTGCAGATTTCTTGGATTTACTATAATTGAATCTGTTTCTTTATCATAGGAAAGAGTATTTGTATGTGCCCAGTCTGCTTTGTTAACGTAGCCGGTTTTTTCGAATAATGGACGCAAGTTTAATTCCTTCACAATTTCCCCTGTCTCACGATCATATTCTTGCAAAAGATCTTTTAAGTATCCATTTCCTGAATCGGATAAGACAAGCAGATTACCATCTGGTTCTTTTTCCTTTATTTCATGGTGTGCCCCTGAAGTAAAGAAGTAATCCTGATATACTCTTCCTAAATAGTCTACCTCGTGATATTGGGCAGATCTGGGTTCTCCGGCATTTGCCATCAATGTATTTTCTGATTCAATAAGAAAATGTCCATTTGTTAATGGATATCCTCCAAAGTTAGCTCCCTTGGTATACAAGAGTGCCCATCTAATGTCACCGCTGGAATCAAATCCATATAAGTAGGGATTTGAACCTCCTGTAATTACCATCAGTTTAACAGACGATTCGGTGGTCTTCTTTTTCATTTTCACTGCATCTATGAATACATCCGGTAAAGAATCTGTAAGAATCTTCAGAGTAGTGGAGCGAGTCATTTTCCCATCCTTATCCAGTTCCTCCAGTACAACATTGTTTTCCGTCTCAGCATATAAACCAATTATTGGTATAATATGCTGTCTTGTAGCACCTATGGTATCCGTGATATCATTTTCTTGTGTTCTTCCCTTCACAGTTACCTTAATCTGACTCTCTTCTTTTGTAGAAAAAACTGCAACTGCTGTAAGCGGAGAATTTTGATACGGATTTAGTATTACCAATGGTTCTTCAAAGCTATATTCTCCCTTATCTAATTCAGCCTGAATCATCTCATCAATTTCAACTGTTTGTTCTTCTAATGACTGTGTCAGCTTAATCCCCTCAGATGCAGATATATTCTTGCCAGATTCATCATTACTCTCAATGATTTTTGTTTCACTGCCATCCACTTTTACTTTCACGTATTGTGGGCCCTTGTCCTTCTTGCTTATTCTGGTATCAATAAAACGAAAATCAGGCTGAGTTATATAATAGATTGCAGCACCGGCTAATAATAACAGGAGCACGGCTGCAATACTACCTATCGCTATATACTTTTTTTTCTTACTCATTATTTCTCCCCTCAAAATCACTGAACTGTTATACTTAATTTTTCTCCTTCAAATGGATATTCCATCATTGATTTTCTCCTCCAACTTTATTCTAAAACATTTTAGTTAGAATTTTAGCATAAAAATACGAAAAAAATATGATAAACTCAGTTTCAATTGTAAAAATACTCCATTTTATAATTTCGGCTCCGATTGGTACTGACAGCAAAAAAGCCAATAACCCCATTTATAGGGGTCACCGGCTTTTTAGGAGCACTCAGTTATGGAATCTTTATTTTTGTATCGTTCGTTTATTTTATGGTAAAGGATTGATCTATTGATACATACCGATCCTGCCACATAACATAAATCTCATATTCATCAGGTGAAAGCTTACCCAGCGGAATCGGAACGGAGTACACAAATTTTGTCTCTGACTTAGTTTTCAAATCGGAAATATCGTAAACGTATGTATGATCTTTTCCTGCCAGAATAACCTGGGTAAATGCATGATTCTGAGCTCTGAACAGCAAAATATCTTTATAAAGGGATACGCTCATCTCTTTCATTTCATCAGATGAAAGGGTGTCCGTGGGTGCTTCTGCCTTCTCGTTCACTTCTACCGGAATTCGAAGGGTTCCTTTCAAATAAGAATCCGATACATTTACGTCATCTATACAGCTGTTTAAATCAACCTTGATAGAATAGCCACGATAGAAATTATGGTCAATGTAGTACTGATTTAGTTTTTCACCACTTTCGTAATCATATTCAATCACTCTTCCATATAAGCCACTGTCCGAGTCACCTGCATAGGCACATACGGCAAACACACGGCTCATCGCTCCGTCAAACAGGAAATTAGAGGTTACCTGTGAGCGGTCACATTCATATACGTGATCCTGAACTACTGTCATTTTTTGAGGATCAATTGTATAGGATTTTACATAAGAATAACCGGTATCATCAAAATAGTCCACTTTTCGGTTAGCCGCATAATGATTATCAAACATCATAACGTGAATTGTATCCGGATTTCCATCCAGATCTTCATCCAACTGGTAAACGGTATGAGGCTGATAGTGCCACTGAACCTCCCCTTCCGGCTGCAGTACTTTATCTTCCAGCCCGGTTCCCTCCCAGAATTGGGGGTTTCCAAGGATCCATTCTATTTCATTTGTACTCCAATTAATCTTTACTGCAGAATGCAGATTCCTGGGATTTACCAGCACGGATTCTGTTTTAGCATCGTATGAAAACGTATTGGTATGGGCCCAGTCAGATTTACTGACATATCCACTGTCTTTAAAAAGTTCTTTTAAATCCAGTTCTTTTACGATTTCTCCGGTTTTTCTGTCGTATTCCTGTAATAAATCCTGCACATAGCCTGATCCGGAATCTGATAATACAAGAAGATTGCCATTCGGTTCTTTTTCTTTAATCTCATGATGTGATCCCGAATTAAAGAAGTAATCCTGATATACTCTTCCCATCAAATCTATTTCATGGAACTGTGCCGCTCTTGGCTTACCGCAAGTAGGCATTAAAGTATCTTCTGCTTCGATCAGAAAATGTCCGTTGGTTAGGGGATAGCCTCCAAAAGAGGCCCCGGGTTTGTTCAGAAGATACCACCTGATATCCCCGTTGGAATCAAAACCATAGAGGTAAGGTGCTCCTCCTCCGGTTACTATCATTAATCCCATGGCAGATACCGTTGTCTTTTCTTCTAATTTTACGACATCTTTAAGCTCATCCGGTAGAGATTCTGTTTCTATGTTTATTGTGCTTGACTTTATTACCTTGCCGTCAGCATCAAGTTCTTCCAGCAGTACCTCATTATCCGTATCTGCGTATAAGCCGACAATGGGCACTTTATGCTGAGTAGCTGCGTCTAAAGTATCAACAATATTATGTTCTTCGTCTTTTCCTTTCACCGTAACCCTTACCGAGGCCTCCTGGTCTCCGGTGTAAACTACAAAAGCAGTGAGCGGCGCATTCTGATAAGGATTTTGGATAACGAAAGGTTCTTCAAATGTATAGTTACCGGACTCCAGCTCATCCTGAATCATTTGATCAACCTGATATGTATTTTCTTCCAGACTCTCAACCTGCGGAATATCTGTTGTTATGTTTTCCCCTGTTTTATCGTTCCCCTGAATAAGCGTGGTTTCCTGTTTATCAATCTTATACTTTACCAGCTGGGGGCCTTTTTCTTTTTTATTGGTTCTCGTGTCAATGAACTGCTCTTTTTGCTCATCTGTATATTCCGCTTCCGTGGAAGCAGTCTGGCTGTTTTTCTGCTGTTGTGCCTTATCTGATGCTTTACTGTCCGTTTTAGCAGTGGAGCAGCCGGAAATGCCTAGTGCAGCCGCTACGGTAATGACACACAGCATACTTCTGATAAATTTATGCTTCATCGTTTTCCCTCCATATAAATAACAAAGAGTATATTACCTAAAGTAGGCATATACTCTTTGTCTGCTTCATACTAAAATTTCACCTGATATCCAGTATCGTATACATTGCCATCCGTCTGAATATAGACATGATACGTCTTGCCTTCCAGTCCTTTCCCGGAAACTGTTGCAGACATATTCAAAAGCGTAGAACCATCATCCTGCTTTACAGGCATCTGTCCTAAAGTATATACCTTCTGATTTCCTTCTTCGTCTTTCAATACCACGAAACCAGGTTGAACTTCTTCATTTTTACTGGTTAGAATACCGCTGAACATCATACCAAATGGTTTCTGCACAATGCTCCAGGATGCATCACCTGCCACTGCATTTTCGCAGTTTACTTCCTGCTCTGCAGTCTGGGTAACTCCAAGATCTCCAAGCCACTGTCCCTTAGCAGTCAGATCCAGGTATGGGTTGCTTTCCTGGTACATGGAAACTCTGATACTACGGTAAACAAGACCTGGGATCACCATTTCGAATACCAGCTTGTCATCCTTTACCTCATTGATGTATGCCTGCTTTGTTACATTCCCGGAGAGCTGATTCATAGGAGATACATCATAAGTATTATTTTCTGTATCAAACATATTTCCGCCGGATGTTATCCAGTAATCGTTCTCTCCGATATAGTCAGCACCGCTGATAAAGGAAGAAAACCATTCGGCACCTCTTTCTTTTCCATATTCCCATACCTGTTCAATGGTCATATCTGCCGTATTCAATTGATACACAACAGCTCTGGAATATACCTGGTCACCGGTTACAGCAGCATCCGGATTCGTTGCTTTGGCTCTGGAAGCACCATTGTCAAATACCATTACATTTCCGTTAGGTAGCATGGTGACATTATGCTGTGCATACTGCCATTCAAAGTTTTCCCCAACTGGTGTAAAGAAGTATTTGGAGTCAACCGTGGTCCACCCATCAGGATTACCCATAATCCAGCTTAAGGATTTATCGGTTTTATTTACTCCGATTACCGCATCTACATGACGTCCGGAAAGTAAAATGGTATCGGTTGCCTCGTCATACCACAGCGCATTATTATGGAACCAGTCTTCATCTGTCCTGTTTAAAGAACCGCCGTCTTCCGGATTCAGAATATCTTCCAGCTGAAGTTCCCATACTACTTCTCCAGTGGTTCTGTCTAACTCTACAATCCGGTCTTCCACTTTGGAAAAATCCGTACTGCAGCTTCCAACCAGCAGATTGCCGTTTGGCATTTCAAACATTGCATGATGGGATCCACCCGGGATACTATATTCATTATAGATTTTTCCTGACAAATCAAATTCTGTGAGTCCGGACATATAGTATAAGGGATGAATCAGGGTGTCCGTCAGAGCCATAAAATGTCCATTGGACAACTGCTTAAACGGCATACCTGCAATCTTACAATACCATCTGATGTCTCCATTACTGTCATAAGCTGCTATTTCATTCTCTCCGCCGCAGGATGCAAATGTAAGCTTAGAAAAATCATATGCAGTATCATCAAGGGTTTTTACTTCTGCTTTATTTCCGATAGATGTTTCTAAAGCTTCCGTTGTAACGGTCACTGTCTTCTCTGTTCCGTCATCCAGCGTAAACGTAACTTCATTGTCCCTTCCCGCATACAGACCATAGATTGGAATAATATGAGTTGTCTCTTTCGCAAATGTTCCTTCTATATTATCCTGCTCCTGATCTCCTTTAACCAGAAGATTTACTCCGGTAGCATCTTCCGTATTAAAGATTGCCACAGCTGTTAACGGGGAGTTTCCATAAGGATTTACCACGACAAAGGGATTCTCAATGGTGTAGCCGTTCTGTGCTTCTGCCATAAGCTGCTCATCTACTTTTGCCTGTTCAGCCAGGTTGTCCGATACCGTAACTGTCTTTACAGCTACTGGCTCTTTCGCCTCAGACTCCTCTTCACCTGGCTTTTCACTGTCTGATTCCATTGCTGCTTTCGTTTCTTTTTGAGCTGTTTCCGTCTGTGCTGCTTCTGTCGCTTTTGACTCCTGTGTTTCCAGGGCCGCCTGTGTATCCTGCGTAGGCGTGCTTTTGCCGCTGCAGGCAGTTGTAAGGCATAAAACCCCTGTTAAAATCCCCAACATTACTAATTTTCTTTTCATTTTCTCCTCCTGCTAAGAAATAGTGATTGTTTGATTCAGATTGAAATAATCATCCTGACACATTGCGTAAATCTGGTATGTATCCGCTGTCATCTCACTTAATGGGATCGGTACTGCATAAACAAAGGAAACCTTTGACCTCATTTTAATATCAGATATATCATATACATAGGTGTGCTTTTCACCAGAAAAAATCACCTGGGTATAAGTATGGTTCTGTGCTGTGAATAAAAGAATATCCTTTAATAATGACATGCTTATCTGCGCTTTGGAATCTTCTTTTAAGTTTCGGATCGGCTTATTCACTTTTTTATCTACTTGTACCGGTACGCGCAATTCACCTTTTAAGTAGGTATCACTAATATTTACTTCTTTCAGGCAGCTGTTTAGATCCACCTGTACGGAATAGCTCCTGTAAAAATTGTGATTAATATAATATTGATTTAATTTCTCTTCCGAATCAAAATCAAATTCTATAATTTTTCCGTATAGACCGGTCTCTGATTCACCAGAATATGCGCTGACAGCGAATACTCTCTTTTTTGCATAATCCAGCAGATAGTTCGATGTAACAGATGAATATTCACACGGATACATATGATCCTGTGTCACGGTCATCTTTGCAGGATCTATGGTATACAGTTTTACATAAGAACTGCCGGTAGCTTTAAAATAATCTACCTTTCTGTCAGAATCATTATGGTTATCAAAAACCATGACATGGATTGTCTCAGGATTATTGTCTATATCCTCTGCCAGCTGATAGAGAGTATGAGGTTGATAATGCCATTGTATATCCCCCTCCGGTTTCAATACTTTGTCTTCTAATCCGGTTCCTTCCCAGAATCTGGGATCTCCAAGTATCCACTCTATTTCATTCGTTTTCCAGTTGATTTTAACACCGGAATGCAGATTTCTTGGATTTACAATAATAGAGTCCGTATCAGGATCGTAAGAAAAGGTATTTGTATGTGCCCAGTCAGATTTGCTGACGTAACCACTGTCCTTAAAGACCTCTTTTAAATCCAGTTCTTTTACCAGTGCTCCTGTTGAACGGTCATATTCCTGAAGGAGATCCTGTACATAACCTTCTCCGGAATCTGAGAGCACAAGAAGATTCCCATCTGCTTCCTTTTCCTTTACTTCATGGTGTGTGCCGGAAGCAAAGAAAAAGTCCTGATAAACTCTGCCTGTTAAATCAATTTCGTGAAACTGTGCTGATCTGGGTTTTCCGGCTGTAGGCATCAGTGTATTTTCCGATTCAATCAGAAAATGCCCATTTGCCAGCGGATAACCGCCAAAAGTAGCACCTGGTTTATTTAACAGATACCATCGGATATCACCGTTTGAATCAAATCCATAGAGATAAGGTGTACCTCCGCCGGTAACAATCATTAGCCCCATTGCAGATTCTGCCGTCTTTTCTTCTACCTTTACTGCCTCTCTCAATGCATCCGGCAGATCTTCCGTCTGAATCTTCAATGTGTTAGATTTTACCACTTTACCATCAGCGTCCAGTTCCTCCAACAGTACTTCATTTTCGGTATTTGGATAAAGACCGACAATTGGAATAAGGTGATCGCTTGCCGCATCTATTGTGTCTACAATATCATTTTCTTCTTTTCTGCCTTTTACCGTAACTCTGACAGATGTACTGTCCTCCCCGGAGTATACGGCAACTGCAGTTAACGGTGAATTCTGGTATGGATCCTGTATAACCAGCGGCTCTTCAAAGGTATAATCTCCATTTTGAAGTTCCTGGTTTATCATCTGATCAACCTGATATGTAGTCTCCTCAAGGCTTTCTGCCTTTGGAATGTCTGTAGTTATATTTTTCCCTGACTCTTCATTTGCAGAAATTGGCATGGTCTTTTTGCCATCCACTTTCACCTTTACATATTGCGGCCCTTTATCTTTATCGCTCATTCGGGTATTTGTAAACCTTAAATTAGGCCTGGTCATATAAAAATATCCAAATCCTCCCAGACAAACAACTATAGCTATAGCTGCTGCACCTACTATTAATGATTTTTTCTTCATTCTAGTTAATCCCCTCTAAAGTACCTGAATACTCAGTGTACCTGCTTCAAAAGGATATTCTAATGTAAGCTGAGTGGCTGATTCATCCACTTCAAAGCAGATCCAGCCTTCATTTGTACCAAAATTAAGCTTTGTTCCCTGCAGTCGTTTCATTCCCAGATCACTGATGAATGTATCGTCCATACGGCTATATTCTTTTCCATTTTCATCAACTAACTTTAATTTCGTAAAATCAATTTCTTCTTTACTATCTACTTTTTCAAAAATTAACTTAATCATGCAGAATTTCATCCCATCGGAAGCCTGCTTATGATATTCGCTGGTGCTGACGTCTGTATATCCCAATTGTGTAGATACATTTTCCAGTTTTGTATCTGACATTACATCTTCATAGGTAATCTTCCAGCCGCCTTCCTCATATTCAGAGTTCTTTTCAGCTGCTCCGCTTCCTGCATCTGTCACTGCCTTTTCTGAACCTGCTTCTGTATCCTCTGCTTTGGCAGCCTCTGTTTTTGCTTCTGTTTTCGCCTCTGATACAGCTTCTGTCTGAACGCTGCCCGGCTGTGTCTCCTTTGCAGAATCATTTCCCTGACATCCGGTCAGTGCAAGAACCGCTAGTCCCATCGCAACAATATATGGTGCTCTTTTCTTCATTAAATTGCTCCTCCTATATGTATTATTATGATTTATAATAACCCACCAGTTTATTATATTAACAAAGAAATGTGAGTAAAATATGTATTTCATTTTATTTAATTATTCTTTACAATTCTATTGCAAAAAAAACTGGAGTGCTGTTAAAAAAGCCTTGCTGCTATCCAAAACAGCAAACTCCAACACTCCAGATTACAGTTTCTAAACATAGAAAAATCAAGCTGTGTCAACAAACTACAACAATTCCCCATACCGCCGCACATACATCTTCTTCATAAAAGTTGCCACCCCCATATAACAAACAATCACTGCTGCCAAAATGGCAAAATATACTGCCGGCAGTGCTGCAAGACCTATCGCACTGCCTAATCCCGTAAATGGAATTATGGTAGCGGTCAGGATTCCACCCAGTGTCAGTATTGTTACCGGGGCTGCTGCATGACTCTGAATGAACGGAACTTTTGCTGTCCGGATCATATGAATAACTAACGTCTGGCTCCACATGGATTCTATAAACCAGCCTGCCTGAAATACAGCAACAAATGCATCCTGCATCTGAGGATCCGAAATCTGATGATACAGTAATCCGCCGCTCATCAACGGACAAATTACGAAATACATCACAAGATATGTTGCAATATCAAATATGGAACTGGTAGGCCCTATCCACAACATGAATTTACTGACAGAAGATGCATCCCACTTTTTGGGCACAGCCAGAAACTCAATATCTACATTGTCCCATGGTATCGCCGTACAGGATATATCATAAATCAGGTTCAGCAAGATTAAGTGGATTGCTGTCATCGGTAAAAACGGCAGAAATGCACTGGCGGCAAGCACTGAAAACATATTTCCAAAATTAGAGGACGCTGTCATTTTTATATACTTTATCATATTCGCATAGGTTTTTCGTCCTTCCAGAATTCCCTTTTCCAATACCATTAGATCTTTTTCCAGAAGAATTGTATCTGCCGATTCCTTTGCAATATCCACCGCCGTATCTACGGAGATTCCCACATCTGATGCTTTCATCGCAGCTGCGTCATTAATTCCATCTCCCATATATCCCACCACATGCCCGTTCTTTTGGAGGATCTTTACTACTCTTGCCTTTTGAGCCGGAGAAAGCTTTGCAAATACGGTTGTCTTCTCAGCTTCTTTTGCCAGCTGGTCATCATCCATAGCATCCACCTGTGTTCCCAGAAGCAAATATTTCGTAGATAAGCCTACCTGTTTGCAAATACAGCAGGTAACCTTTTCATTATCTCCGGTCAGGACTTTTACATTTACTCCGTAACCGTGCAGTGCTTTGATTGCGGCTGCTGCTGTTTCCTTCGGCGGATCCAGAAATGCCAGATAGCCAATCAAAACCATATCCGCCTCATCTGCAACAGAAAACGCTCCTTCCGGTGATGGATTTGTCTTTTGTGCCACTGCTATCACACGCATTCCGCTCTCGTTTAATTCTTCTACCTTTGTAAGGATTTTATTGCGCATCTGATCCGTCAGCGGTTCTACTTTTCCTTCGTATTCTGCGAATGCACAAACCCGCAGCATCTCCTCCACTGCACCTTTTGTTATCATCTGTGTCTTTCCATTTTTATCGGCTACTACTACACTCATCCTGCGTCTTTCGAAATCAAATGGTATTTCATCTACTTTTTCGTAGTTGGACTGTATACCCTGAAGCTGTACCTCCTGCTCCTGCAGTTCGTTCGTCCTGTCTATAATCGCAATATCCATTAGGTTTTTAAGCCCTGTCTGATAATAGCTGTTTAAAAATCCATGACGCAATACTCTTGGATCTTCATTTCCTTCAATATCCAGATGATATTCCAATACTACCTTATCTCTGGTCAGGGTACCTGTCTTGTCGGTACACAGGATGTCAATTGATCCCAGATTCTGGATCGCATTCAGATTCTTAATAATTACTTTCTGCCTGGACATGGATACTGCACCTTTTGCCAGGCAGGTGGTTACGATCATTGGCAGCATTTCCGGCGTCAGACCTACCGCAACGGAAATGGCAAATAATGCTGCGTCCATCCAGTCATTTTTCGTATAGCCATTGATAAAAAATACAACTGGAACCATAATCAGCATAAAACGGATCAATACCCAGGATACCGAATTCACCCCTTTTTCAAAGGATGCCTGATCCGGTTTTTCAGATAGAGACTTCGCCATTTCACCAAGCATCGTATTGTTACCAACTGCAATTACAACTCCTGCCGCACTGCCGCTGATTACGTTACTGCCCATAAATGCCAGATTGGAATAATCGGTTACCGCATCTTTGCTGCCAATTAAAGCGCTGCACTTCTCAACCGGTTCACTTTCTCCGGTAAGTGCTGACTGGCTGATGAATAGATCCTTTGCCGAAATAATACGGATATCAGCAGGTATCATGTCTCCTGCCGAAAGCAGCACAACATCCCCAACTGCCACATCTTCCAGTAGAATTTCCCTTGTTCCTTCTTCCATTCTCTTAACACAGGTAGTGGTCCGGATCATTGCTGACAATCTGGCAGCCGCATTACCACTTCTCGTTTCCTGTATGAACCGCAGCATACCGGATATCATTACCATAGTTGTGATAATAATAACCGTAACGGGATTTTGCTCGCCTGGATCCGCAAAAATAATATCTGTAAATACGGAAACTGCTGCCAAAACAAACAAAATTGCTGTAAATGGATTAATAAAAGCACCGCAGATTCTCTTGACTAGGGATTCCTTCTGTCCGTGAGTCACAATATTCTTTCCATATTCTTGTTCAGAAACTTCTAACTGTGCATTTGTCATTCCCTCTGATGATGTCTGAAATTCCTCATAAAATTTATTCCATTCAACAGTTGCTGCATATTTTAATTTTTCGTTCACCGTTTCACGGCGTACCATATTTCTCATTCTGTTTTTTTTCATTGTCTTATACCTCCTTTATTCATGTTCACAGTAACATTTCTTAAAAAAGGGCATAAAAATCCACCGCTATTGTTTTCATTTACATAGCAGGCATAAATGCCGGGAACACTTTATTCTCAGCAGATATATCAAATGTGTATAAAAACAGCAGCGATGGCATCCGATGAAATATTCCAGTACATCTGTCACAAAGCAATTTTAAAACATGCTCTAGAACCTGGAAATGGCATTATTATCGAAAAAGACCGATCACAAAAACCACCCCGGGAAGTCCAAGAATGGATAAATGATCCACTCCCGGCAAATCCGGAACTTCATCTATACCCTCTACGCTGATGTCATATCGCTCATGACTGCCTCCACTATCCATTCTTACCACCTCCTTTTCTTTTCACAAAAAAAATCCCGCACCAAAGGACAAACTATGGTATGGGAATTAAACATTCTACATTCAGCCATATTATAAAATAATATGGAACTGCCACCGTTTGAGCTTTAGTATCACAGGGCGATGAAATTGTATTATGCTGCACCTTGTTTTTCGATGCGGCCTGTTCAAACCAACTGATGATGTCTCCATCATTTCGCGGCAACAATCCGTATCCCTGTGGTAACCTTACCTACCGGAACTATTTAGTTTTCTTAAGTGTACACTCCCGCGGGTGGTTTGTCAAGGCTAACTTTAAATTAATCATGATAAACTTATCGGTAACTCCCAGCTTTATTCCATCTCCATGACATAAAAATGCAGATGAATACGAAATAACTTTTCGCATTCTCTGCATTTCCCATACGTTTTGTATATTTATTAGAAAGTCTCTTTCAGGCTTTCTCCATTCGTTTCAATTACTTTCTTATACCAATAAAATGATTTTTTCTTATAGCGTTCTAATGTTCCGGTTCCATCATCGTTACGGTCTACATAGATAAATCCGTAGCGCTTTTTTAATTCTGCCGTCGATGCACTGACCAGATCAATACATCCCCAGGTTGTGTAACCCATCACCTCAACGCCATCTTCTACTGCTTCCGCTACCTGCAGTAAATGGTCTCTCAGATACTCAATGCGGTAATCATCTTCTACTGTGGGGTTTCCATCGTTCCCAGTCACCAGTTTATCAACTGCACCAAGCCCATTTTCCACAATAAACAATGGCTTCTGATACCGGTCATAAAAGGTATTCAGTACGTAACGCAGCCCCTTAGGATCTATCTGCCATCCCCATTCACTTTCCTTTAATAACGGATTCCTGACTCCTCCCAGAAGATTTCCTTTTCCCTGCACACCCAGGCTTTTATCTGCAGTCTCGCAAATGCTCATGTAATAGCTAAAAGAAACAAAATCTACGGTATTTTTCAGAATCTCACGCTCTTCCTCTGTAATCATCAGCTCAATGTCATGCTCTTTAAAATATCTGTTCACATAACCGGGATAAGTTCCACGTACCTGCACATCTGCAAATAACATATTCATATGGTCTTTTTCCATAACAGCAATCACATCATCGGGATTGGGCGTTAGTGGATAAACAGGCATGCTCAGTACCATACAGCCGATTTTAAAATCCGGATTTATGGCATGCCCGATCTTTACCGCTGATGCACTTGCTACAAATTCATGATGTACTGCCTGAAATAATTGTGTCTGAGACAATTTATCTTTGGGTGTATTAATTCCTCCGCTTAAGAACGGCTCATGCAGAATGGAATTAATTTCGTTAAATGTAAGCCAATACTTTACTTTATCTTTATAGCGCCGGAAAACACAAGTAACATAATTTTTATAAAATCCGATCATTTTCGGGTTGATCCAGCCATCATACTCCTCTGCCAGATGGAGAGGTGTCTCATAATGTGACAGGGTAACCAGCGGCTCTATGCCATATTTATGGCATTCGTCAAAAAGGTCATCATAAAATTTCAGTCCTGCTTCGTTTGGCATCTCTTCATCACCTTTTGGAAAGATACGGCTCCAGGCAATAGAGGTACGAAATACTTTAAATCCCATTTCCGCAAACAGTTTTATATCTTCTTTATATCTGTGATAAAAATCAATACCCACCAGCTTCATGTTATCTTCCGTTGGCTCCTTTGTTCTTGGACCTACGATACCATGTGGTGTTACATCCTGTATGCACAGACCTTTACCGGCTTCCTGATAAGCACCTTCACACTGGTTTGCCGCAACGGCACCGCCCCATAAAAAATTTTCTGGAAATCCCATTTATACTGCCCCTCCTTCTTTTTGTAAGAAATGATATAATGCTCCGATTAAATTCGCATCATTATAGAATTCACAATTTGTAACAACCGGCTTTGGTATATAAGGACTTAAAAACCTCATCGGATGATTCTCTAAATATTCATCAATACTTTTTTGCAGAAATTCATGCAGCAGCGGCTGCCGGCTGATACCACCGCCTACGGCTACCACATCCAGATCCAGCAGCATATTCAGATTACATACCTGCAAAGCAAGGGTGTCCGTAAAATCTTTCAGCCCTTTTAATACCATATCATCGCCTGCTGCAGCGCGTTCAAATAATTTCAGCCCGTCATAGCTTTCCCAGTCTTCCCTGGTGTAAAATGCCGTTCTTTTAGCTAGTCCCTGGAAGCCGCTCTTCATTCCCCAGTAACTGTCCAATTCATATTTCTGGTTTTCATCAACCATTACATAACTGAATTCTCCTGCTGTCTGCCGTCTGCCTTTATACAGCTTTTTATCAATAATAAGTCCGCCGCCTACTCCGGAACCGAGAATTAAAACCGCACCATTGGTACAGCCTTTCAGACTTCCTTTCCAGAATTCTGCCAGAGCAGCACATTTTCCGTCATTTTCTATTGTGACAGGAATTTTATGTTTCTCCGATAAAATTTGTGCCAGTGGGGTACCGCACAAATATGCCAGATATCCGGCAGTTACACAGTAACCGGCATCACTGTCCAGCATGCCCGGCATGCTGAAAGCAATCCCCTCACTTCTGTCCTTATAACGCTCAATCACCTCGCTGATCATGCTAATAAACTCTTCTTTTGTTCCTGATGTATAATCCGGTGTATTAAATTTCCCACGCTCCAGAATATCTGTTTTTTCATTCATCAATGCAAACTTCGTAAATGTTCCGCCTGCATCAAATACCAGATATGCCATGTATCACTCCTCCATTCCCTTATCTGACGATAAAACGTGTTTTAAAATGCCTGTGCATGGCTGATTGCTCTACTTAGTTGACTCAGACAGTCCGGCTGCCAAAATTAATTGCCAGTTTTGCATAGAAATCCTCCATTGTCATTCTTGCATCTAATGTATGGTAGACACGGATATCACGGTTATTTTGCTCATGAATATATGTCATGTCATCCGCAATTGCCGGAGCTGGTTTTAAATCATAATTCATTTTCTCCAATTCATCTAAAAGCAGAGTAACCGTAGCCTGATCTCCCAGTCCCCATGTCTCCCCATGAGGCCATGGCGCAAAATCTGCAAGCTTGTTGTTGAATTCCACCATTTGATCGAACAGGTATCTCCCAATTTCACCGCATGGTTTTACTCTGTATTGTAATTCAGCCAGTGATACCGCTATTTGCTTATACACATCCATGGGAACCTGCCATAATGGAACCTTAGAGCAAAATACCAGGTTTGCTGCTTTGACATCCATCATCAGATTGAATTCAAATCCACCTTTTGGCCATACACCGCCGCCAATCCAGATGACCGTCATACGCTCTGCAATTTCCGGTTTCAAAAGCAAAGCACTTGCCAGATCTGTAATTGCGCCCTGACAAACTACGAACAGAGGGCGCGGGTCTTCCTTTAATGCTTCATCGATGATGAATCTGGCTCCCTCTGATTCTATGGGAGTCTCCCCATCTTCTAAGGAATGGGGTGCACCAAGCAAAACAGGATATTCATCTTCCACTCCCATTAGCCCAAGTACTTTTTTTACCTCATCGAAGCTGGCTTTTGCCGTATTTTCCTCCCCATATTCCTGAGGATTTTTGCAGAAATGACCTGCAATAATCCCCACTACATCGAATTTAGGCGTCATAAGATGGTGCGCAACGGCAAATTGGTCATCGGCTTCATTTTTACAGTCTGTGTGAACAATGACCCGATACTTTTTCTGATCCGGAACTTTAAAATCATACTTCCACATACGCATTCTCCTCATTCTCGTTTAATGCTCTTCTCTCATCCATTTCCCTCTTGATCTTTGGATATACTTTATCTAAATCATAGAAAAACAAGATAATAATACATGCTACATTACAAACAATCGGTATACCGATAAAAGCAATGGTAATCGCCGTATTGGCGCTGGCGCTCTGTACGGCAGCTGCCCCGTCATATGCTCCCCATGCAAGAAGTCCTGCCGCTATTGCACTGGCGGAAGCGCTTGCTACTTTATTAATAAATCCGGATACAGCCGTCTGGGTACCTGCCAGATTCTTACCGTTTTTCCATTCTCCGTAATCCACTGTATCTGCAAGCATAGAGAAGAACATTGTCTGGCGGAATCCCATTCCAAAACCAATGACTCCAATACTGAGATAGATGATGGAGATGGATTCTTTTGCTATAAACAGCAATGCGAATCCTAAAATCTGAATTGCAGTACCAAGAATGGAAATATTTTTCTTGGATACTTTCTGGTTCATTACACCTGACATAAGCATGGAGACAATCGGCACAATCGTTAACAGTGATACTGCAACAGAGGTAAGCATTTCATCTCCCACAATATATTTAAAATAATAAGCGATCGTTGCGAACATTCCCAGATAACCTACAAATAAGAAGAAAGTCTGAGCCAGCATTAACATATAAGGCTTGTTCTTAACAAGACTTCCAAGGTCATTAACGATGCTTGTTTTCTTTACAACCTTCGGTGCAGGGTTTATTTCTTTAATATTAAAAACACAAATAAATAAAATTATAACTACAATGATTCCAAAAATAATATTCGTATTACGATAACCGGTAGCTACATCTCCTCCGCCCAGTCTGGAAATTAAAAACAGTGCCATTGATGCAGATGTTAAGGAACCAAGATTGGAAAAAATCGTTCTTGAAGTAACAATTTTTGTACGTTCCGTTGGATCTGAACTTAAGGTTGGAAGAATGGATCCCATCGGAATATTTACCAGTGTATAACCAAATGAAAAGATAATGTAAGTTGCATAAGCCCAGATCATTTTACCTGACTGTGAAAAATCAGGACTGGTGAACACAAGCACCATACCAATTGCCAGAACAGGAGCACCTGCCAGCATCCATGGGCGGTTTCTTCCCATCTTGGTATTTGTTTTATCAATTAGAGTACCTACTACATAATCTGTAAAAGCATCAAAAAATTTCGTTACTAAAAACATAAACCCCACGGCTGCTGCATTCAGGCCTGCTACATCCGTATAATAAATCAAAAGATACGTATTTACCATCAGATATGCCAAATTACAAGCATAATCAGAGATTCCAAATCCAATTCTCTGCCGCCATAAAAATTTCTTGCTGTAAGTCTTCGTTATTCCAGTTTTCTGTTCCATTTTCAATTTCTCCTTTTGTAAAATCAAATTCTTTTGATCTGTTATTATGCTTATCATAACTTGTATTGCACAATTCTTATATCAAAATATTTTGATATTTATCATAATATTCAGGAAAAGATTATTAAATAAAGAATGTCTAAATATAAAGAGGTAGGTGTTCGATTTATGAAGGCAATAGAATATGAAGATATGATTCGTGAAGAAGGGGAAGACCGATTTGGAAAACTGACATTAAAACTTTTAGAATCAGGCAGAATAAATGAGATTGAAAAATCGCTTAAGAACAAGAAACTTAGAGTTCATATATACAGAGAGTCTGCATTTTAATAAGATCCACTAATCCTAAAAGGAACCTATACATTATCTGATTAAGACAGTGCATCGGTTCCTTTTCTATCATTGACTGCATGATATTTTATTAAAATATGATTTAGCTTTGCCAGTCTGCCGGATAAACGAAATATGCAAATCTTGCTTTATCCGGACTTTGGAAGTGAATATGGCTGTTTTTTGGAATAAAAATGATATCACCGGCATGTCCGGTTACGACACGTCCATCAATTTCTATTTCCAGAGTTCCTTCTATTATGTAATCAAATTCATCATATGTCAGGGTCCACTCAAAACTGGTATGATCTACTTCCATGATTCCTGCTCCCATTCTCGGGCTTTCTTCCAGTGAAACGATATCCTTTAATGATACACCCTGGGCGCCTTTGAATGGTTCTGTCTGAACGGTATCGCAGGAGACAGACAGTATCCCGCTTGGATCTTTTACTTTTTTAAAGTCTGCTTTTTCCCTGGTAATCAAAGACTGCTTTACCACTTTTTCTACGATCTCACGGATGGTTGCTTCGCTGATACTCATTATATAACCTTCTTTCTGAAACTAATCTTTATTCGCTGCCTTTAACAGCATTTGGTCTGGCTGCTGTCTTTCCCGGCTATTTATCTGATATATTAATCTGTTTTTTCTTCTATCTCCTCTTTGCCTCCGCTTGCCTTAATTTTTGCCAGCAATTTTGGTGCCAGCGCATTTGCGAGGATTAAAGCTGTAATTCCGGCTATCAGTTTACCCACTACAACCGGGAAGATCATATCCGGATTTGCACCTGCGGTGAATCCGAGGTGATCTCCAAATACAAATGCTGCTGAAACGGCAAATGCTACATTTAACAGTTTACCCTTAGCATTCATATTTTCCATAATATTGAACATTGCGATATTATTTGCAAGAGAAGCTACTAAACCGGCTGAGCCGTCTGCATTCATTTTCAGCTTTTCTCCCACTTTCATCAATGGTTTCTTAAATGTCTTGGTGATCCATTTTACCATTGGGAAAGCACCGATTAATACGCATGCAATCGTTCCTACAACCTTAATACCTTCTTCCAGAGGAATGGTACCGCCGTTTTTGTTCGGGTCAACCATAATATCAAATAATGGAAGACGAATGCCGGTCTCATACTGGAAAACAGCTATTGCGGTAAAAATAGTAATTAATATGGTAACTCCATTTCCAAAATGATTAAATCCTTTCATCATCTGGGTTGGTTTAAACCAAAGTCCAATGGCGATCAATCCTGCTACAATAATAACCGGAATTAAATTCTGTAAAATTGTAATCATATCAATCTTATTTGGTGTCATATTCATTACCAGACCACCTGCGATACAACCGATTGGAATGGTAATTAAACCAGCCAGTACTCCTGCTGCAAGAAACGGTCTGTCTTTTGGTTTAATAATGGACAGCGCAACCGGAATGGTAAATACAATGGTTGGTCCCATCATGGAACCCAGGATTAATCCTGCAAAATTACCAATGGCAGTATTGTCTCCTGCCAGCTGCATTGCCAGGGGATATCCTCCCATGTCATTTGCCAGAAGTGTGGTTGCGAACATCGCCGGAGATGCTCCGAATAATTCATAGACCGGTGCAATAATCGGCTGCAGAATTACCCGGAGTACCGGAGCTGCTGCAACCACGCCCATCATGGCAATTGCCAGGGGGCCCATTGCATTAAAACCGGCTTCAAATTCTTCTCCGTACCCCAGTTTATTTCCCCGGATACGGTCAATAGCTCCAATGACCATGAAGATCATCATAATTGTAATAATTACGGAATTGATTGACAATCCGCTGATGTACTGTTTAATACTCTCTGTAAATACATCTAAGTTTGTTATGTTTTCAATTAATTCACTGAACATGTACTCTTTCCCTCCTCTTTCCTCTATAGCCTGTTTCAAAATCATGCTAAGTATTTTTTAACACGCTCCGGACCACAATTGGATTATTGTGACCGCACTAATTGTATTCTCCCGCAAGATATTTGCACATCATTATATGCAGCGCGCTGGAAAGCCTGTTGAATTCTTCCAGTATATCCTGGTGTGTGTAATCATTTCCTACCTGATATGCATTGACCGCACTGATCTCGCATTCCCGGATCGCTGTACGGATTTGATTCAGTATAGCATATTCCTCCCCCATGGTGTAGTGGGGCAGGATCATTTGCCGGATATTGTAAAATTTCACTGGATTGTGCGAGTGTTCCCGCAGCTCTGCGTGAGTCAGTCCGATAATGCGCTCTATGGTAAATGGCTCATCCAGCACATCACACCGCATAATATTCTGTAAGATCTTCATGATATCTTCCAGATCCTCCAGCAGCTTTGAGCGCCTGGGATTCTTTGCAATTGCAGTCTGGTTACGTATAATCAGTGACTGAAGTGAATCCAGTTTACCACGAAATATGATACGCAGATGATTCTTTGGAACCAGCTTATTACCGGTTAGCTGCGTCATATGCTCCGGTTTGGATGTAAAAAATGCTCCGGTGGCATAATCCACATATGCAGCTTTCATATCATCAGGACTTTCTGCCGCCGGTTTCTCTGCATTTTCTTTTTCTAAAGTGCCCGGTTCCTGCTTTTCTATCTTTATTTTATATTGATTCAAATAATCACGGGCAGAAGGGGATAATAAACTTCCCTCCGGCACATAAAAGACCTCCGGGCGATTCTCTTTCATGATATCCCGTAAATACGCTTCTGTTATAACATTCAAATGATTGCCCCCTTAAGCCTGTCCCTGTATTGTTCCAAAGTATATGATTTTGGGACTCTCTCTATAAATGTGGCAGTATGGTTTCTACATCTCCGTGAGGTCTTGGTATTACATGCATGGAAATCAGCTCTCCAACCCGTTCTGCTGCTGCCGCACCTGCATCTGTAGCTGCTTTTACTGCACCTACGTCACCTCTGACTAAAACAGTAACCAGCCCGCTTCCGATACGTTCTTTTCCAATTAATTTCACATCTGCCGCTTTTGTCATTGCATCTGCTGCTTCGATTGCACCAATTAAACCTTTTGTCTCTATCATTCCTAATGCCTGCATAACCGCCATTTTATTGTCCTCCTGATTCTAATCTTATCTCAATTTCATCTTATCAAATTTAAACTTTAAGTTTAAATTCTATTATGAACTACCTGTTTTTTTACTTACTCTGCTGCTTCAGCAATTACCGGAAGAATGCTCTCCACATCCTTATGCGGTCTTGGTATTACATGTACGGAAACCACTTCACCCACAGCAGCTCCTGCTGCCGCTCCTGATTCTGTTGCAGCCTTTACCGCTCCAACATCGCCTCTTACCATAATGGTAACAAGTCCGCTTCCAATATATTCTTTTCCTATTAAAGATACGTCAGCAGATTTCACCATTGCATCTGCTGCTTCGATTGCTGCGATCAACCCTCTTGTTTCGATCAATCCCAATGCCTGTAAATTAGCCATTGTAATTCCTCCTGCCTGTTATTTTATTTTTACCAGAGCTATAATTTTCAGATACGCTCTAATTCCTTCAAAATCTTCTCAACAATATAATCTACATTTATATGGCAGGGCTCAGCTGCCGGTATTGCCAGATCTGCCTCTTTCCGGATTTCATCCAGTTCCTTTGTACCATAAGCTGCCTTGCGAATATTCAGCAGGTTCATAGGACCAATATTATCTGAGGTTGCACTTCCGCCTACCGCTCCGCATCCCAATGTAAATGCAGGCATTAAAGAGGTTGCGGCACCTACACCACCCAGGGCTCCCGGTGCATTCACCAGAAAACGGGAAACCGGTATTCTCTTTGCAAAATAATTGATGATTTCCTGATTTTCAGAATGAATGATAAAGGTATGACCTGCTCCTTCATAATGAAGAATCTGCTGACATCTTTCACAAATCTTCTGATAATTATCTTCCACATAAAATCCCAGAATCGGCGCCAGTTTTTCATTGGAATAGGGATGCCCGTTTCCAACACCGTCTTCTTTTGCTACCAGAACCCTGGCATCTGCCGGAACCTTAAGACCAGCCAGATCTGCAATATGCTGAACATTTTTTCCAACAATCATCGGGTTCATAGTTCCATTGGCGCGAAGAATGAATTTTCCCAGCTTTTCCGATTCTTCGTTACTTAAGAAATATGCTCCCTGTGCCTGCATTTCGGCTTTAACGGCTTCTTCCCGGTCACTCTCTGTAATGACGGACTGCTCAGATGCACAGATCGTGCCATTGTCAAATGTCTTACTGTCCATTATGCGTTTTACGGCTTTTTTAAGATCTGCAGACCGCTCAATATAAGCCGGTCCGTTTCCGGGTCCCACACCAATTGCAGGTGTTCCGGAAGAGTAAGCCGCACGTACCATGGCACTTCCTCCTGTTGCAAGGATCAGAGATATATCCGGATGGCGCATCAGAGTATCCGTAGACTGAATCGTCGGGATGGTGATTACCGATACCAGATCCTCCGGTCCTTCCGCTTCTGCAATTGCCTGTCGGATTACTTTGACTGTTTCCAGAATCGCTTCTTTTGCATTTGGATGCGGGGAAAAGATAATGGAATTTCCGGCCTTTATTGCAATTTCCGATTTATATAAGACTGTTGATGTAGGGTTCGTCGAAGGAATCAGCCCGGCAATTACACCTACCGGAACGGCAATATCTTTTGTTCCTGCTTTTTCATCTTCCGAAATTACTCCAATCGTCTTCATATCTTTGATGTATTCAAATACGCTCTTGCTTGCAAAGATATTTTTAATCACCTTATCTTCCATGATTCCGAATCCCGTCTCATCATGAGCCATCTGTGCAAGCCTTTTTGCATTTCTCACACCTGCATTAGCGATACTCTCCACAATTCTGTTAACCTGGCACTGGGACATCTCCAGTAATTTTTCCTGCGCTGCCTTTGAGCGCTCTACCAATTCTCTTACTTCCTGTACTGATAACAGGTCTTTATCATAAAGCTGCATAATTACCTCCCGTTTTGCATTTTCTGCGTATCATTATAATGCCAGCGGATTATCCGCTACAAACTCAACTGCAGCGGCAAATGCTTCACACGCTGCTTTGCATGCTGACTGGCTCCCGGTGAGCAGGGCCCCGCCAAAGTTTGTCTCAGAGGGCGGTGCATACAGTTCACACATGGTTACGTCTGCTGCTTTTAATGCGGCATCCAACGCATAAAGTGCTTCCAGAGGCGGTGCAATCAGATATGCCAGCGCCTGTCCTTCTTTAATTCCTGCTGATTTTGATAAATAGCTTCCTGTCCTTGCTATACAATGGGCATAGTAAGGTATGGAATCATCTTCGTTGGCGCTTACAAACCATGCACCATTTTCAATTGTACCGATGACAGCGTCCAGACCGCTTTTCACTTCTGCCGGATTGGTTCCTGCGATAATACCGATAACTTCACCAGCCAGCTTTGTACTTGCATTGCCTGCTCCGCCGTAAAAACTCTTCGCATAAACCACCTGCACATCAGCCGCTTTGGTCGCTTCATCCAGTGCCGTATACGTTACATCATCGCAGTCCGCCGTTACCATTCCGATGGATTTTTGTCTCGGCGATAATCCCAGGCTTTTTGCCAGATCCGGCGATACATTGGGAATCATTTTTGTACTGAGTACCTTTGCTTTTAATGGATCTCTTTTCATGTTTCATTACACCTCTCTCTCAATTAGAGTTTCAAATCCGTTCCGCTTGCTTTTTTCTCTAACATAATCTTAATGATTTCTGCAATATGGGCACCTGCTTCTACCGGCACTGTTCCAGCTTTATGTATATTGGATAATACGGTTCTTCTGGCTTCCGGCATGTCCATCGTTGCTTTATAAGCGATATATGCACTCATAGATTCTGCTGTAATAAGTCCCGGGCGCTCTCCGATCAATACACAGGTTACATCTGCCCCGGTAATTTCTGATACCTGGTCCATAACTCCCACTCTGCCGTATTTTACGAAAAACGGCGTTCCCACATCGATCTGATAGCTTTCCAGCCCCTGCAGAATAGCCGGCAGCAAATCACCCACATTTGCAGCAACTGCAGCGGAACTCAGCCCATCCGATACATAAACCTGAACAGTAGGATGCTTTTTGCATTTTTCCTGAACTGCTTTGACTCCTTCTTCATTCAGTCTTCTTCCAAGATCCGGACGGGTCAGATAAATGTCTTTATTGTCGCACTTGGTCTGAATGCTGAATAAGTTCATCTTTTCTACAAAAGCTTCATCCACATTAGAGAATACTGCATCCTGCGCTGCAGAATGGTCTGCCCGGAAACGCAGCCAGGTAGAAGTCATGTATCTTGCTCCGGCTTTCCAGATACCCAGGCGGCAGGGTGCATACTGCTTTAATTCATAATATGCCTCCCCGTTTACCGGATTTGGTACCAGGTACTGCTTTTTAATGTCTATCTCTGTAATATCTTCCAGACATCCGTCTTCAATTACCGGCGGTTCTTTAACATTTTCAGAGTATTCTGCCTGCTGAAATGTATTTACGGTCTTTGCCTCTGCCTTTGGTACTGTCTGGGCATCAGCTGCAGATATTGCCGGTGAAGTGCCCTGGCTTTCTAACGCTGCACCATTTGTACCTGATGTACTTTTTGTCACCTGCATTTCTACTAATACCTGCTCTATTATTCGTTTTAAATCCTTCTGGTCAATCATATATATCTCCTTTCTCTCTTAGAGCGTGTCTGAAAATTCATTTCATCAGGCTGTATGCCGATAGAAATATTTTTAGACAGGCTCTGGCAGCTTCCTGCATTCTTCACTTCTTATTTCATAAATACGGATGCATCACCTGCAAGAGAGGTCAGTTTTCCGTCTTTTGAAAATCCCATTTTTTCCAGCCACATATCAAACTCTTTAATCGGACGCAGTCCCAGAATCTCACGGAATGCCGCTGCATCATGATATCCGGTACACTGGTACATCAGCATACAGTCATCCCCGTGAGGAACTCCCATGATGTAATTACATCCCGCCGCTGATAAGAGCATACCCAGATTCTCAACGTCATTCTGATCCGTTTTCATATGGTTGGTGTAACAACAGTCACATCCCATCGGAATTCCCGTAAGTTTTCCCATGAAATGGTCTTCTAACCCGGCACGGATAACCTGTTTGCTGTCATAGAGATATTCCGGTCCGATAAATCCTACCACGGTATTAACAAGGAATGGATTATATTTCTTGGCAAGTCCGTAGCAGCGTGCTTCCATTACCACCTGATCACATCCATAATGTGCATCTGACGACAACTCGGAACCCTGACCGGTCTCGAAATACATGTAATTCGGTCCGGTGGAAGTTCCATGCTGAACCATCATCTGATGGCCTTCATCTAACATTGCCCCATTTAATCCAAAAGCTTCATTTCCCTTCTGAGAACCTGCGATGGACTGGAACATCAGATCAATCGGTGCATTGTGTTTGGTAATGGCCTCCATCTGGGTGCTGACATGGGCAAGTACGCAGATCTGTGTAGGGATATCCCATTTATTTTTAAACTCATCAAAACTTTTTAAGATTCTGGCAACACTTTCAGCCGTATCATCTACCGGATTTAATCCCAATACTGCATCACCGCAGCCTAAGCTGAATCCTTCCATTGCAGATGCGATGATTCCCTTGGGGTTATCGGTGGTATGGTTTGGCTGTAATCTGGATGAAAATGTGCCCGGAAGTCCGATTGTAGTATTACAATGTGCCGTAACTACAATTTTTTTTGCTGCATAAATCAAATCCAGATTTCCCATTAATTTCGTAACTGCCGCAACAATTTCACTTGTGATTCCACGGCTGGCACGACGGATCATATCTCCTGTTGTGCTGGTATCCAAAAGCCATTCACGAAATTGGGCAACTGTCATATTCTTAAATTCATTGTAAATAGGTTCATTTACCGCATCCTGGATGATTCTAGTAACTTCATCGATTTCATAAGGAACTGCCGGTGAATTTCTTAATTCCCCCAGGGTTATCTGTGATAATACTACCTTTGCCGCAACTCGCTCTTCCGCTGATTCTGCCGCAATTCCGGCTAATTTATCACCGGACTTTTCTTCATTCGCCTTTGCCATAACCTCCTTCAATGATTTAAACTCATAAGTATGGCCGAATAATTTTGTTTTTAATATCATGACTTTCACCTCGTATCTTTTCTTTAAGAATTAAAAATTAGTGTCTTGATGACGACAGGAACTACCCGCCCTTCACCGATTGGTTCTCCGATATCAATGTAATCACCGCTTTGTGTCCTGATACCGTCGATGCAGATGACCTCCTTACTGTGCTTTAATTTTACATTCAGAGCATGTCCCAGTGCTTTTGCGATATCGTGTTCTGCCACGATCAGTAACGGATATCTGATTGATATCAGTTCCTTCGCCCCATTGATAATAGCCTGGGCCAGTTCCTGGATACCGGCAAAACCCGAATATCCTGTTCCCGCAAATGAAATAGCGATTTGTTCGGCTTCCCCCTCGGAAATATACAAAGGTATCTGCCGCCTGATGGATTCTTCGATTCCCTGACAGGTTTTTTCTTCCTCTTCGCTGATTTTCAGGATTGGTATATTTTTCATCGGAAGCTGATTTTTTTCATAGGAAATCGTACTTCCGCTGATTTCTGTGGTATGAGTCCCGGCACCGACTACGGTAGCCCGGATCGTCTCTACTGCCTGATACAGTTCTAAATTCTGTAAAAACCGGTTTCTTCTGATTTCCTGTCCCAGTATGATTCCTACATCTCCATACTGAAACAGATCGTTACCGGCTTCCTGATATATGTAATCAGCAACGCCTCCGGAAAAGGTAACGGCTTTTGGTATTACTTCCTCCTTCAGCCCATTGCCACCATTCGTAAATATTTCATTATAATAGTCTGACTTTGGCAGTGTATGAAGAGACTGACCAATCAGATCCGCCATTAAGGTACAGATACTTCTTATTTTAGCTGCATCTGCAATCTCTCCTACGGAGATCGGGATGCCCAGACGTTCTGCCAGCTTTTGTATTTTGGAATAAATGTAAGTAATACGCTTTGTTCCCCGGTCTACTTTAATCAGCCTTCCGCCAATATCCAGACAGGTGGTTCCAATTAGATTTCCGTGGTCAAAAACCGCTATATTACTGGTCCCACCGCCTACGTCAACATTTGCAACCACAGTTCTTTTTTCTTTTGAAAAATTATCTGCCCCTGCACCTCTGCCGGATAGTACGGATTCCAGGTCCGGACCGGCCGTCGCAACTACAAAGTCTCCCGCCAGACCACTTAATCTATCCAGCACTACATTTGCATTTTCTTTTCTGGCTGTTTCTCCCGTTATAATAACTGCACCGGTTTTTATCTCCTCCGGTTTGATTCCCGCCTTATGGTACTGGCTCTCTAAGATCTGTTTTACCGCTTCCCCATCAATCTCCGTCTGGGACAATAAAGGAGTAAAAAAGATTTCACTGCGGAAAATAACTTTCTTATCTACAATGCTGATTCTGGGAACCGTATAGCTGGTTGCCTGGTTTTCAATGGTCAATTCACTGAATACCAACTGTGTGGTGGAGGTTCCAATATCAATTCCCACACTTAAAATGACTTCATGCATGTTCTGCCTCCCTTATATTTGATAACCCGATAGGATGAATCGTGTCTGAAAAATGCTCTGGAGCACCCTCCAAACAAGAAAAAAAGCCCAGGTGCAGAATTTTCTGCTCCTAAGCTTCACCGCTTTTTTCAGACACCCCTGCATCGGACTGTCTTATTCAATTGTACATTTTAAAATCAAAACTTGCTCTGGTACCTTCCGGCCCTGATTTTATCTTAAACTTGCCGTGCAGTTTTTCTCTTACCACACTATCTACGATATATAATCCCAGGCTCTTTCTTTTTACTGCATCAACTGCAAACCCTTTTCCGTTATCTGTTATACTCACCTGGGAATACATCTTCCCATGGGTAATCTCGATAATAATATGCCCGGACGTTACATCCGTAAACGCATACTTAAATGAGTTTTGCAGTAATTCATTAATTACAAGGGTAACTGATGATGCCACTTCTGCATTCAGCTTAAATTCATCTCCAATGACATCAATTTTAACTTCCAGATCCGGATAGATATATGATCTTAACAGATCCCGTTTTATACTTTCCACAACTTCATAGATATTAACATTATCATCCTCACCCTGCAGGATCAATTCATGGGTTATGGAAATTGATAGAAGGCGGTTAATCGTATCCTCCAGCACTTCTTTTACCTCGTCGTTTTCACTTCTTCTGCTCTGCATACGCAGAATACTGGCAATCATCTGAAAATTATTTTTGATCCGATGATGCATTTCTTTTAAAGCAACTGATTTATTCACCAATTCCTTTTCTTTTTCTCTAAGGTGCGTAATATCACTTAAAACAATTGCGAACTGAATTCCGTTTTTCCCAAGGGGAATCTGCTTTACCCTCAGAAAATATTTTCCAACAGTGACTTCAACTCCGGTTTTTTCAAGTTCCCCGGGCTGATACTCACGCTCCGGCTGATATAAAAGAATATTATCATAAGGCATGTCCAGAATATCACCGCCATATCCAAGCTTGGCATACAGTTCCTTTGCCATCATATTGCGGAAACATACTTTTCCTTTATCATCCACCATCATTAATGCTTCATCTATATACTGCATCAGCCAGTCATATTCGTGTATTAAATTATCAAATACATTTACTTGTCTTGGCTTTTCATCTTCTATGGCCTCAATTTCTTCTACCGCACGTTTTTCCGTTATTAACACACCGATAATGCGGTTATCATTAAAAATAGGTTCTACATTCTGCATTACTTCTGTTCTCTCCTGGGTTACTGCCTTTACATATTTCGTCCCGATTCCCAGTCGGATCGTACGCTCTACTGCCGGTTCATCTTCTTTTCTGGCAAGCATTCCCACTACGCTTTTGGCATAAGCAGAGGGTACATTTTCCGGATTCGCCTCACAGATTACAATCGCGGTGGATTTATCTTCTGTAATGCAGTCAATAAACACATCACATCCTACCATGTTCGCAATGAGCTGAAGACTAGGCTGCATAGCTTCAATCACTTGAATATCCGAATCGGTAAGCGGAGTGCATTCTTTGCATAAATCATATACTTTAGAACTCACACATGCCCACCTGCTTTCAATAATATCATTTCTGCCACACGTTTCATAGACAGCTTTTTTGCCTGACTTAAACTTCTGATATAATCATAAGCCTCCTGCTCAGAGATTTTTTTCTCCTGCATGATAAAGCCTTTTGCTTTTTCTATAATTTTCCTGCTTTCCAGCTGTTTCTTTGCCTGTGTTCCTTCCTGCTTTAACTGCTTCATCTGAGCACTCTGCGCAAGCGCCACCTCAATAGCCGGAATCATCGTCCTTACCGCTACCGGTTTGACTATGTAACCGGAAACGCCGATCTCTTTTGCCTTACGGATACAGTCTTTATCACTATAAGCTGTCAGCATCATAACCGTATCCACAATATCCTCTTCTTTTAATACTTTTGCCGCACAAAACCCATCTAAAAGCGGCATTTCAATGTCCATTAATACAAGATCCGGTCTTACCGCCTTACAAACTTCAATTGCATCGAAACCATCGGATGCTTCTCCGACAACTTCGTAATTCTGATCCTCCAGCAATTCTTTCAGGTCCATTCTGGTAATCGGCTCATCATCCGCAATTACCACCCTTACTTTTGATTCTTCCATTTGTACCTCCGCATTATACCTCACATTACTTCTGTCGATTATGCTTTATATCCGGATCACTTATGATCTGCTAGTGATCCTCCAGGTATTGAATAACGTCTTCCATACCTTTTCCCGCAACTGCACTTGTTAAAAAAATCTTTTTTGCTCCTGCATTTTCCAGATACTTTACTGCCAGAGCGGTCTGCTCCCGGGAAGCAGCATCGCATTTTGTTACAATTCCAATGACCGGCTTCGTAAACATCGATGTGAACATTGGCGCAAACATACTGCCGTCTGCAGTAGCATCCTGCACAAAGATGATCACATCCGCCTCAGCTGAAGTTACCTGCAGTGCACGGTATAACCCCCGTCTCTCCAGATATTCTCCCGGTGTATCGATCAGCTCTTTCCCCAGGATTTCAATCGCCTGGGTCTTCTTATATTTTATTGATTCACCCATAAGATACTGGCATAGCGTAGTCTTACCTGCGTATGTCCTGCCTACAAACATTACTTTCTTCATGGTATGTCCACTCCCTTATAGTCAGGTTCTAGTGATTTTAGAAGGAGTGAAATCTAACATGTCGCCTAACACATTCATAATTTCATGCAAAGAAGCATCCACAGCAGCAATATCACCGGTAATAACCAACGACCCGCTGAAACGATCAACAAAACCAATCTTCACATCTGCCGCTTTCGTTGCTACATCTGCGCCTATAATGGCACCTTCACTGGGTGTTATAGTTAAAATACCAATTGCTCCGCGCCCATCAACCAGGCCCAGCTTAGTATACAGGTCTTCATCCGGGTTGGCAATCAAATGTGCCAAAGTAACCTGCTTCCCCGGAACAAACTCCTGAATAATTCTTTTTTTCTCATCTAATTCTATCATATTTTCACTCCTTATGCAGTAAAATATCCTGTAAAAGCGCAAAAAACCCCCAGAAATAAATTTCCGGAAGTTCCATCACTTCGTAAAAACACTGCAGGTCATTACGTCACAACCCGCTTATTCAATTGAAAAGATCTCTCTTTTGTTATACTTTAATGCATACTTCATAGTTGGTAATATGTATACGTACTTTCAAACTTATCGTAATCCCGCTTACGATACTGCCTGATATGCAGTGCGACTGCGAACTGCATTCACATTTTCGCACTTACTTCTATAGCGACTATACACTATTTTATACAGTTTTGTCAACACTTTTCGTCAATTATATGTTATTTTTTACCATTGTTATCTCTGTTTTTCACCATTTGTTCCTACATCTTTAAATATTTACTTTTCCCATAATAAGCTTCCCGGAAAACAGTTTCGATTTCTTCCGGAAGACACTTTCTCGGATTTGTAGCCG
This sequence comes from Robinsoniella peoriensis, assembly GCF_000797495.1. GTDB lineage: Bacteria > Bacillota > Clostridia > Lachnospirales > Lachnospiraceae > Robinsoniella > Robinsoniella peoriensis. The sequence goes on from NZ_JTGN01000001.1 coordinate 359,360, forward strand.
TACACCTGTCCTCACAGGCAATTCGTGACATCTCTGATACCGATGCTTCAAATGCACTCTGATCCTCCCAGGCATCTTTGATTTGCAGCGGCATTTTAAACTCCCTGCACAGTTTTTCCATTCCATGAATCAGGTTTACCACACCGGAACGGACACTGTAGGATTCATAACCTGCCAGTTTCGCCAGTCTTGCATATTTTTTTGCTGCCCCTGTTTCTTTTTCACCGCCAACATCCTGAATTCCGGCATTGTAAGCAATTACGTAGGGAAGCAGCACTGCATTTGCACGTCCGTGGGGCAAAGAAGCACGAATACCCAGAATATGCGCCATTCCATGATTTACCCCAAGGGAAACACTGTCAAATGCCATTCCTGCCAGACAGGACGCATGATGCATATTTTCTCTCGCTTCCAAATCATCACCCTGATGATATGCCCTTCGCAGACTGTCAAACGCCATTTTAAATGCCTTTTCCGCCAGTGCATCTGAAAAATCAGTTGCATTTGCAGAAACATAAGCCTCCATGGCATGGGTTAATACATCCATTCCGGTATCAGCCGTAATAGCCGGTGGTACGCTTACCGTAAGGTGTGCGTCTAACACTGCTATGTCCGGAAGCAGGCTGTCATCCACAAGCGGATATTTTATATTTTTCTCATGATCTGATATTATGGAAAATCTCGTAACTTCAGATCCTGTACCGCTGGTGGTTGGAATCGCTATAGATAGACACCGGGGCAGTCCTGCCGTTCTGACTGCAAAGTACATAATTCCTTTCGCTGTATCAATTGCGGAACCGCCTCCAAAAGAAATCACCGTATCCGGTTTAAACTCATCAATGATAGAAATTCCTTTCATAACCAACTCAATATCGGGATTGGGCACCACATCGGAAAATACATAATATGGAATTCCTGCTGCCTCCAGTTTCTCTGTCACATAAGTAATCCTGCCGCTTTCCACCAAAAATTTGTCAGTTACAATAAACACACTCTTCGTGTCAGGACAAACACTGGAAATGTCCAGTTCACCCATAAAAATTTCTGTACCCAGTTGAAATGTTTTCATCTTCAATTCCTTATCCTCCATATTCTTCATACCCGCATATTGAATGCTCTCTTTGCTGCACCGCCTATCAAGAAACAATTCAAACCCGGCAATCAAACAAAACGCCTAAACAACATAAAAAGTGCCTCGGATAAAATTCATCCAAGACACTTCAACGTACCTTTAAGCTCCATGTACTGCGCCGCACATAGAATATTCTGAAATCAATTATACGCACCTGCTCTGGAAAAGTCAAGAAATTTATAGTCATCTCCTATTTTTTCAAAAACTCTCTGGATCTGTACCGATCCCGGTACTGCTGGGGAGTTACCCCATTACATTTCTTAAACACGCTGCCAAAATGGCTCTGGGAATTAAAGCAGACATAACTGCTGATTTCCGTCAGGGTTGCATCGGAATATTTCAGCAGGTTCTCCGCCCTTTTTACACGAACGCGGTTAATGTATTCATTCATGGATATTCCTTCTTCTTTTTTAAATAGATGGGACAGGTAATTTTTATTGATCCCAATTGCATCTGCCGCTTCCTCCAGCCGGATTTTATATTGATAATGATTTATAATATAGTCCTTACACTGTTCAATATAATTAGACCGGACTTTTTCTTTTCTGGCTTCCATCACCTGTCTTGTAAATTCCATAGTGCTGAGCCTTCGCAATTCAATCAGCTGCCCCACATCACTGCATTTATCAATCTTATCAATATAAACATCGCTTAATATATAAGCCTCCGCCGGAGTAACTCCGCTCTCAATTGCGGCTCTGGTTGCTAGCGTAACCGCACAGATCGCCAGATTTCTCTGGTGGTTCATTTCCTTTCTTGACAGTTTACCTGCATTTTCAGCCAAAGAATCGCTCATTTCTTTTGCTTTTACTTCATCGCCATTCTTTATGCAGTTAATCCATTGGAGTTCTTCCATGTAGGTATGGTGATAAGCTTCTTCCTCAACCTTGCCAATGCGAAAGGTTGCTTTATCCCGTTCCAGCTCTTCCGGGTCTACATAGGCCAGATTATTTTCCTTAAGCAGCATTTCTTCGTTACATATTTCACCGGTTATGGTGGTATATATCATACTGATCAGCGAGATCATCTGCAAAAACCCCAGTCTGGCAGGTGCTTTTTGCTCGATCTTCTCCATGTTATGCAGCTTATAAAAACGGTGTACTTCCACATTTGAAAGAAATTCCGAACACATCGGTCCCGCCAGGACATATTGATTTTCATCAGCCTTTATTGCACTGAAATAAATTGCTTTATTTTCCACTATCACTGCCGGACAAGCAATGCCGTTGCACCTCTCAATCAGCTTGTTGGTAAAGTGGGAATCAGCCCCAAGGGGGTTTTCCTCTTTCTCAAAATTACCATAGCATTCCGTGATCCCGGCTCCTGATTCATATAAAAACAGGGCAATATTTGATAGCAGGCACAGCTTTTGCATACTGTACTTTTTCTTCTTATCTATGACAAACACCCCTTTTTATCTTTTATAACCGGTAACTGCAATTCGGTCAGCCACTCCCCGGGATCTTCTGCATTCCAGATGCCATCTATATAACTCTCCCTTGGATTCCCGGCTGCAATATATCCATTTTCCTCCACCCACTTAAATAAATAGGCATAAGCATTTGGAAGCTTTTCATAAGATCCTTTATGCATGACAGAGGCAACCACCACAGGTTCCATTTTCTTAAAAACAACTCCTTCAACTTCATTGCCAAAACGGGTGACCGCTTCGCAGAACTCTATATTTATATCTTTCTCCCGGTATTCACCATCCAGATATACACAAAAGCAGTATTCCGGTATGGCACATTTCAAATCGGGATTCGCTTCCTGCACCGCAGCACCGATCCCCGGAATGATTTGAAAATAAGAACTGTAACCCGGAATAGTAAGCCGTTTGGAATAAACTATGCATTCCGGTATTTCTTTAATTATACCCTGGTACTGTCTCATGCTTTCCGCTTCGCTGCCGGACAGCATAAAATTAATCCTGGAGATCTGATCCCTGCCCTCTCTTAATTCTTCCTCAAGCTCTCTTTTTCGATTATGAAGTATCTCCTCCATATTATGTCCATCCTGAATCAATTTGATTTCCATAATAGACAGTCCAATTTGACGCAACGCCTGAATGTGGTGCAGTTCCAGAATCTGCCGGGTTGAATAAAAGCGGTAGTTTGTTTCATCATCAATATACTCCGGTTTCAGAAGTCCCACCTCATTATAATAGCGCAGTGTTTTAATGGTTGTCTTGCAAAGCTTGGAAAATTCTCCAATCCGGAACATATCTTTTCCTCCTCGTATTTGTCAGATGTATTTGCATTTATTATACATCCTCCCTTAAGGGGAGAGTCAAGTATTTTTCCAAAAAGAATGATCCGCTGCTTTATTCCTTTTTTTCATCGCAATCTCTCCTCTACTCTGCGCCTTTTAACGCACTTACCATGTCAATATCTTTTACTTTCCTGGAAAATAATATATTCACTCCCACGGAAACAATCATCGTTATGGCAACACTGATTCCTATACTGAGCATACTAATCTTCGTCATCATATCAAAATTGTCTCCCAGCATCCCGCACATCAAATCAATAATCCATTTTCCCAATAAATATCCCGGGACTAATCCCAATGCACTAAGCCATATATTCTGACGCAGCATTAGTAGACGTATTTTCTCAGATTTAAATCCAAGTACCCGCAAGGTCGCAAATTCCCTCAGCTTCTCCGTAAAGGAAAGTACTCCCAGATTGTAAAGTACTACAACCGCCATTAAAACTGCCGCCGCAACCATAATGTAGATAATCGAATACATGGTATCCATCATTTCTGTAACAGAGGACTTCAGCCTTTCAATATTCCAGACCGTGTAAGAAACAGCATCCGGATCTATATTAGCTTTTGTTAAAAATGAAGTGGGCTGGTAATTGCCGCCCTGTTCTTCGAAGTAATCCCGGTATAACGTAATTCCCTGCGCCACCGGATCCCGGTATATTGCTTTGATTTTCGATTCCACCCATTTGCTTTCCCCATAGAGATGCCATGAGACCTCATCTCCCACATCCACATTTAAGATATCCGCCATATGGAAGCTGATAGAAACTCCATTAACCGGAAGCTTTTGTTCATTCCTTCTGCTGTCCGTAAAAACAGTAAGACTGGATTCCGGTTCTAAAACCGTAATTCCCGTTGTTTTTTTAATTCCATTAGCGCGCAGTTCAATACTGCCCTCCTGGATAGTCTCTCCCGGATAGGGGATATCCGAAGCCGTCAAATCTTCTGTCAGTAAAACCTTGTTCCGGTACTGGGTGAGCTGCCCATACTTCCAATCATTAATATTGTTCAGCGAATCAACCATTCCTAGTGCACAGGTAAGCAGGCTCATACATCCTGTAATACCCACAATTGCCATAATACTTCTCACCTTACTCCTCAGCGTATCCCGTAAATTCCACTGGAAGTCAAATCCGGTCCGCTTCCACCACGCGGTTTGTTCAAACCACATATGCTTCGAAATCTTCGGCGGCTTCGTCCGCAGTGCATCCGCCGGCTTTTCCTTTAAGATTTTATTACAGGCAAGCCAGGTTACGAGGGAACACGCAGCCACTGCTGCTGCCGCCATAAGAACTGCCTGGGGCAGTAAGATAACCGTAAGCGGAGGAAGGGAATACATGCCAGACTGCATTTGAAAAAACAAAGGTGTCAGGGTAACCGGTCCCAGAATTAAGCCGAGCAAAGCCCCCGCCAGTGAAGGAATTGTCCCGTAACAGATAAAGTGCCTCATGATTTTCCTGTCTTTAAATCCCAGCGCTTTTAAAGTTCCAATCTGTGTTCTCTGATTATTAATCATTCTGCTCATAGTGGTAAGTATCGTAAGCAATGCCACTGCAATAAATACAAATGGAAACAAATCCCCCATTGCCTTATTCTGCAATATTTCTTCCCGGAACTGCTGATAGCTTCCCTGTCCATCTCTGGATAAAAATACATTGTATGTACCATCCAGCTGCTTCTCAATCTGTTCTTCTGCTTTCTGATAGTCCGTTGTGCTAAGAAGAGCCGCAATCTGATTGTAAACTTTGGGAAATCCCTGAGGCAGTAAATCCATTCCGCCATACACAACCCCTATATTCTCCGGATTTGCCAGGCTGTCAAAAGACGCAGAAGCATAGACATATTCCGGGCTTATCATAATTCCCAGGATTTTTTTACTGATCACAATACCTTCCACCTGCATATCCAGGGTATCGCCTGCCGCAAGTCCTCTTGTCTCTGCAAATTTATCACTCAGCCATATCCCGTCGGCGGCAGGATCAAAGCTTTCCCCGCGAATCACTTTACAGGAAGAAATCCTATCCTCATCCATAAGCAAAATCTCCAGCTCCGGTTCTCCGCTTAAATCAGCTGTACCTTTCAGATAAAGACGCTTTGAGGCATCTGTTACAACATCCGTTTTCCGCAAGTTGGAGACATCACTTTCCGTAAATGACTTTCCGTAAAGCCAGATATCCGCCAGATGCGTTTCCGAATAGTAACTGTCCATTCCCTTTTGGAAAGTGTACCATTCGCTTCCAATTCCCGCATAAACAAAAATTGCCAAAAATGTCATTAACCCAATGGAAATAAACTGCATTTTATTATTTTTCATATCCCGCAGCATTTTTCGAAACAGCATTACCACTCCACCTCACTTACGGACTTTGGATTCTCATTGACCGTGACACTGCGGATCTTCCCATTTTTAATCCGAATCACTTTATCAGCCGCCTCAGCCAGGGCACTGTTATGGGTTACAATAATAACTGTTCTGTTATGTTCCCGGCTCATATTCTGGAGAAGGGACAAAATCAAAATGCCTGTTTCAGAATCCAACGCTCCGGTAGGTTCATCACAGAGCAGCATCTTTGGATTTTTACACACTGCCCTGGCAATGGAAACCCTCTGCTGCTCTCCTCCTGACAGCTGTGCGGGAAACTTATCCTGATGTTCCAAAAGCCCCACCGACTGCAGCATCTCACCGGGATCCAGGCTTTCCTTTGCAATTTCTTTTACAAGGGCAACATTTTCATAAACAGTCAATGCAGGAATTAAATTATAAAACTGAAATACAAATCCAACATCTTCTGCACGGTACTCCGATAATTCCTCTGCTTTCAGTTCTGATATTTCCCGCTCACCTACTACGATCTTTCCGCTGGTCACATGATCCATACCTCCCAGAAGGTTTAACAGGGTAGATTTTCCCGCCCCGCTGGGTCCCAGAATAATAACGAATTCACCTTCGTCAATGGTAAAATTCAAATGATTGGCAGCAAACAGCACTTTCTCTCCAATGGGATAACTTTTCACTACCTCTTCAAATGCAATTAACCGGCTCATAAATTCCTCCTCTCCATGGATTTTCCATATCCATATTCAAAACCTGAAATATATTTCATGTTTTGAATTCTATCACTCCGGCAACCGTTTGTCAATAAAACCTGAAACTTTTTTCACCTTATTTGACAACCTGTTCTTAAGCGGTTATACTATACAGAAGTACCATATTATCTTGTAAAGAGAGGCTTTGTTAAATGAGTGATGTAATTAAAACCCCTGTCCAGCAACGTTCTATTGATAAAAAAAATCGTTTAATGAAGGCCGGGCTGGATCTGATGCGTGAACGTGGATACTATCATGTAAATGCTGTTGACATAGCCAAAGAGGCTGGCGTATCCACCGGCATCTTTTACCGTTATTTTGAAAATAAAATGGATCTTGTGTTGGAAATAATGAACCAGATTGTAGATCAAAGCTTTAAACCGCTGGTTCGTGAATTTGTAGAAAAAAATATAGATCAGACAAACTTCATTTCTTTTCTCGATAAATTACTAGATGAACTCAGTGAAATTCATGAAGGTCTCGGTATTCTTCATAATGACCTGAATACGCTGCTTAGTTCTGATGAGGAAAAAGCCAGCCTTTGGATGTCATTAGAGGATCAGATCATGCAGCTCTTTGTTGCCGCAGCGAAAAAAAGTAACCTGAATCTGAAAGATCCGGATGAAAAGATCCATATTGCCTATAACCTGGTAGAAGCATACTGCCATGAAAAAGCATTTCATAAGCATTCCTATATCGACTACGATGTATTGAAGCAGGAAATCATAAAAACACTGGTTTTTGTTATAATAACTTAAATACTCTAAAAAACATTTATTGAGAACTAAAATATGAAAAACAGTATATCCTATACTAAAGATGTTAGAAAATTCATTCTACAATGGAAAGAGGAGGGATGACTGCTATGAAAAAAGAACTGCCCTATTTTAATATTGGAGACTCTTTTGGCGGTAACCAGGACTGGTTCCACAATTTTCTCATGCACATGGGCGGATGTGCTGCTGCTACAGCCTGTGACAGCTGCATTTATTTCGCACTGCACCGGGATGTCAGGGATCTCTATCCCTTTGATGTGAGCCATATAACCAAAGAAGACTATGAAGCTTTTGCCATGAAGATGAAACCTTATCTTCGTCCAAGAGCCGGAGGTATAAAAAAACTGACAATTTATATGGACGGTCTTTGTAAATACCTGCAAAGTCTGGGAAAAGGAGATTTTATCTCCATGGAAGGATTTTCCGGAGATCATTCTTATGACGAAGCAGCTTCTTTTATTATTGCCCTTATAGATCAGGGATACCCTATTCCCTATCTTATGCTGAAGCATACAGACTGTAAATTTAAAGATTTTTCCTGGCACTGGTTTTTGCTTGTTGGATATGAACAGTCGGAATCCGATGTACTGGTAACAGCTGCTTCCTATGGTAAAGCAACTGTTTTTTCCCTCCGTGAGTTATGGCATACCGGCTATGAAGAAAAGGGCGGAATGATCCGGTACCAACTGAATAATCCGGTATAACTACTTTCCCTGATATCAAAATCGCAGCATCGTCACAGTTTGTGGGATATTTATCCCGGATGAAGGGCGCGTAGAGGGCTACGTAACCTGAATCCGGGGCAAATATGCCGTAAAGTGGTTCGTGCAGATGGCGGGAATGAACTTTCAGACACGCTGTAGTGCTAGCATCCAGACTCCGTCTGTAACAAATGTCCTTTCACCACAGGCTGAATGGTCCGTCCGATCAGATAATAAAACAATTCCGGATTTACCATCCCTCTCAGATTATTAATTATCAGATTATCTGCAGGCATAGCTGCAAATGAATCCAGGCCTTTTAAAATGACATCTTTACCCGGCGCTTCATCCCAGCGAATTTCCACTTCTTCGTCCTGAAAGTAAAATTTCACTTCCCGCCTTACTGCTTCTTCTAAAAAGGTAATCCAGATCCGCAATACCCTGCGGTTTTCTTCATCTGTTGTAAATCTGCCTTCTGCCCCAACCAGATACTCTTCTTCATGGAACTTTACCGCCGTGGTTCTGGCCCCATGAAACCCGATTTCAATCTTATGGCTGTCAGAACCCTCTTGTATTTCCAAATAAAATTTCCCATTATCCAGGGAAAATCCCATCTGCGTAATGCCCTCAGAATAGTTATTATGCATCACCTGAATGATTAACGGCGCCAGTCCCACATGTTTTTGTTCCATCCCGTAAACTCTGCCGGCTGCCCATTGTCTGTCATCCTGTGCAAGCTTCTGCCTTGGCAGTCTTCTCTGCTTCTGTATACGGCGGTGTTTCCATCCACCTTTTTCAATCAGCGGAAGATCCGTTCCTGCTCCTCCCAGTGACTTGCGGATACTTAAAAGTCTGGAATAATTGGCATTTTCTTCTGCAGTGACGCTTACCTTATTCTCAGCCGGGGTAAAATCATTTTCAAAATACCTGCCAATCACATCCATTAGTGTAGATTTCTGGAAGAGTTCCCTGCTTCCCGCATGGACTACAATCACCATTTGAAGATCCGGATAAACTATCACATTCTGTCCCAGCATCCCATTAAAGAGAAAACTTCCCGGTCTCCCTCCCATCCATATCTGATAACCATATCCATAACCACCTTTTTCCGGCGGCGTATCTACCTGTTTCGTTGTAGATTCCTCCACCCAGGCAGCCGGAATTATCTGGCGGTCATTCCATTTGCCCTCCTGAAGGTACAACTGTCCAAGCTTGGCAGCATCCTCCGGCATGAGGAAAAGTCCCCAGCCCCCCTTCGTTATCCCTTTCGGACAGGTTTCCCAGAAAAACTTTGTAATTCCCAGTGGTTCAAAAAGTCGCGGCGTCAGATATTCCGTCAGTGTCTCCCCCGTTATTTCCGTCACAATGGCGGACAGCATATAAGTATTCATACTGTTATAGTCAAACACTGTACCCGGTGTTCCTTTTACGGAAGACTCCAGAAAACTTTTCGCCCATTCATTTCCAGCCAGTGCCCCAGCCTCATTGTAGACAACACCGCTGGACATAGTGAGCAGATTGCGAACCGTAATATTTTTCTGACGGAATAATCCCAGTATATTTTTCTTCTCGAAAATATCGTGAACCCGGTCATCCAATTCCAGCCTGCCTTCTGCAATCAGCATTCCCACTGCCATTCCGGTAATGCTCTTGCACATGGAGTGAGTGATATGCCACATCCCCTGAATGTAGGGTGCAAAACTGGCCTCTCCTATGACATAACCATTTCGCAGTATCATAATATGATGCATATTGATCCCGTCATTTCCTGCCAGTTCCTCCAGCAGATCCCCAATCATTGCAGATGAAATTCCCTGTGTTTCCGGAATTGCCCTCTGAAATGCCTGTTCATAGGGTGCTTCCCCTGAAAAAGGTATCTTCTGCGGAGCAAATTCAACTTTACTACGATCAGTTTTTCCATTTATTAAATTCCAGATTAGTTCAAATACAGCCATCTGTTCTTTCGTCATTATGTATCCCTCCGTTTCAGAGTGTGTCTGAAAATCCCGGTTATAAAATTCCGTTTCAATTCGGGCAATTTTTCAAACAGACTCTATCTCTTAAATGCTGCTAAGTAAGCATTGCACAACAATTCACTAAGTTACCTACTCTATGATTATAGTATGGATAAACCTTATATACCACCTTCAAAAATAATATTTTCCAAAAGAAACTATAAAATTTTTATATGCATATTCTAAAAAATATTTTCCAAACACCATAACTGATGTTATAATCTTCCTTATGACATTTATAGAAGCTGGAGGATTACTTTCATGTTTGGTACCGGTACACTAATCAACACCATCGCCGTCATTGCCGGAAGCGGAATCGGCATTTTCCTGCACAAGGGTATAAAAAAAGAACTGCAGGCTTCTCTCATGTGTGCCTGCGGAGTTGCTACCATATTCATAGGTATCAGCGGCACATTACAGGGAATGCTGCAGTTTCAAAACGGCATGATCGAAACCAAAGGAAGCATGTTGCTGATCTTTTCCCTGGTTCTTGGCTGCCTGTTCGGGGAAATCATTAATTTGTTCTGCACTTGCCATTTTGGTATATGAAGGATGCATCACACTGGTGGCGCACTTCGCGGGATATTTTGTAGCAGAAGAACTGATTGCCAATCTTTCGTATATTGGATCCGCACTGATATTCTGCGTAGGAATTAATATTGCATTTGGCAAGAAATTCCGGGTGGGCAATATGCTGCCCGCCTTAATTATCCCAGTCCTTTATGCAGTCATTTCCTAATTCCAAACCCGAGAAAAACTTATGCCATGATACCTAAAAGCGCAGCGGCATTCCGGTAAAAAACTTTATCCGCAGCATCTTCTTTACCGGAAAACGCTTCCTTGCAAAGTGCAATCGAGGATTCTGCTTCACCAAACGGATAATCCGTCCCAAACAGAATCTTGTCCTCTCCCATCAATTCAACTAATTCTTTTATAACCTCAGTTCCCTTAAACGAGGTGTCGGTATATACATGCTTCCATTTATGTTTTCTAACTGCATCCGCCAGTTCCAGATACTCTTTTCCACATTCTCCACCCGCATGAGCCGGAATTAAAATATACTGGGGATACCGTTCAATCAGCGCAAGCATATAATGAAGGGCTCCATACTCCTTTGGTGCAATATTCTGATAGGGACTGCCCGGTTTATAATAATCATTTACCCCGCAATGTGCAGTTACCGGAAGCTTTAAATCTCCAAAAACCTCAACCGCAGCATAGGTCCGCTTATCCGTTAATTTTACGTTTTGCAGAATCGGATGAAGTTTTAATCCCCTTGCTCCCATCCTGATATCCTCTCTTAGTTTTTCCTGCATTTCTTTCACTGGAAGAGAGAAATCCGGGCTGGTAAATGGAAGAATTTTGGGCTCTAGTTTTGATGCTGCAAGCGTTTCTTCAAAACTGGTATTGGGAAGAACCGGCAGAGATACCATATAATCCATTCGATTACGTTCTATCTCCTCCCGGACAGACTGTAAACTCCCTTTTTCCCAGATACGGAATTGTCCTGCATCAATTAAAGTATTTAAGGCATCCGGATCATCTGCGATAAGCGGTGCCTGGTAACCTCCTTCTCCCAGTTCTTTGAAAGGGTCCTTATATTTTGGTAAATGCTGTGGTGCTTTAAAGCTTATATTCTTATTCTCATGAAAGATGTCACCTAAATGTGTATGGAAATCTATAATTCTTGTTCTCATCAATCCTAAGGATACCGGCAGATAAATTTATCAGACAGTATCATCCTTTCATAATACATAATATACTTACTGTATATCTTGTACTGCCACCATCCGATTTATACATTTATGCTCTTCCCACTAACTTTTTTACATACATATTTTTCTTTCCATCAACTTTTTCATATATTTTTCTTTCCATCAACTTTTTCGCTTAACAATCTTGCAAAAACAGAGACAGAAAAAACTGCTGCTTATCCTTATAACAACGCCCATAACGAACAGTGAGGCAGCTTCTGCCACCTCACTGTTCGTTATATTATGACCTTGTATTTTACTGATTCAATCTGCCGAATCTTTTCAGAAACATTGTTTTTTCTATAGCTTTATAAGCTTTTGCCCAATTTTCACTGACTGCAAATTCTTTTGGGTATTTTTCATAGTTTTCAAACCAGGACCAGGATATTGGCCATACATCATTCTGCGGCAGTGTATCTACCAGAAAATCCAGTTCTGTTTCCACAATATCCTTATTATCTAAATAAAATATACTATCTTTGGATTTTATATAATCTGATGGTCGATAACCATAAGATGGCCACTGCGCAGGATCTCTCTGAATAGATTTATTCACTACTTCTTTCAGTCTGTTTTCTAATCTGTCATAATCATATCGATCTAATTGCACATTTTTCATTGCACTTACTAAGGATATATATCCATTGGGGCCCATGTCTCCCAGATTTTCATCAGTCAATCCATCGATCAATCTTTTTGTCATTTCCAAAACCTGTGCATAAATGGACGATTCCGGATAGTGTTCAATGATAAATGCACAAAACCTTAAAGCAATCCCTCTGCTTTCTATTTTGTTATATGCATCATCATAATTATAGAAACTGGCATGTGGATATTCCTCGTTGGAAGGAACTGTAAAAATCCATCCATCCGGAAAATTACTGTGGCATTCCAGATACTTTATAATACCTGCATAAATTGGATGCTGGATATCATCAAACTCGATTTCCTTCAGTATCTCCAAAACATAATATGTCCCATAAGGTAAGGAGTTGGTATTCCAGTTGTCCGGGTCAATCCCATTCCCAAAACCACCATCCTCATTTTGAAAATACATAATTGCATTTACTATCTCTTCCTTACTACCGTTTGCAAAATAATAATTCCATCTTGTCATTTCCAGTTCCCTTGCATTTCTATGCATCCATACTTCTATGTGATTCTTATCTGCTTTCTTCATATTTATACCTCCTGCATATCACAGGCCTGCCTGCGGTGGTGCCTGTCCCAATTCAACCAGGGCTGTACATCTGTTGTATAGTTACAAAGTTACATCTGGTTCTCAGACATTTGCTGATGCGCCTCTTACCTCTATATATTATATTTTATTCCATTCTCATTTTCTTGTAAAAAAGCGACATCCTTTAATGCGAGATTTTTGGCCTCCTGAATTGACATAGAGTGAAAACGTTTAAAATCATGCAGTAAATGAGACTGATCCGTATAATGATATTTAGAAAGGGCATGTAATACATCAAATTTTCTGTATTTCACTATATCATTCCACAAATATTGATACCGGATTATAGAAGATAATTGTTTTGGGGATATTCCGATATTCTCTTTGAATAACCGTTCTAACTGTCTGCTGCTGATATGAACTTCTCTGGCAAGCTGCAAGGTCTTTATATTTCCTTTATTCAGGAAAATTTCAAATAATGCATCTGTGACGATATGATTTATGCGTTCCGGATGGTAATTTTCCAGCAGATAATTTTCTGCAATCGCTTTGCGCTGCGTCAGGCTGTCTGTGTCAAACAATCTGTTTTCCAGTAATTTCTTTAATTTAGAAAAGTAGTATCCTACATCACAAAACATATTTTTAGCATCAACCATAGACTCTTCGGAAAATAAAATTACTGCCCAGGCATAAAAACGAATTGCAAATTTAGATATTCGTTTTTCAGTACCAGGCTGTGAACATATTTGAAAAGAACTGTTATTTATCCCGGAAAAGTTATTTTTAAGTTTATTATCTGTATAATCTATGTCAAACATAATATCCATACATGTATCGGGTGTCACGATGCTGCTGACAGCCATATCGCTTTTTGGCTGTATAATCGGTCTCTCTGTCCCCCAAAAGCACCTGATATAGGGTTTTAAAGCATCACAAGGCTCTATTTCAATATATGTTTCATCCTTTTTGAAAGGGGTGGCTGTTAATGGTTTATATATTTGATAAAATTCCATTTTTCTCCTTGTCTCATACGCAAATATATTGGAACATGTTATGTCCAGAATTTTATGACGATAATGAACATACCTGGTATATATATTACCACATTAGCCACACCTGATAAACTAAAAAGTGTTTTACTTGAAGGTAAATAAAAGAGCTGATTACTGCTTATGAAGATGACTCTGCATTGCTTTAACAATAAAATCGGATGCACCTGCTCCATATTTATCATCTGTAATTTTTCTTATGGCATCCTGTGAATAACTTTCTATCACCATATCCCAATATCCTTCGCCCATATCTACCTCAAAACCAGTCACCTTGAACATATCCATGATTTCACAAAGTATGTCCTGTATTTCATCACAAGCCGGATCTTTGGTTAAGTCTGCGGTCAATTTTTCATATAAATCATTATTTGTTTTCAGAATGTCATCTTTCTTTTCCTCAAGTACTTTCATTTGCTCCATTATTTCTGAAAAATGCTCCAGGTTGTATTTCATCGCTTCCGTATATTTTTCAACACTTCCAAATTGTTTAATTGCTATCGGGGCTAAGGTTGTCTGGTCGTCTTTCACTTTTTGAATGAACTCATTAAACTTTTCCAAACTGCCCCAATATTTAATAACCTCCTCTGTCTTTTCTTTTTTAAACTGCTCCAAGGCATCTATATATTCACTCAAATCAAATTCTTTAAAACTCATACACTGTTCCCCTTTCTCCAGTTTACCCAGAAGTTCTATCAGTTTGTCCAGCCGATTACGTTTTAAACTTAGTAATTTCTTTTGTTTTTTATACGCTTCGATTTTGTCAAACCCGGGATCTTCTACAAATTCTTTGATTTCCCTTAACTTAAAATCCATTTCTTTAAAAAATAAAATTTGTTGTAATCGCTCTAAAGCATCATTATTATATAACCGATAACCGGATGATGTTACTTCGCTTGGCTTTAAAAGTCCAATTTCATCATAGTACTGCAATGTGCGTATACTTACTCCTGTCAATTTAGCAATCTGGCTTATCGTTCTCATAGTTATATCAACTCCTGGAAATAATTAAGAAATAGTATAGAAATAATTTGCCGGCGAATATTTCTCTCTATTCTTATCTTAATATTACACTATCACGTTGCGTGAAAGTCAACACTATTTTTGAATTAATCAGGATAACCGGACGCTTATCTTCCTCCTTCAGTAAAAGCAGAACCTTCCGCCTGACCCAAATGGACAATGGTACTTGCATGCAGTGAGATGCCATGCTCCTCAATCAGCTTCTTAACTGTTTCCAGTATGAAATCCACTCCCAGTGAATCACTGAGCACAAAATCAAAAAGATGCCTTAGAAACGTCACAAAATACGCAGCGCCTCAAAGACATCTCTGTTCAGTTCTTTGGTGTGCGGGGACCTCCCTTATAGGTAATGGTCACTGCAACATTTGCTATTTTAATATATCCGTTTTCATTGGGACTTCCTGAAGTTTCAAATTCCAGATTGCTGGGTGTGCCTACCAGTCTCAGATAACCGCTCACGGCAGGTGCCGGTTCCGACTCCGCCGGTACTCTGGATAGCAGCAGCGCCGTGGCCGGTGTACTTTGAACTGCATTTTCCCGGTTGAGCAGTATATCAACCCCAGGTAACTCATAGGGCAGCGTCACTATATCAACCATAACATCCGCATTGGAATGATTGCAGACCGTAACTCTGTTATTACTGCCATCAAATCCGTGGGGCAGCCAGTCATACACAATGCTGGAATAGCGGTGTTCATCCGGATCCCACATCTTCCCGATCGAGTATTCAAATTCCATGCCGCCCCAGGTAATATCAACTTTATAAACGGCACCATCACCGCCTTCCAGTACTCTGGTCTGTACATCCAACTCGGCTGTTCCTCCCGATGTCAGCTGTGTGGTCTGATCCGGTAATATCTTACTGTTCCCCACAACGGCATAAGTAGACAGACGTCTCGTATGTATGGTAAGAATGGTTTCCCCGCTTTGACTGTCTTTTGCATACTCAAAGTATTCGGTCTGGTCGGTAGGATCAGCCACCGGCCCGTCTGGAATCAACTCGGCTGCACCGTTGTGATAGCGGTATACTCTGTATCCGCTCCTTTGGCCAATCTCCGGAGAAAGCGTAATCTGTACTTGCACGGTATTTGGTATCTGATTCAGCCCGGTTACGATTGCCTTACTGTCCGACTGTTTTTTTACCGATTTCGTCACACTGAAATCATAAAACTTAATCACTTCTCCCTGAGCCAGTTGAATAATATCAGAAGCCCCCTCATCCAATTCTCCGGCATCACGGGCTGACATGGTCAGAATTATTTCATCACTATCCATATCGTCTGCCGTAACACCGTTTCTGGCATCCTCCACCTGCTGCTCATAGACCCTTCGCAAATCATTGCTGTCCATTACAACCGTTTCTGTGGCATTATCCACAACCGTAACCTGTTTCGACCGGTTCCACGTAGCTGACAAAACGAGAGCTGTATCGTATGATACAGCACCTATAACCAGACCTTTTGATGCAGTCAGACTGTTGTTGATTCTCCATCCAAAGAACTCGTAACCTTCTCTGGCAGGATCTGATACTGCAGTGGTCTTTCCATAAGTATGCGTAATAGGATTGTCTGTTCCAGAGGATGCCTGTTCCATATTTTCATATATTATCTTATAGGTTCTGACCTGCCACGCTGCATAGACAGCAGACGTCTCTAAAAAATCACAGGAATTTAGAGCCTTACCCGACTCATCATAATATCTTTTCCCCTGACCATTCGCCTTTTCATAATATCCCTGGAACGAATATCCTCGTCTGACCGGGATTTCTATTTGGGGCATGTTCTCTCCATATGGTACATAGATTTCTGATGTACCGGCTCCACCGCCCATAGGTCTTAGATAAATGTGCACACGATTGTCACCTGCTGCCAATACAGTAACAGAGGTAAAAAAACACCCTGCTAAAATCAAAGCCAACGACAGCCGCCTGAAGTAGACTTTCATAGGATTCCCCTTTCTTGCTGTTTACCATGGCTGCAGTGTATTACCCAGAGAAATCACTCCCTTACTATAATAAGTTTCTGGTTCATAAGCATATACTTTTACATCCACTTCAATCGCTTCATTTTTTATTTTCTTTATAGGATCCAGCCGTTCCAGATAATAGCCCGGCTGAATCAGTCCGCTTTTATAAAGCACCTCACCATTTTTATCTACAATTTCACACAGCAGATTGACCCCGCTGTCTTCCGGATTGGTCAGATACTGCAGCACCGTTCCGTCTTCCTGCTGAAACAGGGTTCCCGATATATAAAATTTGAATGCCTGTGGAGCTTCGATTCCTCCGTAACTCATGTTGTTAGGAGGTGCCGGCACCCCTGCCTGAGCCGCCGGATCAAAATCCGGCGGAACAAAAACGGGCTTGTAGTTTCGGTTATAAACAACCACTCCTATGCATAAAAGAACCAGCACAATAAGGCTGATTTTAATTATTTTGTTTTGAATATGTCTTGTTTTTGGTCGTAAAGCCTGTTCACGCATTTTCATCCCGTCCCCCCTCTCTTATGCTGCTTTGCTCTATTCGCTTTTATAAATGCACTGCTGCCACCGACAATGCCCTTATAAAAACGGGCCCCGACTCTTGCCGGAGCCATGCCCTTATTGCAGCTAATATCCCTATACTTTGTCACGCCTTCCCTGTCACAGGCAGCGTATGCCGCTTTCGTTCTCACGCCGTCCAATACGCAAGAGGGAAAGCAGTGCTAAAGCACGTTTAAAATATGATCATATTAAAGGCAAACGTTCTTTTATACATACTATATCGTTTGTTTACGGAACCTGTGCTGGTGTGGGAGCGATGGTAACCGTGATCACGCCAACCTTCTTGAAATTATCAAGTTCTGCACCTTTGCCCTCATCCGGTGTTCCGCTGAATGCAAAATATGCTTCGGCCTTTGTCTCTGTACCTGCTGCAGCTGATCCACTGTTGTCAGCAGTTGGAAGCTGAACCTTATCAATGCTGTTTGTTACTGCAGACACTGTTCCAGCACTATAGGTGCCAGTCAATTTTTGGGAAGCGGTAACTGCATTTGCATTTGTAGCAAAGAAATTACCTACAACTGCATTGTCACTTATAGAGCTGGCATTAAATGGTGTTCCTGCAAGTGAAAAAGCAAGTCCTGCATCAATACCTCCATTAGAGTGATTGGTTATATCCAGTTTATTGTTCGTCCCATCAAGATATCCTGTCTCAGTCCACTCAGCCTGACCTGCCCCGCCGTTATATGTATGAGTGTCTGGATCCCAAACTCCGCTTCCGCTGGTGTACTCAAACTTCATAGCTCCCCAAGCCAAATCAACTTTGTAAACAATGGTCCCTTTATCCGTTACTTTAGCCCATACATTAATGTCGGTATTGTCAGCTGCTTCACCGTCAAAACCGTCATCCGTCGTAAAGTCAGCAGCACCTGATGCTTTAGAAATTGTGCCTGCACCTGTACTTGCCCCTGCCTCACCAGAACCTGCCGGAGAGGTGGCCTCTGCTCCTGTAGCTGCAAATGCAGTAATGCTCATAGAAGCTGTTAAACATGTAATAATTGCAATTTTTGCTAATTTTTTTAACATAATGATTCCTCCTAAATAAATTTAATTTTAGTGGACGGATATGACAACTGGAAGCTGCGATTCCAGCATTGCCCGTTCGTTGGTTTCGATGTCATAAAACATCAGATACACTATCGCGTTATATTCTCCTGGCGGGATAGCTGCGCCGTTTGGTTGTTCTACAAGCCTGAGGTTTTCAAGCTGATACCCGATCTGGATGGCACCCGATTCCGCAATAATCATGCGGTTAACTGCCGGGTCATAGTCAGGATTATCATCTAATTTCTTTTGGTCTTCCTCAGACCTGCCGGTACTGCCCATAATACGAATCGCCTGCTCATCGGTAAACTGCAGTTGGATCACAATATTGTGATTGGAGTTACCCGGATTCTTGAATCCGAATTTACATAGCCCCGTAGCAAGGTCTACATCTATATGTTCTTCAAACTGGAAAGACGCAAAATTTCCATCTGCATTAGGCTCAATGGTTTCTCCCGGTATGGGATCCTGGTCTGGATCATATGGTACCGGAGCAAAACTTGGTAAAATGATTGGATTCTTAATGAAGAATAACAGGAAAAGCAGAAGCAGTAAAACTGGCAATCCGAAAATCCATGGAATCACAAGAAAGGTAATCTTTCCCGCTGCATAGCTGTGGAAAATTCTGCCGCTGTTTCTTCCTGCGAGACCACCGTAGCTTCCCTTTTTGCCGCTGAGCTCTATGATTGCGGCACAACAGCCGATAACAGCATCAGCCTCACATATTGCGGCGATACCGCCTGCCACATTCCCACCCTTGATATGGCAGTCCACTGTGAGGTTATACACCTCTCCATTTAGAAATCCAAAAAATCCTTTATTTTCTGTCTCTTTGCTTTTTATTACAAAGTTTTTGACGGTATATCCGGCACCGTCAAACACCCCATGGAATGGTAAAGTTCGTTCTCTGCCTATGGGTGTCCATTCCCTGCCACCCAGATCAATATCGTTGATCAGTTGGATATAGGCCGAAGCCAGCGCTCTATCTCCCTCATTGATTTTTTTTGCCAAATCAAAAAGTTCTTCCGGTGTGGATATTTTTACAATATCTTCAGCCGTCGTTGTTGACTGGGCTACCTCATAGAACCAATGCTCTGCCTGGAAGCGAAGGAGCGGTTCCGCTCCTGTATACTCCCATACAACTTCGGTATCAAATCCAAGCTCCTGTGCTTCTTTTTCACTTTGTACGGTTTTCAGCCGCTGACCGTGGTGAGGATCACATAACTTTTGCAGCTTTTTGCTGCCCTCTTTTTCACTGTGAAAAAAATAGCAGGAATCCTCAGCATTGTTGTTGCCTGAAAAACCACCTGTCATGGTTTTATTGATTTTACACATAGCCAGGCTTTTTCGAATTATACCTGCATTTTCCCCTGCAAAACCTGCACTCATCTGCTTTTTTGCATTGAGTTTTATATAACTGTAAGAATTTTCAATCGTCCCGTTGTTAAACGCAGCAAACCCACCAACGTAACCGGTGTTTTTTTGCATTTTTTCACCTCTCCATTATATTATAGTAAATCCTTTTAGCTCTTGGGAGTCAACCCGCCGCTTTCATCCGGTGTAACTGTCATAGTGATTACACCCACTTTAGTAATCGTTGTTTCCTGCCCGGTTGCCGGTGTTCCTCCCGGAAGATTTTGTGGTGTACCTGACAACCAAAGATATGTATCAACACTGGATGGCGTTGCATTTTCTGCTGCAACTTTGGGAATATAATACGGGTTTACTGCATCACTGGTGTCAGCATTAACAGCTTTAAACTTTACATCCACTCCCTCCAGCTGCCCTGTCTCCTTCACTATGGTAAAGTTTGCAAAAACATCTGCGTTAGAGTGATTTGTGGTTGTGATTTTGTTGTTTCCATTCAGAAAACTCTCATCCGACCATTTGTAGGAAGCTCCGGTATACATATGGTTATAAGGATCCCACTCTTTTGCTATGGTAAAATCAAACACCATACTTCCCCATGAAATATCCATTTTGTAGACTGCCTCCAGACCTTTTTGTGAAATACGTCCCTGGACATCAATGTCAGAAGTGGCATCAGCCATATTACCGTTGTAGGAAGGAGACGGAGTCATAACCTTTTCTCCTGCAGCAATGGCAAAGGTGGAAAACATCCGGGTATAAACAATGAGATTTCCATTTTCTATAGTATAGTACTCACTGTCTCTTGGATCACTGCTGATCTGATGAATCTCCTCAACCGGATTGTTTTTATCCATGAAAGTGTGATAACGGAAAACCGAATAACTGGCCTTATCTGCCAACTCTCCGGTAAGCGGAATGGAAACTGCAATCCGCACCGGTATTTCTTTCAGGGTCGTTGTTGTCGGTGTCCCACTCAGAGATGTAATGGTTTTTTCCACTTTTGCATCGAAAAACTTCACGATCTCTCCCTGGGCTGCCTCTTTGATTTGTGTCTCTCCCGCAGGACTGCCAACGGTATTTGTTACCTTGAGGGTCAGTTTCACAGATGCATTGTTTGACATTTCATCTGAAGTCACTCCCGCAGCAGCATCGGTAACAGGATTTTCAAAGACTTTGTTTAGATCTGCTTTATTTTCCGAGGTATTGGCCTGCAAATCCACTGTATCCTCAATTGATACATCCGTTTGTTTTTTCCAGTTTGCTGTCAGTGTAATATTATTTGTGTAGGAAGTTGCACCCAACACCAGATTTCGGTTCAGCGTATTTTGTCCGTTAACGGACCAGCCCATAAAGGTGTGCTCAGTTTTAGTTGGATCTGAAACAGTGGTTGCCTGCCCATAAGTATGCGTGCCAGGCTTACTGGAACCATAAGCCGCTCCACTCATTCCCTCATAAGTAATGTTGAACTGTTTTGGTATCCAGCGGGCATACAAGGTAAGATTTCCTGACATGGCCGTGGCTGTGTTTCGTGCACCTGTGCTGGTATAATACTGGTTTCCCCCTGAGGACGCAGTGTAATATCCAGTAAAGTCATAACCGTCTCTTTTAGGCGGGGTAACTGAACCCGGAAGAGAAGCTCCGCTGGTTACCGTAGCCGTGGTATTTGCAACTCCCTGATTGTTAAAAGTAAGTGTATACACATTTTGCTGCCACTGGGCATACAAGGTTCCATTGTAATTGCCGCTTCGGATGTAGCCGTTGCTGTCAATCATCCGGGTTCCGCCAGATGTTTGATTATAAAATCCGGTAAAAGTGTAACCGGACCTGGTGGGCGGGGTAATATAATTGGTGGAAGATGAGGAATTTGTATACAGCCAGTATGCAACATTGTTGTAATAGTAGTTCGATCCTCCTGATCCTCCATTTTTATTTAATGTTACCGTATTATAACTAGGGCCATCAATAAGAAAATTGTATGTAGTTTGAGCGGAACTGTATTTTGATGCAAAGCAATAGTAAGTCTGTCCTGCATAACATAAATATGACAGACTAAAATCCCTTCCACCGCCACTGTCATCATTATATACGAGGCTGTTATCCCTGGCGGTATCATTCCTATACCCGGTACTCGCAAGAGCATTGTACACTGAATTGTAACCGCTGGAATTCGTCAGATAAAAATATGGATCACCTTCCGTATTGCTGTAGGAGTAAAAACGATAATATCCTGTCACACTTGGAGTAAAGGTAAACACATCCCCCGCCCAGTGAGAAGGAAAATTACAGTTCTTTACACTTCCGGCACTGATTGAATAAGAAGATAATCCCGCAGCAAATGCTGTTAAAGGGAAAATTGCCACCATTATAATAACTGCCGTCAGAAATGCAATGCTCCTTTTTCTATTTTTTTTAATCATTTCACCATCTCCTTTTTTCTATTTTGTAAAATCACCATTTGAATAGCAGCTATATCAGATATATATCTTTTTCCAATCTGATTGCATCTCATTTTTTATATCGTCCGATTGCACGCTTTTAAAATGCCGATTGCTAAATCTATTATAAAACAGCTTCCGCAAGCAAACCGCAAGCAAAACCCCCGAATTATGATCCATTCGGGGGTTTTACTTTAAATAAACTGATATGCAATTTTACAATAGATTTACATTATCTTTTTTATCCGGTTCTCCAGATATCCAACGGTTGTTTCTGCCCATGAATACTGGGTCATATATTGTCCCATATACAGCTTAAATGCTGCTTCTTTATGGTTGAGCAAATGGTAAAAATCACAATCAATTTTCTCAGTATCCACAGCAAAACTATTTCTGGTCTTTATAACGATATCACCGGCATTGATATTCCCCAGAGTCTTCATAAGATCTGAAATCAGATTGCGGAACTGGCTGCGCATAGCAGGGGTATCTTCTTTATCTTCCCACAATATCGCACACAGTTCTCCTGTATTTGCACTGGCACCTTTGCGATCCACCAGATATGCAAAAAGTTCTTTTGTTTTTGTATAGCGGAATTTCAGCGGTTTTTCCCCGGCAAAAACTTCAAAACTGCCAAATGTCTGTACCCGTATCAGGGGCGCTGTTTTAATTGAGACGGGATGCCGCAGATTATTCAGCTCTACCCGCAGTTCTTCTGCCCGGACAGGTTTCATCAAATAACCGCTGGCATGAAGTCTAAGAGCCTCCATCGTGTATTTGGAATAGCCGGTTACAAAAATAATGTTAACCTGTGGGCAGAGGGCTTTACATTTTTCAGCCAGCGCCAATCCACTGTAACCATCCAATTCAATATCCAAAAAGGCAATATCTACTTTGTTGTCTGCAAGAAACGCAAAGGCCGCATCCGCTTCTGTAAACGGCGTAACATCTGCGTCCGGCTCTGTCTCCCGCAGCACCTTGATAAAGCTATTTAATGCCCGGCGTTCATCATCAACGGCAATTATTTTCATATGCCTCTGTCTCCTTCTGTGGTAAAATAATTTTCGCTTTGGTACCGGCTCCACGCTCACTTTCAATCAAGAGTGAGCCTTCACACTGCATGGCCAGGCGATCCCGTACATTATCGATGCCGACATGGGTTCGTCCGTCTGTCTTTGTTTCATACACATCAAATCCTACACCGTCATCCGTAATATCAATAACCACATCATTTCCAATTTTGCGGCTTTGTATCACCAAGGTGCCTCCTCCTTTCTTTTTGGTAATGCCATAACGCACGGCATTCTCAACAATCGGCTGCAAAGTCAGGGGCGGCAGTCGGAAATCCATATATTCCAATGCCCATTCTACATTTAGTTTTTCTTCAAAACGTATTTTTTCCAAATATAAATAATCTTTCACATGCTCGATTTCTTTTCTGAAAGGAATTAGTCTGGTGTCTGCCAGCGAGTCCAGATTCCCCCGTAAAAAATATGCAAAATGCTCCAGTGCTTTAGATGCCATCTCCGGTTCCGTATCACACAAATCTTTGATTCCGGTCAATGAATTATACAAAAAATGTGGCTGTATCTGGGAAAGCATAATGGAAATGCGGCTCTTTTGCAATTCCAGTTCTTTCTCCATAATAGCGGTGTGAATTCTTTCGATCTCCAATTCCTTTTCACTAAGCTGATTGGCCTGCTCTGCCTGAATCAAGATATAAATACTGACTGCAACCAGAGTGTTAACCACGTGGAGAGATACTGCACCGTAAATAAAAATATGGCTGCCAGCAGCTGCCAGAGGCAAAACATAATATGCAGAAAAAGCGATTTTTTCCTTAATGTTCAGAATATGCCTAAACTTTATCACCATCCAAATGCCGGGAAGCATAGCCGCCATGCCTATGGCATTGGAAAGCCAGTAGAAATTTCCCCGATGATAAACATTAATCCCATCGATGAAGTAATACAGCGGCACAAACTGGGATATGAGCAATAAAACAATTCCTACGCCAATAATTAACCAGCATGTCTGGGCTTCTCTGGTTGCTGCTCCGCCCCGTTCCCCGATATATGCCGTAAAATAATTGATAAACGTACCAATCAGCAGGAAAGAAAACAAGAACATAAACAGATTGGAAGAACGGACCAGCAATTCTCCCCCTATCCCCTGCCATCCGTCAAACAGCCAGGAAGATATATTTGCAATCTGCAGGAAAATGTTACACAGCAGCATCTCTATGTACAATTTGTCCAGTCGGCTTTGCTTTTCACGATAAACAACCAGACATAGTATTATGATTAAAGAAATCAGCCCTCCAAAAGTCTGCAGCGCGGTATTCACAACTACTTGTATGTTCATAGAAATACTCCTTTACTATAAACGCTCCTAATATGATATTAATTTTCTCAATAAATCAATGAAGTTATTTTAGCATCTGTTAAAAAAAATGTAAAGAAATTGATATGTATGATCTTTGCAAAAATTGATATGTATGATCTTTAATCAGAATGACCGGATGGTATTCTGATTCAGAAAGTTCTGTAAAAATAAATAGTGTCTCCGGCACTTCAACTCCCCTGGGCTCAGTCATGATGAGTTAGGGGGGTGGACCATTATGAAGAGATATAATATCTATTACATCCGCGTCACGACCTTGATGACGATGAATTCAACGCAAGTCAAACTTTCTTATTACATGAAAATAAAGGGTACATTGCTTTCACAACATACCCTTTCCTTCATTCACGTTTTCCCTACTATTTTAAACAACAAGTAATCTTTGCATTAAGAGGTTGGGTAAATCTCTCTACCCAATCGCCCACCTGATTTTTACCCAAAATACCATGATATTTTGTGATATCCTGCAATCGTTTATATCACTTGCAAAATCAGGAAAAAACGTGAAAATACGCTATTTTTATAGTCTTATATCACTCTAAAAAATGATTTAGTTACCCATCTGCTTTGCAACTTCAGCAGCAAAATCTTCCTGTTTCTTTTCGATACCTTCGCCAGTTTCGAAACGAACAAAGCTCTTGATTGTAATTTTAGCATTGTTAGCTTTTGCAACAGAATCCACATATGCTTTTACGTTCTGTTTTCCGTCTTCTGCTTTTACATAGATCTGATCTAATAAGCAGATTTCTTTTAATTCTTTGTTAATACGTCCCATTACCATTCCGCTGATGATCTTGTCATTCGCATCCGGTTTTTCATTTTTAGCCTGAACAGTTAAAATTTCTTTTTCTTTTTCGATGTATTCCTGGTCTACTTCATCTCTGCATGTATATACAGGTTTTAAAGCTGCAGCCTGCATAGCTACGTTTTTAGCCATTTCTTTAATATCATCGTTAACAACATCTGTTTCAACATCTACTAAAACGCCGATCTTTCCACCCATATGTGTGTAAGATGCCACGAATCCGTTTTCTTCTGTAACCTGTTTAAATCTTCTGATGTTCATGTTTTCGCCGATTACTGCGATCTGTCCTGCTAATTCTTCTTTAACAGTCTTTGTAGTATCAGCTTTCCAAGGTTCTTCCATGAATGCTTCGATATCTGCTGCATCTGTAACCATAGCCTGTGCTGCTACTTCTGCAACGTATGCCTGGAATTTTTCATTCTTTGCTACGAAGTCTGTCTCAGCATTAACTTCAACTACAACTGCTTTCTTATCATCATCAGATACAAGAACTTTACAAAGACCTTCTGCTGCGATTCTTCCTGCTTTTTTCTGAGCAGTAGCAAGTCCTTTTTCTCTTAAGAACTCAACAGCTTTGTCCATATCGCCTTCAGTTGCTGTAAGCGCTTTTTTACAATCCATCATACCAGCGCCTGTCGTTTCTCTTAATTCTTTTACCATTCCTGCGGTAATAGCCATTTTATTCTTCCTCCTGAATTTGTATTTATTATTGTAACTATCATTTGCGTTAATATTCAATTCAATTGAAAATAACTGCATAATTACATTAGTTTCTATTTTAAAATTCTACTTTACTTAAGAAAGTGCGCACTAAATTAGTGCGCATTCTCCGTTTTCTATGATTATCGCTTATGCTTCTACTTCTGTTTCAGCTTCTGCATCCATGAATTCTTCAGCAACATCTGCTTCTGCACCCTGGTTTGCTTCAATAACAGCATCTGCCATTTTAGAAACGATTAATTTTACAGCTCTGATTGCATCATCATTACCCGGGATAACGAAATCAAGTTCTTCAGGATCACAGTTTGTATCTGCAATACCGATTAACGGAATTCCCAGTGTATGAGCTTCCTGCACACAGATTCTTTCTTTCTTAGGATCTACTACGAAGATTGCATCCGGGATCTTCTTCATATCTTTGATGCCGCCCAGATTCTTCTGTAATTTATCTAATTCTTTCTTTAATGCGATAACTTCTTTTTTCGGAAGAACATCAAATGTTCCATCTTCCTGCATTGTTTCAATTTCTTTTAAACGGTTAATTCTGCTCTGGATGGTTTTGAAGTTTGTAAGCATACCGCCTAACCATCTTTCATTTACAAAGTACATGTTACAACGTTCAGCTTCGCTTTTAACAGCGTCCTGAGCCTGTTTCTTTGTTCCTACGAACAAGATTGTGCCGCCTTCTGCTGCGATGTCAGAAACTGCCTTGTATGCTGTGTCTACCATACCTACAGATTTCTGTAAGTCGATGATGTAGATACCGTTTCTTTCTGTGTAAATGTACGGAGCCATTTTAGGGTTCCATCTTCTTGTCTGATGTCCAAAGTGAACACCTGCTTCGAGTAACTGTTTCATTGAAATTACGCTCATGTTTTTTTCTCCTTTTTGGTTAAAATCCTCCGTGCATTTCACTCTTCCTCCAAAACCGGACATTCGGCACCGTCTTCGGAATCCATGCACGTGTGTTATTTTTTGCCTATGTAGTATAGCATATTATGGCAGCGAAAAGCAAGGACTTTTTCGAATAATTCGAAATATTTTGTAATATGTTCTGGGATTTTGCATATAACGAAAAAAATCCCTCCAAAGCAGCAGTGCTTTTTATTTTACACATACTGCTTTAAAGAGATCTGCTTTAATAAAACTTATTCATGACGCAGCGCATCGATGGGATTCAGCTTCGCCGCTTTTACAGATGGCAGCAGACCAAAGATGATTCCGATCAGCATCGAGAAAATAACTGAGCCAATTATTGCCGGAACACTGATTGCCACTGGAATCTGCGATATCTTGGAAATCGCCTGGGCAAGTATAATTCCTGCAATAACACCTATAATTCCTCCAAGACTGGTCAACACCGCTGCTTCCGTTAAGAACTGTCCTAAAATACTCTTTTTCTTGGCACCGATTGCTTTCTTTAATCCAATTTCACTGGTACGTTCCGTAACAGATACCAACATAATATTCATTACACCGATACCACCAACCAGAAGTGAAATACTTGCAATCCACAGGAGCTGGTTATTTGTTGCGGCACTCAGCTCTTCTTTTTCCTTTGCAATCTGCAAAACATCGGAAGCTTTGTATTTAATATTATCTGTATTGGTAACGGACGCATTTACAATGTCGGCACACTTCTTACCAATACTGCTCATGTCATCCGTATTTTCTGCCTTCATTACTATATTCTGAGGCTCGTCATACTGATATGGAATACACCATGATGAAGTCGTAAGGTAAACAATACCACTTGCTTCATTTCCTTTATAGTTGCTATAGTCCTCCATAGAATTTATAACAGGTTCAAATTGATCACTCTTAACCACCACACCAACTACGGTGAATGGCTCACCTTTTATTTCTATGGTTTTTCCAAGCGGATCTTCATCCTGAAACAGGCTTGTAGCCGCCGACTCATCCAGGATTGCTACTTTACGAAAATTTTTGTAATCTTCTTCTAAGAATGGGCGTCCCGTTTTCATTATGTAACCGCAGGTGGCGAAGTAATCCAAATCAACTCCGTAGACTCCGCCTCCGTCCAAACTGGTATTCTGATGGTAGATTCCATCTGCATACGCTCTTCTTGTATATAATGATACTTTTTCAACGCCGCTTATATCACTTATTTCTTTTTTCGTCTCTTCCGAAATTACTGGCACACCCTTAGGAAGGGCGTCGTAATCGGACAGGGAATAATCATCCCAGTCACCCTGGCTTAAGCTTACCGTAACGGTATTATTACCCCCGCCAATCAGGTTCTTTTTAATCTGCTCATTGGTTCCCTGGATTGTGGAAACAATGGATATAATAGATGCGATACCAATGATGATACCCAGCATGGTTAAAAATGACCTCATCTTATGTGACCAGATGCCCTGAAAGGACAATCGTATATTCTCTAACACTGTTCCACCTCCTAGTACATCATTTCACTGGTGTCATCAGCATCTTTTACTTTTGCACCGTTCTTAACATTTTTACCATATGGGAATGAGATCTTATCTTCGTTGGTTAAACCTTCTTTAATTTCAATGTACTGTGAAAATAATGTTTTACCTGTCTTTACAAACTGCTGCTTCAAACGGTTATTCTCGTCTACCTTGTAAACGTAGCTCTGCCCGTTTTCTGTTCTTACATAAGCCTTATATAAATAAATGGTATTTGCATTTCCCGAACCGCCGCTGATTGTGATCTGGGCAGATTCATTATTGCTCAAACCATCTGCTGATTCAATATAAGCCGTAAATGGATAGTATGAGGAATTAGAGTTTCCTTCACCAAAACCATAGCTGTTGGAATCCTCAGGATAAGGAGATATTTCTGTAATCGTAGCTGCAAAACTAATCCCGCTTTCATTACCCATTCCCTGGACAATATCGCCTTTTTTAATTGTATCCAGGTTCAGTTCACTGATTGCCCCTTTTACATACAGTCCTTCATCACTGGTGATTACAACGAAAGCTTTTCCGTCAACTTCTCCAACATTTGGATCACCAACGCTTTTTACAACGCCGTTGATTGTAGATGATATGGTTGCCTCATTTACTTCTCTTCTGGACTTTTCAATCTTCAGACTGGATTCTCTTTTATCCAGTTCCAGTTTCCGGATCTCTGCTTCTTTTTCCTTAATTGCCTGTTTTAATTCGTCTTCGGTATAGCCTTCATCAAAATCTCCCGGATCACTCCAGTCAACATCTCCCGGATCTCCCCAATTGCCGTTTTTATCATCGTCTTTAGGAGGATCATTGATATCGGTTTCCTGCTTTTTGATTCCATCACTGGTAAATACCCAGGAAGTTCCCGGCGCATAACCATGGGTGACCTTGATCGTTCCGTCAAAGCCAATGGATTTAATAAATCCTCCTGTCAGAGAATCTGCCTCACGTATTTCTAATTTCGCGTGATATCCGCTTCGGATGGATTTTTCACCCTTTTCATCAAATCCCAGCATTTTATTAATAAAGGAACCTTTGACTACCGTACCGTCCTTACAGAAGAATACATAGGGATTTTTCTTTGTTCCTTCTCCCTTATATGGCTCTGATTTGTAATCCAGAATATCATAAGGTTTAATTGTTGCTGCGGGTGAATCTGCCGGTTCATTGTAATGATAATTCAAGGTAAATGTTCCAGCCGGCTTTTCTTTCATAATCAACGAATACTCAGCTACCTCTTCTCCTTTAACCGAATAAGTTCCGGATGGATCTAAGTTTGTAAACGTTGCACTCCATTTATTATCAGCCGTTAATGTTTTTACATCTGCTTGTTTATCACCATTCATCAAAGTAACTTTTACCCCGGAAGGGTAATCAGCCAATGCATTGGTACCATGATCCCAGCCGATATTCACAATAATGCTGTTTAACTCAGCCGGAGCATCTGTCGATGGTGTCTCCGTTTGCTGATTTGTCTCTGTTGCCGGCTCCTGGCTGTCTGTTGGTTTTGTTTCCGGAACATCCGTACTGTCTCCGCTTTCACTTGATTTGGTATCCGGCGTACTGGTATCGCCAGTATTCCCGGTACTGTCTGTATCATTTGTGCTGCCCTGCATCTGACTCATAGATGCTGTAACAAAATTTTCTGTCAGGATTGCCCTTGCTTCATCTCCCGGTCCGTCATCGTCATCGTCATCGGAATCATCACTGGGACCCTGATTTGGTATATTGTGATTTGCCTTAGCTGAATTCGGAAGAGGTGTCACCTTTTTCAATTTTTCCAGGTCATTTTTCGATCCCTGTATTTTTAAATCCAGTGTCTTTCCATCCAGTTCATACATCTCCAGATTCAGTTCCATAAGGGTTGTATCATAAGACAAAAGCTTATCCCCTACCTTGACTTTATCGCCTTCTTTTACATATACCTCATTTACAATCTGATCGGAAGCCAGATGTACTTCCTGACTAATATCAGATACTATATTGGCATATAGCGTGCTTCCGTCTCCCATCATACCCATTCCCTGAAACTGAGAAACCGGAATGACCTCTACCGGATCACCACCTGATTTTACTACTTTAAACACACCAAACCCGGCGGCACCAACTACAAGGACAGAAGCAATACAGATACCTGCTATGGTAATTTTTTTCACTTGGTAACCTCCTTTGGATTGCTTTCAGAGAGTTCTCCGTCAAATATATATACCGTCCTTTTTGCACACTGTGCAATCCCCGGGTCATGGGTAATCATAACAACTGTTACCCCTTCCTCATTTAGCTTTTCAAATAACTCCATTACCTGTTTGCTGGATCTGGAGTCCAAAGCGCCTGTAGGCTCATCTGCCAGGATTATCTTCGGATTATTTACCAAAGCTCTGGCGATTGCCACCCTCTGCTTCTGTCCGCCGGAGAGCTGCGTGGGTTTGAACTCTATACGATCTTCCAGCCCAACTCTTTCCAGTGCCTGTGCCGCTCTCTTCAAACGTTCTTTCTTATGCACGCCTGCGTAAATCAACGGTAATGCTACATTTTCAAGAGCACTCTGCCTTGGAAGCAGCTGAAAGGTCTGAAATACAAATCCTACGCTCTTTAAACGCACATCCGATACAGATTCCTCTTTTAGTCCCAGTACATCCTGTCCATCCAGCAAAAATGTTCCTTTTGTCGGCTTGTCAAGACAACCGACAATATTCATAAGCGTTGATTTTCCGGAACCGGAAGGACCCATAATTGCAACATATTCACCTTTTTCTACATGAAGGCAAACATCCTTTAATACCGGGACAACCATTTTGCCCTGAATATAATCTTTATAGATATGATCTAACTCAAGAATCACTTTGTTGCCTCCATTTCTTAATTGCCTGCTGAAGCCGGCGCAGAACCATCACCTTCAATCGTTACAGGTCCCGGCGATACTACACTTCCTTCAACGTCATTTTCATCCATTGCATCATCAGCTCCATCATCATCACCTGGCGCAATCTCTGCTTCGCCGCCTTCGTCGCTGCCATTAATCTCCTGAACATCCATGCTGCCGGATACGCCATTTCCTGCATCCATTCCGCCATCCATGCTTCCTCCTGGCATTACACCTTCACCGCCCTGAAGATCTTCTGCTCCGCCGCCGCTGCCTTCATCTGAATCATTCTGTCCTGACAGATCGTTAATATTTCTGGTTACCGGAGCCCCTGCTTCTATCGTATCATCCGGATAAGCAATGTAATCTTCCGCAGTCAGTCCCTCTGTAATCTGATATTTCTGAAGATCCTCATCAAATTCTCCAAGAGTTACTTTTCGTTTTTCCAGTTTATCTTTGGAGTCTGCTGCCCATACATAGGCTTCTTCCGGTTTTTCTTCATCCATGACCAGATAGTAGCTGTCCAGCCAGATTCCATCTTTATGATCTTCCTGACCATTATCCATTTCGATATAAACGTGCTGACCCAGCATTAAACCATCAGCTGAATCCAGAATTACATAAAATGGATAATTGCTGGAAGATGTCTCAGAACTTCCACTGCTCATATACATACTGTTCTGGCTGGATTCCGGCTTGTCTGTTTCTACTGACGTTAGTGTTCCCTTCCAAGTTTTATCCTCATCCACTCTGGAACGGATAATAACCGGATTGCCTTCAATTATGGAAGACATATTCTGTTCATTGACTTTTCCTTTTACACGGTAATCCCCGGTAGCCAGTACCGTCATAAATGGTTCTGCTTCGCCGGTACTCGTTGTTGCAGTACCATCCTTATTAATGGACTTTACAACTCCGCCGATTTCACTGAGTACATCCGCATTTGCAATGGTCTTTTTCAGATTTTCAATTTCCACTGCTTTCGTTTTCTTTTCATACTCTGACCGCTTTACAGAGTTCTGGGCTGTCTGGATCTGTGTTGTATAGCTCAGCTGTTCATCTGCACCAGCTTCCTTTTTCTCCTTCTCCAGCTCAGCAATATTATTATTAGCCGTATCTATATCAGACTGAATACGTTCAAGATCAATCTGAGACTGATTCAGGGTATCTTCAGAGTCCTGGGTATCATAGGTAAATAACTTATCCCCTACTTTAACCTCCTGCCCCTCTTCTACATAGATTTCTTTTATTTTCTTATCCTGAGAAACTTCAATTTTCCAGGTTTCCTGGGGTTCTACAACACCGGAATATCTCCCGTTCAAACCATCCCCGCTGGATAGACCGGCAAGATTTGCCACGGAATCCACATATACGACATTCTTACCTGAAGCTGAGCCTGTCCCTCTGAATTTGAAAAACCATATCGCTAAACCTATTACTGCCAAGACAAGGATAACTGCTATAACAATTATAAGTTTCTTTTTCTTCTTATCCATCGTTTTCCTCCATAAATCCATAATAATGTTGATTATACCACCTGCCACTAAGCGTGTCATTAAGAATTCATTAAATTCACATAAAATTCAAAAACCACCTTTTCCTGATTTACTGCCTGTTCAGGAAAAAGTGGTTTCTAATTAATCTATGATAATGGATATTTTTCGGTCAGGCTCTGTACAAGTGCCAATGCTTTATCATGGTTTTCTTCCGGTGACTGAAGCATCATTGCAATAGCTTCAGCAATGATATCCATATCAGCTTCTACCATACCTCTGGCTGTTACTGCAGGTGTTCCAAGTCTTACACCGCTTGTTACAAATGCCGACTGGGGATCATTTGGAATTGTATTCTTATTGCAGGTGATATTAACGCTGTCTAAAATTTTCTCAACTGCTTTTCCGGTCTGTCCAAGAACGGATAAATCAACCAGCATCAGGTGATTATCTGTACCTCCGGATACAATCTTAATACCACGGCTCATCAGACCTTTGCTCAGTGCCTGGGCATTCTTAACAATATTTTTCTGATATTCTTTATATTCATCGGATAATGCTTCTTTAAAGCAGACTGCTTTTGCTGCAATCACGTGCATCAGAGGTCCTCCCTGAATTCCTGGAAATACTGCTTTATTGAAGTTGAATTTTTTTGCTGTTTCTTCACTGCATAAGATCAAACCACCACGTGGTCCGCGAAGTGTCTTATGGGTTGTCGTTGTTACAACGTCAGCGTATGGGATTGGGCTTGGATGAACTCCGGCTGCTACCAGTCCTGCAATATGTGCCATATCGACCATCAGATATGCATTTACTTCATCTGCAATCTCCCGGAATTTCTTAAAGTCGATGGTTCTTGCATATGCGCTTGCACCTGCAACGATCATTTTCGGTTTTGATTCCAGGGCAATTCTTCTTACTTCTTCATAATCGATAAAGCCTTCATCATTTACCCCATAAGGAACCGCATTAAAATAAGCTCCGGACATATTAGCCGGACTTCCATGTGTCAGATGTCCGCCGTGTGCAAGATTCATTCCCATCACGGTATCTCCTGGCTTTAACATTGCAAAAAATACAGCCATATTAGCCTGTGCTCCGGAATGGGGCTGAACATTTGCATAAGTACATCCAAAAATCTCTTTTGCTCTTTCTATGGCCAGAGTTTCAACAACATCCACACATTCGCATCCGCCATAATAACGCTTACCCGGATACCCTTCTGCATATTTGTTTGTCAGCGGGCTTCCCATTGCCGCCATTACTGCTTTACTAACCCAGTTTTCAGATGCTATCAACTCTATATGGCTGTTTTGCCGATCCTGTTCTGCTTCGATTGCCGACGCTACCTCTGGGTCTACTGACCTTACTTCATCCAGTGAATACATATTCAATCCTCCTAAGATATTTTAACACATTGCAGTATTAATATATCGGTTTTTTCAAAAATTGTCAAGAGGTTTGACAATCTGCCCTTTTTCGTATAAACTATAGTAGATGACACAGATTCAGTATGAGATGAAACTTATTACTAAATTTGTCAAATACTGTCGAAAGGATTTCACATGTACTCAATTACAACATTTTATCTTATTCTGATCAATCTTATTGGTTTCCTTTCCATGGGTCTGGATAAGAGCAAAGCAAGGCGCGGCAAATGGCGCATAAAGGAACGGACACTATTCCTCATTGCTCTGGTTGGCGGAAGTACCGGTTCTCTGTGCGGTATGTATTTTTTTAGACATAAGACAAAACACAGATCATTTGTTATAGGAATCCCTGCTATATTAATTTTACAGGCAGCCGGATTCGTTAGTTACTATTTTATTTTTTAAAGGAGACTCCCATGAAGAAATATTCCATCAGATTGTTATTGTCTGTACTTTTTTTATGTGTGATATTTGTTCCGCTCTCAGGCTGTACGGACAGTGCACCCAAAAAAACCGTAAAAAAAGAACTTAATCTGATCCAGCATCTGGATGAAAATACAATTAAGTCTTTCATTTCCTATGAAGACATGATACATACTCACTCCAGCTCTGAAGCAATCAGCCCGGAAGCAACCGAATCCATTAAATTATTTTTCAAGAACTTCACTTACAAAATTAAATCGACAAAAATTGACGGCGATCATGCGACTGTTGCCGTCGAAATCAAAAATCTTGATACAAATGCACTGGCCAAGGATCTTTGCAAAGCCCTCATTGCCCAAAGTGCTTCCTTAGAGAACGAATCCCAGGAAATCTCCGGTTTAACTCCCTACTTCACTTTATTACACAATTTTCTATCCAAGAACAGCTATGACCTTATCACTACAACTGCAGAAATCCCACTTACCAAAAACGATGATAACTGGTCTATCGATAATTCACCTGAATTAGAAGATGCCCTGGTCAGCGGTTTTGTTTCCCAGTTAAAAAACCCTTACCTGATTACACCGGAAGAAGTTCTATCCATATACATGGAGAGCTTTAAAAAACTGGATGCAAAGGGTTGGATACAGTATCTGGGAATGGAAGATATTTTCGCTACTGGAAATGCTCTCTATCCGGAAATCGACCTTGCATTGGCAGACCAGATCGAAAAATATTTTGATTATAAGATACACACTTCCACGCAGGACGAAAATTATGCAACTGTCAATGTGGATATTACCAGTCTGGACTTGGAAAGTGTACTTCATACATACCGGGATCTTCTTATGAAATATGCCAATACAACCGCTGCAATAAGAGCAACGGATTCGGAGTTGTCGGACAAGACCTCCAAGTATCTTTTAGAAGCGTTAAAAGCTAATAAACAGGCAATTACCAAAAATATAGACTTAAAGCTGGCAAATGACGGGTCAAGCTGGGTTCTTCAGCTGAATGACGGCTTTTCTGATGCCCTTCTTGGAGATATCAGCGCTGCACTTTCCGCATTCAGCCAGCCGGAAAGTGAAGAAAATTCATAATGTAATAAAAAACGGAAACTACATGCAGATGCAGTTTCCGTTTTTTATTTATTTTACTTTTACCGCTGCGGCTTTACTGTAAGATCCGTAAATACGCTTTCCGGTAGAGTCTTCTTTATACGCACGCACCTTTACATAATACTTTCTGCCGCTTTTCAGCTTCTTAACAGTCTTGTTCAGCAATCCCGTATTCAAAGATTTTTTGCCTTTTGTAAAGGAAGAATTTGCTGCATATAAAATCTGATAGCCCTTTGCTCCCTTTACCTCTTTTGTGGATACAACCATCCGGGTCTTCGTTGTACTGGATAAGCTGATCCCAGATACTTTTTTCACTTTAACCTTTGTCCACTGGGCATAGACGGTGCGGTTCTTTGCCGACTTAATCTTTTTGTCAGAAGTAATTTTACTTCCGCCCTTTTTCTTGGTATACCAGCCTTTAAACTCATATCCTGCTCGTTTAGCAGATGGCAGTGTTCCATAGAATGATCCGTATTTAATGGTCTTAGATGCCTTACCAGACTTACCACCATTACCATTAAACTTAACTTCATAATTCATTTTTGAAGGTATGGTTACCTTTTTGCCCTTCTTCACCTTATTGTTACCACTGCCTTTTGAAGCTACGATTTTGCTGATGTTCTTACAGTTCTTTCCGTAATCCAGAGTTAAGCCTGAGCCATTAATTCCTGCATTGTAGAAAGTCTGGAAGTAAGCCTCTAAGCCATCGATTTCATCATCGCCTCCATAAGCTCCATCTTCAAAGATCGGTTTTCTCAGATCTGCATTAATGATCATTTTACCCTGCAGATTTACACACTCTTTAAAGGTATTGATCATGTTATTTACACTCTTTGGTATATCCGGAGCCTGACGTAAACTGGTACAATAAGTAAATGTTCCCATCATATCCTGAACATTATTTGAAATGGCATAGACCTGGGTTAATTTACTGCAACCAGAAAATGTATAACGCATAGAGGTTACGGAATCCGGAATCTCGGTTGCTGTTTTTAAGGAACTGCAGCCCTGGAAAGTGCTGTACATCTCTTTTACTCCATTTGGTATGGATGGTGTCTTTGTTAAACTTTTACAATTATAGAATGTTTCATGCAGAGAAGTTACCCCCTTTGGTATAGTCGGAGCCTTCTTTAAACTTTCACATCCGCTGAATGTATTTGATAAATTTCTTACCGTTGCCGGAATCTTCGGGGCATCCTCCAAGCTGGAACATCCCTCAAAAGTGTAATAAAGATTCTTTATTTTTTCCGGAAGTACCGGTGCGTTCTTTAACTTTTTACAGCCACGGAAAGTCTCTTCTAAATTGGTAACACCTGATGGTATTTTTGGAGCTTTTGTAATGCTTACACATCCTGAAAATGTCGCCTCCATATTTGTCACACCGGAAGGTATGGATGGTGCTTTTGTTAAATTACTGCAGCCGGAAAACGCAAATCTTAAGTCCTTCACACTGGATGGGATAGACGGTGCCTTCGTTATACTTCTGCAGTCCTCGAAAGCTCCGGATATATTCTCTGCTTTTGACGGCAGCTCAGGGATCTCCAGCAGATTAATACATCCTGAGAAAATCTGAGATAAATCAGTGGCACCCTGTGGTAAATTTTCTACTTCTTTGAGCGCTGTACATCTGGTAAATGCACTGCTGATATCTTTAATATTTTTATTCTGGGGCAGATCATAAAATTTTTCCAGACTGGTACAATCCTGAAATACACCTTTTAAATTTACTACACTGTCCGGTATTCCGGATACTGTCTTCAGCCCGCTGCATTCTGCAAAGGCATATTGCATATTATTATCTTCAAACTTAACTCCACTCTCAAACTGAATGGATGCAATCAGCCTGTTTTTACTAAATACCCCGTTTTTTGCCCGATCCCCGGTTTTACCTACCACGATCGCATAATCTGTATTGCTGAGTTTTATTTTGTCAGGAACAACGACCGTGGCATCGCTTCCAATATATTTACGCACGGTAATCGTCTTCGTCTTTTCATTTACATCATAATTCCATTTACTTGAAAAATTCTCGTATCTCCAGACTGCAAATAATTTCTGGTCTTCTTTTAAACTGTAAACCGTCTCAGAGGTAACAATTTGCGATCCAATCTTATCCGTACTCCATCCGGCAAAATGATAACCTGTTTTTACGGGTGTTGGAAGCTCCCCATACTTGTCACCGGTTTTCACGGACTTTCTGTCCGGATTCACCGTACCGCCATTCGCATCAAAGTAAAGCTGGTATCTTCCGGTACTTGGAACGGTAACCAGCTTCCCTTTCGTTACCTTATTGTTCCCTGCACCCCTGGTTGCAATAATCTGATCAATATTTTTACAATCCGCCGTGTAATTTACGATCAATCCACTGCCGCCTTTGGCTGCATTCAGGAAACAGTTCTGGTTCCCATGAATTAATTTGCCTTCATTGTTATAATAATCCCGCGGATTTCCGGACAAAACCATTTCTCCCTGTAGTTTACTACAATCTTCGAAAGTGCTTCTCATATCGATAACACCATCCGGTATAGCAGGAGCCTGTACAAGATTGGTACAGCCCTTAAATGCATTTTGAAGATATATTACACTGTCTGGTAGCACAGGAGCTTTTATCAAACTGGTACAGCCTTCAAATGCATACTGCATATCCACTACTCCATTTTTAATTTCCGGTATCTCAACCAGACTTGTACATTGGCTGAAGGTATTATTCAGATAAACGACACTGGATGGGATAACCGGAGCTTTTACTAATTTTACACATCCACTGAAAGTTGCAACCATACTCACAACATGGTCTGGTATCACAGGTGCCTCGCTTAAACTGCTGCATCCATCAAATGCTGCGTCAAGATTTGTAACCGTATTCGGAATAACAGGCGCTTTGGTTAAACTTGTACACCCTCTGAATGTATCTTTCAGGCTGACAATTCCAGCCGGCAATTGAGGGGTCTGTTCTAAGCTTTTACAGCCGTAGAACGCAGAATCAATATTTGTGACTCCTGCCGGTATTGTTGTAATCTGTTTCAGATTTGCGCAGTCTCTGAAAATACCATCTATTTCAGTCACACCATCCGGAATAACAGGTGCCTGAACAAGACTGCTGCATTTTTCAAATGCCCCCTGCATCTTTTTGGTATTCACAGGTATACCGCTTACATCCGTCAATCCGGTACATCCGTAGAATGCATATGACAAATCATTGTCTTCAATATTAACACCGTTATCAAACTGTACGGTCTTTATCTCCTTGTTGCCGCAAAAAGCGCCCGCATAATAATCTTCAATTTCCTCGTCATCAAATTGAAATTGTGCTTTTCTTATAATTACTCCATATTCGTTATTATTAATTTGAACATTTGATGGCACAAATACATTAACATCGGCACCTTTATACTTTGTCAAAATCACTTTATCTTCTTCTTTGTTAAAAATATATTCCCAGTTTTTCTTTAAATATATATCATCATATTGTCCTGAACCAATCTCTTTATTCAGTGCTTCTTCCGACTTTAAATCCAACGATTCATTGCCGACAGTCTGTGTTTGAGTTTCAGGCTGGTCCACAGCGGTTGTATCCGTTTCTTCCGTCAGGGCTATATCCTCTGTTTCCGGTATTTCTTCCGTAACTGCCGCTTCAGGCTCTTCTGTCTGGATATCTGCCGAAATCCCCGGTTCCTCTGTTATTTCCCCTGCTTCTGGCTCTGTCAGGTCTTCAGTCTCCTTTTTATTGTCTGCTTTATTTTTCTCTTGTGTTTCCTCTCTGCGAAGATCATTTCCTTTGACTGCTCCCACATTAGCTGCCTGCCCTGTCTCATTCTGCAATTCATCATTATCCGCTAATGCAGTAATGCCGGACGTAGAAATAAGTGACGCACAAAGCAGAATGCTCATAATACGTTTACCTTGTTTCCATCGTTTCATAGCTCACGCTCCTTTTCTGATCGTATACACAATCTCTGTTTTTATTTAATTTTTGTACCTATCGAAGCATAAATATTTGATAATTTATATTAAATCAAATTCTCATCACACTTCTATATTAAAAATTATAGCACAATTCCCTGAAAATTCTATAACCATTTACAATTTATTATCAAATACTTCTTCTGGTTTACAATTAAACACACTACAATCTGCCGCAACTTCCTGATTTACAACAATTGTAGTGCAAACGGCATCCCCGGTTATATTGACATAGTTCCTTGATATCTCCCATTACCGTAAAAAAAGAACTATCCGGATGACAGTCCGGATAGCTCATATATAATATTTCTATCATTCAATTTTACTCTGATTCTTTTTCTTCTTCCTGAGCCGCTACTATTTTCAGTTCTAATTCATCTAACTGCTTCTCATCTACAACCCCCGGTGCTCCTGTCATCAGGCAGGACGCATCCTTCACTTTCGGGAATGCAATCACTTCACGGATGCTGTCTTCTTTTGTCATCAGCATGATCAGCCTGTCCAGTCCATAAGCCAGTCCTGCGTGGGGTGGAACTCCGTATTTAAATGCATTTAACAGGTATCCGAAACGCTCCTCTGCCTGTTCTTTTGTGAATCCCAGAACTTCAAACATTTTTGCCTGAACATCATTCTGGAAGATTCGGACACTGCCGCCTCCGAGCTCGGTACCGTTAAGTACGATATCGTATGCTTTCGCTCTGACTGCACCAGGATCTGTATCGATCTTATCTAAATCTTCTTCCATCGGCATGGTAAATGGATGATGCATAGCTGCAAAACGCTGCTGTTCTTCTGACCACTCCAGAAGCGGAAACTCCGTTACCCAGAGGAACTTATAATCATCCTTAGAGAGAATTCCCATATTTTTTGCAATCTCAAGGCGAAGATTTCCTAATACATCCCAGACAACCTTATTCTTATCCGCCGCAAACAGCAGTAAATCCCCAGGTTCTCCACCCATTGCTGCAACGATTGCTTTTAATTCCTCTTCTGACATAAATTTCGCAAAGGAGGACTTAAAAGTGCCATCCGGATTGATCACCAGGTAGGCAAGACCTTTGGCGCCATAGCCTTTGGCAAATTCAACAAGTGCATCTATTTTCTTACGAGGCATGCTTCCCTGCCCTTTCGCATTAATGCCGCGTACACTTCCGCCATTATCAAGGGCTCCTTTAAATACTACAAATCCGCAGTCCTTTACAACTTCTGATATATCTTTTAATTCCATACCAAAACGGATATCCGGTTTATCGGACCCATAACGATCCATTGCATCCTGCCATGTCATTCTCGGAATCGGAAGTGGCACATCAATACCGATAGCTTCCTTGAAGATCTTAGCTAACAGTCTTTCGTTGACTTCAATTACATCATCTATGTCTACAAAAGACATCTCCATATCGATCTGTGTAAATTCCGGCTGTCTGTCCGCCCTTAAATCCTCATCACGGAAACATTTTGCAATCTGGAAGTAGCGGTCAAAACCGGAACACATCAGCAGCTGCTTAAATAACTGGGGTGACTGTGGAAGAGCATAGAAATTACCGGGATGCACACGGCTTGGAACCAGGTAATCACGAGCACCTTCCGGGGTACTATTTATTAAAATCGGAGTTTCAATTTCCAGGAAGCCTTCTTCCGCAAGGAAAGTTCGTACAGAAGTAGCCACCTTACTTCTTAGCATCAGGTTTCTCTGAAGATTTGGTCTTCTAAGGTCTAAATATCGGTATTTTAAACGAAGTTCATCTTTTGTCTGGATATTTTCCTCTACCGGGAAAGGCGGTGTATCAGATTCAGAAAGAATACGAAGTTCCGTAGCGCGAAGCTCCCATTCTCCTGTTGCCAGATGTTCATTTACAGCTCCGGAACGGTTTTCCAGAATTCCTTTTACTGCAATTACAAATTCACTGCGCAGTTTTCCTGCTTTCTCAAATCCCTCTGTTCCAATATCATTTTCATCAAACACGATCTGAAGTATCCCGGAGCGGTCTCTCAGATCCACAAAGATCAGACTTCCAAGATTTCTCCTTTTCTGTACCCATCCCATTGCAATGATCTCGGTACTAATGTCGGACTTTGTAACCTCCGCACATCTGTGTGTTCTCTTAAGGCCTTTCATTGATTCTGCCATTTCTCTTATCCTCCATCATCAAAGCGGACATTTAAAATCCACTTTGTTACTTTTATTATACACGCTCTAAACAAATAATCCCGGAATATCCGTTAATGCCACTTCTGTCTGTTCCCCGGTTTCCATATCTTTTACCCTTGCCACACCTTTTTCAAGCTCGTCAGAACCGATGACCACCGTTTTCTTTGCTCCGATTTTGTTCGCATATTTCATCTGGGCTTTCACGCTGCGGTCCATATAGTCTGTTTCCACGATAATTCCGTGGCTTCTGATTTCATTTACAAGCTTATATGCCTTTGCTTTCGCTTCTTTTCCCAGAATTCCCACATATAATTCAACCGAATCTTCTGACGGGAGCTGAACACCTTCTTTTTCCAGGAAGTATAAAATTCGTTCGATCCCCATTCCAAATCCTACCGAAGGAATATCCTGCTTCTCATCGATTTCATGAATCAGTCCGTCATAACGTCCGCCTCCGCAGAGTGTAAAACCTTCCGAATTTACAAATTCAAAAACAGTTTTTGTATAGTAGTCCAGCCCTCTGACAATTCCTGTATCTATTTCGTAGGGCACGTTCAATTCATCTAATAGTGCCTGTAATTCCTCAAAGTGCTCTCTGCACTCCTCATCCAGATATTCAATTGTTCTAGGTGCCTTGTCCACAATCGTTTTACAGGTATCCACTTTACAGTCCAGCACACGAAGGGGATTTTTCAGCATTCTCTCACGACAGGTGGGACATAGCTGTTCTTCATGTTCTTTTAAGTACGCAAGGAGGGCATCATTATAAGTTTTACGGCAATCCTTGCAGCCGATACTGTTAATATGAAGCTTTGCATCGGATAATCCTAATTTACGAATCAGGGTAGATACCAGTGTAATCACTTCGACTTCTGCCAATGGACTTTTGGATCCTACAAATTCCACTCCGAACTGGTGATGCTGTCTGAGTCTGCCGCTTTGAGGTTTTTCATAAC
Source organism: Robinsoniella peoriensis (assembly GCF_000797495.1). Classification (GTDB taxonomy): domain Bacteria; phylum Bacillota; class Clostridia; order Lachnospirales; family Lachnospiraceae; genus Robinsoniella; species Robinsoniella peoriensis. The sequence goes on from NZ_JTGN01000001.1 coordinate 402,500, forward strand.
GAAATGCCGGTGTCACATAAAATAATTTTGTAGGTGCAGGCTGTGCGTACATGTTGTGCTCCAGGTAAGCTCTCATAACCGGGGAGGTGCCCTCCGGCTTTAAAGTAATGCTGCGGTCACCTTTATCTAAAAAGGTATACATCTCTTTTTGTACTACGTCTGTCGTTTCCCCAACTCCACGCTGGAACAACACAGTATGCTCGAACACAGGGGTAATAATTTCAGATATATGATACGTTTTGGCTAAATCTCTTGCTATTTTTTCTACCAGGGTACGCTTGTGCATCTCTTCTCCGTACCAATCCTGTACTCCTCTGGGTGCCTGTGTAATCATGACAAGTCCTCCTCTATTTCAATCTCTATATTTTCTTTGTCTAATATTTCTTCTATCCCATCTTGATGTATGACTCTTAAAAATGCAAGGAATATTTTCATATCGAAATTCTTTACTTCCGCAATCATCAATTCCACAGCAGCATCCATTTCAAAAGACCTGCGGTATGGACGGTCGGAAGTTAAAGCCGCAAAGACATCGCACACTCTTAAGATCCTTGCTCCTATAGGGATCTCTTCCTCTGCCAGATTGGATGGATATCCAGTACCATCATAGTTTTCGTGATGATACAGAATACTGTCCAAAACTTTCATGGAATAACCCTCTTTATGCAAAATAGCATAACTGAGCGTAGAGTGTGTACGAACATACCGCATCTCTTCAACCGTTAAGGTTTCTTCTTCCCGTCCATAGATATATTTTGCAAGTTCCATCTTACCTATATCATGGAGAAAACCGGCAATTGCCATCTCATGGCAATCTTCCTCACAAAGGCCCAGTTCTCTGGACACACGGCTGGCCAGATTACTGACACACATTCCATGTGCAATTTCCTTTGCAAGATCTATTTGTATGATGTGACATGTTCGTTGTTTACGAGTTTCTGTCATTCCAATTCCCCTTCGTATAGTAAGAAGCCTTTTCGCTTCCGTTCTATCATTTCATCAATACGTTCGATATAACCTTTAATATCTTTTACATTTTCTATGCGTTCAATATGTTCCTCATCCGGCACAAGTTTGGTAGCTGCTCCCGCCCCCAATGCCAGAATACTCTGTTTTTCTTCCATAATCAGAATATTGTAAATACCTGCTTTATCCGGCTTAGCATAACCCACATTTTCAAAATTTCCCGCCATATTCTTCTGTCGGTACAGGTAATAAGGTGTCAGTCCGCTTTTGCTCACATAATCAGATGTCATGTCCATAATTTCCTGATTATTCGTAAATGTCATCTCTTTATACTGATCTCTAAACATGTTCAGCCTTGCCGCGCGTTTCACTGCAAGGGAATGGACTGTAATACTTTCCGGATCCATCTCCACTACTTCCTGAAGTGTATGCTCCACCTCAGATTTACCTTCACCTGGAAGTCCTACAATCAAATCCATGTTAATATTATCAAATCCTGCATCCCGTGCCAGAGCAAATGCTTCTTTGGTCTGCGCCACCGTATGGCGCCTGCCTATAATATCCAGCGTCTTATCATTCATCGTCTGAGGATTTATCGAAATCCTGGTAACCGGATGTCTGCGTATCGCCTCTAACTTTTCCATTGTAATACTGTCAGGCCTTCCGGCTTCCACCGTGTACTCCTGGATTTTACTGATATCAAAACAGGATTCAATCTTATTCATAAGACGCTCTATCTGTTCCGGTTCCAAAGTCGTAGGTGTTCCTCCCCCTATATAAATCGTATTGAGTTCACGGTTTTTATAGAGCTTTGCAGCAAACTCCATCTCCTTACAAAGTGCGTCAAGATAAGCGTCCACTTTATGCTTCCACACTGACAGCGGGCTGGAACTAAACGAACAATAGAGACAGATACTGGGGCAAAATGGAATTCCTATATATAGACTATAACCATTTTTATAATTTATATCCTTTAAAATATAGCTTTCCCGGTTTGCAATCATAACACTCAGTGAGGTTTTTTCATTGCTGCAATAATATGTATTGCGCATATAATCCGCTATCTCAGTATTCTTAAGTCCCTGTTCTAACAGAGCCATTGGAATCTTCGTAGGGCGAATGCCTGTCAACGTCCCCCAGGGCAGTTCCTGACCCGAACGTTCTCTAAGCATTTCATAAAGCAGGCGTTTCAGCCGGTTCTTTGTTTCCTTACGATTGGCATAATAATCCAGCTGAATGCTTCGTCCATCCAGCTTTTCCCGATCCGGTCCATAAAATGTTATGGCAATGCCGGTGTCACTGTAGGAAATCATGATATAAAAATCAAAAGACCCTTCCACCAGATCTTCCCCGTAATAGACAGGTACATCCACCCCCGGATAGAATGCTCTCACCAGTGAATGGATATCATATTCGAAATCTCTCTTATTCAATTGTACTGCAATCATCATTTTCTCCTGTAAAACGATATTAAGCAAAAGGATTATACTTTTTTTCGTGACCGATGTCTGTCATAGATTCATGCCCTGGGCAGACCTGCGTATCTTCCGGCAAAGTGTTTAAAAGCTCTTTTACCGATCTTGATAATTCCGCCTGGTTTCCGGTTGGAAAATCAGTTCTGCCTATACTTTCACGAAATAATGTATCCCCGCTGAATAAGGTCTTTTCTTCCGGCAGGTAATAACATGCCCCGCCTTTTGTATGTCCCGGTGTATGCAATACTTTGATTTTGAAGCCCGCAAGTTCTACTTCTTCCTGATCCTTTAAATAGCGGTCTGCCTTAATCACAAACGGCAGTCCAAACATCGAGGATAAGTTTAAATGATTATCCTCAGTGACCGCCTTTTCCTGCTCTAATACACAGACCGGAACCTGGAGCTCTTTCTTCAAATCCATAGCTGCACCAGTATGGTCAAAATGACCATGGGTTAATAAAATGGCTGCCACTTTAACCTGCAGGCTTTTTATCTTTTGTATAATCGCCTGTGCTCTGTCTGCCGGATCGATAATAACAGCTTCTTTGTTCTCTTCGTTGATTGCCAGATAACAATTGGTCTGCACCATCCCCAGCACCATCTTCTCGATATGCAGCTTACTCATACAACCTACTCCTTATCCGGTGGTACGTTCAATATCAATCACGCTTTCCACCTGTCTGATTTTTTCAATAAGACTGTTTAGAACTTCCCGTCCCGGCACGTCAAAGCTCATGGCAATGGTTGCCGTTCCCTGTTTGCTTGTTCTGGAATTTACACTGGTAACATCAATCTTACGTTCGGTAAAAATCCTGGATATATCTACCAGAAGTCCGGTTCTGTTATTACCGTAGATCTTAATCTCTGCAGTATAAAGTCCATTAGATCCGGTTTCCTCCGGCTCCTGCCATTCAGCATCAATAAGACGTACCCTGTCTTCTCCACCCAGATTAATAATATTTACACAATCTGTCCTGTGAATTGACACACCTCTTCCTCTAGTAACAAATCCAACGATTTCATCTCCCGGTACAGGGCTGCAGCATTTGGAAAAACGTACAGCAACATCATGAATGCCTTTTACGACAATGCCGCTTTTCGTTCTGGCAATGCGGACTTTTTCTTTTGATTCTGCTGCTTCAATAATATTTTCATCCGTGATCTGCTTCTTATGCTGCTTCTGATACTCCTCCAGAAGTTTGTTCACCACCTGGCCCTCTTTCAGTCCGCCATGGCCGATGGCCGCCAATACAGATTCCCAGTCCCGGAAACCATATTTACGCATCACACTTTCCATATATGCCGGCTTAGTAATGTCGCTTTGTACAATTGCTTTGGATTTGCAATACTGTGCAAACATTTCCTTGCCTTTAATAATATTATCTTCTTTCAGTTCATTCTTAAACCATTGGTTAATCTTGTTCTTTGCCTGAGTACTTTTTACAATCCCCAGCCAGTCACGGCTTGGACCTCTGGAATTTTGTGAAGTCACAATCTCAATACGGTCTCCGTTTTGAATCACGTAATCGATATTCACAAGCTTGCCATTTACTCTTGCACCAATCATTTTGTTCCCAACTGCACTGTGGATACTGTAAGCAAAATCAATTGGTGTTGAACCATTTGGAAGGTTCTTCACATCTCCCGCAGGTGTGAAGCAGTATACATTCTCGGCAAACAAATCCAAATCACTTTTTAACAGGCTCATGAATTCTTTATTGTCAGACATATCACGCTGCCATTCCAGAATCTGACGTAGCCAGCTTAATTTTTCTTCTTCCTGCTCAGCCACTCCTTTTTTACCGTCGGAGCTTTCTTTGTATTTCCAATGGGCAGCAATACCAAATTCTGCTGTCCGGTGCATTTCAAATGTACGGATCTGAATTTCAAAAGGCTGACCGCTGGGGCCAATCAAGGTGGTATGCAGGGATTGGTACATGTTGGGCTTAGGCATCGCAATGTAATCCTTAAAACGCCCCGGAATCGGTTTATACATCTCGTGAATTACCCCGAGAGCTGCATAACAATCCTTCACTGTGTCCACAATTATCCGAACTGCAAACAAATCATAGATCTGTTCAATCGTCTTCTGCTGATTGACCATTTTCTTATAGATACTAAAGAAATGTTTCACCCTTCCATCAATCTGCGCCCTAATCCCGGCACTTTCTACATGGAGGCTGACTTCATCGACAATACTCTGCACAAACTGCTCCCGCTCCGTTTTACGCAGTGAAACTTTTTCCACAAGGTCATAGTACACTTCAGGCTCCAGATATTTTAAAGAAAGATCATCCAGCTCCACCTTAATCTTGGAAATACCAAGCCGTTGGGCAATGGGTGCATAAATATCCATGGTTTCCCTTGCTTTTTCCTTCTGCTTTTCCGGCTTCATATACTTCAAAGTCCGCATGTTATGCAGTCTGTCCGCCAGTTTAATTAATATAACCCGAATGTCTTTCGCCATTGCCAAAAACATTTTACGCAGGTTCTCCGCCTGAACTTCAACTTTATCTGCTGAATAGGACAACTGCCCCAGTTTGGTTACACCATCCACCAGAAGTTCCACCTCTGCACCAAATTCCCTGCGTACCTCATCGGAAGTCAGAACCGTGTCTTCCACCACATCGTGCAGAAGTCCTGCTACAATGGTTTCTTTATCCAGTTCCAGATCCGCAAGTATGATTGCAACACTTAAAGGATGGATAATATATGGTTCTCCTGATTTCCTCTTCTGATCCTGATGGGCATCATTCGCAAGATGATACGCCTTTTCGATCATCGAGATATCGGTAGACGGATGATATTTTCTAACACTGCTGATCAGCTCATCATACAGGATATCCGGGCTCGTAAAATCAGCCATGCCCTTTATAATGGCATCCGCCTTTTTAATCTTATCTAATTTTTCATTTTTAATCGTCCCATTCATTGGCATTCATATCACCGTCTTCTAATTGTTATATTCGCTGCTGTTTTGCGTCTATATACCCTCATAGCAGAGCACAGACTGAACATCGTAGCCTTTCAGACGTTCTCTGCCTTTCAGCCCTGCAAGTTCCATTAAAAATACAATCTTGACTACTTCTCCGCCCAGACTTTCAATCAGCTTCACGCTGGCTTCTATAGTTCCGCCTGTAGCAATTAAATCATCAATAATAACAACCTTCTGTCCAGGCTTAACCGCATCCTTGTGAATTTCAATTTCGGCACTGCCATACTCCAGGTCATATTCCTCAGAAATTGTCTCACAGGGCAATTTCCCCTTTTTCCTCACAGGTACAAAGGAAGTATGCAAATTATATGCCAGGGGCATTCCAAAAATGAATCCTCTGGATTCTGTTCCAACAATTACATCTACCGGTATATCTCCAATTAATTCCTGCATGGAATCAATTGCAAGCTTCAATCCGTCTGCATCCTGCAAAATACTGGTAACATCTCTGAAAATAACTCCTGGTTCCGGAAAATCCGGGATACTTCTTACATAATCGTCTAGCTTCTTCATCCTGTTCTCCATTCTAAATTCAATCATTCTTCTTTATTTATCAATTTAACTTATCCATAAGTATATCATTTATCTATCGAATTATCAATTGTAAACTCCTTCAAAATTAGGCGCAAAAAAAGATGCAAAATGGTATATTTGCATCTTTTTTCTGTTATAGTGTCGTATTATGTGGTTTTTTTCTACTTTATGGGCATGAATTCCATTTATAAAGGAGACTATTTTGAGGGCAAACTCCACGAGGCCATGCCCCTTCTGTATTTATTAACCAGTCATGCAGTTCCTCATTTGCCAAAACGTATCACCGAACCATAAGCTTATAAGATTCCCAAACCGGACTCAGAAGCAGTAACCGTCATATTATAAGTTGCAGTTCCTATCGATTATGCATTACAAATTTCATAGAATACGTTCTTCCGTTCCTATCGGACATAACAAATCTATCCCCAGTGTATTGATCAAGTATATGGTACCCCCATACTTTTCAATCATACGTAAAACAAAAAATAGCCCTCTTTTCAGAAGACTACTCTTATATAAAAACCCAATATTTCTTTGATGCGGAAGATGGGACTTGAACCCACACGATATTGCTACCACAGGCACCTGAAGCCTGCGCGTCTGCCAATTCCGCCACTTCCGCGTTCTATGTAGTTACTTGCGCAACTTACATGCTATATAATACAATATTTGTAACCGCTTGTCAACAAGAATTTTAAATTTTTTCAAAAATTTATACAAATAAAAAATTTTCAACTTTTTTCGATTTTAGTGTTGACATCTGTTCCTACCAATGCTATAATTCTATCTGTTCGCAGCTGAGAGAAACACATCACAGCGGATATAACTACATAGGCGGGAGTGCTGGAATTGGCAGACAGGCAAGACTAAGGATCTTGTGTATGCATGTACGTGTGGGTTCAAGTCCCATCTCCCGCATAGTTAATTTTGAGAAGAATACCTAATTTATTGGGTATTCTTTTTTTGTTCAATCAAACTGTGCTATTTTTTACTCCCCCCTCTCAGGTTACGAGATTAGTTTGTGGGAGATGGGTCCCGGATGAAGGGCACATAGCGGGCTACATAACCCAATCTTTTCATTTTCCATATAATTTTCTTAATAGAATCACAAGCTTTTTTAGAAATGCTTTATTCCCACGTCATAATCTTGACACAAATATTCGATATACTAATATCATCAAATGAAGGACAGCGGTTTCACAACATAAATAAATTAGCTTACCTATCGTGGACTGCCGTTGGACTTCGACTAACAATTATCCAAACAATATTGGTTAACATAAACTTTTTCATAACTCAGCCCTGTACTCACAGTACAGGGCTCTCCCTCCGTTCAGAGATATAAAAAAATATCGCAGCCACGAGCCAACCATGACCACCCAGTCCGATTTATCAGGTTGAAATCCGTAAAAATTAATGGGTATCATCAGCATAAGCGGAAAGTATTTATGAGAACCAGACTCTATCTATTTCATATTTCCCTACCAATTTCTTAATACAATCTAAAGCTTTTTTATAAATCATTTATTTCTCTGCCACACTTCGGACACAAATCTTCGGTATACTATATATATCAAATGAAGAACAGCGGTTTTACCTAACACCTTGTTATGTGAGCTGCCGCTGGACTTCGACAAACAACTATCCTATTATTGGTTTATATAAAATCTTTTTCATAACTCTGCCAGTACTGTTAACAGTACTGGCCTCCCTCTTTTTATGGACCTTTTTTACTTTTTTTCTGTCCATTTTTTCCCATGCATAATAAACTATAAATTACGAAATACTATCTCAAAAAAGGAGTGTGTATTATGGAAACTAAAAATACTAATAAAAATGATTATAAGTTTGCAGATATTAATGAATCCTGCAAAAGTGATATTGATGCATTAGAAAGCACTATCAGTAATAAGTTAAATAAACAAATTGCCATCGTTGCATACGAACACTCGGAAGAGGAATAATAATAATGTGGCTGCCGTGAATCCTTAAGATGTACGGCAGCCACATTACTTTTTTATTTTTGAGGGAGTCAGACTGGTAACGTCGTGGGGTTTTACCAGACTGAACGAGTTGTGAAATATACCAGCTTCCGCTAATATAATTTGTATATTAACATATTTATACAAAATTCGCAATAATCTAAATATAGAAATTTGTGTTATAATCCAAAAATTTTCTTGTTATAAAATGACCCTGCCGGAAGAAGATATACACTTCCCCCAACAGGGCAGAATATGATATTTCCTTTTTCTTTTGTTTCCCTACCTGTCAGGAGCCCCCCGGCACCACTTTAGAGCCTTTATCTGTGCTAATACGGCTTTCTTTCTCATATAGTATCCAAGAATCTTATTTACTGTTGTATTTACGCAAATATTCTATTTGCTCCCGATCTTCCTGATCTTTGTCTTTTGAATTACCGGATACCTGACATAAGGCTATTACAAAAACGCCGCTCGCCATTCCGGCAAAAAACAACCCGAATCCCATCAATATCTCCAGACCCATATGACAATCCCCCTGTAAGAATACACTTCTCTATTTATAATAATATGATAGACATATTTTTTTATACTTAATCACAGAAAGAATTAAATTTTCATATTAATCGCAAAAAATCCTGAAGACCGTGATTGTAAACCAGTCTTCAGGATTTCTTAATTGAATTTAATTTTTTACGACGGTATTACTTTAATTGTCCATGCATAACCATTCTTTGTCCATACTTTGTAGTCATTATCTTTATGATTATAAGTAATGTGATCCAATTCAGGATTTGCATTAACATTTATAATATTCATATACTCTATGGGATTCAGCTCCCAGTTTCTGCTTCGCAGATATGAATCAATTTCGTGACTGTACATCTGATGCCCTCCTGTCTGTGTTTTATTTTGTGCTTTATCTTGTGCTTTATTTTGTGCTTTATCTTGTACTTTATCTTGTACTTTATTTTGTGTTCTATTTTTCTATTCTGTATTATTTCTTCTTAATCTTATTTTACCAATCTTATTTTGTATTTAAAATAGAAATTTTTATCGATTTGTGGTAATATTTTATCTTCTTTTGTAAATCTTTCGGTTTTTTAACTGGAAAACAGGTTGTAATTAGATCTGATTACGGCCTGACCACTATTTATCGTACAAAAAACGGAAGCCAACCACATAAAATGTTTAGGCTTCCGCAAATAATCTTCATTATGAAATTCTCTTACTCAAAAAATAAGCAGTAAAAACTCCCCGAGTTGGGCTCGAACCAACAACCCTTCGGTTAACAGCCGAATGCTCTACCATTGAGCTATCGAGGAATACAAATCATATTATAAACCTTATATGAAATATGTCAAGAGGGTTTTCGCACTTTTCCAAAGAATTTGATCGTCTTTTTACGACAAAATTCCCCGAAGATTAAGTATCCCCGGGGTATCTAAAACACTATTATGCCAATTTAGATTTAGCCAGCTCTGCAAGTGTTGCAAAACCTTCTGCATCATTAACAGCCATATCAGCTAAGATTTTTCTATTCATTTCAACTTCAGCAAGTTTTAATCCATACATAAATTTGCTGTAGGATAATCCGTTGATTCTAGCTGCTGCGTTGATACGAGCGATCCATAACTGTCTGAACTGACGTTTTCTTTCTTTTCTTCCTGCATAAGAGCTTGTCAATGCTCTCATTACGGACTGTTTTGCTACTTTATACTGTTTAGATCTGGCACCTCTGTAACCTTTTGCCAGCTTTAATGTTCTATTATGTCTTTTTTTAGCGTTCATTCCGCCTTTAATTCTTGCCATGTCTTATTTCCTCCTTCGCCTACTCTTATAAATAAGGTAAAATCTTCTTCATGTTTTTGAAATTTGTAGCATCTGTGATGATTGCTTTTCTTAAGTTTCTTTTTCTCTTGGCAGATTTTTTGGTTAAGATATGGCGCTTATAAGCTTTATTTCTTTTTAATTTACCTGTACCTGTTTTTTTGAAACGTTTCGCAGCTGCTCTGCTTGTTTTGATCTTTGGCATTGTATATGTTCCTCCTTATATTTAGACTTATCTATTTTAACTAAAAAATTCTTAACTACGTTTTTCAGTTAAAAACATCATAATGCTTCTGCCTTCCATTTTGGCCGGCTTATCCACTACTGCAATGTCTTCAAGTTCTTTTGCAAAATCATCCAGAATATGCCTGCTGCTCTGGATATGTGCCATTTCTCTACCTCTAAAACGAAGTGTTACCTTTACTTTGTTGCCTTTTTGAATAAACTTTCTGGCAGCACTTACTTTTGTATTCAAGTCATTTACATCGATATTTGGCGATAAACGAACTTCCTTTACATCAATAACCTTTTGCTTTTTCTTCGCTTCTTTTTCTTTTCTCACCAGTTCGTAACGATACTTTCCGTAATCGATAATCTTACAAACAGGCGGTTTCGCTGTCGGAGCGATTTTAACCAGGTCTAATTCTGCTTCTTTAGCCAGTCTCATTGCCTCTTTTGTAGGCATAACACCTAATTGTTCTCCGTTTTCACCAATCAAACGGATCTCTCTGTCTCTGATTTGCTCGTTAATCATTAATTCGCTAATTGTCTTGCACCTCCATAAAATGCTTGAAATAAATACCACTTCGCTGCTAATTATCCGCATAAAAAAAGTGGATAGATAGACTATCCACATAATATTCCCATAGAACGTTCCTATGTAACATATTAACCGATAGTCACCTCTGTGCTATGGTGAGAGTGGATACTCTACTTTGATTTCTTGTAACCTTATTTACTTTACCACATTCAAAATTTATTGTCAACTATTAATTTATTATTTTAACACATACATCAGAAAAGCAGCTCTAACTTCCGAGCCGCTTTTCCTTATACTTCACAAATTATTTTTCTTCGAAGCTTGCGCATTCTGTCTGGTCGCAATGCTTTGCGGCTGCACCGGCTATACCGATCTTATCTGCACTGCATTTACAGGATTCATTGAATGTGCAGTTACGTGCTTCACAGTCTACATCAATCTTCTGACATGGAGTTCCCATGGAACTTCTGGCATTGTCACCTTTTCTTTCCCTGAAACTGGAACAACATGTTTCCTGGCATTTTTCTGCATGGTCTCCACCAACCTGGATATCACCTTTGCAGCAACACTCTGCATCGTTATAGACACAACTTTGAGCGGAACATACTAATAATGGCATGATACTACCTCCTTTGATTTATTTGGGATAGTATCTGCCTTTTTAGATTTTTTATTCGTTAATATTTTAGAGCGTGATCAATCTTCCACTTCGATTTTACGGATTTCTTTTGTACGGATCTCTTTACAGATATCATCTATAAAAGTATCCAGGGCTTTTTGCCCTTCATCCCCTTTAAATCTGCTTCTTACAGAAACTACGCCGTCTTCTTCTTCTTTCGCACCTACTACCAGCATATAAGGCACTTTGTCCAGACGGGCTTCACGGATTTTATAACCAATCTTTTCAGAACGTTCATCTGTTGTACAGCGGATGCCGTTTAATTTCAACTGGTCTTCCACTTTTTTTGCGTAATCATGATATTTTTCAGAAATCGGGAGTACACGTACTTGTTCCGGACACAGCCATGTAGGGAATTTTCCTGCATATTTTTCAATCAGCCATGCAAGTGTCCTTTCATAGCAGCCCATGCTTGTTCTGTGGATAATAAACGGACGTTTCTTTTCGCCGTCTTTATCTACATAATACATATCGAACTGCTCAGCCAATGCAAAATCTAACTGAATCGTAATCATGGTATCTTCTTTTCCATAGACATTTTTCGCCTGGATATCCAGTTTTGGTCCGTAGAATGCTGCTTCTCCATCGGCTTCTACAAATGGAAGTCCCAGCTCTAATAGCATTTCACGCATTACACCCTGGGATTCTTCCCAATATGCTGCATCTCCGATATATTTTTCTGTATTGTTTGGATCCCATTTGGACAAACGGTATGTTACATCATTTTCCAATCCCAGAGTCTTAAGGCAATACAGTGCCAGATTTACACATCCTTTGAACTCTTCGTGTATCTGCTCCGGAGTCATGATTAAATGTCCTTCAGAAATGGTAAACTGACGTACTCTGGTAAGTCCATGCATTTCTCCGGATTCCTCATTCCTGAATAATGTAGAGGTTTCGCCATAACGCAGCGGCAGATCACGATAGCTCTTCTGGCTTGCTTTATATACATAATACTGGAATGGACAGGTCATCGGACGAAGTGCAAATACTTCGTCGTCCTTTTCCTCGTCTCCCAGAACAAACATCCCATCTTTATAGTGATCCCAGTGACCGGAAATCTTATACAGATCACTTTTTGCCATTAATGGCGTTTTCGTTCTCACATAGCCTCTTTTTTCTTCTTCGTCTTCGATCCATCTCTGCAATGTCTGGATGATGGTTACTCCCTTAGGCATAATAAGGGGCAAACCCTGACCAATTACGTCTACCGTAGTGAAAAGTTCCATTTCACGGCCCAGTTTATTATGGTCACGTTTTTTTGCTTCTTCCATCTGTAACAGATATGCATTTAATTCATCTTTTTTCGCAAATGCTGTTCCGTAAATACGTGCAAGCATTTTATTTTTTTCGTTTCCTCTCCAATATGCACCGGAAGAAGACGTCAGTTTAAATGCTTTGATAGACTTTGTGCTCATTAAATGAGGTCCTGCACAGAGATCTGTAAAATCTCCCTGACGATAAAAAGAGATAATTGAATCTTCCGGAAGATCCCGGATTAATTCTACTTTGTAATGCTCACCTTTTTCTTCCATAAACTGAATCGCTTCTGCTCTTGGCAAAGTGAATTTCTCAAGCTTTGCTCCTTCTTTGATGATTTTCTTCATTTCTTTTTCAATATTATCAAGGTCATCTCTGGAGAATGGCTCATGATCAAAGTCATAATAAAAACCGGTGTCAATAGATGGCCCAATTGCCAGTTTTGCTTCCGGATAAAGGCGCTTTACAGCCTCTGCCAGCACATGGGACGTAGTATGGCGCAGCGCCGCCAATCCCTTTTCATCATTTGCAGTTAATATAGAGAGTTCACAATCCCGGTCTACGACTGTACGCAGATCCACAACCTCTCCATTTACTTCTCCGGCACATGCCATTCTTGCCAGTCCTTCACTGATATCCAAAGCGATATCATGTACGGATTTACTTTCTTCATATTCTTTTTTTGATCCATCTTTTAATGTAATAATCATTTTACTACCCATTACATGCCGCAGGCTTTTCTGCAGCACGCCACAAATTAAAATGTGGTTACCTTTCTTTCTTTTTTATTTCAGCTTTAACAACATGTATCACGCAGGCTTTTTTACTGCATACCAGATATACAGTATCATTTACACAGATTTACTTTTGTACAGGGATAGTATTTCCACGCAAAAAGTCCCTGGACCATACCTGCCGGTACAATCCAGGGACGAGTATTCTTACTCGCGGTTCCACCCTGATTGTTTCTAAGAAACCACTTCATTTTGATGATAACGGGATCACCGGACCGGATTAGGGTCACTCAGAGGCAGTTTTCAAATGTTTCCTAACAGGATATTTCCAGCACCAATCCCTCTCTGGGTTATTCCGCATTTTACTCTTCTCTTCAACGTATTAACATTATCTACCCTTGATTATAGCATTTAAGCTTCATTTGTCAACACCTGAAATTAATTTAAATATTTCCAACCAGTTTTTCTTTTACCAAAGCAAAAAATTCCCGCAACAGATAATGGACTTGAAATCTTGGATCGGAAGCCGCCGCAATTCCGGACAGATTTGTATATCCCTGTTTCTCCCCCAGCTGCATTGCACGAAACACATGGAAATTATTTGTTACAATACCGACTTTGGCATCTTTACTTCCAATTACCTGTGCACTGTATTTTAAATTTTCTTCCGTGCTGGTAGATTTATCTTCCAAAATAAGCCGGCTTTCTTCGATTCCCTCAGCTGACAGGTACCGTCTCATTGCCTCTGCCTCGGTGATATTTTCCCCCGGACCCTTTCCGCCGGAAAGAACGGCCTTGCTGTCCGTATTTTCTTTCAAGTATTCTGCTGCTGCTTCCAGACGCAATGTCAATGCTTTACTGGGTACTTCCCCTTTCACCTGGGCTCCCAGAATCACCACGTAGTCCAGATTCTTTTCACCATGCTGAAACATGCCGGTAAAAATAAATATTTCCACAAGCAAGAACACAAATAGTCCCACTGCCAATACCCCGCCAAAAATCACTTTGCACCACGAGGGAAAAAGATGTACACCCGGATGGGTTTTACAATAATGACTGAAAAAGGCAAGTCCAAAAAACACGGCCGCTCCACAAAGCCATATAATTGAAAAATCCATTCCTACGCTGACTAAAATCACAAAATATAGCAATGATGCTGCTCCTAAAATCAACCATAAAATCTGCATTGTTTTTTATGCCTCCTTTTATTTATGATTATTTTCTATAATTATTTACGATATCTTCTTCAGTTTACTGTATTTTACAAGGTCTGTCAATCTGACCAATACACCATATATTTTAAACATTTCTTAAATTTTTCATATTTATACAGCAAGATGGGTTCTTTCACGCAAAAAGCAGCCCCCGTTAAAGCCAAACCGGAATCTGGTTTAACGGAAGCTGCCTGCATACAAATCAGTATTTTATTTAAATATAAAAACCTGTACTCAGCCTTTAACTGCTCCGGCTGCTATTCCATTGATAAACTGCTTTTGCAGCACTGCAAATAAAAGGATCAGCGGGAGCGCACACAGCACGCAGGCTGCAAACAGGGTATTCCACTGTGCCGGATTTTCACGATCTCCCAGAAACTGTATCATTCCTACCGGCAGGGAGTACTGATCCGATTTGGATATGAAGATCATTGGATAAAAATAATCGTTCCAAATCCACATACCCTGTGTGATCACAACCGATACAACAGCCGGTTTTAGCAAAGGGAAAACTACACTTATGAAACGTTTCCACAGACCGCATCCATCGATATAAGCAGATTCCTCAATTTCAACAGGAACCCCTTTCATAAAACCCGTCAGTAAGAAAATAGAGAATGGAAGGCTGCAGGTGATAAACATGATCATTGGCGTAAACCTGGTGTTAGGCAGCGATAAGCGTCCGAACATCTGGGCAATTGGAACGATGACCATCTGGGATGGTATAATTAAGCCTGCTATAAAGAAGTAATACAAGAACCGGCTGGTCTTTTGTTTAATCCTGGAAATTGGATATGCCGCCATTGTGGAAAACATTACAACCAGAAACACTGATCCCCCTGTTGTCATGATACTGTTCAGCAGCTGCTTGGGATACTTCATCTTTGTAAAAGCATTTATATAGCTGTCTAACGAAAACTCCTGAAATAAAAGCAAAGGTGAAATCATATTGTCGGGACTTCTAAGGGAACTGGACAATACGATTAAAAGAGGGAAAATAATAAGGCAGCAAAATAAGGTCAGCATAATATAGAGAATGAAAACCATCGGTGAAAGTTTAACCTTTGCTTCCACTTCTTTATATGTTTTTCTCCTTCTTCTCATCATAATTCCACCTCCCTTTTATTCATGTAGAACAGCATGAACACGGTAATCAGGATGATGACCGCAAATGCAGCCACAGAGAATGCACTGGCTTTTCCCATCATCTGATCATTAAACGCAATTCTATAGATGGAAAACATCAGGGTATTGGTTGATTTTCCCGGTCCTCCATTTGTCATGATAAAAGAATAATCAAAAGCTTTCAGACCACCGATTACAGCCAGAATTACATTGATAGTGACTGTTGCCGAGATCAGCGGTAGCTTAATTTTTCGAATCAGCTGCCATTCCGAACACCCGTCTATTTTACCGGCCTCCAGAAGGCTGTCATCTACCGTCTGCAGTCCCGCAAGATAAATAATCATGGTAGAGCCGAAGCCTTTCCATACTTCTACCATAGCAATGGCATATAAGGCTGTCTTATAATTGCCCAGTACATTAAAGGATGATCCGTCTAATCCGACTGCCTTCATTACTGATGCAATCATACCTGAATCCGGCATGTAAACATATGACCAGATAAAACCTACCACGATGGCACTAAACAGTGCCGGAATATAGGATACCGTCCGGAATAATGCTTTTCCCTTAAGTTTTACGTTCAGTGCCATGGCAATCACCAGTCCCAGCAGATTATTCAGAACAACTACCACAACTGCATAAATCAACGTGTTCTTAATTGCATTTATCATAGAACCATCTTTCAGCAAAGTCTGATAGTTTTTAAATCCCACGTAATCATAATCGCTATTAATTCCATTAAAGTTTGTTACACTATAGTAAAATAGCTGAAGTACCGGTACGATCCAAAAGATCACAAACAAGATCAGTGCCGGAATCACAAATACATACATCCGGTTGGGAAATACAAGGGTTTTTCGTTTTGCTTTCTTCATAATTATCCTTTCCGGCAAGTCAGAGGGAGGCTTTACAGGCTCCCTCCGGAATTCTGCCACATCTCAATCAGCTTATTACTCTGTATATAGTTCCTCAAATTTCGCCTGCATTCCATTTACAATATCATCTACCGTAGTCCCTTGTCCGCCGATCGCTTCAGAGAACAATGCTTCCATCTCGTTTTCGGTTCCCGATGGCCAGCCCTGGTTGCACCAATAAGAGGACTTTCCTTCATTATACAAATCCATAAACGGTTTCCAGAACTCATCCACATTTTCAGATCCATAACCATAAGTAACTACAATATTCCCCATATCCACCATGCTCTTCCAGATCTCAGACTCTCCATCAAACCATTTTTCCAGAATCGCTTTACTCTCTTCTATGTGTTTGGAACCGGAATAAATAGCCGGCGTAGCTCCGATAGACATTGATGCCCAGAGTTCCTCATCCGCGCTGTTTCCCGGCAGTGGGAAGTATCCCCGTTCAAAATCGACTGCACCTTTTGCACACAAGGATTTTTTATCTCCATTATGGTCAAATGTCATAGCAGCCTCCCCGTCCACAAATTTCTGGATTGCCTGCTGCGCGCTCAGTCCAAGTGATGAGCTGTCAATATAGCCCTCATCATACAGCGTCTTATACATAGATATTACTTCATCCCAGGTGTCCTTATCCGTAAACTTCGTTTCTCCGGTTCGGAGCTGGTCATCAAACTTGAGGTTCTTGGCATATACTTTGCTGGCTGCAATCTGATAGAGACCAAACTGCATCACATACATATCCTTATCGCCCATGACAATTGGCTGAATCCCTGCTTCTTTCAGAACCTTGCAGCAATTCAAAAATTCATCCCAGTTCTTGGGGATCTCCAGATTGTGTTTTTCAAACATATCTTTGTTGAAATAAGTTCCCAGCATAGATACGTTGGAACCTACTCCATAGATTTCTCCATCATAGGTGAATGCATCTCTTGCTCCCTCTCCTACCTTATCCAGCACTTTCAGATCTGTCAGCGGTTCCAGATATCCCGCCTTTGCCAGATTGATTACCCCATTTGCTCCCGCATACTTAGGGTGCACAAGAATAATGTCCGGACACTCTCCCGATGCCAGCTTCGTCTTCAAAGCTGTGTAGTACTGGTCATCCGGCAGCTTTGTAACTTCCAGTTTTATATTGGGGAATTCCTTTTCCACAAGCCCCGGTAAAATTTCTGTTTCGAAATCCGGATCAGCGGGTGTACCGGAATACATCATAGTGATTACGGTCTTATCCCCCGATGCTTTGCTCTCCTCCTGCTTTACGGTGGCGGTCTCTGCCCCCTCACTGCTTTCTGCTTTTTTGGTGTCTTTGCAGCCCGCTAAGGAAAGGGCTATCATGCTTCCCGTCAGGGCTAAAGCTAAAAATCTTTTTATTTTCATTTTGTTTTCCTCCTATGAATAACTTTTTTCATGGTTTTATCATACCATATTGCCGGTATACATTTGTTCAAAGTAATGGTGCACATTTGTTGGATCAATTTTTCTCTATTATCGAGATTCTTTCGTTCTTTTGTTATTCAAAATTTTTTCCAGGTAATATGACAAAATTATCATTACCCTGAACATAATTTGTGATATACTTCTTTTCAAAAGACCATATCTGACAAACTTCAACATTTAATATCGTTATATAAAGGAAAGGGGAGCGGAATGAAACTAAAGCATAAGTTTCTTATCATATTTCTTCTGATATCCATAATACCGGTTATCTTTATTACCACATTTACTTATACCCGGTATACCAAACTGATTGACAAACAGATCACCAGCATTACTGAAAACATATTTGAAAAATCCGGAGAAGAGCTGGAGACAAACCTCAAATCACTGGAACATATCGGAGATCTCTTCAATTTCCACAGCGAATCTGATCAGATATCTTTAAATAAAGAACTTCGAAAATATGCCGGAGATTCCGAAGGTTATTCTACTTACGACATATTCCAAAGTAATCAGAACATACATTTCATTATGAAAAATATAACCTATAGCAGCGAATTCATAAACGGTATATTTGTCTTTACGCCCAGTGGTCCTACCCTGGGTTATGGGTTAAACAGTAATATTGATGTATTCCCCGGTTATGATCCACGAAAGGAAGACTGGTACGAAAAAACGATAGGTCTGGAAGGCTCCTTTTATATAGACGGGATATCCAAGAAAGATTTTCTGATTAACAGCAGACCCTCCATTTCCTTTTCCAAAGCCCTTTATGACGGATATTCCAAGAAATTTCTGGGTGTTCTTCTGATCGACTGCTCCCCGGCTGTTTTTGATTTTTCTAAGGTAAATACGCTGAATGAAACATCAATGATTACCGTTAAATCAGACACCAATAACGTGGTCTATAGCGATCCTGCTTCATCGGAAGAAAGCTTTACACCGAAAAACAGCCATACATTGATTAAAGAATTTCCTTCTGACAATCTGCAGCTGATTTTTACCGTAAATTATGAATCTCTTTATAAAGAGTTTGATGCGACTAGAGTAATGATCCTGACAATTGCAGGTATTTGCGCAGGTGTTTTTATCATACTATCCTTCTTTTTTTCCTACTCACTGTCCCGGCCGGTCACCTACCTGAGCAGCAAGATGGCTGACTCCAAAAACCAGAAGCTTCTTACCGCTTCCCACTACCTGAACAGGAACGATGAGATTGGGATCCTGTACAATGAGTATAATCACATGATCGAGACATTGAGCGAATACATAGAAAAAGAATTACAAAACAAATTAATCTCTCTGGACTCTCAGATGAAATCCCTGGAAGCTCAGATTAATTCCCATTTTCTTTACAATACACTGGAATCCATCAACAGCATTGCGGAACTGGAGGAAGTGGAAAGTATTGCAACCATGTCACTTGCCCTGGGAGACATGTTCCGCTACAGTATTAAAACACAGTGTGAACTGGTTACGATTGAGGAAGAGCTGAAGCACGTCCAGAATTATATTTCAATTCAGCAGATCCGCTTCGAAAACCGTTTTCGTATGATCATAAATATTCCGGAAGCAA
Organism: Robinsoniella peoriensis; assembly: GCF_000797495.1. Lineage (GTDB taxonomy): Bacteria > Bacillota > Clostridia > Lachnospirales > Lachnospiraceae > Robinsoniella > Robinsoniella peoriensis. Next base: position 421,987 of record NZ_JTGN01000001.1, read on the forward strand.
TACTCAAATTTCAGGTTCTTAAGCTGATTCTACAGCCTCTGGTGGAAAATGCCTTTTACCATGGCCTGGATTATTGCCAGTACGGGAGTTTTATCCGCATTGACTGCTGGACGGAATCTTCCTTCATTTATTTTACAGTCAGTGATGATGGGATTGGTATGGATGAGCCACAACTTGAACAGCTAAACCTGGTTTTAAAGCAGAAAGCTGAATTCACGGAGCTGGGGCACCGGAACAAACAAAGTATCGGTATTAAAAATATTCACACCCGGATACAGTTATATTACGGAGATGAATACGGACTTAAGATCCAGAGTCAAAAGAACGAGGGAACTTCCATACTGATTAAGCTCCCCAAACTAAACTGTTAGGAGGATTCTATGTACACTTATATTGTAATTGATGATGAATCACTGATCCGCAAAGGAATTATCAAGAAATTATCTTCGATCCGGGATACGGTTTTATGTACCGGCGAGGCCTCTAATGGCGAGGAGGCTCTCTCACTGATTGAGTCCATCGATCCGGATATCGTGATAACCGATATGAAAATGCCCCTCATGGACGGAACAGCTTTTTTAACACTGCTTACCCAAAGATTCCCTCATATAAAAGCAATTGTCATCAGTGGTTATAAGGACTTCGACTATATGAAGCATGCCATTGCCGCCCAGGCTGTTGACTATCTGCTAAAACCCTTTGGCAAGGAAGCCCTGACCGAGGCTGTCATGAACGCCGTAAAGCAGCTGAACGACCATCAATCCATACAAAACCGTCTCGTTTCCTCAGATGAGAAAAAAGAACAGGCCCGTTATAAATACGATATACAAATGCTGCAAAATATGATTATGGGTTACCATACCTCTGATTTCTCCATTACTTCCAAACGCCTGAACTTCATTAACCAGATCCACCACCTGGTTATGATCACGGTCTATTCTCAGACCGCCCTTGATTTTACTATGCTGGAGGCTTTCCTGTCCGATAATTCTTTTGGAGACCTGGCATTATTGCTGGAACACACAACCAACCAGAACCTGGGATTTTTTATTTTGTTCAAACCGGAACATTCCGTCTTAAGCTCTGAGGAAATGTGCAGGCAGCTGATCCAGCAGCTAAACAACACTTTATATTCTTCACAAATAACTGTTTTATTCGGATGCAGCCGGACACACCATTCTCTTCTGGAACTGAATACTGCTTTCCTGGAAACAGTAACCGCTCTGAATACAAAAACTGTAGCCGGCAGCTCAACGGCTTTTTTCCCCTTGAACAGGAAACGGGAACCGATTATTATTAGCTGGGATAAAACAGAAGAATTTTTATTCCGTATCGAAGCCGGAATGATTCCCCAGACAGAAGCGCTTTTAGAAGAACTTTTTAATTATTTTCTTACAATACCTGACTGCAGTCTCTATGATATAAAAGTATTCTGTTTTTCACTGGCTGACCAGACACGCTATATGATGAGTACCTACTTTGACCAGATAAACCCGTCCTCCGCTAATAGCAGTATGCAGAATATTCTCAACAATATGTTCAGCCTGCCGGAAATAAAAGATTACTACCAGCAGTTTTACCAGAATATCGCCTCCCTTTTTAAAACAGATAATATATATGCCACAGATGATATCATAGAAAAGATGAAGATTTACATGGAGCGCCACTACCAGAATAATCTGTCCATAGAGTTCCTGTCCTCACTTTTTTACCTGAACCGCAGTTATTGCAGCCATTTATTCAAACAACGTACCGGAGAGACCTTTGTACACTGCCTGAACACCATACGGATCGCCAGAGCTAAACAAATGCTCTCTGAAACAGACAAAAAGATGTATCAGATCGCCAAAGCATCCGGATATGATAATGTAAAATATTTTTTCCGTATCTTCAAAAAATATGAACACATGACTCCGGAACAATACCGGCTTCAATACCGGCCATAAAAAAAGGAGAAACACAGCGGCCTCAACAGCTGTGCTTCTCCTTTCGATTCTATCCTAATCTATTCATCCGAAACAACCGGCATCCCATAACTACAGGGTAAATGCAGCCGGATACTCCAAAACCGGATGAAAAGCTTACTCGCTTTCACCCGGTTTTTATTATGCGTTTTTACCGCAGCATTTTTTATACTTCTTACCACTTCCGCAAGGACATGGATCATTTCTTCCAATCTTCTTGCCTTTGACAATCGTATTTGCTTTCTTTGCTTCTCTATACAGCACTTTCTTTTTCTCTTCATCGAAGATTTCATCCCACATAGGCAGCTCGTATAACCAGTCAGCCTTTGCGTCTACCATATTTTTGTAAAGAAGCTCTTTATCAAAACCTAAGTTTACCTCAGTGTTCTCATCCATTTCTTCAATTGGATTCTTCACTTTCAAACTTTCATCAATTCCATCCAGAAAGCCTACCATTGTCATTACCGGAATTTCAAACTTCTCAGCCAAATCCTTAACGGTACCTTTTACCACTTCTTCCGGATTAGCCAATAATTTCTCATAGATTCCTTTTTCAATTAAAAAATAATCAGTCCAAAACTTCTGAAGCTGCTTCTTATCTGTTTCCTGAGAGTATGCTACGTCTCTCCAATCCTGTAATAATCCCATATCTAATCCATCCTTTGTTTCATATTCGTAATCATAACACGTATAGTATATAACACTTTTGATTATTTTTCAAAAGAATTTTATTTTTTATAAAAAAATTGTATAGAAACCAAATTTCTGCTCATACTACTAACATCTACAAAAGAGAAAATTAATACTTATCCTCCCCCAAATACCGGGTCCGGCCGCAACAGCGCGGCGGGCCCGGTATTTTTAAAATTTCTTTTTAATCTTAAACTTGATATAGTCCCTGATATCTCTTTTTAACTGCTTTTTCACATCATCTTTATTTGCCTTTGCCATCTGGTCATGAAATTCATCCAACAGCCTTCGCTGGCTTTTTACATCTTCTTCAATTTTTTCCAGCTGCTTTACTTCATTTGCCGATATTCTCTGAAGAATGTATTCCGCATAGGCACTGGCAAGCTTCATGCCGCGGTGTTTCAGAATTTCATTCATTTCTTTGATAACTCTGATTTCATGATTCCCGCCTACGACAAATGCGTAAATATATGCCTGTTTATCAACCACCAGGCGGCCCAGCATCTGCTTAATGCAACCCGGCAGGTGCCCCTTTACACTTGCAAATATAAACCCGACTGTTTTATTCTCTTCATAAACGATGGATTCTGTAACAGAAGATGCCTCTACAAGCAGTACACCCTCGTTTCTTTCTTGAAACATCTTTGCAATTTCCTTACTTTTTAAACTATGTCCATCATAATATACCGTACTATTTTCCATAAGATTCCTCCATTTCAATTGTTTCCCAGTAGTTTCACGTTTCAGGTGACATTGCCGATTTCTCTTACGGTATCCTTTTAGAGCTTATATTTAAAATTGACTTTCATACTTAACCGATTCCTTTGTATACAACACTTAAAATCAGTACCAGGACAGCCAGAAAAATATAAACATATTTCGCAGTAAAATCAAAAATTTTACCCACCGGCTTCTTTCGTCCCAAATTTAATTCTTCGTCAATCTTCTTGGTCCCAAGTACCCAATAAATAATAATTGCGCACATCACTGCTCCAAATGGAACAACATAAATCGTAATGATATCCATCCACGTACCAAGATATGCTTCGTTTTCTACAAATAAACCAACTGCAAGAGCAATGGCTCCCACAATCAGGATTGCTGCCGTTCTTTTCATTTTCAGCTGCTTCATTACCGCTTCTGCACATACCTCAAACATATTAACCAGAGAGGTAATTCCGGCAAATAAAACGGAAATGAAGAATAATACAGCAATCAGTCTTCCCGCCGGCATCTGGGCAAATACCTTCGGCAGAGTGATAAACATCAGCGGCGGTCCGGAACTTGGATTCATTCCAAATGCAAATACTGCCGGAATGATTGCAAATCCCGCAAGCAGAGCTGCACAGGTATCTAAAAGAGCCGTCTGCATGGATGCCTTTGGTATATCTTCTTTTCTGCTTAAATAACTTCCATATATAATCATTCCGGAACCGGTAATTGACAATGAGAAAAATGCCTGCCCCATGGCCATCACCCAGGTCATAGGATCCAAAAGCTTCTCCCACTTGGGAATCAGCAGATATCGGTACCCTTCCATAGATCCCGGAAGGAAAAAAACACGTATTGCCACAATCGCAAATAAAATAAAAAATGCAGGCATGATAATCCGGTTTACTTTTTCTATGCCTTTTAATACCCCGCCAATTAAGATAATTACGGTGATACAGATTACAACGGTATGCCATGGAATACTTCCAAGGGTTCCCGTGATCTCACTAAAATACTGTTCTGACTCTGTATTTAAAAAACTTCCGGTTACCGCCCCAAACAGGTAGCGCAGCACCCATCCTACAATAACGGCATAACCGGTTGCGATACCCAGAGATCCCAGAAGGGGAATACTGCCCAGTATTTTACCGCCCTTTTTTCCTCTGGATTTTAATGCATAGTCATATGCACCAACGGGTCCGGTACCGGTGAGACGCCCCAGGGCAAATTCTCCCGATAATCCAACCATTCCAAATAATACTATAAATAAAAAATAAATAATTAAAAATGCAGCTCCGCCATATTGCCCAACACGATAAGGAAACATCCATATATTTCCCATTCCTACTGCTGATCCGACACTTGCCAGAACAAAACCCAGTCTGCTTCCAAACTTTGCGCTCTCGTCACCTCTTTTTGACATTCCCCTTTTTCTCCTATCGTAGTCTATAAATCTGAAATCAATGTTTGGACATCCTCCTCTTTCGTCGCCCAACTAGTGCAAAAACGCACAACACTATGCGTATCATCATAACGCTGAATATAAGCAAAACTATACTTCTCTCTTAACGTTTCCAAAAAGCTGTCTTCCATAATCGGAAACTGCTGATTCGTTGTACTATCGATAAATAACGGATATCCTTTTTCCAGTAATGCATTCTTCAGCATCATTGCCAGCTCATTGGCATGCTCTGCTATTTTAAAATAGAGGTCGTCGCGAAACAATTCACCAAACTGGATACCCAGCAGACGTCCCTTTGCCAGCATTCCGCCTTTTTGTTTTATCAGATAACGAAAATCTTCTTTTAGTGCCGGATTGGTAATGACAACCGCCTCTCCAAACAAAGCTCCTACTTTTGTCCCTCCAATGTAAAATACATCGCAGATATGGGCAACATCTGGCAGATCCAGATCATTTCCTTTCGCCGTAAGCCCGTATCCGAGTCTGGCACCATCCATAAATAAATACAATCCATATTTTTTGCAGACACTGCCAATCTCAGTCAGTTCCTTTTTGCTGTAAATAGTTCCATTCTCTGTTGGGTTGGATATATACACCATTTTAGGCTGGACCATATGTTCATGTGTCTCATCTTCCACATGATCCCGATAAAGCTTTTCAATCTGCTGTGCCTGAATTTTTCCATCATCACTTGGCAAAACCAGTACCTTATGTCCACAGGCTTCGATGGCTCCTGTCTCATGTACATTAATATGTCCGGATACCGCAGAGATCACACCCTGGTAAGAACGCAGTGCAGCATCAATCACAGTCAGATTTGTCTGGGTGCCTCCTACTAAAAAATGTACATCTGCATCCTCTCTTTTGCACTTTTCCCTGATCAGCCTGCCAGCCTCTTCACAATATCTGTCTTCCCCATATCCAGGTGTCTGCTCCAAATTCGTTTCCATCAGTTTCTTCAAAATATTCTCGTGAGCACCTTCTGCATAGTCACAATTAAAACGTATCATGTTGTCAAACCTCAATTCTCTTTAATGTATGTCTTCCGTGCATATCTTTACTGTACAAAATTTTACTCTAAAAAGCAAGGAAAAAATACAACAAGAGGCAAAATACCAACTATTTGCTTTTTCCCCCCAACTGTTGTATAATATTTCAAAACGTTATGAGGTATCTAAACTATGAAAAAGAAACAAATTCTGGCCTGGATCGGCATTGTACTGCTGGTAGCCCTTTACCTGAGCACACTTATATTCTCACTCTTAAAAAGTGACTTCGCCTATGACATGTTCCGCATCTCTGTAGCATGTACAATCATTGTTCCAGTCCTGCTGTATGGCTACATTCTTTTTTACCGGATTTCAAAAAAGGGAAAAGAAAAAGAAAAACCGGATAACCACAAAAAATAGGTTATCTGGTTTTTCCTCTGATATTGAGAAATTATGTTCCCGTTTTCCTTGCTTATCCTTTAAAATGCAAATGCTAAATCATCCGCCGGTTCTTCCGCCGTCTGGATCAAATTCATAATCATCTGTGGAAGCGTGACTTCCCATTTATAACTCACATTAACCCGGTCTTCTGAAAGACACTGGATCGGTATTCCATCACTTCCAAAAATATCCACCTCACCGCCTGCAATTCGGCTGATTCGATGGGCAAACGTGATGTAACCTTTCTTATAATTCATCATTTCTCTTTGATATTCTGTTATATGCTTCGGCCGCAGGCTATTAAGTGTGTATTGCAGATAGAAATCAGATAGCAGCTGCTTTTTATGTCCCTTCATCCATTCAACATCCTGGTTTAATATCCTCTGCGCTTCTTCTCTTGTTATCTTTACGCATCTCTTATATACAATTTCATTCTGTATATATTTTTTCTCTATATAAATCTGGGTTTCGTCGTCGTTCTTCATACAGATATAGTATTTTGGCACCGTGTCATTGTGTAGCTCCCCTGCTACTCCGGTCTGCATAAACCTAAGTTTCTTCAGGCTGTATTTTTCAATTTTCTTTTTCGGCTGGCCTGTAAGCGCAGCCTGTTTCATTTGTTCGTACTTATCTTTTCTAACTGTTTCATTTTCTTCATAATACGTGGTGTATCTCATGAAAAATCCCCCTATCTTCCACCTTATACTATATGAATGACGTCCCTACAACATGCATGTTTTTAAACTTTTTCTGTATAAAATGACTGAACATTTTTTATTCGTATTTTATAGTTTTATTATAGCATTTAATTGTGAATACATGATGTCGGACTTCTAAAAAGTTTCTTAATTATATTAAGAATTGACAAGTAAATGCTTGTCATATTATGATATATGAAATAAATATGTGCATACTGACTGCACCTTTTTTATTACTTATAACGGACGTACCAAGGAGGATCTGTCATCATGATCAAATCAATTATTTTTGATATTGGAATGGTTTTAGCTGATTATAACTGGCCCAAATATCTGCAAACTTTTTCTTACGATGAAAAAACATACCAGGCTGTTGCAAATGCAGTCTTTTTGAGCCCCACCTGGATCGAATGCGATCGCGGGGTTCTCTCTGACCGGGAACTTTTATCTGCTTTTATCAGCAATGCCCCAGAATATGAAAAAGAAATCAGAGAAGTCTACGCCACTGTAGGCGGATGCATAAAACAGTATGATTATGCAATACCCTGGATTCAGGATTTAAAGAGTAAAGGGCTTCAGATCTATGCACTTTCCAATTACGGAGAGCGGATGTTTGCACAAACAGGGAAAGAATTGAACTTTTTAGAATTAATGGATGGTGCTCTGATCTCTTATCAGGATCATTTAATAAAACCCGATCCCAGAATTTATCAAACGATTTTGGACCGGTACCATCTGATTCCGGAAGAAACTGTTTTCTTTGATGATAATGCGGATAATGTCAGAGCTGCCGCAAATCTTGGAATCATTGCCTTTCCATTTAGCAGCTACTCACAGGCAGTAGAACAATTACAATCATTGATGCAAATTTAATAATTATAAAAGCCGGAATAATCAGAAGTAAAGTAAATACTCCCGTTTATTCCGGCTGTTTTATATTGCTGTTTATATCTAGCTGTTTTCCCGGTAATCCATTATTTCCTATAAATAATATCGTCTCTTCCAGGTCCGTTGGAAATCATGGTAATTGGGAATCCTAAATGTTTTTCAACAAATTCTACATATTTTCTGCAGTTTTCCGGTAAATCTTCATAATTTTTAATTCCACGGATATCTGAATTCCAGCCTGGCAGAACTTCGATTACCGGTTTTGCCTTCTCCAATTGTGAAGTTGTAGGGAAATCTGTAGTTACTTTACCATTAATCTCATATCCGGTACATACCGGGATCTCTTCTAAGTAACCCAAAACATCCAGAACAGTAAATGCAACATCTGTCGTTCCCTGAATTCTGCAGCCGTATTTGGATGCTACACAGTCGAACCATCCCATACGTCTTGGACGTCCTGTCGTTGCTCCGTATTCACCGCCGTCTCCGCCGCGTCTTCTTAATTCATCTGCTTCTTCACCAAATATTTCACTTACGAACGCACCTGCTCCAACAGCGCTGGAATATGCTTTTACAACCGTAACAATCTTTTTGATTTCATATGGCGGAATACCTGCCCCTATAGCACCATATGCTGCTAATGTAGACGAAGATGTAACCATTGGATAGATTCCATGATCCGGGTCCTTTAAAGAGCCTAGCTGGCCTTCTAACAGGATAGTCTTTCCTTCCTGAATTGCATCCCATAAGAAAGCAGATACATCACATACATAAGGCTCTACCATTTCTTTATAGCCTTTTAATTCTGCCAGGATTTCATCCGGGTTTAATGCAGGTTTCTGATATAAATGCTCTAAGATTACGTTTTTCTGAACACATATGCGCTCCACTTTTTCTCTTAAAGCTTCTTCATCAAATAACTCACTTACCTGGAAGCCGATCTTGGCATATTTATCCGAATAAAACGGTGCAATTCCTGATTTTGTAGAACCAAAGGACTTTCCTCCCAGACGTTCTTCTTCACACTGGTCAAATAGAATGTGATAAGACATTACCATCTGTGCACGGTCAGAAACCAGAATTTTGGGAGCCGGAACCCCTCTGTCTACAATCCCTTTTATTTCATTAAATAATACAGGAATGTTCAATGCTACGCCATTGCCTATTACACTGGTTGTATGATCATAAAATACTCCTGACGGCAGCGTATGCAAAGCAAATTTACCATAGTTATTAACGATAGTATGACCTGCGTTTGCGCCTCCCTGAAATCTTACGATTATGTCTGCTTTCTCGGCAAGCATATCTGTGATCTTGCCCTTGCCTTCATCTCCCCAGTTTGCTCCTACAACTGCTTGTACCATAATGAGATCCTCCTGTATCTGTTTTTTAAATAGTTATCGTATTAAATCAATGTTACGGATATAGTATACTACTTTTCTTTGCATAAGTAAAATTAATATTGATTATACTTTGTATAACTCCACATTATATCAATCAGGCACTGAGCCGCCACCGACAATGGATTTCTCCGGTCTATTGCCAGGCATATATTTCTCTTTGGAATATCTTTTTTTAATTTTAACTGAAACAATGTTCCGTTTTCGATATACGCACTGGCAAAGTCCTGCATAACTGTAGCCACTCCCAGATTTCTGGCTGCAAACTGAACGATCATATCGCTGGTAGCCAATTCAATTTCCGGATTCAGGACAACTCCGTTTTCCTGCAGAAATTTATCCATATATGCTCTTGTACTGGTCTTTTTCTCCAAACAGATAATAGGGAGACTTTCCAGTTCCTTTAAAGAAATTTCACGCTCTTTTAAATCCATAAATTTGCTGCCTGCCACAAATACATCTGCAATTTCACGTACCGGCCGGATTTCCAGCTCTGTCTTTGCCGGAAGCGGATCCGTTACAACTCCGAAATCTATTTTCCCCTCCTGCATATAGCGCAGGGTTTCCGGAGTCGGTCCGTTTGTTACCGTTAGCTTTACCTTGGGATATGCTTCATGAAACTGCTGAAGGTAAGGCAGAAGATAGAACTGGAGCGTCATATCACTGGCTCCAATCCTTATTTCACCGGTTTCCATATTCTGCATGTCCCGGAGTTTGCGCTCTCCCAACATCATATATTCATATCCTCTGGCAACATAAGAATAGAGCATCTCCCCCGCTGATGTTAACCGCACACCTTTTCCGGTTCTGACAAACAAGGTGATGCCAAGCAGCTTTTCCAGCTGTTTAATCGCCTGGCTGACGGCCGGCTGGGTTATAGAAAGCTCTTCCGCAGCCAGGGTGATTCCTCCAAGTTTTCCAACATAATAAAATATCTTATAATACTCCAAATTTATATTCATGGATGTCCCTGCTTTTCTTACGTATTCATTTCAATGGGTTAACGTGCTTTCTCTGTTTGTGCCTTATCTGTTTGCGCCTTATCTGTTTGTGCCTTTCCTGAAAATGATAAAAATAATTGCACTGATCCCCATCAGTATGGGATAGAAAAGGTATGGCATAATCTGAAACGGTGTGAGTGCCGACAGACTTGCCGCTGACAGCAGCTGCGCTCCATAAGGGATCAGTCCCTGCCCTACCGAAGCAAAGATATCCAGAAGTGAAGCACTTCTTCTGGGTGAAATATTGTATTCCTCGCTGATTTCCTTTGCAATGGGACCTGCCATTACAATTGCTACCGTATTATTTGCGGTACAGGCATCTACTGCTGCTGCCAGGAATGCAATTCCAAATTCTCCGCCCTTCTCACCACGAATACTTCTCTTGATCACGTACAGGATATAATCGATGCCGCCATAGGCCTTTACCAAAGCCACTATACACGCAACAATTAATGAAATTACTGTTATGTCATACATTCCGGTAACACCTTCACCTACCACTTTAAAGATATCACCTATGGGAATTGTTCCGGTACCAACACCTACTGCAAGAGATAATACAATGCCGCTGATTAGCACCACGAATACATTTAATCCAATTAATGCACCGATCAAAACTATGAGATAGGGAGCAACCTTTAGAATATCATATTCCAGATTGCCAAAGTCCTGTTTTCCACCTGTCCCGGAGATAACCAGGAACAGCACCATAGTAATAATTGCAGCGGGAAGTACAATAAAGAAATTCTCCTTGAATTTATCCTTCATTTCACATCCCTGGGTACGTACTGCGGCGATCGTGGTATCGGAAATCATGGATAGGTTGTCCCCAAACATAGCACCGCACACAACTGCACCGATACAGATCGGAAGGGCAATCCCGGTTTTATCACTGATACCCACACCGATTGGCGCCATAGCTGCTATGGTTCCCATGGATGTTCCCATGGAAATAGATATAAAGCAGCCAATTAAAAATAACCCTACAACAGCGATATTGGAAGGCAGAATGGACAAGCCCAGATTCACAGTGCTCTCTACACCGCCTGCCGCTTTAACCGCTCCGGAGAAACCGCCTGCCACCAGAAAAATCAGGCACATGGTAACAATGTTCTCTTCTCCGATTCCTTTTGTAATAACACTGATTTTTTGCGCATACGGCAGTTTACGGTTCTGAGCAAAGGCTACTAACAGAGCAATCAAAAATCCAACGATTGCCGGCATACTGTAAAAATCTCCGGTCACACAGCCCATTCCGATAAATATAACTAAAAACACACCAATAGGCAGAAGTGCCCCCGGGTTTCCTCTTTTATTTTCTGATTGATTTTCTTTTTTATTTTCTTTTACCATCATCTCTTCTCTCCTGTCTTTTGCCCATGTATGTTACAGATTTTCATGGGATCCTCCCAAATAAAATCAATGCTGAAAGAGCCGCCGCACAAGACATATGTACGACGGCCCCTGCGGCATTTCACCTGCTTATATTATACGTTAATTTCTGCTTTCATACCCAGAATTTCTTTATTTTCTTCTAAAACCGGCTTTACATTCTTCGTAAGGAAATTATCTACCTGTAATGGAGCACGTCCAACATATTTAGAAGGATCCATGGTCTTCTTCAATTCTTCCAGAGACATGTTGAATGCAGGATCTGCTGCAATCAGTTCCAACAGATTATTATCCTTTCCTTCCACTTTCACATTCTTACCTGCTTCCATGGAAAGTTCACGGATTCTCTCATGTAATTCCTGTCTGTCACCGCCTGCTTTTACTGCATCCATCATGATGTTTTCCGTTGCCATAAACGGCAGCTCTGACATCAGGCGTTTTTCGATTACTTTTGGATATACCACCAGTCCGTCTACCACGTTCAGGCACAGATCCAGGATACCGTCAACCGCGAGGAATCCCTCCGGAACAGAAAGACGTTTATTAGCAGAGTCATCCAGCGTTCTTTCGAACCACTGAGTCGCAGAGGTAATAGCAGGATTTAAAGCGTCTGCCATTACAAATCTGGATAAAGATGCAATTCGTTCACTTCTCATTGGATTTCTCTTATATGCCATTGCGGATGAACCGATCTGGGTCTTTTCAAATGGCTCTTCTACTTCTTTCAGATGCTGAAGCAGACGGATATCATTGGAAAATTTATGTGCACTTGCAGCGATTCCTGCTAATACATTTACCACCCTGGTATCTACTTTACGGGAATATGTCTGTCCGGATACTGCATAGCATTCACTGAATCCCATTTTTGATGCAATCATAGGATCAATCTTGTCTATTGTTTCCTGATTACCGTCAAAGAGTTCCAGGAAGCTTGCCTGTGTTCCGGTAGTACCCTTGGAGCCAAGAAGTTTCATGGTAGAAATAACATAATCCAGATCTTCTAAATCCAGCATAAATTCCTGCATCCAAAGTGTAGCGCGCTTCCCCACAGTTGTTGGCTGTGCCGGCTGGAAATGCGTAAATGCCAGTGTAGGAAGAGATTTATATTCATTTGCAAAGCTTGCAAGTTCTGCAATTACATTCACTAATTTTCTCTTTACTAGCTTTAGAGCTTCAGTCATTACAATGATATCTGTATTATCCCCAACGTAACAGGATGTTGCTCCCAAATGGATAATCCCCTTTGCTTTCGGGCATTGTACACCGTATGCATACACATGGGACATTACATCATGACGTACTACTTTTTCTCTTTCTTTTGCAACATCATAATTGATATCATCTGCATGAGCTTTTAATTCTTCTATCTGCTCTTGTGTAATATTCAAACCCAGTTCTTTTTCTGTCTCTGCCAATGCAATCCATAATTTTCTCCAGGTGCGGAATTTCATATCCGGAGAAAAAATATACTGCATTTCCCTGCTTGCATAACGTTCCGATAACGGACTTTGATATCTATCTGTACTCATTTTATATCTCCTCTATTATCTGTAGAATTTAAGGGGTATTCCCTATTTCGTGTATTCACCGCGGATGTCTTCTGTCGGCGGTTCCATTGGATATTCGCCTGTAAAACATCCTTTGCAGATGGGGCGGTTGCCAATCATTTCACCCAGGCGTCTGATCGCCAGATAGGCCAGGGAATCTGCTCCGATCACCTGTCTGATCTCCTCGATAGAGCGGTTATAAGCAATCAGCTGTTCTCTTGCCGGTACATCGGTACCAAAATAGCATGGCCATAAAAACGGCGGCGAACTTACTCTTACATGTACTTCGGCCGCTCCTGCTTCTTTCAGCATGCTTACAATCCGGTCGCTTGTAGTACCGCGAACGATGGAATCATCGATCATGACAACTCTTTTTCCTTTTACTGCTTCTTTTAATACGTTTAATTTTACACGGACGCTGGACTCACGGCTGCTCTGCTTTGGCTTAATAAAGGTACGTCCCACATATCCGTTTTTGACAAATGCCGTACCGTATGGAATACCGGACTGAAGAGAATACCCAAGAGCCGCAGCATTGCCTGATTCCGGCACGCCTACTACCAGGTCGGCTTCCACCGGTGAATCGATTGCAAGAAATTTTCCGGCAAGTATTCTGGAATGATAAACGCTGACTCCGTCAATCCTGCTGTCCGGTCTGGCAAAATAAATATATTCAAAAATGCATCTGGCTTCCTGTTCTTCTGGAAGGCACATACTGGTATCCGATTGTATGCCATCTTTCGTAATAGTTACAATTTCACCGGGCAGCACGTCTCTTACAAATTCTGCACCTACCGTATCCAGAGCACAGGTCTCGCTTGCCAGAATGTACGCATGATCTCTTTTACCAATGCACAGGGGTCGAAATCCATAGGGATCCCTTGCTCCCATTAATTTTCTTGGAGACATAACTATTAGGGAATAGGCTCCCTTGATTTTCATCATAGCACGTTTCACAGCTTCTTCTGCCGTTTTTGATTTTACCCGTTCTCTGGCAATATGATACGCGATTACTTCAGAATCGATTGTGGTCTGAAAAATAGCTCCGTCATAAGCCAGCTGGTCGCGAAGTTCCGTCGCATTGATCAGATTGCCATTATGCGCCAGAGCCAGCGTTCCTTTTATATAATTTAATACCAGCGGCTGGGCATTCTCACGCGTGCTGCTGCCCGCTGTTGAATAGCGGACATGTCCAACCCCAATGTCACCTTTCAGATTGTCAAAACTGTCTTCTGTAAATACTTCATTTACCAGTCCCATTCCTTTGTAGGACTGTACCCTGCCTTTTGGACCCTGGGTATCACTTACCGCAATTCCACAGCTTTCCTGTCCTCTGTGCTGCAATGCAAATAATCCATAATAAATGGTGGACGCAACATCGTTTCCATCAAAATCATAGATACCGAATACACCACATTCTTCTTTTAATCCGTCAAACTCTTCCACTTGTTCATGTAAATGATTGTTCATCCGTCTAGCCTTTCTACATGCACCCGTTACCTTGTTACCATATCCCGTTTGAAAAGTCATTCCCGCCGTCTGCACGCCCCGCTTTGCGGCATATCTGCCCCGCATTCAGGTTACATGGTCCGGGGTCTTAAAATACAGTGCTCTTACGAAAATCACAGTGGATGTAATATCCACTGTGTCTTTTGTTTTTCTTATAATCCAAGACGAGAGAAAACTTCGTTGTAAGCTTCTTCTACATTTCCCATGTCTCTTCTGAAACGGTCTTTATCTAATTTTTCATGGGTTGCTGCATCCCAGAGTCTGCAGGTATCCGGTGAAGTTTCATCAGCCAGGATAATCTGTCCATGATATCTTCCGAATTCAATCTTAAAGTCGATTAATTCGATATTTGCTTTTAAGAAATATGCTTTTAACACTTCATTTACTTTCAAAGCATATTTGGAAATTATTTCGATTTCTTCTCTTGTTGCCAGGTTTAATGCGATTGCAAAATAATCATTGATAAGCGGATCGCCTAAATCGTCATTCTTATAACTGAACTCTAAAGTAGGAGCTGAGAATTTCGTTCCTTCCGGTACGCCAAGTCTCTTTGAAAAGCTTCCTGCTGCAACATTTCTAATGATAACTTCTAATGGAACAATCTCTACTTTTTTAACTGCTGTTTCTCTGTCGCTTAACTCTTCAACGAAATGTGTTGGAACGCCTTCTGCTTCGAGAATTTTAAAAACATGATTGGTCATACGGTTATTAACAACACCTTTACCAACGATAGTACCCTTTTTTAAGCCATTAAATGCTGTCGCATCATCTTTGTAGTCTACAATTAATACATCCGGATCTTCCGTTGTGTAAACTTTTTTTGCTTTTCCTTCATAGAGTAATTCTCTTTTTTCCATTTTGAATCCACCTATCCTTCTTCATATAGTTATCAGTATCATGACCAGAATCGACCGATCACCTACAAAATTATATAACATTGTAATTTATAAAGCAAGAATAATTCTCTAAAATACGACACGCATTTACATTTTAGTGGAATTTGCCCAAAAACTCCTGAGTTCTTGCATTGTCTGAGCGAAATAATTCCTCAGGTTTTCCCTGTTCCACTATCACGCCGCCTTCCATGAAGATAATATGGTCTGCCACATTCTTTGCAAAATTCATTTCATGGGTAACAATGACCATGGTCATATGTTCTGCCGCAAGATCTTTAATGACTTTGAGGATTTCTCCTGTCAGCTCCGGATCCAGTGCGGATGTTGGTTCGTCGAAAAATAAAACCTTTGGATTCAGCGCCAGTGCCCTTGCAATAGACACACGCTGCTGCTGTCCCCCGGATAACTGAAAAGGATATGCCTCTTCTTTTTCGGATAATCCCATCTTGGCAAGCAGTTCTTTTGCTTCTTTTTTCACCTGTTCTTTATCCCGTTTCTGTACTCTGACAGGTGCATCCATCACATTTTTCAGAACATTAAAATGCGGAAATAAGTTGAAATTCTGGAATACCAGTCCAAAGTTCTGCTGAATCTTCTTCAGCTGGTCTGCCTTTGCGTAAACTGCTTTTCCGTCCGGTCCCGTAGTAACCGCTTTTTCCCCCAGATAAGAAAGCTCACCGGAGTCCATGGTTTCCAACAGGGTTGCACATCGCAAAAGCGTGGATTTACCGGAGCCGGAAGGACCTATAATTGCCACCACTTCTCCCTGTTTTACGGTAAGTGAAATATCTTTCAGAACTTCCAGATTTTCAAATTTCTTCTCTATGTTATGAATTTCCAAATAATTCATCTGACATACCTTTGCCGCAGAAATACCTGCAGCACTGCCCGTTTGCGTAAGGATCGAATCCTTGCGGGCATTCCTTTCTATTCTTAATTTTCTTATGGTATATTTATCGGTAATAATTCATTTTCTTCTCTGCCTTCTCCATCAGAAATGCTACAATGAAGTTAAAAATGTAATAGAAGATACCAGCCGCCACCAGGGGCATCACGTTTGTACTGGATGATGAGAGTGCCTTGGCAACCGTAAACATCTCTGATACAGCAATTACCATTGCCAGGGAAGTATCTTTAACCAATGTAATCACTTCATTTGTAATAGACGGAAGAATTCTCTTAATAACCTGCGGCAGTATAATGGTAAAAAAGGTCTGCACTTTACTATAACCCAGAAGCTTTGCCGCCTCGTACTGTCCAACGGGCATTGACTCGATGCCGCTTCTGTATATCTCAGCAAAATATGCAGCATAATTCAGTGCAAATCCAATAATAACTGCTATAAAACGGTATGATGCCTGTATCTTTATGCCGAACAGGTAATATGGTCCAAAATAAACCACCATAAGCTGCAGCATCAGCGGTGTTCCGCGCATGATTGATATGTAAATTTTTGCAATATTTCGAATGACACCGTTCTTCGACATCCGGCCAAATGTAATTACCAGTCCGAGCGGTATGGAAAACAATAGGGTCAGTCCAAATATTGCAACAGACGTCAGCATTCCCTCCGATAATTTTGTTAACATCATTGCATAATCCATGTTTGCTTCCTCCATTTTGTATCAATCGCAAAAGAGAGGGGAATCTTCCCCTCTGATTGTTTTGCGTCTTTATTTATTTTCCTATAATTGTAATATCCTTGCCAAACCATTCATTGGAAATCTTAGCAAGCGTTCCATCTGCTGCCATTTCTTCTAAAGCTTTCTGAACAGCATCTTTTAATGCGTCGTTTCCTTTTTTGAATCCGATTCCATATTCTTCTGCTGCAATTGCTTCATCCAGCACTTTGAAATCTGCATCTCTTTTTTGGATCTGATAGCTTGCTACTACATTGTCCATTGCAATTGCATCCACTGCTCCGGATTCCAGATCCATAAATGCGGTATTATAATCCGCTACTGTAATTAACTGTCCAAAGCTGCCTGAGAGATCCGGTTTGTCATTTAATGCCGCCTGGGCACTGGAATCTGTCTGCACATCTACTACTTTGCCGGCAAGATCTGTTAACGCTTCAATCCCTGAATCTGCTTTTACGACAATTACCTGATCATTTTTCATATATGGATCAGACCATGTATAATCATCTTCACGTCCATTCATGGTAAATCCATTCCAGATACAATCAATTGTTCCGGAATTTAATTCCATATCCTTGGCATCCCATGCAATGGGCTGATAATTTATTTCTTTACCCATACGCTTTGCAACCTCAGCTGCTGTAGCCAGGTCAAATCCTGTAAATTCACCGTCATCTCCCACAAATCCCATTGGTGGGAAATCCTGGTCGAATCCTACGGTAAAGGTGCCTCCTTCTGCTGCTCCATCTGCAGATGCCGCATCCGTTGTCTTTGCTTCCGTAGTACCCGCCTCAGATGCCGCTTCTGTCGTTGCTGCTTCGGAAGATGCTGCCTCTGTTGTTTTGGAAGTTCCACTCTCAGCCGCCGCCTTTGTCTCACCTGTACCGGATGAGCCGCATCCTGACATCATAGCTGCTGCTAAAGCAGCCCCTAACATAACGCTTAAGATTTTCTTTTTCATAATAACAATTCCTCCATTTTATACCAAACGCTTTTTATATTTACCGAGTGATCACTCTACTCTGGTAAATCAGTAAAATCATACTAACATAAAATGATATCACTGTCAATTGTGAAAATATACCGTTCCGGAACGGACAGTTTGTATGCGGGCTGCTGTTACGAATAAAATTGGGTTTTGCTGATTATGGGACGCTTTGTAGATAGATGTAGTGTGCGGAAAGAGAAGGGGGCAAACTTCCATCTTCTTTTACACAAACAGTCAAAACAAACTGCGCAGCATCCAATAAAGAACAGCCCGTCACAACCCAAGGGTCTCCACCAGGCTGAGAAAACCAGCTTTGTGGCGGCAACCTGAATCTCGGAAAGATGGGAGTGGGAAACTGGTATGGACGGAGGAAGCGTAGAGCAGAGCTGAGTATTTACTTACCTTTTCGAAGTGTTTTTTGGCGGATAGTATTCGACTGGCTCCCATCGGATACTAAGCGGGCACTGAACCGAGAAATGCATCAGGATTTCTCGGTGAATGCCCGCGTGCCGCCAAAAAGCGCTTCGGAAAGGTTAGAAAATACCAGTTCTGCGGCCAGCTAACGGAGTCCATACAAGTTTTCCACACCCATCTTTCTGTTGCACCATCTCCATCTACAAAGCGTCCCTTAATCAGCTAAACCCAAATTCAAGAAATTGTTCGCTGTAGTACTAAGAACAAGTACTTTTATGATACTGCGCTTTTAATTTCTCCACAATTTCCTCCGGCTCCATCCCTTTCAGGCTCCTTGCCAGATCACTGTCTTCTGCTTCTTTACAAATCTGCGCATTCCTCTTTTGAAGCTCCGCTACCATGATCTTATCCGCCTTGACTTCTTCAAGACGTTTTTCGTATGCTTCCTGAGACAGATAAAGCGGCAGAAGGGAAAGATACTTCTGGAA
The DNA here is from genome assembly GCF_000797495.1 of Robinsoniella peoriensis. Taxonomy (GTDB): domain Bacteria; phylum Bacillota; class Clostridia; order Lachnospirales; family Lachnospiraceae; genus Robinsoniella; species Robinsoniella peoriensis. The sequence goes on from NZ_JTGN01000001.1 coordinate 441,105, forward strand.
CGTATCTTTTGATTTCACAATGCCGTAGGACTGCCACAGGCAGTTTGCTGCTTCTTCAAATAAAAAGAGTTTTGCATATGCGCCTGCCATATTGCAGAGTATGGAAGCGTAGAACTGAATTCCAAGATTTCCCGGATTGCGGTCTTTCAGTATCTGATAATATTCTTGTATCCCATTGATATACATCCCATATTCCACAAGGTAATCGGCTTTCATCTTTCTTCTTAAATCGTCGGGCTGGATTTCAATTTTTGAAATTTCCTCCTGTATCTGCTGAAACTCCTGATGGGAAAGATATCCAATTTCCTTGAAAATAGGAAGAATAAAGTTTCCGATACTCTCGTCTTTATCTAACTGCTGGTAGAGCTTCCGGTAAAGCTTATCAAGCCCCAGTTCATCCCTTATCCAGTCACACAGTTTTTCGTTGATAATCGTATTATCAATAAGATAAATATTTTGCTGAAGATAATAGCACAGTTCTTCGATAGAATAAATATTCGTACTGATACTCTCGATATAATATGGATTTTTCGCCTTTTTTATCTGGCATAATACGTATCCGCTCAATGCTTTATCTCCTTTCTATACATCTATAATCTCTTCCCAGGTCTTCCCTGAGGAAGGGAACAGTCCTCCAAATCCAAGATCCCGTATAAAGACTTTACACTTATGAACTGACTGAAAAGATATGTTAACTTCAAGTCTGGTTGTCTTATTCGGCCGTACCGGAAGCCCTTCCAGCAAAATGCTGTGAGTTCTGGCGGGACTGGAATCGATGGGTTTGAAGTAAAGGATTAATTCATCCGTGTCATCCAGAATCAGTTCGTAAGTATGATATGCCTCATACCAGTCCATACCTGCATTAAGGCAGAGATAGTAATTATCTTTTCCCCGGATCAGCATCTGCATTCCCACATTGACTTCCACCATATCTTCACCGACATACAAAAAGTCTCCGATATTGCCAATCCCTTTTCTCTGCATGGCTCCATAGCAGGCTCCTTTTGTATAGAGATTCCTGCCCTGAAAAGCATGTCTTCTGTTATTACAGAGATATTGAAGGGAACGTACCGCCCAGGTTTTATCAAAATTATCACCAATGAGATAGGTGGACGAGAAAATCTTATTTGCAAATATCTTCTGTATCAGACCAAGAAAAAGACGATCTCTTTCCAAATCCCAATCCGTATCTTTTTTTCCTCTTCTGACTTTTTTGTCAAGGGAAAGCTGCGCCATTTTAGTAACCCGTACCAGTGCCGGCCTGGTCTTATAATCTATATCCAGTTCAAATGCAGTAATTTTAGAATCTTCGTATTCAAACAACGCAACTTTATAATTCCAGAGTTCTTTTTTCTGGTTCAGGGTAAAGTAGAAAAAACTTTCCCGGTAATCCTGGAGAAACACATGGCTTCTCTCTATCCCCAGCATGGCAAGGGAAGATGGAATTGCACTCACCCAGGGTTCTTCCATTTTTTCCATTGTAACCATAATGCTGATATCTTTTGCCGGTTCCTCTGTTCCCAGCATGTCAAAGCACTCCTTAAAAAAATTACTTAAAAGGACATCTCCCAGCTCCTTTTTCCCCTCCACCAGAGGGAAGATGTCCCTGGGGGTGGGAATCAGGTATTTTTCCTGTCCCTCCTCCGTGCTGATCGTAATCGGATCTGAAATTTTGTGGTTATAAAATGTAATCAGCGAAAAATTTCTGCCTAGATCAAATCCGACAATGACCTCATTTATTTCGTTAATCATAGGTGCCTCCATCTAATTTGTGTAACCGCCGAATAAACGGCCGATAAAATAATTCTGCTCTATATAAGTCTGCTTATTGTCTTCTACCGCCTGTTTATTACCAGTTTGTATCGCTTCCATCATATGGTTAATCAAATCATACTGGCTGTTTCCTTCCGGTTTTGACTTTTTGGTATAATAAATGGTCTGATCTTCTGTTGTAATCGTCTGGTTATCCAATTCCTCCACCAGATGCCAGGTCAGTTCATCTCCATAAAACAGCGTAAATTCTTTCACAAAGATACCTTCGTACATATTCTTCATCGGTTCTGTTTTAAATCCATTTTCTTCCCCGCCCAAACGGTAATGGAGCACAACTCTGGACTTTGGATTGGCGCGATATTCCACATAGGTTTTATCAGATAGCTGGTATGGCCTTGTGAAGGCATCCGGCAGTTCCTCAAAAAATGCAAAACGGAGTCCCTCATAGGAGATATCTTCCATCATACGGTTAATTACAGTTTCCTGCCCATCCGTCAGATCCGGCTTTTCCGCATAGTTTCTTAAGAGCGCCAATTCACATATGCGTTCCGGAACCTGCTGCTTCACAGCCAGACGCTCAATATAGTCGAATACCGGCTGGGCAACCTGCTTTTCTTTTACAAAATAGTTATAAGCACTCAGGATAACGTATGCCAGGCAGATTTGCTTTTTCCCCATCTTTTTGCGGTATGAATCGAAAATCTCTTCCGTATCTTCCGACCCTACTCTCATAAACAGTACAAATATCAGGATCTTCTCTTCCATTTCAAATCCATCCAGCCCAAATTCCCTGCCTGCTTTCCAGATGTTTTTCATAATCTCAATCGGACCATCATAATACATCAGAAGGTAGGCTAAGATTGTCTCATCGTATTTTTGGCTGGCAAAACAATAAGCGCACAGGAACAGCAGCATGTCATCCGTCCCATATTCCTTTTCCAGAATCGTTCTGCTGCACAGGCGGACCAGCTGAATCAGATCTATATTTTCCGGGCCATAGATACTCACAAGTCCGAATGCCTCCTGGCACATGCCTTCCTCTGTCAGAAGCTCAATTAATTTCTTTTTGTCAGTTTTCACAAACTCATGGTAATCAATCCTGTGAAGATACTCATAGCGCTGCTCAGCGGCAGGATTCTCATAATAATACTCCAGAATCTTACACCTGAGCTGTTCTTTATAAGTCTCCCTGATCTCTTCAATTTCCAACAGCCTTCCATAGCTGTCCGCATTTTCTGCTGTTATGAGAATTTCTTTGGAATCCAGATAACAGCTGTTTAGTACAAGGCCCGCATTATCCGGACAAAGTTCTCTGCAATATTCCCGAAAAGCCGGTCGATCCATCAATTTTGTCAATGTATATGGAATCTCTGAAGCATACCGGTTACCCTCTTCGTCTTCAAACAAGATCCGGTAATCCCCGGTATACAGTTGAACATAAGCTTTTCCATCCTGAATAACAGATCGTATCTCATTCTTTAACTGGCTGTGAATTACAATTACTGACTTCATGCGGGCAATATCACACTTTAATTCATAAGTAAAAATTGCTCTGGCAAGACCATCCGCCATCCGTTTATTCATAATCGCTTTTGTCAGAAAGGTATCGTAAATCAACGCAAGATCCCTGCTGATTCTGCCCAGTGCCAGCTGGTCAACCATAAACCGCTCCATAGCAGGGCGGTAACTCTTGTAGGTCTCCGGATCTTTACTGTGATTTCTGATTACATTGGCATACACAAAAGCCTTTTTATTGTAGCTCAAAGTATTATTATAGGCAAAATACATCCGCACCATCTGAGGCAGGATTCTATCCGTATCATCCTCCATCGTTTCAATATAATATTCGTATAGTCCTGTCAGGCGCAGTTCATATTCCACCCCTTTTGCGTACCATTTGAAATACTTCTTTTCTGTTTTATGCCCCTTGATTAAGAGACTGCAAACCGCCGTTATGATGCTCTTAACCGGATACTTCTCATAGCAGTAAGTCAGCACTGCGAAAAGTCCTTCGTTAAATTCCCGGTGACGCAGGGTTAGTTCTGCCGCCTGCTCAGCGATTTCCCGGTTCATAACTTCTTCCTTGCACACAAAACGAAGAAGCTGGATTTCAAAGTCATCCAGACGCTTTAATATCAGGGGTTCCTTCTGAAGAATCTGTACACCTTCCACATACATAACCGGACTTGTACATCCGCAGATATACTGATCCCGCACCGCTGACATCCGATCCAGAGGACCACAGACAGAAGGTTCCTGCAGATAAAGAAGAATCCACTGAAGCATCCAGTTTTCCTTATTCTGCAGATATAGTTCATACACTTTCTCTTCTATATAATCAATATATTTCGTATCCCGGTTATAAAATGTAGTGAGATAAAGGTAATAGCCCTCCAGTTCCGGCCTGTCTATCCTGTCTTTATGATTCTCGATCTCTTCCAATGCCATACATGCATCTACCATCCGCTCTCTTGCGAAAAGAAGCTGCACCTGATAAAGTTCGAAAAATACATGGTTTCCTCCCGCGTTGCGGTAATCCCCCAGCGCCCTCTCGGATACATCCAGCCATTCCCCCAGCTTTTTCCGCTTTAGCCGAAAGTCCATATAAGCGGACATCATCCTGGCAACCGCCCGATGCTGCTTATATCCCTTCCTTTCCCCGGAACCTTTTACCGCCTTAAATGCCTCGATTTCAAAAACAAGTGTTTCGTATCCGGAAGAGAGGGTAATCCTTCCAAAATTTTTCCCGCCATGGAGTTTTTCCAAATCGATCACATATTCCAGTGAATACGTACTTCCCACGAACTCATCCGTGGTAACCGTTTCATGATCAATTGTTATAAAATCTGCATCTGCCTGTATATCCAAACGCAAAAATCCCCAGCTGTCCTTGGTAAGTGTCAACACTTCTTTCGTAGACTGGGTCATAACAGGAAAACTTCTGGACAACTCAGACATATGCAGTTTTACCGGTTTTTTCTTTCCACAGCCAACCAGAAACTCTTCCAGACTGCGATAGCTGAAATTCTGTCCACGGATGCCTTCATAGAGCGATGCAAAGGAGGGCGTCCATTTGGGCAGCATATGATAAAACTCGGATGATATAAAAAGCACATATGCTTTCTGGAAATCTTCTTTTGCCAAAGCCGTAAATTCATCCAGACTCTTATATGCCACTGCCAGTTCCTGCTCCTTAGAATACTCTATCTCTAAACGAAATGGAATACGATACTCTCCCAGATTGGAGCAAATCGTAAAGGCGCCTTCTAATACCTCGCCTTCTTCCATTCCTGTCGTATCGATCTCATATACAATTTTTTCATTGTTTCCAAAAAAATCAGATGGCTCATAGGCAACTCTTGCGCTGGAAGAATAGATGAATCCCTTCATCTTCTTTTCTTCCGGATTGCCGATCTCAAAACTGCCCCTGTATGACTCTCCCTTTTTGACCAATACCCTGATTTCATCAACAGAAATGTTCATCGTGGGAGCTTTATATTCAAAAATACCATTTAGTAATTGTTCAATTCTTCTTTTCAAAGGAATCACCTGCACTTTATTTAATCTATGAAGAGTATAACACTTTAGGTATATGACGCGCAACTGTCTAAACGACAATTTGTTTTTGTTTTTGACATTTTTAAGGAATTACTGCCCGTTATAATTTGGTTGTTTTTCCTCAACTTTCCATCACCTTCCTCTTAAGATTTTCTGAACTTTGTGAACTTAACGTGAACTACATTGTTCAAAACTGCTCATTATGGTATAATTTTTTTGATTCTACGGTGCTTATGAAAAACTTTATTCAATGGGAGGAACCTTTTACGTGAATACAAAAAAGAACAGTAAACATCTCTGGATTATTCCAGTGTACGGCATTTTTTATATGCTGTCGTTTTCCTTTCTGGAAAATCACGTTGTTGATCACAGGGAAATTATCCAATCCCGTTTAGACGACCTGATCCCATTTTCAGAAATCTTTGTAATTCCTTATTTTCTGTGGTTTTTGTACATAGCCGCAACTGTAATTTATTTTGCCCTGTTTCAAAAAAACATAAAAGATTACTATCACCTCATTGCCACACTTGCAATTGGGATGACACTGTTTTTAGTAATCTCTCTGTTATGGCCCAACGGACATACGCTGCGCCCAAGAAGCTTTGAACGGGATAATATTTTTGTCGACATGGTCAGATATCTTTATACAATTGATACACCTACCAATATTTTCCCCAGCATCCATGTCTTTAATTCCGTGGCCTGCTGCATCGCAATCCGCAGCAACAGCGCACTGAAAAAACACAGAATTTTACAGACCTGCGTATTTTTGCTGACAGTCTCCATTGTAATGGCAACCGTTTTCCTGAAACAGCACACAATCATCGATGTTATAGCTGCACTGGTTCTGAACCTGATCTGCTTCCAGCTAATCTACAAATATCAGTCTATACTGGCATTTATAAAATCACTGGGAGAGAAAAGGAAGAAGAAGATTTTTCACTCAGACATTTTTTGAGTGAATTGGAAAAAGATATAAACTGATCTAAAAAGAATCCGAAAAGATGTACCGCCGTCCGGCGATTACATCCTTTCGGATTCTTTTGATTCTTATTTTAAAATTTTCTTTAATTCATCCATAAATGTATTTACATCCTTAAATTCCCGATATACCGATGCAAATCTGACATACGCAACGGGATCCAGTTCTTTTAACTTGTCCATGACAATCTCGCCGATTATGGTACTTTCGATCTCTCTGTCTTCCCGATTGAAAACTTCTGTTTCTGCTGCATCTATCATTTCATTTATTTTAAGAACCGGTATTGGTCTTTTATAACATGCCCGAAGTACTCCTGCTTCTATTTTAGACCGGTCATACTGTTCTCTGTTCTGATCTTTTTTGATTACAATTAACGGAATGGTCTCAACTTTTTCATATGTAGTAAAACGCTTCCCGCATTCATCACACAGCCTGCGCCGTCTGATGGAATTATTATCATCTGCCGGTCTGGAGTCCACTACTCTTGTATTATCCTGGTTGCAAAATGGACACTTCATATTATTACCTCCTTATCTGCCCCTCTTGAGCATATCTCCCCTGCCAATATTATGTAGATTGCATTTTCTGTTTTGAGTATATCCAATCCCTTAATCCCTGTCAATCAATTTTATGTAAAAATATGAATAATCGCCGGGGTGGTGCAATATAATGTAAAAATATCCAGAGTATGTTTGAAAGATGCTTGTACCAGGAAGTACCTTCTGATTGGTGCATAATTTTAAAATAGCCTCTGACCGGGGAGCTTTTATGCGTATTTGTGATTTAAAACAAAAGGAAGTTATTAATGTATGTACCTGCGGCTGTATTGGATGCGTCAGCGATGTGGATATTGACCCCCGTACCGGCCGAATCCTCTTCTTAATTGTACCGGGACCCGGAAAAATCTGCTCATTTCTGGGCCGCGATACCGAATTTATCATCCCCTGGGAATGTGTTACACAAATCGGCACTGACATCATCCTGGTAGAGGTTGATGAAGAAAAAATAAGAAAGAAGTGCGAATAGGGCCGTTTTACGAAGTAAAACGATAACCTACTCCCACTTCTGTCAGAATAAATCTGGGATCGGCAGGATCCTTTTCGATTTTTCTTCTGAGCGTTGCCATGAATACTCTGAGGTTCCCGGGTTCTATGCCCTCTGTATAACCCCAGATCTGATGAAGAATATAATTATGAGTAAGGACCTTGCCTCTGTTTTCTATTAATAAATTCAGTATCTTAAACTCGATCGGAGTCAGATGGATTTCTTTTTCGTCGATCAGAACCTTATGTGCTTCGTTATCCACCGTGAGATAATCACACTGGAAGATCTCTTCCGGAATCTTTTCCACACCTCCGGTGCGTTTACGAAGTGCAGCTCTGACTCTTGCCATCAATTCTCCCATATAAAAGGGCTTTGTCACATAGTCGTCTGCTCCGGCATCCAATGCCCTGATCTTTTCCTGTTCTTCCTGACGTGCGGAAACCACAATAATCGGTACTTCCGATACTTCCCTGACTTTCTCTATAACCTCCATACCGTCTCCATCCGGAAGCCCCAGATCCAGGATGATCATATCCGGACGATTTGCATAGAACAGGCTTACGGCATCCTGCACTTCTTTTGCCACACAAAATCGGTAACCTTCTTTCTTCAGGCTCATTGAGATAAAGTTAATAATGTATTTATCATCTTCCACAATCAATATATTTTTCTTATCTTCCATCTGCATTCACTCTTTCCGCATTCAGCCAAAATGTCAATCTGGCGCCTCCGCCCGGTTTATTCTCTGCCCATATCTCACCGCCGTGTTCTGTGACAACTGCCTTACAGATCGCCAGCCCAAGGCCTATGCCCTGCTTTTGCTTGGAATCCCCGCTTGCGGAAGTAACAAATTCATCAAACAGCTTTCCCATCATTGCATCTGCGATCCCTTCGCCATCATCTTCAACCTGTATGAAGACCTTTTTGTTCCGGAAGCTGGCAAGTACCGATATTCGCCCGCCCTCTTTTGTATGCTTCATGGCATTGTCCAGAAGATTGATCATCACCTGAACCATCATCTTCCCATCCATCTTCGCCACAATCACTTCATCGGGAAGGGAGACGGTAAATTTCCGCTTCTGATGAAGATCTCTGATATGGCTTGCCGCCTCGTAGATAATATCATCAATTACTTCCGGCTGTTTATTAATATGAAGGCTTCCGCTTTCTATCTTAGTCATATTCAAAATATTTTCCATCATCTTCATCAGCCAGAGTGCCTGTTCATTAATATCCGTTGCTAATAACTGGATATTGTCTTTTTCCAATTTTTCGGAATCCAGAATTAGTCCGCAGTCGCCGATAATTCCCGTAAGCGGTGTTCGAAAATCATGGGAAATACTGCGCAGCATCCTGCTTTTCATATGTTCCCGTTCCATTTCCACCTTGATCTGCTCCTGCTGCTGGTACACCAGTTCCCGGTCCAGTGCAATCCCGATCTGATTCGCAGCGGTCTTGATCAAAAGCTCCTGCTCTATGGAAAGACCCTCGTTCCGGTTATATACTTTCAAAACACCTAACTGTTTTTCTAATCCAATGATCGGCACCATCATATAGTCACCCAGCCTGTGGTTTTTGTCCCGCATTTCGGTACTCTTGTCTCCGATCAGCTCCACTTCACTTTCGAATTTGGTATGCTCAAAAATATAGCGGATTCCAAGGCGGACGATATTTTCCTTTCCCGTCACATTAATAAAACTTTTCGACATCTCATGCAAAAGTCTGGCCGCCTGTTCATTTTTCTGTGCGATCAACAGCTGCTTTTGGAATTTAACTGTCAGATTATAAGAAATAAGGGATGCAATCAGAAATATGATAATCAGGACAATATCATTAATATCTGCAATCCGGAAGGTATGCAGCGGTGCCGTAAAAAAGAAGTTAAATGACATAACGCTGATAAAGGATACCGCCACTCCATACTGATAACCATTGGTATATGCCGTTGTCAAAAGTACCCCGATCATATAGATCATCAGCGTATTTTCTTTTGCAATTCCGGCACTGTTTAACAGAACGGAAAAAAGAGTCGTACCCGCTACAATGGCCACGACTCTGCCAATATATTTCATATGCTGAAGATATATTTTTTTATCCATTTCCAAACCTCTTTAATCGTTTAATTCCTTCTTGCATCCTATTCTAACATGTTATTTAATATTTGCCAATATCTTGTCGATGTCATTTCGCTGACCGATAATCATAAGATGTTCATTTCCGGTCAGTACATAATCTGCATGAGGAAGTAATTTCACATCCCTCTCTACCTTTATCCCTAATATACTTACATGGTATTTAGCCCTTACATCTACCTGTTTAATACTCTTTCCTACCCAGGATGGCAGGGGAGGGATCTCTAAAATAGAATATCCTTCTGTCAATTCTACATAGTCGAATACATGATTGGCACTATGGCGTACCGCTATCTTTTCTGCAATATCCCGATCCGGATAAACTACCTCATCCGCTCCGTTCCGAAGAAGGAATTTAGCATGAATATCTCTGTTTGCTTTACTTACAACATATTTACCGCCCATTTCTTTTACCAGGCTGGTAATTTCAAGACTGCTCTGGAAATTCGATCCGATACAGACGAAACAAAGGTCAAAATTACTGATTCCAAGGCTTCTTAAGACCTCCTCATTTGTACAATCTCCCACCTTTGCTGTAGTTGCATAGGGTAAAAGGTCAGAAACCTTCTCTTCATCTTTATCGATAATCATAACCTCATTATTCATTTTCGATAAATTGATGCATAAATGGTGGCCAAACCGCCCCATCCCTATAATTAATATCGTCTTCATGTTTATCTCCTTCTTATCCTATCGTAATTTGCTCAACCGGCTGTACTACCGGTGTCGTTTTTTTATTCCCTCTCAATGATAATGCAAACGATAAACTTCCGATTCGTCCGCAGTACATAAGAAAGATAATGATTATTTTAGAAATAGCATTCAGATCCCGTGTAATTCCGGTAGACATACCTACGGTACCAATTGCTGAGAATACCTCCAGTAAAACGTCTGTCATTGGTATTGGCTGTATAGCAGTGATCAGTATCACGGCTCCCACAGACAGGAAGAGATTAGTGCACAAAACCGCACTTGCTTTTTTAATTACGTCATCGCTCAATCTCCTGCCATATATATTACAGCAGCGGTTCTGTGTAATATTTTCTCTTAAATAGAAGATCATGACTACCAGCGTTGTTGTCTTAATACCGCCTGCTGTAGACCCCGGGCTGCCGCCTATGAACATCAGTACTATGGTCAGCAGCTTACTGCTGTCCTGAAGCGCCGCTGTGTCCACGGTATTAAATCCGGCAGTTCTTGCGGTAACAGAGCTGAACAGCGAACTTAAAATTTTACCGCTTGGGGACATATCACTGATGATGTGGCTGTTTTCAAATAAGTAAAATAATACCGCCCCTCCGAAAATCAATACCAGGGTTGCTGAAATTACGATTTTCGTATGCAGTTTATACTGGCGGAATTTCCATTTATGGGTCCAGATATCATCCCAAACCAGAAATCCGATACCTCCTACTACAATTAACGTCATTATGGTCAGGTTTATAATCCAGTCATCATAATATCCGGTAAAGGAAGCATAGGGAATCTCTTTCCCCATCAGATCAAATCCAGCATTGCAAAATGCGGAAATTGAATGAAAGATTCCATAAAAGCTGCCCCGCAGCACTCCGAATTCAGGTATAAACCGGATACTTAATAATATAGCACCAAGTCCTTCGAAAAAGACAGTGCCGATTATGATTTTCTTTGCCAGGCGGACAATACCGCCAATCTGCATGGTGTTTACACTTTCCTGTAAGATACCTCTGGTTCGGAGTCCTATTTTTCTTCTTAATATAATTGAAAAAAATACGCCGATGGTCATAAATCCCAGTCCGCCGATCTGAATCATTCCAAGGATAACCAGCTGTCCAAACAGTGACCATTTCTCCACGGTATTGCTAACCACCAGGCCGGTAACACAAGAGGCTGAAGTTGCTGTAAAAAAAGCATCCAGGAAATTGGTCATCTGTCCATCCTTACTTGAAATCGGCAGAGTCAAAAGCAGCGCACCCGCCAATATGATTGTAAGAAACCCAACTGCAATCATCTGGGTTTGAGTTAATTTTTTATACAATAGCTTCAGCATTTTATTTATGTCCTTTCCTTCATACGCACTTTAAAAATTTTAACTGAAAATCATCCTGCTGCAAGTTCTAATTATAATAAACTATTCGTTAAGGCGGTGATAATTTATCTGTTTTCTATATTAAAAATGCATTTAAATTCTCGATTTACCATTAAGATTGTATTAAGATAAAGTGGTAAAATGCTAACTTGTCAAACCTTTCTGTTTTTCCTCATATATTCATTATTTCCTGGAAATTTAAATGAATGCAAATCTCTTACTTTTATCCGATATTTCTTCCTATTTATATAGAATTTTATTTTTAAATTTTGCGTTTTCTTCCTGTCATCATCCGGATGAGCTCCCCAATCGTTCCCTTTTTTTCTTTACACTTTATTCCATCCAGATAGAGGCACTGTATTTCAGCCTGTGCTATATTGGTTTTATCCATCTTTAACAGATCTTTATCGGATACCATAAAGTTTGCCCGCTTTCCCACTTCAAGTGTACCCAGCTCCTTTTCCTCACCCAGCATCTTCGCCGGATTCCTGGTATAGGTACAGAGCGCCTGATACATGGTCAGTGATTGTTCCGGTATATAAAAATCGATCATTCCAAGCATCTGGTTAAAAGGATTGATGCTTTGTACCGGAGCATCGCTGGAACCGCAGATACATACCTGATGATCCATCAGTGTACGCAAAGGAATCTGCTGACTGATCATATGCTCCGGCAGAGACTGCTCATAACTTTTCAGATAATTTTTATCAATCCATGAAAAGCCCGGCTGCACGGCCAATGCCAGGTTCTTCTCCATAACCCGTTTTACGGCTCCTTTATCCGGAAATTCAAAATGATCTATGCGATGCATTCTAGCCGGGCAAAAGCGGTCATATCCGTCTAACAGAACGTCTATTGCCTTCTCTCCTATTGCATGGCTGCTGATTTGATACCCTGCCGCATCCGCTTCTTTTAATTTATCCGCAATTACTTCTGATGTGAAATAGCAGTCCACCAGCTCGTTCGTATCTTTATAAGGACTGTAAAATGCTGCACTGCCAGATCCCACAGAACCATCTATTTCCCAGTCGCCGCATCCTCCTACCCTGGGCGTCCTCTGAAACTTTCGGTAATAACGGGCCTTTTTCAAATCCATAAATTGTGGAAAAAGGCGCACACCAATCTCCATATGAGATGCTATTTTTGCCAACCTTCTGGTTTGCTTGTCTTTATTTACATCTCCATTTCCATCCATAGCACAGACAATGCCAATTCCGTATTTTATACAGAGATTTGTAAAGCTTGCGATTCCTTTAGCCCATACTGCGGGTGTTACTGATTTTCCAATCAGCTCCATCACTTTGCCCTGTATAATTTCATGATCCCTGCCTGTCAGTATTCCGGTATGGTTCTCTTTATAAATATTCAGTTCTTTTAGCAATGCTGTTGACATACTGCTGCTATGCCCGTCTATATTGTAAATTACAATTTTTTTACCATTGGCCCATTCATCCAGCTCATGGCGGTTGGGAAGCCTTTTTTCCGGAATTGCTGAAGCAATATATTGATTTGCTGTAATGATATCCCTCCCGGTTCTCTCCCGGCATTCTTTCGTTATGAGCTTTGCTGCGTCTTCTAGCTTATCCGGATATATTCTGCCATCCTCAATTTTGCAGACCGAAAAACTATTTGCGCCCAGCACCATGGTATACATCAGGTGCAGATGTGCATCTATCATGGCCGGATAGACATGCCTGCCGTTTAAAGAAACTTCTTTCTCATATCCATAGGGCTTCTCATCGCCAAGATAACTGATTCTCCCATCAGTAGCCCCCATATAGCGGTAACATTCCGTTTCCGCCCTGAGGGTATGGAAATATCCGTCTTTGTAGAGACATTGTGTTATTTTCATCATATTCATTTTGTACTCACCATCCAGACTGTTTATTCGTTCTTGCTGTCTTTCTATGTTCCAATTATACCTGCCCCATGAACTGACGTAAAGCTTGTTTTTCGGATGCGTCAAAGAGGGGGTGATGACAAACGGAAAGGAGCCACTGCCTGCGCAATATGCGCAGGCAGTGGCCCGTTAGATATGTGACGATGATTATTCCTTCATTATTTCCAGGCTTGCCTGTGGACTGATCACATCAAAGATTAATTCGTCCCGTTTCCAAAAACGGTAACGCATTTCACAGGAGAGGCTCTCTTTCACTGCCCTGCCCATACTGCCGTTTACAGGTGCTTTCAGATCAGAGGGATTCTGTTTCAGGACTTCCGCATGAAACCAGTATTTTCCCTGTCGGATCAGTGCCTCCTTTTCGTTAAAGATCAGTATCCGGACTCCGCGGTATGTTGCCAGCCGGTATTCCTTTCCGCCTTGCATGATGCAGCAGATACAACCGGTAAAGCTTCCTTTTAGCAAAGGTATTTTTGCCAGTGACAGCATCAGGTCACCGCCGGCACCTCCATTCCAGCTGCATTGGGTCCAGAGATATTCACTTGGAAAGCTGCTGCCCCAATCTTTTTCTATATATCCGGTACCGCCGGCAAAATCATATCTGTGCCCATTTACTACTACCGTACCAGTCAGTTCATGATGCATACTCAGCACCCCATGATTGCACTGCATAAACGGTGCAAAGCGGAAAGGCCCCATAATATCTTTCCGGGGTGCTTTCAGTTCTCCATATCTTATTTTTCCAATAACCCTTAAATCTTTTGTTTTAATATCCAGAATGATCCCTTTTTCGGAAAAGGTATTTTTTCCGATCCGGCAATAAAAATTCAGAGGACTGGCATAAAAATACTCCACCGGAAACTCTGTGTAGAAAGATTCATCATTGGTGATTACCTGTATGGATGCCGAACGGTTTCCTTCTTCATCAATGTGAAAAGCCGGAATAAAACTTAAGGACTCTTTCCCTGATTGGTGCTTCAGATACCATCCTTCAAAAAAACTTTTTTTCTTCTTCTCCCCATGGAAACTTTTCCTGGGTATGGTCAGATACTGCCGGACTTTTTTCATCTTTTTCCCCCTTTTTGTTTTATTCCGTGTTCAGATTTTCCTGTGCCGGGTTATCTATCAGATTTCCTTTATAATCAAACCGGGAACCATGGCAGGGACAATCCCAGGACAGTTCATCGGGATTCCATTCCAGTTGACAGCCCAGATGAGGACATCTGGTATCAACGATAAAGACTTCCCCTTCTGCATTTTTATAAACACCGGCTTTCTTCCCTTCATATTCTACGATACCGCCATGGGAAAGCGGAAGTTCCTCAATATTTTCTTTTGGGATTTTTAAATTCTCATACAGAATTCCTTTCGCTGCTTTATACCCATCCGTTACCACATTTTTAGCGGAAGCCGACAAATGGAATCGCTGGGGTGAGAATACTTCCATAAAAGGATTTTCCCGCTTCATGATCAAATCAGAAATCAGCATTGCGGAAACCATAGAAGAAGTCATTCCCCATTTCCCAAATCCTGTCGCTACATACCAGTCCGGAGTCTGGCTGGAATACTGTCCGATATAAGGAATCCCATCCAGCGTCATACAGTCCTGCGCCGACCAGGAAGCTGATACCCTGCTCCCAGGCCAGTATTTGGATGCTTCTTCCCACAATTTCTGATAACAGCCTCCCACTTTATTTTCTCCTGTGCGGTGCCCGCTGTCGCCAATCAATAGCAGATCTTCGTAATTGCGGTAAGAAAAACTGTTTTCTTTATCAATACCCAGATACATGCCGTCTAACTGCACAGCATTTTCAAGCGCCAGTACATAGCTTCGCTCCTGATGCATACGCATAAAATAGTATCCCGGTACATTGATAAAAGGATAATGAGTGGCAAATACAATCTGTTCCGCATGAATTACATAAGAGTCGGTAACGATCTCCTGCCCTTCCACACTTTTTACTTTTGTATTTTCATAAATCGTCAGTTCCTTAATCATCTTATCCAGAAATTCCAACGGATGAAACTGCGCCTGTCCATAAAACTTGGCTGCTCCTGCAACCGGGAAAGGCAGTTCTGTCTGAGTGGTGAATTCTGCGTGTATTCCTAATTTCTGAGCTGCCTTTACTTCTGCTTCCAGGCTATCAGATCTGGTTACGGAATAAAGATACGAAGGAAGCTCCTGAAAATGACAGGGGATCTGGTATTTGTCAATCAGGTTTTGATAAGCCTTGATAGCTTTCTGATTGGCAAGGGCATATTGTCTCGCCTTTTCGATACCACAATCGCGTATTAATTTATGGTAGATCAGGTTATGGGAGGATGAAATCTTTGCAGTTGTATTCTTCGTCTGTCCGCTGCCTACTCTGGACGCCTCAAATACAATGACTTTCTTGCCTTCCTGCTGTAGAAAATATGCAATTAAAATTCCCGCCATACCTCCACCAATTACAGCTACCTCTGTTTCCAGGTTATCCGCAAGGGATGGCATAGCTGTTACTTCTGCTGTTTTACTCCAAATTGATTCCATGTGCTCACCTTCATGCCTGATATTATGAGGATATTCCCCACTACGTTATCTTAAATAGTTCTTCATGCTCTTTAACGCATTTTTTTCCAGTCGGCTAACCTGTGCCTGGGATATATTAATTTCATTTGCTACTTCCATCTGTGTTTTCCCCTGGAAGAAACGCAGTTCAATAATATGGCGTTCCCGTTCGTTCAATCTTTTAATTGCTTCATTTAAAGAGATGGATTCCACCCAGTTCTCTTCTTTATTCTTCTTATCACTGATCTGGTCCATTACATAGAGGGTGTCTCCGCCTTCCGTATAAACCGGATCATAAAGGCTGACCGGACTCTGGATCGCATCCATAGCAAATACAATGTCTTCTTTTGCGATACCAATCTCGTCTGCGATCTCATTAATGGTAGGCTCTTTTAAATGCTTCTTCATATAGCCTTCTTTTGCATAAATCGCCTTGTAAGCCGTGTCCCTCAGTGACCTGCTTACCCTTATTGAATTATTATCCCTTAAGTATCTGCGGATCTCACCAATAATCATCGGAACCGCATAAGTAGAAAATTTTACATTTAAGGTTGAGTCAAAATTATCTATTGCCTTAATCAGACCGATACAGCCTATCTGAAACAAATCATCCGCATTTTCATTGCTGCTTGAAAAACGTTTAATTACACTTAATACCAACCTTAAGTTTCCTTTGATGTATAGTTCTCTTGCTTCTTCATCGCCCTCCTGAATCCGGGCAAAAAGTGCATCTTTTTCTTCATTGTTTAAAAGGGGAAGCTTTGATGTATTCACACCACAAATTTCTACTTTATTAAGAGCCATAACGTTCATCCTCCTATTAATTTGTTTAATAGAATGATTCACATTATGGCTCTCAAATATTCAAATATGAAAAAAATTATGTCAACTTTTAGCCCTTGACAAATTCCTTATGGGGGTGTTGTTTTTTCATCATCCAATGTCATAAACACTCCTGAGCCGCAGTTTATCCGGCTTTCCACTGATTATCTTTATCCGCTTCTCTCCTGCGTTCATATCAAAATAATTATCGGATAAAATAAGGTCCTCCTTCTGATTTAAAATCTCTACATTTTTTGCGTATGTTTTCGACTGAATAATGATCTCTCCATTTTCTACCCGGCACGTAAGCTGCGGATCCTGGTATTTAAAATATTTGGGAAGTGAAAAGATTACGGTTCCTTCTGATATAAGTTCTCCATTTTTCATCAACTGATAGCTGACATATTCTGTAAACATATCCACGTCCGGCAAATCTTCCTTATCCAGCCATACACTGGTCAATGCCGGAACCATAATTTCTCTGCTCTCTTCTCTTAATACCATGGCACCGGCATCTCTCAGCTGCCATTTTACTGTTACGTTCTCATCTTCCCTGGTTTCGTTTGCAACATTCAAATGAATCGATTTTTCAATATGGTAATGCTGGCGGTTCATATCTGCATCCTGTGTTAGAAGTCCTTCTTCCTCACAGGATATCATACACGGACTAAAAAATCGCTTTGCATAATAGTGAAGTGCTTTCCACCTCTGGCAGTAATCGATGGATGCCCAGGAAGCCACGGGCCAGCAGTCATTGAGCTGCCAGTAAATCGCTCCCATACAGCGCCCTCTGTTTCTCCTGAAATGCTCAACTCCATAACGTATCGCGTCTGCCTGAAGTAATTGGGACGCATAGATTACTGACTCAAAACTGTAAGGATAGCGGTAGGTCTGCTGAAGATAATTCATAATTTTCCCGTTTGCGCCAAAATTTCTCTGATGCTTTTCCATCACATATGAAAAAATATTCATATCTCTTGGATCATCTGTTATCGTCTCTATCGTCTTTACACTTGGAAATGACTGAAAACCAAATTCCGAAGCATAACGGAAATAATGCCGGCGGTATTCAGAAAACGGCTTATTTCCGTGCCATACTTCCCAGAAATGTACATCGCCTCTGTTTGGATCATTTGGTTCATCAAAAGATCCGCCTGAGGAAGGACTTGCCGGCCAATAGAACGTATTCGGGTCATATTCTTTTAAAAGCTCCGGTATGATGCGTTCGTACATCAGAAAATAATCCCTTACTTCTGAGTGTCTGCTCACCCAATTGCCTTCTTTGACAAACAGTTCCATCTCATTGTTTCCGCACCACAGTCCCAGTGATGCATGATGCCGCAGACGCTTTATATTATCTGTAAATTCCTGACGGATATTCGCTTCAAACTCCGGAGTCAGATCATACACGGCACATGCAAACATAAAGTCCTGCCATACCACCAGCCCTAATTCATCACAGATATCATAAAACCAGTCCTCGGGATAGTATCCGCCGCCCCAGACACGTATAGCATTAAAATTTGCCGATTTGCACTGTTCCAGAAGATTTCTTGTAGTTTTGCTGTTCACTCTCCCAAGAAGATGGTCTTCCGGAATATAGTCCGCACCCATGGCAAAAATAGATATCCCGTTTACCTGGTGTGCAAAACAGGACCCCCATTGGTCTTTTTCAATATGCATGGTCATGGTTCTAAGCCCGATACGGCGTTTCCAGGAATCCGTCTCGGTTCCCCCGGTTTTCTGAATTACTTCCAGCTCATATAAATCCTGGGCGCCGTATCCGTTTGGCCACCAGAGCCTTGGCTCTTCAATAGTGATTTCATCCGGTGAATTCTCATAGTCCCAGCAATTGCCATCGGGATCGGTCACCTTTACTTCATAGGTAGTGGAAACGCTGTCGCACTTATCTTCTTCCACCCGGATCTGAAGCCGTACTTTTCCATTCTCGTGTATCTGGGTAATATAAACACTGTCAATGCGGGCATGGTCTATTCCAATCAGCCTGACCGGTCTGAATATTCCCGCATCCGGAAGGTGTGCACCCCAGTCCCAGCCAAACATACAATGTGCCTTTCGAATATGAACAAATCCATCCATGGCATCTTCCGATCCCCGGGTAGGAGACTTTTCAAATGCTTCCCGGATATACTGCAGGGGAGAGTGCAGAACTACATGCAGCTCATTATCCTGCCCCGGGTTTAAAAGCTTCTTTACATCAAATTCCCAGATCCGGTGCATATTATAAGCCTGCCCCGCAAGTTCTCCATTTACATAGATGTCGGCAATCGTATCCAGCCCGTCAAACCGGAGTAATACCCTTTCTTTTTCATACACCACAGAATCCACCCGGAACATGGTACTGTACTCATAGTCAAATTCCATTCGCTTTAGCGCCTGATCCTCGTTGTCTTTCCAGAATGGATTTTCCATCTCCCCGTTTAAGAGCAAATCGGTGTAAACCGTTCCCGGTACAATCGCTGGCAGCCATTCCCCTTCCTCCAGCCTGCGCATTCTGAAGTTATCCTGTAACATCTGAGTAACCATAGATTTTCTCCTCCTGAATTTTATTTTGTAAACCCTGAAACCCTTTTATGTTCCTGCTAATACTTATATTATAAACCAAGTTTACTAATACCTCAATGATACTTTGTTTGAATTCAGGATAAATTCTAAAGCCCGCCATGATGAGAAAACCAGCTGTGCAGATGGAGGCTGTGTTTGGTGAGAGCAGATGGGGTCATTTTGCCGCCTTCCCCTTCCATTCATCAATCTGCTTTTGCATCTCATCAATTACCTTCTGTAATCCTGTCGCCTCCAGTTTTTTCTGCAGCTCCGGCAGATATTCGGAAGGTTCAACACTTCCGGTAAACAGGGACGGTCCGAATTCATCCAGAATATTCCGGAAACCTGCGATCTCGGTACTTACCGGTTCGGAATTAAAATCAAACCCAAAGGAAGGAGCATTAACAGCCTGATCGTTAAACTCTTTAAACGTACTCCATTTATCTGCCGGTTCCGTATCCTGCACGTAAGTATTGAACAAGCCCCCCTGTATCCAGTACGGAACGGAGTAATCTTTTCTTTTTTCCTCAATCAGCTTCACTTTAGTGTCATATACATATGGCTTTCCTTTCACGGCCTCTTTCTCTTCAGCCGATACCGGAACTTTTTCATAATGTACGCCTTCGATTCCATAGTTTAGAAGATTTCTCAAATATTCATCCGTGTTTACCAGATTTAAAAACGCCACCGCTTTCTCTGGGTTTTTGCAGTTCTTTGATATTGCAGTCAGGGAACCTCTGGCTGAAGCATTGGTTACCTGCATATCCATAATGGGAGAGATTGCCACTTCGTATCCAAGGTCTTTTCCCCAGACGACATCTGCATAGGGCTGTCCATCCCCTTTTGTCACAAACCGTTTCACCGATTTGTCATCCGTTGCGGTTGCCGCATCTTTATTGATATATCCAGCCAGATAATACCTTCTTATGGTATTCAGGGTATTTTTCATCTGGTCCGTTTCAAACAGGTTTTTCACCGTCAATGATTCATCCCCATATTCGATTCCTACGGGATCCTGTATTTTATCCATATAGGTTGGCGCAGTAAAGCTCTTAATCAGATATAAGGGCACTACGTCCGGTTCTTTTTCTTTGATCAGCTGCAGCCATGGTTCCAGATCTTCTAATGTGTGGATGTCCGAAACCGGAATATCATATTTATCCACATATTCTTTGGTAAATACCCACATTGGATAACTGCCGATCTCCTTTTCATTTGGTACCCCATAGGTCACGCCTCCGATCTTCGCCGCATCCCAGAAACGCTTGTCAATTTTCTCATACATTTCCTTTCCTTCTTTTTGAAGGTAATCGTCAAGAGGCAGGAATGCTCCTTTTTGAGCCATCTGTAAGTAATCATTTGCCCAGGAACTTGTAAATGCCAAGTCCCAGTTATCCCCGGTATTAATTACCACCTGCATCTTCTGATTATAATCACCCCAGCCGATATTATTAATTTTGATCTCCACTCCTATTTTTTCTCTTGTATACTCATTGATTTTTTCCAGAACCTGAGGGGTATCTTTCTGCGCATCACCATCCTGATACCAAATAAGTGTTACCACCTCTTCCCCATCTGTCCCCTTTGCCGTCTCCTTACTTCCGCATCCAGATGCCATTCCCAGAATCAGTGCACCTGCAGTGATGAGTGCTGCTGCTTTTTTTATTTTATTAAATTTCATAATCCGTTCCCTTTCTTCATTTCCACAACTATTGCGGTTACTTTTTTAATAGATGCATATATTCTCTTTCTCACCTATTCTTTTACTGCTCCAATCGTTAACCCATTGATAAAATACCTTTGGAAAAATGGATATGCAAAGACAATTGGCAAAGTGGAGATTACCACTATCGCCATCTTAATAGTCTCTTTTGGCAGATTAGCCGCAGCCTGTATCCCATCAACGCCCATCATGGATTTATTGCTTGCCAGCCAGTCAATGGAATTTTCTATCTGTATTAGCAGGTATTGCAGCGGCAAAATTTCTTTTCCGTCCAGATACATCATGGCGCAAAACCAGTCATTCCAGTATGCAAGCGTAAGAAATAAACCTATCGTGGCAAGCCCCGGCAATGCCATTGGAATTACAATTTTAAAGAAAAGTTTCCATTCGGATGCGCCGTCTATTTTCGCTGATTCTACGACTGCATCCGGAATACTGGTTTTGAAAAAGGTCCGAAGCACAATTACATTAAAGGTGTTCAGGCATAGTGGTAAAATCAATGCCCAGACCGTATCCTTCAGCATGAGGAATTTGGAAACTACTAAATAATTTGCAACCATACCTCCGCTAAATAACATTGGCACTGTAATTACCAAAGTAAATAACTTTCGGTAGGCATAGGTTTTTCTGGAAAGGGCATATGCGTATGTACCTGTCAGCAAGAGTCCAATGACCGTTCCGGTAAGAGTAACAAAAATGGTAACTCCATAGCTGCGGATTATATTATCTCCGGCATTGATAATGTACTGGTATGCGTAAAAGCTCAGTTTTTCAGGAAAGAACTGATAGCCATTCACAGCCAGGATTTTTTCATCCGTAAATGAAATGATCATAACAAAAATAAATGGGATTACACAAAACAGCGAAAGTGCACTTAAAATAATGTTAAAAATCACATTGGTCGGTTTTTTTACCTTGTTATATTTACACTGTTCTGCTTCTATTTTCTGAAGCTTTTTCTCAAGTTTTGCTTCTTTATATCCGGCAAACATTCCATTCCCTCCTTAAAATAGTGCATTATCGCTGTCCACTTTGGATACGATTTTATTAGCAGCCATAATCAATACAAATCCTACCGTTGACTGGAACAATGCTGCTGCAGAACTCATCCCGATCTCTCCATTGGCACGCAATGCCCTGAAGATATAGGTATCCAGAACATTCGTCACATCGAACAACGCACCAGAATTTTTAGGCAGCTGGTAGAAAAGACCGAAGTCTGCATTGAATATTTTTCCAATTGACATGATCAGTAAAATAGTTATAACCGGTTTCAGAAGTGGTAAAGTAATGAATTTGATCTGCTGCCACTTTGTTGCCCCATCCAGGACTGCAGCCTCATAATATGTTTTATCAATTCCGCAGATAGAGGCAAGATAAACCACCGTATTATAACCGATTCCTTTCCACTGGCTCATCAGGATAATCAGAAATGGCCACCAGGATTTTTCTGTATACCAGGAAATCCCCTCTTTTCCATATTGCTGCAGAACATTATTGACAAAACCTTTTTCCGGGTTTAAGAATGCGAATAGACAGTAACTAACCACAACCCAGGATAAAAAATATGGCAGAAACATAGCGCTTTGATAGATCTTTGCCATGCCTTTGTTCCGGATCTCATTGAGCAGCAGGGCAACCAGAACCGGAAGCGCCACTCCCAGTATGATGAATACCAGATTATACAAGACTGTATTTAAAAATACTCTGGCTGCATCCCCGCTTGCGAACAGGAATTTGAAATTGTCAAATCCAACCCATTCACTCTCTATCAGACTTTTGAAAAATCCGCCGTTGTCTGCTATCCGGAATTTTTTAAAAGCAACTAAAATTCCAAACAGCGGCAGATAGGTAAACAACAGGAACCATATGCCGCCCGGCAGACTTAAAAACAACAGTTCTTTATTCGCTTTTAAACGGCTTAAAAATTTTCCATTTTTGTTTCCCATTTTATTCCCTCCCTTGTTATTTGATACATTTACTATATCATTTAACAAAATTGGAATATAGTTGAAAACTTTTAGGTTTCTTGTACATTTTCTAGCTGGACAAACAGCAAGTAAAAAAATATGGCGCAGTGGTCTGCCCTGTTAATATTTTTTCATTTCCCGCAGTGTGGCAGGTGACACCCCATAACACTGCTTGAATTTTCGATAGAAGTAACTGGTATCCGGATACCCTACTTCCTTTGCAATATCATTAATGCGCATGTTGGTACTTAGAATCAGTTCTTTCGCCCTGCTGTTTTTTGTATTGCTCAAGTACTGCGCGAATGAACACCCCACCTCTTTTTGAAAAATCTGCCCCAGATAGGATGTATTCATGTGATATTTATGGGCGAGGGTCTTCAGGTTCATATCTTCCCTGTAGTTTTCCCTGACTTCTGCAAGAATCTGCTTGATCACAGGCGTATAATAGGATTCTTCTGTGTGCAGGCTGTCAATCATATTTATAATTTCTTCGCGAAAGACGGTCTTCACGGAAATGATATCCTCTGCCTGATTAATTTCTTCAATTATATGATATAAGCGATGCTTTCCGCCGCTGTCCAATAGTTTGTATTCTTCCCGTATATCCTGAATGATACCGGCTATTCTCAGGCACATTTGTAATAATACGTCTACCTCCATATCCCTGTTTACATGATTTATAAACAATTCTTCCAGATAACTGAGTGCACTCGCTTTATCTTTTTGGATGATCAGCCGCTGAAACCGTTCTGCATCTACGGAAATATCCCTAGATTTCCTGTTATTGATATACTCCTGATCAACACAGCTTCCATATCCATCAATAACCAGATATTTCTGATTGGAAAGCGCTTCCCGGTACGCCTGGGGCATTTCCGTAAATTCCATAAAAGGAGAACTGATGCTGGTAAAAATGTGAATGCCAAATCTCTTCTCAATCTGGTTCTGCATATCCGTCAGATATCTTCTGACTTCTCTTGCTCTATCTGACTGGCTGGATAAAGTCAGAAGAATGCTGTCAGGCGGTAAATGATATACGCGTATTTCTTCTTCTGTCACTATTTGCCCAAGCCAGCTCATTACATCGGTAATCTTAAACTCACCCAGGCTGTCCAGCTTAAGTTTCATTACCGCCGCATATGTATAGGGTTTCGTGGCAGATAAGCCGGTTTGCGTCATATAATGTACCTGTTCATCGTAATTCATTTTACCGTTTAAGAATCGCATAAAATCTGTCTTACCATCAATCTGCGCCATATCTGCCTCTTCTCTTTCCTTAAGCCTCGCTGCTGCAGACTGCAGAGATTTTTCCAGCTGCTCTTCATCTATGGGCTTTAAAATATAGTTTTCTACTTCAAGGTGAATTGCTGCCCTGGCATATTCAAATTCATCGTATCCCGTAAGAATAATAAAGCGGACCCTTTTACTTTTCTCCCTCAGCCGCTCCATCAGATCAAGTCCATTCATTCTCGGCATGGAGATATCGGATACCACAATATCCACTTCCTCCTTTTCCCAGCAGGCAAGTGCATCAATACCATCATGAGCCATATGGACAATGGTCATTTCCAAAGCTTCCCAGTCTATTATATTTTTGATTCCCTGCAGAATAAATTCTTCATCTTCAACTAACATTACTTTTTTCATCATAACCTGCTCCTTTTAATGGAAAACGTAAATTTACCCGCAGACCGGCTGGCTGGTTTGCCTCTAAAAGAACCCCATAACCCTTGCCATATGCCGCCCGCATGCGAAGATTTACATTTTGTATTCCGATTGAACCCTTTGACTCTTCACAAAGACAATTTAATTCCCTGTTTTTATCTGTAATTGCCTCATCCTTCATGCCATATCCGTTATCCGAGACCACAATCAGCATATCATCGCTATCCTCTTTTATTTCAATACAGATCCGGTTGTCACTATCCTCCAGGCGGATACCATGTACCAGGTAATTTTCGATCACAGGCTGAATGATAAATTTAATGACCGGTATATTCACAAATGCTTCCGGACAGTCAATCTCAAACTGGAACTTATTCTGATATCGGAATTCAAATAATTCCAGATACTTTTTACAGTAATGAAGTTCCTTTGCCAGCGTGATAATGTCGGTATCTTTAATCTGGCTGCGGAATATGACGGCAAGACCGTAGAGCAT
Source organism: Robinsoniella peoriensis (assembly GCF_000797495.1). Taxonomy (GTDB): domain Bacteria; phylum Bacillota; class Clostridia; order Lachnospirales; family Lachnospiraceae; genus Robinsoniella; species Robinsoniella peoriensis. The sequence continues at coordinate 466,351 of NZ_JTGN01000001.1, forward strand.
CTTCCCCACCTCCCTGTCGCCGTTGCATATGGCCTTCATACGGATGGACTCCAACGTATTGTATAGAAAATGAGGATTGATCTGACTTTGCAATGCCGCCATCTCCGCATTCTTCTGCTCAATCTGTGCCAGATAACTCTTTTGAATGTAATGGTTCAGTTCCACACACATTTCATTGAAATGCTCTGCAATTACATCCAGTTCATCTTTTTCCTCATCTACTTTCAGCCGGACATCCAGATCTCCTTTTGTAACCCGTTCCATTCCATCTAATATCCCATCCAGTCTGCCGGTCAGCTTGATCAGATAAAAATGGATAAACACAATACCAAGGGTAACAATAGACAGCCCGATTAGAATAATAGTAGCCCACAGCCCCGCCGGCATTTTATCCGCCCGGGACTTACCGATGGAGGCAGCTACATGGAAATCTTTGACCTGGCGGTAATTGACAAAGGCTTTCAGCTCTTCTTCCATCTGCCTGGTATCCTCCAACAACAGCATTTTCTTTGCATCACCCCTGCCGCTGGAATCGAACACAAGATTTCCAAAATTGCTGAAAACCAACAGATCACACCGCTCAAAATATTCCCATGCATCGGCAAGCCCTGCATTTTGAAAGAAGACAATCATGCATCCGATATTCTCCAGCGTCACCGGATCACGGATTTCTTTTAAAAATTCATACTGCAGGGGCTGTTCCATTCGTTTTTCATCTAACTGATTCCTTAAATACCCTGACACTTCCCGGCGTGAAACTTTGCCATCCGGGGTGTATACGGTCAGTTCTTCTTTTGGGTAGCTGACGAAGCGAATGCTTTTGATCTGCGGGCTTTCTTCCATGGCATTAAATGCAAAATCATCAATCCCGTTATAGCTGGCAGATGAAGAAGCCGAGAATGCATCCAGCCTGTGTTTTAAATAAGCAGTAATATCTTCCGTAAGATAAGATATCACATCCTGGAGTTCTGTATTGGATTTATACAAATCCGCCAGCATATTATCTGCTTTATCCGAAGAACGCAGAATTTCCCGCGAAGCATCCTCCCCCACTTTCTGCATGTATTTCAAACTCTTTTCCTGTATCTGTCCTTTGGTATTTATAATAAAATAAACGACCAGTGCTGCTGCTATGCCCACACTGATCAGTGTATATGTACGGAATAATTTCCGGTAAAGCTGCTTTGGTGTTTTCTTATTCATATTTCACATCACCCCCATGATTATTATATAATATACAGCAAAAAAAGGAGTATAGAAGACCTGAACGCACTTCTATACTCCTTAATACACAGGCAGCTGCCCGCGAAAGGGACGCTTTAGGCTTTACCGTATTTTTCTTTCATTTCCGATATAATCCGCCGGTTCATAAAAGCAACCAGAAAACCGTAGAAACTGCCCATAAATAAAACCGTTGTACCCGGGGAAAGTTCAAAAGCCAAAAGTATGATACCGAAAGCAGCCAGATTGCCGATGGCAGCCACTGGCTTGCCCAATGTATAAGCCAGTGCCAGTTTGCACACATCCGGGGAGGTTAATTCAGTATTTACCGTCAGAAAATACAGATTTGGCGTTAACAGCAATACAACAAGAAACAACAGCATAAATAAAACCGCCAGTAAAAACACCGGAACTATTCTGGTGAAAAAATTCAGGTTGGTCCATATCATAAAGATGGCTGTTAACTGAAGAGCCCCTGATTTTACTGCCTTTTTAAAGTATTTTTCATATCCTTTCCGATAATCTCTGACTGCACCGGCTTCGATTCCGGATACGAATCTGCCCATGGAATAGAGTACCGCTGAAAATGCAGGTGCTGCCGGCAGGAGGCACAAAAGAAATAGCGGCAGAAAAGTTCCGGCACGGCTGATACCTACAAATAGTAAAAATAACAAAACCGGCAGATTACATATGATAAACAGAAAATTTATTCCCAGGAAATAATATATCCTGCTAAAAAAATTCATAATCCGCTCCCAGTTAAAAATATCATGCTGCATTTCTTTTCCTCCTTTTACCGGCATGCCTTAGTTAGAGCGTGTCTGAAAAAACTCTAACATTTAAATAGAATTGTTTTAATTTCAAATGGCTTTAACATTATGGAGATTTCGGTTTCACTGCAAAATTCCTGAATCGGTCGTTCTCTCAGATCTCCTTCAGCCCAAGCGGTAAACTGGAATCCAGGCTTTATAGCTGCCTGGCATCTGGAACCAGCGAATTCATGGAAACGCACCACCAGGTAATTGCCGTCTTCTGATTTCTTAATGGCATCGGCCTCCACATGGTCACAGTCAAATACAAGGAAACTCTCATAGGGAAGTTTTGCCGTACCTTTTCTTAACTCTAACGGACGGTTTAACCGGTGGGCTTCCTGAATCACCCTGCCATTTATACAATCACCCCTATGAGGCAGAAGTGCATAAGTAAATTCATGCAACCCCTGATCCTGTAGATGATCCGGATGGGTAGCCGCCTTAAGCAGCGTGATTCTTAAAATATTATCCTTTACATCGTAACCGTATTTACAGTCATTTAATAGCGCAACCCCATAATCATGTTCTGATAAATCTGCAAATCTGTGAGCAACTGTTTCAAATCTAGCCTGATCCCAGCTGGTGTTCCAATGGTTCGGGCGCTTCACGTTCCCGTACTGCACATCGTATGTGGCATAAGTCGTTCGAATATCCACAGGGAATGCTGCTTTTAACAGCTGATGATTCTCATGGTAATCCACCTTTGTCCGAAAATCTATCCTGCGGTTATCCTCATACAAAATAATATCCTGTTCAACCGTAGAATTCATATATTTCCATTCCAGATGGACCACTGTCATAAGGGGACCGGAAACCACAATCTGGAATTTCTGAAGATCTGTAATTTCTTTCATCTTCTGCTGATAGAAAATATCAATATCCCAGGCATCATTCCCAAGAGGTTTGTCTTCAAACATCTGCAATACATTGCCCTTTGTTCCCTCTGCAAGCACTTCCCGCTTTGCATCCTTGTCATAAAGTCTGCTGATCTGCCCATGCTCGTTAAAATCAATAATATAATATTTTGTTTCGATACTTTTTCCTTCTATATAAGAGGAGTCATTTTCCAGTCCGGAATTATCCGCCCCGCCGGATTCTTTGACACACCTGATCTGTGCAAATCCCATCGCCGGAATTTCTCCTGTCTGGACATATGTTCCTTCCGTTCCGGTTTGCATTTTCAGGTTGTTTCCACTCTGATCCATGCAGCGGAGTATTCCCGTCTCAGGTATTTCTATAATGCCATCCAGCTTCCAGGATGCATGATTGAGAACCGTATAGGTATCTTCTGATTCATCCAGTATAATTCCATATGCTTCTTTTTCTACTTCCCTTGCAATATCTCTCGCTTTTTCATAGTCCACTTTGGAATCTTCATATACCTCATGGATAGAAGAACCGGGTATGATATCATGGAACTGGTTTGTCAAAAGGATTTTCCAACCTTCTGTCAGGGCTTCCTGATTCGCTTTTTTCAGATCTCCCTGGGAAAGTGCTGCCATGGCTGTCAGCCACTCCGTATTACCATACAGGTATTCCATTTTCCGGTTCATGCGCTTATTATAACCCTGGCTGGTATAAGTTCCCCTATGATACTCCAGATATAATTCTCCATCCCAGGTATGGACATATTGATCAGTATTCTTTACCGTATCCTTAAGGTCTTTAAAGTAAGCGCCTGCAGTGGAGGTCTTAAGCGCCGGAAGTCCCGGTATCTTATCGATCCGTCTTCTCTGCTCCAGCATATCCCTGTTCACACCTCCTCCCCCGTCTCCATATCCATAGGAAATGAGAAGTTCTTTGTTCATATCTTTTTCACTGTAAGCATCCCATACTCCTTTTACCGTCTTCGCCGTAAGCTGCCCGTTATAAGTGTAGAACCAGGATCCCGGTGTACTCCACGGATCCGGTGTAGTTATGAAATGGGTAAGGATTTCGCTTCCGTCTATGCCCTTCCATTTGAACGTATCATGGGGCATGCGGTTGTACTGGTTCCAGCTGATCTTGGTTGTCATGAACATATCTATACCGGATTTTTTTAAGATCTGGGGCAGCGCCCAGGAATACCCGAATACATCGGGAAGCCAGAGGTACTCCACCTCTTTATCAAATTCATCTTTTATAAATTTACTGCCAATTAATATCTGTCTTGTGAGAGATTCACCGCTTGTAATGTTACAATCTGCTTCTACCCACATGCCTCCGTCCACTTCCCATTGACCGGATTTTACTTTCTCTTTGATCTTTTCAAATATTTGCGGAAAATCATTTTTTATGTATTCATATAACTGAGGCTGGGTCTGCAGGAAGACATATTCAGGATATTGTTCCATCAGACGCAGAACCGTAGAAAATGACCGGGAACACTTTTCTCTGGTGTGTTTCAAACGCCACAGCCATGCGACATCTATATGTGTATGCCCAACGCATTTTACCAGTATCCGGGCATCCTTACCCATGCTTTCGATCTTTTCGTTTATCTTTTCATCTGCCAAATGAACAGATTCATAAAAGCTGCTGCTTCCCGGATAGGACCAGTCTATACATTCCAGCGCACTGTCCAGTGCTGTGCGCAGCTGATGTTTTACCGGGTCATCATCATGCAGATTTTTAACAGCATCTATTATCATAGATGACAAATAGTAGAGGTCATCCGTTTTTTCATCCAGCCAGGCAAGGTCAGCCTGATTGATTCTATGCTCCTGGGGAACAGGTGCTCCGCCGCCTTCCAGGCCCGACCACAGGCGAAATGTCAGATCCAGACTGCGTCCCAGATGCTCTTCCTCAAAAAACACTTCTTTATGGTTAACGTCTACCCCCTGGTATGGTGTTTTATCCACATACAGCAGTGACTCAAATCCCGAATTATTTCCGGCTCCGGTATTACCATAATCAAATATACCCAATACCTTTTTTCCCTTCCATTCTTCCGGAATTGTGATATCTTTATGAAGCCACAGATATCTGTCTCTTCCCTGCCAGGTATCATTTACCTGCATGCTGTCCCATCCATCGTAATCAGCCGGTACCTCAGGATTCACAGTTCCCTGACGGTCCTCACTTACCAGAAAATCACCCAGATGCATTACTTCACGATAACGGTATCCCTTCAGTTGTTGGGTTCTCGCTTCTAATTTATTATCCGTTAAAAACATGGCATCCTCCTGTGCTCTATCATTTATTTTTAGATATATAATTTTAATTTATTTCATATCATTTATATCATCGTACTATAACCAGACTGTATCTGCAATTTGCAGGATTCTATATTTAATGTACAAATTTTACTTATTTACATGGTAACCACAATATTCCAGTACCAGTTCACTAAACATAGCATTCGCCCATGAAAACCACTCCCTGGTATATTTAGTGGGATCATCCACATCGAAGCCTTCATGCATCAGTGCTTTTCCTCCATCGGTACTTTTCAGCACTTCCAGAATTTTTCGTTTTTCTTCCTGGGTGTCGCTGGTCAGTCCCTGCATAGCCAGGGAAATATGCCAGATATAGCGCACTGGTGTATGGGGGCTTCCTATTCCCCTGGCAGCTTTTCCTTCATAATAAAAGGGGTTCCCATCACTCAAAATAAATGCTCTGGTATTTTTTGCAACCTCATCACCAGGCCTTCCCGGAAGGCTTTTTCCCTGGTATCCCAGATATGACATCGCTAACAGGCTTGGTACATTGGCATCGTCCATCAGATTAAACTGTCCATATCCATCCACCTCATATGCATATATTTCTCCAAACCCATCTCTTCTGGTAATGCCATATGTCTCAATTCCTTCTCTTATCTCCTCTTTCAGTTTTCCTGATGCTTCTTTTAATTCCTGATCCTTTAATATTAACTCTGCAATTTCTTCCAGATATCCCAGGACAACTACTGCGAACATATTGGAGGGAACCAGATAACCGTATGTGCAGGCATCATCACTTGGACGAAAACCTGACCATGTCATACCGATTCCGGAACGGACCAAAGCACCTTTCCCATCTCTGGATAACGTATCCGTGAAAGTACAGTTTTTCCGGATAAAACGGTATTCAGACTTTTCTTCATGATATTGCTCTCTTTTGAAAACCTCCAGTATCTTTCTGGCTCCTTTTGCAAAAGTATCATTAAAATGTGCCGTCCGTCCGGTATTTTTCCAAAACAGATAGGAAAACTGAAGCGGGAAGCAAAGAGAATCCACCTCATATTTTCGTTCCCATATCCATGGTCCCATATCCGTTTCATCCTTTTCCCAGCAGTGTCCATTTGCAGCCTCATTAAATGCATTCGCATAGGGGTCAATTCCGATACACTGAAACTGCCGTTCAATCAATCCCTGCAGCGTATCTGCTATTTCACTGTCTCTGCCTGCCAAAATCAAATAGGGACGGAGCTGACACACTGAATCCCGAAGCCACATTGCGGGAATATCTCCGGTAATCACATAAGTTGTCCCATCTTCCATTTTTTTCACCGTGGTATCCAGTGTGTTTGTAAAGCAGTTGCGAAACATGTCAAACAAGTCTTCATCTTTTAATTTTTCCCGGACATCTTTCAGCAGGCATTCCATAGACTCCGGCAGATTCTTTGATTCATTTCCTACAATAACACCCATAATATTACCCCTTTTCTTCTTAAATAGTAAACTCACTTTACAAGTTGTTAGCACTATATTATCATTGCTTGCGACTAATTACAACTGAAAAATTATTAATATTCCAGATAAAAAATAACAGCGGAAGCAATCAGTCCACACAGGATAAAATCCCTGCCGGCTCACTACTTCCGCTGTTTGTTTTATATTGGAATTACTCAAACCTCACAATTTCTTTTTTCAGTCTCTTTATAATCTTCTTCTCCAGTCTGGAGATATAAGACTGGGAAATACCAAGCAGATCTGCAACTTCTTTTTGTGTTTTTTCTTCCCCGTCTCTTGTATTAATACCGAATCTCAACTGCACGATTGTTTTTTCTCTATCTGAAAGTTTTTCAATTGCTTTTCCCAGCAATTTCCGTTCAACTTCATTTTCCATGTCTTTATATATTACATCTTCGTCCGTTCCCAGGATGTCGGATAATAATAATTCATTTCCATCCCAATCCACATTCAGCGGTTCATCGAATGACACTTCCATCTTTGTTTTATTATTTCTTCTCAGATACATTAAGATTTCGTTTTCTATACATCTTGAAGCATAAGTTGCCAGTTTGATATTTTTCTCCGGATTAAAGGTATTAATTGCCTTAATTAAACCAATGGTTCCTATTGATATTAAATCCTCTACTCCGACACCTGTATTGTCGAATTTTTTTGCTATGTATACTACTAATCTTAAGTTGTGTTCGATTAATAACGATTTCGCATCACTATCGTATTCCGTTCCCAGGTCACTGATTACCTCAGCCTCTTTTCCCGGCTCTAAAGGTGCCGGAAGCACTTCACTGCCGCCAATATAATGAATATCATTTGGCCTTTTCAAAATAAGGTTGGGAAGCGATGATACAACGCGAAACTGAAAACGATGTGGCATTGAAACTTTTATAACCATTTTTATTCCTCCTAATCTTCTAACATTGAAGGGTTTAATATCATCTGATATTTTCCCTTCGCACTAACGGACTCTTTTGTGACTGCTGCAACAGCTCCTTTGATAAGCTGCGACGCCCCAGACCTTCGTATGCTGATATAATCTAATCGTATTCCCGGCAGCAAACCATTTTTTTCTCCAATAGAATGATACGGGATATAACAAATTTTCTCTGTTAACGCTTCTGCAGTTTGAAATTGGTACATCTGGAGTATCTGATTTTTTACTTCCTCTTCCAACATATCACTGATGGCATCAAAATCAATGATATTTACCGGCTTTCCGGTAACCGGCTGTTTTAACTGATTTCCGGTATCGCACAACCCCATTACATGTTTGTTCTTACCATTCAGATTAATTACAACCTCGTAAAGATATTCTGTTTTTTGTTTGTATCTCTGATAGCAGCTTAAAATACATCGCAAGGTAAGAAAACTTATTACTCCCAGAAGAAGACCACTGGAAGCAATTTGCCCCAGTAACATCTCCCAGATGCCTCCCAGAACAAAAGCTGATAAATACAGAATTATCGTACCCCGTATTAAATGGTCTCTGTCCTTTATCCTGCACCCTATTTTAACCATAAGCACACTCAGAATGCCAAATCCGCAAATGTTATAAACGAATGTATTTTGAACGGGCAATATGATAAGAATACACATCCCTGCTGCCCCAAGCACACTGGCTAAAAGTATCCTCCACCAGTTTGTCTGACATTTCAGTGAACGGCGTACCAGTGTAAGCAATAGATAATCCATTATCATATTTTCCAAAAAGAATTTATCTATGTATATTTCATAATACACAAAACACCCCCTGCCACCAAAATGAATGCTTTGATCCAAGCACTATTCATTATAGGTGATAGGGGGTGTGAGTTTTGTCAAAAACGCAACGCTATATTCAATTTTTCTTCGACAGACCTCGACAGCCTGGTACCGCATTGTGTAATTAATGGTGAATAAAGTGCCTGATATCTGCATCAGATATGCGTCCACGAAGCAACGACGCAGTGGATCACGGCTAGTGCCGCCCGGCGTGCTTATTGCGTAGATAACGGGTGTTTAATTCACTGTTTATTATGCAAAAATGTACCAGCTTCCTAAACGTATTCTAAAAAAGCTTTATAAGCCATATCTGCCAATGATATTTAATACCTGTTCCAGCTTTTCTACCGGAATCTGTCCCGGTGCGGAGACCTGTCCTACAGCGCCAAAAGTTACTGCTGAACCAAATATTTCTCCGGTAATTCTGCTGACAAATCCCATGCTTCCCATTGACATGGTAATGAAAGGCCTGTCCGCATAAGACTCCTTCATTGCCAGCGTAGCATCCAAGAGCGTTAACACGTCCTGCCGCTCAGCTGGCATAACTGCTATCTTCGTAATATCGACACCAGCTTTCTGCATTTTCTGCAATCGCTCTACAATTTCATTTTTAGGCGGAGTCTTCTCAAAATCGTGGTTGGATCCCACTACCTTAACACCGTGCCTGTGTGCACTCTTCACAATTGGAGCACTCACTGCTTCTCCACGAAATATCTCTACATCAACTAAATCGATATATCCTGTCTTAACAGCATGCAGATTCATATCTACATAGTCCTTCATCTCAATCGGGCGATTCCCCCCCTCATCCACCGTGCGGAAAGTAAACAGCAGTGGGATCTCACCAAGTATCTTGCGCAATTCTTTCAGGGTTTCTGCCATCTTTTTCTGATCCATAACATAATCAAAAAAATCCACACGCCACTCCACCATATCAATAGGACGCGCCGTAATCTTCAGTGCAGTTTCCAATATTCTTTCCTTACTTCCACCCACAATCGGAACACATATTTTCGGCATTCCTTCTCCAATTGTAATATTCCTGACTTTAACTGATAAATCCATACGGTATCACTCCTCATCATGTATTTAATTTATTACTAACAGAGCCTGGTGCCAGCAAGTTCCTTGCCGCAGATTGCTGTAATAAATAATCAAGCCAGCTCCAGCTTCCGCTCATGTTCACCTAAAATCGTTCGTGTTTCCATAATCTTCACAAAATTATTCATGATCCTCTCTGTATTAACATCAATCTTCGTATTCAGATTTCTGGTAACCTCATTGAGTTCATCCACCTTATTCTCAACACGTTCCATTCTAAGATTCATATTATGCATTTCACTATGGAAACTTAAGATTTCTTTCTGAAGCGGTTCTAACCGTTTACTCATGTTATGATCGATCCTTGCCTCCATCGCTTCAAGTTTTGCATCAAATTCCTTTTTATTCTTATCAAATGCTGCATCAATCTCCGACTTCAGACTGCTTCTCCACTGAGTGTTGTTGTTATGCTGCTCTGCAAATCGCTTGTCCAACTTCTGATCCTGTTCTGTAAATTTCTGATCTATCTTTTTTTCCTGATCTGTAAATCGCTGATTTATTTTCTGATCTATTTTCTTTTCCTGTTCTGCAAACCGCTGATCCAACTTCTGATCCTGTTCTGCAAATTTCTGATCTATCTTCTTTTCCTGTTCTGTAAGTCGCTGATCCAACTTCTGATCCTGTTCTGCAAATTTCCGATCTATCTTCTTTTCCTGCTCTGTAAATCGCAGGTCCAACTTCTGATCCTGTTCTGCAAATTTCCGATCTATCTTCTTTTCCTGCTCTGTAAATCGCAGGTCCAACTTCTGATCCTGCTCTGCAAATTTCCGATCTATCTTTTCATCTTGTTCTGCAAATCGCTGATCCAACTTCTGATCCTGTTCTGCAAATTTCCGATCTATCTTTTCTTCCTGTTCTGCAAATCGCTGATCCAACTTCTGATCCTGTTCTACAAATTTCCGATCTATCTTCTTTTCCTGCTCTGTAAATCGCTGATCCATTTTCTGATCTATCTTCTTTTCCTGTTCTGTAAATCGCAGGTCAATTTTTTTCTCCTGCCTCTCAAACATTTTGCCAATTTCTTTTAGTAGAATGGTATTTTCCATCCGATTCACCTCGTGTTTTCTATTTTATCATATACTATTTCCAAAGTCTATTTAGTTTTCAAGGTACACTTAATTTCATTGGGGGTTTTTAAGAATAGTCTGTCAAAATTATTTTCCAGATTGGGATTGAATATCCCTAAGATTGTTATTGCGTTTATGTGATTTATATTTTATCTTATTTACATTTATATGTCAATAAGTTTTCATTTATTTTCGTAATAAGACTTTAATAAAAAACAGAACCGATGTATTTATACACCAGTTCTGCCAAGATTCATTCGCAATTAATGTTGTTTCTGCAAATATTTCTATATATTTACTCTTCGTATCCGTTCGGGTTATTGCTCTGCCATCTCCAGGAATCTTCACACATTTCCTCAATGCCTCTTTCAGCTACCCAGCCAAGCTCTTCTTTTGCCTTTGCGGCATCTGAATAGCATGTTGCAATATCACCTGCACGGCGTGGTTTGATCTGGTATTTGATTGGCTTTCCACAAGCTTTTTCAAATGCTTTTACTACCTGAAGTACACTGTATCCATTTCCGGTTCCCAGATTATAAATATTTACACCTGCTTTTTCTTCTATTTTCTTTAACGCTTTTACGTGTCCTACTGCAAGGTCTACTACGTGGATATAATCACGTACGCCAGTTCCATCCGGAGTATCATAGTCATCTCCAAAGACACCGAGACATTCTAATTTTCCGACTGCAACCTGTGCTATGTATGGTACCAGGTTATTTGGAATTCCCTTAGGATCTTCTCCGATTAATCCGCTCTTATGTGCTCCAATCGGATTAAAGTAACGAAGCAATACCACATTCCACTCCGGATCAGCAACATGAAGATCTGTTAATACCTGCTCCAGCATTCCTTTGGTCTGTCCATAAGGATTTGTTATTTTTCCCTTCGGGCATTCTTCCGTAATCGGAATAAATGCAGGATCTCCATATACAGTTGCAGAAGAACTGAAGATAATGTTTTTCACATTATGGTCTCTCATTACTTCGCACAGGATAAAGGTACCTGTCATGTTGTTATGATAATATTCCAAAGGTTTTGCTACAGATTCTCCAACAGCTTTCAATCCTGCAAAATGAATTACGGAATCAATCGATTCCTTATCAAAAATTTCATTTAATTTTTCTCTGTCCAGGATGTCAGCTTTATAGAACGTTACTTTTTTACCTGAGATTTCTTCTACTCGCTGGATTGCTTTTTCGCTTGAATTGTAAAGATTGTCTACGACAACCACATCGTACCCTGCGCTTAATAACTCAATACATGTATGGCTGCCGATATAACCAGCCCCGCCAGTAACTAAAATTGCCATGATGTGCTCCTCCTCATTCTTTGCCAACTGAATTAGTTTCTTTTATAGTCTATACCCACTCTGTATATTTCGCAACATATTTTTGCATTAGAGCGTGCCTGAAAAATGCTTTCTGCAAGATGTGCGTCACAAAGCTGCTTTCATTAATATCCGTGATTGCACGTTATTTCCATAAAAACTCCGGATACAGTCCGGTCATCTTTAAATTCTTAATCGCATTTACTACATACTCTTTATCTTCTTTGTAAGTAACCCCATACCATTTATCCAAAGATTTTAAAACCTCTACTGTCGCTTTTCCTTCATCGATCAGGTCATTTACAACTGTAGGCAGAAAATACTCACATTTTAATGGATTCATTTTCAGATTCTCATCCAGAAACTTCGGAAATCTATCTTTTAATTCCTGAAGGATACTGCCTGAAAATCCCCACATATTCATAGACACTGTGCTTCCTTCCGGTATCTCTGTCCAGGTTGCACCCTCGTCTTCCGTATATTCAGCCTTACCATTTCTTTTTTCAATATGGGTTCTTTCATTTATTCCTGTCAAATAGTGATGATCATCGGTCACACAGACTCCTCTGGCAACATGCCCATTATCTGTCAGGGTATTTTCAAGGACATACCCAACCATCGTATAACGGTATTTTGCATCATCCTGGTGATTAGACAGGTAATCATAGATCATCTGATAGGCATGCCGTCCATAGTAATCATCTGCATTGATGACTGCAAATGGGCCATCTACCACACTACTGCAGCTAAGCACTGCATGACCTGTTCCAAATGGCTTCTGACGCCCCTCTGGTACCTCATAACCTTCCGGCAGGCTGTTCATCTCCTGATATACATACTCCACTTCCAATTGTCTTTCCATCCGATTGCCAATTGCTGCCCGGAAATCTGCCTCATTTTCTTTTTTAATGATAAATACTACTTTTTGAAAACCGGCCCGAATGGCATCATAAATGGAAAAATCAATAATCATATGTCCCTGTTCATCTACTGGATCAATCTGCTTCAGTCCGCCATATCTGCTGCCCATTCCTGCTGCCATGATCACTAAAACTGGTTTGCTCATATTCTTCCTCCGTTTAGCTTAAATCATTCCTAGTACAGCATTGCGTAATTAATGGTGAATAAAGTGCCTGATATCTGCGTCAGATGTGCGTCCACGAAGGGACACGTAGTGGATCCTACGGCTAGCTTCGTGGGCGTGCTTCCGGCGTAGATAGCGAGAGTTTAATTCACTGTTAATTGCGCAATGATGGACTACTAAGTAAGTTTATCACAAAAGAAGAGATTTGGGCACCCCCTTTTCCTTATGTACCTTTAAAATCATAGATATTTTTCTACAATATCCGCCATTTCATTCCACTTGTCTTCCATATCTGCCACCAGTTTAAACTGAGTTCGGCATCTGTCTACATTATGCTTATCCCGATGAATCTTAAAATAAGTATCACCTTGCAGATAATCCGTCAGAAAACGCATACCGCATTCGAAAGTCATCAGCTTGGCACCTGTAGGAAGCATTTTAATCTCCATTTCCGTAAGGCTACCCGCACATCCTTCGATATAACCTTTTGTATATAATGCAAACAGATTCAGGTCACAGGAAATTTTTGATAAATCCTTTTCATCTTCCGCTCCGGTGCTGGCACCAAAACGAATGGAATCACCAAAATCATTCAGTGCTAATCCCGGCATTACGGTATCCAGGTCAATGACACATATACCCTTTCCAGTCTTGTCATCAATCATAATATTATTAAGCTTGGTGTCATTATGGGTAACCCGCAGCGGCAGTTCTCCTTTTTCCAGCATATCACACAGGATATGGGCATCCGCTTCCCTCTCCAGGACAAATTGAATTTCCGGCTGTACCTCTTTTGCCCTTTGGCAGATATCCTCTTCCACCGCTTTTTTAAACTTGTCAAAGCGATCGATTGTATTATGGAAATCTTTAATAGTTTCATGCAGGGTTTTTGCAGGATAATCCGATAGAAGCCTTTGAAAATTGCCAAATGCAACAGCACTCTGATAAAAATCATCTGGTTTTTCTACAGCATCATAGCTGGTTGCACCCTCGATGAATCCATAGCTGCGCCAATATTCACCGGAAGAATCCACATAATAATGTTCTCCTTTGAGCGTAGGAATCACATTTAGAGTCTCACGTTCCGGATCACCTCCCATCTGAATTATTTTTTTTCTCAGAAAGGATGTCACATGAACGATATTCTCCATTAATTCTACCGGGTTTTTGAAAATCTCACGGTTCATACGCTGTAGAATATATCTTATCATTTTGCCTCCATTATCAAATATAAGCAAAAATGTATCATTGATATGCCCGCTTCCATAAGCATTGCCGCTTTGATAAACTCCTTCATATTGAAAATTCTGAATCACTTCCTCTAACTTACTGCAAGTTTCTTGTTTTGCCATTACTGTTCCTCCCACAATTTTTCAGGATACAATCCCTGCTTCTTGAAATTCTCTACCGCATCCACAACTACCTGCTTATCTTCTTTATAGGTAACACCATACCATCTGTCAGAAGATTTCAGTACTTCTACCGTTGCCTTTTTTTCTTCCAGAAGCTCACCTACAACAGTTGGTAAGAAGTATTCACATTTCAGAGGATTGCTTTCTAAATTTTGTTTCAGGAATGCTGCAAACCGGTTTTGCAGTTCCTCTAAGATACTCTTAGAAAATCCCCACATATTCATGGACACCGTACTTCCTGCCGGAATCTTAGTCCAGGTTATTCCGTCATCTTCCGTATATGCTGCACCTTCGCTGCGTTTTTCAATACGGGTTCTTTCATGAATGCCTACCAGGAATCCCTGCTCATCAGTCTCACAGACACCTCTTGCAACATGTCCGTGATCTGTCAGCGTATTTTCCAGTACGTATCCCACCATAGTATAGCGGTATTGTTCATCATCCTCATGGGTACTTAAATAATTGTAAATGGTTTCAAAAGCATGTTGTCCATAATAATCATCTGCATTGATAACTGCAAATGGTCCGTCCACTTTTCCCAGACAGCTTAAAATTGCATGTCCTGTTCCCCAGGGTTTTACTCTCCCCTCCGGAACTTCAAATCCTTCCGGAATGTTATGTAAATCCTGGTAAACATAAGAAACATCCATTTGTTTGCTCATCCGGTCGCCGATGCATTCCTTAAAATCTGCCTCATCCTCTTTTTTAATAATAAATACTACTTTTTCAAATCCTGCTTTCACTGCATCAAAAATGGAAAAATCAATAATGATATGTCCCTGCTCATCTACAGGATCAATCTGTTTCAGGCCTCCATAACGGCTTCCCATTCCTGCTGCCATAATCACCAATACTGGTTTCATGTCCATACATCTCCTTTTATCTTTTATTTTTTATTCATCTAACTTTGTATTAACGTCATTATAGTATACCTTTTCTCAAAAATATTTGTACAATCTTTCAGCAATTTTGCACTATCGGATTTATTATTTGCATTTTGTCCAAAAATGCGATATTCTATAGCATACAAGGGGGTATTTTTTATGGAATATAAAAGCATAACACTTCATGAAGATTTTCGAATTGATCAGATTGTCACAGTTCATTATTTTGAATATACCAGTGACTTTAAATTTGATGGAGAATCCCATGATTTCTGGGAATTTTTATGTGTGGATAAAGGAGAGGTGTCGGTTATGTCTGACAGCCATAAGATCTCTTTAAAAAAGGGGGATATTATATTTCATAAGCCCAATGAATTTCACAATGTTACAGCAAATGGACTGACGGCACCCAATCTGGTCGTTATTTCTTTCATCTGTGATTCACCACGCATGAGTTTTTTTGAGAACAAAATCCTGACCATCGGAGAAGTCGAAAGAAATTTTCTGGCATCTATCATTATCGAGGCGATGCATACATTTACTTCTCCTTTGGATGACCCTTATCTGGAAGAAATGGAATTAAACCCGGAGCATCCTTTTGGCAGCCAGCAGTTGATTAAGATTAATCTGGAACATATACTGATACAACTGTATCGAAGATACACCGCACTGCAAAGTCTGACTCCCATCACGAAATCTATTAAAGCAAAAAATGATGAAGAAATCTATAACCGTATCGTAAACTATCTGGTGGGCAATATGAAAAACCAATTAACCATAGAACAAATCTGCCGTGACAATCTGATCAGCCGGTCTCAGCTGCAAAAGCTTTTCCGTGAAAAGAATAACTGCGGCATTATAGATTATTTCTGTAAGATAAAAATAGATGCTGCCAAACAGCTGATCCGTAATAAAAATATGAATTTTACTCAGATTGCAGATACTCTTGGCTACACATCCATACACTACTTCAGCCGTCAATTCAAGAAAGTAACCGGGATGACTCCCAGTGAATACGCTTCCAGCATTAAAGTTTTTTCGGAACGCCATGACGGAATGATGAAACCAAACAGCACAGCAGCACACAAGTCAAGCCCGGAATGAAATCATCCCGGGCTTATTTTAAACAGATACTTTCTCTATCATGACATTCGAAGTTTCTATTATCTTCTCTTTAAGAAATCAGGAATCTGAATGTTTTTCTCAGCTACGTTACTTTCAGGTGTTCTCAATTTCCCTACAGAAGAACTTGGAGTTGAAGTTCTTGTATTCTGAGGTACTGTGTTTCTGCTCGGTGCTGCAGATTTCTGGAAACCAAATCCTGTATTCTGCTTTTCTTTTCCAGCAAAAGAACTGCTGTACTCCGGCACGATCTTCTTATTCACAGATGGCTGTGAACCAGCATGTTCGTCCAATCCGGTTGCAATAACCGTAATACTTGCTTCATCTGCATAAGTATCATCATACATCGCACCAAAGATAATATTAGCATCATCTCCGGTAAGTTCCTGTACATAACTTGCTGCATCATTGGCATCCATCAGAGAGATATCACCGGAAATATTAATGATAACATGAGATGCGCCTTCAATCGTAGTCTCCAGAAGTGGACTGGATACTGCCTGCTTCACAGCCTCTAACGCTTTATCATCGCCCTTAGCCTGTCCGATACCGATATGGGCAATACCCTTATCTGTCATCACTGTCTGAACATCTGCAAAGTCCAGATTGATCAGTGCAGGTAAGTTAATCAGGTCTGTAATACCCTGAACTGCCTGCTGCAGAACCTCATCCGCTTTTTTCAAAGCTTCCGGCATGGTAGTTCTTCTGTCTACAATCTCTAATAATTTGTCATTTGGAATTACAATTAAAGTATCAACGTTGTCCTTTAATTTTTCAATACCTGTCAGGGCATTATTCATACGTGTTTTTGCTTCAAAACGGAAAGGTTTTGTTACAACACCAACGGTAAGAATTCCCATTTCTTTTGCCAGGCCTGCCACAACCGGAGCTGCACCTGTTCCTGTTCCGCCACCCATACCACAGGTAACGAATACCATATCTGAACCCTGCATAGCCTGTTTTAATTCTTCTGCACTTTCCTCAGCAGCCTGCTGCCCAACCTGAGGCTGTGCTCCTGCGCCGAGTCCTTTTGTTAATTTCTCACCAATCTGAATTGTAGTAGGCGCTTTGCATAACTGCAATGCCTGCTTATCAGTATTCACACCGATAAATTCTACTCCTCCAATTGTATCGTCCACCATTCTATTTACAGCATTATTGCCTGCACCGCCCACTCCAATTACAATAATCTTCGCAGCGGATTCAGCTTCGTTTGTCATAATCTCTAACAAGGGTATTTCCTCCTTCTCGTATCTGTACATTCTAAAATTCATTTACAGTTTTGGACAATATCATCCCAGTATCCAAACTGCATTTATTATATAATATAGTTTTTTCTCAAATTAATCAAGTAGATTTTTAAATTTCATTGTTTTTTTAAGCATTCTTCATAAAATCCTAACATATATAAAAGAATATGCATTACGGATTCGATTTCATACTCCGGTAATCGACAAAAACAGCGTTTTTCAGTCAATACCGGTTCTTAAGAATTCTTTGCATACCGGGGCAGTCAGTTTTGCGGCCTAATTCAGGATATAGGCACCGGTATACGGATCAATATATCCATAACCATCTGTAATAACCTGTCCATCATCACCCAAATACTGCTGCGTCATATCATTTGTTACGTTTCCTGCATCATCGGTATAAACTTCATTTCCGGCCGCATCCTTGGATACTCTTCCCGATTCCTCTTTATAGTTAGGTCCTGAGCTCTTGCTGCTTTCACTTTCTGACTCGCTCTCGGATTCTCCTTCTTCCTTACCTGCACTGTCTTTCTTGCCATTTCCCTTCTTAAAAATAGCCGTACTGGAATCTGCAGTAAAATTTTCCATATCCAAAGTGCCATCCATAGTAGACATTTTCGGATAGATCGCCTTCAGATTAGAGATCTTTTCTTCCAGGTTTTTATTCTGTCCCAAAAGTACCGTGTTTTTTGCAAAATACAATGACATGGCATTTTCTTCATCAAAGTGGATTTCATCCGGCATAATTGCATTCTTATTCAGAAGCTGTGCCAGAGTCACCACTGACTTAAACAGGTCTTTATCTTCAATCGGCAGTTTTCCCAGTACTTCCACTTTACCAAGATTCACCCCGGAAATCATGGGAACTCCCTCTCTCACTTCCTGAGAGTTCTCCATGACAACCCCGTCCTTATCAAAGTATACATTTGATCCAGCAGTTTGGATATACCCGACGATGGTTTTTTCATAAACATGAATACGAACCTTATATGGAGCCAGCATCTCTATTTCCACCGTACTTAAAAAGGGAAGTTCTTCCTGGATATTCGCGTGGCTGTATTTCCACGTCAGATAAATTGAATTCTGCGCCATAGAATCTGACATTACCATTTTCTTTATCTCGTCTGCCGTATAATAATCATTCCCCACAACTTCTACCTCTTGAATGCGGAATAATCCAAATACTACAATTGCACTTATTAATAGAAGTGCGAGAATTGATAAGGCAGCTATTTTTCCAATTTTTTTCCTTCTCTTCTTCTTTCTTTTGTAGCCCTGCTCCATACTAATCACCTGTATCCTCTCATTTTAAAACAATTTGTGACTACCTGACTGCATTCCCCATTCTCCGAGTCAGATAATTACTCTGTTATTTCTATAGGAGAGATCCTGGCTCCCAATGCCTTCAGATCTTCACAGATATCTACATATCCCCTATCAATAAAATGTTTATTACTTATTCTCGTAACTCCCTCGGCCATCAGACCGGCTATAGTAAGTGCAGCACCTCCCCGAAGTTCTGACGCTTTTACATCACAGCCTGTCAGCCTATCTACGCCTTCGATATGTGCTTCCATTGAGTTGGTAAGCACCCTGGCCCCCATCCGGTTCAGTTCTTCAGCCACATGGAATCTGGCTTCGAATACTGTTTCCCGTATGCAGCTTTTCCCCTTTGCCATACAAAGTACTGCCATAAGCTGAGACTGCAGATCTGTAGGAAAACCCGGGTATGGGTTGGTCTCAATAAACGGGACCGGAGCTCCAGCCCTTCTTGCATCTACTCTCAGACAATTACGGTTCCATCTGAGGGAAGCTCCCATTTTACCTGATAGATACAATATATTTTTTATCTGATCCACAGGCGCGTTCCACAATGTGACACATCCCCGGCTGCCCAGAGCTGCCAATACATATGTCCCGGCTACAATTCTGTCCGGTCCCATAGTATATTCTGAATCATGCAGCCTGTCAACACCACGGATACAGATACAGTCACTTCCCATCCCTGTTATTCTGGCCCCTTTTTTATTTAAAAATACAGCCAATTCTACAATTTCCGGTTCTCTTGCCGCACCTGTCAGAACTGTCGTTCCGTCCGCTAGCACGGCACCCAGAATAATATTTTCCGTGGCACCCACGCTCGGGAAACGCAAATGAATTCTGGCACCGCAAAGACCCTTTGTCTGTGCCAGAAGCAAACCTTCCTGCTCCTCTATGCAAACACCCATCTGCCTGAAGGCTTCCAAATGAAGATCAATTGGCCTTGCTCCGATTGTACATCCACCCGGATAAGGTACATGTGCTTCTCTATGCCTGCCCAGAAGGCTACCTAATAAAATAATAGATGAACGCAGCTTGCCTGCATGATCTGCCGGCACTTCACAGCAGTCCAGGCAGGATGCATCAATTACAAGTGTATCATCCTTCCAGCAGACGCGGCATCCCAATTGTTTTAGTATCTCTACCATATACATAACATCCAAGATTTTCGGACAATTATGCAGAACCGTGATTCCATCATGCAGAAGTGTTCCTGCTATAATAGGAAGTATGGCATTTTTCGAGCCTTGTATCGCGATTTCCCCGTGCAACGGATGACCACCCAGAACTTTTATACCATCCAAGTAAGATTCCTCCGATAACTTCTAATGACCGCTATAAGGCGGCCATTAAACCCATATATCTCATTATATGCACGGAATCTATTTTTGCCACCGGCTGACACTAAGCGCCAGCCCCATTTCCGACAGCAGGAATAGTACGGAAGTTCCTCCATAACTGATAAACGGAAGGGTGATACCGGTATTGGGAATTGTATTTGTTACAACCGCAATGTTCAGCATAACCTGAATGGCAATATGTCCCATAACGCCCACCGCAATCAAAGATCCGAATAAATCCTTGGCATGAGTCGCAATCACCATAAAACGCCAGATCATGACAATAAATATAATAATCAGAATAATGGCACCTGTCAGCCCCAATTCTTCGCAGATAATAGAAAAGATCATGTCATTTTGTGCTTCCGGAACGAATCCCAGTTTCTGAATGCTCTCCCCTAATCCTCTTCCGAACAAACCTCCTGAACCAATCGCGTAAAGCCCCTGGATCGTCTGAAAACCTTTTTCAAAATTCTCCGGATTCTTCCAGATTGCAAGACGTTCCAGGCGATAGGATTCCATACTCAGAAAAATGCTGATAAATCCAATCCCAACGGCACCTATCCAGATAAACTGCAGATATTTTGGATTTGATACAAAAATCAGAATAACCGCAATACCAAGGATAATAATAGCTGTACTTAAGTTATTCGTTCCAACCAGACCTACAATCGGGAGTACCAGACCAATAACCATAGATATCAGGAATACATTTCCCCGCTTTTTTTTCTGGCTGCTGACCATATATGCCAGAAATAATATGACCGCCAGCTTTGCAAACTCAGATGGCTGGAAAGACAGCGGTCCAAGAGACAGCCATCTCTTTGAACCATTATAAGAATCCCCAAAGATCAGTACTGCCCCGGATAATGCCAGGGATAGCAGATAAGCATAGAATGCAAACTTCCCGAAAATATGGTAATCCATTCTGGAAACGATCAGCATCGCCACAATGCCCAGGATTGTTGCAAATAATTGTTTTTTAAAATAATAGCCGGGATCAGCAAACTTAACCTGGCCATTATATGCGCTTGTACTATAGAGTGTTATTAAACCAAAGCAAATTAAGAAAAGCACGATTATCAGTAGTGTGTAGTCCTGTCTTTTCACACCTTGATTCAAACCATCACTCCTTTTTTAATTAATGAAGATGTCTTACATGCTCTTTAAAAACCCGTCCCCGCTCTTCATAATTGGGAAACATACCCCAGCTTGCACATGCCGGTGAAAGTAATACGGCATCGCCCGGATTGGCTTTTTTAGCACAGATATCAATAGCTTCTTCCAGTGAATCTGCCAGAATAATGTCATTGAAACCACATCGTTTTGCTGCATCTGCAATCTTCTCCCTAGTCTGCCCGATTAATACCAGGTAACGGACTTTTCCATCAAAAGAATGGATCCACTCATCATAGGAAGAATTTTTATCATAGCCCCCCCCAATGAGTAATGTGGGGCGGTCCATAGCCTGAATTCCTTTCATTGCGGCATCCGGATTCGTACCTTTTGAATCATTATAATATGCCACACCGCGAACCTTAGTCACATACTCTATTCTATGTTCCACAGCCGTAAATCTTGTTATTACATAATGAATTTCTTCAAACGGCACTCCAAAAGCTATCGCCATTGCCACAGCTGCCATAACATTTTCATGATTATGCCTTCCGGGAAGTTTTAACTCGCTGATCTGGCATACCGTGATTTTATTTGTACCATCATTGTATTCAATCGCTCCATCATTTATGTAAATACCCTTATCTAGTGTACGCAGGCTGCTGAAAAATAATACCTTGCATTTTAGCGAACTGCCAAATTCTCTTAACAGCTCATCTTCATAATTCAGGACACAGGTATCTTCTTCTCCCTGATTTAAGGTAATACTCTCTTTTACCCGGATGTATTCCTCCATGGTATGATGCCGGTCCAGATGATCCGGTGTTATATTTAAAACAGCGCTCACCTTTGGCCGGAAAGAATGTATGGTTTCCAGCTGAAAGCTGCTGATTTCCGCTACTGTTACCGCATCGGGAGTCATTTCCAGCGCAACCTGGGTATAGGGATTCCCTATATTTCCAACTACATACACTTCCTTAGCATGATACTTCATGATCTCTCCAAGCAGGCTGGTTGTAGTAGTCTTTCCATTGGTTCCCGTAATTGCAAGCACACTTCCTTTGCTGTTAACATAGGCAAGTTCTACTTCACCCCAGACTGGAATCCCGTTTTCCCTCATTTTGTTCACAAGAGGAAGATCCGTAGGTACACCCGGACTTAAAACCGCCAGATCAAGGCTTGCCATAATATCTTCCGGCAGGTCTCCGATTATAATATCCGCATTGCTGCCCATTGGCAGTCTTTCACTTATTTCTGCTTTTGTAAGTTTTGTATTTCCATCATACAGGACTGGTTTCGCTTGTACTTTTTCCAATAATTCTACCGCACCTATACCGCTGATTCCGGTACCAAATACAAGAACTTTCTTGTCCTTTAATTCCATTGTAATCCTCCTAACCGGTCATTTGATTTCTCAAACCGTATGTTCTTATCTCTATCATTAATCTGCTTTTCATCTGTCTCTGTCCCCGGGTCAGTAATAAACCAGGGAATCCATATCTGCCAGCTGATTCTCTTTAGGATAGTATCAGAAGCCCTACCAGACATAATAACGCTGTAACAACGGTAAATACAGCTACCACCTGGGTTTCCGACCATCCGCATAACTCAAAATGGTGATGAATCGGAGCCATTTTGAAAAATCTCTTGCCGCCGGTCTTCTTAAAATAAGTAATCTGGATCATAACTGAGATTACCTCTACCAGGTAAACCAATCCTACAATGATAATAATCCATGGCATCCTAAGGGCATAGGCACAGCCTGCCACAAAACCTCCCAGAGCTAACGATCCGGTATCTCCCATAAATACCTTAGCCGGATGTGCATTAAACAATAAAAATCCCAGCAGCGCCCCTACAACGGCTGCTGTGATAGGTTGTATTCCGCCTTTATAAGCAATGGACACTACTGTAAAAAATACAGCGACCATCGTAGTAACTCCGGTAGCCAGACCATCCAGACCATCTGTAAAATTAACACCGTTTACCGTTCCAATTACCGCAATATACACAAGGGGTATTGTAATCAGCTTAAAATCAATATAAGTTCCTTTGTCAAAAGGATTCATAATCGTAAGGCCGGATGAATCTACAATAAGAATATATGCCAGGAAAATGGTTGTAATTACAATCTGCCCCAGCATCTTCTGCCATGGAAGTAATCCGTCTGACCGTCTTAATACGACTTTCAGGTAATCATCTAAAAATCCGATAATACCAAATCCAAGAGTCAAAAATAAGACCGGTATGATCTGCGGATAATCCTTCACAAAAAACAAAGAAGTTGCCAGTATGCTGATTAAAATAATCAACCCTCCCATAGTAGGAGTTCCCGCCTTTTTCAAATGAGACTGGACGCCGTCTGTTCTCTCCGTCTGTCCCACTTTCAGCTTCCGTAAAAATGGAATTACAAAAGGACTAAGTGCTACACTGATGGCAAACGCCACTAGTAATGGAATAATAACTTCAGTACCAATAATCATAATACACCTCTTTAATTCTTTCGCTATTTGTAGACATACTATAGATTAGTATAAACTTTTTTTGGTTATTAATCAACCTTGAAATCTAAAAAACATGATAAACTGATCTGGTTATGAAAACATGAAATTGGTGTTTTGTTGATTAATAACGCTTTGTATATTTTGGGTAGTGTCCGGAAAGATGGGAAGCGGGGGACCTGCATGGACTCTGTCAGTTGCCTTTGCCGTCCATGCAGGTCCCCCGCTTCCCATCTTTCCGAGATTCAGGTTGCCGTTACAAAGCTATCAGGCCTATACAAATCACTGCGTTTCTGTCTCCGTTTCCAACTGGGATTCATCTATTGGTATTTCCAGATAAGGCAGAATATTCGCAAAAATGTCTTTAATTACAGGAGCTGCTATGGTTCCGCCATAATAAACACCCTGTGGATTATGAATGACGCAGAGTCCCAATATCTGGGGATCATTTGCCGGTGCAAATCCCAGGAATGAAGAAATATATTTGTTGGCACTTCTTGGAAGTGTCTCTGATGTAGCTGTTTTACCACCAATATGGTATCCTGCAATATAAGCATTTTTGCCTGAACCGCCATCAACTACCTGCTCCAATACATAGCGCATGGTTGCCGAAGTATCTTCTGACAGGATTCTGTCTCCCAGGGGATATTGCAGTTTCTTAATCAGCGTCCCTTCTTTATCCTTAACAGATACACCAAAATGCGGTGTAACCCGCCTGCCGCCGTTAATGATGGAACTTGCCGTTGTTGCAAGCTGCATCGGCGTAATCTGAAATGACTGCCCAAAAGAGATCGTGGCAAGTTCTACCTGCCCTACATTGTCCTTTTTATGCATGATGGTTGCTGCTTCACCGGGAAGATCAATACCGGTCTTGTTATTCAGGCCGAACTGATTGAAATATTTAAAATAATTGTCCACACCCAGCCGCAGCCCCACTTCAATAAATACCGGGTTGCAGGAGTTCATGACTCCCTGTACAAAAGTTTCTCCTCCATGGCCCGCTACTTTATGGCAGCGTATTCTTCTGTCCTCCACAATTTTATATCCGGGGCAGGAAAACTGATCCGTCAGAGAAACTACTCCTTCTTCCAGACCTGCCGCAGCAGTAATAATTTTAAATGTGGATCCCGGTTCATAGGTATCATTAATGCACCCATTTCTCCACATCTGATTCAGGGCATCCTGTTTCTCTTTATCTGTCATCTGTGAGGAATCTACATTTAATGTAAACGGACTGTTCAGATCAAATTCCGGAACATTAACCATAGCCACAATTTCTCCATTCCCGGGTCTCATAAGCAGTATGGATACACTGTCCGCACCTTTCTGTTCCATTACCTTCTTGGCTGCCTGCTCGACATACTGTTGTATATTGTTGTCAAGGCTGATATACAAATCATTTCCGTTAATAGGCTCCAGCCTGCTCTCTCCTGCTTCCGGCAGTTCCACTCCCCTGGCATCTGTCATCGTAAGAATTTTACCGGGGCTGCCCTTTAAGATATCCTCGTACTTTACTTCCAGACCGATTATCCCCTGATTGTCGCTCCCTGTAAATCCCAAAACCTTGGATGCCAGGGATCCAAATGGATAATAACGTTTAAAATCCTCATCTACCTTCACTCCGGCCAGATTATATTCCCGGATCTTATCCCCAACCTCTTTTTCTACATTCGTCTTTACACGTTCAATAGAGCTTCTCTTCTCTACCCTTTTCCGTACCTCAGCCTCGGATAGCCCCAACTCCTTTACCAGCATGGCAATCACTTTATCCGGTTCTTTAATCTGACTGTGAATAACAGAAATTGTACAAACAGTTTTATTTGTTGCCAGGGCAGTTCCCGTAGCATCCATAATTTCTCCTCTGGCAGCCTTAATATCTCTTTCTCTTTCGTGAAGTTCCTCCGCTTTCTGGGCATAGTAATCCGATTTAAATATCATCAGATAAACAAGGCGTCCCACCAGGGCAGCTAATACCAAAAAGCACAGGGTAAATACTACAACAATCTTCTTCTTGTGATACGTTTTAATTTTGAGCATAAAAATCCCCGTAGAAGTAATTAGTATAATCTATTATTACTTCTACGGGGATATGTCTTTATTGTTCAAGCTGCAGATCTTCGTTGGTCACGCCATCGTCCCAGGGATCTTCCTGAGGCTCTCCCGTGTCTTCCAAAGGTTCTACATAATTCTGATCCGGCACTCCGTTCTGAGCAGTACCATCTGCATTCTCGCCTGTACCGTCCGTTGTACCGTCCGTCGTGCCATCCGTAGTTCCATCTGATGTGCCGTCTGCATTTTCTCCTGTCTTCATACCCAGGGTACCACGTTCATCATCTGTAATCTCCTCCGTTGGATATATTCCCAAATAGGGAAGGATTTCTGATAAGATCTTTTTGGAAATCTCCATGGAATATCCGCCGATTTCCTGATCCTCTACGTTTGGTTCATCTACAACCGTATAAATAACCACCTGCGGATCATCAATAGGTACCGCCCCGATAAAGGATACGATATAACGATCCTCTCCACGCGGGAGAGTCTCCGCAGTACCTGTCTTACCACCGATACGGTAGCCGGGAATCTGCGCTTTCTGTCCGGTTCCTTCTTTTACAACGGCTTCCAGATATTCCTTTAATAAGGAAGAGTTCTTAGATGAAACCGGCTGGCTTAACAGCAGCGGATCAATATCTTTAGCAACTCCGCCCTTTGAATCCAGTACTTGTCTTACCATGTGGGGACGATAATAGTTGCCGCCGTTTACAACGGTTGAAAACGCTGCAAATTCCTGAATCATAGAAGCGGTAAATCCCTGTCCAAATGAATTGGTTGCCAATTCAATTACATGCATGTTATTACTGTTATATAAAATACCCGCATTTTCGTTTGGCAGATCAATTCCGGTTTTCTTACCAAAATTAAATAACTCCTGATATTTAACGAAAGCATCCACTCCCATTTTATCAGCAATCTCCATCATACCAACATTACAGGAATTCTTTACTACATCACTTAAGGTTTCGTCCTGATGTCCATTCCGGTTATCACAATAAATCGGAGGTTCCGATCCATACTGCAGATAGCCATTACAATAGTAATGATCTGAATCATCTGCAAACCCGCCTTCTAAAGCGGATGCCACAACAACCGGTTTATAAGTGGAACCCAGTTCAAATGCTCCTGAAATACAGAAATTACTCCAAAGTCCATTCAGCGCTGTTACATATTCCTCATCAGACATTGCTTCGATCTGCTTTTTAGTATACCATCCATCCAGATTTTCCGGATCATTTAAATCATAAGCCTGATTGGTAGCCATTGCCAGAATTTCTCCCGTATTGGGATCTCCCACAATAACACCGGTATTTTTACTTCCATGTCCTGCAAAATCTACCCATGGGCCATCTTTATACTTATCGTCAAATTCTTTGATATATTTTTCCACAACCTGCTGGATATTTACATCAATGGTAGACACCAGGCTTTTACCATTGGTAGGTTCTACCGTGGTTCGCTGAAGCTCGGAATCTTCGTTCAGATATCCGAATTCACGTCCGTCTACTCCTCTCAATACATCGTTGTAATAGGACTCCAGCCCAACGATACCCTCATTCAGATCATTGGAAAAACCAAGTACATTACTCGCAAGGGTGTTAAAGGGATACTTACGTATAAAATCCTCTTCAAACCAGATACCCTGCACGTTTTCCAGTTCCAGCCGTCTTTCATCACTCAGCTTGCGGTCTTCGGATAAATCTGTGTAATCCTCGTATTTCTGTTTGTCTTCCATGGACACTTCTCTTTTAATAACCTGATACTGACTGTCCTTGGTTTCCTCTGAAGTAATTATCTTGCGCACTTCCGATTCATCCACACCCAGGGTTGCTACCAGGGCGCTTATGGTTGGTTCTATAAAATCCTCATCTGCATTGATTGCAAAGCAATCCAGAACCACATTATAGACCTTCTCACTTCTTGCCAGAATATTACCATTCCGGTCCAGAATCTCTCCCCGGCGAAATGGTATGGTTCGGCTGTCATACTGCTGCTGGGATAAAACTTTCCTGGCGTACTTATCACCGCTCTTAGCCGTAATATACGCAATCCGGACATTCAGCCCCACAAGCGCTAATAAAACTAATGCAAATATAGCCATAAGCTTTATTTGCATTTTTTTGGTAAATATTTTTTTACTGTTTCGTTTTCTATCTCTATTTCTTTCTGATGCCAATCATATCACCTACTTATTGGTTGGTACATCTTCGTATTGTCTTACATAGTCTCCATCCTGACTATTATAATTAATGATTTGTCCCTCCTGGGCATATACCATGCCGAGTTCATTAATTGCAATATCTTTGATTTTTTCCAAATCAACAGATGCCATGGTTTCGTCGTATTTCGTATCATTCGCTAATTTCAAAGAACTGAGCTGGCTCTCAAGAACTGTAACATTCTTCCGATGGGCTGTATTTGCTGCCTGTAACTGTAAATAGTTCACACATACAAAAAGGGTTGCTACTGCTGCCGCCGTTAAGAATATAACATATGCAAAGTTCATTTGCAATGCTTTTTCCCGATTTTTTCTGGTTTTCTGACTAGTTGCCGGTCTTCTCTTCCGCCTCGGTTCCTGTCTTACAGGCCTGTTTTCCTGCCTGCGTGGAACTGCCTGCAGCTCTCTTGCCGTATTGCCGTCAACGTATGCTCTTGTCTGATGCTGATTTCTTCTCGCGTAACCGTGTTCCGGTCTTCTGGCTGATCTTCCCATTTAGCTTCTCCTTACCCCGCTGTCTTAGATCGTGTCTTAAAGTCATCGCACCTGTAAGGTACAATCATTTTCAAGACATACTCTAGCGTATTTTACAGTTAAACAAACTTAACCCTTTGAATAGCGCAAGCAGGCTTGTGCTAAATCAGCAGTGTGAAAGCGATGTTCTTTCACACTTGTATCATTCGTCTCACTCTTTGTTTATGAATACAGCCTGTATCAGATCCTGATTACAGTCTGCGTTCAAATACACGTAGTTTCGAACTTTTTGCCCTCTTGTTCTCTTCAAGCTCCTGTTCGCCTGGTATTATTGGTTTTCTGGTTATTACTTTTCCTTTGGATTTTTTCCCACATACACAAATCGGAAATTCTCTCGGACAGGTACATGGATCCTCATTCTTTTTGAAAATTGTCTTTACAATCCTGTCTTCTAATGAATGAAAGGTAATAATACAAATTCGCCCTTCATCATTCAGAAGTTCTATCATGTCATCCAGAGAATCCCGAAGTACCTCTAATTCTCTGTTTAATTCGATTCTTATGGCCTGGAATGTCTTTTTGGCCGGGTGTCCTCCTACTGCCCGGAATTTCATTGGAATTGCCGCTTTTATAACATTAATTAACTCCCCAGTTGTTTCTAATGCTTTTACATTTCGCGCACTTACAATATGTTTGGCAATATTTTTTGCAAATTTGTCTTCCCCGTAATCACGAATAATACGATATAAATCGTGTTCGCTATACTCATTTACAATATCTTTGGCGGTCATGCTCTGACGCCTGTCCATTCTCATATCCAGTGGTGCGTCTTCTCTGTAAGTAAAGCCGCGGTCTGCCGTATCCAATTGGTAGGAGGAAACACCTAGATCCAAAATTATCCCATCAACTGATGTAATCTGTATGTTTGCCAGTTCCTTTTTCATATCGCAGTAATTACTGCGGATAATCGTTACTTTATCGTTAAACTCCCCTAAGCGCAGCCTTGCCGCTTCTATTGCGTCTTCATCCTGATCAATTCCAATCAGTCTGCCTTTGTCAGACAGCCGTTTACATATCTCATAAGCATGTCCGCCACCACCCAGAGTTCCATCGACATAAATGCCGTCAGGTTTTATGTTCAGAGCCTCAATCGTTTCCTCAAGAAGCACAGATTTGTGTTTGAATTCCATATTGTCCTCCCCAGGCTATATGCTTAAACCTAAATCTGTCATTTGTTCTGCAATGTCATCCATATCATCATAAGAATTATTCTCATTCCATTTCGACTTGCTCCAAATTTCAATTCTGTTTAACATTCCTGTCAGTACTACGTCCTTTTCCAGACCTGCAAATTCTCTTAACGTTCCCGGTAAAAGAATTCTCCCCTGCTTGTCCAGCTCGCATGGTGTCGCACCTGCTACAAAGAAACGTGCAAATTGTCTAGCGCTTTTGTTTGTAAGTGGTAAAGCCTTAAGTTTTTCTTCGAACGCCTGCCATTCATTATTGGGAAAAACAAATAAGCATCCATCTAATCCCTTTGTAACAACAAATTCGTCACCCAGTTCATCTCTAAATCTGGAGGGGATAATCAGTCTGCCTTTGGTATCAACCGTATGATTGTATTCTCCCATAAACATATGACGCACCTTCTTTCGTGAAAATGCAAAACTTACGATCCTTCTTTTGCACTTTCAGTGAAATGTGGTTCTGGTTACCACTTAGTCCCCATTTGCTACCACCTTCCACCACTTTCTACCACTTGTATGTTTATAATAGCTTACTTTGTACAAAAATACAAGGGCTAATTTTATTTTTTTTGCATAAGAATTTCTTAAGGAGCCCGCCATTTTTCGCCATTTTTCGCGGGTTTTACCAGATATTGTGTGTGTAAAAGCGAAATATACCAGATAAATGTGCACAGTGGGAAATATTACCATAAAAATTGGGAAGCCTTGTTATCGTGGGGAGGGAAGTGGGGGGATAATCTGTTTTTTCTGTTGCTGTTATCACTTTTAACTATGAAAATGTGCTATATATCCCCCACTGATTTACACTATATTTAAGCAGTTAAGATTTTCAATCCATTTCCGAATATATATTCATATTATTACATAATTATGCGTTATAATTTTTTACTTATATTTCGGGGTTCATATGAAAATTTAAATTTTTTATTCATAATTCCATTCATTATAAAAAATTAAGCTCTCCCACTTTCCTTTATTTTTTCTTCTTTTTTACAATTTTTAGTTTTATTCTCCCACCTGTATTTATATTTTGAAAAAATTTTCTTCTATAATCATAACCAAATCCCCACTTTAGTGATCTTCATTTCAATCCTCTCCACTTCGCCCCACCTAATTGCGTATCATTTTTACACAGATCAAAATCTATCCCACTCTAACCAGATATACTGTTCTTTTGTCATCTTATGCAGTGTTACTATTTTGTCAATTTACTGATTTGCATTTTTACAATTTGCAAATGAGAGTAAAAAAAGAACCCGCAGTCCCCACCAGACCACAAGTTCATAAAAGAATCTATTTTATAATTGATTTCCCAATTTAATGTATTGACTCATCAATTCATCCACAACAATACTTTGCTTATAGACTTCTTCTGTAAGTAAACCTCTTTCAACGATTTTATCTAAGTTCACTTTCTCTGCCTCAATTTTCCTTCTTAATTCTTCCATATGACTCATATCATTCACCCGTACCTTTCTCCATTTTGTTTGATTTTCTTTTGAACAAAATGATTATAATAGAAACAAATACCAACAGTATGGCTAACAACTGGGACACCGGCAGTCCGATTACTGGCAGGAGAAGCTGGTCTGTGCGCAGCCCTTCTATCCAGGCTCTGCCTAATCCATATCCTAAGAGATACAACAAAAATACCTCTCCATCGAATTTTTTTCGCTTAGTATACCAAATAAGTATAATCAATAATACCAGATTCCACATTCCTTCATATAAAAAAGTGGGATGCACCTGTATATATGATACTCCATCTATCTTTTGTAAATGTTCCATCATCTGAGGGGTTACTTCCGACGATCGTACAGCGTCTAATGGAAGCCGCATGGCAAACAGATTATTAGTATATCCACCAAACGCTTCACGGTTAAAAAAATTGCCCCACCGTCCTATTATCTGACCCAAAACAAGTCCAATGCAGGCGGTGTCTACTAATTTCCAAAACTGTAATTTCTTAATCCTGGCAAATACGTATACCGTAATTACTGCTGCTATTACACCTCCATAAATTGCCAGCCCGCCTTCACGGGTATTAAAAATCTTCCATAGATTATCTTTATAATTATCCCATGAAAAAATAACAAAATACAGTCTTGCACCAATCAGGGCAAAAAATATTGCAATTAACGCCAGGTCAAAATAATCATCCGGATTTTGTTTCGTAACTTTCGCAACACGCATAGCTGCTAAAATCCCACACACCATTGCAATTGCAATTGTTATCCCATAATATGCAATCGGAAATCCAAATAAACTAATACTCTTACCCACATTCTCCAGTTCTATTCCCAGATTTGGGAAGGCTATCGAAGTATTCATGCCGTACTCCTATACATTAAACCGAAAGAGAACCACATCTCCATCTTTTACTACATAGTCTTTGCCTTCCAGTCCTACCAATCCTTTCTCTTTTGCAGCAGCATATGTCTTGCAATCCAATAAATTCTGGTAATTAACAACCTCTGCACGAATAAATCCCCTCTCAAAATCAGAATGGATCTTGCCTGCCGCCTGAGGTGCCTTGGTACCGTTTTCAATTGTCCAAGCTCTTGTTTCAGTTTCACCTGCTGTGAGATAGCTGATAAGTCCTAATAAGCTATAACTTGCTTTTATAAGTTTTTCCAATCCTGACTCTTTTAATCCTAAATCTTCCAAAAACATTTTCTTTTCATCGTCATCCAGTTCTGCGATCTCCTGTTCGATCTGTGCGCAGATTACAAATACTTCACTGTTTTCTTTTTCAGCCAGTTCGCGGACCGACTGAACATAACGATTGGATGCGCCATCATCCGCAAGATCGTCTTCCGCGGCATTTGCTGCAAATATTACCGGTTTGTATGTCAAGAGATTATAAGAACTGATCCATTCTGTCTCTTCATCATCCTCAGCAGTAAAACTGACCGCCATTTTTCCATCTTCCAGATGCGCTTTTACTCTCTGCAGGAAGTCTAATTCTTTGGCAAGCGTTTTGTCATTTCGGGCACCTTTAGAGGCCTTGGCAATCCTTCTCTCCATTATTTCAATGTCTGAGAATATAAGTTCCAGATTAATTGTTTCAATGTCCCTGATAGGATCTACACTTCCATCCACATGAATTACATTTGTATCCTCAAAGCAGCGGACTACGTGCACGATAGCATCCACTTCTCGAATATTAGCCAGGAATTGATTTCCTAATCCCTCTCCCTTTGACGCCCCCTTTACAAGGCCTGCGATATCAACAAATTCAATTACCGCCGGGGTAACCTTCGCTGAATTATATAAATCTGCCAATAACTTTAGCCGCTCATCTGGTACCATTACAACTCCCACATTTGGATCTATAGTACAGAACGGATAATTCGCAGATTCTGCTCCAGCTTTTGTTAAAGAATTAAATAATGTGCTTTTACCGACATTCGGTAAACCTACGATTCCTAGTTTCATGTATGATTTCCTTTCTTGTATTCCGTTTTTCTTTGTTTTTCTTTTGTATCTCTTAACAAGTAACAGTTTATCACAGAATCTGACAAAAATGCAAGCTTTTCTACCTTTAAGATGTCGACATATTTCGCCAGTCAAATTTAAATTTTCACAAAATTATTAATCCCTTGATTCTATCACGATTAGAGCACCTTCGGTCACAGAAATCAGTGCTTCTTCTGCAATAATTTCGTTGCTGAGACCAAGTGCCTGGTTACAAGACATTGTATAATTCGACAAAGGATAATAAAATCCAACTAAATCCAAACCTTTTACCTCGGTTGTATGTGCCACTACCGACACAAATTTGCCATACTGTTCTGATTTTTTTATAGAAACTTTATTATTTATTACCCGGATCCGGTTATTTTCGTCAATAAGAAAACACTCTATACCGGCTTCTGCCGCCTGACCTAATATCTGGATATTCCCAAGAACATGATCCAGCCGGCTTCCGGTTCCGCCTAATATATAAATACAGGTACTTCCTTTCTCTATAGCCAGATTAACGGCTAACTGGGTATCCGTATCATCTTTTTCCGGCTTAAATTCACGAATCTCAACTCCTTTTTCCCGAAAATGCACCAGAGCATCACTTCCCGCTGAGTCAAAATCCCCTACAATATAATCCGGTGTCATTTCTGCTTTTTTTAAAAATTCAATTCCACGATCTGCCCCAATCAGACAGTCAACCGGATGTTTTTCCAAAAATGAGAGGGCAAAATCAAAATTGATATTGCCCCCGCTGATAATCGCTGTTATTTTCATCTCCGCACCCATTGCACACTTTTAACCTTCATATTCTTTCATAATGGCTAGTAATTCCTTAGCATTTTCGGTAACATTCCCATTAAATACCGTTGAGCCTGCTACGACTACATTTGCTCCGGCCTCTAAAACGGTACGGATCGTATCCTTATTAATACCTCCATCCACTTCGATATCCAGATCCAGATTTTTAGCCTCTGCAATTTTGCGAAGCGCACTGATTTTATTGGTACAGCTGTCAATGTACTTCTGCCCCCCAAATCCGGGATTCACAGTCATAATCAGAACCATATCTACTTTTTCCAGCACATAGTCCAATACACACAGGGAGGTTGCCGGGTTGAGCGCTACCCCTGCTTTCAATCCTTTTTCATGGATCTGCCCGATCACACGATCCAAATGCCTGCAGCTTTCCGCATGCACAGTAATCATATCTGCTCCACAAGCCGCAAAATCATCAATGTACCGTTCCGGATCTACCACCATCAGATGTACGTCAAAAATACGTTTTGTGGCACTGCGCACCGATTGGATTACCGGCATTCCAAAGGAAATGCTGGGCACAAACTGACCGTCCATCACATCAATATGAACATACTGTGCTCCGGCTTCATCAATACGCTTCAGCTCACTTCCTAAATTTTTAAAATCTGCTGCTAATATAGATGGTGCTAAAATATTCACATCAATACCTCCTCTTATCTTTTAGTTCTCCAAATAATTCCACATAATTATCATAACGCATCCTGCTGATTTTACCTTCATCTACTGCCCGTTTTACTCCGCAGTCCGGTTCATGGATATGCATACATCCCTGGAAGCGGCACTCCGGTTCGTATTCCCGGAACTCAACAAAGAATTCTTTCAAGTCTTCTTTTTCAAAATCCTGGATATACAGGGAACTAAATCCCGGCGTATCCATGATATACGTATTTTCTTCTATCATAATAAGTTCTGAATGCCTTGTGGTATGTTTTCCTCTGTCAATCTTATGACTGATTTCTCCTGTTTCCATCATTGCTTTGGGCTGCAGGATATTTATGATTGATGATTTGCCCACACCCGAAGGACCTGCCACCGCAGTGGTTTTTCCTCTCAGCCGCTCTATTACCAGCTCCAATCCAGTATTTTCCAGAGCGCTGGTAAATAAGACATCACAGCCGCAATTTTCATATATTTTCCGAAGCTTCTCTTCTTCTTCAGCAGAAGAGATGTCCTGCTTATTAAAACAAATGATGGTATGCACCTTCTGGTACTCCATCATAATTAAAAAACGATCCAGCAAATTAAAATTCGGTTTGGGACGGTCAATAGAGAAAATAACCAGCGCAAGATCGATATTGGCAACAGCCGGACGGATCAGCGTATTCATTCTCGGCAAAATCTCGACAACATTGCCTTTCTTATCCGCTTCACTTATGACATCAATCTTTACATTATCCCCCACCAAAGGTTTCATTTTGTCTTTTCGAAATATTCCTTTTGCTTTACATTCATAAAGACCGGATCCTACTACATTAACGTAGTAGAATCCAGCTATACCTTTCACTATCTTTCCCTGCATGTATTTTCCTCTAATTAAACGGTATCGGCGAGTAACGAACCGGACTGCCGTATTCTCCTGTAGAAGCATCTTTCACATAGATATAAGCAACACCATTTACTCCTTTTGTACCTTTTGCATTCAGCACATAAGGAAATTCAACTGCGGTTCCCTCTACTATGGTAGTAGTTTTATCGCCTTGTACTAATAAGATCTTAACGGCTTCCCCGTTATAGCCATCCGGCGCCTGTAATCCAACATCACAGGTTCCGGTTGTGGAAGCATCCGTATTATTTGTTGTGCCATTTCCTAAATTCGGGTCAGTCTGGGCAGGATCCTGGCCCCCGGAACCTGCACTGATCGTCAGCGTAATGACAGTGCCTTTTCCTACTCCCTGCCCGGAGGTAATATCCTGATCCATAACGGTTCCCGCAGAATACATCTCTGAATACTGCTCCTGCGATTTTACGGTCAGTCCAAGTGCGGACAAAGTATCTTTGGCATCAGAAAACGTGCTGCCGATTACATTAGGCACAGTAATATCGTCTTCTTCTTCCGGTCCATCACTGATTACAACGATTACCGTATCTCCTGAACTTGCAGATGCTCCGGCTTCCGGTGTGGAACGGATTACCAGGTCTTTTGCAATCAGATCATCATTTTCTCTTGTCACAGAGATGCTCAGATTCTTTTCTGCCAGTTCTGATTTTGCTTCTTCCTCTGTCAATCCTGTCACATCCGGTACCGTAACAGACTGCTGCTGGTTATCTGATTCTTCCGGTCCCTTACTGATCGTATAGGTAACCGTGGTGTTCTTGCTGACACTGGTATTTGCAGCGGGGTTCTGGGAAACAATCTGTCCCTGTGCATACACAGATGATGCCTGCTCTCCTGCAAGGGAAGCCCCAAGACCTAATGCATTTAATTTTTCCTTAGCCTGATCAGCCGTAAGGCCTTGCAGATTAGGTACGGTAACTTCTGCCTGGTCCGCAGAGGAATTGCTCTGCTGTGTACTGCCTGTTCCATTACCCTTGGACGCAGATTCTGACTCTGTCGTCTTAACTGTTGATGTTTCCGTAACCTTCGGAGACTCCGTTGTCTTTTTCTTACCCGCTCCGAAATTAAATAATCCCAAAGCATTTCCGATTAAAACCAGGAACACGCATCCAATAACAATGGCAATAATAATACTTCCGATGGTCATTACCTTTTCCAGTTTTGGATTAATACCGGATCTTCCGTCATCGTCATCATCGTCGTCATCATCATCCGGATCATAATCATCATTCATATATCCATTATTGTAATTGTCTCCATAACCGCCCTGATATCCGCCGCCCTGGTAACCGTTATTCTGGTAGCCATTGCCCATATAGCCGTCGCCCTGGTAGCCATTGTTCATATAGCCGCCGTAGTTTCCATCCTGTCCGCGGTTATCATTGCCGCGGCTATCATTCCCTCTGTCACCATAGCTGTTATGAATCTGATCCAGTTCATCTTTTGATATAACAACCGTTCTTGCATTATTATTAATAGGGGTCAGCTGAACAAAGTCCCCATCCGGATTTACCAGCGATTCTTTTAAGTCATGAATCAGTTCCGTCATATCATTATAACGCCTGTCCGGACTTTTCTGGGTACACTTTGCAATAATCTGAACCGTACTGTATGGAAGATCGGGAACAAATTTATGAGGTGACGGCATTTCCTCCTGCAGATGCTTGATCGCAATTGCAACCGTAGAGTCACCATCAAACGGAACATGGCCTGTCAGCATTTCAAAAAGTGTAATACCAAGTGAATAGATATCACTCTTCGCATCGCTGTAACCTCCTCTCGCCTGCTCCGGTGAACTGTAATGTACAGACCCCATCACATTGGAGCTTATGGTATTGGAGGAAGCAGCCCTGGCTATTCCAAAATCTGTTACTTTTACTTTACCATCTGTAGAAATGATGATATTCTGGGGCTTTACATCACGATGCACAATACCCTTCTTATGTGCCGCCTGTAAGCCCATGGAAACCTGCACCGCAATGCTGGTCGCTTCACGAACCGCAAGTCTTCCTTTTTTTCCTATATAATCCTTTAATGTAATTCCTTCAACTAACTCCATTACAATAAAGTAGATTCCATGATCGTCCCCTACATCATAGACATTAACAATATTTGGATGCGCAAGGCCTGCTGCAGCCTGTGCCTCCACCCGGAATTTGGAAATAAACGCTGTGTCATCCCGAAATTCCTGTTTGAGCACCTTGACCGCTACAAACCGATTCAGCTTATGGTCTTTCGCCTTATAGACATCCGCCATACCGCCGGCACCAATTCTGCCTACGATTTCATAACGTTCCTGGATAAACATTCCTTCTTTTAACATTATTCCACCTCACCTGTCAACGGTTCTATCAAAACAACCGCAATATTATCTTTACCACCATTTTGATTCGCCCTTGCAATCAGTTCGTTTCCAATCCACTGTAGATTGGGTCCGCTTTTTACAATTTTCTCTATTTCTGCGTCCTCTATCATGTTGCTTAACCCATCTGAACACATCAAAATGATGTCTCCCCTCTGAAGCCTCATGTCAAAAAAGTCTATTACCACTTTCTTTCTGGCCCCAATTGCTCTTGTAATAATATTTTTATCCGGATGATTCCTAGCCTGTTCCCGGTTGATCTCACCAATCCTGACCATCTCTTCTACAAGAGAATGATCTTTTGTAATCTGTAAAATTTTATCACTGATCAGATACAGCCTGCTGTCCCCTACATTTGCCACATACAGATATTGCCCGATGATTGTCGCTACCACCAGGGTGGTCCCCATACCCGCCAATGCCTCGGATGAACTTGATTTTTCCATAACTTTATTATTTGCAGTTTCGATTGCTGAACGTATTATTTTTATCGGATTTGTATCCTGGTTTTTACGGATATCCTCAAGCAATACCTCCACCGTATAGCTGGAAGCCTCATCGCCTGCGTTATGTCCGCCCATACCATCTGCAACTACAAAAAGATTTGGAAGATTCCCCACAAGCCCACCAGAAGCATAAACGAAATCCTGGTTTGTTGTCCTTTTTTGCCCTACATCCGTAACGCAATATGATTTCATGTTTCTTCCTCTCCTTTACAATTTATGACACTTAAACTTTTTCCATATAACTTCTGCGTAACTGTCCACAGGCGCCATTGATATCTCTGCCCATTTCTCTTCTTATAGTAACATTAATTCCACATTTTTCAAGTTTATTTTTGAAATTGTCAATAACTTTTTTCTGGGATTGAACATAATCCCGTTCCTTAATCGGATTCACAGGAATCAGATTTACATGACAGTTTAACGGCTTAACCAATGCGGCCAGTTCATCTGCATCTTCCTTTTTGTCGTTCACACCGCCAACCAGGCTGTACTCAAAAGTAATCCGCCTGCCTGTTTTTTCAAAATAATACTTGCATGCATCGATTACTTCATCCAGGCTGTATTTATTGGATATTGGCATTAGTTCAAGCCTCTTTGCCTGGTTAGATGCATGAAGAGACAGCGCCAGGGTAATCTGTAACTGTTCATCTGCAAGCTGTTTCATCCTGGGAACGATTCCGCATGTGGAAACAGTAATATTTCGCTGGCTGATATTCAGCCCGTGTTCGTCTGTAAGCATCTGGAAAAATTTCAATATATTGTCATAATTGTCGAGAGGTTCACCCGTTCCCATTACAACGACATTGCTAACCCGCTCCCCAGACAGCTTCTGGATCCGGTAAATCTGGTCCAGCATTTCTGCTGCCGTAAGATTCCGGGTCCATCCTCCAATCGTCGAAGCACAGAAACGGCATCCCATCTTACACCCCACCTGGGAAGAAATACACACGGAATTCCCGTGTTTATATCGCATGAGTACACTTTCAATTACATTTTGATCCTTCAGTTCAAATAAGTATTTTTGTGTCCCGTCTATCTGAGAAGTGAGTACTTCCGCTACCGAAAGACATGTACAATCATAATGCTCTGTCAGTGTATCTCTGAGATTTTTGGATAAATTCGTCATTTCATTAGGCGAATCTGCCAGTTTTTGATGTATCCACTGATAAATCTGACCCGCCCGAAACGGTTTTTCTCCAATCTTTGCCATCTCCGCTTTCATCTCTTGAAAATCAAGCGTCTTTAAATCTACTTTTCCCATTTCACTAACCTATCCTCTTAAATCTTGCCATAAAGAATCCGTCTGTCTTGTGAATTCCCGGCAATAACTGCAGATAACCTGCTTTTGTGGTTTTACTTCTCAGTTCTTCACAGATATACGGATCAATGCTTTCCAGCTGGAAAGGATAATTATCCAAAAACCATTTAACATTAAACTGATTCTCATCTGCTCCTATGGTGCAGGTACTGTAAATCAGGGTTCCGCCAACTTTTACATAAGGGTAAACTGTATCCAGTATCTTCCGCTGCAGCTTAACCAGTTCCTGCTGCTTTGTCTCTGTCATTTTATATTTAATATCTGTTTTTTTACCAATTACACCCAGGCCTGAGCAAGGAAGGTCTGCCAGCAGAATATCTGCCTTTTCCACTGATGCACCATCGAATACCGTAGCATCCTGACGTACGGCTATCATATTAATAAGTCCGACCCGCTCGATATTTTCCAGCATCATATCAACTTTATAATCCGTAATATCTCTTGCTTCCACATGTCCGCTGCCATTTAGCTTATCTGCTAAATGAAGGCTTTTTCCTCCCGGTGCCGCACAGACATCGATGCAGTAGTCTCCAAACTTCGGCGCTGCTATCTCCGCAACCAGCATGGAACTTACATCCTGTACCTGGAACATTCCTTCTTTAAATGCATTGATGGCCTGCATATAATTATAATCAGAGATCTCCAGTGCATAATCCAGGTACGAAACATCTTCTGCCGTGATATTCTGCTCTTTTAGACTTGCCTTTACTTCTTCTTTTGATGCCTTATTCAGATTACAGCGGATACTGGTCTTCTGGTCTTTCTCAAAATTAGTGCAGACCATTTCAACGGTTTTCAGATCATACTGTCCCAGCCATTTTCTCAATATCCATTCCGGCATGGAGTACCTTACCGAAAGATAATGAAGGGGATCCTTTACCGGATCCGGGTACTCAACCTTGTCTATTCCTCTTGCTATACTTCGAAGCACTCCGTTTACAAATCCTTTTAAGCTGTAAAACCCGCGCTTCTGGGCTATTTTTACAGCTTCATTACAGACTGCCGAATCCGGAATGCTGTCCATATATTTAATCTGATACACTGACATCCGCAGAAGATTGCGGATTAAAGGCTTCATATTTGCCACCTTTACCGTAGAAAACTGCTCCAGAATATAATCCATCTGAAGCATATACTCTATGGTTCCCTCCGCAAGCCTCGTAATGAATGCCCTGTCCCTTTTTTCTAAATACTGATACTTCTCCAGGACGCCGCGGATTACAACATGACTATATTCTTCTTCCTCCGTAACCTCCATTAAAATACCCAGTACAATTTCTCTTAAGTTCACCGTTTTAGTCACGATTCCTTCCTCCTGATAGTATGATCAAACGAAGCAGCTGCAAAATAGAAGATGCCAGACTCGCAACGTAAGTAAGTGCTGCTGCTGAAAGTACCTGCTTTACACCAGCCACCTCCTGGTCTCCGCAAATATGGGAAGACCCAAGAATTTTAACAGCACGTGATGAAGCATTGAATTCTACTGGAAGTGTTACCAGCTGAAAAATTACCGCCAGTGTAAATAAAACGATTCCCGCTGTCATAAGCGGTCCCATTGAAAATATCAGCCCTGCCAGGAAAATCGGCCAGAACAGTGTGGATCCCAGGTTTGCTGCGGGAACCAGAGTACTTCTGAGGATCAGAGGCTTATACTGCTCCTGATGCTGGATTGCATGACCACATTCATGTGCCGCCACTCCGATGGCAGCCACTGAGGTTGACATGTAAGTACTATCTGATAAATTTAATGTCTTAGATCTGGGATCGTAATGGTCGGTCAGATTTCCCTGTACCCGCCGGATCCCTACATCATAAATACCTGCACCGTGAAGAATCCGCTCTGCTGCCTGCGCACCGGTAAGGCCAGACATACTGCGCACCTTGTCGTATTTTGCAAAAGTACTTTTTACCCTGGCAGAAGCGATCAATGAGATTACCAGTCCGATCAGCACCAGAATCATAGTCGGATCATAAAGCATACCTAAACCGCCAAAACCTAATCCATAAAATCCGTTTGAACTGCTATAGCTAAGTAACATGATTTTCATTCCCTTCTATCATCATCTAAGTGTGATAAATAACATTCACACTGCTTCAAGTGAGACTATTCTAACCTATTTTTTGCAAAAAACCAC
The DNA here is from genome assembly GCF_000797495.1 of Robinsoniella peoriensis. GTDB lineage: Bacteria > Bacillota > Clostridia > Lachnospirales > Lachnospiraceae > Robinsoniella > Robinsoniella peoriensis. The sequence goes on from NZ_JTGN01000001.1 coordinate 508,475, forward strand.
CGACTTCACAGTAATTTCATAAATTCTTAAACTTTTTTAAGATAAAAGACTGCCAACCGCTAATTGGCATCCCCGTAAAAATGCATCCACAGGCATTTTTTTCTTGCCTTCCAGCTGGACTTCCAAAAGGCTTAACATACCGTCCCCGGTCTGCACTTTTACCGAGTTTCTGGTGATTTCGGCAACCGTCCCCGGTGCTGACCCGGAATTACCTTCTTCTGCGTCAGACATCCAGATCTTCAATGTTTTCCCGTCCAGATGCGTATATGCACTGGGCCATGGATTCAATCCCCTGATCAGGCGTTCCAGTTCTGCCGCACTCTTCTTCCAGTCGATCTGCCCGTCTTCTTTTTTTAACATTCTGGCATAATCGGTGGAACTCTCTACCGGCTGTTTTTCATAAGATACCTGACCGGATTCCAGCTTGTCCAATGTTTCTATCAGCAGCTCTGCCCCCGCCTGACTAAGCTTATCAAACAGACTGCCTCCCGTTTCTTTTTTCTCAAGCTCCACCACTCTGGTTGTGATCATATCACCGGTATCCAATCCTGCATCCATACGCATAATTGTGACTCCGGATTCCCTTTCCCCATCAATCACTGCCCACTGAATAGGTGCAGCCCCCCGGTACTTCGGTAATAATGAACCATGTACATTCAGGCATCCAAGTCTTGGAACGTCCAGGACTGCCTGGGGTATAATCTGACCAAAAGCCACCACTACAACCACATCCGGAGAAAGTTCTTTTAATATTTCTAAAAATTCCGGATCTCTTACTTTTTTCGGCTGGTAAACAGGGATTCCTGCTTTCTCTGCCACTTCTTTTACCGGAGGAAACTGCATTGCTTTTCCTCTGCCCTTTGGTTTGTCCGGCTGGGTTACTACTGCCAAAACCTCATGCCGGGATTCTATTAGTTTCTTCAATGTCCCCACTGCAAAATCCGGGGTTCCCATAAATACAATTTTCAACTTTATACCCTTTGCATATTCCAGGCCTGCCTGCAATACTGCCACTTACAAAACAGGCTGAAAGAATCAAAGCGTGGCATCCTTTCAATATCAGAATTTTCTTTCAGCCTTATAACTTTTTTCTAAAGAATGACTATTCTTCTTCCTCTAAACTTTCCACATCCATCAGTTCCCCCTCCACATGGTTGGTGAACATAACTCCGTCCAGGTGATCGCACTCATGGCAGACTGCTCTTGCAAGCAATTCCGTAGCTTCCAGCGTAAATTCTTCCATATTTTCATCCAGTGCTTTCACTTTTACATAATTGGGTCTTGTTACAATGCCGGTCTTGCCAGGCAGGCTTAAACATCCTTCATTTCCAGTCTGTTCATCCGCTTTTTCCACAATCTCAGGATTGATAAATACTCTTGGAGTTCCGTCCGTATCAATCACCACAATTCTTTTCAAAATTCCAACCTGTGGTGCCGCAAGGCCCACTCCCATTTCCATGTACATCGTTTCAAACATATCCTCGATAAGTTCCTGGATTCTCGGAGTCATCTCTTTTACTGGTTTACATTTCTTCGTTAAAACCGGATCCCCCATAATTCTTATCTTTCTGAGTGCCATTTTACTTTCCTCCAACTCTTTTGTTTATATTATCAGGGCATCAATGTAATCAATTCAGATCGAACTGTATATTTACACTTTCATATCCCTGGTTTGCTTCTATATATTGTTCCACTTTATCTTTAATCATAGTCAGTAAATCGTGTCTTTCTTCCTTCAGATATATAACTTTATGATAGATATCATTTACCTTTGCAACCGGTTCATCCGCCGGTCCGATAATGCGCACACTGGTATTTCCCGCAATCCGTACAATAAACTTTTGCAGATAATCCATGGCCAGACTTAAATGCATCAACTCCTGACATGCTCCGTGAATTGCCATCATATTTGATGCAGGCGGATACCCCGCCAGACTCCGATAGGCTATTTCCTGTTCGTAGAAGCTTTCGTAATCCTGATTTGCTGCTGTGATAATGCAATAGTGCTCCGGGTCATACGTCTGGATGATGACTTCCCCTTTTTCCTCACCTCTGCCTGCTCTGCCCGCAGCCTGGGTCAGCAATTGAAAAGTACGTTCCCCTGCCCGGTAATCACTGGCATGAAGTGAAAGATCCGCCGCTAATATCCCAACCAGGGTCACATTTGGAAAATCATGCCCTTTTACAATCATCTGGGTTCCGATTAATATGTCTGCTTCCTGATTAGAAAAGGCCGACAGTATTTTTTCATGTCCATCCTTTTCTTTCGTAGTGTCCATATCCATTCTTAATATCTTTGCCTGGGGGAATTCTTTCTGTACAAACTCTTCTACCTGCTGGGTTCCCACCCGAAATCCCCTGATGAATTCAGAACCGCAGTTCGGACACTTCTCGGGCCGGGGTTCTTCGTAACCGCAATAATGGCAGACTAGCTTTCCGTTATTATGAACTGACAGGGAGACATCGCAATGAGGGCACTGAATAACATGTCCGCACATACGGCAGGAGATAAAGCCTGCATAACCTCTTCTGTTTAAGAATAACATAACCTGCTGCCTCTTATCAAGCCGGTCCTGCATCAATTCTTTTAACCTGCCGCTTATGACCGAACGGTTTCCTGTCTTAATCTCTTTACGCATGTCTTCCACAAATACATTTGGAAGTTCACTGGTCCTTGCCCTGTTCTGCATGGTGAACAGTGTATATTCTCCAGTCTTTGCCTTATAATAAGCATCCACTGATGGAGTTGCCGAACCAAGTACCACCTTGGCGCCTTCTAAGACACCACGCTGGATTGCAACCTCCCTGGCATGATAGCGGGGTACGCTTTCACTTTTATATGTCGGCTCATGCTCTTCATCAATAATGATGATTCCCAAATTAGGAAAGGGGGTGAACAATGCAGACCTTGGACCGATCATCACATCGATGTCACCCTGCTTTGCCCGTTCAAACTGATCAAAACGCTCCCCCGGGGACAGCCGGGAGTTCATAATCGAAATCCGGTCTCCGAACCGTTTATAAAAACGCATCACAGTCTGATAAGTAAGTGCAATTTCCGGGATCAGCACAATCGCCTGCTGCCCCTTATCGATTGCATGGGCAATCAGCTCCATATATACCTCTGTCTTGCCGCTGCCGGTGATCCCATGTATCAGATACGTACGTTCTTCTTTATCTTCCCAGCCGGCAATGATCTTATCTGCAATATATGCCTGTTCTTCGTTAAGCCGAAGCAGATAATCTTCTTTCATCCCCAGTTTTATGGGATTGCGGTAGACCTTCGTGGTTTTTACCTCTATGATCTGCTGTTCTGTCAGTGACTTTATGGTGCCTCCGGTAATATTCAGCTTTGTTGTTACCAGTTCATAGGGAAGCTCTTCTGCCTCTAAGAGTGCTTCCAGCAGGCGCTCTCTGGCTTTTTGGTGTTTCTTTTTATAAAATTCCAGTTTTTCTTCCGCTTCCCTTCGTTCCATGATCAGGCAGATCTGTTTTTTTTCTTTTGGTTTGACCTTTTGCTTTATGGGAATTACCGTTTTAAGCGCCTGTATCATCGTCGCACCATAATTTTCCCTAATCCAGGCCGCCAGGGCAATCAGCCTGGATTCACTGTCACTGCTGTCTGTGACGATTTCGCAGATTTCCTTCATTTTTGACGGTTCGTATTCACATTTGCGGCTGATAGAAACCACGTACCCTTTAATGAATCTGTTTCCCCTGCCAAACGGAATCTTTACAACCATTCCTATCTGCAGGCTGCCCTGCATTTCTTGGGGAATCTGGTACTGGAATGTTCGATCCAGTTTCTCCTGTGTAATATCCACAATAATATTTGCGTATAACTTTTGCATTTATTCTCCTTGAGCGTGATTTGAAATTGCTTTCTGACTGCAGTGCATCACACTTTGCGGGAGATTTGTCTGTCTTCATCCAATATTTCCTGAATCAGAACACGTTCATCCATAGGATATTTTTTACCCTCAATTTCCTGATAATCTTCATGTCCCTTACCCGCCAGAACAATGACATCTCCCGGCTGGCCGTGATGAATGGCATAGGCAATTGCTTCTTTTCTGTCGCTAATCTTAATGAACTCTCCCTTTGTCTTCGAAATTCCAATCTCAATATCTGCTAATATATCTTCCGGTTTTTCAAACCTGGGATTATCGGATGTAATAATCGTGAAGTCTGCAAGCCTGCCTGACACCTCGCCCATTTCATATCTTCTGGCTTTTGACCGGTTTCCGCCGCATCCAAAGACACAGACCAGTCTTTTGGGCTGATACTCCTTCAGCGTTCCAAGCAGGCTCTCCAGACTCATGGCATTATGGGCATAATCGATCATCAAGGTAAATGCATCCGACACCTTAATCATTTCTATTCTGCCTTTTACTTTTGCCTTTCCAAGAGCATTAACGATATCCGATTCTTTTACCCCAAAATGCCTGCAGATTGCAATAGCTGTCAGTGAATTATATACACTGAATTTCCCTGGGACATCTATTTCAACATCAAAATCCATAAGCCCATTTACATGGTAGGAAATCCCCAGATATCCCGGTTTCGATACCAGTTCTGTGTTGGTTGCACGAAGATCTGCTTTTTCGGAAAAGCCGTAGGTTTCCACTTCACAGGTATGCCCTTTTAGTATCTGATCCAGATGTTCATCATCTGCATTGAAGATACCCAGTTTGCACTGTTTAAACAGCATTGCCTTACACCTTAAATAGTCCTCAAAGCTCTCATGCTCCGCAGGGCCGATATGATCCGGTTCTATATTCGTAAAAATACCAATTTCAAAGGTAAATCCTGCCGTCCTGTGGAGCATCAGCCCCTGAGAGGAAACTTCCATCACAACACAGTCGCATCCTGCATCTGCCATGCGTCTAAAATATTCCTGCACCAGCGTAGATTCCGGTGTTGTGTTTGCCGCTGGAATTACAACCTCTCCGATAATGGCTTCTATCGTCCCTATCAGTCCTACCTTATGACCTGCGGATTCCAGGATAGATTTTACCATATATGTGGTTGTGGTTTTTCCCTTGGTTCCTGTAATCCCAATCACCTTTAATTCTTCCGCAGGATATCCATAATATGCCGCGGCAATAAGGGCCATGGCGTAACGTGTGTCTGCTACCTGAATCACCGTAACATGTTTTGGAGCATTTACCGGATCTTCTGCCACCAGAACCTTTGCTCCTTTTTCAACAACTTCTGCTGCATATTTATGTCCATCACTGACGGCTCCTTTAATACAGATAAACAGAGAACCATCTGATACTTTTCTGGAGTCATTCACTACTTCCGTAACTTCTGTCTGAATATCCCCCTGAATACACTGATATTCTACCCGTTCTAATAATTGTGCTAATTTCATAATATTATCCTCCATGTCTGTCTTACATGTCTTAATCCATAACCCCAGAGCGTGTTTAAAATTGCTTTCTGACAACAGAAGCTGATTTATGTGGTTACAGAGATTTTCTACCCTTTAGGATAACATACCTACAGGTACTTTTCAACTTTTTATCATCGCAGGAGACGACTTAAAATTGATGGCTTTTCACCCCTGCTTTAGTACGTATTTAAAAATTGCTTTCTGACAGCTGCGCGTCACAGTTTGTGGGAGATTTGTCCCGGATGAAGTGCGTAGCGGGCTACGTAACCTGAATCCGGGCAAATATACCGCAAAGTGGGGCGTGCAGATGGCGGGAATGAATTTTCAAGCGCGTTCCAGCAGAGCCGCCACTATTTTCCTCTGTGCATCCTCATTATAATAAAGTACTTCATACTCATTTCCTTTTTCACTTATCCGTGTTATAGCCTGTATTCCATATCCGGCACCCGTTTCTGTTACGGTTTTAAATAGCCGTCCGTTTATCACTCTGTCTTCCAGATAACCTTCTTCTGTCAGTTTCTGTAATATTGCTTTATTCGTGAGCCGTTTCATAACCTGATCATCCCGTAAGTCATTGATTTGTCCCACCAGGTCACTTAATGTCGTCTGTTCCGAGTAATAGATCTGTTCCGCAGTTTCATTGGTTAAAACAAATTCAGATTTTTTGTTCTTGCTGCGTTTTTCTTTTATTTCTCCCTCTTCCGCAAAATCACTATCTGCACTTCCTGCAAATCCGATTTCACTTGCAGATGCAGTTGTGGCTCCATTCTGCACGCAGTTTAAAAATCGTTCTCCGTACTTTTCGTACTTGAATTCTCCCACACCGGATACCGTAAGCATTTCTTCCCTGGTCTTTGGTTTCAACACGCACATATGAACCAGGCTTTTATCTGAAAATACAACGTATGGCGGTACTTTTTCTTCTCTTGCAATTTCTGTCCTTAAACTCCGCAGTTTTTCAAACAAATCCTCATCCGCTTCTGAAAGAGATAGCCCAGCCGTTTTGCTCTTCTTCGCTTTCTTTTCCTGCTTTGCCTTAGTTTCTTTTTCTTGTTCTTTAGACATCTTCATCAAAACCCGTTCATCCTCATGAAGAATCAGTCCGGATTTTTCCGTAAGTTTTATAATCGTATACTCATCATTTGTCGCACTTAAAAACTCGTTCAGCAGCAGATGATTCATCACCTGACGCAGCTTATGTGCAGGTGTTTTTGCAAGCTCTCCGTAATGGGGATTGCCATCCATCCGGTACTGCCTGATCTTCGCGGTATTCGCACCATGTACCGTATCAATGATTACATTTATACCATACCTCTGATGGCTGGTCTGTACGCACCCAATCAGACTCTTAGCCAAATCGGTTACATCAACCTCTTCAAACTGGGTCAGGCAATTAGAACAATTCCCGCAGTAATGATCTCCGTATTCTCCAAAGTATCGAAGTAAGTAATCCCTCAGGCAGTCATTGGTACAGCAGTAGAAAGTCATCTTTTTCAACCGCTCACGGTCACGTTCTCTTACCACTGCTCTGGTAATATCATCCAATTCATCATTATCTATATCATGCTCGATAAAAAACTGATTGGTAATCACATCCTGCCCGTTATATAAGAGGATACATTCCCCCGGTTCCCCGTCTCTTCCCGCTCTTCCTGCTTCCTGATAATAGTTCTCAACATTTTTGGGCATTCCATAGTGGATAACAAATCTGACATTGGATTTATCAATTCCCATTCCAAATGCATTCGTTGCCACCATGACAGGTGCTCTGTCATATGTAAAATCTTCCTGGTTTTCCTGCCTTTCCCTATCACCAAGCCCAGCATGGTAACGGGTTGCCAAAACCCCATCCCGTACCAGATTTTCATGAACTTCCTCTACCACTTTTCTGGTCAGGCAGTATATAATTCCGCTTTCTTCAGGATGCATATCCAAATAATTTTTAACAGCTCCATAACGGTCCTTCGGCTTTAAAACCGAGAAATACAGATTCGACCTGTCAAATCCCGTACTGACCACAGTGGGCGCCTGGAGCATTAAAATATCAATAATATCATCTCTTACTTCCTGTGTTGCAGTAGCCGTAAATGCACAAATAACCGGTCTTATGGAAAATAGCTGGATAAATTCCAGAATTTTTAAGTAACTTGGTCTGAAATCCTGTCCCCACTGAGATACACAGTGTGCCTCATCTACTGCAATCATTGAAATTTTCACCTGCATAGCAAAGTTTAAAAACTCTTCTGTCATCAACCGTTCGGGCGCCACATAAATAATCTTATACTGACCCATTCTGGCTAGATCCAAAGCTTTATAATATTGAGATGTTGTAAGGGAACTATTTAAAAATGCGGCATGAACGCCTGCTTGATTTAATGCTCTGACCTGATCTTTCATAAGAGAAATGAGTGGAGAAATAACTAAAGTAATACCATCTAATAACAAACCGGGTACCTGGAAACACAACGACTTTCCCGCTCCCGTTGGCATAATCCCCAGTGTATCCCGTCCTGACAAAATACTGTCAATCAGAGTTTCCTGTCCTTCACGGAACTCATCGTATCCAAAATACTGCTTTAAAACCTTCATCTTTTCCTTGCGTAAATCCAAAATATTCACCTTTCTGCCGTCTGCTGCGGCTGCTGATTTATTATATGCTAAATCTTTATATTCTTAATGATTCTTATAATATGAATATAGCGGTTATTCAAAAGGATGTCAATAGTTTCTTGGATGTAGTAATGGGGATACTGATTAAGAAAACAGGCAGATGACGCATACCTCATAGGTCCATGCCGTCATCTGCCTGTTACGGGCCAGCTCTTCTTTTCAACGATTAATATTTTACCTACCTTCTTCTCTGCCTGTATAAAATACCAACACCAATCAATACGATACCTGCCGCACCTAAAACAATCTTCTCCTCAAAACTGCCTCTTGCCATGGAGAACAGAAAGAATTTCTGAAAATATTTATCTCCGGAATAATTACATACATAATATACCATTGGAGCCATATAAGCAATTGCTACATTATCAGATAAGCTGTATGCAAATATTCCAAGCCCGCCTAAAAAGACAGCGCCTCCCATGACTCCAAAGTAATACTGAATCGGAGAAAACACCGGATTATTGGAATACAAAATGATGATAAATGCCCCCAATACCACAAACAATGCCAACAGGGACTCCGACAGCCGTATCAGATGTACTTTGACCTCAGGCATATATTTACTCTTAGCAAGATCCCGGATGTTCTTATCCTGGTCAGGAATAAAAATCGGAACTAACAGAATAATGCCCGCTAACTGTACATACATTTCCAGCGTCTGTGCTACCTGGCCAGAATCCAATCCTTTCATCCCCATCAAAACCGGAGCTAACAGGCTAAAACATAAGGCAATCAAAAGATGGGGCAGAAAATTATGCTTCAGATTTGCTTTTCCCACTGCGATATACAATTCCATTGAATTTCCAGATCCCCTTTCTTTTCCATTCATAAATAAATATGGTTGCTATTAATATGACAACTGCCAACACGGTAAAAAAGATACGGTTGGTTAAAAGCCCCTGGTACTCTTCTAAAAATTTCTCACCCTCTCCCACCGTATTCCATCTTGGTGCCAAATGTAAACCAAATCCTCCTACAAGTCCATTTTTTACTGCACTATTTATATCAATGAACCACCAGATTCCCTGAATCAGTATCCCCAGAGCGCTGTCCGTGAGTTCAGTAAAGAAAAACCCAATGGAAACTACCATCATTGCCGTAGGAAAAAGCCATCCCAAAATGTATTTCATATATGAGAATACGTCTGCAGATACTCCCAGTGTTCTTGCATAGTAAATTCCTTCCATCATAGGTGAAATGCTTAAAATAACCACTGGTATCATGCTCATAATCAGTGTTGCCAGATAGCGGGAAAGTACAATTGATACAGAAGATGCTTTTCTGGAATATATGAGTCCACTGGCACCTGCACGCTTATCCCGCAGTCCCCTTGTTACAGCCAGAAATACCGGAAGTATCGCCAGCATCAACACCATATAGTCACAGAATATCCGGGCAAATGCACCGGTCACATGATCCACATCAATGATCTGCTGATACTCAATCAGAGCCTCTTCATAATTCATTGGAACCATTGCATTGCGGGACATCTTCTCAGGTGCATAATAGGAAGATCCGTTAGCCCCCAGAATAGAATCCACTTCTTTCATTAACTGTTCAAACTGCTCATAAGTAATGGTATCTGATATTACTGTACGCCCGTACATCGGCGGCATGATGGTTCCCTGCTGCGTTTGGTTAGAAGAATTTGGACTGTCTGCTTGTAAATCACGTACTAAATCTTCTTCTGTCTTTCCCGTCACTTCTTCCAGTATCTCTGCTACACGGTTATAATCTTCTTTATCCAGGGATACTGATTTATAAAATCCGATAGGATAAGCAGCATACGAATTGTTATACCAATCCCGTATCAGTTTGCCTGTTGTAGCCTCCATAATCTCTTTAGGGTCGCTGCTCTCTTTCATTCCATAAGACTCCTGTCCAGGCTGAGGCTTTGTAATAATTGAAAATTCCTCCATCTGCGAAGTAACAAACACTGCAAGTATAATCAGGTACAGGTAAAAGATTAGGCTCTTAAATATCTGTTTGCATTCCTTTCCTAACAAACTCAGAAACATCACCTGTCACCTCTTTCCTTCTGCATCAGATACATATATGCATCCTCGACGTTTGGCTCACAGGGGACAGCTCCGGAAAATGGTTTTTCTTCCGAAACAAATTTCACATTCAGATGATTCCCTATTGTCATCATGCTGGTAACAACATATTTTTCTTTCATACCCGAAAGTTCTTTTTTGGAAATCTCAGCTGTATAGATTTTCTGGTCTGCTTCGTGAAGAAGCTGTTCCACAGTACCTTTATACAGAATTCTGCCGTGGTTCAGGATTGCAATATCCTCACAGGTTGCCTCAATATCCCCAACAATATGCGTAGATAAAATTACGATGCGTTCTTCTGCAAGCTCGCAGAGCAAATTCCGAAAACGCACCCGTTCTTCCGGATCCAGCCCTGCCGTAGGCTCATCCACAATCAATACTTTTGGATCATGGAGAATAGCCTGCGCTATCCCCAGTCTTCTGCGCATTCCGCCTGACATGGCCCGTACCTTCGTTTTTCTTTCCTCCTGCAGATTTACCTTTTCAAGCAGGATCCCAATACGCTCCTGGCGGCGGGATCTGCTCATTCCGGACAAGACCCCTAAATAATCCATCGCTTCATAAGCAGTCATATTTCCATACATGTTAAAATCCTGTGGCAGATAACCGATCATTTTCCTTATTTCCTCCGCCTTCCCGATGGGAACCTGACACACCGTTACTTCTCCTGCATTTTTTTTAAGCAGTGTGGCAAGGACTTTCATAAGTGTGGTCTTTCCTGCTCCGTTAGGGCCAAGCAACCCAAACATTCCACTTTCAATCTTAAGATTGATATTTTTTAACGCCTGTTTTTTGCCATAATTTTTATCCAGATTTTCGATTATGATTTCTGTAGACATTTTTATTCTCCTCTCTGCTATTCCTTTGTGGTTTTTATCATACGGACTAAATATCTACACTTTTCCTATTTCACACCAAAAATTGCACAAATAATTGCTCCCCCATCTATGCTGTTTGCCAGGTCCAGGCTCCCGCCATGTTTTTCACATAAAAATTTACAGATAAACAGACCGATTCCATAATGTGTACCATCATCCTTCCCCTTTTGGTCACTGTAATATGGACGGTCTGCCATTTTAAGTCCTTCCTTGGAAAATCCTTCTCCGTCATCCTGAACATAGAGGTACAACTCCCCATAATCTTCACTGCTTTCCAGGGTAATAACAACTTTTGATTTGGCATACCGCATAGCATTGGACAGCATATTTTCAAGAATTTCCATAAACATCATCTCATCCAAAAACCAGTCAGAATCCGTTGGAAGTGCAGACTCACAGGTAACTTTTATTTCTCCCATTTCTTCCATAATCTGTGCAATCCCTGATGCCCTTTTTAACAGTGTTTCCCCTTTTATATTTTTTCTGTTTAATTCCAGAGCCTCCAGGCTGCCCACTTCCTTCATGGTATTGGTAAAATTCATCAGCCGCATTGCCTGTGCATTGATTAAATTAAAATTTTCCATCATCTGCTCCTCCGTAATTTTACCGGTAGGGTAATATTTACTTAAAAAATCCGCATATCCATGGATAACTGTAAGGGGAGTCCGAAGATCATGTGCAAACGCTGCATTCAAGCGACGCTGCTCCTCCATCATATTCCACATTCTTTTATTATTTTCTATCAGCGTAATGCGCATCTGCTCAAATGCACTGCACACCTCTCCCAGTTCATCCTTCCCCTCATAGACACACTCGTACCCCAGTTCATTGTCTCCAATATGCTTTACCTGCCGCTTTAATAACTCAATCGGTTCCGCCAGCTTATTCTTATAAAATAAATAGGAGGTAACAATAACTGCACCTATGCTATAAACAACAATACTGAATGACTGTAAAAAGATCACCGCAAAAGTCAGAATCTGATCCGGCAGTGTCATTTTAACCTCTGTCCATACCAGATTTGTTGTAATCCCATAGGTATTTCCAAAATATCGTATACTTAGCAGCGTACTCCATTTTTCGCCGACCGCCGTACTGACTGCAAAAAGTATTAAAACCGCTCCAATGGCAATCAGCAGGTACGTTGCCATTGCCCTTTTCAGGGAAATATCCAGCATCTTTTTCTTAAATTTAAATACCAGTTCATCTATCCAATCCATTTATAACCCACTCCCCAAACAGTTTCTACATAGGTCTTGTCTGCATATTTCCCGATTTTCAAACGTATTCTGCGAATGTGTTCCGCAATAATATTGCTGTCACTTTCCCCGTCAAAGCCCCGGATGCGCTCATAGATCGTCTCTTTACTGAAAATCTGCCCCCGGTTCATGGAAAGCAGTTCTATAATATCGAATTCAGTTTTCGTTAAGGTAATTTCTTTATTCTGATAATAAATACTCCGCTCCGTATAATTGATAAGCAGATCATCTGTAAACTTCAAGGTTTCCTTTGCACCGCTCCTGTGTTCCCTCCTCAAATGTGCCGCCACCCTTGCCCCTAATTCTTCTATACTAAAGGGTTTTAATATATAATCATCCCCTCCGATCATCAACCCGTTAATCCGGTCCCTTTCTTCCACCTTTGCCGTCAAAAACAAAATCGGACAAGCGACATGATCTCTGATTTTTTTGCACACATCCAGCCCATTCATATCCGGCATATTAATATCCAGCAGAATGATATCCGGCTGTATCTCAATTTTTTCCAGAGCCTCACTCCCGCCGCAGGCCGTATAGACCAGATATCCCTGCATATTAAAATAATCCTTTAATAACTTTAAAATATGTATTTCATCATCAACTGCCAAGATTTTATACTGCATTAAGACTCTCCTTTATGTGAAAACATAATAAATTTCGTTTGTTAAAATAACGAGCTTATTTTATCATATAAATCTCTATAAAAATACTATATCAACGTAGGAAATTTTTACTATGAAAGGAATTCATAATTTTGTAGGAGATATAGATAAGTTACAAAAATATATTGGGTTTAGTATTTACCCACGCATACCAATTCCCCTATAGACTTCCCAAACCTACTATGCTAGAATATCCCTGACAACTAGATTATTTATACATTTTTCTATTTAAATAAATACATTCAGGAGGCTCTTTATGTTTACTAAGGATCGCAGTTTTTATCATAATTTTTTCTCTCTGTATTGGATTCTGGTCCTTCAGAATGTTATTGTTTTAAGTGTCAATCTGGCTGATAATATTATGCTTGGTGCCTATAATGAAACAGCTTTATCCGGCGTTGCAGCAGTGAATCAGATACAGTTTGTGCTTCAGCAGCTGATGAATGGATGTGGTGACAGCCTGGTGGTATTGGGAAGTCAATATTGGGGGCAGCGGCGAATTGAACCTATTCGTAAGCTCTCTACTATTGCCCTGCGGGCGGCTTTGCTTTTTGCCGTTCTTTTGTTTATTACAGTCAGCCTCTTCCCTCATGGTGTATTGAGCTTATTTACCAACGACGAAGCAATTATCGCTGCAGGAATGGAATACTTATCCATTATTCGTTTTACCTATATTATATTTGCGATTACAACTGTACTTCTGGCCTCCCTTCGAAGTGTGGAAAGTGTTAAGATTGCTTTCTATATATCAATCAGCGCTCTGGTAATAAATTGCTGTATCAATTATACTCTGATCTACGGACATTTTGGTTTTCCGGAAATGGGAGCAAAAGGAGCTGCAATCGGCACACTGGCTGCGCGAATCAGCGAATTGCTTATCGTCTGTTTCTACCTATATAAAAAAGATCAGAAATTGCATTTAAAACTCATGGATTTTCTGCACTGCGACCGTACTCTGCTTCACGACTATATCCATGTATGTTATCCGGTAATTATTGTGGCAGGAATGTGGGGGTTATCCACAGCCATGCAGACCGTAATCCTGGGACATCTGCAGTCCAATGCTATTGCAGCCAACAGTGTCGCCTCTACCTTGTTCCTGATTCTGAAAGTGGCATCGGTAGGTGCTTCCTCCTGCGCCACAATTGTAATCGGCAAGACAATCGGCTGCGGAGATATGCACAAGGTAAAAGAATATACCCGAACCTTACAATTAATGTTCCTCTGTATCGGCCTTTTAACCAGCCTTGCCTTATTCCTGTTAAAAACTCCGATTTTGGGACTTTACGCTTTATCTGAAGAAACCAAATACCTGGCAAATGCATTTTTAACCATATTATGTGTGACCTGCATCGGCACCGCATACCAGATGCCTGTCCTGACAGGCTTAATCCGTGGCGGCGGCGATACAAGGTTTGCCATGATTAATGACATCATCAGTATCTGGTTGATTGTCATTCCCATCTCCTTCCTTGCTGCCTTTTATTTCCGATTGTCACCGATTATCGTCGTATGCTGTCTGAATTCAGATCAGATATTTAAATGTGTCATTGCTTTTATCCGGGTAAACAGTTATAAATGGGTAAAGAATCTTACAAGGGCATAAAGTTAAGCAGCTTGTCTGAAATTCATTCACAGACAATAATTAAGAAAAAAGAAACCTCACAGCATTCCATAATTCCTGAAAGGTTTCTTTTTATTTTCTGTTCTATTCTTATGTATTCTATTTAAAATCGCTCATACGTCCTTATGCTTTTCTTACCGGATTCACATGCACCATACAGTGCTTCACACTAGGAAAAGTACCTTCTATCTCATCATGGGTCCTCTGTGCTATTGAGTGGGCCTCAGTGAGTGTTTCTTCCCCATCTGCCTGAATTTCAATATCTACATAGATTTTATCTGCAAATAATCTTGTTTTAATTTGGTCAATTCCCATAACACCTTCCTGCCGGCTGATTACCTTACGCATCTCATCAACGACTTCATCTTCACAGGCTTTATCCATCATTTTATCAATGGCATCTTTAAATACATCAAATGCTGCCTTTAGGATAAAAATGCAGATTACCACACTGGCAATGGGATCAAAAACAGGAAGCCCAAGTCTTGCCCCCAGAATACCTATCATACTTCCAATCGATGACAGAGCATCGGAACGATGATGCCACGCATCCGCCATTAACGCTCCGGAATTAATTTTTTTTGCCGCCGCTCTGGTATACCAATACATGGCTTCTTTGGTCACAATCGAAATTATCGCTGCCACAAGCGCCAGCATTCCCGGAATCGCCAGGGACTCCGTATCCCCGGAGAATATTTTCCGTATCCCGCTGTATCCGATTCCAAGCCCGGTAATCCCCAGTACAATAGCAAGTACCAGGGCGGCCACACATTCCATTCGTTCATGGCCATACGGATGTTCTTTATCCGATTCTTTGCTTGCCATCTTAACACCGAGAATTACAATTAATGTACTAAATACATCCGAAGCAGAATGAACTGCATCAGAAATCATTGCTCCTGATTTTGCAAATATACCTGCATAGAGCTTAAACAGAGACAAAACTATATTTCCTATAATGGTGACAATTGATACTTTTGTTGCAATTTGTTGATTTGATTTCATTTTCTTCACCCCTATTCTAAATGTTAACCGACCATGCTCAGACTCATTCATAAGATGCGCTGTTCTGTTCGGAAAACAAAAAAAACACACCTGCGGAACATACTACTGTCCCACAGATGTGTTTCATACCCATCTGCTGCCGCTTAGCGGCCCGGCCCCACAAACCAGTGCCACCGGTTGTAAATATGCCGATATAGTGCCTGATGTCTGCGTCAGGTGTTATAGTGGCCTATTTACTCGGGCGGCATTAGATGGTTTATCGCCTGCTCAGTTTGTACTGTTGATCTCGCATTCTTTTTTATTAGAATGTAATGCAGTGCAAATCGATTTCTAATAATCTAACATATTCAGTATAGCATGTCAAGGTGAAAAAAATTAAGGATGCATGGCGAAAAAATTAAGAATGCATGGCATCCATGTGAGATATCCCTATCATGTATTCATAAAATCACAAGATAAGATTAAAAAAACTACAGTTACACCAGACAATACTCCTGATACAGATTTTCTCTGGAATCTTTATCTGTTACCGCTTTTTTTAATTCTACGGTTCGATTATCATTTATTAAATTTAATGTTAATCTGGCAAATAATTCTTCGCCTTCCATTCTTCCTTCACTTCTCATATCTTCAAATGCTTTACACATATCATATTCCTCCTTATTATCTATCTGTGCCTGTTCTATGATCTCTGACATCTTTTCTTTTTCACCCAGCATGATGAAAATAACTTCTATTGTTTCTTTCATCAATCTGCTATATCTGTCCTGGTGCTTCTTCACATGTGCTTTCATCATATTCTTATCTTCTGCATATTTAATAACTCCGAATACTTCTCTTAAATCCGTTTGAAAATATTCCAGATGATCTATCCTCTTTACATCCAGAACTTGTATCTTATAATTCGGCAGATATTGACGGAATGTCTCCATTTCTGCTGGTATATCCAGCATACTGTGCAAATCCAGACAGCCATCCCAGGGCTTTGCTCCAAAATATACAACCAATGTAATAACCGGCAGAAGCTTATCCTGCTTTTTCATTCCAGATAAGAATTCATCTGAATTACCATAATCCCCGGCGATTTTATATTTACGTTTTATCTGTTGTACCTGTTCTGCGTAATTCATAGCGTCATACAGCATATTCCGAATTACCATTGCATAATGTACATGCTCCTGGTTTTCACATGCCAGAATTAAAAAATTTGCACCCAACGCAGTCATTTTGACTACATCCCGGTTCCTTCGTACGGCTTTTTTACTAAAGCTCTGACTGCCAGGTAAGCATTCCTGCACAGAATCCAGAGGGGTTAAATCGTCCAGATTTAAAATCTGCTCGCCCTTAAAGCAGGCACCATTATAAAGATCTGCAAAATGCTCCGGCTTAGCAAAAAATATCTTTGCTGCAATATCTTTTTCTTGTGTCATAGATTCCTCCTATTCATTCCGAATACAAAGACACAAAAATGATATAACAATTCTAAAGGGAAATTGTACAGAATATGTACCAGATATAAAATGAATTTTAAGAACTTTAGAAAAAAGTGTTGTTCAATGAAATGTATCTATGTATTTCTTTTTTTCATTATATAACAGTTTTTTCTAAAGTTCAAGCTTTATTTTTATTTTTTGTGACTTTTATATATTTATTTATTTCATCTTATTGTATGTAATTTCTCACTTGAGATTCTGTTACCTCATTGTCTATCACTTTTCTTTTTCCACTTCATCCCGTGCCCCCACAAATCAATCATCACCTTGTGCAACAGACCTTGAAAAGCAGTGATTTATGTGTTCTGCCGCTTTTTAAGGATTTCTCTCAGACAAAAAAATCAACTGGGCATGATAATGGGCATGGCATGCTCCACTATATTGTTATTGCAGGTAATTCTTTATTTTTTAAACAATATGGGACTTATGTTCACAGACACCAACTGTCCGTTCCTCTCCTACGCCGGTACCGGGACAGTGATTACCTATATACTTATCGGAATACTTTTAAGTATCTGCCGGTACCAGAATATCCTGCCTGTTTCGCCGCCTTCAAAGGAATTTGGAATTCGTGGTAAGGTACGCGCTTAGATAATAGAATCTGAAACATATAATTGGATATGAATGGCAGAACTGCTGATGACCACAGAATCAGCAGTTCTGCCATTATCATTTCACTGGATATACAAATTTAAGCGCTCATTCCACTCACTTGCCTGTTCTTTCCATACCGTATCCAAATCTTCCAGTAAACAGGTTTTTCATTCTGTTCTTTGTAGAGGTCGGGGGGGCGGGGACAGAGCCACCGTAAAGCTAACAATAACCGCCGCAATAGTGCAGACGGTTTTGCCGTATAATGAAGCAAACGAAATGTCACGGCAAAAATCCAGCCGGTCAAGGGTTTAAGAGTGGAGACTTTTTCGCTTTCTTTGCGAAAAATTACTACTCGTCCCTTGACCGGTTGGATGGTCGGAATGGTCGGGTATTGCTCATTGCTTTGGACAGTTGCATGTAGTATAATTTAATTCAGGTGCGAGATAGAATGCCAACATGAGGATGGGTTGATATGGAAAGAACAATATATGCTGGGAACAATAAGATTAAACTATATTACGCCGAAGAAGCAGATCGGGAGTTGATTTACGGCATGGCCTTTGAAGAAGATGCTATTTGGCAGGCCATGTTTGACGACAAGGATCACTTTTGCTGGTCTGAAATTCGTGATGAAGAACCACATTTTTTTGGGAATACACCCGGACTGAGCAAGTATCTTCTGATTGTTTGGGAGGATAAAATCGTCGGCACAATTTCCCATACCTTTAATGATGGAAAAATCACTAATATGGAATTGGATATGTGGCTGCGTTCCATTGAATATACAGGTCGCGGTATAGGTTCAAATGCGATGAAGCTGCTTATAGACAGCTTGTGCAGGGATTACAGTATTGAAACATTCATCATCCGACCGTGGTTGAAGAACAAACGGGCGATAAAGGCATATGAAAAATGTGGCTTTGTTGTTACGAACACTTTCGAGCCTTCGGATTATTATGGAAAGTATCTGGAAACATGGGGGAATGGTGATTATCCAGAGGGTGAGAATGTAAATATGATACTCACGATTTAGTAGACTTTAGATACAGAATCCCAATTAAAAACAAGGCGGCGGGATAGACAATTGCCCATCCCGCCGCCCCGCCTGTTACATCTCCATATCTTGCACCCTTTTGGGCTGCTCTCGGCGGGTTTCCTCACTCATAATGTCATAAACATTCCTGAGGATTTTCTCAACTTCGGCGGTGTCATTTTTCAGCAAAACATACTCTCCGTTCAGCCGCCGGCGATGAAGCAGATGCCCTTTTTCCGGAAAAAGACTTCGGTGTAAAAGCCTGTTTGCAGGTAGTCGCGTCCGACACGCGACATATCTTTCGATATGACGGTAGCAACATTGCCCTTTTCAGTTTATATTATGTTACTTGCAGATAATAAGCACATATTAGAATGTGTTTCTATGAAAATTACAATCCTTTCCATAAACCCACGCAATGGATACACTATGGAGCATTCCGGTTATTCCATCTACCTGCTCAATTCTGGCAGCCATTGCGGATTCCACATTCACATGAACCCCTTTCTTGATCGGAGTTATATAAATTGTTAAGGGATGTTCTTTTAAACTGTCTGCAAATTCTTTCAGTCCGATTTCCCAGATACCCCCGCTGCAAAAGTTATCCGAAATCATCTCTCCATTTATAAATGCCTGCCCGATATCACCTGTATAATCTATTTTTAATATGGCGTCTTTAACACTTTCCATTAAATTTCCCGGCAGATCTATACAGTATCTGGTTGGTCCTGTCTGCTTTGCCAATAGCTTAACCGGCGGCTTCTCTTCCACCCGGTACCTGTATTCCGTAAAAAGCGGATATTTACTTTGGACAACTGTTTTTCCAGTCTTTTCTATATTTTCCAATATCCCGTCCGGCATAGCCAGGATGCGGTTTTCACAATTCCCGGTTTCAAAACGGATGCCATATTCATCTTGCAGTACCGCCATATCTGTAATTAAAACCATGTCATTTCCATTTTGGTTAGCTTTATAAAAGTCCATCGCCATCTTTCTTGATAACGTAACCAGATGAATAACCTTTTCATCCTCTTCTAAACGGTATGAATGAATGGGCTGCCCTGGTATTTTAATCTCTTCACCATTTTCCCATACATATTTACCTTCCATTCCTTCCGGTGTGAAAAAGAAATAATAATATGCTCCATCCAGACATAGTTTTGTAATTGGCTGAACTGTGGCATATTTCAGGATTCTGCCTTCGATCTGCATATGAAATGGCAATATGCAGTTTTCACCGGCAGCCAGGGAAAGGGACTTAAATGTAATTTCTCCCCCTTTCGTAATGACGGTCACACACTCCTCTGTTTTTACTTTCGTTTCTACATGATCCTGAAAGTTATTGATAAATAAAAAACCGCCGTTTTTGTTATAACGCACCGCAAACCGCAGTGTATCGGTATCTTCCGGTGCTATTTGTTCCGCACCGCCGGGAAGCGCCGTCTGCATCGTACATAAGTCAGACTCAAAACTGCTGGCAAATAAATGCAGCAGTTTCAACCGTTTATAGGAATCCCGGATCTGTCCAAACTCGCCTAATGCCGCCTGATAATCATACGATAATTTGGGCATCTGGCTTTCATTCAGAAATCCCCCCTGTTCTCCCTTGGGATTTGTGCCTCCTTTATACATATAGTATCCCAGAAAATTACACCCAGAAGCCATCTTAATATTTGCCATGGCATCCACACTTTCATAAGGAAGCAAAAAACGGTAGTGATAGGAACAGGTCATGCCCCCGCCCATTTCACAACAGGCATAGGGCACGGATTCAGGCGGATACCCAGGTTCAAAATTATAGGTCTTTGGAATCTCATTGTTATGATGATCCCGGTAAATATATTCCCCGGTAGCCGGGTGCTCTCCCTTATGGGAATAAAAGATCCATGGACGGTAAGCATACCCTCCCCAGAGAGGCATCATCTCTTTACTTGGTGCTGCAGCACCTCCCCATGCGGTGCAGGTATAGAAAGGCACGATAATCCCAGACTCCTGTGCCATCTTTTTTAATTCCAGCATATATGCATCCCCTTCATTTCCCGCAAATACCCACTCATTTGAAACTCCGGTTGTGATTTCCCACGGCGCTGAAGAATGTTCATATTCATTGTCAATCTGAGCTGCAATAATGGGTCCCTGATCTTTGTAATAAAGCCCTTCCATCTCCTTTGCCAGTCTGTCATACAGCCGCTTTGTATAATATAAAAATCCTTCATTCAGCATTCTTGCTTCAAAAGGCTTCCCATACAGCCAGTCTGGAAATCCTCCGTTTCTGACTTCTCCATGATCAAAAGGCCCAATCCGTACAATGACATACATCCCATGCTTTTTGCAAAGCAGAATAAATTTCCTTAAATCTCTTCTTCCTGCAAAGCAAAATTTTCCTTCCTGTTCTTCATGGTGTATCCAGAAAATGTATGTAGAGATCACATTTATGCCACCCATTTTCATCTTAAGGATTTCATCCTCCCAGTAAATATCACTGCATCTAGAAAAGTGAAATTCCCCGCTTATTCCAAAAAAAGGCTTATGGTTTATTTCCATATAGTAATTGGTAAAGGAAAGTTCATCCTTATTGGGACTGATCCCCCCGAAATGATTGGATAGAGCATAAATCTCTTTCTCTCTGTTATGGCTAATATCAATTCTGTAATGCATTTCTTCCTCCTTATCCTTTCACCGCTCCCGCGGAAAGTCCTTTTATAAAATATTTAGAACCGATTGCAAATATAATCAGGATTGGCACCACTGCAATGGTAAGTGCCGCCCCTCTCGCCCCCCAATCCTGTGTATATGCCGTAGCCAGCGTCTGAATTCCGATTGGTATTGTAAACTTGGAACTTTTCGTAATCAGCGTGCTTGGCATCAGAAAATTATTCCAGGACCACAGGAATACCAGCATAAACAAAGTTCCCACTGCCGGCTTAATCATAGGAATACCGATACTGATAAACGTTCGGAATTCATTGGACCCGTCAATGCGTGCACTTTCAATTAACTCTTTCGGCAGAGAATTCTGCATATACTGCACCATGAAGAAGACCCCATAAGCACTGGCTCCCCATATTAATATCAGGGGAATATGTGAATTAACCAGTCCCATATTTTTCATTTCAATACTATATCCGATTAAGCTGATCTGGGAAGGTATCATCATGCTTGCCACTATAAATGAACTGCAAAAGCTTCTACCCTTAAAGTGGTACACCGTCAGGGCATACGCTGTAAGTGCACTGATAAATACGCACAGTATCCCGGAAAACAGTGCGGTATAAATGCTGTTCCAGTAATACTGCAAAAATCCGCCCTGCACTATGGTACTGATATTTTCCACCAGTTTTGATCCGAATGTATAGATCTCTCCTTTGTAAATCTCATTTGTGCTGTGAGTAGCCATGGAAATAATAAAGTAAAACGGGATAACCGAAATTATACTGACGATGGCAAGGGGAATCACATAGAAAAATTTCTTGATAAAACGTACCGGTTTATTCATCTGCTCTCCTCCTTCCTGTTAATCACACGGGATACAATGAGACTGACAATGAGAACCACGATAAAGATACCATAGGAAACTGCCGCACCATACCCCAGTTTGGTGGAACTCTTAAATGTCTGGTCAAAAAAGTACATCATGCTGGTCAGGCAGGAACGTTCCGGTCCGCCAACGGAACTGTTAATATTGCTGAACAGCAGATAGGGTTCGTCAAACAGCTGAAAACCACTGATGATGCTTGTAAGCGTCAAAAAAATAGTAATCGGCTTCAGATAAGGAAATGTAATTCTCCAGAAAATCTGTACTTTATTCGCCCCATCCACCATGGCTGCTTCCGAAATATCTTCCGGAATTGTGGACAGCCCCGCCAGATAGATCAGCAGATAGTACCCCAGATTCTTCCACACAATCAAAAATATAACAATGATCCTGGCAGTAGCTCCGTCACCCAGCCAGTTAATTCCCTCGATTAGGACCCCCAGCTTGATTAACAGATTATTGACAATCCCGGTGGACCAGTCAAACATAAAGGAAAAAATAATACCAATAGCAACCGGTGTGGTAATATAGGGCAGTACATTGATTGTTTGAAACAACCGGCTGGTTTTCTTTAATTTATACAATAACACTGCTAACAGCAGTCCCCCTAATATCAGAAGCGGAATATAAATAATCATAAAGAAAAACGTATTACCCAGTGATTTAAAGAAAATTTTATCTTTTGTAAACAATCTGATGTAGTTCAAAAATCCCACAAATTTACGCTGTGTCACCCCCGCGATACTATCCCAGTCGGTAAAACTTATGATAAACGAGTAGATCGTCGGAAAGATAAAAAACAGAAAGTAAAATGCAAAGTATGGAAACAAAAACAGATAGGGCCATTTGGTCAGAGTATTTCTTTTTTTCTTCATTGCCAACCTCTCTTTCCGGAAAAGGCCATGAATATCATCCACAGCCTTTTCCTGTTTATCCATTTATTCAATGGTGTAGTCCGGCAATTTCATGGACAGTTCCTCTTTTAACTGTTCTAATGCCTGATCCGATGTCATGCTTCTGTCATTATTTAAACTTGTAGTGATCAGGTTTAACGTCTCATGAATCACATTATCATCCAGATTCATCGGTCTTACCTTGATATCCGGAACGATTTCTTCCAGGAACATTTTACCCAGATCCTGATCGCCGAACCATTCACTCTTATAAGACTTTAATTCTGGCTTTTCTTCATATGGTTTCTTTGCAGAGGTGAGGTTCCCCATGGAATTCAGTGCCTCGGCACCTTCCGTAGACAAGGTGGCAAATTTCACAAATTCCCATGCCAATGCTTTATCTTTACAATTCTTTGATATTCCAAGTGTGGTTCCGCCCCAGCTGATATTTCCCTCCGGAGCATTCATCAGCCCCCAATGATCTGCCCCCTTTCCGTCCGGGTCATTTGGCTCGATGGTAAATGGAACCGACCAGGTTGCACAGCCTGCAAATATATGGTTTCCTTCTCCAAAGGATGCGTACCAGGCAGGTGTCCATGCTTCCAGTTTATCCACTACATTGTTATCCCGGAACTGACATGCCAGATCCAGTGATTTTTTCAGAGCCTCTGTAGCTTTAATCGTATTCCCGTCAATCCAGGATAATCCGCTTTGTTCACGGATAAACTGCTGTGCATCTGCAATGCCCGGCCACATATAGACCTTATTGCCGCTTTTTTCATATACTTCTTTCCCTTTTTCCACAAACGATTCCCAGGTAGGGAACATTTTTTCTAATTCTTCCCGGTCATCCGTTCCAAGATATTGTTTTGCCAGATCCTTCCGATATGCAATACCCGCCGGGGATATGGATTGCTCTATGCCGCACACATCTCCTTTTGAGTTCACCATCAGAGGGTGCAGGTAATCAAATACCTTCTGAATATCAAAATTATAAGGTGCCTGGTTCAACGGTTCCCACATGTCCAGTTCAAAAACCTTTGCTCTGGAATCTACAATTGACCATGCCACATCCGGCAGTTCCGTACCCGTTGCCAGCGCTGTCTGGTACTTTTGCAGCAGGTCGCCGTTTGCCACCGGTGTATATTCGAAGGTTACATTGGGATATTTTTTCTGAAATGCCGCTGTCATTGTTTTATAATAATTATCATCCCACCCCCACATAGTCAGTGTGCCTTTATAATCCGAAGGCAGCTCTGTATAAGCCTCCGCCCCCTCATCACTCTTGTTCTCAGTAGAAACGCTGTCTGCTGTATTGATAGCCTTCGTGGTTTCTTCCTCTGTTGTCTGATTTCCGCATCCGGATAACAGTCCCGTTACCATAACCGCCGCTGCTGCCAGGCTTGTAAGTTGTTTCATACGTTGTTTCATACGCTTTTTCATTTCCTTATACCTCCTTCTTTATGTATCTGTATCATATCATCCGCACTTTGATTTTCACACATCACATTCTTTATATTTTGTTTCCATTCTATAGTTTTTCTCTTTCTGATCACTGTTTTTTTTCTTCTCCCTGAATGGGAAGAAGCACTTTTACAACGGTATATTCATTTATCCTGCTCTCAATCCAAATACCGTATGGTTCACCATATAAAAACCGTATCCGGTCTCTTATGTTCGTAATGCCAATGTGTTTGCGCTCCTCTGCTCTTTCTTCCAATGCTTCACCAGACATAAATTTTCTGATTTTATCAGAATCCATTCCGACGCCGTTATCCTCCACTGTGATCTGGATTTTTTCCTCTGCTTCTCGAATCCTGACCCTTATCACCCCGTTTGTTTCACCCGGAATGATTCCATGCAAAATAGCATTTTCTACAATTGGCTGAATGCAGGTCTTCGGAATCACGCATTTCTTCAATTCCTCTTCACAGCAAATCTCCACCTGGAATACATCGGGATAACGATATCTTTGAATCGTCAGATAGCATTCCACTAACTCGATCTCTTTTTCTATGGTTATATAAATATTCTTTTCCCCCACCTTCAGCGTTTCCTGCAGGGTATGTATGAGCGCATTCACGATTTCCACAATCCTTTTATTTTTCTCAGCAACAGCGATATAGACCACTGTATTTAAAACATTATATAGATAATGGGGATTAATCTGGGACAGCATAATATCAAACTCCATTTCCTTCTTCTGATGCTCGTCCTCAAGTTTTCCCTCCATATACTGCTGAATCTCTGCCAGCATTTCACGGAAACGCCGGTAGAGCAGCTCAATCTCATCGCCGGTATGAATGGATAAATCACTTCTTAACTCCCCGTACTCCATCTGCTCCATGGCCTTTGTCAAACGGGTAATTGGGTGTATCATACTTTCTAATATCCTGGATGTCATCACCAAAAGAAGGGTAATGGAAATCACAAAAAACAGCAGAAAAAAGTCCAGCACAAACTTTGACTGCTGCCACAGATATTTGTTAGACAAAAAAGTATTTACACTCCATCCGGCAGCTCTTATATCTTCCCTGATTAAATATCCTTTTTCCACTTTCTCTACATTCTGCCGGTTACTTTCCGTATGTTCACTAAAATAACCGCTTTCCTTTTCTTCTATTTTCTTCTGATATAAGATATTTGCAGAATTTCCCGTTAAATATACATTTTCATAATCCTTCGCATAATTTGCAATCTGATCTGTAAAATACTTCAGATAAATATCCAGATACAGGACTCCCAGAATCTCCGATGCACTGTTCATATCCCGGATCACCGTTTTATAACAGATTACACTTTGGGAGATCTCCGATTCAATACTATAATAAGGATTTGAAAATACCATATCATCCCTCGCCTCGTACTCCTGAATCTCTTCCAGTTCAAACTTCTCCTGGAAATAAACGTCTCCCATTAAGTTCCTGCTGCTGTAATATAACCCATTCGTCCCTTTCAGCATAGAAACCCCGATATAATTCCGCAGGGAATTGTAAAATACCAGTTGTTTTCCTACTTCAAATCTCCTCTTGGTTTTGTCAAATTCATTTTTATATGTTTTTTTATTCAAATTCTCCTGAATTGTCTGGTCAATTGCAATACTTCTCGTAAAGTTCTGTATATCTTCCACCATAAAATCCAGCTGACTTACAATCTGACGCAGTTTAATCTGCTCATCGTGAATCTTCTGCTCCCGTACAATCCGGCTGAAATAGATATAGGCCACAATGGTACTTACAACTGTGGCTGCTGTTAATGCAAATGCAATCTTAGTCAGTATTCTTTTCTTTAAGCTTTTCTTTGCCACCCTGTTTCCCCCATTTTTTATAATCCTGCGGCGTCATGCTCATATATTTATAAAAAATCTGGCTGAAGTACTGGCTTGTCTTGTATCCCACCCGCTCAGCCACTTCTGCCACCTGATACTGCCCATCCTCCAGCATTATCTTAGCCTGGCTGATGCGATAGTCTGTTAGAAATTTTAGAAAGGTAGTTCCTACTTCTTTTTTAAAAAGCTGCCCTAAGTAAACACCATTCATCTGAAATTTTGCTCCTATGTAATCCAGCGTCAGTTCTTCCCGGAAATGATCCTGTATAAAACTTATGATCTGTCTGACATTTACGGAATAGGAGTTCTCTATATCCTGCTGCATTTCGGTGCATATCCTCCTGCAGCAGGATACACAGTATTCACTTAACTGGTCAACCGTATAACATTCCTGCTTAAATTCATCATAAACCAAACGAAACTTTTCCCCCCATTTCTTTTCATAATACAGCCAGGTTGATAAGAAGTTCTTAAGTGCAGATAAATTCCATTTAGGGCTGCATAACGTTTGGAACATCCTGTCCAGCCCGCTGCTCCACTCATCCTCTGCCTGGTTTAAGTTCCAATCCAGCAGCTCAAATTCCTTTAACAGTTCCACCTCTTCATCCGGATCTCCCGCCGGTATCTGATCCAGAAAGTAGTATTTATTCTGCTTCATAAATGGACTGTAACGAATTTTCCTGGAAAGCTCACGGAATGTAGCTGCAACCTGATTGTGTGAAAATCTCCTGCTGCAAAGGATTCCATAAAACCCTTTCCCTAATTTCCTGATCACCCGCTCTGTATATAATGCCTTTTGATAAATTAATTCCTCTGCTTCATATTCACTGCGTACCTGATCCGCATTATATAAAACCAGATAGTTATCTTCACTGATCTGTACATCCGTTACATAAGTTATTTTAGATACCGGTTCTTTTCGCAGACTATCCATAATTGTATGAAAGCCTGCAGGCTGACGCTCTATTTTTCCATCATCGTAAAAAAGAGGCTTGTTGAACTGCAGCATAATCATAAACAGCTGATTCCCCACTCCCGTATCCTCTTTCCTATTTTCTTCTTTCGGGGCATCATATATAATATTCTTTAAGAAATAACGTTTTTTCGCCTGCTGCCATTCTTCTTCCCTGTAGATTTCAGATTTTACTTTTCCAAGTTCCCCCAACAGGGTCGCCTCGCTAATTTCATGCTTCAGCAAATAATTGGAAACACCATACTGAATACCTTTTTTGGCATATTCGAAGTCCTTATATGCGGACAGCAGTATAATCTTGGTGTGGGGATTTATCTCCTTCACCTTCTTCGACAATTCCAACCCATCCATTACAGACATCTTAATATCCGAAATGATAATATGCGGATTTTCTTTCTGGAATAACTCCAATGCCCGTTTTCCATTGAGCGCCTGTCCCACAATCTGAAATCCGTATTGATTCCAGTCAATAACTTCCCTTAAAAATTCAAGTGCCAACACTTCATCATCCACCAACATTACCCGTAACATAAAATTTGCCACCCTCTCATCTTATTTCCAGTTTATTTCCAGTTTATTTTCACTATACCATAATACCTGTCAAATACCCATCTCACATTCCATATAAAATGTATAAATTCCATAGATTTTTTCAATAAAAAACTGTATGTACAGATGCAGAAGCCGGAAATAATCCATCTTCCACAAATACAAACAGTTTTTCATTTACTTCCTATAATTTCATGCTATTTTTTACCGCCTCTGACAGCAGTCTTTTTTATATCTCAACGGTTTACCTGATAATAGGCTTCCGTTACCTGATCCAGCTCTTCTTTTATTTTCAGCACATTATCGCCTTTTTTAGGCTTGCTCAGGCGCATACTCAGTTCTGCCATCTTCATACTGAGCAGCGTCTTATCCAATTGCAGCACATCTCCCCGTTTGGATGCACGTTCTTTTTCCTGCTCATACGCTTCCCAGTTTCCCTCGAATGTTTCTAATTTTCCATCTTCCAGAAATACCAAACGGTCCGCCGCATTTTTTGCCAGACTTCTGTCATGAGTGACGATCAGCATCGTACCCTCCCACTTATCCAGCAGTCCTTCCAGCGCTTCCGCAGTATACATATCAATATGGTTCGTAGGTTCATCCAGGATTAATACATTTACATCCGATGCCATCAGCCTTGCCAGCATTACTTTCGCCCGTTCACCACCGGATAATACGGAAACCGGTTTATGAATATGCTGTTCGGTGAGATAGAGATTTGCCAGAATACAGCGAATCACATGCTCTTTTAAATTAGAATCAGCCCTTACATTTTCCAAAACAGTTTTATTCACATCCAGAGTTTCGTGCTCCTGTGAAAAATAACCTATTTTAACATCCGGATTCACATACACAGAAGGATGATGTTCCATAATCTTTTTGATCAGTGTAGACTTTCCGGTTCCATTTTCCCCCATCATAACGGTACATTTATTCGCTTTCAGTATCAGATCTGCTTCATTCAAAACCAACTTCTTGCCATACTGAACCGTCAGCCCCTGTATCCTGACTGCCGTCTTCCCGGATAGTGGATTATCCATGCCCAGTCTCATGACAACCGGTGCCAATTCCTTTGGTTTTTCTTTAACTTCCAGCTTTTCCAGGCGTTTTTCCATGGCTTTGCCTCTGCTCTGAACATTTTTCTGCTGTTCTCTTGCCACACCCTTATACAGCATCCACTCACTGTGCCCCATCTGCTTTGGTGGTTTTAACATCTGGGATGCTTCATTCTTCACCTGATTCATGGCAATCGTAATCCTTTTACGCTCCTGCTGGTACTGCTCAAATTCGAACATTGCAAATTCCCGTTCCCGTTCTTTCTGTTCCTTCCACTGGGAATAGCGCCCGGGGAACACACGAAGTTTACCCTCCTCAATCTCCCAGATAGAGGTACACACTTTGTCCAGCAGATACCGGTCATGGGAAATCAATACAAAGGCCCCCCGGTAACCCATGAGCATTTTCTCCAGCGTTTCAATTCCTTTCACGTCCAGATTGGTTGTCGGTTCATCAGCGAACAGAAGCCTGCTCCCCTGTGATAGAGCCGCCGCAATGGCCTGTCTTGTTTTCTCCCCGCCGCTTTTGCATGCAGAACCTTTAATCTGCATATGGCTGAGCAGCTGGGGGCTGACATCCTGGTTCTGCTGATCTTCCGTCTCTTCCTGACACTGTTCAATCATAGCAATTTCACAGTATCTGTTAATCTCTCCTTCATCTGCATGTTCACTTCCATACAAGATATGCAGTAACGTACTTTTTCCTGCGCCGTTTAAACCCACCAGTCCAATGCGGTCTCCTTCTTCAATCGTAAGCCGGTCTATGCAGAACAAGTCCTGAATCCCATAGCCTTTTTTTAAATTCTTTACTTTTAATAACAAAAAAATCCCTCCTAAACACTCTGTTCAGCAGGGAAATCAGCGTACGAAAACAAGCAGGCAAAATGAACCTGTAATACAAACTGCCGCATACTCTTATCCAACTTCCAGAGTAACGGTCTCGCTTTGTAACTTGTTCAATATTATCATAAATGATCCGTAAGCATAGATTCAGACTGAACAGAGTAAACTCAATAAATAAGACTAATTTTTCCTTAGCCTTCATTATCCATTTACTTTTCATAAGTTTCATCCAGTCCTCAAATAATCATATTCTTACAGATACCTCGTTCTTTCTAAGATGCAGTAGAAATAGCGTTACTGCTCTAAATTAGTTGTAATATATCATAGAAAGCGGGGGACGTCAATACTTTTTTGGGTTTAGCTGATTAAGGGACGCTTTGTAGATAAAGGTAGTGCGCGGAAAGATGGGAGTGGGAAACTTGTATGGACTCCGTCAGCTGGCCGCACCCATCTTTCTGTACACTATCTCCAACTATTAAGCGTCCCCTTCCTCAGCTAAACCCAAATATTTTTTAACTTTAATATTGACATGTGAACGCTCGTTAACTATAATACCATTATGTGAACATCCGTTAACTTTTTTTGTATAGAAAGGAGTATCATGCCAAAACGTAACACAAAAGAACTGATCCTGAAAGAAGCTCTTCGCCTGTTTTCTGATAATGGATATGATGGTGTATCCGTAAGGGAAATTTCCGGAGCTGTTGGGATTCGTGAAAGTGCCATTTACAGGCACTTTAAGAATAAGCAGGATATCTTTGATACGATTATCAAGCGGATCGAAGGCCAGTACGCAATTGTAGCACAGGAATTTAATATTCCTGAGGGCGATTTGTCCGAGGTGGCAGGCGCCTATATTAATAATGGGCTGAATCCCTTAAAGGAGATGACGAAATCCATGTTTTTATTCTGGTTGAAATCTGAGGAAGCTTCTAAATTCCGCAGAATGTTAACCATTGAGCAATTTAAAAGTACCAAAGCAGGTGAGACTTTTCATATGTTTTTCTTCCGCTTGCCCCTGGATTTTCAAACACAATTATTTGCTGAGATGATCAAACAAAACTATTTTAAAGATTTAGATCCCAAGATGCTGGCTCTCAATTTTTATTCACCTATCTTTTTACTTATAAGCCAGTATGATAATCATCCCGAACTAGAAGACGAAGCATTGCAATTATTAGAGAAGCATATCGACCAGTTTGAACTTCTCTATTGCACCCCACATTGAAAGGAATCGTTATGGATATCAGTTTGTTTATGAATACAGGCATCCTGTCTATTGCCCGCACTGCAGCGAAATTTTATTTAACCGATAAGAAAAACCGCCGTTTTATAATGGATTTTACACCTCAGCTTACAAAAAATGCAAAAATAAGAGCAGAGCACGAAAATAAAGGCATCCACGTACCTCCTTTTCTGATTGCAAGTATCGCATCCCGCTGCAACCTCCACTGTGCCGGATGCTATGCAAGAGCAGAGGGAGCGTGCAGTGATCATGAACAGCGCTCTGAAATGAACACTCACCACTGGGAAAATATATTTAACCAGGCAAATAATTTGGGAATATCATTTATACTGCTCGCCGGAGGAGAACCTATGCTTCGAAAAGACATCCTCACATTAGCAAGTAATTATCCCGACATTATATTTCCAGTTTTTACAAATGGTACGCTGATAGACGAACAATACATAGAACTTTTCCATAAATCCCGCAATCTGATCCCGGTACTCAGCATTGAGGGAACCACTGCTGACACCGATCTGAGGAGAGGCGCCGGAATTGCGGAAAAACTCTGTAAGGTTATGTCCGCACTTAAGAAACACCATATATTGTATGGTACCTCAATCACTGTTACACACAACAACGTGGAGTTCGTAACCAGCAGACAATTTGTTGACGATCTTCAGAACCAAGGCTGCGGTATCATCTTTTATGTAGAATTTGTACCGGTAGAAAAAGGAACAGAATCACTGATTTTATCAGATACCGACCTTGAATTATTAAATACAAGCGTGAATGCTTTAAAATCTGACTGTCAGAAAATGATTATCTTGTCATTTCCCGGCGATGAAGCATCCATGGGCGGTTGTCTTGCCGCAGGACGGGGCTTTTTCCATATTAATCCCACAGGCGGCGCAGAGCCATGTCCTTTCTCTCCCTATTCTAAACTAAACCTGACCCAGTCTTCTCTTGTAGAAGTACTTCAGTCAGATTTCTTTGAAAAGGTAAGGGCTATTGAAGAAAAAGCAGACATTCATCAAGGGGGCTGTACGCTGTTTGCGAACAGACAGGAAGTGGAAAGTATTTAAAATAAAAAGAAAAAGAATAAGCATATAATCGGCAAATAATTATATGCTTATTCTTTCATTTTACATTTTAGGATTTATCTATTTATACACCTTAATCTGCCAAATGCACAGATGATGTTTTCATAGCTTATTTCATCATAGCATCATGCACAGTGTCACATATTTCAAACCACTGCTTTATCTGCATTTACTATCTCTGCACACGTCCTGATCCGTCTCCGCCTGCAAGTTTCATAACTTCGTCTACGGATACCTGATTGAAGTCACCTTCTATACTATGTTTCAGACAGCTTGCTGCAACTGCAAATTCAATCGTCTGCTGTGGTGCAAAATCATTTAAGCATGCGTAAATTAATCCGCCGCCGAAGGAATCACCGCCGCCTACACGGTCTACGATATGCATCAGATAGCTCTTACTGAAGTAGAAGTCTGTTCCGTCATAGAGCATAGCTGCCCAGTTATTGTCATTTGCGGAGATAGATCCCCGAAGGGTAATTGCTACTTTTGAGAAGCCAAATCTTTTGGCCAGCTGTTTTGCAACATCTTTATAACCTTCATGATTTACTTTTCCGGAAGTTACATCTGTATTAGCTGCTTTAATACCGAATACATCACTGGCATCTTCTTCATTCGCAATACATACATCCACATATTTACAAAGCTCACCCATTACCTGGCCTGCTTTTTCCTTAGACCAGAGTTTATTGCGGTAATTCAAATCACAGCTTACGGTGATACCTTTTTCTTTCGCTTTTTTGCAGGCTTCCAGACAAATTTCCGTTACATTGTCTCCCAATGCAGGAGTGATACCGGTAAAATGGAACCACTCAGCCCCTTCAAAGATCTGATCCCAGTCAAAATCTGCAGTAGTTGCTGCTGCGATAGAAGAACCCGCACGGTCATAAATAACTTTACTTGGTCTCTGACTTGCACCTTTTTCTAAGAAATAAATTCCTACTCTGTCTCCGCCTCT
The DNA here is from genome assembly GCF_000797495.1 of Robinsoniella peoriensis. Classification (GTDB taxonomy): domain Bacteria; phylum Bacillota; class Clostridia; order Lachnospirales; family Lachnospiraceae; genus Robinsoniella; species Robinsoniella peoriensis. The sequence goes on from NZ_JTGN01000001.1 coordinate 541,607, forward strand.
TGTGATATAAGAAGTATCAACGCCAAATCTGCGAAGTGAATTTACTCCTGCCTGACCAATTTCATGTTTCGGAAGCTTTGTGACAAAGGCAGCATCCAAACCATAATTGGCAAGAGAAACTGCAACGTTAGCTTCACCTCCGCCGTAAGTTGCTCCATAATTTTCTGCCTGCACAAAGCGATAATATCCTTCCGGTGCCAGTCTTAACATAATCTCTCCGAATGTGATTACTTTCTTGCTCATATTCTAATATCCTCCGTTAACTCAATCTCTTATATTAAAAATCTGTGTTGAAAAACTCACACTATAATTGTCACTTATTAAGTGATCTGTATCATCAAGCATCAAATATATCAGCAGATTATTTCTGTACTAAATGTACTGCAAATCCGCCAATTTCACCTTCTAAATAAATTGCCTTCAGATTTCCTTTTTCATCGCATTTTGCTGACTCTTCATTAAATGAGACACCCTGTTTTCCTAAATGGTAAACTGCCCTGTCTATATAATTGGTCTTAATTGCGATGTGGCCGTTGCTTCCAAGATAAGGTGTCAGCATTACTTCCACAGCACTTCCGGCAAAGACAGAAGATTTACCCGGTTTCTGTGTAAATCCAAAGATCTTCTCAAAGGATGCCGCTGTACTGGAACCCTCATCATTATCTGCTGCATTAATTCCAACATGAGCCAGTTCGAATCCAAGCATTGCAGTTACTGCTTCTTTGGTCATCTCTCTGATTTTGTCAAATTCCCCTGCTGTAATCATATCTTTGCTTACCATCCAGCTGCCGCCGCAGGCAATAATTTTCGGAAAGTTTAAGTAATCAATCAGATTTTTTGCATTAATTCCACCGGTAGGCATAAACTTCATATTTACATAAGGTGCTGCCATGGCTTTTATCTTAGCAAGTCCGCCGGAAGCCTCAGCCGGGAAAAATTTCACTACTTCTAATCCTAATTCAATAGCCTGCTCAATATCTGTAGGGCTGGACGTTCCCGGTGTTATCGGAATGTTTTTATCTACACAATATTTTACAACCTTTGGATTCAGTCCCGGGCTTACGATGAATTTTGCTCCTGCTGCCACAGCCCGGTCTACCTGTTCCGTTGTCAGAACCGTTCCTGCTCCTACTAACATTTCCGGAAATTCCTGCGCCATAATGCGGATAGACTCCTCTGCTGCTGCCGTACGGAATGTGACCTCCGCACATGGAAGCCCTCCTTCGCAAAGTGCCTGTGCAAGTGGTTTTGCATCTTTTGCGTCATCTAATGCAATAACCGGTACAATTCCCATCCTGGAAATCTCTTTTAAAATTTCATTCATGATTTTATTCCTCCTATTTATATAATCTGGCTTTATGTATAGTTTTATATTATGAAACTATGTTTTGAATTACGATACCTTTAATTGCATTATAGGTAGAAACGTGAAAAATGTCAATAGGAAATTTATACTTTCTACTTATCTTTTTTTCTTATTAATTCTGGTTGCTGTCAATAAATCATTTGCCTATATAAGGCAAAACCCCTCCGTCCAGTATTTTTACTGTTCAGAGGGGTTTTGCCTTTTTTTCACTTTTGATGCAATGGAATTAGTTCCATTCTTAGAGCATTTCGCTCTCCAAAGAAACTTATTAGATTCTTTACAACTTTGTCAGAATTTTTTAAGAATTACATCCAGAGTTTCTTAACATTTATGATATATTCTATATTTAATAAATAACATTCACATATTCTGTCTTAAAAAAACAAAAGCTAATATTAAAAATAAAGAAAAACGAAACAAGGAGATCCGCTATGGCTGAAAAATTAAAGAATCACATTCCCCTTATAACAAATATGATTACGGTGCTAACGATCGTCCTGTGTATCATTTTTGCAGTGTATGGGTACCGCGCAGGCATTTTTGAATCAAAAGAATCTCTGATTGCTTTTATCAAAGCTCTTGGACTTTGGGGTCCCCTTGTATTTATGTTTATACAGGCATTACAGGTAGTAATACCGGTACTTCCAGGATTTGTAACCTGTATTGTGGGCGCACTGGTATTCGGACCCGTTATGGGATTTGTTTATAGCTACATTGGCATGTGTATCGGTTCCATTCTTGCATTTATCATTGCCCGCAGATACGGAATTGATTTTGTCAAAAAATTTGTAAATGAAAAAACTTATGATAAATATGCATCCTGGCTGGAAAAAGGAAAGAAATTTGACATCTTTTTCATGCTTGCAATTTTCCTCCCGGCTGCTCCCGACGACCTGCTGTGTTTTATCGCAGGACTCACACGTATGCACTGGAAGAAATTCACAACAATTATACTTCTTGGAAAACCATGGGTCATTGCTGCTTACAGCATCGGAACCGCAGGCATGATCCATGCATTACAGTTTTTTTAAAATATTTTTATTTTATCATAATTTTTTTACTTCTACCCGTGGCAGTATCTCCTGCAAATCTTTTTCCAAAAAGCTTCCTGTCTTCATGGTTAAAGCATTTGCAGCAGATACTGCCACTGCATATCTGAGCATTTCTTCTGAATCATAACCTCTGTATAATCCTACGGCAAATGCTGCTGTCATAGAATCACCACATCCTACCGTATTTACAACTTCAAGCTTTGGTGGTTTCCCCTGATAAACACCTTCTTTTGTTACCAATAATGCCCCCTCACTGCCAAGAGAAACTACTACCATTGGAATTCCCATTTCCCGAAGCTTTATGGCACCTGCAATAATCTCTTCCCTGTTTGTAACCGGAACACCTAACAATGCTTCAATTTCATCATCATTTGGCTTGATCATAGTCGGACATGCCTTTACACTTTCTTCTAACAACTTTCCGCTTGTGTCGAGAATTACTTTATGTCCTGCTGTCTTTACCAAATCAATCAGTTTTCCATAAATACTAATATCTACCCCCCTGGGCACACTTCCTGATATCGTAACAACATCGCTTTTCTTAGCGATTTCCTCAAATTGAAGGAGAAAATCATCCACTTCTGAAGGCTCAATGGGCTCTCCCGGCTCCAAAAATTCTGTAGAACTTCCGTCAGCAGCCAGAACATTAATGCAGCTTCTGGTTTCCCCTTTTACATGCACAAACTGGCTCTTTACCTTGTATCCCTCCAGCAGTTCTTCCACATAAGCACCATTGTGGCCTCCTACAAAACCGGTTGCCAGCACCTCTTCTTTACAAAGCCTTGCTACTTTGGCTACATTCAGCCCTTTCCCCCCTGCTGTATTGGAGCAGGTTTTAACACGCATAACTTCTCCCTTAATCAGTTCATCTACTACATAAGCTTTATCAACTGCTACATTGAGTGTCACTGTTGTGATCATATTTTCCTCCCATTCCGTGTATATGCCGTAAAAGTCTCACTTTTGAATTTTTCCTATAAGAAAGGCTGTGCATATAGCCACAGCCCTTCTGTTAAATATAAATGTTATGTACTCGAGCGTGTATGAAAATTCATTCCCGCCATCTGCACGTCACACGTTACGGCATGTTTGCCCCAAATTCAGGTTACATAGCCCGCTACGCACCCTGAATACGGGACAAATCTCCCACAAAGTGTGACGCACAGCTGCCAGAAAGCAATTTTGAAACACCCTTTAGGATTCACTGTCAATCAAAATCTTACCTTTAACCGCACCGGGTGTTTTAAACATCTCAAACCCATCTGCTATCTGGCTGAGTCCCAGTTTTTTATAGATAAAAGAATCATCGAATTTCAACTGTCCTGTTTTGAAATAATGTGCGGTCAGTTCCCATTCTTTGCCGGGGAATGGTGCACTGTAAGACATCCAGGAGCCGGTAAGCTTAAATTCTTTGCGGTTCATATTTTCCCATTCGCTGACTGTAAAAGATAATTCTCTGGTGGGTGTACCTATGAAGCAGACCTCTGCTTTGTTTGCTGCCAGCTGGAATGCCATTTTCATGGTAATGGTATTCCCGGCTGTTTCATAGACATAGTCATATCCCTTGCCATCCGTTAATGACATTGCCTGTTCGATGTAATCTTCTTCCAGTGTATTGATAACTGCGTCTGCACCTAAACGCATTCCCAGATCCAAACGTTCTTTTGCGATATCAAAAACCACTACTTTTGCGGCGCCAAATATCTTTGCCCACTGCATCGTCAGCATCCCGATTGTTCCACCGCCCAGAATCGCAACTGTTTTACCGCCTGTATAATCACATCGCTGCAGCCCGTGAAGAGCTACTGTTGCCGGTTCAAAAAATGCCCCCTGCTCAAAGCTTACTTCATCTTCAAATTTTACTGCATTTTTCTCCGGTACTACCACATACTGTGCAAAGCTGCCATATTCTCTTGAACCGATAAAACTATAGTGTTTACAAAGTGAATAATTTCCCTTCTGACAGTCTTCACACTTCATGCAGGGAACCAGCGGAACTCCTGCCACCCGGTCTCCCGGTTTTAAAGAAGTGACTCCGTCACCTATTTCTTCAATTGTTCCGGAAAATTCATGTCCCAATACGTTTGGGAAGAAATGACATGCATCTGCGTTTACCCGCGGTACATCAGAACCGCAGATACCGGTATATTTTACTTTTATCAGAACTTTTCCCGGTCCTGCTGACGGCTTCTCGATATCATCATAACGAATATCATTTTTTGCATATACTACTCCTGCTTTCATGATTCAAATCCACTGTGTATCACAAGCAAAAAACTCCTTTTGCGTTATGTAAGTTTTCATTTTTGCATTTGGGGTATACTTGTGACACTGCCACTTTTAAACAGGCTGAAAATAATCTGTGGCATTTCCTCTCTCTTTATATTTCTTTCAGCCATCTTATGAATTCCGGCTTACTTGGCTTTTCCGTCGCTCTGACATACTCTGATGCGGTTCATTACAAGTTGTTTTACATTTTCACGTCCTGCAGCACCATATTTTTTCGGATCAAAGGTATCTGGCGCATCTGCCAGTACTTTTTTCACTCCGTCTGTATATGCAATACGAAGTTCCGTTGCAAAATTCACTTTACAGATACCGCGCTTGATACTTTCCTGCACCGCTTCATCGGATAATCCGGATGCACCGTGGAGTACCAGCGGTATAGACACCAGCTTCCGGATTTCACTTAAGCGGTCCAAATCCAGTTTTGGAACTCCGGAGTAAACTCCGTGAGCAGTACCGATTGCAACAGCCAGAGATCCGACACCTGTTTTTTCTACAAATTCTTTTGCTTCTTCCGGTACGGTATAGCCGCCGGCTCCGCCATCCAGATCATCTTCCTTACCGCCAACTTTTCCAAGCTCTGCTTCAACCGGCACATCCGAAGGTGCACAGGCATCAACCACACGTTTGGTAAGGGCTATATTCTCTTCAAAAACGCTGTGTGATCCGTCGATCATAATGGATGTATATCCGGTGCGCAGTGCCTGCATCGCCAGTTCAAAACTGCTCCCATGATCCAGGTGCATACATACAGGAACACTTGCCTTTTTTGCAATTGCCGTTACATTAGCAAGATATAAATCAAGGCTTGCGTATTTAACAGTAGATGGTGTTGTCTGAATCATTACCGGTGCCTTTAATTCCTCTGCGGCTGCGATAATTGCCTGAACCATTTCCATATTCTCCGCATTGAATGCCCCAACTGCATATCTCCCAGCCTGAGCATCTAACAGCATCTGCTTACTTGTAACTAATGGCATAATATCCTCCTATTCTGCGCCTTTTTTGCGCGTGCCAACCGGATTCCGCTTCTTACAGTATTTTATCATTTTTATGGGAATCTCTGCTAAAATTCATGTTTAATAAATGTCTGATTTATGTTCGTTATGTTTATATCATAATATAATCACAGCCAGGTCTATTTGTCAAGCACATTTTGTTTTATTTCTGTTATTTACTTTTCATATTCAAACATGTTCTTGTTTGTTTTTCGTTATTAAACATATAATATCTGCTGTTTTAGCATATTTTTGTTTGATTATTTTCGAATTCAAACATGTTTTCATGGAATACTCTTGTATTTTCTTCTGTATCATATTATAATGTCTTCAAATGTTTGAAAATATTGTTTTGGGAAATAAAAAGAGAGGAACGTAAACCCCCTATGAAAAATAAACGAACAGACCAGATCATGGAATACATGCGTCTTCACGATGGAACTGCCAGCGTATTAGAACTGTGTACGGAATTTCACGTTTCAGATATGACAATCCGAAGAGATCTACAGGCACTGGAAGATGACAAAAGAGTAATCCGCCATCATGGAGGCGCTACCCTGGTTCAGGCATCTGCTGCCCTATTTAGTGATGCTCCTTTCCAGACCAGGCTGAACAACCATCACGACCTGAAAATGGCACTTGGAAATGCCGCATCGGAATATCTCCGCAACGCCAGTCTTGGCCAGGGCTGTAACTCTGTCTATATTGCATCCGGCACCACACTTTACTGTATGGCCCTGCAGATGAACTACACAATGGGATCCGCCACTTTGGTAACCGATAATGTCAGTGTCTCCCAGGTATTGGCAAATCACCCGGATTATACGGTGATTTCAATCGGAGGCCAGCTGATACTGCCCTCCCTTAATGCAGTTGGGCATGTGGCTGAAAATATGATACGCAGTTTTTCTTTTGACTATGCTTTTATCGGTGCCGCCACCATTGATGAAAACGGAATCATATATAACTATAATTACATTGAAGCAGGTACTTTTACTGCCGTACTGGAATCTTCCAGGCACATTGTAGTGGTTGCCGATTCTACAAAGTTTGGCAAAAAGAGTTTCGTACAGCTCACTCAGCTAAAGGAAGGCTATACACTCATTACAGACTCCGGCATCCAGGAAGAATTTATGGAAACTCTGCAGAACAACGGCGTAAAGGTAGTAGTAGTTAATGCCTGAAAACTTTCCTCATTTTTTTATAAATAAAGATTCCCTTTTTCCAATTCCAATGATATAATGCTATCACATTGCCACGATAAAGAGCAAAAATTTTATACTACTTGGGGAGGAAGTCATGTCACTTCATTTTAAACACACACGAAATGCCTGTTATCTCGGATATATTACGCAGGCCATCGTCAACAACCTGGCACCGCTTTTATTTGTCACGTTCCAGTCGCAGTTCTCCATATCACTGGAGAAAATCGGTCTTTTGATTTCCATCAATTTTGCTATGCAGATGTTTGTGGATATTCTGGCTGCCAAATATGTTGACAAAATCGGTTATCGTATCTGTACTGTTGCCGCACATGTCTGCTGTACGATCGGACTTGTCGGTATGGGCGTTTTTCCTTTTCTCTTTTCAAATGCCTATGCTGGATTGATTGTAGCTGTATTAATTAATGCCATCGGCGGCGGACTGATCGAAGTACTAATCAGCCCGATTGTAGAATCTCTGCCGGGTGACGAGAAGGCATCCGCTATGAGCCTGCTGCATTCCTTTTATTGCTGGGGACATGTAAGTGTTGTTATTATATCCACTTTGTATTTTGTAACAGTGGGTATCAGCAAATGGTATCTGTTGACGATATTCTGGGCGATCATCCCATTTTTCAATGCATTTTTCTTCAGCAAAGTGCCATTACATACCGTAGAAGCCGAAGCAGAGTCACTGCCCATCCGCAAGCTTTTCTCCATGAAGATCTTCTGGATGTTTCTGATACTGATGATCTGCTCTGGTGCATCGGAACAGGCGATGTCACAGTGGGCTTCTCTGTTTGCAGAATCAGGGCTTAAAGTATCCAAGACCCTGGGTGATCTGCTGGGTCCCTGCGCTTTCGCCGTATTAATGGGTGTTTCCCGTGTTTTCTACGGAAAATTTGGTGCAAAAATCAAGCTTAAAAAGTTTATTATAGCCAGCGGGTTCCTGTGCATTATCAGTTATCTGCTTGCCACGCTGTCACCCTACCCATTGCTGTCTCTGGTTGGCTGCGGATTATGCGGATTGTCGGTAGGTATCATGTGGCCCGGAACATTCAGTCTTTCCTGCCAGTACTGCCCTCAGGGCGGAACTGCTTTATTTGCACTTCTGGCACTTGGCGGAGATATCGGCTGTGCGGCAGGTCCGGGTCTGGTAGGTGTTGTATCCAATCTGGCTAATGACAGCTTAAAGAGCGGGCTGCTGTTTGCCATGGTATTTCCGATTGTAATGGTAATTGTAACGGGAATGCTTCGTAAAATAAAGAAAACTGCTGTTGTTCAGTAGATATTTATCTATTGGGTGTAAATTTAAAAAAGCCATGAAGGATTTTGAGATAACATCGCATCATCCTTCATGGCTTTTTTTAATATTATTTATCCAGTTATTTCATTTTCTATAAACTATTTCTTTTTCTGCTTTCAAAATCTTACAATTATTCTTATAAAAAGCAATCCCATAACAAATCAGGCTCGTATATCCATCTTTAAGCAGCTCTTCTCTATCATGCCTCCTGCCTGCTTATATTCAGGAATCTATAAAATTACAAATTCGTATACCCCATCAATGATTCATCCACTGCTCTTGCTGCTTCCCTGCCTTCCCGGATTGCCCAGACTACCAGAGACTGCCCTCTGTGCATATCCCCAGCCGTAAATACATGCTTTACGGAGGTCTGATACTGCTCTGGCTGCGTTGCCACATTTGTACGTCCGTCTAATTCCACCTTGAATGCATCAGTAACATATTTCTGTGCACCTAAGAATCCGGCAGCAATGAAAACTAAATCCACATTTACTGTTTCCTGGGTTCCCTCAACCGGCACCATCATCATGCGTCCGGTTTTTTCATCTTTTTTACTTTCTAATTTTACGATCTTCGCCTGGCATACTTCGCCTTTTTTATTGGCAGCGAATTCCGTAACGGTAGTCTGATACACCCGGGGATCATGCCCATACACTTCGATTGCTTCTTCCTGCCCGTAATCTGTTTTGCAGATCTTTGGCCATTCGGGCCATGGATTATCAGCAGTCCGTGTATCCGGCGCCTTAGGCATCATTTCAAGCTGGATTACGGATGCAGCCCCCAGTCGTATTGCCGTACCTACACAATCATTGCCGGTGTCACCACCGCCGATTACCATCACTTTCTTTCCTTTTGCAGAAACAAAGTTCTGATCCGCAAAATTTGAATCCAGCAGACTCTTCGTTGTGGCCTTCAAGAAATCGACTGCAAAATAAATTCCTTTGGAATCTCTTCCAGGGACGTTGATATCCCTGGGATTGGATGCCCCGCATGCCAGAATTACACGATCATAATCTTTTAGCAGAGCATTCGCCTTGATGTCTTCACCAATATTGGTATTGGCAGCAAACTCGATTCCTTCTGCCTCCATGATAGCAATCCTTCTGTCTATTATCGACTTATCCAGTTTCATATTCGGTATGCCATATCGAAGAAGTCCTCCGATGCGGTCATTTCTTTCAAATACGGTAACCTTATGCCCCCTTTTGTTCAGCTGTACTGCTGCTGCAAGTCCGGCAGGTCCGCTTCCCACTACTGCCACTTTTTTTCCGGTTCTGACTTTGGGCGGATTTGGAACCACCAGGCCCATCTCAAATGCATTTTCAATGATTGCCCACTCATTTTCTTTCGTAGCCACAGGCTCTCCATTTAAGTTGCAGGTACATGCCGCTTCACATAGTGCCGGACATACCCTTGCCGTAAATTCCGGAAAACAATTCGTTTTCGCCAGTCTGTGATATGCCTGTTCCCAGCTTCCGGTATATACCAGATCATTCCATTCCGGAATCAGGTTCTGCAGTGGACACCCCGATGCCATCCCTCCGATCATCATGCCGGACTGACAGAACGGAACACCGCATGCCATACATCTGGCGCCCTGAAGCCTCTGCTTTTCCCTGGATAAGGGAACGTGGAATTCATTAAAATTCTTAATCCGGACCTTTGGTCGTACCGTCTCGCTGGTCTCTCTTTTAAAATCTAAAAATCCTGTTGGTTTTCCCATTCCTTTGCCCTCCTATCCTCTCGTATTTGCGTAAAATGCTTCAATCTGTGCCTGCTCGCTGCTTAACCCTTTTTCTTCCATCTGCACAATCTTCATCAACATCCGATTGTAGTCATTGGGAATGATCTTCTTAAATTTTGGCAGGTAATCCTCAAAATGTTCCAGGATTTCTTTTCCTTTTTCGGAATTGGTGTAGGCGGTATGATCTTTGATCATCTCTTTCAGTTCCAGGACATCATATTTGGAAGTAATCTTATCAATGGAAACCATCTCCTTGTTCAGCTTCCTATATAAATCGCTGTTTTCATCCAGTACATAGGCAATACCGCCGCTCATGCCTGCTGCAAAGTTCTTACCGGTATTGCCAAGAATTACAACACGGCCTCCTGTCATGTATTCACATCCATGATCGCCAACACCTTCTACTACCGCATTCGCCCCAGAATTACGCACGCAGAAACGTTCTCCTGCCACACCATTAATATATGTTTTTCCACTGGTTGCTCCATATAGGGCAACATTTCCAATAATAATATTTTCGTCCTGTTTAAACTTTGCACTCTTAGGAGGATATACAATCAACTTGCCGCCGGACAGCCCTTTGCCAAAATAATCGTTACTGTCACCTACCAGTTCCAGGGTAAGCCCCTTTGGTATAAATGCCCCAAAGCTCTGTCCCCCTGCTCCATTACATTTCACGGTGTAGGTGTCTTCCTCCAGTCCTTCCGGATACATTTTCGTGATTTCAGAACCAAATATCGTACCAAAAGAGCGGTCTGTATTGATTACATCTACTTCAATGCTTCTCTTCTGCTTATTCGAAAGCGCTCCTTTTAATTTTTTTACCAGAATTTTCTCATCCGCTGTTTTCTCCAGTTCAAAATTGTAAACCTGAGCCGGGTCAAAGGTCACTTTCATTCCCTCTTTTACAAAGGGGTTATTGATAATTGCGCTTAAATCCACTTTGGAAGCTTTTTTATTAGCGATGTCTGCTTTACGTTTTAACAAATCTGATCTTCCTACCAGTTCATCTATAGTACGAACACCCAGTTTCGCCATATACTCCCGCAGTTCCTCCGCAATAAATTTCATAAAATTCATGACATATTCCGGTTTTCCGCGGAAACGCTTACGAAGCTCCGGATTCTGGGTTGCCACTCCTACCGGGCAGGTATCCAGATTACATACCCGCATCATGACGCATCCCATGGTTACCAGCGGTGCTGTAGCAAATCCATATTCTTCCGCACCTAAGAGTGCCGCAATCGCCACATCTCTTCCGCTCATGAGTTTACCGTCTGTTTCGATCACTACTTTATTACGCAAGCCGTTCATAATCAATGTCTGATGAGTCTCAGCAAGACCTAATTCCCAAGGCAGTCCGGCATTGTGAATAGAACTTCTGGGTGCAGCACCGGTACCTCCATCATACCCGGAGATCAGAATTACCTGGGCACCTGCTTTTGCCACACCTGCCGCAACGGTACCTACCCCTGCTTCCGCTACCAGTTTTACCGAAATTCTTGCTTCTTTATTTGCATTTTTACAGTCGTAGATCAGCTGTGCCAGATCTTCGATGGAATAGATATCATGATGAGGGGGCGGCGATATCAGGCTGACACCCGGTGTGGAATGTCTGGTCTTAGCAACCCATGGGTAGACCTTCTGTCCCGGTAAATGTCCTCCTTCTCCCGGTTTTGCTCCCTGAGCCATTTTAATCTGAATTTCTTTTGCACTTACCAGGTATTTGCTGGTGACTCCAAATCTACCGCTGGCAACCTGCTTAATCGCGGAACAACGGTTCATGCCGTCTTTCCCCGTTTTCAAACGTTCGTCGCTCTCACCGCCTTCACCACTGTTGGATTTTCCATGCAGACGGTTCATGGCAATCGCCAGTGTCTCATGTGCTTCCTGAGATATAGATCCGTATGACATGGCTCCGGTCTTGAATCTCTGAACAATGGAATCCACACTTTCTACATCTTCAAGGGGTATGCCATTTTCCGGATATTTAAAATCTAAAAGACTCCTCAGATAGCCCGATTCTTCCTGATCCACCATCTGTGTATACTGTTTAAATAATTCGTAGCTGCCCAGTTTTGTGGATTCCTGAAGGAGATGGATCGTTCTGGGATTGTAACGGTGCTCTTCTCCCTGGCTTCTCATTTTATGTCTTCCAATGCTGTCCAGTGTCAGGTCCACTCCAAGTCCCAGCGGATCAAATGCAGCCGAATGCAGCTCATCCATATCTTTGGCAATGTCCTCCAGGGTAATTCCGCCGATCCTGCTGACCGTATTGGTAAAATATTTTTCCACTACATCCGGGTCAATTCCCACTGCTTCAAAAATCTGTGACCCCTGATAGGATTGAATTGTGGAAATACCCATTTTAGAAGCAATCTTCACAATACCATGCAGTACGGCATTGTTGTAATCATCTACCGCCGCATAATAATCTTTGTCAAGCATCTGGCAGTCAATCAGCTGGCGGATCGTTTCCTGTGCCAGGTAAGGATTAATTGCACAGGCTCCATATCCCAGCAGTGTTGCAAAGTGATGTACTTCTCTTGGCTCTCCCGATTCCAGAACAATCGCAAGTGAGGTTCTTTTTTTCGTCTTCACCAAATGCTGGTGCACCGCGGATACCGCAAGCAGCGAAGGTATGGGAACATGATTTTCATCTACTCCCCGGTCAGACAGAACCAGAATATTTGCACCGTCCCGATGAGCCTTATCCACTTCCACAAACAGCCGCTCAATTGCTCTGACAATACTGGTGCTTTTATAATATGTGATAGGTACTTCCGCTGCCTGAAAGCCTTCTACCTTCATGTTTTTAATTTTCATCATATCCGTATTGGTTAAAATCGGGTTTTGGACTTTGAGCACCTGGCAGTTCACCGCCTGCTCTTTTAACAGATTTCCATCCTTCCCCACATAAACCGTAGTAGATGTTACGACTTCCTCGCGTATTGCATCAATGGGAGGATTGGTAACCTGGGCAAACAGCTGTTTAAAATAGTTAAATAATGGCTGGTGCTCTTCTGATAGAACAGCAATCGGTGTATCCACGCCCATGGCTCCGATTCCTTCTGCACCATTTAAAGCCATGTTACAGATGGAAGTGCGGTATTCCTCATAGGTATAGCCAAATGCTTTTTGCAGTCTTGCCAATTCTTCCGCCTGGTACTCATGTGCCTTTGTATTTGGTATCTTCAGGTCACGCAGCTGTACCAGATAACTGTCAATCCATTCGCCATAGGGCTGGCTTTTTGCATAGCGTTCTTTTAAGGTATCATCATCCACCACTTCACCTTTTACGGTATCAACCAGAAGCATTTTTCCCGGATGCAGTCGTTCTTTTAATACAATTTTTGCAGGATCAATGTTCAGAACGCCAACTTCGGAAGATAAGATCATATATCCATCATCCGTAATGTAATAACGGGAAGGCCGTAATCCATTGCGGTCAAGCACTGCCCCCATAATATCCCCATCACTGAAAAGAATGGATGCCGGCCCGTCCCAGGGTTCCATCATAGTAGCATAGTACTGATAGAAATCCTTCTTAGACTGTGTCATGTTCCGGTTATTATCCCAGGGTTCCGGGATCATAATCATAACAGCCAGCGGCAGATCCATACCGCTCATAACCAGGAATTCCAGCGTATTATCCAGCATCGCCGAATCAGACCCCTGTGTATTTACAACAGGAAGAACCTTATGTAATTCATCCTGTAAATGCGGGGATACCATTGTCTCTTCTCTTGCCAGCATCTTATCCGCATTACCTCTGATCGTATTAATTTCACCATTATGCACAATGAAACGGTTCGGATGCGCTCTTTGCCAGCTGGGATTGGTGTTCGTACTGAATCTGGAGTGTACGGTAGCGATCGCAGATTCATAGTCCGGGCACTGAAGATCTGCAAAGAAAGTACGAAGCTGGCCAACCAGAAACATCCCTTTATACACGATGGTCCTGCTGGAAAGAGATACCACATAGGTATTATCATTACTCTGTTCAAATACACGGCGCGCTACATAAAGCCTTCTGTCAAAGTCCAGACCTTTCTTTACATCATTTGGTTTTTTGATAAATGCCTGCATAATACAGGGCATACATTCCAATGCTTTGTGTCCCAATACCTCCGGAACAGTAGGTACCGCCCTCCATCCCAGAAGTTCCAGTCCCTCCTTTTCCACAATGATTTCAAACATCTTTTTTGCCTGATTTCTCTTTAATTCATCTTGTGGAAAGAAAAACATTCCAATTCCATATTCTCTCTCAGAACCTAAAAAGATGCCGAGGGATTTGCAGGTCTTCGAAAAGAATTTGTGAGAAATCTGTAATAGGATTCCTACACCGTCACCTGTTTTTCCTTCGGCATCTTTGCCAGCTCTATGTTCTAAATTTTCTACAATCTTTAATGCATTCTCTACGGTCTCATGGGTCTTCACACCTTTGATATTCACAACGGCGCCTATGCCGCAGTTATCGTGTTCAAACGTCTGTCTGTACAGCCCGTTACACCCGGATCGCAATATTCGATTTTGTGTCGTCATATTATCGTTCCTTTCTCTCGTTTTTCTCTGAACATAATATACACCTATTTTTTTCATCTGTAAACCATTAATTTTTGCGTTATTGTCAGATTATTCGTCTTTTCCACAAACCCAGTCATTATTATCAGATTATTTTTGCTAATACTTTATTTTTGCTGCTCCCCCAAAGACATTAGGCAGGGTATCATTAAAGATTTTTACCAAATATTTTTTTGAAATCTGACTCCAAATTCCCGCAAGAACTATATTGTCTTAATTATATATATATTGTAAGGATGTTTTTGAAGACTAATACTACCGCGAACAATTTCATCAAGTTGGGTTTAGCTATGAAAGGGGACGCCTTGAAGCTGGAGATAGTGTTCGAAAAGAGAAGGGGACGGACCATGGCATCTTTCTCAGCGCCCCCCCAATTTACAGGAATGCGCTGAATAACACGGAGGATAAATTAACCGCAATATGAAAGACAATTGGTGCCTTAATGGTTCCCCATTTTTCATAAACCCATATCAGCAGAAGTGCCATGGGCAGAGCAAACAAAAACTGAATCATATTTCCATGATAAATCGCGAATATAAAGGCTCCCAGAAATACTGCCATTTTTTTGGATCTGACAAACCGTTTTAAACGCTTATACACCAACCCTCGAAACAGGTACTCTTCCATAATTGGCACCAGAATCCCGACACCAATGATCTGTATCCAAAGACCGCTTCCAAACAATGCCTCCTGAGCTGCATTAGAGAATACTCTATCCACCTGTATCAGGTTAATCAGATAGGATAAAATCTGATTGCTGAATACTGCCATCAGAATAATCAGCAGATAAGTCCATACTGGCTTGTGATCCGGATTATCCTTATTCCGTCCATAAAGCTGTCCATCCTTCCAATATAGAAAACAAACCACAGGAAGAACAATCAGCGCCGACAGCGTTGTCAGCAGTGCTGAATCAAATCTGCTTCCAAACACAGTCACCACGCCTGCGGACGCCAAAAAATGAATCAAAATCGGAATAAGAACTCCGGTAACATTTTCAAATATCATACATACACCTCCGGCTTATTGCAGTTTCCTTTGTTACTCCAGTGTGTGTGCTGATACTCTGGAGCCTGTTTTAAACTCGCCCTATCTTCCAAAATAATCATCAATGCCATTGGCAATCCCCTGTACCATAACGTCCTGGTTAGCAGCATCTGCCATATATGCATCATCTCCCGGATTTGTCATAAATCCCATTTCCAGTATCGTAACCGGTACCTGGCTCCAGTTAATGCCTGTCATCTCATCCTCTGCCAGAATGCCCCGGTTAATCAGCCCTGTGGCTTCACAATAGCGGTCAATCAGACATTGGGACAAACGCATACATTCTTCTGATATGCTTCCCACATACGGATTTGACTGTGTCGGCGCCATGGTAAGTGCACCGGCAACACTGCTGTCCTCAGATCCATTTGCATGAATACGCACCAGAATATCCGCTCCCGCCTCATTGGCAATCGTTGCCCTGTCAATATTTCCCAGATCCACTTCATGGGTTGTCCTTGTCATTACCACCTGATAACCACGTTTTTCCAGCTCAGTCTGAAGTTTCAAAGATACGTCCAGATTCAATTCATATTCATCCAGGCCGGATACACTTCCTGTGGTACCGGTAGCAAGACGTGCTTTCATCACCTCAGAGCCAGGACCGTTTGCTTCCGTCCTGCTCATATCCTGTCCCGGTCCCTGATGTCCTGCATCTACAGCAACAATCGGTCCCTGAGCCTTTGTCTCTTCGGTTTCCTTAATATTGGCATTACTATCGTTCTTTTCCGTATTTTCTGACTCCTTTAGTTCCGTTACTGCCTGATTTTCAGACTCTTTCTCTGACTTTTTCTGATTTGAATTCGTCTGATTTTCATTTTCCGTTCCTGTCTCCTTTGCGTTCATACTGCCACTCAAAGATTCCGTTATAGTTTCCGTTACAGTTTCCGTTACAGTCTCTCCTTTATTCGTATTTTCACCGTTACCAGAAAACGTACAACCGGTTGTCAATAACACAATAACCATCGCTGCTCCCATACATTTCACTAAATTTCTATGCATTTTTCGTTCCTTTCTCCAGAGACTGTTAATAATTCTCATATAATTTCACATTTTTCAGTTCATTACATAAGGGCTAGTATTTTATCATTTCCAGGTTCTGTTTTTCCTTTTTATGGATATAAAACAGAAGTTGAAAATATTTAAAATACCAGCCCAAAGCGTGTTTTAAAATAAATTAGGAATCTCCATTGATTTCAAATAGCACTTTCCACCTTGATAAATAAAATAGAATTTTACCTCTTTGGCATAAGACTGGGACTCTTCTGTTTCAGTGTCCCCATCTTCACCTTCCGTAATACGGTTACCGGTATATTTACAATTATATTTTGTCTTAACTTCAATTCCAATATAACTTTCATCCTTAGCCTCCGGATAATATGGCTCACCGTAAGTACTGCTAAACCCGCTGAATTCCAGATGCTTAATCACAAGACCCGGATCCGAAAACAGATTTCCGGTAACTGTCTTCAGTAAAGTCTCTTTATCCTGCACTTTATCAAAGGTGCTGCCGAGAGCCTGAACCGTCTGCTTTTGAACTGCCGCTGAAAAAAATTCTTTCAGCGCCTGCTTCCCCAACTCCTGCATCTGAGTCTTTGCATTTTCACTAAGCTTACATTCACCTCTGACATCTATGGTACTTGAATCCTGGTCCGGCTTCCATTTCGTCTCATAGATCTCAAACGGCAGTCCTGTTACCTTTAATTGGTATTCCTTTTTTTCAAGGTATGGTAACACATATGATTTAGCTCCCGCTGTCATTTTCTCATCTTCTATAACCAGACTACTGTCCAGCGTCTTTTGATCCAACATAACTTTAGAATCCACAGGTACTGTAATCTTTACATTCTTTGCCTCGTCAACATGGTCATTACATACCCAGCGTTCAAACATACCGTATCTCTTTTTATCCTGACGTATAAGATCTACTGTTTCTGTTATGGGGTCTTTACTGTCTTTCGGAGTATAGGTGAAGGTAAAAGTCTGTACAATTTTACCCTCTTCACTTAGATTACGTTCTCCGGACTGTACGGTATAAGTTTCAATATTCTTTTCATTTTTAATGTAACGCTCTGCACTTTTCTGCGGATTGCTATCATAGGTTCCCTGATATACAAATGCTGCTGCCGCTGACAGAACGCCGGCACAAACTAACCATGCCGTAAGTATTCTTTTATTCTTCCGATGC
Organism: Robinsoniella peoriensis; assembly: GCF_000797495.1. Classification (GTDB taxonomy): domain Bacteria; phylum Bacillota; class Clostridia; order Lachnospirales; family Lachnospiraceae; genus Robinsoniella; species Robinsoniella peoriensis. Next base: position 559,380 of record NZ_JTGN01000001.1, read on the forward strand.
TTCCGCCATTTGTACTGCTGCTGCTTGTCCATTACTTTTCCTCCTCTATCTCTTTTCTTCATAGGCAAGAATTACTTTCAGATTTTTCTTTTCAAAATCATTCAGTAAGTCCATAGAGTCAAAAGTTTCCGGATCATAAGTTGGAACATACCAGGTTTTCGTATTAAAGTAATCAGTCCATTCCTGTTTGGTAAATTTACGTCCATGGCGTGCAAATATCTCATTTCTGGCTATTGCAATTTCCCTGTCAGTCATATTGTATAATTCATTTTCTGTAATATATCTGGTTGCCGTATCCGGGAAGAAATAGGTATCATCCCAGGCTGCAGGCGGCGCTTCTGTCTGTGGCGGATCTGTCTGCGGCGGATCCGTTTGCGGTGCATCCGTTTGTGGTGGATTTGTCTGCGGAGCTTCTGTCTGCGGTGGATCTGTCTGCGGTGGATTTGTCTGTGGAGCCTCCGTCTGCGGCGTACTGGCAGGAGGAGTTTCCCAATTACCATTCTGTGAATTCCCACTTCCGTCTGTTCCTCCGTTAGAATCAGAATTTCCATTATAATCCGAAGTTCCATTGTAACCCGAACCGTTGGATCCATTACCCGATGAGCTGCTGTCACCATTATCAGAACTTCCGGTATTATCACTTCCAGTACCGGAAGTTTCCCCTCCGGTCTTTTCCCCATCTGTTTTCTTATCAGTCTCTTTTTCTGTACCTGTTTTTTCTTCCGGTACAATAAAAGAATCTTTGCTCTTGGCGATAAGCTCTGTTTCCTTATCACTATTGGTTTGCTGAATCTCTGATGATTTTTCGGTAACATCACTTTTTTCAATTTTTGTATTTAAAAATGCCAGTCCGGAATCTACCAGAAAAAATGATCCTGCAGATATCGCACAGGTACCGACTACAACTCCAGCTGCCGTTAGTATCTTTTTAACGACCTTTTTTCTTTCGTCATGCATTTTATTCTCACCTCTTGAAGAAAATAATAGCATACCATAAGTAAAAAGTCTATTCTTTTGAACGTCTTCTTCCCCATCTTCGATAAGAAAAAGCTCCAATTAAGGCTCCGGAGATTATCATAAGTGCTTTGATTCCAAAATGAACATATCCGGTCTCCTTCTTCTTATCCTCTCCTTTGAACTCATTCTTCATTTTTATCTTGTCTCCATTTTCCTCATCATCCACATCCCCCTGCTTCCCTTCGCCCTGATTTATAACCTCCGGTATGGTAAATGTTTCTTTTCCCATTATTTCTTTATCTCCTTTCCCGAATAATTTCTTTTCCTTAAAATGTTCCAGAGACTGCGGAACAGCAATTTTTCCATTATCTGTTTTACTGATACAAAAAGCTATCTTCTTTTTTGCTTCGTTCCCCGCCTTATCGATAGCCAGAACCTCCAAATCACGCCATTTATCCTTCTGCAGGATAGTAAAAGAAGTCTCCTGATTTAAACTGCTTTTGATTAAGTCACCGTCCAAATAAACCAGCATCTTCTGAAGGGCTGCATTATCCCTGGCATCTATGACAACATCTCTGACCTCCTCCGGATAAAATGATTTATCATCCAGTCCGGCGATCATGATAGACGGAGGTGTTTTGTCTATTACAAACTCTATATATTTTTTCTGCAGTTTATTATCACCTACATTACCCGCCATATCTATAGAATTTAGAGAAACTGCATAGGCTCCTTCCTCCTGGAAATTTTTTGCCGGTATTATATAACGGTACTCCTTATACCCATACTTTCCTTCTATTTTTTTAACCAAATACTCTTTATCCCGATTTAAAATCCGAAGTTCCCCATCCCGCGTAATCGTCAACTGCGCCTCTTCAAGCTTATCTACATTCACTTCCCTAATTTCCACATCAAAAGGTTTTCTGCAGTAATAATTATCCATCTGTTCCCTGGTTTCCTTCCCCAACGTATATACTGACCCAAACCGGTTTACCGAAAAATGAATTTCCCTGGCCGCTATATTACCAGCCTGGTCACCCGCTGATATATAAAGCACATAATAGTCATCCCATTCTTTCTTCTCCGGTATCTGTTCAAAAATTAACAGCTCTCCTCTATCTGACTTTCTTCTTTCGTATTTTAACTTCTTTTCCCCGTTCTTTTCTCCTATGAGTACTGTCTCCAGACTGCCTTTCCAATAATAATCATCCTCACATTGGATACGAAGCTCTAACACCCCACTGTTCGCACTTAGATCAGACACACCATCAACGGTTATTCGGGGAGTTGTCTTATCAATCAAAATAGTATTTCCACCAAAGAACGATGCATTTCCAACGTTGTCTTCCACTCTCACAAATACCTGATATTCTCCCTCCTTAACCAGCTCAGCGCTGACCCCAGTTCTCCATAAACTTTTTTGGCTTTCATAACTTTCTTGTATACCAGATAACTGCTGGCGACTCCCCTCTGTAATCTCCGATATCCAATACTGAACCGAGCGGATACCTGCATGTACATCTAAATATCCGGTAAACTTTAACCTTACGTTGCTATTAAAGAACGCTCTTTCACCCGTACCTGACGAAAGTTTTTTTTCATTTGCCAAAATGGTCAATCCTGTTGGGGGCTGGTCATCAACTTCATAGATTACACTCTGTTTTCCAGACTGGGCTAATAATTTTCCTGTTTCATCTCTACTCTCCAATTCAAAAGAAAATACCCCATTTTCCTTCAGCTCATTACTTATGATTACCTGATTATATCCCGCTCTCTCATTCGGAATAATCTTAAGGCGCATTCCCTTTTTTACTAATATTTTGCCATCCCCATTTCGCAAAAATCCTTCCTTGGATTCCGGAAGAACCTGATAGTCCTTTATTTCGCTCACACTGTTTTTCACAAGCGTAACGCTTCCCGGATGATAAAGCGCCGAATCTTTTTGCAGGTCGTAACAATAATTATCCGTTGTATTTCCTGTAATATTGCCCTTTTTGTCTCTTTTTACAACCAATGCCCTGCCGTATTTCTTAAGTGCTCCCTGATCATACATAGGACTGTCAGGTTTTAGTATCCGCTCATCTATGGTTATCCCGGGTTTTTGAAATCCTTTCGGGGACTCTTTCACTGCCTTCCCATTTTTCACAAACCCGCTTACCTTTACGATTTCATCCGGGCTTTCATCAAATTCCAGAAGTTGAATGTTGTTCTCTGAGAAGTACGGTTTTCTTCCCTCTGCAATTCTGATATTTAACACTCTGGGTACTATATGTACTATTAAATTGTTTTTTTCAACCTTTACGGAATATTTTTCTGAATCCTTACCCGTCAGCTTGCACGAGACTTCCACTTCCCAGGTTCCAACCCTTCTGTGCTTTGACTTACCTGTTAATAATACCTGCATTCCTTCAGGAAGGCCCCTCACATCCGCTTTTAGTTCTACCCGATTAGTATCATCAAATTCTCTGCTGTCACCCTTGTAAATCGTTTTTAAATTTTCTACGATAACTTCACGCGGTAATTCTGTTTCTGACTCTGTCTGGGTTTCTGACTGCGTCTCGGATTCCGTCTCTGTCTGGCTTTCCGATTGCGTTTCGGATTCCGTCTCTGTCTGGCTTTCCGATTGCGTTTCGGATTCCGTCTCTGTCTGGCTTTCCGATTGCGTTTCGGATTCCGTCTCTGTCTGGCTTTCCGATTGAATCTCGGATTCCGTCTCTGTCTGGCTTTCCGATTGAATCTCGGAACCCGTCTCTGATTGGGTTTCGGTTTGACTTTCTGTCTGTACTTCCGATTTGATCCCGGTTTGAGTTTCGGATTTAATAAATGCTGCAGCTTTATTCCCCGCCAGCAAAAGAAAAACTGCCCCAATTAAAATACCTGTTTTAAAATATCTCATTCCTTTTCCCCTTCTTTCTTAAAATTATTATAAATTCTTTCTACACTTTCTATTGCCAGTTCTATATTTTTCAAAATATCCTTTTCTAAAACTTCTATCTCCTTACTTACCGGCCTGTTATCATTGATTTGCACTTTATCTTTTATCTCTCGTAAAATTCTATCTAAAACTGCTTTCTCCAATCCAGCCTGACAAAATCGATCGGCAAAATAATAGATCTGTGCCGAAATTTCCTCCCATAGCAGTAAATTTACTTTATCCGCATCCGTATCACTCTCCTGAATATCATAGATTTCCATCAAGTCTTTCCAGAATGTCAGATAGGAGATATTCTCTGTTTCATCCTCTCTCCTGTTTCGGATTCTGCTGTAATAGCTTCCTATCTTCGCTAAAACCGCTGCTCTTTTTCTCTGATTTTGTGTAATTCCTGTAATTTCTGTATTCCCTATACTTTCCGCAGCCTCCGCTATATTTAAAAACCATCTGGCTGCATAAGATTTTCCGCCGTCTCCCTCAAAGTAATACCAATATGCCATTCCCAGTTCATAAGAAACCCGAAGGAATGCTCCTTCATCTGTGCGCAAAGCTTCTTCATGACTCCTGGTATCTCCCTCTGACTTTTCTTTTAAAACCTTTCGCAGAAAGATATCCTCCTCTTCCGTCAGTATTGCGTCTTCCAAAAATATTTCAATTAATTGCTGGTATGCTTCTTCCCGAACGGGATTTAAGAATATTGCAGATTGGCAGTTTTTTTTCTGCTCTTCATAGACATTAAATTTAGCTTCTTTCAGATACTCCTCATATGATTGTTCCTTAGTTAATTCCCCCTGTTCCAGCTGTAACTGACTCCCTGCTGAAAATATTATAATAAACGCAGCAGCAACAAACAGGAACCTTGCTTTCCTCCACCACAAAATCCCCTGAAGTGCTCTTTCACAAGACTCTATCCCAGAAAACCTCTGAGTTCTGTCAAATCTCATACATTTGCAAATTATTTTTTTTAAACCAAAATACCCCGGGCACAATTTCCAATCCTCCTTGCCAATTCCGGACAGCAGCAGTTTTCCTGTAACCAGCTGGAATAAGGTCACTCCCAGGCTATATATATCGGCTCTGGTATCCACAACACATGTACCATCGTATTGTTCCGGCGCCGCATATCCTTTTGTCCCATAATGTCCCCCGTGATAACTACTTTCCTTAACAAAGGGTGAGACCGTACCAAAATCTACTAAAACCAGACTTTTGTCAGCGCGGCATATCATATTGTCCGGTTTCAGATCTCCATAGACTACCGGCGGTTCCTGACTATGAAGGTAATGCAAAACCCTGCAAATCTGTATACCCCATATGACAGCCTGGCGAGGTTTCACTTTTCCTGTTTCTTTTAAAATATTTGCTACATTTCTCCCTTCCACATAATCCATTACAATCAATATCTCGGATTCTGTTTCAATTACATCGATAACTTCGGGCAGATTCGGATGGGAAAAATGCTTCCACAATTCCAGCTCCACTCCATCTCTGCCCTTCGCCACAATCTTTATTGCCCAAAACTTATACGCATTTTCATTCAACGCCAAAAAAACACTTCCCTCTCCTCCGGAACCCAAAGGTTTTAAGATCCTGTATTTGCCGTCAACTAAAGCCCCAATCTCCAGTTTTCCTCAACTCCTTTATTCTGTTGTACTGCTAAATGGAAATATAACGAAACGTTATTGAATTTATTTGATGCGGTAAGTACCGCGATTAGATTTTGTCATTCTACTACATTTATTTAAAAATGTCTAGTGGCAGTATGCACAAAGTTTACATAACACAGAATAAGTTTCAGAGCCTGTCCACAAGTTTTCAGACAGGCTCTGCTATTTTACATTCTCTCAGGTGCAGAAAATCCTAAGACATCAATACAGCTTTCCAGTACGTCTCTTGCCAGCAGAAGCAGCTGGATATAGCTTCCTTTTTGTTTCTCGTCCTCTTCTGACAAAATTTTTGTCTCATGATAAAAGCGGTTAAACGCATTTGCCAGATCATAGATATAAGAGCAGATCTTGTGGGGTGCGATTTCCTCAAATGCATTTTCCATTACATTGTTAAACTTGGATAATTCAAGCATCAGTGATTTTTCACTGTCGCTTACCGGTTCACCAATTGCATAGGCTCCTAATTTTCCCCCATTTTCCTGATATTTGTTCAGGATAGATTTTATACGAACAATGGTATAAAGGATATATGGGCCTGTATTTCCTTCGAATGATGTAAAACGATCCACATCAAATACGTAATCTTTTGAAGCCTGGTTGGATAAGTCTCCATATTTAACTGCGGACAGACCAACAATCTTAGCCGTCTTTCTGGCCTCTTCCGGATCAATTTCATGATTTTCTGTTATTTTACGGAACATTTCATCATTAATGCTGGTGATCAGGTTTTCCAGTCTCATAACGCCGCCTTCACGGGTCTTAAAAGGCTTACCATCTTTTCCGTTCATAGTACCAAAGCCTACAAAGGTCAGATCCGTATCGTCCTGAATAAGCTTTGTCTTTCTTGCACAGCGAAATACCTGTGTGAAATATAACTCCTGGCGCTTGTCTACCACATAAATAATATGATCCGGATGATATAGCTTCATACGTTCTACAATAGTAGCCAGGTCAGTTGTATTATAAAGAGACGCTCCATCTGATTTTAATATCATACATGGCGGAATCTCTTTGGTATCTGTTTCTTCTTTGACATCTACTACCAACGCACCGTCATCAATATGCGCATATCCATTTTCTTTCATATACTGAACCATGTCCGGAATGTAAGGCTGAGCATCAGACTCGCCTTTCCATAAATCAAAATGAACATTTAAATTTTCATAATTTCTCTTCAAGTCCGTAACAGATACCTCCAGGATATGTTTTAAGATCCCCTGGTATCCCCGGTGCCCTTGCTGAAGCAGATAAGTTGCCTGCATTGCTTCCTCTTTATATTCCGGGTGTTCTTTTGAATAAGTACTTGCCGCAGGATAAATTTCTTCCAATTCGGAAATGGTAAATGGTGCTTGTACAGGATACTCACCGGTAAAGTTTTCATCAAAATACACCAGTTCCGGTTTTCTCTTCTTAAGTTCTGTTATAATCAGTCCCATCTGAAGCCCCCAGTCACCAAGATGTACATCTCCGATCATTTCGTGTCCCAGGAACTTTCCCATTCGCTTAATGCTTTCCCCGATAATGGCAGAACGCAGATGACCTACGTGAAGTGGTTTTGCAACATTGGGACCGCCGTAATCAATAATAATTTTCTTTGGCTCTTTCGTCTTTTCTATGGATAAATATTCATCTGCCTGCATTTCTCTCATATACGCAGCCAGATATTCTTTTGTCAATTTCAAATTAATAAAACCCGGATTCACCGCATTAACTTCTTCAAACACTTCACTTTGTGCCAGCTTCTCCACAACTCCGTTGGCAATCATAATCGGCGCTTTCTTATACACTTTAGCAGCTGCCATTGCTCCGTTACACTGGTATTCGCACAGATCCGGACGATTAGAGATGGTTACTTTTGCATAAGATGCATCATATCCTGCCTCGGTAAAAGCGACTGTCATTTCATCCGTAATCATATCAATAATTTTTTTCATATTTATACCTATTGCATATTACAGGCTTGCCTGCAATACTGCCACAATAAAACAGGTTGAAAGAATCACACCGTGGCATCCTTTCTATATCATAATTTTCTTTCAACCTTATACCTATTTTATAATTTTCTTTCAACCTTTCGAACATCCATATCTCAAGCTTGCTTGCGATACTGTCCAAATAAGCAGTATGAACTTGTTTACACTTTAAAAGTGTTTTTCTTTCACACTTTGACCGCACGAATATCGTAAGCCTGCTTACAATATTCATTGCACGCAAAACAGCCGTTCAAACGGCTGCCTCTGCAAATTGTCTCTTTGATACATTATACTTTGTGTTTCTGTTATTTTCAACTTCTTTTTCAAATAGATGTTACAGTGCACCTATCCTTGTAAAGTCGCCTTCGGCGAGGGACAGATACCCTGAGACCATCACTTTGCCAGCTCCGATGCCATGCAGCGCTGATCACGGCACGGTTTGAACAGTAACAAATAGATCCTTTCAAAAAGAATCTCCTTAATAACTCCTTTACAAGGTGCTGATCCCACCGTATAATTTATATAAGTCTTATCATAACATATAATTATAGGAATTGCAGTAACAATTAGCTGCAGATTGATCCCTACACCAGAAAGGAGATTGAAATTCATGACACCTATGCAGGAATTCTATGAAAAACAGGCTTCAATCATTATTAAGAACCTGGAAAAACGAAATATGGAGGGTTACTACTGCCCTGACAGCAAAAGCGCAGTTAAAAAGGCAATGAGTTTCTTACCGGATTGTGCTGTTGTATCCTGGGGAGGTTCTATGACACTGACTGAATGCGGGATGATGGATGCCCTGAAAGCCTCCGGTCTGACACTGATTGACCGTTCACAGGCTGTAACACCCGAAGAAACCAAAGCCATGTATCGTCAGGCATTGAGTGCAGATTATTATTTTATGAGCTCCAATGCCATCACGCTGGACGGTAAACTGGTCAACATCGATGGTACCGGAAACCGGGTTGCCGCCCTGACTTATGGACCTGACCATGTTATATTACTGGTGGGCATGAATAAAGCTGCCAAAGACGAGGCAAGTGCCCTGGAACGTATACATACCCAAGCCGCACCGCCAAACGCAATGCGTCTGAAAATGAAAACCCCCTGCGGACTGACTGGCGTCTGTTCAGACTGTACTTCTAAGGAATGTATCTGCAGTCAGACACTGATCATTCGCTATAATCGATTCAAAGGGCGTATTAAAGTAATCCTGATTGGAGAAAATCTTGGTTATTGATTTTTCATACCGGATTTAATCATAAAACATTCAGATACGCCAAAGGAAAGGATGAACACTATGCTAACCCCCGCAGACCATTTTCATGGAAGTGACTTAGAAACAATTGAATATGCCTATGGCATTAAAAAAGAAAACATTACCAGTTTTAGCGCCAATGTAAACCCCCTGGGAGTTTCGCCCAAGCTGCGCCAGACTCTGGCCGCCCACATAGATGTTATTACCACTTATCCGGATCGGGAATATACCGCACTTCGCAGAGCCATCGGAACCTATGCAGGCTGTGATCCGGATCATATCATCGTTGGAAATGGTTCAACGGAATTAATCTCCCTGATGATACAGATACGGCATCCGAAAAAAGCGATGATTCTGGGGCCCACTTATTCCGAATATGAACGTGAAATCTCTCTGGACGGCGGTATCTCCCTCTACTATCCACTGAAAGAATCCAATGATTTTCAGATGCAGGCGGATGACCTGATGAATAAATTAAATGAACAGATTGACCTGCTGATTTTATGTAATCCCAATAATCCTACCTCTACATCAATCTGCCGCAATGATATGCGTAAAATTCTAGACTGTTGTAAACAGAATAATATCTTCGTTATGGTGGATGAAACATATGTAGAATTTGTACCGGATCATTTGGAAATTACCAGCGTTCCACTGACCGATTATTACAATAACATTGTAATATTGAGGGGCATTTCCAAATTCTTTGCTGCTCCCGGCCTTCGTCTCGGATATGCCATAACGGGCAACCTGGATCTTATCAAAGAAGTTAACAAAAAGAAAAATCCCTGGACAATCAATAGCCTTGCAGAGGCTGCGGGAAAACTGATGTTTTCTGATACGGAATATATTTCAGCTTCAAAAAAACTTATCTTTTCAGAACGGGACAATATTGTTCATGAGCTATCTCTCATAAACGGAATTAAAGCTTATCCGCCCACTGCAAACTTTATACTGGTTCGTATATTAAAAAATGGCATAACCTCAAAGGATGTCTTTGAGTATGCCATTCGCAGAGGACTTATGATCCGGGACTGTTCTACATTTCCATTTTTGGGAAATCAGTATTTCCGGTTTTGTTTTATGTCAGCAGTAAAAAACAGAGAACTGCTTATGTGTATACATGAACTATTTGATGATGCTAATACGAAACCTTAACCAGACACAACCCTCTGGCTGGAGCCGTAATACCAGCCAGAGAGCGGTCTTTCCCTTCAAGAATCTCTGTCATCTCTTTTGGCGAGCGTTTTCCCTGTCCCACTTCTATCAACGTTCCCGTCATGATCCGTACCATATTGTACAAAAATCCTTCGCCTGTAAAATTAATTTGCAATTCCCCTTCCAGTTCTGTAATTTCTATTTTAATTAACTTCCGGACTGAGGATTTTTTCATTCTTTTATTCGAACAGAAGCTTTTAAAATCGTGAGTTCCAATTAACGCTTCCGCTGCTTCACGCATGGCTTTCACATTCAGATGTTCATCAAGTGGATAAATGTACTTTCGCTCAAATACATTTTTCAATGTACTGGTCGAAATCCGGTAACGATACACTTTTTCCTTCGCATTCAGACGGCTGTGAAATCGCTCCGCTGTCTCTGTCACTTCAAGAATCCCAATATCCTCCGGCAGGTATTTATTCAGGTAATCACGGATATCCTCTGTTAAGACACATCCCTTTGGAAGATGGAAATTAGCCGTCTGTCCAAGGGCATGTACACCTGCATCTGTTCTTCCTGCCCCCTGGACTTCAATCGGCATTCCTGCCATTTTTGACAATATTGCCTCCAGCTTGCCTTGTATCGTATTATCCGTATTCCCCTGTTTCTGCCATCCATCATACCTGGTTCCATCATATTGGACTATCATTTTATAATTCATATACACTGCTCCTATCTTTCACTGCATTCTAAAATGCAATCAGCATTTCTTTAATAGTTACAGTGTAATGCCTGCTGTCCGGAAAGTCAACGCATTCCCTTTCTTTTATAATGCCTCAATATGTTCTTTGAGTTTTTGTACTGCCTCCTGAAATGCCTCATATCCACGCAGTTTTTCATATCTCTCGTCTGACATCAGTAGATTTAACTGGGATTGTTTTATTCCTTTTACCTGACCCTGGTTTTCATTACAGTCCAATGTGACTGTGTCAAAGTAAACCCGGTCCTGGAAAGAATAATCCATTTCCCGAATATGATCCATATATTTTATGATACTCTTTAATGCTTCTTCCTCATGATAAGTTTCCAAATACAACTGGGTAATTTTTTCCCATGCAAACAGACAGCCTCCGCTTCCAAAGATCTCTTCTATCTCACATCCTGCCCTTGCATATTCAAATGCTCTTTCTAAATTTTGTGTTTTTCTGGCGGTTGCAGTCAGAGAAAGCAATGCCATTTCTGCATTTCGGATACCGGACAACAAATTGGATTGCAATAGTTTCTCTGCCTTTTTATAATCTCCCTTTTTCAGATAGATACTGGGCCGCAGCTGTGAAGGATCAATCTGCTGCTGTGGTATGGAATCCAAATATGCTTCTGCCTCATCGTATTTTTCCGCTTCCATGCATCTCGTAACCAGATACACCTTGGCATTTTCACGAATTAACGGATTGGAAGAACCCACTATTTCCTTAGCCAGTTTTTCCAGCTGATTTCCCCATTCATCCCATTCTTCTTCCATAAAGTCCTGATCCATTGTATAAGACAGCATTATGGAAGCGGATATTACCCTCATTTTCAATTCTTCTGAATTTGAGTACTGTTTTAAATAAAATTGAATTTTTTTCATTCCTTCCCGAAAGCCTTTATCCTGACATATTACGCGTATATCTGCCATAATTTCATCCAGCATATTTATATCCAGCTCCTGGGTATAAGACAGCAGATGGTCGATTGTGGTACCAAGTGCTCTGGCAAGGGGCGGCAGCAATAAAATATCCGGATAGGTACTCCCCGTCTCCCATTTACTCACTGCCGGTGCAGTAACGCCAATTGCCTGGGCCAGCTGCTCCTGCGTTAATTGTTTATCCTTTCTTAGCTTTAAGATAACTTCACCTATATTCATTTTATATGCTCCTCTTCTAAATATGGAAACGGCCATTTCTTATTACTAGTATATCTGATATAAATGAAATCCGCAATGGAGCCCTATTATAGTTCCTGTTAAGAAAATTTAACCCACAGGAAAGTGGCAATTAAAAACTTTTCAATTTCTTCACAGACTCTTCAATCGTCTGTCACACTTTCTTCACAACTATCCTTTATATTATAAATATGAAAAGCCAATAAGACTTTTTCAAGAAATTAAATCTTTTTCATTTTTCGCCAGTATCGATGAGGTACTGGCCTTCCTTCCGTTTAGGGGTAAAATTCAACTAAATTCCTTTGATAATAAAATATTTTTTATTTATCTTGACAACGCTTTGTTTACATGGTATATTAAGAGAGTATTTTGAATGAATTTTTGATCTTCACATATTTTTGTAAGTCACTAATTTGATTGATGATTTACAAAAATATGTGATTTTTTTTATTTTCATGTTAAGATATAATATTATAATTGGAGGTACCTACTATGAATAACGGTACAGTAAAATGGTTTAACAGCACTAAAGGATTTGGATTTATCACAAACGACAGCACAGGCGAAGAATTCTTCGTACATTTTTCAGGAATTGCTACTGAAGGATTCAAATCTTTAGAAGACGGACAGAAAGTAACTTTCGATATCGCTCAGGGAAACCGCGGTATGCAGGCAGTTAACGTTTGTGCAGCTTAATCAGCTACTCAAATAAAAATCCGATCATTTATTAGATCATTTAAGCCGATGTGTAAAGCATCGGCTTATTTTATTGCACTCCTCTTTGCACATAAAAAGAAATATGCAGAATTTTATCAATTTTTTAAAAAATTCGTTGACAAGCGCAGTAACTTATGATAAAATTCTTAACTGTAGCGGTTATTTATATCGCAGGCTGATGTGGCACAGTCGGTAGCGCACCTCATTGGTAGTGAGGAGGTCACGGGTCCGATTCCCGTCATCAGCTCTTTGGAGCCCTGGATTATATCCGGGGCTTTTTTCGTATATAACTGCTTTTCTAAGCAACCCGTTTACTCAGAATGTTTTTACAGAAGAGAGGATTATGGCAGCTTATCAAAAAACAACAAAATCATCAGCAACCCGGAAAAATCAAAGAAAAAAAATATCCGCAACGCTATCTTCAACTAGCCGCAGTTCGGCAAAAAAGCGTCTGAGCCAAAAGGAACAGCTGCTAAAAAGAAAGCGGCAGGTGCGCCGTAACTGGTTTCTCATAGGCTTTATACTTTTGACGGCAGGCATATTTACCTGCTTTCTGCTGTTTTCAGGAACTCCCCGGCCAGGCGAATTAACAAAAAGTGTTCTTCAGTATGAAGATCAGGTCAAAAAATATTGTAAAGAATACGACATTTCCGAATATTCTGATGTGATTCTTGCAATGATGCAGCAGGAAAGTGCCGGAAAAGGAACGGATGTCATGCAATGCTCCGAAAGTCCTTTTAATACCCAATACTCAAATGAACCTGGCAGTATTACAGATGTGGATTATTCCATTCAGGTGGGCGTGGAAACCTTTGCCTATTGCCTCGGGGAAGCGCAGTGTACTTCGGTCAACGATATGGATAAATTAAAACTGGCTCTTCAGGAATATAATTTTGGAAATGCATATGCCACGTGGGCAGCGGAAAATTATGGAGGATACTCTCCGGAGAATGCACAGGAATACTCAGATAAGATGAAAGCACAGCTTGGCTGGACTACTTACGGTGATCCTGAATATGTACCGCATGTTTTGCGCTACTATAATAAATAATACCCCTATACAGAGGGAGTGCCAGTATCTAAAGATACTGGCAGGTTATGAAAAAGATTATTAACAATGCTTATTTGCTTTGTACACTTAATACTATAACGGATTGCTGTGAAGAAACTGTGTACAGTACTTGAAGACTTTGTGAAGATTTTTATACTCCCTTCCAACTGCTAAAATGGCAAAAAGAAGGACTGGCCATCGCCAGTCCAGGAGGGAGAGAAAAGTTTATGTAAAAAAGCTTGTTTGCTTTGTATGTATATACTATATCAATCAATTGTGAATAAGATATGGCATCCCGCTTAAAGCTTTATAAAGTTGTTTAAGAATTTATAAAGGTTTTAAAAAGAAAAGCTTTCTCACCCCTAAAAAGAGGGAGAGCCAGTATCTTGGCGGATACTGGCGAGTTATGAAAAAGATTTATATGAAAAAGTCTTATCGGCTTTTACATGTATTACTATAAAATATAGTTGTGAAAAATATGTGACAGCCTGTTAAAGAATTTGTGAAAAACATTTCTGCTGCTTTTTTCAGAGATATTTTTAATAAACAGGAGGCTTTTCAGGCACACTCTGCGTCTTCTCCCACAGGTCTGATCCTCCTTGCCAGATATACGGCAGGTGTATCTGCAAGACTTGTAAATATAAAGATTACATAGCTTGCCCACATAATACTGATCAGGGTACGGGTATCATACGTTCCCAGAAATGCCCCCATAGTGAATAAAACCGTATTTAAAAGCTGGGACAGTAATGTAGATCCGTTATTACGAAGCCACAGATAGCGTCTGCTGTCTCCACACAGCCTTTTTGTCAGCCCCCACCATTTATGATACAGCCAGACATCAAACTTCTGGGAAATGGCATATACGATAAGGCTTGCTGCCATCATACGCGGTGTATTGGAAAAAATATTTACGATACTCGAATGAGCCCAGTCATTTGCTCCCGGCTGATACAGCAGCCAGGACTGGGATATAATAATAAAAGTAAGGGAGGTAAGTATTCCAATGTTTACCGCCTGATTCGCCGCTTTTTTTCCGGATACCTCGCTTAGGATATCCGTCACAAGGAACGTAGATGCAAATAAGATATTTCCAAGCGTCTGCTCCATCCCAAATGCATTCACCAGTATCAAAACTTCTATATTAGCAGATATCGTTGCCAATACGGTAAATGCCATCAGTCCTTTGCACCCCAGCAGCTTATACCACAGCAGAACACTTCCATAAATAATAACAACACTCAGTATTAATAGAATCTCATTTCTCATCTTTTACTTATCTCCTACTCCAAAATCCGTATTTTCTATTAAAATATCAACCCTTGGGTTATCCAGATAAACGGGCAGCAGTTCTTTTATAAACTCCCGTATTACAGAAGGAGACGGTTTAATAGGTTTGCTGTTCTCATTCATAATATTGATACACACCCGGTCAAAATATTCAAGTCCGGTTAAAATATCCCTCTCCATTGATGCTGCATTCTGACCTGGAATTCCAAATAAAAGGCAGCATTCATCATAGTATCCGGCAATTTCTTCGGGTGAATCCGTTGTAATCCCCTTATCCA
Source organism: Robinsoniella peoriensis (assembly GCF_000797495.1). GTDB lineage: Bacteria > Bacillota > Clostridia > Lachnospirales > Lachnospiraceae > Robinsoniella > Robinsoniella peoriensis. Next base: position 574,591 of record NZ_JTGN01000001.1, read on the forward strand.
GGTAACTTTCCCGGAACAGGGCATCAAATGTTTCCACACCAATTTTAATCTTAACCGTAATACCATGCTGTCCAAAATACCTTTTAATGTCCGAAATCTTATCCCTATGCATCCAGTGGCATTCAAAATGAAGCTGTCTGATCTCCTTTTCCAGGCATTTACTTAATACTGCCTGCATCGTATTTTCATCCAGATCAGTAAAACTTCCGGAATTGATTACCTCCAGGGTCTTATAAATTCCGGTTACCTTTTCAATTTCCATTTTGTTTAATCTGTAATTTTCCTCTTCGTTTCTGGAATAGTCCAGATGATAATCGCAGAACCGGCATCTTCTCCATTTACAGCCGTTTCCCCGAAGCAGGATGATCTCCCGCGGATTTTTTTCAGAAATAATAGAATAGCGGTTTAATTCAGTCATTTTTTTCCTTTCCGTCCGGCATACTGACCTGAAGCATAATGATAAGCCGGACCAGTACTCCATCCGGACAGTAATGATAGTGACAGTGATGAATATTTTGTCAGACTGCAAGGCGAAGGATAGAGTACTAGAGCGTGTAATAAAATTACAAACTGCTATGATGTTATAAGGAAAATAAAAAAAGACGCTTATAATTAAGCGCCATCAACAGTACCGGTAAAAACCCTCACTGCAGCTTTTTCCGATAATCATTTTCCCTGTACAGCACTGCATAAATAAAAGAAATATAGCACCCGTTATCCATACCGCAGCCTGCAAAGCTAATCGCAGGATACACTACGCCGTCGCCTTGCAGGAACGCTTCTGATATGGATATCAGTCACTCTATTCTCTGTTATTTACCTTATACCGTACTAGTTTTATTTATAGACAGGATGGTCACGAACTGTCTTATTCAATTGCGTATTACACTATATCAGCATCCTACCGGCTTGTCAACGTATTTTTTTACGGATTCTCTGCAGTGCATTATCAACAGACTTGGGCGGCTTATCTAGAAGTTCACCTATTTCTACATAGTCTTTCCCCTGTAAATAGCAGTCCAGCACTTTCTTTTCAAATGCGCTTAAGGATGCTTCCAACTTCTCCTCTATCTGCTTTTTATTTTCCTGATGAATCAGCAGTTCTTCCGGATTACTCTCCTGGGTAAACAGAATTTCCTCCAGCGGCAGGGATTCTTCTCCTGCTTCAAGGGTTCCTGAATACAGTGAAACATAAGAGTTTAACGGGGTATGCTTCTTCCTGTTGGAAGCTTCAATTGCATGATAGAGCTGCCGTCCGATGCAGAGTTTTGCAAAATGATAAAAAGAGGCATCCCTGTCTTCCCGGTAATCCCTGACAGCTTTAAACAGGCCAATCATCCCCTCCTGGATCAGATCGTCCTTATCTCCGCCGATTAAGTACAGTGCCCTTGCTTCTTTACGCACCAGATATTTATACTTTTCCATAATGTAGTCCGTAATCCCGGGATTTCCATCCCTGAGCTTTACGATTAATTCTTCGTCGGTATATCCGTCGTAGGACACCATTTCCCGCCTCCACCTGATATTTGTTTACATCCGCTGTCTTACAATCTCATAAGCCAGTACACCGGCAGCTACGGAAGCGTTCAGCGAGTCGATATCCCCTTTCATGGGAATCGATGCAGTAAAGTCGCATTTCTCTTTTACCAGGCGGCTGACACCTTCGCCTTCACTGCCTATCACCAATCCGATCGCTCCTTTTAAATCCTGCTTATACATCACTTCACCGTCCATATCTGCACAGACAAACCAAAGACCTTTTTCCTTTAACTCTTCTATTGTTTTCGCAAGATTTGTGACTTTGGCTACCGGTGTATAGTTAATAGCTCCAGCAGAAGTCTTAGCAACAGTTGCCGTAAGGCCTACTGCACGGCGTTTCGGAATGATAATGCCATGAGCCCCTGCCAGATTAGCTGTACGTATAATAGCTCCCAGGTTATGTGGATCTTCAATATTATCCAGCAATATAAGAAATGGAGGTTCGCCCTTTTCTTCTGCAATCTTCAAAATATCTTCCACTTCAGCATATTCATAAGCTGCTGCATAGGCAATAACCCCCTGGTGCTTGCCGGTTTCTGAGATCTGATCAAGCCTTTCCTTATCCACATAGTTAATAATGGTATCATGCTTTTTTGCTTCTCTTACGATGGTACGAACCGGACCATCCTGACAGCCATCCAGAACAAACAGCTTGTCAATCGGCTTTCCGGCACGAAATGCCTCTATTACAGCATTTCTGCCTTCTATTGTCAATTCCTCATATCTCATTGGTATTCTCCTTTACGGCTGCCTCTGTCATATCATCTTCTGCAATAGCATCAGCTGCCTTATCCACATTTATTTTATTTCGGACATTACTATCCACATTTTCCAGACTCCTAATACCCTCTTTTACCAGATCAATCATACGATGCATCTGGTTTTCCAAATACAGATATCCCATTAGTGCCTCGAATCCTGTTGCTTTTCTATAATCGAGCATTGTAGCATTTTTTGCCATCGTATAAGATTTGGCATTACGCCCTCTTTTGTAAATCTGCTTTTCCTCATCTGTCAAAAGAGGCATAATCTTCTCTATCATTTCAGCCTGGGCAGATGCCTTCACAAGTGCACTTGCGTTCTTGTGAAGTTTATTTGCGGGACAATTCCCCTGGCAGACCACCAGCGTGCGGATTACCAGGTCATATATACTGTCTCCGATATATGCCAGTGTCAGCGGAGAATACGTCTTCATATCCAGATCATCCAGCCTAAACTGCTCTTTTAAATAATCAGAGAATGAATCTACGCCTTTTTCCATTTTACACCCTCTCTGGTATCTTCCAGAACAATGCCTTTTGCAAGCAGAGCATCACGGATTTCATCTGCTTTTTTGAAATCCTTTGCTTTTCTAGCCGCCTGGCGGTCTTCGATCATTTTTTCAATGTCCTCTGCCAGAATTTCTTCTTTTTTATCAACTATGATTCCCAGTACATCGCATAAGTTTACCATTTTATCCAAAACTGTCTGAATAAATGATTTTGAATTTTCTCCGGAAATATTTGTATTTACATACTTCACCATTTCGAAAATCGCAGAGATTGCATCTGCAGTATTGAAATCATCATCCATAGCTTCATCAAACTTAGTTTCAAATGCAGCCGCCTGGGTCAGGCTCTCTTTTTCTTCCAGTGACAATTCTTTATCCTCTGCATTTCCAACCAGAAATTTCAGGTTATCCACGGCAGTTATAATACGTTCCAGGCTTGTTTTGGAAGCTTCCATAAGGTCTGCACTGAAGTTGAGCGGACTTCTGTAGTGGGCACTGAGCATAAAGAAACGCAGTACCTGTAAGTCATACTTTTCGCCAATTTCACGCACTGTAAAGAAATTCCCAAGAGACTTGGACATTTTGCGGTTGTCAATATTTAAAAAGGCATTGTGCAGCCAGTATTTTGCAAAGTCTTTTCCATTGCAGCATTCACTTTGTGCAATTTCATTTTCATGGTGAGGGAATACCAGATCCTCTCCGCCTGCATGAATATCAATCTCTTCGCCCAGATATTTTTTAGACATCACCGAACACTCAATATGCCATCCCGGACGTCCTGCACTCCACGGAGATTCCCATGCCGGCTCTCCTTCTTTTTTTGGTTTCCAGAGTACAAAATCCAGCGGATCTTCCTTCTGGTCTTCTCCGGATACTAACAGGGAACGGTTTCCAGCACGTAAGTCATCCAGGTTCTTATGAGAAAGCTTACCATATTCATCAAACTTTCTGGTTCTGAAATAAACGGTTCCATTCACGTCATAAGCAAACCCTTTTTCAATCAGGGTGGAGATCATTTCAATCATTCCGCCGATTTCCATTGTAGCAAGAGGATGAGTTGTAGCCGGCAATACATTCATAGCAGCCATATCTTTTTTACATTCTGCAATATAGCGCTCCGATATCTCCTGGGCTGACACACCTTCTTCGATTGCTTTCGCAATGATCTTATCATCTACATCCGTGAAGTTGGATACATAATTTACTTCATATCCCTTATGTTCCATATAACGTCTGACCGTATCAAAAACAATCATCGGCCTGGCATTTCCAATGTGAATAAAATTATATACGGTTGGTCCGCAGACATACATGCTTACCTTACCCGGTACCAAAGGCACAAATTCTTCTTTTTTCTTTGTTAAAGTATTGTATACTTTCATATTCTATTCTCTCCGTTCTATAAAATCTGATGGCTGTTCAGTCATAGGATTTATCTCTAATACCCAATGCCATTAGTCTATGCAAAAATCTTCCATTTGTCAATATCCCCGCAGCCTTTTCCGCTAAACTATTTCATCCAGAAATATTTTATCAAATAAATGTATCTTAGAAAGCGGCAGGCGATCCTCTTCTATGAAACCTTTAGCACCAAAAAATAATTTCGTCAGTGCTCCAACAGACAGGACCGCATCCACATCTTCCGCTCTGCAGTCTGTGATACGGCATGCACATCCTCCATTCTCACTCAAATCGAACCGGAAGATTCCATTATTGCCAGGAAGCATCCGGTCTTCTACCTTTATGGTAAAAGATACCGGTTCCCTGCTTCTCAGGCTGGAAGCAAAAGATTCCAGATGGACAATCCTCGCCATGATCAATGATGCAGTTTTGACAGCATTAGAATAGAGCCCTTCACGAAAAGCAGTAACTGTTATGGATTCATCCCGGGCATTATCAAATACACCCTTTTCATTATAATAGGAAAAAAGGGCTGAAATTACTTCTTTTTCATACTCAGCCGTACAAATCAGCTCCCGTATCTGCGGAGTTTCTTCCAATGCACTAAAGCAATAACCAACCGGTTTTCCTTCTGCCAAAAAAATAAGAATCCCGCCACGTTCACTTTCCTGCTCCTTAAGCAGACGGTTCATATATGCCGCTGTCCGGACCGTATATACTTGATAACGCTCTCTTAATAATTTTTCAGAAAGATCAGCAAGCTGGCAAAGATCCTCCTTTTCTGCCTCCTGTACCTGAATCTCAATCTCCATATGCCCCGGGGAACTATCCTCTTTACGGACAATCATGCTTTTCTGTTCATATATCGTTTCAAAATCAAAGGGTTTGTAAATCGCCTCTGCTGCAGGCATTAAGAACATAAATGCCTCATTTCTCTCATATCCGTCGCTCAATGCCCTTTGCAAAATGCTCTTCATCAGCCCCTGGTGTCTGGATTCCGGTCTGGTAGCAACCGCCACTATATAATGGGTGTCCACAGTTGTTTCACCAAGATGCACGGCATAGGGATTAAATTGTGCCATAGAAAGCAATCTCCAATCATCATCCACAATTCCGTAAATCAGATTATCCCTGGTACAGCATTCATAATAATAATCCAGAAATTCCTTTGTATCATCCGGGAAAATTTCTTCCCACAGCTTTCTGGTCTTGCCATAATCCTTATCCTCTAACCGGTAAACATCCCGTGAACTCATAATTGCGTTTCCTCCTGCACTATTTACAACAGCCGCCACAGCCCTGACACGCCCCGCCTGCCATTCTGTCATCTGCTGCCAGATCAAACATGGGAATCAACAGGCATACTGCCTGGGAACTAATCCCCTCTCCCGCTCCTGTAAATCCCAGTCCTTCTTCTGTTGTGGCTTTCACATTCACCTGATTCTCTTCTAATCCTAAAGCATCTGCAATATTTTTTACCATCTGAGGCATATAGGGCAGAAGCTTTGGTCTCTGTGCTATAATCGTAGCATCAATATTTTCGATCATATAGTTATTTTCTTCCAGAAGTTCTGACACATGCTTTAATAATGTAATACTGGATATTCCTTTATACGCTGGATCTGTGTCCGGAAAATGCTTTCCAATATCACCAAGTGCCGCTGCACCTAACAAGGCATCCATGATGGCATGTACCACGACATCTGCGTCTGAATGTCCCAACAGCCCTTTTTCATAAGGTATCAAAACACCGCCCAGAATCAAATCCCTGTCCTGCGTTAACTTGTGTACATCATATCCCATTCCAACTCTCATATCAACCTCCATTTTATTGGCTTGTAAAAAAAATTATGCGATTAACCTTTGCTGAGAATTCAGCTTAGACCAGTTAAGTTATCTTAAATCTTACCTATATTCATACCCGCCTGAATAGACTTTCATACAGACGGATTTTGCGAGTTACAGAATCATTATAAGTCATGAATAAGAGAAATGTCAAAGGCATATCTATATATTGAGAATTTTCATTTCTTTAGAAACGAAAAAACTCCCCGATCCAAGGACCAGGGAGCCTTCTATGTTTAAATTATTGAGCTGCTTCAGTTGTAGCTGCTTCTGTTGTAGCTGCTTCTGTTGTTGTAGCCTCTGTTGTAGCTGCTTCTGTTGTAGCTGCTTCTGTTGTTGTTGCTTCAGTTGTTACAGCTGTTGTAGCTGCTTCTGTTGTTGTAGCTTCTGTTGTTCCTTTATCAGAACTTCCACAACCTACTGCTAATGCTCCTGCTAATGCCATAACTGCCATTAAACCTAATACTTTTTTCTTCATAGTTATATCCTCCTCATATTGACGAGATGCATTTGCACCTCTGTTTCGTTACAGGGGGTATCTTACCACATCCAAAATTAGAATTCCTGCTATTTTTATTAAATAAAAGTGAAAGTTTTCTGACGTTTCTTAATTCTTCTTAAGAATTGTGTCATAATTTGACACAAAAAAAGCATAACGAAATATCATTATGCTTGTGTAGCGGAAGGGAGATTTGAACTCTCGACACCACGGGTATGAACCGTGTGCTCTAGCCAACTGAGCTATTCCGCCATATTTAATTAAAAGACATGGGACCTACAGGGCTCGAACCTGTGACCCTCTGCTTGTAAGGCAGATGCTCTCCCAGCTGAGCTAAGATCCCATGGTCAGCGGCCTGATTACCAAACCGCTTAGTCATTATACTATTAAATCCTTGAAAATGTCAAGCACTTTTTTTGATTAAATTCTACTTTTTCTCCGTCAGGACCAACTACCGTAAAAAACTTGACTCCAAACTCGAAAAACGGAAGTTCTTTTACCAGATAATCCAGGCTGTGAAGCCCGATCTTCTTCGCTTCATAAAAAGCTTCATCAATATCATATACATCCAGGGCAATGTGATCAATATGGCCTGCTCCTCTGGTTTTTAATTCTTCCAGACCTGCTCCTGCCATCTGTATTAATTCCAGAGTAAAACCTTTGAGATAAACAAATGCAATCTCTATTCTTCCATCCGGTGTATCCAAGTACCCTTCTCCCGTCTTACGGAATCCAAGCTTTTCATAGAATACAATGGAATCCTTCAGGCTTCTTACTTTAACTGCAAGATGTGCCCATCCCTGTAATCCGGATTTACAGCCATATTCCGCACTGTTATCGTGGCAGAATTCCACAACTTCGTGATTCGGTCCGACAAAATTTGCCCCTCTCACACCCTTCGTGCCAAGATGCTCATAACAGGTAATCCCGTTACTGGTAGATGCATGATATTTCAATCCTTTTTTTAAAGCCAGTTCCACACATTTTTCTAAATCCGGTGTATCAATTGCATAATGGTCTAAAATGCCGTCTTTTCTTTTAGCCACTTCAGCCAATTCGCTGCCGGAAGGCTGAAATAACTCCAAAACCAGATCACCCAGCTGCAGAAAAGCGACATCAATTTTATAGGGATTCATTACTATTTTTTCATGAAATTTTTTAAATCCCAGATTCTCTTCATACCAGGCAACAGCCTCTTTTAAATTTACTACCGGTATCCCCAGATGCTGAACTCCGGTTATATTCTCACTCAAGTTCATAGCCTGTCCTCCTTGCCATTTTCTTACTTTATTGTAGCACAACTATCGGCAATGAGAAACCTTAATTTTTCTTTAATTTTTCCAAAATAGCATTATAGTAATTCCTTTTTTTCGTTATTATATATATAGGAATTAAATCTGCCTGTATTCCCTTCGGTGATAGCCTTTGAATTTATACAAGGCTGTTTCCTGATCTGCATCCAGATAATTCATCCAAACTTCTGTATCAATAATTCCGCTTTTATATCTGCCAATGTAGTCATTGTAACTGCACCACCAGTAATCTCCCAGATTTTTTACAGTATGACAGACAACCGGAATCAAATGTATTTTACCACAATATTTAAATACATTCACCCAGCCTTCGATTTCCTCGCTTTCATAATATCCGCAGATCCGCTTCTGAAGCCGGTGATCTGCATTTTGATTATAATAGCGGGAAAACTCTCTGGTTACTTCTTTCAGCACTTTTGTATTCACCCTGCTATTGTGCGTACTGATCACCATATGTACTTCTGTATCAGTGATACAATATGCAAAAATCCGGAATTCTATTTTTCGCCGGACTAAGGCGACAATATCCAGAAACTTTTTCTTGTCAATTTCATCTGCAAATACATTTTTTTGATTCTTCCATTTTAGATTTGAATAATAGACGTGCGTATCCCTCACTATACGTGGCATTAGATTGCCCTCCTTCATATCAGCAAATTTTCATATACTCCATTTCTCACTTTTACTGCCCCTCTTAGTCCTATGATGGTGCAGTGACAATATATCCCATTTTTCGACAAATTGCAATATGTTTTAAATTTTTGCAATAAGTTGTGTCAATTATTGCTTTTTCTTATCCCACAAGAAACATTCTGAATCTCAAGTGCCACGTTTCGTTGCTGTTTTATACAGGATTCGACAAGGTAATCTGGGTCGTTTGGGCCTAAAAAAACAGGCATCCCGCGAAAAAGCGGAATACCTGCCTCTATTTTTTATTTAAAATAAGCTACACCGGATTCAAAGATTTTCAGATCCTGTTCTCCGTAAATATTAATTGCCACAGAAGCATCACGTCTTTCTGAATGTGCCATTTTACCAAATACACGGCCATCCGGGCTTGTAATACCTTCGATGCAGCAATAAGAACCATTTACGTTCCATTCGCCATCTGCGCTCAGTTCTCCGTCAGCATTTACATACTGAGTGGCTACCTGTCCATTGGCAAATAGTTTCTTCAGCCATTCTTCATTTGCTACAAATCTTCCTTCCCCGTGAGAAGCCGGGTTTACATAGGTCTTTCCAAGTTCCGCCTGTGCAAGCCAGGGAGATTTATCGGAAACTACTTTTGTATATACCATTTTGGAAATATGGCGTCCAATGGTATTGAAAGTCAATGTCGGCGAATCGGCAGTCTGTCCTGTAATTTCTCCGTTTGGTACCAGCCCCAGTTTAATCAGAGCCTGGAATCCGTTACAGATACCAAGTGCCAGACCGTCTCTCTCATTTAATAATTTCATAACTGCTTCTTTGATTTTCGCATTCTGGAATGCGGTAGCAAAGAATTTTGCAGATCCGTCCGGTTCATCACCTGCAGAGAATCCACCCGGGAACATAATCATTTGGGAGCTGTTAATCGCTTTTTCAAAGATATCAACAGAATCACGAATATCAGCAGCACTTAAGTTTTTGAAGACTTTTACAATGACGTCTGCTCCGGCACGTTCAAATGCCTTCGTGCTGTCATATTCACAGTTGGTTCCTGGGAATACAGGTATAAATACCGTTGGTTTCGCCACTTTATTTTTACATGTATAGACATTTTTCCCATGAAACAGACCATTTTCGATCACTGCATCTTCAACTGCGGATGTTACACTTATCGTAGAAGGAACATCTGATTCTTCAGAATCCGGTACAGACTTAAATACTTTTTCCAATGTTCCGGTCCAGCTTTCCAAAGCTTCCTCCAAAGTGATCCTGGTATCTGCATATTCAAATATCGGAGTATCCAGTACTTCACCGATTACGGTATAGGAAATGGAAAGTTCTCCTACTTTACCATCCGGTACTTCTGCCACAATATTACCAAATCCTGCTGCAAACAGATCTCTCTTGTCTACATTATGCTCTATTCTTACTCCCATATGGTTTCCAAATGCCATTTTACTTACTGCTGCAGCCAGTCCTTTGGCATCCAGTGTATATGCGGAAATAATCTTTCCAGCTTTTACATCTTCAAAGAACCTGCCATACTGATCCATGATCTGTGTATAATCAGGCAGATCATATTGATCTGTCTCTATCTTTAACAATACCAGCTTACTTCCGGCTCTTTTAAGTTCCGGTGTAATTATGTGTTTGTCACTGGCAACATCTACTGCAAAAGATACTAAGGTAGGCGGTACGTCAATTTCATTAAAGGAACCGGACATACTGTCTTTTCCGCCGATGGATGGAAGTCCAAATCCAAGCTGTGCGCTGTATGCACCTAAAAGTGCTGCAAACGGCTGGCTCCAACGGGAAGGATCTTCTGTCATACGTCTGAAATATTCCTGGAATGTAAAACGGATTTTGCTGTAATCCCCGCCTGCTGCCACTATTTTTGCAACAGATTCCAGAACTGCATATACAGCACCGTGATATGGACTCCAGCTTGATAAGTACGGATCAAATCCATAGCTCATCATGGTTACGGTATCTGTCTTTCCTTTTAATACCGGAAGCTTCGCTACCATAGCCTGGGTTTCTGTCAGCTGATATTTTCCTCCAAATGGCATAAATACAGAGCCTGCTCCGATGGAACCGTCGAACATTTCAACAAGTCCCTTCTGGGAACACGTATTTAAATCTTTCAGCGTATCCAGCCATTTTTCCCTGACATCCCCTACTTCTTCTCTTACAAAGAATTTATCCTGCTCGGATGGGATATCTACCGAGACACTGGTTTCCTGATGAGCACCGTTGGTATCTAAGAATGCTCTGGAAATATTAACGATCTCTTTTTCTCTCCAGATCATAACCAGTCTCTTCGCTTCCGTTACGACTGCCACTTCGATTGCTTCCAGGTTTTCTTCAACTGCATAAGCCAGGAACTGCTCTGCGTCTTTTGGATCCACTACAACTGCCATTCTCTCCTGTGACTCTGAAATCGCAATTTCTGTTCCATCCAGACCTGCATATTTTTTCGGGACTTTATCCAGGTAAATATGAAGTCCATCCGCTAATTCTCCGATTGCAACGGATACTCCGCCTGCACCAAAGTCATTACATTTTTTAATTAACTTACTTACTTCTCCACGGCGGAACAGACGCTGGATTTTACGTTCCGTTGGTGGATTTCCTTTTTGTACCTCTGCACCGCAGGTTTCAATGGATTCCTCCGTATGTACCTTGGATGATCCGGTTGCACCGCCGCAGCCGTCACGTCCGGTACGTCCGCCCAGCAGGATAATAATATCACCCGGATCAGATGTCTCACGGATAACGGCTTTTCTTGGAGCTGCCCCCAGGACTGCACCGATTTCCATTCTCTTAGCAACGTAATTCGGATGATAAACTTCTTTTACCAGTCCCGTTGCAAGTCCGATCTGATTCCCATAGGAACTGTAGCCGTGTGCTGCGCTTCTTACAATCTTCTTCTGGGAAAGTTTTCCCTTTAAAGTCTCTTTAACAGACACCGTAGGATCAGCCGCTCCTGTTACACGCATTGCCTGATACACATAAGTACGTCCGGAGAGAGGATCACGGATCGCTCCGCCAAGGCAGGTTGCCGCACCGCCAAATGGTTCGATTTCAGTCGGATGGTTATGTGTTTCATTTTTAAAGTTGATCAGCCATTCTTCTGTCACACCGTCGATTTCTACCGGCACAACAATACTGCAGGCATTGATTTCATCTGATTCTTCCTGATCCTCCAGTTTTCCTTCTTTTTTCAGCTTGCGCATCGCCATCAGAGCAAGATCCATCAGGCAGACAAATTTATCGTCTCTTCCTTTAAAGATTTCTTCTCTATCCTTTAAATACTGCTGATAAGTTCCAACGATCGGATCTTTATAATAACCTTCTCCAAATACTACATCTTTTAATTCCGTTGAGAAAGTAGTATGGCGGCAGTGATCGGACCAGTATGTATCCAGTACACGGATCTCTGTCATGGAAGGATCTCTTTTTTCTTCACCCTTGAAATAATTCTGGATATGTTTGAAATCCTTAAATGTCATAGCCAGATTTAAAGAACCATAAAGCTCTTCTAACTTTTCTTCGTCCATTATGGTGAATCCGTCAAATATTTTCACATCTGCAGGCTCATCAAACTTCGTTACCAGAGTCTGTGGCTTTACCATGTCAGTTTCTCTGGAATCTACAGGATTGATACAATAGGATTTGATTGCTTCGAATTCTTCCTCGTTAATGCTTCCTTCCAATACGTAGGTAGTAGCTGAACGGATAATCGGTTCTTCATCCTCATTCAGGAACTTTACACACTGTACTGCGGAATCTGCCCTCTGGTCAAATTGTCCCGGAAGGAATTCTACCGAAAACACTTTTGCCCCATCTGCTATATCAAAACTCTCTTCATATAAGGTATCTACCGGCGGTTCGGAAAATACCGTATTGCAGGCAGCTTTATAAACTTCGTCGGAGATATTCTCCACATCATAACGAATCAATACACGAACACCTGTTAATGAACTGATTCCTAAATAACTGTGAATCTCATGTCTTAATTCTTTTGCCTGCACTGCATATGCCGGCTTCTTCTCCACGTACACTCTTCTAACGTTGCTCATAGGTTCCTCCATGCTTTTGTGATTATTTCTTAGGTTTAACTTCTTTTTTATTCTACCACCTGGTGGTAGTTATGGCAAGGAGGGTTTTTCGTTAAAATTTACGGGGCATTTCTTTCCTGCCAAAACGCCTCCAGCTTCCCCTCCAGATTATCCAGTCGGCAAGTCTCATAGTTATCCCACTCCCTTGGGAACAGATACTGGTACTGCCTCTGCATAAACCGTTCATCTAACAGCATGATCACCCCCTGGTCATCATCTGTCCTGATTACCCTGCCCGCTGACTGCAATACTTTATTCATTCCCGGATACAGATATGCATAAGAAAATCCATCCATATTCCGTTTATCATAATAATTTTTCAGAATTTCCCGTTCATTGCAAATCTGCGGTAATCCGGTACCAATGATCAGTGCTCCAATCAAACGGTCTCTTTTCAGATCAATCCCTTCGGAAAAGATCCCGCCCATTACGCAAAACCCTACCAGACTGTTCTTCTGCTCACGCTCAAATTCCTGCAGAAATTCTTCCCGTTCCTCTTCTTTCATATTGCTGCTCTGGCATATGCAAATCACATCTTCTCCCATCTCTTCCCGAAAGATTTCCTCTACTTCTGTCATCAGCTTATACGACGGAAAGAACACCAGATAGTTCCCTTTCTGTCCCTCTATGGTTTTTTTAATATACCATGCCATTTTCTGATATTCGCCAAAACTTCTTCTGGTATATTTACTGCTGATATCCGTACCGATTAATACCTTTTTTTTACCGGGATCGAAGGATGATTCTGCATAGATTGTATAGTCGTCTTCTGCTTCACTTAACAGCTCCATATAATATTTTACGGGAAGCAGCGTTGCCGAAAAGTATATGGTACTATTTCCTTTATCCAGACATTCCTGGATATTTTTTGACGTATCTATACAAAAAAGTTTTACCTTGAAGCGTCCATCCTCTTCCATTTCTGAATATATGACATAATTTTCATCCAACCGCTCATGGGTATCCAAAAATGCCCTTGCTTCAAAATAAAGATTTGTAATGATTTCTTTTACACTGGGTTGTTCCGATTCCTCCAGGAATTTTTCAATTTCAGCACACAAATTCATTAATGCAATGACAAGAGGACCTACATTTTCTAAAACTTCATAATTCTGGCACTCCCTTTTCATTTCCAGCATAATCTTATTACATTTTTCCAATTGGCGTTCCAGTTTCCTGCTGTATGGCTTAACGGCTCTTTTAACCTCCAGAAGCTCTTCTTTATACAGGCTTGCACTGAACATCTGCCTCCCACGTTCCACCAGGTTGTGGGCCTCATCTATCAGAAACAGATAATCTCCCTGCATCCCCTCCCCAAAAAAGCGCTTCAGACTGGCTCTGGGATCGAATACATAATTATAATCGCAGATAATGGCATCTACCCATACGGATAAATCCAATGATAATTCAAAGGGACATACCATCCATTTTTCTGCCTGCTCCAAAATATCCTCCCGAAAAAACCGGCTTTTTTCATTCAGAAGTTCATAGACGGCATCGTTGATCCTGTCATAGTGGCCCTTTGCATAGGGGCAGTCCTGAGGATTACAAAGAGTCTCTTCACAAGGGCATATTTTCTCTTTTGCCGTTAAGATAATCACTTTGTACTGAAGTCCCTGCTCTTTTAAAAGTTCAAAGGCTTCTGCCGCTACTGTTCTGGTAATGGTTTTTGCAGTCAGATAAAATATCTTATCTCCTAATCCTTCCCCCACCGCCTTCACTGCAGGGAATACCGTTGAAATCGTCTTGCCAACCCCGGTCGAAGCCTGAATAAATAATTTCTTTTTTCTTTGGATCGTGCGGTAAACAGCACCAGCCAATCCTTTCTGCCCATCTCTGTATTCAAAGGGAAATGCGATCTCCCTGATAGAATCTGTCCGTGTCTGTCTCCATTCCTTTTGAAAAACCGCCCATTTCTGATACTCCGCCACCAGTTTTTGAAACCATTCCTGCAGATCTTCAAATCTGTATTCCTGGTAAAACCGCTTTATCACCTCTGTATCCAGATTACAATAGGTCATCTGTACTCCTATATTTTCCAGCTTCTCTTCATTGGCATAAATATAGGCATAACACATTGCCTGTGCCAGATGAACCCCCACCGGTTCATTCAAAAACTCCAGATCCCGGTAAACACCTTTGATCTCATCAATCATGACCCCTGATTCATCTACCTGTATTCCGTCTGCCCTTCCCTCAATACTGATTGCAAAATTTTCAAACTCCACCAAATGTTTCAGAGGCACCTCTGCCTTATATGCCGCCCCCATCTGACCCTGGATTTTCCGGTGCAGCTTACTGCCAAGCTGCATAGCTTCTTTGTCCGCCATCGCCCCTCTTCGATTATCTATATCACCGCTGCGCAAAATGAATTCTACCAGATTACGCACTGAAATCCGTATTACATCCAATTCCCTGTCTCCTCTTCCAACCGATTCCTGAAAATCGTTCTTAAAACAGTACTAACGATAGTATGTTCGTATATGGTTCTCATTATAGCACAAAAAGCGCATAACCTCTATCCAAGATTATGCGCTTGCTTTTCCATATGATGTGAAACGGCTTTTCGGGGTAAATCCCCCCGAAGTGGGGCGTGCAGATGGCGGAAATGAATATTCAAACCCGCTCTAAGATGCGCAATACTTACTTAATACATTCTCGAACTGCATATCTTCTCCGCCGTATTTTACAGTAAGTACACGTGTCAGGTCTAAGCTTAGCACGCCTAATATAGATTTGGCGTCAATGACAACTCTGTTATAGAATACATCGATATCAAAATCACATTTACCTGCAGTTGATACAAATTCCTTTACTTCATTGATTTCGGAAAGCTTAATTTTCCTTTCTGACATACTTTTCACCTCACTTAACCATGTTTGACTAATTTATTTGTTGCCATATTATGTCATGTCAAAAAGAATTTGTCAACACTGCATTTTTGTGATCTTTTTATGGTATCGATTTCGCTCCGTCATTTTATCCAATTATATTAGAAAAGAATTTTTCAATCTATGAATTATAACTATTCTATTTCGTTTCCAACTCTGATGATTACCTACAACACCAGCAAATTATCTATGAATTTCTTCCAAAATTTTACATATTAAAATTAGAATTCCAGCATGTGTTTTCTTCGCTTTAATGGTACAAGTTTACGTTGCAGCTGCTGATTCTGACGTTCTTTGATACCAATACTGTTACAGAATCCTTTCCAAAGCTTTTGAAACTCCAGCTCCCTTTCCGATGCCCGGTATAAATCCTCCGGGTCGTTCACTTCGCCGGCAACCACTACCCACTCTTTTCCAATCTCATGCACCATAAGCATCTGATTAGTTTTATCAAATAACAAAAAATTTTCATTGGGAAAACGATTGGCAAAATGATCTCCGATTATAGGAATAATTTTATTTTCAGGCTCGATTACAGAACTGAGTATTTTATTTTGAAGTTCCTTAAACCGTATAAACCCCAGATAGTGATGTGCTTCATTCCCCACGCTTCGGGATAACTCAAATACTTTACATACATGAGGGTTTCCCAGGTTCTGTATCACCGGTCCCCGGTAATTACCGCTAAGCCCCAGCACAATCATGCGGTAAATTGCATCTGCTTTGTCATTCTCTTTGGACAGGGTGGCCTGATAAAGCGCCTCATAATCTTCTTCCACCATCTTTTCCCGTATTGTTCTGGCTACCTTAAATGCTTTCTCATGATCCACCGGAACATCCACATACCTTGCAAAAAGTTCATAATTAACATCCGTTCCTGTCTGCAGTGCCACATTGCCGTGCCCCAGCCTGCTGGCCCAAGCATCGTACACTCCGGTAAAGATACCATCCGTACTGTCTTCACATCTGAATATTGTCTTCTCCATATGCTTACCTCCTGATTTCTATAGAGCGTTCTTAAATTACTTATGCCTGAACAATCAGCTTTTGTGCATAAGCATTCATATTTGCATCTACGTTATAATCATCAAACAGGCTCAGCTGGCGATATCCGTTTGCTTCAAAGGGAAGCTTTTCTCCCACGCTTAACAGATTGCGCAGAATATAATCTTCATCAATTTTAACAGGATACATCATTCTTCCCTGACAGGTAATAAAATACAATGCTCTTTTGAGTACTACTCCCATCTTCTTTAAATCCTCAAACTTCAGATTCCCAAATCTTCTTGCCTGCACTATTCTTCTTGCCGATTTTGTTCCTATTCCGGGTACCCGTAGTAATGTAAAATAATCTGCCCGGTTAATTTCTATTGGAAAATTCTCCAGATGCCCCAATGCCCAGTCACATTTCGGATCAATCAGCACGTTAAAATTCGGCCGTTTTTCTGATAGCAGTTCTCCCGCCTGAAATCCATAAAAACGCAGCAGCCAGTCAGCCTGATACAGCCGGTGTTCCCGTAAAAGGGGCGGTCCCCCCGGCAGCATGGGCAGATTTGAGTCTTCATTCACATGCACAAATGCAGAATAAAACACACGCTTTAAGTCAAACTTCTGATACAGGGACTCTGCTACCGAGATGATCTCATAGTCATTCTCCGGCGTCGCTCCGATAATCATCTGGGTACTCTGTCCTGCCGGCACAAATTTTGGTGCACTTCGATATACCGCCACGTCATATCGGTTCTCTTCCCGTCTGCTCTGAATCTGCCGCATAGGTGCCAGAATTGTTTTGCGTGACTTATGAGGCGCCAGCTTCTTCAGACCTTCAGACGTGGGGAGTTCCAGATTGATACTCATTCTGTCTGCCAGAAACCCGGTCTTATCTATTAAATCCTGGGAGGACCCCGGAATTGCTTTCACATGGATATATCCCTGAAAATGATATTCATTGCGCAGCTTATACAAAGTCTGATAAAGAAGCTCCATAGTATAATTTGGATTATGCAGTACCCCGGAACTTAAGAATAACCCTTCAATGTAATTTCTGCGGTAAAATTCCATTGTCAGCTCACATACTTCTTCCGGTGTAAAGGAAGTACGCACTACATCATTGGAAGCTCGATTGATGCAGTACTTACAGTCAAATATGCATTCATTTGTAAATAAAATCTTTAACAGCGATATACATCTGCCGTCTGCTGAAAAACTATGGCAGATTCCCGGGGCTATACAATTGCCGATTCCTTTTCCATTTCCCTTGCGGTCAACACCGCTGGAAGTACAGGCCACATCATATTTCGCCGCATCCGATAAAATCTGTAATTTGTCATATACACTCATCGATTCCTGAATCTTCATATAAAATCACACCCCGAACATTTGTTTGTGTCTATTGTAGCACACGTTTGTCCGGGATGCAAGTTTTTTTTCGAACATATATTCGTTTTTTATTTGTTGATGAACCCTTAGAAAAAGCAAAAATATCTTCCCGTTATCTGCTTATAGACAAGATACTCTTCGCCAAACACAATCTCAAGATATTTTTCTTCCTGTAAGATCTGAAGATGAAGCACCAGAATCGTACATACCGTCACGGCCAAAAGTACAGGATTAAAAAATGCGGTTAAGATTCCAAGATACATCAGATCAAATCCTAAGAATGCAGGATTCCTGCTATATTTATAGATGCCTTCTGTTATCATACTGGTATCTTCCTGATCCGGTATCCCTGCACGCCAGCTGTCTCTCATAGTCCACATAGCAATGATAAAGATTACTACTCCTGCTGCTGCCGCAATAATGCCTGCAATCCGGATGAATTCATTAAAATACCAGTGTGTTCCTTTTAATATACTGCCCAGTTCAAAAAAAACAATAAGTACCGTCAACACACCCAATACTCTTTCCACCAAAAGCGTAACAAAGTCTTTTTTGCCTTTTCCCATCTGATTTGTCTTTATTCCCTTTTTTCTCTGAAATAGCATTTTTGAAAAGTATGCCCCATAAAAGCATATTAGAATAATAACTCCACTTATTTGCATAATACTCATTCTCATCCATACTCCTCCTCTTTCTATAACATATGTTCATTTGTTCATATATGATAACATATATTTCCATAAATGCAAAGTATTTTCTGAATTTATTATTTCATTTCAGGTGGTTTTTATTCCAAAATTTTCAATATCTGCAAATAGTATGTAGTTTACCCTCTGATATGCAAAACATGCAGTGCTGAAAAAGCCACTGCATGTAATATCATAACTATTTAATTTTCCGCAATGCTTCTGCAGCATCACTGATATACTCATTTTCGGCCTCTTCAAAACATCCTTCATCCGCCATTCTTGCGAATTCCGGATCGATCGGCATTTTGCCTAACAGTTCTACGTCCAGCTCTTTTGCAATGTCTTCAATATGGCTTTCTCCAAAGATCTTAATCTCTTTGCCGCAATCCGGACATTTTAAATAGCTGTAGTTTTCAACGATTCCAAGCACCCGGATGTTCATGCTCTTCGCCATACTGTATGCTTTCTTTACGATCATACGTACTAAATCCTGCGGGGAAGATACAATCACAATTCCATCTACCGGAAGTGACTGGAATACCGTAAGGGGGACATCACCTGTTCCCGGAGGCATATCCACAAGCAGATAATCCAGTTCTCCCCAGATTACGTCCGTCCAGAACTGTTTTACCATATTAGAAATTACCGGACCTCTCCAGATTACCGGAGCTTCCTCGTCCGGAAGCAGAAGGTTTACAGACATAACTTTAATATCATTTTTAGCGAGCATCGGATAAATTCCCTGATCGTCGCCCTGTGCAGGACCGTGGAGTCCATACATTTTAGGAATAGACGGACCGGTAATATCCGCATCCAGAATTCCTACCCGGTACCCCTGAGCGGTCAGCTTATTTGCAAGAGATGCGGTAACCATAGATTTACCAACTCCACCCTTACCGCTGACGATTCCGATTACATGTTTGATCTCCGTATAGATATTAGGTTCCACAAGAAAACTTTTCGGATTCTTGCTTGGACACCCTTCGCAACTTTCTTTGGTACAGCTTGAATTGCTGCATTCTTTTTCTGACATGATTTTTCCTCCTTAAAACTTATTATCTTTTTATATCCATCATTTCTGATTTTTTGATTTTTGAATTTTCTCTCCTACAGACTCAATGTACTTAGCTTCCGGGACAGCTTTCTTTTTTAATCTTCCATATACGGACTCCCGGAACAGTGCATATAGGACTGATACCAGTGGTACAAAGACCAGCATTCCGAAAAGTCCCATCAGGCTTCCGCCCAAAGTTACAGCAATCATAACCCAGAGGCTTGGCAGCCCTACGGAATTTCCAACAACTCTCGGATACATAAAGTGCTCATCTATCTGCTGAAGTACAATAATAAATACAACAAACCAAAGTGCTTTAATTGGGTTGGTTACCAGAATCAGCAGCGCTCCCAGTCCGGTACCGATAAACGCTCCAAGCACCGGAATTAAGGTTGTAAATCCAATCAGTACCGAAATACTGATCGCATATGGAAAATTGAATATTAACATTCCAATATAGCAGAGCAGTCCAAAGAGCAAGGCTTCCATACACTGCCCCGAAATAAACCCGGTAAATGTCCTGCTTGTCAGATGTCCGATTTCCGTAATTCGGTCCGCCTTGCCCTGAGGCAGATAAGCATACAAAATTTTACGGAACTGGGTACCCAGTTTTTCTTTTTGTGCCAAAATGTAAATAGAGAAAATGACCCCCAGCATGATAGTTGTCAGCACACCGATCACTGATGTTGCCACTCCAAGAGTGGAAGACAATACATTTGTAACCCCGCTTTGCAAGACTCCCAGCACCCGTTCTACGATAGACGGCCAATTCACTTCTAATTTTGAGATATAGTCCGTAATATCCGGATAGTTCTTCGCCAGACCTTTAAGCCAGCCGTCTAACTGGTCTATAAATTGCGGAAATCCCTGATTCAGTGACTTCACTGTGTTTACCATTTCCGGAATTACAGTCATAATAACAAATACGATAATTCCGATCGCAAGGGCATATGAAAGGATAATGCCGGTAAAACGAAGGACATTTTGCTTATCTTTAATCACTTTTCCCAGGTACTTCTCAAAAAACCGAAGGGGCACATTTAGCACGAATGCGATCGCACCACCCAAAATGATTGGTGAGCAAATGCCGATGACATAACTTAACCCCCGAAAGAGTAAGTCATGATTATTCAACCCCCAATACAGCACAATAGCAAAAGCGATTGCAATAAAAATAGTTTTCTTATTATTGATTTTAAATTCCAAGCTTTAAGCTCCTTCCTTATCCTACAAGTATTTTTTCCTGAGGAAGCTCGATTGGAGATATCTTTTTTCTTTCTGTAAAGGAAAGAGCAAATGACAGACTTCCTAATCTTCCGCAGTACATTAGTATCATAACTGCAATTCTTGAAACCGGCAGTAACTCTCTGGTAATCCCAGTGGTCATGCCTACCGTACCGATACCGGACATGGCTTCGAACATTACATCCGTAAGCTGCAGGGGCTGAATGGTACAAATCAGCATTACTGCCCCCAAAGAAAGAATTAGGTTAATACACAAAACTGCACTTGCCTTCTTAATGGCTTCATCATCTATCCGGCGCTTAAATATATTAATTCCTCTGGTCCGCATCATGGATGCACGCATGTACATGATAAATACCACAACCGTAGTTGTCTTGATACCTCCCGCTGTAGAACCGGGGCTGCCGCCAATAAACATCAAAATGGTTGTCAGAAGCTTACTGCTCTGGGACAGCGCCGCAGTATCGGTTGTATTAAATCCAGCCGTTCTAGCTGTTACTGAATCAAACATCGCGGTGAGAAAAGCTTCTCCATTCCCCATATGGGCTGATAAATTATTTCTCTCAAAGATGGCAAACAGAAATGCTCCGCCAAATACCAGAATACCGGTTGTAATGATAACAATTTTTGAATGTACATGAAATTTCTTAAAATGCCATTTATGAATGATAATATCATCCCACACCAAAAATCCAATTCCACCAATAATAACCAGAGACATGATTGTCAGGTTTACCAGCCAGTCCCCGGAATACTGCGTCAGGGAAGCATAGGGTTCATATTTCCCCATCAGGTCAAATCCTGCATTACAAAAGGCGGATATGGAATGAAAAATTCCGTTTCCAACTCCTTCAATCAGCCCGAATTCCGGAATAAATCGAATGGAAAGCAGTATTGCCCCGGTTCCTTCTATAATCAGGGTCCCAATCAATATCTTTTTTACGAATCCCACCACTCCGCCAAGCTGCATGGCATTGAGGCTCTCAGATATCAAGCCCCTTTCCCGAAGGCCAATCCTTCTGTGCAAAGCCATTGCAAGAAGCACTCCAAATGTCATAAACCCAAGCCCGCCAATCTGTATCATTGTAATAATGACAATCTGGCCGAAGAGACTCCAGTGGGTATACGTATCAACCACTACAAGCCCTGTGACACAGGAGGCACTCGTTGCTGTAAACATACAGTCTAAAAACGGCGTTACGGTCCCATTTCTACTGGAAACAGGAAGCATCAGAAGCAGTGTTCCACCCATAATCAGAAGAAAGAATCCCAGTGCAATAATCTGCATTTTTGATAGTTTCTTACGAGTTATTTTTATCATTCTGCCAATTCTGATTTCACCAATGTCCTACGCTCTAGAGACTGCTCTAGCCAAGACTTTTCAGGAAATCCAGAACCCTTTCTTCATATTCTTTTCTTGCAATATAATAGCTTTCCGCATGTGAGGCTCCTTTTACAATCCAGATCTGTTTTCTGGACGCACATGCATCGTAGATTTCTCTGCCCATGCTGGCGGGAACAAATCTATCCTTATCGCCATGAATAATGAATACAGGAATGTCTGTATTCGCTACTTCTTTTCTGGCATCACAGTCTTTAAAACCATACCCGGCTGTAAATTTATTAATCAGATTCACTACCGGCAAAACCGGATATACCGGACAATGATATTTATTCTTTAAAAGATACGCAAATTCTTCCCAGGGGGATGTGAATCCGCAGTCCGCCACAATTCCCTTTACGGAAGGAGGAAGACTTATGGAACTGGCCATTAGTACAGCTGCCGCTCCCATTGATATTCCATGCAGGTAAATAGAACATTTTCCATTATAACGGTCATGCAGAAAACGTGTCCAGCGGTAAACATCTTCCCGGTCCAGACAACCATATCCCACATATTTACCTTCGCTGGCGCCATGTGCTCTGTCATCCACCAACAGAACGTGATAACCGTTTTCATGGAAGAAATAGGACATGGCTGCATACTCATTATCCCCACAACTGGTATATCCATGTACTGCCAGCACAACTTTTTCTGAATCTTCTTTCGCCGGAAGCAGCACACCTTTTAACTTAAGTCCGTCAAAGGAAGTGATACTGACCGGCTCAGTTTTTTGCTGATCCAGCCATGCCAGCCTGTTGCGTATAAACGGCAGGGTTGTTTCCCAATGAGTTCCCGCTTTCGCTTCTTCCGTTGCATGTCTGGGTGGATTTTCCACTCTGGGCACTGCCCTTCTCCAGAAAGCATAGGAGCCTGCGCCTACTGCTGCGATCCCTGCTGCAATTGCTGCTTTTATTACTTTTGAAGTTTTCATAAACATCTACTCCTTTCTACTACCATTCCAATAGCTTCTTTAAATAAAGGCAAACGACATTTGAAAAGCTGCTGATATCACGGATATATGCAAAATCTTTCCCGAAAATCTTTTTCTCCGCTGCCAGGTCATGTTCTTTCCCTGCAAATACTCCCAATACAAATATTCCCATATTCCGAAGCTTTCGCACCTCGAAAGCAGTATCTGACACTGCATAATCCCCATGATACGGTTTGGGATTCCGACTGCCTGGACGGTTTACAATCACATCATTCGGCCTGCCATCACTTAATACAATCAAAATTTTATTTTCTTCTTCCCGCTGATACAGGGAATCACCTGCCGCCCGGATTGCCAGACCATCACGGTTATTCGAAGACGTGGTATACTCAAATATCTTGCGGTTTGCACTTCTGCTCTCGTCATATTCACGAAAACGCTGCATTACCGTATAATCCCAAAAGCTGCAAAAACTCATAACCCGGTGAGGAATCCCCACGTTACTAAGCGCCTCACTGATTATAAACGACTGAAGTGCTACCTGCCCCTGACGGTCCCTCTGGGATCCGCTGGCATCCATCAGAATATCCACTACAAATTCCGAAGAATTCTGCTTACATGCTTTTGTAAAGAGCTTCCCGGAATCTGCCCTGCCCACCCTCCACAGGCGGCTTGGAACAATCTGACCATAATCCGATTTTACATAATCGATCTCATTGCGAAGCATCAGGGAACGTCTAAGATTATCTGTCATAATTTCAATATTGCGTCTGGAAAGCGTTTTGCTGTTATGATAGACCAGACGATTCTTATCCGCCTGCTTTTTGGCATTTACATATTGTGCATTTACACGTACTGTATTTTCCAATACACCATCGGTATAATACAGGCTGCAGTCTGCATGGGCTCCGGTACACAATCGGTGATTGATACGCTTTTGTTCCAGCGGATTTAAATATGAACGGCCATAAGTCAATTCAATATACCCATAGACTTTTGCAGCTGCTTTCTCATCCAGGATAATTACACGCTGACCGCTTTTTTTCTTTTCCTGCTCCAAAGACTCTTCTTCCTGCATTTCATCAAAGGAAGTAACCTGATTGCCCACCTGCTCCAGGTACTGTTCCAGCAAATCTTCATACATGTCTTCTTCTAACAGGTCTTTCCAGTCAAACTCTTTCAGATCCTCAAATGTAACCGCAAGAACGTGTTCCAGGTCCCCATGCTTTTTCACAAAATTTTTGTCTACTACAGTGTTATAAAGATGATCCACCGTTTTAATAATCTCCATGGTATCCTGTACTTCTTCAAGCTGCCTTACCGTCTCTGCCGTATCCAGAATCATCTTCTCCGCCGTGAGATTACCGGTGAGCGCCTGGCGCATCAGACAGATCTTTACTCTGCCCATAAAAGACTGGGTCATTTTCCCAAAGTCATAATCTAATATGGCTTCAAACGCTTTTTTACGTATTCTAGGCACTCCCGGCCGTTCCGCTGATACTTTTCTGACAGATGCAGCATCAACGCAGATCTGCGCAATATTCATAAGCTGGGCTTCTTCTGCACCGTAGTATACCTTCTTAACAATATACATCGCAAACTGATCTTTGTCAAAAAAGCGGGCAAAAGCTCCCTGCTTTATTGCATCATAAAGGGATAAATATTTAGACTTGCGAAAAGAAGCCACATCCAGCTTTACATCCAGCTGGTAATCGCCGCTTACTGTCCACATCAGATTCTTTATTCGGTTTTCTATCTCTATTTCATCCTCAAGGGGATCTGTATTCTGTTCTAAATCTGTCATCTGTCTACCTCAAAACTGTTATACTGCCAGTGACTATATCTTCAAAATATACTGGCACTGCTCCAGTCCTCCGGAATACGCGTCATTACGATATCTTCAATGAGTTCCCGTTCAAATATATCAAAACTCTTATTGATGATCCCCATGCGTATAGCCAGTTCCGGCGCAAGACCTGCCTGAATCGTTTTGATCGCTCCAATCAATCCGCGAAGATCCAGCGGTTTTGTAGAAATCTCATTATTAGAAGCTTTCTCCTGTAAATCCATAAATACACCTGTCAGCTGCTTCAGCCCGGTTTCTTTAGCATCCGGGAAAAGTTCTATTAATATTTGCAGAAGCGTTTCCTCTGTAACCGGAGGCATATCAATTACCATAAACCTGGAAACCAACGCTTCATTTAATTCCTTTGTACCTGCATATCCGTAATTCATGGTTCCTATAAAACGAGCCGCTTCGTGCAGTTCGATTTTTTCATATCCCGGAATATCGATCATTCTCCGGTAATCCAGGGTTGCATGCAATACGGATACCGCATCATTTTTTGCCATGTTAATTTCATCAAAAATTCCAAAGCCGCCATTTACGGCACATTCATATACCGGACCGGTACGCAGCTGAACCTCGTTATTTTTAAATGTATCCGTTCCGATCAAAGAGGAACTGTCTGTATTCACATTAAACGATATATTATAGGAAGGCCTTCCAAATATATATGCCAGATTTTCAGCCAGGACATTCTTTCCTGTAGCCTTAGTTCCGGAAAGTAATACATTTTCGCCCTGAAGAAGGGCTGTTGCTGCCATTTCAAATACTTCTTTTCCAAGAAACGGTATCTGCGGCTTTACAATACGGTTTGTAAATCTCTCTTCTGCCGGGTATTTCTTCCGGAACTTTTCTATATCCGCTAACAGCCCTTCGCTTACCTGCTGCTCTTTCAACGACGCAAATATCTGTTCCATGTTTTCCTCCTGTGATTTCACATTTCTTATTTGCAAAAGTGGATACATCTAAATGTACCCACCCAATTTTCTTATATTTCTGTAAAAGAATAACGCTGTTTAATTCCGGATGCCATAATATCAAAGACGATCGTGCCGTCTATTAAAACGGATTTCTCAAAGGATACGTTTTTCCCTTTAAATTTATCCAGGATGAACTGTTCCGGATCTTCTGTATCAATTTCATCCACAAAGATGTCCCGCATTTGATTGTTGGAACATTGATTATATATTTCCCAGACTGTTTCGTAGCTCTTCATATGAATCCTCCCAGACATTTCTGAACTTCCACGGTTGCAGCGCGCAGACTGTATGATCAGGCGGGCACTGTTTTTTCAAACACATTCTAACAATAACCCTTCTGTTTCCCCCGGATTTCAACCATGATCTCATCTAAAATACAGTTTGCCGCATCTTCTTTTGACATGATGGAAAGCGGTATTTCTTTCTTTTCTGTTATAATTGTTACCACGTTGGTATCCGTACCAAATCCAGCACCATCCTCTTTCAGGTTATTTGCAATAATCATGTCCAGATTTTTCTTGTGGAGCTTACCCCTGGAATTCTCAAGCATATTTTCAGTCTCCATGGAGAATCCGCAGAGAAACTGTCCCCGCTTTTTGTGCTCACCTAAAAACTTTAATATATCATCTGTTCGTTCAAGCTCCAGAACCAATTTCTCCCCGGATTTTTTCACCTTTTCTTCGCTCACAAACTGAGGACGGTAATCTGCCACAGCGGCTGCTTTGATAATAAGCTGCTGCTGTTCATAACGGCTGCAGACCGCTTCGAACATCTCTCTTGCGCTCTCAATCTGAATTACTTCTACAAATGGCGGTTTCCCAACGCTTGTCTGTCCCGTAACCAGAGTTACCTTTGCACCTCTTAACATACAGGCTCTGGCAACTGCATAACCCATTTTTCCGGTAGAATGATTGGTAATATAGCGAACCGGGTCTACCGCTTCCTGGGTAGGACCTGCGGTTACTAAAACATTCATGCCTTCCATATCTTTTTCATGGGCGATTTCTTTTAGAACATAATCCAGAAGTACTTCTGCATCCGGCAGCTTTCCTTCTCCCACATCCTGGCATGCCAGCATTCCGGTAGCCGGGGCGATCACCTCAAAATCATTCATTTCCAGCTTTCTTAAATTATCCTGGACGATTTTATTCTGATACATACGGGTATTCATGGCTGGTGCCACTATTTTTTTACAGGTACATGCCAGAACGGTAGTTGTCAGCATGTCATCTGCCAGCCCGTAAGTAAGTTTCGCGATAACATTTGCCGTAGCAGGAGCCACAAGAACCAGATCCGCTTTTTTAGCCAGTGCCACATGTTCCACATTATATTGAAAATTCCGGTCAAATGTATCTACCAGACAGCGGTTATTCGTCAATGTCTCAAAGGTAATCGGATGAATAAAATTCATCGCATTTCTGGTCATAATAACATGTACATCACAGTGCAGTTTGACCAGCATACTTGCCAGATTCGCAATCTTATATGCCGCAATACTGCCTGTTACTCCTAAAATTACAGTTTTTCCTTTTAACATCTGTTTGTTCTTCCTCTCAAATCCTGTATATATTATCAAGTCAGATACCATGCCCAAGCGGCGGTTATCTGACCCTCGCAGCAGCCACCAGATGAACATGCGGACATGTCCGGCTGGCTTGCTGCACGCGGAAATAAACTTTTTAATCGGCATTGATAGCGTTTATTTGAGTATTTTGGAAAACTCATGCCAATATTCTAACATATCTTTCTATAAAATGCACCTGTAATTTAAATCTTGTTTTTGGACACTGATCGTGCTATACTAACGCCGTAATTGTATTGTATCCCATAAAAGTGTGTCCTAAAAATGATTTTTAAGACACAATCCCGGGAATAATAACAAGGAGGAAAAAAATGAATAACACAAACACAGTAATGGCGAGAAAACCTCGCACACTGGGCATGGTACAGGTTGCACTGTTCGCAGCACTGATTATAATCCTTGCCTTCACACCATTTCTGGGGTATATCCCGCTGGGCTTTACGCGAGCGACGATTATCCACATACCGGTAATTATCGGTTGTCTTTTATTAGGTCCGAAAAAAGGTGCCCTTTTAGGGTTTGTATTTGGACTGACAAGCTTTATTAATAATACGATTAATCCAACAGTTACGTCCTTTGTTTTTTCGCCATTTTATACGCTTGGCGATATACATGGCGGCATTGGCAGTGTTATTATCTGTTTCGTTCCAAGAATTTTAGTTGGTATTGTACCTTATTATGTATATCACGGGCTTTACCGGCTGACCAGAAAAAGCAGCTCCGGTCTTCTGGTATCTCTGGGGGCAGCCGGACTGATTGGATCCCTGACAAATACGCTTCTGGTTATGAACCTGATCTTTGTATTTTTCAAAGATGCTTATGCCACAGCCAATAAAGTAGCTTCTGATGCAGTATACACATTCATCCTTTCCATCATTGGAATCAATGGTGTGCCGGAAGCAATCGTTGCTGCTATTCTGGTTGCCCTGATTGGACGTATTCTTTTAAAATCCAGAATCACACATCAGTAAATTAACTGCCAGAGTGTGCTTGAATAATACCGTTAACCGGAACATGCAGATACATGAAATGCAATTTTCAAACAGACTCCAGATTATACATTCACAAAAGTTGCAAAAGGAGATACATTTATGATTCTAGCCATTGATATAGGAAATACAAACATTGTTATCGGATGCATTAAAAATGATAAAATCCTCTTCGTGGAACGTCTTTCCACAGACCATACACGAACGGAATTGGAATACGCCATAAGTTTTAAAAATGTCCTGGAAATGTATGCCCTGACCCCAAAAGAGGTAACCGGCTCTATTATCTCATCCGTTGTACCCCCGATTACGAATATTGTGCGGGATGCTGCCGAGAAAATCACCGGACACTCTGCCATGATTATCGGTCCCGGAGTCAAAACAGGCATGAATATCTTAATGGACAACCCTGCCACTGTAGGAAGTGACCTGATTGCCAATGCAGTTGCCGGCATTCACAAATACCCGCTGCCCCTGATTATTATTGACATGGGAACCGCTACTACAATTTCTGTAGTGGACGCGAAAAAAAATTATATTGGAGGCATGATCATTCCCGGAGTGAAAGTTTCTTCCTCCTCCCTGACCAGCCGCACTTCCCAACTGCCGAAAATAAGCATGGAAGCACCGAAAAAATTAATTGGTACAAGCACCATTGAATGTATGAAAAGTGGTTTGATCTATGGAAATGCATCCATGATCGATGGCATGATAACCAGAATCAATAAACAATTAGGGCAAAAAGCAACGGTTGTGGCAACCGGCGGACTGGCTAAAAGTATTGTTATCCACTGTGTGGAAGATATTATTCTGGATGATGAACTTCTGTTGAAAGGTTTGTTGTTGATATATAAAAAAAATATGGGATTATAATCTATTTATAAAACAAGGGATCCGGACAGATTGTCACGGATCCCCTATTGCTATGTATAACTATACTCTCCATACTTTTATTCCAATCCTCTGTTTCAAAGATTAAAATACCCATATACCATCTGACTTATATTCTGTATATTAGCCACTGCTTCATCATCGGATGTCCACCCCTCGGACATAACACATATAATATAGTCTCCCCCGTCGGAATACACAATCGCACAATCGTTTTCACAATCATCCGTTTCCCCTGTTTTATTTGCAACCTTAACATCTGATGGCAGGCTCTCCGGTATTTTATAATCAACTTCCTGCTGCAGCAGCAGGGACAGCATCTCATTTGATGCTTCTTCTGAAACCAATGTCTTATTATAGACACCTTCTAAAAATTCCCCGCAGTCATTTACAGACGTTGTATTTACCCCTTCTCCGCTCCACAGAGAAACATCTCCGATTCCATTAATCTGTCTTGTATCTGAGAATCCCGCTGTTTCAATATAATTATTCACCTTTTCCAGGCAATCTGCAAATTCACTTTCCGGTTCCAGCTCACGTACCAATTCATTTGCACTTTCGTTGTCACTGATGGTTATCATCTGATCCAGTTCTTCTGCTATCTGGTTTCCGTAAAGAATCAATCCACCTTCTTCTGCCTGCTGATACACGGCTCCCATAATATAGAGCTTAATGAGACTTGCCGCCTGCATCTCATGGCTGTTCAGACTGATGCTCCTGTCCTCAGCTAAATCTTTGATATAAAGGCTCCAGTCTCCATCATACCCATTCAGGCAGGATTGCAGGTTTAGTTCCAATTCCTCCCAGGAAATATTTTTGTTTATCAAATCCTCATTGCTCTCTTCCACCGACGCTAACAGAGAGATATCAGCGCTGGTAGTGTCCTCCGGTTCTAAAATGGTAAGACCTGCTGCCTGCACTGTATTCCTGTTGTTTGTAACGTTTTTGCTTTCCGATCCATCCACAAAATGCTGAAACCCGGTTCCTGCAGTGACCATGACTATTGCAGTCACTACTGCCCCTATCTGTATCCATTTCCAATACCTTCGCTGTTTATTTATACGTTTCCTATTCTTCATTTCATTCCCTTTTGCTTGCATGTATGATTTTTTCATTTTACGACTCCATCATACTCTTACAAACTGAAATTACTCTGAAAATTCGCAAAAAAAAATAACGACCCTTTGCAAAATCAGTATCTGCGATGTAAACACACCGCATACAACATTTTACAAAAAATCGCTATCTCTTAACTTTTCCTATCTTACTCTCTGTTCTTCCCGTTTCAAAATCACAAAATATGCGATGATCAATGGAATATTAGCTGCAACCCATGCAATCGGATTAGCCGTACAGATACCTGCATAAGAACCAATACCGGAAGCAATCACTGCCACGGCCGCTCTTGCAGCTAATTCAGCCACGCCTCCAACCATAGGCATCAAACCGTAACCCATACCCTGAAGTCCGTTTCGGAATGTAAAGATGATTCCAAGAATCGGATAAAATGTACCGCAAATCACAAAATATGTCTGTGTATACCCCATAATATCCTGTGGCTGTCCAACAATAAAGAAATTAACCAAATGCCTTCCAAAGAGAATAATACCGCCTCCGGCCAAAACCCCATAGATAATGGTATATATTAAACTCAGGCGAATTCCCTGCCGGATACGTGATATCTTATTTGCCCCTTTATTTTGTGCACAATAGGTTGCCATCGTAACTCCCAGAGCACTAAAAGCCTGAGTCAGAAAGATTTCAATCTTAGACGCAGCAGAATAAGAAGCAATTACCCTGGAACCCAGGGTATTCAGTGCACTTTGAATCATAATTGTACCAATTGCTGTAATAGAGAATTGAAGAGCCATCGGCAAACCAATGCCAAGCTGGTTCTTTACACAATAAAAATCCAGTTTGAAATGTTCCCTTTTTAATTTCAGCATTGGAATTTTAAATACTATATAAAGTATACACAGCACACCGGATACTCCCTGTGAGATAACGGTAGCATACGCTGCTCCTGCAACTCCCATATGGAATACAATGATAAATACCAGGTCTAATACAATATTTAAAAGCGCTGATACCACAAGAAAATAAAGCGGCACCTTACTGTTTCCCAGCGCCCTCAGGATGCTGGCAAAAAGATTATACATAACCTGTGTGAAAAATCCACATGCTGTGATCATCATATAAGTATATGTATCCTGGAAAATATTTTCCGGTGTGTTCATTAAATGCAGCAGCGGTTTCAGCCATATCACGCTGACAAACGTAATAACAATCGTAACGAACACAGATAAAATAATAGCCGATCCAACCGTCTTACGCATACCTTCCGTATCGCCATAGCCAAAACGCTGGGCTGTTAAGACCGTGAATCCGGTCGTCATTCCCATTAAAAATCCTAAGATCAAAAAAATAATTGTCCCGGTAGCACCAACTGCTGCCAGAGCATCCACTCCAACAAACCGTCCCACGATAACCGAGTCAATCATACTATAAAACTGTTGAAATACATTTCCAATAAATACCGGTAATGCAAACGACAAAATAAGCTTCGCCGGTCTTCCAACCGTCATATCTCTTTCCATGAAAAAATGAATCCCCCTTTATAAATTTCCTTTCGTTTCCCTGGCAAAACACCAGTTTGAATATTATACAATATCCGTTCCATATATTCCAGATTTAATATTACAGAAATATATTGGATTTTGCAGTGCTTTTCGATAAATGTTGACAAAGTTTACTTTTCCACACATTGCCATCCTCTTACACATTTTCGTTTTTAGACAAAAAAATAACCAACCTTCCGGTTGATTATTTTTGTTCTGTAATAGCAGGGGATGAGAGAATCGAACTCCCACTAAAAGTTTTGGAGACTTCTGTCATACCACTTGACCAATCCCCTCTGTAAAATTACCGACTTGTTATTTATACCATAAAATTGGGGAGACGTCAATTCATTTTTTCTTTTTAATTGTGATTTTACATTGGTGGATGATTTTATGATTAATTATTTGGTTGCTAGTAGTTATTAGTATATATACGAAGAAGTTTTAGGATATATTATATTATGAGTAATCTTGAAACAGAATTGTTAAAACTGTAGAAGAACTGTTTTAATATAACCTGTATTACTATTAATCTTTCATCTTGATAGATAATGCTCCTGCTTCTGATATTCGTTTCAATACATCCTATATTACTATTAATCCCTGCAGTTATAGGCGTTGTAATCTGGGGGATAGGTTTCAATACATCCTATATTACTATTAATCCCCAAATGCGGGCGGATTGTGGATGCAAACATACATGTTTCAATACATCCTATATTACTATTAATCCTTCGACAAAATACAAGACCTGTGGCCAGATTTGCGTTTCAATACATCCTATATTACTATTAATCGCTACATCGTGGCTATCAGCATACAAAAAAACAAAGTTTCAATACATCCTATATTACTATTAATCCCAGAACCGCCAGCGACTAACTTAAAGCCAACGCCGTTTCAATACATCCTATATTACTATTAATCATCTTCTGTAAATAATAAATATGTTAAGAAAGTTTAGTTTCAATACATCCTATATTACTATTAATCGCAACCATGACGCAGTGGAAAAATATGACCAGCTTTAGTTTCAATACATCCTATATTACTATTAATCGCTGCACGGACTATGAAGATATCCGATCCGATCTGCGTTTCAATACATCCTATATTACTATTAATCAAACAAGTAAATGACATCAAAGCCAAAGCCTCTCTGTTTCAATACATCCTATATTACTATTAATCCCACCAAGCGCCATTTAGTTCACCTTTCCTTTCAGTTTCAATACATCCTATATTACTATTAATCACGCAAGGCATTAAGGCTGCTGTGGTTGATGGAAGTTTCAATACATCCTATATTACTATTAATCACTACCTGCTTGAAACCGCGTTTATCGATGACGGTTTCAATACATCCTATATTACTATTAATCTATTTTCTTCTTTTCCTGTCATTAACCAATAAATGTTTCAATACATCCTATATTACTATTAATCAACAACCGGATTATATGGCGATCATGCAGTCGGTTGTTTCAATACATCCTATATTACTATTAATCATAGCTTTCATGCCATTTCGGAATTATCCGAGTGGTTTCAATACATCCTATATTACTATTAATCGGTGCAGCATTCTAAGTTCAGTGGTTATGGGATCGTGTTTCAATACATCCTATATTACTATTAATCTGATTTCCGCATCCTGCTCATCATCATAGCTGATTTCGTTTCAATACATCCTATATTACTATTAATCATCTTACGGAGATATTTCCGTTTTGTATTCCGTTGTTTCAATACATCCTATATTACTATTAATCAAAACATAGCCGCATTAGATGTTAAGGAACTGAAGTTTCAATACATCCTATATTACTATTAATCGTGCATAAAGTTGAGGGTGCGATAAAGTTGTTTATGTTTCAATACATCCTATATTACTATTAATCGACGGTAACAACCACGTGCAAACCTTGTTCTAAGTTTCAATACATCCTATATTACTATTAATCCAACCAATATTCAACATTCTTCCTTCCCACTATATCCCAATTCCCCTATAAAATCAAGGATTTTCTTATTTTTTCCCAGCCGACATCGAATTTTACAAAATCTAATACAAATACCTTATTTTCGTTGAAAATACAATGAATTTAAACGTTCTCGATTTTACCGCCTGGTAAATTGCTCTAGATAATGTTACCCTGTGCTGGTCCTGCTTCATTTGTCTGGTACTTTCCATATTCCAACACTCCCTCCTTACTTCTTCATCAGACAAAGTATGGGTAATGGATATAATATCCACCAATTTTAAGTGTCTACTCATGGCTTATATGCTCAAAGTATCCTTGGATATCTGCATCTACTACATAATTGATGCGTTTTCGTACCATGCTGATGCACATCTCTTTCACTGCCACATAGAAGCTCCGGTTTGGGCGAAAGCCATACATGTTCACCTGAAATTTCAGTTCATATACTGCTTCCTAACTGCCTACACCTAGCCCTGCCTGTTACCAGACAGCACCCAAGACTCGCTAACGTTGGTTTGCTAGACCTTGCCGTACATCATCTCCACCCGCTAAACCTATCCGCCCTTTTCTCTAGGCGCAGCTATCCCTTCACGGCTCCGATCATAACCCCTTTTTCAAAATATTTCTGAATAAACGGATACACACATAAAATCGGCAGTGTGGATACTATAATCACCGCATACTTCACCTGGTCAGCAGAGCTTTGGGCATAACCGCCTCCTACTGCACCGCTGCCACTGGCAAATGCTTCATTTAAAAGAAGGATCCGCCGCAGGACAATCTGCAATGGTTCAAACTTATTATTACTGTTAAACATCAGGGCATTGAAAAAATCATTCCAATGAAACACTGCATAATACAAAACCAATACAGCCACAACCGCTTTAGATAGCGGCATAACCACTTTAAAGAAATATTTAAAATGAGAACATCCGTCAATCACCGCAGCCTCATAAAGATCATTGGGAATTGAGGACTCTATGAACGTTCTTGCTATAATCAGGTTATACGTATTTACTGCCACAATCGTAATCAAAATCGTTCTGGTGCTGATCAGCCCCAGTGAACTGATTGTCATATACAGAGGAACCAGCCCTCCGCTGAAAAACATGGTAAAAACAAAATAGAACATAATTTTTCCACGTCCTTTGAAGTCCGGTCTGGACAATGCATAGGCTGCCGGCATGGTAACAGCCATATTCAGCAGTGTGCCAAGAACTACGTAAATGATTGTATTCAGATATCCTCTCCAGATTCTCACATCCTGGAAGACCTGTTGATATCCATAAAACCGGATATCTTTTGGCAGAATAGTTACCTTCCCCAGATTTACCAGATTGGAATTGCTGACAGATGCAATCAGAACAAACCAAAGAGGATAGGCAACAATTGCAAAAACAAGGATACTTAAGATTATCACTGCTGCCCCAAAGATTCTGTCAGCCGGACTTTTGTATTTCATTTTACTCTTTCCCATTAAATCCCCTCCTTACATCAGACCGGTTCCTGTACTGCGCTTTGCGATTGCATTGGTAGCCATCAGGAAAACAAAATTAATCAGCGTATTGAACAAACCCACTGCCGCACCAAAACTAAACTGGGATGACTTAATTCCTACCGTATATACATAAGTAGAAATTACCTGGGATGCGCCCAGATTCAAGCTGTTCTGCATCAGGAACACTTTATCGAAACCTACATTCAGGATATTTCCCATATTCATAATCAGCATAATGATAATCGTCGGCATGATTGCCGGAAGATCTATATGAATCATAGTCTGCCACCTGTTGGCGCCATCAATCCTGCACGCATCATAAAGCTGCGTATCCACAGAAGCCAATGCTGCAATGAAAATAATACTGTTCCATCCCATAGTCTGCCATACCCCAGACAGCACATAAACCGGCATGAATGTGGACTCTGATCCAAGAAGATTCACATCCTTTCCCACAAGATGGATTGCTTTTAGGAAATTGCTTATGACACCGGAGTCGTCCGCCAGCATAATCCGCAGCATGGAAACCAGTACAACTACAGATATGAAATAGGGGATATAAACCGTTGTCTGTACCGTCCTTTTCCACTTTTTATTCCGAATCTGATTTACCACCATCGCAAGAATAATTGGAATGGGAAATCCCACAAGGATACTGGCAAAGGAAATTACAAATGTATTTTTCAGAGTCGAGAAAAACATAGGGCTTTCAAAATACTGTTTAAAATATTTGAATCCTACAAATGCACCGCCCGTCAGCCCCTTAGAAAAATCATATTCCCGGAAAGCCAGCTGGATACCGTACATGGGCACATAGCAAAATATCAATATGTATAACATAGCAGGGAACAGCATGACCCATAACTGCCAATTGCGTCTGAAATATTTTTTTACATTTACCATAAATATTACTCCTCTCGCTGTATCACAATTCAAGGTGAAAACGCGGGATGAACAGTCTGATCACATCCCGCGGTTTTTATTATTTTGCCAGATAATCATCGAAAGCTTTTTGGCGTATTTTGAGTACATCTTCAAGCCCTGCCGTTTCTACATTTTTTACATAAGTATCCCAATCTGCATCGATATCCGATTCTCCTGTCATCCACAAAGACCAGTAATTATCTATAATGTTATTGATATTTGCCTGGGTGAGTGCCATGGTATTCTGATCTTCTTCAGAATATTTCATAAAGAGCTGCGGGTAATAATCCTGATCCGTTACCTTTGCAAGCGCATCTTTATATACCTCTCTCTCCTTTAACGCATTGTTCATATCCTCTGACATCTCGATATTACAGTCTTTCCGGATATATAATGGGCCGAAGTCTGCAAAGGTGTTTGTCCACTTCCAGGTTCCTGCATCGGTAGTCGGATCCGTAGGCGGCAGTACTTTAAAATTATTATCGTCAGTCTTTTCCAGACATCCGTCACTGATACCTCCAAATAATGTCTCAACACTTCTGGTTTTATCATAGAATCCATCTATAAATTTCATAGCTGCATTTTTATCCTTACACTTTGCACTCATCGCAACACGGTTCGCCTGCATATTCAGCTGGTCAAAGTCATAACTCCAGCGAGTATCATAAGTCCCGGGCGCACAGTCTATATCGTAATCCAGAGGCGCCAGCGCAGTATACTGGCTATATAACTCCGGACCAAATTTGTCCGTCTCTTCCCATCCAAAGACACAGCCTACAACGGCTTCTCCGTTTTCATTTCCCCTTGAAAGAGATTGAAATGCGGAGTAATCATTTGTAATTGCATTACTGTTAATCAATCCCTGGGCATACAGCCTGTTCAAATATTTCATGAATAACTTATAGCGTTCATCCACAGCAAAACATTTTACTTTTGCATCTTCTGCAAAATATCCGTCTGTCACAATATCGGTCATCTGGATTCCCATGGACGGCAATAATTTTAACAGGGAATACGCACTGTTGAACCATGCATTATTCCCGCCATAAGCATTAAAATCCAGCGGAATCTCGTCATTTGGATCTCCGTTTCCATTGGCATCCTGTTCTTTAAATGCTTTTAAGACTGTCTCCAGCTCAGTGAAGGTTTTCGGCTCTTTCAGCCCCAGATTGTCCAGCCACTGTTTATTAATAAATAAAACTGTATTGGTATCCGGCCACTTGCTCTGGCATTTCGGTATCCCAAATATCTGTCCTTCCGGCGTCTGTGCCAAAATCTGCGTATCCGGCTCAGCCGTAAACATTTCCCTGATATTCGGAGCGTCTGTTTCAATCAGCTCTGACATATCCTGAAACAATCCGCTGTACTTGGTATAGTCTGAATCCGTGGTAGCGTTAAACAGTATATCCGGGATATCCCCGGAAGCAAATCTGGTAGATTTAACCGTTTCCCAGTCCTGATAGATCTGTTCCCATTCTATCTCCACATTGCACTGGTCTTCTAATTCCTGCAGCCATTTCATATCCTCTACGCTTTTCGTCAGTGCATGGGACACAAACACTGCTTTTAACTTTGTTTTCTCCCCGCTGCCTCCCGTATCTGAATCGCTGTCCTTTCCTGCTGCCTCAGAGTTTTGCCCGGTTTCTCCGCTGTTTCCGGTAGCGGTACTGCTTCCTGCACAACCTGCCAATGATGTAAATGCCATAGCAGATGCCAGTAAAATTGCTGTTGTTCGTTTTTTCATGTTCACAACCTCCATTTATTTATTTATTTCATCGCATTTTTTCAGATAAAGCTCATCAAAAATGCGGAAAGTTCCTTCTCCCGTTAAGTTTTGAAATTTAACTGTAATGATTTTTTCATGATCGGGTTTTGACATTACAGGCAGTTGATAAGCAGCCTGATAGAACTCATCTTTCTCTTTCTTAACTACGTCTTCCACCAGTGTTACACCATCCACAACAATCCGATAGGAATTTCCCACATCCTGACCGCACAAGGTCATACA
The DNA here is from genome assembly GCF_000797495.1 of Robinsoniella peoriensis. Taxonomy (GTDB): domain Bacteria; phylum Bacillota; class Clostridia; order Lachnospirales; family Lachnospiraceae; genus Robinsoniella; species Robinsoniella peoriensis. The sequence goes on from NZ_JTGN01000001.1 coordinate 613,121, forward strand.
CAATTCCTGTTTTTCGTTTTGTAATTTCATCCGGTAAGAAAACCATCCATCTTCCCTGCAAAAGCGGTAGGGATGTCCGTTAAGACGCATCGTATCTGTCTTTTCCCCTTTAATGCCGTGGGCAAGCTCATATTGGTCATTTCCAACTGGAATTACATCCGTCATAACATTTTTTAACCTTTTCGCCTGCTTTTCTTTTTCCAGTAAATTTACCAATTCCCTGGATTCCTTTTTATACAGTCTGAAATAAATACCATATCGATCCCGATACCTGGCATAATGGGGTGTGAAAATCAGTTCCTCCCCCTGATTGTTCAAACGAAAAGCAACCCGCCCTTTTTCCTTTACCAAATACCGTTCTATATGTTTTTTCCAGTCATTAATTTCTACATCCTGCAGTATAAGATAATCCTTCACAGTAATTTCCTTCTGGGGAACGAATACGTCAACCCCGGTTACCGTCATATCCATCATAACATTGCCAAGACCTGCACTCAGCAGATAAGGACCATATGAAAATGCCGCCACCCGTTCATTATCCGGCAGTCCCTGTATTTTCAATGTCATCTTCATATGCAAATCCAGCATATCATTTTGCACCCATTCCCGGGAAATAAATACATATCCGTTTTGGATTTCACCCTTTAGATATGTCCCGTTCAGAAATAACTCCGTATCCTCTTCCAGCCAATCCGGAATTCTCAGATACAAGCTGAATTTACGACCGGGTACCTCTGCAAATCTAATCCTGACTGCCAATGTATCTTCCTGAATTACAACTTCCATTTTCAAAGCAATTCTTCCATTTGTCCATACAAGATCTGAACTCACATACCTGCAGATATAAATCCCCTCTTCATTATGAAAATAAATCCCCTCCTGCAGTTTTGTAAAATTCTCCATCCCACTTCCGGTGCAGCACCAGAAACTGCTGTAAGGCGTTGTAAATACTTTAAAATATCCGGTCTCCATAGGCTGGAAATACATTGTCATTCCCGTTTCGGGATTCTGAGACGCTAATATGGCATTTAATTTTGTATGATCATAATAATCCATATATTTTTTATCGCCTGTGATCTGGAATAACCACAGTGAAAGTTTAAGCATGTTATATGTATTACAGGTCTCACAATTGCATGCTGTTCGTTCTGCATCCAGCACATCCGGTTCACCGAAATGTTCCCATTCGCTGTTCCCTCCCGTAGCATAAGTATGGTGTTTTACAACAATCTCCCAAAAGTTCTGTGCCGTTACCAAATAAAATTTTTCGGTTTTTCCAAATACCATGTAACGCTTTAAAGCTCCCAGTATCTTGGGTATTGTGGTATTGGCATGAAGCCCATTTAAAACATCCTTTTGATCATGCAAAGCCTCAAATAAAGTCCGTTCATCAAATTGATGTGCCGCTCGTGCAAAACGTTCCTCACCGGTAATCAAAAACAAATCATACAGGCAGTCATTCATGCCTCCATATTCTACTGACAGAACCCGGTCTCTGATTTCCTTTGTCCACCCTTCGGTACGATCTGCTATCCAGGTACCAAGCCTTCCCATTATCCGGTATGCGGTCTGATGATTGGTAATCTCATATACCTTGATAATTCCACTGAGTATCTTATGCATGGTATACCATGGAACCCATGCTGGTTGCCCATTTTCCACACGGTCAAATATCTCTCTGGAAGATGCAAATAAATACCCATCCTCCTGCTGGCACCTGTACAGTTCCTCTATGATGTAGTCCATCTTCTCCAGCCACAAGGGGTTCTTAGCAGATGCATAGATCTGGGCAGCTGCTGTAAGAAAATGCCCCAGAGTATGTCCCTGTATCTCGGTCATTTCCCATCCCGGATATCTCTCAGCTTTTGACTGATATCCCGCCGTTTCCAAAAAACCCGCCAGCAGACGGTCCGGATTCAGGGTTGCCAGATATTCCTCTTCCAGTCTGAAGGCATGTGACCATTCTGGATCTGTTAATTTTATTTTATCATAAGCAAATTCATAGATTGCTATATTTCGACAATTCTTCTCTGTATTCATATTTTGGCTCCTAATTTTCTTTCTCATCTCTATGTGGCTAATATACTCTGAGTTTGGGGATTCGTAAATATCACTTTCCTGTAAAAAGTATCAAAAAGTCACTTCTTTTTTTTATTTGCTTATCTTCTATCCTTTTGACACTCTTTCTATCGTTATGTACACATCGAACATTTTCCTTTACTTTTTTATATTTTCATTGTACAATATCCACAGTTTTATCTCTTTTTTAGCATTGTTGAAGATTTTATTTCTTTGCTAAATCGTTAAATGTTCTATTAAATATACTTATGGAGGTGTTAGAATTACATGTACGTATTTGAATTTCCCATCAAAAAACCAATATCTTATCATTTCACAGGAAAATTTGAAGCACCTTCCAATCACTGGGTGCACGAAGATCTGTTATTGCATAACTACGAACTTTTCGTCATGACGGAGGGCACTTTATATTTAACCTATAACAAGGAGGATTTTATCGTATCAGCGGGGGAATTTCTTTTACTGCCACCCCTTCCCGCTCCCAATAACCACCGCCGGGGATTGCGTCCCTCCCGGTGTTCTTTCTACTGGCTGCATTTTGAAACCGGCTCTCCTTTAGTCTTAAAAGACATACCCGGCAATGCTTTATTGTCCTGCGTCTGCGATCTGCCGGAAGATACCATATGCATTCCCAGACAGGGAACTGCCGATAACCAGGAGAAAATCATTGTATTAATGAAACAGCTGCAGGATGCTGTTAAAAATGCATATAAGCCGGTGATCCTGAATTATATGTCAACCGTAATTTTATGTGAATTATTCAGTCAGTTTTATACTAAAAAGGAAGTTCTGGGAAAGTCCAGAAAGACACAGAAACAGATCTATCATGATATCATTGATTTTGTAAAATTAAACATAAATCAAAACTTAAAAGTATCGGATGTCGCTGCACACTTTGGCTATAATGAAAAATATCTTTCTCATTTATTCAGCACTGTTGCGGGAATTCCGCTGAAACAGTTTATCCTGACAAATAAAATCAATGCCGCTAACTTTATGCTCACCGATACGAATAAATCCATTTCAGAAATTGCACATGCACTGGGATTTTTGGACAGCCATAACTTTTCCCGGGCTTATAAAAAAATATCCGGACTTTCTCCTTCTGAATACCGGAATGCTTTTGCTCAGAGAATGCTTTTTCATGTCTAGACAGCTTGCTCATTTGAGACAACAAAAAACACCTTCCATTTGGAAAGGTGTTCTTATCAGTTAACAGGGGATGAGAGAATCGAACTCCCACTAAAAGTTTTGGAGACTTCTGTCATACCACTTGACCAATCCCCTCTGTAAATTACCGACTTATTATTTATACCACAAATTACATATAATTTCAATACAAAATTGCATTTTTCCACAAATTTTTTTCATTTTTCCATAAATTACAGCAGCAGCCCATCACTGACAGCTGCTGCTTCTGTGTATATTCCCATTTCTTTTCCGCATTTTTATTTCCCATGCAGCTGAATGATTGCCAGCTCGGAATCTGTGCCAATACGTAACGGAGGTCCCCATGTGCCGATGCCCGATGTTACAATTACCGGAACTCCTTTTTCCGTAGTATAATAACCGTAGTTAAATTTTTCACTCAGCCGGGTCAGCAGATTAAACGGAAACACCTGGCCAGCGTGGGTATGTCCACTCATAACCAAGTCCACATTTTCATATTCCTCGGCATTAGATGGCCGATGGTCTAATACCAGCAAGGGTTCTTCTCCCTGGCTTATTTCACTGATTTTTCCCAGCTCCCTGCGATCACTTCCCTGACTACCAATAGGTGCCGAATCTCTTCTCCCTGCAATGGTGCAGACTCCTTCAATCGTAAAAATTTCATCTTCTAAAATATGGACACCTGTTTTTTTTATCAATTCTTTCATGTCTGCGAATCCTGTGCCTGCATCATGGTTCCCCCAGCATAAAAAGACACCATATTTACTTTCTATCATACCAATCAGTTCTGCGATTCGTTTTGGATTACGTACCCCCTCATAACTGCTGTCAAACAAATCACCTGCTATACAGACCAGATCTGCCTGTTCCGCATTCACTGCTTCTACAATCTGCTCCATTCTCTTCTCCCCATTAATATGTCCCAGATGCACATCGGACAATAGAGCCACTTTAAGCGGCGGGCCATCCCAGTTTTTTTCCAGCGTAATATCATAGTTAATCTTTTCTATATCCTGGGCATGCATTCTCCCGCCAATGATTAATAGAGTACAAAGCAGCAATACCACACCCGCAGAAATTACCTGATATTTCCCACGCCCCTTCTCACTAAGCCGACGCATCACCAAACGTCTTACGATCTCTAAAACACAAAAAAATAACATACTATATGCAAAAAAACCCATCCAGTAACAGCCTATTGCACCGGCAATCCTCACCCATCCCCACATAGGCAAACAGGATGGCAGCACATAGCTGCATCCCAAAACTGCAAATACAACTGCTACCCACCAGAACTTCAGCTTTGGTATAACCGCCCGAATAAAGGGCGTATACCTCCATGCCAGATATACGTTTAATAACGTATAAACTGCGGCAACAATTACAATACCTATAATCAAATGCTCTTCCTCCTTAGTTTATCCCCAACATACTTGAACATATTATACTTCTCTTTCCGCTGCCTGTAAAGAAACTATATCGCAAATGCTTCAATAACCCTAAAACATTTTCCCTCAGCAAAGAAATGGAGGAAAGATATAGTGATCTCTTTCCCCCATTTTATTACGCTACACAATCTGAATATGATACTGCTCCAGCCAGTAATTCACCTGAAGCATGAAAGCAAGCATCTGCGGTCCCGCCATGAGCTGACCATACCATGGTTTCCCGTAATCAGAAGGACTGTTCACAAAATCATTTACTTTTTTCGTATCCAGAAGCTGCCTGATCGGTGCATTTGGATCTGCAATCACTTCCTGCAGACGTTTGCCAAGCAGCTGTTCATATTCCGGATGATAGGTCTTGGGATACGGACTTTTTTTCCTCCACAATACATCATCCGGCAGCATTCCTGCACCTGCTGAACGCAGCAGCCCCTTTACAATACCATCCGGACACTTCATTGTCCATGGGACATTCCAGATATATTCCACAATTCTGTGGTCAGCCAGGGGAACTCTTGCTTCCAGACCGGAGTACATGCTGGTACGATCCATACGATCCAAAAGAGTCACCATAAACCACCGCAGATTCAGGTATGCAATTTCTCTCCTTCTTTTCTCTTCCTTACTTTCTCCAGGAAGCAGAGGAGTCTCACGAATGGTCTTCTGATATGCTTCATGAGCATATTCCTCCATATGAAGCTGGCGGATGACATCTTCAGACAGCAGCGTCTTTCTGGGCTCCATGCTCATGGACCATGGAAATGCATCTGCTTCAAAAGCCTCTTTCTTATGGAACCATGGATACCCTCCGAAAATCTCATCGGCACATTCTCCAGTCAGGGTTACGCTGTTTATACCTACCACTTTTGAGCAGAAATAAAGAAGTGAGGATTCTACATCTGCCATGCAGGGAAGATCCCTGGCATCCACCGCCTTAAACAGGTAATCGATTAATTCTATATTGTCACATTCCAGATAATGATGGTTTGTCTGGCAATAATCCACCATCTGATCAACCCATGGTCTGTCTTCACTGGGCTGGAATGAATTTGATTTAAAATACTTCTTATTATCCTTAAAATCAAAAGAAAATGTATTCAGTACTTTTCCCTGCTTCTTCAGTTCTTTCGCACAAATTGCCGTAACCAGGCTGCTGTCTACACCTCCGGATAAAAACGTACTGATCGGAATATCGGACAGCATCTGCTTTTTCACAGAATCTTCTAACAGCCAGGCTGTCTTCTCCACCGTCTCATCAAATGAATCCTCATGGGGTTTACTGACCAGTTCCCAGTAAGGCTTCTGCTCCCATGTGTGTTTGGCAAATCGGATAAACTGCCCCGGCAGAACTTCCATTACATTTTTAAAAACACCTTTGCCATATGACTTTGCCGGTCCCAGTGCAAAAATCTCACATAAGCCATCCCGGTCCAGAACAGGAGTGATCTGGGGATATTCAAACAACCCTTTTATCTCTGAAGAAAATACCAGGGTCTCACCTGCCATTGTATAAAATAAAGGCTTTACGCCCAGACGGTCACGGAACAGATATAAACTCTCCTGATTCGCATCCCAGATTGCGATCGCAAAGATTCCATTTAATCTCTTAATATAGTCCACTCCATGAAGCATGTATCCTTCCAGTATCACTTCTGTATCGCTGGTGGTTTCAAAACAGGCGCCTTCGTTTTGCAGCTCTTTTTTCAATTCGCCCATATTATAAATCTCACCATTGTAGACAATGGCACACTCTCTGGCTTCTGCCTTCTTTATCATTGGCTGATGCCCGGTGACCAAATCGATAATGGAAAGACGCACATGGGCAAGACCGCACCCCTTATTCAGATAAGTTCCCTCATCGTCCGGTCCTCTGCGCTTTTGTACCTGATTCATTTTCTCCAGAATACCCCTCCATTTTCTTTCCTCCTTGGCAAATTCCGTAAACGGATTACAAAATCCGGCAATTCCACACATAGCATCACCTTAACCTTTCTAACAACGTACTTTTATTTACTGAATAATCGGCTGATATTGCCTGCCCTGAAGTGCCGCTTCTACTGCCGGAATCAAAAGTTCCGTATGCGCCACCATTGAATTCGGCTTTTTCACCGGGTCATCCTGACCAAAAGGAACAAAATAAATATGCTTTGCATTTAAAAGCAGTCCGATATTTTTCATATTCATTCCCAATGCATCATTTGTGGAAACAGATACAACTAATGGCTTTTCATTACGCAGATGCGCCTTAGCCGCCATAAGAACAGGGGTATCTGTAATACCATTGGCAAGCTTAGCTATGGTATTTCCGGTACAAGGCAGGATAACCAGCAGATCCAGCAGACTTTTAGGACCGATCGGCTCCGCCTGATTGATTGTCATCATAGGTTTAATACCTGTGATTTTCTCCGCATCCGCTACAAAATCTGCGGCTTTTCCAAATCTGCTGTCAATCGTCTGAGAGGCATTGGAAAAGATAGTCTGTACCTCAGCACCGGCATCCACCAGCTTTTTCAGTTCTTCAAATACTTTTTTATACGTGCAGAATGATCCTGTAAAAGCAACCCCTATTTTTTTACCCTCTAAAGACATATCACTTCACTCCTTCTTAACATGCTACTGCATTACTTGCATCAATACGTCAGTCATTGCTCTTGCAGATGACTCGGGTGCATATTTTCCAGGAAGCCCCGGACAAAGCCATGCCGGAATTCCCAACTCTTTCGCTGCCGTAAAATCAACTCCTCCGGGAGCGGATGCTATATCAATAATAATCGCTTGTTTTTTAACGGACTTTAATAAACTACGGTCCATTATCATGTTGGGAATTGTGTTGAATATAAAAGAATACTGCTTAAGATTATCCTGAATTTCATCAAAGTCAATTACTTCATCTGCTAAAACAGAAGCCTCGGACCGGACATTCGGCCTTCTTGCACAGACAGTAACCTTACAAAACATACCTTTCAAATATGCCGCAAGTGTCTTACCGCATTTTCCATACCCCAGTACCAGACAATGGCTCTTGTGGAGGTTCAGTGGGCTTTTCTGAATAGCTTCCGCAATGGATCCTTCCGCAGTAGCAATGCTATTGTATGTCGCCAATTCTTCGTTTTTCATAAAATCACAGCATACAACACCTTTATCCGCTGCCATAACCTGAAAGCTTTCCGGAATGCAGCCTGCAAAAAAGTACTGTCCTTCCTTTAACGATTCCATCAGTACATTTAAACGCAAATCATCTTTTCCAGTCTGATTGTTCAAATCTATTTTATTTTTAGTCATTGGAACCGGTGCAATTATAATCCCTGACTTTTGAACGGCATTGGTCAAAGACTTTTCACACAGAACAGGCTCTCCCTTGATCCCGTCCGTCTTTTTATCCAGGCTTATATCTTTGCATAAACCATAGACACAGACACGGTACCCCTGCTCTGCCAATATCTGAGCCATATAAACCTGGCGCATATCCCCGCCGATTATCCCAAAATCATAAATATTGGTTATCATCCTTGTTCTCCTCGCTGCATAGGCTCTTATTACTATATGATAGCAAAAGTAAATTGCGCACAAAAAAAGATACTTTCCATTGGAAAGCATCTCAATCTGCAAATCGTTTCTTTAATCAGCACCCCCATTTTATCAGCACCCTCTCCTGAAATACCTCCCCAGCAGATAAATCGGGCTGGCTCCCCATGCGTGGCAGAGGCTCTTTCCATAAGGATCGCCATACATTGCATAACGCTCTTTTTCATCTTCACCCGGATCATAGGTTTCCCAAAATGTGGTGGCTCCTTTTTCAACCATTCCGCCCCAATAGTTCCGGATCTGGTCCAAAACATACTGACACTCCCCGATCTTTCCCATCATATCCAGTTCAAAAAATTTAAAATAAGGTGTAACAATCTGCGGGACCTGTTCATTATGAATCACATTTTTAATTATTTTATTTTTCTTATCCACATCTGCAAAATCATATAGCACTGCAAAGATATTAGCATGGCGGGTTACCTGTTTTTTACCGGATGAAAAACTGCTGATATATGCACCCTGGTTCTCATCCCAGAAATGCGTATCTATATCTCTGCACAATTTTTCCAGACGTTCCCGGTAACCGCACTCCTCAATCCCCAGAATTTCAGCCGATAGCAAAATGGCCTCCAGACTCTTTGCAAACAAAATCTGTTCTGCACATACAGCCCCCTCTTTGTCAATATCTGCCCAGTCAATAAAAATCCAGTCATTGCATTTCTTTACAATAAACCCTTCAGCATCCGTTCTGCCAATACAGAATTCCATCAGGCTTTTCATTTTAGGATAAATCAATTTTAAAAATTCTTTATCTTCATATCCCAGATAATATTCATATACACTCATTATCCAGAAAAAAGAATAATCTGTAATCGTATTAATATGACATTCTACCGGATCTTTCCCTCTGAGTGCCAGAATCGTTCGCCTGCTTATATCCTTATCCTGGTAAAGATACTGGTTTATTTTATATGCCTGATAAGCATCCCCTGACCAAATCCAACGGTCTCTCTTAATCCCATCCAGAAAAAATTCTCTGCTGTTCAAATGGAAGGTATATTCCGATATCTCCCAAATTCTATTTAATAAATCATCATTGCACTGAAACCTTTTCACCGGTTCAAGGGGAAGATATTCTTCTTTTGCAGATACTTCAATTTCGTTTGAGGTCTCCACCAGAATATAGCGAAAGGCTCTGTTTCGGAATACCTTTTCTTCCTGTACATGATCAGTCTTTTCATATAGGTAACAATGTTCTTTATCAAGCGCTTCCGTTCTGGATTCCCCATAATAAATGTTAAGTACCCCTTCTTTTCCGCTGCTTCTGATCAAAACCGAAGCAAATATCTCTTTCCCAAAATCGTATAAAATCCCTTCTTCCAACCGTTCTTTGGAAATTGGCACGATATCCTTATATGAAAACGGGAATATGTCGGGCGTTCTGTTTTTATCAAAATACAGCTCATTAAAACCTGCCTGCACCCATTCATCACTGTACATATTTGCTTCCCAGGAAGAATCACTGGCCGCATCCGCTCCCTCTGCATAGAGTGCCGGCAGCCCCTCCAAATGGAATACAACCGCCAAAAAGTCGTGTTCTCCTTCCGGCAATTGAATCATTTCCCCATATGGATATTTTTTTCCATCCACGTCAAAATATCCATTTCCATTTGCATAAACACAGATTCTGGTTTCCTTTTCAAAAACTGCTTTTTTTCGGAATCTCACATTGTGGCAGCAATCATCAAGGCGCCAGAATGCCGGCCACATAATATTCCTTTCTTCTCTCCTGGTATTCACCTTTAATGCGTGATATATCTCAAAATCACCCGGATACCAGATCCACCGTGCTCTTTGACTGTTACTGCCCTCTTGTGCGTTAAATTTGCCATAATTATCTGTCATAGTTCTACCATCTTTCTTCTATATATTAAGGTCTAGCCTTTGACTGCACCATCTACTAATCCCTTTACAATATATTTTTGAGCAAAAATAAAGAAAAGAACCACCGGGATCATGGATAATACCGCGGCTGCAAAAGCCAGATTATAATTTGATGAATACTGACCAAAGAAAACATACTGCTGTATCGGAATTGTTTTCACCGTATCTTTTTGCAAAACCAACAGCGATACATTAAATTCATTCCAGGTCCAAAGTGTCATCAGCGTTGCAATGGTAAAGGTAATGGGTTTTAAAAGAGGAAATATAATACTCCAGAAAATTTTTCCTCCAGTACACCCCTCCATTTTCGCTGCCTCCTCCAATTCCACCGGAAGTGCTTTTACGAATCCTGTATAAAGCATCACTGCAAAAGGAAGATTTACTGCGGCAACAATAATCATAACTCCCATATGGGTATTGAGCATCCCCAGTGATTTGAACATTTTATAAATCGGAATCATTACGGTCTGAAAGGGAAGCATCATAGATGCCATTAATACCATTTCATAGATTTTCATGGAACGTTTATGATAGAACCTGCCGATTGCATATCCCGCAGTAGATGCGCATAATACAATAAGTGCAACCGTCCCCACTGTAATAATGATACTGTTTAAGAAGCTTTGAGCAATTTTAGCCTGTTCCGCTGCCTGGGCAAAATTTTCAAAATGCAATATCTTTGGAAGCCCCAGAACATTGCCGGTTGTTTCTTGTGGGGTCTTAAAAGATAAAAGAATGCTGATCAGAAATGGAGCCAGAAAGACAACTGCCAGCAAATATACAGCAATGTTAGCAACAATTACACCAGGTGTGAATTTTTTTCTCATCTTAGTACTCCACCTCTCTTCTTCTGAAGAATCTCAGCATAAGCGTCCCGATGAGAGCCAGCATCACCATGAAAACAAAAGATACTGCCTGCCCATATCCTGCTTTTTGGAAAGAGAACAGATTTTTATATATATAAATAGCCAGTGTTTCGGAAGACCCTGCCGGACCTCCCCCGGTTGCAGCCATTACTGTACCAAATTCACGAAGGGCGGTAGTAAATGTTAACGTAATGCAGATCGTAAATGTAGGAATCAGCATGGGCAGAGTCACATACCGGAATTGCTGCCATAAAGTTGCACCATCTATCGCCGATGCTTCATAATACATATCCGGGATGTTATCCAGCCCAGCCATATAAATAATCAGATTAGATCCAACTGCATTCCAAAGTGCAATCACGATGATCCCTGAAATTACCGTAGACGGATTTCCTAACAAACTATGTATCCCAAATACTGCCGAAAATACATCTTTGTAAATAAATCCCCATACAAATGCAGCCAGCACAGAGCTGAGTACCATCGGAATAAAGAACACCGTCTTTAAAACCTTACTTCCTTTAATCCATCTGTTCAATAATAATGCCAATATTAAAGATAAAATATTATTCAGTCCGGTGTACCCAATCCCATAAATGAAAGTATTCTTAATTGGCTGCAGTACACTTTTATCAGTAAAAAACGTCTTGAAATTCTGCAAGCCATTATAATTGTATGTTTGAGAAATGCCATCCCAATCCGTAAACGCAATATTAATCCCCATAATAAAAGGAATTACAATAGCAAAAATAAATAGAATGGCAGACGGCAATGCAAATAGAAGATAACTCTTGTTTGATTTCATTTCTTCATCCTTTCTGTTCCCACATCCCAAATACCGGGATGTGGAATACTGGAATTATTCTATTTACCTTCAGCCCCTGCGATACGGTCAAACTCTTCATCCAGGTTCTTCAATAATGCCTCTACATCCTTCTCTTCCGACAGCAAGTGTTTAGAAACCAGTGTTTCAAGTGCCGTTCTGTATTCATTTGGGAAATTATGGTCAATAGACCCCTGACTGAACGTCTTGCCGCTTTCCACATAAGCATTGATATCCTGTAATGCAGGATCATCCTCCGGTGCTTTTGCTCCCTTCACAATCGTTGGCGTGTGAGATAGTTCCGATCCTCTGGTCGCCGCTTCCGGAGATGAAATATACGCAAGAAATTTAAGGGCTTCCTCTTTATTCGGTGAATCGCTGTAAACACCCGATCCGGATGCTGCGGACTGAATGACCATAACCGTATCATCTGCCTCATTGCTGTAAGGCATGGCAAAGATCCCAAGGTTAACATCCGGATTCTTTCCCTGCACATGTGTAACAGCCCAGTTTCCGCACAAAATCATTGCCGCTTTTCCAGTTGCCATTAAATCACCGGCACCATTCCAGTCTGTCCCAAACGGATCATCATTCGAATATTGGAAACGATCTGTAAAACGCTGAAATTCATCTCTCCAAAGATCACTGTCCACAAATTTTTTCTGTCTGCTGATCACATCAATAATCGCATTTTCATCCTGCGCCAATACCGAGGTAATATAATCCGTCTGCAAATTCCCCGAAATGCACCAGGACTCTTTAAATCCATTGGCAATAGGTACAATACCGGCTGACTGCAGCTTCTGGCAAGCGGCATCAAATTCATCAATTGTTTTGGGCACCTCTTGAATTCCTGCCTGTTTGAACAAATCTTTGTCATAGGTCACGCACATCGTACCAAAGGAGTTAGATACTGCCATTATCTTATCATCTACCGTAAGGCTCGCAAGATCCTTCTTATCAAAGTTCTTCATAAACTCTTCGTTAGAAAGATCCGTAAGGTATCCGTTCTTTGCAAAAGACTTTAATAAATCCCCCTCCACATACATAAGGTCCGGCGCATCGCCGCTTGCGATTTTCGTCTGTACGGATGTCACATAATTATCAAATGCCAGCCTCTGGATATCCACCTTAATATTCGGATTCTCTTCCATAAACTTCTTTGCCATTTCATCTTCCCATTGTGTATCTGTATCCTGCCCCGTATTTTTCATCCAGGTAATCGTAACATTTTTATCCTCTTTATTCCCCGCCTTTGCTTCATTTTGTGTCCCAGCGCAGCCCGTGCACAATCCAGCCAGCAATGTACCTACAATAACCGTTGCTAAAACCCTCTTCATTTTCAATTCCTCCTGTTCCTTTTGATAGGTATATTGTAAGTCCTGTAACGGCAGCGGAACAATTAACAAATTATCCATTTCATTCACTATTTATGGTTTTTAAACTCCTGCACCGTCATATGAGTCATTTTCTTAAAGATCGTGGAGAAATATGTAGTATTTTTGAAACCGACTTCCTCTGCAATCTCATATACTTTCATACCTGTATTTGTAATCAACTCCTTGGCAAGTTCAATCCGGCATCGATTCATATATGTCACCATATTTTCTCCCGTCTCCTTCTTAAACAAATTAGATAAATAATTTTCGCTGAGTCCAATATAACCAGCTACCTCCCTCAAATTAATATCTTCTTTAAAATGTTCCCGTATGTATGTAATCGCACGGGTAATATCTTTGCTATAAGCCTTTTTTCCAGCCATCATGACTGCGTAAACCGGTCGTAAGTAATTATTCAGTGCCTCCATTTTACCAAGGAAGCTGTTTTCTTTCTCCAAACATTCTTTTAATCCGTCCAAATCACCCGCAGATATTCTCTTAATTGATTTCTTTTTCAAGACCTCCGTATAAATAAAGATATAGACATCCTGCAACAGTTTATTCAAATACTCCACCGCTGGCTGCTCACGCAATATCTGCTCTCCCAAATGGTGTAATTCGACTGTAAGTCCTTCCATGTCCTGATGAAAAACTGCATATTGCAGAGACTCATAACTCACCTTCACTACAGACGATTCTATAACTGTACTCAGAGACCCGTAATCATAAATCTGATCTTTCCCCATGTAAACACTTCTTGCAAATGCCGATTCTGCCTGTTTATAAGCCAGCTTTATTCCATCCCATCTGTAGCAAAAATCACTTACCCCCAATGTAACTTCCTGATATCCCTTATCCTTTAAGTGATGATAGATATCCATCATAAATTTCTGCTTTTTCTCATGCACCTCACTCATACTTTTACAAATGCCAAAGTCATATATTAAAAAACATCTGCATTCATCTATCGGACAAAACGCTAAACGCTTCGGCCTGATTATTTTTAAAGTATTAATCGTATCTTTCCCCATGTCCCGGTTTGTTTCAATAATTATAACACTGATTTGCACTTCACTTCCAATTTCTAAAAGCTCCATACATGTCCTTAACTGTTCCCTGGAATACTCCTTTCCTTCCACAATACTTTTCAGGAATCCTTCAATAAAAAAGTTTTCTTTTTGCATTATAAACTGCTGATGCGCTTTCGACTTCTGCATGTGCAGCAATTTATTTTTCATTTCCATAATCACCTGCTCGGTTTTCTCTTCCTCCATATCATATTTCAAAATATAATCTTCAGCCCCGCATTTTAGAGATTCTTTCACAAATTCAAAATCATCGTAAGCACTTAATGCTACAAACAACACGTCCGGATATTCTTGTTTAGCCATTCGGATAAGCTCTACCCCATTTATAAGCGGCATACTCATATCAGTAACAACCAGATGAAATATCTCCTGATGCATGAGCTCCAATGCCTGTTTTCCATTTACAGCTTCCGCTGAAATAACAAAATTATACTTTTTCCAGGGTATCATTTCTTTCGCTGCATATCTGAAATTTTGATCATCGTCAACGATTAGTACTTTATAACTGCTCATAAAGCTCTACCTCCTTCGTTTCCTGATACAATGGCAGTCTGATTTCAATCTTCGTTCCTTCTCCTTCTTCACTAGTAATTCGGAAATCATAAGCATTTTTGTAATATGCAGATAATCTTTCCATTACAATTTTGATACCTATACTATTAAAACCCTTATACTTTTTCTCTTTATGCAAAATCTCATCCAGCCTTTCTTCTGAGAATCCTACTCCATTATCCTCAATCCTTAAGACTAAAGAATGATCCTCTGCTGATACCTTTATCCTTATTTCTCCCTCACCCGTAGACATGTCAATCCCGTGATAGATAGAGTTTTCTACTAATGGCTGCAATATAAACCCCAGCATCTTAAATTCCTTAGCAAGAGGATCCACTTCATAAACAACTTGAAAAGCATCTCCATATTTCGCCTTTTGTAAAAATATATACTGGTGAATGTAGTTTACTTCTTCTTCTACCGTAATGAAAGCATCCGTCTTTTTTATAGCAAAACGCATAAGGGATATTACAGAATCCACCATTTTCTCCACTTCCGGATCATTTTTCTTGTGAGCAAGCCATTTCACAGATCCCAGCGTATTGTAAAGAAAATGGGGATTAATCTGTGCCTGAAGTGCATTAAACTCGGCCTCTTCTTTAGCAAATTTCTCTTTTGCTAAATTGTCAATCAGATTCTCAATCTGAACAGACATATAATTAAACTGTAATCCAAGCATACCAATTTCGTCATAGCTAACCGGCCGGACTCTTGCTTTAAAATCCCCCTTTTCAATCTTCTTCATATTCTCTTCCATAAGTGTTAAATTCCTGGTAATCGTTTTGGATATAATCCAGGTAAATAATATTGCAAATCCAATGCTCACCAGTGCAATTAGAGCAGCTGCCAGAAAAATAAACTCCTCTTTCTTCATCAGTTCCCGCACTTTTATCAGACTTATAACATGCCACTGCTTCTTACTGCTTAAAATACTTGTTACCTGATATTCCTCATTCTCATAACTCACTCTGTAGTTTTTGAGAAAATAATCCTTATCTTCATCAAATACAATTCCCTGTAAAGATTGATTCTCTAAATCATAACAATAGTTTTGCAATACTGCTGAATGGGCATTGGTAATAATAAGATTCTCATTCGATAACAGCTCGTCTCCCCTGTCAATAAAGTCAAAAAAGGTCTGGTTCATAAAAAAGCACAGCAATCCCTTTTCCTCAAAATTCTTGTCATTTACAATCATTCTTACAAATACAATCTCACCATCCAGCACCGTCCATGCAATCGGACTGCTTTTTGTCACTAATCCCCTTAGATCATTCAGCTTCTTTTTAGCATCTGACATATCCTGTACCTCAGTTCCGCTTCTGCTAAACCGATATACCATTCCATACTTTGATTCTAGAATCGCTGCCCTGGAATACTGATAAAGGGATGGCTGCTGTATAATTGTATCTGCAAAGTTCGTGTTCTTCTCCACGTATTCGACAGAATCATCTTCAATATTTTTCTGCGACAGTAACTCCTTTGTACTCTGAAAATTAACAATTCGATATGATGTACTTTCAAACTCCCCAATACGTTCATCCAGATTATAAGCAATTTGCTTTACCAGGTTATTCGATAACTTTTCAGCATTTTCTACCATAATCTCCTTAAAAATAATAATACCAGCAATACCTGAACATAATATTGCAAATACGCTGACAAATATAAGAGAAATCATAATCTTCCTCTTCAATTTCATATTTTTCAACTGCTTCATCATCAGTAATAGATTATCCCACATAATATTCATCTTTTAGAAGAGCCAATTGGTAATTAAAATATTATTACTTCAATATTACTTCAATAAATCCTGCCCTTCTTACCTCCTCCTTTTCTGATATGATCCCTCCTGATATGTTCCCTCCCAATATATTTCCTCCTAATATGTTTCCTCCTGATATGTTCCCTCCTAATATGTTCCCTCCTAATATGTTCCCTCCTAATATCACCTACAGTTTAATACATTACCTTGGAATCTACAATATAATTATTAGTCCCATACGGCACCTGATCCGTAGATAAATTAATCTCGAGCTTATAAAAAAGCGCACAAAAAAAGCAGCTATCCTTAGCTGCCTTACATGCATATACCTTCAAAATCACACATAGAAATTCATCAAATTATCATCCGTTCTTGCATTACCAACTTCGTTGATCATATCAACTTTATTGACATTATCCTAAACCTTATGGATAAGCCTTCGACCTATTAGTATTAGTCAGCTCCATACATTACTGCACTTCCACCTCTAACCTATCTACCTCGTCGTCTTCAAGGGGTCTTACCGCTTATGCGGGGGATATCTCATCTTGAGGGGGGCTTCACGCTTAGATGCCTTCAGCGTTTATCCCTTCCCGACTTGGCTACCCGGCCATGCTCTTGGTAGAACAACCGGTACACCAGAGGTCAGTCCAACCCGGTCCTCTCGTACTAAGGTCAGCTCCTCTCAAATATCCTGCGCCCACGCCGGATAGGGACCGAACTGTCTCACGACGTTCTGAACCCAGCTCGCGTACCGCTTTAATGGGCGAACAGCCCAACCCTTGGGACCTACTACAGCCCCAGGATGCGATGAGCCGACATCGAGGTGCCAAACCACTCCGTCGATGTGAACTCTTGGGAGTGATAAGCCTGTTATCCCCAGGGTAGCTTTTATCCGTTGAGCGATGGCAATCCCACTTTATACCACCGGATCACTAAGTCCTACTTTCGTACCTGCTCCACCCGTCGGTGTCACAGTCAAGCCTTCTTTTGCCTTTGCACTCTGCGAATGGTTTCCAACCATTCTGAGAAGACCTTTGAGCGCCTCCGATACCCTTTCGGAGGCGACCGCCCCAGTCAAACTCCCCGCCTGACATTGTCCCACCACCGGATCACGGTGGCTGGTTAGAAATCCAATACTGCAAGGGTGGTATCCCAACAATGACTCCTTC
The DNA here is from genome assembly GCF_000797495.1 of Robinsoniella peoriensis. Lineage (GTDB taxonomy): Bacteria > Bacillota > Clostridia > Lachnospirales > Lachnospiraceae > Robinsoniella > Robinsoniella peoriensis. The sequence goes on from NZ_JTGN01000001.1 coordinate 630,932, forward strand.
ACAACTGGCGTTGTGAATTCTCAGTCTCCCACCTATCCTGTACATGCAATACCGAATCCCAGTATCAAGCTGGAGTAAAGCTCCATGGGGTCTTTCCGTCCTGGCGCAGGTAACCAGCATCTTCACTGGTATTTCAATTTCACCGGATGCATTGTCGAGACAGTGCTCAAATCATTACGCCTTTCGTGCGGGTCGGAACTTACCCGACAAGGAATTTCGCTACCTTAGGACCGTTATAGTTACGGCCGCCGTTTACTGGGGCTTAAATTCAATGCTTCGCTTGCGCTGACATCTCCTCTTAACCTTCCAGCACCGGGCAGGCGTCAGCCCATATACTTCACCTTGCGGTTTTGCATAGACCTGTGTTTTTGCTAAACAGTTGCTTGAGCCTATTCTCTGCGGCCTCTTTCGAGGCACCCCTTCTCCCGAAGTTACGGGGTCATTTTGCCGAGTTCCTTAACAATGCTTCTTCCGTCGGCCTTAGGATTCTCTCCTCATCCACCTGTGTCGGTTTACGGTACGGGTATAATATAAACAATAGCGGCTTTTCTTGACAGCTGGCTCACACACTTCGCTACTTTAGTTCGCTCCACGTCACGTCTTCAGATTGTAGTACGGATTTGCCTTTACTACTCCTACCCCGCTTGTACCGGTTTTTCCATTCCCGGATTGTGCTTTCCATCTGTGTCCCCACAGTTCTGTTATACTATAGTACAGGAATCTCAACCTGTTGTCCATCGACTACGTCTTTCGACCTCGCCTTAGGCCCCGACTTACCCAGAGCAGATCAGCTTTACTCTGGAAACCTTGGATATTCGGCCGGAAGGATTCTCACCTTCCTCTCGCTACTCATTCCAGCATTCTCTCTTCTTAACAATCCACTGCTCCTTACGGTACAGCTTCGTCTCAGTTAAGAATGCTCCTCTACCAATGACTATGTCATTCCTCAGCTTCGGTGTTGTGTTTYAGCCCCGGACATTTTCGGCGCAGGACCTCTCGACTAGTGAGCTATTACGCACTCTTTTAATGTATGGCTGCTTCTGAGCCAACATCCTAGTTGTCTTCGAAATCCCACATCCTTTTCCACTTAACACACACTTTGGGACCTTAGCTGGAGGTCTGGGCTCTTTCCCTTTTGACTGCCCAACTTATCTCGTGCAGTCTGACTCCCATACATCATCTATACGGCATTCGGAGTTTGATATTCTTTGGTAAGCTTTGACGCCCCCTAGGAAATTCAGTGCTCTACCTCCGTTAGACTAATATGAGGCTAGCCCTAAAGCTATTTCGAGGAGAACCAGCTATCTCCGGGTTCGATTGGAATTTCTCCCCTATCCACACCTCATCGCCACCCTTTTCAACGGATGTGCGTTCGGTCCTCCATTACCTTTTACGGTAACTTCAACCTGGACATGGATAGATCACCCGGTTTCGGGTCTACTCTGACTGACTCTTTCGCCCTATTAAGACTTGGTTTCCCTCCGGCTCCACACCTTGAGTGCTTAACCTTGCCAGCCAGCGTAACTCGCTGGACCGTTCTACAAAAAGTACGCGGTTCCACATATAAAGTGGTTCCACAGCTTGTAAACACAGGGTTTCAGGTTCTTTTTCACTCCCCTCCCGGGGTTCTTTTCACCTTTCCTTCACAGTACTATGCACTATCGGTCACTAAGTAGTATTTAGCCTTGGGGGGTGGTCCCCCCGACTTCCCACAAGGTTTCTCGTGTCTCGTGGTACTTTGGATACTGCCTGCTCTCTTCTGGTTTCAAATACGGGGCTTTCACCCTCTCTGGCCGGATTTCCCAAAACCGTTCTTTTACCATTCAAGTCACGTTATGCAGTCCATAACCCCGGAATGCACGCATTCCGGTTTAGGCTCCTCCCATTTCGCTCGCCGCTACTTTGGGAATCGAGTTTTCTTTCTTTTCCTCCGGGTACTTAGATGTTTCAGTTCCCCGGGTTCCCTTCCATACGTTATGTATTGGCGTATGGATACTTGAGGTTTGCTCAAGTGGGTTTCCCCATTCAGATATCTCCGGATCGTAGGATATTTGCTCCTCCCCGAAGCTTTTCGCAGCTTATCACGTCTTTCATCGGCTCTTAGTGCCAAGGCATCCACCCTGCGCTCTTGTTCGCTTAACCATTTTTTCACCTCACATAGCGTTGTTCGGTGTTGGTTTAGTTTTGTTGCTAGTTTAAAATAATTACCTTTTTTAAAAGATAACTACCTCGGATGTCTTATCTAATTTAGATATTTTTGATTATTTCTATATGTGATTTTCAAGGTACATGTTCTTTTCGTGGTTTTTTAAATTTTAACAGTCAAATGCTGCCATTTCAAAAAACCGAATGGAGATGGAGAGATTCGAACTCTTGACCCCCTGCTTGCAAGGCAGGTGCTCTCCCAACTGAGCTACACCCCCATGGATATATTCCTTTGGTTGTTACTTCTTATTTAATTGACAGGTTTTATTAACCTAGCGGGCTTAAGTGGACCTTTCCTCTGCCGAGGAATTATCTTAGCTTAAAACCTAGTGGGCTTAAGTGGACTCGAACCACCGACCTCACGCTTATCAGGCGTGCGCTCTAACCAGCTGAGCTATAAGCCCTCTTTAAATCTGGCAGCCACCTGCTCTCCCACACCGTTACCAGTGCAGTACCATCGGCCGCTTAAGTCTTAACCATCGTGTTCGGGATGGGTACGGGTGTTTCCCCTAAGCGCATCGCCACCAGAAATTTTATATTATTATAGTAATTTCATTTCTGCATTTTGTTCTGCCCGGCTTTTGCCCGGCTTCCCAGAATACTCTTTTTATTACTTAATAATTGAACAGTAAAACAACCTTTACTCATTCTTTCCTTAGAAAGGAGGTGATCCAGCCGCACCTTCCGATACGGCTACCTTGTTACGACTTCACCCCAGTTACCGGCTCCACCTTCGGCAGCTCCCTCCTTACGGTTGGGTCACTGACTTCGGGCATTTCCGACTCCCATGGTGTGACGGGCGGTGTGTACAAGACCCGGGAACGTATTCACCGCGACATTCTGATTCGCGATTACTAGCGATTCCAGCTTCATGTAGTCGAGTTGCAGACTACAATCCGAACTGAGACGTTATTTTTGGGATTTGCTCACCTTCRCAGGGCTGCTTCCCTTTGTTTACGCCATTGTAGCACGTGTGTAGCCCAAATCATAAGGGGCATGATGATTTGACGTCATCCCCACCTTCCTCCAGGTTATCCCTGGCAGTCTCTCCAGAGTGCCCAACCGAATTGCTGGCTACTGAAGATAAGGGTTGCGCTCGTTGCGGGACTTAACCCAACATCTCACGACACGAGCTGACGACAACCATGCACCACCTGTCACTCTTGTCCCGAAGGAAAGGACACGTTACTGTCCGGTCAAGAGGATGTCAAGACTTGGTAAGGTTCTTCGCGTTGCTTCGAATTAAACCACATGCTCCACCGCTTGTGCGGGTCCCCGTCAATTCCTTTGAGTTTCATTCTTGCGAACGTACTCCCCAGGTGGAATACTTATTGCGTTAGCTGCGGCACCAAAGAGCTTTGCTCCCTGACACCTAGTATTCATCGTTTACGGCGTGGACTACCAGGGTATCTAATCCTGTTTGCTCCCCACGCTTTCGAGCCTCAACGTCAGTTACAGTCCAGTAAGTCGCCTTCGCCACTGGTGTTCCTCCTAATATCTACGCATTTCACCGCTACACTAGGAATTCCACTTACCTCTCCTGCACTCCAGCCTGACAGTTTCCAATGCAGTCCAGGGGTTGAGCCCCTGCCTTTCACACCAGACTTGCCATGCCGTCTACGCTCCCTTTACACCCAGTAAATCCGGATAACGCTTGCCCCCTACGTATTACCGCGGCTGCTGGCACGTAGTTAGCCGGGGCTTCTTAGTCAGGTACCGTCATTTTCTTCCCTGCTGATAGAAGTTTACATACCGAAATACTTCTTCCTTCACGCGGCGTCGCTGCATCAGGGTTTCCCCCATTGTGCAATATTCCCCACTGCTGCCTCCCGTAGGAGTTTGGGCCGTGTCTCAGTCCCAATGTGGCCGTTCACCCTCTCAGGCCGGCTACTGATCGTCGCCTTGGTAAGCCGTTACCTTACCAACTAGCTAATCAGACGCGGGTCCATCTCATACCACCGGAGTTTTTCACACTGTGCCATGCAGCACTGTGCGCTTATGCGGTATTAGCAGACATTTCTGTCTGTTATCCCCCTGTATGAGGCAGGTCACCCACGCGTTACTCACCCGTCCGCCGCTCAGTCATTAAAACTTCTTTCCGAAGAAATCGGTTTTAATGCTTCGCTCGACTTGCATGTGTTAAGCACGCCGCCAGCGTTCATCCTGAGCCAGGATCAAACTCTCAAATAAAGTTTTGATCTTAGTTCAAAAATCAACTACTAGCTAATTTTATCCCTTTATTACTGTTTTAAGGTTGTATCATTTCTGATACGGTTCTTAATTTTGAAATCTCTTTTAATAGAATCTTTCAAGGTTGTTTCACTGTTCAATTATCAAGGTTCTGCTTGCTTTTCTTTGTTGTTGTACTCTTTAGCGCAACTTCTATATCCTATCACACCGCCAAGTCTTTGTCAACAACTTTTTTTAAAAGTTTTTTATGTATCTCGTCGCCATTCTCACAGCAACTTTTATATGATACCATTTTGTAAATCATTTGTCAACACTTTTTTTGAGTTTTTTCAACTTTATTCGAGTCGATTTCTCGTGTTACATTCGTGTCGGATTTTGTTCTTTGCTGTCTGTTTGAGACAACTTTGTTATGATACCACCTGGAAACCGATCTGTCAACACTTATTTTGTAATTTTTTCATATTTTTTGCACAATTGATTCAATTTCTATTTATTAGCTTCCCTTTATTACCTTATATCCCACTTTTCTAAAAACCAAGAAATCCTAGAGCGTTTAAAATCGCTTTCTGACAACTGTGCGTCACACATTATGGAGAATTGGTTCTAAAATTACTAGAGCGAACAGTTTCTTGAATTTGGGTTTAGCTGAGGCATGGCGCTCTGTAGATGTAGGTAGTGTACGGAAAGCTGGTTTTCTCAGCATGATGGGATCCTGGGGTTGTGGCATGCCGGACGCGATTGGAGTAAAGCAACTGATCTTGAGGACGGAATTTGTTTTTCATTCTGTCTGTAATCAGAAAAAGGAGCAAACTTCCATCTTCTTTTACGCAAACAGCCGAAACATAGCGCAGCATCCAAAAAAGAACAGCCTGCCACAGCCCAGGGGTTCCAACCTGCTGAGAAAACCAGCTTTGTATCAACGAATGCTATCTCGGAAAGATGGGTGTGGGAAACTGGTATGGGCATAGGAAGCGTAGAGCTGAGCTGAGTATTTACTTACCTTTTCGAAGTGTTTTTTGGCGGATAGTATTCGACTGGCTACCATCGGATACTAAGCGGGTACTGAACCGAGAAATGCATCAGGATTTCTCGGTGAATACCCGCGTGCCGCCAAAAAGCACTTCGGAAAGGTTAGAAAATACCAGTTCTGCGGCCAGCTGACGGAGCCCATGCCAGTTTCCCACACCCATCTTTCCGTACACTACCTACATCCACAAAGCGTCATTAATCAGCTAAACCAATTTAAGATGAAATTGTTCGCTGTAGTACTAGAACCTTGACATAGTTAATTGTTGCTTTTACAGAACAAATTCCCTGCAAAATGTAATGCACAATATCAGTAATCAATATTCAGACAGGTGATAGAAATTAAAAACCCATGTAAAAGCTAAACTTTATACTTACATATCTTTATACTCCGTAATAATACTGGATTGCCTGCGCGATGTATTTGGCAATTCCTTTCCCGTACTGAGCATCGGTCGCTTCCGCCAGATTTTCTCCCTTGGAATACTCTTTCGCTAAATCGAGAAGAATTGATCTGGCATTATCTAACTTAAACAAAATCTTGTATACTTCTGCAAGTTTTGCTACCGCTTCTTGTTCCTGGTCTATATTCCCTGTTTCTCTTGCCATCGAAAATTGTCTATAGATCTCATCATTATTATTTTGCTGAGGTACAAAATCTTCTTTCTTTCCTGTAGACTGTAATGCAGCCTCTACTGCTTTTTCTTTACTTCCATACCATTTGATCAAATCTGCCATAGTATATTCATTTTCAAGGCTATCTTGCAGTTGTTCACGCATTTTTTCTACACTGCCAAATTTTTTAATTTGTTGTAAAAAATCTTCCCTAGACATGCATTCCAGCATGTGGTCTAAAATTTTTTCTATATCACTATCATTGAATGCTTCAAAACTCATTGTATTAACCCCTTTCATCACATCCGTTATTAGTTCAATAATCCCGTTTAGACTATTTCGCTTCTTTTCTAGAAAATTTTTTTGCGTTAATAGTACCTGTTCTTTATTAAATCCGGGCTTCTCCATGATTTCCTTTATATCAGCCAATGGCACTTCTATTTCCCTGAAGAACATAATCTGCTGCAATTTTTCTAATGCTTTGTTATCATAAAGACGATAACCTGCTTCCGTTAATTGTGTAGGCTTTAACAACCCTATTTCATCATAATACCTGAGCGTTCTGATACTAATCCCTGTTATTTCTGACACATCTTTAACTGTTTTCATTTTTATTTCTTTATCATTATAATTTTCTTTCACCCTTACCTCCTTTCAAACTAATCGTAAACCATTACGCCACGAGAGTGTCAACACCTTATTTTTTAACGTATATCTGAGTATTTGTTAAAATTAGTCTTAAAATATTAAAAAACACTCTTCTTCCGCGCCGAACGATAAAAAATAAGGACATAGCAGTTTATTTCCTTTGACTGCTACATCCTTAAGTAATGATGCTATTATCTATTTTGTTATGAAGACCAATCACTGGATGACTATTTACTAAATACAATTAACCGCATCTTTTACCGTCTGTACTCCAACAATGCGTATTCCTTTAATTTTTTCAACAGATTTTAGTGAAACCTTAGGCATAATTACTGTCTCAAATCCAAGTTTCTTGGCTTCCTGCACTCTTTGTTCAGGCATATTGACAGCCCTCACCTCGCCGCTCAATCCTACTTCCCCGAAAACAATTGTCTTCTCATCAATTGCCCGATCTTTATAACTGGATACAACTGCCATGATAATTCCAAGGTCAATTGCTGGTTCATTCATTTTGATTCCACCCGCAATATTAACATAGGCATCGCATGCCGAGAGGTGCAAGCCAAGCCTTTTCTCTAATACAGCCATTAATAAATTCACCCTGTTATAATCAGTTCCTGCTGCAGTTCTCCTGGGAATAGCCAAATTGCTCTGACATACCAGTGCCTGTATCTCTATTAATATCGGTCGAGTTCCTTCCATAGAACATGCCACAATCGAACCGGATGCACCTTCCGGTTTACCATTTAGCATAAACTCCGATGGATTTGCTACTTCCACCAATCCAATATCCCTCATCTCGAATACCCCGATTTCATTTGTGGATCCGAACCGGTTCTTTACCCCTCTAAGGATTCGATACGCGGCATGGCGGTCACCTTCAAAATATAATACGGTATCCACCATATGCTCCAGTACTCTGGGTCCGGCCACTACACCTTCTTTGGTAACGTGTCCAACCAAGAATATAGAAATCCCAAGCCCTTTTGCTATTTGCATAAAAACATTCGTAGACTCTCTTACCTGAGAAACACTTCCCGGTGCGGAACTCACCTCATCACGATACATAGTCTGGATCGAGTCTATTACAACAACCTCCGGATTTACTTTTTTGATTACTTCCTGAATAATTTCCAGGTTTGTTTCACACAAAATGAGAAGAGAATCTTTAAATTCTCCAATCCGGCTGGCTCTTAGTTTAATCTGCTGTAAAGATTCTTCCCCGGATATATATAATACTTTGACCGCCTTATCCGTCAGGTTCTTGCACACCTGAAGCAGTAATGTTGACTTTCCAATTCCCGGATCTCCTCCGACCAAAATCAAAGACCCTTGTACCAGCCCTCCCCCCAGCACTCTGTCAAGCTCCATGATTCCAGTCTGCATCCGGTCAGTTTCTTTCATCTGTATACTGGTAAGTTTCATTGGTTCTATCTCATTTGCCTTTTTTACCGCCTTCACGGAAGAAGTCTTTTGAATCACCTCTTCTGTAAATGTATTCCATTCTTTACAGGCGGGACATTGGCCTGACCATTTACTGGATTCATGCCCACAGTTCTGACAAAAAAATACGGTCGTTTTTCCTTTAGCCATAAATTCCTCCTTTCATAATTCTTTTCTATTCGCAAGAAGTCCGGCATCTTCACAGTATTTGTGAAAAGTCCGGACTTCCATTTTACTTTATTTACAAAGCCTTAATACGTCAACGTACCAGAACGTGTTTGAAAAACAGGCTCTAAGCTCTCAAGATTTTAACAAAAGCTTTATCAGTATTATCCAATTCTACGCTTAAAGAAAGCTTACCGCCCAGATTTGTCTGCATCTTTCCGGCATTCTCGTCATCAATAAAGATTTCGTAAGCAGTATCTTCCTCCAGTTCAACTGTGATCTGTGCATCTGTTGGTCCCTCTACTTCAAAACTGACCCCATTTGCATCTGCTGAAAGATGATTTACGGTAGTTCCGGGAACTGATTCATATACGAACATTCCATTTCTTTCTAACTTGGTGATTTCTTTAAATGTTTTTACCTTGTACAAGTCTCCATTATATTCAAAATCAGAAAGCTTTGATTTCTGGTCCAATTCATAATTCCCGAAACTAATTGTTCCGTCATCTTCTGTACGTATTAATTCTTTTACAACTGACATTAGTATGCCCTCCTAGTATTTCGTTGATAGTTATCCTCTATTCTATTGTTCTTAAAATTTTATCATAAAACGGAGAAATATGCTAGTGATTTATTCATTCTTCATGAAAATTTAATGGGTGGCTTCCACTCTATTTTATATAAAATTTAATTTCTTTATTTGACAACCCAACGCTTACCGTATTCCCTGATTTCACTTTTCCTTCCAGGATTTCTTCTGCTAATGCATCTTCTATCTTATTTTGAATTGCCCGCTTTAATGGTCTTGCTCCATACTTATCATCAAATCCCTCTTCCGAAATAAAGCTCTTTACAGAATCCCGTACATTTAAAGTAATATTCATCTGCTCCTTGCATCGTATCGTAAATTCTTTCAGTAAAAGTCCAACAATGCTCTTTATATTTTCTTTGTTTAAAGAATGGAAAACTATAATTTCGTCAATACGGTTTAAGAATTCCGGCTTAAACATCCGGCGAACTTCTTCCATAACATTGCCCTTCATGACATTATAATTATGCTTCTCATCATCAACTGCGGCAAAACCCAGTTTTTTGGGAGAGATAATTGATTGTGCACCTGCATTGGAAGTCATAATCAGAATTGTATTTTTAAAATCTATCTTCCGCCCCTGCGCATCTGTTATATGCCCGTCGTCTAATACCTGAAGCAGGATATTAAACACATCCGGATGAGCCTTTTCAATTTCATCAAATAAGATGACCGAATAAGGGTTACGACGTACTTTTTCACTTAATTGCCCACCCTCTTCATAACCTACATATCCCGGAGGGGAACCTACAAGTTTAGAAACGCTGTGTTTCTCCATGTATTCAGACATATCAACTCGAATCATAGCCTGTTCACTGCCAAAAACAGTCTCTGCAACCGCTTTGGACAACTCAGTCTTACCTACACCGGTTGGTCCCAGAAATAAAAATGAACCGATTGGACGCTTGGGATCTTTTAATCCGACTCTGCCTCTCTTGATGGCCTTGGCAACCGCTGTCACTGCTTCATCCTGTCCAATGACTCTTTGATGCAGTGTCTGTTCCAAGCGGAGCAGACGATGGGTTTCTTTTTCAGCCAGTTTTTGTACCGGAATCTTCGTCCACATAGATACTACTTCCGCAACATCAGGCTCTTCTACCATCAGCTGCTTAGCAGCATTTTTCTTTTCAATTCGATTACGCAGATTGGATAACTTCTTTTCTTTGGTCTCCTGTTCCTTCTTCAGTCTGGCTGCCTCATCAAAATCACCTTCTTTGATTGCCTCTTCCTTTTCCTGGGCAAGATCAAATACTTCATTTTGAAGTTCTTCCAGATTCGCAGGAACCTGATATCCCTTCAGCTGAACTTTGGATGCAGCTTCATCGATCAGGTCTATGGCCTTATCCGGCAGAAATCTGTCGCTTATAAATCTCATAGAATACTTTACAGCTGATTCTATAGCATCATCTGTGATGATGACGCGATGATGTTTCTCATAACTCGGACGCAGTCCTTTTAAAATCTCTATTGCTTCTTCCTCTGTTGGTTCCTCTACCGTAACCGGCTGAAATCTACGTTCAAGCGCAGGATCTTTCTCTATATACTTGCGATACTCCTCGATTGTTGTAGCACCGATTAGCTGTATCTCTCCTCTGGAAAGGGATGGTTTTAAAATATTAGAAGCATCCATAGCGCCTTCTGCTCCCCCGGCTCCAATAATTGTATGGAGTTCATCTATGAAAAGAAGAACATCTTTGCAATCCATTACCTCTTTTATAACTTTTTTAATTCGTTCCTCAAATTCACCACGATACTTAGATCCTGCTACCATACTTGCCAGATCCAATGTTACAACACGCTTATCCTGAATAGTCCTGGGGACTGCTCCGGCGACAATTTTCTGCGCTAATCCCTCTGCAATGGCAGTTTTACCTACTCCGGGTTCTCCAATTAAGCAGGGATTATTCTTTGTACGTCTGCTCAGAATCTGAATAATACGTTTTATTTCCTCTTCTCTTCCGATGACCGGATCCAGTTCTCCCTGACTTGCCTGTTCTGTCAGATCACGGCTGTACTGATCCAGCATTGGTGTAGCAGAACTTTTCTGACGACCCTTGGACGCCTTAACTTCCTGCAGATAAGCCTTATAGGTTTCCTCATCCGCACCCATAATTCCCATGATTTCCATATACAGTTTCTGGAGCTGTATTCCCATGGTATGAAGCAATCGTGTTGCCACACATTCCACATCCCTTAATAAAGAAAGCAGGATATGTTCTGTTCCAATTTCATCCATCTGAAAGAAAGACGCTTCTTTTTCACTGCTTTCTAAAACTGCCGATGCACGGGGTGTATATCCATCCGGATTAGCTAATGCAATACCGCCCTCCGGAGCAATCAGCTGTTCAATCAAAGCCAACAGCTGTTCTTCTTCTACACCGCCTTCTTCCAGCACAATATGTGCTGTACCTGTTTTTTCTCTTAACAGTCCCAACAGTAAATGTTCTGAACCAATATAACTCTGTGCACATTCCTTCGCCGCCTGCTTAGCAAGCACTAATGCTGTCTGCGCACTATCTGTAAATTCCTTATGCATAGATACTCCTCCTGCTATTATTCATATTCTGCCAATATCTCGTCCACTAATGCGTGAACTTCCTGGCCTGTAATGCGTTTACATCTGCCTTTTGCAAGCAAAACACGTAAATTTTGTTTCATTTCTTCTAAAGCCTGCAATTTATCGATATCCAGAGATATAATTGCTCCTCTTCTTCTGTCAATCGTCACAAATCCTTCTTGTTTTAATACCGCATATGCTTTATTCACTGTATGCATATTGATCCCGATATCCTCCGCCAGCTGTCTTACAGAAGGTAAAACATCACCTTCCTGGATGCTGGAAGTAGCAATTCCCAATATGATCTGATTTCTAAGTTGAATATATAGTGCCTCTTCACTTTGAAAATCTATTTTTATCATCATAGTATCACCCTTCTATCCTATGTTTGTTATATTTATAATATAACACCTGTCATTATATGTCAACCCAAATTAGCATTCCGGAATGGTGCAGCATTTTATATCTAAAAAAATAGAGAGATCCACTTTAGTATTCTTAAGTGACATCTCTCTATTCCCATTTTAAAAACTAATATATTTAAACATATTTTATAAGTCGATCATGGTTACATCTACTTCCGGCGGATTCTCATCTGCTGTCTGCTGAAAATTTGCCTGAGGATTGGAATTTTCTACCGGTGCCTTCTTTGGCGGTCTTTGCTTTTTTACAGGCTGCTGTACATTTCCTGCATTCTGCTGGCCATTCCCCTGCTGTTTTGGCTGAACAGATGGCTTAGACTGCTTCTGTACCTTTGGCTGTGCCTGTGTTGCCTGATCCTTCGCATTAACCTGATTCTGTGGTTTCACCTGGCCTTGAGTTCTTGCCTGATTTTGAGGTCTTGACTGTTCTGGCTGTCTGGTCTGATTCTGCTGTTTAGGCTGACCCTGCTGCGGTCTTCCCTGAGCAGTCTTTTTACCCTGCACCCTTTTTTGTCCCTGGCTTCTCTCTCCTGCCGGCTGTTTCTGTTGATTTTGTGCATTACGCTGGTTATTTACAGGTTTCTGTACGGTACCGGCTGCCGCATTTCTATCCTGCTGTTCCGTAACTTTCTTTACTTTTTTTACTGCTTTTGGAGCCTGATTATTTGTTGGCTTCTCTTCCGCTTTTCTGGTAAGTACATCAGCTTTCACCTGAGCCTGTCCATTTCCAAAAACTTCTTCCGTGGTTTCCTGCACTTTTTCTAATGGCACTCCCGGAGCATCTGTACTTTCAGGCTGCATCTCCTGAACCGGGGCATAATAATAATCAGAACTCAGCGTCTTCTCTTTTCTTGCAAATTCATTTGTATTAAAATCCAAAGTATTTTCCGCTTCCCTTAAATCATCCTTCAGATCTTTATTCTTGAGCGCCAGATTAATAATTATAAAGAGTAAAATCACAGCAAATGCAATCATACCATATAATATTTTCATAGCCAGTTCCAGCTTCTGATTCACCTGATCCATCTGTGTATTTAACATTTTCACAGTATCATTCTGTACTGCCTCTGTCTGTGCTGTCTTTTTCTCAGTTGCCGGCTGTGATTCCGATGCTGCGGCCTGATTGGCTGCTGCTTCTGATTCTGCTTCTGTAGCTGCAGGTGCAGCTGCGTCGGCTGTTACATGAAGCGTATAAACTGCCTTACTCCCATCTTCAGCTGCAACAGTAATTGTTACGGTACCATTTCCATTATCCAGCTGATTTCCATCAATTGATGCAATCTCTGCATTCACATCGGAAGGCTGCGGATCTAACGTCAATGATTTTGTTCCGGCCGGGACTTTCACTTCATATTCTGTTGTAGAATAATAAAATTCCGGTGAAACTTCTGCGTTTTCAATGCCAAGCGTCGCCAGAGAGTTATCCCCGGATGAGCTGGTAGCAAAAACAGTCATGGAAGAAAGCCATAACATCAGCATTGCCAAAACAATCTGGTACTTCCATGTTCCTTTTAAAATCTTCATACTTTACCCCTTTTCATTATTTTGGCAGGCATTATGCCTCATCAATCGCCTTACCAATATCATTTCGGTAATATTTGTTGTCAAATGTTATCCAGTCAACTGCTTTATAGGCATTTGCCCTGGCTTCTTTTAAATCAGTACCTTTTGCAGTTACACCCAGAACTCGTCCTCCATTCGTCACGATTCCCTTTTCGGAAGTTTTCGTGCCCGCATGGAAAACATAGTATCCTTCTTTATCTTTAAAGTTATCAAAACCGCTAATTGGAAGTCCTTTATCGTATTTTACCGGATATCCGTCAGAAGCCAGAACAACACAAACTGCTGCATTATCTTCAAACTGAAGATCAATCTGGTCTAAAGTACCGTCTATACAAGCCTCAAATACATCTACGATGTCATTTTTCATTCTTGGCAATACAACCTGCGCTTCCGGATCTCCAAATCTTGCATTATATTCCAGTACCTTTGGACCGTTATCCGTAAGCATCAATCCAAAGAATATAATGCCTTTGAATTCTCTTCCTTCTGATGCCATAGCGTCTACACTTGCCTGGTAAACATACTGGTTACAGAAATCATCAACCTCTTTCGTATAAAAAGGACTGGGTGAAAATGTTCCCATACCGCCTGTGTTAAGCCCCGTATCCCCGTCACCTGCACGCTTATGGTCCTGGGCACTGGTCATTGTTTTGATCGTTTTGCCATCCACAAAGGAGAGGACAGATACTTCCCGCCCTGTCATAAACTCTTCTACTACCAGGCGGTTTCCGGCACTTCCAAACTGTTTATCCAGCATAATTGCCTTAACGCCCTCTTCTGCTTCTTCCAGTGTATTGCAAATTAAAACTCCCTTGCCAAGAGCTAATCCATCTGCCTTTAAAACGATAGGAAACGCTGCAGTCTTCAGGTAAGCTATCGCTTCCTGAGGGTCATCAAAATTTTCATAACCGGCCGTTGGAATATGATACTTTTTCATCAGATCCTTCGAAAATGCTTTGGAGCCTTCCAGTATAGCAGCATTTTTACGCGGACCAAATACTCTTAATCCTTCTGCTTCAAATGCATCTACTACTCCACCAACAAGGGGATCATCCATGCCGATAATTGTAAGGTCAATTTCTTTCTCTTTGGCAAATGCCACCAGTTTTTCAAATTCCATCGCACCAATATCTACGCATTCTGCATATTCTGCAATTCCTGCATTTCCTGGTGCACAATAAATCTTATCTGCCTTCGGGCTCTGGGCTACTTTCCAGGCGATGGCATGTTCTCTGCCGCCGCTGCCTACGATTAGTATTTTCATGAATTTGTTTCCTTCTTTCATTTTTAATCCCGCTGCATATCGCAAACCTGCCTGCGATACTGCATAAATAAGTAGTGTGAGCAACGTTCATACTGTGAATAACGCTCGCACTGTGAATAACATTCGCACTGTGCATGAAGTTGGCACTGTGCAAGTTCATTTTACACAGGCTATGAAGCATATTGCTCTAATCTGCTATCCAAACCTTGTGGTCTTTTACTGTAATTCTTCCATTGGCTATTAAATTAATTGCTTCCGGCATAATCTTCCATTCAGCTTCCATCATTACACGCTGCTGCAATTTCTCAGGTGTATCATCCTGATGCACATCCACTGCTTTTTGTAAGATGATCGGACCTGTATCGGTACCTTCATCCACAAAATGTACGGTAGCGCCGGTCACCTTTGCACCACGCTCCAATACTGCTTCATGCACCTTTAAACCATAATAACCAGTTCCACAAAACGCCGGTATTAATGCCGGATGTACATTGATGATCTTATTTGGAAATGCCTGAACCATAATTTCCGGTATTACCACCAGACAGCCGGCTAGAACAACCAGATCTGCCCCATGGGATTGTATCGTGTGCAAAAGAGCCTCATTGAATGCGGCGCGGTTATCATAATCTTTTGGGGAAACAGATACATTGGCTATATGATTCTGTTTGGCACGCTCAAGAGCATAGGCATTTTTATTGTTACTTATTACAACGGCAATCTCCGTGTTAGTTATGCTTCCATTTGCTATTCCGTCAATAATTGCCTGAAGATTGGTTCCGCCTCCAGATACCAATACTGCAATTTTTAGCATAATGTTACTCCTTTTTCACCTGCTTCAATCTGACCTACAACATAAGCACTCTCTCCGGATGCCTCAATTGCCTTTACAACTGCTTCTGCATCTGCCGGATCAACTGCAACAATCATGCCAAGACCCATATTATAAGTATTGTACATCATTTCTTCTTCGATTTGTCCTTCTCTGGCCAGCATCTTAAAGATAGCCGGTACGTCGTAACTGTCTTTCTTTATTACAGCACGAACTCCATCCGGAAGCATTCTCGGTACATTTTCATAGAATCCGCCACCTGTAATATGGCTGCATCCCTTAATTGTAACCCCTGCCTCTTTTACATTTCTAAGTGCCTTAACATAAATCTTCGTAGGTGCCAGAAGCGCTTCGCCCAGAGTCTTTCCAAGTTCCTCATGATAAGTTTCTAAAACATCTTTTTCCATTTTAAAGACTTTACGTACCAGTGAAAAACCATTACTATGTACACCGGATGATGCGATACCAATTAATACATCACCTGCTTTTAATTCTTTACCGGTAATCAGATTCTTCTCATCTACTACTCCTACTGCAAAACCTGCAAGATCATATTCATCTTCCGGATAAAAGCCTGGCATTTCTGCAGTTTCACCGCCAATTAATGCCGCATTAGACTGCTCACATCCATTTGCCACACCGCTTACAATTGTCGCAATCTTTTCTGGTACATTTTTACCACATGCGATATAGTCCAGGAAAAATAATGGTTCTCCGCCTGCACACGCAATATCATTTACACACATAGCAACGCAGTCGATACCTACCGTATCATGTTTGTCCAGAATAAACGCCAGCTTCAGCTTTGTACCTACGCCATCCGTTCCTGACACCAATGTAGGCTTCTCCATATTTTTAAATGCACTCATGGAAAACGCACCTGAAAATCCGCCGATATTGGTAAGAACCTCCGGTCTCATAGTTTTCTTAATATGTTCCTTCATAAGTTCTACGGACTTGTATCCCGCTTCTATATCAACGCCTGCTTTCTTGTAATCCATTATTGTTCTTCCTCCTAATGTGGTTTTTCTATTATACTCTCAAATTGTGAATTAGTTGTGTTTGACTGATTACAGCTTTTGTTATAGGTATGACTATTTGTATTCTTTGTAACCGACTTCCTGCAATTTTGCATCTTTTGCCATAACCTGCTCTTTTAATTCAGCTGAATATGCTTTTAATCTTCCTAATAATTCTTCATCTGATGTAGCAAGGATCTTAGCTGCTAAAATTCCCGCATTCGCGCCTCCGTTAATTGCCACTGTCGCAACGGGAATTCCGGATGGCATCTGTACGATAGAGTAAAGTGAATCTCTTCCTCCAAGGGATGATGTATGCATTGGGATACCAATAACAGGCATTGGGAAAATAGCTGCGCACATACCAGGCAGATGAGCTGCCATACCTGCTCCTGCAATAATAACTTTCCAACCTTTTTCTTCTGCAGATTTTGCATATTCGAAAAATACATCTGGCTCTCTGTGAGCTGAAAGGATATTTATTTCATATTCTACACCTAATTTGTCTAAAATATCAGCTGCCTTAGCCATTACCGGCATATCTGAGTCGCTTCCCATTACAATTCCTACTTTTGCCATTGTACATATCTCCTTTTATCGATTGATTTTAATTTTTTATCGAATGCTTCGCTTTTATTCTACTAAGAGATTGGAACATTGTCAACAAAATCGCAAAATCATTTTTGGAATTGCCCCATCAAATAGAAAAAGAACATACAGACGGGTATATTCATAGAGAATAATTCCCGCCGCTCTGTCCTTTTTAAGTAAATTTATATCACTTCCATGATCCCGGTCAATCAGTCTTTATTTAAATCCATATGGATTGCACCATATTTCCTGATATTCATTACATATACACATCCTTCACCCAGCTTCTCTTCCATATACTTTGAGTACTCTGCTGTATATTCCTTAGGAAGCAATGTAAGAATAACACCTGCAAAGCCGCCCCCATGTACACGGCAGGCGCCGCCTTGAATACGATCCAGAAATAGTTCTGTCAAAGCCAGGGCAACGGTAACAGACTGCTCATCATAGTTTTCAATGGAGTAGCAGTTCTGCAGCCATTTCCAGGAAGAATTACCGGATGCTGTAATTAATTTGAGGAATTCCTCATATTGCTGGCTTTTCAATGCTGCTACCTGCGCATCCACTCTCTGGTTTTCTGTAAAGAAATGCAGCGCACGCATAACAGCACGATCTCCTGCACTCTTACGAACTTCTGTGACATTCTTCAGGAATTCTTCCAGAGACACCTCTGATAATGTTTCTTTTCCGAAGAATGCAGCCGCTTTTTTCATTTCTATTGGGACAGAAGAATATTCTGCACTTAAATCCGCATGTCCTTTTCCTGTGTTTACTATAATTAAGTCGTAGTTAATACTGTCAAAACTAAAATCTATTTTTTCAATTACCGGCTGATCCGGATTCTTGAAATCCATTGCTACAATACCACCACAAGCACATGCCATCTGGTCTAAAAGTCCGGACTGTTTATTCCAGTATTTATTTTCGGAATACTTACCGATCTTTGCATAAGCAACTGTATTCAATTTTAAATCATTAAAGAAATAATCTACCATACTGCAGATTAACATTTCAAAAGATGCAGAAGAACTCACTCCCGCTGCTCCAATTACATTGGTTGTAACATAAGCATCAAAGCCACCGATTGCATATCCTTCTTCTAAGAAACCTTTTAAAATTCCTTTCAATAAGTCCGGTGTACCCGCATGTGCTTCCGAAGGCTCCAGGTCATCTAAGCTGATCTGCAAATGCTGATCATAGGTTTCACTAATGATATTTACGATATTGCTGCTATTTTTACTTGCCGCTGCAACACAGTCTAACTGAATACTTCCAGCCAGAACTTTTCCATGATTATGGTCTGTATGATTTCCGCCGATTTCTGTTCTTCCCGGTGCGGAAAAGAATTCAAACTCATCGTTCTTAAATTCCTCTGCAAATTTTTCCGCAACATGCTGATACCTTGCTGCATTCTCTGCGATCTTTTCTTCTCCATATAAATCTCTTAATAGCACTTTTGATGAATTGCTCTCTAATAATGAAGATACATTTTCTAATTTCATCTCTGTTTCATCCCTTCTATTCATTTCATATGTTTTCTGTTGACCTTTGTCTAAACTTCTTTTATACTATGATTATAATGAGAGTTTAAGATAAATACAACAATTATATTTTCCAATTATATAACTATATTGAGATTTCAAATAAGCTGCTTCTAAGTCAAAACCCAAGATGCACCTTCTGAAGCTAAGCTGTGCGTTGGAAAACAGAAATGCATATCAAAAGAGAAATGTATGTTCATCATTGGGTTGAGTTTTTACCGCACTCCCCGGGAAAGGATTTTAAATTATGCAGATTGAGATTAATACTGATCAAAGAGAATTGAAACTTCACGGCAACTATAATTTTCCTATCTATGTTAGTTTTGAAGTTCTTTCACAATATGAGAGCGGCTCTTTTCTCTGGCATTGGCATCCGGAAATTGAAATGACCCTTGTTCTGAAAGGGGAAATGGATTACCAGATCAATGAAACGCTCTATCATATCAAGGCGGGAGAAGGTCTGTTCGGTAATGGGAACACGCTGCACACCGGACATATGCATAATTCTTCGGACTGTACTTATATCTCTACGACTTTTCATCCTCGGGCGCTTTATGGGTATGACTCCAGCCTGATTAACGAAAAGTATGTAGAAACGATATTGAAAGATTCCCTTTTATCTTCGCTCCATTTTACCCGAAATATTAAATGGCACGCTGACATACTGGATGACCTTTCTTTGCTGTATCAGCTTAGCTGTGATAAGCCGCCCGTATGGGAGATGCGTATGCAGATGCTTTTGTATCACATCTGGATTCTTATATGCGAAAATCACAGTCCTGCCCCCAGTACCAGTGCGTCCTCGCAAGTAAAAAATATAGAACGCCTGAAATCTATACTTTCCTTTATTCACAGCCACTATTCAGAAAAAATAACTTTAGAAAATATCGCCTCTTCTGCGGGTTTATGCCGAAGTGAATGCTGCCGTTTTTTTAAAAAGCATATGAATGAATCACTTTTTGATTACCTGCTCTCCTATCGGATTGAACAAAGCCTGCCTATTCTTTTGAAATCAGATCATACGGTAACCGAAGTTTCCGGAATGACTGGCTTTTCTAATCCCTGTTATTTTACAAAAATATTTAAAAAGCAGATGGGGATCTCCCCTACGGATTTCCGAAAGGAAAAATCAAAAGATGCAGCTATATAGCATGGTGTGTTAACACATTTTCATTTCTCCAGGCTTCCACTTGTTCTGTTGACACTCCTGCTGCCAATGCTATCAGATCGACTAAAATATTTTCTTTCAGCAATTTTAATGCCATTTCTTTTTTTCCTTCATTTACTCCCCGCTGAATCCCTCTCTCCAATCCTCTTTTTTCAGCCCAGTACATCTGATGATTATAATCTCTAAGCGCTTTCTCCCGCGCCTCATATTCCATTCGTTTCTTTTCATCTTCACTTAAATGTTTTAATATTTCATAAGCTTCATTAATATATTCATTTTTCTCAGCCATTTCCCTGAATTCCTCCTCACTTTTTCCACTTAAAAACTTTGCCCATTGGTATATTTCACTATCCGGATATTCTCGCTCCCGCAATTTGGTTAATTCCAATACATGAAATTCCAGTTGATCAGTATATAACATTCCACAGGTATCCTCCCGTAAATGAAAAGAGGAATAGAAATTCTCCATGTTATCAAACAATTTAAAGTCCAGTATGCCAATATGGATACACTTCATGAGGGTTCCGTAAGAATCCCCTTCTTTAATTTGCTCCGTATACATTCTGCATAGGTAAAAAACAGTTCTCTCTGCCCAAAAATCAAATGGGCCCACCTGCATTTCTATATCTATCTGAGATTCATTGTTGAAAATAACCCGGACATCTAAGATTCCTATCTTATCGTCTTTATACTCTTTTCTTAATATGGTAGGAAGTAGTGTGATTTCTTTGATTTCCTCCGGTTTTTTATCTAATAATGCCGAAATAAAACCTCTGCGGACTTTTTCATTTAACATTAACTCCTTAAAGCAAAAATCTACCGTTGGAAACATCAACGATTTATGGGACTTCCCATTCAATTCCTTTTTACTACACCCCATCTGCCCTCCGATTCTAAGTGTTTCATTTATAATAGAATAGCAAAAGTAAATCCGGAGCGTTTTTAAATTATCTGGATCAATAAGATTGTGCTCTATATTGAGGAAGAGTTGTGCAGATTGATGGCATAGATTTTAAAACAGACTCTGGTATTTCTTCCGCATTCTACATATAAAAAGACGGCACTTCAAAATTATGCTGCATACCATATGCAATTTTTTCTGTGTGAATTATTGGCTGAATTGCCAGAATTACTTAAGACAAAAGTATAATATCATATTATATCAAAAAAGTCAACCGTTTTTTTATTATCCTCTTATTGTTTATAATATATGTTTTAAGAAATCAAATGATTGCGTAGTATGGCACAATAGCCAGAAAAGATTATACCTATGAAGTGATGCGTTTCTCTGCCGAGTGCCTCCTTACAATCCGACTGGCTCCCATCGGATTGTAAGCGGGCAGAGCTGCGAAATGCATCAGGATTTCACAGTGAATTCCCCCAAAGCTTCATTCAGCTCTTGTGTTCCTTCCAGAACAAATTTACCATCCCGTATAATGTCAGTTTTTGTACCGTCATTCTTTACTGCCTCAATAAGCTGTAGTTCATCATATGGTATGGTGATATCGGTATGGCAGCCCAAATAAGCTTTCCCAATATCTTCTTTTCGTAAAAGTGAAACTTCATTGTCTTTGGCGATGATTTCCTTTCCGTCCGGATTGTGGACAGCGATATCTTCAGACCAGCTGTAGCAAGTGTCTCCCACTGCAAAATGCGGACCCATTTTTTCCGCTATGAGAATTGGCAGCTTATCTGAAATCTTATACTTTCTGGCCATTGCGTAAGCAGTAGTATTAGTGCCTATTGCAAATTCTCCCATAGGCAGTGATTCATGATGATATAGTACATTTTCTAAGATATAGCGCTTATTCTCTTCTGCTTTTTCAAAATTACCGCAGGTATATTCTTTGATCATTCCATCTTCAAAGGTAATGGATAAATCTACATACTTAAGTTCATTGAGGTAAACCTCCTTTACCTGAAGCACGCCGGATGTTCCCGCAAGCTTTGGTGAAGTAAATACTTCTCCCACCGGTATATTAACATCTGCCACACAGTTCTCAAAATTCGTCTGTACTGCCGGATCTTTAAGTTCATGAAGCTGTACGGTCAAATCAGTATGATTATCTCCTTTACCTACTATATGAACACAGCTTCCCTGGTCAAGAGCATCTATTATGGTCTGCTGAATTCTTTCATATAAATGATAGTCCAACGTATTCAGTTTAATTACTTCCCTGAAAATCTCTTCAAACTGCTCTCCAATTTCGGGAATCGGAAATGCTATAATTGTAAAACTCCGCTCCTCACCTTTGATATAACGATTTGTGATCTGTGAAGATTCGTTGTTATAGAATACAGTAAGCTTTTCCTGCTTCTCGGACATATGATAAGCTGCCGGCTTATTCTCCGGTATAAAAGGCTGCTCTCCGAAAATTTCAACACATGCAGGTCCTGCATGACGGTTAGCCAGATCTTTATACTTTTCATAAGCAGTGCGAAGAACCCCCAGCTTACGCTCTACAAATGGCTTATCCAGATAAATTGCATTATCTGCTCTGTGATCGTAGTCAAATTGTTTATTCGGAATTGCGCCATAATATCCTATGCGCAGCTGCTGGCGCTTATTGATGCTATTCACTGCTGAGCGGTAGATTACCGGACGCAGCCCCATTTTCTCAAAGTTTTGGATTGCCTTGCGAATCATTCTTTCAAATCCCAGATTGTAACGGATATTTACAGTTTCTTTTGAGGACAGGTCTATCTTCGCTTTTTCGAAACCAATACGATATCCTTCCGTATAAGTAGACGCCATCAGATCAATGGTTTTCTGGTCAAGGGAATTCAGATATTCTGCTGTTTTTCTTTCATTCTCTGTTATATATTCGCCGAACTTATAGAGATATCGAAGATCTGACAAATCTTCATTCATAATAAGCTGTACTGCAAAATCCAGATTCGGGTCTACGGACTCCTGAATTCTTCTGGTTACTGTCCTATCGCTGTAATCACTGATAAACCAGTAAAGGATCTGCTGTATTTTCTTGTAAACAGGAAGTTCTTCTTCCTCAAAACAATTATAGATCTCAATAAATACTTCGCATATGATTACCATGTCCCACATTCTGCCCTCAAAGGCAAAAGCAATCATTCCACGCAGTTCTGTGTATAGAAAACTTAGTATTCTGCCGTGAATTTCTCCCAGTTTACTTACCGCATATTCCGGATTTCCGTAACTGTTATCGTAATGCTCCGGAAGTATGTCTTCATATAATGAATGATTCAGTTCCTCCCACTGTTCACAGCTGTATGCATTCAGTTCCCCGCTGCATAATTTTTCAAACAGAACTTTTATTTCCATGATAAAAGACGCCATTTTTTGAAAATAATCAATAAAGGGCGCCGCTACTGTTTCTTCTGCTGCTATTTGAGCGATACGCTCCATGGAAAGATCATAACGCTCCTGATAAATTTTCGCTTCTTCCAGGTCCATAACATCCTCCTTAACTCCATTAATACCTTTCAGATCGGGAATTTTATTTTCCGGACCTGATATTTCCATTCGCAATATTCCGGTCTATAATTTCTTCACAGAAATCCCAAATTGCCTCAGAACCTTTATGGGTATCTTTATTGCGATCCATAATCTGCATTTCTTTTACTTCATGCTCTCTCCAAGCCTTGCCTTTTGATGCATCATTTAACATCACCGGCTGTACTTTATCCAAAGTCAGGGCAAATTTTGCTTCCGGCGTCTTGGCCGACTCAAATTCTTCCCACAACTCACGCATATAACCAGCCTGATCCTCAGGAAGGAGGTTGAAGATTCTGTCTGCCGCTTTCACTTCACGCTCACGCTTCGTCTCATTTCCTTTTTCATCATAAGCATAAGTATCGCCGGCATCTATTTCCACGATATCATGTATCAATACCATCGTAATCGTTTTTAAAACATCTATTTCTTCATTGGCATGTTCACTTAAGACCGCACACATCATAGCTAAGTGCCAGGAGTGCTCCGTATCATTTTCATGCCTGCTGCCATCTGAAATATAACTTTGTCTTGTGATTTTTTTTAATTTATCCACTTCCATTATAAAATTCATCTGGGCTTCTAATCTGTTCATTTCATTCGCCTACTTTCCTACTCCAATCAAAAATATTGCTACCCATCCCAGAAATATTACACCATTCAAGATTGCTCCAAGCTTCGGAAAAAAAGATATGGAATTCTTTTCCGTCAAACTCAAAAATCCAAGAATTAAACCTGCAAAAGACATGATCATAGCGGTAAGTCCAATCGCTCCCAGGTACTGTCCTCCCTGTCCTCTGAAATAAAAGGACAGATAAGCCAGTACACAGAAGATCAAAAAGGATACACCGCCCAGGACTGAAGCTGTAATTCCACGCTTTGAATGTTTTTTTTCAGCAAATGAATACATTGGTTTCCTAGCCATATATATTTCTCCTCACTCTGTTACAAACACAAAACACCAGATAACCAATCATACCACCGATGGTATTCAATAAAAGGTCGTCTACATCAAAACTTCCCACCTTTGAAATAAGCTGGATGCATTCTACAATCAAACTGAACTGAAAACTCAGCAGAACAATTACCACAAAATGTCTCGTTTTTCGGTTCAGCACCGGAAAAATCGCTCCAAATGGCACAAAGCACAGTACATTTCCAATAATATTAGTAAACACCGCAAAAAATCCCAGCTGTTCTCTATATATCCAAAAGCGTTTAATTTCCTTTAAGGGCTGTAAGTTATAACTGTATTCCCGTTCTGATAATACTCTGCCATAACTTTCTGCAAAAAACAGGAAGTATGTCAGTAAGATAAGGTAGATCATAAATAATACTACGCTTATCCACTTAATCTTTCTTTTAGTTTCCTTTTTCACGAAAATACCTCGATACTAGAACATTACATTCTTTTTTGCCCTCAAAAGCTTTGCTCCATGTACAATTAACAAGATTCCACTTGCAATCCCTGTTACCATAACAGTAATGCCAACCACAATATTGCCTGCTCCTACACTGCTCATTGTTTTGTAAATCTTCTCATTCATGGTATAGCCTCCTTTTATATTGCAGCGCTGACCGCGCCTAATTATTCTGCTCCGTACTGTACATAATATGCATCAATTGCAGCTTTTAAGGCGTCATCAATAATAATTTTGCCTTTATATTCTTTGTTGTACAGATGTTCTACTACCTCTGCCATTGTAACAATAGCAGTTGTTTCTAGTCCGTATGTCTCCTGAATTTCCTGAAGAGCGCTTTTGCTTCCCTGTCCTTTTTCCATACGGTCTACAGAAACTACTAATCCCAGCGGCGTTACCGCTCCCTGTGCTTTGATGATTGGAAGTGTTTCCTGAATAGACGTACCTGCAGTGGTAACATCTTCGATAATTACGATCTTATCACCATCATTAATCGGACTGCCCAAAAGAATTCCTTTGTCACCATGATCTTTTACTTCTTTACGGTTAGAACAGTATCTGATATCTTTACCATAAAATTCACTAATTGCCATAGTAGTTGCTACGGTAAGCGGGATTCCTTTATATGCCGGTCCAAATAATACGTCAAAGTCAAATCCGAATTTTTCGTTGATGGCTTTTGCATAGTATTCTCCCAGCTTACGTAGCTGTGCGCCTGTCCGGTAAAAACCTGTGTTTACAAAAAACGGGGTTTTTCTTCCACTCTTCGTTACAAAATCACCAAATTTTAATACCTGGCAATCCACCATAAATTCTATAAACTCCTGTTTGTATGCTTCCATTTCATTATTCTCCTGTCTGCCTCTTGGCTTGCTATTTTACTGCTCCTATTAATTCTCGTATATCGTCGATTTTATTCTCAATCAGATACTCCTCAATGCCTTTTACTATCTCTGCAGTTGCTGTGGGATTATTAAAATTTGCCGTTCCCACTGATATGGCAGTCGCACCTGCAAGTATAAACTCCAGTGCATCTTCCGCAGTGGCGATTCCTCCCATACCGATGATTGGAAGCTTTACGGCATTTGCTACCTGATAGACCATGCGGACTGCAACTGGTTTTATCGCAGGTCCGGAAAGTCCGCCTGTTTTATTTGCCAGTGCAAAGCATCTTTTTTGTACATTAATCTTCATCCCGGTCAGTGTATTGATCAGGGAAAGTGCATCTGCACCTCCCACTTCGGCAGCCTTCGCCATCACGGTTATATCTGTAACATTGGGACTTAATTTCATGATAATCGGCTGCTTTGCTCTTTTCTTTACTTCCCTGGTAATGTGTTCAACCGCTTTTGGATCCTGTCCAAAAGCAATACCACCTTCTTTTACATTCGGACAGGAGATATTTATCTCCAGAAGGTCAACCGGCTCTTCTGCAAGGCGTTCTACCACCTGGCAATAATCTTCTGTAGTTTTTCCACATACATTTACAATAATCTTTGTTGAAAACTGCTTCAGAAACGGAATATCTCTCTTGCAGAAAGTCTCCATTCCGGGATTCTGCAGCCCTATGGCATTTATCATTCCTCCATAGGTCTCTGCAATACGTGGAGTGGGATTTCCAGCCCATGGAACATTTGCCACACCCTTGGTCACTACCGCTCCCAGGGTATTCAAATCCACAAATTCGCTGTATTCCGAACCGGAACCGAATGTCCCGGATGCAGTCATAACAGGGTTTTTAAATTGCACCCCGGCAATTTCTACACTTGTATTTAACATAATTTCGCTTTTTCCTCCAATGCCGCATTTACTGCGGCTTTTATAAATCTATTTCCGTTGATAAGAATACCGGTCCGTCTTTACAGATACGTTTATTGTGTACCTGGGAGTGTTCATCCAATTCTTTGGACTGGCATACACATGCAAGGCAGGCACCTATTCCACATGCCATTCTCTCTTCTAATGAGAGCCAGCATTCGATACCATTTTCCTCTGCATATGATTTCAGTGCACGCAGCATCGGGGTTGGACCACATGCGTAGATCACATCTGCCGTCAGTCCATTTTCTTTTATTGCATCCAGAACATTTCCCTTAGTGCCCGCACTTCCATCTTCGGTTGCGATATATACTTCTGCATAAGTATTCAATTCACCGGTTAAGAACAACTCATCCCGGTAACCCACGATGGCTTGTTTTTCCCCTTTTAATTCTTTTGCAAGCTGCACCATTGGAGGAATACCGATACCGCCGCCAATTAAAAATGCTTTCCTGCCTTCTTCCATACGGTCCAGGGGAAATCCATTTCCCAGAGGCCCCATAATTTCAATCTGGTCGCCTTCTCCTAATCCGGAGAACTCATCAGTGCCTTTTCCCACTACGCGATAGACAATGCGCAGCGCTTTTTTTTCTTTATTTACTTCACAGATACTGATGGGTCTTGGCAGCAGACGGCTCCCATCCCTGCTGAATACCGATATAAACTGTCCTGGTTTCGCGTGTTCCGTAATCTGTTCAGAATCCAGCCACATGCTGTATACATCCCCGGCAATTTTTTCCTGGCTTATAATTCTGCTTTTTTCTTTTATTTTTTCTTTCACTTTTTCTGCCATGTTAACTCCTTTCTGTTCCCTGGTAGTCCATAAAGCTTGAATTCCCAATAAATGCTAGTGCTCCACAGAACAGTAATGATAGTGACAGTGCTGAATATTTTGTAAGCCTGCAAGGCGAAGTATGGAAGCGGAGTGGTTCCTCCGCTGACTGACGACAACGCGGCAAATGGCAAAACAGGCAGTGCTGTTACTATTGTTACTGTCCGGATGGAGTACTAGAGCGTGTTTTAAAATTGCTTTCTGGCAGCTGTGCGTCACAGTTTGTGGGAGATTTGTCCCGGATGAAGGGCGCGTAGCGGGCTACGTAACCTGAATTCGGGGCAAATATGCCGCAAAGTGGGGCGTGCAGATGGCGGGAATGAATTTTAAGAAACGCTCTAGAACGTGTCTGGTATCTTCCTTATTATATGATTGCTTTATCCGCGGTTCTTTAAAGCACCGTCAATGTCTGCTACCATATCTTCTACTGCAGCCCTGGAAGCTTCACCGAAGTTTTCTGCTCCGAATTTCAAATATTGTTCCTGCTTATAAGCAGCTATGATTCCCCTGGAGGAGTTTACGATAGCACCCAGACCATCTTCATTAAAGAAATGTACCAGATCTGCGCCTTTTCCACCTTGTGCTCCGTAACCGGGAACCAGAATATAAGCTTTCGGCATTATTTTACGAAGTACTTTTCCCATTTCAGGATAAGTTGCGCCAACTACAGCTCCAACGTAGCTGTAAGAA
Organism: Robinsoniella peoriensis; assembly: GCF_000797495.1. Lineage (GTDB taxonomy): Bacteria > Bacillota > Clostridia > Lachnospirales > Lachnospiraceae > Robinsoniella > Robinsoniella peoriensis. Next base: position 659,003 of record NZ_JTGN01000001.1, read on the forward strand.
TCGCCCATGCATTCTTCGCCCCATTGAGCTACTTTTTCGCCCACTAGCTCATAGAGCGGCTTCCCGTCGACCAACTGGTCCTGGAATTCCCCGCTGGATGGATTGGAAGTTTTCACCAAAATGAACAGCCCTTTTTTCTCTTCTTTGCAGACATCGATAAATGGCTTGATTCCATCTGACCCCAGATAAGGATTAACAGTTGCAAAGTCTTCATCAAAGGCTGTATATGTTTTACTTCCCACCTGTACTTTTCCAAGATGACCCACTGCATATGCTGCAGATGTAGAACCGATATCTCCTCTTTTTACATCTCCGATTACAACCAGGTCTTTTTCTTTACAATAATCTACGGTCTTTTTAAATGCTTTTAATCCTTCAATACCAAACTGCTCATACATGGCAATCTGTGGTTTTACAGCAGGTATGATATCATAAGTATGATCTACAATCTCTTTATTAAACTGCCAGATAGCCTCTGCAGCGCCTTCTAAGGTCTCTCCGAATTCTGCATATGCCTTGCTTTTAATATGATCCGGAATATAGCCTAACATCGGGTCTAATCCTACTACAATCGGTGCATGTGTTTTCTGTATTTTGCTTATTAATTTCTGAATCATTTCTTAAAAATCCTCCTGTTTTCCTGATTATTTATCCTTAAATACAATCTCACCGTCACAGATCGTAACTTTTACCCTGCCGGTTACTTTTCTTCCATCAAACGGTGTGTTCTTCCCTTTTGATGCAAATTCTTTTTTATTGATAGTATAAGCTTCATCCGGATCGATTAATACGATATCTGCGGCTTTTCCTTCTGCCAGAGATCCGCGGTCCGTAAGACCCGCTATCCTCGCCGGATTATAACTCATTTTCTCTGCCATCTGCATAGGGGTAATGATATCCTTTTTTACCAGTTCTGTAACCGTTAAGGCTACCGCTGTCTCCAGGCCTGTAATCCCAAATGGCGCACGTTCTATAGATCTGCTCTTTTCTTCTTCACTGTGTGGAGCATGATCTGTGGCAATTACATCCATAATGTCATTCTTTAATCCCAGCAATAATGCTTCCTTATCCTCTTTTGTACGAAGTGGCGGATTCATTTTGTAATTTGCGTCATTTTCCTTAATATCATCGGAAGTAAGGGTGAAATGATGGGGACATACTTCTGCCGTTACCCGGATGCCGTCCGCTTTTGCCTCTTCTACCATTCTCACACTGTCTTTGGTAGAACAATGGCAGAGATGAAGTGCTGCTCCTGTTTCCTTAGCAAGAAAAATATCTCTTGCTACAATAACGTCCTCCACCGCATTTGTAATTCCTTTTAAATGCATTTTTTTGGTATGGCAGTCAGCGTTTACAACGCCTCCTTCTACCAGATCAATATCCTCACAATGAGCAAGTACCGGTATATTTCTAGCTGCAGCAATCTGCATCGCTTTACGGTAAAGTCTGGAATTCATAACTGATTTTCCATCTTCACTGATTGCAGGTGCACCTGCATCAATCATCCCTTCAATATCAGCCAGTTCCGTTCCCTCCTGGCCTTTTGTAATCGCACCTACCTGAAGCACATGGATTACCGAATTCGTTTTTGCTTTATTCATTACATAACGAAGTCTTGTTTTATCGTCGGTTACCGGCTTGGTATTAGGCATGGCAAGCACTGTTGTAAATCCGCCCTTTGCTGCGGCTAATGCTCCTGACTCAACTGTTTCTTTATAAGTATATCCCGGATCTCTTAAATGCACATGCATATCGATTAGTCCGGGCATTACATAATATCCGGCAGCATCAATCGTTGTGTCTGCTTTTTCTTTCAGATCCCTGCCTACTTTTTCAATCTTGTCACCTTTAATCAGGATGTCACACTGGTCATCCAGCTTCGTATCCGGGTCAATCACCCTGCCGTTTTTAATTAATATACTCATCTTGGGATTCCTTTCCTGCAACTATTCGAGCTTTAAAATTCCCGGGACTGATACCGGTCAAATTGAAAACTGACCCATTCCCAGGACAACTGAATAATGACTTTTCTCTTCCTTCTGCCTTTTTATCAAATGATTAACAAAATCGCAGAATTTTCCATGATGGATTTATTTTATCATAATCACCAATAAGCCGCAAGTAGTTACAAAAAAAAGCAAGAACCCCATTATCAGTGTTCTTGCCCCTTTCCCCCTATTTTGTTTTCAGACTTTTGAATTTATTTTTATATTTTCTGGACATTAACTTTTTCTGTAACTTATATTCTTTCTTATGCAGCCTGCCGATCTGCTTTGCATCAGCATCCAGAACCTTCTTCATTTTGTCAGACTGCATCCTGGCACTGTTTCTTACAGACAATGCAATAATCAATACACCAAGAACTGCCTGTATAACAAGCACAAGCTTTTCTTCCATCTCTTCGTTCAGCTTCATAAATAATCTCCTTTGCAAATTATTGTCATATTATAGATATTAGTATCCTTACTCCATAGTTTCCTTATGTAATGGATATTCTATTCCTGTTTTCAAACACACTTTTATACTACAGCGAAAAATTTCTTGAAATTGGGTTAAGCTGATTAATGACGCTTTGTAGATGTAGGTAGTGTACGGAAAGAGAAGGGAGCGGACCAGGACATTGCGTAATTATTTTTCTAAATTTATGATAGCATTTCTTAAATGAAAAAACAAGGGATTGTTATTTTCCTTGAAATCCCTACCTCGCAATGTTATGATAAGGAATAGAAGAATTTAATACACTAAAGGACTATAAATCATGCAAAAATGGGGTGAAAAGCCTTATCGTTCCCTTGATTTTCATTTAAGGGAACTGTTCGGTGAAAAAATATATAAAGTCTCTCTGAACGGAGGGATGACCTGTCCCAACAGGGATGGTACTCTGGGCAGCCATGGTTGCATCTTCTGCAGTGCCGGTGGCTCCGGTGATTTTGCGGCAGACCGCACACTTTCTATCCGGGAGCAAATTGAATCACAGAAAAAGGCTTTGCAGGGTAAGAAACCTGTAAAACGTTATATCGCTTATTTTCAGGCATACACCAATACTTATGCGCCGGCAGATTATCTGGAGAAAATCTTTACAGAGGCCATCACACATCCGGACATTGCTGCACTCTCTATCGGGACCAGACCGGACTGTCTGGGTCCGGATGTACTGGAATTGCTGGGACGATTGAATCAAATCAAACCCGTCTGGGTAGAATTAGGATTACAGACCATTCATCCGAATACTGCCAGGCTCATCCGAAGAGGTTATGAATTATCCTGTTTCGATCAGGCTGTTTTACAGCTACGCCGGTTACATATTGATGTTATCGTGCATACCATTCTGGGCCTGCCCGGTGAAGGAACCGCTCAGGTACTGGAGACTATTTCTTATTTAAACAGAGCCGGGATTCAGGGGATAAAACTGCACCTCCTTCACATACTGAAAGGAACTGAACTTGCAGGGCTATATAAAACGGGCGGATGTTCTGTTATGACACTGGAAGAATATGTGGATCTTATCCTATTATGTTTAGAGCATCTTTCTCCCGAGATCACGATCCACCGCCTGACCGGAGATGGTCCCAAAGACCTGCTTCTGGCTCCCCTTTGGAGCAGTAAAAAGCGAACGGTATTAAACACGATCCATCAGGAATTAAAAATAAAAAGTACCTGGCAGGGGCGCCTGTATCTGCAGGAATCTATATAAGGAATCTATTTAAGAAGGAGTAATCTATGTCAGAACCGTTAACGTTATACAAATTAATTATTCTGGATATGTTAAAAAAAGTTAATTTTCCCCTGTCCAACAGTCAGATCTCCGAATTTATACTGGACAAGGAATATACGACTTATTTTACGCTTCAGCAGGCTATCTCCGAACTGGTTGATTCCGGACTGGTTCATGTGGAAACCATCCGCAACACTTCCCAGTATCATCTGACTGATACCGGAAGGGAAACCCTGGAATATTTCGAATACAAGATTTCAAAACCTATACAGGATGATATCGATGAGTATTTAAAACAGCATAAAATGGAATTGCGCAATGAAGTATCAATCGTAGCCGATTATTATAAAAATACAAATAATGAATATGAAGCCCATTGCCAGGTAAAAGAGCGCCACTCTGATTTAATCGATATTACCGTTACCGTTCCGCTAAAGGAACAGGCAATTGCCATTTGTGACAACTGGCCGAAAAAGTGTCAAAGTGTCTATGAATTCATTATGAAAGAATTGATGTAACGGAGCGGAACATGTATACTATTTTAATTGTTGAAGACGACAAATCACTGAGTAACGGGATTGCACTTGCACTTCGTGATCCGGAGCTTACTTTTGTTCAGGCATTTGATATTCAAAATGCAGCCGAACTTTACAAAACCCAAAATATTGCCCTTGTCATTCTGGATCTGAATCTTCCGGATGGCAGCGGGCTTGATTTTTTGCGGTCTGTCCGCCAAAGCTCTGATACCCCTGTTCTGATTTTAACTGCAAATGATCTTGAGATGGACATTGTTACCGGACTGGAAAGCGGCGCGGATGATTATATTACAAAGCCTTTCAGCCTCATGGTGCTGCGTGCCAGAGTAAATACACAGATTCGCAGGCTTTCCGCCAAAGAGCCGGGAGATGGCTGCAGGCGATCCTCCTGTATTTCCACTGGAAGTTTCTTTTTTGATTTTGATAACATGATATTTCGAAAGAATCAGGAACGCATTGACCTGAGTAAAACCGAACAGCGCCTGCTGCGCATACTTACTGAAAATAAAGGCCTTACCCTGTCCCGTGCCCAGCTGGTTGATAAAGTCTGGACCGATGGCGCCCAATACGTAGATGAAAACGCTCTCTCGGTCACGATTAAACGTCTTCGTGACAAGCTGGAAGATACCCCGGCTTTCCCACAATATATAAAAACTGTCTATGGGATAGGATATACCTGGCAGGAGGAATCCAATGGATAACCGGTTGATCATTTGTATAATCGCTGCGCTTTCTGCAATTGTGGTATCTGCCTGTCTGGTCATCATGAACAGAATACAGACCCGGCACCTGATCGACCAGTTGAACGAAATGCTGGATGAGGCTGCAAGCGGAAAATTTCAGGAAAAGATCTACGATGAGTCGCTTATGTCCGCACTCAGTGTTAAAATGCATGCATTTCTTACCCAGACCCTTACTTCATCCGGGAATCTGCAAAAAGAAAAAGAGAATATTAATACCCTGATCTCTGACATTTCACACCAGACAAAAACACCGATATCTAATATTCTGCTTTATTCCCAGCTGCTTCAGGAATTGCAGCTGACTTTGGATGCCCGGGAATATTCCGGTCAGATCACTGAGCAGGTAGAAAAGCTGCGTTTTCTGATCGATGCCCTGATACGCACCTCCAGGCTGGAAAATGGAATTATAACGGTAACGCCAGCCATGAATCAAATCCACCCCCTATTTACCCAGACACTCCGCTTCGCTGACCAGTCTCTGTCTGCCAAAAACCTGCAGCTTCTGATCCATCTGGAAAATGAAACGGATACTGCTTTTTTTGATATGAAATGGACCTTGGAAGCACTTCACAATCTGGTTGATAATGCCATTAAGTACACAAAGGAAGGGGATACGATTCTTCTTAGCGGAATGCCGTATGAATTATTTTACCGCATAGACGTTACGGATCACGGAATTGGGATCCGCGAGGAGGAACGCAATAAGATTTTTACACGTTTCTACCGCTCTCCTTTCGTCTCAGACCAGGAAGGCGTAGGGCTGGGCCTTTATCTTTCCAGGGAAATCATTACCGCACAGGGCGGATATATAAAGGTAAAATCCCAGCCTGATTCCGGCACCGTATTTTCCATCTTTCTTCCCAAAGGTCAATCACAGAGCGTGCCTGAAGCTCAGGAACCTGATTGAAAAATCACAGTACAAGTCTCAAATCTTTCCATTCTGTTATATTTCAGAAAGAAAGTGGAAATAACTTCATGCTATAGTCTGTATATAAGAACTCTTATATGCAGGCTGTTTTTATTTAATAGAAATTGCACTGCTCCAATCAGAAAGGAGATTCAAATGAATATACTTGAAACTACCCAGTTAAAAAAGATTTATGGAAAGGGCGAAACAGCCGTCAGAGCTTTAGACGGGGTTGATCTTACCATAGAAAACGCATCATTTACGGCTATTGTCGGCACCTCCGGAAGTGGAAAGTCCACACTGCTTCATATGCTTGGCGGGCTTGACCGGCCTACCAGCGGAAAAGTGCTGGTGGACGGGAAAGACATTTTTGCCTTGAAGGAAGAAGAGCTCACGATTTTCCGCAGGAGAAAAATCGGTTTTGTTTTTCAGAATTACAATCTGGTCCCCGTGCTGACTGTTCTTGAAAATATTATGCTGCCAATCGAACTGGACGGCAAAAAACCGGACAATGAATATATAGGCAGGATTATTTCCCTGCTGGGCCTGAAATCCAAACTGGATAATCTGCCGAATAACCTCTCCGGCGGACAGCAGCAGCGAGTTGCCATTGCCCGGGCCCTGGCTTCTAAACCAGCTATTATCCTTGCAGACGAACCTACCGGAAATCTGGACAGCAAAACCAGCTCAGATGTACTGGGGCTTTTAAAAATTACCAGCAGCCGGTTCAACCAGACAATTGTTATGATTACCCACAATGAAGAAATTGCCCAGATGGCTGACAATATCATACACATTGAAGACGGTAAGATCGTAAGGGGGCAGCCGGCATGTTAAAAGTCAAAAATAAAAAGGCCGTTCAGAGAATCGCCTGGAAAAGTTATCATTCTAATAAAACCAGGAACATAATAGCTATATTTGCCATCATGCTGACCACGATGCTCTTTAGCGCACTGTTTACCATTGGAATCACCATGAATGCTTCTTCAGAAATGCAAAGTATGCGCCTGACCGGAGGAAAAGCACATGCCAGCTTCAAAAACCTGACCGAGGAGCAATTGAACCAGTTAAAAACGCATCCGCTGATCAAAGAAGCAGCCATAACCAGAATTTTAACCGGACTGCGGACCGATGCTTATAAAAAATATCCATATCAGGCTGAACTCCGATACGGGAACGATGCCGCAGCAGATGTATTTTTCAGCAAACCGGAAGTTGGGCATATGCCGGAAACAACAGATGAACTGGCGACCGATACTGCCCTGCTGGATTTCCTTGGCATAGAACATAAGCTTGGTGAAAAGGTAACACTTACCTATCCTCTGGGCAATACCGAGGTGACCCATACTTTTACCCTTTGCGGTTTCTGGGAAAAAGATACATCCATCATGCATACACAGGTCTGGCTGTCAAAGGATTTTGCAGCCCAGTCCATCGCTGAATATCCTGATGCAGCATCTACTGATATGTCAGCTGGTACCTGGTCTCTCGATATATTATTTGCAGACAGCGGTAATATTAAAAAAGATCTGGAAACCGTCGCTAAAGATAACGGCTATACACTGGATGACCCCCAAGCCGCAAATTATCTGGAAACGGGAATTAGTACGGCATTATCGTCTGTCCGGCTGTCAAACAGTGATCTTATTCTCAATGTATCCATTATGGCGCTTGCGGCATTGATCATCCTTTTGACGGGATACTTGATTATTTATAATATTTTTCAAATTTCCATTACCGCTGATATCCGTTTTTATGGACTCTTAAAGACAATCGGCTCTACCCAGAAGCAGATCAGACGCATTGTGCGGATGCAGGCTTTTTATCTTTCTTGTATCGGCATTCCTATTGGGCTGCTGCTGGGATTTATCATTGGTGCCGGGTTATCCGATATGATTATGAATATCTTAAACAGCAGCGTTTACATCAGCCCCAATCCTCTGATCTTCATCGGTTCTGCCCTGTTTTCTATTATAACGGTGTCCATCGCATGCAGGAAGCCAAGCCGCATGGCTGCATCCGTTACACCGGTGGAAGCTACAAGATATACTGATGGAAATAAAAGATCTAAAAATGTGCGAAAATCCAAAATTGGCGCCAAAGTACTGCGTATGGCAATTGCGAACCTGAATCGAAACCGGAAAAAAACAATTCTGGTTGTATTATCCCTGACACTGAGCCTCCTGCTTTTGAATGCAACCTATACATTTAGCGGAGGATTTAATAAGGACCGCTTTCTAAGCCAGTTTATACTTTCTGATTTCGTTGTCGGCAACGCAGATTATTTTAAAATGAGGTTTAATCAATATGACTCCCAATCCGCTCTGAGCCAGACTGCAAAGGATTCTCTCCTGAGTCAGGAAGGGATTGAAAGTTATGGAGAAGTAGGTATGTCCAGCAAATACGCCATGTCCTCAATGACCGCAGCCGGATTCGAGAAAGTTACCGGCTACCCTTTTTCATCGGAATATGGCGCTGAATCTGAAGCGGTCAGCCCGGAGGAAGAGATAGATGTCAGCCTTCGTATTTATGGAATGGATGATTTTGCAGCCGGTTACCTGAAAGTTGTGGAAGGAACCCTAGACCGCAGCCAGTGGCAGGATCCCCATTCTATCATCCAGGTCATTCCCAAGGACGACTATGGAAACTATAATAAAGAGGATAAAATTTACCAGGTGGGCGATACCATGACGATCGACTATTATGAGGATTTCCCCTGGGATGAAGAAGGGAATATGATCCCTGCGGACAGTCATCCGATATCTTATACAGTAGCTGCCAGCGTACTGATTCCGGAGCCGCTGACCAGTCTGACCTTTGGGACACCTATGTTTGTTCTTTACCAGGATATTCTGAAACAGGATACGAATAACGCATATACACCAATGATCTGCATTGCAAATGCTGACGAAGCACATACCGCAGGCATTGAGTCATTCTTAAAAAATTATACGGAGCAGGTGGAACCTGATATGTCATATAAGTCCAGAACCGGCTATTCAGGCAGCTATACGCTGATCCAGACAGCCATCATTGCTGTAGGCGGCGGGCTCAGCGCAATCATAGCACTGGTGGGGATTCTTAATTTTATCAACGCTGAATTAACAAGTATCATGTCCAGAAAGAGGGAGCTTGCCATGATGCAGAGTATTGGCATGACCGGGCGGCAATTAAAGCAAATGCTGATATTGGAAGGTATTTTCTATGGCATTTTGTCCATCCTGACTGCCTCGGTTCTGAATATCTTTACCAGCCGATTCCTTTTAAGCCCCATAGAACAGATTTACTGGTTCTTCGAATATCACTTCACGATGCTGCCTATACTGATTGTGTTTCCCATTTTCCTGGCATTTGGAATTTTAATCCCTCTGCTGGCTTACCGAAAAGTTTCCCGACAGACCATTGTCGAAAGGCTGCGCGAGAATGAATAGCAAAACATTTTAATAACGGTTACTCAACACTTTCAATAGATTCTACTATACTCATCCTGGCTATTTTCCGAAGAGGAATGCAGGTAGCTGCCAGACAGGCGATTACAGAAACTGCTGCTGCCTGCAATATAGCCATTACCGGAACTGCTGTGATCTGTATGGTATCTGTGGTGGCTGCATTTATAAAAATAGTGCAAATATAGCCGAGCACTGCCCCTATAACAGAAGCTATGACTGCATAGTAGGCACCTTCCCACAAAAATGTCTTATAAAGGGAACGGCTGCTCATCCCAATGGCACGCTGAACGCCGATTTCTGTAATCCGGGTATGAATGCTGGTGTATGTGGTATTAATGATATTCAGCAGACCGATCATCCCAATGAAGAAAATCAATCCCCACCCCAGCCATTTTACCTGCGCGTAGCTCTCTTCCAGCTGCTGGTCGGTTTTCTTGTAAGAGATAGAATGGCTTCCGGGATTTTCCTTACAAATTTCATCAATGATCTGATCTGTCTCTGTTTCCTCTACTGTTTTCAAAAACCTGGGATATATCTCGGAATAGCTGCTCTTTCCGGTCAGCTTATCATATACCTGATCAAATACGATAATCTGCACACCATTTGTAAATCCTTCTCCGGACAAGGTTATCTGCTGGCAGTTTCCCTCTACCTGAAGCGGTAAATCAGCAATTTTGATCTGATCCCCAGGATTCAGCGCCGTCCCTTCAAAAGTCTTCCCTTCTACTGCAACCGCAATTGGATTTTTAACCAGACACGACTTTCCTTCTTTTAAATCCTCCATCTGTTTATCCGTCATCCCTGGCATTAAACTCTTCAGCCACTCCTCATCAATACCGATAATCTGAAGTGTCTCATAACTTTGTTTTAACTGAAAGCTTGCCGCAATGTCCAGGGAACCATCTTCTTTTTGATTGTAAATACTGTACTTTAAGGTCGAAACAGATTCAATATCCGCTCTTTTTTTCAAGTCATCGATTACTTTCGGGGCAAAACCGATGTTTTCATTTGTTACGGCATAATCTCCGCGGTGCATATCCTGTACACCTTTGGATGCATCTAACAATGAGGAAAAACTGGTAAGCGCCACGAAAACAGTAATACTCATTACCAATGATAGTATGGTTATGATCGAACGTCCAGGGCTTCTTTTCAGGTTCAGCCTTGCAAAAAAAGCTTCAAAGCTGCGGATCTTACGTTTTCTTCTGTTTTTTCTCTTTACTTTTGTACAGCTTCCGGCCATCGCCAGGGTAGGCGCAACATTAGCCGCATACCTTGCTGCCGGTATGGCTGCAATACAGGCAAATGCCAGTGTAATAAATATACTGATCAACAGCGGAAGTATTTTACCGGAGCTGTTTTGCCCGATCAGATTGGATAACTCCTCCTGACTCTGGGTCATAAAAATGCTTGGGGAAAACAGGGTCGTTGCTGCCTTCGTAATTCCCCCTGCCGATAAAATGCCGGCAATTGCCCCGATCGGAATTCCCAGTCCGCAAAGAAGTAACAGCTGTCTGGCAACCAGATTGTAGAGCTGTCCCGGTACAGCGCCAATTGCGCGTAAAATCCCATATTCCCGAATCTTTTTATTGATGGATATTTTCAGTATATTGTAGATCACCAGACCTGCTGCCAATAGTACCAGTATTCCCACCATTACGCCGGACATTGCCATGAAAGAAAATCCAGCCGCTTCCCGCGTATTTTCGGCCGTTCCCCGGTAAGAAATGTTAAGGGCATCCAGATATACCCAGTTATATTGAATAAGCTTTTCGTCTGCCTGGTACTTATCTGCCAGCCGATCCAGAACATTTTGAAATTCCTGCCTGGATGCCGTAATAAAATCCACCGAGTACATCTGATATTTTTCCGGCAAAAGCTCTTTAGCCGTTCCGGCTCCTACGGCACCTGTTGTAGTGCCGCTGACATATCCGGTATAATTCGGTTTTAATATACCGCACAATGTAAATTCAGCCTGATATTGATATGGGGCTTCACTATCCTGTAACAGGGAAATACTTAAATCCAGGCGGATGCTGCTGCCTAATTTTCCTTCCAGTTCCAGAAGTTCTAAAACATCCGAAGGAAGTGCTATTTCCCCGGCTTTTTCTGGCAGCCTTCCGGATTCCAGACTGAGTGCAGAAGGGTAGGCACCCAGGTCATTCTGATCATACTCCCGTAACTGCAGATTCAGCCCGCTGTTCTCCATCCGGCTTATCCCTATCGTTATATTGGCACCTGCCCAGGATAAATCCGGTTCTTCAAGAAGACTGTCTTTCTCATTCTCCTTCAGGCTATGAAACGAAGCATAACGGATTCCATTTAACATACTTGCCTGCTGTTCCCGCAATGCCTGCAGAATACCAATGGACTGTCCCACAACCGTTGTCATCATCGTTGATAAAATAATCGCAATCAGAATCAATGCAGAAGTTACTTTCTGCGCTTTTATTTCTTTCCAAGAAAATGAATGATAAGATTTCATCCCGGTTACACCTCCGTAAGCACACCGTCAACAATGGTACACTGACGCTCTGCCATTTTTGCTATTCGGATATCATGAGTGATAATAATCAGGGTTTTTCCCATTTCTCTCCAGATATCGGAAAGAAGTCCCATTACTTCCCCTCCGCTTTTGCTGTCCAGATTACCGGTGGGTTCATCCGCCAGAATAATATCCGGTTTGGCAATCAGGGCCCTGGCTATAGCTACTCTTTGCTGCTGTCCTCCCGAAAGCTCGTTTGGAAGATGGGTAAGCCGCTCTCCGATCCCCAAAAGCTTTGTTAATTCCTTCAGATAATCCTGGTCCAGATGTTTTTTATCCAGCAGCAGAGGCATTTCAATATTCTCCCTTGCGGTTAGTACCGGAAGCAGATTAAACTGCTGGAATATAAATCCGATCTTCCTTCTGCGAAATGCAGATAACTCTTTATCTCCTGTCCGGTAAATATCCTGACCGTCATAGGATACACTGCCCTCACTTGGCTTATCCAGTCCTCCCAGCATATGCAGCAAGGTACTTTTTCCGCTGCCGGAAGGTCCCATAATAGAAATGAAATCCCCCTCCTGAACTTTTAAGTTTACTTTGTTGAGTGCCGTAACCTGATTTTCTCTGACCCCATATACCTTTGACAAACCTTTTACTTCTATAAACATAAAAACACTCTCCTTTACTTTTCTTTGTAAGGAGAGTGTATCAGGCAAATCTCAAAAATTGCTCAAGGTTTCCATGATGTTTGAAATTTTGTTTCCACCAGCGCACCTGCGGGCTGGTCTTCACTGTTTCCCTTTAGATTCTGAATCTTAAGCTGACCGCCGTGCTTTTCACACAAAAGGCGGCTGATATAAAGACCCATGCCAAAATGTTCCTCGCTGTTTTCTTCTCCGCGTAGAAATGGCTTACCACCCTTTTCCAGTATTTTTTTTGGAAATCCCCCGCCGTCGTCCCGAACTGAAATCACAAGGCAACTGTCCTCTATCGCAATTTGTACCGTGATTTCCTGTCTGGCATAACGTCTGGCATTGGAAACCAGATTTTCCAGTACTTCCTGAATCAAAGATGTATCCAGCCATACGGTCTGTTTTCGGCTGTCCATGTTTTTATTATCCGGATTATTATATTGAAACCGAATATTAGGAACCAGCATCTTCAGTCCCTTTTCCAGCATTTGCGTAAACTGACCCAGATCTGTCTGTTCCGGTTTACAGGCTACCTCTTCCAGTCTCTGGGCTTTGCTCATGGCTTCTACATAGATTTCAATGCGTTGACTGTATTCTTCCATCAAACCGACAGTAGAATCCAGATGCTTCAGATCCGTATTTTGTTGTTCCATTCCCTTGCGCATCAGTTTTGCGCAGCCTTTTAAAACCGTAACCGGGTTTCTCAGATCGTGGGCAAATGCAGCATTCAAACGCTTACGCTCTTCCATCTGCCTCCACATTTCCCTGTTGTTCTTCTGAAGTTCTCTGCGCATGGATTCAAAAGCCCCACATAACTGCCCAAGCTCATCCCCGGAAGTCTGCTGCACCTGAAAATCCAGGTCGTTATGCATGATCCGCCTGGCCCCATCCTGTAATCTGCCAATAGGATTCTTTAATTTTACCCGGTAGAAAGTGACATCTGCAATAATCAGAGCGGCTATCACAAAAAATACCGGCAGGAAAATCTGAAGAAAATCCCATATCTGAAAAGCAGGCTGCTCAGTACTGTAATTCTCAGTCACTTTTACATCAACGGTTCCCTCCTTCATCTGCGCCACGATATTGTCCCCCTCCTGACGGCGCATTGCAATACATCCCGCAAAGGCAATTCCCCCAAGAATCAGTGCAATGCATAAATAAAATAAGGTAAGGCAGAAAAATGCTTTTTTTAAACCCATTTGTTTTATCCGTTCCATTTATACCCCATCCCCCAAACTGTATCGATATAATTGTGAAGGGAGTACATACCCAGCTTGGAACGGATTTTTCTCACATGTTCCATAATGGTATCACTGCTGCCCCCGCCTTCCACACCCCAAACCAGCTCATAGATCCGCTCCCGGTCAAATACCTGTCCGGAATTCATGGAAAGAAGCTCAACAATATCAAACTCTTTTTTTGACAGGGAGACTGCATTCTGGTTTACCGTCACTTCCCGTTTGGAATAGTCAATTACCAAATCCGCAAAAAAGCGAACCGTCGACTGTTCCTGTCTTCTCTGCTCTCTTCGTAAATGGGCATTAACCCTGGCGCCCAATTCATCCAGGTCAAAGGGCTTTAAAATGTAATCATCCGCTCCTGCCCGAAAGCCCATGATCTTATCCTGGCTTTCAATTCTTGCCGTTAAAAATAAGATGGGACAGGAAACATGCTCCCGAATGCGCTGACACACGGTCAAACCATCCAGTCCAGGCATGTTGATATCCAGCAGTATGATATCCGGCTGACAGGATATCTTCTTAAGCGCCTCTTCCCCGTCATAGGCGGTATAGACCAGATATCCGCATAGTTCAAAATAGTTTTTCATCATGGTTACGATGCCTCTTTCGTCATCCACGATTAATATTTTCAAGTTCATTGAAATTCCTCCTTATTGCCTTTATGTCCAGCGCATTTTCTTTATTGTATCCTATAATCCTCAAGATTTTCTCAAAATATGCTGTATCTGTTACAAACAGCCCCCGGAATACCCGAAGTCTTCTCATATTGCTTTTTTATATAAATAAATTATACTCTATGGAAAGGACAATCTCAATCACTTAGATTTTGGTAAAGGTTGAATTTATGAAGTTATTCTAAATCAGCAAAACCCAGAAGAAGGAACCTTTTTATGGGTTCCTCCTACTTTTATCAGCCTGCTGTTTACTCTTTTTTATCCTGAACATCTTCCTTATGATCCGGATATTTTACCGGACAATAAGGTTTACATTCCATACCGTCCCTGTCTGTACAGACACCGGGACAAAGTTTACATTTTGGCAGATTCGGGCAACTGTAGTCCACGTACTTAGGTGTACATTTTCTAGGACACACAGAGCAATTTGGTCTGCATGGTTCTGGTTCCTGTTTGTTCTGCGTAGTAAGCATCGGCATATACCTCTCTGATTTCTTACTATATGTTATTCTGACAGCCATATTCGGTTACGCAGGCACCTGTCATAATACTATTTTTATTTCCTTTTTCAGACAAATATCTCGAGAAGATTTACCGATACATATCTCATATCTGCCCGGTTCCGTACAAAATTTCCTATTATTTTCATCGTAATAATGAAAACTGCTTTCATCCAGCCAAAAGCTTACCTGCTTTTCTTCTCCCGGATTTAATGATACTTTTTCAAATCCTTTTAACTCCTGATACGGTCTCTCCACTTTTGATTCCAGGCATCTGACATATAGCTGCACCACTTCTTTTCCACATTGGGCACCAGTGTTTTTAACATCCATGGAAACAGACATACAGAAAGCGGAATTATTTTGATTGATTTCCAGATTGCTGTATGTGAATTCCGTATAAGACAAGCCATAACCAAAACAAAATTGCGGTTCTGTCTGATAAGTGTCATAATAGCGGTATCCTACATAAATTCCTTCCCGGTAGTGTACTTTTTCCTTACCCGGAAATTCTCCCAGGCAATGTGCCGGGCAATCCAGGTGGCTTTTGGGAAAGGTTTCTGCAAGCCTGCCGGATGGATTGACTTCTCCAAGCAAAACTTCAGCCAGGGCATTACCTCCCTCTATACCTGCATACCAGTTCCAGACCAGTGCTTTTGCCTGATGGACCCAGGATTTCATTTCCACAGGCGCACCCGCATTCATGATAATCACAGTGTTTGGATTTACTTTCAGCACCTCTTGAATAACCTTGTCCTGTTCATAGGGGAGCTGCATATCTTCCCTGTCATAGCCTTCTACGTCATAATCGTGATTCAGCCCGCCGATAAACAGAACCTCTTCATACGCGGCTGCTGCTTTTACTGCTTCTTCCAGCAGCTTTTTTCTTTTCTCCGACAGACCTGTATTTTCAGCCGCTTTGCCTTTGGTGTTATTGCTGTCATTCAGGCTTGCTTCCTGCCAGTTTACTTCTCCTGTCACGTCTTTTTTCTCTGCATAGTATCCTTTTACATATTTAATTTCTGTATTGCCTCCAAGCCTGCACTTTAAGCCCATAAGAGGCGATATTTCATATAATGCTTTGATTTCCGCACTCCCGCCTCCATTGGAATGAATCCGATCGCCGTTATCACCGATTACCAGCAGCTTTTTCAGATTCTTTCTCTGAATTGGAAGTCGGTGATTATCATTTTTAAGCAGCACAATGGATTCCCTTGCTGTTTCCAGCGCCGTCTGTCTGTGCCCGTGCGTATTATAGCATCCGCTTTTTCTTTCCCCATCCAGCATGTGCAGGCGTTCCATCATCCGGAGAATCCGGCGGACTTTGCTGTCTGCAAAAGATTCCTTAATTCTTCCCTCCTGTATTTCTCGATATAATGGATCTGCAAGGCAGTATTCATCAAATTGATCTGTAACGGACATTTCTATATCGAGACTGCTTTCTGCTGCCTCCCTGGTATCGTGTACGGCTCCCCAGTCAGAGATCACTGTTCCGTCATAGTCCCATTCTTCTCTTAAGACTTCATCCAGAAGATATTTACTCTGGCAGCAATGTTCTCCCCGGACTTTATTATAGGCTCCCATCAGAGAATAAGTACCACCGCGCTTCACTGCATCATAAAATGCCGGAAGATAGATTTCCCGCAGAGGACGCTCCCCGATTTCCACATCCACCCATAATCTTTCGGTCTCCTGGTTGTTAAGTGCAAAATGCTTTACGCAGGCTGCTACATCGGACTCCTGAATTCCCTGTATCAGTGGTACTGCTTCTTCCTTTGTCAGATAAGGATCTTCACTCATGTATTCAAAGTTTCTGCCACAGAGCGGGCTTCTCTTTATATTAATACCAGGCGCCAGTATCACATCTTTGCCTCTGCCTCTGGCTTCTTCCCCCAGTACCTGTCCCATCCGGTAAGCAAGATCACGGTTCCAGGTTGATGCAAGGGCGCTGTTGCATGGAAGATAGGTCACATAGTCGTCTGAATTTCCCACTGCAATCCATTTTTCGTTTTCGAATTCATTGCGCACTCCCATTGGTCCGTCTGACATCTTAAGGGAAGGAATGTTTAGGCGTTCTACACCTTTCGTACAGAATAATCCATTACCGTGAATCATTCCCAGCTTTTCCTCTAGTGTGAGCTGTTTTAGCAATTCTTCTATTTTACTGCCTGTTTTCATTGTTCTTTTCTGACTCCTTATCCCTGAGCGCCGGTCAATCTGCCTCTTGGGATTTCCTTATCTTATTTTATCTGTTCTAAAAATACGAGAATTTCTGCAGCATCTGCCACCGGCATTAATACAGTGTCCCTGCCTTCCAAAAATGCATGTGCCCCTTTTACTTCTTTGACCGCCTGATTAACCAGACGAATGCTGTATGGCTTTGCTGATTCGGTGATGAACTTTATGGTATCCTGATTTTTATCCGCTGTTATTCTTCCATCTAATTTTGCATCTGGTCCATAAACCTCTGCTGATACATGACCTTTTAATGTATATATCTTAAATTCCACGTCCTTGGCATAATCATAATCCGCTTTTGTATCGCAGGCTCCGATCGGAAGAATCGAGTTTTCCCGCACCATAAGGGGGATACTCAGATAATCCTGCTTCTCTGTTACCCATCTGCCTCCTGTCACTTCTTCTCCTGTCAGATAATTGGTCCAGGTTCCTTCCGGCAGATAATATTCCGCTATCCCATCTTCCCGAAATACAGGAGCACAAAGCAAATGGCTTCCCAGCATATACTGCCGGTCCAGATAATGGCAGTTCCTGTCATTCGTAAACTCCAGTACCATACTTCTCATAAGAGGTACTCCGCTTCTTGATGTTTCTACCGCCCCCCAAAACAGATATGGCATCAGGCTTGCTTTTAACTTTGTAAAAAACCGAACTACATCTACCGCTTCATCATCATAAGCCCAGGGAACCCGGTAGGATGTACTTCCATGGAGGCGGCTGTGGGTTGACAGCAATCCAAAAGCTGCCCAGCGTTTATAGACATCCGGAGTTGAAGTACTTTCAAATCCACCAATATCATGGCTCCAGTATCCAAAACCGGACATGGTGAGTGACAATCCTCCTCTTAAGCTTTCTTCCATAGACTCATAGTCAGACCAACAGTCTCCTCCCCAGTGTACCGGGAATTTCTGACCTCCGACCGTAGCGGAGCGGGCAAATAAAACAGCTTCGCCTTTTCCTCTTTTTTTCTCCAATAATTCATAAACCGTCTTGTTGTAGAGATAAGTATAATAATTATGCATTTTCTCAGGATCAGATCCATCATAGTAAACAACATCCGTTGGAATTCGTTCTCCAAAATCCGTTTTAAAACAGTCCACTCCCATATCCAATAGATCTTCCAGTTTATCCTGGAACCAGCTGCATGCCATTGGGTTTGTAAAATCCACTGCTGCCATCCCAGGCTGCCACATATCCCACTGCCATACGTCCCCATTTGCGCGCTTAATAAAATATCCCTTTTCCATTCCTTCGTCGAAAAGTGCCGACTCCTGTCCGATATATGGATTAATCCAGACACATATATTTAATCCCTTTTCTTTTATCCGTCCCAGCATTCCTTCCGGATCCGGAAAAACGCTGTGATCCCATATGAAATCCGACCAATGGAATTCTTTCATCCAGAAACAGTCAAAGTGAAATACTCTAAGCGGAATCCCTCTTTCTGACATACCGTCAATAAAACTCATTACAGTCCCTTCATCATAATTTGTGGTAAAGGAGGTAGAAAGCCACAGTCCAAAAGTCCAGGGCGCAGGCAGTGACGGTTTTCCGGTCAGATCTGTATATCGCTTTAGTACTTCTTTCATTTCAGGACCGTTGATTACAAAATAATCCAGAGTCTCGCCGGGTACACTGAATTCTACTTTTGTCACTTGTTCCGTAGCGGTTTCAAAAGAAACTCTTTCTGGATGATTTACAAAAACACCATATCCCTTATTTGTGAGATAAAAAGGAATATTTTTATAAGACTGGTCAGTACTGGTTCCCCCATCCTCATTCCAGATGTCAACAGACTGCCCGTTTTTTACAAAAGGAGTAAAACGCTCACCCATACCGTATACCAGTTCTCCCACGGACAGGCTTAACTGCTGACGCATATAAGCATCGTCACTCCCCTGATCATAAGCAAATCCATTCCACCGGGTCTTCATATATGCCAGATCTCTGGAGGCGCTCCCGGTAAGCTTTTCCTCATCCCTTATGTATGTCATAGACCAGTTTTCCTTTGTAATCACCAGTCCCAGACTCCCGCTCTTTACAATCAGCTGATCTTCATCTTCAAACACATCCAGTTTCTGCTGATTCTGCAGGTTGAGTTCAAAATCAGGTCCTTTCCTGCATACCCCTTTATGATGCGTTGTCTGTACTCTGAGAATCTCCGGCATAGGGGAAGAAATCTCCACCGTAAGGTTAATTCCACCCAGGGTATCACCTCTGTGATTAATTCTTCCCGTTGGTGCACATATAGTAACCTTTTTATCCTCTTTTTTTATAAAATAAGCCTGTTGCGGAGTAAAACACTCACATCCTTCTTTTTGCAGCCAGCATCCATTACTAAATTTCATAGTCCGTTCTCCTTTTCAACTCTTATCAAGCATGTTAGCGCGTGTTTGAAAAATGCTTTCTGACAGCTGTGCGTCACACGTTGTGGGAGATTTGTCCCAAATAAAGGGCTGGCAGCGGACTGCGTGACCTGAATTCGAGGCAGATATGCCGCAAAGTGGGGCGGGCAGATGACCGGAATAATTTTTCAAATACACTCTTAGACCACATTATAGCGGACTTTTATTTAACCGGATACCATTAGAATTCCAGATAAAACACTCTAAAAATTAGAGTATTTTACCTCCAATAATGACGCTGTACGTGTGTTTTGTTTTGTTGTACAATAAATATAAAGTAATAAATGCCTGAAATTTATATTAGATACCCCCTTTTTAATGACTTCTCCTGCAGAAAGGATTCACCGATGAAATTAAAAGACAAACTGCAATCCCAGTTTTCAAAAACCAAAGTTCAAAGACAGCTTTACACCATATTCTTTGCCGCCATCCTGATTCCGGTTACGGTGATTGGGATTATTCTCCTCCTGAATACCCAGAAGCTGTTGACGAATCATTATGAGAACCAGATTGAATCGGACAATCTGCGTATTAAATCCATTATGTTTGACTTAACAACTAACATTTATAATCTGTCCGAAGATCTCACCTTTGATGCCAATCTGCAAAAACTTCTTGGCACAAATTATCCTTCTCCTGTGGATTCCCGGACGGCATGCGGTAATTATAAGAGAATCCAGTCCATTTTGAAAAATGAAACCTCCTTGGCAGATTTAAAGATCTATACTCTTAACAAGACGATTGAAGACTATGACCGGATTCTGTTTGCATCGGATGAAACCCGGGAAACTGACTGGTTCCAAAAAGCTTCCCGGCAGTCTAATATATTCTGGAAAGTAAAAAAACGCACAGACCAATTCTCCAATGAATACTATGAACTGACTTTATACCGGAAAATTCCCCTTCCGGATACGAAAAGCTATGCTGTTCTTGCCATGACAATAAGTACCAATTACCTGAAAAACAGGATTGAAAACAATACGCTGACTACGATCCTCTCCGTCAATCAGGAGCCTGTATTTTACAGCAGCGACCGCAGCTTAGTAGGCGCTCCCCTTGGTGTACCAGTTGATTACAGCAACGGCTTTTATCAATATCTTGGAGAAAATGAATTAAACGCTGAAAAATGCCTGAGCGCAGTTTCCACACTGACTCCCTATCAGTCAGACGATATCCTGTATCTGACTTCATTGAATTTCCAGGCATATCCCTATATTAATAAGGTCACCCTGACTTATGGCATTATCATCCTGCTGATCCTCTTCGTTCCAACAGGGATTATCTATTTATTTACCAAATATTTCAGTGCCCGTGTCGTAATCCTGCGAAGCGCTATGCACCAGGCAAGTAACGGGGACTATGATATTATTGATTCATTTAAAGGGGATGATGAATTATCAGAAGCCTTTCAGGATCTGAAAGTAATGATTGAAAAAATAAAAGACAACGAATCCCAGATGTATGAGGCTCAGATCAAAGAACAGGAAATCACCAACCGGCAGCAGCAAATGGAGTTCAAGATGCTGGCAAGCCAGATCAATCCCCACTTCCTCTACAATACACTGGAGACGATCCGCATGAAGTCCCTGACTGCCGGAAACCGTGAAGTAGCTACGGCTATTAAGCTGTTAGGAAAATCCATGCGCTATGTCCTGGAAAATACCGGTACCTCATCCACCACGCTGAAAAAAGAAATGGACTATATCGAAACCTACCTGTCCATTCAGAAGCTGCGCTTCCATGAACGTGTAAATTACAAAATTCAAATTGAACCGGGAACTGATATTTCAGATTTTCAGATACTGCCGCTGCTATTGCAGCCTATTGTTGAAAACGCCATTTTACATGGTTTAGAAGGAGTAGAAGAAAATGGACAGATTATTATACACATAGGTACAATGGACGACGAATATCTGTGCATTGATATTTTTGATAATGGGGAAGGCATGACTGCACAGGAACTGGAAAAAATGATATCCAATATTAATAACCATGATAAAGCCTCAGCCGACAGCATCGGGCTTTACAATATAAACCAGCGGATTAAGCTTTGCTATGGCTCCTCTTACGGATTAACGGTTAAAAGCCGCAAAACAGAAGGGACCCTGGTCTCTCTTCAGCTTCCGCTCACTAATATACAGGGGGAATGATGTATGAATGTATTAATTGCAGATGATGAATCAGCCGTATTGGAAGGGCTGAAATATATAATTGACTGGCAGGCACTGGGCTTTACCATTTGCGCAGAGGCAAAAAATGGGGAAGAAACATTGGAAAAAATTTTACGGCTTCAGCCGGAACTGGTTCTTTTGGATATCCGTATGCCCAGACTTTCCGGTCTGGAAGTGGTTAAACGCTGCCGGGAACAATCCTACAACGGAAAATTCATCATCTTAAGCGGATATTCTGATTTTTCTTATGCCCAGACAGCAATGCGGCATGGCGTAGACTTCTACCTGACAAAACCAATTGATGAAGATGAACTGGAAAATGCGGTTAAAAGCGTGAGGGATGCCCTACTGGAAGAGCATAAAAATCATACTGTCATGCTGCAATACCGTGAAAAAGCCCGGGATACTATTCTGCGTGATCTCCTTCTTAATCAGGTGGATTATTATTCCATTGACTATTCGGACCTCCATCTGGACTGCAGTGTATACCAGACAATTATCTATGAAAATTATAACCAGGATACGTTTCAAACCGCCTGGGACTTTGCCAGTCTGTTAAGAGTGACGAATCAGGACCATAACTCCTTTGAGCATATTCAGCTGGATGGGCAGGATATTATTCTTTTGAAAGGGGAATTTGCTATAGAACGCTTTGAATATCTGCTTGCCCATTATGATAAAAATCCTCAGAAAGGTTCTCCCCTGGACTCTCTTTTTCTGACCTATGGAAGAAAGGTTTACCGCCTGGAACAAGTCCACCTTTCCTTTGGGGACGCGTTGTCACTCTCAAAGAGACGCTTTTTCTGTGAACAGAACCAGCATGTTCTGGGCTTTTTGCAGCTTCCTCTGGAAGACCAGTTTACCTGGCAGATTAAACCGAAAGAATCTGTATCTTATGACCAGCGTCTTGCCGATTATATTAAATCCCACAACCGGGTGCTAATTGCAGATACTTTAAATGAACTGGAACAAAATCTGTATTATGCCGTGGACGATGTGACCGGTATCAAACATTTTCTGGCTGATATTTACATACAGATTAAATCCATTCTGACCCATACATACAGCAACATCGAAATCCCCTTTCCAACCAATGCCGCTATTATAGAACTCATCGAAAACAAATATTACCTCTATGAGATCATACAATTTTTCTCAGAACAATTTGAAATGTGCATGAACGCCGTAGGAAGCTCTTCCAGCGAGAGTGTCCTGGATGATATCCTGCACTACATCACACATAATTACCGTGAGAACCTGAAGCTGGAATCCATTGCCCCACTCTTCGGATATAACTCCTCTTATCTGGGAAAAATATTCAATAAAAAAGTCGGCGAAAGCTTCAACTCCTATATCGACCACGTCCGGATCGACTGCTCAAAAAAACTGCTTCTGGAAAATACCCTGAAAGTATATGAAATCGCAGAACAAGTCGGCTACAAAAATGTAGACTACTTCCACAAGAAATTCAAAAAATACGTAGGCATAAGCCCAGCGGAATTCCGAAAAGATCCTGGCATTTTATAACCGCGGCGCCGTCCCATCCCAGAGCGTGTTTTAAAATTGCTTTCTGACAGCTTTGCTTCATAAACGGAATACCGGAAAGGGTACGGAAAGGGCCGTGACAACGCCCTTTCCGTACCCTTCCTATCTTAACAAAGCGTCTTTCCCAACATTCCCCGCTTACTTCCAGGAAAATCCAATACCGTCTAAAAATGCTTTGGCTACAATCATATGTCCCTGCACATTAGGATGCACACGGTCTCCCGAGATAATGTAGGAAGAGAGTTCTTCCAGGAATGTATCTATTTTTTTCTGAACATCAATAAATAACAGCCCGTGTCTGTCTGCGGTTTCTCTGGCAATTTCAGCATAAGCATCAACCATAGTACGCATTTTATCCTGTCTGTTTGGTTCAATCATAAAAGGGCTCATAATAAAAATTTCTTTTACTTTTGGCTTGGTATCCGTAATTAATTCATCATACACCCTTTTGTATTCCTCCGGATCCACCAGCTCCAGCTGCTGCAACGGTCCATCAAAATGTCTCCACACATCGTTAATTCCAATCATGACAGATACATAATCCGGTTTTAAATCCAGTACATCCTTTTGCCAGCGTTTCTTCAGATCCACGATTGTATTGCCATTGACCCCTTTATTTACAACCATAATGCCGTAAGAAGGTGCAAGTCCTGTCAGACATGCATTTACTAGATTCACATATCCGTCACCAAAGGATCCTCCTCCCGCCGGAGTTGCCTCATAGTTTCTTCCGCAATCTGTTATCGAATCCCCAATCATTACTAATCTGCTTCCTTTTTCCAGTCTCATAAAGTCCTCCTGATTTCCTGTTTTCCTTTTTCCTTTTTCTTGTTCTTTTTATGTGTCACTAATCCTGCCTTTTTAAGATCATAACTTCCCTGCCCGGCAGCAGGATAAATTCCCCTTCATTATAAACCTGTCCGGTGAGTAATTCCAGATATTTTTTCTGGACAGCTATCTTCTCTTCCTCTATACCGTGATTCATCAGGAAGATATAGGATCCGTTCTCATTCCTGCGTTCCGCCGCCTCTACTTCCCCCGGCGTCTCCATTACAGGATGTATTCCCGCTTCCCTGAGTATTCCCCTTAAGAATCGGCTGTAAAATACATTGTCTGATCTGGTTCCTACATAATATGCCATACCTTGTCCAAAAGAATTCCTGGTCAAAACAGGAGTTCCCCTGTAAAAATCCGATTCATAAACACCAAGTACCTCTGCCCCTTCTGCATGGATGATATCACACAGTATTTTCGCCGGATATTTCTCCTGACCAAAAGAAAACCTATTTTCCTCGCCAAAAGGAAGTGCATCCGTCTCTTCTACCCAGATTCCTAAAATATCTCTAAGTCTGCCAGGATATCCTCCTGTAATTACCAGGTCATGTTCATCTGCAATACCACTGAAATAAGTTACAATTAATGTTCCTCCTTTGTCGGTAAAGCTGCGGAGTTTCTCATCCACTCCCGGTTTTGTCATGTAAAGCAGAGGTGCAATCACAACTTTATAATGACTCAGATCCGTCTCGGTTCCCACAATGTCCGTAGAAATATTCATTTGATGCAGCGCTTCGTAATAGCTGCGGACTTCGTCATAATATTTCAGTTCACAGCTGGGCCCTGCTGAATATTCCAATGCCCACCAGTTTTCCCAGTCAAAGAGTATCGCCGTTTTTGCCGGTGTCCTGCCGCCCAGCAGTTCGCCGCTCAGCTTCGCCAGTTCTTTTCCAAGAACTGCTGCTTCCCTGAACACACGGGTGTGTTCATGCCCTGCATGATCAATCACTGCCCCGTGGAACTTTTCGCATGCCCCGATACTCCTTCTCATCTGAAAGAACATAACTGCATCTGCTCCATGAGCAATCGCCTGATAACTCCAAAGACGCATGATACCCGGTCTTTTCAGCGCATTATATGCCTGCCAGTTAGTGACACTTGGCGTCTGCTCCATAAGCACAAAAGGATTTCCATCCTTCAGCCCTCTCATACAATCATGGGAAAGCGCCATCTGTGCCTTTGAATCCTGATTGGACGGATAGCTGTCCCAGGAGATAAAATCCATTTTTTCAGCCCATTTCCGGTAATCCAGATTCTTATAAAATCCCATTAGGTTTGTTGTAACCGGTATATTCGGTGTATGCTTTTTAACCGCCTGATACTCTGCTTCAAAGCATCGCTGCATACTTTCGGAATTGAACCTGCGGTAATCCAGAGAGATTCCCTGAAACATGGTTCGGTCATCCCCAAAATGTTCACTTAGCAAATTGGGCAGTACAATTTCATCCCAGTCATAAAAAGTATGCCCCCAAAACGAAGTATTCCACGCCTGGTTCAAAGCATCCAGTGTAAAATACTGTTCTTTCAGCCATTCCCGAAATGCCTTCTCGCATTGCCCGCAGTAGCACTCCCCACCGTATTCATTGGATATATGCCATGCCACAATATTCTCATAGCCCTGATATCGTTTTGCCAGTTCCTCAGCCAGACGTACCGAATATTTCCGGTATGTGGGACTATTGGGACAGGAATTATGCCTTCCCCCAAATTTTCGTTTCCTTCCATCCGACTCTGTGCGCAGAATATCCGGATAACGCTTTGCCATCCATGCAGGATGGGCACCGGTAGACGTAGCCAGACACACTTTTATACCATTTTTCCTTACCAGTTCCATTATTTTATCCAGGCTGTCAAAACAATAGCTTTCTTCATCCTTCTGAAGCGACGCCCAGTTAAATACATTTAACGTAACAATATCAATCCCCGCAAGGGCAAACAGGCGCATATCTTCTTCCCAGACAGTTTCCTCCCACTGCTCCGGATTATAGTCACCGCCATACATAATTTTTTCTACTTTATCAATATATGTCATTTTTCCCTCCTAAAATGTAAAATAGTAAGTAAACTTAGTTACAAAATTTGGGGTTTAGCTGAGGAAGGGGACGCTTTGTAGATTTAAGTAATGCGCGGAAAGAGAAGGGGGCGAGCCAGGACATTGATTTGGAAGGCTTACCGCAGAACTGGCATTTTCTAACCTTCCCAGAGCCCTTTTTGGCGGCACGCGGGCATTCGCTCCGAAATCCTGATGCATTTCGCAGCTCACTGCCCGCTTACAATCCGATGGGAGAAGTACTGCATTTTGCAATGCAGTACTAGTCGAATTGTATCCGCCAAAAAGCACTCTGGGAAGGTAAGTAAATACTCAGCTCTGCTATACGCCTTCCAAATCAATGTCCTGGCTCGCCCCCTTCTCTTTCCGAGATAGCATTCGTTGATACAAAGCTGGTTTTCTCAGCGTGGTGGGACCCTGGGGTTGTGGCATGCTGAACAATATTGGCGTTACGCAACTGATCTTGAGAACGGGATTTGTTTTATATTCTGCAATCAGAAAAAGGAAAAGAATTTCATCTTCTATTATGCATAAACTGTCAAAATATACCGCTCTACATCCAATAAAGAACATCCATCTACACCCAGGGAATCTATCATGCTGAGAACGAGTAACATAAAGCAACTGAACTTATCACAGTGATTTGTTTCTTCATTCCAGAAAAAGTAGTAAACTTTCATCTCCTTTTACGCTTAAA
This sequence comes from Robinsoniella peoriensis, assembly GCF_000797495.1. Taxonomy (GTDB): domain Bacteria; phylum Bacillota; class Clostridia; order Lachnospirales; family Lachnospiraceae; genus Robinsoniella; species Robinsoniella peoriensis. The sequence continues at coordinate 685,888 of NZ_JTGN01000001.1, forward strand.
TAGCCGAAACATACTACGCTGCATCCAATAAAGAACAGCCTGCCACAGCCCAGGGGTCCAACCATGCTGAGAAATTCAGCTTTGTGGCGGTAACATGAATCTCGGAAAGATGGGAGTGGGAAACTTGTATGGACGGAGGAAGCGTAGAGCAGATCTGAGTATTTACTTAGCTTTCCGAAGTGTTTTTTGGCGGATAGTATTCGACTGGCTCCCATCGGATACTAAGCGGGTACTGAACCGAGAAATGCATCAGGATTTCTCGGTGAATACCCGCGTGCTGCCAAAAAGCGCTTCGGAAAGGTTAGAAAATACCAGTTCTGCGGCCAGCTGACGGAGTCCATACAAGTTTCCCACTCCCATCTTTCCGTTGCACTATCTCCATCTACAAAGCGTCCCCTTCCTCAGCTAAACCCCAATTTAAGCTGAAAGTGTACGCTATAATTTTCAGGCACAAAAACAGCCGGACCACTAAGTGCCCAGCTGTTTTTCTGCAGTATCCAATCTTATTTTTAGAATCTTAAGTTTACCAAAACCCTGAAATCAATCTGGGATTCCTCCTCCTTTTTTTCTTTTGGCGGAAAGGTATTCTCAAATGCTTCAAATTCCTCTTCATTTACTTCAAATCCACTGCTTTCTATAAATCTTCCTTCGATGCCCTTCAGTACTCCGGGTATTAGTTCCAGAAGCTGCATTGGTACTGCATATTTGCCATCTTCTGTCTTAACTTCATATTTTTCCGCACAATGAAATCCGAACCTGCTGTAATAGCGGGGATCACCGAATATACACACTGCCTGGTATCCTAACTCCTTCGCCCTATCCAGTGAATAGCGAATTAAAGCAGAACCGATTCCCTTTTTTTTATAATCCGGATGTACACTTACCGGTCCAAAGCATACCACCTCAAATGCCTCGCCTGCATCTGTAACAATAGCTCCCAGACTGTATGCTATGTGTCCCACAATTTTACCATCCAGTTCTGCAACCAGATCCAGCTCTTTGATAAATTCTTTATGGTTCCTCAGATTATGAATCATAAAATGTTCCGTACAACCAGGTACATAGACATTCCAAAATGCTTCCCGGGTCAACTCTTCCACCGTTCTGTAATCCTCCGGCTTTTCAAGCCTTATGTTAAATTTTTCAATCATTCTGCTACTCTCTCCTGTAATTTATTTAACTTGCTCTTATTTTCTCCGATACGGCAATGCCCATACCATTGTCTGTACGGATATTTATTTCAGCCAGCTGTATCAATCTGCATCCATCTGAATTTCTCAGTCACAGACCCTCTCCGGCGAATTTCTTCCATCTCTTTCGGAATACAGCCAATAATGCCATTCTTTCTTCCCGTGAAAAATTTATGAAGCTTTTTACGATTCTCAATTCCTTTTTTCCGGCTCCCTGTATTTTCAAATTTTTTAACTGATGCTCCATGCGGTCTATTAATACCGTTTCATCATGCAGGTCTCCGATCACAGTTTGAAACCAGGTACAGCTTTCCATCAGCTTTTCCCCTTTTTCTCCTGATTCTTCCCGGAAAAAGTCCAGTACATAACGCATATTTTTAAAAGCAATCCGCATCTGATGCAATACCGGTTCCGGAACAACCAGCCCGTTGATCCATTCATCATAAGCTTTTAATTGCATATAACACTGCAACAGGCTGACTTCCAGTACCTGCCTGTTCTGAAATATCATTACTTTAGCTGCTTTTTTCAAAACCGGCCGGCATACACCTGTTTCTAAATAGGATTCCATATCCCTTAAGAATGTTTCATATGCGATTGAACTGCAATGCCGGTTTACCTCACTTAAACGGCTGTCTCTGGTCTCGCCAATCATTTTCCACAAAACAGGAATTTCTTTTATGGTATATCCACTTTTTTTCAAAAAATACACACACTTTTCCTGCATAATGTCAAGATCCCTAAGACTGCCCAGTATCTTGAGATTTTCCTTTAACTTTAAAATGTACTCCTGCTGCCATCTGTCATTCATATATCCGCTGAATATTACCGACAGGGAAAGCAGCCTGCGAAATGCCACTCTGATATCATGAATTACTTCAGGTTTCGAAAGATCCTTTGAATTACTGCTTAGTCTGGTGATTTCCTGTATCTGTATTGCCACATATTCCGACAGCTTTTGACAAAAATTATCGGAAGGATAGCGGCCGGACTCTCTTTTACCACCTTTTCCGCTATCCTGCTGCTGCATAACCTGTTGCCTTGCCTGGACAACGCTTTCCGCCAGAAACCTTAAGCTCCTGCCCTGCTCCACACTAAGTCCTGCACTTTTCATGCTGAATTTTACGGCTTTTTCCAAAGGAGACTCTGAATTAACACAGCTGATGGTTGCTGCCAATAACCGATTTTTCTCCTCCGTCAGAGATTTCAGGGGATGTGTCAAAATAATATCACCTGCCTGGGAAATTTTTGCTGTTTCCAAAACCCCTTTATGGATATCCTGAAGAAGATATGCCTTTGATGCCACATTTCCATAATCCTGCGGCAGCTGATATAATACGGCAAATCGCCGAAACAGCTTCTCAGCTATCCTGGCTCCTTCTTTTTGCAGGCTGCAGTGAATACCAAAATGACGACATAAATCACTTGTTTTCCAGTACTGAACCTCCTTCTTGGGGAGTGGCAGATATCTTGTATTTTGTACCTGACTGACCGCAGCTTTTTTCATAAGCATCCTCCTTCTAATTTGCTTGTTTTTTCCCTATACTTCTTTCCATATCCGCAGCACCGCATACATCCGCTCCTAAGTCTAATATGATTTTCTTTATCTCCTCTTTCATACTTCTATCTGCTCCCATGGAATCTTATCGTAAATTATTTGCTCTGTATCTAAAGCATAGCTTACCTAAGACTATAAATCAACCTTTACTGATAAGAACTTACAAGTTTCCCCGAAACGTTTATTTACAGCTCACTATAAAGAAACATTTTTATGAGTTATTAACGGAAAGAGCAGGGACAGGCATTGACAGGAGCAAAGAAGGCTTTTTATGCAAAACAGTCATGATTCTACTATTTATCCAATATATATAAAATAAATAGAATTTGGGAATGTATATGATTAAGATTAATCACGCACTTTGTAAAAAACTGGCTAAATACGCTTTTCTATTCGTGGCAGCATTTCTGGCCGGCCATTTTGCCGCCAGAATTGTAGACAGTACTGTCAGTACCTCTATTCAGTCGTCAGCTGAAGGCAACTGGGGGCTTAGTTTCCAGGAAGAGGGAAAGCCGCCTGTGGCAAACGCTACTTTTGATGAACTGAAAAAATACGATACTTATTATGCAGAAGATACCACGGAAAAGGTTCTGTATCTGACATTTGATGCAGGGTATGAAAATGGGAATACATCCGCTATTTTAGATGCTCTGAAAAAACATAATGCTCCGGCGACATTTTTTATTGTGGGTAACTTTCTCTCAACAAGCCCTGACCTGGTAAAACGTATGGTAGCAGAAGGCCATACCGTCGGAAATCATACCTATCATCACCCTGACATGTCAAAAATGTCTACCATGGAATCCTTTTCAAAAGAAATACAGGATCTTGAGAAGCTCTATCAGGACACCGTTGGACAGCCGCTCACAAAATTCTACCGTCCGCCACAGGGCAAATACAGTGAAAGTAACCTGAAAATGGCTCAGGAAATGGGATATAAAACATTTTTCTGGAGTCTTGCTTATGTAGACTGGTATCAGGATAAGCAGCCTACAAAGGAAGAAGCCTTCAAAAAACTCCTTGGCAGAATCCATCCCGGTGCCGTTGTCCTCCTTCACAGTACTTCTAAAACAAATGCTGATATTATGGATGAACTTCTTAGCAAATGGGAAGAGATGGGTTATACTTTCAAATCTCTGGATCAATTGGCACAATGATAAACATACACCACTCTCTAATAGCTTTTCTAAGCTCATTAAAAAGTGGTGTTTTTATTTCGTCCATAATAATGCCCATATGCCAGGCATATTTCGATTTAATTTTTCTGTTATTATCTGAATTACCAATTCCTCTAATGCTGAAGCAGCCGCCATTATACACAACAATATCATAACAGCGTTCCACCCCCGCATGACATAAAAAGGTATCCCAAGAAATAATGTCAGCCCGGCTGCTTTATTGGAAAATGTATGTATCGTGGCCCAGGTATTGTATTTAAGATACCCGATAATCAAACTCAGCATACGTATACCCGCAATAGCAAATATGCATATCCATAGCCATTCCGGAATGATCACAGAGGTGAGTATCCGAAAACCTGCCGCTCCAATCATCATTACATCCCCAATACTGTCCATCACTTCTCCTGTCCTGCTGGTCACCTGGTATCTTCTTGCAATCCAGCCGTCAGCCAAATCACTGAATCCACAGATAAAATACACGATCCAAAATGCTGTTCCAAGCGGCTTCATAAAGAAGATCATCCCCAGTGAAAGAAGAATTCGAAGGATTGACAGAACATTAGGTACTAATTTCATCATTCACACCTTTTACCATACCTTTCCTTTCAACTAGATCATAAGGATAATTCTAACCCTGTTCCTACCTCAGTCACATTAAGTGCATCGTTCATCTTCGCCTTCGCCTGAAAGGAAACACAGTGGCAGGGATATAAATTTTCCACTTGATTTTCCTGAAAGCAGCGGATCGTTTTTTCTAACCTCACATCCCGGTCAAATATATGAAATCCACCCAGAATACCCTGAATCCGCTTCTCCTTACATACCTGTTTGCTATACTCGATAATATTGCATATACCGCTGTGTGAACATCCGGTAATCACAAACAGGCCATTCGCTGACTGATACACAAGTGCAGAATCATCCAGAACCTGATCCGGTTCCCATACCCCATTGCTGTTCTGTTCTCCGATTTCGGCCCTTTTTTCAAAATCATTCAGAGACGGTATTTCACCCAGAAAAACCAGATTTTCATTTAACCGGATTGGTTTTTCTGATAAAATCAGACTGCCGCTTTTTTTCATTTCCCCTTCTGAAAAAGGTGCTCCGATGTCTTCTGCACCATCTCGCTTAGGCTTAAAACAATCGGGATGTGCAAGAATCTTAACATCAGGTAATACATACCGCTGCATCAAAAACTTATAGCCTCTGGTATGGTCATTATGCCCATGAGAAAATACAATATGCGTCAATTTACCTAAGTCGATATCCATCGCCCTGGCATTTGTTATCAATACATCCGAATATCCTGTATCGAACAAAATGCATTGATCCCCATCCTCAATGTAATAACTAACCGCAGGCTCGCCTTTATAATATTGATCAATATAAGTATTATTATCAACCAGAACCTTTAATTTCATTTTTCTCCTCTCATCTGACAGTTATATTTTCGTCTTCCCCCTCATACATTATACCACACCATGGTATTGGAGGTTGCTTCATGAAATATGGATTAGCATTGGCCGGAGGCGGCACAAGAGGAGCGGCACATGTAGGCGTGCTGAAAGCTCTGGATGAAGAACACCTTCTTCCTTCTTCCATTGCCGGTACCAGCGCCGGAAGTATCGTCACCGGTCTATTTGCCTCTGGAATGAGTATCCCGGAGATGTGTAAGGTTGTCACCCATCTCTCCCGTCGCGGTTTGTCTTATCTTGATCCGGACTATACGAATATTCTGAAACTTTTTCCTCAAATGATATGCAAAAAAACAGTAACCCTCACGGGGCTGTTAAAGGGAAATAAACTTGCTGAATATCTATGTGAACTTACCCATAATATTTCATTATCAGATGCCCAAATAAAAACAGTAATTCCGGCAGTTGATATTGAAAGTGGAGATACCATCGTTTTTACCAATTTCGCCTGGACTTATCCCCTGGAGCATGTCCATTGGAAACACACAGGTAAACTTGGTGACATCATGATGGCAAGTTCCTCTGTTCCAGCCATCTTTCAGCCTAGAAAACTGGAAAACTATCAGCTGGTAGACGGCGGAGTAACTAATAACCTTCCGGTTGATTTACTGGCGGCAGCCGATGAAAAACGAATTATCGCCGTAGATCTGGGCGATGACTATAAGAAGCCAGCAAATAACTCTATTTTTGAAGTATCCCTGCATTCATTTTCCATTATGAGCAGAGATCTGAAGGATTGTTTATCGCAAAAAGAGCTGTTGCTCCTGAAGCCTTCTCTTCCTGATGAAGCAGGATTATTGACCTTTGAATATATGACAGACTGCATGGAGGCCGGATATCAGTATACAAAAAAAATGATTCCCCGGATCAAAGAAGTACTGTCAGCTCCTGTAAATCCTATAAAAAGACTTTGATATTCTATAGAAAAACCGCAGTCCTATACCGCTTACGCTTTAATTGCCCATCGCATTTTCGTTGAACGGGCTCGGCTGTTTATGTTACACTCTTCCGCTGACGGGCGAATAACTTCTGTTGCAATTTCACTGTAAACACCATCGCGAAACAGTTGTTTAAAGGACTTTTTAACAAGCCTGTCCTCCCCGGAATGGAATGTAAGTATGGCTACCCGTCCGCCTTTTGCGAGTACATCCGGAAGCTTTTCCAAGAATTGATAAAGTACTTCAAATTCGCTGTTCACATCAATTCTCAATGCCTGAAAAGTCCTTTGACAAGATTTCTTAATTGCTTCTTTTCGTTGATCAGCAGGAACAAACTCCAGTGCATCTCCTATAATTTGCTGGAGTTTTGTTGTTGTAGAGATCTCTTTTCCTTTCTTAATCTCAGAAATAATCCCATGAGAAATCTCTTCAGCATAAGGTTCATCTGAATTATCAATCAGCATACCCATCAGTTCTTCCTTGCTAATTGTTCTTAAGCGTTCAGCTGCAGATATTCCTTTTTCCGGATTTAACCTCAGATCTAACGGTCCCTCTTTTTTATAAGAAAATCCTCTGTCCGGATTATCTATCTGCATGGAAGAGACTCCTAAATCCGCCAATACAAAATCAAAAGCTCCCGCTTTCCCGGCAACCTGGTCGATATCCGCAAAATTCAACTGCATAATTGTCAATATATCCGATCCAAATCCCAAACCTTCCAGTCGTTCCCTGGTCTTAACTATTTCTATCGGATCTACATCCAGTGCATACATATGACCCTGGGATTTCAGACATTTCATCATTTCCAGTGTATGTCCCCCATATCCCAGTGTTGCATCCAGCCCGGTCTGACCCGGCTTTATCTGCAGAAAATCCAATATTTCCTTTACACAAATGGAAATATGCATCCCCACGGGGGTACTTCCTTTTTGTATTACCTTTGCCACCGTTTCCGGATATTTTTCCGGTTGAAGTTCTTTATATTTTTCCTTATATGTTTTAGGATGAGTCCCTTTATATCTTACTCGACGTTTATGTTTTTGTTCCTGGTTATCCATTGTATGCCTCTCTTTCATTTATATCAAACGCATCACCTTCTGGTGTATCACTATATTTCATTTTCTTTATAAATAAGATTGTATTTTAATCATTTATTCTGTCATTCGGTCTCATACCAGCAGTAAGTTCCCCTGCCTTCTTCTTTTGCTTTATATAATGCTTTATCCGCATTATGATATGCTTTTGTGAATGACAAATCGCCTTTTCTAACTCTGACAATACCTATGGAACAGCTCTGTTCCAAATCCATCCCGGTAAAGATTATGCCGATCTTTTCAATCAGTTGATCTGCAATCTGAGTTCCTTCATTTCTGCTGTGAACCCCCTTAACAAACAGCATGAACTCATCTCCGCCAATCCTGCCTGCGATATCAGAATCTCCTGCATGTTCCTCGAGAACAGCCGCTGTGCGCTTAATAAGCGCATCCCCCGCCTGATGCCCTTTTTGGTCATTCACTTTTTTAAATTCATCTAAATCAAGCAAAAACAGCAATCCATCTGCCTTCTCTTCCGTCAGCAGACGACTGATATGCTTTTCTGTAAATTTCCGGTTAAAGAGTCCTGTCATCGAATCCAGCTGAATATCTTTTTCCAGCACCGCGCTGCGCCGCATGGCTTCTTCTGCCTGACTCGCAAATGTTTTGGGATAATACTCATCTTCTTGCTGATAAATATAAGGAACTGAATGGTGCAGGCTGTCAATTACTAATCTTCCGTTAATCTCAGCGTGTACAACAGCGGTAATCCTGGTATCCATATTGATAACCACCTGTTTTCCCTCAACATCCGATTCACCGGCTTCAAATTCTCCATATACAATACAGACATCCTCACTGACCAGTTTTGCCTCATACCATTCATTTCTGATGATAAAGTCAATCCCTTCTGCTTCTTTCTGATCCTTTTGCAGACCGTTGATCAAAGATTCCAGCCCATGATAAAACTCGTGTTTCCCCGTTCCAATCACCAGTATATCAGGGGAAAGATATTCAAACATCTTTTCAATCTTCATCTGATCCCCGGAAATATAACTCTCCATCAACTGTTGTATCAATAGACTTGCCCTGCTGCATATATCTTCCTTCCTCATGGATACCTCCGTTTCGCTTGCTTGCATTATTATTATGATAACATATGGATTGTTATGTGTCGACTTCCTTTCCTGATTTTACAAAAAGATACAATTAAAAAAGCTCCACAAAGTGGAGCAGTCAGCCAGATTCAATTTAACGCTCAAACATATATCTTTCTATCTCTTGCGATGTTAATTTTCTTACCTTGGTATCCGGATATTCCCTATAGGCTCCAGCACTGTAAACCGGAGCCATTTTTTCACATATTTTATCTTTATTTTTCCTCAAAAACAAATGCAGACCTTCTATATCTACAAATATTTTATATGATATGCGCCCTTTACTGCTTTTTATTTCATAAACTCCACAGGACTTTTTCATTGTATAATCAGCCGTTCTTAAATATAACTTTGCTATCTCTAAAGATTTGAATGGAAAATTCCACCTTTGCACACCTCTTTTTTCATCATGCTCAATGCAAATGCAGCGTCCGCAAGTTCCACAGATATATTGTGTATGATTTTGCAGGCACTCCATAGGATTCAGTAAAGGAGTTATTCTGTTGTTATCACTGTAACATTCCTTACACATAATTCTATTTTCCTTTCTTCACATTGTACTTTTTATCAGATCATTTTCACTTTTCTCCGATCTCTTTTTGAATTTAGTTTACTATATTTCCAAAAAACTGTCTATCAAAATATTAAGCTTCTTTTGCTGCTATAACAGAATCTTTTAATCTTGCTTTACAAAAAAGATTTTGCCGGATCGTTCTCACTTTCCGGCAAAATCCTTTTTATTTTATCTACAATTTATTTCCAGGCGGAGCAGATTCTGCATTTTCCTGATCCCCTCTTTTTGGGATGTAACGATGGCATCCAATAAGGGTACCAATGAAGAGCAAATAGGGAATTGCAGTGCATTCTCTGACATGTAGACAGCCCCTTTGTGGTGCGGTATCATTTCACGCATAAAATTAGCGTCAATATTATTGTCGGTGGACGCTGCCTTCATCTCATAAAACATATTCTGTATGATGTTATCATTGTTTTGTTTATAACAGCTGAGTTCTTCCGGTTCATTCATACAGCATTGACATTCCGGATATACCGCTTTCATATTTTCAATGCTTTTCTGCTGGGATATGATAATATTCATTGCTATGTTTTGTAATGGAATATTCGTTGTATACCTCAGCAGATTTTCAGACATGGCAATGGCGGCACAGTGATGGGGAATCATCTGGGTTATGAAACTGCCTGAAATGCTCTCCGTAAGTTTCACCCCAGACATCTTCTGAATCATATTTTCTAAAATGCAGTAATATTGATCTACATAAGCTTTTGTATTATTACTTAACTGGCATGTATTGGTCATAATTTCACCCTCCTGCCATTATATGCAGGCTGGTTAAAGTTGATGCCAGATTAATTTCTTCTTAACTTTCCTGCCTTATCATTAATCATTCTTATCAAGTTGGTATTTCTTTCCGGCACAGCCATTTCTTCCATGGGCTTTCACTGTATATAGTGCCTGATCCGCCAGATTCAGCAGTTCATCAGGATCTATTCCGTCGCAGAAAGTCTCATTACAGTATCCGATCGATACCGTCAGGATATCAGAACCCGGATGTTTCTCATGATGAATCTTCTCCTGTTTTAGCCCTTCAGTTACCTGTTCAATATACGCTTTTACTTCCTGATCATCCATATTTACACACAGACAGACGAATTCATCTCCTCCGTAACGGCTGATATAGATTCCTTCCATAACATTATGGGACAAAATCTGGGCTACTTTACGTAAAACCACATCTCCCTGGAAATGACCATAGTAGTCATTATACTGTTTAAAATAATCCACATCCAGCATGATATAACCCAGGGTCTTCAGATTCTCTCTGTGTGTCATCTTAGTTACCAGTTTATTAAACGACCTCCGGTTATACAATCCGGTTAGTTCATCAAGCTGACTGGCATTTTCCAGCGCCTTTCTTTGCTGAATCATATGTTCATGCTCCATCGCTGCCTGATGGATCTGAATCCTTGAAAGCATACTTTGTGAACGCATCTCATCTTCAATCGCTGTAATCTTCCTGACAATTATATAATAATCCTGATATGCCTGTCCCAGCTCATCTTCTTCCTGGTACTGCTGGTAATATTTTATTTTAAGGATCTGAATGCGATACAATAATGACAGCGATACATCATATTCGAATTTCTGTATAATATCCAGCAATTTCTTACAGCGTTCCCTGTCACCAATTTCCAGCATGTTTGCACACATACCTTCTGCCATATCACAGACAAAAAACTGGTCTTCCACATTCAGTAAGTCGTCTCCCATTAATCTGTCAGCTTTCTCAGCACATTTCTCCCGGTCTCCTGTCATAGCATAGTAAGCACACCAGCTGCACCCTAACCGGATACGGCTATACACACTGTCATCACACAGTTTTTCACATTTTACAAGAGCCTGTCTGGCACCGTCAGCATCTCCCAGATGTCCGCATACTTCCGCTAAATTAGTCAGATAACAGACCGCAGCCCCAATATTCTCCTCCTCCAGATTGTGCTCAATGTTCGTATATGCCAATTCAAAATATGTCCTGGCTGTTTCCCAGTCTTCTCTGCAGGCAAAGGAATATCCGATATTATTATACAGCTTTCCTGCCATACTGATATCTCCCAGCTTTTCTGCCAGTTTCTTACCGTCTAAAAAGTAAGACAGCGCCGTCTGGTCATCATTCAGCTTCTGATAATAGAGCCCGGCGCAGTTACACAGCACCAGCATCAAGTCATCAAAACCATAATCTTTGCATAATGTACTTGCCCGCAGGAGAAAAAAACCACAGCTGGAATACTCTCCCAATGCCAGGTGGCAGTCCACTAAATATACATTTGCAAACGCACAGCCATAGGTGTACTGCTCCGCTTCTGACACATCCAGTAACCTTTTACAAAGCTGCCGTTCTTCTTCCAGATCCGTAAATCGAACCTCCAGAATTCTCTCCATCAATTTCGTTTCATAAGAATCTAATTTCTTTTTTCTGCTCATAATAAATCTACTCTTTTTCTGGAATATGTGTTGCGGCCGGAGCGCTTACTCTGATAGAGCGCCTGGTCTGCAAGCTGAAACAATAAATGCATTTCTACCTGCGCTTTGTCTTCACCTGCCGCAAAACCAATAGAAAGGGTCACTTCATTGCTGCAGGGAGACTTTTCATGTGGCAGAGCCTTAGAATGCAGGCTGTCCCTGACACATTTAATAAAATTTTCTATCTCCTCCACCGCTAATCCTTCACAAACACATACAAATTCATCTCCCCCATAGCGGCATGAAGAAATTCCGGTTTGTCTGTTTTCTATAAGGCAGCGGGCAATATCCTGGAGAACGAGATCTCCTTTTAAATGTCCGTAATAATCATTATATTCTTTAAAATAATCTACGTCCAGAATAATAATCCCCATGTTTTGCCGGGCATTTTCACTGGTTCGGTCCCGCATCAAGGATTCTAAATACCTGCGGCTATATACACCCGTTAATTCATCCACATTCACTTCCCGCTCTAAGGTTTCCTGTTCCGACTGCATAATTTCCTTCTGCTGTACCAATTGGTCCAGATGAATCTTTGATTTCATAGCATTTACAATCACATTATTTACCTTCGCCCGAAATCCCTCATTTTTCTCATAAAACCTGTGATATACCTCTGTGTGTTTTGAAACCGGCTCGAACAAAAACTCATAGCGGATCGTTGTTTCCTCAAGAGCCTGCATCTGATCCACTCCAGCTTCAACGCAGTTAACCTGCATAGCCTTTAGAAAATGTTTTGCATAATGGGCATTATTCAAATCCATCATTTTTTGTGTCAGGGTGTGATAAGTCTCGAATGCCGACAGCATGTCTTCATTTATAACTTCCTGGCTCCGGAGTAAAAGGTCTGCATATTCAAATGCTTTTTCATTTTCACCTACCGCAGCATAGTAGAGGCACCAATTCTTATATCCCAGTACCTTCTTCTGCCGGGAATCCGATCCTGTCTGATCATACTCTTCAATAAATTTTCTGGCATCCGCATATTGATTCATAAGTAAAAACACCTCAGACAGATTGCCCAGTATTGAGAGAAAGACCGGGCTTTCCTCTAATACTGACTGCAGCCGATATGCTTTCAAATAATAATTCAGTGCCTGTTCATAACATCGATGACGCTGAAATGCAAATGCCAGGTTGTTCAATACCACACATTCTCCTGCCGCATCATTCAGCCGCTCTGCCACTGTAATTGCTTTCAGGTAATATTCTATGGAGTTTTCTTCATCACCACGCATATCATGATAGATCCCGAACAGACTATATACCCGCAGATGAAGATCGTCCCAGTTATGATTTTCCAGGATCAGACTTTGCGCTCCCTGCAGGCACTTTCCTGCATTCTCTTCATCATAAACCGCAATATAGTAATCCCCCAGGTATGTCAGTGCAAATGCTTTACCATAGGAATCATTACATTTTTCTGACCAGTCCAGAAGTTCCTGGCACAGCCTCTTTTCTTCTTCCAAATCCGTATAACGAATTTCCAAAATTCGGGACATGATCTTTCTCATGCCGTGATTTAAATATTCTGTCATTCAATTGGCCTCTTTTATTGATTTTGTTCTGTATAGTGACAAGCAGCCAGATGGCCGCCGGAAATCTCCTTTAATGCAGGTTTTTCATTCATACAACGTTCCTTTGCCCGCTTACAGCGCCCTGCAAAGGGACACCCTTTGATTGACCCGGCAGCTAAAGACATATCATCTGCCTCCGTGCGCTTGCCGCTTATGATCTGCTCCCGTGAATCTACTGTCAATACCGACTCCAGCAAAAGTCTGGTATAAGGATGCTGCGGGGTTCTATATATTTCTTTTGTTCTTCCAATCTCCATTATGTGTCCCAGATACATAACAGCCACGCGGTCAGATATATAATGTACCATATTCATATCATGAGCAATAAAAACATAAGTTAATCCGATCTCTTTGCCCAAACGTTTCAGCAGATTCATAATCTGGCTCTGAATAGACACATCTAATGCGGCAATCGGTTCATCGCATATCAGCAGCTCAGGCTCCAATGCCAATGCACGTGCAATTCCGATACGCTGTCTCTGTCCGCCGGAAAATTCATTGGGGAAGCGTCCGGCATGAGCTGTCTGCAGCCCCACTGATTCCAGAAGTTCAAAGACCCTGGTTTCTCTCTCTTTTTTCGTTAATCTGTTCTGAATGACCAGGTTTTCAGCAACAATATCTCCCACCGTCATCCGGGGATTCAGGGACGAATATGGATCCTGAAAGACCATCTGAACTTTGTTTGCAAATGCAAGCCGGTGTTTTCTCCGCTTTAAATCAAGTTTTGCTCCATGGAAGTACAGGTTTCCTTCTACCTTTGGATAAACACCCATTATGACTCTGGCAAGTGTAGATTTACCACAGCCTGATTCTCCAACAATACCCAGTGTTTCCCCTTTATTAATCTTCAGATTCACATCCTGCAGCGCCTGAACTCTTCGTTTGTCATTTATCGTAAAGCCCTTGGAGACATGTTCTAACTGAAGTAATGGTTCCATTATGAATATCCTCCTTCTGGGTTATCCCGGTGATAAAGCCAGCAAGATGTCCTGTGTCCATCCTCTATTTCAATTTCAGGCGGATCCGCCAGATGACAAATCTTCATACAAGCTTCACAGCGCGGCGCAAAGGAACACCCTTGCGGCAGCTTGTCAAGATCCGGCGGGGCTCCATTAATTGCACGGAGTTCCTTATCCTTTTCCAGGTTTGGCAAACTCTCAATTAGGCCGCGTGTATAGGGATGTGCCGGTTTTTCAAACAACCTTCCAACATCACTTTCCTCCACAATTTTACCTGCATACATAACCGCAACTTTATCCGCAACATTTGCTACGACGCTCAGATCATGGGTTATCATTAATACAGACGTATGCAGCTCTGTCTGCATTTTTTTCAGTAGAGCCAGAATCTGCATTTGAATGGTGGGATCAAGTGCCGTTGTTGGTTCATCTGCAATCAGCAATACCGGACTGCATGCCAAAGCCATGGCAATCATGGCTCTCTGACGCATTCCTCCTGAATACTGATGTGGATACTGCTCTGCACGCAGGGATGCTTCCGGTATCTGTACCATTTCCAGCAGCCGAACCGCTTCTGACTTACACTCAGCAGACGTTTTTTTTCCATGTCTGCGCAGAGTTTCTGTCACCTGTTTTCCAACCTTCATGGTTGGATTCAGATATGTAAGCGGATCCTGAAAAATCATGCCTGCCAGCTTCCCTCGTATTTCAAGCATCTCTCTCTCAGAAGCAGCAAGAATATCTCTTCCACCAAGCCAGAGCTCTTCTGCTGTCATATCCCCCCCTGATACATCATTGAGTTTTAAAACAGATTTTGCTGTCACACTCTTTCCACATCCGCTTTCTCCTACCAGCGCCAGAATTTCTCCTTTTCTAACCGACAAAGATACCCCCCGTACAGCATCCAGATTCCCATAACGCTGTTTAAATGACACTCTCAGCTCTTTTATTTTCAGCACTTCGTCCATGTGTAATATGTCTCCTTATCTTAGGATCCAGAATATCCTGTAATCTGTCACCCAGAAGATTGAACGCCAGCATAAGCAGACAGATGTATATTCCAGGCACTGCTAACTGCATCGGATATGTCTGAAACACACCGATGCCTTCATTTGCCATGACCCCCAGAGAGGGATAAGGCGGCGCAACTCCCATTCCGAGCATAGATAAAAACGCTTCGGTAAAAATAATCCCAGGTATATCCAGAGTAGCATTAACAATAATAATTCCAAACATATTTGGGAGCAGATGTATAAAAATAATCCGTCCTGCACTGGCTCCCATTATTTTTGCTGCCACCACAAATTCCTGATTTTTCAGCGATAACACCTGACCTCTTACAAGTCTAGCCATACCTGTCCATCCAACAAGGGAATACGCAATAATCAAGGAACCGATTCCTCTTGGCAGAACTGCCATCAAAAGCAGGACAATTACCATATAAGGTATACCGCTGACTACCTCCAGAAGACGCATCATTATATTGTCAGCTGCTCCTCCCATATATCCCGAGATACTGCCGTATGTAACCCCCACAACACAGTCAATCAATGCCACGGCACCTGCCACAGTCAGCGAAATTCTTGCACCATACCAGAGCCTTACGAATATATCACGTCCTAAATGGTCTGTACCAAATATATGAATCAATCCATTGACCGGATCTCTGCTGAAAAATGACTGATTCGCAAAAGCGACATTCTGTGCCGCATAATCAAACGGACTCAGAAAAGGAATCAGTACCGCTCCCAGGATCATTGCCAGAAGGAGAATCAGAAAAAAACCAGTTGACGGGCTGCTCAGGAAAAGCTGAAATGTTTCCTTACCATAGCTTGGTACAGTATGTATGGCATTCTCTTTCTGCTTCGGTTCATTCTTCGCTACCCGCTCAAAATACTCAGCCGGTATCCTGCCATTTTCATCCTTCAATTTCAACACCTCCCAGCCTGATTCTCGGATCTACGAGACTATGAATGACATCTACAACCAAATTACAAAGTACCAGGAAAATACCAAAAAATAAAGTTGTACCCACAATAACCGGATAATCATTTGCCCGAACAGAATCGACAAAATACTTTCCAAGTCCCGGTATTGCAAAAACATTTTCAACCGCAAAAGTTCCAGTAAGCAATACCGCGGTCATGGGACCAAGTACTGTTATTACAGGCATAACAGCATTTCGGAGGCAATGGCTGAAAATAATTTGCTTTTTACTAAGCCCTTTCATTCTTGCTGTCGTAATATAATCCTTTTCCAGTACTTCCAGCATACTGGAACGCATAAGCCGGCTGATAATTGCAATCGTACCAAATGCCAGCGAAAAAGAGGGCAGTAACTTACTGCTTTCTCCTTTCCACCCAATGATGTCGAATACATGCATACCGGTAATCTGATACAGCTTAACCCCAAGAAAATACTGCAGTAGAGCTCCCAAAATAAAAGAAGGGACCGACACACCCAGTAATGCTATGATCATAATTCCGGTATCCCAGGCTTTCCCTCGTTTAACCGCTGCCATGATCCCCAGTAATAAGCCAATCAGAACCGCAAAGATCAGGGAACGGATTCCAAGTTCCAGGGACACCGGAAATGCACCGCCGATAATATCGGTGACCTGTCTGCCGCTTACAAGAGAACTTCCAAGGTCTCCCCTGCATACATTCCCAATATAAATAAAATATTGTTCAAAGACCGGCTTGTCCAGCCCGTACTTTGCCGTAAGGGCGGCCTGGATAGCCGGTCTGATTGCTTTATTTCCCGAGAACGGATTCCCGGGAAGCATATGCATTAATAAAAATGTTATGGTTGTCAATACCAGTACTGTAAAAAAAGCATATATGATCCTTTTTACCACATATTGAGCTTGAAAGCGCAAAATTTTCACCTCTGCTCTCTGCCTTACCGGGCATTAATAGACGCACCGTCACACACGTTGAAATACTGGAACGGCGTACGTACCAGACCCTCCACTTTGTCTGACACTGCATATGTAGTACAGGTAAAATACAGCGGCCCCATCGCCATATCATCTAACAATAACTTCTCTGCCTGAATCATCAGTTCCTGTTTTTTGCCTGCATCACCTTGCTCATCTGCATCTGCCAAAAGCCTGTCATACTCAGGATTGGAGTATTTCCCCATGTTATTGACATTATCACTGGCGAAGTATTCCAAAAATGTTATTGCAGTATTCTCAGTCGGTCCGTTTGCCTCAATGCTTATATTAAAATCTCCATTTTCTTTGGCTTCCTGAAGTGCTTTCCATGCCTGGGCATTAATCGTCACATCAATACCAAGATTTGTCTTCCACTGCTGCTGGATATATGCCGCCTGATTCTGGCTGTAAGACGTATCCACAACATCCAGTGTCAGCTTTATATCTGCGGCTGCTATTTTCAATTCCTCCAGAGCAAGTTCCATATATTTTTTTGCATTTTCCAAATCATATGCGAACAGGCTGCCACGTGCACTGGCATAGCTTTTCTCTCCGGCACCTGCAATCATCTCCGGCACGAGACCATCTGCTGCAACAGACCCGTCTGCAATCACATTATCAAGAAGACTCTGTGTATCAATGGAATAAGCCAGCGCTTTCCGAATATTTTCATTAGCCAGATACTCATTCTCCATATTAAATCCGAGATACCACGTTCCCCCGTCAATATAGGTATGAATTGCTTTTTCATCTTTATCTTTCACCTGTGCAATCTGCTCACTGTAAATATTGCACAGATCAATTTCTCCGGTTGTAAAAGCATTCAGCCGGGTATTCGTATCGCCGATCATAGCCAGCTTGACCTTAGGAATCCTGATATCAGAAGCATTGTAATAATCATCCCACTTTTCCAGCATCATATGGTCATCATGGGTCCATTCCGTCAGCCTGTACGCCCCGTTCGTAACCATCTTATCCGCATCTTTTCCATATTCCGCAGCACCAATTTCTTCATAAGCCTTTTGATTCATCGGAAAATACATGGGCAGTGCTAAAAGGAACAGGCCATCCGTCATAGGATGTGACCATTCAATCTCCAATGTATAATCATCTCTCACCTTAATTCCCAGTTCCGATTCATCTGCCTGCCCATTATAAAAAGCTTCTCCGTTTTTAATATTCTCATATAAAAACGAAGCCATGAATGCACCTGTATCCGGCTTCATCTGGGTTACCCATGCAAAATAAAAATCCTTTGCGGTAACCGGTTCACCATTGGACCACTTTGCATTCTGCTTTAAGTAAATAACATATTTCGTATTATCTGCACTGATGTCCCACTTTTCTGCCAAGTCAGCCACCGGCTCGTCATTTTTATCCAGTCTGGCAATACCAGACATGCAGTGTGACAATATACTCATGGCAACCGCATCACACACAAGGATGGAGTTCATCTCAACAGGTTCTGTGGTAATGTCTAACACGACGGTATCTTCATCCGTGGTGCCTGGGAATGCACCTGCTTTCTTCTGAACTGCATTCTCCTGACCCGTTTGATCTGTATTCACCTGATCTGTTTTGCCTCCGGCACTGGTATTTCCGCAGGACACTAAATTGAACATCACGATTAAAATCATTGCAAATGCCAGTAATTTTTTCTTTCTCATAATTTACTTCCCCTTTTTTCTAATTAATGTAGAATGGAAATTTATGTATTTGGGGTAATTATAGCATTTATTGAAATGTGTTGTCAATTTATACATGGAGGAGTTTTATGGGGTGGGAAATACGGAAAATAGCTGTGCAAAACGATGCGCATCCTGCCGGAAAAGTGAATACCTTTGTAAAAGTAAAACTTTCATACTAAATATCATCATAGTATACTTCTTTGTTCATATAAATCTTTTCCCGCTTAGAATCATAGTACATACTTGATTGACCTATAATCGGAGTGATATCATATCTGTCAAAGTTTAATCCATATTCCTCCTGTATAAATTCAATAAACTCCATAATGTCTATTTTCTTCAACTTTTTCATGATAAACAAAAAGAAATCAGCACGCGTAAACTGCCTTCCTATGTGACTAAAAAGGAAACCACCGCCTACTTTACTATAACGAATCTCCTTATTACCGCGCAATAAGGCTCCATAAAACCAATCGTCATAACCAAGCTTATCCAATTTACTTGTAAATCCGTTTTTTCTGATAGATTTTATTGAAAAAAACTCTTCGTTATCATATTGTGCCGCATCAAATGCATATTGTTTTAAATCTTCTTGCGATATATCCGGTGCCTTTTCACTAAAACTTCCATAAGTCAAATACTTATTTTTTACAAATTCCAAAATATCACAATTAATGCGCATGCCCTCCAGAACACCTGCAAAATTTTGATTATACTTAATACGTCTGTCAAACATGTCAAGATCCGTAATCTCATCCTTAAGTAAAAGTGCTTTAAAATACTCCTCTCCATTCGGATAAGTATTTTTTATAACATAATCAATATACACCTGAAATCCCATAGTTTTTAGTGTATATGGATTTACTTTTTCCTTATCTCCTTTTGGGAATGTTTCCATGTAGATATTTTCAATATCTTCGATAAAATAAAAGTCTTTTATAAGTTTATTCCCCATAATTTTATATTCAGCATCTGACATGATCTTATAGTCCACAGAAAACATACCGTTATTGTAATATTTATTGATAAAAGGTGTAAAGTTAGCCAATGCTGTTTCGCTTTTCACACCAAATTCTTCCTCATATGCCTTACCAAAAGCATAAAACTCAATCGGTGCAACTCTGTATAAAAATTCTACGGTCTGCTGTTCTCTGTCTGATTCTCCAATGGAAATAAATGGCATCCTTCCTAATGATAAGTTTATCGGCAATTTATCAATATTTTTCTTTATAATATTATGTAATTCATACTCATCCATAATATTGAATTCTTCCATTAATTCAGGATAAACATTAAACATTTTCAGTGTAGAAATCTCCATGTTTTGAAATGAATCAAAACCTAATTCTGCAAACAACCTGTCAAGATCATATTCCTGCATATTATAATATCTAATCCGGTGTCCGTATTTGCTAAGAACATAGCATTGATCATCCATCCTTGCCTCAAAGGCTCTTTCTGTGGGATATAACAGCCGCTCAACATTCTCTAATCCATTCATTTTCAGAAAATCCATATATAGCTGATAATATTCTGAAATAGTACACTCCTGATCACTATAATTTATTTCAAGTAACTTCCTTATTATAGCTTCTCTTTTTATTGGGATATATTCTCCACCGATTACTACACAGTATTTATACATTTCTTTTACTGCCTTTTGTGCAATTGTACCTGAAATATGCTCATCATTTAGTAATTCTTCTAACCCCTTAGAACCTTTTTTATAAGTTCCTTTAAGATAGTTAAACGATTCTTCTGACAAACTAAATATGTTCTTAAACTCTTCCTTCGTAATGTCATAATTTTCGAACCAATATTTAAAGTCATCTTCTCTAAGCTTCGGCATATTCTCAATTGCCTTTTTTGTAATCTGTCTTACTCTTTCTCTAGTTATCCCTATAATGCTGCCGGTCTCTTCCAGAGTCATACCCTTTAATCGACACATTAAAGCTGTTTTTTGATTTCCTTCCTCCATCCGATCCGTATAATCCTGAACTGTTAAAAGATGATATTGCAATCCATCATCTGTATAATCCACCTTATCTTGGGCTTTAAGCTTCTCAATTATTTCCATAAAAATATCAGATGAACATAGTCCAAAGGGCAGCATCTTCTTTAATGTATCCATTGGTACTATTGCAGTTTCCTGAAGCAAAGAGCAAATATAGTTTTCAAACAGCTTAAAAATTGAAACATCTGAAAATATTTTATTTAATAAATTCCTATTTCCCCATACCATTTCTATATCGGATTCCAGTAAATCCCTATTCTTATATACAATGACCTTTACCTGGTTACTATATATCGCATCATCAAGATCCGGACAATTTATTTTTATATCTTCTTTAATTCTATTAGAATACAGATCAATGAGATGACTATGTTCATCCGCCTTATATTGAATACAGATAATTTCTTTAAGTTTATTTAAAATTTCTTCTCTGGTGCCAGCCCCCATTCCTTTTACTTCCAAAAAATCTTTATAATCCGTGTTCACTATAGACTTTGCCGTCATATATTTATTTCTTAATAAAGCTCCCGTAGCTCTTGCAGACATCCTCATATCATTCACGTCAATATCGTTCATAATAAAACCATTTGAGTCGTAAAATAAAGTATCATGAACATCTTCCGAAATTGTTGTTTCATCCAGATAATGCAGAACCTTGATTTTCTTCTCCTGAGTAGTATTGTTATGTTTATTGAAATTAACGTTCTTTTCTAAGACAACATCATTTATTTCTGCTTCCAGGTTTAAATCAGTTTCTATTTCCCCCAGAATAGATTTTTTTATAACATCTAATATTTCTACAGCAACATATTTATCAATAGAATCTATACCTAGTATCTCTTCTATTGAAAGCTGCATCAATTCACCTAAATTACTAATATTATATTTCTTTATAACGTTAAACGTATTTGATGAAAACCCCAGCTTGTCTATTAATATATCTTTATTTTCCCCAATCATGATATTACTCCTTTAAAAGTTATTTACATATCATAGTTTATTAATTTCCATCAAATAGTATCGCAAATGCTCTTAGAATAAGCTTTCTGCATGAGAAGTGCCACAGTTTCAACATGCCCAGTATTCCCAAACATATCCACCCCCCGCACTCTCTCAACCTCATACCCCCCATCACAGAGATACCTAAGATCCCTAGCCAGCGTAGCACTATCACAGCTCACATACACCACCTTCGAAACCCCCATCTCCAGGATAGCCTTCAGCAAAGCTTCCTCACACCCTTTCCTGGGCGGATCAACCACAATCACATCAGCTTTCACATTCTCCTCAGCCAGCTTCTTAGGCAGTACCTCTTCTGATTTCCCCACATAAAACTCCGCATTCTCAATCCCATTTAACTTCGCATTCCTCCTGGCGTCCTCTATCGCCTCCGGCACGATTTCCACCCCATAAACCTGCTTTGCCCTCTGAGCCAGGAACAACGATATGGTCCCGATTCCACAATAAAGATCCCACACCGTCTCATTCCCGGTAAGCCCCGCATATTCAAGTGCGGTGCCATAAAGTTTCTCCGTCTGTGCCGGATTTACCTGATAGAAAGACAGCGGAGAAATCTGATACTTCACATCACCGATATAATCTTCAATATATCCTTTTCCCCACAATTCTACAATCTCTCTTCCAAGAATTACATTTGTTTTCTCCTGATTCACATTCAGGGTTATGCTGGTCATTCCATCAAGTTCGCAGAGGCTTTTGATCAGTTCCTCCTGATTTGGCAGAGACTTCCCATTTACAATGATGCAGACCATAATCTCTTTTGTCCGAAAACCATAACGGATCAGAACATGGCGCACCAGCCCTTTTCCGGTAGCTTCATCGTAAGAAGAAACTTTGTTTTCGGTCATATAATCAATGACTTTATCTAATATGGTTTCGTTGATGTCAACGCCGAGGAAGCACTTTCGATTGGGAATAATATTATGGGTTCTTCCTGCATAAAAGCCTGCGATAATATTGCCGTCTTTATCTGTTCCGATGGGGAACTGGGCTTTGTTCCGGTAATAAAACGGTTCTTTCATTCCTATGATAGGCTCCATGGGTGGATTTTCAAACTTCCCGATTCGGATCAGATTGTTACGGATTTTATTTTCTTTGAATTTGAGCTGTTGTTCGTAGGACATTTCCTGAATCTGGCAGCCACCGCATTGCCTGGCAACCGGACATTTTGCTTCTATGCGGTATGGGGACGGCTCTTTAATAGTTAGCATTCTTGCGTAGCCATAATTTTTCTTGGCTTTCGTGATTTTTGCCTCGATCACATCTCCTATCACAGCATCTTTGACAAACAGCGTATATCCGTCTACCTTGCCGATTCCTTCTCCATCCATACCAATATCTTCTATTTTTACTTTTACTAAATCATTCTTCTTCATTGAAATAACTTCTGCTCGACCATTCTTTTTCATTAAAATAATTTCCCTTTCATCTGCCTGATGTAAATTACAATTGCAAATATAGCAGGCACCGACCGGGCTGCCTGCTATACACTTTCTAACTATTTTGCTGCATCATATCTTTTAAATAACATCTATCTCTCCATTAAATACTGGTCTTTCGAATATTAGATTCAAACAACCGGTTGTACCCAAGCCAGTCCGAGTTATCCCCGGCACCCATGATAATCTCCTTCATGGTCTCCATCTTCGCATCCGTATTATCCGCCAGATTAAGTGCCACCGCTTCTGCCAGTGCCGGTTTTTTCGGGGAACCGTATTCCAGTTCTCCATGGTGTGCAAGGATGCAGTGTCTTAATTCGCTTGCCAGTTTTGCCGGGAAATTTGGTATTTTCCGGATACTGCTGCCCAGTAATTCCGCACCGATGAATATGTGTCCCAGAAGCTGTCCGTCATCTGTGTAATCATTCTCCGGAAATGCAGATAATTCACGCATTTTTCCGATATCATGGAATACTGCTGAGGTAAACAGCAGATCTTTATTCAAAAACGGATACTGACGTACATAGTCTGCGCAGAGGTTCAGTACACCAAGTGTATGTTCTAATAATCCTCCGACAAATCCATGATGTACGGATTTCGCAGCCGAATGGAATTTAAATGCTTTGATAAAACTTTCATTTTCTACAAAAAAGCTGTCTGTAAGCTCTTTGAGATATGGGTTTTGGATCTGTCCAATCAGACTCAGAAGCTCTTTGTACATTTCTTCAATATCCCTGGAGCTCACCGGAAGATAATCAGCTGGTTCATATTCGCCAACCTGTGCTTTTCTTACACGTTTTATGTTCAACTGCAGAGTTCCCTGGAAGCTGGTTACGTCTCCTACTACATCTATGTAATCCATGGCATCGAAATCATCGATTCCCTGGGAATTAGGATCCCAGATCTTCGCATCGATTGTGCCTGTTTTGTCCTGAAGAACTACGTTTTCATATGTTTTTCCGTTTTTAGTAACCGCGGATTGTTTATATTTGCATAAATAGATATCTCCTACACGTTCACTCTCATGCAGCATTTCAATGTATTTCATAATCTTTTTTCTCTTACCTTTCCAAACTGTATATTATTTATATTCGCCGTCCACGATTATACCACAAATAACCTCAGGAATCTACTGTGCATTTCCAAGTGTCACGTCAGCGGGAATTTCTGCGTAATTTCCATCCATTCCCTGGCGCATCAGCAGTACATGGGCGATCTCCTCCGGCTTTAATTTACCAAGCTGGTCGCTGTACTGTTTCATATTCGTGATTTTTTCCCCATTAATGGATATCAGTATATCTGCTTTTTGTATACCGGCATACATTGCGGGAGAATCTGCGGCTATTTCTTTTACATAGACACCTTCCGGGATATGGGATTCCTTTTGGATGCTCTCCGTAACTTCTTTTCCGATAATGCCCATATAAGCCATTTCTACGTTATTGGTCATATTCTCAATCATCTGCCGTATTTCGGAAATCGATACACCGGTTACTGTGGACTGTTCCGCTTGATTTGAAAAATCCCTGGTGATGACTCCTACTATTTTACCGTCCAGATTGACAAGAATACCACTGCCTTCGCTGCTTCCAATGATATCGGTATTGATCATGTTATATTCCCTGTCCTCTACCGAAGTTGGTAATATGGATGTGACCATTCCAAAAGCAATGGATTCTGTATAGCCCAGGGGACTGCCAATGGCTATTACAGGAGCTCCCTGCGCAACCGAGCAGGAACTCGCTAATGCTGAGGTATCGATCAGATTCTTCGTTTCTTCCGGAATCTTGCTGATCGGAAGCCTCACAAGCGCCATATCGGTAGTGGGATCCTGTTTCTGCAAGTCCGCATCCACAGTTGTCGCATCTGGAAATGTTACCCGTAAACGTTCTGCACTTTCTATTACGGCAGACTCTGTCAGCACGTACATATAAGCGCCATTTGCAGCCACAATCAGTCCGGATGCCTCCACATTATTTTCGGAAGGTTCATTGAACAGGTCTACATTGCTGCTGCTTCCCGTCACTGTGACCACAGCTCTTTGTGCTTCTCTGGCAACGGAATACATCTGACTGTAAAGTTTCTTATAATCAGACAGATTCAGTGCCTTTTCTTCTATAACTGTCTGCGGTATGATCTCGCTCTCTTTTTCCGTCACCGCTGCGTCGGTTGGTTTTTCTGTCGGTTTTTCGGTCGGTTTCTCCGCTGGCTTATCCGTTTCTTCTTCTTGCGCAATTACGATCTGTGTCGGGGTCTGGGGCTCACCAAATTTCTGTTTAGCCCAAGGTGTGATGATTGCAAATGTCAATCCGGCTACAGCGCCAAACACAACTGCAAGTCCTACAGCCGCTCCCGTCTTCAGAAACCATTTCTTCTTATAAAATGGCTTTGTCTTAATATGCTCATTGATAAAAGTAAAATCCTTTTTTCCTTGTTGCGACATAAAAGTACTCTCCTTCTCACAGTAAAACACATATCCCCACAGTAATGTCCTAATTCTATCAAACACATATGAACAATCTATGAATTTTAAAAAAATTTAGGTTTTCAATTGTCCGTTTATGGGGTATGATAGAAGCAGGCTTACCAGAGCGTGTCTGAAAAACCACTGCACCAATCCCCACGCTCTAACTATAAAATAAAAGATAAACAGGTGAATTTATGAATCAAAAAGCATTAAAGACATTAGAGTATTACAAAATCATAGATCAGCTTACGGAATTTGCAGGTTCCCTTCTTGGAAAAGAACAGTGTAAGAATCTTCTTCCTTCCTCTGATATAGAAGAAATTGGCAGAATGCAGCACGAAACCAGAGACGCCCTTTTACGCATTTATCAAAAAGGCAGCGTTTCCTTTTCCGGGGTAACGGATATACGGGGTTCTTTAAAGCGCCTTGATATTGGAAGTATCCTTAGTATGGAAGAATTACTTCGTATCTGTAAGCTGCTTGAGACCTGCAGCCGCGTGAAATCCTATTCCCGCGGTGAGACTGACAATGACGAACCGGACTGTCTGGATGA
The DNA here is from genome assembly GCF_000797495.1 of Robinsoniella peoriensis. Lineage (GTDB taxonomy): Bacteria > Bacillota > Clostridia > Lachnospirales > Lachnospiraceae > Robinsoniella > Robinsoniella peoriensis. Next base: position 712,116 of record NZ_JTGN01000001.1, read on the forward strand.
GATGTTCGAGGCATTGCAGCCGCTGACTCCGCTTTCTACGGAAATCAGACGCTGTATCCCATCAGAAACGGAGATCAGCGATGATGCCAGCCCTGCCCTGCATCACATCAGACGCCAGATGAAGCAGACGAATGACAAGATCCATTCCCAGCTTTCTTCTATGGTAAATGGCTCAGTCCGTACTTATTTACAGGATGCGGTTATTACTATGAGAAATGGACGTTACTGCATTCCCGTAAAGGCAGAATACCGGGGTCAGGTACCTGGTATGATCCATGACCAGTCTTCTACCGGCTCCACTTTATTCGTGGAACCTATGGCTGTAGTGAAGCTGAACAATGACATTCGGGAACTGGAATTAAAGGAAGAAAAAGAAATTGAAGTTATCCTTTCTACGTTGAGTTCACAGGCAGCTGAGGAAATGGAGGCTTTGGAAGACGACCTGGCATTGCTGACAAAATTAGATTTTATTTTTGCCCGTGCCCTGCTGGCTAAATCTTATAACGGAAGCGAACCGATTTTCAATGAACGGGGATATATTAATATCAAAAAAGGCCGCCATCCGTTACTGGACAAAAAGAAGGTGGTGCCAATTGATATCCAGCTTGGCCAGAAATTTGAACTGCTGATTATTACCGGTCCGAATACCGGTGGTAAAACTGTTTCCTTAAAAACGGTAGGTCTGTTTACCCTGATGGGACAGGCAGGCCTGCATATTCCGGCATTTGACCGCTCGGAACTGGCGGTATTTGAAGAGGTATATGCAGATATCGGAGATGAGCAGAGTATTGAGCAAAGCCTTAGTACCTTCTCTTCCCATATGACTAATATCGTTTCTATTTTGGAACATGCAACAGATAAATCCCTTGTACTGTTTGATGAATTAGGGGCAGGAACTGACCCTACGGAAGGCGCCGCTCTTGCAATTGCCATTCTGAGCAATCTGCACCGTCAGGGCATCCGGACAATGGCCACGACTCATTACAGTGAACTGAAAGTATATGCCCTTACAACCCCCGGGGTGGAAAACGGCTGCTGCGAATTCAACGTAGAGACCCTCCGCCCTACTTATCGTCTCTTAATCGGCATTCCCGGCAAAAGTAACGCTTTTGCCATATCCGGTAAGCTCGGACTGCCCCAGGAGATCATTGAGGAAGCAAAAGGACATTTAAGTGAGCAGGATGAGAGTTTCGAAGACCTGATTACGGATCTGGAAAACAGCCGTGTAACCATTGAACAGGAACGGGATGAAATCAACCGCTATAAGCAGGAAATTCAGACCTTAAAAGAAAAACTGGAAGAAAAGCAGGTAAAACTGAATACCAGCAAAGATAAGATTTTAAGAGAAGCAAATGAACAGGCCCACCAGATTCTCCGTGAAGCAAAAGAATATGCAGACACTACCATTAAGAATTTCAACAAATTCGGCAAAGCCGGGATTTCTTCCAAACAAATGGAACAGGAACGCAGCCGTCTGCGTGAAAAAATGTCTTCCGTAGAAAAGAATCTGGCTATGAAGACAGAAAAAAAAGCAGTGAAAGCAATCAAGCCGAAAGAACTTCGCGTAGGCGACAGTGTAAAAGTACTGAGTCTGAATCTGCGGGGAACCGTAAGTACCCTGCCCAACGCGAAAGGTGATCTGTTTGTACAAATGGGTATTCTGCGCTCCCAGGTAAATGTAAGTGACCTGGAACGCATCGATGAACCGGTTATTACCGCCCCGAACATGAGCAGATCCAGCAGCGGCAAGATAAAGATGTCCAAATCTGCATCTGTGGGCATTGAAATCAACCTGCTTGGCAAGACCTCTGACGAAGCCCTTGCCGAACTGGACAAATATCTGGATGATGCTTACCTGGCACACATGCCTTCTGTACGCGTTGTACACGGTAAAGGTACCGGCGCACTTCGTAAAGCGGTGCACAATTATCTGAAGCGTTCAAAAATCGTAGCTTCTTACCGCCTTGGTGAATTTGGTGAAGGTGATTCCGGAGTTACTATCGTAGAATTTAAGAAGTAGTAGAATGGGATATTCACTTACATTTATTCCACATTTAAGGAGGTCATTATGGTGACAAGACAGAAAATCATGATCGTAGATGATGATGCTAACATTGCAGAACTTATATCTCTGTATTTAACAAAAGAATGTTTTGATACAAAAATGGTATATGACGGGGAAGAGGCTATTAAAGAATTTGACCAATTTCAACCAAACCTGATCCTGCTGGATCTGATGCTTCCGGGTATGGATGGCTATCAGGTCTGCCGTGAAATCAGGCAGAAATCTTCCGTTCCAATTATTATGCTTTCCGCAAAAGGAGAAATCTTTGATAAAGTTTTAGGTTTAGAATTAGGTGCAGATGATTATATGATTAAGCCCTTTGATTCCAAAGAACTGGTAGCCCGGGTAAAAGCGGTACTCCGCCGCTTCCAGCCGGAGAAACCTGCAGCTGCAAAGCCAGCCGGAAAATACGTGGAGTATCAGGATCTGGTGATCAATCAGACCAATTATTCCGTTGTCTATATGGGGGAAACCGTTGATATGCCGCCCAAAGAACTGGAATTATTATACTTCCTGGCTTCTTCCCCAAATCAGGTGTTTACCAGAGAACAGCTTCTGGATCATATCTGGGGCTATGAATATATCGGCGATACCCGAACCGTAGACGTACATATTAAGCGCCTTCGTGAAAAAATTAAGGACCATGCAAACTGGGCGATTTCCACCGTCTGGGGCATCGGTTACAAATTTGAGGTGAAATCTTAATGAAAAAAGCTTTATACATTAAGTTCATTTCCGTATTTCTCGTATTCGGAATCCTGAGCTTTGTACTGATCTCCACCTTAAGTTCCTTCCTGACCCACAAATACCTGGTTAATTCAAAAGCGGAAGCCATGTATAAGGAACTGAATGTCCTTGCCTCCGGTCAGATCGCAGAATCCTATTCGGGTGGCGGACCTTCCATGCTGGAGATCTACACCAATATGCGGGCGCTGGCATCCTACCAGTCCGCCCAGATCTGGTTGATTAACACTAAGGGACAGATTTTATTGAATTCCGGAGAAATCTATGATCCGGAACATTTGAAAACCATTAACGGATTTGACCCTACGGCGCTGACTTCCAGTTATTATCAGGTAGGCAGCTTCTTCAACAGCTTTTCTACCGATGTTTTAAGTGTGGTAGTACCGGTCACATCCAACTATAAAGTAAAAGGCTATATCTCCATGCATTATAATATGTCCCAGCTGGAATCAGAGAAGAATTCAGTCCTGAATATCTCCTACATTACCTTTGGACTGATTTTCCTGTTATCCCTGATTATACTGGGTGCGTTTACTGCAATGGTGTACATCCCCATCAAGAAGATTATCCAGGCGGTAAACGAATATGCCAGCGGCAATCTGAATTACACACTACCGGTGGAGACTGACGATGAGATCGGATATCTGGCGGCTTCCCTGAACTATATGGCAAGTGAACTGAATAAATCGGGTGAATATCAGAGAAAATTTATATCCAATATTTCACATGATTTCCGTTCTCCGCTGACCTCAATCAAAGGCTATGTAGAAGCTATCCAGGATGGAACCATTCCACCGGAAATGCAGGACAAGTACCTGAAAATTGTACTTTCGGAAACGGAACGGCTGAACAAGCTCACCCGTGGACTTCTGACTTTGAACAACTTCGATGACAAAGGAACCTTACTGGAGCTTACCGACTTTGACATTAACGGTATCATAAAAGATACCGCTGCATCCTTTGAAGGAACCTGTACCAATAAGCGGATTACCATACAGCTTGTTTTTGAATCACAGAATCTGTTTGTAAATGCAGACATGGGTAAAATCCAGCAGGTACTATACAACCTGATCGACAATGCCATCAAATTCAGTCACCAGGACTCTTCCATTTTTATTGAAACTACGGTGAGGCATGAAAAGGTATTCGTTTCGGTAAAAGACACCGGAGAAGGCATTCCCAAAGAAAGTATCAAGAAAATATGGGAAAGATTCTATAAGACGGACCCCTCCAGAGGAAAAGATAAAAAGGGCACCGGACTTGGGCTCGCCATTACAAAAGAGATCATTCAGGCGCATAATGAAAATATCAATGTTGTCAGCACCTTAGGCGTGGGCACTGAATTTACCTTTACTTTGGCAAAAGCAAAAGAAACAGCCAATCAGGAAGCTTAATTATATCTCAAACAAAAAGAAGACAGCCGGATTTTGGGTTCTCCCTGAACTCACAGCTGTCTTCCTTTTTTAATCTTATTAAATTTTTTTTTGAATGCCAGACGTAACTTGCTATTAGAAACTTCGATTGCTTTAACATAAGCTGCCAGCTATGTTATCTACTATAGGCTTTAACCCTCTAAATGTTTTATAATTGCTTACGATACACTAGAAATTCATACAATCCAAGCAGCATACATCCCACTGCATAACTCCAAATATCTTTCCAGTCAAATACAGACCCTAAAACCACCTTTGCAAAGGCATTATCCTGCAGTCCCAACAATTCCACAAGATGAAAATATTGCAAACCTTCCACAAAAACTGCAAATAAAAATACATACAGGGGCAGCATGTGGATACCTGCCGGGCAGAATATGCGCACAAAGCTGTAAACTACGATCACAACGAGTACATCACCTATATAAGGGCGAATGAATTGATCATGCACAAATAGTGCAATCCACACTTCTGTTAAAAATAATACAGCAAACAGACCGGCAAATATCAGACGCTTTCGGTTTTTACTATTATTTCCAATCATATTTTGTGAGATGGCCTTCCAGCTGCATATGGTCAAACTGATTCTGACGCAGTGCCTCATAAAGGACAATGGATACGGAATTTGCCAGATTTAAGGAGCGGATATCACCGATCATAGGAATTCTGACTGTTGTTTCCTGGTTCTCCAGCAGAATTTCTTCCGGTATTCCGGCACTTTCTTTGCCAAACATAATATAGCAGTCCGGCTCATAGGAAGCTTCTGTGTATACCTGAGGCGCTTTGGTGCTTGCCATATAAATTTTAGCGCCCGGGTTTTTACTTAGGAAATCCTCATAATTAACGTAAGTGGTTACATCCAGATCCTTCCAATAATCCATTCCTGCCCTTTTAATTTCTTTTTCATTTAGACGAAATCCCAGTGGCTCAATAAGATGAAGCCTGGTTCCTGTTGCCACACAGGTTCTTCCGATATTGCCTGTATTTGCAGGGATTTCCGGTTCGTATAATACAATATTTAATTTTGCCATTTTAAGCTTATCCTCCTGATCAGTCTTATCTTCCGTATTTTATTCTGAATTCTGTCCTAATCGCGTGTTTACAGATTCATTTCATGAATCTGAATTCCCACTTTCTGACATGATTACACCTTATCCACGCAGCTTATTAATAAAGCGCTCCAGGTGCTTCAGTGCTACCTTCAGATTCTCAAGGGAATACGCATATGAGATACGAAGATACCCTTCGCCGCAGTCTCCAAATGCAGATCCCGGAACTACAGCTACTTTTTCCTCTTCTAACAGCCTTGTGGCAAAATCTTCTGAGGTCATTCCGAATTCTTTTATGCACGGGAATACATAAAAAGCCCCAAAGGGTTCAAAACAGGGCAGTCCCATTTCTTTAAAGGCATGCATCAGATAGCGCCTTCTGCCATTATAAGCTTCCCGCATTACGGCAACATCACCATCGCCGTTTTTCATAGCCTCAATTGCAGCATATTGGCTGTTGGTTGGCGCACACATTATGGCATACTGATGAATTTTGGTCATCTGTGCCGTTATCACCTCCGGCGCACATACATAGCCTAAGCGCCATCCTGTCATGGCATATGACTTGGAAAATCCATTAATCGTAATGGTCCTCTCACGCATTCCGGGAAGGCTTGCAATAGATACATGATCTCCGTTGTAGGTCAGTTCCGAATAAATTTCATCTGATAGTACATATAAATCTTTTTCAATGATTACCTCTGCTATTTCTTCCAGGTCTTTCCGGCTCATGACTGCACCGGTTGGATTGTTTGGAAAAGGCAGAACCAGAATCTTGGTTTTCTCCGTAATTCCATCCAGAAGTTCCTGTTTCGTCAAACGAAACTCATTCTCTTCTTTCAGATTGATTACCTTTGGCACCCCGTCTGCCAGTACAACACAGGGCAGATATGACACAAAGCTTGGCTGAGGGATAAGAACTTCATCCCCCGGGTTCAGCATGGCACGCATTGCCAGGTCGATCGCCTCACTTCCACCAACGGTAACCAGAGTTTCCTTGTCCGGAGAATATTCTATATTACATCTGCGTTTCAAATATTTACATATCTCCACACGGAGTTCTTTTAGTCCTGCATTGGAAGTATAAAAAGTCCTTCCCTTTTCCAGGGCATAGATTCCCTCATCTCTCACATGCCAGGGAGTATCAAAATCCGGCTCCCCTACGCCAAGTGATATGACATCATCCATTTCACTTACAATATCAAAAAATTTACGTATACCGGATGGCTGGATTCCAACCACCTTATCTGCTATAGGATTTCTCACGGGGTCACCAGCATCCTTTCATCTTTGACTTTTTTATCAAATATCGTTCCATGATCTTTATATTTCTTCAAAACAAAATGTGTCGCTGTACTTAATACCGTATCCAGCGTAGAAAGTTTATCCGAAACAAATCCGGATACCTCTTTTAACGTTTTCCCTTCCAGAATTACCATCAGGTCATAAGCACCGGAAATCAGATATACGGAACGTACTTCCGGATAATTATAAATTCGCTCAGCAATGGAATCGAATCCCTGTCCCCTTTGGGGCGTTACCCGAACTTCAATCAGTGCCGTAATCTTTTCTGTAGATGTCTTGTCCCAGTCAATTAAGGTGTGATATCCACAGATTACCTTCTCATGTTCCATTTTTGCAATCTCATTTGCTATCGTTATCTCATCCGAACCTAGTAATACCGCCAGTTCCTTCAGATCGATGCGGCTGTTTTTCTCTAAAAATGTTAATATCTGCTCTCTCATCTTAGCTCCTATCTGCCTGCTGCCAGGCTGCTACAACAATTTATATATTTCATCCGGCTGGGGACGTTCCAGAAATCTGCTGTCCTCTCCGTTAAACAATACCCGGTCATTGCCATCGGTTGTTCTTCCGATCAGTGATGCCGGTATCCTGCATTTTCCCAATTCGGCAATCAGTCCTAGTCCATCGTCTGCTGCAATCAGAAGGGCTCCGCTGGACATCAGAACATAAGGATTCAACCCAAAGTACTCACATATTTCTATACTTTCCTGCTTCACCGGTATTTTCTTTAGATCCGCTTCCAGTCCTACACCTGCACTTTCAGCCAGCTCCCAGAGTGCACCAAAGATTCCGCCCTCTGTCACATCATGCATGGCAGATACCCCGAAGCGGCTTGCGGCGGCTGCCTCCGGCACAACGGAAATATACCGGTCAAATTTCTTTGCGGTTTCAATCATAGCCATTGGGAATCTATTTTTCAGTTCCGCTTCTTTTTCTTTTGCAAGAATAGCGGTTCCCTCAAGGGCAATCCACTTGGTAAGTACCAGATCCTGCCCCGGTTTCACACCGCCTGTTGCCAGGACTTTACTTTCCAATGCTTTCCCGATACCCGACACTGTAATGACCGGCTGATTAACCGCCGTGGTCGTTTCCGTATGCCCTCCTGCAATCTGTATATTCAGTGAGGCGCAGGTATCTTCCAGTTCCTGCATCATGGCACGCAGTTCGGGCTCTTCCATGGAAACAGGAAGCAGAATGCTGAGCAGCACTGCTACCGGCTGGGCTCCGGATGTTGCGATATCATTGGCAGTTACATGTATTGCCAGGGCTGCGGCATTCTTTGCCGCCGCTGTAACCGGATCAATCGAGCATACAAACACTTCCCCTTCGGCAAGCTTTAACACCGCACAGTCCTCTCCGACCCCTGCCCCCTGAAGCACTTCACTTCGTTTTGTTTTTATCTGTCTGAACACAGACCTTTTTAGGGTCTGTTCTGAAATTTTACCAATTTTCATAAATTTCTCCTTCTGGTACACCAGAGCGTATTCAAAAAATCATTCCTGCCCTCTGCATAGAATGACCACCTGAAAATATTTTTCGTTTACAAAAAGCCTGTTGGATACATTTTAATACAACTTAAGTGCAATTGCAACTGTTAGCCGCCATATAGTCCCACAGTCATCACCGGTATATCATTTCTGGTCATAGCGTAATCATTCCGGCATAAACCGGCAAAATCGGCAGCCACAAATATGTAGCTGCCGATTATTTCTTCATATGATTTCTTTTCTTCTGCTTTTATCTTATTACGCCTGCTGTCAAGCTGCTTTTATCTTCCCGTAATTGATCTTTCCATCATTGATCTTCTCGTCATTGATCTTCTCGTCATTACTGTGCTGCTCCATTCGCGGTATTTGGATCTGTTGGTGCCTCAATCGGCGGCTGTCCATTTGCATCCGGCTGGGGCGCCTCCGTTACAGGCGGCTGATTCGGATCCGGAGGTGTCTGCGGGTCGGAAGGCGTCTGGTTTGGCTCTGTCTGAGGTGCATCCGTTGTAGGTGTCTGATTCGGATCCGTAGATGGTGTCTGGGGCTCACTGGCCGGCTGTGTCTGAGGCGTGGACGCCGCGCCGCTGATCGCTGCCTGAACCGCATTTAAATCATTTGCGGCAATCGCATTGCTGATCGCTGCTGCCTGATTCGGGTCCGCCGTAGCTGTACCAACTTCATAACCTAACGGGGCTGCCTGATAGTAACTGGAGTTTACCTGTGTCTTGGTAGTTTCTCCGTTTTCCGTAACATACTTCCAAAGCTTTGCTTCCTTACCGGTAAGTGCACTCTGGGTCTGCTGCAGGTATCCGACATTCTGATTTGGATTGGCATACAGTGCAACTCCTTCTGCACTAAAAGTTTTCACTGTCTCACTTACATATTCCAGCACCCGGTCAGCAGGTCTTGTCTCATGACCGTAAATCGTAAAAGTAAGTTCGCCGCCATATGCCGATCCTGCCAGATAGATCGGTGCATCCGTATTGTTTACAAATACAAGATCCATCAATCCTTCTGCAATAGCTGCATCCATGGACGGTTCTACATAAGTAACAATCATTGTGTGATTCGATCTTTCCGTTACATCCAACTCCGCCAGCAGCAATGCATTGTATAACGTAGTGGAAACCTGACAGATACCTCCGCCATAGCTGTCTACTACTCTGCCACTCTCATAAGAAGGTGCCATTTCATATCCATTTTCAGCATTAAAAGGTACCACTGCATCTGTAACAGAGAAGCTTTCTCCTGGATAAAGCAAATGTCCGTTCAGCAGTTCCGCTCCTCTTTCTACATTCTGGTTTCTTCCTGTGGTAGAACCATAGTATGTAGTATAAGTTCCCAGAACATCTTCTACCTTTGACAATTCTTCATCTGAAAATTTAGGCTTATCCTGATTCACGGAAAGTGTAACCGTTCCCGATTCTCCCTTAAAATCACTGTTCATATAATTGGTAATCGCATATACCGAATCTTCAACGTTGATTTTCTGTCCGATGACACCGGGTACAACCTCAAACTCGCCATTTTCTCTGGTAAGGCTGCCCTCCTGCGCTTCTTTTTCAAATACTTTGCATTTTGTCTCTACATAATTGCGGGCAGTAGAAGCATCCGCAGTATATTCCAGTTCAAATTTTGCAGGCTCATGCTGCAAATCTTTATTTTCTTTATAACGCTTAATCAGATTACCGGCTTTTCCCAGTTCTAATGCCTGTTCCACCACATCTGTATTCGCCCATTTAGCTCCCAGCTCCCCTGCTGTTGCCGTTGCCGTATCTGTGCCTACCTGAAGCGTAATAGAAGCCGATTCCATTTTTGCAACTTCTCCTTTTACTGCTTCTTCTGCCTGATCCTTTGTCATTCCGGATACGTCAACATCACCAATATACACGCCTTTGTTAATCGTTCCGTCGGACTGTTCCGCATTGGCGGACAGGATACTTCCCCCGGCTGCCAATACCGCTGTCAGAACTACAGCAGGCAAAACCACCTTATTCCACTTATTCATCTTCATTTCCCCTTCTTAAATAAATAATTCCAAAACCATAGGTACCACCATAGCCAACACAATGACTACAATAATAGCTGCTGCAATAATACGCTTTGTCTTATTATTGTGAAAATTCATCATAGGAAATCACCTCTTAATCCTTCCATATTCTAGTATTATTTTATCTATCAATCTAGAGGCGTCATTTCTGGTCATGCTCTCGATTGTGACGTCCAGTTCTATTTTATGATATTTTACCAAATCTATCAAGTAAACTTTTTGAGAATTTGTAATCGGATTCTGTTTTTTTACCTGAAATATCAGTTCCTGAGGCACAAATGCCCTGGGAATCGCCCTGGCATACTCACCTGCCAGCAGCTTATACAGCTCACTTGATGAAATCGCATCATCCAAAGCACGGTGATGCCGCTCCTGCCCAATCCCAAAGTGGCAGCACAGAGAAGTGAGGCTTTTGCTCGGTACATCGTCCAGACACTGCCTTGCAATCTTCAGGGTATCAATTCCTTTTTTCTCAAATGACAATTTATAATTAACCGCCTGACGTTTGATGAAACTGTAATCAAATATTACATTGTGCCCCAGCAGCGGCAATCCCTCACAAAAGTCCACCAGGGTCCTTACTGCTGTCTCCGTACACTCGGCGCCTTTCATCATAGAATCATCAATTCCCGTTAATGCTGTTATTTTCTCCGGAATACGCATCTGACAATCCACAAACGTTTCATATGTATCCGTAACTTCCCCACCTATTACCTTCACAGCGCCGATTTCCAATATTCTGTCCCGGTTAGGATTTAATCCGGTAGTTTCCAGATCCAGCGCAACATAATTTTCACTCATCTTTAGTCCCATTGCATATTGCAGTCTTGCCTGCAATACTGCCACAATAAAACAGGTTGAAAGATCGTGGCTTCCTTTCTATGATTTCAATTTTCTTTCAACTTTTACTCCTGCATACCGGAGCATTTTCACACACACTCCGGTATGCTGTATATTACTTCTTTATTTTTTTCTTTTTGTTCTTTTCTTTGTATTCCAGACAATAATCCGTCAGAAAACACTCTTCACATTTTGGGCCTCTTGCAAAACAGATCTGCCTTCCAAATGTAATAATCTGTATATTATAGAGTATCCAGTGATCCTTGGGGAGGACTTTCATCAGCTCAAATTCTACCTTTTCCGGGTCATCTTCCTTTGTAAGCCCCAGCCTTTTGGATATACGCTTTACATGGGTATCCACTACAATACTAGGCTGGTTAAAGATATTTCCCCTGATTACGTTTGCCGTTTTCCTTCCAACTCCAGCCAGAGCTGTCAGGTCTTCCAGAGAATCCGGCACCTCTCCATTGTATTTTTCCATCAGCGTATTGGTACAGGATATGATATTTTTCGCTTTGTTATGGTAAAAACCGGTTGGCTTAATATCCTGCTCTAATTCTTTTAAGTCCGCATTGGCGAATTTTTTCACGGTATCATATTTTTTAAATAATTCTTTAGTCACTATATTAACTCTGGCATCCGTACACTGGGCACTGAGCATGGTTGCAATCAATAGCTGCCACGGTGTTTCATGGTCCAGATAGCATTTATACTCTCTTGTGTATACTTCATCCAGTTTATCCAGGATGGCCTTTGTTCTTTTTGTCATTGTTATACCTCCTGCATATCGCAGGCCTGCCTGCGATACTGCCTTAATAAGTAGTTTGAAAGCGCTTTTCTTTCAAACTTACTCCTATCTGATACAGCATTTCATCTTATTGGGTTCAAAAATCAATTACAGAAACAGATGCGTCATCACTCAATGGATTTCTGCTGCGGTAATCAAATACCACCCCAAAGCACCCCTCCTGCAGCTGATCCAGCACCTGATAATGAAACACTTCAAAATGTGTCATCTTCGATAACTGCTTATAATTATATCCATCATATCCCTTTAAATAAGAGGGATTCTCTGCTTCCTTTTTATAAAATTCGTAAATGCGCTCTTTATAGTCTCCCGGATCATCTGCCCAGGAAGGTCTGCTCTTACTGTTTTCACGCAGATACAGATCAAGCAAAAGCAATTCATCATATAGCCCGGCATTTTTTTCATCCTGTTCTCTGGCAAAATTTCTTAGATGCTCAATTCTAGCCATGCGGGAATGTTTCTGTCCTCCCAGTCCGTTTCGGTCATAAAATAATGCCAGCTGCTCAAACATTTCATAGGCAGAGCCAAACGCCCTTTCCAGAAATTGAACCGTGTTCGCAAACTGAAGGCTGTTATAATAGACCTCTACCATCTCTTCCACTGCCTTCAGCTTTAGTACTTCTTCGTAAGAAAGCCATCTTGTACTCAGCACTTCATACTGAGGGCGTGTCTTATAAGAGATACCATACTGTTCGGCATTCAGATGCATTTTCGATCCCTTTAATACCTTCAAAAATCCAAGCTGGAACTGATCCGGTTTCAGTGCGTAGACATCATTAAAAGACCGAACAAAGCTATCATAATTTTCATAGGGCAGCCCGGCTATCAGATCCAGATGCTGATGAATATTTTTCCCCCTGCGGATTCTCCCCACGATTTGCTTTAAAGCTTCAAAATCCATGACACGGTCGATTTCCTGTATCGTTTCCATATTCGTAGACTGTACGCCGATTTCCAGCTGTACCAGGCCAGGGCGCAGAGTTCCAAGCAGCTGCAGCTCTTCTTCATTTAATAAATCCGCTGCGATTTCAAAATGAAAATTTGTAATTCCATTGTCGTGCTCCCGGATATAATTCCATATACCCTGGGCATGTCTGTGGTTGCAGTTAAAAGTACGATCCACAAATTTAACCTGGGGTACCTTATGATCCAGAAAAAACTGCAGTTCCTTCTCTACCAGGGAAAGGCTTCGAAACCGCAGCTTCTTATCTATGGAAGAAAGACAATAGCTGCAGGAAAAAGGGCAGCCTCTGCTGCTTTCATAGTAAACGATCTTATTGGCAAAATCCTTCATGTCACCGTACATAAACGGCAAAGTATCCATATCCAGAATCGGGTTGGACGGATTTTGAATAATCTTATTCTGCTTATTACGGTATGCAATCCCCTTAATCTGCTCAAGCTCACCGCCCCGCACATAATACGCCGTCAAGTCGTAAAAGGTCTGCTCCCCTTCCCCAATCATAACACCGCTCACCTGGGGATATGCTTCCAGAAACGTTACCGCATCAAAAGAAACTTCCGGCCCCCCTGCCCAAATCCTGGTATCCGGCAGAATTTTTGCCAGGTCTTCCATTAAAATCTTCACATATTCCAGATTCCAGATATAGCAGGAAAAAGCGATAACATCCGGTTTTTTCTTATAAATATCCTGAAGAATATCGTCCGTATAATGATTTATTGTATATTCTGCAATTTCAATATGCTCCTCAAACTCCCTGGCAAAAGCCCGCAGACTGTAAACAGCCAGATTAGAATGAATGTATTTCGCATTGATTGCAGCTAAAAGTAACTTCATAGTTATACCTCCTGCATATCGCAGGCCTGCCTGTGATACTGTCTTAATAAGTAGTTTGAAAGCGCTTTTCTTTCACACTTTATCTCCTGAAATTTATTCATACCTTTTTAGTATAACATACTCATATGGATTTTCAACTGGAAGAAACGACAAAAAATGAGTATTTATGCGGCTGCAAATTTACTTTTTGAGAGGGGAGATGCGAAAAGGGGACTCTTTGTATATGTTGGGTAATGTACGGAAAGATGGGAGTGGGAAACATAGATTTTTAAATCCTTCCTGATTAATAAAACACAAAATCCACCAGCCTTAAATTTTTCTGGTGGATTTGTGTGTATTTTCTATGGATGATTCCTTATTCTGACCCAGGGATTCCTTTATTTTTCCCCCATCACTTTCATGATTCGTTTGAGGTTTACTGCAAATATTGCCATCGCTCCCTGCATTTCCATTAAGCGTCCCTTACTCAACAAAACCCAAAAGCAAAAGTTTATCTATAAGCCGTCTTCAATGCCACAGCCAACACCTTAGGGTTCTTCTTATACTGTGTAACCGGACAGATTTTCTTATTGATCCGCAGCAGTTTATAGATTGCAGTTCTTGCAGCCCTCACCGAATATTCCTCTGTAAATACCATATCTTCCGGAATTTCAACGAACTGACTGATCATAGCAAAATTAGTGGAATTGCCAGGCACTACTTTTGGTCTGTCTGTCATTTTTCTTGGTTCGAACTGTGAATCAATATATGGCATCATACATGGGATTACATTTATAACGTCTTCCATAATCTCATCAATCTTATCTTCAAAATGCAGATGATGAAGCAGTTCGGTCAATAACTCTTCGCCTGTACAATCTCTCATTGCCTTTGGTACATAATCCCCAACTTTATCCGTATACAGTCCGTATCCCCAGAAAATAGTCTGGTCGGCCGGCTGGTTTTTGAAATGAGGTTGTGCTGCTACGACAATACTCATTAACCAGTTGGAATCCTTAAAGGTCATCAGCGCACCGCTTCCGGGTATATTGGTTGAGAATTTTTCAATCATCTTTAACAGCTTATTGCCTTTACAGGTAACCGTAAAGCTTTCCCAGTTAGTCTCTTCCGGTTTTGTGAAGAATGGTGCTGGATTTCCAAGACCATCCTTTTTTGCAGCCACTTTCTTCCACAGTTCACCGGAAATCGGATTCTCCGGTTTATATTCTGCCGGAGTATTGAAATCACCAAGTGTTGCACAATCCGTCATACAACCGTTTGTCATAATACACAGATCGCCTTCTTTTAAGGTTACGATACTTTCCTCTCCGTCTTTCAAAATGTGCATTGCAGTAGCCGTGATAGAATACCCTTCTGCAAAATCAATATCCGTTACGGTTGCATTGGTTACAAAATCCACACCATGTGCTTCCAGATAGGAGCGAATCGGCAGGATAACAGAATCATACTGGTTAAACTGAGTCCTGGTCACACCTTCCAATGTCTCAATTCTTGGGAATTCAAAAATCATTCTTTCCATATAGCGTTTGAATTCAAATAAGCTGGACCATTTCTGGAATGCAAATGTCGTCTGCCACATATACCAGAAATTCGTCTCGAAGAAATGCGGCGTGTCTTTGAACCACTCCAGAATGGTCATGTCATCCAGTTCACTTTCCGGAGTGATCATTAATTTTCCAAGAGTCATACGGTCGTCATTGTTAAATCCCATACTCTTAACATCCTGAATTACACCGTCTTTATCGATAAGACGTGCCTTAGCATGGGTCGGATGCGCATGGTCAAAGCTTAAAATCTCTTCGGTTACACTCTTCCCGGGATACTCCAGAGATGGAATACTTTTAAATAATTCCCAGAAATTTTCATAAGTTTCTTCATTTAACATACGTCCGCCACGGCATACAAATCCTCCTGCCGGTGTACCGATTCCGTCGTTACTGCCTCCAAGAATGTGCATTCCTTCGTAGATATGGATGTTCTCACCCTTAAAATGTCCGTCTCTGATTGCATAAGCTGCCCCTGCCATAGAAGCCAGCCCGCCGCCTACAAAGTGAATCTGTTTATCACCATGGTCTATTTCTTCATTAAAATCATATTCATAGTCTTCCTGCTGTTTGTTCTCTTCTTTTTGATCTCTGGATTTCTTATAAGCGGTTGCTGCTACTGCTGCACCTCCTATGATAACGCCTGTTTTCACTAATTTTTTCCATGTTTTCTTAGCCATAATCATTACCTCATTTCTTTGTTTTGCCAGTTTGAATTTACTTTGTTTTCTCTTTTTCTTTTATTGTTCCCTTATGGCTAAATTATAAAACAGGCAATTCAAAATGTAACTAGACACTTTGAACTGCCTGTCTAAATCTCCGGATATGGTCAGTAACGGAATTTAAAACGTTTTAATTACCGCTGTATCTATCATAAGCAGCTTTTTCACTGCTCAGAACAAGCCCCTTCATAAACTTCACAAATACTTCCGGTTCTTCTTTCATGCCACGTTTCATCCAGTCAATCACAGACCCGCAGGCTCCGTGGGCAAAAAATCCCGCATAGAATTTCTTATCCGCTTTGGAAAGTCTTTGTCTCATATCAAGTGCTTCGATTGCTTCCCCGAAAAGTTCTGTTGTTACGTGAAATAGATGTTCCTGAAAGTTATCCTGTGCATAACGGATGGTATTTTGGTAGAAATAACTTTCCGCTCTTATCCTGATCAGCATCTTACACAAATGTCCGTCCCAGTTATCAAAGTCAATTCCTTTTACCAGGTCTGCAAAAATATCCTGATAGTATACCCAGTTCAGAAGTTCGTACTTATCCTGAAAATGATAGTAGAAAGTCTGTCTGTTATAGCCGCTCACTGCGGTAATATCCGATACGGA
The DNA here is from genome assembly GCF_000797495.1 of Robinsoniella peoriensis. GTDB lineage: Bacteria > Bacillota > Clostridia > Lachnospirales > Lachnospiraceae > Robinsoniella > Robinsoniella peoriensis. Next base: position 728,571 of record NZ_JTGN01000001.1, read on the forward strand.
TATCTTATCAAAAGGCTTTTTCCTCGCAAGCTGTTTTAATGCCTGGCCCATATCCGCTTTCGCATTTGATTCCATATAACGCACCTCCCAACTTACCGGAAGCTACATCCGATTCTGTAGCTTCTGCATATTGCTGCCTGCCATGACTCCTATATAACTTCTGCCTATTACAGCCTGCCATATCTGACTCCTAAATGACTTCTGCCTATTACAGCCTGCCATATCTGACTCCTAAATGACTTCTGCATATTGCCGCCTGCCCACGTCTGGCGCCTATAAGGCTTCTGCATATTGCCGCCTGCAGCTGCCAGAAAACAATTTCAAGACACGCTCTAAGCATTCTGCTGAAACTGGCTGTTATACAAGTCCGCATAAAATCCATTATTTCCCAGCAGCGACTCATGATTTCCCTGTTCTATAATTGCCCCATCCTTCATTACCAGTATAATATCTGCCTCTCTAATAGTAGATAAACGGTGCGCTACAATAAAGCTGGTTCTTCCCTGCATCATTTTTTCAAATGCTTTCTGTATCTTGATCTCCGTCCTGGTATCAATAGAAGACGTTGCTTCATCCAGTATGAGCATCGGGGGAAGACAGAGCATCACTCTGGCAATGCAGAGCAGCTGTTTCTGTCCCTGGGACAGATTTCCTCCGGCTTCTGATATGACCGTATCATAACCATCCGGCATTCTCTTGATAAAACTATGGGCATGCGCTGATTTTGCCGCTTCCATTATTTCCTCCCTGGATGCGTCCGGTTTCCCATATGCTATATTGTCTGCAATCGTGCCGGATTTTAACCAGGTTTCCTGTAAAACCATTCCATAATTTGTTCTCAGACTGTCTCTCGTCAGCGTTCTGACCGGATGGCCGCTTACCGAGATCTCCCCACTGTCTACATCGTAAAATCTCATTAAAAGATTAATAATCGTTGTCTTGCCGCACCCGGTAGGCCCAACAATTGCTATACGCTGTCCTGATTTGACATCCAGGTTCAATCCTTGTATCAGGGATACTTCCGGGTTATAAGAAAATTGAACATTTTTCAATTTCACATTTCCATTCACCATCTCCGGCTTTAGTTCTAAAGCATCCGAAGTATCGGGAGTCTGAGGCTCTTCATCGATCAGTGCAAAAACCCTGGTAGCTGACGCCAATGCGTTTTGTAATTCCGTTACCACTCCTGAAATTTCATTAAATGGCTTTGTATACTGATTGGCATAGCTTAAGAAACAAGACAGCTGCCCTACGCTGATCACTCCCCGAATAGCAGAAATAGCACCTACAATGCCGACGCCTGCATAAACCAAACCGTTTACAAACCTGGTTGCCGGATTTGTAATGGAAGAAAAGAAGATTGCTCTCAGACTGCATTTCCTGAGATCTTCATTAATAACCCGGAACTTCTCTTCTGCCTCTTCTTCATGGGAAAATGCCTTTACAATCTTTTGGTTTCCAACCATTTCTTCTACCAGCGAAGTCATCTCACCACGGGTTTCCGACTGCAGTTTGAACATAGAAAATGTCCTTCTGGCGATAAAGCTTGCCACAAATAAAGAAAGCGGCGTAATCAGGACGACCACCAGGGTTATTTTAAAGTTAACACTCAGCATAAATAAAAGCGTACCCAGGATCGTTATGACTCCTGTAAATAACTGTGAAAATCCTAATAGTAAACCATCCGAAAACTGATCCACATCGGTAATGACCTTACTAATCACTTCACCATACTGATTGCTGTCTATATATCGAAGAGGTAAAATTTCCAAATGCTCAAATGCCTCTGTTCGGATATCTTTTACTACATGATAAGTTATTTTATTGTTGCACAGATTCATCAGCCACTGGGCAAGTGCTGTGATTCCCACAACGATCCCAAACCTCACCAGCAAAGGCATTAAAGCAGCAAAATCAACCTGTCCTTTATCAAGAATAAGATCGATTCCCTGCCCTGTAATTACCGGTGCATAAAGCGTCAATACTACACTGACCACCGCAAAGATCAAGGACATAATGAGAAGGTGTCCGTAAGGTTTAATTAATCTCAATATTCTTTTTTCTGTTTCTCTGTTATTTCCCTGCTTTTTCATTATCCACGCAGCTCCTTTTCCGAAAGCTGTGACAAACAGATTTCTTTATAAACTTCACACGTTTCAAATAATTCCTGATGCGTGCCGATTCCAGCCAGTCCGCCATCATCCAATACGATAATCTGATCTGCATTCCGTATTGTCGTAGCTCTCTGCGATACGATAAAAACGGTCATTCCCTTTGTTTTTTCAGTAATCGCCCTTCTTAGCTTTGCATCAGTGGCAAAATCCAGCGCCGATGCACTGTCGTCCAAAATCAGCACTTCCGGCTGTCCAACCAGCGCTCTGGCAATGGTAAGCCTCTGGCGCTGTCCTCCGGATAAATTCTTGCCCCCCTGCATAATCTTTGTATCCAAGCCTTCCGGCTTCCCGTCAATAAATTCCCTGGCCTGGGCAATCTCAAGTGCACGATATATTTCTTCATCAGTAGCTTCTTTTTTGCCCCATTTCATATTTTCACGGATCGACCCTGCAAATAAAACTGCATTTTGCGGAACTACGCCTACTTTTCTGCGAAGCTGCCCAAAAGGATAATCCTTAACATTTATGCCATCCATCCTAACTGCCCCTTCTCTTACATCATAGAAACGGGGAATCAGATTAACCAGGGTACTTTTTCCGGAGCCTGTACCTCCGATGATTCCAATGGTTTGTCCACTTGCTGCTTCAAAAGACAGGTTTGTCAGAGAATCCTTATTTCCTTTATAGGCAAAACACACTTTATCAAAGGAAACTTTGGGAGCGCCTTTTTCTGGCTGAACCGGCTGGTCACCTTCTTGCATATCAGATCTCTGTTCAAATACATCATTGATTCTGATTGCAGATGCAGAAGCTTTCGTAAATGAAATAATGAGACTAGCCAGCGCCACAAGCGCCAGTAGAATCTGTGACATATAATTAATCAGTGCTATGAGTTCTCCCTGGGTAATGATCCCGTTGTAAACAGTTTTTCCGCCAAACCAGAGCACAATAATAATTGCAGCGTTTACGATTACATAAGTAATTGGATTTAACAGCGCCGAAATTCTTCCTACCCGCAGCTGAATTCCCATCAACTGCCTGCTTTCCCGGTCAAAGTCTTCCATCTCTTCCTGCTGTCTGGAGAATGCCCGGATAACTCTCGCACCGGTAAGATTTTCACGGGTAATCAGCAGTACTTTATCCAGCTTGTTCTGAACCTTTTTGTAAATGGGAATGCTGATCATCATAATCCCATAGATTACAGCAGACAAAACAGGTACCAGAACAACAAATATCCACGCCAATTTCACATTGATGGTAAATGCCATGATAACAGCCCCCAGAACAATAAACGGGGATCTTAGAAAAAGCCGCAATACCAGGTTTACCCCTGCCTGTGCCTGATTGATGTCACTGGTGATTCTGGTTACCAGTGTAGATGTTCCTATGGTATCCAGTTCGGTATAAGACAAACCATTAATATGGGCAAACAAATCCTTTCGAAGCTCCGTACCAAACCCTGTAGCTGCTTTTGCCGCAAAATACTGGGCTGTCAGGGAACAGGTCAGTCCCAAAATGCCAAAGCCAATCAGAACCGCTCCCATTTTTAATATGTATGGAAGGTCTGCATTCTTAATTCCAATGTCAATAATCCTCGCCATTACCAGCGGTACCAGAAGTTCAAAGCACGCTTCCAGAAGCTTAAATAGTGGCCCTATAATACTTTCCTTTTCATAGCCCTTCAGATATTTTATTAGTTTACGCATTGGTGTACTCCATATCTCCTTCATTTAAAAATTATATTCAATTATACAACGATTTCAGAAATCTGTATAGGTAGTTTTAGGTAACTATAGGGGTAACTTATAAAGTAAGCAAAACACCCATACATTTTACCAAAAATTCATTCCTTTACTGTCCAAACTTCAGATTTTTGTCATTGACAGTCCGTATACGGACACTTATAATTAAATTAGCAATTATTATTCTTAGAAAACCTACAAAGAGAAATCAGGAGTGAACAATGAATTTATCATCATTAGATGCTAATCTTCGAAATTTAACAAAAAAAGAACAAGAGTACCGTCAGGGAATCCGAAGCCATTTCTGGTCACATTTCCCAACGGAAATCCGGAACGGTAAAACTATATATAAAATATTTATTAACCGAAGCCGCGAAAATGACATCTGTGCTATTCCCAACAGTCTTTTTGTGCGTAAGCATTCCAGGTTTCAGGCCTGTCCCCTGCACATACATAAATGGGTGGAAATTAATTATATGTATTCCGGATCCTGTGCCCAGATCATAAACGAAGAAACACATATTTTAGAAGAAAATCAGGTGATCTTCATAGACTCAGACACCCCTCATTCCGTGGGGAAAATCGGTGAAAATGATATCATGATCAGCCTCCTTATCGACAAAAATTATCTGAATATGAATTTTTTCAGCAGACTTGCAAAAGGAAGCATTCTTTCTCAATTTTTCATTAATACAATCGTTGAAAATACAAGTGATATACACTATATTATATTTCAATCCCAAAACAGCAGGCGCATTCCTATATTTTTCCGGGAATTTCTTTGTGAATGCTATGACCCGTCACTGAATTCTACCGATATGCTCAAGAGTCTTTTCAATCTCATCCTTTCAGAATTGATCAACGTATATGAAAACGATCTTGGTAAATGTGAACGAAAAGGACTGAAAGGGACTGTGATCCCCATACTTCGATACATAGAAGGAAACTTCAGAACCTGTACCCTGGAATCTACTGCTGCCTTTTTTAATTTAAATGCCAACTATCTGACTACTCTGCTCAAGCAAAATACCGGGTACTCCTACAAAGAACTGGTGCAGATGCAGCGTTTTAAAAGTTCCGAGAAACTACTTGCGAATACGAATACTCCGGTAAGTGTCATCGCTAATCAGGTGGGTTACGAAAATGTCAGCTTTTTTTATAAGAAATTCAAAGAAGGCTATGGCTGTTCCCCAAAAGAATACCGGATGAAACACCGCCGTTAATCAGTACAACAACTTTTTAATGTTCTCCGCAATAAAAATAAGCAGCCCGTTATTCGGGACTGCTTATTTTTATCAGGAATCAGACTACTCTGATTTTTCTGTTGTTTTTTCGGTTGTCTTCTCTGTCGCTTTGTCAGAAGTCTTTTCTGTTGCTTTATCTGAACCGGCTTCCGTGGTTTCTTCCGTTGATCCTTCTTTTCCAGTTTCTTTCTCTGTAGTTTTTTCTGTAGCAGCTTCGGTTACCCTTGCTTCTTCATTTGTTACTTTTGCATTTTCTAACAGAAATTCCACTACTTTATCCTGGATCAGGCTTAATTCAATGATATCTTTTCCATACTGTTTCAGGAATTCATCTTCGCTTTCAAAACCATAATCTTTGCTGTATTTTGTAAGTCCATCTTTGTATTCCTGATCAGAGATCGTGATTTTTTCTTTTTCAGCAATTGCTTTTAATAACATTTCCTGAACCAATCCCTGCTTTACTGTTTCTTCTGCCTTTTTCATGAAATCATCTTCGGACATCTGCATATTAGCCTGAAGAAACTCTTCTAAGGACTGATCTGACTGTTTTGCGTAGGATTCATAGTATGTCTTCATACTCTGAACATTCTGGTCTACTAATTCCTTCGGATAATCATTAATCTTGGAATTGCTGTAAACCTTAGAGATCAGGTCATTTATTTCTGCTGTTCTCTGGCTCTGTGCCTTCTGCTGCATCAGGGTTGCTTTCACCTGCTCTTTGTATTCATCTACTGTCTTAGCATCTGAAATCTGCTTTACCAGTTCATCTGTTATTTCAGGTAATCTCTTGATGGAATTAACGGTTACACTAAATACAACGTCTTTACCCTGTAATTCTTCTTTTTGATAGCTATCCGGGAATTTCAGGTTCAGATCTTTGTTTTCTCCTGATTTAACTCCGATTAATCCTTCTTCAAATCCTTCGATAAAAGCATTGGAACCAATGGTTAATTCATATCCTTTATCCGTTGCTCCCTCTACTGCTTCTCCGTCAACTTTACCTTCAAAATCAATATTTACAATATCGCCATCCTGAACTGTTCCGTCTTTAACTTCTTCCATCTTATTCTGCTGTGTAACAGTACTTTTGATCTGCTCATTGATTTCTTCATCGGTTACTTCTTCTGTCTCCAGTGTAACTTCCAGGCCTTTATACTCTCCCAGTGTTACATAATCCAGAGCTTCATATTTCGCACGCTCTGTCTGTTTCTGGGTCTCAGAAGTTGCTTCTGTTGCATTCTCAGAGGTCTTTTCTGTACCTTCTTTCGTCTCAGATGCCTTCTCACTTCCGGCTTCTGATGTAGCGGATGCTGCCTCTGTTGCAGCCTGTGTTGACGTATCTGCTGTCTTCTTATCGCTAGAGCAGCCTGCTGCCAAAACACTCAGGCTTAATAATAATGCAACTACAATTTTTTTCTTCATAAAATAAATATCCTCTCTGATTTTACGCCGCTTTACTTCCGGCTCTTTCATTTCTTTGCTAATATAAACAACTACATTTGCGGGACAGGTGTAGGTCTGGACTTATCAAATACGGAATTCGCATCAAATAAATCACTTACCAGTTCCGGATTATAATACATTCTGTATCCATCCAGGTTTCTTCTGCCCTGACGCATGAAGTTATCACCAAACTGTACCCAGTACTGGGATGAATCTACATTACAATAGATATCAAATCCAACACTCTTCAAATACTCAAATTTGCCGTCTGTATTCTCGGCTGTATATCCCTCTACCGGACCAATATCCTGGCCGAAGGCAAAGATAATAATGTTTGTAGGTCCTAAAATCGGTTCTACAGTGTCCAGCCATTTCTGCGTATCTACTTTAAGCTTGTCCAGACTAATCGTACCTACCGGCTGATGCCCCCAGGTATGACTTGCAAATGTCCATCCATTGGCTTTCATTGCATCCGCTACTTTCGTTGCATCTGCCACATCCTGATCATAATTGAAATCAGGGTGTTTGTCCAGCCAAACTTTCTGATCTGTATCTAAACTTTCCGGATCTCTGGTCTTGTACACGATATCCGTACGATATCCAAACACACCGTTATATCCGGTCATTGCCAGTGTTCCTTTTGCTCCGCGATAGGAAAAATCCGGATGCTCTTTAACAAATTCATCAATTAACGGTACCATGTCATCGTTACCAATCGTCACCGAACCATCGTCTTCCGTATAAGAAGTTTTCACTTCCCCATTTTCATCCACAACCAGTTTATCAGCCATACCATAGCCTTCCTGGTAATGATAGTAGCTCACATCATCCTGTGAAAGGACAAATGGCTTTTTATCCGGCGGCAGCATAATCTTGCCTTTTACGAGGTTGCCGTTTTCATCAAACGTAGCCATATCGGAAAGCTTTACCATTACATAGCCTTTTTCATACATAGACTGTGTAATTTTGTTAAACTCTTCAATTGTTGTCATAACCTGGTTGATTCCGCCTGAAGTGTGGTCACCAGGTCCGAAAGCCCGCTTCGTATCTTTAACCAGTGAATGGTAAAATACGTGAGTTACCTCTTCCAGGGGATATTCCACACAGGTTGCCTTGGTTGCTTCGTATCCGGATACTTTAGACTGCATGGCTGTATCATTGGCATAACCTGCTGAACTCTTAAGAAGCTCGATCGCTGCATCATAGTCATACATTGCTGCAAGCCTGTCCGCTTTTGCTACCAGGTCTTCCTGCGGTGCTTCGGTTACTTTTTGTGTCTCTGATTCCTGCTTTTCACTTGCTCCAGACTGACTTTCCGTCTGCTTATTACCCGATGATGAAGTTCCGTTCGTATTATTTTTTTTGTCAAGTACACCCTTTATTAAAAAGAAACAAAGCGCCGCAATAACCAAAACTAATACTGCAATAATGATTTTCCCCATCAGCACTTGTTTTTTGCGTTTTGCTTTTCTGGCTTCTGCCCGATTATCTTTTCCGTTTGTCTCCATTCTCTTCCTCCCTCAATGTATTGTTAAATCTACCAGTCCTCATATTTTATGCGGACTGCATCTGTTATATTATAGCATATTCCGCACTAAAATCTACCTCAAAATAGTTTTTTAAGAAAAAATAAAGAAATATTGCACTTTTAAGGAAAGAATGGTAGAATGTAACAAGGTGTGAAAAATATTTGATTCTACCGATTCTACTTTATTCAGGAGGGTAACCTATGTCAACTTTTTTAACTGTTCTGCTGATTATTTTAGCAGTTCTGGTCGTATTATTGGGCGTCCTGTACTTCTTTGGACGAAAAGCACAGAAAAAACAAGCCATTCAACAAGAACAGATGGAGGCAGCCAAGCAAACGGTATCCATGCTGATAATCGATAAAAAGCGGCTAAAAATAAAAGAGTCCGGCCTTCCGCAGATGGTAATTGACCAGACCCCGCGACTTATGCGTGGTTCAAAGCTTCCGATCGTAAAAGCGAAAGTCGGCCCTAAGATCATGACTCTTGTATGTGATGCTAAAATCTACGATGTAGTTCCGATTAAGAAAGAAGTTAAAGCCGTAGTAAGCGGTATCTACATTACCGAAGTCAAAGGTGTTCGCGGTCCTTTGGAAGTTCCACAGAAAAAGCAAAACTGGTTCCAGAAGGCAAAAAGCAAAATTACAGGAAACAAAACCAAGGACAAAGATAAAAAGAAAAAATAAGCATCTACATATTAAGAACCGGTCAGAATATATTATTTCATTCTGACCGGTTCTTTATACATATATTACATTCTTATATTACATTCTTAGTTTCCCATTAACTGAAAGCTCTTGTTGTCCATGGATTTAATATTCATATTAATACAGCAGTCAGCCAGATGTTCATAATTAACTTCCAGGGCATAGTCCACTTTCACATCAATATTGTCATCCGACGTATCCACATGGATACTGGTAGCTGAAATTCCAATCAGGAGATTTCCAAATGGTGTATCATAATACGTCATATTTTTTTTATTCTGCTCAAACACCATATGTACATTGGTCAGTCCCCGTTTTGTAACTTCCAGACCATCCTCTTTTAATTTAATCAGATTCTGGATCTTTCCATCCATGCCTTCCATAACTTCTTCGTAACTGATATAATGTTTTCCGTCTTTCTGCAGATACTTCGCGGCAGTCACAACCTCCACCGGATCTTCACCGCTGGTTTCCAGTGTCTGCATTCCTTTGATACTTATTAACACTTCTCCCGTCATCGTACTCACCTTAAAATTCTTCTATATTGATTTGTTTTGTGGTTTCAATATCATATGGTAAAATAGAATTGGCAAACTGTTTGAATTTGTCCGCCGCATCACTTACAAAAAACTGGTAAGGTGTCTCATCTTCCCCATAGCTTTCTGTATTGGCGATTCCCTTTTTCTGTAATAATTCTTTTAATCCCCTTGCTGTTTCATAAGCAGGATTTACAAGTGTTACCTTATCTCCCATGATCGCTCCGATTGTAGACCGAATCAGCGGGTAATGGGTACAGCCTAAGATCAGCGTATCAATGTCCTGTTCTTTTAATTCTGACAGATAGCGGTTTGCTATCTCTACGGTTACCGGATCTTTTAACAGCCCCTCTTCTACCAGAGGCACAAACAGCGGGCAGGCTTTTCCGATCACCTGAATATCCGGATTCTGTCCACAGATAAAATCCAGATACATATGACTGTTTACCGTACCTTCGGTTCCGATAACCCCGATTTTTCCATTTCTGGTTGTCTCGCATGCCACCATGGCTCCCGGCTTTACTACTCCGATAATTGGAATATCCAGTTCTTTTTGCACTTCTTCTAAAGCAAATGCACTGGCCGTATTGCAGGCAATCACAATCGCCTTTACTTCCTGTGTCTGCAGAAAACGTATGATCTGCCTGGAATATTTTAAAATGGTATCTTTTGATTTACTGCCATAAGGCACCCGCGCAGTATCGCCGAAATAGACAATCCTCTCCTGAGGGCTGTTGCGCATGACCTCTCTGGCAACGGTCAAACCTCCTACTCCTGAGTCAAATATGCCGATTGGTTTCTGATTTATATTATTCATTATTATATCCTCAATCTGATTTTTAAAGCTTTTCTTCCACTATTCTACTAGCAATCATCAAATAATTCAAGTGCTGAATTACCGGGACCCCTGCAAGCTGCCGTTTTCTCAGGAAAAAATCTCAGGTTTCCCATCAATAAATGCAAAATAAACCTCTGTTTCACTTAAGTATTTCGCTTTGCCGTTTGTTCCCTCGGTAATTTCCCCTTTCAGATCCAGAAGTTCATCACCCGGAACTAATGCTTTGACTATTACAATATCCGTATATTCCGAATCCAGGACAGCGATCTTTCTCTGCCCCAGTAAATACTGTATCCTGCCGATACCATTATAATCTGTTTTAATCTCCAGAATCCACCCATGCTGCTTCGTAATGACAATGCTTTCCCGCAGTCCTTCCTGGACCGCTTTTGAATAAGCCCGTACAAGTCCTCCCGTTCCTAACAGCGTGCCTCCAAAATATCTGGTCACAACTACAACTGCATTGTGGATTTCTTCTCCCAGCAAAACATCCAGCATAGGTTTGCCGGCAGTTCCGCCGGGTTCCCCATCATCGCTGCATCTTTGTATTTCCTGATTTTCCCCTAGAACGAATGCAAAACAATTGTGTGAAGCATTCCAGTATTTCTTTTTCATTGCCGCAATAAATTCCAATGCCTCTTCTTCATTGATGACAGGCTGAACCGTGGCGATAAACCGGGACTTTTTTTCACTGATTTCTCCCTCGCCGCCCAAATAGACTATTTTCAGATTTTTCATAACTGATCATCCTTTTCTTAATGTAACGCCCTCTTTTTTTATTTGTGTCCGTTTTTTCACAAATTTCAGCTAAAAGGGGATGTATACAAATTTCTCTTTGCGTACATTATAAGATAAGAAGCCCATTTTCACAATCTATATATTTTATGAAGTACTTAAAAAAAAATGAACTTGTTACTTCACCCTTTATTTCATCTACTTTATTTGTTATAATACATAGACCAGTGGAATTTCTGTAAGTCTATGGATCCAATTCCGCTGTTTGCAAGTATTAAGGAGGCCGTGCCTATGAATTATGGAAAAAAAGAAATTTCCAAAAAACAAAAAGAACAGACTTCTGCGAAGGTGGGCAAAAAAATTGGCTTCACTTTTGTTAAAGTATTGCTAATATGTTTCGTTGCCCTGATCGTTGGTGGGACATGCATTGGGTTTGGTCTGATCAATGGACTGATAAAAAATGCGCCTGATATTTCCGGTATGAGCGTAGCACCTACCCAGGCGGCAACTTACATTTATGATACCGATGGAAATCCCATCCAGAAGCTGACTGCATCGGATTCTAACCGAACTCCGGTTACTATTGATAAAATACCCATTGACCTGCAGCACGCCGTAGTTGCAGTAGAAGATGAACGTTTCTATGAACATAACGGTATTGATGTCCGCGGAATTATCCGTGCGTTTGTTGTAGGTGTCAGCAGCGGGAACTTTTCCGAAGGCGCCAGTACCATTACCCAGCAGCTTTTAAAGAACAATGTATTTCCCGACTGGGTCAGCGAATCTTCCCTTGCGGAGCGATTCAAGCGTAAATTCCAGGAGCAGTACCTGGCACTGCAGTTGGAAAAAAGCCTTACAAAAGATCAGATTTTGGAAGATTATCTGAATACCATTAACCTGGGAGCAGGTGCGTATGGCGTTCAGGCTGCCGCTCATCGCTACTTCAACAAGGATGTATCGGAGCTTACCCTTTCTGAAAGTACTGTTATCGCAGGTATTACCCAGAATCCTTCCGGTTACAATCCTATCCTTTATCCGGAAGAGAATGCAAAAAGACGTGTTAAAGTATTAAACCATATGCTTGAACAGGGGTACATTGATCAGACACAATATGATGAAGCTCTGAATGATGATGTCTATTCCAGAATCCAGGAAACCGATGTGGAAACCGGCGAGACATCAATCTACAGTTATTATGAAGATGCTTTGATCGACCAGGCTATGGACGACCTGATGGAAATCAAAGGCTACACCCAGAATCAGGCTTATAAAGCTCTGTATTCCGGCGGTTTAAAAGTATTTTCCAACCAGGACAAAAATATTCAGCAGATTTGTGATGAAGAATTTGCGAATCCTGCTAATTTCCCATCCGGAACTTTAATCGGCCTGGACTATGCTTTGACTCTGGAATCCGCTGACGGAGAGGCATCTTTCTATGACAGCGAGAGTATGAGAGTGTATTTTGAAGCACAGGATGCATCCTTTAATATGATGTTTCCTGATTCCGATACCGCGAATTCCTATGCTGCGCAGTATAAGCAGGCTGTTATGAAATCCGGCGATACGGTGCTCTCAGAACGTATCTCACTGATTCCACAGCCCCAGGCTTCCGTGGTAATTATTGATCAGAGTACCGGCTATGTAAAAGCCATCGTAGGCGGACGGGGTAACAAGGAAGCCAGCCTGACATTAAACCGTGCCACTTCTACCAGAAGACAGCCGGGATCTACTTTTAAGCCGATTACCGTGTATGGTCCTGCAATTGACCGTGCAGGCATGACACTTTCCACCGTTTATGATAACGCACCTTATAATTATACCAACGGGCCGGAAGTCCGGAACTGGGACAGCGATTATGGATACAGCGGTTTAGAAACGATCCGCTCCGCCATTACCAAGTCCATCAACGTCATAGCCGTAAAATGTCTGACGGATATATCTCCTCAGACAGGTATAGATTATGCCGAGAAATTTGGTATCACAACACTTTATAACCATGATGTGAATAGTAACGGAGATGTCCTGACGGACGCTAACCAGCCATTGGCTTTGGGTGGTGTACGGGACGGTGTTGTGAATCTGGAACTTACGGGTGCATACGCCGCCATTGCTAATAAAGGCCAGTATATCGAGCCGAAATTTTATTCTAAGATTGAGGATCTGAACGGAAATATCGTCATTGATAACACCACGCCTGTCAGCTCCAGTGCAGTTAAGCAATCCACTGCGTTCCTGCTGACAAGTGCCATGGAAGATGTTATTAAAAAACCGGAAGGTACTGCATATGGAACCATTAATCTGGGTGATATGCCGGTAGCCGGCAAATCAGGTACCACGGATGATACAAAGGATATCTGGTTTGAAGGTTATACACCCTATTATACCTGCGGTATCTGGGGCGGCTATGACAATAATGTAGCCCTTCCTGACGGAGATATTTACCACTCCTACAGCAAGGTACTCTGGAACGCTATTATGCAGAGGATTCACCAGGATCTTCCTGTAAAAGAATTTGAACAGCCGGAGGATATTGTAACCGCTTCGGTTTGTAAAAAATCCGGCAAGCTTGCAATACCGGGTGTCTGCAGTGCAGATCCAAGAGGCTCTCAGGTATACACTGAATACTATGTAAGAGGTACACAGCCGGTAGCTGAATGTGATGTACACGTAGCTGTCAAGATCTGTTCTAAGACCGGACTGAAAGCAACCAGCACCTGTGAACCTGTAACCAAGGTCTTCGTTCAAAGACCGACGGGAAGCGAAGGAACTACCGACGATTCTGCTTATGCACCGCCAGGCGGCACCTGCAGCGGACACACCATACTGGACAAATTATCTGATCTGCTAAAAGGAGATAAAGATAAAAATAAAAAAGAATCTGAGACTTCACCGGACGGAGAAGAAAACAAACCACAGAATCCGGAAGATGCCAATAAACCATCGTACCCCGGAACCAACACTCCGGATGATACAACCGGTGAGGGCAATGGAGAAGGAACAGGAAACGGTACGGGCAATGGAACTACACCTCCGGGTGATCAAAACCAGGGAAACGGAGGCCAGACCACACCGCCTTCCTATCCGGGGGGGAATACCAATGGCGACGGGGTAATTGATGCTCCACCGCAATAAAACCATTGTATACAGCAAAAAACGGAGAAGAAATCTAAATAATAAGATTTCTTCTCCATTTTTTTATTACAGTATATCCTCTTTATTTTCGAAATTGACTGCGGTATTCCTTTGGCGACATCCCCACCATATTTTTAAACATCTTTGAAAAATAGGAAAAATTATCATATCCTGCTTTTATGGAAATCAGATTCACCGGTTCTTCCGTCTTTTCCAAATATTCCTTAGCCAGTCTGATTCTCTGATTTGCCAGATATACACCGATGGGTTCCCCTACCTCTTTTTTAAAAATTCTAGCCAGATAGTCCGGATTCAAATATACTTTTTCTGCTAATGATTCTCTGGTTATTTCCTGATCAGGATTTTCATCAATAAATCTTTTCACCTTTTCTACTACTGAATTAGACTGCTGCTTTTCATTCAGAAGCCTGGCGGCCTCCCCCACCATCTTTTCAATAAATATTTTACATTCCTTTACGGAATGTATGGCATCCTTTAAGTTATGTATACGGTATCCAGCTTCTTCCAATTCTTCCGTGCTGATACCTTCTTTTTGATAAGCAAGGCGGAATGTATGGGCGAAATCCAGTGTGAATCTGGAGAGTATCTCTGTATTTGCAGATTTTCTTTTTACAAGGTTGTCTAAATACTCATTCACAACAGGCATGATAGAACTGCTCTCCTGCATGAGGCTCTCCCAGATCTGCCAATTGGGCGGCTGATAATCTGCTTCTTTATACACAAAGTCCTGCTGCATTACCACCTGTCCTTCCCCGTCTGCACAGTGATCCAGCATCTGTGCCACATCTGCAAAGCTTTCCTGTATTTGAAGTATTCTGCAGACATTTCCCACTGCAAAACAACAATTTGACCGAAAATGCCTTGTAATATTTTCGATCAGGTTTTTCCCTTTTTCCCCTATTTTGTAAAGTGCATCTTCTCCCATGGTTTTAATCACCACAATGCAGGAAGATTTCGTATGGGAAAGCACACATTCTACATGTGTATCAGGAGTGTCAAACAACTCTTCTAACACATTTTTCATAGACCACACCAGCATTCCCATACCCAGATCATTATAAGCCCATTCATAATCGTAAAGCTGGCAGACTGCTACTACAAACCGGACTGAATCTTCATAGCGAAGCATATAACGCTCCAGTGCAGCTTCCAGATCCTTTTGGCCTGGGATCTGCTGCTCCAGCATCAGCCCCCGAAAGAAAGATTCCTTCCGGCTCTTTTCTGTCTGGTTCCAGTGATCATAGTATCTGCGGTAATCCAGCCGCTCCAGTTCCTCCTGCTCTGCCGCTGCTGCCTTTCTCAAAAGCTCCTCAAGTTCTCCATAATCAATTGGTTTTAGCGTATAAGCAAAACACCCCAGCTTCACCGCCTGTCTTGCGTATTCAAACTCCGCATAGCTGGTGAGAAGGATATCCTTTATCACAAGATCCTGCTGCCGTATCCACGAGATCAGTTCCAGTCCATTTTCACGTGGCATTTCAATATCGGAAACCACCAGATGAATCGGTACATCCAGTATGATCTTTTTTGCATTTCTAACACTCTGGGCAGTATAGACATTTTCAATCTGAAGTTGTTTCCAGTCCAGGGTATTTTTAACGGCTTCCAATACATAGGCGTCATCATCTACAAGTAATAAGTTCATCCTTTTCCTCCTCGTTCCAAATAAATGGCATATACAGCCGAACCCCTGCTCCCTGATCCTCTTTGTTGTAGAACTCTGCTTCTGCTTCATTTCCAAAGAAAAGCCCCAGACGTTTAATCACATTCATAACCCCTATCTGTTTGCCGTCATGGGAGATATCTTCTTTCCGGTTCAATTTTTCCATGATATCCGCCTGAAATCCTTCTCCGTTATCTTCCACAATCAATTCCAGCTTATACTTACCATGTATTTTTACTCTGCGTACAATTACCAGAATTTTCGTTTCGTAATCAAAGGTCATAGCATGTTTGATTGTATTTTCTACAAAGGTCTGCAGTATCAGGGGTGGTATTTTTGCATCCAAAACACTTTCTTCTACATGGATGTCGGAACGGAATCCTCCTTTATAACGAATTTCCTGAATTTTAAGATATCTCCTGGTGTGTTCAAGTTCCTCACCCAAACATACCATGTTTTCATTACTCTTAAAAATATACCTTAAATATGCGGATACATTTTTGGATAACTCCTGTATTTCTTTGTCTTTTCCCATCTGTGCCATATTGTAGATAATGTTCAGACAATTCAAGTAAAAATGCGGTTCAATTTGAAGCGTCAGGAAATCCATTTTGATTTTTTGCTGTTCTAACGTCTTTTCGTAGATATTAATTTTCAGATTCTTAATCCGGCTTACCAGGTTGGCAAGCATCTCGCTTGCCTTTCCAAGTTCGTTAATCTGGTAATGAGTAGCTACCGAGTAACCCTCGTCTTCGTTCAGGCGGTCAATGTTCTCTGTAAATGTCTGAATGGGATGTACCAATGTCCGATACAAGAAGTAAAGGAATATCAGTAAAAAAAGTCCGAGAATTGTAATTGACATGCCTGCAACAAACTGAAATTTCAAGAGATTCATTACATTCTGTTCATGAATCACCAGTGTGAAGTCATAATCTTCCGTGCCGGGACGCCGGATCACCGTATACCCTTTTAATAGGCTTACGCTCA
Organism: Robinsoniella peoriensis; assembly: GCF_000797495.1. Taxonomy (GTDB): domain Bacteria; phylum Bacillota; class Clostridia; order Lachnospirales; family Lachnospiraceae; genus Robinsoniella; species Robinsoniella peoriensis. The sequence continues at coordinate 745,259 of NZ_JTGN01000001.1, forward strand.
CTTCATCATCTGAAACCCCCGACAGATCAATACGATCCTCTTTCAGCTTTTCACTTCCGCTGTATACTGCATTTTCCTTTGAGGTGACGGCGATATAATAATCCTCTCCAAAAGCATTGTTATCAACAGAGCGCAGCAGCTGGTTTAACTGCATCCAGGAAAACATATACATGTCATTATTCCTGCGCACATATATCAGGTAAGTTTCCCCATCTAAATCGTGCATGAGCCACCTGCCCTTTTCTGCTTCTTCTATGGCAAATTTAAGCAGCTTTCCTCCGGCCTTTCTCCAATTATCATAGGCAGAATCCGTAGCACATCCATTTACCATAATCTCCCCTTTTTGAAGATATACCGCATAGTTTACAAGATGATCACTCTGTACGCTCCATTTGCTTAACTGCTTCTTCACACTTCTTTGCAGCAGTATGGATTCCCGTTCGTCTGTGACACTAGCCAGCCTTTCCAGCTCGATATCATATCCAAGCTCTGTGGCTACATTTTCTTTTATTGTATCCATGGTATTCTGAATCCCCTGAATCTGGCTGTCCAGAACCTGAATTCTTCCGTCACGGCTGTATTTTGAAACCGTATAGGAGGCATACATACTAAGTCCGACATTAATAATTACCATTAGAATAAGCAGCAAAGAAAACCACTTCAGTAACCTGACAAAATCATATTTCCGAAATTTCTCCTCCATAGTACGCTTTTCTTTTGATAACATATTGCCGGTCCCCCCATTACAATCTTCTGAACTTCCGCCAACAGATGGCTGCCTTGCCTATATCATTCGTTTGTTTTAGTTTAACCTTTGACAGCTCCTACCGCAATACCTTTTGCAAAATACTTCTGCAGGAATGGGAAAATACAAAGAATGGGAAGCACGCCGATAAATGCGATTGCCATACGCATAGATGCGCTTGGCATATTACTCATATCCACCTGAGCCCCCGCATTGGGGTTCTGGGCAAGATACTGGATATCTGTAATCATTTTATTTAACAGACTCTGTATCCCCCACAGGCTTCTCTTATCCCGGATATAATACAGCGCATTGGTCCAGTCATTCCAGTAGGTCAGAGCGGAAAAGAGTCCCATAGATACCAGAATCGGTTTTCCAAGAGGCAGAACAATAGTTTTGAAAATCCGAAAATGCCCGGCTCCATCAATGTTGGCTGCTTCGTAAAGTGCCGATGGAATACTGTTTGTAAAAAATGTCCGAATCATAATAACATTCATAGCGCTGACCAGGAATTGGGGAACAACCAGTCCGGCAAAAGTATCTTTGATATGTAAATAAGTGGTATACATCAGATACGTGGGAACCAGACCTCCATTAAACAGCATGGTAAAAAATACAAAAAAGGAGATTAGCCGTTTAAATGGAAGATTCTGGAGGGACAAACCATAAGCCAGCATAGATGAAAGCAAAATATTTAACCCCGTCCCCACTACCGTGATGAGAATGGTCATCATGTACGCTCTTCCAATCTCTCCCGAGCTTTGAATTAAATATTCATAAGCGGATGTACTTAATACCTTTGGAAAGAAAGAGTATCCATTTGCAATCAGCGTATTTTCTTCCGTTATAGAACCGATAAACAGCAGTATAAACGGCAGAATCATCATTAGCGCCAAAGCGGTTAAAAAAATATGTACAAAGACCATTGCAGTCTTTTGTGATTTACTTATTATCATAATCTATGACTCTCCTTTCCTAAAAAAGTGCGTTATCTGGGCTGATCTTTTTCACGATCAGATTAGATACCATGACCAGAATAAAGCCTACACAGGATTGATAAAATCCGGCTGCCGAAGACATACCCACATCCCCCAGTGTCAAGAGCCCCCTATATACATAGGTATCTATGGTTTGTGTGGTGGCATATAACATCCCGGAGTTCATGGGCACCTGATAGAACAGGCTGAAATCCGAATAAAAAATTCTTCCTATGTTCAGCAGCGTTAAGGTTATAATAGAAGGAACCAGTGCCGGAAGTGTTACATAAAAAATCTGCTTTAATTTTCCTGCACCGTCAAGAGCTGCCGCTTCGTAATAGGAACTGTCAATTCCTGCAATAGCAGCGATATAAATAAGGGTTCCATAGCCCACGCCCTTCCAGCAGTTCACAACCACCAGAATTACCGGCCAATACTTTGCCTCTGCATACCAGTTTACAGGCTCCATGCCAAATGCCGGAAGTATAGTATTATTCAGCATTCCATTGTCTCCGCTAAACAGAGCGTATACAATATAGGAAACGATTACATAGGACATCAAAAATGGCAGCAATACCGAACTTTGATAAATCGTCTTCCCCTTTTTAGACCGGATTTCACTTATGAGAACCGCAATCAGAATCCCCATCAGGGTATTTACAATGATAAAAGCGAAATTATACAACAGCGTATTTCTGGTTATGGTCCACGCATCACTTGTATTAAATAAAAACTTAAAATTATCCAGCCCGCACCAGGGACTTTGAAAAATCCCTGTGGAAAAATTCACCTTTTTGAATGCAATTACCAATCCCAGCATCGGAAGATAATTATTAATCAATAGATAAATCAGTGCGGGCGCCATCATGATAAATACCGGCAGCCACTTTCTGAATTGTACTCTTTTGCTCTTTTTACGCCCTGCTGCTGCAATGGCTGCCGTACCTTGTTCTGTACCATTTACCTTCCGAAATGCCATAAAGTTCTCCTTCCTACTTTTGCGCTGCCAGCCATTCATCCAACTGTTTCTGCTTCTCATCTATTACAGTCTGCAGCCCCGCTTTGTAAAGCGCATCATTAAACTGCCCGATTGCCGCTTCCGGCTCCAGTGACCCCGTTCCAATGGCGTCATAAAATTGGTTCTTTGCATTTGTCAATGCAGTTAATTCCCCTGCCACATTGGTAGAATCATAGGTAAATCCCAGCGCCTTTGATCTGGATGCCTTCTGGATTAATTCATTTTGTGTATCCCATTTTGATGGATCTTCCCCTTCCCAGACATAGGCAATTGTCTGATTCGGAAGTTCCCAGCCAATATTCAGACCATATTTCTTATTGGATGCATCAACACCTTCCGGATAAGTGATGATTCCCTTTTCCTTATCCACAAATTGATAATGTTCTCCTTCAATTCCCCAGTTCAGCAAATTCATAATTTCGGGACTTCCATAGATATAGTCCAGACACTGGAACGCCTTATCCGGATTCTTTGAATTCCTTGCAATTCCCCAGGTATTAAAGTTCACACTGTAACTTGTGATATATGGATCACCAAATAACGAGGCAGAACTTAAATCATAACCCGTTGACAATTCATCCTGTTCCTCGGCACCTGCTTTGAGGGGTGTAAAATAGGAAAATGCTGTTCCGGCCTTTACCTGATTTACCAGTATTTCGGTAGTAGTGGCACCGTCCTTGGAAATGTATCCCGCCTGATTCCAGTCATATAATTTCTTTGCAAATGTTTTAAATTCCTCTGTCTCATAGAGGTTTACAACATCCGTAGACTGCCCTTTATCCATCAGCGTTCCAAATCCATCTGTGAGAAAATCTGCCGTTTCCCATCTGAATAACGGAGTTCCTGCCTGTGTACTTGCAAGCATAGTCATATCCGGATGCTTTTCCTTTACCGCTGCAAAAATCTTGTCCAAATCATCCACGCTTTTGATATCCTCTGCCTTGAATCCGGATTCCTCTAAAAGATCCGTTCTCATCATAATTCCTTCCCAGGTGATCTGTTCCCGCATAGTCGTTACCCCATACGTAAAATCACCGATCCGGGGGGATTTCAGGAAATCTGCATCCACATATTTCTTCATGTTGGTACCATATTTTTCAATATAATCCGTCAAGTCCAACACCTGTCCGTTACTTACATACCCCGCTGCATTGGTTACAATTATTGGAACAATATCCAAAGCTTCGTCTCCGGATAGCATCAGGGACAATTCATTGGTATAAGTCCCCCAGGAACAAGGTACCAGATCCAGCTCCATGTTGATATCCTTTTTCAATATTTCATTCACTTTCTCCAGAACCGCAGGCTCTGCTTCTTCATAAGCATCGCCGATATATGCCATGGTAACCTTATAAGTTTCTTTGCTTTTTGAATCCGCCGCTGCAGCTGTACTTTCTTTGCCGTTACCACTACTGCTTCCCTCAGTGTTTCCGCCGCATCCGGATATCATACCTGCTGCCAGTGCAGTGCACAGTACTCCCGCCATAACTTTTTTAAACTTCATATCATAATCCTCCTTTTCCTCCGTTAATGTTTTATTTGATACGGGTATTATAGAATAGCAGGATTTTTATTTCTACAACTATAAGGACTTTGTACTGTTACAATTCGGACTATCCATCCGACTATCTGTAAATTCTCCTTTCCCTCTTGACTTTCCCCCGCGCGGCACCCCTTATTCTATACTTACCAAACAAATTTATTTTCCAGAAAGGTATCTGATATGAAAAAAATAATCTCTGATTTTACCCCCGGCGGCGGAAAACACTGTATCACAAATGCTCTAAAACTAATTTTCAATTACTATGGACATCCGATGTCAGAAGAAATGCTTCTTGGTCTGGGTTGCGGCATATCGTTTTGTTATCTGAACCAGGTAGCCTCCCCCATGATTAACGGACGTATCAAACCTTTTGTCTTTGAAGAAATTCTGGCTAACAGGCTGAATATAACCATCCGCTGCCGGCAGCAAAAGGATTATATGAAAGCATTTGCATCCGCCAGGAATTCCATCGACCAGAACCATCCCGTTTTCATCTATGTTGATATGCCCTACTTAAAATATTTAAACCTGGATGAGGACTATCATTTTGGCGCCCATGCTGTTGTATTATTCGGATATGACGATGATCAGAAGATATTCTATATCAGCGATCGTGACAGCCGCCATCATCCAATCCGTACTCCCAAAGGCAGCATTGCCCGGGATTACCACCTGGTATCTTATGAAGAAACAGAAAATGCACGTTCCAGCCATCATCGCCCGTTTCCTGCACATAACAAATATCTGGAATTTGATTTCTCTCACATCCGTCCCGTTTCAAAGGAAATGATACTGGACGCTATACAGGAAAATTGCCTTAGTATGCGAAATGCGCCTGCCCATCTCCTTGGACTGAATGGAATTAAAAAGTTTTCGAAAGAAGTTTTGAAATGGAAAAATTTTGATTTAGAAAAAAGAAAAAGATCCGGTAGTACGAATTATTTTATGATTCACGCCGACGGCGGTACCGGTGGTGGAATTTTCCGAAGTATGTATGGGGATTTTTTAATCGAAGCTGCTGACGTTACTGGCTTAGAAAATTTAAAAGATATCGGTGTACGCTTTTTAGCTGTGGCTGATCAATGGGATACTGTGGCTGATGCGATGTGGGCCCTGTCCGAAACCGGAGATACTGATCTGCTGGCAGGCATATCTGTCAAAGTTGAAGACATCCATACTCAGGAAACAGAACTTTTTCAGGAGCTTCTGGATTTGAAAAGACCACAGCACCTCTGATATATGCCCGGTCAGGCAGGATAAGATTCCTGCCTGTGCATGTTTTAGAGGAATGTGGTCTATTTCTATTATGAATCCTTTTACTGTATGCCTCTGTAAGTATGCCTACAGGATCATCTTAGCTGCGCCGAAGATCCCTGCATCATTACCCAGCTCCGCCAGTGCAAACACAGCATCTTTACAGGCACTGAAAGCATATGTATTATAGTATTTACGAATATAATCCAGCAAAATATCTCCGGCTTTTGAAACGCCTCCGCCAATAACGAAGACTTCCGGATCTACCACACCTGCGATTACAGACAGGGCACTGCCCAGATATTTACCAAAACTTTCTGCTATTTCCATTGCTACTTTATCTTCTGCTTTCACAGCATCAAATACTGTTTTAGCTGATACTTCTCCATCACGCAGTACAGACGGCTCTGCATCAGCAGCCAGACGTGCATTGGCTAATCTGACAATTCCGGTTGCGGATGCTACCTGTTCCAGACAGCCTTTGTTACCACAGTTGCATGCTTCTTCCATACTGTCTTCCACATGAACATGGCCGATCTCTCCGCCTGCTCCATGAGAACCCGTAACGATCTGTCCATTAATAATGATTCCGCCGCCAACACCCGTACCAAGAGTTACCATAACTACATTATGATATCCGGCGCCGCCGCCTTTCCACATCTCTCCAAGAGCCGCTACATTGGCATCGTTTCCGGCTTTTACAGGAAGACCAATCAGCTTTTCCATCTGTTCCACGAGATTTACATAGCCCCAGTGAAGATTAACTGCACACAGGATATCACCTGCTTCGTTAACCGGTCCCGGTACGCCGATACCAACGCCTGCGATATCTTCTCTTTCCAGCTGCTTTTCTAATATTTTATTATTGATAGCGCCTGCCACATCCGGAATAATATTAATTCCGTTATTCTCTGTTCTTGTTTTAATTTCCCATTTGTCAAGAACTTCCCCTTTCACGTCAAAGAGACCGCATTTTACGGATGTACCACCAATATCAATTCCAAAACAATATTTCTTCATAATTCTTTATTCTCCTTCTGGTCCGCGTCTTTTTGCAAGACTATTCTGTACGCGGTTATATAATTCCTGCGCAGCATTATAACCCATCTTTTTCTGTCTGTGGTTAACTGCAGCAGATTCTACGATAACAGCCAGGTTTCTGCCCGGACGGATCGGCAATGAATGGCAAACCACCTGATTTCCAAGGAATTCTGTATATTCCTCTTCCAATCCCAGTCTGTCATATTCTTTTTCTCTGTCCCATTCTTCCAGTTTAATTACCAGATCGATAGACTGTGTATTCTTAACACTTTCCACACCAAACAGTGTTTTCACATCAATGATTCCTATACCGCGGAGTTCGATGAAATGCCTGGTTATATCCGGTGCAGAACCAATTATGGTTTCGTCACTGACTTTACGGATCTCAACAACGTCATCCGAAACAAGCCGGTGCCCTCTCTTAATCAGCTCCAATGCAGCCTCACTCTTACCAATACCGCTTTCGCCCATAATCAGGACCCCTTCACCATAAACGTCCACCAGAACGCCGTGTATGGAAATACAGGGAGCCAGTTCCACATTCAGCCAGCGGATAATCTCAGCCATAAAAGAGGATGTAGTCTTCCTGGTAGTGAAAATAGGAACATTATATTTATTCGCCAGTTCCATCATATCTGCATCCGGCTCTGTCCTTGTGGTGTATACGATACATGGTATCTTACTGGAAATAAACTGCTCATATATCGGAAGCTTCTTTTCTCTGTCTAAATGTTCCAGATAGGTGTATTCCACATATCCGATAATCTGTACGCGATCAGAATCAAAATGATCAAAATATCCCGTCAGCTGCAATGCAGGACGGTTAATATCCGGGAGGGTAATCTTAATAGCAGACATATCCACATCCGGAGTCATATTCTTTAAATCCAGTTTCTCAACCAACTTGCTTAAAGCTACACTTGCCATATCTCTTCTCCTTCAAAATTTAATTAATATGTTAATATTATCATAATTATGCCCGAACATCAATGAAAGAAATCATACACTTTTTTTGCACTATTTGCATTCATGGACGGCGCCTTGGCAAGTTCCTCTTCGGAAGCATCCCTAATGGCTTCCAGAGACTTAAATGTCCGCATCAATGCCTTTCTCCTGGCAGGCCCGATTCCATCAATATCATCCAGAATAGAATGTACCTGCTGCTTGCTTCTAAGGGACCTGTGATATTCAATGGCAAAACGATGTGCCTCGTCCTGAATTCTGGTAATCAGACGAAAACCTTCCGAAGACTTTTCAATTGGTATTTCTACATTATTAAAAAATAATCCTCTGGTTCTGTGATTATCATCTTTGACCATACCGCAGACCGGAATGTTCATTTTCAGATTATCCATAACCCTCAGCGCTACATTGACCTGGCCCTTACCGCCGTCCATCATGATCAGATCCGGAAATCTGCTGAAACTGCTGAATTCTTTCTCCTGTTTCGCTTCCTCAAGCTCAGCAAGACCATGGCTGAATCTTCTGGTCAGCACTTCTTCCATGCTGGCATAATCATCCGGTCCCTTTACCGATTGGATCTTAAACTTACGGTAATCGCTTCGTTTTGGTTTACCCTTTTCGTATACAATCATGGATCCTACCGATTCAAATCCACTGATATTGGAAATATCAAACGCTTCCACACGCACTACATTCTCAAGCCCCAGCAGGCCTGCAATCTCTTTCATGGCGCCAATGGTACGTCCTTCTTCCCGTTTGATTTTTTCTTTATCCTGGCTTAAAACCAATTCTGCGTTTCTGGCCGCCAATTCTACCAGTTTTTCTTTCGTGCCTTTTTTGGGAACTTTGATATGTACCCTCTGTCCTCTTTTCTTAGAAAGCCACTGTTCAATAACCTCGCAGTCTTCCACTTCTTCCTGGATCATCAGTTCCTTGGGAATAAATGGTGTCCCTGCATAAAACTGCTTGATAAAACTGTCTAAAACCATTCCTTTTGTATCGTGGGGAGCTACTCTCAGATAGAAGTGGTCCCTTCCAATCAGCCTGCCCGACCGTACAAAAAACACCTGTACCACAGCGTCCGTATCATCGGAAGCCATTGCAATAATATCCTTATCTTCCCCATCACTCATGGTGATCTTCTGTTTTTGGGCAATCTGTTTCACGCTGTTCAGAAGCTCTCTCTGTTCGATTGCTGCTTCAAAATCCATTCGTTCAGAAGCATCCTGCATCCTCTGCTCCAGCATTTTAATTACCGGATCATAATTTCCGTCCAGAAAAGCAATAGCTTCATTCACCTGATTACGGTATTCCTCTTTGGTAACATAGCCCTGACAGGGGGCGTTGCACTGTTTAATATGGTAATTCAGACAGGGTCTCTCATTCCCGATGTCTCTTGGCAGGCTTCTGTTGCAGGTACGCAGCTTATACAGCTTGTTAATCAGCTCAATCGTATCCTTAATCGCTCCGGCACTGGTATATGGTCCGAAATATTTGCATTTGTCCTTTTTCATGATACGTGCAAATAAAACCCTGGGATATTCCTCCTGTACCGTAACCTTAATAAATGGATAGGACTTATCATCTTTTAACATGGTATTGTACTTTGGTCTGTGTTCCTTAATCAGATTACATTCCAAAACCAGCGCTTCCAGCTCCGAATCTGTAATGATGTATTCGAAGCGGCGGATCTTTGTCACCATCTGTTCGATTTTAGCACCCTTATTTCTGCTGCTTTGAAAATACTGCCGTACCCGGTTCTTGAGACTGATTGCCTTTCCTACATAGATTATGGCATCCTTTGCATCATGCATAATATATACACCCGGCTTCGCCGGTAGTTTCTTAAGTTCCTCCTGGATATCAAACAACGATACCACCTCCCTTTCTAAAAAAATACAGCAAATCTGTTATTCACAAATTTACTGTATTTTATCTTGTCTTTTAAAGAATTTATTCACACACAGTGTTGTTATCGGGATTCTTATCCACAGTATCCACATTTTCAGACTGCTTTTGTATCTGCTGCACATTATCACCAGAAACCGATGCATCAATTTCTGCAGCTTTTACCTGATGATTACTTTCCGCTTCCAACTGAGGCTGGCTGGCACCTTCAACAGCTCCTGCCGCAGATCCTTCCAAGGCCGCCTTATCTTCTGCTTCCACTTCGTGGAAAATCTTCATAAACTCTTTACCGGTAATGGTTTCCTTTTCAATGAGGAATGCAGCAATCTTATCCAGTGCTATTCTATGTTTGCTGAGAAGTCTCTTCGCCTCTACATAAGCATCTTTGAGCACTTTCATAACTTCACGGTCAACCTCGGCTGCCGTTCTGTCGCTGCAATTTAACATGGTTCTGCCTTCCAGATACTGATTCTCAGGACTTTCAATTCCCATCATTCCAAAAGTTTCCGACATACCATACTGTGTAATCATCGCTCTGGTAAGCTTGGTAGCCTGCTCAATATCATTTGCGGCTCCGGTTGTTACACTGTTAAATACCAGTTCTTCTGCTGCACGCCCTGCCACAAATTCAATAATCTTTGCGCGGATCTCACCTTCTGAATTCAGGAATTTTTCTTCTTCCGGAACATTCATGACATATCCAAGTGCTCCCATTGTTCTTGGCACAATAGTTATCTTCTGCACCGGCTCAGAATCCTTCTGAAGCGCACTTACCAATGCATGACCTACTTCGTGGTAGGAAACAATTCTTCGCTCTTCTTTGCTCAGGATCTTGTTCTTCTTTTCCTTACCGACTAATACAACTTCTACAGACTCAAATAAATCAGACTGTGAAACTACATTTCTGCCCTTCTTAACTGCCAGAATTGCTGCCTCATTAATCATATTTGCCAGATCGGAACCAACAGCTCCTGAAGTAGCAAGTGCAATAGCTTCCAAATCTACGGTGTCATCCAGAAGAACATTTTTGGAATGTACTTTCAGAATATCCACACGGCCTTTCAGATCCGGCTTATCTACAACTACACGTCTGTCAAAACGACCGGGACGCAGAAGCGCCTGATCCAGAACTTCCGGACGGTTTGTAGCTGCCAGAATCAGTAATCCCTTCGAGGTATCAAAACCATCCATCTCAGCAAGCAGCTGGTTCAAGGTCTGCTCACGTTCGTCATTTCCACCGCCATAACGGCTGTCACGGCTCTTACCGATTGCATCAATTTCATCAATAAAAATAATACATGGCGCATTCTTTTTCGCCTCTTCAAATAAATCACGGACACGTGATGCACCGACACCTACGAACATTTCCACAAAATCAGAACCGGATAATGAGAAGAACGGCGCATGTGCTTCTCCTGCAACTGCCTTTGCCAGAAGTGTTTTACCTGTTCCAGGAGGTCCTACTAAAAGAGCACCCTTTGGAAGCTTGGCACCAATCTTCGTGTATTTTCCTGGATTTTCAAGAAAATCAACGACTTCCTGCAAGGACTCCTTGGCTTCATCCTGTCCTGCCACATCCCGGAATGTGACTCCTGTTTCTTTCTGCACATATACTTTAGCCTTGCTCTTGCCAACACCGCCCATCATGCCGCCGCCCTTGGACATTTTTCTCAGGAAAAATCCAAGTACAACCCAGATCAGAATCAGCGGGATCGCAATGCTTAAAATATTATAGAGAATTGCAGATGTCATGTCCGGAATCGCTCCATTAAAGTCCACACCTGCTGCAATTAATTTTTCGGTCAGGTTCGGGTCGGGTACAACGCCGGTATAATACGTCATCGTCACCCCTGGGAATGGCTGTTCCTTAGGAGTAATAACAATCTTACTGGACTGTATGTCAACCTTTTTGACTTCTTTCTTCTCTACCATTTCCATAAATTTGTTATATGTGATTTCTTTTTCGGTAGAATTCTTCAGCATATTATTGAAAATACTCATACCGACCAGGGCTATCAGTGTTACTACTAAAAATATCATGATCGTCTGCCCATTTTTAGACGGCTTGCCATTATTATTATTGGATCCGTTATTCGGTCCATTTCCTGGCTGTTGATTATTATCCATCATCTTCCTCCTCGTGATACGTCCTCTCTATTATAAAGATACTTCACCCAGAAATCAATATCGAGTTTGTGAAAAAGCCTCCATAATTCTTAAACTTTTATAAAAATCCTCAAAAAATGACTGGCATAACTCTGATACTTTGTAGTATACTAATTCAGTAAAGAATCATACCATAAAATTTAGGATCGGTGAACCAATGAAAATAGGATTTGATAACGAGAAATACTTACAGATGCAATCTGAGCATATCAGAAAAAGAATCAGCCAGTTTGGCAACAAACTCTATCTGGAATTCGGCGGAAAACTTTTTGATGACTTTCACGCAGCCAGAGTTCTTCCAGGATTTGCACCGGACAGTAAACTGCGTATGCTGATGCAGCTCTCCGACCAGGCAGAAATTGTAATCGTCATCAGCGCCGGTGACATAGAGAAGAATAAAGTCCGGGGTGATCTTGGGATCACTTATGATACAGACGTTCTCCGTCTGATCGACGCATTCGAAGAAAAAGGGCTCTACGTAGGCAGTGTTGTCATTACACAGTATTCCGGTCAGAACAGCGCGCAGCTCTTTAAAACCAGACTGGAAAAATTAGGACGTAAAGTGTATGTCCACTATGCCATCGAAGGCTATCCAAGCAATATACCATTAATCGTCAGCGATAACGGATATGGTAAAAATGAATATATTGAAACAACGAGACCGCTGGTCGTGATCACAGCACCCGGTCCCGGAAGCGGAAAAATGGCAACCTGCCTTTCCCAGCTCTACCACGAGCAAAAACATGGCATTCGTGCCGGTTATGCCAAATTTGAAACCTTCCCGATCTGGAATATCCCCCTGAAACATCCTGTAAATCTGGCTTATGAAGCAGCAACAGCCGATTTAAATGATGTAAATATGATTGACCCGTTCCATCTGGAAGCATACGATGAAAAAGCTGTAAATTATAACCGTGATGTTGAGATCTTTCCGGTCTTAGGTGCTATTTTCGAGCGTATTTTTGGGGAATGCCCTTATAAATCCCCTACGGATATGGGTGTTAATATGGCTGGAAATTGTATCTTCGATGACGAAGCCTGCAAAGAAGCCTCTAACCAGGAGATCCTTCGCCGTTATTATTATGCACTGAACGGACTTGCGGAAGGTACAAAACAGGAAGAAGAAGTATTTAAAATCGAACTGATCATGAAACAGGCTCATCTGACCGCAGCGAACCGAAAGGTGGTACAGATTGCACTGGACCGCGCAGAAGCTACAGGTGCCCCGGCTGCTGCCCTGGAACTGGCTGATGGCAGAATGGTTACCGGAAAAACTTCTGACCTTTTGGGAGCATCCGCAGCCCTTCTTCTAAATGCATTGAAGGAACTTGCCGGCATCGACCATAAAGCCCATGTTATTTCACCGGAAGCCATTGAACCTATCCAGACTCTGAAGACTGCATATCTGGGCAGCAAAAACCCAAGGCTCCATACGGATGAAATACTGATCGCACTTTCCATTTCTGCTGCTACCAGTGAAAATGCCAAGCTTGCACTGGAACAGCTTCCCAAGCTATCCGGATGTCAGGCCCATACTTCCGTTATGCTGTCTATGGTAGATATAAAGCAGTTTAAACGTCTTTCCGTCCAGCTGACTTCTGAACCGGTATATGAGGACAAGCGTATTTATCACTAAATTACAATTAAAATTGCTTTTGGCAGGCTGTATGTCACATTATTATTTGTTACCTTTTTATAAAACCCGGTAATTAACTTTATGACATTAAACAAATATCTGCGCCAAATAAATGAATCTTTGTTTATTTGGCGCAAATTTTATTTTTTTGTAAAAAACACTGTATTTATTAACTCTGAAGGTGTATAATTCTTTCGTTATTTTTTGACCAGCACGAGAGTGTGTTTGAGAAAACAGGAGGAAATTTATGCCAGTAAAGTATGTATTTGTAACAGGCGGAGTAGTATCAGGCTTGGGAAAAGGCATCACTGCCGCTTCACTCGGCCGCTTACTGAAGGCCCGGGGATACAAGGTAACCATGCAGAAGTTCGACCCTTACATCAATATTGACCCCGGAACTATGAATCCTATCCAGCACGGCGAAGTATTTGTTACAGATGACGGTGCCGAAACGGATTTGGATTTAGGACACTATGAGCGGTTCATTGACGAAAGCCTTGATAAGAATTCCAATGTAACCACCGGTAAAATTTACTGGTCCGTACTGCAAAAAGAACGTCGCGGTGATTTCGGCGGAGGTACTGTACAGGTCATCCCCCACATCACAAACGAGATTAAGAACCGTTTTTACCGGAATTTTACATCCGATGAAACAAGAATTGCCATTATTGAAGTCGGCGGTACGGTCGGAGATATCGAAAGCCAGCCTTTCCTGGAATCCATCCGTCAGTTCCAGCATGACGTAGGCCGGGAAAACGCAATTCTGATTCACGTAACTTTAATCCCTTACCTGAAAGCTTCGGGTGAAATGAAAACCAAACCCACCCAGGCAAGTGTAAAAGAATTACAGGGTATGGGTATTCGCCCGGATATCATTGTCTGCCGTTCCGAACTGCCGTTGGAACAAGGCATCAAAGACAAAATCGCACTTTTCTGTAACGTCCCTAATCATCACGTCCTCCAAAATCTGGATGTGGAATATCTGTATGAAGCACCTCTTGCAATGGAGCAGGAGCATCTGGCCCAGGTGGCATGTGAATGTCTGAATCTGGAATGCCCAAAACCCAATCTGGAAGACTGGGAAGACATGGTAAATGCTCTGCGACATCCAACCAAAGTAGTAGAAATTGCTCTTGTCGGTAAATATATCCAACTCCATGACGCCTATATCAGTGTTGTAGAAGCCCTTAAACATGGTGGTATCGCCAGCCGCGCCACAGTTAATATACGCTGGATTGATTCAGAATTATTAAATGAGAACAATATTTCAGATCTCCTTGGAGATGTGGATGGCATTCTGGTGCCCGGAGGTTTCGGCAACCGGGGAATTGAAGGAAAAATTATGGCGATTGCATATGCCAGAACACATGAGATCCCTTTCCTTGGGCTCTGTCTGGGCATGCAGCTTGCCATAGTTGAATTTGCCAGAAATGTGGTTGGTTTCCATGATGCACACAGCATCGAACTGGATGCTTCCACTACCCATCCCGTGATTTCCCTGATGCCGGACCAGGATGGTATCGAAGACATCGGCGGCACTTTAAGACTTGGTTCTTATCCCTGTATCCTGGACAAGTCATCGAAAGCATTTGAGCTATATGGTGAAGAAACTATACAGGAACGCCACAGACACCGTTATGAGGTGAATAACGACTACCGTAAGGCATTGACCGACAATGGCTTAACCCTTTCCGGAATCTCACCCGACGGCCGCATTGTGGAAATGGTTGAAATCAAAGATCATCCGTTCTTCATCGCCACCCAGGCACATCCGGAGTTGAAGTCACGTCCAAACAGGCCGCATCCGCTCTTTCGCGGATTGGTTGAGGCTGCTTTGCGCTATCAAAAATAAGCAAAACAGCATCTATATAAATTTCTGTAACGCACAGATCTGTTTTGATTCCTAGCATATAAAGATGTATTATCACGATTATCCCTGTCTGGAACTACATTTATATAGGTACAAAAAGCCGCACAGCAATTTCGGTCCGCACCCACTAGTTAAACTCTCTGGTCTGACTAACGGGTGCAGTTCCCTTTGCTGAAGCGGCTTTTTCTATGATCTGTTTGTACGTATTCTGCTTACTTTATTGTAATTCTCTTGGATGCAGAGTATGCACCATAAACCTTCTCTCCTCTTTCCATGTATCCACGGATACGGAATCTGTACTTAGTTCCCTTTTTCAGTTTGGTTTTCGTGTAAGCTGTATTTTTACCAGGTTTTGTGGAAATTTTCTTATATTTTCCATTTCCTGTCTTCATAAAGATTTCAATCTTATCTGCCTTAAACTTATTCCAGGATATTTTCACTTTCTTTCCTGACTGTTTCAGGGATATGGTCGGTTTTACAGGTTGTGTTGCTGTAATCATAGATTTAGAAGCAGAACCGCTGCCAGCTTTGTTTACAGCAGTTACACGGTATTTATATTTTGTCGCAGCCTTTTTCTTTTTGTCTACATAAGAAGTTTTCTTGGTGGTTGCAATTTTCTCCCACTTTTTCTTCGAATAGTTATAACTGCTGACAATATATGATTTTGCTCCTGTTTCCTTCTTCCATGATATTTTAATGCTGTTTGTTGTCTGTTTTGAAGCTTTTACACCTGTCACTCGTCCAGGTTCCATCAACTTCCATTTTGCTTTCAGGGTCACATCGCCCTTACAGATATCCGTTGATTTTACCTGTGTATTTCCCAGATACCAGCCAAGGAATTTGTAGCTTCCTTTTTTCGGTGTAGGCAGGTTACCATAAGGTTTGCCTTCCTGTACTTTGATTTCTGCCGGTAAAACGTATCCGCCATCTGTATCAAAGATAACAGTGTACTCTTTCACTTCCGGATCCGGTGTTGGTTTCGGTGCTTCTGTAACAATTACGGTGCAGGATGAGGACTTCTGTCCATCTAAAGTTGTTGCTGTAATATTAGCTGTTCCTGCTGCTTTCGCCGTTACAACACCTTCATTACTCACACTTGCCACTGCTTCATTGTCCGTAGCCCACACTACTGCTTTATTTGTTGCATTTTCCGGTGTATATCCTACTCTTAAGGTAGCCTTCGTTCCGGTCTGCATTGCTGCACTGGATGGGTTTATCTTAATGGATTCAACCGGTATCTGCTTCGGTATTACATTTACCGTACAGGTAGCTGTCTTATTTCCATCCGCTGTAGTAACAATGATTTCTGCGATGCCTTCTTTTAATGCTGTGATCTCACCCTTGTCAACACTTGCAACTGTTTCGTTGTTTGAATCCCAGGTAACATTTTTATTGGTTGCATTTTCCGGCTGAACGCTTTCTTTAATGACAGCTGTTTTGCCTACTTCAATATTAACCGCTTGTTTATCAAGGGTTACACCAGTTACTTTTATGATTTCCGGTTCTGGTTCACTCTTTACAGTTACTTCACATGTTGCTGTGAATCCGCCTTCTTCTGTGGTTACTGTAATCGTAGCTTTACCATCTGCAACTGCTGTAACTATACCGCCATCTACAGTAGCAACAGCTTCATTGTTTGATGTCCAGGAAACGTTTTGATTCGTTGCATTTGCTGGTTGAACAGCTGCTGTAAGTGTTGCTGTTTCTTTTAGCTTCATTTGCAGTGCTTCAGGCAATAATGTTACCCCTGTAACTGCTATATCTTTTCTTGATACGGTTACTTTACAGATTGCTGTTTTGTTGTTACTTTCTGTGGTAACTGTAATATTTGCAGTACCTTCTTTTATTGCGGTTACGACTCCTGCCTGGGAAACGGTCGCCACTGCTTCATTATCAGAACTCCAGCTTACATTCTGATTTGTTGCATTTGAAGGTGTAATTGTATGAGTTAATTTTTTGGTTCCTTCTTCTATTAAAGATAATTCTGCCGGCTCAACACTGACACTTTCTACTTCTACAATTTCAGGTTCTCCGTTTTCTACTGTAATTGTAGCGGTATCACGGATGGTATCATTTTCTGCTGATGTGACTGTAATTGTAGCAGTTCCTTCTGCCACACCGGTTACAACACCACCTGCTACCGTTGCTACGCCTTCATTATCAGAAGTCCAGATCATATTCTGGTTAGATGCATTTTCCGGCTGTATTTCCCCGGTTAAGGTTACACTTGCTCCTGTTTTAACAGTTGCATCTTTTGGTGATACGGTAATTGCGCTGACCGGTATCACTTCTTTTTCCGTAACGGTTACTGCACATTGTGCCGTTTTGTTTCCATCTGCTGTGGTTACGGTGATTGTCGCATTTCCTGGTTTCAGTGCATTCACTACACCATTAACTACAGTTGCCACTTCTTCATCACTTGATAACCAGGTAACATTTTTATTTGTTGCATTAGACGGGATTACCGCTGCTGTTAATGTTGCTGTGGTTTCTGCTTCTAATGTAACTTCTTCCGGTGTCAGTCTGACTCCGGTTACTTCTGTCGGGTCTGTGACTGTCTGGCCTGTTTCGTAAAGGTAGAATTCTGATGCACTAATAAATGCATTCGGTGTATCTCCAGCCGTCTTGGTAGCTCTGATCTGAATTCGCCTTGCACTTACGGGAGTAAATCTCGTAACTTTTTTATCAGTATTATTTGCCCATTCACTGGTTCCGCCTTCTATTAACTGGAAGTCATCTCCATTCTCAGTAGTGCTGTAATAAAGGTCGCATCCTAATATTCTTCCATTAATAGAAGAACGGGGTACATACTCTAATTTGTTGATCTGGTATAACTTATCTAATGTAATGGTAAAACTGTTATTTACGTTATTTGCGATATCCGGCTTTGGATCGTGGCTCCATGCAGAATGCCAATAAGTACCTTCATTACCGTCCACAGCACTGGATGCCGGACCATCGGTACTGGTATTTTCTTCACTGTCAGCTACTGCCGTCATTTTATTGGATGCTATCTTGTTGGATGTTTCTTCCCATAAAGCAGTTAACGTAACATCACTCTTCTCAATACGATACTTAGAACCTGCAGCATATGTGGTTTCTCCGTCACTCCATCCTGCAAAAGTCATGCCAGCAATTGTTATACCGCATTCCGGCAATGTAATCGCGCTGCCTTCATATTCTGTTATAGACTCCGGAAGATTTCCTTCTCCTTCTTTATTACTTTCAAAAGTAATGGTGTGCTGGTCGCCTAATACCTGGAATGCATCAAATTCTAATTTCGTTCCTGTACTGGCTGGATTCCTGGTTCCTGTTCCAACCAATTTAATAGTATGTTTTGTATCCTCAAGACCTGCTTTTTCATAAACCATCTGTTGTTTCAGGCCTTGTGGTGTCGGATCGTAGAAGTCAATAGAATCTGCTTTTACTCCGTCAATGTAAACGTCCATGATTCCCCAGGTTGCATTCTTAGTTGCATACACACGAATGCCCTTACCCGAGAATACAAAGGAAATTGTATCATCTGCACTGCTGGTTTCTACAAAATGAATTCCACCGCCGTAATGCGCAGCATCCTTCCACGTCTGCCATCTGGAACTATATTCAATTCTGGAATCAGAATCATCCACCATGCCTCTTACCGTAATATCCAGTGCACTGACGGTTTCCGAATACAGACTTTCCACACCATTTTCTACAGAGGTTATTTTATATCGAACCTTCGTAATATCTTTTACTGCTGTTTTATCTGTATAGTTTGCTTTTGTCAGACCTTCTGCGACTTTTTCATAAGAACCATCTTCTTTACGATATACATTGTAAGTTGCAGTTTCGGAAGCTGCTTTATCCCAGGTTAATTCTACCCCTGATGCTCCGGTATAAACTGCTTCCAGATTTTCCGGTCCCTTTGCAAGTTCCGGGAAATTAGTAATGGTATATGTTTCACCCTGTGTTGATACAAACTGGATTCTGTCTCTGGACAATTTTGTAAATTCTACTTGCTTACCCTTAGAATCCACTACATTTGCCTGGCTGATTCCAGTATACTGTACCGCACAATCTCCACCATTCTTTGACAGGATCTTCACACTGGTTGCTTTTCCATCTTCCCAGTTAATATCTGTCTCAAAGTTTCCTCTTGCTACAATTCCTTTTACTGATCCGCTGGACCATGCATCCGGAAGTGCAGGAAGTACATTGATGTAACCCATATTACTCTGCATTAACATTTCATTAACGCCGGAGGTATAACCAAAGTTACCATCGATCTGGAACGGAGCGTGGGAATCAAAAAGGTTTGGATTGATACCATCGTTGAACAGTGTCTTCACTAAATCATAAGCACTGTTTCCCTGTCCTGTTCTTGCCCAGGAATTGATACGCTGACCCATTCCCCATCCGGTACTCTTCATACCACGGTCTTTTAAGGAAACGATTGCTGCATCCATATACTGATCATTGTCTACGGAAATCAAATCTCCCGGGAACAGTCCCAGTAAATGTGACATATGGCGATGTCCTCTTTCACCAATGCTTCCCAGGGTAGTTTCATCGTACCATTCTTTAATCTGTCCGCTTTCACCGATTTCGATTGGTGCTAATCTGTCCTGAGTATCCTGCCATTTCTGAATCAGAGCCTCATCTTCACCTAAAATCTTAGCACCGATAATTGCATCTTCGTATAATTGCCAGATCAGTTCCTGCTCGTATGCATTTCCCAATGTCCTTGGTCCATGCTCCGGGGAATATGTAGGAACAGATACCAGTCTTGTGGATTTCTCACCATTCGGTTTTGTAATTTCAACACCACTGTCTGTTAAAATCTGATCATAAAGCTTTGCTTCTTCTTTTAACATCGGATACAACTTATCTCTCATGTATTCAACATCGCCGGTGTATTCATAATATTCCCAGCAATTTTGAAGAATCCACGGAACCGCTGCAGGTGACCATCCCCAGGAAAATGCCCATCCGGGACAAGTCCATCCAAACGGTGTATTCTGTGTATGTGCAGTAAATCCATTCTCCGGATTTTCTTCTGTGCTCTCTATTCCAAAATAATCTTTTGCAGTAACACGGCCAGGTTCACGCAATCCATCCACATATTCAATCAATGGTTTTGCACATTCCGCCATATTTGCAGAATAGGTTGGCCAGTAATTCATCTGAAGATTTACATTCATGTGGTAATCGCTGCCCCAGGGTACACGATTTGCATCGCCTACACGGTTCTGCCATACACCCTGTAAGTTTGCCGGTAAATCCCCTTCTCTGGAAGACTCAATCGTCATAAAACGTCCATACTGGTATAAGATAACTTCCAATTGGCTGCGTTCTTCTGGTGTTGCAGTATTTGCCTTATAAGCTGCCAGCAGTTCATCTGTTGGCTTGGAAGAAACTCCCTGTCCCAGATCCAGATCTACACGGTCAAAGATATTGGTATAGTCCGCAATGTGATCCGCTTTTACCTGATCGTAATTTTTACCTGCTGCTTTTTCAACTGTTGCTTTCACACTTGCAGCCAGTTCCTCGTCGCTCTCTCCAGTGCGGTATTTCGGATAGGAATCTTTATAGTCTGTATCTGCTGATACATATATTACTACAGAAGAAGCATCCGATACATGCAATGACTGGTTATCTGATCCCGGATTAACCTGTCCTTCTGTGACAACCTTCAGCATGGAATTCATTTTCAGCTGATTATCCTGCATCTGTCCGGCAGTAATCAGCGTATTTCCTTCTGCTTTATAGGTAACCGATTTACCTAATCCGTTATTTGCAACATTCTCTGCATTATCTACCGGGAAACTCACGTCAAATTCTAACTTTTTCGATCCATCTGCCGTCAATTTCATAGCCAGTACATTATCTGCATAACTAATAAAATATTCTCTGTGGAAATTCGTTCCTTCCAGGGTATAATCTACATTTGCAATTGCTTTGGTAAGATCAAGATCCCTCTGATAGTTCTGAACAGCAGTACTATCCGTAACCCCTTTAAAGTCCAGATAAATATCGCCCCAGGACTGATAAGCCCCATAACCATCGGATTCTCCTGTCAATTGATTACACAGATTGGAAGCTTCATCGTTTTTCCCTTCCAGGAAAAGCTGTCCCACCGATTTAAAGACATCTGACATTTTTGCCCCGTTGGATGCCGTCTGTTTATTTCCGCCATTATAATCCGGCCTTTTCGTACTTGGTCCGCCATTCCATAATGTCTTCTGGTTAAAAGTAAGGTGTTCTTTTCCAATTTCACCATACACATTTGCGCCCATATAGCTATTGCCGATTGGTAATGTAAGCTGCTGCCAGCGGTCATCTTCCGCTGTTGTTCCGAAACCGCCCGTTCTGCCCGGGATAAGATTTCCCTTGCTCACCGGCTTATTATACCACAATCTGAGTGGATTCTCCTGTCCTGCTGCTTTTGTCTCCGCTTTGGATTCCGCCGCCTGCACATTGAGGACATCTCCTGGAACCACTAGGGATGTTGCAACCATACATGTACTTAAAATACCTGCTATCATCTTCTTCAGTTTCATAGTAATCTCCCTTACAATTCGTTATACAATGAATTAGCGACGCTTTATCTTCCTGGCTTTTAATTTTTCTTCTCCTTTCCTGTTATTTTCATCAACATTCACAAAAAACCACCTCAGATATCTCTTCGCACTATCAAAGCTTGCCTTAATATAACATGACGAGATGTGCATTGTAAACATATGTAACCGTTACTATTTTACTTTTATTGGTTAATATTTTATCCATTTTATTACATATTTTTAACTTTTTAGTCATATTGCCTATTATTTTATCTTTCTTGTCTTTTTTACTTATTGTATTTTTATGTTTATACCAAATCTTCATAATTTTGAATTGAAAAATTGCCTAACTTCAGACCTGCTAAAGAATGCTTTCTGTCTGTTATTCATTTGTACATTCCTGCTATTTTTTATAATTATTTGCCAATTTCTCATGAACCCTTTGCCTTTTTTTCCTGTATAGGTTACAATAGTAATTGTGAGCATACAAGCTTTCTAAGTTCGATTTTATATGCAAGGGAGGTATTTAATGGAATACATAATCCAAACCATTTCTTCAAAAGAAGAGATTGGAAATTGTCCTGTTTTTAATGTTGACCAGTATAACTGGGGAGGCGACTATCGTCCTAAAACCTATGGAAGTCTGGGATTTATCCCCGGAACCGGATTTTATGTAAAAATGACCTGCGAAGAAAAAGATCCGGTAAGGAAATATTTTAATCCCAACGACCCGGTACATCTGGACAGCACTATGGAAGCATTCTTTCAATTTTATCCTGCGGAACGCCCGAATTGCTACATTAACCTTGAAGCAAATTCCAACGGAGCACTCCATGCCAAATATGGGGACGAAAGAAACAACCGAAAGATTTTTCCAATGGAACTGCATGAAGCCTGTCAATGCACCGGTACTTTATACGAAAACTTCTGGACACTGGAATTGACGGTACCACTGGACCTGATCCGGTATGTATATGGTCATTGTGATTTCCAAACAGGAAATGCCATCACCTGTAATTTTTATAAAATAAAAGAGAGCGAAGGTCTGACTCATTTTGGCAGCTTTACAAAGATTGAAAATGAAACACCAAATTTTCATTTACCACAATTTTTCGCAAAAGCAGTCATACAATAGAAATACAAAACGTTAAGAAAGCAGAGCTACTCTGCCGTAAATAGAAAAGGAGAATAATTATGCAAATAGTAAAAGCAAAAGATTATGATGATATGAGTAGAAAGGCAGCAAATATTATTTCTGCACAGGTTATCATGAAACCTGACTGCGTACTGGGTCTGGCTACCGGCTCAACTCCGATCGGAACATACAAACAATTAATTGACTGGTATACCAAAGGTGACCTGGATTTTGGACGTGTCACCAGTGTAAACCTGGATGAATACAAAGGACTTGGCGCCGACAGCGACCAGAGCTACCGTTATTTCATGAATACCAACCTGTTTAACAGCATCAATATCCGCAAAGAACGTACATTTGTACCGGATGGTTTAGAACCGGATGCGGATAAAGCGTGCTCTATGTACAATCAGATCATTTCTGATGTAGGCGGAATTGACTTACAGTTATTGGGACTTGGACATAACGGCCATATCGGTTTTAACGAACCAAGCGATAATTTTGAAAAACAGACACATTGTGTTGACTTGACAGCAAGTACCATTGAAGCAAACACACGTTTCTTCGAAAAAGAAGAAGACGTTCCAAGACAGGCATACACAATGGGAATTCAGACCATTATGCAGGCACGCAAGGTTTTAGTAGTTGTCAGCGGCGCAGACAAAGCTGAAATTCTTAAAAAAGTAGTGGAAGGACCAATCACTCCACTGGTTCCTGCATCCATTCTGCAGCTTCACAATGATGTAACAATTGTAGCAGATGCTGCAGCTTTATCGAAAATTGAAAATGCATAACAGTAATGAAGGGAAATAAAATATGATAATAAAAAATGCAAATGTATTTCACTCAGATGGTTATTTTGAAAAAAAAGACCTCTATATACAAAATGATAAATTTGCTGACAGCCCAGATACGGAAGATGACGTAATTATCGATGCGGAAGGCATGTATGCTATTCCCGGATTGACGGATATCCACTTTCATGGCTGCGTAGGCTATGATTTCTGTGATGGAACGGAAGAAGCCATTCAAAAAATTGCTGAATATCAGCTTAAAAACGGCATTACGACCATTGTGCCTGCAACGATGACTTTCGATGAACCGCGTCTGGAAAAAATCTGCAAGACTGCAGCTGCCTATGAAAATAAAACAGGTGCTATCCTCTGCGGTATTAATATGGAGGGTCCTTTTATTGCATCAAAGAAAAAAGGAGCTCAGAATGGTAAATATATCCACAAACCGGATATTGATATGTTCCGCCGCCTTCAGGCTGCATCCGGAAACCTTGTAAAACTGGTTGATATTGCACCGGAAGAGGAAGGCTCAATGGAATTTATTGACGCCCTGAAAGATGAAGTTGGAATATCCATCGCTCATACAACAGCTGATTATGAGATTGCAAACGAAGCATATGACAGAGGTGCAAGACATGCAACCCATCTCTACAATGCGATGCCACCATTTTCCCATCGTGAACCCGGTGTAATCGGAGCCGCATGCGATCACGATAACTGCCGTGTTGAATTGATCTGTGATGGTATCCATATCCACCCTTCCGTAGTCAGAACAACCTTTAAAATGTTCGGAGATGACCGTGTTATACTGATCAGCGACAGCATGATGGCAACCGGTCTGACAGACGGTGACTATTCCCTTGGCGGCCAGCCGGTAAAAGTAGTCGGAAACCTGGCAACTTTAGAGAGTGGTACCATCGCCGGTTCCGCGACGAATCTGATGGACTGTGTCCGCACAGCCGTTAAAAAAATGGGCATTCCCCTTGCAAGCGCTATCAAATGTGCTGCAGTAAATTCTGCAAAATCCGTTGAGATATATGATCAATACGGCAGCCTGGAAACAGGTAAGATAGCAAATATTGTTCTTCTGGATCAGGACCTCAATATTGAAAAAGTATTGTTAAAAGGGAAAGAAATCTAAAATAAAAAGAGCAGCAGAGAAATCATTACTTTTTCTCTGCTGCTCTTTTCTATACGCCTCATTCACTCTAATATAAACTGGAATACACCGCACCATTTGTCAGTCCGCCCCGCTTATAATATCCCAACTCACTGACGGTAACCAGCTGATACCCTCGTCCTAATAATTCCGGTATTATAATTTCAGCTGCAGCAACGGTAGGAAGATGGATATCATGCATCAAAATAATGTCTCCATCTCTTACATGGTTTAGAACTGCATCAACTGTACTCTGGGTATTTCTTGTTTCCCAGTCTCTTGTATCAATCGACCACATAATTACTGGCATTCCTGCCAATGCGTTTACCGCAGCATTATAAGCTCCGTAAGGCGGCCTTAACAGCGTAGCATTATGCCCTGTTATATTCCGAATATTTGTATTGGTACTGTTGATCTGTGACGATATCTGACTATCTGAAATTCTTGTCAGCTGTGGATGATCATATGTATGATTGCCAATCTCACATTTTAAATCATATTCTCTTTTCACCGCATTTGGATAAATCGGAATACTCTGGCCTACCAGGAAAAATGTTGCCCGTACTTTATTTCTTTCAATACAGTCCAGCAGCCTTTCTGTATATGGTCCGGGACCATCATCAAAGGTCAGCGCCACCATAGGTTTTTTCGGATCGATCTTTGGAGTTACTTTCGCTTTTGGATCGTACACACCATTCTTATTAAAGTGGTACCACTGTCCTTCTATGAAGGAATCTCCCGTGGTTCTTGTCCCATCTTCCCGGAAATAATATTTCTTTCCATTTCGTTTGAGCCAGCCAGCTGCCATCCTGCCGTCAGACTTCAGGTAATAATATTTGTTATGATAACGCAGCCAGCCTGTCACCCGCCTGCCGCTCCCGGTAAAATAGTACGTAGCGGAACCGATCTTCTGAAAACCTTTTGACATTTTGCCATCTTTTCCAAAATGATAACGCTTTTTGTCTATGGTACGCCACCCCACAGCCATCTTACCGTCTTTACCAAAATAATACTTATTCTTATGCCAGGTAAACCAACCGGTCCGCATCACACCCGTCCTGGTATTTGAATAATACTGTCTGCGCTTATATTGAAACCATCCTGTTCGCAGTGAACCGTCTTTATTTAAAAAATACTTGTAATTGCCATATTTTTTCCAGCCGGAAACACGGAATCCTTCTTTATTAAAATAATAGATTTTTCCTTTAATATTCACCCACTGATGAGAAGCATAAGTCCCATTAATAAAACGGAACTTATATCTGCCTGCCGATTTCACCCATTTTCCGTTTCTGCGAGCTGCTTTCATGACATTTTTCAGCTGCGGCTGTCCCTGGATTGCTTTTCCAGAGACTTTCCTTCCGGTCTTAGTGCCGCTGCCAGACTTATCAACAGTTTTCTGAGACTTTGCCGATGCTCCTGTTGAGGACATCATGGCTACTGTAATAATTAAAAGAAGTGCCCATATCCACCTCTTTTTTCCACACTTCATAACCTTCCCTTCTCTCTTTCTTCAATCCTCTTATCCACTGAACATTAATTATTTTACTATTATTATTTTACTGATACATATTTCCGATAACATCCTATTGCAATTGCCCCTTCGCCTATATGACATGACACACTTAAAGACAATGGATCCATACGGCATGGGATGTCAGGAAATGCTTCTTCAATTTCTTTCTTCCAGATCAATGCCTCTTCCAGATTACCGGAATATGCAGCTCCAAATTCCATATTTCCCTGCTGCGCATACTCCTTAAATCTCGTAGCCAGATCCTCTTTTACGGCATCCAGAATCGTTTTTTTAGCCTTCACTTTTCCACGCACTTTCGCATAAGCATCCAGCTTCGCGCCCTGTATCTGTAAAACAGGCTTAATATTTAAAATCGTACCAACCGCTGCTGCTGCCGGAGTGATTCGTCCGCCTTTTTTCAGATATTCTAACGTTTCTACTGTAATATAGATACTGGAGTCCAATGACATATCTTCCATTTTATTTTTAATTTCTGATGCACTGAACCCATCCTCTGCCATCATAATTGCGTCCATAACAGATTGATACTGTGTAACTGAAATTCTCTGGTTGTTTACAACCTGTACTTTTCCGTCAAACCCCATGGATAAACTCATTGCATTTTCACACGAGGAACTCAGTCCGCTGGACATCGGGATATGAACGATTTCTTCATTTTCTTCCAATAATTGTTCCCAGAGTTCCGTAAGATCCCCCGGAGATGGCTGAGATGTGCTGATATCAGCTCCGGATGCCAGTTTCCGGTAGAACTCTTCCTGGCTCAGGGTAATATCTTCCATAAACATTTCACCGTTGATAAAAAAAGGCATCGGTACTACATGAATCCCTAATTCTTTTGCCTTATTCTGTGTTATCCCACTATTACTATCTGTAACAATAGCTATTTTTTTCATATTCATATCTTCCTTCTTCTGCATTTTAACGATTTTAGACATCATTGTTATTGTATCTAATATTGACTTATATTACAACATTAATTTAGACTTTTTTACTATATCTTGTATATTTTCACATAGTTTTCATTACTACATCACAATATATATGTCCTGTGCAAAATAGTCTGGAAGATTCTGTTTCATCATATAAGTTAAGCCGTATCTGATCACAGTTACAAGCTATAGTAATTGGGTTCGGATACGGCTCACTATTATTTTAAAATTAATTTATGCATGTGGAATATTTGTAAATTCGGATATCTCTCTGTCAATGGTGCACAAATCACTGACATTCATATCATGCAGATTTTCATGTCCGGTAATTCTGGCAAAGGTTTTCAAATCCTTAAAACTACAATTCAGGAAATTTGCCACACGTTTTGCAGATGAATCTACTTTCAAACGTTTTCGAAGCTCCGGATCCTGTGTTGCTACTCCAACCGGACAATTACCACTTCCACAGATACGGTATTGCTGGCAAGCCGCTGCGATTAAGCCTGCAGATGCTACTGCTACCGCATCCGCTCCCATGGCGATTGCTTTCGCAAAATCAGATGATATACGCAGACCACCGGTAATAACAAGATCAATGTCAGCACCTGCTTCATCCAGATATTTTCTGGCACGATATAATGCGTAGATCGTTGGCACGCTGGTAGCATCCCTTACGATCTTCGGGCTAGCTCCGGTTGCACCGCCCCGTCCGTCAATTGTAATAAAATCAGGTTTGGCAAAGACACAGAATTCCAGATCCTTTTCTATTCTTCCAGCAGCTATCTTAATTCCAATCGGCCTTCCTTCCGAAGCGAAACGAAGTTGTTCAACAATGTCACGCAGATCCTCTTTCGTATTGATATCTTCAAACTTTGATGGACTGATCACATCCTGTCCAATGGGCTTATTTCTAATTTTTGCAATTTCAGGTGTAACCTTGCCTCCTGGAAGATGTCCACCCATTCCTGGCTTTGTACCCTGACCGATTTTAATTTCAATTGCATCTGCATTTTTCAGATTCTCCGGTGTAACACTGTAATGATTCGGTACATATTCAAAAATGTATTTATAAGCTGCATCTCTTTCTTCCGGCAAAATTCCGCCTTCGCCGCTGCACATCGCAGTCTTTGCCATTGCACTTCCCTTAGCTAATGCCTCTTTTACCTCTTTTGATAATGCCCCAAAAGACATATGTGAAATATATACCGGTCCTTCTAAGACCATTGGCTTCTTCGCATGCTTTCCAATTACCGTAGTGATGTCTACCGGTGCATGTTCATCAAGCGGCGGTGGATTTAACTGGGCACCCAGAATAAGGATATCATCCCAGTTTGGCATTGGCATTCTGGTACCCATCGCTTCGATTATTGTTTCTCCGGTCATTGCCATCTGATGAATTTCACTCATAAATCGATTATTGGAGTCTTTCCTGACAAATTCTTTTGGATAGGCAAGCGGATTTTCATTTTCTTCCTCTGATTCTACATCCTGTGCCCTGACAGCTTCGTCCGTCATAGAGCTTTCGTATATCACCACATCAGAATTTTGTGCGCCTAATTTTTCAAATACATTTATCGGATTCTTACAAATCGGGCATTCCTTTAATTCAGTAAAAAGAGCTCCTTCTTTTTCTTCATCATAAATATATCCGCAGATACTACATTTAAACTTTGACATACTTTTCACGCTGCCTTTCATCCCTTCGCCGGAACCTGCGTCCAGATCCCCGCTTCTGTCAAAATAACCGGTATGTAACATTTCTTCTGCGAGCTTACTTAATGGCTCACCGTAGAAATCTTCATATAATTTAACAATCTCTTCATTTCTATGGCTTAAACGCAGCTCCATGCTTTTATCTCTGTCATACAGGCTCTTTATACGCTTCTCTCTTAGCGTGTCACCCAGCCATTTTGTATCCTTAGGCTGACCGCCTCCGCCAATGCATCCGCCAGGGCAGGTCATAACTTCAACGAAATGATAATCTGCTTCCCCAGTCTTTATTTTTTCCATAAGCTTCTTCGCATTTGCCGTACCATATACTACAGCCACCTTAACATCCAGATCTCCGATTCGTACACTTGCTTCCTTGATTCCCTGAAGCCCTCTGACCGGTTGGAGATCATACAGTTCTTCCGGCGCTTCTTCTTTGGTAATAAAATGATAGGCTGTTCGAACAGCTGCTTCCATAACACCGCCGGTATTCCCAAAAATCACACCTGCACCTGATGCTTCACCCATGAAATCATCGTAGTCTGAACCTTCAAGAGACACAAAATCAATTTCTTCTTCCCGCGCCCATTTTGCCAGTTCTCTGGTAGTAATGACATAATCCATATCCCGCATACCTTCTATGCCCAGATATTTAGACGCCGCATTCATTTCTTCACGCCGAATCTCAAACTTCTTTGCCGTACAGGGAGTTACCGCCACATTAACTATTTTTTCAGGATCAATTCCCATTTTTTTCGCAAAATAAGTCTTAATGGTAGGTCCCTGCATTCCGATCGGGCTCTTCGCGGTAGAAATATGCTCTCTCATATCCGGATAGTAGGTTTCCACAAACTTTACCCAGGCAGGACAGCAGCTGGTAAACTGGGGCAGCGGCTTATTTGCTTTTGTCACACGTTCCACCAATTCACTGGCTTCTTCCATAATGGTCAGATCCGCCGCAAAATTAGTATCCAGAACATAGTCCGCTCCAAGTCTGCGGATGAGTGCCACCATTTGATCCTGGACAAAACTTCCTTCCTCCAGTCCGAATTCTTCACCAAGCGCCGCTCTGACAGAGGGGGATGTACTGAATATGACAATTTTCTCTTCTGCTTTTACTGCTTCACGAACCTGGTCGTATTCATAGACTTCCGTTATACATTCCACCGGACAGACATTAGCACACTGACCGCAGTGTATACAGATTGGGATATCTCCTGTCTTCCTCAAATCATATGTTCCTGCTACTGCAATGTCGTTTGTACAGACCTGTTTGCACTGACCGCACTTGATACATTTTTCCTCATGACGCTGAATAGATGGATTGCCGGGCTCGATTGGTACCCGGATGTCTGTAAACTGATGTTTGCTCATATGTACTTTTCCTTTCATATTCTTTAATATTAGTAATGATTACTATTATTAATTATAGGACATTTTCCATCTTCTGTCAACGATATATTAACCGATTCTTTTACCGCATTGTCCACAGAATTTTGCATCTGTCTCAACATCATTTCCACAGTCGGGGCATTTCCTGCCTTCTGTTTTTAATTTTGCTCCACATTCCTTGCAGAAAGCATGATCACAGGGATTCGCTGCTCCGCACTCTGCACAGACTGTACAGTCTTCCTCTTCACATTCTTCTCTAGTTTCCTCTTCTCTACCTTTTCTTCCCGACTGCAGGTCAAATAGTTCTTCTTCTGCTGCCTGACGCTGTCTTCTGGCTGCTAAAAGCTTATTAAGATCTTCAGGAAAGCGAATTTCCCCATCCTGTTCCAATGCCTTTTTACCAACTTCTCTATAAATCTCATCCTCTTTTGCTTTAAACTTTTTAATATCACTTTGCAGCTGAAAAGCTCTGATACACGGGTCATCCTCTGGCATTAGTTCTGATAAGCCTTTCATTAAACTACTAAATATATCTCCTGTCATTTTGTTTACCTCCGTATTATTATCTATTCTTTTGGGTTTCTCTGCAACTAACAACTGATATTTCAAGCCGTTACCTGAATTATACCACAAGTAACCTTTTTATCAAATATTTGTCTGTAATTTTTAATAAAATTCTAATATTTTTTATCTCCTTATGAGTAGTTTAAGAAGACGCTTTGTATCTAGTACAGCGAAATATTTCAGCTTAAATTTGGGTTTAGCTGAGGAAGGACGCTTTGTAGATGATAGGTAGTGTACGGAAAGAGAAGGAGCGAGCCAGGACATTGATTTGGAAGGCTTACCGCAGAACTGGTATTTTCTAACCTTCCCAGAGCCCTTTTTGGCGGCACGCGGGCATTCRCTCCGAAATCCTGATGCATTTCGCAGCTCACTGCCCGCTTACAATCCGATGTGAGACAGTCGAATCGTATCCGCCAAAAAGCACTCTGGGAAGGTAAGTAAATACTCAGCTCTGCTATACGCCTTCCAAATCAATGTCCTGGCTCGCCCCTTCTCTTTCCGAGATAGCATTCGTTGATACAAAGCTGGTTTTCTCAGCGTKGTGGGACCCTGGGGTTGTGGCATGCTGGACGCTATTGGCGTAAAGCAGCTTCATCTTATCACTGTAGTGGGATTCTTCATTCTAATACAGTATATTTATGGTTATAGTACTTACATCCAGTTACTTCTGTGATAGGAAAGCAAGTAAAATTAAACTTTCTCCCAATTCATACTAAACTGTCCAAACACACTCTGCTGAATCCAAAAACGAACAGCTGGACACAGCCCCAGGGTCTCCACTCGGCTGAGAAAACCAGCTTTGTGGCGACAACCTGGATCTCGGAAAGATGGGTGTGGGAAACTGGTATGGGCGGAGGAAGCATAGAGCAGAGCTGAGTATTTACTTACCTTTTCGAAGTGTTTTTTGGCGGATAGTATTCGACTGGCTCCCATCGGATACTAAGCGGGTACTGAACCGAGAAATGCATCAGGATTTCTCGGTGAATACCCGCGTGCCGCCAAAAAGCGCTTCGAAAAGGTTAGAAAATACCAGTTCTGCGGCCAGCTGACGGAGCCCATGCCAGTTTCCCACACCCATCTTTCCGTACACTACCTACATCTACAAAGCGTCATTAATCAGCTAAACCCCAAATTTAAAAGAATTTCTACACCCTAAATAACCATTCCATTATTCGGACTGATGATCTGCCCGGTCATTGAACTTTGAACAAGAATACTGCAAACCAGTTCTGCAATATCTTCCGGTGTGGAAATACGCTGTAAGGGCAACTTTCCGCTAAGCCGGTACATCTTTTCTTCTTCCCCCTCCCACCATCTGGTGGATATGGCAGCAGGCGCTATACAATTTACCCTGATATCCGGCGCCAGTACATGTGCCAATGATTTCGTCAGACAGTGCACCGCTCCCTTGGACACCGCATAGGGCAGGGACGAGCCGGTACCTGTAATCCCTGCAATACTTCCCATATTCAATATAGCACAGTCTTCCTGCTTACCTTTCTGCTTTTTCATAATCGGCGCAACAGCCCGGGCACAGTAGAACATTCCTTTGACATTCACAGAGAATAAATGATCCCACACCTCCTCTGTGACGCTTTCCATATCCGACAAGTCTATCTGCTTTGTGATACCTGCATTATTTACCAGATAGTGAATTGCTCCCAACGCACTTTCGGCTTCCCGAACCATTTTCCGTACGGCATAATCATCCGATACATCAGCCTGAAGTGTAATTACACTGCCTCCCATAGCTTCTATGATTCTTGCGGTTTCCCGGGCTTCTTTCCCAGAATTTGCATAGTTTAATGCAATTGCAGCTCCGTATTCAGCCAGTTTTATGCATACAGCTCTGCCCACTCCCGTTCCTCCTCCTGTAACAAGAACTGCTTTATCTTTCCATTTATCTTTCCATGTGATCATTTCATCAACCTCCTTACTCTTTTCATTTATTATACATTTATCCGGTTATCGTGTATAATAGTTGATAGTGATAAGATCAATCAGATAAAATGATGAGGTGAAAAAATGGAGAGTTTAGAACTACGAATATTCCGAGAAGCTGCCAAGTCGAATTCAATTTCTAAAGCTGCTGAAAATCTGAATTACGTACAGTCAAATGTAACTGCACATATAAAGAAATTGGAAGAAGAACTGGGCACTACATTATTTATACGCCATGGAAAAGGTGTCACACTGACCGAAGACGGCGAAAAGCTGCTGCATTATGCGGATAAAATTCTTGAAATGCTGGACAATGCTTTATCCGCATTTCAAAAAGAATGTGATAGACTGCAAATCGGAGCAACACAGACACTGGCCGCCTCCCGATTGCCCCTCTGGATATCCGCCTTCCGGAAAATATATCCGGACATCCGATTATCAGTTGTCACCAGCAGTCAGGAGGATCTGATTCAAAATCTGGAAAAGCACGCACTTGATTGTGTATTTGTAGAATCAAAATACATATCACCCTGTGGGAAATCCATCTTTCAATTTTCAGAAGAATTAAGCGTCATCGCTCCTTTGAAGAGTTCGCCGCAATCCCTGCCATTTCGTCCGATTGTTGTAAATACTTTGACTACCTGCCCTTTTCGAAAACAGCTGGCCGCCTGGTCTTTTTCTCAGAATCATTCGGAACCGTCAGTCATCGAATTTGATACGGCAGAAGCAATCATGAATGCTGTGTCACTTGGTATGGGGATCTCTCTGCTGCCCTCTAGCCTTATTGCCGGAAAAAATAATCTTACCGCATTTCAAATTCCGGAAATAAAAGATTTTGATCTGCATATGGTGACTCTTTGCGGGCAGCAAAACAAACAGGTATTTCAATTCAGAGACATTGCAGCCACTTTTTATTAAAATACAAAATACCCCTGAAAAAATGCCTGTGCAGCAAAATTCCTGCACAGGCATTCTGATCCCGGGAGAGTTTATCTGCCCGGACTTAACACACGGATGGTGTAATGTCCTTTTCCCATATGTTTTGATTGATAAAGAGCTTTATCACCGTATTGATAAAGTCTATGATAATCCGTCGTCCCCTGATTATAAATGCAACAGCCAATACTGACATTTACAGGAATATAATTGATACAGGCAATCTGAAGCCCCCGTATCTTTTCATAAAGACAGTCAAGACTCTGCCTGCAGATGGATTCATCCGCACATTTCAAACTGTACACAACGAACTCATCTCCTCCCATTCGGAAAAATACATCTTCTTTTGAAAATTGAGCCCGAATAACTTCTGCAATTTCTTTCAAAACTTCATCACCACTGGCATGACCATAAGTATCATTTATGGACTTAAAATCATCAATATCTAAAATGCAAAATGCCCCATACTCTTTGCGCTCAGCAAGATGCTTTATCTTTTCCTCACCGATACCCCTGTTATAGATTCCAGTAAGCACATCTTTCTCAGATTTCTCCCGGAATTTCACATAGTTTTCCACATTCTCAAGCCTGTCATCCAGGATAAAAAAATTAACACCGGCTGCCAGAAAATAAAATGCCACTAAATCAACGAAATCTTCTAAAAACAACTGAAAATCCTTAGCCAGATAGTTACATATACAGTAGATAACAGCAATGATTGTAATATAGAGACATACTCTCCAGGGTTTATCCAATATAAATAATGGCAGGACACAGATAAAAATCATTATAGTTATGGAAGGCTGGGTCGGATCCAGGAATGTTCCCAGCATAATTGCCATGATCATAACCGGCGTTATCACTGCATAAAAGGCAAATATGATATGTTTTATCTTCTTCTTATGTAAAAATTCAGCCAAAAATAACATCGCAACATAATAGACTGCCATAATTAGAAACTGGGTATTAAACGTAACAATGTCTCTCAATAAAAGACAAAATAATAAGACTGCAACGGAAATAATAACCCCAACAACGGAAAAGTCCCTTAAGCTTTTATAATTTCTAATCCTGATCTCTTCTGGATATAAATCAACTGTTTTACCTAAAAAATTAGTTTTTACTTTCTGGAACATTTCGTATCTCCTTTGTGTCTCTTATAAATATTGAAGCATGATATAAATTATGATTAGTTATCTCATATATTCAATATAGGATTACAGTATAACATAATATCGAATAAATTACAGCATTACATATGCTGTAATTCTAATTCAAATCGAATTAAATTCAATTAAATTGTGACCTTACCTGCCCTTACAAATATAAAAAATGCCGGCTGACCTGTTACTAATTACTAACTTCAGCCAGCTGGCATTTATACTTTGTAAAGTTGATTATAATTAAGATTATTTTCGTTATACTTTATATTCACCATATCGCTATTGTCAATCGTGTCAGTTTCCATCAATTACCATACAGATCCATGACTCTCTGAACCATAGCTTCAACATCAGATTTTGACACTGTCTTTTCCGCTCCATCTATATCACTTTTTTTGAGAACGCCTACCCGTTTCAAATTTTCTACATCTGACATCGCCCATTCCGGCACAGAACTGATATCTACATCTTCTTTCTGCTTTTTACTGGCTTCCGGCTCAGGCAGTGTTCCAAACGCCCTGCTCACAATCACCAGCATATCCATACCGTCAGCCTCTTCGTTCTCACGATCTTCCAACCCTTTCAAAAGAGAATCTCTTTTTATTCTGTTGCCATATTTAGCAGCAGTTTCAACCATAAGATCCGATGCCTGTCCCAGAGTCATGCTCCCTTCCGATGCCTGGGAATCCTTCGAATCCTGTTCTCCCTGAGCTTCTCCGGGTGCTTGCGTTTCCCCTGCCTTTTGTGTCTCCCGGGTCTCTCCAGCATTCTGTGTCTCCTGGACCTTTTTGGTTTCTCCCGTTGTCCCACTTTCTTTTGCTGTGGGACTGCATGCTGTGATACCAATTGCACAGCCCAGTAAAATTCCAGTTAATACAGCCGCTTTTTTTGCTTTCAAATTAAATTCCTCCTTATATTTAGCTTCCCTAACATTTATTATATGAAATTTGTAGGAATAATCAAGTAAAACCTTTCTTTTCTGGCAGAGCCCGATTTTTCATATGTAAAATCAAAATAATTATGGTTACATAATGGCTTTAGATATACACCTAATCTGCCGGACACTTGCTGATTGGCTCAGGATTATTATTCTGATGATGTAAATTATTTCCCAGTCCAGGAATTCTGATGAAAAGAACATTTAAAAGAACCTGCTATGATTATCCTCATAACAGGTTCTCTTCTTAATTATCTTCTTATTTATCTACTTACACTTATCTATTTTCCACACAAAATAATTTACAGCCAAACTTTACACAATAGCTCCTCCCCCATCAACAACAATAAACTGCCCCTGCACATAACTGGAAGCGTCACTGGAAAGATAGAGCACGGTACCATTCAATTCCCCTTTTTCTCCCGGACGTCCGGCGGGATTCATCATGGAATATCCCTGTAAGAACTTCTCGGATTTAAACAGCGTCCCGCCAGTCATCTCTGTTTCAAATAAAGCAGGACCGATTGCATTTACGGTAATTCCAAATTTTGCATAAGAGCACGCCATGCCTTTGGTTAATCCAAGAACCGCAGATTTGGAGGCATTGTAGGAATGGCGGATAAACATATCATCTTTATCTGCGATAACCGCATTGACGGAAGCAATATTGACCACTTTTCCATATTTCCGTTCTTTCATCTGAGGAACAATGTATTTCGACATGAGGAAGATACCCTTTACATTGGTATCAAAAGATTTATCCCAATCTTCTTCGGTCATGCTGTCCACCCCGCCTCGTACCGCAATACCTGCATTATTTAACAGAATATCAATATGTCCGAAGCTATCCAATACCTGCTTCACCGCAGCTTTAACGCTTTCTTCATTCGTGACATCACAGCCCACAGCCATTACTTTTCTTCCTGTATTTTCAATTTCCTTTTTTACCTGATTCAGCTTTTCCACACGCCTTGCCATAATTGCCACATCTGCTCCTGCCTGTGCATATGCCAGTGCTGCGTCTGCTCCTAATCCTGAGCTTGCACCTGTTACTACTGCTGCTTTACCTGTCAAATCAAACAAATTACTCATATCTGATTGCCTCACTTTCTATATATTGTTATTTAAATGCGTCCAGTTTCCATAAATGTTGTCCTGTCATAACGCCCCGTCAGCAGATAAGGAATAATATCATCAGCATCTAAATTTTCTACCAGATTCAGTTTATGCACCAGCAGGCTGTTTTTAGAATAGGCTCCGCCTACGATGGTATGAATCGGAAGTTCCGCCCAGGGATCGTCAATACTGGATTTCATATTCAGTGAAACCATTCCCGGTTCCCAGGAATTATAATTATATTCGCATAGATTCATCAGAAGTGCTCCGTTGCGGAAATGGGACACCCCATTTTCATCCGGCTCCCTGTCAAAATGATAATAGAATCCTCCGCCATAGGTCTTCTTTCCTGCTTCCGGCGCCTGGTACAGCATATGAGTCAGCGGGCTGTTGTATTCGCCAAGCTCCATAGCTGCCTCAACCAATTGTGTCCCTCTTCTGGTAACGCTGGCTGTTACAGAATTCCCATTTCGCCGGATGACAAATTCTCCTCCCAGCTTTTTGGGAATGCTTCCATTATCACGTCCGCACTGGACTGCCATTTCTGCTCCCTGCCCTCCAAGTACCAGACCAAGCGGATAAAGGCCTAAGGTTTTCCCATACGTAGCATAGACACCCAGAATGGCTTCGTAATAATCGTCAGCAAATGTGGGATTCTTAACATGGCAGATGGACAGGGTTACCACCGGAATGGAAAATGGTTTCAGCGGCGGCGGCAGCAATCCTGCAATCGCGGATGGATCTGACAGATAACTAATGTACAGTCCCTCCTGATTATCCATTAGTGATACTTTTCCAAATTCAGGAATCTCTTCAGATGCCACCCGGAAACTTGGCACCTTTTTCTTTTCTGCAAACAGTTGACGGCCTGCTTCGTATCCGGTGCGGACAGCAGGTGCAATGGTTCCATCTTTCACCGCACTTCCCACTACCTTAAGCTCAATATTCTTTTCCTTCAGTCCCTCTGCAAGAGAAGCATCCGGGCGGAATCCCAGCGAGAGCACGACTGCCTCTGCAGGCACATGCACTTCCTGATGATCTTCTGTTTGTTCCAGGATAACACCATCCGGACGAACCTCTTTTAAGGCATGCCCAAGCAGATACTCTGCACCATACTTAGTCAGACGTCCGCAGACATCCGCCACATTTGTATGATTACATCCGGGAGCGACTTCGCCCAGCATATCCACAATTTTCACTTTATTTCCCAGATCACCCAGATATTCCGCTGTTTCCAGACCGGTCAGTCCTGCTCCGATTACCACAACCTGCTTATCCGTAATCTTTGCATTTCCGTTTAGAACCTCTTCTACGGTGTAGACATTTTCTCCATGAATGCCCGGTATTTTTGAAGGAACTACGGACACAGAGCCAGTTGCGATAATGACCCCATCCGGTTCACATTCCATAACATTCTCTATGGCCGCCTCTGTATTTAATCTTACTTCCACACCCAGACGCTCAAATTCCTGCCGGTAATAGTCTGCAATCCACTGCATCCGCTCTTTCAGCGGCGGTTTTTTTGCCAGATTAATGGTTCCGCCCAGTTCTGCCTTCCGATCCATCAGGACTACCTTCACACCACGCAAAGCCAATGTCTGTGCGGCACACATTCCCGCAGGTCCTGCACCTACAACCACAACCCGGTTCCCCCTGGTATCACGGGGAAGACCGCTGTACTTACGCTCTCTTGCCAATCTGGGATTCAGAGCACATTCCGGCGGAAGCCCGGCTGCATTATACTCATTCAGGCTTTCAAAGCAGCGCAGACAGGAAATGCACTTACGCAGTTCTTTTTCTCTTCCTTCCTGCACCTTCCTTCCCCATTCTTCATCCGCCAGCCACGCACGGCCAAGAGAAACAAAATCTTCCACCCCTTCTTCCAGGAATTTCTCTGCCACTGCCGGTTCACGAATAGCGGATACCCCTATAATCGGTATTTTTACATGACTCCTAACAGCAGCCAGCAAATCGTGCCTCCAGCCCTGGGCAAATGAAATCGGCTCGATACAGGTCATTCCCGTTTCATAAAGGCCGCAGCTTACGTCCAGGAATTCAATCCCGGTCTTTTCTAATGCCATGGCGATTCTGATGCCGTCCTGGATATGAATATAATCTTCGGTCACACCGGTCTGATTCAGAAACTCTTCCACCGAAAGGCGGACACCAACCGGAAAATCCGCACCACAGGCTTTTTTGATACCTGCAATAATCTCAGTCACAATACGCAGACGGTTTTCAAAGCTGCCCCCATACTCATCCTCTCTTTTATTGGTATAAGGAGATAAAAACTGCTGTAACAGATACCCGTGAGCCGCATGAAGTTCCACTCCGTCACAGCCTGCTTTCTGCACCCGTACCGCACCATCGATAAATTGCTGCACCAGTTGTTTTATTTCTTCAGTCTTCAGGGCACGTGTCTCCTGCCGCAGGTATTTGCAAGGTATGGCAGATGGTGCTGCTACCGGCTGTCCGCCCATCAGCGCTGACACGGTTTCCCTTCCGGGATGATGAAGCTGTATAAAGATTTTAGTGCCATGTTTATGTACCGCATCAGCCAATTCAGACAACGGTGCGATGTGGCGGTCCTTGGTAACCGACAGCTGCCTCATAAGTCCTGCTCCATGCCCGTCATTGATTCTGGTAATTTCCGGAATGATAAGTCCGGCTCCTCCTATTGCCCTTGCCTCATAATATGCGATCATATCATCGGTAGGGGTTCCGTCCAGATTCGCCAGTCCAATTCCCATTGGTGACATGACCAGGCGGTTTTTCATTTCTACATTTCCGATACTGCCAGATTCAAATAGTTTTTTATACATACCATTACCTCCTGAATTAGATTCTATTCCCTTTCTGATGAATTAACCTTATACCAGAAGCCGGTGTTTTTCAACGTGCACCATGTATGATAAATATTTGACAATTTGTGCATCGTACACTATACTGAAAACAAAGCATATATCTGATCCGTTTATTCCTTTTCAAAAGTTTCCCTAAAGTGAGGTAATCCTATGACATTTCACCGTTTAATTGACCAACTGTCTTATGAATTTTCCATCGATATTGTATCTTCCAATGAGGAATGGGAGATACAGGATATCGCCCTTCTGGATGTGCGGCAGAAGGATTTTCTTCGCAACACTCTATACTTTGGTTATGATCACCAAATGAAAAACTGTAACATATCCTCAATTCAGTGTATTCTTGCCCGAACCGGAAATGATTCCCCTTCCCCTGCTGTTCCCGGCAATAGTGCCTTAGTGGATGAAGCATCACTGTTTTCCGTTTTTAACAATGCTAAAACAATCATTGAATCTACCCGAAGCAAAGGATTGTATGAAGAACTGGCAGCACTTGCAGATAGAACCCGCTCTATGGAAGCCGTGTTAAATGCTGCCTCCATCCGGCTTGGTAACTCACTTGTGCTAAATGATATTAATTTTAAAATCATTGCTGCTTCTGCCTCCATTCCTGTTATTGACCCACTCTGGAAGACGAATATCCGCCAGGGCTACTGCAGTTATGATTTCATAGGTGCCGTACGACTGCTGGAGCCACTGAAAAACGCCGCCCAGACCACTGATGCCGTGGAGGTCAGCTGCACTGAATCCCCATACCGGAAACTGAGCAGCAAAGTTTTTCATAATGGAGTGCAGGTCGGATTTATACTGATGATTGGCGGTGAAACCGCGATTCTTCCTGTCCACCGGGAAATGCTCAGCACCTTAAGCCAGGTAATCAGCTATATTCTTGCTCATTATATGCCGGATTTGTTTCCGGTTACCAGCCCCCACCAGCAGCTGCTCTACGACCTTTTGATTGGAGCGCCGTCCGAAGATATCGCCCCCAGGCTAAGCGGAATCGCTTTTCCCCCTAAAATGTCTGCTCTGTGCATCAATCCCACACAATATCTGGGCAGCCGGCACCTGAAAGACCACACAGTGAAAAACCTGAAACTCCTATTCCCCGGCACCCATGTTACTTATCATAAAAAGAACGTTGTTGCAGTCATTCCTATAGAAGAAGCTGCAGATATCACCACAGAGCTTTTGGAAAAACTGACGAAATTTTCCGATACGGAACACGTCAGAATTGGAATCAGTAACACCTTTACCCATATCAAGAATTTTATGCTGCATTATGAACAGGCAAATTCCGCCCTTGAACTGGGATTGAAACTGGCTCCCGGGGAAAATATCTGCCGCTATCTGGATTATCAGATTTTTGACCTGTTTTCCAACATAAAATCCCCCGAGTCCCTGGGGCGGTTCTGCCATCCTGCGCTGTCACTTTTAAGACAATATGACCATAAAAATAATACACAGTTTTATCAGACACTCTGTGCATATCTGGATTGCGGATGCAGTATTAAAATCACTTCTGAACAGCTCTACATCCATCGTAATTCCCTGGTTTACCGTTTAAACCGGATCACCGATGTTTGCCGGGTGGATCTGGAAGATACACAGACCTGCTTCTTACTGCGTCTTTCCTTTTTGATTGACAAATATAACGGGTTGAATCAGGAGCAGTTGATATCCAAAATGTTTCATTGCCAAACCTCAAAATGTGCGTTATAATTACTTTAATTGCTATTTAGACAGAACCAGGAGGTGAGATGTAGGTATGAAAGACGACCAATATGAACAACTAGCCGCAGTTCTTCGTCCAATGCTGAAAAAAAACCTGATCCAAACATACGAAGCCTACATCAATTGCAGTAGAGCAGGTCACTATATCCGGAAAAATATAC
The DNA here is from genome assembly GCF_000797495.1 of Robinsoniella peoriensis. Lineage (GTDB taxonomy): Bacteria > Bacillota > Clostridia > Lachnospirales > Lachnospiraceae > Robinsoniella > Robinsoniella peoriensis. Next base: position 786,991 of record NZ_JTGN01000001.1, read on the forward strand.
TTAAATTAAGGCACGATGATCTCACCTTAGAGAAAATAATTGCCCACGCAGTAAAGGAAGCCGCCTCTGAATCGATTGATGTGGAGGAGGGAATCCGTAAGCTGCGTGAATTGCGCCGGGTTTATAAGCGAAACTGGTCGGATACCATTCGCGAAGAGGTCATGGATCCTGAGAATTTGAAACCGCGTAACCCCCAGCTGCTACGTAAAGAAGCGGAAGCAGCTTATGACATCAGCATTTATAAGAGAACTGACCATCGTAAATCGGTGGAGGCCCGCATGCGGGAGCGTTATGAAGAAATTGAAAACTGGAGGGCGGACGTAACCGCTCTGATTACTGATTTCCATTTTTATGGAGGAAAACCAGCCAAATCACAGGCAAATGCTTTTATTCATGATATTGCTCTTGAATCTTTGATCATTGTCAACCGTGAATTCAATGGCTCTTTAGAAGGGTACACAACGAAATTCCCAATGGTCTACATGCAGGCGCCGATCTTCAATTACCGAAGCACAAATCTGGATTTTGAAGTTGAAATCCTGCAGAATGAAATCCGTCTTTTCAACAGTTATGACTTTGAAGGCGGAAATGTCCGCGTGGAAATGAGTACGGAGAATCTGGACCTTCCATCCGTCACTTCCGCAGACACTTTAGACGAAATCAAATCTAAATATAATATTAATACTATGACTAAACGGGATCTGGATATGAAGGACCGCGAGATTCTGAACTGTCTCTATACGATGATGTCCGCAGAAACAGTTCGTACAAGATTAATTACCGGGAAATTAAAGAATCTGGCCCGGCTGGTATTTAACATTGAAACTCCGCGTAAAAAGCATCTGGATGATATCAAAGAACGGCTCTTTAAACTACAGGACTACAACTATTCGGTAACTATTACCGATAAGGAAACCGGTAAAGAGGCCGAAAAGCTTCAGTTGAATATGATTGTAACTGCCCGTGTTTATGAAGACCACGGTGTAGTTTATTTTGAAGTTCAGCCAAGTGACCAGATGATTAACACTTATATTCAGAAAAAATATGTCAATATTCTTTCCCAGAGTTATCGTTTGATTGATTCGCCGCAAACAAAAGCAATCTTGGTTATGCTTCAGTCCGAACGATTGATGTCTTACATGAATAACAGCCTTGATGCGACTTTTACTTTGAATTACTTCCGTGCACATATGAAATTGCCGCGGATGAATCCGGCGGCATTGAAAAAAGAACTGGACAAGCATCTAAAGATATTGAAGGATAAGCAAATCGTTGTGGACGAATATTCAATTAAACGTGCGGAAATCGATGTTCATTTTACACCTTTAGAGGACCGGGAGCTGATAGCTTACGGTATTGAACGCAATCTTCTGGCTGAAACAAATATTATTGACGCTGAGTATACCGTAAAAGCTTAGAGAGTGTCTTACTATAAAGAGGTAACCCCATGAAACATACTGAAGAATCTGATAACAGAGGAGGACGATCCGTACGCCGTGCTCCTAACAGCTCCCGAAGAATATAATTTCTGCATACGATACAGCTGCTGGTGGAATCTATACAAAAAGCTGTATATTCCATCGACAGCAGCTGTCATGTAATCACAAAGCTGTTCATTGCTTCTCCTAACAGAAAATAAGAAAATGCGGTTCTATATATACTTCTCGAGAGTAGTCAGCAATTGCTGATAGTCAATTGGTTTTGAAACATGCTCGTTCATCCCTGCCATCAATGCTTTTGCAATATCCTCGGCAAATGCATTTGCCGTCAATGCAATAACCGGAATGCTGTCAGCCTGGATATGATTACTGTTCCGTATCATCCTGGCTGCTTCGAAACCATCCATTACCGGCATCTGAAGGTCCATCAGAACAGCCTGGTATGTACCCGGACCGGATTTCTTAAATACTTCCAGAGCCTTCTTCCCATTTTCCACACCGTCAATTACCAGCCCCGCCTCCTGTAATATAGTTTTTGCTATTTCCATATTCAGTTCATTATCTTCAGCCAGTAAAATCCGTTTTCCTTTAAATTTGATCAAAGCCTTTTCCAAGATCATTTCTTCCTGACTGCCATCTGTATCATCTTCATCTATAAATTCTGTTTCGAGACCTGGATCTGCTGTTTTCAGATAAAGTGTGACAATAAAACGGCTTCCCTCACCCAGTACACTTTCTACCTGGATATTTCCCTGCATAGTCGCTACTATCCCCTGTGCAATCGGCATTCCAAGACCCGTTCCCTGTATATGCTGTACCTCTACATCCTCTGACCGGGAAAACGGATCAAAGATACGCTTCAGATAATCCTTCGACATTCCGATCCCATTATCTTCCACCGTAAAGACAAAACATCCAAGCTCTGAAGCTCGTGCGGTAACCTCCTGTATGGTTACACATATTTTTCCTCCGTCCGGCGTATACTTCACAGCATTAGACAGGAGGTTCAATAATACCTGCCTGATCCGGTTCATATCCCCAATTAACATCTTATGAACGAGATCAATATATTTAAACTGTAATTCATGGCCTTTTTCCTCTGCAGCCGAACGAATGATAGAGCTGATACTCCTCATAAGTTCTTTCAGATGAAACGGCTCTTCTAACAGTACCAGTTTCCCTTTTTCAATCTTTGACATATCCAGAATTTCATTGATCAGTCCCAGAAGATGTTTACTGGATATATTAATCTTTTCCAGACAGTCTGTCACCCTGTCTGCTTCATCTATATGAGAAGCCGCTATAGCCGACATCCCTACAATTGCATTAAGGGGTGTCCGGATGTCATGGGACATCTGCGCCAGAAAATTACTTTTTGCTTCGTTAGCATTCTTCGCTGCTTCATATGCGGCCAATAATGCCTTCCTGTTTTGAGCTTCCTGCTCTTTCTCTTCCTCAACACTGTGCGCTGCAAGAATAATTTTAACCGGGATCCCATTTCTGCTCTCGGCCAATATAATATGTAAACGCATCCATCCAAAATATCCGCCGTAATCTCTCCGGTACTCCAAGTCGTAGATAGGTTCTTCCTGACCGACCCTGCTGCGGATTTTTTCTATGGAAAGCTCTTGAATGAACCGATTCCGGTCTTCTTTTTGAATCAGACGTTCACTATAGACTCTCATGAGAACTTTATAGTCATCACTGTCGCCAATATAGTCGGCAATATCTTTACGCTGATTGAAAGCCTGATATGTCCCGGCTGCAAGATCCACATAAAATACCGAGTGATAGAAAGAAGACAGCCCCCTAATAATATTCTGATATTCAAAATATAATTTCTTCTGCTGCTCTTCTGCCAGCTCCTCCTGTTTTTGTTCATTAATATTCATATTTGCAAAAATAACCCTGGTTACCACACCATCCTGCATCTCTGCAATACTGAAACGTGACCGTACCCACTCCAGATGATCCTGATACATCCTTCTGAAATCAATATCAAAAACCGGCTGTTCCAAGGTAAGCGTCTGCCGCAAAATATCCGGATTTCCGGCTCTTCGCATTTTTTCCTGATCATCTTTATACACTTGTGTCTGTATAAATTTCTCATAATACTTATTCAGTTCTCCCTTGGGAAATTCATGACTGTTGCGAATCATATCTTCCTGCCAGATAGCTTCCTCGATGTTATTTTCTAAATCAAAAATGTATATGGAATAATAGCACTGGCATAAATTGGACAATACATTTTCCCTCTGCTCTGCCTCCTGTTTTTCGTCTATATTCCTAATTGTAACCAGGATACGCTCTACCATATCCTGTCTGATTATGGTGGAATAATATTTGTAGTAGTGGAGAACCCCTTCACTATCCCATAAACGAAGCCGTCCTTCCATGTAGTTGTTTACCTGATATTTACCTGCATCTAAAATCTGATCCAGTTCCTTCTTATCCTCCGATGGCATTTTCCCAATCATCTGTTGGTAAAAATGTTCAAAATCCCCATGATGTGATAAATGAAGAAGATCACCTGAGTAATGGATACAATTATACTCTGTTTTTTCCAAATCCATGCTGACAACCAGTTTATACATCTGGGATACTGCTATCTGAGAAGTTGTCTCATCCATTCTCTTGGCAACTTCCCCGTCCTGCTCATCAAAAGCAGCTATGATCCATGGATACTCGGCTGAATACCGCGAAGAAGGAACTAACCGGATACGCCGCCATCCTCCATCCACGTTCCGGTACAGCCTTTCTAACCATTTATCCCCTTTCGACAATATATCCCTGACCTTGCTTAAGTCCACCATATCCAGCACAAGTTTTTTATATTCCGGCGCTACGATCTGTTCTGCATAAAAACGGAAATATTCTTTATAATCAGAGTATTTCAATGCAAGTTTTCGAAACTCCTCCGGCGCTTTCACAATTTTATAGGAATCATCCTTCAGGTTACACATGAAAATACCGCTGTAGCTTTCACTCAGCGTCTGTATCACCAAATCATGCTCATGTTCCAGCATAACGGTATCCGTGATATTCTGATGGTATCCCCTCAGACAAATTCCTTCTTCATAGCTCCAATCCCTGACACCGCCGCAGCGAACATATATTCGTCCCCATTTTGGGTGTGTCCAGTTATATTTCACTTCTGCCCTGCTATCAGAAATTATTTTATCTACTCCCGACTGCACTACATGATAATGCTCATCTGCAATGCGGTTATACCACACCCGGTAGCATTCTTCAGGTGTAGGCGCCTCTTCGAATCCCAGCAATTCCAACATGACATTATCCACATACATCCTGGGTTCTTTTTTCTGATCCAATTCGATTGCCCATAATCCGGTCTGGGCCTCTCGTAGTACTGCCTGCATCTTATCTGCTTCCTTAAATCGTTCCAATATCGTTGCCCTTTCTTTTGCAAGTTTTAATTATATGGCTTCACTGCGCATAACCAAATAGTTTATATGCATAACCAGACAGCTTCTGCGATAAATCACTGCTAAGTATGAATTAACCGTTTTGGTTAATCACTTTATAATTTATTTTAACATTATATAACTTACTTTGCCAACCGTTTCCACGTAATAATATTGTATACAATAAATACAATTCAGTTGATTCATCATAATTTACACAGGTACCTTACTTTTTTTCAAAAACATGTTGACAAATTAGAAAGGTACCTGTATTATATAAATCAAGGTACCTTTGTTTTTTTAAATACACAATCAGATACAGAAAGGAGAACACCAATATGAACGATCAAATAAAAGATCTAATGGAACTTTTTACAAGAGCAGATGCATTGCTGCACCGATATCAGGGGGCATACTTCCGAAACTTCGGTCCTTTCTCAAGCCCTCATAAGGGACAGGGCCGCGTACTCTCCCTCTTGAAACTACAGCCTGAGATCACGCAAAAGGAACTCGGATATTTATTGGATATGCGGAATCAGTCACTTGGAGAACTTTTAGGAAAATTGGAGCGAAATGGGTATATTACACGTACTCCCTCAGAAAAAGACCGTCGTGTAATGAATATCAGACTCACGGATGATGGATCAAAAGCGGCTGAAGAGCTGGGCGGAAAACAAGATGATGTAAACCAAATCTTCTCTTGCCTGAGCGATGAAGAACAGGTAATGTTGAGTGATTATCTGGAACGGCTCATTAATGCATTAGAAAAAACCTTTGAAGAAATGGGTATTCCGGAACATGACCACGGACATCATGGGAATCGTCCTCTTGATCATCCTCATGGACATCCTCATAACCATCCGTATGATCAGCAGCAGGGACATCCTCATGACCATCCGCGTGATCAGCAGCAGGTATATCCGCATGACCATCCATATTTACAGCAGCAGAGACATCCGCATGATCATCCGCATGACTATCCATATGGTCAGCAGCAGCAGGGACATCCTCATGACCATCCGCGTGGACAGGAACGTAATTTCGGCAGACCACAGGACTTCGGCAATCCCATTGGCGATAAACACATTCACAGGACAATTTTTGAGGGACGACCGGATTATTCTGGATACCCAAAACATCCGGGACATCTGGAAGAAGCCTCAGAAGGTTTTACCGAAGACACAGAACGTCCTGAATTCTACGAAGGTATGGATTGTCCCAAACATCCCGGCTGCCACGGAAACCGCTGCCGGAAATGCGATTTTGATAATAAAAAGGATTCGCATACCGGGATCAGCGAAGCAAAACAAGAACAGGAAAATAAGTTGTAATTAAGATGCAGCTTCGGGAGGGAATAGCTCCCTCCCATTTTTGCACTCTAAAACTTTATTGATAAAAGAAGATAAAAGCAAACCAATCTGTCATGGGATGGTCCGGTTTTTATCTTCTCTTATATATCAGGACGCTCTGTCTCCTGTCATATGATACACCCTGTCCGTAATATTCATGGTAGACTGCCTGTGGGATACAAGCAGTACAGTCCTCTCTCTGCAGGCTTCCTGCAAGGATTTCAGTACAATCCCTTCATTCAGGCTGTCCAGGCTGCTGGTAGGTTCATCCAGTAAAATAAATGGCGCGTTGTGCAGAAATGCTCTTGCAATTCCAATTCTCTGCCGTTCCCCTCCGGACAGCGTATCTCCAAGCTCTCCAACCGGTGTGTCATACCCTTTTGGCAGCTTTTCTATAAATTCATGAATGGAAGCTTTCTTTGCGGCCTGCATGATCTCCTCTCTGCTGGCATTGGGGTTGGCAACTGCAATGTTCGCTGCAATAGAATCATGGAAGAGATAGGTTTCCTGCGTTACATAGCTTTCCATATTTCTCAAATCAGAGGTATTAATATCCCTGACATTTTTATCTGAAATTTTAACACTGCCCTTTTGCACATCAAAGAAACGCATCAGTAATTTTAAAAGTGTTGATTTACCGGAACCGCTTTTTCCAAAAATTCCGATGATTTCCCCTTCCTTCATTTTCAGGGAATAATCCTTCAATATTTCTTCTTTTCCATATGCAAAGGAAACCTGTTTGCAGCATACACTGGAAAATCCGGTTGCTGCTTTTCCGGTAACCTCTTTGATCTCAGGCTCCTCCTCTAAAAGAGATAAAACCCGCTCACCGCTTGCCAATGTCTGGTTCAGATTATTGGAAAGGCTTGATAGTGCCGCAGTAGGTCCAAATGATCCCATCATGGCAATGGTACAGATAATTACGCCGGTAAAATTGCTGTATCCCGCAGTATATGCATACAACATTAAGAACAGCATACTGAAGGAAAATAGAAGGATCACCAGATTAGTAGCAGCTCTGGAACCGCCCTCCATTTTCTGTAATTCTTCCTGTTCCCCGGATAATCTCTCCGATTGTTCCCGCATACGCTTCTTTTGTTCATTTCCGCATCCATATTGAATGGTCTCGTGAAGCCCCCGAAGATTATCCAGAACGAAACTGTTCATTTCTCCCAAATCATTGCGGTATTTCATTCCTTTGGAAGAACCACGTTTTGAATTCCAAAGCGGAAGCCAAACCCCTACGATAAGGTAGCCCACCAGTGCCAGTATTCCAGCCGGAAGATAAAAATATCCAATAAAGCATGCCATAAACAGGGAGGTTAAAAATGCAATGGCGATTGGAGAAATCGTGTGTGCATAAAACACTTCCAGCAACTCTATATCACTGGTGATAATAGAAATCAGATTTCCTTTATCCTTGCCTTCCAGTTTCGCCGGAGCCAGTTTTCTAAGTGCAGAAAATACTTTGTGACGGATAATTGCCAGTAATTTAAATGCAATGTAATGATTACAAGCCTGTTCCCCATAGTGGAGAATTCCCCTGCAGATGGCAAACGCAATAAGCAGGCCAAAGGTAACTGTTAAAGACAACAGATTCTTTTCACCCAAACCATGCAGGATCCCCACACCTGCCAGTATAGTCAGAAATATTGCAAACAGATATCCCACAACACCAAGCAGGATTGCCGCAGCCATCACATGCATTAATGGTTTGATCAGACCGATCAATTTTCCCATAATTTTAATTCCACTTCTACGATGCATATTCTGCTCCTTCCTTCTGTCTGTATTGTTCCAACTGCTGTTGATTTTCATAAAGTTTTGCATAAACACCGGCATTGCCGAGTAAATTCTCATGAGATCCCGATTCTGCTATTTTCCCATTCTGCAGTACATAGATGTAATCCGAGGAAACTACATTTTGCAGGCGGTGGGAAATCAGAAGAACCGTTTTGTGTCCCGCCAGTCCATAGATGACTGACATAATCCGTTCTTCACTTTCAACATCAATATTGGAAGTCGCTTCATCAAATATATAGATTTCCGAATCATGCAGTAATGCTCTGGCCAATGCCAATCTCTGCTGCTGTCCTCCGGAAAGGTTGGACGCCTTTTCCTGAAGCTGTGTATTCAGTCCCTGACCGGCATATAAAAATTCATATAAATCCACATCCTTTAATACCTGATCCATCTGTTCTTTAGATGCAGAAGGATTCCCCATCGCCAGATTCTCCTCAACGGTACCTTTAAATAAATAACTATTCTGCCCAACCATGGTAATATGTGACATAAGGCTGGCTTCTGAAATGTCCGAAAGTTCTTTTCCTCCAATGGTAATACTGCCTTCATAGCCTTTGTTCCTGCTGGTCAGGATCGCCGCCAGCGTACTCTTGCCGCATCCGGAGTTGCCTACCAGCGAAACAATACTTCCCTTGGAAATCGTAAGATTAACATGATCTAAAATCTTACGTTCGCTGTCATAACAAAATCCCGCATCTTTAAATCTGATCGTATGATTTTGCTTCGGTACCTCCTCTTGCCCGTTTTTCGTTTCCTGCAGATCCAAAAGGCGGAACATCTTATCACTGGCTGCCATTCCGTTCATAGCAATATGAAAGAAAGACCCCAGTACACGGAGGGGAATAAAGAATTCCGCTGCCAGAAGAATCAGCGTAACAGTACCTGCCAACCCAATATTTCCTGCTATATATTCCCGGACTGCAACGATCATACCAATCGCTGCTCCTCCGTAAGCCACCAAATCCATAACACTGATGGAATTCAGCTGCATGGTTAATACACGCATGGTTACTCGTCGGAACTGTTCGGACTCTTTATCCATTTCTTCCGCTTTTTTCCCGTCAGCCTGATAAATCTTAAGTGTGGTAAGACCCTGTAGATTTTCCAGAAAGCTGTCTCCAAGTTCTGTATAAGATCCCCAGTATTTATTCAGAAGCTTTTTTGCAAACTTCTGTACTCCCATAATGGATGCAGGAATCAGCGGAACGCAGATAAGCAGCACAATACATGCTTTTAAACTGATAAATGATAACACTGCAAATAAAGTCAGCGGTGCAAGAAGGCTGTAAAAAAGCTGGGGCAGGTATTTACCAAAATAGATCTCTAACTGCTCCACACCTTCTACTGATACCTGGACAACCTCTGCCGTAGAGATTTTTTCCTTATAGGAAGCTCCCAATCGCAGCAGTTTTTCGTAAATTTTCTCCCTGATTGTAATTTTTACATCCCGGCTTGCAAGGAAGGATGCTTTTGCAGCAAGCCTGTCACAGCCAAACCGTATCAAAACAGATACCGCCAGGATGCAGGCACTGACTGCCAAAAGCTCCGTTCCCAGTATCCCCCGATATGTTTTTTCAATTAAATTTCCAACTGTCGCAGCTGCTGATATATTTGCAATCAGAGCCACCCATTGCCACAAAACATTCTGTATTATATATTTTTTAGAATCAGCCAGCAAGCCGACTAATCTTGTTTTAATCATGGCGTTTTGCCTCCTTCTTTTTTTCTTTCAGGGTACACCACATATGGTGTATTGCCATAAACGGGTGATAAAAAAGCATTCTGGGACCGGAAAACCGCATCACTTCCCGAATCTTTTCCCGCATTTCTGACTGGTAACAATGTACCCGGCAGTTGCTGCAAAACGTCTTATTCTCCATAAAAGGACATCTTTGAATTTTTTTTTCAGCATAAGCAAGTAAATTCCTGCATTTCGGACATAATTCCTTCCGGTTGTTATCCTGTTTTTTATTTTGATTACTATTATGGTTTTTCCTGCAATATAATTGGATCATCATGCTGACTGTTTCTTGTTCCTGGAGACGCTTTAACTCTCCCTTACTACGTTCTGCCATATTAATCTGTTAACTCCGCTCTGTCTGCTGCATAGTCCATATTTTTCTTACCACCTGGTATTGTTGCAATCCGAAAAAAGAAATAATAATACTTAAACAACACCAGCAGCACGATTACCACCCGTCCTGGGATATTGTGCATCATAAAAAATGCAAGGGTCAGCATCGCCGATACCGGCAGCAGGATAAAGAGCTTTGTCTTCAGTGTCATAGCCCGGTTCCGGACAAAGCTGTCCAGGTGCTTTCTATAAAGTCCGGTATTCATAAACCAGTTATGAAACCGCTTCGACCCCTTTGCAAAACAAAATGAAGATACTAACAAAAACGGCGTGGTGGGCAGAATTGGCAATACCACCCCGATTGCTCCTATTCCCAAGCTTAGAAAAGCCAGTATCAGCCACAGTAATTTAAATGGATTCTTTTTCATATACGCCTTCCTTCCTTTTTCTGATCTTTTAACGGATAAATGCTTTCCGAATTAGCAACAGCTAACTTATCTACGCTATAGTTATATATTACGAAACGGAAACTGTCAATGTGAACAAAAAAGTGTTGCACATGCGCAACGTTGTGGTATGAATCCGAAAATTGCTGATAATTTCTATACCTAATCGTTGTGCCAGTGCAACACTTCATAAATTAATGATAAACTTTATCAATTTATATTATATATATAGCACCAATATTGCTGTACTTTCCGGCATCCCCGCCTCTTCTTCATTGCAGGTCATGGTCAGAAGTACCGTTCCCTGGAGGATATTGCTCTCCTGAATATAAGTAAAAGTAATGGCTGACATAGGAATCCGTACCTTGTTATTCTTAATACGCGCCAGCTTACAGATTCCGTCTTCGCTGTACTTCATAGTCTGCATCCGTCCTCTGAGAGACACGTCTGCCATATGGGATACGGGCACCTCCACATCCAGCGCGGTTAGCTCCAGGTATCCGTCCCTCTTTCTGCAGATCATGTTTCCCGGGTGCCGAAATGCCTGATTAGCCATTGAAATCCTGCCTGGTATGCGGTCTTTTTCCCGATAGAAGGTAAAGGAAATGTCATAATCACCCACGGCTAAATAATCACTTAGTTTTCTGCCATTAAAAGTCTGTACGTGCTTATCACTTGCCTTCAGGGAATCACAGGCTCTATGTAATATTCCAAGTCTTCTTAAAATCTGTACCACATCATCGCTGCATGCTTCTATGATACACCTGGCCTGATCTTCTGCCCGGATGGAATCCATGCCTTCTTTTTGCAGCCATAAACTGATCTCAGCCAGCTTGCAGCGGTAATCCTTTAGTAAATCTTCCCCAAACGGGGTAAATTCATATTCCTCTGTCAGTATACTCTTAGAAACGCACTCCCCATAAAAACGTGATAAAGTCGAAGCATTTACCGAAAGCTCTTCTCCCAGTCTTCGCAGTCCCGGTCTTTCCTTATTCAGCAAATGTTTATGTAATACCTGCAAATATTCATACTGCCTCCCGGTCAATTTGCAATCTGTATTTTTATCATTCCGGTTCATGTGTACCCCCTGCCTTTTTTCTTACATATATAATATCATACCATGGCTGCTGTTTTTTACAATATCTATATTGATACTTTTTCTCATATATGTCTTTTATTCAACCTTTTATACTCAACTTCTGCTTTATCTTCTCATGCTTTCCTCTGCGTTCATTCTTATTACGCATTCATCTTCTGCATTTATCTTCTGCATTTATCTTCTGCATTTATCTGATTACATCTTTTGCTCATCTTCAAATAATACTCTTCTTATAATTTTTACAAACTGCAATAAAGTAAATACCATATAATATAAAAAGCAAGCCCACTGCACTGGCTATCGCTCCCCAAATCCATCCATGCCCCTCAAAAACAGGAAAACTATAGGACTGAGGCTGCATAATATTCATGGAAATGAACACCAGACTGCTGCTGATCACAACAGCCGGAATCACCGGCAGGAGAAAAAATGCAGCCAGCTGCTTATTTACAGTTTGATTTACTGTCTGAGTGCTCATACCAATATGCCTTAATATATCATATTGCTTTTTATGTTTTCCGCAATCACTGAGAATCTGAGTTACTAAAATCGTAGCACCTGTGATGACAAATATAAGCGCCAGATAAAAAAGCGCTATCATGATCGAATAGACATCCGCATAATTCTTCTTAAATGCCGATCTTCCGGATATATAGTCTTTGCCGGCATCCGGTATACTTGTACCATAAGCACCCATATCACTGCTGGACACCATTAAATTCCTGTCTAGAATCTCCAGGCGTTCATCCTGTGCACACAAATTTTCTAACGCTATACTGCTGACCGGTTCGGAGGTCTGCGCCGTATATACCTGGTATATCACAGGCAGTTTATCCGCCATTTCATCCGGTACGACAATAATAAAATCCATACCGTTACCATAAGAATCTGCCTGGTTAAAAGGTGCTGTGTTAATGCTGTTTAACTCCATCGTTTTACCATTCATGACAACCTGACGATGCATGTATTCGCTGTAAGCATCTTGCAGTGCCGGAACGCAATGTATGATATATTCATTTTCTTTTATCTGAGGAACATCTATGGCAAGCATTCTGCACAACGCACGGTAGTCGCTGTATTTCATGTAAGTATCATATTGGTATTCCACATATATCTCTTGCGGCAGATCGCTGTAACTGGCAGCAGCCTTAGCCCGAATATCCCGAAATGTCTGATCCTCATTATGATAGATATAATATAAATGATCTGCTTCCACCGGTACAGTCTCTTCTATTCTACTGCGGTAACCGGAAAAATCACTGTTTGGGTTTTTACTGAGAATTACAATATCAAACACATTCAACTCTATCGATCTGCCGGCTATCTCATTTACGGAAACTGCAACGCCCATAGCAGTCAGTGCCAGTGTAAAGAGTACAGATATCATGCACAGTGTCATACTTAGGGATGCTATCTTAGAAGTAAAAGAACGGAGTAAAAAAAGCCTGTTTTTGCTGTATTTTATATTTTCCCTGCTGCCGAATACCTTTGCAAGAAACCCGGGAACACTCTGGAAAAAACCAAACAGAAAAAGTACGATTAATACCAGTCCCAGCAAGACATCATACCCTTTCCCAAGGGGCATATACATAAATAAACCAATTCCGCCCGCGCCGAAAACAAGTGATATTACAAAAACCACAGCCATCCAGCCGGTTTTTTCCAAACTGGTATTCTCATTTCTTTTCTCATAATAAAGCAAATCGTACAACTTCATTTTCCGGATAGATCTGCCGTTTTTCCAGAGTGCAAAAATAAAAATCATCAGAAAATACAAGCCTGTCAGTGCAATTGCCGGTATGGAAAATGAAATAGAGAACTGATAATCTATACCAAATAAATTTAAGATTATAATTTTCAGGATTTCAGAAATCAGGTATCCAAATAAAGTGCCGCAAACAAATGCCACTCCGCAGATCAGAAAATTTTCTTTGAAAAATAATTTGGAAATATTTTTATTGGAAATACCCAGTATCATATAGGTACTTAACTCTTTACTCCGCTTCTTTAACATAAAATTAGTCATGTAATGAACCAGCCATCCCAGTATAAAAACAATCAGGAGGGAAATCGTAATTATCATGTAAAATAAAATTTCAAGTTCAGGCAGACTGGCAACAATATCTGAAAAAATAAGCGCATTAAAACCATACATGAAAGAAACGGTGCAGGTAATTGTAATGAAATAAATCATGTACTCCCTTGTCTGCCGCTTTGCATTCCTTATGGACAGTTGTTTTAGCATGGAACATCACCTCCCAATAAGGAGAGCACATCCAGAATTTCATGATAGAATTTTGAACGCGTTTTCTCACCTTTCCATATTTCATTGAAGATCTTTCCATCTTTTAAAAATAAAATACGGTTTGCATAACTGGCTGAGAAAGCATCGTGGGTAACCATGAGAATAGTGGCTGTCAAATCCCGGTTTAACTCTTCCATCACCTCCAACAGCCTGAATGCCGATTTAGAATCCAGAGAACCGGTAGGCTCGTCAGCCAATATCAGTTTCGGCCTGGTAACAACAGCTCTTGCACATGCACATCGCTGCCGCTGTCCACCGGATACCTGATACGGGAATTTAGGCAGAATATCCTCAATCTGCAGCTTCCCTGCGATTTCCATGACACTTCTGGTAATTTCTTTAGGCTTCATCCCTTTTATCGTCAGGGGCAAAGCTATATTTTCCTCAATTGTCAGGGTATCCAGCAGATTATACTCCTGAAAAATAAACCCCAGATTATCCCTGCGAAAGGCTGTGATTTCCTCTTCTTTAATTGTCGTAATGTCATCCCCGTCTAACAGGATTTTACCCGATGTTACCGTATCAATGGTGGAAATACAATTGAGCAGTGTCGTTTTTCCGGAACCGGAAGCCCCCATTATACTTATAAATTCACCTTTTTCCACACAAAAGCTGACCTTATTTAAAGCCTTAGTAATATTCGTTTTCGTACCATAATATTTTTCGATATATTCCACCTGCAACAACATATACTTACTCCTTTTCGCTTTTTTCCCGAATCATCTTTGAAACTTACTCCGGAATGCTGTCATTGTAGCAGTATTTTCCCCTCTGTTGTATACAGGAAGCTTTATTTTAACTTACAAATTTGAAAGAAAACAAACCATCACTGCCCCTGAATATAATTTCCTTTTGGAAAGAAAAGCCTGATAGCCGTATACTCCCCCGAAACAGACATGGCTGAAATCTCTATTCCCAGTTTTTTGCTCAATTCCCTGCACAGATATAGCCCAATCCCGGTAGAATTATGGTTCGCCCTGCCATTGCTGCCTGTAAATCCTTTATCAAATATACGGCTCTGCTCACTTTCTTTAATCCCTATTCCATTGTCCCGGATCGTAAGCGATACACCCTGCTCAATCTGTTTTGCCAATATATCGATCTGTAGAGAATCCTGCTTTCCGTATTTGATGCAATTAATGATAATTTGATTAATGATAAACTCGACCCATTTCTGATCCGTATATACCGCGAGATTTACCTGCTCTGCATTTACAGCAACATGGTTTGAAATCAACAGCTGCTTGTTTCTGGCAAGCACATTTTGAACTGCTGACTTTAAGCTCACTTCTTTGATCATATAATCCTTTTCGACATTTCCCATTCTGGCATAATAGAGCACTCTTTCCACATCTGTTTCAATCTGCTCTACCTGGGATAGAATTTTCCTTGACTGGTCCGTCTTATGGTTCTCACATATTAGTTTTGTTCCTGTAATCGGTACCTTTATTTCATGTATCCATTTTTCAATAAAATCCCGGTACTCTTCATTTTCACGCTGTGCCCGGGATACTTCATCCGCCATGGACTTCATTGCATTTTTCATAATCCGGAAATAGACACCGCCTTCTCTTGAAACAGGAACCTTCGCTATTTCAGCAGTAAGGTATTTCTGTTCCAACGCATCCGACAGCGATATTAACTCCTCATAATATTTCTTCCGGTATCTGTAATCCGGAAGCAAGTAAAAAAACAATATGATCAGCCAGAACATTATGATTACCATTATCTCCCCGATGCCATTTCCGATCATATACAAAAATATGGACAGACCACAAATGCAGGCAGCATTTAAAAGCAATGCGCCCGATCTGTCCGAAAGATAATCTTTTAATTTCATACTGATCCCCCCCTGAATAGCGCAAGCTGGCCTTTCAAACTTTGTACCCCATTCCTCTTTTCGTCTGAATAAGATCATTCACGCTAATCTGTGTAAGCTTGTCCCTGATTCTTGTCATATTCACACTTAAAGTATTATCATCTATATGGATTTCATTATCCCATAAATATTCGATTAACTCCAAACGCGAAACAACTTTCTGGCTGTTTGTAAAGAGATAATAGAGTATTTTCAATTCCGTCTTCGATAGTTCCACTTTCTGATCTTTATACTGAATAAATGCAGATATGGGAAATAACCTCACTTCTTTATATTCGATGAATTCCATTGGGGCACTTGTGCCCCCCGTTCTTCGAAGCAGCAGATTAATCCGCGCCAGAAGTATGGGAATATTATATGGTTTCGTAATGTAATCATCACCACCAAGAGTCAACGCCTGCAGCTCATCGAAAGCGGTGTCTCTGCCGGTAATAAAAATGATGGGAACCGAAGAAAAACTGCGGATGGAAGAACATAAGCGAAAACCATCCTGCTCCGGAAGGTTGATATCCAGCAGGATCAGGTCCGGTTTGTATCTTTTTATATCCACCACACAGTTTTGAAATTCAAGAACTGCTTCCACCAGGTATCCCGCATTTTTTAACAGGATCGTCAATTCCTCCCTGATGATTAGTTCGTCTTCTATAATTAAAATTTTATTCATTTTTATCCTCCGATTAGTACTGCAGCGAACGATTTATAAATAACTCACTATTAAAGAGCTTCTTTGTACAATATACACCACATGGAGGACAATTTCCAGCTGATTCTTCGTTTGCGTTTATCTTTGATTCCCAGAAATATTCGTGTTTTATCCTTTCACAATCTGAAACTGATACACATTTACAGAAGCCGCCGGAATCTGTATTTTAAAGCCATCCGTTGTTTCCACCGGCATTTCTGCTTCCTGCGCCCTTACACGGTCCGGATCATCAAATGTATTGCATGCCTGAGGCGAGTCCCCTTTCAGCGTCTGACCTCCCACATACTTACAATCTTCCGGGAATTCCAAAAATACTTCCTGCTCTTTCTGCCATTCTGTATTAACAATATTAACGCTGACTACATCCTTTTTTACAGAGGCAAACAGAAACAGTTTATCAGGCTTTACTTTTGTATTGAAATTTAACGCCTCCCCGCCCCGATGCACTTTATACATCTGAAAAACGTCATAATTAGGAGTCCGCACACATTGATGTCCATCTGTCAGAATGAGAGAATTTAATACATTTACTGTTTGTGCCACACATGCCATCTTCACCGCCTTACAATTTCGGTGAAAAATGTCTAACGTTAATGCACTTGTGACGGCATCCCGCATTGTACATTGCTGATACAGCGCCGGACGGTGTGCAAACGAAGCCCCGTGCCAATTTCCCCATTCTCCGATAATCAAATCGACCTGTGGTTTCAGAGTCTTAAAAAAACCTTCACTTTCCGGATAGTCAGAAATCCCATCCAAAACCAGTTTTTCCTGTTCCCGGATTACCTCTTCCAGTTCCAGGCAGCCATTAATAACCTCATACCATTCTGCTTCTAAAAAATCTGTTTCCTGTTGAGTGAGATCTTTTAAATTCCAGTTATAAAAGTGAATATCATATCCGTCCAAAGGCGGCTGGCGAAACTCTGCCATAGATTCAAAAAACTGTTTCGTCCATTCCACACGTTCTTCTTTTTTGTTGCCGTCCGGCCCGCAGGCAATACGTTTCATCTGTATTGGGTTTTTCCCCTGTCCTTTAGAAAACACAGGAAATGCCGTAGCATATTTCCGGTATTCTGCTGCATAACTTTGAGGGGTGGCGTTTCCCCCGCCTGCCCACATTTCATTTCCGATCCCCCAATATTCCACCTGAAATGGTTCTTCGGACCCATTTTCCTTACGTTCCAAAGCCAGCGTGGTTTTCTCTTTCCGATTACAGTATTCCATCCATTCTTTCATCTCGGCTACACTGCCGTTCATCAAATTAATATTCAGCCAGGGCTTTGCGCCCACATATTTACAAAGCTCCATAAATTCATGTGTGCCAAACTGGTTGCTGTCTAACTCAAATGTTCCGAAATTTTCATTATAGGTGACAGGCCTTTTTGATCTTTCACCAATCCCGTCTCTCCAGTGGTAAGTATCTGCATAACATCCACCCGGCCAGCGTATTACAGGCGGTTCTAATTCTTTTAACGCATCTGCCACATCCTTTCGGATACCATGATAATTGGGGATATGGGAGTCTTCCCCCACCCATATGCCATCATAGATGCAGGATCCCAGAAATTCAATAAACTGACTGTGAAGTTCCGGTTGAATGTGACCATCGGTTTCAAATGTATTAATAACTATTTTATTGATATTTATTTTATTACTCATCTTATTGTTATTTATCTTTTTCATAATGAATACTCCTTATATTTGGATTTCTATACATAAAAATACCAGAAAAAGAAGTTGGATTATACTATATTCTTAATGCTTTTATCACATTTTTAATAACGGTCTATCCTTTTTTCCTTATCAGTAAAACTCTTTATCCCATATCTTCTCCGGTACTGAACCGGAGTCATATCACTCCATTTTTTAAACACTTTGCCAAAATGACTCTGGGAACTGAATCCAAAATAATATCCGATTTCTTCCACTGTATAATCGGAATAGATCAGAAGATTCTGTGAAAGCTTCACTTTACCCTTCATAATATAATCATTAACTGTAATTCCTTCTTCCCGCTTAAAAACAGCGGAAAGATACTCCGGCGTTACATGCAGTTCTTCCGCTATCTTATAGATCACAATCTTTTGGTGCATATTTTTATAGATCAGCCGTTTCGCTTCTTCCACAATCCTGTTATTTTCCCCGGAACGATTCTTTTCATAAACCAATTCAGCGTATTCCATTTTTGCTTTGTTTACCAGCGCCATTATCTGTCCCTGATCCTTTGCGGCATCCACCCGTAAGATGTAGCTGTCATTTATAGAAAAGGAATCCTCCGGCAGCATTCCTCCGTCAATTGCTGCTCTTGCCGCAATTGCCAGGGCAACAATCGCCAGATTCTTTGCCGCCTGAAGGGGATTTTGGGAGAGCACTGCGTATTCTCCCTCTACAACTTCCTCCATACACCGTTTTAATTTACCGGTATCACCTTCCCGGATACTGTTTAATTCCCGTAATTCATGTTCATAAGAGTTATGTACCTTTTCGTTTTCCTGATATTGAAAATATACCCGGTTCAATTCCTTTTTAATGCCGTGCTGCAATTCATTATTGTCAAAATTGCGCTGTATTAAATCCGAAATTTTCATATCTTTTCCGGTCAGAACATGATAAAGCAATAACACCAGTTCGCAAAACAACTCAAATTCACAATAAGAAATTCTGATCTTTTTCTCCGGAATTCCATGCTGCCTTGCATAGGCTTCTCCAATTGGTATCCCTTCCTGGAACTGAACGGTAAAATCAATGCTCACCGGTCCAATAATATACCGGTCTTCTCCACCTAAAATCACACCATAGTATATCGGATATTTTTCTAAATAGATACAAGGACGATCCATATCCGCCATGCCAAGCAGATGGGATCTCCAGATTTCATCATGTAGTACGGGATCTGAACAGGATCCATCCCCCAGATACTCCCTTAACCGGTTTTCTCTGTCAAATATTCGAATAGAGGTATGTGCGGTACGCATGATATGCTTTAAGATAATATTTAGCATTATGATTTTTCCTTTTTATCTTTATTTCAGAGCTCATAAAACTAAGTATAATTTATATAACTTTGAAATACAATCGCAAAAAATATCCATACAGAATTAATTTCTCTGCATGGATGATATACATGACTGCTATTTTTCCTGTTCTACTTTCTTTTCCGCCGGCAGACCATAATGTTTCCTGACCTCATACTCTATTTCATCCAGCACAACTGGATTTTCTTCCAGATATTGTTTTGCACTTTCTCTGCCCTGTGCCATTTTTGATCCCTGATAAGAATACCAGGAACCGCTTTTTACCACAACACCAATATCGGCCGCCAGATCTAAGATATCCCCTTCTCTGGATATTCCCAATCCGTATATAATGTCAAATTCTGCCTCTTTAAATGGCGGCGCTATTTTATTTTTCACCACTTTTACTCGTGTTCTGTTCCCGATACGGTCTCCGGCACTTTTAATGATATCTATTTTTCTCACATCCAAACGGACGGATGCATAGAATTTTAGTGCCTTTCCTCCTGTGGTAACTTCCGGACTGCCAAACATGACTCCAATCTTCTCCCGAAGCTGGTTAATAAAGACGACTATACAATTGGATTTACTTACCACAGGGGTCAGTTTTCGAAGTGCCTGAGACATTAACCTGGCCTGCAGTCCCATGAAGACATCTCCCATTTCACCGTCTATTTCCTGCCTGGGCACCAACGCTGCGACAGAATCAATTACCACAATAGCAACGGCATTGGAACGCACCAGAGTCTCTGCTATCTCCAAACCCTGGTCGCCGCTGTCCGGTTGGGAAATGTAGAGTTCGTCCGTATTTACACCTATTTTTTTCGCATACACCGGATCAAGCGCATGCTCTGCATCTATAAAGGCTGCAATTCCTCCTCTTTTTTGCACTTCTGCAATCATATGCAGGCTTACCGTTGTCTTTCCACTGGATTCGGGACCAAAAACTTCTATAACTCTTCCTTTTGGAATTCCTCCCAGACCCAATGCTATATCCAGACTCAAAGCCCCGGTTGGCACTGTCTCTACCGACATTGCTTCACTGGCATCCCCTAATCTCATAACAGAACCTTTTCCAAAGTCCTTTTCGATTTTACTGACTGCCTCATCGAGTGCCTGTAATTTAGCAGGAGTTGTCATACGGTTACCTTTAACTTTCTGACGGCATCTGCTCTCTTCTTCTTCGTCAGAGCCAATTTCGCTTTTCTGATCTCTATGCGCCTTAAATCCTCCGCTTGTTTTTGTTCGATTCTTTTTTCTTCTTCTATCTTTTCCCGTTCTTCCTTGATTTGAACAGCCTGTTTATAACATTCCTGCTGCAATTTTTCATTTTCCAATACCAGACATTTTTCAAATACATATGGAAACAAAAATATTTTGGTTTCATTCATATCTGAAAACTGTATTTTAATCTTCAGTGGATTATTCTCTGTAATAACACCTTTCCCAAAACTTTTATGACATACCTTTTCGTTTTTTAATGATTTCATTTATACGTTCTCCATTTCAGCCCCATTGGCTTATTCTCTATTATCTTATATTAACACAAAAAAAATAAAATTGTCAGTGTTTTCTGCAAAACATTTATTTTTCGTTAAATTTTATGAATATATACTATTTTTATATTGTGCATTTTATCATAAAATTTGTGTTTATATATTTTAACAGTACAAAAAAGTAGAACGCCTGCCCGTTCAGCCTGAAACGGCGCTGTATTCAAACCATTTAAAATCAGCTCCACGAACACATTTCTTTCCATTTCCGGAAGCATACATCGCAATATAATTCCCGGTAAAGACACCCCCTGTTTCCGTAGTCAGATACCCGGTTTCTCCTCTTCCGATTTCTTCATACCGGGTGCCATCCATGCTGCAGCGGAAAATATATGTTTCTTTCGTTGCCTCCACTTCCAGATATATCCGCTCTCCGGTGCAGGGGATTTTGTTTTCTGTCTTCCACAGACTTCCTATTTGTCTGCGGAATATGATGCAGTCTTCCCCATCCTGCCTTGTTACTGCGGCTTCATAGTGGTGGCGGTTATTCATATAAACCGTCAGCCCCGCTTCTTCTCCATCCTGTTCTCTGACAAAATGTACTTCTGTCCTGGCAATGCAGTTATGGTGCTCCTGCCTTCGTCCAAGCCATGCGATGCTATCCGCCTCCGAAAGTGCTATTTCATTGCCATAGAGAGTAAGCCCTCTCCCCGAGGCGATATCCCATAATTGCGGATAAGGATTATATATAAAATTCCAGGCATAATCCAGCCTTTCAGAATCAAAGGTATCTCTGACCGTGATCTCTTCCTTTTTTGAATGGTACATTTCCGTGCATGCCGGCAGACAATCTGTTTCTACTTCCTCTTCCACCACTCCATTATTTCCCATCACAGGCCAGCCATTATCATTCCAGGCCATGGGTACAAGCATGGTTTCCCGTCCCAGATTATGACGGAATGGATAGGAAACGGGACGGATTCCAAGGCATACGGCCCACCAGTTTCCATTCTGATCCCGGGTAATATCTCCATGCCCGATCGCCTTCAGGGATGTCCCTCTGCTCCTGTTTGTCAATACCGGATTGCCGCTATAGCCTTCATATGGCCCCCATATATTCCGGCTTCTGGCTGCCGTCAGCATATGCCCATATTCTGTTCCTCCTTCTGAGATAAACAGGTAATACCAGTTATTGATTTTATAAATATGGGGGCCTTCCGGACAACAGCCTCCGGTTCCGCCCCAGATATATGTTCTTTCCGTCTTCCTTTTTCCCGTATCTATATCAATTTCGCATAAATAGATTTCTCCATGGGTACCGCAGTAATAGACTTTCCCATCGTCGTCAAAAAACAGGGACGGATCGATCCCGGGACAATCCAGCCAGATGGGATCAGACCATTCACCACCCGGATCTTTGGTCCATATTATAAAATTTTGTTCATTTTCCCCAATGCCTGTACCGTTGGAAACATTTGTTGTTATGACATAGAAGATTCCCTTATGGAAACGGATGGTCGGGGCATATATGCCTGTAGCATTCGGTGTCCCTTTGGCAAGAACCAGCTGGTCATTCCTGGTAATACAATGTCCGATCTGGTCCCAGTGCACCAGGTCTCTACTGTGGAAAACAGGTATCGCAGGAAAATACTCAAAGGAACTTGTCACCAGATAATAGTCATCTCCTGCTCTGCAAATGCTGGGATCCGGATGGAATCCAGGTATAATTGGATTTTTGTATTTCATATAATCTCTCCATTTCATATAGTTTTATTTTCATTAATCAATGCAAACTCATAACTGCATAATTAGAAACAGAAAAATCATATCATAGCACTTGTACATTTAACACCAGAAAAATTACAGCTGTTTTACTGTATTTATTATACCATCCTTCTTATCCGTTTTGATCCACCCAGTCCCAGAGACTTCCCTGCTGGAACTTCTGAAATAGACCAACGTGCTCCAGCCTTTCATTTTCGTGCAGTCCGCCTTTGTTTATCTGTACATTTCCAACCTTCAGCAATTCCCTGTCACTGTACATGCGCTTACGGATGCTCAGCTGGTAGATCAGGCTGAACCTGTTTGTTATGGAACTTTGGCTTAAATCTGAGAGGCAGATTAACTGGATGTTGAAGGTCTTCGCAATATCAATCACTGCCTTTAGCAAATGCTCAGAAGATGTCCTTGCAAATGGATTATCCATTATCATTACCTTAGATTCCTGCATATTATTTGCTCTGGCATCCCTTCTGGTTACTTCTCGTATATAGGAGATCAGGGTAGACACCATCGTAAAGAATACGACGAATTTTTCTCCACCGGAATTCTGCGCCATGGCATCTTCCCACTTTTTCATGCCATTGTTTTTATCATTCAGATCAATTTTATATACATAAACCGGAATTTTATTGGTGCCGATCAGTTGATTCAGCAGTTCCCTGCTGGACATAAGCGCAGTCAGCTTATCTTTCCACTTCTTCTCCTGGCTGCCATCCCCAGCCTTACATAATTCCACCATGGTCTGAAGGCTGTGATCTATATAACTCTCCATACGGCCACGCATATCACTTCCAAGTTCATCCGGCACATCTATACGCAGCATCTGTACCGGCCGGCTCTTCCCGGTGAGCCTGATTTTGGAACTCTGTGCAATCAGCTTTACATCATCATAGATCAGAGCAGCATGACTGATGCACTGGTCTATAATCTGATTCCTGGTCCGCGCTATGTTCTCAAGCTGGCTGTCATAAAACGCTGACAGTTTCAACAGGTTTTCCCGTTTTTTCATGAATTCTTCCATATAAAAATAAACAATATCGAAACGGATCTGTTCATCATCCAGATTAAGTGTACTTAAAGATTCCAGAATATCGGTTACACACTGATTTTTACCCAGATAATTCCTTCTGATTTCCCGATACAGATTCTGACATGCTTTTCTGGACTGGTTTTCTGTTGTTCTGGCATTGCGGTAACTGTCCTTGAGCTTCGTGAACTGGGCTTCCATATCCTCTTCCAGCCCGAAATCACCGATTGGTACATATGCAACTGTAATAATATCCTGAATTCTGCCTACCAGGCTCTTGCAGATATCCCCAAGCCGGCTGGCTGCTTTTTCTTTTTCATGGAGCTGATCCAGTTCTGATTTCAAGTTTTTAAGCCGGCGGTCATAATCCTGCAGGATCCGGCTCTTCTCCAAAGGCTCTGTAAGCCCCAGATTATGCAGAGCCGCAGCAGCATAATCCAGCATTGTTTCCATTTTACCAAATGTAATCCTAAGATTGCCCAAGTTACGATCTGCCTTTATCTTTTCAGCCTCTAATACCGAAACTTCTGATTTAAGACGCTGCAATTCCTGTCTGTCATAGTGAAGTGTCTCATAATCCTTTTGATCCACTTCGATTTCAGCAAGTGCATCCTCTATCGTAGAGAGCTGCTGTAATTTTCCACGCAGCATTTCTTCCAGACTTGACAAAGCTTCTTTCTGGTTTTTCAGAAGCTGTTCATATTCCTGCTCCATTTGTTCATATGGATCATCCAGCAGGTTAGCCTCCCCGGCATTCTCATATTTCCGGTAACTCTCCCGGGTTTGGTCAAACAGCGTATTCTTCTCGTAAAGAATACTCTTGATCCGTTCTGCTTCAGCCCGGCAGTTTTCCAGCTCCTGCCCGGCTTTTTCCCTCTTTTCTTTTAACGACATACTTTCAGCAGATGCATCCCCTAAGTTACGGTAATGTATCTGATATTGTTCATCATCTGCCAGAAATTTTTCCAGAAGCTCTTTCCTGGCATTAATTTCACGAAGGATTATTTCACACTCCCTGTTATTGAATTCCAGTGAGGTCCATTCTGCCTCCAGGGTTTTCAGTTTTTCTTCCAGCTCTTTCTTTTGCACAGAAAGCTTCTCTATTTCCTGCTCATCCGCTGAAACCGCCTTACTTAACTGCTCCGCATATGACTTCCCATATTGGAAATTATTCAGGTCATCCCATGCTTTTCGCACATTTTCCAGCTCCTTTGAAATGTGCACAGTCTGCTCTTTTAGCCTCTCTTCCTGGATTTCCAAATCCTTAAGATATTTTTCCCTCTGTATATCTACGAAGATTTCGTCTTCGTAACTGCTGATAAAAGATGCCTGCGTACCTGCCTGTACCAGCTGATACTGCTGCTCCATCACCGTATCCAGCTGCTCATAAGATAATACAGGGACTACCTGTCTAAGCAGGCATTGTTTGAGTGGAATCTGCCCTATTTTGGAAATATCCTGCTTTTTCACCACCAGGGAAAATGGCAGCATTGGGTTTTTCTTAAGCTGAATCTCTCTCTTATCCTCCGTCAGATTATTCAGATATGCCTCTCCGGTCTGATAGGTAATATCCTGATTTTCTATTGCCTGAATCAATGTCTGAGGAAGATATACACATTTATTGCGAATACCCTTTATCATATCCAATATCTGATCCCGCTCTGTCTGCCTCAGATATCTGTTTTGCTCTAAGTCAGCCGTATGCTTCCGGAAGAACTCATTTAATGCATCTTTCTCATAGATCAATTCCCGGCTAAGTTCATATTTATCCAGCAGTTCGCTGCAACGTGCATATTCTGATGCAAAGCGGTTTTGCTCTTCTGTTAAGCTAGTCAAGTGACTTACCACGGATATTTTTTTCTGCACCGCTTCCATAATCAAAGGGCCTGTGACCCTCTGCTGCTCCTTTACCCGTACCAGTCTGTCCTGCCCGTCCTTCAGTTCTTCCGCCTTTGCTTTCTCCTGACTTTCCTGCTCTTTTTTTAGGTTATTTACCGAGGTTTTATCCAGCTCTTTTAAGACATTTCGAAGCAATACCGTACCCAGCTTTTCGAAAATCTGCTCCTCTTCCTTCTCAAACCGCGTCACAAATCCACGCAGTTCTCCAATCCTTACATCACATTGACTGATCTTTTTGTCGTATTCCCGTGTATCAGCAGATAGTTGCTTCTGCCGTTGTCCATTGACAGTGATTCGTACTTTATATTGTTCAATTTCGTCCAGCAGTTCCCTTTGCTTCTTTTCTAAGCAGTATTTCAATGAATACCGCAGATCATCAAGCCGGATTCTGGTATCTGCATCCCCCTGTTCCGCTGCGATTTTCTGCCTTAGGGCCGATACTGCCCCTTGTATCACCTTCCACTCCCCGTAGAGCTTAGCCCCACGCTGGCAATGATACCGGAAGTGTACCTGACTGCATTGAGCCTTGATTTCCCTGGCATTTGCTTCTTCTTCTGCAACCTGTTCTTTTACTTCCTGCAGTTTATCACTGGCAAGATAATATTCTTCGGATGCCTTCTCTTTATAAATCCCGGACCTTTCTTCCTCCAATTCATACTGCCTGTCATGAATCTGTTCCAGTTCCGCCTTCTGCCCGGCGCCTTTTCGCTTCAGGCTCTGATGCATCTGATTTAGCAATGCCTCCGTCTGATTCACAACGTCCAGACTCTGACAGACATGATTCAGGCTTTCTTCCATCTCCTGATGCCTCCTGAGATATTCGTTGATCACCTTTTGAGCCTGTATGTATTCTTCATTTTTTATAGTATCTGACACCAGTCCTTCCAGAAGATCCTGAATGCTGGTTTCTCCGCTGTCCTGTGCCAGAATCGCTTTTTCAATATTTTTAATAATCCACTCATTAAATACACTGTCGGATGTACTGCAGCGCTCAAACAGTTCATCTATTCCGCCTTCATCATTATTCATCCGGGCGATGAGATTCTTCCATTCTTCCTGAGAAATCCCAAAATCCTGCAAAATCCTGCGGTACTGGGACGCATCATCCCTACTGTAATAGAACATTTCCCGATGAGCAGAAACCAGTTTTCTCACAGCTTCTCTGGCACGCTCAAAAGGCATCAGAACCAGCTGGTCATTTTCCCGTTTAGCAAACGGAACATAGCTGATATCAAAATCGCATGCCTGCTGATAATGACTGGCAAAGGTAAAGTAATTAATTTTATTACTTTCTTCACTTCTCATGCTGCTCCTTGGTGCAATTGCAATTCCGGTCATCAGATAATCTTTAACTGAGGGATTGTCCAGCAGCCATTCAATCATAATAAAGGCCGGACTTGTATTCTTTTTAAAATACTCAATCATCTTACGTTTCTGCATTTTATGGTCGGGAATGATGGGCTGCAGAATCAGCTGTACAAGTACACTTTTCCCGCCTCCGTTGGAAAGATTTAAAAGAGCATTTTCTCCGTCGTAAAAAGAATACATCTCATCCTGAATCTCTCTGGCATCATTATTGTAAGAAAAGTTGATGATCCTGATTCGGTTAATCTTCGGCATTGATCTTCTCCCCCTGTGAAAATAGCTGGTGAATTTCCTGTACCCTGGCTTCATCCAGATAGTAATATAAAAACAGGTCATCCATGCGTCTGGTACGCCTGATTTCTCTGCCTTCTTCCAGTACACGGACCAATTTCTCATGTTCCAGCTGCGCATAGGCACGTGCCAGCGTTCCCAGCTTCGATTTTCTGGCAATACTGTCCCCAATCTGTTTATTCTGCCATAGCTGAGCTATTTTATAAAAGTTGATGCAGTAATCCTTCTCCAGGGAAAGAGCCTCCTCTTCTCCTGCCAGGTATCCCTCCATTTTCTGGTCCAATACCTCAATCAGATCTTTGGTCTGGATAAACTCTCGCTGGATTGGGTTCGTATTCTTTCCGCCGTAGAACATCTGGAAGATCATCATACAGATATAACACTGCAGGTAGGCATCAACCAGCTTTGCGTTCGTCGCTATGTTTTCCCTGAAATCTTTCATCACATATCCCAGCACATCATTGTCCAGATTCGGTATCATATAAATAGTATTACCTGTATCCAGAATCCGGAAATTCAATTCTTCTGAAAACTGCTCCAGAATTTCGCGGACCTCTTCATTTTTATATTCTATGTACAATTCACTATCCGTTTTTGCATCAATTTCTCCGTTTTCTAATAAACGATTATATATCGCTAATGCCTGTTTCAACATCCTGCCCCACCTCGCTTCTGATCTTAGGTATTATTTCTATATCTGCCATTTCTATTGTACTGTATAACACTTCTGCTCCAACCGTATCTTCTAACACGGCATGAAAAATAAAGTCTTTTTTTTCAAATACCAGCTGTTCCACACCATAAAAATCCGGATACCTGTCTTCCATCTGCCGGAGACACCAGGACAGGTCAAACTCTCCGTTTGTATCCGGAATCATATCTTCACTGCTGTGCTTTTTCCACGATTCTATATCAATAACCCCATAATCATACAGCTTTAACAGAATCAGAAAAATTCTTTTATTCTCCGTATACTGATGTATTCTCTGGGTTTTTTCCACGATATGTTCATAAAACTGCGAAAAAGTAAAAGAAGTTCCCCGTTCACCAGCAAACTTAAAGATCCGTTCTATAACCCGGAAATTCATAGCATTGCTAATTTCTCTGTCTGCAGCCTGTAAGTCCTCTTCCAGAACCTCTTCTTCCACCACATGGTCTTCTTCCTCATTCTCTCTAAGTTTTCCCTGATTCTGGTAAATCAGGGAAAGGTTCATTTTCTTGTCCAATGACGGCATACACAGAGGGGTCATTAGTTTCCAGAGATTTGATACATTCTTTGAATTTACTTTTTCCATCTCATCCATAATCTCTTTTTGGAAATCAAACCGTTTAACCACAGATGCATAAAAGCTGTTTCGAATGGTTTCTTCATAAATATCATTCATATTAAAACGTTTTCCAATGAGGTTCCGCTGTTCCCCTATCACAATCTGAATGTTCCGCTTAATCAGATTCAGGTTATATAACGCGTTGTTCATTGTTTCATCCGAATAGCCGCTTTCCTCTATCTCCCGTCCGATCCGGTCTTCATCCTTCACAACCGCCTCTTTCATTTCCAGCATATCTTCATATTCTTCATCAATCAGATTGTAAGTCTCCAGAAGCAGCCTTTCATGCTCCCCCCGGTCAATGGTATGGATATTCTGCCTCACACGGTCTATGAAGGATTCCATCTCCCGCTTCTTCTGCCGGAGCATGTTGATCAAATCCCGGCTCTGTTTTAACGCATGTTTATAGTTCTTTCTCTTGAGCAGCATCTTCAGCTTTAACTGTTCCAGTTTAAAATCCATTTCCTTATCTATTTCTTTTGTCCGGAATAAGAAGTCATATCCCTGATCCGTCAGCTGATATATAATTTTATTATCTGCTGTTATCTTATCACTGATCAGGCGCACCTGAATATCGTGCCACTGCCGCCCGTAATCCATAATCCCATAATTTTTAACCGTCCCTTTATTTTGCAGAATATCTTTCACCATATATTCAGCCAGCCTCATCACCTGATCAAAAGGCCATTTCTTCTGATAAACCGGCAGAATATCATCCAGGAAACGCGCTATATTTTCCAGTGTACATTCATCATTTTCATTCAAAGTCTGTTCCATAATATAGACCAGCAGCGTGAAGAACAGATTATCTAATTCTTCTCCCTGAAACCAGCCCTCAATTTCCATATTCGTATTCTTTCGATTGACAATGGAATCCACAACCGCCGCAAATCCCATTCTCTTTTCAAAACCTTCTAAAAAATCAAACATAATTTCCTCTTCTATTCCATTTGTAGTAATGAAAGCTGTTCTAATCACACATTCCAATATAATCCTGAAAACTTAGTATTTCCTGGGGAATTCTTCTGTTTTCATCCAGTACTTTTCTTACAACCTCCTGATTTTGTTCTTCAAATAAATCCAGGAATCCGGTATTCCAGTCTCTTCCCCTGTTATCATCTGTCGGCTGCATCTGTAAATTCTTTGCCCGTTTGGCCATTTTGTTATATAAGGGCATAAAAGGTTGTATCATAATCTCCCTGTTATGAGTGACCGCACCATAAAACATAAGGATTCCGGCAATATCAATATCCCCTGCATAAAGTATCTTTCTCTTCTCGAAACCATATTCCGTCACAAAAGTTTGCAGTGCAGCTTCACCTGTCACCTTATTTCCTTCTCCATAGACCAGCAGTCCGGCTTTGACCCCTAAAAATCTTTTATTCTTTGAATTTTTCAATGCTTCACCAATTGAATACCATGTGTCTTTATTTTCAATGACAATCACATCACCCGCAATCTGATCAAATACCCTGCAAAAAAACGGCTCCGGCGCATAATAATAATTCAGGCTCACCTGGTCAAACTGATTAAAAGCCAGGATTCTGCTCCCGCTTTTACTCTCCAGATATTTCTCATCACCCCAGATCGCATAGGATTTTTCCTTAACAGACATTTTCTGCTGCAGCCGCGGGTCATCTTTCCAGAGCATTTCACTGAGCTTACAGATTCCGTCCCGCAGCTCCTTAAATTCCCCTGGCTTCTCCAGATACCTGCTGATATTCAGCCTTGGATTCAACGCTGCAATTTCATCGATGTAACAACTGTAATCTACCGAAGGCGGCAGCTTTTTATATTCTCGAAAGACCGCCGGATAAAAGGATGTCTTTCCGCTTTTTTTGATTGGTGCTATCTGTTTTAATTCGCAGAGTTCCTCCAGAATATCAAACAATTGCCGGTAATTCATATCCGGATAGAGATTTAAGATATCCTCGTAGCGGAAACGTTTTTTCTGTATTTTCGAAATGTCAATCTTCATCTCCTGGTCTCCTTTAATTTAATAGGTGATTTAACCTGATTCTATGTCGGGGTTCTGTTTCCTGGATTTATTATACTATAGAAGGCAGGGATTTTAAATTAAATTTTTTAATTGAATACCTGCAAAAGCAGAAAGATATATTTTCAATAGAATAGGTACTTCATTAATAAAATCCCTCCAAATGTATATACTATCATTAGTCACTGTTTGAAAAACATAATATTTATGGAGAATAAGATGCACGAATATAAACTGGTAAGAAAAGAAATCTTAAAAGACTGCGGCAGTAAAAAACAAAAAGAACAGGAATTTGATGATTTAGAAGCTCTGTTAAATGAATATGCATCTCAGGATTGGCGGCTGCTCACAGAATTTTCTGATCTGAATAATGGAGGTCAATTGCCCGGCTATTATGTCTTTGTATTTGAGCGGGAAATCATAGAAGCGTGTTGATTCAAGAGCATGCTTCTATTGTCTAAAGAATTTACACAGGAAAAAGGACTGGTGATTTCTCACCAGCCCAAAGGGGTTTCTCACTCTATAACATATTCAGGATTCTTCTGACGCAGATATAAAATCATATAGCGTTTGAAACAACACCATAGGTTCTATGGGTTTTGCCAGATGTGCCGACATTCCTGCCTCCATACTCTTCTGCACATCTTCATCAAAGGCATTTGCCGTCATCGCAATAATTGGTATTACTTTTGCATCTGACCTTCACGTGATGCAGCCACAGCTATATTACTCTACCCCCTTCACTTCAAACAAGTGTTCCATATATATCTCCCGTACCTGCGCATAAAGCAGACGTGAAACAGGTATGGTTCTGCCTGCGTGGGTAACAAGTTCTTTTGGGGTAAGTGTGCCTATCTGCCATAAGTTGACAATGTAAGATCTATGCACTTTAATAAAATCAGATCTGCACAAGAGTTTATCCTCAACCTCCGATAGCGAAGCGGTTACTTCCCGGATATCGCCATTTGACAGATGAAAATAGAGCTTCTTACTCATAACTTCAACAAATGCCAGGTTTGAGAATAAAATACGCACAATACCTTTTTTTGTTTTTAGAGTAATGCCCTCTTGAGGATTTTGCTCCTCTGATAACAAGGTATCCAGTATGGGAAATAGTTTTTCCGGTGAAGCGGGCTTTAATAAATAGTCATTTGCCTTAACCGCATAACTTTCAAAGGCAAACTCCGGAGTGGAGGTAAGAAATATGATTTTCACATCATTGTTTGCCTGACGAATTTCCGTTGCGGTCTGGATCCCATTGACACCAGGCATCAGTATATCTAAAAAGATTATCTCATATTCCATCGCCTTCATCGTGACAAGTAATTCTGTTGCACTTTGAAAAGTCTTGTATTTAACAGGCACTTTCTTTTCAAGCCTGTATCGGTCTAAAATGGACGAAATGTGGAAAAGCTCTAATGAATCATCGTCACAAATTGCAATTTTCAAATTCTTTACCTCCATGATTATCTAAAAATTCATATTAGTTTAACATAAGTTTTTTCTATAATCCAGCACGATTTAACATTTCAGGCAGAAATTTCATACATTTCAGGCCAATTGGAACATTTTTAGTAGAAATTTGCTATTCTTTTATATAGTTTAAAATAACTAAAAAAGTGAGGATAAAGAAAATATATGTTTCGGATTGGTTTATGTAATAATGATATAAGTGTGATTCAATCAGTCAAAGAAATAGTAGCGAAATATTTAGCCCCACAAAATATAATATTCAAAATCTATGAATTTTCAAATATAAAAGACCTTTACTTTTTTATATTAAATGAAATGTTTGATTTGGATTTACTTTTTATGGACTCTGCCCCTGACGTTGATAGTATGGGCATGGCTAAAGAAATAAAAAATATATGCTGTCGAACGTCATTTGTTTTTCTGACCAATTTTGTAGATTTTCGTTCCAGAGGATTACAAAAAGAATTAGAAAATTCCCTCCCATTTATACTGGAGAAACAGGTCCAGCGAAAAAAACAAATTCGAAAGAAAAGATTAATTGTCCCAATAAAGAATCATAAGATAATACTCATACCTAATAATATCCAATATTTAGAGCGGGTCAGGAGAATTACCCACGTAGTGAGTACAACTGAGACAGTTAGTACAACATCGAGTTTACCGGAGTTACATCCACAGTTGGAACCAGCATTTTTTATACGTTGCCACAACAGTTACATTGTTAACCTGAACTATGTCAAAGAATATAACAGATATGGATTCATTTTGAAAAATGGAAATATGATTCCTATTAGCAGACGATATTTAAAAGAGGTAAACAGAGCATTTACAAGATAAAAAATCTGTCATCTGCGAGAAACCCGCCATGGAATACTGTGCACTTAAAAGAGTTGGGTGATGAACACCTGGACGAGCTACAATTTAACCGTACTATTATCTTAATCTTGAAACTTTTTTGAATAATTCTTGAAACATTCTTGAATTGATCCTTTAAATTAAATATGCTAGACTATATTTTATCTGGTAAAATCACAAAAAGGAAACTTCAAAAAAGAGGAAATTAAAATGATAGAAGGTAGAAAAATGCCATATGATGATGCAATAATTGAAAAAATGGATATATCAGTATTCTCTCAAGATACTATAGAGCGATATCGTTGTATATTACAGAATAAATCTCCAGAATCTGCTTACTTAAAACTGCTTACAAAAGATTTTCTAATTAATTTATCTGCATTAAAACCAAATAAAAGAGAAAAATATGTTCCTACAGTTGCCGGTTTACTTATGTTTGGAAAAGAGTCATATATCCGGGAAGAATTTCCTAACTATTTCTTGGATTATAGAGAAGAAACAGCATCTAAAAATAAAAGCTGGTCATATAGATTGACTTCTGATGATAGTACTTTTAGTGGAAATATATTTGATTTTTATCAAAATGTTCTACAATTACTCTTATCTCAAAACAATAATGGCTTTGCAGTTCATAAAGCCAAAAATGAAAGCAGTAAAATGAAAATTAAAAATGCCTTAAATGAATCCTTGGCTAATGCAGTAATCCACGCTGATTATTATGGGCGGCAAGGCGTTGTTATTAGGAAAAAAGTTGATTCTCTTTCCATCTCAAATCCGGGAAGACTCCTAATTTCAAAAGAGGAAATGCTTTCAGGCGGCGTAAGTGACCCAAGAAATCCTACAATTTTTAAAATGTTTAGTAAGATTGGTATCGGGGACCGGGCTGGCAGTGGAATAGGTAAAATAATTGAAGCATGGAAAGAACAAGGATGGGAGAAACCGATTTTTGAGGTAGTGACAGATCCTTATCGTTTTATTATAAAATTAGAAACTAAATAATTTGATACGCCATTATTTTTCATATTTACGAAATTATTGAAATTTTTTATCCTATGCCAAATATTCTTACATATCTACTTAGTGTAGACTCAAAATGCAGTGTTGTGTTAATAATCGGAATAATTACATAATATTAAAGGAGTGTTTGTTATGTGTAAGTGTTGCTGCAATTGTCGATATTCCACCTTAAATATAAAAAAAGTAAAGAAATGGTTCTGTCACTTGAAGATAGGATATGTAAGTATGAAAGATTCTTGCTGCTATTATGAACCACGATTTTAAAAGATAAATGCACCATCATTAAAAAAAGAACCATTCACGGTTCTTTTTTAATTCCACAAATTACTCTCAGCTACATTTCGTCATGTGTCTGGGGGAGCAGTTTCCGGTAAGCCACGTCAACGCCAAAGGCTCCAAGGGGCGCCGTTATCAAAATAGCAAGCACTGCAACAGTCAAAACAATTTTACCGCATCCCAGTCCCAATGCCAGAGGTACGCCTCCAATCGCTGCCTGCACAGTTGCTTTCGGCATGTAGGCAATCATACAGAACAGCCGTTCTTTACCGGACAATTTCGTTTTCAGCATACACAGAAATACCCCTGCCATTCGAAATAACAATACGCCAAAAATCAGTAAAACTGCCGATGCGCCTGCTGCCAGTGCATAGCTCACATCCACGCTTGCCCCAACCAGCACAAACAGCAGAATCTCCGCCGCCACCCATAATTTTGAGTATTTCACCGACAATCTTTCCGCTACAACACGGCGCTTCTTTTGAAGTGCAATTCCCATACTCATAACAGCCAGCAAACCTGAGAACGGTATTACTCCCTTTAGCACATTTTCCAGTGCCACCATTAAAAAAGAAATGCTGAGCAGCACTACTACTTTTCCCGAATCCCTGATATGCAGTCTGGCAAACAGGACTGCCAGTATCATTCCGGTACCAACACCGGCAATCATCCCGGTAAGTATTGACACCGGAACCTGTGCAAAACTGGCAGCCGAGATACTTTCCCCCTGTGCAAGCCCGGTAAACGCGGTAAACAAGACGATAACAAATACATCATCCACAGAAGCTCCAGCCATAATAAGCTGCGGTATTCTGTTCTCTCTGCCGTAACCTTTCTCCATGAGCATCAGCATTTTCGGAACAATTACGGCCGGAGACACAGCTGCCACAACGGCCCCCATAATAGCTGCATCCAGCACAGAAATTCCCAAAAGCCCCGGTGCAAGCAGAATCATTCCCGCAATCTCGCAGCACGCCGGAACAAAACACATCAGGATCGCAGGACGCCCCACTTTCTTCAGATCATTGATATCTAAAGATAACCCCGCCCTTGTCAGAATAATAATCAGGGCAATTTGTCTTAGATCTGCGGATATACTCAAAATAGAGGGATCTAACAGATTAAGTACATACGGACCTAACACAATTCCGGTAATCAGCATGCCGAGCAAACCCGGCAGCCTTAGTTTTTTAAGAATAGAACTAAGCAGCATTCCCAATAGAAAAATAAAAGCTAAACTTGTCAACATAATATTCTCTCCTGTATTTTTATTTTTTTATTACTATTTTGAAACTTTAAACGATGTTTCCTCTGCGCCGGATAAATAATTTTGCCGGCTTTTTTCTCATTGCACCTCTGCCATTCAGGTTTCTGCACATAAAAAAGCTGACACTTCTGTCCTAAAACAGAAGTCATCAGCTAATAGCAGTTTAGGTATTGTTGTACCTGGGGAGAACCTCATTCCCGTTTATTTTCTATTGTGAATATTAGAGCCTGTTTCTCTATGATTCACCAACTCATCCAGCATTTTAGGAAGCAGCTCATCCATGCTGTCATCACTGAACTGGCAGGTTCCAACCGCTTTATGTCCACCGCCTCCGTATTTCAACATCAGGCTTCCTACATCGATATCGGAAGTACGGTTCAGAATGCTGTAGCCAACTGCAGCTGAGCACCCTTTACCGCCTTTTCCATTAACAATCCAGGCTGAGATATTCTGTTGCGGATACATGCTGTAAATTAGGAAACGATTTCCCGTATATATAGGATCCACACCTCTCAGATCTGATATAATTACATCCTTTTCCACTCTGGTATGCGCCTCTATCATTTCTTTGAATTTAGCCGTCTGTTCAAAATAAACTTCAATTCTCTCTTTTACATCTGACAGACTTAAAATTTCCTCTGTATCCATGGTTCGGCAGGCATCGATCAGCTTTTCCATTAATTGATAATTGGAAATAGTAAAATTTCTCCAACGGCCTAAACCGGTCCTTGGATCCATCAGAAAACCAATTAGTATCCAGCCTTTGGGATTCTGGATTTCATCAATTGTCAAATTACCTGAATCCACCTTATCTACCGCTTCCATCATCTCATTAAAATGGGAAAACCTTTCATTCCCTCCATAGTAATCATAAATTATTCTTGCACAAGATGGGGCTATACGGCTTTCCCCTTTATATTTGCCTTCCAGCTCGTTTCTCTCAAATTCACTGGAATGATGGTCAAACCACAACCCACACCCCTCTACATAAGGTACATTGGCAAGGCAGTCATCCTCTCTGATTTCCACCAGACCATCCTGAAGATCTTTGGGATGTGCAAACTTCCAATGATCAATAATTCCTGCTTCTTTAAGCAGCGCACCACAAACCAAACCATCAAAGTCGGAACGTGTTACCAGTCTCATACTATTCAGCTCCTTCATCTGTATACGTGTATAGATAGTCGTATACTCTTTAGATTTTATATCTCCTATCATAGCATGTAATTTACAAAATGGATAGATATAACCTTTATTTTGAGATTAAATTTTATAACAACTATTATTTCGAAACCCTATAGCAGACCTTTCAGCTGTTGATCAGAAATCTGTTTCATAAACAGGATCCCTGCCAATAAGGCTACACCTTCTGCAACCGGGAAAGATACCCAGATCAGAACCGGGGCATTTGCAAATTTTGTGAACAGCCATGCCAGCGGTAACGCAACTACTATTAACCGCAGCAGCGAAAGAATCAAAGATCTAATGCCACAGCCCAATGCCTGAAAAATCCCCTGATATGCAATATTTGCACCTGCAAACAAATACCCAAGGGTCACGATGCGAACTGCGATCACACATAGTTTTTGTGTTTCCGGTGCCACTGAAAATACACCGGATAACGGATTTGCAAAGATCTGAAGCCCCAGCAATCCCACAACCATGATCAGCAGCGTATATAACATGCCATATTTAATTCCTTCATCCACTCTTTTCCGGTCCCGTTTTCCATAATTAAATGATATAATTGGTATTAATGCGTTGTTCATTCCAAAAGCAGCAAAAAATACAAATTGCTGGATTTTATAATAGACACCATATGCCGTAACTGCCGCACTGGAAACTGCTCCAAAGATAATATTTACACCATATGTCATAAATGACATCAGGGCCTGCATTATAATTGCCGGTAAGCCCACCTTATAAATTTCGTTGATAATTGCACCCTTGGGTTTTATATATCTGGGACTCGGATCAATATCTTTGTTAAATACATAATGGAAAATAGCATCCATCAGGAAGGATACCGTCTGGCCGATTATGGTTGCATATGCGGCTCCGCTAATTCCCATTTCAGGGCATCCCCAATATCCAAAAATCATAATCGGATCTAAAACAATATTCACCAGTGCCCCTGCTACCTGAGCCACGGTAGTCAGCGTCGTCCTTCCTGTCGCCTGAAGCAGTTTTTCATAAATAGTGTACATTATGATTCCAAAGGACCAGATAGTACAAATGCTAAGATAGGATTGCCCCATTTCCAGTATAATCGGGTCTGTCGTCTGGGAATGAAGATAGGCATTTACACCAAATAAACCAAAGATCAAAAAAACAAGAAAGGTACAGAGACCTAAAAATATTGCATTTCCCGCAATCCGGCTGGCCTTTTTACGATTCCCCTCTCCAAGGCTCTTTGCCAGCAGCGCATTGATTCCCACGCCGGTGCCTACACCAATTGCAACCATAAGCATCTGAACGGGGAATGCCAGGGTAAGTGCATTAACCGCATATTCCCCCATGCCGGTAATTTCAGCCGTATCCTTCATATTCGATACGAAATAGCTGTCCACTACATTATACAATGCCTGCAGAACCATGGATATAATCATGGGAACTCCCATTTTAATCATCAGTCCATTTACCGGCTCCGTACCCATTTTGTTCATTGTTACTTTTTCCTCCATTATTATCCTCCATTATTTTTATTTGGAGACTTTTCAGGAAAGCTGCCACAACCTGCTGTTCCGCAGAATTTATTCCGGATTTCATTCTGCAATATAAATCAACGACAAAAAAGCGCAAACCCAAATCTGGATTTACGCTTCTGCCACTCGATTATTATTATTTTATCATTGCGCCTGTCAAAAAGTCAAGATGATTATTTCCAAATGCCTCAGATAAAACGGTTTTATTTTTTTATTTATTACCTTGTTTATTTTCCACATGCGAAATATAATAAACAGCAAAAGCAGCCTGTTCGAAAATTCATACAAAGGCATTACAATCATGTATCAATCAGATGTAATCTGATGAATTCCGAAAAATTACAGGGAGGACAGTATAAAATGAATAGCAAAATACTAATAATTGATGACGATAAAGATCTGTGTCTGTTACTGAAAAAAAACTTAACCGCCGAAGGTAACCAGGTAACGCTCCGCCATGATGGAGAAAGCGGACTGGCCGAAGCAATACATTTGGAATACCAGTTGATAGTACTGGATGTTATGCTTCCCCAAAAAAGCGGCTTTGAAGTTTTGACTGAAATCAGAAAAACAAGCCATGTACCTATCCTGATGCTGACTGCCAAAGACAGCGAGATAGACAAAGTATCCGGACTGCGTATGGGTGCGGATGACTACATCACAAAACCGTTCAGCAATAATGAATTTATTGCCCGTGTTGAATCACTTTTACGAAGGTACACCTTATTTAATTCTTCCATGGAACTGGCAGATCCCGTATTGGATATTGGCAGTCTCCATATTGATCCGGCTGCACATGAAGTGCGCCAAAACAACA
This sequence comes from Robinsoniella peoriensis, assembly GCF_000797495.1. Taxonomy (GTDB): domain Bacteria; phylum Bacillota; class Clostridia; order Lachnospirales; family Lachnospiraceae; genus Robinsoniella; species Robinsoniella peoriensis. The sequence goes on from NZ_JTGN01000001.1 coordinate 826,118, forward strand.
CTGTCATTGACCTGACCGCTAAAGAATTTGATCTTTTGTATTTCTTCGCCTGCAACAGGGGCAAGGTATTTACTAAAAAACAGATTTACCGCGCAGTTTGGGATGATGAATATGCTTTTGACGATAATAATATTATGGTACACATCCGCAGATTACGTAAAAAAATAGAACCCTGCCCTGAAAAGCCGACTTATATTTTAACAATCTGGGGTGTGGGATATAAGTTTGGCGGTGATTCGTTATGACAGGATTTGTGATTTTCCTTTTGCTTCTCTTATGCTTTAAACAGTTTCTTTATATTAGCCGTCTTAGGAAACAGACGGAAGACTGGCTTTCCATTCTTCAAGCTGTTTCCCAGGGCAAACAAGAAAAGATTTTTACCAAAGGTTCCGGAATCATGTCTGATATCGGCTATGAGTTAAATGAGATTATAGAAACAAATAAAAAGAGAATTACCTATCTGAATAAAGTAGATGAAGCAAAAAAACAGATCTTAACCAGTCTCTCCCATGATGTAAGGACCCCTCTTGCATCATTGCTTGGCTATCTGGAAGCTCTGGAAAATGGGATGGAGAATAAAACAGAACAACAGGAATATATTACTGTGGCATATCGAAAGGCGAATGATTTGAAATCCTATGTTGATATGCTTTTTGAATGGTTTAAACTCAATTCAAAAGAGCAGCAATTCCATTTTGACACTGTAGACATCAATGAACTGACGCGGGAAATAATTATAGAATGGCTTCCTGGTTTGGAAAAAGAAAACATAGAGGTCAGGGCCCAGATCAGTGATGATGATTTACTGATATCTACTGACAGTATGGCATATAAACGTATAATCAATAATCTTATTCAAAATGCAATCCACCATGGGCATTGTACCTGCATTTCAATAATTGTTGAGCCCCGTATCGAAAAAGTGCTTATTACAGTTATAAATGACGGCAGCCATATTCCTCCTGAGCAATTACCCTACATTTTTGACCGTTTATATAAGGGTGACCATGCCCGTTCAGGCAAAGGAAGCGGACTGGGGCTTGCCATTACAAAGGAACTGGCAGAAGCTTTACATGGTGAAATAAATGTAACCAGTTCACAGACCCTGGGAACATGCTTTCAAGTCACTCTGCCGGCGCTAACGGAAATCCCGTAATGAAGTAAGAAAAAAGTAAGATCTGATAAAGGCCCCTGTCAGCTTTGGATGGTAAAATAAACTTCAGAAAGGAGTCAAACAAATGAACAACTATATGATACAAACAATCGGGCTGACAAAACAATTTGGTAATCAACTTCTCGTGGATAATGTAAATCTGCATGTACCCCAGGGCAAAATTTATGGTTTACTTGGCAGAAACGGCGCCGGAAAAACTACAACCATGCGAATGCTTTTGAATCTGGTACAGCCAACATCCGGAGAAATCCTGCTGTTTGGCAATGATTATAAAAAAAATCCCAGCAAAACTTACCGCAACATCGGAAATATTATCGAAACTCCCGGATTCTATGATAATTTAACCGCCCGGGAAAATCTACATCTGCTGGCCCGCCTGCGGGGAAGGCACCGCAAAGACACCGCAGAGCATGCCCTTAAATTAGTTGGACTTGAAAAAGAAATCAACAAACCATTTTCCAACTATTCATTAGGAATGAAACAAAGACTGGGCATTGCTGCCGCAATCATGCACGACCCCTGCCTGCTCATCCTGGACGAACCGGTGAATGGACTGGATCCAATCGGAATACATGAGATTCGGAATTTTCTGCTGGAACTGAGCAAAAAAGGAACCACTATATTTCTTTCCAGCCATGTTCTAAGTGAAATTGAACAGTTAGCTGATATTATTGGTGTTATGCATGAGGGACACTTACTGGAAGAGGTCTCCATGGAAGAACTGCACAAGCGAAACCGCCAATATGTGGAATTTATTGTTTCTGATGTAAATACTGCTTCTCTGTTACTGGAACGGCATCATGCTGTTAATGACTATTCCGTATGCGATAATCATACGATCCGGATTTTTGAATGTATTAACAGACGGGGAGAAATAAACCGGTCGTTTGTGGAAAATGGCTTACTTGTAACAAAAGTCAACATTAGTGAAGAAAAACTAGAGGATTATTTTTCAAATTTGATTGGAGGTGGCGGAATTGGTTGATCTGATTTACTGTGAAATATTAAAGCTTAAACGTTCCAAAATGCTTTTGATCAGTATTCTGGGAGCCCTAGCAGCACCGGGCATGCTGCTGCTGGAATGTCTGCAGACACATTTCGAACACCCTGAAAAAATGTTTACTCTGGCGGATATCTATGACAGTCTGCTGCTCTATACTATTATTCTAATGAATCTGTTGGTCTATATAATTATAGCCTCCTACCTGTTCAGCCGGGAATATACAGAGAAGACTTTGAAAAATATATTACCAATACCGGTTTCAAAAACATCATTTTTAACCAGTAAGTTCTGCATTTTATTTATCTGGATGATAGTTTTGTCCTTTTTCTCCTGGGGTTCTGCTTTTCTCTTGGCGCTCCTGTATCATTCCGTGTTTGGTATTGCAGAATTTCAATTTCATATTGCCCTGATTTATCTGGGAAAAATGATGTCCAGTACAATACTGATGTTTTTAACTATAACACCTTTTACATTCCTTGCCGAGAAAACAAAAAGCCTGGTTGTCCCGTTGATCATATCAGCTGCCGTCATTATGGGAAACGCTGCTTTGTCAAATCAGGATCTTGGTGCATTATATCCCTGGACAGCCATCCTATTTCTTATGCAGGGAAGTCTGGCTGCTACCGGTTACCCCGTTTGGGTTTCTGTGGGCATCATCACCCTGGTGTCAATTCTGGGATTTACTGCCACCTACATCTATTTCCAGAAGGAGGATATTAAATAATGACACTGGATTTTATAGAAATACTAAAAATCATTTTTCTCGGTATTATAGAAGGCATCACGGAATGGCTTCCCATCAGCAGTACCGGACATATGCTCCTGGTAGATGAATTTATCTCTCTGAACATGAGTGAATCTTTTAAAGAAATGTTTTTCGTAGTCATACAGCTAGGTGCTATTTTAGCTGTTGTAATGGTTTTCTGGAAAAAAATGTTTCCGTTTCAGTTTAAAAATAAAAAGCAGCCAATTATTATTAAAGATACTTTTTCCATGTGGTTTAAAGTTGTAGTAGCATGTATTCCAGGTGCAGTGGTAACCATTCTGTTTGATGATTATATCGATGCACACCTGCACACTCCCATAGTGATTGCAGCCGCTTTAATCTTCTACGGAATTACATTTATCTTAGTGGAAAACTGGAATAAAAAAAGATTGCCTAAGGTTGTTCACCTGTCGGATATTACTTATCAAACAGCCTTACTCATCGGATTATTCCAGGTATTATCCATAATTCCCGGCACATCCCGCTCCGGTGCTACCATTGTTGGTGCATTACTGATCGGAGTATCCAGAATCGCAGCAGCAGAATTTACATTTTTCCTTGCAGTACCTGTTATGTTTGGTTTAAGTGCACTTAAGATGTTAAAATATGGTTTTCATTTTGGGGGAAATGAAATATTGGCTTTAATAGTTGGAATGGTTGTGGCATTTTTCGTATCGCTGGCAGTTATTAAATTTTTGATGAGCTATATTAAAAAACATGATTTTAAGGTGTTTGGATGGTATCGGATAGGTTTAGGAATTGTTGTACTCGCAAGTTTGATTTAGCTGGATCTAAAAAAGGCATCATACCAAAACTTTGATATGATGCCTTCCTTTTGTTATTGTTTCTTATATGTATCTCTTTATAGCATATACACTATCAAAATACATGCCAGATACAATAATTCCGCTTGTCGGATTACTTGCATGTACCACCTGGCCTCCGCCAATGCAAAGTGCTACATGATAAATATAACCACTTTCATCAACATAGAATACCAGATCGCCTGCCTGTTCATTACCCGGGGATACTGACGTACCGCCGGCAGCCTGATCTTCAGCCACACGTGCAAGAGAAATACCAAAGTTTGCCATTACAGATTGTACAAATCCTGAACAATCCGCACCATTTGTCAAACTAGTTCCACCCCAAACATATGGGTTTCCTACAAACTGGAGTGCATAGTTCGCAATATTGCTTCCAAGTCCAGAATTAGATGAATCTGAAGAAGAGTTGCCTGGTGCTTCTGTTTCCGGAGTGTTTGTCACCGGAGTTTCTGTCTCCGGCGCTTCCGTTTCAGCAGTTTCCGGTACTTCTGTTTCCGGAGCTTCTGTTTCTGGAGCATTTGTCTCTGGCGCTTCTGTTTCCGGTACAGTTGTTTCCGGTACAGTTGTCTCTGGTGCATTTGTCTCTGTTGTTTCCGTCTCTAATGCTTCTGTCGCAGCTGTTTCTGTAGTTTCTGTTGTCGGGATATTTGTTTCAGCTGTTTCAGGAGTTTCTGTTGCGGGTGCGTTTGTTTCTGGTGATTCAGTCTCTGGAACATTTGTCTCAGGTTTCACAACTTCCGTCTGTGTCACAGGATTCTTCTCCTGCTCTTTTTTGGCTGCTTCTTCTGCTGCCAGCCTTGCATCTTCCTGAGCCTTCTGATATGCCTGCCATTCACCATCCAGTCTGGCCTGCTCCTCTTCCAGTGATTCTGCCTCATCAAATCTAACTTCACAGGTAACATACTGCTTAGCAACATAGCCTTCGCGTCCGTCACTCATTTGTACTTTTACCCAATCCCCAGCATCTGAGATAACGGAGTATGCTTCAGATTCCATAGCTGTATCAACAACTTCAGCATCTTCACTAGCCTCCAAACGTACATTTAATACCTCTGCATTAATTACTGCCACTTCCCAGCCAAATTCTCTGGCCAGTTCTGCTGCTTTTTCACCGCTTACAACGAGATCTTTCTTCACATAGCCTTTTACAGAACCTGACTCAATCAGATACCAGTCGCCTTCTTCTTTTACAATTACTCCTGCTCTGTGATTATAGAGTTTTCCCAGAATTTCCCCATCCTCTGCATTTGCAGATTTACGGATGTTCACATACTGTTCTTCCGGTTTCACGCCTTCTTTTTTTTCTAAATCAGCGATAACCATCTTATCATAGGGAATTGCTTTTTTCGCTTCTGTTGTGTCTGTCTGTACATTTTCTACGTGTACAGCTACTCCTACAAGAGCCATCCCGGTATTCGCAGCCATTGATACAAGACTCATTCCACCAAATGCCATTACACTGATGGCAAGAAGGCCTGCAATTTTCAGCATACGTCTTTTCATAATAATCGCATACCTCTCTTTCGTTACAATTTTTTTCATAGTTATTACGTTTCTATTACATCCCGCAACATTATTTTAACATTTTTGCCTTAATCTGTCAATCTGTCAATTACATTTCACAGTTTCTTCGTCCAGGCAGCAGTTATCTGTAAAATCCCAGGAGACTAATAACTAATCTTTATCGTCGGTTCTTCTTAAAAACTCAACAAAAGCAAAAATTATTGAAATTACGGTAAGAACGGATACAATTAGTTCAGACACATTGTTTGCATAGTCCGTTTGTTCCGGAATGACGGCGCCCAAAATCAAAAAATAGGTACACCAAACCAGACCTAAGGCAAGTAAAAGAAATGTAAAATATTTCAATACAAAAGCCGCTCTATTTATAAATTTTCTGGCTGCTCTGCTTTGCGCTTCTGTATATGTCCTTTTTGTAGTCAGTTTGATTCCTCCAAACAAAAAGCCAATCACGATGCCTAATGACAATGCTACACAAATATTATAAAATGACTCCATTTCTATTCTTCTTTCTCAAAAATCAAATCTATTTTTCTAAAACAGCCATTTGCACTGATCTCCGTTGGTATCATACCTGCATACCTATAACCCAGCTTCGCATATTTCTCGATAATTTCACGGTGTTCTGATATGGATGCCATAACCATATCTTTCATTTTGTATTCTACATTGACATATTCATACTTTTTCATTTGACTATTCTCCTTTATAATTAAATTTAAGATAATCATAAATACATATTTGATCCTAAGAGTTGTGGATACATTTCCAGTAACCGGAAGGATGAAAACCACAAATATACATTTATTGCTATTATTGTAAGTCATAATATGCGGTTTGTAAAGTTGTCATTATCAAATCTTGATGACACCTAAATGACACCTAAAATGATAATTCGTAAGAAAATCTTCAGAAATACTCAGGTTTATATCAACCTTTTTTTAATAATCATGTTGTAAAATATAGTAAAAAAGAAAGCGGGCATTTATAATGGAAAATCAATTGAGTATTATGGAAGCAATAATGGATTTGCTATGTTTAAGACCCTTGTATCTGTTGGGATTGGGGGTAACCGGGTTATTATTGTACTTGATATTTCGAAGAAACAAACAGTTGCCAAAAATAAAGATTACAATTGGTTCTGTTCTATTGTATTATTATCTGTGTATCGTTTTAAATAATATAGTTGGCATTCCAACAATAAGCGAATTCAATAGGCTGACAAATCTGGGGGAAACATTTTTTCATCCTAATATTAGCTGGATACCGTTCGTAAATGGTATCGGCTTAGAATTCATACTGAATATATTTTGTATTATACCATTAGGATTTCTGTGCCCAGTCATAAGTAAGACATATAACCAAATAAAAAATGCAGCACTGCTTGGTTTTGGTTTATCACTTGCCATCGAAATAAGCCAGTTATTTACATTATACAGAGCCACAGATATCAATGACCTGATTGCAAATGTACTTGGAACAATCGTTGGCTTATTGTGTTTTAGACTTGTTGTTAAACCAGGGAAGATGAAATCCGCTTCCAAACATTGTGCTTCTGTACAAAATGAATGGTTTCTGCCCATTTTCATAATGCTATGGGCTTTTGTAATTGTTTTTATTAGTTAATGATATTTACTATGGCTTCTGTTCCAGCCATTTGTGTGATGCGTTTTCATGACTATTTTATGGAAGAACACTACAAGATTCACGGGAGGTACTTCTATGTACGAAAGGATGTTAAACAAACAAGAAATACCCACAATAGCAGAAATGACAGAATATTGTGGTAAGAATGCAATATTATTTGCCAATCTCAATGAGTGGCTGTCTAAAACATATGACACCGTGCAGAAAGTTACTTTCCCATATGGCAATAATTATGGGTGGGGTATATCTCACAAAAAGAAACAAAAACTCTTATGCAATATTTTTGCTGAACATAATGCTTTTACAGTTATGATAAGATTATCGAACGGACAGTTCCAAACAATATATGCCAATGTGCAAAAATACACCCAGGATTATATTGATCATAAATATCCTTGTGGTGACGGTGGGTGGATACATTACCGCGTCACATGTAAAGAACACTTTGACGATATACAAAAAATATTATCGGCTAAATGTTCATGAAAATATCTGTGTGAATTTCAGTAATCACCACTACAAGTCTGCAGCGCCAAATATTGTGAGTGCCAAGCTTGTGGGATTGCAGCAGCAATTCACTGTCCTCAGCCAGATTAAAGTAGTTTTCTCATCCATATATGAGGGCATCCCTCATCATCATCTACGCCCCCATATTGGGAAAATCCCAGTTTTTGATAAAAAGAGCTTACTCTGCATTGTGCATGAAGGTCCACTCTATGCCCCCCTTTTTCAAAGACATATTTTTCTGCTTCATTTATTACATACCCCCCGATATTCTTTCCTCTGTATTCTTTAAGAACCGCCAGGCGTCCGATACAATAGGAATCTATTTGAGTATCCCTAAATACCCGGCAGGTTGCAATTGGCAGTTCCTTTTCATTGTATATTACAATATGCGCAGCCTCATCATCTATTTCATCAAATTCATTTTTAAAGCCCTGTTCTTCCATAAAAACTGCTTTCCGTATTACTTTTGCATCTTTCGGTAAACTTTCCATATAAATTTTTGTAATCATTATGCCCGGCTTCCTTTCATATTATAATCAGTTATCTTTTCTTCCACAATATGCGCAGCAGATAAAGCAGCAGCAGAACTCCCCAGGAACCAGCTTCTGCATATGCAATAATCATATTACCACATAGTCCGACAAAGCCATATGAAAATATAATACGTGATATCAATGCAATACCACCTGCAATACTTGAAAACAGTACATCTCCAATTCCTTCTATATAACCCCGAATCGACATTGCAATGCCGTAAACCGCATAAAAACCAGCAATGCTCCGAAAGAACTGCTTTCCAATCTCCGTTGCCTCCTGACTTACTCCAAACATAGCAATTAAGTATCCACCTGTTTCCACCACCAGCCACGTCAGCATTAGCGATACGCATAACATCAGCGCAGTCCCAACAAATACAATCTTTGGAATTTGTTTTCTTCTTCCAGCTCCAAAATTCTGTGCTACAATGGTAGCTATTCCGGATCCAAGATTAATAATTGGCAAAAGTATCATTGTGTCCACACGATATGCCGTCGTTATTGCTGCAACGGTCTGCGTTCCGAATCCGTTCATGAAATTTTGCAGAATGAGGCCTCCAAGGGAACTTATACAGGATTGGATCATAGGCGGTATGCCAAAATGAAGCCCCTCCCTTATAACAAAACGATTTAATGACCATTCCTTGAGAGAGAAGCACAGACAGGGGTATTTCTTCACGCTGTATAAAATGATAAATATTGTCATAACAGCTTGGGAAACCACCGTTGCGACAGCCGCACCGACAACACCCCAATGAAAAACACCTACAAATACAATATCTAAAATAACATTCACAATTGAAGAACACAAAACAGCCCCAAAGGGCGCACGGCTATTCCCAATCCCCCGAAGCGCTGAGGAATAAACGTTATATACAGCTAGAATCGGCATACCAATCAGGATGATCTGCAGATAATCCTTTGCCATATGAATCGTATCCTGTGTCGTATTCATCAAAAGAAGTAACCGGTACGCTCCTATCATCCCTATTACCGGCACAACCAAAAAAGCAACACCCATTACCACAGAAAATACCGAAAGTATTTTTGATATATGGGCCATTTTCCCACCACCAAATTTCTGGGCAAATAAAATGGAAAGACCAAGTGTAAATCCCGTAATTGCAGTTAGAAAAAAATTAATGACAGTACTGGTTGAACCGATTGCTGCAAGTGCCTCTTCTCCAACTACATTCCCTACTATAAAAGCATCTGCCCAATTATAAAGCTGCTGTAAAATGCCACTTAAAATAAGTGGCAAGCAAAACTTGATTAATGAAAATGCTACATTTTCTGTTTTATTTTTATCTCTGTACATCTTCGATATCTCCTAAAAGCCAAAAAAACGTATGCAAGAATATAGCCTCGCATACGGTAGGTGCTCACCCGATAACAACATGAAGTATATCAAATTATAAAAGCATTTACAAGATAAAAATCAAACTCACTCTGTCAAAATCAATAAAACAAGATTCAATTAATAAAAAAGAGACATACTACATGTACGCCTCTGCGATTCTATATTCCTTATCTTACTTTTATACAAGCTGGTGACTAGTCAGTAATCAATGTCAGAATATCTTCGATAGATTTCCCGCTTTCCTGAATCATATCATAAAGCTGACCCAGTGCTTCTTCTCTTTTCTTCTGTTCCAGTGCTTTTTTCTGATCTAACAAAGCATCCATTTTAGACTGAACTTTTGCAATTTGTTCGTCTATAACCGCGATCTGATCGTCAATTGATTTTCTTTGTCCTCTTGCCATGATTAATTCCTCCAATATAATTTACTTTTAATGTTAATATTGTAAATCATTATTGGCTATTTGTCCAGGTTATATACAAGTGTTTTATAAAAGTTGGTGCTATATTTAACTAATTAAGGAGTTTAAAGTAGCAGCAAGTATCCTTTTTCTTGACATACCAGGATTTTAAATGGCAAAACCATCTTTTTGTTTTCTTTTTACCATACGAAGAATAAATACAATTACAACAATTTTTATCCATAATCCTCCATTCTCCAAGCTACCTTCTATATATGTGATTTGTCTTAACAATTGGCCATGATATTTCTTACATTGATTTATTTGATATAATTATCAAACAATGTAGACTTTATTTTACAGCCATAAAAAGGAAAAATATGTGTATTTTTTCCACAATTCCTATTATATACCATACGTCAAATAAAGTCTACATTTTTTGACTTATGTATAAAATATCTATTATTCCAGTAGTCTTTAAAGTATGAATTAACAATCAATAAAGCAAATTTGATAATTTTTCCCTTATAGATTTAAATAATAAAAAAGAGCCGTTTTGAACTGCCCCCAATAAGTTAGAACTAAAAACCAACTTATTGGGGGCACCTCATTTTTGACTCTTTTACATCCGGATTCATATGGATATCTTGAGATTCCAGGGATTATACATTTTGTTACACCATTATCTTCCTATTTATATATGGGACGATTTTTACTTTCAGTCTTCGGCACGCTTTATGGTACATTTTTAAGGCTTCCCTCTCCGATAGTTCTTCCCCAGACCAGTTTAATTCCATGTTGGGAAAGAACATACGGATTAATTCGAACAGAAGTCTTGCATTCTCATTTTCAAAAGGAATATTATTTATGGTAGTCATAAATTATCATCTCCATTTCTTTCATAAATATGTAGCTCAAAGAGTTAACATGCAATTATATTGTAGACTGGAATATACCGCTTGTTGTTTATTTCTGGAATTTGAAGACCTTTTGCATGATAATACATAGCGAGTGCCTGCTCTTCTGAGAGTGGCTGCCCCTTAAGATCCAGTGATGGATAATGGCTTTCTATTTCCTGAAACAGCAGCTCTGCACTCTCATTTTCAAATTTTATATCTTTGTGTTTCATTTTTTTGCTCATGTGAATCGTCCTTTTACCAAACATATGTTTGTGTTTTATATTTATTATAACCACTAATAATTTTATTGTCAAGTTGTGATTGTATCTATTAGATGTCATGTACAGCGCCAGGGGTGTTTTAATCGATATGGATGATGAGTGGATTATGCTGGAAAGAGAAGAAAAATCAAAAAAGTCAGTAAAAGTGCTGAGAATTGAAAAAGTCGGAGGAATAAAAGAAATTATACATACGGATTGTTAGTTAAATATATTTCATTTGGAGAGCAGATTGATGACTGCTCTCCTGTTTACTTATTTTTACAGTTGCTGATCCTCATCGGAAGGAACATATCTGCAGATATCTGACACATCGCATTTTAAAATTCTGCATAAGTCATTCAATTTTTGTGTGGTGATACCTTTATTGTGTTTTAGCTTATTTAAGGTACTAAAAGAAATTTTGTGCTTATTTGTTAAAGTATAGTATGTTTCGTCAGATTTTCTCAATGTCTCCCAAAATGGTTTAAAATCGATCATGCTAATTCCTACCTTTCAATTAATAATAGACTTAGCATAAATTATATTCTTATTCTTGAATATATTCTTATTTGAGAATATAATATATTACATAGTATAAGGGAGGTACTGAGCATATGATTGAATATCTGCAAGCCTATAGGAATCACATTAAACATGGTACAAGCAGAGTTTCTTTTTTGGTGGAACTTTACCATTGGAAGTTAGTTGATAACGATTATGATTTTTTGTGGGAAATTATGCCGCCTGATATTTCTGATAAAGAATTATTCGAATTCTGCAGAAAAGTACCAGGTTTTTTAAAAGATTATAATTAAAAATGAAGAGTAGTTTATATACTCTTCCATTTTGCACCAGAGCGTGATTTTAATTTGCTTTCTGGCAGCTGTGCGTCACACTTTGTGGCCGATTTGACCCGGATGGAAGGCGCGCAGCGGGCTACGTAACCTGAATTCGGGGCAAATATGACTAAAAATATATAGAATCAAAAAATAGAAGAACCGCCGAAAATTAACAGCAATCCTCCTACTACATTTTCATTTCTTTAAAAACATACGCGCTCTTACTGCAGTGTCTGTCTACAACTGATTTATTCCTGATTTTCCGTCATAGATTCCACATTATTTAACATTTCATAACATTTAGAACATGCAAAATTATTTTCAACGCACATATCCATATCGCAGTTGGTTGTTTCTTTAATATAAGATACCCCCCACTCCATGATGTTTATCATCACGGGGATGAAGCTCTTGCCGATTTCAGTGATGGAATATTCAACTTTCGGCGGAACCTCTTTGAAAACCTCTCTATGTATCAGCTTATCTCTTTCTAATTCCCGCAATTGCTGGGTAAGGACACCTCGTGACACATCGGGTATGAGTCTCTGCAGTTCGCCAAAACGCCTGGTTTTCTGAGCTACGATCCATAAAATAGTTAATTTCCATTTTCCCATTAGTACATTTTGTGTTACCGATATGGGACAAAATATATTTGCATCAATTTTATCATTCATGTAAATCCGCTCCTTTATCCAATAGTCACATTTTTATGACTATGTAATAAAAATATGCGTACTTGAAAAGCATATCCTATTAATGTAACATTATATAGCAACGATGACTGACGGTCAATCGAAAAAAAGGAGGTAACATTCATGAAAGAAGTATTTGATTTTTTAAAAAAATGTGGAACCTATTATATCGCAACGATAGACGGAGATAAACCAAGAGTCCGCCCATTTGGAACTGTGGATATCTTCGAAAACAAAATGTATATCCAAACCGGAAAAACTAAAAATGTGTCAAAACAGATTCATTCTAATCCGCAAATCGAAATCTGTGGAATGGCAGATGGTAAATGGATCCGCGTGGAAGCTGCTGCTATTGAAGACGACAACGTTGAAGCAAGGAAACACATGCTTGACGCTTATCCTGAATTGCAGAAAATGTATTCAGCTTATGATGGCAATACCGAAGTTTTTTATCTAAAAGATGCTATTGCGACTATCTCCTCATTTACAGAAGCTCCCGTGACTATTAAGTTTTAATTCACAGATTGGCACCGTACCGGCAGCAGATCTAGACAAGCCACCACACATTTTTATACATAGTTTCGCATTTTCACGCCCCCTTATATTATTTTTGACGTTCTCGGAAATCCGCTTTGTAATCAACAATATTAAGGGGGCGGTCATGGGATAAAATGCAATCCAGACCTTAATAGAAATCAGTGCTGTTATTTCCTGAGCAAAGCTTTTACTTCTTTTGATGATAAACAATATTGCTTTGCAACTGTCTTGATATCCTGAATCTCTTTATACGTTTTGCTGATAGCCTCACTACTAATTTCAGCAGCTTCCGGCTCATTCATGTATTCTTTCATTTGTTCTTTCATTTGTTCTCCTTTTGATATCGGCAATCACTCTGTTTTTTCCACTCCGCTTTCCCTGATATAATAAGTTATCTGCCTGATCGATCCAGTCGTTCAACGGTAAGTTATTAGTTCCTTTTGTCACACCAAATGTTATTGTGACCGGAATAGAACTATCATTATATTGAAACTGGTAATTACTTATCCAGCGGCAAAAAAATTCCAGTTGTTTTTTGGGATCACTGTATTCTGCTTCTGAAAAAACCAGTACAAATTCCTCCCCACCCCACCGGCAAAGAAATACATTCGGATCAAATTGGGAACGCATCTGCTCAGCCATTTCTTTTAAGATAAAATCGCCGCATATATGTCCGTAGGTATCGTTAACTCTTTTGAAATTATCAATATCACCTATTGCCAGATAACTGTTATCGCCAGGACAGATATTGAAGCAGTCTTTTAAATAACGACGGCTGTATAATCCGGTAAGCTGGTCATAATCTGCCAGTTCACGCAGATTCCTATTTTCATTAATCAGCTCTTTTTTATTTACTAATGCACTTATTTTTGAAACGTATGCTGTGTAGAGTATCATAATAAACATACTGATGCTGTTGCAGCTAAAGTAAAGATATAAAGATGTCTTTTCTGAATAAACCATTGGGTTATGTCTTATAAAATAAAAGTACAATATAAACATTGTCGCTATATGCATGAATGAAAATATATAAGGTGTATATGAGGAACGAAACGGGCAGAAGTAGACCATACTCGCCATTGCTATTAAAAACATGTAAAAGCCCGCATCCCATCCAAACAGCAGTGTTTGTGTGATAACAAAAATACATGCTTCCAAATGGATCAGAACCACGGTAAGTGCATATTTATGTTTACTGACAATCATCACTAATATCGTATAAAATAACACACTCAAAATATTATAGGCAAATGCAGGAACAATTTGAAAATAAATGTATATAAATGCATATACCATATGTAAGATGATACCCAGAAATGCGATGTTGCGATATACATTATGAATATAATCGATATCGTTCTGATTCTGTGATTTCAGCATTTTGTATCCTCCTGCTCTCTGGAACATTTTTATATTTTTGTATCATAGTACTCCATCCGAACAGTAGTGTGTTTCGCCCGTTCTGTGTGATATGTGTGTAATAAGATTAATTTTATTTTGCAAAGCGTCCATTAATCAGTTAAACCCAAATTATTCCTGCTCTTCTAAAGTTACAAATATTCATTCACTTCTATTAAAACTGATAAATTTATTATAGTATAGCATCCTTAATAAAGGAAGTAAACGAAAGCTTTTATATACGTATGAAAATTATTCTCTGCATCTGCAATCCCTTCTTTGCGGTATTTTTCCACTATTTCAGGATGTATAGCGGGCTGCGTTGCCTGAACTTTGAAAAAATCTCCAACCACATAAATATGGCTGGAGATAAATAATTACTATAACATTATTTGACTCTAACTTCACAAACTGCCTGCATCCCGCTGCTTGTCTTTACTGTGATACTTGCATTTCCTCTTTTTATTCCATTAACAACACCTTTATTCGCTTTATGTCTATCTCTAATAATATTCCGGTAATTACCCTTCTTCATGAATCTCATACTTTTCTAAAACATGATCTTTCCAACGAATATCAATGGTTCTGTTACCTTTGATCCGAAGACCTTTCACACACCCATCTTTCCATTCCACCGGAAGTGCCGGAAGTATCTTCAATTCTCCTCCTCTGTCCTGCACAAGCATATTTGCAATGGCTGCGCTGCCGGCGAAGTTACCGTCGATCTGAAATGGCGGATGCATATCCCAGAGATTGGGATAGGTAGATCTGGTAAGCAGGGTTCTCAGATATTCAAAGCTCATTTTCGCATCCCCCATGACAGCAAATACCTGAACGATCCATCCACAGCTCCATCCGGTGTGGCCTCCACCATTTTCCAGCCTTCTGTCCAGCGTTTTGCGGCAGGCTTCTTTCAGATATTCTTCTTCAAACAGCTCCGCCGGATACATTCCATACAAATGGGATATATGGCGGTGCCCCGGCTCAGATTCTTCATAATCAACAGGCCACTCCTGGAGCTGTCCATATTTGCCGATCTTATAGGGATATAATTTTGCTTCTTTTTCTTCTATTTCCTGCAATAATTCATCTTCTATTTCTAACTCTGCACATATCTTTTTAAAATCTCCAAACACTTCCCGGATAATCGTCATATCCATGGTGCAGGCATAGGTCAGTGACGCTTTTTCCCCTTCTTTGCCGGGTACGAGAAAAACATTTTCCGGAGAAGCGGACGGACAGGTTACATAATAACCCTGATACGGCACCAGCCAGTCTGCGCAGAACAGCGCTGCCTGTTTCAAAACCGGATATGCAGTTTCCTTCAAAAATTCTTTATTGCGATGATACTCATAGTGCTTCCAGAATTCCTCACACATCCAGGCCCCTCCCAGCGGGAAGAAGGAATAACACCCACTGTTTTCCTGTCCCCCGGTTTTTCCATGGGCCACTCCAACCGGATTGGTGTTCATCCAGTAGTCCGTATTGTGGGACACGGTAAATCCTCTGCATCCGAAATGTGTTTGTGCCGTTTTCTGCCCCTCAATGCTTAATCCTTTTACAAAGTTGAAGTATGGCTCCAGGCACTCTGCAAGATTGCAGCTCTGGGCATGCCAATAGTTCATCTGGGCATTTATGTTTGTGGTGAAATTACAACTCCAGGGCGCACGGAATTCCCAGTTCCAGATTCCCTGCAGATTCGCCGGTATTCCCCCTTCTCTGGAGGAACTGATTAACAGATATCTTCCATATTGGAAATATAATGCATACATCGCCGTATCTTCAATTCCATCTTTCATATTCTGTAAGCGAATATCGGTTGGCACATCCGGTTGACTGCCCAGATCCAGTTCTACCCTGTTGTAAAGGTTCCCATAGTCCAATTCGTGCTTTTCTTTCACCCCTTTATATCCGCAGCTGTTAAATTCAGAGACCACATCGGGATTCCTGACTGCGGTCAATGCTATTATTATTTCCGAAGCATTATTCACTGCCAGGACTGCCTTTTCCTCTTCGAATACGATTTCATGTGTTCCATCTGTTGACAGCAGGGTCAGATCTGCATGAAATTTCTGTCCGCGATCTCCCCATATAACAGGTGTTTCACTGTCCACATAACTTGGGTCTACATGCTCCGGGCAAGTTCCATTCATGCGGATCATCCCAGGCTTACTTTCATAAACCGGTTTTAAATCGCTTTCAATGGATACCCGAATCCCCATTACGCTTGCACTGCTGGAAAGCCGTATGTACATTGCTTTGGACGGAAAACTAGCAAAAAATTCTCTACTATAACCCACCCCGTCAACATCATAGGCGACATTTGCCAAAGCATGGTCAATATCCAATCTCCGCACATAGTTTTCTACATTACTGCCATGGGAGAACTCTATTTTCAGATTTCCAAGCGGCAGATAGCTCTCTGTAAATTCAGCCAGCATTTTTTCTTCCACTAACCGCTGTGCTTCTGCATTTTTCCCTTCAAATATCAGTTTTCTTGCTTCGGGTAAAAATTCCAGTGCATTTTTATTATTCTTATCATGCTGATAACCTGACCATATCGTTTCTTCATTTAGACCTATGAGCTCCTGGCTGATATTCCCCCAGATCATTCCTCCCAGGCTTCCATTGCCGATGGGAAGTGTTTCTTCCCACCTGGCAGCGGGCTGCTTATAATATAATTCCATAAAATCCTCCTGATTAAATTCTATTCTATTTTTATTACATTTTACTTTCTTTCTATTATTCTGTATTTCTCTTATACATTTTAATACATCTTGGGCACAAAGGGAAGGATTATCTTTGATATGACGATATGAGTGATACATAAGCTTTAGCACATTAAAATTTGCGGACTTCAATAATTGTTTCCTAAAGTGCGAAATGCTATAATCTAAGTCAGAAGATAATTTTAATCATTATAAATGCAAATTACATCTATAACTCAACCAAAGGTAGAGTTGTGAATAATCAAACAGATAACTCTACCTTTGGTTGGTGTTAAATGTGATGTATTTATATTAAATTTGATATGTAGATTACATTAAAATTTGGAGGGATAACAGTGAATCAAGTAAAAATCGGGAAATTTATAGCTCATTGCCGTAAGCAAAAAGGGCTGACTCAAAGTCAATTAGCAGAAAAATTTGGTATTACAGATAAAGCAATATCCAAATGGGAAAATGGTAAGTCAATGCCAGATTTATCATTATTTATGCCTTTATGTAATTTGCTGGGAATAACCTTAAACGAGTTATTACTCGGAGAATACATTACAGAGGAAGATATAAAAGAAAAATCAAATCAAGTTCTTTATGAAATTATTAATGCCTGGATTGGAAAGGATAGAAGTTTTTCATATATGTCAAAAAAACAATCAGAAGTTATACTAAAGGTGTCTGATTTGACTAAAATATACTCAAATAACGATTCTGAAGTTCGTGCAATTAATAATGTTAATTTTGAAATTCATAAAGGCAGTATCGTTGGAATCATGGGGGCATCAGGTTCAGGGAAAACAACATTGCTTAATATGGCAGCTACTGTTGACACGCCAACAAGTGGAACTATTATCATAAATGGGCAAGACTTGAAAACAATTTCCCAAAAAAATTTAGCAAAGTTTCGGCGTGAAAATCTTGGGTTTGTGTTTCAAGACTATAATCTTCTTGATACTTTGACAATTTATGAAAATATTGCATTGGCTCTAACAATTAAAGCATTCCCTAAAGAGAAAATAAAAGAAAAAATTGAAAGCATAGCGGACACTTTGAATATTTTTGACGTGCTGCAAAAGTTTCCTTATGAAGTATCTGGAGGTCAACGTCAGCGTTGTGCCTGTGCAAGAGCTATTGCCGTAAATCCTAGTATAATTCTGGCAGATGAACCTACGGGAGCTTTAGATACTATTTCTGCAAAGCAGTTATTAGATACCATATGTTTGCTTCGTCAAAAATATAATGCGACTATTTTGTTAGTGACTCATGACACAGTATCTGCTAGTTATTGTGATAGAATTTTATTTTTGCAAGATGGTAAGATTCTTACGGAAATTCAAAGAAAAGAAGAACCTAAGCAGTGCTTTTTCACTCGTATATTAGATACAATAGCTAAAATTGAGGGAGGTGCTAACCATGTACTTTAGATTAGCTCTCAGAAATGCAAAACGCTCTATGATTGATTATCTATTGTATACTTTTACTTTAGTAATTCTACTCACAATTATGTCTGTCAGCAATTATATTTCGATGATTAGTAATATTAATTTTGGTTTTCAAACAGTATCTCTCCCCATACTGATCATTCTGATTTCGATTGTGCTTGTGGGATATATCAATAAATTTATGTTAACGCAGCGGTCTAAAGAATTTGCAAATTATTTACTTATGGGAATGGAAAAAAATTATTTAATTAAAATGTTCGTGATAGAATTTAATGGAATTAGTCTTATTTGTTTTTTTATTAGTAGTTTACTTTGTTTTCCAATTTGCTATTTGACTGCGATTTTACTCAATATAAATATGTCAGTAATTATATTCATTCAAAGCATATTTCACGGAGTCATTTATTTTATAATCATTGAATCGTTTTCCACTTGTTTAATTATATATCATCGTATAAAAGATTTACAGATATGTGAACTAATGAAAGAGAAAAAGCGTAATGAAAGTTCAACTGTAAAATATAATTATCAGTTTTGGTATTTTATATTTTTGAGTAGTTTTATATGTTTTGTATTTATGCTTTGCGCAATAGTGTTTTCATCAGAAGACTTTGTATTTCTTTTAATACCGAGTATTTCTTTACCAATATTACTGAACGTATTTTCATTTTATAATTGGTTATTTCAACTGCTAATTTCAAAAAGAAAAGAATGCAATGAAAAGCTGTATAAAAAGGAATATCTCTATTTAGTTGGTAAAATCACTTCCGCTTCAAAGAGTAACACTATCATAAATACTGTTTTTTGTTGCTGTTTGCTGTTTTCAGCAATGGCATTCATATTCGGTGTACTAATGTTTACAGACACAGATTTGTTTTTAAATAAAGATAATCAAAATTGGATGGGAGTATTACAAATTTTCATCTGTATAATTTTTATTGTTTTATTTTTCTCTATTATTTCATTAAAAGAGATTATAGAAAATAAACATAAGGAAGAGGAAGTAAGGCTATTAACTTATCTAGGAAAAGATAAAAAACAACTGAAATCATTAATAAGAAAACAAACATTAATAAATTTATCTATACCTTCATTTATGGCTTTTGTTATATTGTTAGTTGCTACACCACTAATTAATCATAAGGTAAACACTTTGCTTCCAAACGTATTGAATAATATTTGTTTATATTCATTAGGTGTCTACACTTTATGTTTTTTGGTATTGTACTTTTGCTACTATATTATTGTATATGTTATTAATACCAAAAATATAAATTATTAACATAGATATTTTAGATATAGATATTCTTAAATACAGCAAATAAAAACCGCAGATTATGAATCATTAATTAGTGAATTATAATCTGCGGTTTTGTAACATTTATCATATGCTTTTAATTATAGTGTCATATCTAAGTTCTTTTGTAAGTGGTAAAATAGTAGTAAATCAAATGCAAAACCTGAGTTATTGCTGATAAACCTTGTGTTTAAGCGATAATCTGTATATCGCTTTTAAACTTAATCAAATATAAATATATCCTCTATAGATGCTCCTACCACTCTGGAAATATCGATTGCCAGCTTTAACGATGGGTTATATTGAGCTTTTTCTAACCGCATTATAGTTTCCCGGCGTACTCCCACCTCATTAGCCAGCTCTTCCTGCGTCATTTCTTTTAACTGCCTGTATTTTTTTAAATTGCATACAAAATCTGCTCCCATATTACTCTATATCCTCTGTGTCGTATTTATAAAGCAGGTAACTTGAGAGGAATATAACCAGAGCAATGATAAGAGAAGAGGAAACGATATAGGCAATTGCAACCACATCCGTACTTAATTTATCCCCTACAAACCCCATGAACCAGGTCACAAGAAAGAGTATGGAAAATCCTGTTTTTAAAGCTGACAAATCAGCCCTGGTTTTCTCCTCCTTAAAACGCTCGTCAATGAGTGTATTGCTCAGCTTAGCCTCATAAAAAAAGCCAAAAAATCCGAAAAAGACAAAGAACATAAAAGGCCATACTGTCCGCTGTTCCATATACGTCATAATTCCAAAAAATCCGAAAAACCCGAAAAATCCAAACCACCCGAATTTCGGATTCAGGCTTCTGGTTTTGTTTTTTTCCTTATTAACTTTATTTACTTTGAAAGAACTAATTATCATACTGAATATGAAATAAAACATATAAATCACAAAACAGGCAGTCGCGATAATCATTGGCAAATCATTCGTCTGGAATTGGTAGGTACTGAAATCCATTGGCTTTACAAGCCTTCCTTCGTTATAAACAGAAGCATAAAATACTGCAGCAAATTGTAAAAGCATCAATAAAATTAAAACCGAAAACTTCTTATTTCGTTTCATTAATATCCCTCCTTAAAAGTGATATATTTATCTCTTTACATGACAAATATATCACTTTATAACGAGGCTGTCAAGACTATATTGATACAAATATATCACTTTTAATGAAAACAAAATATGTACTTATTATTTTCGAACTGTGAATTTTACAACTTTCAGTGTATGTGACCGTGATAAATCTTTATCCACAACAAACGACTCTAGGGATAAAGTCTTTCCTGCCCATTTTTTAAGCTTTAAATTTTTTAAGGTGAAATAACCCTTACTGTCAGACTTTACAGTCTGGATTCTTTTTCTGGATGGATCCCGGAGCACTATGGTAGCATTTTTATTAGCTTTTCCTGCAATTTTTTTCGTTTTCTTTGTAATCTTATCAATAGATGAGGGCTTCATAATGTTTATGGTTTTTACAAGCTTCTGAAGCCGGAGTGTGTTTTGATACCAGGTGTTATTATTTCTAAATGCAATTGGAGCCTTTTTATCCAGTTCTTTTTTGTTTAGACGATTGTTTTTCAATTCAAGATTAACAAAATTTGTATGCTTTGAAAGATTCGGCAGTTTCGTTATTCGATTCCCGTCAGCCATAAAATATTGTAAACCCGGCAGATTTTTTATTTCATTTACACTGGTGAGCTTATTTCCCATAACACTTACATATTCTAAGTTGACCAAATGCTTGATCTGTCTTATACTTGTCAGCTGATTAGCATCAGCATAAAACATCGCTAACTTTCTTAAGTGCTCTACTCCTGAAAGGCTTTTTAACTTATTCATGGCTACATCTAGACAGTCAATCTTCACTAGCCTTTCAATACCGGAAAGGGATGTAATTTGATTTTGTGATACGTCCAAATCTCTCAAGCCGCGCAGCGTTTTTAATTCTGAAATACTGGTAATCTGGTTATTCGAAAAATCTATTCCACTTAAATTTTTCAGTTTTTCTATCCCTTTTAAGGACCTTATTTTCAGCTTTGTATCTTTAATGTAGTAGGTATCCAATTGAGTTATTTCAGCAGCTTCCTTCTCTGTAAATGTTTCATCGTCATTTTTCTCCATTTCCCTTAAAATAGTCAGATACAGGGCTTTGTCCGGAATACCTGTTTCATCATTGGGAATCACCTTGCTTTCAGCTAAAACATTCATTGGCAGCAATACCATCATGAACATTAATATCGCCAATGTCCACATCATACCATGTCTTTTTTTCATATCCTTTCCCTCTCTTTTCCTTTTTCATAAATGCTGTATATGTAAAATTAAATTACAAAACTATTTTATCATATTAATCTCAAATTTACATCAGGAAACAGATTATTGAAGGAAATTTTTTGGAAAGGGATTAAATAGTCCGGGTGATTAGCTCCTCCAAATTTTAGTATACAAAATCAATCAGCCACATTTTAATCTTTTTAAACAAATTTTTCTTTTTCAAAATAAGATGCAATGTCTCATCTTTCAGCTGCTCTGCCATTTCCCTCTGCTCCTTTGAAACATCCAGATCACCATAAACTGCTCCCTGTACCACATCCAGTGTCTCCCTGAATTTTTCTCCAAAATCTTCAGAATATTTTTCTGAAAGAATTCCTACATAACCATAATGGGATCCCTTTGCTTTCGGGGTCTTATCATAGTGAAGCAAAAATAAAATATAAGCATAGAGATGCTTTACCGCCAACCTATTATCAGCTACAAGGAAACTCTTTTTACGATTTGCAAGTTTCCTTCTGTGATAAAGTACATAGATCAGCAATGATAATATTAAAATGACAGCCAGAGCAACTGCGGCAGTCACTAACATCTTTTTCACGGGTACTTCTGCCTTTTTGCCTGTCTTCTTTTTCTTTAATTCTTTTTCCTCATCTTTTATCTTTTCTGATTTGCCTGAGTCATCTGACTGACCTCCGTCTCCCGTAAGTGCCGGAGCCTGTGAAAATTCCGGTCTTTCCATAATGCCCAGATAAGGTGGTGTTGCTTCCATAGGTACCCAGCCAATGCCATCCTGATAGACTTCTACCCAGGCATGGGCATTTTCTCCGGTAATTTCGATTGGTTCATAAGCCTCCACACCTTTTACGTCCTCCGGTGTCACAAGATAACCTTCCACATATCTTGCAGGAATACCCAGATACCGGTACATCAGAACTGCAGCTGTTGCATAGTGGACGGAATATCCTTTTTTCTGGCTCTGAAGAAACCATTGCAAAAAATCATAATTTCCTGAAAAGGTATCCACTTCTTCCGAATATTCTATATTCTTGTCCAGATATCCCATAATCAAAGCATTTGCTTCTTCATAGGGATAATGAGCACTCCCTGATGCCTCTTCTATTTTCAGAAGACTTTTCAGAATCTGTTTCTGGTGGTCCGGTATATCCAGGTAATTCCGGTAGATAAAGGCATTATAGTAACTTTCATTTCCCGCATACTCAGCTGCAGTATCACTATTCCTGATTTCATAAAACTTTGATGCCAGTGTAGGATACCGTTTCACCAGATTACTGTTTGCAGTATAGTGATACAGGCGGTTTCCAAACAATCCTTGTGACTTTAAGGAAACATCCCCCATATTTTTGCTCCCATCTATCTTACCGGGATCTGTCTTAAGTTCATAGGGGGTATAGATGTATTTGCTGTTTGCATTTACATTCTGCACCGTAATCTCCACAGTCTCATCATCCGTTTTCCCATTTTCCAGCTGATTCACCAGGGAGAGCTGGTTTAATCCATTAAAATTTGTTTCGTGAAGCCAGTAAAACAGGTCCTTCGCTTCATAATAGACGGATTTTTCTAACTCTTTCCAGCCATTCTGGGTGTAAGTACTTCCGACAAACCCGCGCAAATACAAGGATTCCGGCTTATCCATCAGCACTTCCAGTGCAGTTGTATCCTTCAATGTCAAATTTCCCAGTCCCTTAAATTGTCCCTGTGTAAAAGAATTGGTCTTCTCTTTTTCATAGCGTATATTGGAAGTTGTTTTTGCTATTCCTTCTTTTAACGCCTCTGCTAATCCTGCTTTCGTGTAGCTATTTACAGATACTGTACTGACCATCAATCCCAGGAGCGCTGCAAAAGCAACCGTTAGTATTCCTGATACCTGCAGGATTGCCAAATATTTACCATTGCCAAATGCCCTCCGGTTTTTCCTGCCATGTACAAAAAAACTCAATAGAACCATTACGGACGCCAGCATCATTATCACAGGTATGATACCATAGTTTTCACCAGTACATAATTCCAGCAGCAATAATGGTAATACACTTATGCATAAGAGTACTATACTGCGCAGCCGGATAATTACGGTTACAACTGAAGCAGACAGCAGACAGCTCCATATCCAGAACAGACAAAGGGATATTCCATGTAATTCCTCAGCTATACCAATATCATAAACTTTCAGGAAAATTCCAAAGTTTCTGCCGACTACCTGCCCAATCCGGTTCATGGTCAGCAGAAAGCCGTCCAGCATCAACTCCTGGCGTATTAAGAGAAACAGGATTCCAACAGCAGCCAGAAGAGCCGTACCTGCCTTCACATAACGGCTGTACTTTCCCTGTAACTGCAGCAGTATCAGGATCAGCAGTCCAAAAGCTGCCGAATAGTATACCTCCACCGGCAGATCAAGAAGATAAATAAAAGACAAAGAGATGCCAAGATAAAGCAAAAAAGCCGGAAGTAATCCTGCCAGCAAGTGAAACAAACCTTCTCTGCCACTATTTTTCCGATTTTCCAATTGAATTGTAATTTGAGATTTTTTCTTAACTGTGTTTCGATTTCCATTTTTCATATCATTGTATCCCCTATATTACCAACTGGCATAATTCTTCTGTCATTGTCTCCGGTGTAAATACTACCAGCGAATGGTCCAAATTCCCGGATACTTCCTGCTTATTTATCCGGCACTGCAAAACAGCCACAGAACAAATCTCACTTAAGCATTTCAGATCTTCTCCACCATCTGAGGCTGTTATATAGATCACATGGGCATAGGGATTGTCAATACAGTCCTCTAAATAATAATGGAGGCTGGTCTCTCCCAGCTCTTTATTCTGAATTCCGAGAAATCCTGCTGTCATCTCTGCTAACTCATCCACCGATGTAACATCCTGTCGGCGGAAGAGCCCCTTTTCCTGATCATACCACCCTAAAGTATGAAGATGCCCATTCTGAATCAGAGACTGGGATACTGATAAAAAGGATTCCATCATTGCATCGCGAAGCGCGGCTTTTTCTTTCTTCTTTTCAAAAGATGCCGTTTCATATAACAGAATTATGGAATTTTCTACAGGAAGGCTGAGTTCCTTTACATATAACCCATCCAGCTTGCCGGATACCTTCCAGTGGATATTCTTCGGACTGTCTCCCGCCTGATATTCCCGCAGGCCAAATATTTCACTTGGATCGTCCCCTCTTTTGCTGTCTGAATAAGTAATGCTGTCCCAATTCGCACTCAGGCTGTCGCTGATTTGTACATTTGCAGGAAATATGTCGGGTAATATTACAATATGTCCATGTTGATCCGGCTTCTCCCGCGCAGTAAAAATCCCAAGCCAGTCATATAAAGTTACCTTTTCAATGGTCACCTGTACATTTCCGCAATATCTGCTTTTCAGATTCCAGTTCAGCTTTTCCGTTTTTCCTGCCGGTATGGCGCAATAAATCTCCTGGGTCTGAGTCTCTCCGGTCAGCTGATTAAAAAACTGAAGGTAGCAGCACACTTTTAGCACAGGGAAAATACTCTGATTTTGAATGCTGAGTTCCCCTTGTACCTGCTTTCCCTTGCCTGCCATGGATACCGCTTGAAATGAATACGACAATTTGTGACGGACAGTCAGAATTGCCGCCCCGCAGACAGGGAGAATTGCCACAGATGCAATCAGGAGAAAAAATGCCCAGTATGAGTCTGAATAGATGTACAGGATTACCGTCCCCAACAGCCATACTCCATAGCATATTCTTGTCTTTAACATAAAGTCCTCCTGGTTATGCGATTTCCGGTACAGAAACGGTCTTAGTAATTTCTTCCATAATAGACATGGCAGATACTCCGGTTACCTTTGCCTTGGGATGGAGTATCACACGATGGCTGCTGACGGAGGGGAAAATACCGATGACATCTTCTGGGGTCACATAACCACGTCCGGCTATATAGGCAGATGCTTTCGCCATATTATTGACCGCGTAGGCACCACGGGGACTTACGCCCAGCTGAATATATTCATGGCTTCTGGTCGCTTCTGCAAGCCTTGTTATATAACGCAGTATCTCATCTTTTACCTTGACCCTGGACACTTCCATCTGCATCTCTTCCAAATCGGCCTTGTTAATCACTGCTTTGATTGTATCCAGCGGCTGGATTTCCTGACGGTCCTTTAAGATATTGACCTGACTCTCAAAATCCGGATATCCCATTTCCAGTTTTACCATAAAACGGTCTAACTGGGACTGGGGAAGCAGCTGTGTACCGGCGGAACCAAAGGGGTTCTGGGTGGAGATTACAACAAAGGGTTTTGGAACCTCATAGGTATTTCCGTCAACAGTAACATTTCCTTCCTCCATAACTTCCAGAAGTGCAGCCTGGGTCTTACTGGAGGTACGGTTGATCTCATCTGCCAGCAGCAAGTTACACATAACTGCTCCGGGCTTATAAACAAACTCACCGCTTTTTTTATCATATACCGTATATCCTACAACATCGGACGGAATAACATCAGGGGTAAACTGGATTCTCTTGTAATCCAGTCCCAGTGTTTTGCTGATTGCAAGTGCCAGTGTAGTCTTGCCCACTCCTGGTATATCCTCCAGTAAAATATGTCCCTTTGCCAGAATTGCCATCAGCACTTTTTGAATAACTTCCTCTTTTCCTACGATAACCTTTTGTATTTCCTGAACTAACTGTTCTGTATGCTTCATGTATGTATACCTCTCCTTCCTGACCTTTAAAATATTCTATGTTTGATATTAATTCTCTTTAATTTTCTTCCGATTGGACCGATTCCCAGCATCAGAAAAACCACATTGGATATGGCATACTCGATGCTTACCGGAAGTGCGATTGCCTGTACCGTCAGATATCTCGCCAGACTGAAGCTTCCGTCAAATGAAAGCACCGTCCATATGTCCATAATGGCTGAATATCCAAATCCCGCCAGGAACCCGTATACTGCCAAAATTCCTCTGTTCTTCAAAATTTTCTGCATCACCGGCAGCCCCGCAATCAGCCCCAGGCTTCCCCAGGCAAGCATCTGAAAAGGCGTCCAGGGCCCCTGCCCATAAAACATATTTGAAATAATAGCTGACAGCGATCCAATTAAAAATCCGGATTCCGAACCCATATAGATAGCAGCGATCACCACAATCGCTGTTACCGGTTTAAAACCGGGCAACACCGCAAAAATCAATCTTCCCACAACGGATATCGCCACCATTACTGCCAGGACTACCATTCGGCGTATGCTGCCTTCCTTTTTTTCATATGCCATATAAAACGGTATGCAGGCAAGAAATGCAATCAGTATTGAGATCAGATTATACCTTCGGTCCTGAAACATACGCACACCGAAAACAATTACCCCAAAAGCTGCCAGTATCAGCAGGACATTTATAGTTATCCGCTTTTTACTCATACCTGCTTCCTCCCGGTTGTCCTGCACATAGCGATAACATCCTCACAGGTAACCACATCCCTGTACATATGCCTTGCAATCCGGTTTGCTGCCGTGGTATAAAAACTGTTATTGCAGAAAAAATTCTTTGGAAGATCAATAGAGGTTACTTCTTTGTCAAAAAACATACCGCACCTGTCCGATGCCTCTGCTGCAAATTCCACATCATGAGTTACCATCAGTATGGTTATCCCATTTTTCTTTAAATCTCTCATAATTTCCAGTAACCGATTCTTCGAAGATGCGTCAATTCCCTTGGTAGGCTCATCCAGCAGCAAAATTTTAGGTTTTAACAACAGCATTTTCCCGATGGCTGCTTTCTGCTGTTCTCCGCCGCTTAAATCATAGGGGTGCTTGGGAAGAAGGTGTTCAATTTCTAACATCTTGGCCGTCTGCTCAATCATCCCACTCAATTCTTCCTTATCATAACCCATTACTTTCCCCATTTCCTCATAATCTTCCCATACACTTTCCTTTAAAAATACCGTCTGGGGATTCTGAGGCAGTGATGCCAGAATCTGTCGGTACAATTCATTTCCTTTATACGCTTTCTGTTTCTTACCAAAAATTTTGATTTTTCCTTTATATGCATGGTTTACATGAGAGATCACACTGAGCAGTGTGGTTTTCCCGGAACCATTGCTTCCCAAAATGCTAACGATCTCCCCTTTATATAATTCCAGGCTGACACCCTCCAGGATATCCGGCAGCTCCCGTTCATAGCGAAACCAGACGTCTTTCATGGACAGTACTATTTCCTGCTTCAGCCCTTGCTGCGTGAATTCATGATCCCTGTGAATGGATTCGCTCTTCTGATCCAGTTCTGGTTCCTCCTTGTACCAGGTACTTAAAAACTGGCGCCCCTCTCTTACCGTAAGCGGACAGGCACAATCCACATCCAGCCCGTTATAGATCCGTACTGCACTGGGCAGTCCAAGCATCATTTTATGGTTTGCTTTAATTTCTTTTAATTTTTTTCCTGCTTCCCTGGGATTCTCCCACAACAGCAGCTTACCCTTTTCCATAATCCCAACTTTATCCGCAGCCGGGAAAACATCTTCCAGGCGGTGCTCCGTCAATATAATCGTGGTTCCAAGCTCCCGGTTCAGCTTTACAAGGGTAGCGATAAAATCAGATGATGCAATGGGATCCAGCTGGGAAGTGGGCTCATCCAGAATCAGCAGTCTGGGCTGCATTGCCATAATAGATGCCAGATTCAGCAACTGCTTCTGCCCTCCGGAAAGCTCAGAAGTATTTCTGCGAAACCAGCCGTCTATGCCAAAAAAACAAGCCATTTCTCCCACTCTTCTGCGAATAATCTGATTATCAAGCCCCATATTTTCCAGACCAAACGCAAGCTCATGCCACACTTTATCCATCACGATCTGGTTTTCCGGATTCTGCATAACATATCCGATATCGCAGGCACTAACACGGTCTGTTAATTCCTTCTGCCTTACCCCCAGATAACGCACTTCTCCGTCTTTCTCCCCATGGGGTGCAAGCTCTCTTTTTAATAATCGAAGCAATGTGGTTTTACCACAGCCGGATTCCCCGCACAGAACAATAAACTCTCCCTCTTCTACCGAAAAGCTCACATGATCCAGTGCACTTGCCTCCTGTTCCGGGTATGTAAAACTTAAATTCTCGACCTTAAGTATTTCCATTGTATTTTCTCCTTCAATTCCAGTAATCCGGGAAGTATCATAAATAATAAAACGACAGCATACCGCCAAATATCTCCGGCTTTCGTTCCAATCCCGGAGACAACCGGGTAGTAGTAAAAATCAAGTTTACCGGCAAAATAATTTCCGCCTATATAAAACATCATAATCCCAATCGCTGTAATTAAAATAACATCTGCCTTCCGAAACCGGAAAAGAGAAAAATTCTTTCTCCCTGGCAGCCCGTATCCTCGCGCTTTCATTGCATCGGCAGTTTCAATAGAGTTTTCAAGAGACCAGGACAGCAGGCTGTCAAATACCCTCATAGAACTACCCAGCTTGTCAAACTTACTGTCCCTGGCATACAGCCCCATTGCCTTCTGTGCCTGGTTAATTTTTTTGATCTGTACTTTAAAGAGTGGAATAAAGCGCAGCGCCATAGACAGCACCAGCGACAATTTCGGAATCGTTTTGCCAAACAGATACAAAAACTTATCCGATGTCATAATGACGTTTATACATTTACACCAGAACATTACCCCCACAATCATAACGGCGATGGCGCCTCCATACATAATCGCTTCCAGGGTAACCGGATTATCGTTCATGAAAAATAAAATTGTCTCTCCATTATGCGAAAACAGGGGATTGGTGATTGCCAGCAGAAGAAACAGGAAAAAATAGAATACCAGGTTGCGCGCCACAATACGGGCGGAATGCAGCATGGAAAAAAAGAGAATTGAACCAAACAGCGTACACAGTAAAATCACCGGATGCGCAGTAAACATGGTAAACAAAATAACACATACATAATATAAAAATAATACAATCGGATGGTATTTTTCAAAACCGCTCATGTCTTTCTCCTTCGCTTACTCATTCTTCTGTCTCAGTAGCTTTGCTGTCATTTTGCGTATCGAAGCTTCCTCCAATATCCCGTCCAAGGTCACAGGTATAAACAAATTCGATTATATCCTTATCCTTTGGTTTATAACGGCTGCAACCGTAATCCGGAAATGCTCCGTTTACCCGGTACATCCACCCGCTCAGAGGACCGCAGGAATATTCATACAGAAAATTTATCCCCTGAATGTAGGCACTTCCGTAAACGTTATCCTGTGCCCCCTGATATTCCATATGAATTTTTTCATGGCGCGTAGCACGGTTTAAAATATCAAAAACGGTGTCCTTCGGACGCAGTACATATTTTGTCGGTGCTAAGATTACACCGTCTGCCGGAACGTATTTTTCATCCTGTAGTTCCGGTTTAAGCTGATCCCAGTTATCCAGGATTGTATCGCAACGGATGCTTAATGTAACAGTCTGGGAATCTTCTGTGATATCGTCCACATGAGTGAGGTAATAATCTTCCACAGACTGGAACTTTGTGCCTTTAAACAGAACGATGATAATGATAGCCGCAAAGGCAAGTATCAGTAAATCTTTTTTCATTTGTGTACCCATTTCCGATCACAGAGTTTCTGTGATACAGTCACTGCAAAAAAAGGTTAAAAACCTTTGTGACTTCCTTTCTAATTGCTATTTTTCAACCTTTATGGAATGCTTAACCGTTATGTTTTCAGTCCGTAATTGTTATCATAGTCTTCTTCACCTTCGTGGCTTATCTTCGTTTTCTTCATAGTCTTCTTCATCTTCTTCATCATCGTCGTCATCATCGTTATTGTCTTTCATAAATTTCTCATTCTTTCGCCGTTTCCTCCTGCTCATGCGAATTACTACAATCACAACCAGAATAATCACACAAATTCCGAAGAAAGCTGCCACAATTATAGCCGTTATCTGATTCTTAATTCTTACATTTGCCTGTACAATATCCTCATATTGTAAGATCTTTGTCCGGTCATAGGCACTGAGGCTTTCGATTTTATTTTGTATTTGCTTCACTTCTTCCCTGTCTTTTAAGGATATTTTGTCCAGTGGATACAGCTTCTTTGTTACTTCTTCATTAATTGATTTTATCGTTTCTTTAATCTGGTCGATCTCCTGTGATTTTTCTTCCAGTTTTTCTTTATACTGCTTATAGTCCTCTTTATTATCGGACTTTCGGTATTTGTCCAGGAGCGTAACGACTTCCACGTAAGATTCGCTGGTAATGGGATCGGGCAGACTTTCTACTTTTTTTGCATCTTCATCTGTAAAATGGATATTTGCGGACATGTCAAGGTCCTGTCCAAAGAGAGATGTGACTGAACCATTTCCCTTTGTATTCACCCCCATATGTTCAGACAATGGCTCCGTGTTGTTTGCAATCCCATTTTCAGCCATTTTATCTGCCAGGACAGCATAGGAGTAAACATAGCTTCTTTCTTCTGGCGGAATTTGTTCATATGCATCGTAAACCGCTGTGATTTCCTCTGGTGATGTATCTTCCTTCAGGTTATGTATCCGGGTTTCCAAATCCGATATCTGTTTTTTTAATTCCGCTGTCTGTTCCGGACGGAAATCATAGAAATTCCGCATTCCCCCATAGAAGCGGCACAGAGCTGTCAGCGCACATAATGCCTGGTCACTTGCCATGGTATTGGATTTATCCGGGTCGGCATTGGGGTTCTCCTCATCAAATTCTTTGGAATGGATGAATCCCCCTTCTTCCATATGGTACTGCATCAACCCATCAATGACGGTATTTCCATTTTTAATAAACCGCTGATCATTTCCGGGATCGATGCCCAGACTTGCCAAAGCGATCAATACCTGGGAACAGCTTTCCGAATTCTCCGATCCCCAGCTTGTGAAGCCGCCCGATTCCTGCTGGCTGGCTGAGAGGAATTGCAGGGCTTCGTCCACAACCTGCCGGACACTTTTTTCCTGTTCCTGCTTCGTTCCCTGCTTTGTTCCCTGCTTCGTTCCCTGCTGCACATAACGATAGGTCTTCTCACTGTTATAGTAAGGTGCCAATGCCTGAAGTGCCATGGCAGTCATATCCACATCCGATTGAGCATCTAAGGATGTCAGATTAAACCCGCCATCCTTAATCTGGCTGCTGAGAATCCTCTCCAGCAAACCCTCTCTCGTATCTGCCGCATCCGCCGGAATATCATAACGCATGCTATCCATGAGCAGAAGTCCGAAGATCAGTCCGTTAGTTCCCTGTATACCCAGTGACATTACCTTTCCCCGATTATAGCTGCCATCTGCCACCAGATCAACTGGATTGCCCTCCTGATCCTCTCCTATGGAAACCGGATCTCCTCCTGCTGACAGCACCGCAAGTGCGATTCTCTGCCATTCCGTCGCTTTTGTACGGTCTAAATATCCATTTTCCTGATAGGATTTACTGATATACGCTGCCGTAACGGCAATATAAGCATTGTAATCATCTGCATATCCACTTCTGCCTATGCCAATAGCTGCCCAATCCCCTGAGGTAGATCCCACACTGTCTAAAAAGACTTCTGACATCAGAGGTTCATCCATGCTGACGCCTGAAATGGCTTTGCGCCAGTTTATAATGCCCTCCATGACATTTAACAGTTCGTCCGGGGTATAATCTTTGTGGGATGCTTCTGCAGTAATTGTGAATATACCTGCAAGGAGACAGCAGGCAGTACACATTACCAGAAACTTCTTTATTAATTTATCTGCGTTCATTTTTAATCTCATGATGATTACCACTCCTTATCCCAGACGACTGATCCGGTGTCGGTGCCGTTTTGATTGCCATCTGGTGGCGGATTATTACCGCCCATTGCGTCGCCGCCGCCGATGTCCTTGCCGTATGCGAGGGTGAAACGGATGCGAACGTCATCACCGTCTTTTGGAACATAATCTGAAAATCCGATATTAGGATATTCTCCATTTACGGAATACATCCAGCCAGCACCAATTGTAAAGTCCATTTCTCCTAATTGATTACTTCCCCGACACGTTTCTAAATGAAGAACTTGTGCCGTACCGGCATCCCATTCTACCAGTTTTTCCATTAGATCTTCCGGTATCTGGAGCGTTTCATAAAGATTATAATTGGCTTTTATCGCTTTTAGATAGTAAGCCTCGTCTAAAGAACCGGTTATTTCTGTCTCAATCCCATATTTACCCAGGATTCTTTCTAACACATATGCCAGATTTTCTCCTTGTTTGATATCAACAGTTTCATCAAATATACTTGAAGCACCAACTGTTGTTGCCTCCATGGAAATATGCATTGTTCCTACTATTTTAGGACTGCTGGTGATCGTGAATGTTCGATCTTGTTCTTTTTGGTGATTTGTATCATAAGCCCATACCTTGATTGAGTACGTGCCGTCCGGTACACTGGCATTATAGCTTATCTTATTTATATTGGGATATACAGGTGTCATTTCTTCACCATTTAAATATACTTTAATATCACTTGGCTGGATATACATGCCCTTATAATCTTTTGCTGCGACGTAGAAGGTAAATAATTCAGGAACAGTTTCCCCACTGCTTTCTATCTCCGCAAGATCCGTTATGATTACAGGCAAACGCGGATCTTCACCATCTTCACCAGGACCAGTCGCAAATGTATACTTGACATCATAAGGTTCCGGATACTTTCCATTATCATCATACGCTGTCAGTACAAAATGATATGTTGTTTCCTTTTCAAAAGTCATCGTATAATTACCATTACCGTCATCTGTCAGTTCATTGCCCTCACAGATAACTTTCATGCCTACTTTTTCTCCACCCCTTAACCCATAGGCGTAAAAAGTAATTTCCGGGATATCTACTACCTCAAAATCCCCCAGATTTGTACTTATAGATAAATCACTGATGGGTTTATCATAGGTTATTGTATATTCTTTCTTCTCATTGACCTCACCTTCTGAAGCAGAAATCGAGAAATGGTTCTTACCTTCCATTAATTCAGTTTTATATTTATTAGAGTCCGATGTAATGGTTTTTCCATTTAAAGTGACTATAACAGGAATTTCTTTGCCTGACAGTTCTGCGTATGCAGTAAATGAATACGCACTTTTTGTCACAATATCACTGTCCTTAATATCGCAGTTTATTTGTATTTTCAAAAGTTCTAAAAAAACCGTATAAGTTTTAGAGACTGTGAATTCCTTCTTATCTTTATCCCGATAAACTACAGATATTTTAATTTGATTCTCACCGGGAGACAATTTAGCATATCCTGTTAAATCGGTATCTCCATCATTATTTAAATTTACAAATGTGTTTTTTACAGTTAATTCCTTATTTAACTGGGTAATGGTAAACGAGTAATTACTATTGGTAACAGTTTCTCCATCAATTATAGACGATTTAAAATATTCATTTTTCTTGTCTCCATTTTTATCAAGCTCTTTGTTATTGTTTTCTTTTCCGCTTCCACCTGTTCCATCACCATTATTGTTGCCATTACCATTGCCTTTTTGCCCGTTAGAACCCCCGGAATTTGTATTTCCGTTACCACTGCCTCCGCTATTTGCTCCCTGATTACCTTTCTGATTTCCAGCTCCTGTAGGTTGATTTTGTTTTTCTGGAGATTTATCAGAACTTTTAATGTTTTTCTTTTCTTCCTTTTTCTGTTCTTCACTGGAATCAGCATTTACTTTGGAAGTTGTCGCCGATGGTATTCCTTTTGGCAAAGTAGATACCACTTCATTTGTACTAGTCAATTTTACCAGGGAGCTGTCTTCTGACAGTCCCTGGATCGGATTGGATGGCATAGCTGAAGCCTGGCTGTTTAAGGCATTTATAAAAGTTACTGCTATCAAAACAATCACAAGAAGTGTTGTTATTCCGGTTGAAGCACTTCTATGTTTTTTTACACTAGCCTTGATATATGCCCATAATTTTTTCATCTTTATACCTCCTTGAATAGCACAAGCTGGCTTGTGCTATTCCTTAATTAGTCGTTTGAAAGTGCTTTTCATTCAAACTTATTTATTTCTTAATCTTTAATTTCTTGACAGAACTGTAGGAACCGTAGATGTATTTACCAAGTGAATCTTTCCGATAAGCTCTCACTCTCACATAATATGTCTTTTTCTTTTTTAGTTTTGAAATCGTCTTGCTTGTTCCTTTCATTGTTACTGTTTTCATACTTTTACGAAAACGTTTATCTAAAGCATATTGTACTTGATATCCCTGAGCATTTTTCACTTTTTTCTTCAGCACAACTTTTAACTTTTTGGATCCCGTATTGGTAAGGTCTTTTAATACTGGCTTTGCCGGCTTCTTTACCTTTTCCCACTTTGCATAGAGCGTATAATTACTGCCTTTTCCTTTTTGTATCTTTTTAATCTGCTTTTTAAACTTACGGTCGGTATACCATCCTTTAAAGAGATAACCTGCCTTTTTCGGTTCCTTTAAGGTAATGGTTTTATCCCCGTTATAAGTAATAGGATTTTTACTGTAATCGCTTCCTCCGGCAAGCACATAAGTAAGACTGTAATTAGACACTGCTACATTACAGCTAACAGTCTGGTTTCCTACTTTAGCCGTGATTACCGCTGAACCGGCTCCTTGTCCGGTCACCCTTCCTCCAGTTACTGTTGCAACTTTATTATTGCTGCTGCTCCATGAAATTGTTCTGTCAGAAGTGGTATTAGCAGGCACGTATCCTATGGATAACAAGCTACTCTGTCCCTTTACAAGCGCAATATTGTTCTTATTTATAGTCAGGTTTTTAAGGGGTGACTGTACAACTACTCTGCATAATACTGAAAACTTACCAACATTAGCGGTAATCGCTGCTTCTCCGTTAGCAATTCCTTTTAACTGGCCATTTTGCACAGTAACTACTTTGTTATTGCTGCTGCTCCATTTTACTGTTTTATCGTTTATCGTATTTATCGGATTATACGATACCTGAAGGCTGGCACTGGCTCCTACTTCTACAGTTAACTGATATGTGTTAAGACTAATACTCTTTAGCTGGAGGCTTAATATTCTTGCATACTCTGCTTCTGCATTTACCAGAATCTGATACTCCTCCTGTGATACAAAAGCACGCTGATCTTCCTTTAAGATATCATATGCTGCCCGTGCTGACAGAATTGCATCCTTACTGCTCATTGATACAGTACCAATTGCAGCAATCTTATCTATTACCTCTTTTGCCTTTTTATAATTATATTTCATATTCGAAAGAATTTTTTCTGCCTGAACTAATACCTGATAATTGGAAATCATTTTCTTCTGACTTGCTGTCATTCGTCCGAATTCACGACGAATGGATACCAACTCCTCTTCTTTATCCAGCGTTACCTCTCCAATAGCATCAATCCGCTCTATTAATCCATCAGCCAGAATTTTGTCCTTCTTCATATTTTCCAGATCCATCTCGGCCCGAAGCAATGTATAATAGTTATCTACTAATACTTTCTGTATATTATTTTCCAGTGCATCATATGAAGCTCTGGCTGCAATGATTTCCGATTCCATCTCTAAGGAGATTTCTCCTCCAAAAATCAATATTTTATTTACAACATCCATTGCAGCCACAAAATCTTCTTCCCTAGCCAGTTTCTGAGCCATATCATACAACTGTTTCTCTGCTTCTATAAGATGTGCCAGTGTTCCTGCCTCTATCTGAGCTCTTTCATCTTCTGTAAGCATTAAATATGCTGCATGTGCTTCCGTTATTAGCTGAAAACTATTGTCTTCAAGGTTAAGGTCCTCATTCTTTGGAATTACTGATATCTTTTCCTGAACCAAAGCGATTCTTTCAGCACTCTCTAATAATGTAGCAAGTATTTCTTCTGCAGACTCAAGCTTTTTCAAGCTATCTGCATCCACCAATTCTTTTTGCTCTTCACTAAGTTCATTATAAGCTCCTCTGACTCTTTCCACTATTTCCTGAGATTCTAATGTTATCTCACCTATAGAATTTATCAGATCCACTACTTCTTTTGCCTTATTGCTATTTTCTACAAGTACTGCAAGTTTGGCCTCTGAGTCAACCAGTTTACTATAGTTTGTAACCAGTTCTTTATCGTCTTCCGATAATAATTCATAGGTTGCTCTTGCCTCCGATATAGCTTTCTCATCCTGCAGTGTGACTTCAGTTTTCAAATTATTGATTAACTCAATTACAATTTTACTTTCTTCCATCCCTGCTTCTAAAGCAGCAAGCTTTTCTTCTGCCTGAACCAAACGCTTATAATAACGAGCATTAATTTCTGCCTGCTGTATTGCACACAGTCCATCATAGATTTCTCTCGCTCTTTTAATTTTAGACCTGTCTGAAATTGTTAATGCCTCTACATCTAACTTATTTACAATAGCGAAAAATTCGTTTAATCCGGTAGTGTAGTTTACAATCCATTTTGCATAGAATGATTGTGGTCCATAGCTGCCTTTCGGTATCTCTGTTACAGGTTCCCCAGTAAATGAGGGATTTCTGTACCAACCTTTAAATATACACCCATCTTTAGTTATCTGCTGCTCTGTTGGCAAAACAATCGTATCACTATAAGGAGTGTAATTTTC
Organism: Robinsoniella peoriensis; assembly: GCF_000797495.1. Lineage (GTDB taxonomy): Bacteria > Bacillota > Clostridia > Lachnospirales > Lachnospiraceae > Robinsoniella > Robinsoniella peoriensis. The sequence continues at coordinate 863,774 of NZ_JTGN01000001.1, forward strand.
CGGAATAACAACTCCCTGGGCAAGTGTTCCTTCTCCAAGATTTATACTTATGGAATAATTATTTTGTCCATACTGTGCATAAAGCGTAATATCTTTTTCCGGCATTGATAATAATTCTCCCGGCTGATAAAAACTTCCGCTTCCATCCTGCTTTGTATTCCATCCGATAAATTCCTGTTCATCAAGTGAAGTAAAAACGGGCATTGTTACTTCAGCATAGGGACTGTATTCCTTTACATCTTCTTTTTCTACAGCATGATCATTTCCATCAAAAACAACTGTATATGAGGCAGGCGCCATTTCCTGATAACTTCCATCCATCATATCAGTCATATCATACAATGTATTTTCCTTATTTATAAAACGGTCATAAGCAATTAAGCCATAAACCGCCTGATCTGTAGCCATTCCATTAACGGATGTTCCTGCACCACCGCCGCCATCAAATCCGGATGTTATGTGCTTAAATCCTCCAGACCCCGGTGATGCTCCACTTTTTGAAGCCCAGAAAGTAAGAAGCGCGTCAATCATATTGTTTGTGTTGACACCATCCTGTACCATGCCCTTCTGAATGAATCCGCATCTTTTACCAATATTCGGAAGCTCCACATCTGAAGACATCGGATCAATATTTAAAGCAGTCAATGCCACAATAACCTGAACAGTAGATTCCGCATTAACATTTCCCCATCCCTTAAATGCACCATTTGCTGCCTGCAATTTACTGAGTTCCAGAATCCCGCGCTCCACAACTTTTAAAAATTCACCATAAGGTGTATCTGCTCCACTGCGAAGGTATTTTGCCTGATCCAAATAATATGGTGCCAAAGCCTGCAGTGCCATTCCAGTTACATCCGGATCCGGAAAATTGTTTATCAGTGAAAACCCTCCTTTTGTACCATCCTTCTGCTTTAGTTCTTTACTAACTATAAAATCTATCATTCTTCCATATGTATTTACATCACCAGGTTCAGCATCGGATGGATTTTTCATAAAAGAATATCCGCCTGTATTCATAGCGATAATTTCCCAAATTGGACCGTTTATTCCCTGCAAATAAGAAAATTTATAAGAAGATGATAATTTTTCTATAAAATCATAACCTCCGATATCAGTAATATCATAACCCAGAGCAGTGAGTGCTAATATAACCCTGGACCACTCCGTTGACTTTGCAAAATCCAATTTGCCTTCTCTGTCAACCACATACTGCTCAACCCTTTTCAAATAGTCACTAAAATATCCCTCGTCAATATAATTCATATAATCAGCGCCAATATACATTCCCCGAAGCAGATCCATTACTGACCATTCGCCATTATTGGTTCCTACACTGGGTTCTTTCACATGCTCCAGGATATACCGTGCTCCTGCATTGATATAGAATCTTATACCAGGCTTTTCATCTTCCCAGAATCGAATATCCAGATTCTGATTTGCCTCATTGGGGTTCCACGCTTTCGCCTGAACCTTAAGAGAAGTGACCGGTACGATTCCTAAAATCATTACAACAACTAACACCAGGGCAAGTACCCTTTTACAAAAAACATTCCACTTCATAACCATCCTCCTTCATCCCGCGAATAAGTTTAAATACTTATTTTATAACCATAATTTTTACGGTTTTAGATTTGCCATTTTTGCTTCTCACCTTAATCTTGCAATGTCCTGCTTTCTTCGCCCTTACTACGCCTTTCGAATTTACAGTAGCTATTTTTTCATTCGACGATTCAAAATAAATTTTTTCCGTTGCCGTAATTGGTTTTCTGACCACTGTAATCGTTGCCTTTTTCCCTTTTTTCAGGCTCATACTGCTCTTATTTACTTTGATCGATTTGGTAACAACTTTGCTTTTTTGTACGTTTACCCTGCAGACTGCTTTTACACCACGTTTTGTCTTGACGGTAATTTTAGCAGTTCCTTTCTTTTTTGCTGTAATTTTCCCACTCCTTGTAACCGTTGCCACTTTTTTATTTGAGCTGGTCCAGGATACAACCTTGTCTCCTTTTCCAATGCTTTTAACTTTCACTACTTTGGTTGATTTTTTCACCTGCAGAGGAATACTGCTTACATTTAATTTCACATAGGCTTTTGGCTGTGGTACCGGTTTTGGGGGCTGCGGAACAGGCGGTGTTGGAGTCGGCGGCGGCGTTGGCTTTGGTTCTGATTTCTTCTGAACGGTTATTTTACAGGAAGCCGCCTGATCACCGGAATATACTGTTATATTCGCAGTACCTAAAGATTTTGCTGTAATGGTGCCATCTTTGACCGTTACAATCCTTTCCTGATCGGATACCCATATAAACGGATCCGTAGCATTTGCCGGTGATGTTTTGATCGGTAATGTTAATGTTTTTCCTTCTTCCAGAGATATTTCAGATTGGGAAAATGACAGACTGTTTACGGAAACTGCTTTGTCAATCACTTTTACCATAGTACTGGCACTGACTCCGCTTTTATCTCCGTATGCCGTTATCCATACCGTACCGTTTTTCTTCGCCATCACCAGACCTTTTTCATCTACACTTGCAATGGAAGAATCTGAGCTATTCCATCTAATATTTTCCGTATAGTTATCCGGCGATACGGTTAATAATAAGTTTTTAATTTTTACGCCGCTGACGCTGGACAGGGAAAAACAAGGGGAACTGATACTGATTTGCTGCAACGGTATTTCCTTTACGGTTACCTTACATGTTTTGCTAAATGCCCCTGACGAAACCGTAATATCCGCCTCCCCTTCGGCTATTCCCTTGACAATCCCGGTCTTACCCACGGTCGCCACTTCCGGATCAGATGTTACATAAGTCCAGGTAATGTCATCTGTTGCATCCTCAGGAATACTACTTGCCTTTAATGTCATTGTGGCACCTTTTGTTAATTCCATGGATTCCATACTAAGACTCATATCCGTCATAGGAATCTCTTTGACATTTACTGTACAGGAGGCTTCAAAATCATTACAGACAGCCGTGATAATCGTCTCACCGGTTCCTTTCCCCACGACCAGACCTTTATCATCCACGGTTGCGGCATTTTCGTTAGAAGAAGACCATCGTACTTCCCTGCTGTCCGATGTATTTGATGGCAGATAGATTACTTCCAGTTCACTTTCCTGTTTTTTCAGAATGTCCAAATGATCCGCACTCAGGTCAATCCCGGTCATAGGGCTTACCGGTACAGTAATGGTACAGGATGCCTGCATATCTCTATAACTGGCTGTAATCTGTGCCACACCCGGACTTACAGCCGTCACCACTCCGCTTTCTACCGACACCACTTCCGGATCACTGGATGTCCAGTGGAGATTAACTGGAAAATGAGTTTGTTCCGGCTCCACTGCCACCTGCAATTCTTCACTGTCATTAATCATAATCTCTTTATCTTCTGACAGCATTTTTATAGCAGTTACTTCACCAATCAATGTTTCTTCCAACATATTTGATGTCTCATCTACCACATTTTGCTCTGCTCCTATATCCCTCATGACCTGGTTCGCCTGATTTACCATCTGGCTGATCTTTGGATCATTCAGCAACGCTTCTCTATTTGCTGCAGAATTTATACTGGCAAGCAGATATGTCAGACGGTCTTTGTCTGCTACCAGATAATAATCGTCAATATCCCCGCCACCCATTGCACCGGAGCCGCCGATCTCAGAACCATATCCTACCGTGAACTGTACGCGTACCACATCTCCGTCTGATAGATAGGTATCCGCAAATCCTACATTTGGGAATACATTATTCAGACAATACATCCAGCCGCTCATACGGCTGAAATTAAATTCTCCCAGTTCTCCGTCAATAAAAGCAGTTGGATCAAAGGCATTGCGCACTTCATCAACAGTTGCCACCGTAGGCTCTAAAGCCGCATCCTTCAAAAATCCAGATGGAAGATTCTGAATTTTAGATAAATAAAAGCCGGTATCCAGGCTCCCCGTATATACCATATCATATCCATTTTTTTGAATCAGCCGCTGGAGTACACGAACGGAATTCTCACCTTCATATACCGGTACCAGAACCGGTTCAATCAGATAATCTTTTGAAATCGTGAAAAGTTCGATATCAAAAGCCGCATATCCTATACAATCGCCTTTATCTGCCGCCTGATAGGTAAAATGATATTGAATCTCATTTTCTGCTTTGTCTGCCTTAAATCCCCTGACAATAATAACGTAACTGCCATCTGGCTTTCCTGACATATTCAATAAATAGCTGGTCTTTTTCTTATCATTCCAGCTCACCTTCAGTGCTTCTCTGTCATTGGGCATATCTTCATTGTACAGAAATGCCTCTGAATCCACTTTGTTATCTCCGCTGTCCCTTGCCCAGACATCAAATGTTCTTTTGCTTGACCGCTGGATAAAACCATCCTGTAAAGTCGTTTTCAGCATGATTACTTCTTGCTGACCGGAACCTGTTTCATCCGCCCGAACAATCATTACCGGAATATCTGTTATCAACAGCAGCATGACAATCATCCAAACGAAAAATTTCTGAATCACTTTTTTCTCCCTCATTTCATTTCCTCCTGAATTATGTATCATATTTTTTTACACAAAAATAAAAGCCTTCCTGTGTGTAAACAGAAAGGCTTTTATATTATAATCAAATCGGATTCCCATCCTCTTTATTCCATCATTCTAATGCACCAAACATTAAATCGCGGTATAAAAACAAATCTGCTTCCTCATCCCGGAAATACAGCAATCTGTTTTTACGGCAGGTATCCTGACTCCGCTTCGACCTTAGAAACGCCTTCTCAGCAGCTATCCGTGCAGCGCCAATGGCATATTGTTTCCTCGTCCACGTTACAGTAGAGGTGACTGTGCCGGAATTTAACCGGCTTCCCTATTATCACTTTCATGGCAGATTCTGAAAAAATGCATGAAAAATGACCGCAATTAATATTTTGTTTATGAAATAATACTATCTCATTGATATGGGAAAGTCAATGAATTTCTTTGGATAATTGGTATCTTTTTTATATTTTACCTCCAAAACTATAAAAATATTTTTCTTTTAGCAGCTTCATTTAAGAACATTTCTTATTTAGAAAATCAGCTAATCCATCTATATTTTTATATAGTATTTCATTTTTCTTAGGCTCCAGTTTCGACACCATGGCTGTTATTTTTTTATCGAAAAATCCCATTTTATGTTGACGAAGTTCACCTCCCATATTTACTGTTTTTTCAGCATGCTTTCGCAGCGAAGCGGGGAAATTTTTGATGAAGAACCCACTTTCCTGATCAGGTGTTGTACAGCACATAAATAAAATAATATTTTTTGTAAGCAGGCTTTGTAGATTCTGTTCACAAAAAACTTTTACTTCTTTTTGTATTTTCCCTATGTATATGGATCCGCCGATGATAACCCAGTCATATTGCTGCAAATCGACGGATCCGGCTTCTTTTAAATTTATTGTTTTTACTTCCTGGTTCAGTTTATCTTTGAGATAGTTGCTGCAATCCTCTGTACATCCATATTTACTTGCATATAGTATCAATATTTTCATGCACTTACTCCTATACACTTATTTTTTAGTTGTTGGTTTTTGGTTTTTGCATATACTTAACACTGTTAATTTAATTTATATCGTTATCATATCCTATTATTATCTATTTGTCAATAAGGCCTGCAAAAATTTTATTTTGATACTTTTAGTCACTACATACAAAAACTGCACGATCCGAACCGCAGAGAAAGAATTCAAATATGGACATCACCATAGATTGATTCATCATTTCTCTGCAGCCAGATCGTGCAGTCGTATTTTAATTGTTTTAATTGGAATTTCGTGACAAAATTTTATTTTTTGTTACTATTTATAACTTTCACTCTTACCGTTTTCTTCTTTCCATTTGACGTACGGATAATAATCTTACATTCTCCTTTTTTCTTTGCCCTTACTACTCCCTTAGAACCTACCGTCGCAACACTAGGATCAGAAGATTTAAATGTAACCTTATCTTTCGCCGTAATTGGTTTAAGTGTTACTGCTAATTTTGCCTTCTTACCTTTTTTCAGCTCAAGCTTTTTCATATTAACAGAAATAGAGGACACTTTCACCTTGCTTTTCTGTACGGTTACTTTACAGGTTGCTTTGGCTCCATATTTTGTAGTTACGGTAATTTTCGTATTTCCAGGTTTCTTCGCTGTTACTTTCCCTTTGTCCGATACCACCGCATATTTTTTATTGGAACTCTTCCAGGAGACCACTTTATCCCCTGATGCCAATCCAGATACCTTAAGCGTCACCCGCTTTTTTAACTGTAATGGTAATTTTGTTGCATTTAATTTCACATTTGCCTTTTTAACAGTAACTTTACAGGCAGCAGACTTACCGCTTCCATCTTGTGCGGATACTGTTATAACAGCAGTTCCTGCAGATTTTGCGGTTATTTTTCCATTTGCGTCAACTGTGACTGCCTTTGTATTACTGCTCTTATAGGTTACTGATTTGTTTGCGGCATTGGCTGGTGTCACGGTTGTTTTCAGCAATTGTACCTGGTTAGGATACATAGATATGGATGCTGTCTGTAATGTAACTCCTGTAACCTTTACTACTTCCGGCGGTACCGGTTTTGATAAATCAGCCAGAGTTTTTTCTGCAGCTGTTAAGACACTGTAATTGCTGACATATTTTTTTGCTGCATCTGCAAGAGCTTCATATGCAGCTCTTGCTTTTTCTATTGCCGCTTTGCTGTCTTTTGTTACCGGACCAATTGCTACAATAAGTTTTTCTACCGGCGCTGCTGCTGCTTTCAGCTCATCTACTGTGACATTTTCAGCGTCAAGTGCATCGGAAAGCTGCCAGTAGTTTGGTACATATCTACGTAAAGAATTATCATTTAATTCTTTGAAAGTACTATTATAGGTTTCCATAGCACTATTTAAGGCTTCGTAATATCCTTCCGTTCCTTTTTTCGCTAATGCATTGTCAATTGTTGCTTTTAAGGTGTTTATAACGGATGTATCCTGGGCTGAGAACTCTGCACGATAGTCATATATATAACGCATACCATTCAGATACCGCCAGGCAGCAACTAAACCATAACCTCCCTGATCTGTTGCCATGGAATTATATACTCCGTTAGATGCCGCAGCATTATCCGGATCATAATCAAAGGTATGGCAGAATCCACCGGACTCTAATTTGTACCGTAAAACACCGTCAATCAGGGTATTTCCATTTTTAATAAAGCGCTGGTCGGTCAAAGGATCTACTCCCACAGAAATAATAGCAAGCAGTACCTGAGACGTACTTTCCATATTTCGTGTTCCCCAGGATAAGTAATCACCCAGATCTGTCTGCAATGTCCCCAATCTGTTCAATGCTTCATCGATTGCTGTACGAACCGTTTTGGTTACAGTCTCACCACTTGCCAGATTTGTGTAAGTATATTCCGTATCATCCCAGTAATAGGCAGACAATGCCTGTACTGCCATAGCTGAGATATCAGGATCAGATACCGCTCCCCACAATGCCCATCCGCTGTAGCTTCCATTTTCACCGTCCTTCAGCTGTCTCTCCAGAATATATTTGATCAGATATTCATCAGAGTATTTCATTTCAGCGGGACGGGTAAAGTCCTGTATATTCATTGCTATCAATGCAAAAATCGGTCCGTTAATTCCCTGCCTTGAGGGGTCTACAACAGCATTAAAGGCTCCATCATTGATTAGATTAATTCCATTGCCATTATAAGTTCCAAAATCAGTAACATCGCCTCCGATTGCTGCGATTGCAAGTGCAGCACGATGCCATTCTGTCACTTTATTATCATCTAATTTTCCATCGTTCTCCGCATACCTTTTTTCGATATTTGCTTTCATTGCTTCCATGTAAGCGCTGTAGCCTTCATTATTTTCACCATCTTTATAATTCAGGTTTACGCTTCCATCGGAATTAACCGTGCCAAAACGTCCCATTGTAAATGCAGCCCAGTCGGACCAGGTTGAACTGGCACTCTTCAGGAATGGCTCGCTTCCCAGTACCAGGGTACCATCACCATCTCTGTCCCGGCGTGCCTCAAATGTCTGTGTAATCCATCCCGGCAGATTTTCTTCCAGGTGATTCCGTATAAATTCTACGGACACTGTATATTTCTTTGTTATTCTGCCATCCTTGGATATAACCGTATAAACAACCGGCTTCGTTAAATCCACTTCTTCTTCCGATTTTGGGGAAACTGTGGCACCATCACTTAATTTGATGACTGGTTTCAATTTCGTAAGATCCGTATTTTCAGGTACGCTTACAACAATTTTATCATTTGTAATATTCCCTGTTCGACCGTTAATTGCAAGAGATGAAATATCCGCCAGATATCGTTTTTCTGTTGTTTCTGTGTAATGCTGCCTGATCTCAACGTTATCTTTAAATTCACCATTTTTAAATTCAACTTTACCATTTTTGCAGCCATCTGCATCTTCTTTATCCGGTAAGCTGATAATCACATTTCCGGAAAAATAATCGGTATTTGAGATCGTCGTTGCTTCGGTATAAGTTTTTCCGTTAATGGTAAAGCCTTCGAATTTGTAATAATTATCTGCATTTTGATTGATCTCACCGGACATGCCAAAGTATATACGTTCTACGTTGCCTTTTGGCATTTTGCCATTTTTAGCTCCAGCTTCCTCAGGAATAATTCCTGCATCCTCAGGACCGTAGCACCATTTCGCAGATACATTCCATACGTCGGTACCTGCCTCAAAGGTATAAAACGCACTCCACTGGGCAGTAAAGGTTACGTCATGATCCGGAATCGTATAATCATCACCCGGCTGGTAAGTCTGCGTTCCATCATTCCATCCATCAAAGTCATAACCTGCTTTTGTAAATGGATTTTCCGGTATTTTTACCTGGTCGCCTGGTTTCTGGTTTTTTAAAACGATTGGCGTTCCAGAATCAGCTCCACCTGATTCGAATTTAATATTAGATGTACCGGACTGCGCCCACTCTGCCGTGAAAGTGATACCTCCAAACGGCATGTTGTATACAGACCCCGGCTTATAAACATCTTGACCATCGTACCAACCCAGGAATCGATAACCGTTTAATGTAAAGGTATTTTCAGGTAAAGTAATTTCAACTGCTTCTTTACTAGTTATTTTTTCTGGTGCTGTTCCAACTGCTCCTTCTCCTCCGGTAAATACGGCATCAAAAACGGCATCGGGGTCTTTTTCAAAGTATGCATTTAGATGCACATCACGATTAGGCATCTTAAATAACTTTTCCGATGATGTTAAATTCTGTGAAAGCTCTGGATCAACAGGTAAATCTGGTCCCATCGAACCTGAAGTTGATATATCCCACGTCTTGAAACGATACCCTAAATTGGGTAAAGCCTTTATCGTAACATCTGTATTATAAGGGTTATACCATTTAGTTTCATCTTCATTCACATACTCTTCACCGGTTATTACTACTGTTCCGCCATTTTTTGGTTCCATATATACATTTCTAACACTATACTGCCTCATTAGATAAAGATCAAATGTAACATCATTATCCGGCATTATAAATGAAAAAGTACCATTTGTAATCGCTTCAATCATATTGTTTTTATCAGCTTCTGATAATTCCAGACCTGTCACTTCTGCACGATTAAATACGTTTTGCGGATAGTTCCTGTATTCAAGCTGTAAATAGTATGTTTCACCAACTTTACAATATTTTGCAGGATCATAAATAACATTATGATTACTATCTGATAATGCAAATGCAAAGCTATAGAAGTCCTCATCAGGCTCTACTCCCGATTCGCCGCAATACCCATTAATCGTAACCAATCTGGTATCTGCATTAGTTTTTTCACTCATTCTGTCATAATATGACTCACTCTGTATATTCTCTGACTCTTTTACTTGCGCCTGTACATTTATCGGAACCATTGTTAAGCACATACACATGGACATCAATCCAGCCAGATAACGTTTTGCCTTTTTTATCATAACCTACCTCTTTCTAACATGAAGCAAGGCATCCGAAATGGGATACCCTGCTTTCTCACAAATTGTAATTAGAATCCAAATCCAATATCTGCACCATAGTTACAGGTATATTGCCAATTAATTTTTTCTCCGCCTTCCAGATAATACTGAGCTGCACCATACATTGGTAAAAACTCTTCTCCACCTTGAGGAATTACTGTATACATCCATCCGCTCATACCTCCGCAGGTAAATTCTCCCAGAGTATATGCACCTTTAGAAATTTTTGAGATGTAATTATTTTCTGCTCCAGTCAATTGAATCCCAAACCTATTTGCAGCCATTACTAATGCATCCATAACAGTATCTCCTGCATTCATAGTAAGTTTAATATAAGAATTCTTATCATTTGAAGGAAGCATAATAGCAGTTGCTGCAGCCTGGAATTCAGTTCCATAATTAAATGCATTAATAGTACGAATTCCAATTTCAACAGTAAGTTTTGTTGCATCCACAGTAGCCGTCAATTCATAAGCTCTGGTTTCCCCGCCATATGTAACCGAAATTGTAGCTGATGACGCGGACACATCAACGTTATTAAATGTTCTTGTAGTACTTCCTGTAGCGCTTGTCTGACTATCAATGCTGACAGCTGCATCAGAATTTACACCAGTCAGAACAACTTTTAATTTCTTAAGATCACTTGTAGCTGTTCCAGATGGTAATTTTGCATTATAAGTATAACGTGTTACACCGCCAACGGTTACTGTCTTTAATTCTGCTGCTGCACTTTTACCGGATGTAGGCGCTGTTAAAGTAACAGAACCAATCGCCAGGTTATCACTTGCTGCAGATGCTGTAATTGTGGTCATACCTAAAACTAATGTTAAAGCCAGTACCAACGCGGTCAATTTTTTAAAAATCTTCATAAATCAAATCCTCCTTTTTCATGTCTCTCATTTTCATGCTGTTCGGAACCAATCATCGCTATTTCCCCTCCTTTCCGTTCCATTCATCAGCTGTTGCTCCCTTTCTATAGAAATATGGTATCGTTAACCATAGAAATGGACTTTTTAACTGTCCAAAAGCTATATAAACCTGAAAATCATTAAAAAAAGCCTTCCTGCACTCAGACAGAAAGGCTTATTATTCCCCGTATGTAATTGATTGAATTGCGGCATAAAAATAAACCTATTTCCTCAGCCCAGAAATAAATAACTTGCAACACGGCAGGTATCCTGACTTCGCTTCATCCTTAGAAACACCTTCTCGATAGTCTCCTATCAATGGTATTTGTCTCTTCGTCCACGTTACAGTAGAGGTGACTGTGCTGGATTCTCACCAGCTTCCCTATTATCACTTTCATTGATTACTTAGATGAAAAATGACCGCAATTCCATATTTAATTTTGTGATTTTCTGTAATACATCATAGCTCATATAAATTTAGTTGTCAATAGTATACTGACACTTTATAATAATAAACAATATTTTTTATTAACTACTAATTCTATCTATAATTAATTTGTAAACTCCACAAAAAACATTAAGTAAATATTTATATAACAAATAAATGATATAGAGTTATATTTCAAATCATTAAGAACATAGTTCTCCAATATTTTGAATATAATAAGTATTCTATACTATTATACAAGTGTTTTTATGTAATATTTTTATACTATTTGTAATTTTTTTACATAATTTAACAGTATTCCCGTGTAAACCCAAATTTATCACAGTATTCATCCATTCTACTACCCCTTTTACATCGTATAACAGCACTTTTATTAATAATCCAATCCCCAATTTCATCCGGATCATGATGGATCTCCAGTATTTTCAGCCGGTTACATCCATGAAATACCCATTTACCGATCTTCTTTAGGGATTCCGGCAATAACACATACTCTAACTGATTGCACTTAAAAAAGGCGCTGTCTTCTAAAACCCTCAGGTTACGGGGAAGCTTCAGCATCGTAAAGCCCGTCTGATAGAACGCCTCACGACCAATAGATTCTAATGTAACCGGAAAATGTAGTTTTGATAAATTCATACATTTATAAAACGCTCGTTCTTCAATACGGTTTATTTTACTTGGCAGTATAAGTTTTGTGAGATTCTGACATTGATAAAATGATTCTCTTGGTATGATAAAATTCACCCTGCTTGGTTCAAATGTGACTGACTCCAGACGCTTACACTCTTTAAAAGCTCCATCTCTGATTGACTTTGTACTAGCCGGAAAATATATTTCCTTTAATTTTGAGCATCCGCAAAATGCTTCTTCCTGAACCACTTCCAGATTTCCAAAGCTGACTTTATATAATGAAGTACATCCGTAAAAGCTTCTTTTCCCGATTTTCTTTATATTCGGAGAAAGATCTGCCGTTTTCAGACGTATTTTATTACGAAGTGCCTGATCTGAAACTTCATCAAAAATTGTTCCAATACTCAGATTTTTATCTGCGCACTGTTTTCCTTCCCGCATGCCAAATACTCGAAAGCCGACATTTCCTCCCTTATAAATAAGTACTTGACTTCCCATTTTACTCTCCCTTTTCCTTTGTATCCCTCTTTTAAAAAAGAAAGCCCTTCTGTACATAGACTGAAAGGCTTTTCATAACATATAAATTTTTGCACAAAAATAAACTCATTTCCTCATCCCGGAAATAAAGTAAGCTGGGCATTACGGCAGGTATCCTGACTTCGCTTCATCCTCAGAAACGCCTTCTCAATATTTTTCAATATCAATGGCATCCTGTTTCTTCGTCCACGTTACAGTAGAGGTGACTGTGCCGGTCTTTCACCGGCTTCCCTTTTAACATTTTATCCCACATCATCTGTGGAATATGACCGCAATCCTTAAATTTCTTCTTATTTTACCATAATATCTCAAACACATTTAAAAGTCAATTGTTTTTGGCCATGGAAAGTTCTTTTAGAGCTTTTTAGAGCTCGTTCACCCCCAATTCGGGAGTTACCTTTTTTTTCTCACCCGGCTTAAGTTCTATCAGCTGATGATTGGTCCTTGCCGCATTTCTAAGTTCAGCATACCCGGTAGACGGAATTAATCTCATTACATATTCCTGCACCCCTGACTGCCATTACGGCAGCCAGGGGTGTGAAGTTAAGTATCATTTTACAAAGTATTTCTATTCGTAACTGTTTTAATCGTATTCCATATAGTGGGTACTGCTCCTAATGCAGTAAAAGCATATAACATACAGAGATCCTTTATGTAAATCCCCCCGTCTATAGCTCCTTGCCTGATCATGACCGGAATAAGGCGGAACGCACTGAAAACATCTATATTTAGTACATCTGCCGCATCTATTGCCCAACTGAGCTGCTGGCTCACATAGACTACTCAGATCATAAAAACAGATGATATAACTATTCCTTTCAAGCTCATCTTTCCGGCCAGCATCTGATATCCTTTTATCGCACACACACCCATCACTACACCTGAGATAGATGCCATATATCCAAGCTGGTCCACTACTACGATACATAACAAACCAATCAGAGTTCCCAAAAATGCTCCTACTATACCTGCTATAATATTTTCTTTCTTTTCTTCAACCGGCTGCACGCTTTGCTTATAGTGAAACTGGGTTCCGGTTCCGTATGGGTCCAAATTTCTTTCCATTTCCTTTTCCTCCTGAAGTATTCTCTTTACCTTTCCGGCACTTTACTAATTTCGTTCCATGCCGGGATAAATATTATAACCTAGAACCAGAGATACATTGTATTCAGTGTATTGAAAAGACTTTTTTATGTCATGAAAACCTCACGATATTAGTTTTAAACATCCATGAATAAATAAATTTCCCAGGTAATATATATGATAACAGAGAAACTGGCCTGTACCGGTTTCAAGGAAGCAGAAAAAAGGAGGAGAACGATGACCGATATATATATTGTTTCAGGATTTTTAGGAGCCGGCAAAACTACATTGATTCAAAAACTGCTAAAAGAAGGATTCCAAGGTAAGAAGGCAGCTCTGATTGAAAATGATTTTGGGGATATCAGCGTAGATGCGGCTCTGCTAAGAGATGGAAATGTACAGGTAAAAGAAATGAACGCAGGCTGCATTTGCTGCAGTCTTTCCGGCGATTTTGTAAAAGCCATGAAAGACCTTCTGGATCAATTTCATCCGGATATTATCCTGATTGAACCTTCCGGTGTTGGAAAATTATCTGATATTACAAAGTTCTGCGCAAATCCACAGATCCGTTCTCTTGCGCAGATCAAGCAAAAAATTACGGTTGCTGATGTGAAGCGATGTGCCATTTATCTTGAAAATTTTGGTGAGTTTTTTGAGGATCAGATAATAAATGCAGATACAATACTGCTTAGTTGGGCAGAAGATTATCCGGGCAAAGTAAAAAGTGCGTTCCAACTGGTCAGCAGATTGAACCCAGATGCAAAAATACTTTCTGAACCCTGGATGAAAATCAATACAGCCCGGCTTCTGAATCTCTATCAAAATGATCAATCTATGATATCTGAGAAGGATTATTTGGACAAAGGCCACTGCATCGATAATCCTGAACTGAAAAGACAACTTAAACCACTTTACTGTGACAACCATACCGAACAAGATGAAGGACAAGATTCCTGTGACTGCGGCCATACCCAGCAGAACTCTGACCTAGTTTCCTGCGGTTGCAGTTGCAGCTGCAGCCATACCCAGAATTCTGATCATGTTTCCGGTAGCTGCGTCAGCAGCCATTCAGCAGAAGAGGTTTTTGACACGGTGACGATACATCCCGCAAAGGTATTCAACACTACTGATTTACAGAGACGTCTGTGGCAGATGGAAAGAAACACATCCGGAACTGTTTTGCGTGCCAAAGGAATTGTCCACACTGCAGGCGGATATCTGAATGTTCAGTATGTGCCAGGGAGCGTACAGATGAAGGAGTGTTCTTCCAGTGGTGACATGTTGTGTATTATAGGACGGGGGCTGAAACAAGATGAATTAGCCTTCCTGTTTGATGGGAACTAGGCCATGATGATTCCTGTTTATGTTGTTACCGGATTCTTATATGCCGGAAAAACCTCTTTTCTAAATGCCATGCTAAATCGGGATGACCGGAGCGATATCCAGACTTTATTGCTGCAGTTTGAATCCGGCGAGGAAAAATTTCACGGATCATCAGATTATTGCACCAGCCGTTGTTTTTCCAAAAAAGAACTGGAAGGACAGCCGGATGCGATTATAAAAACCATATATAAATGTGTGAAAAATCAGACTCCGGATGAGATCTGGATAGAATGGAATGGGGTAACATCTTTTTCCCTTTTACAGGAGTTTTTCCTGAGTCCTTTGCTGCGCAATTGCAGAATACAAAAAGTCATTCACATTGCAGATGCCCCAGGTTTAGAAGAAACTCTAGGCAGAACCGGGAACTCACTGCCGGAACAAATTGCAAACAGTGATGCCGTTATCCTGCGCACTGCCCAGACAAGTTACGGTAAGGCTGTGTATCAGAGAATGCGCCATATGATAAAAAAGATAAATCCCGGTGTCCCTATTTTTAAACTAAAAGATACGTATCCGGAAAACTTATATAAAAGGGTTTTGGAGAAAAAGCCCTCGCCGCTTTACTCCTTTTTCAGATCATTGCTTTTTCTGGCAGCGGCATATTTTTTAACGAAACCAGTTCTGGATCAGCTTTCTTTATCCACAAATACGATTATAAATGTATTTTTGGGCATTATACTGCAGGCAATTCCATTTCTGCTTCTGGGTGTGCTCCTTTCTTCCTTGCTCCAGATTTTCGTCCCCGGAGACTGGATTGAAAAGCGGTTTCCAAAGACTCTTGCCGGAGGAATGCTGCTTGCCCTGGTGGGCGGATTTTGTCTTCCCGTATGTGACTGTGCTTCCATTCCCATCTTCAGAAGCCTGGTACGAAAGGGTGTACCCCTTCCTGCCGCTGTTACATTTATGCTGGCCGCTCCGGTTATTAATCCGGTAGCTATTTTATCCACCTATTATGCATTTGGAGGAGATCTGGCAGTTGTAGCGGGACGTGTGGGTATGGGCAGCTTTGCTGCTGTAGTGATCGGGCTAAGTTTTGCAGCCTGCCCTTCAAAAGGACAGGTATTACCCACCGGTAGATTTGATGGTGTGATGTGCAGCTGCGGATGTTACCCGGGAACCAGTTCCGAATCTGGTCTGCGTACTAAAATGGAGTGGTTTATCCGCCACGCACAGGTTGAATTTTTTGATGTGGGGAAATATCTGATTATCGGATCTTTTGTTGCTTCCGTCTTTCAGGGATTCGGTACGGATCTGTTCATAAATGCGCAGAATAAAGCGGGAAATGCAGTATCTGCCATGATTATGATGGCGATGGCATTTGTTCTTTCCCTGTGCTCCTCCTCCGATGCTATTGTTGCGCGCAGTTTTTCTGCCCAGTTTTCTATGATGGCTATTATGGGTTTTCTTATATTTGGTCCGATGATGGACATTAAAAATATGTTGATGCTTTCCGCAGGTTTTTCAAAACGATTTATCATTCGCTTGCTGGTTACTTCATTTTTCGTTTGTTTTGCTGTTGTGTTCTTATTTTATCAATTAGGAGGGATATAAATGCAGATAAAGGTAAAAACATTCAATCCACAGATTTTTCTGGAATGCCTGTGCTGCGGATTCTTTTCCGGTCTGCTGGTCTATCTGATCAGAAGTCAGAAATACCTCTCCTATGTGACTCCCAGGATGAAACCATATCTTTATTTTTCCGCTGTTGTGATGGGGATATGGGCTCTGGCTGGAGTATTTCGCCTGCTTCAGCCCCAATACAAAGCACGCTCCATGCATTGCCTTGTCCTGGCAATCCCTATTTTGATGGTTTTACTGCCTCACTCCCCTATGGAACTTTCCGATATCACGGATAATTACAGTCCAGGAAGCAGCCTGTCCGCGAGTAATCTGTCCGCGAGCAGCCAATCAACTGACAAAGGAGCAGAGCCTTCTTCTGCAACATCGCGTATTGATAATCCCAGTTCTGCCGCTGTTCAGAATGACACCAATACAGCGGATGATGCTTCTCACCTGCCTGGATTGGATGTTCAGAACAAGAAAATCACCGTTTCTAACGAAGATTTTGCATTATGGCTTGCCGAGATGGATTCAAATGGCATACAGTATGAAGGCTACACAATCACTATGACAGGGTTCGTCATGAATGCCTTCAAAGTACCAAAGAAAAACGAATTCATTGTTTCACGGCTGGCAATGACCTGCTGTATTGCTGATTTATCACCTACTGGTGTCCGGTGTATCTATGACAAGGCTTCCGAACTTGAAAGCGAATCCTGGGTGACAGTGGAAGGTACACTTTCGATCGGGGAATATCAATATAACGATAAGACTCTGAAAGAGCCCCAGATCCAGGTTACGAAGATTACTCCCACAGAACCGGTTGAAGGATATGTTTATCCATTTGTATAATGATAAACAAAACAGAAGTAAGCGTTGGAAAATCTTTAAAGGCAAAAAAATATAGACAGCAGCCGGTTATTCCGGCTGCTGTCTATATTTGAAAAACGTGCTGAGTGATACATTTTCAATTAAGATACGGGATACAATTCCCCAAATAATGTCATATGGAAAGTTTCATACACGGAACAGATCTTATCCGCCATACAAACAATAGCTGTCTCACGGTACCGGGGCGGAATCGGTGTGAGTGGAAACATATGTTTTCTGATCACATCTTTTTCGATCTGGGTCAGATCGAATTCCAAACAGGCATTTTTCAGCGCCCTGCCCGGATGTGTAAATCCATGAAAACGGTGGTCTGCGCTCTTCTCATGCCAGTCATATAAAAAATAATCGTGTAGAAGTGCCCCCCGGATCAATTCCTTAACCTGAACCTGCCAGCCATATTTCAGTGCGATCCAATAGCTTAAATAAGCGACAGCCAGACTGTGCTCATAAACGGTTGTTTCTCCGTGCTGTATATATTCTTTTAACTTTGTGTACTTTGGATTTTCTACTATTTCTTTCACAAGATCCAAAAACTGCTGCTCATCTTTTGGATCCATTCTTTTTTCGGCTGCCATTTGTGATGACTCCCCCTTTGGAATTACCATTCGTCCATAAAGCCTCAAATTCGATAAATATTAAAACTCTATGAACAACTAAATTTTCTGTCTTTATTAGTATAGCACGGTTGTATAAAAATGCAATGTAGAATTCCTTATAATTTTCTTACAGAATTTCTACCATTCTCATAATTATAATTCTATCAAGACCTGTACACACCCCACGAAAAGCCCCACCGAGCTTTGGCAGCTCGGTGGGGCTGAATGGAACCTGATAACAGAGTCCTTTTTACTTCGTAATTTTGATCTTTTTGACACTGCTGTACTTACCATAGATTTTTTTACCGGCAGAGTCTAATTTGTATGCCCTGACTTTTATAAAATAATTCTTATTCTTCTGAAGTTTGTTTATATTCTTATTGACATATGAGGTGAAGAGAGCCTTTTTATCTTTTGTGAAAGAAGAATTCCTTGCATATGTAATCAGATATCCCTTAGCACCCGATACTGCCTTTGTATTTACTGTCACTCTATTTGCTTTGGTATTTTTTAAGGAAACAGAAGATACTTTACCTACCGTTACTTTTTTCCAATGAGCATAGAGAGTGATATTCTTCTTTCCAGTGATCTTTGATGATGATGTGATCTTTGTACCGCCGCTTTTTTTTGTATACCATCCACTAAAGCTGTATTTTGCCCTTTGTGGAGTGGGAAGCTTACCATATTTCTTTTTATAGTAAACATTTTTATAGGATTTTTCTGTGGTTCCGCCATTTGCTTTGAATTTTACCTGAAGCACAAGCTGGCCTTTTTTTACTTTTTTATTATGATAAGCCCCTTCTTTAATGATATTATCGATCTTTTTACACTTTGGACCATAATTTACAGTTAACCCCGTGCTATCTTCTGCCGTATTGTCAAAACAGCTTGTATATGGGCCATGTGACGACTCGCCATCATCATTAATGCGATCCTTCTCAAAGGGCGAATAGATGGTCATGCTTCCCTTCAAATTACGACAATTGGTAAATGCCCAGGCCATATTCTCTACTGTCTCGGGTATATCAGGTGCCTTAGTAATCTTCAAACATCCTGAAAATGCACTTCCCATATTTTTTAATTTAGAAGGAAGCTTTGGTGCTCTTTTTAAAGATTGACAATAAGAAAACGCTCCATACATATTGATGACACTATCGGGTATTAAAGGTGATTCTTCCAATTTACTGCAGTCAAAAAATAAATTAGCGATAGATTTCAATCCTTCCGGTAATTTAGGAGCCTTCGTTAAAGAAGCACAACCATAGAAAGTACCATTCATCTCAGTTACTCCACCAGGAATAGAACCGCTCGTTACCAGACTTGTACATTCTGAAAAAGTACCATCCAAACTTTTCAAACCAGCAGGAAGCTTTGGCATTTCCTTTAAAGAAGAACATTTACTAAATGTATTGTCTAGCTCGGTTACTCCTTTGGGAATGTCCGGTACCTGCACTAACTTTTCACAACCGCTAAATGCTTCACCCATATCCACTAATTGTACCGGTAAATTTTCTATTTTATTGAGGCTCTTACAATTTTTTAAAGCCCCTTTCATAATTCTAACTGAGTCCGGTAATCGGGATATTTCTGTTAAATTAATACAATCTTCATAGATATTGCTTATATCCGTGATCCCTTGCGGAAGTTCAGGTCCTTTTTTTAAACTTTCACACCCTTGAAAGCTTCCTATTAAGTTGGTTACGCCACTTGGTATGCCAGGAGATTCTTCTAACGCTTCACAACTAATAAATACCCGTACCATATCTTTTAGATTTGCCGGTAGTTTATCTATTTTCTTTAATTTTGAGCAGAACATGAATGTGCTTTCCATTTTCGTAACACTATCCGGAATGCCTGATACACTTTCTAAATTATTGCAATCGGCAAATGAATACGACATATCGTTATCCTCAAAACTCACGCCATCCAAAAATCTTATTGTTTTTATTGCAAAATTAGCACTAAAAGCTCCATTAAAATATGGATAATCTTTTGATTCCGTATATTTAGCAATTCTGACTGAATATTCCTGTCCCTGAATAATTGTCTGACCGGGAATAACAAGGTTTTCCGTTTTTCCTTTATATTTTTTTAATGTGATCATTTTATCATTTTGTTCATATTCCCACTCGCTTAAATTCAGATCTGAAGACCCTTTTTGCTGATTGTTTAAACTTTTCGCTTCTGCCTGTTTTCTAACGGCTTCAGTGTTATTCCCAGATACCTGTTCTGTTTCTACAAACTCAGTTTCTTGTGTTTCCGTAATAATCTCTTTATTATCCGTCTCCTGCTCTGTTTCTGTTTCCTGCATTCCAAGTCCCATCTGTGGTTTTTCAGAATCATTGTTCCCGGTATCTGTCTCTGATTCCACTGAAACTGTGCCGGTCTCTTGATTTTCTGTAAATGCTTCTGTCTGAGGCATTGGATTTTCTCCTGTTTCATTCGCAAATACCACGATATTGGATGAAACTGCAATTGACGC
This sequence comes from Robinsoniella peoriensis, assembly GCF_000797495.1. GTDB lineage: Bacteria > Bacillota > Clostridia > Lachnospirales > Lachnospiraceae > Robinsoniella > Robinsoniella peoriensis. The sequence goes on from NZ_JTGN01000001.1 coordinate 884,299, forward strand.
TGCCATAATGATACTAAGAATTCGTTTACTCTGCTTGAATCTCTTCATAACTCATTTCCTCCTTGTGTAATTTTATGCATTAATTTACAAGCATATTTCTAATTATATACCTCTTGTTTGTAAAATGCAACACTGCTGACTAAAGCTATTTTCAGCACAATAGATCTCAATTAAAAAGGCAAAGCCTATAAATGGCTTTGCCTCTGCTATAACTCTTAATCGATTTTCTTTTTACAACATTAATTACAGTAACGCTTCATACAACTTATCTGTCGGTCTTGGAATCACTACGCTGTGAACCATAAGCTCGCTCACTGCCTCTGCTGCCTTCACCGCTTCTGTTACGGCACTTACATCTCCGCTCATAGTAACGAATCCTTTACCGCCTACCGCAAATCCGGTACGAATCTCAATCAGCGTGATCGCTGCTGCCTTTGCTGCAGTATCTGCTGCAACGATAGCCGATGCAACGGAATAAAATTCGATGACGCCCACTGCCCCTTCTGTAGGAACCTGCGAAGTACTGCTGATGGCAGGCATAAGCTGGTCACTGACATTGGCAATTAATAATTTATCTACCAGGAAATGTCCTGCTGCTGCTTCTCCGACTTTCATGGAAGCATCTACACTCCCTGTATCTCCACCAATGATAATCATATATTTTCCAGGACAGATTGTAGATGATCTCAATAATTCTACATTCGCTGCCTTTAACATTTCATCACAGGTTTCAATTCCTTTCGCTATACTGGATAGTTCTATCATTCCAACTGAATTTCCCATTCCTTAATCCTCCATTAGTTTTCACTGATTCTGATGCCAGATGATGTTACATCACATACGGTTCCATTTATGCTTGCATGTATATTTGTGGATAAACCTGTTGCATCAGCACTGGCAATCACGTCACCTTCACACACCTTGTCACCCACATTTTTTACGGCTACTGCCGGCTTACCTATATGTTGTGACAATGGGATGAAAACTTCTTTCGGATGAAGTTCTATACAGTCATGTGCATGTAATCCATTGTATTTGCCCAGATCCAGTCTGGCAATTAAACGGTCGGTTGGGACTCTGTTCAACTCCACTGTCGGTCTGGAGACAGGATGCATGTTCTTTTCAACCGAAATTCCTCTTTCCTGGAGCTTTCCTTTCATATATCCGTTGACTCTTCTTGGAGAAAGCCCCATAGGACATGAGAATAATTCACATAATCCGCAGTTACAGCAATTTACCGCATCACCAAAACATTCCTCAAATTGTTTATCAGAATCAATGCTATTCTCTCTCCAGATGTTTCTCATAACAAGATGTGGTTTAATGCGGTGGCCAATCTGGAATCTCGGACATAAATCTGTACACATACGGCACTGTATACAAGCACTTCTTGCCTGGTGTTTGATCCTGTCCATAGGCACATGGGTTCTTTCAATTAAATAATGATTTTTCGGCAGTACAATAATATTTCCGGTTGTCTTTGTTACGAACTGCTGGTCTATCGCCTCGTCATCTGCAACCACTCGTCCCATCATTGGTCCGCCCAGAATAATTGCATAATCAGAAATCTTCGGGTTAGCTGCCTGAATACATTCTCTGATCGGTGTTCCGATTGGTACCTGAAGCATAATCGGCTCCTGAACCTCTCCCACAACAGAAAGAAATTTACTGGTATTTTTTTTACCGTGAACTATGGCATTATACATTCCGACAATAGTACCGACATTGTTGATTACCGCACCAACCTCAATCGGAAGCCCTCTCTCGGGGACACTTCTTCCGGTTACCTGCTGAACGATAACCTGTTCATCTCCTGCCGGATAAAACGTCCGCATTTCAAAGATTTCGATATCCGCACCGTTTTTTTCAATGGCTTCCCTTAATGCAGCTATTTCCGGTTTGTATTTCGCTTTTATTGCAATGACAGATTTCTTGGCTTCCAGATGTGTGGAGATCATCATAATTCCTTTAATCAGCTCATCTGCAAATGTTCTGCACAAATATTTATCTGTTTCTATCAGGGGCTCACACTCAGCAGCATTTACAATATAGTATTCTGCTTTGGTATTCAATTTCACATGTGTAGGAAATCCTGCACCGCCCGCACCGACGATCCCGGCATCTTTAATTGTTTCAATCAGATTCATAGTTTTCTCCATTCATTATTTAACATTATCTTGCCACATAAAACATTTCCTAAATCAGAAAAAAGACACAGTGATCCTGTATTTTGTTTTTTGTTGAATTTTGTTGTTTGATAATAAAATAACGCACTTTAAACTATTTGTCAAGTTGACATCACAGAAAAGTCAATATTTTATACCTATTTCTTTCAATTTTTTGATTTTCTCTGAATCCAGATTTAACGTGCCGTCTCCCCGTACTTTTTCCCGCTGTGTATAGACCCATCTTCCCAGGCGCTTTCCGTCCCCGGTCACATAATCTACAGGCACTTGAAGATTTCCAAAAGTTTCATAATAACACTGGGCCTCTTCATACCATTCATCCCATGCTCTTCTTTGCCGCTTCCTCCAGACCATACCTAATACTTCCAGTTTTAACTGCCTCTGGTAACTTAAATTATTCTTTCGGAAACATTTTCTCTGGTAGCTGATCCATTCTCCAATTGCTGCATCCTGATATATCAAATTCCTCGGAATGTCAATATTTCCATTTTCGATATAATATCTTTTACAGTACTCATACCAAATATTCCATTCTGTCCGTACGCTTATTTTCCAGATCATCCCAATCTGGTCCAGCAGATATATTTTGTGGGCATCTATCCTGTAAACCCCTTTTTCATGATACGCCGCCCGCTGCCGTTCAATCCACCGCCCTAATAAATATCCATTTTCCGTCCTGTACTTCACAGGGATTTTCAGATTTCCATTCTTCAGATAATATTCTTTTGCAAACTGATACCACCCAGTCCATTCTAAACGGGTATAGTGCCGCTTTACTCTATGCTCCATTGTATATCACTCCCTCTCCTTCATATTGTAAATCTGTTACAACAGGGGATCTGTTTATCAGATGTATTTCAAATCCTTTATACGCAAAAGAGCCTTAAATCTGTATTACCTACAGGCTTAAAGCTCTCGTTACTTTTCACAATCCAGCTCTATACCAGATAGATTTTTTTCCTTTTTCTTCCATTATATCAGCGTAGTTTTGTCGTTCTTCCACAATCCGTGAAGATTGCAGTATGCATAGGCACTTATGATGCTTTCATTCTCGGCAAGTGCAAAGGCAGCTGTAGGTTCATCAAGCGGTGCCAGGACTTTGCGATACACTCCTTTTGTAGTACGTATACAAATCCACCCTATGTAATGCTGTTCCGTCATGGGATGCGGCGCGGCACCAACATTGACAATCACTTGTGATCCGTATACAATGATTTCCGGAACATGTTTTTCATTTGCTGCTTCTGTGCTGTTTGGTACTAATTCCTCCATTTTATCTTCGCAGCAAACAAGAACACCCCCGCCTTTTTGGATTAACTCCACAATGTTGCCACAATGTTTACAAATATAAAATTTTTGCTCCATACCTTTTCTCCTTTGTTATTTTGTTTATAGGAAAAGACTCTTTTATTGAGTCATCATACCGTTTTAAACTGCTCAGTGCTTGAAATTAAATATAAATATATCTGCATAAATTGACAAAAAAGGAAAAAATATTACAATTTATTTATTTTTTTAGCAAGAAATAAAATTTAAATGAGTTTATAATGAAATTTATTGATTTAAATATATTATCAAATATGAGGTGCCGCACAATGGTAGGTATATTATTAAATGAACTTGTAACTATCGCAAAAACTTCAAAAACAGACTTTGCACTGCATATGAATATGACTCCCAGTGGACTTAGCAAAATTTTAACCGGAAAAAGATTACCCATGCTAAAAGAAAAATGGGAATTCTGTAATCAGGCAGCAAACTATTTCTCACAGCATATTTATGCAAGAAATTGTTATCTGAAATTACAGCGTATTTTTCCGATCATCTATGATTTTGATTCGCAGCGTGAGCTTGAGGAGTTTATACGTTCATCTGTGGAATACGCTTTGAATCGTGATTTTGCATGTGAAAATAAAGTCCCCACAGATTATTATGAAAAAGGCCCTTACTATATGGGGGATAAAATGATTTTAAATATTTTGTGCATTATGATTTCCGATGTAATCGTAAATAGTGCTGAAAATGAATCATTTGTATTCTACAGTTCCTTTTTCAATTATGATATTTATTATGATGAAATATTCAAAAGAATTAAAGCCACCTGTCCAGACAAAATGCGAAATGTAATATTAAATTATCTGGTTAATTTATCTCAGTTTGATAACCTTACGGTAAATCAATTCGATATTCTTTCCAATATTACACGGTTACAGGAATATGCCCAGATGAATCTTTGGGAGATGAATAACCAGATAAGCCATCCTTTTATTCTTTTAAAAGGAAAATTTCTGGTGTATTTTACTACACAGATAGACGGAACTATTTTTATGCAATTAATTCAGTATAAAAGCTATTTAACAATATTTCTCAATACTTTGTTAAATGGAAATATAAATAAATTAAGTTATACTACAAAGGAAGCAATTGCATATTTAGACAAGCATCCTTCCTTTGTGGATGAATTGACAGACAGCGGCATTGATGCAGTATATAACTTTCTTTCCATGGGCTATTTAATTAAAGATGACGACTTTAAGCGCAAAGAAAATAAAGTGATTTTAAATAAACAGATGCAAAAATTGTTTAAAAGAATTCTGTCTGACGACTCTGCCTTTTATGTCTCTAATTACGCAATGACCGGCTTTTATACAAAGGGCAAAATTATCGTTCCTCTGTCCGGTGAAATAAAAATCCCAGCGGAAACCCGTATCTCCTTCCTGAAAAGATTTAATAAATATGTGACTCGAAATGACAAGAAAAAATTAAAAATTATTACCAATGATTTTCCACCGGTTACCATACTTTTTTCCGGTAAGTTTACCATTATTTATACTTATAACAGCACAGACAAACTGGAAAAATTACATGTTTTCAAGACCCGTAAAATGTATGATATTATAAATAATCAAATTCAGGAGAAGATCAAGAACATGATAGACCTAAGTTACGAATTGTGGGATGCTTATATTAATGATCTTACGAAATAGTAATCACAGTTATACGGACATAGTAAGAGAATTAAAACGGCATGACAAAAAGCATTGTCCCTCAACGCTTTTTGCCATGCCGTTTTTAGCGATCCATTCAGATAAATTATTACTTCTTATTAGGCTGTCGCAATAACATTCACTTATGTTATAATAATTTACAGAAAGGAAGGAGCATAAAATGAACGATATATCCCCTTTAGAAAAAGCCGTCAGCTATATTGAAACCCATTTAGAGGAAAACATCGGACTAAATGATGTCGCCAGGGAAACCGGTTATTCCTATTATCACATGACCCGCCTGTTTGCCTCCGCCTTAGGGGAACCCGTTGGCAGCTACATCCATAAACGTATACTCTACAATGCATCCAGGAAACTTCTGTATACCGATATGCGGGTAATTGATATTGCGTTGGAAAGCGGATTTGAATCCTCCGAGGCATTTAGCCGCGCTTTTAAATCCATATATGGAAGCAGCCCCACAGTTTACCGTAAGAATGGGCTGGATTTGGTAATAAAAGCAAAAAAGGAATTAGATAAGAAAAGCCTGAGACACATTACCGGAAACATTACATTAGAACCGGTAATTGTGGAAATGGAGGAGGTGAAACTGGCTGGAATCCGTGGAACGACAACCCTCGCCGATAATCGCCTGCCTGATCTGTGGGAACAATATCTGCAGCTTCGTGAAAAATATTCTGCCGGGAATGCAGATGGTTTCAGTGTATGTGAAACAGACAGGGCTGTTTATGACGAAGCAGGTGATGTGTCATTCTCCGTGATGATCGGCTCGCCGGCTGATAGCTTTTCTTATATACCGGACATTTTAATACAAAAAACAGTTGCAGCCGGAAAATATGCCGTATTCACGCACCGTGGGGAACTTGGCACTCTGGAGCAGACTTATGATTATATTTTCGGCACCTGGCTGCTTTCAGGAAAAGGATTGTTGGATGAACGGGAAGATTTTGAGGTATACCGCAGTAAAATAACTGCTTTTGATGACCCGGAAAATATGGTGGAAATCTATATCCCCATAAAATAAAAATAAGCAGGACAATAAAGGCTGCTTATTTTACAAATTGGTCAATGGCTTTATTTAATTCTTCAATGGCTTCCATATTTCCGGTTTCAATAGAATCAATCAGACAATGGGAAAGGTGATCCTTCAAAACTACTCTTCCTGTGTTATTGATAGCCGCTTTCACTGCTGATAATTGTATTAAAACCTCACTGCAGTCACGCCCTTCCTCAACCATCACCTTGATAGACTTCAAGTGCCCGATAGCACGGGACAGACGATTCAAAACTGCTTTTGTATTCTCATGGGGATGTGTATGATGCGGGTGTGGATGCATATAATCTGTATTTTTTTCCATATCGGCTCCCTGTTTCATTTGTATAGTTAAAAGTATAAACGAAAAATGAGCAGCATACAAGCCGCCCATGGGGATATATTTTTCAAATAATATCCCCCCACAAGGCTTGTAAAGGAATATCTGTCTTGATACACTTAGTCTATACAAAATGGAGGTATTTGCATGAAGGTAAGTATTGTACTATATGATGATTTTGAAACATTGGATGCGTTTGGTCCTGCTGAATTATTTGGAAAGATACCAGAAGAATTTCATATCGAATACGTGTCTCTGACCGGTAAAATCGTAAACAGCGCACAGGGTGTTAAAGTGTGGACAGAACCTCTGGTTCCGGACGAAATAGGAAATGCCATATTAATCCCTGGCGGTTCGGGTGCCAGAAGGCTCTTAGAGGACTTCGATTCCCTGGAGATTTTGAAAGAAGCTATTGAAAAAAGTTCCTACTGCCTGACTATTTCTACCGGATCTGCCCTGCTTGCAAAAACAGGAAAAGCATTCCGCCGGAGGATGGCTCAGTACGAAAAAAACATATTCTGGGCACTGCATACTATGAATGGGGTACACTGGATTGAAGGTGCAAAATGGGCTGCTGACGGGAAATATTATTCTTCCTCAGGAAGTATGGCGGGAATGGATATGACACTGGGATTTATTGCGGATATTCTGGATATTGATGTGGCGGTTAAGATAGCGGATGATATTGGATACAAGTGGGATCCGGACGATGAATGTGTCTATATTTAAACCGCGAAAAATCTAATCCTGAGGTAAGCTTTGTATTCCGCAAGTTATATACAGTTTTTTGCTGCATAAACTTGCGGAAACTAAAATGAATATCCGGAACTCTCTAGATTTTTAGCTATACTATTTTGTAATCAGCACGGTAATAATCTCATTCGCACCCAGGCTGAATACGGCTTCCCCGTCATTTACGGGTACCGGTGTCTGGATTTCCTCTTTTATATCTGTAATATAAGCCTTGTTGAAAAGCTGATGAAGCTTTAAGGCAGTCTCAGTTTTCTGTCCGCAGCATTCCATTATCCTGACTACAATAGCATCCCTGTTAAATGCAGGTTTCACACAGGATATCCAGATATTTTTGTTATCACATTGAAGCAATGGACTTTCGTTATTACTGTTATCGTAATTGCAGCAGGCTGCAATCGGCGGCTGATTGAAGGAAGCCGCGTCCCTGGTAAGTTCTGCCTTATCCGTTAATCCATAGTATGGCTTTAAGGCATAACAAGTACTGGTCATACCTTCATCTGGCCTTGCACTCGGAGAATAGGAACCCCGGACCATAGTCATAGACAGTGTTGATCCCTGTGCCGAGAATCCGAATTTGCAGTTATTGAACATTGCAAGTGTTCTTTCTTCACCGGAAACGGCTGTATAGCGGTAAGAAGGAAGTTCCGTATTATGCCGGCCTCTGGTAATACTTCCAAAAGGCGTTTCATAGATAAAATCAGGCTTTTGAATGTCGCTGGTAATTCCAACTTTTAATGTTGGAACACCGATCACATCGCTGCCAAATTCCTGCCAGTCAACATCTGCTTTAAAATCAATTCTGTCGAACCGGGTATATAAAGTTATGTATTGCTCTATCGTGGTTTTGTTATAGGTATGCAATATTTTAATTGTCGTAAATACTGGTCCCTTTGCAGCAATTGAAATCTCAGGAATTCCTATGATATTTTCATATTTATATTCATTTCCCAGAATCCATGCGGACATAATACGGGGCTGCTCAAAAGAAATTTTCAAGAGATTGGAACTTTTATGTGCACAGAATGAACCGGCATCTTCAGCATAGGGCTGCATCTCTTCTAGTACATGCTTCTTTTCCTTTTTATCATACAGTTTCATAATTGTTCCGGTAAGCATGCTGAGTTCCATCACATACCGCTCTGTCTCCGCCCGTAAAAAACCGCCGGATTTGGGAGTTCCGGTTTTTTCAATTCGAACGCTGGTTCCCGGTATCTTTTCATTTGTTATCAGATATTTTGTAACTGACAGCGGAAGAAGATCCTGTGCTGTAAAATGCAGCTTCCCATCTTCGATCTGATAAGGAATCAAACAGCCGTCTGCATCTTTTAAGGTTCCAGCCGGAGGGATATTTGACGGTGCATCCACTCTTACCACCTCACTCCGCGTTTGAGCAAGCTGGTTATAAACACTGATTACCTGATCCGATTCATTGGTATGGAACATGCCATTTACGGTTTTTTCAGCTCTGTCCACTATACTTTTCCCCAAAGCATAGTCATACTCGTCCTGTGCATGATTCCCGCATCCGCATATAATATCATGAAATCCCAAGAACCCCAAATCTTTCCACGCTTCTGTAAGTTCCCCCATATAATGTATCTGATCCTGACGGGTGCTCTGATATGCAAGTACCGATTCTGCATTCAGCAGCCCTGCCTCCCCGTCTCTGGCATACTTTTTTATCTTTGTCTTTGTTGTGTAGCATCCTGCGAATATCGGGTTCTGCTCATCCTTAACAACAGGAAAATCCTTTTTTAATATCAAGACTTCATCAAAGAAATCGCATACTTTGGAAAATACAAACCTGGGCAGTCCTGGTTTTTGATCCAGATATCGTTTAACCTTAATGTCATATTTTGTCGGTCCTCCCCCATGGTCCCCCACACCAAACACAAACATGGAACTTTTTAGCCCATAATGATCAAATAAACTGTGAACAACCGGCATGACATTCTGGGGGCGGATCATATTATTATACGGTCCAAATGCAAAATCCAGTATCCGGGAGCCATCGGTTCCTTCCCACCAGGTAAGTCCCGCACCCCTGGGACATCTGAAATGATAATAATATTCCACCCCTGCTTTGGCAAGTATATTTGGTGTGGATGCCGGATGGCCAAAAGTGTCCGGTTCCCAGACAACTCTTGAAGGTATTGTCTTTAATACCTCTTTTGCATAATCAGAAGCATGATACAGATTACGTGCCATGGTCTCCCCGCCAGTCATATTTAAGTCATTCTCAGACCAGGTAGCTGCCGTCACTTCCCATGTGCCTTCCTGAATCTTTTTCAGAACCCTTTCAAACGTTGCAGGATCTTTTTTCTGCACAATGTCATATACACAAGACTGGCTCTGAGAAAATCTCAAATCCGGATTTTCATCCATAATATTGCAGATTGTCCTGAAATCCCTGATACAGATATCTTCGGTATCCTGATAATCCCAAAGCCAGTTCATATCAATATGGGCATGGGCAATCATATGTACTTTAAACTCTTTTGCAAATACGTCGGTGTTCTTCAGCACTTCATCAATCAGTTCAAGCTGTTTCCGGATTTCCACCCAATTCCGGTTCCGTACAGTATCCGTATCCAGTTTCCTTTCCAGGATATCCAGGTATTTATTTATCTCAGAACCATGCAGTAATGCAAGTTTTTGAGTAAACAACAGCTGTTCAACAGCAGTCATCAATTCCAGCATCTGTTTATCCAGAATATCGCAATTGATATAGATCCCCAGATAAGCATCCCCCCCTGTTTCCGGCGTCTTCAATACCAGTAAATATTTCTGGCCTTTTTTATGATTTTCATTTATACATAGTTCACAGTGGCGGGTATCCCCCCAGTATTTAAAATCTGCAATCTTTACTCCGTCTAAAAAAACCTGAACCGGTGCAAGTATAGTCATGGTAATCGATATTTTTGCATTATCAGTGCATATCCCCTCCACGGTAGATGGGTAAGTGATTTGTTTCCTTAAAGCTGCTTCCCCATATGACATATTCCAGTCACGGGTTTCTATCCCTGCTTCTCCTTGAACACTCCCTCCGGAGCCAGTGTTGATTCCATTGATGGGCACACTTTTTCCCATCACCTTCTCCCAGGCAGAATCGTCAAAATTAACCATTTCACAATCCTCCACATTACCCTGGGCAAACGTACAAATCCCGATCTGCCCTGCTTCTGATATTTTACTGGTCAATTCTTTCACTTCATCGATCCATTTGTCAATATTATTCATATCCCTACCCAATCCTTTCCGGTTTGGGCTTATTTCAATTTTGGAATAAGCCCAAATCAGTTATCTGTATTCACACTTTTATTGTGACATAATTTATTTCTGGCCGTATGATTCTATAACCTTTTGTCTCTCTGCATATTCTTTCTGATACTCTTCTAAGTTCTCATTTGTCACCAGTGAAATTCTGGTAGCAACTATTTTTTCTTCTGCAGTTTTTCCTTCCGCACCAGCTATACACAGTTCCATTCCTTTTTTCCCGATATCGATGCCATCCTGTACTACCATGCCTTTAAACTGTTTTCCTCTTTGCAGGGCTGCAATTAATTCCGGATCATCATCGACGGCAATTACCAGATAATCCGTTCTGTTTGCGGATTCCGTAACAGCATTTGCACCAACGCCAGTCGTAGCATTGGCCGCAAATAATAAATCAAATGAGCCTTCAGGATATGTCTGGATCAAATCATCCATTAAAGCCTGGGCACTTTCCGGTGTCAGTTCAAGTACATTTTTTTCAATAATTTCAATTTCAGGATATTGGGATAATTCCTCTTTAAAACCACTGACTCTTTCTGCCATACTCGTTACCTGCGGATAATTAATTACGATAGTCTTTCCCTTTTCCGATCCATTTTTTTCTTTTAACAGCTTTGCAGCGTATTCACCTGCCATTTTACCAATCTCTTTGCTGTCCGATGCTGCGTGGGCAAATACATCCCCACCATTGGATTTTGTATCTACTGTGATCACCGGTATTCCTGCTTTATTTGCTTCTTCCACTACAGGAACAATTGCATCACCATCAACCGCGTTGACAAATAATGCCTTCATTTTTCCGCTGCTGATTAAATCCTCCAGTCCCTGCTGCTGTGTTGCAGCATCCCAGTTTGCATCCACAGCCGATACGGTATAGCCTGCTTCTTCTGCAGTATACATTGCACTTTTCATAATATCCTGCATAAAAGGATGATTAAATGCCATAAGCGACATACCGATTACCTTATCATCCAATGCTTCTTTTGACTGCCCGGCTCCCGGTTCTGTTTCCGTTTTTTCTTCTGCTGCATTTTCCTGGACTGCCTTTGTTTCCGATGAGGTATTATTTTCACCGCATCCTGCCAATAAGGATGCTCCCATAATACCTGCTGCTAAAACCACCAATAATTTTTTCTTCATTTTCATACCCTTCCTTTTCCATTACTTTTTCTTTGTACTATACAAACTGATCGCGACAATCAGAATGATACCTTTGAGTATCTGCTGCCAAAAAGATGAAATACCTATGATATTAAAACCATTCCCTAAAAATGTCAGGAAAACACATCCCAGCAGTGTACCCAGCATATAACCTCTGCCACCTGTAATTGCAGTCCCTCCCAAAACTACCGCAGTAATTGCATCCATCTCTAATCCTTCTGCCAGAGTAGGCTGTCCGGATCCCAGTCTCATGGTAAGCAATATTCCTGTAATAGCTGCACAAAGGCCGCTGATTGAGTATACAATCAATTTTATTTTATTGACATTAATTCCAGAAAGCCTCGTACATTCCTCATTTCCGCCAATGGCATAGATATATCTCCCAAACCTTGTACAGGCAAGTACAATCCACGCAATTGCCAAAACTACAGCCATCACGATTACCGGAATCGGAATTGCACCTAAATATCCTCTGCCCAAGTCCAATGCCTGATTTGGTAATTTTGAAATTGGTGAACCGTCTGTATAAACCAGTGCGATACCTCTAACTGTACTCATCATAGCCAGTGTCACAATAAATGGCGGCAGTTTAATCCTGGTAATAATAATCCCATTTATAAGCCCGATAAAAGTACCTGCCAAAAGTGCCAGCAGAATAGCTGCAACGACCGGGATCGGCTGCATGCCGTTTTTTCCGGTCATCAGGCCTGCTGCAAGCAGTCCTGACAAACAGGCAGCGGAACCCACAGAAAGATCCATGCCGCCCAGAATAAATACAAATGTCATACCAATAGACACAATAATACTAGTTGATGTCTGCCGAAATACATTGATAATATTATTAAAAGTAAAAAATGAATTTGAAACAAATGAAAATACAATCAGAAGCAATAACAGCGCAATGAGAATACTAAATTGCGGAAACCTGCTTACTCTCTCCCATACAAGCTTTTTGCCTGCCGGTACCTTTTTATAATCCATATCAATTCCCTCCTGTTGTCGTTATACTGCATATGACATCACTTTTTCCTGTGTTGCCAGACCTGCATCTAATATTACTTTCTGCTGACCCTCATGCATCACCAGCACCCGGTCGGACATCCCAAGAACTTCCGTCATTTCAGATGAAATCAGGATAATGCTAAGTCCTTCTCCCGCCAGTTTTGATATCAGCTTATGAATCTCCTCTTTCGCTCCGATATCTACCCCTCTGGTCGGCTCATCCAGAATCAGGACATCTAACTCCCTGGAAAGCCATTTTGCAAGAACTACTTTTTGCTGGTTTCCTCCTGAAAGATTTCCCGCTTCCTGAAAAATAGAGGGGGTTTTTATTTTAAGTTTTTCAACCATTCTGTTGGCAAGTTCTCTTTCTTTCCGGCGATCCAAAAAACCCTTTGGGGCTGTTTGATCCATATTGGTTAAGGATATATTATTGCTGATGCGGGCGTTCAGATCAAGTCCCAGAACTTTCCTGTCTTCCGGCACATATGCAATTTTATATTTTATTGCATCACCAGGATTTCGTATTTTAATTTCTTTCCCATTCAAATACACCCTGCCGTCTGTAATGGGAAGCGCACCGAAAATCCCCATCGCCATCTCCGTTCTTCCTGCCCCCACCAGTCCGGAAACTCCTAAAATTTCACCTTTTCTCAAATCAAAATTAATATTTTCGAATACACCTTTTTTTGACAGTCCTTCCACTTTTAAAACAGTTTCCCCTAATTTTGTTTTTTCTTTAGGAAACGGTTTTGAAATTTTCCTACCAACCATGGCACAGATCACTTCTTCTGGTTTCATGTCCTTTAGGGACCATTCACCTGCCAGTTCTCCATCCCGCATAATCGTAATATAATCACCGATCTCAAATACTTCTTCCATGCGGTGTGATATGTAGATAATGGTGATTCCCTGTTCATTCAGTTTTTTAATAATCTTAAATAGTAAACGTACTTCAGGTGCAGTAAGTGAAGATGTAGGTTCATCCATTATAATTATTCTGGCATCCAGGGAAAGCGCTTTAACAATTTCCAGCATTTGCTGATTTGCGACACTCAGTTGACTGACCACTGCCTTAGGATCAATATTTACCCCATATTCTTCCATCAAAAGACGGGTTTTTGACAATAATGCTCTTTTGTCTAAAAATAAACTTTTTGTTATTTCCCGTCCGATAAAGATATTTTCTTCTACCGTCATATCCATAATAAGATTTAATTCCTGGTATATCATGGCAATATGATGTTTGATTGCGTCACCGGGACTCTCAATAGAAACTTTTTCCCCAGCAATCAAAATCTCACCACTGTCTTTTTTATGTGCGCCCACTAAAACACGCATTAATGTTGATTTTCCTGCCCCGTTTTCTCCCATCAGGACATTCACTTTGCCTGCCTTTGCATGAAATGTTACTCCCTTCAGTGCATGGACACCTTTAAAACTTTTACTTATGTTTGACATATGCAATACATTTTCAACCATCCCTATACCCTTTCTGCCATCTGGATTCTCCAGTTATTCCGACTTGATCTGTTGCTTTTCTATATGAAAAGTGTATCATTTTAATCCTCTGGCAGGTAGGGGTGTATCCTCCTTTTTAAGGGGTGATTCTTACGGTTTTAAATAGAATTTTGTTCCCCGGAATGAGATTGAAACAACAAAAATTCATCACTCCTGCAATCTTTTATCATCTTAGCATCTTTCATAATCAATACCCGGTCCGCAACATCCATCAATTCTGATATGCTGACGGTTAAAATTACAATCGTGATTCCCTTATTCTTCAATTTTTGAATCAGCCCCAGAATATGGCGCCGCAGATACATATCAGCCTGGGCTAGAGGCTGTATGCAAAATAGGATTTTGGGATGATAGAGATGGTATCGGAAATATACAATATTATACAAAGAAGACAGTTCCAGCTCTGAAATATTTTTCGTATGTATTTCCGGTCCAATGAATGGCTCATATTCGTTTATTACGCTTTTTAACAGCTTTTTTCTGGAAATGCTTTTTTTTATTTTAACGTCAGTAAAAAAACAGATATTTTCTGTATAACTGAAGTTTTCAAATATTTGACCGGGAATGGGATCTGCCGGAATAATTCCAATATTTTGTGCGGACTCTTTTCCTCCTTCACATAAAACAGCCCCCTGTAACGGGCTTTTTTCACCCAATATCAGTGCAATTATTTCTTGTAAACCAGAATTATTCATATCTAAAATAACAGTACATTCCCCTTTGTTTATGGAAAAAGACAAGTTCTCAATATAGTCTGTACTGACATTTTCAAACTGAAAAATAGAACTTCCTGCTTCCGGACTCTCCATCATGGTTAGGGAATCAAAAGAAATAATATACGGGCTGATATGCCCGGCACTCATCTCCTTTTTAGGCAGAATTTTTATAATTTTGCCTGAATCCAGGATGGCAATTCTGTGACAGGCTTGAATAAGTTCCTTATAATCACAACTGATATAGAGAAATGCAATTCCTTCCTTTCGGAAAAACTGAACAATATCCAGAAATTTTCTTAACTCCACCGTGCTGAAAAAGCTGCTTAAATTGTTAAGGATGATTAACTCAGAGCCAGCCGTTACGGCCCGCAGCAATTCCACCGTACACCGCTCTAAGGATGAAAGTCCTTTGACCTGCCGCCCCGGCTTCATTTCTATATTGATCTCTTCCAGTAATTTTTGCACCTGGAGATTCAGTACGCTGCGTTTAATAAAACACTTCTTAAACCCCCGGCGCAAAACAAAAATATTATCTGATATGGTCAGATTGTTAACCAATCTGCTCCCTGCCCCTATTAAGGAGACCCGGTTTCTGGTCATATCACTATGGGCATAACTATTTACCAGAAGATCATCAAAGTAAATTCTACCGTATTGGATAGGCAGATTCTGGCTGATTAACGAAACCAGCTGATGCTCCCCCTGGGAATTTAAAGTCAAAAGGCCCATGATTTCGTCCTTAAATATATGAAAATTAATATTGTTCAGATAGGTAATCCCTTCAATTTGTCTTGTAACGTTTTCCATTCTCAGGATTTCTTTTTTCATTAGCTATTCCTTTACAATGGGAAGTGTAATTTCCACATCCGTTCCCACATTTTGTTTACTATAGATATAAATACCGTATTCTTCACCAAATAATATTTTGATACGATTATTCACGTTTTCGACTGCAATACTGCCGCCTTTTTTATCTTGATGAAATGTAGTAATGGAAGCAGTTTTTAATTTTTCATTCAGACCATCTACTACAGTTTCATTCATTCCCAGTCCATTATCAGAAATTGTGATAATACACCGGGAAGCCGTATTCTCTATTTTTACACATAAAATTCCATCCCCGATCTTACGTTCTATCCCATGATAAATTGCATTTTCTACTATGGGCTGCAGTATGAGCTTTGGCAGCCTGCATTTTAAGATTTCCCGTTCTTCCTCCGCGTCAATCTCCACATGGTATTTAAGCCTTTTACCAAACCGGAACTGCTGTATAATATAATAATTTTCAATATTGGCAAGTTCGTCCTCTAAAGTCACCAAGTGCTCTACGTTTGAGATGGTATAGCGAAAAAAGGTCGCCAGTGCCTCCGTCATCTCTGCAACCGAATCGATACCTGCATATAATGCCTCACTTCTTATCCCTTCCAGGGTATTGTATAAAAAATGGGGATTGATCTGATTTTGCAGTGCCAGGTACTCTGCCTGCTTTTTCGTCAAACTTATCAACTCTTTCATATCCAGTAATTCCCTGAATTTATTTGTGGCGGCTTCCATCTGGGGAGACAGAGGCACTCTTAGTTCAAATAACCCCTGCAGCAAATATCCCTCTGAAAATAACCTGCACACCTTTTCCGTATCCCGGTAAGGCTTATATAAAAAATGATATCCGAAATAAATAATTGCCCCAAACAGGCCATACAGACCAATCAATAACAGAATATAGAACATGCCCTCTTGCCGGAAAATTGTAAGCATAATAAGCATAATCAGTGAAAACCCTCCCAGCAGGAACATTATGACTGCACTCCGTATCATAATATAATTAGTTTTTCTTCTTTTTGCACCACTCCCTTTATCATTACCCATACGGATATCCTCCTATATCTGCAAGCATTACGAATATAATTTTCGGTATTCATTCGGTTTTAATCCAGTATGCTTTTTAAAGTTTTTCGTAAAATATTTCACATCACTGTACCCCACCTGTTCACATATAACTGCAACATTCAAATTTGTTTTCTTTAGAATATCTTTTGCTGCTGTCATCCTGATCTTAGATAGATATTCCAGAAAAGTACTACCGGTTTCTTTTTTGAAAAGAGAACTAAAATAAGTTGCACTAAAGCCTGCGGCATTACTGACCTCTTCGATAGTGACAGCGTTCATGTAATGATCCTGTATATATAACTTAGCAGTTCTTATAGGCCTGCTATCCTCCTGCTTTTTATCTTCAGCAATTAATTGCAGTCCGTCAGCTATTGCTTCCCCCAGAAAGGAAAACAGCTGCTCTCCGCTGCTGCAATCAGCAGCCTGCTGCCGAAACCGGTTTATACTTGAATAGGCCTCTTTCACAACGATCTGATTATTCCGCATACAAGATATAAAGATATTGCACACCTCCTCTGCCGCTTGTATTACATCATGTCCCGTTATATCAGACTGGCTAAATATATTCTCTTTTAAAATTTCTACGGACGATTTAGCCAATTCAGCATCCATCCGCTCGAAAGCATCCGTCAAAGATTTATTAAAGGTAAAGAACATTGGGTTTGCTGAAATATTTTTAATTTCAGATGAAACCTCCTCTATGATTTTGCCGGTGCCCGCTATCAACCGCTGCTCCAGTGCCAGTTCCGCTGCTCTGGATGACTGATGCAGTTTTTGTATTTTTTCCACCGCTGTACCAATTCCTATTGTAAATTTCACCTGTTCAAATAAAGCTTCCTGAAGGGTTATTTCATCCAGTAACGCTTTGATTTGTTTTCGGATAATCTTTTTATTTTCCTCCTTATAATTTAACAGGCAGTATTCAGCCCCTGCTATAAAGTAACATTCTATCTCCCAGCATAGTTCTTTAATCCGGTTCAATGCGGCATTAGCAACTTTATCTCCCAGATACTCAATACTTGCTTTACTTAAATCACCACTGTGATCAATTTTTATTATAATAACCTGAAAACAGCCCTCCTGAAATTGAAACTGATATCTATTATTTATATCTTCTAAATAGAATTTCTCTTCTTCCGTCTGCTGCATCAGTAAATCTATAAAAATACTGGAACGGATCTTCTGAATACTCTGTTCCAGCAGCCGCTTTATTTTTTCCTCCCTGGAGCTGTTTTCATTTTTCTTACGATATTTTTCTCGCATTTTATTCAGAGTCTGCATCAGTTCTTCTTTTTTAATAGGTTTTAACAGATAATCATTGACCCCATATTTAATGGCACTTTGCGCATAGTCAAAATGTCGATAACCACTGATAATGATAAATTCTACAAATTCATTAAGCTCTTTTGATTTTTGTATCAGCTCTAAACCATCACATCCAGGCATTCGGATATCCGTAATTACAATATCGGGATTAAAAACTTTTATTTGTTCCAACGCCTCCATCCCGTTATAAGCTATCGACGTTACTTCCATTTCCAATGAAGTCCAATCAATTAGTTTATAAATCAATCGGCACACCTTTTCTTCATCATCCGCAATCATTACCTTGATCATAAACTTTCCTCCACCATTTTACAAAAAATACTCTTTTGTCCCCTTCTGTTTCTATTTTACTTTAAATCTTTTGTCACCACCAGACATTTCGTCCTGTATTCCGTGGAATTTATTGGTAATTTCAGCAAAATAACCACATTATTTTATATTTCCCAAATATATTTCGACTATATTCTACAATATTCGTATCTAAAATAATAGTATTTTTTTATTTTTCACAAAATATTGGGAAATAATTAAAGTGCACCCTCAAGAAGCATCTAGAATTCCCGCTTGACATATACTTTTTAATATGTAACAATAGTTATGTAACATATGTAATTTAATAATTTTATATAAGAAAGTGAATTGGACTATGCCGCCGAAAGCAAAAATAACGAAAGAAATGATTTTAAATATTGTTCTGGAAATTACAAGAGAGTCGGGATTTGAAACTGTAAATGCAAGGAGTATTGCAAATAAACTGCAATGTTCTACAAGACCTATTTTTACCTGTTATGAAAACATGGATCAATTAAAAACGGATTTCCTTGCCTCTGCATATGAATACTATGAACAGTATGTTATCCATTATGGTAATTCTGAAAAAATCAGTCCCCATTTAATTCTTCCTCTTTCCTACATTGAATTTGCCCAGGAAGAAACACATTTATTTAAGTTGTTATTTATCAACGATATGGATTTGAAAATGGCAGAGGCAAAGGATTTTTATAAAGAAATTGATAATGAAAATAAAGCAAGATCTTTTTCGGAAGCCATTGGAGTCGAGTTAGAATGCGCAAAAGTAATATTTTTGGATTTATTCCTATATACTCATGGTATTGCAGTCCTAACCGCGACGAAAAAAATAGAATTGGATAGAAATAGTGCTGAAAAAATGGTGGTAAACTTATTGTCTGCTCTTATAAGACAGGAAAAACCAGATTGGAATTTATCTATTTGAGATTCACCTTGTCAATACAGCCTGTGTTATCAGACTGCAAAACAAATAGGATTTAATTATTTAAGATTTTACGATTGCCAATATCGACTGTGATATCAGAATCCAGCAACAAATGGGCTTTAATTATTTTAATTTACGATTGCCAATATTATCTGTGATATCAGAATCCAGAAACAAATGGGCTTTATCTATTAGCTTGACTTGAAAGAAAGGATACCATATGAAAACAAACCAGTACCTAACCGAATTTTACAATAATTATGATGAAGACAGCCGGCTGGCGTTAAAGCATGGGTCGGTTGAATTCCTCACTACGATGCATTATATCGAAAAATACATAAGACCCGGTAACCGGGTGCTTGAAATCGGCGCTGCAACCGGCCGGTATTCCCACGCACTGGCACGTCAGGGTTATGCCGTAGACGCAGTGGAACTGATCCAGCATAACATAGACATTTTCCGTCAAAATACCCAGTCTGATGAGACTATCACCATTACGCAAGGTAATGCTCTGGATTTGTCTGCTTTTTCTGACAATCAATATAACATCACTCTGCTGTTAGGTCCTCTGTACCATCTTTACACCAAAGAAGACAAACAACAGGCCCTGCGCGAAGCAATCCGTGTGACAAAACCGGGCGGTGTGATTTTCGCCGCGTATGTCATATCTGACGGCTGTCTCCTTGACGAAGGGTTCAAACGCGGTAATATCAGTGTTGCCGGATATATTGAAAAGGGCTTGATTGATCCCAAAACATTTGCCGCAAAGTCCCAGCCAAAGGATTTATTTGAACTTGTCCGCAAAGAAAACATAGACGATTTGATGTCTGCATTTTCTGTGTCCCGGCTGCACTACGCAGCATCTGACGGCTGTGCCTTATTGATGCGGGAAGATGTAGATGCAATGGACGATGAAGCATTTGAATTGTTTTTGAATTATCACTTTGCCACCTGCGAGCGGGAAGATTTACTGGGTATTACAAGTCATGCTCTTGACATATTCAGAAAATAGTCTGTGCAGCCCGCTGCATCAATCTACAAAGCGTCCCTTGCTCAGCAAAACACAAGTTTAAGATAAAATAGTTTGCTGTAGTATTAGAGCGCATGTTTATAAATTGCTTTCTGACAGCTGCGCATCACAGTTTGTGGGAAATTTGTTCCGAATGAAGGGCGCGTAGTGGGCTACGTATCCTGAATTCGGGACAAATATACCGCAAAGTGGGACGTTACATTCCCTGGGCTATTGCTTCGGTACCTGGGAAACATACCCCTCAATTTCCTCCAAAACCTCCTCATCCAGTCCCAGCCTGGTTCCGATCCCAAGAAAAAATGGCAGTTTTGACATCTCAGTAAGAGTCATATTCTGTATCTCCGCTCCATCTGTATGAACCAGCATAGGTACTTTTTTATACAGATAGTCTTTAATGACCGGATTGCGCACCAGCTCTTTCACACTGTCCTCCAAGTGATAACATGGGCGGTAATTATCGGAAAGTACATATTCGAATACCCACTCGCCTGCATCTGCAGGTATTATGCTTTCCGGCTGGTATGGCTGTTCTTCTCCATTTAGAATTACTTTGCCAGGACAGCAGGGCAGAGTAATTTCTGCTGTGGCATCAAATGGAATGCTGCAGGTTAATAACATTTTATTGTCCTTTTGGATTTCCCAGCGGATTTTATATACACCGGCTGCTGTCTTAAGCACCGTCTCCATCCACCCTGCTCCCGGATGGATCTGAGGCTTTATAGATACGTGTTTAAAACCGGCGCCGTCACTTTGAGGCTTAATTCCTGCCATCCGGGAATACATCCATTCCTGTACGGAGCCATTGGCATAATGGTTCAGGGAATTCATGCCGCTGTCACTCATACTTCCGTCCGGATTCAGTGCATCCCACCGCTCCCACATAGTAGTGGCACCTAAAGTCACAGGATACAGCCAGCCGGGGTATTCTTTATCAAGCAGGATCCGGAAAGCCAGATCACTGCGCCCGCACCTGGACAATGCTTCTAAAATAAAAGGTGTGCCAACAAATCCCGTTTTGAGACTGTAGCCATCTTTTCGTATCCGCAGCAGAAATTGTTCTTTGATCAGTTCCAGCTGCTCTTTTTCCCGGACCAGTTCGAAGACTATTGCCACCGTATAGGCTGCCTGGGTATCAATACTCAGTTTGCCGTTTGCCGTAAAATACTCCTTGAGGATAGCATTTCGGATTTGCTCTGCCTTCCTGCTGTATTTTTCACAGTCCGCCCCTTTTCCTAAAACACCGGCTGACTTTGCCAGCAGATTTACGGAGTAGTAAAAATACGCGGAAGAAATGTAGTATACGTCTGTTCCTCCGGTAGGCATATGGTAACATCCGCCGTCCAGTGCAAGCCAGTCCCCGTAGTGGAATCCGTTCTGCCACAGGCTGGGGTTTGTTCCGTTTTCACTATTCTGCCTGTCTATATAAGAAATCCATGCTTTCATACTCTCATATTGTTCCGCCAGTATGCCGGAATCCCCATAATATTGATACAGGACCCATGGGATGATCACGGCTGCATCCCCCCAGGCTGCCGATGTCCGTTCATTTCTTCCGACAGAGGGTACGATCTGCGGAACCAGTCCTTTGGTATCTGCCTGTTCCAGGGAAATGTCATTGAGATATTTACGAAAAAACTCATAGCAGTCCATATTCAGACATGCAGTTCCTGCAAAGATCTGTGCATCACCTGTCCAGCCCATTTTTTCATCCCTCTGGGGGCAGTCTGTTGGAATATCCAGAAAATTACCCTTCTGGCTCCATAAAATATTGGAAATTAACTGATTCAGATCCTCGTTACCGGTCTTCATCGTACCGGTCTCCTCCAGATCGCTGTACAGAACCTCCCCCCTGAAATCTTCCTGCCGGACATTCTCTATTCCAGTAATTCTTACATAACGGAATCCAAAAAACGTCAATGCTGCATGTACTGTCTTTTCCTGTCCATCGGAAATATAATCATATCTGGCCTTAGCCGTCCTGTAGTTTTTATTATAAAAGCAACCGTCCTGCAGCACTTCTCCATGCTCCAGACTGATCAGCGTACCTGCTTTTTCCCGGCAGGTAAAAGCAACCCAGCCCACCATATTCTGTCCCATGTCAAGAACAGTTTCTCCTTTGGAGGTAACAATAACCGCCACGGGTTTCAGGATCTCTTTCACCTTTACCGGAAGTCCCAGCCGTTCCTTCACCACACTTCTATCCAGATTTCCTGCCTTTACCGGAAACCGCCCGGAATCATCCAGGGTATCATCCCTGTATTCTCCATCATAAATGTCGCTGAAGATAATTTTACTCTTTTTCACCTGCCAGTTCAGATCGGAACATAGTACAAGCTCACCGTCCACATACAGGTCAGCCAGCAGTTCAAATGCTTTTCCACTCCGGTAATCATTATTTTGACGGTATCCATATAAGCCTTTATACCAGCCATCTCCTGCTATCACCTCGATACCGTTTTTCCCGCAGTGAAGCATACTCCCTACATCATAAGTCTGGTACTGTACATAATGGTGATAAACCGTAAGACCGGGCGCCAGTACCTCATCTCCCACCCGATTCCCGTTTACATACACTTCATAGACACCGAGACAGCACAGATACAGTCTGGCTGACTCCGGCTTTTTATCCAATACAAATTCTTTTACAAATGTAGGCTGTACGGACGGGGCAAGATCCGGTGTAATACACTGTCCGGTAAATCCCCCTTCCATAAGGCCGGTTTCAAACCATTCCGTAAGGCTTTCTTTTTCATTTCCATTTTCATCCCACACACTGACTTTCCAGTAATAGCGTGTCCTTGGTTCCAGGGGAAAAGAAAGCTGCGTTCCTAATCCGGATACCCCGGCAGATCTTCCGGTATCATATACGATATCCGTAAAACTTACATCCCGGGAAACCAGAATCCTGGCACTTTCCTGTCTCTTCCCGGAATCATTCTCGGTAATATAAGATGCAGTCAGTGTCTTATACAGATAGCCCTGCGGACGTTTGATATGGTTTATTTTCAAGCTGTGAATCTTCATCGTATGCCACCTTCCTTTCTTGTGAGTGTCTAAAAAATACTTGTACCATTTTCAGACACGCTTTAGCCTTTCACACTTCCTGCTGTTAAAGACGATACAAAATACTTCTGTAAAAATAAGAAAACCAGATACAGCGGAATCACAATCATGCAGATCGCTGCACATAAGAGGGGCCAGTTCGTTCCGAATTCACCTTTAAAGTTCATCAATCCTACGGTAAGGGGCAGTCCGCTGACAGTTGTTATGGTCGCTGTTTTCGCCCACATCAGTTCTCCCCATACGAAGGTAAAGTTCATTACGATACAGGTTGCCAGCGCTCCTTTCATAAGGGGCAGCACAATCTTAAACAGGTTGCGGATTTCACCGGAGCCGTCAATTCTTGCCGCTTCCAGCAGCTCTTTTGGTATGGTGTCAAAAAAGTTTTTCAGAATTATAGTGGTTCCGGGTATGGACCAGCCTACATAGGCAATGATAATCGGCAGATATTTCACCCCCAGCATCCCAAGCCTGGACATCATCATGTAGAGCGGGATAATAATCGTCTCTGTGGGCAGCAGCTGAATAGCAAAACACAGCATAATAATCACACCTGTATGGGGAATGCGAAGTCTGGCAAGAGAGTAAGCCGCCATAACGGATATTACTTCTATACTTACCAGCGAAACTGCTGCAATAATAATACTGTTTATAAAATACTCCCCGATATGTCCCTGGGTAAATGCTTTTACAAAGTTATCAACACCAATGGAATGGGGCATTGCCCAGATATTGGCAAAAAATTCTTCCAGGGTTTTAAATGAGGTCTGCAGGGAAAATAACACGGGATAAATCCAGATCAATACCAGCGAAATCAATATCACACGGCAGACCACTGCAAATGTATTAAATTTCTTTTTTGGTGCCCGGCAGGCAATTGCCGCTGTCTTAGTACTCATATTTATCCCCTCCCACTCCTTTTCTCAAAATGGCTAAAATAACAATGACGATGATTGCATAGATTACGCTGTTGGATGCCGCCAGACCATATTTATTAAACATAAATGCCTGCTCAATTATTTTCAGGGGTGCCGTTTTAGAAATATCCCCGGGTCCTCCTCCGGTCATTGCAAATACGATGTCATAGGTTTTGAAAGCACTCATGACGCACATGGACAATGCCAGCTGTATGGTAGGCTTCACAAGGGGCAGGATTATATGGCGTACTTCCTGTCTGTAGGTTGCACCATCCAGTTTGGATGATTCAAACAAATCAACCGGCAGACCGATAATTCCCGTAAACACCAGCATCATCACGGTACCGCTGCTGCGCCATCCCTGCACCAGTCCGATCACGGTCAGAACAAGGCCTTTCTTTGCCAGCCATGCATTTTGCAGAGATTCCAATCCGATCAGACCCAGAATATTATTCAAAAGTCCTTCATCGGTAGCTAATACCAAAGTAAATAATAAACCAACCACGGACAAGGGAAGCATAACAGGGCTGTAGAACACAAAGCGGTAAATAGCCCCCTCCACCTTTGTTACTTTATAGATTAGTAAGGAAAGACAAATTCCTATTACCATGGCCGTTGCTGTTGCAATCAGGGCAATGACCAGTGAATAGCCGATTGCTTTCATGCTGGATTTGTCTGCAAAAACCTTCATAAAATTCCCAATTCCGTTGAAGGTCATTGCAGACACTCCATCCCAGTTACAAAAACTTAAAACCACATTCCAGATAACCGGAATAATTGTGGCAAATGTTACGATAACCAATGCAGGCAGACTGAACAATCCCCCGATAAGCTGGAGCTTGCGTGTACTGCTCATGGCTTTTCTGCCAACCTTTTTTACTGCCGTAGATTTTTCTGCCATTTTTCTTCCTCCTTTACAGCTTAGATTTACAAGCAGGCCTGGGATTCTCCCGATAGCCAGATAATGTATGTATTTAAAACACGCTCTAAATTTTCAAATAAACTCTAAAAAAGCGTACAAAAATACTGCCCCAAAACAAACGCTGCATTTATTTTGAGGCAGCATACACTTTAAGTACTAATAACCGGTGAATTTCGAAAACCGATTACTTATTAACTGCTCCCACTCTTAACTCTTCCAATTCATCCAGAGATGCTTCGCCATTGTAGATATAGTTCGCAGGCATCTGATTCTGCATATAATCAGACAGTTCTGCACCAACGTTAATGATTTCCGTAGGATAGATCTGCTCTGAACATCTGGAAATTGATTCCATGAACGCTTCATCTACATTCGCACCTTCCGCTATTCTGGCACAGGGTACCTGACCGCCTTCCGCACGGAATGTCATGATCTCTTCGCTGGTCAGATATTTCATAGCTTCTACAGCACCTTCTACATTCTTAGAACTGGTTGGAATAAAGTATCCGTCACAACCGCCAAGTACCGGATTCGTTGGATTTTTACCCATTGCAGGATAATCACAGATCTTATAATCTTTTAATCCGGAGTTATCAATCGTTGTCTTAACGGAAGTGGTAGGCTCAAAGATAAATCCAACTTTATGGGAGGAAATAGCACCATAGAGCTGATCCTGTGTAACTGCGAGAGCTCCTTCTCCCGGATAAAACAGTCCTTCATCAAATACGGATTTCACCATTTCAAATGCATTTTTTATGTGGTCATCTTTAAAAGAAACTTCTCCGGCATTCCATTTATCCAGTTCCTCGTTGGTATCCCATACCTGCATAACTGCATTTCTTGTAAGCCAGCATGCATAGGTATCCGGAATTCCTGCACCGGATGCGTCTGATTTTTCTTCGATTCTTCTGCATAAATCACAGAATTCTTCCCATGTCATCTGGTCTTTGATCTCACTGTCCTCGATTCCTGCAGCACGGGTTACTTCCAGATCAACGATCATTGCCGGGTATACCGTTTTATAAGCTACATTGTATAGCTTATCGTCATAAGTTCCGATCTCCAGCGTGCCTTCGTTAAAGGAAGACCGCCACTCATCATCCATGTACGGGGTCAGATCTGTGGCAAGTCCTACCTCCGTAAAGCTGTTCATCTGATTCGGCCAGTACTGTACCAGATCTATCTGCTCATTAGCGGCTGATGCTGTCTTTACTGTCTGCTCTACCGATGCTGAATCCCAGGTCTTGGTGATAATATTGTATTTATCACCCAACTTATCAATCAATTTCTGTTCTACCGCATTATTGACATCACCGGGGTTTGTAATCATAATGACAAGATCCTGTTTTCCCTCTGCAGAAGTGGTATCCTTTTTCTCTTCCGTTCCAGCTGCTTCTGCTCCCTGTGATGCTTCTGTTTCCGACTCCGCTGTTTTGGTCTCTGCTGACTTCGTCTCTGCTGCTTTGTCCCCGGCTCCCTTGTCGGAACCTCCGCCGCATCCTGCCATGGTCAATGCCAACGTACCTGCAAGTACTACTGCTAATAATTTCTTTTTCATCCCTTTTGACCTCCTGTATTTGTTTTGTTCTCTTTAAGAAGATAGCTTTATTATAGCAGTTGTGCGTATATGCATTTATGCCAATATTCTACACAAACATGTCATTTTTCCGCACTGTTTTCCAAATCTGCAGTGTGAAAGCGATTTTCTTTCACACTTTTAGCCTCCACTTCGAAATGACCCGGCATTCCTTCCTGTGCATTTCCGAAATGTTCTGGAAAAATATGCATAACTGCTAAAACCTGTTTTCTTTGCTACTTCACTAATTGGAAGGTCTGTGTATTTCAGCATGTTCAATGCTTTTCCAACACGTAAATCAATCAGATAGTCCGTAAAACTTTTTCCCACTTCTTTTTTAAACTTGGATGACACGTAATTCGGTGTTCGCCCGAAAACGTCAGCAACAGAATCTACACTGATGGGTTCACTGTAATGTTCATCCATATAGGTACAGATATTCTTAATCATTACAGAATAATTTTCTGACTCTGTCAGCTCCCGGCCTCTTCGCAAACCCTGTATCAGGTAATCTTCAAATTCCAGGATGCCGTTTTCATAATGAGCTGCATTTTCAAGGGTCCTTCTTTCAAAATCAGGATCGCCTTCCAGTCCCCCATGACGAATCAGATAAAGATAAAGTTTTTTTATAAAACTGATCATCTCACAGCGGTCATACTTTTCCCTAAGCCCCATTTCCAGCAGTGATCCCATATTGATATGAAGTTCTGCCGCATCACACCTTTGAACGCTTTTTGCAATCCGTTCCATATAGCCTTTCTGCTGTTCTTCCGGAAATTTCTTATCTTCTTTTTCGGGATGAGTATAGATCACACAGGCACCGGAAAGACTGTAATAGGTCTGTTCCAGCGCTTCTTTTGCATGGGCATAGGCAACATGCAGTTCCTTTATACTTCTTGCCTCTGAGATTCCGGTGGTAATCACCAGATTCCGCTCCATCCATTCCCGGCTCACTCCCTCTATTACATTTTTTACCTGGTACTGGTAATCCAGATTCAGAAGCTGGGACCGGTCACCTCTGCCAAGAAATAAAAGCAGATCTTCCTGGAGCGCGAACACGATACCCTGTTCATGCAGCCTTTCCCGTATCTGGTCAGCCGCCTGGTCTGTTATGGGTCTTTTCCGAATAGAGCCATCCGCCTGTTCCAGCCAGAAGAGCGCAAGGAACGCATAATTTGCAGACAGCTTCAGCCGGTATTTATGGTCCAGCATCTGCCTGAATTTTTCCACATTCTCTATTTCCCCGCCATTGATCAGGGAATGCAGAAAGCTCTTTTCATATACATCGTAATAAGCCTTCTTTTCCTTTTGTGCCTCCAGCAGCTCCCTGGCATTTTTCATCACTATTTCAACTAATTTTCCGGGCTTGATGGGTTTTAGTATATAATCATCCGCCCCAAGCCGAATTGCCTTTTGCGCATATGTAAAATCAGAATATGCACTTAATAAGATGTACCTGCAGTTATTTCTTTGCTCTCTCACATGCTCTAACAACTGCAAGCCGTCCATTCCCGGCATTTTAATATCCGCTATGATAATATCCGGCTGATAGGTGTTCAGAGCCTTTCTGGCTTCCTCCCCATCGGCATATTCCCGCACTTCATCAACTCCATACTCACTCCATGCAATCCCGTAATGGATTCCCTCCCGTATCTGTCTGTTGTCATCCACAACCATTAATCTCATAGTTATACCCACTGCATATTGCAGGCCTGCCTGCAATACTGCCATAATAAAACAGTTTGAAAGAATCACATCGTGGCTTCCTTTCTATATTTTAATTTTCTTCCAAACTTATACCCTCTGCATATTGCAGGCCTGCCTGAAATACTGCCTGCAATTCTTTCAAACTTTTGCCTCCAGCTTCACTTTGATCTGTACAATACAGCCTTTGCCTTCTTTGCTGTACATCTTTAGCCCGTATCTGTCCCCATAACGCAGCCGGACTCTTTCATCGATATTGCGCAGTGCAAATACCTCCTTTCCCTCTTTATCTTTTAGCAGATTTCGGATCTTTTCCACATCGCAGCCCACTCCATTGTCGAGAACAGTAATGACCAGATCCCCCTGCTGCCTGCGCATCCTGATTTTCACCTTTCCGCCTGTATTCACATCCCGCAGTCCATGCTGGACAGCATTTTCCACCAGCGGCTGGGTGATGAGCTTTGGTATTAAATAACAATGCAGCTCCTCCGGTATATCATTCCTGAATTCTACCCGGTCACCCATCTGGAAATCAAGCAGAAAGAGATAATTGTCAATAAACTCCATATCATCCTGAACCGAGATCATCCCTTCTCCAAACCGCAGGATATGGCGGTACACATCTGCCAGCGCCTCCAGCTGTTCGCTTACCTCATAATCCTTATTCCGGATTGCCAGCCAGTGCATGGAATCCAGCGAATTATAGAGAAAATGCGGATTCATCTTCGCCAGCAGCATTTCTCTTTCCGCATCCTGAGTCTTGATCGTCTGGATATAAACCTGATTGATCAGCTCATTGATATGGGAAACCATATCTTCAAATCCCTTTTCTACATTCCCCATTTCATCGTGCGCCGTTTCATAATCCCGCTTCTCAAGCACACCGCTTTTTACAACATCAATACGGTTTGATAAGTGATGCAGCGGCATAATAATGGTCCGGTTCTGTATCATACTGTAAACAAACCCAAACACCACACAAAGAAGCACTGCAATGACAATAAAAATAATCTGGGTATTATAAATGGAGAGTTTCTTCTCAACCTGAAATAAATACCATCCGCCGGAACCGCATTTAGCATATAATACAATATATCCCTCATTGCCTGTCTTAACCGGAAAATAACCGGAATCCCCGTCCTGTTCCTGATTCAGGAATTCTTCCCAGCACAGATTTTTAAGTTCCTCATTATTACTGTTTTCTACAAGCACCTCACCTTGTTTATCTAAAATGAATACATCTGCAATCATATTCTCTCCCTGATAAGGTGAAAACTGACCGATGAATTCAGGCGCATTGATGTGAACACTGATGACGCCTTCATTCTCCAGGGTAAGCCCCTTCATAATGGTCATATAGTAGGAAAGCTGACTCAAAGTACTTACATTAATTCCCCTTTTAAATGTGACAGGATGCTCTGCTGCCCACAGATACGGTACCTTTTCCTCTTCAATCTGCCTGGTAAAGTCCAGATTTTCCCGTTCATCCATATAGAGCGGTCCCCTCTGAAACAGCACCTGGCCATTTTTACTCAGTGCGATACTACTGCAGCTGTTTATCTTTTCACTTGCTTCCAGCATACTTTTAGCTGCATTCTTAAAATCCATGACAGATGCATTCCCTGCTGCGATTGCCTGTATGGAACGGTCACCTGCCAAAGCCGATATCTCCTGAATTACAGTATCATATAATTTTTCTATATCTTTTCCCGATTTTGTCAGCTGGTTAATCTGGATCTCATACTGGTTCTGTTCACTGAGGCGCAGCACCCTGGTTGTGATAATGATTCCCAGCAGAATAATGGGCAGAATAACGCAGAGTGTCAGCGCCAGCAGCATCTTCTGACGAATGGACAGATTTTTAATAATCTTTTTCCAGGATATATTTCCAATCATCTTACGCATGAAAAAACCCTCCTATTGATATATTCTACCATGGAAAATGTCGTGCCGGTAAAATGATTCAGCCCCTGCACAAGTACTTAATAAAAAAATGCTTATAACATAGCATTTGCGTCTCGTTTCTGGATGAATATTCCATTCCAGTTATTGGTAATAGCGAAATCCCCTGCTTTTTCTTTCTCATAAGCAGGGGTATTTTTCATAATTATATCAGATTTTTATTACAGCTCGTATGTCAAAATTCTATGGTTATATGCCAATATTCTATTGGGTACTTTCTTTTACCAGCCGGATAAACAGCTCCATAGCAGGACTAATCCATTTATTTTTATGATGGCCGCATACAGCGGATATACGCACATTCATAATATCTGTGGAAATCTCCGTTAATTCCCCCTCTCTAATTCATCCAGGACTGCAAATCGTGGGAGAAAAGAGATGCCCGTATTGTTTTTTACGAGATTTTTAATCGTTGGAATGCTCCATAATTCAATTGTATGATCCAGCTGAATCGCTTTGTCCCGAAGATACTGTTCAAATATCTGACGAAAAATACAATTGGGTTCATTGATAATCAATGGGAGGGAAATCTTCTGATTGGGTGTTATAAAATCGGGATAATCCTGCTTTATTTCCGGAGAAGCCACAAGTGTTAAGGGATAGTTTCCAAAGGGATAGGTAACCAGATTCGTTCCGAATCCTCCGACATCTTCATAAAATAACCCTATATCAAGAGTTCCGTTCATTAATTCATCACGAATGTCATAACAGTTCATGGAATGAAGATACAGTTTCGCTTTTGGTGCCCGATTATGAAATTCCTTCAGTACGCAAGGCAGCAGATAGCAAAGCAGCGATTCTCCCACTCCAATCCGTAAATTATCCTGGCATTTTGCCAGATCACGTTCAAAGCACCGCATCTTATCTACGGAATTAATCACGTCTTCCACATAAGGAATCAGTTGTTCTCCGGCTTTTGTCAGAACCATACGCCTTCCGATTTTCTCAAACAGTTTGGCTGAAAGTTCCTGTTCCAGCTGACCGATTTGAAAGGTAATGGTTGACTGTGTATAATTCAGTTTGACAGCGGCTTTTGAAAAACTCCCCTCTTTCACAATTGTCTGAAAGGTTTGTAAATATTTAAGATCCATAATCCACCTCCGCATTTTATTCAAAAATATTGAACTATTATTTTTATAATTTCAATTTGTTCAAAGTATAGTTTGATGTTATTATAAATGGAACAACAGGTTATGACAACAACTGTTTGAGGATGTTAACCAATCAGTTAAAAACCAAAGCTGCTATTATTACAACATTTACAGAAAGCAAGGAGAGGAATGAAAATGATTCAGATTAGATTATATGAAGAAACTGACAGAGATCAAGTTATCGCACTTGTACTGAGATGCCAGAATGATGGAACCAGGCCAGCCGTCACCGTATATGACCAGCCTGAACTGCTATGTATCCGGGAAAAATATTTTTCAGAAGGAGGCTGCTTTTGGGTAGCCACAGATTATGGGAATATAGTAGGGAGTATCGGTCTTATGCATTGCAGCCACGGTATCGGTGTATTAAAAAAGTTTTTTGTAAAACAGGATTACCGGGGAAAACCATTTTATTTAGGCCGGAAATTATATGCCGAACTGCTTTCTTTTGCAAAGCAGCACGGGTTTCAGGAGCTATTTCTTGATACACCTAAAAACACGGAACGTGCACATAAATTTTACGAAAAAGCAGGCTTCGTTAAAATTCGTGAAAAAGATCTGCCAGTACAATTTGACCATCCTTATAAGGACTGTGATTTTTTTCATTTGACAGCTCCATTTAATTAAACCATGTCCATTTTAATAGTATTCTCTGTTAGCAGACGAATCAAAACGGATTCGAAAGCATTTCCAATGGTTTGCTGTTTCATGGTAAGTGAGACTGCCACGGTGCTTTTCCATAATTTTTTTGCAGATGCTAAGCCCAAGACCGCTTCCACTGCCGGATGTTCTGGACTCATTTCCGCTAACAAAGGGTTCGAACATATGCAGTTTTAGTTCATCTTGAATCGGTTCACCATTATCCGCAACTTCAAATAATATCTCGTTATGATCCTCTTCATAAAGTTTCAAACGTACTTTTGTATGGGGAGGATTATGCTTTATTGCATTAATTAAAAGATTACCGATTACTCTTCTGATCTCTGTCTTTGCTATTGAAAGCCTCACTTCATCCTCAGGGATTTGGAATTCCAGCTCCATCTCCTCTCTTTCAAAATCATCCATATATTCAATTACTACCTCACGTACAAATTCTGTAAAATCTGTTTCTTCAAATACAAATTGATACTCTGAATTCCATTTCTCTCGCTGATGGAGGCGGCGGGCTACAAGGTGAAACATGAGCGCGGCGGCTCTCTCCTTCCAGGCTCCCGGACAGGAACGGTTTACCCGTTGCCGGGCCTCCACGCTCGGGGAAGGCTGCGGGCCGGAGGATATACGGGCCGTTATTGAGGACCACTCCCCCCTTTCCGTCCGACCGGGCGGCGGAGCTTGTGAAACAGGGCCGCAAGCTCAATCTGATTATTGATATTCAGACCCGGCTTCAAGGTAAGGGCCCTGCCTATGAACGGTGGGCGAAGGTATTCAATCTAAAGCAGATGGGCGGCGGCTCTGGCCTACTTGCAGGACAACGGCCTGACGGAATATGAACAGTTGGAGAAGAAAGCAGAACAGGCCACGGAGCACTTTCACACGCTGGCCGGAAAAATCAAGACAGTAGAGGCCGCGCTTGCCACCGACACGGAGCTCAAAGGGGCTACGGTCAATTATGCCAAAACCCGCCCGGTGTTCGAGGCGTACAAAGCGGCCCGGTACAGCCGGAAATATCTTGCAGAGCATGAGGCGGAAATTGAGATTTACCGGGCGGCGCGGGCAACCATGAGCACCATTCTGGACGGCGCAAAGCTCCCCAAAATGGATAGGCTCAAAGAGGAAGGCCGCAGGCTGGCGGCGGAGAAAAAGGCGCTCTACGCCGAGTACCGGGAGGCCCGGCGGGAAAAGCGGGAAGTCACGACGGCGAAGGCAAACATTAATTATCTGCTCGGCCTGACTGGGCAGGAGAAAAACAAGGAACAGGAGCGATAGCGAATGAGACGCAACCAGCCAAGTGAAGCACCGGGACTTCGGACCAAGTTAGCCCGAGGTTCCGCAGGGTTTGGGGCTGGCCCCAACAAGCAGGATTTTTCAGGTTTCGGCGGAGGCCGGAACATGGAAAATTCGCAAGTGTATAGACACTTGCATCGCTTGCCGTTTAGCGGTAGGCTGAAAAAGATAACAAAGAAATAAGACATACATATGTCCTATTCCATGTTATAATGGCATGGGGTGATTATATGAAGATAGACCGTCTTATCGGTATTATTACAATACTTTTGCAAAAGGAAAAAGTAACAATTTCTCAATTAGCCAAACGATTCGAGGTTTCATGCAGGACTATCCAGCGTGATATTGATGATATATGTAAAGCTGGTATCCCTATTGTGTCCATGCAAGGATATGGCGGGGGGATTTCCATTGAAGAAGGTTATAAAATTGATAAAACAATACTGACACAAAAAGATTTGAGTGCAATTTTTATGGGCCTCAAGAGTATTGATACCATTTCAAAATACCCTTATACTCAAAGCCTGATGGAGAAACTAAGTCACAATAAGAGCTCAATCCTTTCCGATCAAAACAGAATTATTATTAGTTTAGCCTCGTTTTATCAAGTAAGCCTAACTGAAAAAATAGATTTAATAAAACAGGCTATTAACAATCGGGAACTGATTTTATTCCACTACTATTCTGAAAAAGGAGAAAGTGAACGTACCATTGAGCCTTATTTTATAATATTTAGGTGGTTTGCATGGTATGTTTACGGGTACTGCCTTACTCAACAAGATTATAGACTTTTCAAATTAAATCGTTTAAGCAAATTACAGAATCTAAAAACAAATTATGAGGAAAGATTTATTTCAGAAAAAGAACTTGATTTTGACCAATATATTTGGCGTGACGATATAAAACTGGTAGCCCTTTTTGATATGAGTGTAAAATATAGACTGATTGATGAATATGGCCCGGAATGTATGACATTAGATCATCAATCTGGCAAACTGCTTTTTGAAAATGTTTTTACAAATTATAATTATTTAGTTCAATGGATACTTAGTTATGGAGAGGCAGTAAAAGTTATTGAACCTTGTGAATTAGTGAATGAAATCCGTAAAAAGGCCAAAAACATGTTAGCTCAATACGAGGAATAGGACACAACGGTGTCGTATTACATGTGTTACGATTAAAATAAGGAGGAATTGAATATGAAAAAAGAAATATCTATTACAGAGAGGCCGGAAAAACTTGCCGGATATGAAGCGGTGCAATACTTTGCTGCCTGTGGTAATTTGTCGTGGTACGATTTTGTAACAGCCATGCCATCGTTGGTATACCTCGTTACAGGCTGGAAATCGAACGGTAAGGAAAACGCTTGTCTGCAATCTTGGTCTACCTTTGCCGGAAGTGGAGCTGACAACTTTATATGTATCATGGGAAAGGTCAATAGAGGCGGTCATATGTATCAATCGCTGAAAGAAACAAAAGTATGTGTATTAAATTTCCCCTCTATCGACATTTATGACCGCTGTATAAAAACGATTGGCAACAATCAGTTTGAAACAGATGAAATTACCGCCTCTGGCTTAACTGCGGAGAAAGCCATAATTGTAAATGCTCCACAAATTAAAGAATGCTTTTTGAATATCGAATGTGAATATTTGTGGGAACATGAGCTTTTCGAGGAAAGTCAAGAAGTTGCAGTTGCATTGAAAGCCGTCAACATTTGTATGGATAGAGAACGCTACGACCAAAGTATGCTCGGCAGATACGGAAAGAGCGGATATTTATATCAAATCGACCAACCGACCAATCCAGAAACAGGTGAGATTACGCCGATAAATCACGGAACATTGAAACCGGATGTTCCTATTGAGTGGGTTACGAATTAAGCGTTTGCTTCGGGTCAATTTGGCCCGAAGTCTACAAAGTGGCCGCTGCTGCAACAAAAAAATGTTGTATTGTCAGATGAAAAAGCGGGGGCTATCACACCTCCGCTTTTCTGGCTTCTTTGGCTTTCTGGATTCCTTGTACAGTGTCTGTCACTATAACAAGATCGGTTTCATCAACACAATTCAGAAGTTCGTCAAGTTGACGGCGCTGTGTGCTTTTGTCCGGGGAGAATTTAATTTTTTTCGCTTATCCACTCAACCGCCACTTACACGAAGTTGTTTACCCTTGTCAAGTGATGCTTATGAACCAGCTTATCCTATAAGCTGGTTACGCTTCTCTTAATCCTTTCACGAAAGGTATCAGGCAAAGGATTAAAATAATTCCTAAGATACCAATCGCGATACCGGCCACCATATGGCTCCACACCATGGTAAGACACATTCCTACACCCAGAAGCAACGCTCCCATAATACCAATCAGCGCTGCCCCAATTGTTTTACCGGACAGCCTGATGGGCGCCTTGTTTTCCATCCTTCTCCAGACAAAAACCATGATAAAAAGCACTACTATACCAATTGTTCCCATAATAATTCCTGGTCTGAAGGCATTCCACTCCTGAATCAACGCCATGCACATACCCAAAGAAAATAAAATTCCACCAATTGTTCCTAAGATCATAGATACAAATGTACTTTTTTTCATTGTCGGATACCTGCCTTTCTGGATGCTTTTCTGTTATTCTGTTCTTCTGTTAACCTTGCTCGTGCTTCTTCAACTGATTCGCCTTCTTTCGTAAGATAATTATCCACGAACTTATCGGCAATTTTGTTGAAGCCACCTACTGCAGCCGTTTCAATTTTCTTGTAACCACCGACTGCACCTGTCTCAATTTTCTTGTAACCATCAACTACTCCCGTCTCAATCTTCTTGTAGCCGCCAATTACTTCTTTAGCAATTTTTTGATTCGTTTTTACTAATTTTGATTTCGCCATTTTCTTATTCTCCACTTCTTGTTGTATTGTCTGTGTTTCAATTGATGATAAGAGAATAGCTTTTTATTATTTGTAATATGTTTGACTTTTGTTGCTGAAATATTAATTTATGATTTTGTTGTTTCAAAACCAGCCGCATACTTCTCTAAAACCAGATTGAAACAGGCTATCATAGCCGATTCTTTAGGTAAACCGGATGGACAGATCCTTATGGATCTCCCCCTGTGACCAAGCATTTGATCCTTCATCAATTGCTCCATACAGGGATATATGAAAGCTCCTTTGTATAATAATTCTCCTGATACAAATATCACCCCCACATCCAGGAGATTCATCATAGTAGTTAACGCTGCTGCCAGTAAACGGCACTCCCGCTCCACCAGCCATACAGCGGCGGCGTCTCCTGCTTCATAAGCATCCATTATTTTTTCCCAGCTGGTTAAGGATTTATCTTTTTCCATGGCAGACCGCAAAATATTTGGTATTGCGGCATAAAGTTCCAGGCAGCCATGATTCCCGCAGCTGCAGCGTTCCCCATCCAAATTAACCGTAGTATGTCCGATCTCACCGCAGTATCCATGAAAACCCTTGTATGGTTTGCCATTTAAGATCAATCCCCCGCCAACTCCGGTATCCACAACTAATTCCAGAAAACTTTCTTCCCGGACACCTGCTCCATAATATCGTTCTGCCATAGCCAATGCCTGGGCATTATTTTCCATATAAACAGGACACTCAAACTTTTCCTTAAAATAACTGACAACTTCTATCTGATGCCAATTCTCAAAATTCGAAGGTTTTAGAATTGTTCCCTTTATGCTGTCTAAAGGACCCGGTGCTGTAATCCCAATACCAAGCAGTCTGTCCGCACCTCTGTCCTTTTTTAAAAAATCCATTGCTTTCTGATAAAGATAGTTGAGCATCTGTTTTGCCGATATTTCTTTTTTCTGGGGAAACTTTTCTACCATCAGAATTTCTCCTGAAAAGTCACAAAGTCCTACGCTGCAGATATCCCTTGCAATATTAATGGACAAAATTCTGTATTTCTGCGGATTTAACTTTATGGTCATAGACGTTCTGCCTACTTTCCCGGTAACCAGCTGGTCCTCAGATACAATTTCTTCACCCAGCAATGTATCAATTAAAACTGAAATAGCAGCTCTGGTCAGTCCTGTCTGCCTGGCTAACTCCGCCCTTGACATAGGCTGCTGCCGCAGAAAATTTATAATACTCCTTTGGTTGCGCAGCTTCATATTATTGGCATTCCCCATGGTATTCCCCTTTTCTTATTTGGCTTTCGATTAGATTAAACAATCTTTTCAATAATCATAATCTATTTTCAATAGTTTGTCAAATCAATTGACAAACTCCAATTCACATGCTATATTTCATATATAGAAAGACAGGTGTTCTACTTGGATATAGCTTATTTTGAAAAAGATTTTAACTATTCACACGACGGACCGGGTAATCGTTTGGTTTATCATTTACAAGGCTGCAATATGCGCTGTCCCTGGTGTGGTAATCCCGAGGGGCTTACTATACATATACCGTATGTTCATCCCCTGCGCATATGTTAACTTCTTAGCTTGCTCGCCTGAAATACTAAGATATGATCAAACATGTGGATACGCAGTCTGCAATTTGCGTAAAAATAAAAGGAGAATTTCATGAAATCTATTGGTATAGATATTGGAACAACGACCATTTGTTCCGTTCTAATTGATGCAGAAACAAAAACTTTATTAGATTCCGTCACAAAGCCGAATAAATCCACCCTGGCAGCCGCCCAATCCTTTGAGCGCCTGCAGGATCCGGCTAAAATTCTTGACACCTGCATTGCAATGGCAAATCATTATCTGATATCTCATTCAGACATTGCCAGCATCGGTATCACCGGGCAGATGCATGGAATTCTGTATGTGGATCAGAAGGGGCGGGCTGTAAGCCCCCTCTTTACCTGGCAGGATGGGAGAGGGGATATTAGCCGGCAAGATGACAGAGTCGGTTCTGACTGGCAGAATCAGTGCGACAATACCGATTGGCAAGATGACTGGGGCCATATTGACGGTCAAAATGGCAAAGGAGATAATGCTTGCCGGAATATATTGACGTACGCAGGTTTTTTAACTGCCAGGACAGGATATGCTATGGCTACCGGATTCGGCATGACAACACATTTTTATAATCATGTGAACCGGCTGATTCCTTCTGATGCCGCTTATCTGTGCACAATTCCAGACTACATTGCTATGCGCCTGGCTAACCGGAAAACCCCTTTGATTCACCAAAGTATGGCAGCCAGTCTTGGAATGTACGATATAAAACGCAATAAATTTGATCTTGGGACAGTCACCTCTCTTGGTTTATCAGCAGATATGCTGCCTGAAATTGCCTGCGGTGAATGCTATATTGGCGAAACAGACACCGGTATTCCGGTTACGGCAGCCCTCGGTGACAATCAGGCTAGCTTCCTGGCATCTATGAATTCGGAAGATGCCTGTCTGGTAAATGTAGGTACCGGCAGCCAGATTTCCATTATGACTCGGACTCCCTACCAGTCAGCGCAAATTGAATGCAGGCCTTACCTGGGAGACACCTATCTGCTGGCGGGCTCCTCTCTGTGCGGCGGATATTCCTATTCTCTTTTGAAAAATTTCTTTCAAGAGACGCTGGCACAGTTTGGCATCATACCTCAGAATTCCACATATGAGGTCATGAACCGTATGGCTATTGATGCAGCTGCCCATGGTGAGGCACTAAATGTAGACACAAGATTTTGCGGTACAAGGCAGGATGCTTCTATTACTGGCTCCATTCAAAATCTTAAGGTAGCAAATTTCCATCCCGGCGATTTTACCCTTGGGATCCTTCAGGGTATCTGCGATGAACTTTATAATTTGTATACACAATTTCCAGAAGATGTAAAACCTATTAAAACCCTGGTTGGAAGCGGGAACGGAATTCGGATGAATCCTATGCTCCAGCAGCTATTTGCCAGTACATTTAAAGCTGAACTTACCATTCCGGACATAAAAGAAGAAGCCGCTTACGGCTGCGGCTTATTAGGGTTAAAATTAAGATAATAAAAGAACCATTCCGGCTCACTTCTGTAATTCCTTGTTTGAATAGGATTTCAAAGTGTACCGGAATCTGTGTTTATTTTAGTTATTCTTGTAAAATTCCAACTTTTTTATTCTGTTTAATTTAATAAGTTTCTGATTATCTCTTTATAACTTTTTATACGTCCGCAAATCCTTATTTTATAGGCTTTACGGGCGTTTTTACTAATATCTGTATCAGTATCTTCCACCTGTTCTCTGCCTCTCTCCAGCCTTTAAATTAGATTTCACACTATAAGTTTGCGCTTCATAAAGACAGTAACTGAAAGATTATAGGATGTGATTTGGGGCGAACAATTAATGCATCAAAGGGTACTTTCATACCATTATATTTTTCATAATGTAGATAATGTCGGGTTTCCCTCTCTTGAGTTTTATCCCTTCGTCCCCCACGGCGAAGGGCACCCCGACTGCGTACATCTGTTTTTCCATCCGACTGATATACACAGCACTGCAATAGCCAGTAAGCAGATCATTCCCACCAGAACAACCTGATAACTTTCTGTTAAATCATAAATAAACCCGTACGCAGGAATCAGGATAATCGATGCAATAGGGGCACCCATAGAAACTTTTGCAAATATTTTTTCATAATCTTTCTGCCCATAAAACTTTATTGTGAGAATTGGTGCCAGAACCATGATTCCCGAGCTTATCAGACCATGTAAAAATGTGGATACGCTAAAAATCAGAAATCCTGTTCCACTTAATATAAATC
The DNA here is from genome assembly GCF_000797495.1 of Robinsoniella peoriensis. Lineage (GTDB taxonomy): Bacteria > Bacillota > Clostridia > Lachnospirales > Lachnospiraceae > Robinsoniella > Robinsoniella peoriensis. Next base: position 924,721 of record NZ_JTGN01000001.1, read on the forward strand.
CAATCACTGCAATAAGACCAATCCCCAGAATCCCATAACATGTCTTAAGGCTGCCAATTTTATCACTGATAATTCCAATTGCAATAGATCCAATGGCACTTCCAACGGAAGCAAATGCCAATGCATTTCCGGTCTCCCGGGTGCTATACCCCAGCAGCGAACCGTAGGTTGGAATATGCTGTGTAAATACTCCGATACCGGTGATTGCAATCATGAAAAACAGCAGTAAATAAAATGAAGTGGAACGAAGCGCTGTCTTTTCTGATATTTCAACCGTATCATGTACCTGCCCTTCTGTCTCATAATCCCCTTTTGATTTGTCATGATCCTGCTCATTTGTCTCCTGCTCATTTGTCTCCTGCTTATTTGTCTCCTGCCATGCAGACTGGAAATCGACTGCTCCATAAGGCATTGTTTTTTTCTCTTCCGGCCTGTTTTTAAGTAGTATCAGGGCCGTTAATATAACTACTATAAATGTGGCACCACCAATATAAATATAACCGGACCGCCACCCCCGCTGGGAAATAATATTGGAAGTCACAGGCTGAAATACTGCTCCGAACAGCCCTACAAATGCCATTTGTATTCCCATCATCATTCCTGCATTTTTTGAGAACCATCGGTTAATCAGGATTGGTCCTAACAGGCTTACCAGAATTGTAGCACCCATGGCATAGGGAATTGCTAAGAGATACCAGCCATATACAGCATTCATAAATCCCATTCCCACAAAAGAAAGCGCCTGCAGAATTGCTCCTGCAATTGTGACGATACGGATATCATATTTGTTGATCAATTTTCCAGCAAATGGAAGCCATAAAACCATCACAATTGAAGTAATGCTAAAATATATTGACAGAGTTCCCATTCCCACTCCAATTTCCTGCGATACTGGAAACAGGAACAGCCCGGATGTCATATTAATTCCACCTCCGGCAAATCCGCGGATCAATATAACACCCAGCAGAACGAACCATGCATAATGTAATTTAATTTTTTTCATTATCTACTATCCGGCAATTATTAATTATATTCTTATTTCCATTTTGATTCATCATCATGACTGCCGGTATTCTCCTTTATTTACTCTCATAAACAAGTTTCCTCCTTTCTCCCTTTTTTATTCGCTTATATAATTAATAACTTAACTCTTTGTTTCTCATCCTGAATCGAATAAAATATTTTTTTTATACGAATACTAATCTGGATTTTTAAAAAATTAGGATGGTGAACAAGTATGAAGAAACTTGAAAATAAAATTGCACTGATTACATCGGCAACAAAGGGTATCGGACTTGCCTGTGCCTTAAAACTGGCTGAAAACGGCGCTACAGTCTATATGGGCGTACGCAGATTAGAAGCAACCCGGGAAATTTGCGATAATTATAAGTCTAATGGATTTAAAATGTTTCCCGTCTACTTTGATGCAACTGACAAAGCCAGTTATACATCCATGGTTGAAGAAACTATGAAAATTGAAGGCAGGATTGATATTTTAATTAATAATTTCGGAATCGGCAGGCCCGCTGAGGATCTGGATCTGGTAAACGGCAAAGAAGAGGCTTTTTTCGAAATTCTGGACTTGAATCTAGGCAGTGTTTACCGCATAACCAAACTGGTAATCCCCCACATGATACAGGGCGGGGGCGGATCTGTTGTGAATATATCTTCCATAGGCGGTATGATTCCGGATATCACAAGAATCGGCTATGGTGTTTCAAAAGCGGCAGTTAACAACATCACCCAGCAGATCGCCATGCAGTATGCACGCCAGAACATTCGCTGTAATGCTGTATTGCCCGGTCTTACCGCTACAGATGCGGCACTAAAAAATATGCCCGAAGCATTTTTAAAATCTTTTTTGTCTCATGTACCCTTAAACAGAATGGCCACTCCCGAAGATATCGCCAACGCAGCCCTGTTTTTTTCCTGTGACGATTCATCTTATATTACAGGTCATATTCTTGATGTAGCCGGAGGATATGGAATCGGCACACCTCAGTATGCGGACATGATAAGGACAGCGGATCAATAATTTATAGTTCCACAGATTTGTAACTTCACTATTGTCTAAATAAATGTGTAATTCCACTGTCGTTAAAATATATGTAATTCCACTGTCGTAAAATATATGTAATTCCACTATCGTTAAAATATATGTTTTCAAATTGCTCTTTTTGATTTATAATCCTTAATATAATGTCATATTTTAATATTTCCTGCTTATAAGTGACTCAATACGGGACATGGAAGAATGGTTTGGTTTATACCTTTCGTTTGAATTGCCAAAACATATTGAAGTACTTCTAAAAGAGGAGGCCGAGCAATGAAAAACAATCCTGTAAACAGTGAATTTTTCCGTGAACAGGTAACACATGGGAATATGGATTTTCAGTTACAGCTTTATAAAGATATGGAATATCATGAAAAAGGTTTGATTTTGTATAATCATTGGCATGAAGAGGCAGAGATACTTTTCGTAACGGAAGGTGCAATCGAACTTGTAGTAGATGGCATCTCTATATTTGCCGAGAAAAATACCGTAGTGCTGATTCCACCGAATCTTCTGCATGGAGCTTACCAATACCAGGATCAGAAATGCCGTTTTACCTCTATTGTATTCCACCAGGATTTTATAGCAAGTAAGAACGGGGATATCATTCAGACCCAGCAGCTGGATCCTTTTTTTGACAATACATTTATTTCTTCCTATGTGTTGTCTCATAATGAGCGGAAAAATGAAACTGTGCAGCAGCTTTTAGCCGAGCTGATATATAATTATTCATCTTCAGAACCTTATCGGGAACTAATCATAAAAGGTTATCTCTTTCAGATTTTGTATCATTTGCTGCAAAAAGAGCAAAAACATAATCTGAAATCTGTCTCGGATTATGTCAATGAAGAGCGAAAAAAGAAAATTCTCAGTTTTATGGAGGAAAATTATCAAAACCCTTTAGACCTGGATGAACTTGCAAAAGCTATTTCCCTGAGCAAAGAACAGTTCTGCCGTTTTTTTAAACATTCTTTCCGCTCTACACCGGTTCATTATTTAAACAGATACCGCATTAACCGATCCATGGATTTGTTAAAGGAAACCAGTATGTCTATTATAGATATCGCAATTGAAGTAGGATTTGAAAGCAGTAATTACTTTGCTGTTTCTTTTAAAAAAGCAACCGGAATGACCCCAAGCCAATTTCGTAAGATGACATGATTTTAATAATCTCTGACAGTATCGTAAATGCATTAACCTTGAAAAAATTATATAATACTGGCAAATATAATTTATAGGAGGTTCGCTATGTCATTCTTTACTCATGGAGACAATTATCTGGAATATCATAATGCCGGTGAAACATTACGGATTATGGCATGGGGCAAAAACAGCCTGCGTGTAATTTCTGTACCCAACGGACCGCTGGATCTTTCCAGCAGTGCACTGCTCCCACAGGAGGCAGTAGAAACGAACATTACAATCGGTGAAGATACTGCCTCGATTTCCAACGGAAAAATTTCTGCGCTCGTTGATACCCGTGGCTGGAACAGCGCCGCTGTCCTGACTTTTTACAACGATCGTAAAGATGTAATTTTAAAAGAAATAGATGGCGGAGGTGCCTTGATCCGCAGAGCCCGGTTCTTTAATCCTTATGCCGGCGGTGATTACCGCCTGAAAGTTACTTTTGAATCCGATCCCAGGGAAAAGATCTATGGTATGGGACAGTACCAGCAGGATATTCTGGACTTAAAGGGCTGCAATCTGGAATTGGCTCACCGTAATTCACAGGCATCTGTTCCTTTTTATGTCTCAAGTTCAGGCTACGGCTTTTTCTGGCATAATCCGGCGGTCGGCAGTGTATCTTTTGGTAAAAATACAACGGAATGGAGAGCCGACAGCACGAAAAAAATGGATTATTGGATTACGGTTGGCGATAATCCTGCTGAGATAGAGTCACAGTACAGTGGGGCAACCGGAAGGACACCCATGATGCCGGAGTATGGATTAGGTTTCTGGCAATGTAAATTGCGCTATTATAATCAGGAACAGGTTCTGAAAATAGCAAGGGAATACCACCAGCGTAAAATTCCGGTGGATGTATTCATTATTGACTATTACCATTGGCCCCGCTGCGGAGATTACCGCTTTGATGAGCACTTCTTCCCGGATCCTGCGGCAATGGTGGAAGAACTGCGCTCTTATGGCATGGAAATAATGGTATCTGTCTGGCCCCAGGTTGATTGGCGCAGTGAGAACTTTGAAGAAATGCAGCAAAAGGGATTGCTGGTGAAGACCGACCATGGTATGAATGTGCAAATGAATTTTCAGGGAAATAATGTTTTTTATGATGCCACTAACCCGGAAGCCAGAGAATATGTTTGGAATAAATGCAAAGACAATTATTATAAATATGGCATAAAAGCATTCTGGCTGGATGAAGCAGAGCCGGAATACGGTACCTATGATTATGATAATTATCGTTATTACACCGGCAGTGTATTACAGCAGGGAAATATCTATCCTAAGGAATATGCCCGGGGCTTCTACGAAGGACAGAAATCCAATGACCAGAAAGACATCTTAAACCTGGTACGCTGTGCATGGGCGGGCAGCCAGCAATATGCTGCTTTAATCTGGTCGGGAGATATCCACTCCACTTATCAGGACTTTCGGAATCAGATTGTTGCAGGATTACAGATGGGACTCTCCGGAATACCCTGGTGGACTACCGATATCGGCGGATTTCATGGCGGCAATATTTACGATGCGGATTTTCAGGAACTGCTTGTCCGCTGGTTCCAATTCGGTACATTTTGTCCTGTAATGAGGCTTCACGGCAACCGGCTTCCACGGGAACCGCTCTATAAAGCGAACGGTGAAGAAACAGAAGGCACCGGCGCTGATAATGAAATCTGGAGCTACGGTGAAGAGAACTACCGTATTATGAAAAAATTTATAGAGATACGTGAGCTGCTCCGTGATTATACACGAAGCCTGATGGAAGAAGCACATAAAGCAGGGGCTCCCGTTATGCGGGCAATGTTCTATGAATTTCCAGAAGACCCTCTTACCTGGGATTTAAAAACCCAATACATGTATGGCTCCGATATTTTAGTGGCGCCAATTGTAGAAGCTCACGCTTGCTCCCGCAAAGTATACCTTCCTGAAAACTGCAGCTGGACTCTTGCAAGAACCGGTGAAGTTTTTGAAGGAGGCCAGTGGCTGGATGTTGAAGCAGATATTGATACGCTTCCTGTATTTCTCCGTGACGGAAGACAAGACTACCTGATCAGACAGATTTAAAATGTAGTTCAGAAACTTTCATTTATCAACAAAAAACAGGTTTCCCACAATAAAACGGCGTTATGTGCAGAAAAACTCACATACCGCCGTTTTGTAATTTAGCAATGAATTATTTAAAATTATTTATTGATAAGATCAAAATTCTCAAAATTCTTCAACAGGCAGAATAATCTCCGTCACCGCTCCAAACCCTTCATCCATATTTGAAAAATGGATCTGCGCTTTATCCCGATACATTAACCGCAGCCGCTGCACCGCATTTTGAAGTCCTACATGGCGCCTGCCGTCATAGACAATGTTTTCCCCCTCTTCCAGCGCTTTGAGGACTTTTGCAGGGAATCCTTTGCCGGTGTCTGACAGGGTAACGTACATGTATTTACCATCTTCGTGTTCTTCCAGCGCCAGATACATTGTGATTTCAATATGCTGATCCAGGGAAACTGCATGAATGACTGCGTTTTCAACCAGCGTCTGAAGCAAGAGTGCAGGCAGCAGACAGGCACTTACATCGTCATCCTGTATTACTTCAAAAGCAAATGCGCTGTCTCCATACCTGAGTTTCTGGATTCGGATATAATTCATCACATGCTTTAATTCCTCTGATACCGTCCGCTTAGACGAAGCATCCCGAAAAATATAGCGCATATAGTCAGACAGCATTCCGGTAATAGTTACAATTCTGGATTCATTTGCTTCCTCGGCAATCCCATGGATAATACTCAGGCAATTAAGGAAAAAATGTGGATTTATCTGCTCCTGAATATAGTCCAGTTCTATTTTCTGCCGTTCCAGTTCCTTTTCATAAATTTCAATTTTTAATTGTTTAATCTTGCGCAGAAGGCCTTTAAACTCATTGCTCGCCTGTTCCAGTTCAATAATATTGTTACTCCCGTTTTCATTGATCCACTGTTCCTCTTCTGTTCTCTTAAGTCCATCAATAAACTGCCTCATGGGAATTAAAATTTTACGATAATAATTATATGCACCAAACAAAAGACCTGCTGCAATCAGCGCTGCCAAAATTGTCAGAAACATCTGCATCTGAATTACATTTTCCAGTATTCCGTGCTCCGGATGGATAATCATGTATATTCTTCCGCTATATCCGATTTTGTAACTATACAATTCTCTCTGGTCTTTCGCCATGGATTTTTTAATCAGATCATTATAGTCGTAAGTCTGTGTGTCTTCCACCGTCATAATATTCCCATCCGGCTTTTGTATAAACGGTACCACCTGATACCCTTTTGTCTTCTGTATCAGATTATGAAAGATCCATTCCACGGGAATCAGACAGCCGGATGCTACCCCATCTACATAGCATAAGCCTGCAATGTAGTCCTTTTCTCCATCATAAAAATAAGTCCATTTGGCAATATTCTCATTCCTCCCCTCTTTCAGGAATGACAACAAGCGCTTAATCTTTTCACTTTTCTGACTGGAGCGGTAATAAATTCCAGTATCCAGAATCAACAGATCTGCATTACTGTCATAAACGTAAAAGTTACTCGCTTCCGCATATCTGATTTTCAGAATCTGATTCTGCTCCATAACATTTAGCAGCAGACTATAGTACTTCCCGTCTGTCGGTCCGATATCTGAAGGAATTTGTGCGATATCCAGTTCACGGCTCATACGTGTAATCTGTTCCGCATGAATTTGTTCTATGTCACGGTTGATCTGTGTCACATAAAGCTCCGCCGTATCTTTGATATATTGATAAGCCAGGGTTCTTGCCTGCTGCATCCCCCGGAACATAATAACCAGAACTGCCAGCAAAAGCAGAACCACCGGAACCAGTATTCGCAAAGTCATTTTTGCAAAACTTCCCCGCTTTTTATAAAACAGCCATTTTGTTATCTTCATTGAACCTTCTCCATTCACGCAAAACAGCACTTAGCAGCAACACAAAAGTGTGTTTCCGCTAAGCACTTTATTTTCAATATCAGCCTTTATTTGCTTCCTGGTAAGCTTTAAATGCTGTATCATGAATCTTCACCAAATCCTGAAGTCCCATGGTATCCAGCTGTTTCAGATAAGCATCCCACTCAGTTTCAATACCGCCGTCCACAACCCAATGGGCAAACTGTGATTCCACATATTTATAAATATCTGTTCCAATGGTAGTCAGCTGTGTCAATTCTTCCTCCGTATATTTCAACATAGGCAGTCCAATATTCCGATCTGTATTCACATACTGTTCATTGACCTTATCTTCCGCAAGCTTGATACCGTCTCCCTGATCTTCCGGCAGAATAACCTTGGAGTAAAAATCTTCATTCATATATTTGGGACCAAAATCACGCATGGAATTAGACCAGGCGGAAGTATCCAGTGAGCTTCCATCTGTAGGAACCAGTACTTCATAAGTACCATCCTCATTCTTCTTGATCTGATCAGGTATGGATCCGTAATAGGTCTGCAATGACACCTCATCATCATAAAACTGATCCGCATATTGAAGCAGTTTTTCCGGATTTTTACAGTCCTTGGTCAACACCAGTTCACGGTCTGACACATCCAGAAAACTCGGTGCATATTCCACATAATGACCGCCGTCAGGACCCTCCAGCGCCGGTACTACCTCATACTGGTCAGCTACCGGACCGGCTACGGCATCAGCTGTCCATCCGGTAATTAACCCTACTTCAGCAGACTGTATTTTACTGGTTGCCATAGACGCTTCCTGGGTGAAAAATTCAGGATCCAGAATTCCTTTCTGGTACATCTCATTCAGCCACATGACACCTTCTTTATAATTCTCCTGGGTAGGAATAAATACTGGATTTCCCTCTGAATCCAGCCCCATATAATTATTGTCGCGGCTTACGATTGTTGCAAATGGAGCCATCAGGTCACGCATCGTATTGCTGGCAACATACTGACTGGCATTTCCGGTAATTCCAATTTCATTTCCCTTATCTCCATCTCCGTCAGCATCTTCTGTCACAAATTTATAGAGTACGTCTTCTAATTCTTTATATGTTTCTGGCATTTCCAGGTTCAGATTCTGCAGCCATTTTTTATTGATGTACATACAGTTTCCATCCACCTTTGGACGCAGCGGTGCTTTTTTGGGAAGGCTGTAAATCTTACCGTCACGATCTGTAATTCTTGCTTTCAGTTCCGGTTCTTTTTCCAGCACTTTCTTCAGATTAGGCATATTCTGGTCAATCAGATCCGACAGTTCCAGAAAATAAGATTTGTTTTGCGCGATATCTGTATCCTTCAGACAAATATTTCCCCAGAATGCATCCGGCAGTTCTCCGGAAGCCAACAGCAGCGATTTCTGCTCCTGCCAGTCTGTATCGTAATAGACCTTCCAGTCGATCTTTACACCGCTCTTATCCTCCATTTCCTTCATAATTCCCTCATGAAGATAGTCGATTGGCCAGGTATCCGTCCAGCGTACAGTCACGATTGAAAAATCATTATCTGCACTTTCCGAAGGCTGTTCTGATTCCCGCGGACTCTCACCCTGACATCCTGCCAACATGGAACCGGCAAGGACTGCTCCTAACAACATACACATTACTCTTTTTGCTTTCATACTTTTTCTCCTTTTCTTTTCAATTACAGCTTTACTTTATCCTTTCAGGGACCCCAGCATTACACCCTTGTTAAAATACTTCTGCACAAATGGATACATGCACATAATCGGGAGACTGGAGATCACTATAATTGCATATTTAATCAGTTCTGCCGTCTGCTTTGCCTCTACTGCTGCCGCCCCGGTTGTCATACTGACAATGGTCTGGTTACTGATGAGAATATTCCTGAGCACCAGCTGTAATGGCTGAAGATCGGGATTGCGCAGATACACTAATGCATTAAAATAGGAATTCCATTGTCCTACCGCAGCCCACAGGGCGATAACCGCCAGCACTGCTTTGGATAGAGGCAGAACCATTTTGAAAAAAAATGTAAGTGTTCCGCAGCCGTCTATCTGGGCGGATTCCCAAAGTTCCTCCGGCAGGGTGTTTCCAAAAAAAGTCCTGGCAACAACAATGTAATAAGTAACCACGGAAAATGGTAAAACCATGACCCAGAAATTATCCAGAAGCTGAAATTGCTTGATTGCCAGATAAGTCGGTATCAAACCGCCAGTGAAAAACATAGGAATCAGAAAAAATACCGTTAAAAACTTTCTACCATAAAGATCACGGCGTGAAAGAGCATAGGCTGCCGGAATATTTGTTACCAGGGTTATTAAGGTTCCGATAACCGTGTATAGAATGGTATTCTTATATCCTACCCAGAGCTGTGCATATTCTGCCAGCTTACGGTATCCCTTTAATGTAGGTCCTTTGGGAAAAAATGTGATATTCCCGGCAGCTACTTCCGCAGGATTACTAAAGGAAGCGATGATAATAAAATACATTGGATAGAGTACAATAATCAAAATAATAATGGCAATCCCATATAGAAAAATATCAAAGATCTTATCCTCTTTTGATTTTTTGATCTTCATTCGTTTTACTGCTTTTCCTTTTGATGTCAATGTTATCTCCCTCCTATATCAGTGATGTATTGCTCATCTTTTTTGAAATCTGATTCACCAGAAGCAGAAGTGCAAGGTTAATCACGTTATTAAAAAGTCCTATTGCGGCGGAGAGGCTGTATTGGTTGCTGATCAATCCCATTTTATATACATAAGTAGCAATGATCTCACTGGTTCCGCTGTTCAGGGTATTCTGAAGCAGATAAACCTTTTCAAATCCAATCCCCATAACACTGCCCGCACGAAGTATGAACATAATCGTTGCCGTTGGCAGCAGCATCGGAATATCGATATGCTTTAATTTCTGCCATTTACTTGCACCGTCCATGGTTGCTGCTTCATACAAAGACGGATCTACCGCAGATAATGCAGCTATGTATAGAATGCTGTCCCATCCCACATGCTGCCATGCCTCCGTCCATACATAGATACTGGGAAATGCTCCCGGTGACCCCATCAGGTTGGGCAATGTAACCCCTGCATAGCTTAAAAGCCTGGCAATAATTCCATGACTTGGTGATAAGAACAAAATGATCATACCGCACATAACAACGGTTGATATAAAATGAGGCAGATACATAGATACCTGAAAAAATTTCTTAAATCTGGTTCTGGTGATCTGATTACACATCAACGCCAGCGCGATTGGCAGCGGAAACGTGACAACAATCGTATAAAGACTGATTACAAGGGTATTACGAATCGTGGGCCAGAATTGATAAGAGTTGAAATACTGTTCAAAGTTCTTCAGTCCCACCCATGGACTGCCTAAAATCCCTCCTGCCGGTGTGAAATTCTTAAAGGCAATAATTACCCCGTACATGGGATAGTACATAAACAACAGCATAATTATAATTGCCGGAAGCATAAGCAGGTATAATGCTCTGCTTCTCTTTATGCCTTTTTTCATAACCTGAAACCTTTGTTTTGGTATAACAGCGGTTTTTGATTTGCGCATCTTCCTTTCCTCCCTGTTCAATGATAAACATATTATATAAAATACACCGATTCTTTTCTGTAATTATTAAGTTGTGCACTAACAAAAAAGAGGCGGATTTCCCACCTCTTTCTATTTCCATATAACAGAATTTTATTATTATTCCGTTTTTTTGATAATCAAACATGAAATTTGATCATTGCTGATTCCTTTCTTTCGCTTTTCTCAGCCTGTATTCATTTGGTGTAACACCCGTTAAATCCCGGAAGGTCTTACTAAAGTAAGAAAAATTACTATACCCGACTTCCATTGCTATTTTACTCACCGGAAGCCCGGTCTCCACCAGATATTTTCTTGCCCTCTCCATTCTTCTGGATGCAATATAAGAAGTAATTGACACCCCGGAAGCATTCATAAATATGCGGGAGATATAATCTTCCGACAAATAAACCTGTGCAGCTAATGTCTTTCTGGACAGGTCTGCTTTTAGGTTCTCTTCGATGTATCGCTTCAGGCACTCAGCCACCGATTCCTGTCTCCGGTCACATTTTTGATTTCCTTCCAGCTTTTCAAACAGAAAACGTATAAAGGTCCTCCAGCTTTCAATTGTCCGGTAAGCCTCTTTTTCATAGTTTTCTAACTCCTGCATATCAAATATAGATTCCAGAACCTGTCCACGCTCCCGCAGATGTCTGTCTGTCAGTTCCATGATTTTCTTATGCAGTTCCTTGAGAGTGTGAACCGATAAAATGCCGTCTTTCGCATTAGTATCGGTACAATCCAGTATTTCCTTCTGTATATGCATAAAATCTGCGGACTGTTCAAGTTCTGCAAACCAACTGTCAGCCGGAAGACAGACCCCGGCACCAGCCTCCCGGGATTCCTGTTTCAGCCAGTCTGCTTCGTATAAGACAGGATTATCCCCCGGCACTGTATCCATCTCCATCTGCTCTAAATGTTCCAGACTAGACTGCAGTTCTCCCACCTTTCCCATATTGCCGGCATAAATACAAACCGGCTGTGAAAGCACCCTTTGTAAACAGCGGCACAACTCCTGTTTTTTTTCTTGCATACGGAATGGACGCGGCTCCTTCCAGATTAACATCCATTCACAGACATCTACGCGGATCAGCGCTTCCGCCTGTCCCCGATCCAGTATCTTTCTTACATTACTGCTTACCAGAATCTGATACCGCACAGCATCTTTTTTCCCACTATGATCCCGATCCGGAAAAATGCGTATAAAATTCAGGCTAAACGCCGTATTCCCATAAATCCGGTGCAATTCCTTTTCTGCTTCCAGATGCTTTCTGGGATTTTGTGATAACAGGCACATTTCCCATAAAGTCAGATTTCTGTTCTCACCACCATGATCCTCTGCCTTTTCCATTACCCGCTTAATACTCCTCTGCAGCGCTATTTCCAATTCCTCTGTGGTTACGGGTTTTACCAGATACTCACTGGAATTGAGCTGCATTGCTTTCTGTGCATAGCTAAAATAAGCATAACTGCTCAGAAATATACATTCCACCGGAAGCTGTTTTTGCCGTATCCACTCCAGCAGTTCCAGGCCGCTTCCCTGGGGCATCTCAATATCCGACAGCAAAATCTGTATCGGCATTTCCTCAAGCAGCTTTATTGCCTGGCGGATATTACTGGCCGTGAGGACATTACTGATTCCAAGACGTTGAAAATCAACCGTCTTTTCCACCTTTTCCGTTACCAGCCTGTCATCATCTACAATCAACATACTTATTTCCATAAACATCTCCCCTTCTGCAGTATCCCCATAATTTTTCTGCCATAGCCGAAAGCTGTCTGCTTCATACCATTTTTATTGTTTTTTCTATTTTAGCATAATTAGGGTGGTATTTCTACATCGACATCGTCTTCAAATGTGTATGTGCTTACTTACTTGATTCCATTTTCATATCATGTTACCTTCATAATATACCATGCCAAATTTATCACATTGACTTTACCCTTAGGGCAAGGTGTAAGATAGAGACAAGCGAAAAGGTTCGCTGGAAGGAGGATATTCGATGTTATCGATTGGAGAGTTTTCAAATATATGCAAAGTATCAACAAAGACTCTTCGTTACTATGCGGAAATCGGTCTCATTCTGCCTGATGAAATCAACCCGGAAAATGGTTACCGGTATTATTCCGTGGAACAGTTAGAAACCATGTTATTTATCAACCGCCTGAAATCATACAATTTTTCTTTAGAGGAAATCAAGACCATCCTCGGTTCGCAGGAATTGCAGGATGAAAAACTTTATCAGGAACTGATCCGGAAGAAAAAGGAAATTGAGCAACAGGTCACAGAATTTCAAAAGACGTTAGACCAGCTCAATCATGATATTACAATTTTAAAACAGGGTAAATCCATTATGTCATATTTGGAAAACATTGATGTGCAGCTTGTAGAAGTTCCTGTGATGTATCTCCTGTCTATTCGAAAAATGGTTACCGAATGTGATATTGCAGAAGAATACGGAAATTGCTACGGTAAAATATTCAGAAAAATAGCAGATGATAAATTAACTGTACTTGCCCCGCCCATGGTACTTTTCCACAGTGCAGACTTTAGCCCGTTTGGGTTGGATATAGAATTCGCAGTCCCGATCAAAGAGTATGTTACGGGGACAAGGGATTTTCACCCCGGGCTATGTTTAAAAACAGTCGTACACGGTTCTTATTCCGACTTGTCTTCGGTATACACGAAGCAGCGTGAGTGGGCGGAAAAAGAAGGCTATGAAAACAATAATGCCCTTTATGAAGTATATGTAACTGACCCTTCCCAGGCTGCAGATGAAAGTGAACTGTTAACCGAAGTTTATTACCCTGTCAAAAAAAAGGTTTGATCTAAAATCATTGCAGCTAAACAAAATTTCTAATTAAGGAGAGCTTAAAATGAACCTGGAAAAAATAACAGAGTTAGAAAAGAAAATACAGAAAGATTATAGCAATACAGCTGGCATCGTTGTACAAAAAGAAGGAAAAATACTCTATGAAAATTACTTTAATGAATGCAATGCTGACAGCCGGATCCATGTTTATTCCGTAACAAAAAGTATTGTTTCCATATTGATTGGCATTGCCATAGACAAGGGTAAAATTAAAAGTATCGATCAGAAAGTATTGGATTTTTTCCCGGATTATACCGTTAAATCCAGAGAAAAAACCATACAGAATATTACCCTTGAAAATCTGCTTACCATGACAGCTCCATATAAATACAGAGTTGCTCCCTATATAAAATATTTCACAAGCGACGACTGTGTAAAATTTACCCTGGATTTATTAGGCGGGAGGGGTAAAATAGGAGAATTCAGATATACACCGCTGATTGGACCGGATATAATGTCGGGCATTCTTGTCCGGGCAACCGGGCAGTCTGTATTAGATTTTGCAGCAGAAAATCTATTCGCACCATTGGGAATTACAGTAGAGCGAAATCTGATTTTTCATAATAAAGAAGAACAAATGGAGTTTAACAAATCTAAAACGATCAGTGGATGGGCCACAGACACAACCGGCATAAATACAGGAGGCTGGGGGCTGACGCTCTCTCCACTGGATATGGCAAAAATAGGTCAATTATACTTAAATGACGGAATGTGGGATGGAAAACAAATTGTTTCAGCTAAGTGGTTAGATGAGAGCACAAAAGTACACAGCCAGTGGAAAAAACAAAATCTGAATTATGGATATCTATGGTGGATTATGGATAAAAAAGACCATGTCTGCGCTGCTATGGGCGATGGGGGGAATGTAATATACTTTCATAAAAAGAAAAATATGGTAATATCCATCGCTTCCTTTTTTGTACCAAAAGCTAAGGACAGGCTGGAACTGATTAGAGAATACATCGAACCCATTTTTGAACATTGATAATTTCCCGCATTGGCACACCCCGTATAGCAAATGTGAATAACCTGCAGGACGTCAGTGTTCGTATTCCCGCAGGCTTTTTAAACGTGATAACAGGTGTTGCCGGATCAGGAAAAAGTAAGCCAAGGTGAGACACTTACAGCAGACTGCTTGCGGGAAGCATGTGCTTTATAGAAACCGGATAAATCGGTATCAACTCATGTTTCCCATAATCGAAATAAGTGCCATCCAACATATTCGCCAGCGTATTGATTCTCCTGATTTGAATAATATTTTCTCCATCTTTCAGATATTCCCGTCTGCATTCCCACTGATATGGGGTATATGCCCTCACACCCAGGCTGTGTCCGTTCATCCGGACTTCCAGACATTCCAGACACGTATCTTTAAAATCAAAGTCCAAGATGAATGTTTCCGGCATTCCCTGTATTACAAAGCAAACCTCCTTAGTAAAGGTAAGCGTCCCGCTGTAATAAGGAAATCCTTCTGTAAAATCAGGAGAAAATTGAGCCGTCTCCGGTTTTTTAATCAATTCACGCCTCTCGTTAACACCAAAGCTGCCTATGAGATACAGCGGATCACGAATCCCGTCCGACTCTATCGCAACTTCTACCTCCACTGAAAGTATATTTACATCCGGAATCACCCATTGGGAAATATCACAGATTCTATTATTTTGATCATTGATAAAAACCCCTTTAAAATCTTTTTCTCTGATCTCATTCCCATTAATGCAAATCACATAATTGCCGGTAATAGTCCGCTTATCCAGTAAAAGAGCAATATTTTCCGGCATTTCCTTTATTTGAAACGTTGTTCGATAAGAAACGTTCACCGGATATTGGATATGTACCTGCTTCGGTGTCCCAAAATCACTTTCGAATTTAAACTGTTCGGCAGCCAATACCGGTTGTTCTGCGCATTGTTCTGCAAATGTCTTTACCTCCGTGTCTGTCCAGTGAATCTGATCCAGGGACATCTGAAACTGATCTATTCTAAGAATATTGCCCCCTGATATTTCTATCTGCATAGGCTCTTCCGTTCCAATTGTTACTTTAGGTAATTTGGATGATAATGCGGCTTCCCTGCTCTCTCGGGGCGAAAAGCAGATACACTTGCTTTCCAGCGGTGCAAATTCCAGAGTAAGTCCTTCTTCTATCGTACCAAGCTGGTGCTTTTCCCCATTATCCAGGCAATACTGTTCTGCCGCAAAACACAGATGCTTCCTTTTATTTTTTATTTCTGCTTCCACATAATCCATCCCCTGGTTTGCAAGTAATACATAGATATTGCCCTCTTCATCCGCACGAATAGAAGTTATGAATTCTTTCCTGTGCTCTTCGTTAAGACAGATTTCAAAGGGGGCATCTACAATTCTCCTGCAGCAGCTGATCATTGCTTCTTCCATACCTGCATCCTTAAATGCACCTGCAGACGGCAGAAATGTTACCTGATCCGGATATTCCGTTAACAGATGACGCCACTTCATTTCCATCTCCTCATCGGTAATTCCAGTGTCCAGGGATTTATCCGGAAGCCTTCCAAGAAATAGAAGATGCCCTCCCCCTCTCAGGAATTCCGTAAGCTTATTGAGCGCTTCTTTTTCATAGAAAAATGCCGGTGGGATAATTACCCGTCCATAAGATGCCCTGCCCATTATCAATCTGCCATTTTTCACTTCAAACTGAGGAAGCATCTCAGAATCCAGATGATCGTACTGTAGCTGATTTAGCAAAATGGTCTTGGTAGTATAAACCCAGTCATCCCTGATCTGATCACAAAGCTTCTCTTCTTCCCGGTCTTCTCCCCGGTAAGGAAATCCCTGAAAAGGATCACCCAGAAGGGACCACAACGTTGGTGACGGATCCAGAACAGCAATGGAACAGATCTCTTTTGATTCGGATATAAATACAGACATGCGCCCTACATAGTCAGCCAGCTGACGATATTCTTTCCAATAAGGATTCTGAAGAAACTGTGACGGAGGTGCATCGTGTTTCGCAATGGAATCAATGGTATAATAAAATGCATGGAAGTTGAACATATTGATACCGCTGCATCCCAATCTGTCAATCATCCATTTTGCATCCTGCATGGTCATCGTCCAGCCCACACTATGAAAACTTTCAATTAAAGCCTGTTTCCTGTCCAGCTGCTTTGCAAGAGAACCAACTGCATTTGCACTGTACCGGAAATGCCGCAGGTATTTGTCATAAATCCATTCCAGGCTTTTTCCCGCTTTTTCATGAGCAGTGTCTCCACCAGGAATTGTACTGTAACGCTGTGTGGATAATCTCATAAAAGGAACCTCAGCTGCATAGGAAAGATGGTGTTCTTCGCACCAGTCCGCGACCTGTTTATGATAGCTCTCCACAAAAATCTGATGAACTACATCATACATATCATAGCGGATTTTATAAGCATTTTCCCAGGTATGGTTGTGAAGTGCGGGCAGATTATCCAGCAGGGAATACCCTTTTCTCTTTTCAAATTCTTCCGGAACACGCCTGGACCAGGGAATGGGGCTTAACATCCCCACTTCATCGGAAAACATCCCCATTACGGTGTCTCCAAACCGGTCCCCGATCTGCCTGGCATATTTTTCATGGGTAGTCTCCAAAAATGTTCGGACTGCCCGGGGATTACAGGGATCAAAAAATCCTCCGTAATATTTAAAATCCCCAAGCGGCGCCTGTCCGTAAATTTCAATCCTCCAATCTCCCTGCGGCAGTGTCACCACCAGTACTTCCCTTGGTCCGTATGTGAAAAATCTTTTGTTATTATAAGCTGTCAGTCCTGTTTTCTGATAAATTTCTGTCTGCTGCAGATTCCCAATGAAATCCTTTAGATCAATCCGATGCTCCGGATCACACTGTCCATCCACAACCTGAAAAGCGGCTGCATAGAGAATTTCTTCAAATTCCAGCACTCTGGTGAATTCCACACCGCCTTCCGCTTCAAATGCATAGTGATGGAGAACCATATGCTCCGCTTCCGGATGACGGAGCAATACCTCTCCTCCGCTCATGCCAGAGGGATAAGGGTATTCATCATACAACCAACTTTCCAGCCCATTTTCTTTTGCTTTCTGGCAGGCAAATTCGATCAGTTCGAACCACTTTTTCGAAAGGTAAGGCACCGTTTGCCCCTGTCTTGGGCAGATAAACATTCCGCCCAGCCCTTTTTCTGACATCTCTTCTATCTGATGCTCTATTTCCTCTTTCGTAATATCTCCGTTCCAGAACCAGAAAGGATGGATACGGTTTTCTTTCGGCGGATTGCGAAATGCTTCTTCCCAACTCATAACTGCCACTCCTTCGGTAAATATTTCCGGGTATTTTGCAGCATTTCATTTATCAGGGATTCTGTCTGTTCCCCAGAAAGCCGTTCATGAATCAGCGGATCATGAAGAAATGCTTCCATTAACAATTGTCTGTCACAGGTAAGCGCAGCTTTTAAAGTGCGCTCATGATTATCCAAATGCGGCATGGTCAGCTTCAGAATACTGCATGGAAGTTCCCCTGCATAAAGTGGCTTTATGGAATCCCTTTCGAACAGGGCATTTGTTTCTACTACCGCATCTAACGGAAGATTTTTAATCTGTCCTGCCGTATTCGGAATATTTACATTGCTTACAACTCTGGTAAACCCACACAGCGCTTTAATTAAAGCGATTCCTTCTTCTCCGGAATCCTCCAGTTTCATTTCTTCCTCACCGGATACCAGACGCCTGCTCTTTTGAAGCCGTTCTTTTAAATCCTGTTTTCTCCATTCCACCGTTGTCAGTCCGAATTTCCAATGTGCCGCAGTCCCGGGATCTTTTAAATAGATATCACCAGGCAGAAACTCAGCCAGATGGCGGTCACCTGCTGCGGCGATCAGACCATATTTACAAAACAGGTCAAATTTCACCCGGTGTGCACAGTTGAAGGTAGAATTCGCCCAGTTTTTATCATTTTCCTCATACCCTTCTTCGAAGTGGTGTTCAACATAATCACGGTAAACAGGCAGCAGGTCGATTCCCTCATAAGATGCCTGGTCAAACCATGTAAAGTGATTGATCCCAAGAACATTTACATGGATGTCACTGCGGTCAATCCCTGTCAGCTGAGTGGTTTCCTCCAGAATTCCCTTTAATACTTTCTGAGTGCCGAATACTTCATGACAGCATCCAAATGCTTTTATTTTCGGGAACACATGATATAAAGTCTTAACACAGATGCTCATGGGATTGGTATAATTGATAACCCATGCTTTTGGTGCAAAATCCTTTATGCCCTCTGCTATTTTTACAAACATCGGAATAGTGCGCATTGCCCGGATCATTCCTCCCGGTCCTGCCGTATCTCCTACTGATTGGTAAATCCCATATTTTTCCGGAGCATGTACATCGGACTGCATTTCATCAAAAGTTCCCGGCAGAATAGATATAATAATAAAATCACTTCCGGTCAGGGCGTCCTCCAGACGCTCTGCCACCTGGTATTTCCATTTTCCTGGCATATCTGCTCTTGCTGTGAGCGCATCACCTATTACTTTATTGTGACCGGCTGCTTCCTGATCCATATCATACAGGCACACGGTTCCGCCAAGTGCCTCTTCTTTAGCCAGATCTCCCATAAATACCCATGCCCAGCCCCGGGAGCCTCCGCCAATATAAGTTATTTTCATGTCTTTTATTTTATGGTCCTTATACATCATCTTTGTTTAACATCCTTTCTTACTCATTCCGGAAAGGTCATTGTAACAGCATCTTTCCCTTAGTTTATTTATTTTTTACATTGGCATCATATTCTGCTTTTAACTGGGTCATTTGATCTGCCCAATCATTCAAAAATTCCTGAGCACTGGTATTTCCCAGTAGTACATTCTGAAAGCCTTCGACCAGAACATTCTGATGGAGATCATAATAACCGATTACATTGATTGGCAGTGTTGCAAGTTCCGTATTTTCATCTAACAAAGCATCCGCAGCCTCTTTAATCGGTGCTGCTTTAGCTACCCAGTCATCCTCCAGGGCTTCTTTATTACAAGGTACCTGACCGATTTTTTCGTTGAACTTACTGCTGCCATTTTTCTCACATAAATAACTGATAAACTTAAATGCTTCCTCCGGGTGTTTGGAATTGTTGAAAATGGACACTCCCATACAGCCATTCGATACAATTACTTTTGTATCTTTTTTAGAATTCAGGGTTACCAGGGAATCAAAATTTTCCGCCCCCAATGTATCTCTGTGCAGTCCATATGATCCAAGATTGTGGAAGATCATCGCTGCAGATCCGGAGTCAAAGGCGGAAATCATTTCCGTTGCCCCGTTGGTAATATCACTCTCCGGCGTATAGACATTATAAATCTTTGCAAAGCTGTCTAAGAGCTGCACATGCGCAGGGTCGTTAATTGTGGATTTCCCATCTTCATCAAACATTTGCGTGATACCGGAATACTGATACATCATCTGCTCGAACTGCTGGGAATTTCCGGCACCGCCGCGAAGAGAGAATCCGTAAATACCCTTTTCTTTATTTGTTGCTTTTTCCGCAGCTGTAATAATTTCATCCCAATCCTCTGGTACCTGTATATTTGCTTCTTTTAGAATATTCGTATTGTACCAAACAGCAGGAATAGTAACAGTTTGTGCCAGCCCATATGTTTTTCCGTCCGGCGCCATGTCCCGGATACTCTCCTGGAATACTTCCAGCTGCTGATCTGCATCCGCCCATCCAGCCAGATAATCATCTAATGGAACCAGGGCATTTTGAATAATAAAATCGCTCATCCAATACTGGGACACAATGCCGCAGTCCGGTGCAGTCCCTCCCTGAATTGCCACATCATATTTAGATTTCGCCTGATCAGCCGGAACAGGGACGAAATTTACCTTAATATCCGGATTCTCTGCTTCAAACTCTGCAATGATCTGTTTAAAAATTTCCGTACGAACCGTATCCGCATTATTATCCCAAAAAGAGATCTCCACTTTCCCGCCTGCTGCATCAGATTTCCCCGACTCCGTTTCCGAACTGTCTGCTGCTGCATTGTTATCTGCCGAATCTTTTGATCCCGAACTGCATCCTGCAAACAAAACTGCTGCCATAGTGCAGCTTAAAAGTAACGCTGTAATTTTTCTTCTTTTCATTTTCCTTATCTCCTTCATCATCTCAATTTTCAAACGCATCTCACCCTTTGACTGCTCCTGCACTTAATCCGCTTACCAGATATTTCTGCAGGTAAGCAAATAAACCTACCGGTATAGACATAGCAATCAATGCACCTGCAGCCATAGCCCCATATTTCACACTGTATTCTCCCTGCATCATTTTCAATCCGATTGGCACCGTATATTTAACCGGATCATTTAAGAACATCAAACCAAATAAAAACTCATTCCAGCATCCGATAAACGCAAAAGCTGCTACAGTGACAATGCCCGGTACCAGCATAGGCAGTACTACTTTGAATACCCCCTGGGTTCTGCTGCATCCATCAATCTGGGCGGCTTCTTCCAGTGCTATGGGTACACCCTCAACAAACCCTTTCATTAAAATACAGTTAAAAGGAATCTGAAAAGTAATATTTACAATAATCAGGGACAGATGGCTTCCAACCAGATGCACACTGTTAAAAATGTTAAACAGCGGAACCAGCAGCACTGCCGCCGGGATAAACTGTATCGCCAGAAGAAGCCCTAAGAAGGCCATTTTCCCTTTAAATTTATACCTGGTCAGTGCATATCCGACCATAGTAGCTATAACGATAATAAACAGAACAGAGATTATGCTGATTTTCAAACTATTTAAAAAGTAAATATCAAATCCCGCATTTTTCCATGCCTCAACAAAGTTAGCAATCGTGGCATTTGAAGGCAGGTAGTCTACCGGAAATTTTAATATATCCTTTTCATTTTTCAATGACGTAACAATTGACCAGAAAATCGGAAAAATAACAAAGATATTAATCAGTATAAGGGGCAGCCAGCGTAAAAAAAGGATGACGCTTTTTTTCTCTTTCATTTGTTAATCCTCCTCCTTTCCAAAACCGGATGCTTTGATATATACAATCGCCACTACTGCCAGAAGTGCAAAACTGACAACGGAAATCGCAGACCCATATCCATAATTATTTGTTTTAATCGCCTGGTTGGCAATCAGCATACTAATTGTGGTAGTCTTACCAATGGGTCCTCCGCCTGTCAGACTGTATATCAAATCCACACTATTGAATTCCCAGATTGTACGAAGCAGTGTTGTGAGCACAATGGTATTTTTCAGCATGGGAAGCGTCACATATAAAAATGTCTTTACCCGGCTGCTGCCATCCACCCTTGCTGCTTCGTAAACTTCTCCCGGAAGTCCCTGCATTGCCGCCAGAATACTGATTGCAAAAAACGGGATACCACGCCAGAGTTCTGCTGCGGCCACAGAGCCGAATACCAGGTTCGTATCTGCCAGCCATGCCACATTTTCTTTGATCAGTCCCAGCCTCATTAAAATATCATTCAGTACTCCAAAATGCTGATTAAAAATCAGACTGAACAATACCGCGGTCAGAACGCCCGACATCGCCCATGGAACAAAAGTCAATGCCCTGAATATCCCCCTGCCTTTAAATTTCTGATTCAGAATAAGTGCCACTACCATACCAAAAACCAATTGAAGCCCAACCTCCACAACTACCCATTTTACCGATACTCCCAACGCTGTATAGAATTCTTTATTTGTAAAAATACGAATAAAATTATCAAATCCTACAAATCCATTCATATAAGGTTTCGTGGGGTTATAATTCTGAAACGCCAGATAAAAAACCTTTCCAAGCGGATAAATTAAAACAAATGCGATAAGACAGACCGCCGGTAATATTAACAGATAAGGAGTCCAAACCACCTTATTTCTTCTTACATTTTCCATTTCTGCACCCTTTGCAGTACAGCAGTTCCTGTCTGCTATGCTGCCGCAATTAAATCAGGTTGAAAATCACTGCGTTGCTTCCTTTCACTTTCATATTTTCTTCAACCCTTACCACTCTTTTCATTCTGTAAAAACGTATCTGAACATTGCTAACACCCTGCCCCAGTTGCCTCCCTCATTTTTTGACTGTTGTTATTTATTATCAGACACGCTTTAATCAAGTACTTGATACAAACATCCGCAAGTTCATGACACTTACGTTTTTTCGGGATGTTTTTATTTAAACACACATTCTGAGGTTCGTAAATTCGATAAATTTAGATCATATTATAATATCTTTGTGAATTTGCTTTTTGCATCCAAAAATATTTTAAATATATTGACAAGGGATTCATCAGCCTCTATGATTAATCTAAATTTTAATTCTCAGTAATACAAGTTCCACTATAACAGATAAAACGGAGGTCCTGATATGAACCGTCTGCTTTCCAGATTTTCCCTGCGCTTCGTTATTATTATATTCTGCCTGCCCTTTCTGATTTTGCTAACTATCAC
Source organism: Robinsoniella peoriensis (assembly GCF_000797495.1). Taxonomy (GTDB): domain Bacteria; phylum Bacillota; class Clostridia; order Lachnospirales; family Lachnospiraceae; genus Robinsoniella; species Robinsoniella peoriensis. The sequence goes on from NZ_JTGN01000001.1 coordinate 947,820, forward strand.
CTTTATGGTCTTCTATCAGACTGGTACCAGCCGGTTTTCTAAAATGATGGATAAAAATACCAGAACGCTGGTTGCACAGACGCGGGATTCCATAAATGACAGCCTGGAAAATGTATATTATCTTTCGAACTCATTGACTTCTTCCCATACATTTTATAAAATCCATGATAATATTGGAAATAATAAGGCACCGGTCACTCCTGAAAAATACCTGGAGTTCTCCAAAAGCCTGCGCAGCTTTCTGGAACATAATCCTACTCTGATTGACTCGATTGGGGTATATTTTACTGATAACTCTGTAAATTTGTATCTCTCCAATAAGATTAACTGCGTAATGCAGCCCTCTTTTCAATTTTCAGATTATTATAATCGGTGTGCTCCTTTTCAGCTGAACTGGCTCACTTCCAGAAATGATTATCCTTATGCTGTAAATGCTCAGGATGAGGCTCCCGGTTACAGCCTTATTGAACTGCTAGGCAGTACGGATACTGATCTTAAGGGATTCTTTCTCATAGGAATCAATGACCGTCTTTTCACGGACCAGATTAAAAACTGCCGGCTCACAGAAAACAGCAGTGTAACCATCCTTCAGGACGGTAAGCTTGTCTATCAGGATACCGCAGTCTTCGGAAATCATACACTGGACAATCTGACTGAAACTGAATTGATACAGATCAAAGAGAAAGTTGCAGCGCAGCCCGAAGCTGACAGCCTCTCTTTTGCACTCAGCGGTCATTATGCCGTTTACATGCCGCTGAGTCTGGAAGGTGCAGGTGTTTTGGCAATCATACCAATGGATGAGATGTTTCTGGACTATCGGGATTTTTCCAACACCCTTGCAATTCTGGCTGTTATCGTTCTCGCCGGATGCGCTATTTTATACCTGCTGATTTCTCAGATGCTTTCTTTTCCAGTTGTAAACCTATTAGAACAGATTGACCACATACAGGCAAGCACCCTGGCAATTCCCATTCAGGGAAGCGGGAGCAAAGAAATGCTGCGTATCAGCCAGGGAATCAACAATCTCTTATCCCGTATCCAGGTGCTGATGGATTCGCTTCAGACAGAAATGCAGGCAAAACAGATTACTCAGCTTCAGGCACTCCACTCTCAAATAAACCCTCATTTTATGTACAATGCACTGGATGCCATGAAACAATTATGTGAGCTGGGAGAAACAGAAAAAGCAGGACAGATGATTGACAGCCTCGCCATGTACTATCGGATCGGTGTGAGCAAGGGGCGGGATATCATCCGCCTGAATGAGGAATTAACTCATACGGATATGTATCTGGGTATTTTGAAAACCAGATTCGAAGATTTCCACTACGAACTTACTATTCCCCGGGAGCTTATGGACTGCACTATCATTAAGATAACGCTTCAACCCATTGTTGAAAATGCCCTTTACCATGGTCTTCGCCCTTACCGTACCGATGGGCATATCCGGATCACAGTCAGCCGTGAACAAAATGATATCTATATCCGGATTGAAGATGACGGTGGGGGAATGGCAGAAAATGTGTTAGAGGAAATCAGAACCTCTCTGAATGCCCCCGCCTGTACGTTTAAGGATCAGTCAGTAAAAATTTACGGCGTGAAAAATGTCCATGACCGTATCCGCCTTACCTATGGAAAAGGTTACGGACTTTCCATTCAAAGTGAATTAGATAAAGGAACTGCAGTAACAATCAAAATACCTTATAGAAAAGAGGAATGTATAAATGACGAAAATACTATTTGTGGATGATGACGCCATTGCCCGCCGTAATATCGAAAACAGGATTCATTGGGCACAGAATGGTATGGAACTTATTTACTCTGCCAGAGACGGCATAGATGCATTGGAGTATATGAAGGATCATAAGCCGGACATTATTATCTCAGACATAAAGATGCCGGTTATGGACGGCATTGAAATGGCGATGATCGCAAAGGATTATTACCCGGATCTTAAATTTATTTTTCTCTCCGGATATAAAGAATTTGAATATGCACAGCAGGCACTTAAACTAAACGCGGTTGATTATTTAACCAAACCGGTTGATACCGGGCAGCTGCTTTCTATAATCAAAAAAGCCCAGTCCCAGCTGGAAAAAGAAAAAAATATTGATCTTATCCTCCAGGAAAAATATCCTCTGATAAAACGACATTATATCTCCAAACTGATGAGGGAAAATTTTCAGGAAATGGATGATTCCGTATTTAAAGCCTTTGATATTAATTTAAATCAGGGGCTGGGCGTTGTGGGTTTTATAGACTTTCCCTATGGGCAGGATCAGCCCCTGGATTATATTGGCACCCGGATCCAGGATCTTTGCAATATGCTCACCTCAAAATATAAGGGCAGTTTTTTCTTCTGCATGGATACTATGGAAATCTTCATGGTTTATACCAACAGCGACAGCAATGCCAGATCCCGTTTTGAGGAATATCTTAGGGAACTGGAATCCTTTGTGAACCTTTATCTGGATTCTGTCTTTCACACTAAGGCTGTTTTTCACTATGGTACCACCATGCATAACCTGAATGATTTCTACCAGTCTTACCAGACCGCCCAGCAAAGCCTGAACTCAGAAGCAGACAGTCTGCTCTTAAACATAAAAAAATACATCGAACATAACTATGGAAACTCCGAACTGAGCCTGATCATGATCGCCAGTCATTTTAACATTAATCACTGTTACCTGACCAGTATTTTCAAAGCTAAATTCGGTATCAATCTCTACGATTTTCTGATCCAGATCCGTATGGAAAGGGCAGGCGCATTTATCCGTACTACCCAGTTAAAGAATTATGAAATTGCCGAACGGGTGGGCTATAAAAACAGCCAGTATTTCTCCGTCAGCTTCAAAAAATATTTCAGCTGTACGGTAACGCAATATCGTGACCGTGTAAAAGACCTGATCAGCTGAAACCCGGAGTGTCAGGCCCATTTTTTCTCATCTCACCCGGTGAAATTTTATACCTATGCTGAAAGACACGATAGAAATAATTGCGATTGGTAAATCCCAGTTCCTGCATTACATAAGTAACCGTCCTGCCTTCTTCCGCCAGCATTCTCTGTGCCTCTTTTAATGCGAAGGACTGACTGTATTCCCCAAGGGTCATGCCGGTATACTTTTTTACAATACGATTCAGATAATCGGGATGGTAATTGAAATCTAAGGATATATCTTTTCTGCTTACCGCACGGTGCTCCTGCTCTAAATACTGCGTCAGACGCACAAACAGATGATCTTCTTTTCCTGAATCCAAACGAATATGGCTCATCCTGAATTTTTCCCCGTCTTCGAAAAGTTCAAATAACGAGCATAGGATACCCTGTATAAAAAAGAGGCTGCCTGTTTTCGTATTAAGAAGCTCTACTGCAGCCTGATCAAAATAATGTAAAATCTGTTCGTGCACAGAAGACATAGCATCGCTTCTCACAGGGGCAAGATCTATATAATTTTTTTTATAATTTTTTGTTTCCCTGATGCAGTCATCAAAAAAATGAAACAGGACGGATTCCTTCTTTTCCCCCTCCCGATAGAGTTTTCTGCCACATTTCTTCATAATATCCTCTATAAATTCCGGAGACATGCACAGAAATACAGCTTCAAAATCGGTGGAAAACTCTTCATTATGGCGCGTGCTGCAGTTAAGCAGACATCCATATCCCGCCTGATACTGATAGCTTGCTTTTTCAATATGCTGGCAGACTTCTCCCTTTAGAACATACATAAACTCAAAGTAATTATGCTGATGCATAGGGCTTTTGCTGGGCTCCAGCTCATCATAGTCACTCAAGTCTACTTCAATATCAGCATGCTTTCCAAATGCAAGATCCACTAATTTCATCCGCTTTTTCTCTTCAGACATCCTGCAGCACTCATAAGTCAGCCCAAACGGCATCTGAAGCAGATAAAATTGTGACTCCTCCCTTCCGGATTCATTTATGGCAACGATTTTATTTCTGGCTTTTGCATAGGGATTTATTGACTCCATTTTTGCTCCTTTTCTGATTCAAAAAACGTATCTGCCGTTTGGGATATATAAATATTTATCAAAATCATCTGCTTTATTTTGAGAACCGCACATGATAATTGCTGCATGTAAATCAGTATATGTATATCAGTATATGTATATCAGTATATATATATCGATTTGTAAATCGGTATATGATACAAACATCAGAATCAGTACGGTTTTTGACCTTGTATTTTCCATCTTTTTATATAGAATATAACATATACAGATATAAATGTCTATTTTAAAGACAGAACACGGCAGCTATTATGAGAGGAGATTCTTTATGCTATCACAATCATTTAACGCTGGATGGAATATCAAAGTAGGATTCAACCAGCCATTTTCAAACCTGTTTTCAACGGAACTGGATTTAGGTACACCGGTAACCCTTCCCCACGACGCAATGATTCTGGAACAAAAAACCCCTGACACCAAAAACGGGAAACAGACCGGATACTATCCGGGTAAATCATATCTCTATACTAAAATGTTCTTTGTCCCCAATGACTGGATGGATAAAAATATTGTACTGGAGTTCGAAGGAGTTTATCCCAGTGCGCTGGTATATATCAATGGTGATTTTGCCGGAAGCCATCATTCCGGGTATTCCCAGTTTACCATTCAGGCTGACGGCTTCCTTATCCCCGGCCAGGAGAATAAAATCGAAGTGGCTGCAGACAACAGCAGTGAAGGGAATACCAGATGGTATTCCGGCAGCGGCATTTACCGAAATGTAAATATCTATGTCAGTGAAAAACTTTATATCCCGGTAAATGGTCTGCAGATCGATATCCCGGAAATTGATCAGGATACCGCCGTCCTGTGTATTAAAACAAAATTCTGCAATGAAACACTTCGTACACACGATTTAATCCAGATTACAGAAATTCTGGATGCAGAAGGAACAATAGTGAATTCCGAGGAAACTGCAGTCACTGCATATCCGCATAAAAATATACAGACACTGCAGCGGATTCCGGTCTGGGAGCCTCATTTGTGGGACTGTGACTCTCCTTATCTCTATACCTGCAGAACCAGATTAAAAGAAGGGGATACCATACTGGATGAAGCTGTCAGCACTTTGGGTATCCGTAAATTGCAGTTAGACTCCCGTCATGGCCTGCGTATAAATGGTAAAGAGGTGAAACTCCGGGGTGCCTGTATCCATCATGACAACGGAATTATTGGAGCCGTTACTCTGGAAAAGGCAGAGGAACGCCGCTGCCGCCAGATGAAAGAAGCCGGTTTTAACTGTCTGAGAAGCTCCCATCATGCAATGAGCAAAGCTATGCTGAAAGCCTGTGACAAACTTGGCATGTTAGTAATGGATGAACTGTCAGATATGTGGCATATCCGTAAAAATCCGCATGATTTTGGAAACTATTTTGAGGATTTCTGGGAAGATGAAGTGGAGCGTATGGTAGCGAAGGATTACAACCACCCCTCAGTTATCATGTATTGTACCGGAAATGAAATACCCGAGGTGGGAACCAAACGCGGCGCTGAAATGAACCGCAGAATTGTGGAAAGAATAAAATCCCTGGATTCTGCCCGCTACACCACCAATGCCGCTAACAGCTTTCTGGCACTGCGAAGTGACATGCAGCCGCTGCTGGAAGAAGCCGTTAAGGCTACCGGTATGGAACACATTTTAGAACAGACATCGGGTGCCGGGGAAGGAGGCATTTCCGTTATGAACGCTTTTGCCAGCCTGATGGAAGGTCCGGCTAAAGATTATATAGATGCCAGTTCTACCTTGACAGATCTCCTGGAAGGGTTTAGCGGTGGTCTGGACATCGCCGGATTTAATTACATAACCGGGCGCCATGAGCTGGAGGCCCAGCTGCATCCCAACCGGCTGGTTCTCGGTACTGAGACCTATCCTTCCGAAATCGTCAGACTTTGGGATATCGTGGAACGCAATTCCCATGTCATCGGTGACTTTACCTGGACAGGATATGACTATCTGGGAGAAGCCGGAATCGGTATTTTCTACTATAATGGCATCAACGGTTTCCAGGATCACAATTATCCGGACAGTATCGCATATATCGGAGACATAGATATTACCGGATACCGCAGACCTATTAGCTATCTGCGTGAAATAGTGTTCGGATTAAGAACAGCACCCTACCTTGCCGTAGAAAGAGTGAACCATTATGGCAAAACCCCGGGGAAAACCACCTGGATGCACAAAGATAACATTGCCAGCTGGACCTGGGATGGGTACGAAGGGAAACCTGCTGTGGTAGATATTTTCTCTTCCAGCGAAGAAGTGGAATTGTTCCTGAATGATATTTCCCTGGGCAGAAAACCAGCCGGAAAGGCAGCCGGGTTCATCGCTTCTTATGAAATTACCTATGAGCCAGGAACACTTATGGCTGTCAGCTATCAAAACGGAATGGAATCAGGACGGGATATCCTGCAAACCGCAAAAACACCTGTAAAAATATCCCTGTCATCTGACCAGCCTGTCTTAACCGCTAATGGAAATGATCTGGCATACGTTACAATCGGGCTTCAGGACGAAAACGGTATATTCAATCTGCAGTCAGAAACTGTAATTCATATATCTGTTGACGGTGCAGGTACTCTGCAGGGATTCGGCAGCGCTGATCCTCATACCAGCAATCATTATTATACAACAGCATGGAATACCTATGACGGACGCCTGCTGGCTGCCATTCGATCCGGCTTTGATCCGGGCGAAATAAAAATAACGGTTAGCGCAGACGGACTGGATAAGGAAACCTTGGTTATTACAGTGGAATAAAGGTTCCATTTTCAAAACAAAAAAAGTGTTGCAAATGACAAGAATTTCATCATTCTGCAACACTCTTTTTTAATTTTTAATTTAAACTTATGCTACACAAACGTTAACAGCCTGTGCGCCACGGTTTCCAGCAGTAATATCAAATGTTACAGCCTGTCCGTCTTCTAAAGATTTGAAACCATCTGTTGCAATTCCGGAGAAATGTACAAATATATCTTCTCCTCCTTCATCGTTTGTGATAAAACCAAATCCTTTTTGTGAGTTAAACCATTTTACTGTACCTTTATTCATGAAAGATACCTCCTAATATTTTATTATACTTTTCATTAAAATAAAAAAATCACACATTTTTGTAAATCATTAAATTAAGAAATAATGACTTACAAAAATATGTGAAATCCAGATCTCATTCAAAATACTATTTCATAATAACATGAGATAATGCTTATGTCAAGATAAATATTAATTTAATTTTCATCTTATTTTCATCTGCCAAATCAATAATAAATAGACATTACATTACACCATATGATATTATGAAGTAAATTAGAATTTGCAAGAGAGGAGAAGTAAAATATGTGTGCTGACTTTATAAACTTAACACCAGAAAACCTTGTCAATCAGCATTTATGCTGCATTATCCGCAGTAAAAAGCCCCATCAAGGTATTGATGCAAAGCGGCAATGGCTCTCAGACCGGCTTAATGAAGGTCATGTATTTAGAAAGTTAAATGAAAAAGCAACTGTTTTTATTGAATATGCCCCCCTTGAAACAGCTTGGGTTCCCATAACCGGTGATAACTATTATTATCTGTATTGTTTATGGGTTTCTGGCAGTCACAAAGGAAAAGGATATGGGAAATCTCTGATGGAATATTGTTTGGCTGATGCCAAAGAAAAGGGTAAATCCGGCATATGTATGCTTGGAGCAAAAAAACAAAAGTCCTGGCTTTCCAACCAGGCATTCGCGAAGAAATTCGGCTTTGAGGTTGTTGATACTACCGATGATGGATATGAATTGCTTGCTCTTTCTTTTGACGGTACCACACCAAGGTTCGCACCAAACGTTAAAAAACAAGAAATTGAAAGCAAAGAGCTAACCATTTATTATGACATGCAATGTCCCTTTGTATATCAAAAAATTGAGTTAATAAAACAGTATTGTGAATTGAATGACGTTCCTGTATCTTTAATTGAAGTGGATACACTGCAAAAAGCAAAGGAGCTGCCTTGTGTTTTTAATAACTGGGGTGTGTTTTATAAAGGAAATTTCGAGACAGTGAATTTGCTGGATGTTACCTACTTGAAGCGAATACTAAAAAAATGAAAATACAATTCTAAACGAACATTCAGTTAGGTGCTGCAGGCATTCAACAACGATGTAAATCAGCCTGTGAAAGGATGTTGAAATATATGAAATTTAAAGGTAAAATAGCAGTTTGGTTTTGGGCTTTAGAAATTCTTGCTAATGCAATGATACTGTATGATCTTATATTCAAAAGGGACAATATTATTGCATTAGTGATTGGCGGAGTAATATTGAACCTTGTATTTATACCTATTATTGTAAGAAACTATGTTTTGCTGAATGACGAATCCATCACATTGTATTTTGGCTTCGGAAAAGAGTCGATAAAGGTTAATGAAATTCTGGAAGTATATCAAACACATAATCCGATTGCATCAAGTGCGGCATCTTTAGACCGTATTGTAATAAAAGGCAGAAGAAGTGAAATTATGTGTTCTGTCAAAGATAAAACAAAACTAATTGAGGAAATAAAAAAGATTAATCAGCAGATTGTTTTTCGGGGGAATTTCTAGATCGTACCATTTCATCTTAAATTCAGGTTTAGCTGATTATGGGAAGCTTGGTAGATCGATCGGTAGTGTGCGGATAGAGAATGGGGCATTCACAGAGAAATGTATCAGGATTTCTCTGTGAATGCCCCAGCCGCTAAGATGCTTCGGGAAGGTTAGAAAATACCAGTTCTGCAATCTTTTATTTTACACACTGATCCACCCAGGAAATAAAATTAGTTGTGCTGTCACCGGTACGTTCTGCCGTTGTATGCGCCTGATTCCATACGGTTTCAAATTCTACGGATTTCACGTCTTCGCACTGCTCTAACGCCAGAGCCAGGTTTGTCTCTACTGTTAAAGCGGTGTCTCCCTGCTCTATGCCCGTGTGAATTCTCCAGTTTTGCGCTACTTTGGATGTGGCATAACCTTCATAGTAATCACAGAGATAATACATTGGATTATACATATTCTGGCGATAAGAAGAACTGTTCCCCAGTGCATCTAAAGATAATAAAGCATTATTATAAGATTCCACGTAGGAAGTATCCCAATTACTCAGTTCCGCGTATTTTTCCTGATTTTCTTCTAATAGTGACGCTATCACAGAATCAAAATGCATGGCATCCTGTTCGTCATTTCCAAACAGCATGTTTTCTGCCTGACTGCAGTTGAGATCGTCAAAAGCCCCCACATCCTTACTGGCTGTTTTGCAGTGTTTTACAAATGCTTCCATATTGGTTATCTTGGCAGTGTTGGATGCCTGGTCATAGGTAACCCATACCTCTTCCTCATTTAAAGACGCAATATAATCCTGCACGGTTTCATAAGTTGTTCCCCCATTATCGGAAGAATCCGCCCCCATCTCAGGCATGGTACCTTTTTCCGGTCTTTCACCATCTACCCCTTTACCGGTTATACCCTCAGGAAGTTCTCCTTTTTCATTACTGCCGTCAAAACCTTCAGGCGGTCCGTCCGTGCCTTTGCCATCAGATGGTGTCTGACTGTCACCGCCAGCAAATCCCCCATCCGGTCTTGTGAAGCCGGCTGTTGCTGTATACGGGAAAGTAGTATCACCCAGAAAATTATTCAGGGAAGTTTCCACAACCGATATCAGATAATTGTAATAACTTCCTGCTGTATAAATTCCTGTTTCACTCTCTTCCAGTGTTAAAGCGTTACCATTTTCATCCTTAAGCCCAAGTTGATTAATGTATTCTGCATATTTCTCCGACATATCATCCGACAGGGCTGCCGTCCAGGTACCATCTGCCCGGGTTCCTTCCGAAGCATACTGCCCCAGATTCCATTCATAGGCTTCATCCGCATAATCAAGACTGGTAATCGGACACCAGCACATAGAACCGCATACTGCATCACTAATATAATTTCCATCATGATCTTTCATTGCAGCCCCAATTTCCATTAGATAAGGATTATATAACCCGCTGTCTCCCGATGCCCCGGCAACAGCACTTTGAGCTCCTCCTCCGGACATACCAAAAGTAAAAATGCGTTCTGTATCGCCCGGCAGCAAATCATCATTATATCTGTAATAGCGAATCGCCGCCTTCAAATCCGTAACCCCCCAGGGTGCACCACCGCTATAACTTAAATTCCCCGCATCATCATAGCCATTATTTCTTCCCCTCATCCCGGCATAGACATAGATATACCCGGCTTTCAGATAATCAGCTAATCCCTCATAGCTGTATGCGGAAGGTGCCTTTTGAGCCGAATACCCTGCTGTATTAATTGGAAATACAATAGGCGCTGTACCGGCTGTGTACCCATTTACCGATTTCTCTGCATTGATTTTGCATGTATAAGTACCGTCATCATTTTCTTTGCCATCCATATATGAACCCGGAACATATATTCCCATTGTTTCATATTAAGATGCTGCGGGCATAGAACAATAACCCACCTGAATCTGCCAATACACGTCATTCTCGGCATCGTAATTCCATGCAGTGTCCGAAAAAGTAAGATTCTGATTGTCCTGCTGGTATTCCGTCAATAAAACAGCGTTTTGACCCGGAGCATCTGACCCTGCATCCATTGTTCCTGTGTCATCTGCTTGCGTTGTGCCTTCTGCTTGCGTTGCACCTTCTGCTTGTGTTGTGCCTTCTGCTTGCGTTGCACCTTCTGCTTGTGTTGCACCTTCTGCTTGCGTTTCACCTCCTGCTTGCGTTTCACCTCCTGCTTGCGTTTCCTTATTTGCATTCTCCGACGTGTTCTGTTCTGTGCTGCTTTCTGCATTCCCATTCCTGCACGCCACAAGTGACGCTGTCATGGACAACACAATTACCACTGTTAGAAATTTACTAAATTTCCTCATTGAAACCTCCTTTTTCTCAATTCCAATTTTATAATGATATATTTATAAAAGCAAAAAGAGCGCAAATCCATACAGAAGTCTGGACTTACACTCTCGTTGCTCAACTTGGTTTATAGTATATCATTTAATCAATGAAAATAATGTGAAAAATCAGCGAAATAAATGTGAATTTCCCGTATAAATACACCCGCTGCTTATACATAATAACATTATAAAATATGCGTATGGCGATATTTGGAGGTGCACCCATTGGATCACGTAATTCTTCACTCAGATATGAATAACTTTTATGCCTCCGTAGAGTCCCTGTATAATCCGTCTCTCAGAGGAAAGCCCATGGCAGTGGCTGGTGACCCGGGAGAACGTCACGGGATTGTTCTGGCAAAAAGTAATGAAGCGAAAAAATATGGAATCCAGACCGGAGATCCTCTTTGGATGGCAAGACAGAAATGCCCTGATATTCTTTTTACACCGCCCCATTACGACCGCTATATTGAGTTTTCACAGATGGCACACGAAATATACCAGGATTATACGGATCGGGTAGAATCTTTTGGTCTGGATGAATGCTGGCTGGATGTAACCGGCACATCTTCTTTGTTCGGTGATGGCAAGCAAATTGCGGATCATATTCGTGAGAGAGTTAAATTTGAACTTGGAATTACAGCAAGTGTAGGTGTTTCTTACAATAAAATATTTGCAAAACTTGGAAGTGATATGAAAAAGCCGGATGCAACCACCGTCATCGGCCATGATTTTAAAGAAAAGATCTGGCATCTGCCGGTTGACTCCCTTTTATATGTAGGCAGGGCAACTTATCAGAAATTATTAAAATGCCGCATTCGCACTATCGGAGAACTTGCACAAACAGATGTCCGTTTTCTGGAGCAGCTTCTTGGGAAAAATGGTATTATGCTCTGGTATTTTGCAAATGGTCATGACACATCCGCTGTGGCACATATCAGTTCACGTCGCATTATAAAAACCATAGGAAACAGTACAACCGCTCCCCGGGATCTTATTTCAGATGATGAAATTAAAATTACTCTGATGATTCTCGCCGAAAGTGTAGCCGAACGGATGCGGGCAGACCATTTTTATTGCCGGACCGTGCAGCTCAGCATTCGGGATAATACTTTATTTTCTTATGAAAGGCAGGGACGGCTTCATTCTCCTACGTGTACAGCGCAGGAAATTTATGATAAAGCATACGAATTATATTGTAAAAACCGACCTGTAAATCCGGTAAGAAGCCTTGGTGTAAGAGCCTGCAATCTTATGCTTCAGGAATTCCAACAACTATCCTTTCTGGACGAAGCAGTAAAAAGACAGAAACAGGAAGAATTAGAACGCTCCATAGATTCCATAAGAAAGCGGTTCGGACACTTTGCCGTACAAAGAGGAATTATGTTAACTGATCCGGTTTTATCCAACCTGGATCCGGTGGCTGAACACACCATCTATCCTGAATCGTTCCTGAAAAGTAAGTAACACATTTCATACTTTGTGTTGCATGCTATTTCAGGTTGTGCAGCGGCCGGTAATAATATTTATATAAATGGTAATCCTAGTACTACAATGAACAGTTTATAGGTGGCTTATGGCTCACTATTCAAAACTTCTTATGAGTCAACGCTTGAAATTGAGACTCCCTTTAGGTTTAGTATATTGGGGTTTAGCTGAGGAAGGGGACGCTTTGTAGATGGAAGTAGTGCGCGAAAAGAGAAGGGGGCGGACCATGGCAGGCGTTTGGAAGGCTTACCGCAGAACTGGCATTTTCTAACCTTCCCAGAGCGCTTTTTGGCGGCACGCGGGCATTCGCTCCGAAATCCTGATGCATTTCGCAGCTCACTGCCCGCTTAGTATCCGATGGGAGCCAGTCGAATACTATCCGCCAAAAAACACTCCGGCAAGGTAAGTAAATGAACTGTACCCTTTGTCAAGGACATTTTAAAAAGTGGGGCACTTTTTTCGCACCTTTACTTCCAAAGTATCCTGCATACAGGTACACCTCTTTAAATGTCATGGTATTCTATGAAATTTTTTAACTATCCGTATTTTTCTGATATAATTGGCATCCAAGTTCTTCCGGTTTTTTGGCTATGACCGGATGCGCAGGTATTTTGGGAACATCCAGTGGATATTCTCCAGTGATGACAAATTTATAAAACTCATTGGGTGCAAGCTTCGCCAGATGCCATTGGTACCGCTGATTATTATAATAAGCCATGTAGTCATCAATGACAGAYTGTACCTCTGCAAAGCTTACGCATTCAGCCAGTTTTGCCTTGATATGGTCCTTCATATGCCCAAAGAAACTCTCCTGGGGCGCATTGTCCCAGCAGTTGCCACGCCGGGACATGGACTGGCGCAGCTTCTTGTTATAAAGTATATGAAGAAAACTTTGGCTGGTGTAATGGCACCCCTGATCACTGTGGATGATTGTTTCTGCTTGAAGTGAGATCCCATGATCGGCCACCAGTTTATTGACCGTTTCAAGAACAAAATCCACTTCCAGGGAGTCACTGAGCACATAAGAAAGTATCTGCCTGGTAAAGGCATCCAGGATGGTTGACAGGTAGGCAAAGGATCCGCTATAGGACAGATAAGTGATATCCGTCAACAAGACTATTCTTGGTCCATAACATTCGAACTCACGGTTTAGCAGGTTGTCCGCTACATTGCTGGTCCTTAGTGCCTTTGCCATTCTTTTATATGGATTTGGGCCTCGGTATGGACAGGAGAGGTGGAACTTTTCCATCAGCCTGCGGATTTTTTTCAGGTTCATGATCACCGGCGGGGTCATATGGAGCAGTTCCATATAGATGCCCCTGGCCCCTTTGGCATAACCATGCAGCCTGTAAGCGGCCAGAACCAGATCAAAATCCTCACGGTCCTTCTGTTCCTGAAGCGAACGGACAGGAGCTGCCTTTATCCAGGCGTAATAACCGCTTCTGGAA
>NZ_JTGN01000012.1 GCF_000797495.1 Robinsoniella peoriensis
GCCGTAGTTTTTTTGACCTTTCCTGTAGTGCCTGCCGCGGAGTCATTTGATTGTATCTTGATTTTGTATGTGTGGCATCAACAATAATGGTTTTTGATTTTATGATTTCCTGCTCTAATGCAATCTGGACTGTTTTCGCAATCAGCATATCTAAAAGTGCCATATCTTTTAATCGCAATTTACGAAATTTCGTCAATGAGCTGGGATTAATAACCTCCTCCTCCGGCACCATATCCAGAAAGTATTTAAAAGACATATCATACCTGGAACGCTCTACGACATCAACATCCGATAGATCATAAATTGCTTTTAACAGCAGATATTTAAACATGCGGATAGGTGGAACTGCATTACGTCCGTTATCAAGACAATATTTATCAATTAACTCTTCATAAATAAATCCGAAGTTTACGAGTTCTTTTATCTGTCGGAGAAGATTATTCCTGGGAACCACCAATTCATATATTTTCATGTAGGAACTTAATACTAATTTTTGTTGTTGATCTACCATAAAAACACCGCCTTTATTTGATACATACATTATATCAAAAATAGACGGTAATATCTACTTTTTCAGTGGCCTCGAGAAACCAGCTTTGTGGCGACAACCTGCATCCCGGAAAGAGAAGGGGGCGCACTACACCTATCTACAAAGCGTCCCCTTAATCAGCTAAACCCAAATTCAAGATAAAATTGTTCGCTGTAGTCCTAATACTTCATCGCTTCTAACGCTGATATCTTTACTGCCTTATTCGCGGGATAATAGCCTGCGATAACACCGATCAGAGTGGAGAACAGCATTGAGAACCCAGCCAGCCACAATGGGATTACCGAGGTCCTGCTGCCTTTTTCCATCAAAAGATTTACCAGGGCATCAAATGAGGTAAATACATAATGCTGGGCAGACATATTCATAATTACGGATACGGTAAAGCTTACCAGTATTCCAATGATTCCTCCCAGGAGTCCGATGATTGCAGCTTCCATAAGGAACATACTTTTAATGTCGCTGATAAAGCAGCCCAGGGATTTCATTATACCGATTTCCCTGGTTCGCTCGGTAATAGACATAATCATGGTGTTTGCAATTCCAATTGCAGCAACCAGCAGGGAAATAGCACCCAGGCCGCCCAGCATAAACTGTTTCTGCCTGGCTTCCTTAGCCATAGGTTCCCTTATGCTTTCCATTGAGCTGGTCTGAAACCCCATGTCTTTAATCGTTTGCTCTACTTTTCCCACTTCTTCAACATTGTCCGTCTGAACCATAACCTGGGTAAATTCCGGCGCTGCTTTTACTTTTTTATTTTTTGTCAACAGTTTTTGAATTGCCTGAAGGTCTTTCAGCTTCATAATCAATCCTCCGGAGGTCTCTTCTCCTTTTCCAAAGTCCTCTTTCATGATCCCGCTGATTTTAAGTACGGCCAGCTCTTTGTACTTTTTAGTTTCTTCTCCTTGCGGACTATCCATATCGGAAGAAGGGGCATTCCCGGATGTCTCCTGTTCCATTAAAAAACTAATTTCTTCTTTCAGGGGTTCAAAATAAGGCTTCGCCTCGGGATTGGTCCAGTAATCTACCATATTGCTGCCGTCCGGTCTTTTCGTATCCGCAAACTGATAGGCAAATGCAGACCCTGCCAGAACTTCATAAGGTTTCTTTCCCGGATAATCCCCTTCCTTCAAACGATATCCCAGCTTTTCAATTGCGTCCTCCGGCATTCCGATAATACTGATTCCCTGTCCCTGATACCGATGATTTTTCCCGGTGGCAATGAGCGTATTCTCACTGGTTAAACTTACTTTAGGCGCCGCCAGAACTACGTGTTCTATAGCCTGAAGGCTTTTCACCGCTTTCTCGTCCAGCTTTAATTTCCCTTTTTGATTACCGGGTGTGGGCATCACTGTAATCATGGTCAGATCTCCCATTTCCGAAAGCATCTTCTCCTGAGACTCTTTCATGCCTATACCAATTGATATCATTATGATAATAGCACAGCAGCCAATGACGACCCCCGAAACGGTCAGAAAAGTTCTTCCTTTTCTCCGATAGAGGTTTCTGGCACACATCCGAAGTTTATCATACATTTTCATTCTATTGAAACCTCCGTTTATTCATCATCATCCTGCTCCTCGAACTCTTCGTACAGAAATGCTTTCTTTCGCTTCCTTTTCTTCACAACCGCAATGACAATGATCAGAATCAGTATGAGTCCTCCGGCTCCTGCTGCGTAAGAAAGCATATTTGTACCACCTTCCGGTGGAAGTTCCTCTCCCATTGCGGCTTCCTCTCCAAAGTTCATATCTCCTGCCGGATCTTGCGGCTCCAGCACATTAATGGGTACCGCTATATTTATAGTTCTTGATTTATTTGCAGAATCCTCATATTTAATTTTGACCTGAAGCTCCTGTTTTCCGATATTCTGGGGAGTTATAAGAAAGTCAATGGTGCCGTTGGAACCGGATTCAAAATTCCCCAGATACTTATAGTTTTCCGTTGTTTCCACATCCCCTTCAAGAGAAGCCTCTACATTGTAAACGGCACTTTTGCCTTTATTTACATAGGGAAGACTTAAAGTAGCTTCCGCAAATTGATGCATTTCTTCCTGGCTCTGGGGCACATTCACCTTGAATCTGTCCGGCTGTATAACCGGAATAGAGAGCTTTTCTGCGGATGTTGCCTGGGTGCGGGTTTTGTCATGCACGTACTCATACTTAAAACTAATATCCACTTTCGAATTTTCAGGCTTTCCATTTGCCAGTGCTTTGATGGTAACTTCCTTTTCCATTACCCCTCCCGGCCCTATTTTATCTATGTAAAAGGAGTTGGATGAATCGGTAATTGCAAGTGCATCCCCCAGTTCCAGAGACATAATCATATTTTCAGCCGCCGTTATGGAACTGGTATTCTTTATCTGCAATTTCAAATGAAATTCTTTTCCTGCAGTTACTTTTTTCCCATACTCATATTTGCTTACGATTATATTGGGAACCGGCGTATCGATATTTTTTTTATCATCTGACGGAGCCGGCTGCCCGCCAAAAGAATCTCCTGATCCGGATCCTTCCAATGGGTTGAAAACTTCCTGGCTATCATTTGGCTCTTCTGTTCCCTGTCTTTTTGATACTACCGTGGGAATCATGATTTTTTCCACTTTCTGCTCATGGATCATACCTTCTGTTGTTTGGTAATCGTATTCAAGCGTTACGGTAATGGTCTGGACTTCAGATTGAATCTCCTCTGCTGTTTTCAGATGCAGTTTACAGCTCTTTTGGCTTTGCGCCCCTACTTTTCCTACGTCCAGCGAACCGGTAAGTTCCTGGGACAAAAGCCCTTCTCCTGTTTCAACGCTTAATCGGGCATTTTCTATCGGCAGCTCTTTGCTTTTATTTTCCACTATCAGAACTGTCTGAAATGATTTTCCCGCTTTGATCGGCTTTTTTATTTCTCTTCTGCTGATCCTGATTACAGGTGGGGAGACTGCAGGAATATTTTCTCCCTTTGTTTCTTCGGTAACTGGCTCTGTAATCCCTTCTGCAGATGTTTCTGTACTGTTTGCCCCTTCACTGCCTGATGATTCAGCAACCGGCGGCTTCTCAGGCGGATTTGCTGCCTCTTTGGCTTCACTTATAATACCGGGATACCCCATGGCAATGCTGATTATCAACCCCCAGATACCGATCTTCTTTAAATATTTCTTTAAATTCATTCCCTTCACCTTTTAACCTCCTGATTATTTTCTCATAATTAATCTTTGTATTACTTTTAGTCACGTTTTCTTAAGCATTTTTAATACCGGGGTCTTTCTGAACAGCCGTATCTTTCACAATATCCCCATCGATTAAAGTTACTATACGGTCAGCATACTTTGCCATTTCCGGGTCATGGGTGACCAGTACAATTGTCTGATTGTATTTATGAGCCATACCGACAATCATGTTCATTACCTCTGCCGTTGTTTTGGTATCCAGATTTCCAGTTGGTTCATCTGCAAATATTACTTCCGGATGGGTAACAAACGCCCTGGCTATCCCCACACGCTGCTGCTGGCCTCCGGACATCTGTGAGGGATAATGCGCACCTCTTTTGCCCAGACCAACCTTATTCAACAGCTGCATTGCCCTGTGCATCCGTTTATCCATCTCTACCCCGCGGAACACCAGGGGCAGAGCTACATTTTCAAGTGCCGTTAAATTAGGCAGTAAATTATACGCCTGAAAAATAAATCCAATATGCAGCTGACGAAACGCAGCCATGTTTTTTTCACTTAGCTTCGTGATCGAAGTATTTTTAATAAAAATTTCGCCTTTTGTGGGTTTTTCAAATCCTGCAAGATGATTCAGCAGTGTACTTTTTCCAGAACCGGAAGTACCAAAAATACAGCAAATTTCCCCTTTATGAATAGAGAGGTTAATTTTTTTAAGAGCGACTACCTTTTCATTTCCTACGATATATTGTTTACGGATATTTGATACTCTGATAATTTCTTCCATTTTGTCCTGCGCCTATTACAGGCTTACCTGCAATACTGCCGCTTCCTCCTCCTTATTACTGTTCAGAAACCAGAATAACAGGAAAATTTTAAAAAATAACAGCAGATTTAGTGAAGAAATATGAAGATTAAAAAGATAAGATACTCCCAGATCCGATTTCATGGTACAATAATATTACTTCGGGTATCTGTTTATATGAACGGTATCCTGTAACAGAGGAGGTAATACATGAACAAGTTGCAAAAAATTATGATTGCAGACGATGATGCTGAAATCCGGGAAGTAATCCGTATTTTATTAGAAGGGGAAGGATATCAGGTTATTGAAGCGGCAAATGGGAAAGAAGCCATAGAGATGATGGAAAGTTCCATTGTTTTGATTATATTAGACGTAATGATGCCCGGATGTTCCGGGATTATCGCCTGTAATGAAATCCGCAAAGAACATATGGTTCCTATTTTATTTCTGACCGCTAAGTCAAAAGAAGAAGATATTGTGATCGGTTTTTCTGCAGGCGCTGATGATTATCTTGTAAAACCATTTTCTTACACTGAGCTGCTCTCCAGAGTAAAGGCATTAATCCGCAGATACTGCATCTACATGGGACAGGATACCAAAAGCCTGGGACATATTTATCTCCAGGATATAGAAATCGATATGGATGCTCAGCGAGTGACAAAATCCGGAAAGGAAATTACATTGACGGATCTGGAATATCAGATTCTGGCACTCCTTGCTACTCATCGGAAAAAGATTTTTTCCGCTCAGAATATATATGAAAGCGTATGGAAGGAGCCTTATTATTCCTTTTCCAGCAATACGGTCGCCGTCCATATCCGAAACCTGAGAAAGAAACTGGAAGATGATATACAGAATCCGCACTATATACAAAACGTTTGGGGAAGGGGTTATCGCATTGTCTAAAATCAAGAATATTTTTTCTAAGAAATTAGCCAGAGAGCTGGTGCTCGCTGTTACCGTTTCTTTGCTGATCGCCTACCTGGCATACGAACCGCTTTCTGGATTTGGATATTATCTGCTGGATAAAACACTTATGTCTCCCTCCTATGTAAAACGTACAGAAGAAGATTTCGTCCAGAAACTGCAGAGTTTTATTGATGAAAATGAGATTACATCCAAAGAAATTTCTCAGATACACAAATGGATGAAAGAACAGGGTAATACTTCTATATCTTTTTACTATAAAGATTATGAAATATTCAATTCTGATTTTGGTGCGGTTCCTCCGGAAGGAGACAGTCTGGAAAATTATTTTAACCAGTATATTAAAAACAATTTTACAGAACCGGTACAGGAACAGGGGGATATTCCCATGTATCAAATAACTTTTTCGGACCATATCACGCTGGATACCCAGGTTTTTTGCTACTTTTATGTGAAGTATTATGTGGTGCTGTACTATGCCTGCCTCTTTCTCTGCTTTTTGATTTTCCTGCTGCTTTTCTTATTTTTCATCCACAGGAAAATCCAATATATTAACAAACTCGCAGAAGATCTTGAAATCTTAGAAGGTGGGGATCTGAATTATAAAGTCCGGGAAAACGGCTGTGACGAGCTCTACCGCCTGGCGGTGGGCATCAATCAGATGCGGAAGTCTATTATCGAGCGGGATGAAAATGAACAGGCTGTAAAAGAAGCACACCAAAAGCTGATTACCGCCATGTCCCATGATCTGCGCACTCCCCTGACCTCCCTGATCGGATATGTGGAATTGCTGATTCTGGGCAGATACCAAAACCAGGACCAGCTGCACAACTTTTTAGGGCATATTAAAAATAAAGCCTATAAGATTAAGCAATTATCAGATAAATTATTTGAATACTTTCTGGTATCCGAACGAGGGGAAGAAGCATATCAAAAAGAACTGATCCCTACGATCAATTTGATTACCGGTCTGTCAGATGATCAGTTATTTACACTGGAAAGTGAAGGTTTTGAAATTGAATCCCAGTTTGATCTGGATTCCCTGAAGAGCAACTGCTATCTGGACATTGAATATGTACAGAGAACCCTGGATAACATTTTATCCAATATTCATAAGTATGCCGATGCCAGCTACCCGCTGCATGTTATTTCCAGAGAAATAGACGGATACTTTGTACTTGAATTTCATAATAGAATTGAGGAAGATCTGTCCGCACACGAAAGTACCGGAATCGGTATTAAGACATGTGAGCGGATTATGCACATTCACGGAGGATATTTTGAATGCTACAAAGACGGGATCTGGTTTATCAGCAGAATTAAAATGCCTGTAGTTTCTAAAAGCACTTCATCCGAATAAACAAAACAGAACACCCCTGCATTTTTACGCGCCATATGCGGCACCAAAATCCAGCAGGGGTGTTCTGAACTAAAAATCAATCGTAAAATTTCCCTTTATAAAAATTCTCATTTCCAAGTTTCTTTGCGGTCAGCCGGAACATAACGCAGCCATCTGGACAAACAATATCCTTGCTGTATTTATCATTACCGCCGATGTTCTCTAAATCTCCGCCGCTTCTGACAGCTTCCATGATTGGATATAACATCATCATTACTTTTGAACAAATTCCCTGTCCATCCGCATTTACAGGGCATCCATAGGTACAGGTATATTTATCTCCTATTTCCTCGCCATTTCGGCAATACCGCTCTGTATGGTCGCTGCGTAGAAATCCTGTTACCTCAATCTCAAATTCGTATTCTTCATCATACCATTTTTTCATTTATAGACCCTTTCTATTTTTAATTATACTGCCTGATAGACAGTGATATTGCTGCATAGCAGAAATGCACCGTATTCTGCTAAAATACGATGCACAGCCATTCTATTATTATAATTCTTCTACTGAAATGCTCTTGCCATCTCTCCAGATTCTCTCCAGATCGTAGAATAAACGATTTTCCGAATCAAATACATGAATGATAATATCACCATAATCCAGCAGAATCCAGTTTGCTGTCTGGTAACCCTCTACCTGCTTTGCCTGATATCCTGCTTTGCCCAGGGCTTCTTCTACGTTATCTACTAACGCCTGCACCTGATTTTTATTAGTTCCGCTGGTAATGATAAAATAATCAGCCAATACGGATACTTCTTCAATATTGATGACCTTCAAATCCTCTGCCTTTTTTTCTTCTAAAGCAGCACATGCGATTTTAGCCATTTGTTTTGACTTATTTTCCAAATTATTTTCCCTCCTGTCTCATTATTTGCTTTTCTCTGTTAACTTCTTTATAATACTCAAAAGCTCTCTCAGTCATTGGGTCCAGTACATTTTTTGTAGACCTCAGATACGAAAGGGTGTCCCGTAAAATGATATACAGAGCTTCATCAATGTCAGAAAATGCCATTTTCCTTGTCAATTCCAGATTCTGGGCTTTGTAACGCCACGGCTCTATATAATCCGCTATATAGACGATTTTCTCCAAAAGAGACATGCCTGGCCTTCCTGTGGTATGATATGCAATGGCATTTAAAATATCCGGGTCTGTAATCTTATACTTTTCTTGCGCGATCTGTGCTCCTGCTTTTGCATGAAGTAAATATGGATTTTCCCGTTCTGCATCCGATATGGGAATCCTGTTCTTTTCGCAGATACTGATTTTTTTCTCGTTGGGAATACATTTCGCACAATCGTGCAGCAATCCGGCTGCCTGTGCTTTTCTCACATCCTCCCCATAACGCATTGCCAGTGCGGCACTGGTGTACATAACGCCCTGGGTATGGGTAAAACGATCTTCATCCAGATATTTTTTCAGCTTATCCTGCATTTTTAAAATATTGAATTCACTCATTTTCTTCACACTCCTGATACATGCAATGCTCTTCAATATATTGTATTACTTCGTCAGGAACATAATACTTAATTGATTTGCCCCTGCAGATCCAGTTTCGGATCGTACCGGATGAAATATCAATATTTGGAGTATCCAGCTTTTCTATTTTAGCTTGAAAGAGCTCTTTTAAATAATCAATCTGGCGGTTTAATTTCTCCGGTTTCACATGGTCTCTTACCGCTACTACAAGGGTACAGAGGCGGCAGATATCTTCCGGCTCTTTCCATGTTTCAAAAGTAAACAGGGAATCGGCTCCCATAATAAAGTAATAATCTGTATCCGGGTTCTCCTTCACCAGACGGCTAAGCGTCTCCCTGGTATAGGTATAACCCTCGTCATGTGTCTCTGCCATAGAAAGTTCAAAATGCGGATTACTGCTGACTGCCTGGGAAACCATTGCCACCCGCTGTGCTGTTGTCGCACGCCCCTGGCGCTCCTGCTTGTGAGGAGGATTGCCGGAGGGCATAAACAGCACATAATCCAGGTCAAACTGCAGATATGCGTTTTCTCCCAGAATCAGATGTCCGATATGGATCGGGTCAAAAGTTCCGCCCATGATACCAACTTTTTTACGTCGCTGCTTCATTCTTTGAATTCCCCGCTTTTATAAAGGAAGTTGAATCTTTTTCTTTTCGTCTTTTCCTTCTTTATAAAGTACAATTTTCTTTCCGATAACCTGTACTACCTGTGAACGGGTACGCTCCGCTACCATAGATGCCAGCTCTTTCGGATCGTCCATACAATTCTGAAGGACATTAATCTTTATTAATTCTCTTGCTTCCAGGGCTTCTTTGATCGCCTGGGTATTTTCTGGTGTAAGACTGGATTTTCCAATCTGGAAAATAGAATCCATAGTCATTGCCAGACCTTTTAAATACGCACGTTGCTTACTTGTCATCTTTCCCTCCGATACGGATGCCTGGTAATCACGTTATCCGGGCACATGTATCCTCTTTATCTATATAAAATTATTTATAGTAATCAAACTGCAGTCCATACATACGCACGGTGTCGCCTTCTTCAATGCCTGCAGCTTCTAATTCATCCAATATGCCGGTATCTTTTAAGAACTTCTGGAAGAATGCAAAGCCTTTTTCCGACTCCAGATTGGTATAACCCAGCATTTTTTCAATTTTCGGTCCTTCTACAATGTAGGTATGCTCTTCCTCCGTAGATTTTTCTACCGTATATGGAAGATTCTCAGTCATATTAAATTGATCCGGGAAAAATTCCTGTTCAAATACCATCGGAGTTTCCGGCACCGTATCTAACAGTTCCCGTACATAATACAATAACTCTTTCAAACCTTTTCCGCTGACTGCGGATATGGCAAACACCTTAATTCCCTGAGGTTCGAATTCATCCCTGATCTTCTGAACAGGATCTTCATCACCCTCAAAAATGGCATCTATTTTATTTGCCGCAATCACCTGAGGCCTTGCTGCAATTTCTTCATTATAAGCTTTTAATTCTTCGTTGATTTTATAGATATCTTCGATTGGATCACGTCCTTCTGTGGATGCTGCATCTACCATATGGATCATCACTTTTGTACGTTCAATATGACGTAAAAACTCATGTCCAAGACCAACACCTTCGGAAGCACCTTCAATCAACCCCGGTATATCTGCAATTACATATCCTTTTCCACCGTCCAGGTCTACTACTCCCAGATTGGGATTTAAGGTTGTAAAGTGATAATTGGCAATCTTAGGTCTCGCATTCGTAACGCGGGATAACAACGTAGACTTTCCTACGTTTGGAAATCCAACCAGTCCCACATCTGCAATCACCTTTAATTCCAGATTCACCATAAGTTCCTGAGCCGGCTGTCCCGGCTGTGCATATTTTGGTACCTGCATAGTGGGTGTGGCAAAATTCATATTGCCAAGTCCGCCTTTTCCGCCCTTTAAAATAACCTGTCTGCGGTTATCTCCGGACATATCTGCAATTACCTTATTGCTTTCAGCCTCTTTTATTACCGTACCTTCCGGAACCTTCAGTATCAAATCACTGCCGTTGCCTCCATGGCAGCGTTTCTTTCCACCCTGCTCACCGTCCTGCGCACTGAACTTGCGTTTATGGCGGTAGTCTGCCAGCGTATTCAAGCCTTCGTCTACTTCAAAAATAATATTTCCGCCTTTTCCGCCGTTTCCTCCGTCAGGACCGCCGTTGGCAACATATAATTCTCTTCGAAAGCTTACATGGCCGTCCCCGCCTTTACCAGAACGTATGGATATTTTTGCTCTGTCTGCGAACATTTCCATTCACCTTCTTTCTAAAAAAATAGGCTTCAAACCAATTTGATTTGAAGCCACCTTTACTATTCTGCTGATACTGGAACGATAGAAACCTGTTTCTTATCTCTTCCTTTTCTTTGGAATCTTACAACACCATCAACTAAAGCGAATAAAGTATCATCTCCACCACGTCCAACGTTAACGCCCGGGTGAATCTTAGTTCCACGCTGTCTGTAAAGAATATTTCCAGCTTTTACAAATTGTCCGTCAGCTCTTTTCGCGCCTAATCTCTTAGATTCGGAATCTCTACCATTTTTAGTAGAACCAACTCCCTTTTTATGAGCGAAAATTTGAAGGTTCATTTTTAACATAGTCTTACACCTCCTTGAATATAATCTTGATATATTCATTACCGTAATTATTTTGGATATCCTTTAAACCAAGAATCATCGAATCCAGCAAGAGCTTCGTCTCTTTTGAAACTGCACCTTCCAAGATCAACTCTACCAAGCCGTCATCATCCTGCCTTACGGCGAATTTATCCTCAGTAAACTGCTCTATGGAATTAATTGCATTCACAGTCAGTACAGATACGGCAGCACAGATAATATCCTGTCCTTCTTCCCCGTAACCCGCATGGCCTTTGGCTACAAATCCTCTATATACTTCTGAACTCTTATAAACTGTGATTTTAATCATTGACAATTAACCGTTAATTTTTTCAATTTTAACTTGTGTAAACTGCTGTCTATGACCGTTTTTCTTATGATATCCAGTTTTTCTCTTATACTTGTAAACAATAACTTTTTTCGCTTTACCGTTTTTCACAACGCTACCGGTTACAGTTGCGCTTTCAACGTCAGCTCCAACTTTAAGACCATCATTGCTTACTGCAAGTACTTGATCAAAAGTAACAGTCTCTCCAGCTTCTACTCCAAGCTTTTCTACGTTAATGATATCGCCTTCGGCTACTTTGTACTGTTTACCACCTGTTGCAATAATTGCGTACATATGGCACCTCCTATTATCATTACTCGCCAGATTTGGTGATCATCTGCATGACTCTTAGACCTCTCTGTGCGGCATACTAGAGTATAATATCATACTGAAGATTTTACGTCAACTATTTTTTCAAAATTTACCCAATAAATAGCGCAAACAGGCTAGGGTGTGTTTAAATTCTTATTTTTCCGGGACAATTTCAATCCAGTATCCGTCCGGATCTTCAATAAAATAAATTCCCATCGCTTCATTTTCGAAACAGATGCATCCCATTTCTTTGTGTCTCTGATGAAATCCTTCATAGTCATCGGTTACAAATGCCAGATGGTATTCGAGTTCCCCCAGATTGTATGGCTCTTTACGTTCTGTCAGATAGGTGAGCTCCAAAGTAAAATCGGTAATGCCATCACCCAGATAAACAAGCTTAAAAGAACCGTCAGATGCATTTTTTTCTCTCACTGGCTTTAATCCAAGTGCTTTTTCGTAAAAAGTGAGGGATTTTTCTAAATCCAGAACATTAAAGTTAAAGTGGTTAAATTTAATCATAATTATACCTCCCGCATATCGCAGGCCTGCCTGCAATACTGCCTTAATAAGTGTTTTGAAAGCGCTTTTCTTTCAAACTAGTTTACTCCTGCTATTATGTGCAATTTTATATCATTGATTCATATTTTATTCAAGCGTGGCACACTGCTGTCAGAATGCCATTTCATGCCATTTCAAGTGCGCTCTGCATGGGCTTAAAAATTTCATGGAAATCCTTAAATTCCATAACACATTCGCCTACCTGTCCGCCTTTTGGGGAAAGCAGGCCGTGATAGTCACTGCCCCCTGTAAGAAATAAATGATAATATTCCGCCGTAGCTGCAATCTCCTTCATATCAAACGGTGTATTAGACGGATGCAGTAATTCCACACCGGTAAGCCCCGCTTCCACTAATTTTGGAATCAGCCGGATATTCTGCTGCTGTCCCGGATGGGCAAGTACTGCCTTTCCGCCTCCTTCTGCAATGGCTTTTACAACCTCTTTTGTGTCGGGATACTCATAGCTGACCCTTAAGGGTCCGTTTTCCCGGTACATCCGCTGCATCCAGGAGCCGAACATGGCATCGATCTGCCCTGTTTTATAGAGTACATAATTAATATGCTGGCGATAAATGCAGCACCCATCTGTCTCTTTTTCTGCTTCTTCGCGGCTGATCTCATAACCCATTTCCCTAAGCCGTTTAATCTGCCATAAGCTCCGCTCATGACGCATTTCAAGTACCGGCTTCATCAGTCTGGCAACCGGCTCGTAATCGGCTATATTGTATGCCAGGATATGGGCATCCAGTTTTGTCTCAGGATCCCTGCTGCCGCATTCCATTCCCATAATTACCTGAATATGGTGTTTTCTGCCAAGCGCTTTCAGAATATCTTCTTTTGGCGGCGCATCATGGTCTGTAAGTGCAATCACATCCAGTCCTTCCCGGACGCTTTTTTCAAAAACCTCTTCTGCTGAATCACTGCCATCGGAATAACGGCTGTGTAAATGTAAATCCGCTCTGATCATTAAGTCACTTCCTTTGTATCTCAGTAATTGCTTTTACCTGTTCTGCCAGGGATTTTTTTACTTTTTTCCTGGTTACTTCCACCAGTTCTAATGCCGTCATATCTACCAGTGACGCTTTGACGGGATCTTTGGACAGATATGCCTCAAATCCATCCAATAACTGCTTTTTAGAATCCGGAGATTTCATATTAATAAAATCAACAATAATAATGCCCGAAATATTGCGCAGCCGCAGCTGCCTGGCAATTTCCCTGGCTGCTTCCAGATTGATTTTTAAAAAGGTTGCTTCCTGATTCTTATGACCGTCATATTTGCCCGTATTCACGTCGATGGATGTCAGGGCTTCCGTAGGCTGAATGACCAGATAAGCTCCGGATTTCAGCCATACACGCTCTTTCAATGCATCTTTTAAAGCCTGATCCAGACTGTACAGTTTTTTCAGGGGCAGCAGGGAATCTTCATAAAATGACAGTTTATCCAGATCCTCCGGCTGGTATTCGGCAAGGAATTCCTGCATGGAATCATACAACCCCTGGTCATCTGTTAGAATTGTTTCCAGTTTGCCGCTGTAAGTATCCCGCAGCTGGGTCAGATAATTCTTGGGTGTCTGGTAAAGACACGAAAAACAGGTCCTGAATCTGGCCCGTTCCTTTAAGTTTTCATATTGTCCTGCCAATTGGCAGACTTCCTGCCTTAACTCCTCATGTGATGCCTGCGCTGCATTGGTACGGATAATCCAGCCATATTGGTCTGAGCGGTATTCTTCCAGCAGGTTCTTAAGGTCTTTTCTCTGAGATGGAGACAGTTTACCTGAGACCCCTATCCGTGTGTTTCCACTTGTCAGAACCAGATATTTGCCGGTAAAGCTTAAATTAGAAGTGACAGTAGGTGCCTTCGTTTTCATATTTTCACGGCTTACCTGCACCAGAAGCTCATCTCCCGCCACCAATCTGCGGGAGTTCATTTTACTGGTATAGTAAGGTGTAGGATTTTCTTCCAAAGAATAGTAACAAGGCAAACCACTTTTGATTTCAATAAAAGCAGCCTGGATATTTTGTACAATATTCTGTACTTTTCCGATATAAATATTTCCCAGAAGTGAATCTACCCCTTCCGGTTCTAAATGAAATTCTACCGGTTTTCCATCCTGAAGGAGCGTTGTTAAAATCTGCCCCTCCTCCCTTGTGATAACCAGCTTACTGTTTTTTTCTTCCATCTCCATTGCTACCCGGGAATATCCTCTCCCAGATCTTCCAGAGAAACCAGACTGCGCTTTTTCTCATTTCCAAGATCTGCATAGACTTCCAGCCGATGAACCAACAGACTGAATGGTTCCATTTCCATTCCCAGATACTGGGCAAATGCCTCCATCACAAGTTCCGGCTTCAGATTATTGACACTTCCTGTAGCAAGCTGCATATATATTCCGTCTTCCCGAAGTTCCAAAGCATATATCATAGGCTTGATATCTACTTCTTTTTCACTTTTTTTTGTTTTCTTTATAATTGTGATGGTTTCCCGGTCATAAAACTCCGCCAGCCGGCTCTTATATTCCAGATCCGGTTCTTTTCCTTCTCTGAAGTTTACCAGATAATCGGCAGCAGCAACCAGAGACATCGCTTTGCTTGCTTTTTCCTGGGGAATTCTTCGGAAACTTAAGACTTTCATTCCTTCCACCATGCACGCATTTAACTGCTCTATTGCGTCTTTTGATGAAATTTCAGTCTGAACTTCAATATCCAGATATTCTCCCGTACTGGTAAGTCCCACACCCAGAGGGGCTGCAAATGACATAATCATATGAGGGCTGAACCCTTCAGTAAAAGCAATGTCAATATTTCCCCTTCGCATTGCTTTTTGAAAATAGCGCATGATATCAAGGTGTCCGATAAATTTCATAGCACCCTCTTTGGCAAATTTAATTCTTACTTTCAATACACACGCCTCCTTTGTATATTCCCGCACCGCAT
This sequence comes from Robinsoniella peoriensis, assembly GCF_000797495.1. Taxonomy (GTDB): domain Bacteria; phylum Bacillota; class Clostridia; order Lachnospirales; family Lachnospiraceae; genus Robinsoniella; species Robinsoniella peoriensis. Next base: position 15,096 of record NZ_JTGN01000012.1, read on the forward strand.
CCAGAGCAACCCTGACGGCAGTTATTTGTAATTGTTTCTGAAACCGCTTTTTTCCATTCTTGTATCAGGAAATTCTTTGAAACACCGATTTGTATAAAATCCCAGGGAAGTATTTCATCCATGGAACGTTCTCTGGTCGTATAGAAATCCGGATCTATGCCCGTGTGTACAAATGCTTCCATCCAGGTTTGATTCTTAAAAGTCTCGGACCATGCATCATAAAGTGCACCGTTTTGATAAGCATCCAGTATGGCTGCCCCTACTCTGCGGTCTCCTCGTGCCAGCAGCCCTTCCAAAACAGTAACATCCGCTTCATGCCAGTTATATTTAATACTTTTGCGATTTAACTGGTCCTTCACTTCCTGGTTAACTATTCTGGCTTTTCCTAAAAATTCTTCTTTTGTGTTCATCCCTACCCATTGGAACGGCGTAAAAGGTTTTGGCACAAAAAATGAGGTACTGACCGTAATCTGGCATTTACCGTTTCGCTCCTCTTTGGGTATCTCATAATACCGTCTGGCAATGCGGTCAGCCAGATGTGCGATCTCTTTCATATCTTCTTCCGTCTCAGTAGGAAGTCCCAGCATAAAATACAGCTTTACCCTGTTCCAGCCGCCTTCAAATGCCTGGTCTGCACCCTCTATAATATTTTCTTCGGTCAGCCCTTTGTTAATTACATCGCGCAGGCGCTGGGAGCCGGCTTCCGGAGCAAATGTAAGGCTGCTCTTTTTCACATCCTGCACTTTGCTCATAACATCCAGGGAAAAAGCGTCGATACGAAGGGATGGCAGGGAAATATTAACCCCTTTTCCTTTGAATTCTTCGATTAAATAGTTAACTAATCCTTCCAGTTGGGAATAGTCACTGGAGCTTAATGAACTTAAGGAAATTTCTTCATGCCCGGTATTTTTCAGCATTTCATATGCGTATTCCTTCAGCATAGCAAGATCCCGCTCTCTGGTGGGCCGGTAAAGCATTCCCGCCTGGCAGAAACGGCATCCGCGGATACAGCCCCTTTGTATTTCCAGCACTACCCTGTCCTGGGTTGCTTTAATAAACGGAACAACCGGTGCTTTCGGATAATAAGTATCCGTAATATCCATTACAATCTGTTTTTCTACAAATGCCGGTGTATCCGCACTTTTTGGTTGAAAAGAAGCAATGGTTCCGTCTTCTTTGTATGTTACTTCGTAAAGAGACGGTACATAAATTCCGGGGATGAGGGCAGCAGCTTCTAAAAATGCCTTCCTTCCTTTTCCATTGGATTTATATTCTTTATACAGATCAATCAATCGGAAATATACCGTTTCTCCTTCTCCTATATAAAACAAGTCAAAGAAATCCGCCAGGGGTTCCGGATTATAACTGCATGGACCACCGCCGATTACGATTGGACAATTCTCATCTCTGTCTTTGCTTAGAAGCGGAATTTTACTCAGATCCAGTATCTGCAGTATATTTGTATAGCACATCTCATATTGAATGGTGATTCCAAGAAAATCAAATTCTTTGATTGGCTCCTGTGATTCCAATGCAAACAACGGGATATCCTTTTCTCTTAAGACCTTATCCAGATCCATCCATGGAGAATATACCCTTTCACACCAGATATCCTCTCTTCGATTCAGCATATCATAAAGAATCTGAATTCCAAGATGTGACATCCCGATCTCGTAGACATCGGGAAAGCACATGGCAAAGCGGATATCCACCTTTTCTTTATCTTTTATAACCGAGTTGACCTCATTACCGATGTAGCGGGCAGGCTTCTCGATTTTTAGCAGTATTTCATCATTTAAAGCTAGTTTTCTCATATATTTCCTTTCTATTTATATCTATTGCACAAATTCATTCGAACCTATTTTTAATTTTTCCGAGTGAAAAATGGATATAAAACACGATTCAACATTGCAAAAGCAATTGATATATGATTGAGACAATCTAATCTATACCATTATATACAGTTTAGGAAAGAAATTCAAGCAAATATCTTTCGTCAAGCGGAATCAACTGTGCATCTTTATTTTGGAGAAAACATCTAAAGCAAAGGATATTGAATCGTTTGCTTCTACTTTCTGCTGCTTAACTTTTCCTGATATGACCAGTATAACTGCCGTATCTTACAATTTCTTTACAAACGTATTGAAAAAGCACGATGGCAAAATCAATTCAGATTTTTACTCTCGTGCTCTTTTCACTCTTATTTTTGATTACTTGCTTTTTACATAGGTGTTCATTTCGTGTACGCAATATTCATAATATGGCTACTTATCTGTTGTGACCACCGCTCTCATACCTGTCAAGATCACAATATCCAACTCCTGTCAGTGTACAGTTTCTCTCATTCAACGCATTCACTACCGCCTCATACAGTGGCCTTGCTTCCGGAGCCATACCAAGTACTTCTGCAAGTGTCATCTGCTGTGCCATTGCAAGCATCGGATTGTCCAGCATTCCCGGAGACATCTGATTGAATAATTCCACCGCCAAAGGCTGGGACAAGATTTCTTCCCATGTACTGTCCAGACTAAAGCGCTCATATGCCAGGTTCGTTGTAGTCTCATATTCATACTCATATATTCCAGAGCCTACAGTAATCACATCTTCTTTCTCCGGCAAATGAATCTCTGCCTCTGTATTTGCAGGAACGCTCACATACCCATGAATCTTTCCATTTTTGCAGCTCCAGTTGCTTTCAATCCTGCCGTATACCGACTCGAATTCCACTCCTGCTTCATCGATCCCTTTTACAAACAGCGGCTGTACTTTGAACTTTTTGTAACCCGGCTTCAACTGGCTCACACCGGCAATCTTCCGGTACATCCAGTCGCCAATGGAACCATAGGCATAATGATTCAATGAATTCATTCCCGATACATCAAAACTTCCGTCCGGCATGATGGAATTCCAGCGCTCCCATATTGTCGTTGCTCCCATATTCACAGCATAGAGCCATGACGGATAATCTTCTTTCATAAAAATAGTTGCCGCCAGTTCATGTTCTCCGTTTTCGGATAATACATGACACAGATACGGTGTTCCGACAAAACCGGTTGCCAGGTGATTTTTGTGATTTTCAATATTGGTTTTCAAGGTCTGTAAAATACGCTTCCTGTCTTTTTCTCTCGCCAGGTTAAAATACAAAGATAAAATCGCTCCGGTCTGCGTCTCACTGACAATACGCCCCGTATTCGTATAATATTCCTGCCGGAATGCTTCCAAAGTCGTATCATACAATTTCTGATATTTTTCTGCATCTTGTGCAAATCCGAGTACTTCTGCGGTCTGTTTCACCAGATTTGTCACATACAAATAATAAGCATTTGCAATTATATATTTATCTGTCGCACCGGTTCTGTCTGCACTTTCCTCCTTATCCAGCGCCAGCCAGTCTCCATACTGGAATCCGGTCTGCCAGAGTCCGTTTTCCCCGCACTGATTTCGGATATAGTCTACCCATTCATGCATACATTTCCAGTTTTCTTTCAGAATGCCTTTATCACCATAGGTCTGATATACCACCCATGGCACAATGACTGCCACGTCACTCCATGCCGCAGAGCTGTATGAACCCAGAATATCCGGTACGACATGCGGAACGCCCTTTTCTAAGGAGGACTCTGCCGATACATCTCTCATCCATTTCCGGAAGAACAATGCCGTATTCCGGTTAATAGCTGCTGTCCATGAAAAAATCTGTGCATCCCCTGTCCATCCGAGACGCTCGTCCCGCTGCGGACAGTCCGTCGGAATATCCAAAAAATTGTCCCTCTGCCCCCACGCAATATTCTTTTGCAGTTGATTTACCTTTTGGTTAGAACACTGAAAATCTACCAGCTTTTCCATATCAGAATGCATCACGCAGGCGGTAAACTGCTCCGTTGTCAACTCCTCCATTCCCTCTACACAGATATATCGAAAACCATGGAACGTAAAATGCGGAAGAAATGTCTGTCCCCCTCCATTGCAAATATAGGTATCCTCTGATTTCGCCTGACGTAAAGTCTCTGTATAAAAATTCCCGTCTTTATCCAACACTTCTGCATGACGGATCACAATCTTCTGCCCTTTTCTGCCATGCACTTTCACTTCTACAATACCGGTCAGATTCTGTCCGAAGTCCACCAGCTTTTCCCCTTTTGGTGTCACGATCAGTTCCTTTGCCGGAATTCTTTCGGTAATACGAACCGGCTCATTTTCCTGGGCTGTCAGAGTATGCTTGTTAAAATCCATGATAGACACAGTACCTACCCTGATTCCGGAATCCTCACCACTGCTTTCTTCACAAACGGTTGTATCAATTGTTTCGCCCATGTAGATCTCACTGTAACGGACTTCACCTGTCCGGACTTTCCAGGTTTCATCGGTGCAGATTATCTCTCTGCTTCCGTCCTCATATTCCATATGTATTTCCGCAAATACACCAACTCTGTCACCGTAAATATTCGGTGTCAGCATAAAACCAAAGATTCCTTTATACCAACCGTTTCCGACCATGATTTCAATTTTATTTTCTTCCCGGAGCATTTCGGTAATGTCATAGATCTGGTATTGAAGACGGTGATGATAGCTTGTCCAACCTGGTGTCATCTGGTCTTCTCCGATACGCTTACCGTTCAGTGATGCCTCATAGACACCTCTGGATGTGGCGTAAATTCTGGCTCTTTGAACTTTTCCTTTTGCTGCAAATGTCTTAGAAAAAATCGGACATGCCGTTTCTTCTTCGGGAAAATCATGTGTAATCATTTTTGCCTTAAATACTTCCGGGTTCAGGATCCCTGTCTCAAAAGACATTTCTCCGGATGCCGTATTCTCATGATTATCTGTCACTTCTACTGTCACATTGTAGAGTGTTTCATCCTGTAAATCGTCTCCTGCATAGGCAATCAGCACGGAATCTTCGCTCTCCACTTTTATTTCCCAGACAACTTTTTGGCAATCCTTTACTACAATGTGATAAAGCTGTTGTACGGTGTCATTTACCTCTGATTCCAGCTTCCATGAAAACCGTGGATTTTTCTCCGCGATTCCGATTGGATTTACTCTATATTCTGTTCTCAAATCATAAAGTTTCATGTTATCTATTCCTCCACTTTTTAAGAATTCTCTTTTAAACATCGTTTCCCGATATTATATTACTTTTTATATCTCCATTTTTATTGCAGATTTGTTCGATTTCTTTTATAATTTAACTGTAACTTGCTATAACACACCAAATACATATTTGTTATAAAATGGAGAAAATACATGATTTCCTTACAAGACATTAAAGATTTTTGTCATCTGAATTATCTGGATTCCGGTATTCCTGTTTACCTGTATCAGAAAGATACTTTATTGCAGACATTTCCAGAGCAGTCCCCCTGCACATATCCGCCAAAGCATTACATTGAGGAATTTGTCGATACGACAGATAACATCGCACATCTTTCCACTCCATACGGTGCTTATTTTGTTGCCATAAAACCAAAAGATTTACAGAAATTTCGCATTGTGTTAGGCCCGGCTAGTTATATTCCGTTTACCGACGCAGATTTTCATGCCATGTATACAGAATATGCAGTTGTTCAGGAAGAACGGGCAGCTTTTAAAGCATTCTTTCAAATTATTCCGCCGATTGCTTTAAAAGGTCTTATGGCAAAAGCTGCCGTTTTTAATTATTTTCTGAACCACGAAATTTGTTCTCATTTTGACCTGTTGGAACCTGTTAGCATTTCAGACTCTTCTGCACACGCAGAAAAACATGTAGAATCCATTTATCAACAGAAAGAAGATTTTCACCACAATAATTCTTCTGAAATCGAATCCCTGATTCTTCATTTTGTAGAATCAGGAGATGTGGATGGTCTGAAAAAAATGACTTTGCAGCCTTCCATCATACATTCTGGTACTGTTGCACCAAATCAGCTCCGTCAATTGAAAAATCTGAATATTATTATGACTGCACTTGCATCACGTTCTGCAATCTCCAGCGGCGTAGATGCAGATGATGCATTCCAGATGTCCGATTTATATATTCAAACAACAGAAAAATTAAATGATCCCTCCGCTGTTCAAAATCTGAATTTCCAGATGCTTCTGACATTTGCACAAAAAGTAAAAGATAAATTGATTCCAAAAACCTCTGATGAAGCACTGCAGCAAGCCATTCGGTATGTTCTTCAACATACCAACTGTCCGATTACAGCTGCCGAGGTTGCCCACCATGTGGGATTCAGCCGTTCCTATTTTTCCACCTATTTTAAAGAACAGCTGGGTTTTACTATCAGTGCATTTATCCTGCGCTGTAAACTAGAAGAAGGAAAACATCTGCTGCAGTTTACAGACAAACCGCTCAGTGTGATCAGCAATTACCTGTGTTTTTCCAGTCAAAGCCATTTTCAGACTGCCTTTAAAAAGCAATACCATGTTACACCTCTTCAGTTCCGCAAACAACCGAAGCTTTACGGACGAGGGTTGCTGGAAAATGAGAGATAATCGACTGTTTTACCTCTGTAATTCTGCGGATCAGTTTTCCTGCCAGTTCATCATCAAACGTACGCAGGGTTCCTCTCATTGCAGCCGTATTGGGAATAATGTTCGGAGCATCTCCCGCGTGAAACTGCCCAATCGTCAATGAAACCTCACTTCCAAACGGACATTCTCTGGCTAATAATTCCTGTAGCCCGAGATGTACATGTACCCCTGCCGTGATCGGATCTATGCATACCTCCGGAGAAGATCCATGTCCTCCCTTTCCGATCAATACAATTTCAAAACCATACACAGACGATAACGGTGTTTTTCCATATGTAATCATACATTCGATTCACTCCCATATACTTTATATTTCTGTCTCACTTCACATTTTTCTTTTTCCATTACTTCTTTTTACGCTTTTCGTTTTGCAATTTCCTCTCTCAACTGAGGAAGTCTCTTTTCTAAGTCAAACTTCATGCTCATTATAAACATAACTACAAACATTGCTGCCGGAATGTAAATGGAAAATGAGAAAATTGCCTGTTTTGTTGCCGATGTAGCTGCGGTCATTGCTGGATCATATGCTGCCAATGCGAGACACCATCCAATAATAGAACCTCCAATACCGCTTCCAACTTTTCCTCCAAAACTGGATGCAGCCTGTGAAGATGCTACCATTTTCTTACCATATTTGTACTCATTATAATCAATAGACATTGCTGTCATAACTCCCATCAGACACATCATCGGAATATTTGCAAGTGAAGAAAAACAGCTCATAACCACGTTAAATACAAAATTATACGGGTTTCCAATTCTTACAATCGTACAAATAGCTCCAACAGCAAAGGACACTTTCAATGTCTTAGTAACACCAAGATGTTTAATCATTGGTCCTACAATAATGAATCCTACCAATGTCGGAATCAAGCCGATTGCTCCCATAATTCCCATCAGATTATCATTTCCGTAAATCCATTTTGCATAATAAACACCTGATGAACTTGTAATTGCATACAGAACAGCACTTATAAAGTTCATGATCAAAATCATAACCCAATACTTATTCTGGAACAGTTTTATAACCGCTTCTTTAAACGGAACTGCTTCTTCCTCTTCTTTTTCCTGTACTTCTGTTTCACCCGAAATCACTTCTTTACTTGTCTTATAGCAAAGTAAAAATGCTAAGATTACAAATGCTCCTGCAATTGCACCAAATTTGATCCATGCACTCTGTGTACCACCTAACATATTTGTAACCGGAATTATTGCAACTGCCATGATCATACCGGATACATATCCTGATGCTGCACGCCATGTTCCCATTCTGCCTCGTTCTTCCTGACTGTTTGTACGAACAATCATAAGAGATGCATACGGGATACATACTGCCGTATAAGCAACTGCCGTAAATAACAGATTTGTAATTATCAAATAAGCAAGTTGCAGACCTGCGTTTCCTTTCGGCACAGCGAACATCAATACGGTGAGAATACCGGCAGGTATACCGGCTTTCAAAAGCCATGGTCTGTATTTTTCTTTCCCCGGTTTCGTATGGTCTACGATATTTCCCATGATCAGATCTGTAAATGCATCCACAATCTTACAGAGCATCAGAACCGTAGCAACCGCTCCTGCTGCCACTCCTACTTTATCTGTATAAAAGTAGGTTATCTGTCCGATCAATCCACTCATCGCATTCAATGCGAACTGTCCCAGTGAATCCCCCAGAAAATCTCTTCTGCGCATTGTCCGCTGTACGCCAAACTTATCTTTTCCTAATTCTTTCGCCATCTTATGCATCCTCTTTTTCCTTTTCTTTTATTGATTTACCGCTGCGAGAATCTGTTCCAATACTTCTCTCTTCATTCCCGGTACAAAGCTCAACAACTGCCGAAGCGGCATATCATTCATCATCGCTGACATCATTTCATCATTGACCACTTCATTATTCTGATTTGCTTCCGCCATCTCCGCTGCCTGCTGGTTGCCGCCCATCATCTGACTGAACACAGCTTTGCCTTTCTCATCTCGCATCAGTTCACCTATACAGGTATTCAAAGTAAATACTTTCTTTATCTTTCTGGTTCCTTCTACCTGAATCGTTGTGTGCAGCAGTACTTCTTCTGCATTCTTACCAACTTGAATCTCATAAGCGCCGCTCTCCACATACCAGCCATGAATCTCGGTATTCCAGTAAGCGAATGCTCTTGCGTCTAATTCAAAGGATACTGTCTTCTTTTCTCCCTGCGCAAGTTCAATTTTGTCAAACGCTCTCAGTTCTTTTACCGGGCGGGCTGTTTCGGTTTCTCCCGGAGCCACATAGATTTGAATAACTTCTTTTCCGGCTCGGTTTCCTGTATTTTCCACCTCAACAGAAACGGTGAGAATTTCATTATCTGTCATCTGCGTTCTATCAAGATTCAAATTGCTGTATGTAAATGTCGTATAAGAAAGTCCGTAGCCGAACGGGAACAATACTTCCTGCTTTTTACTTGTATAGTATCGGTATCCCACGAATACACCTTCGCTGTAAACCGCTTCATCCACACCTTTTCCATAAGTCAGATAACATGGGGTATCTTCCAGACGAAGCGGAAACGTCTCTGCCAGTCTGCCGCTTGGATTTGCCGTTCCATAGAGCACGTTGACAACTGCTTTTCCAACTGCCTGACCTCCTAAGTATGCTTCTACGATTCCTTTCACCTGATTTTTCCACGGCATTGTCACAGGAGAACCATTATGCAGTACGACGATGGTATTCTTCTGTACTTTACTGATCTTCTCGATCAAGGTGTTCTGACAATTTGGAAGATTCAGATGCTTCCGGTCATATCCCTCTGATTCGAAGTTGTCCGGCAATCCGGCAAAAACAACAGCAACCTCAGCCTCTTCTGCGACGCGTACCGCTTCATTCTGCAACTCTTCATTTACTTCATCAACAATATCATCAAATCCTTTTGCAAAGGATACATCTGAGATTTCCTTAACCGCCTCAACCGCAGACTCTACTTTCCAGCTATTGATGTGAGAACTTCCGCCTCCTTGATATCTCGGTGTTTCTGCATATTTTCCGATAAAAGCAACTTTCTTGTCTTTCACAAGTGGAAGTATCTCATCCTCATTCTTCAAAAGAACAATACATTCCGCCTCCGCCTCGGCTGCAAGTTCATGGTCTTTTTCATATTCAAATGTAACACCCTGCTGACGATTTTCTATGAATTTGAAAATAACATTTAAGATTCTTTCACATGCTTGATCCACAACCGCCTCATCTAGACTTCCGTCCTGAACTGCTTTTACAATCATTGCGTCATTGATTCCCCCTGAGGCAGGCATTTCCAGATCCATTCCGGCTTTTAATGCCTCTACACGGTCATTGACCGCTCCCCAGTCGGACATTACATATCCGTCAAATCCCCACTCATCACGTAAGATATCTGTCAGATATTCTTTGCTTTCTCCGACATAAGTTTCGTTGATACGGTTATAAGAATTCATAACCGTCCACGGTCTTGCCTGTTTAACTGCTCCTTCAAATGCCGCCAGATAGATTTCCCTAAGTGTCCGTTCATCCACCTGGGAGGAATTGGTCATACGGCGTTTTTCCTGATTGTTTGCCAGAAAATGCTTCATGCTGACGCCCACATTTTGGCTCTGTATACCTTCTGTCAAGGCTGCCGCCATCTCAGATGCCACAAGCGGATCTTCGGAATAATATTCAAAGTTACGACCACATAGTGGGGAACGCTTGATATTCATTGCCGGTCCGAGAATAGTGCTAATATCTTTTGCCTGGCATTCCTGTCCAATCGCCGTTCCAATCTTTTTTAATAACTTTCTGTCAAAGCTGGCTGCTGTTGCACATCCTGTCGGGAAACAAACCGCCTTAATGCTCTCATTGATTCCCAAGTGATCAGTCTGTTCGTCCTGTGCACGAAGTCCATGCGGTCCATCCGTTACTTTCACGGAAGGAATCCCCAACCGTTCTATGCTTTTTAACTGCCAAAAATCTGCACCGGAACACATCCCGGATTTTTCTTCCAAGGTCATCTGCGCAATCAGATTTTGGATATCTTCTCTCTTCATGTTAAGTTTCCTCTTTCTTTTCTAATAGAATTGATTCATTTTATAATCCTATTTTACTTATTGAAAGCAGGATTGAATTTCATTTTTGTTCTTTATATTGTATTTTTGTTCTTTGTTTCGAATGTACCGCTTCCCAGCGCTATTTGGATAGTATTCGACTGGCTCCCATCTTGACCTGCACCATCTCCATCTACAAAGCGTCCCTTTCACAGCTAAACCCCAATTTAAGATAAAATCGTTCCCTGTAGTATTAGAGCATATCAGAAAAAGAGGAACTGCCTCAGCAATCCCTCCATTGACCAACCGGGTACACAAAAGACCTAATTTAATCAATCTCTAATTTATGTATACCCATATCTGACTCTATTTCCACATAGATCTTTCTTATGCCCGTTCGTCTAATAAACACCATCAACTGTCCATTGTATGTTTTTCGCTCATTCGAAGAATACGGCGTAACATCGGACAAATCTCCATTTTCGATTCCGGCAAGTTCCCCATCTCCATTTGCCTGGATTTTAATCTCTCGGTCATCCCCGATTGGGATCTGACCGGCATCATCCATAAGTTTGATCTCTAATTGATATAGATAACCCGGTCTTGCAGAAATTTCATTCCAGCAAGTATTTGTTATAGCATCTTTTCCTTTCCACAAATCCCATACTATTTTCTTTGCTCCATCTGAGGTTTTTAGTTGATGGGTCAAACAAATCCTTCCACTCGCATCACAAGCGACTGCTTTTAAAATGCCAGGTTCAAACGGTATCCGAAAGCAAAACGTACCATCATCATGGAGCTGGTTCTGTCTGCCTGCCTGTTTTTCATTTAAATATAGTTTTACTTCCGGGAGATTAGAAAAACATTTAACTAAAATCATCTCTCCTATTTCATAATTCCAGGTATCACTAACCGGAATCCACTCTTGCGTTCTTCCATCATCCTTTCTTGTGGAAATGTGCAAGACATCTTCTTTACTCCAAAAGGATTTTCTTTTATAAAATTCTGGTTTTCTAAATCCGGCACAGGTTATAATTCCAGCCGGTGAACCATGCACAGGCCAGCCCTGTGCCTCTCCCAGGTAGTCAATACCGGTCCATAAAAATTGTCCGCTGATATATGGATTTTCCTTTACTGCCAGCCATGCCTGGTAGCTATGGTTGTTCTCACTTCCCAAAAATGGTTTGTCAGGGAACTCCTTGTGATCGTCTGCATACAGGTGTTCCTTATAGTTATATCCTACAACGTCTAATGGATGCAAAAGACCAAGTTTGGACGAAAGTTCCGGAAATGCTGCTGCTAAGGTAACTGGTCTTGTCTTGTCCTCCTGCTTAACAATATCTGAAAGCCTCTTCGCCAAAACTGTCAAACGCTTTGTATTTGGTCTGTTAGGATCATACATACGCTCTGCAGCGGGCTTATTTGAATCGTTATTACCAGTCATAGTTTCAAACATGGGATGACAATAAGGATCATTTGGATAATCTACTTCATTACCAATGCTCCATAAGATTATAGAAGGATGATTTCTCCCCCGCCTTACCATCGCTTTTAAATCAGCTTCATGATATTGGGGGAAATCCTCAAAATATCCCTGATGCTTAGGGGGATATACATTATGCCCGTCAGACCATTTGTTCTTGGCATTCTCCCACTCATCAAAAGCCTCATCCATCACGAAAAATCCCATACTGTCACAAAGTTGATATAACTCCGGCATATGTGGATTATGGCTGCATCGAATTGCATTACATCCACAGTCTTTCAGTATTTCCAGTCTTCTCTGCCATACTTCTGCCACCATAGCCGCTCCCAGACAGCCTCCATCATGATGTATACAGACTCCTTTTAGCTTTGTTTCTATGCCGTTTAAAAAGAATCCTCTTTGTGCATCGAAGCAGATCGTCCGAATACCGACCATCTCTTCCTGCACCTGATAGGGTGCCTTATCATCAATTTTGTAAAAGGTTTGCATCTTATATAGATTCGGTTCTTCGGGTGACCACAGTTTTGGATTAGATACCATGCCAGACATGATACATTTTTTGGTCTCAAGAGCATTTAAAACTGTTTTATCCTTTATTCGTAAAGCGATATTTCCACATGCATCTGATAAAATAGTCTCTATATTAACCGTGACGCTTTGATCTGACGTATTCTCGATACAATTAGCTACCTCTATCTGTGCAGCATCCCTATTCATCTGTTTTGTCTGAAAAAAGATTCCATACTCTTTTGGATGCACTTTCTCTTCTATCAAAAATGTAACTTTTCTAGTAATACCACTTCCGGTAAACCATCTTGAATCTGCAATATCCGTATGGTTCACCTTTACACTGATCTCATTATCCATTTCCTCCCCAAAACATAAAAACGAAGTTAAGTCATAGGAAAAGGTAGTATATCCATTTGGTCTTTTCCCCAGATAGTAACTATTACACCAAACCTGGCTGTTTTTATAAATCCCGTCAAAAACCACACGGATGCATTTTCCTTCATATTCTTTGGGAAGTGTAAAATGCAGCCGATACCAGCCGACTCCGCCGGCAGTGTATCCCGTTCCACTGGAATATTCTTTTGAAAATGGAATTTCAACGGACCAGTCATGAGGCAGCCTGACACTTCTCCACTGACTATCATCAAATCCTTTATACCAGGCTTCTTCACATTCTCCTAAATGGAATTTCCAATTTTCATTTCTATTTTCTATAATTGTATTCAAGTTTTTCACCATCTCTTTCATCTATTGAAATCTGCCGCATTATTCCTGCTAAACAGGTTTTTTTAATTCAAAGTTTCCCGATTTGTATTCTCTGGCCTTTCATTAACGAAATGTATGACAGGCACGAAATTCTTATAGCATAAGAAACCCGCCAGAGCAAATCCATAAAGTATCATATAGACAGGTACATATTGCAGCAGTATAAACGTGCCAAGACAAATCATTAAACTTAAATTATATCTGCCCGCCTTAACAATGCTTAGTTTCGCGTTAAGTATAACTGCCTCTTTTCCCGTCTGCTTCCATGTGCTAAAGACTATAAATAAATTCACACTAAAGGTAATCAGAATGCACATAAAGAAAATTAGAAACCATCTGAAACCTTCCATAATTTGTAATCTGTCCATCATCGTTAATTCACTTAAAATCAGGATCATCAGAAAATCCAGTATTACCGTAACTTTTAAACAGGGTAAAAAATTCGCTTTAAGGGATTTCAGGTAGCAAATAATGATCCCATTGTTTTTTTCCACATCCCGTAAACTTTCAAACATCGCATAAAGAGATGGTCCAACCGTCACTCCCGCTGCAAAAAACAACGGCGCTGTCGTGAGTTGAAATTTTACAAATAAGAAAAGGCCCATTATCGGCAAGTTTACCAGAAAGAACAGCAAATTTAGTTCCAACAGCCAGAGAATATAATTCAAATAACTGATATATCCATAAACCTTATAAAAATCTTTCTTCATTACACCGCTGCCTTCCTACTTTTACTTTGTACCACTGTTGCCAATTCCAAGATTAATATGGAACAGACTTTTCTGCCCCGCAAAATAAACTACAATCTGAGGTATGGATAAAAGCAGTGACATGCACATACATACAGATAAATTAATTGCTCCTGTAGGATTTGAGGATGCAGAAAGATTTGCTGCTCCAAGCGCCAGAGTCATCCTGTTGGTATCCGAAATATAGATTAATGGTCCAAATACATCTCCCCACGTTGCATTAAAAGTGAAAATTGCGATAGCACACAGAGCAGGTTTAACTAATGGTATTACAATCTTTCGGTATATACCCATGTAACTTAATCCATCAATCTCAGCCGCCTCATATAGCTGACCTGGTATAGCAGAAATAAACTGTCTTGTAAAAAAGATATTATAGGCTGATCCAACCCACTGTGGAATAATGAGCGGCCAGACAGAATTATAAAGTCCAACCCTGGTAAATAAATAAAATACCGGAATAAGTGTAATCTGCCCTGGCAGCATCATTGTACACAGCATAATTAAAAATAATTTATTTTTATGTTTGTAACGCATTCTCGCAAAACCAAATGCTACAAAAGTACTGGAAAACAGCTGACCGGCAATACCTAATGCTACTACTAATAACGTATTTAAAAACCATGTTCCAATTGGTTTTTCTCCGTCAAATGCACCGGAAAACAGCTCCGTAAAATTCTTCCAATAAAACTCCTTCGGCATCATGGTGAACAGCTCTTTGGCATTGGTATCCGGAGTTGCCAGTGCAATGCTAATCATATATAAAAAAGGGCAAAGAAGGATACCTGCAAATAAAATCAATATAATATACGTAATTATTTTTGAAGTCTGCGACATATTTTTATCTAACATTATTTTATCTCCTCCTCATAAAAGACCCATGCGCTGGATGATTTCAGTACCAATACAGACAGAATCATAACAATTATAAACAGCACCCAGGCCATAGAAGACGCGTATCCCATTCTGAAATAACTAAAAGCATTGCGATACAGGTAAGGCACAATCATACTGCTGGCATAATCCGGTCCGCCGTCCGTCAGCATGTATACCTGGGTAAAAGTCTGTAAGGATCCAATGATACCTGTAATAAGATTAAAGAAAATAATTGGTGTAATCTGTGGAATTGTAATCTTGCGAAACATATAAAATCTGGTTGCACCATCAATAAGAGCTGATTCGTACATTTCCTCGCCCACACTATTGATAGCAGAAAGCAAAAGAATCATGGTGCCTCCCACTCCCCAGATTGCAAGAAATACAAAACCGAACAGTACATAATCCTTACTGAGCAGCCATGCAGGTCCCTTTATTCCAAAAATCCCCAGAAATTGGTTAACCAGACCATCTGTTGCCAGAATACGCTTAAACAGGATACAGGAAGCAACTGCCGGTACCACAGCCGGTAAATAGTACAACGTTCTGAAAACCCTCATCCCTTTTAATCGGAAACTAAGTAAATATGCCATAGCAAGGGATATCAGTAAACTCAGCGGTACGCTGATGATCGTATAGACAAACGTATTTCTTAAACTAATCATGAACCTGTCATCTTCCAACAGCCTTTGATAATTATGTACACCAGTAAAATTTATCTTGGAAATAGAATCCCAGTCTGTAAAGCTAATCAGAAAGGAAAAAATCATAGGACCAATCGTCAAGACCAGAAAACCGATCAGCCATGGAGATATAAATATAAAAAACCACCGTTTTTGATTTGCTTCTCTTCGGGAACTTACCGCTTTCTTTGAATGTGACATCTCTTATTCCTCCTGTCCTATTTGTAATACTTGATAAGTTTCTTCAATTTCCCATCCATATTTCTAAGTGCCTCATCAACAGTTTCTCTTCCTAAGAGCATCTCTTTAATTCTCGACTGCAGTTCACCTGTCAATTCACTGCTATATGCTCCTTTGGAGATTCCATCTACTTTCACCCTGCTTTGTTCCAATCCTATAACATCCAGACTTAACTTTTTACCATTTACCTCCTGATTGACGAAGGTATCACTTCCTAATACCTTGAGATTCGCCGGACAGTCTGCAAGGGTTTTCGCCAGCATATTTTGCCCCTCTTCTCCTGTCATAAATTGGATAAACCGCCATGCTGCCTCTTTTTTCTCAGGGCTGGACTGCTTGTTAATGGACAATGCACTTCCCATAGCCCATGCTGCCGGTGTCTCTTGGGTTGGTGTAGGCGCAATATCAAAGTTGAGTTCATCCATTTTTGTATACGATTCTACATTCCAGAATCCGGTTAAAATCATGGCACAACGCTGCTGTGCAAAAAAGTTATCCCCATTAGATCCAGACTTTTCTAACTCTTCATAAGGAATAATCCAACCATTTTGATAACATTTATTATAGTCTTCCATGAATTCTTTCATCTGAGTTGAATCTACACCAATTTCATAATCCTCATTTACGATATTTGCCCCATAGCTTAAAATTAGTGGACCACATGTTCCCAGATAATCTGTAGAAGCAGCCCCCCACTGGTCAGTCTCACCATCTCCATCGGTATCCTTTGTCAACCGTTCACATGCTTTCATATAATCATCCATCGTCCAGTCCTTATCCGGATAAGAAATACCGGCTTCATCAAACATATCTTTGTTATAATAAGTGATTGTTGTACCGCCTCTGTCAGGTAAAGCATAGATTCCTTCATCTGTTTCATATCCATCCATACCCCCACCAAATGTTTCCTCCAAATCTAAATCCGATTCTTTAACCGGTCCGCTTAAATCCTCCAATACCCCTTTTTCTGCAAATGTAGTGCAACTGCTTGGCTGTACCTGCAGAACATCCGGTGCATTTTTACCAACAAACATCGTTTGTACTTTTGTATCATAATCTGAAGCAACCGTAGTTACTTTCACCTTAATATCCGGATTCTCTTTTTCAAACATGGCAATGCGGTCTTTATAACAACCGCTGTAAGTAGAGTCACCACCCCAGTGTATAAATTCAATCTCAATTTTTCCGTCTGTATCTTTTTTTTGACAACCGCAAAAAAGAAAGGTACAGACAGATGCTGCCAGCATAAGCTGCAATAATTTCTTATTCATAATTCTGCCCTCCTGCTTCTAAAAATGATACCCGTTCCAAATTCCTGACCTGTGTTTTACCTTGTCATAGTTGATTGTAATAGACTGAAAGCGATTTCACATTTTTATAGAATAATAAGATATTATGCATAATATTTTTATCTTATCCTGTAACAAAACGACAAATATATACAATTTTTTAATTATTTCTCTAGTTATTATTTTATATTTTGCAACCGCTTTCAAAAATTATTATAACAAACTATACGAAATAATCAACATGTTTCTTGCCATCATTCATGAAAATAGCAGAATCCACAATTTGTATGAACTCAAATTGTGGATTCTGTATATATGTATTTTTAATTTTATTTTATCATCCTGCAGGATGACCTGATAATTAACGAAACATCTGTAATCTGCTCTTTTGGCATCTCTCTTCTCTCTGCCGCCCCTATTGCAGTTTCAACCAGCTTCTTTGAAAAATCCTCGTAATCGCAGGCAACACCGGTTAAATCCGGAATTAATATACTAGATAAAATGGTATTGTCAAACCCTATGATTGAAATATCCTCAGGGATCTTCAATCCTGCTTCCCCTATGGCTTTCATGACGCCACAGGCAAAAAAATCATTGATACAGATCACCGCTGAGGGAAGTGATTTTTTTAATAATTCTTTCATGCTATTGTAGCCTGAATCAAAATTATAATTTTCGGTTTCTACCAGGTACTCTTCGCGGTATTCCAAACCATGTTCCCTTATAAGGCTCCGGTAACGAATTCTTTTATCTAAGGTTGATTTCACCGTCTTACAACCTCCCATAGCTGCAATTTCCTTATGGCCTAAATCAACTAAATAATTCATGGCAAGTTCCATCGCATATCCTTCATCCATCCCAATCTTATAACAATTTACACCTTGAGGCCGTCCTGTAGCTACTACTGGAATTGTTTCAGAAATCCGATTTATAATCTCTACATATTCCTCATCTGCTACTACCTGATCTACATTTCCCCCTAGTATAATAATTGCATCTACACACTGTTCATACAATTTTTGTATCTGTCGCTTTTCCAGTTCAAAGTCACTCAAAGAACTGAGCATCATTAGCATATAGCCTCTTTCATTTGCTACACGTTCACATTCTGCAGCCATCTTGGAATAAAACACATTCTCAATATGCGCTACCACAATTCCAATCATTTTTGTTCTCGAAGTACTTAGCCCTTGCGCCAGAGCATTCGGTTTATAATCATATTTGCGGATAGCCGCTTCCACTCGTTTACGTTTTTCTGCACTGACTCTGGCCGCATTGCTCATTACCCGCGAAACGGTAGAAGGTGAAACGCCTGCTTCTTCTGCAATTGTATAAATATTAGCTCGTTCTTTTGCCATTCTATTTTCCAGCTTTCCTTCCAACTCTATTTTTCTTCATTATAGACTAAAATCGGAAATGGTACAACCCGTAAATGCCAGTTGTTACAGCATGACGGTTCAAAAGCAAAGGAATATCAGACTGCCTTATTCCCGGGAATTTGAAATCAGATAACTCTTGTCAGCATTTCATGATACTGTTCTGCTATATTTAATGCATGGTCTCCGATACGTTCAAAATCTGTCAGCAACTCGGAAAAGAAAATACTTGCGTCAGCGATACATTCGCTCTTTCCCATCCTCTCCATCTGCTGTTTCAGATTCTCATTTCTTATATCATCAATTTTCTGTTCGTCACGGGAAGTTTTCTCCAGCATCGTTTTTATATCAGATACATTGCTGCCAGCCACATCTTCCAGAATCTGAAGGCTCATATCTCTCATAATCAGTATCTCTTTTTTTGCCTTATCTGAAAAATTAACATTCATTTTCTTCATACTGACAGCATACCCGAGAATATTCATGGCATGGTCACCGATTCGCTCCAAATTACCAAGAATCTTGTAATATCCACTGATTTTGACCGAATCTTCCGCTGCCATCTCATGGTGCATAACAGACACAATATACCGGGAAACCTCTGCATTCAGATAATCAATATAATCCTCCTTCTGCTCCAGCTCCTCTTTATCATTTGATGAGCTGTGAAGTACGGCATCAAAACTACCGGTAACGGTCTCACAGACCATGTTCCGCATCCGCTCGATCTCCTGGTCAATCTGTGTCAGAACCAATGCCCCCTGCCCCATTGCATAGTGGCTTTCAAAGGGCTGTATGTATTGCAGATGCAGCATTTCTTCCTGTTCACTTTGTTTATCCGGCAGAATCTTTTCTGCCAAATGTGCCATATAAGTACCAAATGGCAGCAAAAGCAGCGTGGTGACAATATTAAACACCGTATGTACATTGGCAATCTGAGCCACTGAATTCCCGGGAGTAAGTTGCTCCATAAGAACTGTAAATGGAGTGATCAGACAGATTACTGTAAATATAAAAGTTCCGATAACATTAAACATCAGGTGAATGACCGTCGTCCGTTTTGCATTGGTCTTAGTGCCAATGGATGCTAAAACTGCTGTGATACAGGTTCCGATATTCTGTCCGAACAAAATGTATACTGCGCTGGACAGCGGAATCATACCGGTACCGGCCAGAGCCTGCAGGATGCCGACCGAAGCTGAGGAAGACTGTATGATGGCAGTAAAGACAGCACCAATTAAAATACCTACCAGCGGATTGCGGAAGGTTGTCATGAAATGGATAAAGGTTTCGGAGTTCTGAAGAGGTACCATGGCAGAACCCATCATATCCATACCGATAAAAAGCACACCCAGACCTGCAAATATTTCACTGATATGCTTTACTTTTTCATTCTTAACAAAAAGAATTGCTGCAACGCCCAGAAAGGCGATCAGCGGAGCGATCATACCGATATCCAATGCGATCAGCTGTCCGGTGATGGTGGTACCGATATTGGCGCCCATGATTACCCATACCGCCTGTTTTAAGGTCATAAGACCAGAGTTTACAAAACCAACGACCATAACAGTCGTAGCTGAAGAGGATTGGATTACTGCCGTTATGGCTGCTCCCGCCAAAACTCCTTTAAACCGGTTGGAGGTGAGTTTTTCGAGGATTTGTTTCATCTTGTTTCCGGCGGCCATCTCTAAGCCGCTGCTCATCATCTGCATGCCGTATAAAAACAAGGCAAGACCGCCGAGAAGCATTAAAATATCAGATAGTTCCATTCTTTTTTCTCCCATTCTTGTCATAATATTTACACTGTAACCTGTGCATAACCAAAAGATACGCAGAATTTACAGCGGACGCTTTTTCCCGTCTGACTCATGGGTAATATTCAGTTTGTCATAAAACTGGACGGGCAGCGAAGCCCGATATAAGAACAGCAAAAATACGCCTCCGCCGAACATCATGTAATAGATGCTCTGAGGCATATACAGTTCTGAGATCCAGGAACCAGAAGACAGATCTCCGCGAAACAGACTGTATACCTGATTTAAAAGGACTCTGCCCGGAGGCACAGAATGTTCCAAAACCTGCTCATTTATGGTGTGCTCCGCAGTATAAATGCTATACTGGTTTTCCGTACCGGCAGTCTGGGAATGGTAATTATCCCGGTGAGCGGAAGCAGCTGGAAAAAAAGTGTTTCTTACTGCTGTCTGCACAAAGAAGACAGCTGCTAAAATAAAGATCACACAGGCAATTTTGTTTATTATATGAAAGCTTTTCATCTCTTAATACAGCACTACTGCGCATGCTGAGCCGCATTCTTGAAGTATACGGCCTAAATTTCCGTTTTTGATACGCATAGTATTTTCTCCTCAGTACATTTGTTGCTTTCTCTATTATAATCTTACTTTTCTTTTTCTGCAATCATTTCGTGGATAAATCAAATTTTCTGTCGAAACTGACAAATACTGACATGGAACCCTTGAATCCGGGTTTTCAATGAACACCCTGGATGTTAAAGGATATGTGCCACTTATAAAGCGGTTTTGGGTAGCAATAAGCCGCCTGCTCCTTTTTGGAGCAAACGGCTGTGGTTAATAGCGGGTACTTATGTATCACATGTGTTTAATTAGTAAAATAAAGAAAATCTGCACAGGGGCGTTCCGCTCCATCAGAAGGCCTGTTTAAAACCTTTCCATCGTAATAAAGCGTTGTGGAGCCTCCGCCATCTAAATTGTAAGCATAGCGGCATCCCTGTCTTTGCAGTTCTGCAATCATTTCATAATGGTCAAGACCAAGAGAATAGCCTGAACGCCTTCCGTCCGCTACCAGTATAACGTAGTCATTGGGCCGAACCATTCCTACTACAGTACGTGGATCTTTATAGCTGGTCAAAGAAAAATTCTGCATATCCAGTGGTGCGGCAATTCCATTATTAATCAGAACCGGACCGAAATTATAAGTGTCTTTGACACCCATATCCAGAAGGGACTGTCCCCATAATCCCATTGGCGGAGTGAACATTGTTCCATCCTTTTTAACTGCCATAGTCGTATAGCTGGTTGCATAATTGCCATAAATCTTACCGTTTTTGATGCACATGCCAAGCGGTGACGGCTGTCCAGTAGAATAAGAGAATGCGCTTCCGTTGATGCCGATTATTCCACCGTTAGAAGATACCGCCTGTGAGGTAAGCTGTCTGGATCCTCCATAGGACCCGTAAGACATGGCTGAGCGCAGCTGTTTGGGATTACTGGTCTTAATGCGTGCCACCCAGTACACAGAACTATAATTCTGCTTTTTATTAATCTTCACTGACAAGGTACTGCTGCGGTATTCCAGATAAGTAGCCGTATTGATGCTTTTGGTATTCATTTTTCTGGAAGCATCCATAACCCCTTTGGAATTCACATAGTAATAATACTTGCCTTTTTTCAGCCAGGTATTTTTTTGCAGTGCACCGGAGCTGGAAAAATAGTAATTCTTTTTCTTAACTGCTGTCCACTTTGTCTTCATTACACCTTTAGAATCCAGGAAATAGCGGTCTCCCTTTGAAGTAATCCAGCCCGTTTTCTTTTTCCCTGATTTGGTATAATAATACCATTTGCCGCCGATTTTCTGCCATCCACCTCTGAATTTCGGAATCCATTTACCGTCTTCCCCGACAAAATAGCTTTTGATCCATCTATTCGTCAACATGTAGCCCTTTGAGCCAAGATAATAATCCCCAACCCAGCGCTTCTTCAGCATTTTGCCTTTTCTGTCGAAATAATACCATTTTTTATTGATCTTTTTCCACTTATTTTTTACCTTTTTCCCGGAAACATAGTAATACTTCGAACTTTTTACCGTCTTCCAGCCGGTTCTCTTTGCCGCCTGTGCCGTAGAATCGCTCAAAGCAAAACCGATCAATACGCAGAATAATAAAAGGATCATCCGCAATTGTGTCTTTTTCCTGTTGTACTTCAAAGAATAGCTCCCCCTTTTTATTTCTTCAGAGCATATGTAAAGAATACTCTTAGTAGATTTTAACAGAATTGTAACATTTTCGCAATAGGGGGACTACAATTTATAGGATAAACTTTTACGGGGAAAATTTTTATGGGATGTTAATAAATCCCGGGAAAAGAGCGGGAAAACACCACTCTTTACCTCTGCGCCAGTTCTTTCGTAATATCCTCCCATGTAACGCCTCTCTCAACCATGAGTACCATTACATGATACAGGAAATCCGATACCTCATATTTGATTTCTTCCGGATCCGGATTTTTAGCTGCAATTACGATTTCCGTAGCTTCCTCGCCAACTTTTTTCAGGATTTTATCAATGCCTTTATCAAAGAGATAATTTGTATAAGAACCTTCTTTCGGATGATCCTTCCGGTCTTTGATTACTGCATATACATCATCGAATACTTTCATTGGATTGGTATTGTCGTATTCTTTCTTTACCAGATCACGGTAGAAGCAGCTTTGGTGTCCCGTATGGCAGGCTGCACCTACCTGGGAAACTTTTGCCAGAATCGTATCATTATCACAATCGATCCGAAGTTCTTTTACATACTGCAGGTGTCCGCTTGTAAGCCCTTTTGTCCAAAGCTCGTTCCGGCTTCTGCTCCAGTATGTCATCTTGCCTGTCTTAATTGTAGTCTCGAATGCAGGCTCATTCATATACGCCATCATAAGTACTTCCTGTGTTTTATAATCCTGGACTACTACAGGCATCATTCCATCGGAATTTAACTTAAAATCAGACCATTTAAGCTTGCTTTCATAGGTATTCACCACAATGCCCCTTCTTTTAAGTTCCCCTTTTAAATCCATCAGATCTATGGATGGATCTGATAATAGATTACCGGATACGCCGGACACCTGTTCGATGGATAAAAGTGCAATCATCTTTTCCTTATCCAACAGCGACAGAATCGGTACGGCTCCTACAGAAACAGCACTTACTGCTTCGTATAAATGAAGGTTATCACCTAATAATAAGACTTCGCTTGTATAGGTCTCAAGGAGTTCCTTTTGCTCTTTTAATAATGCAAAATTATCTGCACATGCCGCAATTTTCTCTTTGCCAAAGCGCTTGGATACTTCCGGCATTAGATCCAGGTTGCTTTTCTTAGCCATATTTAAAAAGGCTTTTTTGCAGCCTGCATATATCAGTTTTTTTACATCTTCTACTCTTTTTATATTTCCGCCGCCCAGGATGGGAATATCTATTTCTCTTGAAATTTCTTTAATCAGCTTTAAAGATTGGTCATGTTCGCTGTCCGTATTGGATAAATCAAAGATGATTAATTCATCCGCACCATTGTTGCTGTAATGCTGTGCGAGCTTAACCACATCTCCATCTGCAAATACACGGTTATCGAAAAATCCCGTTACGGCAATTCCTTTTTTAACAAAAATATGAGGTATTAATTTCTTATGTATCATTACAAACTCCCTTTCGTTGATAACACGTCCATTATTCTGGAATCATAAGTAACTGCTTCATCTAAGGCCTTGGCAAATGCCTTGAACATTGCTTCCGCCATATGGTGGTTATTCCCCGGTGTCAAGACCTTCATATGTAGATTCATTGCCGCTGCATATGAAACGGCATAGAAAAACTCTTTTACCATCTCGGTATCCATATCGCCCATACGGTCCGCACTAAAAGATGCATCATAGGACAGATACGGTCTGCCGCCTAAGTCAATGGCACAAAGCACCAGTGTTTCATCCATGGGAAGTATAATATCACCATAACGGCGGATTCCCCTTTTGTCCCCTGCAGCTTCCCGGATAGCCGTACCCAGTACAATTCCGGTGTCTTCGATTGTATGATGGCAGTCTACGTCCAGATCCCCGGTTACACAAACCTTAAGGTCAAATAATCCATGTCTGGTAAAGCCATCCAGCATATGGTCAAAAAAACCTATGCCGGTATGGATATCTGATTTTCCCGTTCCATCCAGATCCAGAGTAAGGCTGATCTGGGTTTCCCGGGTATTTCTCTCAATTGTTTTTATCCTGGTCATAAATGCCTCCTATTTTTCAAAGCGGACTTTAATAGAATTCGCATGGGCGGTTAGCTGTTCCGCTGTTGCAAATTTAATAATGTCCTCATGAATTGGCTCCAGAGCTTCCCTGGAATAATAAATAATACTGGATTTTTTAATAAAATCATCAACACTTAAAGGAGAAAAGAATTTCGCTGTGCCATTCGTAGGCAATACATGGTTTGGTCCTGCAAAATAATCGCCCAAAGGCTCACTGCTGTACTCTCCGATAAAAATGGCACCTGCATTTTTAATTTTGGTCATTACCTGGAAAGGATCTTTCGTTACGATCTCCAGATGCTCTGATGCGATTTCATTTACCGTATCAATTGCATCTTCCATATTTTCAGCGATTAAAATATAGCCGTAATTATCAAGGGATTTCTGAATAATTTCTTTTCTGGATAGCTCCGCGGTAAAGGCATCCACTTCTTTCGATACTTCCTTTGCCAGTTCCCGGCTGGTTGTAATAAGAATCGCCGAAGCCATCTCATCATGCTCTGCCTGGGATAAAAGGTCTGCTGCAACAAACCTGGGATTGGCTGTCTCGTCTGCAAGAACCAGTATCTCACTCGGGCCTGCAACAGAATCGATGCTCACATGCCCATAGACTGCTTTTTTCGCCAGCGCCACATAAATATTGCCGGGTCCTACAATCTTGTCTACTTTAGGGATACTCTCCGTACCAAATGCCAGCGCCGCGATTGCCTGGGCACCGCCTGCCTTATATACTTCATCCGCCCCTGCCTCATGGGCTGCCACAAGAGTAGAAGGATTTATTTTACCGTCTTTCCCAGGTGGTGTTGTCATAATAATCTTCTCAACACCTGCTGCCTTGGCTGGCACAATATTCATTAAAACAGAAGATGGATAAACTGCCTTGCCCCCAGGAACATAAACCCCTACTTTAGAGAGCGGTGTTACCTTCTGGCCCAGCATTGTTCCGTCCGGTTTGCTGTCAAACCAGCTGTACTGCCGCTGCTTTTCATGATAGGAACGAATATTTACCAATGCTTTCCGGATCACCTCTACCAGACTTTTATCCACCTGTTCATATGCTTCCTGAATTTCCTCTTCCGTCACCCGGATATTCTCTGCGCCTATATCTGCCCCGTCAAAACGCCTGGTATAATCAAAGACTGCCTTATCCCTGTCATTTTTTACATTCTGGATAATCTCTGTCACACGTCCTTCAAACTCTCCGTAACTGTTTGGACTCCGCTTCAAGAGGTCTTCCAGTACATTCTGCATGGTATCTTTCGTCAATTCAACAATTCTCATAATAACCTCCTAGGTTTTCCTGCACTTATAAGACTGCTTTTAAATCCGTTAAAAGCTTCGTAATTCTGTCGTTTTCCATTTTCATACTTACCTGGTTTACTACTACCCTTGCAGATAACGGACAGATTTCTTCTAAAATCTCCAATCCGTTTTCCCTGAGCGTGGAACCCGTTTCCACAATATCCACAATTACTTCCGAGAGTCCCACAATGGGCGCTAACTCAATCGAGCCGTTTAGTTTAATAATCTCCACCGTCTGATGCTTTTTATTATAAAAATAATCTTTTGCAATGTTCGGATATTTCGTTGCAACCCGGATTAATTCCTGGTGCTTTAATAATTCTCTTGCAGAAGCCGGACCGCAGACACACATCCTGCATTTTCCGAATCCCAGATCCAGTACTTCATACAGCTTCCTCTGTTCCTCTGCAATGGTATCTTTTCCTACAATTCCGATATCAGCCGCACCATACTCTACATAAGTGGGTACATCCGGACCTTTAGACAAGAAAAATTTCAATTTCAGTTCCTCATTTACAAAAATCAGTTTCCGGCTGGTCGGGTCTTTCATTTCTTCACAGGTAATTCCTATTTTTTCAAAAACCTCCAGGGTCTGTTTCGCCAATCGTCCTTTCCCAAGGGCAAACGTTAAATATCTCATTATCCTCCTCCAGTGCTGCATTTACTGCAGCTTTAAATATATAGTGGGTGTGAAACGTTTTCTTTCACACCTTTTCCTCCAGTGCTGCATTTACTACAGCTTTTTTTATTATAGCAATAACGTTGTAAGTTCCGCAGGTTTCATAACCTTCGTTTCTGTATTTACAGACAGTATTCTATCCTTTTCCTCAAAATACAAGATTTCCGTAATGCGGCTGCGCCTTGCAAATATCAGATAATCCTCTAAGGACAGACTTTCCTTCTGACAGATCAGTTCCACATAATTATTTTCTATCCGAAGATGCTTTGCCAGTGTAATCGCTTCTTTTCTCTGCTCTTTTTTATATAAGATCAGACGGTTTACCTGCTCCACCGGCACATCGATTTTCTGTCTGGACAGAGCTGTCAGCAGCTGGTCTACTACCACTACGAAACCTATAGACGGCGCATCTTTTCCGAAATGTCCCATCATATGGTCGTAACGTCCGCCTTTCACTATGGCATCCCCTGTTCCAAAGGTATATCCCCGGAAAATAATCCCGGTATAATACATATAATTGCTGATCATTCCCAGATCAAAAGAAACATATTTCTCAACACCGTAATATTTCAAAATGCCGTATAGTTCTTCCAGTCTTGCAATTGCTTTCAGTGCTCCTGGATTAGAAGTAAGGAGTTTTGCCCGTTCCAGTGCATCCACTGTTCCAAACAGCTGAGGAAGGGTTGCAAACACATTTTTTAATTCTTCACTGATATTCTTTTCAGATAACAGTTCTTCCACACCAAACATATTTTTATTGGAAATCAGTTCACGCAGTTCTTCCTCTGTCCCCACATTTTCCTCATCAATCCCTGCTTCCGTTATCAGGCTTTTGAAGAATTCCACATGACCGATGCTGATCTGGAAATCTTTGAGTCCTGCACTGCGCAGTGTCTCAATGACCAGGGTGATAATCTCCGCATCTGCATCCACACTGTCATCTCCGATAAATTCCGCTCCCAGCTGGGTTGTTTCTTTTAAACGCCCCTGATAACTGGAGTTGTTAATAAAGGTGTTGCCCATATAGCAGAGACGCACGGAAAGATCTTCTTCCGTGAAATACTTTGCTGCTGCCCTTGCAATGGACGGTGTAAAGTCCGGTCTTAAAACCAGTGTGTTTCCTTCTCTGTCAAAGAACTTATACAGATCTTTGGATGGAATGGTTCCAACATCCTGACCAAATACATCAAAATATTCAAAAGTCGGCGTTTCTATATCCCGGTAGCCATAGGATTTTAAGACTTTATGCAGATTGTCCTGTAAAGTAAGTTTCTTTTCACACTCTGCATTATAAATGTCCCTGACACCTTCCGGCGTATGTAATAATCGTTGATTCATCTCTCTCTCCTCTTTCTGAAAATCTTAATTCGCTTTACTTTATCGTGGTAACGTGATAATTCACTACTATATAAAATTATTTAACATTATAATAGATGGACGAAAAAAAGTCAATCCCTCATATCTAAATCCTTTTGCAGTGCATCTAAATAAGGTACTAAAATACCACCTTTACTCTCCAGCTTAAATTCCTGGGGAAGTTCTTCATAACGAAAGCTTTTTCTGCCGCCTTCTGCCGCCCTGTCCCAGAAAAATTTCACTCGCTCATAGGGCAGATAAAAAAATTCATTCTTTTTGGTATAGAAGATAATCAAAAAAGAAATCCCACCCTGCTGTTCAAAGGTTCCCATAAACTGTACCTGATGCTCGTGGATATTCTGGAGCGCGAAAGTATCCGCATTACATTCTTTTGCGTCAAAACAAACAGGTATTCCCTGCACTGCTCCAATATAATCAACCGTACTTTTCTGTTCAAAATATGCCAGTGTAATATGACGGTTCTCTTTATCAATTCTGATTGGGGTAATCGGAGTGGGGATTTTCTGAATCAATGCCAGTCCCTTTTCCTGATACTGTTCGTTAGAACGGTTGATTAAATCTTCCAATGTGGACCCTCGAAGTCCTCTTGAATTCCATGTTGACATATGGATGATCCTTTCTGTTTTATGTTTCAAATCAATCAGGAAACGTTTAACATATCCCAAAGACCTTGTCAAACACAAGCGGCACTTTAGCCGTAAATTCTTTTCCAGAAAGATAGCCCAGTTCCCCTTTGATCTGCGGCATCACCAATTGATAGGAATGAAGCATCTGATATTTGACTCCAAATGCTTCCGCAAACTTCTGATTTACTTTTCGGTTTCCATATTTGGCATCTCCGATTATGGGATGTCCGATGGATGCCAGATGAGCGCGGATCTGGTGGGATCTTCCTGTGATCAGCCAGACTTTTAATAAAGTAATACCATTTTTCGTTTCCAAAGGCGTATACTGGGTGTGTATGGGAAGCGCACCTTCTGTACATTCCCGGCTGATCTGTACCTTATTTTGCTTTTCATCTTTTGTAAGCCAGCCATCAATCGTCTGCTCTTTAGCCACTTCTCCAGAAACCAGGCAGAGATAATATTTGTGCAGGCTCCTGTCCTTAAAAACCTCAGCCATGGTCTGCAGTCCAATCAGCGTTTTCCCTGCTACGATCAAACCACTTGTATTGCGGTCTAAACGGTTGCAGACTGCCGGACGGAAAGTCTTCAGTTCTTCCCCGGTAATCTGCTCTGTTTCAAGAAGATATGCAAGCATTTCTTCATTTATGGAAATATCACTGCTCTTCGCCTTTTGGGAAAGCATATTTGCCGGTTTATTCAATAGGAGTATATGCTTGTCTTCATAGATAATCTGAAGTTTACTGGTCATTTTAATGTTGGTAATATCCGTATTTTTCTTTGAAAATTTTTCAAAAGTTTCATCAGAAAGAAAAAACCGTATTTCATCATGAAGTGCGGTTTTTTCATTTCCATTTGCTTTTTTGTTGTTCAAAGTTATATTTTTTTTACGAAGCATTTTATAGAGGAAGCTTTTGGATGCTTCACTTAGATATTTTGCCAGCAGTTTATCCAGACGCTGACCGGCTTCATTTTCATTTACAATTACTAATTTCATATTTGTACCGCTGCATACTGCAGTCCAGAGGGTTTCTGAAAATTCATTCCCGCCATTTGTAGAAAGCAATTTTCAAACACTCTTTTGCCTGCAAAGCTGTCACCTTTCTTCCTCGTTCTTATAAAGAGATCGCCAGTATTACATGCTTCATCAATTCGCTTCTGCTAAGATCCGGATAATCTTCACTGGGGGTAAAGGTTCCCTCTGCTTCCAGTTCCTCTTTCTTTGGATAAAGCATATCAATTCTTTCCAGATAATGTTTCAGATCGGTAAAGATTTTTACATTTGATTTATATCCGTTGCCTTTCAGTATCTCCTTTATATGCTTTTCTGCAAAAGATGGGTCTGCCTTTGGACTGCTGCTATACCCTATGACGTGAGTGCCGCATACCACCAGACTGTCAATGGGGGTGTTTTTCTCATAAGCAGTAATCGTCAGCTCATAAGCGCAAACCATATCTTTTACATGAGACTGAATCTTCTGATAAATCTCTTCACTTATAGGCTTTTGCATAAACATCATCACCATACCAACTGCAGAGCGGCTTGCCGGAAGGCATCCCATAACTGCCACGAAGGTAAACATATTAAGTCTTGTGCCTGTTTGAATCAAACCGGTCACAAATATAATTACCGGAATCAGGAACAGAATAAATGTTATCAGTCCCCGCTTTTTCTTCTGGGAAAGAATATAGCCGCGTTTTCCCTTTGAAACTTTCTTCATCCGTAATCTCCTCACAATTCTACTTATTTTTCTGCCGTTATTATTTACCGGGACGCTGAGTTTTTACTTATTTCTTCTTATGCACGTTCCGGATTGTTTTCTTCTTCACCGGCTTATTCTTATCTTTTCCATTGCCAAACGAAGCACCATTATTTTTTTCACTTTTTCCCCCATTTTTATCCCCCGACGGCTTACCATACCTGCCGGATGAATAACTGGAAGATTTCCCTTCCCCTCTTATAGGGCGAATCAGGCATTTTTTATCAAACCCAATCAGATCTGTGCGGTGTGCTTTGGTCAGAGCCTCCGTTACCAGTTCCAGATTTTTTGGATTCCGGTATTGAATCAGCGCTCGCTGCATTGCTTTTTCGTGGGGATTATTCGGAACATAAACCGGTTCCATTGTCCTTGGATCTACGCCTGTATAATACATACACGTTGAGATAGTCGACGGCGTCGGATAAAAGTCCTGTACCTGTTCCGGCATATATCCCAGATCGCGAAGATATTCTGCAAGTGCCACTGCTTCTTTTAAAGTAGAACCCGGATGGGATGACATCAGATATGGTACCAGGAACTGATTCTTCCCGCATTTTGTATTCAGGTCTTTATATTTATGCACAAATTTTTCATAGACACTACGCTCCGGTTTGCCCATTTTACTAAGTACTTTATCCGAAATATGCTCAGGGGCTACTTTTAACTGGCCACTCACGTGATGCTCCACCAATTCTTTAAAAAAGGAATCATCCGGATCATAAATTAAATAATCAAAACGAATGCCGGATCGGATAAATACCTTTTTCACATTTGGCAGTTCCCGCAGTTTACGCAAGAGCGACAAGTAATCACTATGGTCTGTTTTCAGATTCTTACAAGGAGTGGGGAACAGGCATTGCTTTTTGGGACACACACCTTTTTCAAGCTGTTTGTCACATGCCGGCTGCCTGAAATTTGCAGTAGGACCTCCCACGTCATGAATATATCCTTTAAAATCTTTCTCCCATATAAACTGGTTTGCTTCAGCCAGGATTGATTCGTGGCTCCTGGTCTGGATGATTCTTCCCTGGTGAAAAGTCAGGGCGCAGAAGCTGCATCCCCCAAAACATCCACGGTTGCTTACCAGACTATACTTCACCTCTTCAATTGCCGGAATCCCGCCTTTTTCATCATAAGAAGGATGCCAGGTTCTCATATATCCAAGAGAATAGACCCGATCCATCTCTGACTGGCTTAAGGGCTTTGCAGGTGGATTCTGCACCACATGCCACCCGTCCTTATAGCTTTCTACCAGACGTTTCCCGGTAAATGGGTCGGTGTTGCAATACTGGACATAGAAACTTTTTGCATAGTTCAGCTTGTCCGCTTTCAGTGCTTCATAGGGCGGCAGTGAAACCGCATCATAAACGATGGATAAATCTTTCGTTTTAAATACCGTTCCGTCAATAAAGGTCAGATCTTTCATTTCAATGCCGCTGTTCAGTGCATCTGCAATTTCTACAATGGAACGTTCTCCCATACCGTAAGAAATCAGATCAGCACCTGAATCCAGTAAAATGGAGCGTTTTAGTGCGTTCGCCCAGTAATCATAGTGTGCCATCCTGCGCAGACTGGCTTCGATACCGCCAATGATAACCGGCACCTTTTTGTACACCTGGCGAATCAGATTGCAGTAGACAATTGTCGCATTGTCCGGCCGTTTCCCCATTTCTCCTCCTGGACTGAAAGCATCTGTTTTTCTTCGCTTCTTGGATACCGAATAATGGTTCACCATGGAATCCATATTTCCTGCTGAAACAAGAAAACCAAGCCTCGGCTCTCCAAGCGCCATGATACTTTCTTTGTCTTTCCAATCCGGCTGGGCAATAATCCCTACCTTATATCCGTTTGCCTCAAGCATGCGGCTGATCACCGCGTGGGCAAAGGAGGGATGATCCACATAGGCATCCCCTGTTACATATACAAAATCCAGCTGGGCAATGCCGCGCGCCTTCATATCTTCCCTGTTTACGGGCAGAAACTGCTTACTCATTCGTACTCCTGTCCGCCTGCTGTCTGCAGGCATAAATCATTTGTAAAACACGCTGCTAACGAAGATGTTCATACGTATTATTTAAAACATCATGATAATTCAAAATATAATAATCTGCCAGGGCTTTCTTTTTCTCAATCTGCCCCATGGAGAATGCATCCTCCACTGCACATACCTTCATACCGGCGTTCTTACCCGCCAGAATCCCCATGCTGATATCTTCAAATACCAGGCATTCCTTTGGTGCAACCCGAAGATCCTCACTTACTTTGAGGTATATATCCGGAGAAGGTTTTCCTTTTGCCACCTCACAGGCGGTCCGGACTGCATCAATCCGGTCATCCAGATGCTGTGCATGCATCACTGCCTCCACAAGTCCTCTGCCGTTACTGGTAGCAATCCCCGTTTTAATACTGCGCTGCTTCAGTTCGTCCAGGAACTCAGATGCGCCGGGTTTTAGCGGCACCTCATTGGCATACTTATCATACGCCATATCCATCCAGTCCTGTTTGATTTCCTCTGTGGTTTTGGGAAGGAAAAATGCGGTCCTGAAATAATCAGCGGTCTCTGTAAAACTCATACCTTCAATCGCCTCATGAAGTCCTGCCGGTACCTGAATCTGAAATCTGTTCAGGTATTCTATATCTATCTTGGGCCACATCCACATGGAATCTGCCAAAGTTCCGTCTAAGTCAAATATGACCGCTCTGATTCCTTCTAACATCCGCTTCCTCCGATCCTTTCTATTTCCTCTCCGGTCAACGGGCGGTATTCTCCCTTAGCCAGATGTTCATCCAGACTGATTGCTCCCATTGACAGGCGTTTTAAATACACAACCTGCTTTCCCACCGCTTCAAACATCCTTTTTACCTGGTGAAACCTCCCCTCCCGTATGGTAAGGCACACTTCTGATATTTCACCGCTGGTTAAGATCTCAAGATTCGCCGGCAGTGTAGGTTTGTCTTCACCGATATCCACGCCCTGCAAAAATGTTTCCTGATCCGCTTTTGTTACCATTCCATCGACTTTTGCATAATAAGTTTTATCCACATGTTTTCTTGGAGAAAGCAGTTCGTGGGCAAGGGCACCGTCATTTGTAATCAGCAAAAACCCTTCTGTATCTTTATCCAGCCTTCCCACCGGGAAAAGTTCCTCTTTCTTCCCCGAAGAGATGAAATCCATCACTGTTTGATGCAGGTTATCCTGGGTGGCTGTCACACAGCCTGCCGGCTTATGGAACATGTAGTACTCATATTTCCGGTATGTCACTGGAATTTGACCGACACACACCGCATCCCTGTCCGAATCCAGCTTCATCTCAGGCTTCTTAACAACTTCTCCATTAACTGTAACCAATCCTTTTCGGATCTGGTTCTTTACTTCTGTTCTGGTTCCCGCTCCTGCGTTAGCCAGATATTTATCTAATCTTATCAGACTCATTTACTGTAATCTCCATCCAGGGTAATATTTATTCTTCAGTGAACCATTGGCTGCTTTCGCAAATCCCAGCGGATATCCATCCACACAGACCAGAATCCAGCCTTTTAAGCCCTTCGCCTCGGCATCCTCAAGTTCTATCGTTTCACCCTTTAAGTATTTCACCGTCCGCTCATCACTGCCTGAAAAAGAGATGCTGTATACTGCCTGGTCTCTTTTCAGACTCATCGCCAGAGCCTGGCTTGGCTCAAAACGGTTTTTCTTTATTTCTCCCAGATATAATCCTGTACGCAGAAACCGCAGTCCACGAATATTACCAAGGGTTTTTGGTATGGCATAAACCCGGTTATCATATACAGTAATATTCCTGTCCGTAAAATCCAGCCTTAAATACTGGTCAAAAAATTCCTGGCATTCTTTTGGCAGCACCTGCTTCTTCTTTTTTGTCTTTGCGCCGGTATCCGTGGCAACGAAATCCCCGTTCTTTTTTAGAAGTGCCGCAAAATGTCCCTCTCCAGCCATTTTATGGGGCCAGATACGGACGCAGTTCCTTAACTGCTCATCTCCACCGGCAGCGCCAGGAATCCCTTTATCGAATCCCTTATAGCCTTTCATCGGTATCACTTCAAATTCCGTTCTTTCCGACAGCAGAGAGGCAATCGAACACTCATCCTCCAGTGCAGAGAACGTACAGGTGGAATAAAGCAATAAACCGCCCGGCTTTAACATATCGGCTGCCATCAGCAATATTTCCTTTTGAATGCCGGCATAATATTCCGGTCCATGTTCTATCCAGCTCTTGATCATAGCCGGATCTTTGCGGAACATCCCTTCTCCGGAACAGGGTGCATCGATTAATATTTTATCGAAAAAGCCTTTAAAATAAGGCAGTAGTTTCTGTGGGGATTCGCTGGTTACCAGAATATCCGGTAGTCCGAACAGCTCCAGATTCTTCAAAAGACCTTTTGCCCTGGAATTGCTGATATCATTGGCAACCAGGACTCCCGTCCCCTTTAATTTAGCTCCCAGCTCCGTTGCCTTTCCACCGGGCGCCGCACAGAGATCCAGCACACAGTCCCCCTCTTTTACAGGAAGTCTGTCTGCAGGTATCATCGCACTTGGCTCCTGCACATAGTATAACCCTGCATGGTAATGAGGATGCTTCGTAACGGCCTGTGAGTCGTCATAAAAAAATCCATTTTCCACCCAGGGTATTGGCTCTAATGAAAAAGGCGTCAGTTTTAAAAATTCTTCTACCGTTATCTTACTTGTATTCACACGAAGACCATGAACCCGTTCCTGGCCTGCACTGTTTAAATATGCTTCATATTCCTCTGCTCCCAGCAGTTCCTTCATGGAATCCGCAAAGTCCTGTGGTAAATTCATTTATTGCTCCTTTGTTGAAGAGCGTCTGCACGCTCTAATCTATGTATTTTATTTCGCCAGTGACTGGGCGCGGTATCCTTCTGCAATAATATCCAGCTGCTTGTGAAAACGTTCCAGCTGTTCAATATCGTTCAATTCATAGATACGGTAAAATTCATCCTGAATCTTAATGATCTCTCTCTTATTCGCCAGATGATACAGATTCTGTATGTTATTTAAGATATCTGATACCAGATTCGCCTGAATCTGGAAGGAATTCTGCGCATCCATAATTTCACTGCGCACCGAAGACATCTCATTATCCAGCACAATAATCGCATCCGCTGCTTTGCTTAACTTCATGCGGATATGCTCCGGAATATTTCGTTTATATTTGTACTGCAGCGAATGTTCGATTGTTGACCAAAAATTCATTGCCAGTGTCCGGATCTGTATCTCAACCTGAATCCGTTTACTTCCTGCTAATGTCTGGACCTCATAATAGACGATCATATGATAGCTGCGGTAACCGCTGGATTTCATATTGGCAATGTAATCCTTTTCGCTCTTTACAGACATATCTGTACGGTTTCGGATAATCTCCACTACTTTTTCAATATCCTCCACGAACTGACAGATAATGCGTACACCTGCGATATCATCTAATTTTTCTTCTATTTCATTCAGCGGTATTTTCTTTTTCTGTGCCTTTTCCAATATGCTGGATATGGCTTTCACCCGCCCCATAACCTGTTCTATAGGTGAATACTTCCCACGTGCCCGATGCTCTCTGATCAGATGCTCAAACTTCACGGTCAGTTCATTCACTGCTAATTCATATGGATCCAGAATTTCTCTCCATAATTGTATTTCCATATACCTGATTCTCCTCTTAACTATAATAATTCCCCTTAATATTTTAGTATATCACACTTCATATGCATATTTCAACTTTCGATCTTCTAAATAACGAAGAACCCAGTAGGGGTTAACACTGACTTCTTCCTTTCGGTCTGTTCTGATATAGATTCCAAAATGCAGATGTACGTCAAAATTTCCTGTCGTACCCTCCGTTTTACTATACCCGGTATCTCCCATATATCCCAGAAGTTCTCCTGCCTGAACCTCATCACCTTTCTTAAAATCCCCTGCATAAGAACTCAGATGCGCATAGTAAAAATATCCGCCATGCTCTGAGCGGATACCAATACGCCAGCCGCCTTTTTCCAGCCATCCCACCTGTTCCACAACACCCTTTGATACGCTGACCACCGGATATTTCCCTCTTACATTTTCTTTGGGGAAAATGTCTGTTCCTTCATGCCCCCGTTTGCCGCCGTAATTGCGCTCCAGCATCCAGGAGTCTTCAAAAGAAGTCTGAGATTCATCCTCACTGGTACTGTCCGGCACGGGGTAATACAATACGTCCTCCCATACAGCAGCATAGCTTTGCTGAATCTCCTGCAGCGCATGTAAATTATACGCCTGAAAATAAGTCCGCCATAAATAATAATCCGAAGGGGTAAGTGCGGACGTTTTCACATGATCCAATTCAAACTGGTATTTGGGCATCCACACGGAAAGCAGGTCATAAACCGGAACGTCTTCCGCCTTACTGACTTCCATTAACCGCCGAAAATTATCTTCCCCAATTTTCTGGCTGCGAAATCCCATTGTCTCATTGGACTGATACGTTAAATTGAATATTTTTCCCTGGGTATGTAAATAATCGATGCATCCATAACAAAAAATGCCCACCAGAAGAATTACACAGATATTTCGAAGAAGCTTTATTTTATTCATCTATTCGACTCTTCCTCTAGAGCCTGTTTGAAAACGCTTGTGCCCAAACACGCTCTGATAGCAAGCCCAAGCCACAGACTTTCTATTCTCATGATTAATATATGCGTAGATTTGCTGATTTAGAATCAAAAAATGACATTTTTTCAGGAATGAATCTCTTCAGGCACTTCATATACTATAAAAAACATATTCGCGCTGTCTGACGTAAATAACGATATATAATTAAAATTTACTTCCTGTTAGAGCGTGTTGAAAATTGCTTCTAAAACACGATCCAGAAATTATATATTGTTATTTATGCCAGATAGTCACAGGTACAGCATCTATGAAAAAAATGCTCTATGGCCTGGTCATTACGACCGCACTGGTCTTCCTCTATCTCTGCCCCGCAGACGGCTTTGATGCCTCACTTGCCGGACTGCTCCTTTGGTTCCAGACACTGGTGCCTACCCTGCTTCCCCTGATGATCCTGTCCAATCTGATTATTAATCTGGGACTGATCGAACCGCTGATGTTTCTGTTTGCTCCCATCTTTCGCTTTCTGTTCGGCGTGGGTACAAACGGAAGCTATGCACTCACTGTGGGATTCTTCTGCGGATATCCCATGGGTGCCAAGGTCATTGCAGACCTTACCAATGAAAAACAGATTACCCTTCCCGAAGCACAATATCTTCTGGGGTTTTGCAACAATGTAAGCCCCATGTTCATTATCAATTTTCTGGTATTGGAACATCTGCATAAGGAAGAACTGATTATTCCCACCATTGTAATCATATACGGTGCCCCATTACTTTATGGATTGTTTACCGGCATCAGATGCAGAAAACAATTCCGTGAATCCACTTCTTTACATACAAATACAGCACCTACCACGACATTGAATTTTGGACTGGTAGATGCCTGTATTATGAACGGTATAATAAATATTACAAAACTGGGGGGATACATCATGCTCTTTGCCATACTGGCAAAAATCGTATTATATCTGCCCATCTCAAATGCAGTCATAAAAGCTTTCCTGGTTGGCATCATGGAAGTGACCAATGGGATTCATACCATATCTATGGAAAATGCCTCCTTTACCATCCAATACCTGCTTTTGATTGCAATCTGTTCTTTTGGCGGATTGTCTTCAATTGCGCAGACAGAAAGCATGATACACGAAAGCGGTCTTCGCCTTTCCAAGTATGTAATATCAAAGCTCATCATTACTGTCATCGCCCTTGCTCTTGCCGCATGTTATCTGCTGTAAAAAGGGGTTCACCCAAGTGTTCAATGAAACGCTTTACTCTGCAGCTTCGCCTTCGCCGCTCTCTTCCATTGCTGTTGCAACATAATTATTTGGAACAGACTGCGGAGACAGTTCGCTGCGGTTTTTATTTACAATATCATAACAAGACTGAATAGAATTCAGGAATGTATTATATTTAGCACCTGCCGTATCAATCGTATGGCTCATAATTTTTTCTAAGTTTTCCAGCATCTCATCCGTATATTGAATCGCGCTCATACGGATACTGTTAGCATCATTTGTTGCGTTGTCCAGAATTTCCTGTGCCTGGCGGTTGGTATGTTCCAGAAGTGCATTTGACTGTGCAACTGCCTGCTGCATGATTTCATCCTGGCTGATCATCTGCTGCTGCTGTGAAGTAGCATCCGCCAGCATACTGTCTGCTTTTGCCTGGGCATCTGCCAGTATGGCATCTTTATTGCTGATTATCTTCTGGTATCTCTTTATCTCATCCGGAGTCTTCATGCGAAGTTCTCTAAGTAATTCTTCCAATTCTTCTTTATTTACAACAATTTTAGTAGAAGACAAAGGCTGAAATTTACAACTGTCTACATACTCTTCAATTTCTTCAATAATTTGTTCGATTCTGCTGCTCATTATAATCTCTCCTTATTATTCTTTCTTTCCCATATTTTATTATAAATTCTATCAACTACGACCGGTGGAACGAATTTCGAAATATCACCGCCATATGCGGCTACTTCCTTCACAGTTGTCGAACTCAAATAAGCATATTCCAAACTTGTTGTAAGAAATATTGTATCGATATCCTGATCCATAATACGGTTCGTCTGCGCCATCTGCAATTCATAGTCAAAGTCTGTTATCGCCCTAAGTCCCCTTACGATAAACTTTGCATCACATTTTTTCACAAAATCTATGGACAGTCCCGTAAACGATTCTATCCGGATATTCGTTATGTCTTTTGTCGCTTCAAGTAATATATTAACACGTTCCTCTACAGAAAACAACGGGGTTTTTGTATTATTATTCAAAACTCCTACGATCAGCTCGTCCACTAATGCTGCCGAACGTGCCATTACATCCAGATGCCCAAACGTTACCGGATCAAAACTTCCCGGATATACTGCTCTTCTCATGCTAATCTCCCTTCGGCCCGCTTTATGAAGACGTGGGCGTTTGTCTTATATTCTTTATACTTTTCGATTATATAGCCAATACTTACCAGATAAGAAAAATCTGTCTCTTTTGATGCTTCCACGATAATCAATGTATCTTCCGTAAGACAGGAAGAATCTGCAAATGCCTCTAAGACACGTCTTTCCCACTCCAGATTATAAGGCGGATCCATAAATACAATATCAAATGGCTCCTGCCCCTCTAATTTATGTATTGCACTAATGGCATCACAGGGCATTACCTGTGCCCGTTCTTCAAGTTTTGTAAATTTGAGATTCTCTTTAATACACTCCACAGCCCTGCGGTTATTTTCTGCAAATGCAGCAAAAGAAGCGCCCCGGCTCAGGGCTTCTATCCCAATCGCCCCGCTTCCGCTGAACAGATCCAAAAACCTGCAGTCGTAAATATCATTTTGCAGCATATTAAACAAAGTCTCTTTTATCCTGTCTGTCGTAGGCCTGGTCTCAAGTCCAGGTACCGTTTTCAAAGGCAGGCGTTTCGCCGTCCCTGCTACTACTCTCATAGAATCTTCCTACCTTTATTGTAATGTTATTCCGTACTATTATAGTTGTTTTTTGGTGTTCATGTCAATTACTTTTGTTGACATTTATGGTAGAATTAAGAAATATGGACCGATAATCACACAGGCACTGGAGAAAGAGGGGGAAATTGGAAGAGATGGGGGCGCTGATTAAGTCGGATACTATCCGCAAAAAACACTCCGGCAAGCTTTCCGGGATTAAGTTTATTGATACAAAGCTGGTTTCTCAACATGGTGGAACCCCGGGGGTGTGGCATGCTGGACGCTATTGGCAGTAATATATTACCCGGATTACCTAAAACATACTATAAAAAAGCACAGCATATCACAACTTCAGGTTGTGGTGCTGAGCTTTTTCGTGAAAAGTATGGAATTTATAAAACAAAAAGGAAACAGTATTAATTTAAATACTGTTCCAGGTCCCCTGTTACGATAAAAGACACCCACTCTGCTATATTGGTGGAATGGTCAGCCATACGTTCTACATACTTTACAATGAGCAGGTAATCTGTATACGCTTTAATCGCTTCCGGTTTGTGTTTCATCGCCACACAGAGTTCGTCCTTTATCTGGAAGAAATAATCATCCACGGTATCGTCCATAGCGATGATTTTTTCGATTGGCCAAACGTCTTCTTTAATAAAACACTGGATTGTCATATTTACCATCTTTTTCATGGCGTCAATCATTTGTGTAACACCTTCCGGCATCGGCACCGGATCTTCTTTTGCCAGTTCGATGATATATTCGGATATATCGCTGCAATGGTCTGCAATACGCTCTATATCGGCAATTAAACGCATAATAGAGGTAACTCTTCTTAAGTCAGTAGCTACCGGCTGCTGCTTAGCCACAATGCGGATACAGGCTTTTTCTGTCTCCCGTTCCAGACAGTCCATTTCATCATCCTGTTCCATAATTGCCTTTGCCAATTCTGCATCCGTCTCCGTAAGTGCCTTGATCACTTTGTTAATCATGACTTCTAGAAGTAAACCCATTTTTTCTACATTAAGCGTAATATCATCTAATTCTGCTATATAAGATTTTCTGGTTGTCATTATACTATTCCCCTTTCTGACCTGTATCAACCGAAACGTCCTGTAATATATTCTTCGGTTTTTTTCTCTTTTGGATTGTTGAATATCTGTGTAGTATTTCCATATTCTACCACATCACCAGTAAGGAAGAAAGCAGTTTTATCAGAAATACGGCTGGCCTGCTGCATATTGTGGGTAACGATGACGATCGTATACTTTTCTTTTAACTCAACAGCCAGATCTTCTATCTTTAAGGTGGAAATCGGGTCTAATGCACTGGTCGGCTCATCCATTAAGATAACTTCCGGTTCCACAGCAAGTGCTCTGGCGATACAGATACGCTGCTGCTGTCCTCCTGACATGCCCAGGGCATTTTTCTTTAACCTGTCTTTTGCCTCATCCCAGATCGCTGCCTGTTTCAAACTGCGCTCTACAATTTCATCTAATTCCTGTTTCTTTTTAATTCCGTGAATCCTGGGACCATATGCAACATTGTCATAGATACTCATAGGAAATGGATTCGGCTGCTGGAAGACCATACCTACCCGCTGACGCAGTTTTATTACGTCAATATCACCGTAAATATCCACGTCATCCAAATATATCTTACCTTCCACTTTTACACCTTCAATCAAATCATTCATCCGGTTGATTGTTTTCAAAAAAGTAGACTTTCCGCATCCGGAAGGACCTATAAAGGCAACAATTTCATTTTTTGGTATATTCATATTAATCTTATTCAGAGCTTTAAAGTCTCCATAATAAAGATTCAGATCCTCTACACGAAATTTAGGATTTTCTATCGGATTCATAATGCCTACTCTCCTTTTTTACTCAGAAGTTTTTTTGTAACCACTTTTGATGCAAAGTTTAAGACAATGATGATGACCAGCAGAACAATACCGATTGCACAAGCCGTTGTCAAATCATTTTCTTCTTTCATCAGGGTATACATTTTAATCGTTAAAGTAGCGCCGCTTGCAGAATTTCCAAACAGGGCACCGGGAATCTGTGCAACGGTACCTGCAGTTAACAGAAGTGCCGCTGATTCTCCTACGATACGCCCGATACTCAGCAAAACAGCAACTAAAATTCCAGGCAGTGCGTTTGGTAAAACAACCCTGGATACTGTCTGCAGCCTGGTTGCACCCAGTCCTAAAGAAGATTCCCGATAAGTTCTGGGAATGGCTTTTAATGCTTCTTCTGTGGTTGTAATAATCGTTGGAAGCAGGATAATACTAAGAGTTAAAGCTCCAGCCAGCAGAGAATACTGCAGTCCACAGATTTTTACAAAAAACAGTGAACCAAACAAACCATAAATAATAGAAGGAATTCCCGCAAGATTCTCTATTGCAAAATGTATCGTCCTCATCAGTTTACCCGGTTTTGCATACTCAATCAGATAAACGGCAGACAAAATTCCGATTGGCGCTGCAATCAGCAGTGATAATCCAATCATATACAGCGTCGTAACAAGCATCGGCACAATACCGCCACCGGGACGAACAACTTTTATTTTCAGACTGCTGTCTTTGAGACCCTGAATCTGGGTTTTTAAATCAGCTACAGCAGCTTTTACTGCTTCCGGATTTTCCGGATCTGTCTCTTTTACCAGTGTATCTACATTAATACTTCCTATTTTTGAAAGTATATCTTTCTTTTCAATGGGATATGCTTCTTTTTTTTGGTTTAAAGCATCCTTCAAAGGAGATGTTTTATCCATATCACTGATATAAACTTTTTTGTCTTTATTTATATTCAGCGTGATTCCCAGGGATGGAATATATCCTTCCTGTCCGTTATCCGGCATATCTGCTGCCACCTGTGAATTTACATAAGTAGTTTTGTCTTCATAATTTCTGGTGAGGAAATCAAAGCTGATTCCCGGCAGCCCTTTTACAACAATAAATCCAATGATTACTACAAGTATAAATACCGTAAATCCGGCAGAACCATAGATCAGGCCTTTTACAATTGAGTCTTTCGTTTTCCTGCTCATGATTTTTCACCTGCCTTGCGTGTAATTTTTAATAAGGTTAAATTAACAATCATAATAAAGATAAATAAGATTACACCGGTTGCAAAGAGCATCTCCTGTTGTCTTCCGGATGCATAGCTCATTTCCATGGCAATATTCGTTGTAAGCGGACGCACCATTGACCAAATACTGTCCGGCAGCCCCTGAGTTGGATTTCCCGCTATCATCATAACAGCCATCGTCTCACCGATTGCACGTCCGACACCAAGCACGGTAGCTGAAAGGATACCTGATTTTGCTGCTGGCAGCACTGCTTTGAAAATCGTCTGCACTTTGGATGCACCAAGGCCAAGGGACGCCTCCCGGTATGATTTCGGTACTGATTTAATTGCACTTTCTGATAGGGAAACAATAGTCGGTAATATCATAATTGTCAATACAATGATTA
The DNA here is from genome assembly GCF_000797495.1 of Robinsoniella peoriensis. Taxonomy (GTDB): domain Bacteria; phylum Bacillota; class Clostridia; order Lachnospirales; family Lachnospiraceae; genus Robinsoniella; species Robinsoniella peoriensis. Next base: position 58,426 of record NZ_JTGN01000012.1, read on the forward strand.
CTGCCAGCAATGACTGTCCCTGCACTTTAGGGGATATTTCCTTAATAATCGGAACGATCACACCCAAACCAAATGCACCGTATAGAACAGAAGGAATGCCAGCAAGTAATTCAACTGCTGGCTTAATTACCTTCACGGCACCTTTTGGCGCTATTTCAGCGATGAAAACCGCTGTCAGAACACCAATCGGCACACCTATTACAATTGCTCCCGCTGTAGCCAGTACAGAAGCTACAATCATATAGAAGATTCCGTAAACATTTTGTCCGGGAGCCCATCTGGTTCCACTGATGAAATCTAAGAAACTGTAGCTGTCAGGACCGAAAAACGGTCGTAATCCTTTGTAAAAAACAAATACTATAATTGCTATTACCGAAATAACTCCCACAAGGGCACAGAGCAAAAAGATTCCTTCTACTACTTTTTCAAATACGTCTCTCTTTACATTTCGGTTCATATTTATACCCATTGCATATTACAGGCTTGCCTGTAATACTGCCACAAATTAAAACAAGGTGAAAGAATCACAGTGTGGCTCCCTTTCTATTTCTAATTTTCTTTCACCATTTACTCCAGGTCCGCATTTCCTGCGGCTTAAATTCATGAAGCTTATATCAGTAGAATTAGTCAATACGAATTCCGCCGTGAGTATCAACTGCCGCCTGTCCTTCTTCAGAGATAGCAAATTCTAAGAATGCTTTGCCTGCATCTGTTACTTTGTCATCATAATAGCAGAAAAGGAATGGTCTGCTCAGTGGATATTCTCCGGATTTTGCTAATTCAGCGGTTGGTTCTACACCTGCTACTGTAAGAGGTTTTACTGTGTCATCAATAAATGAGAAAGATACATAACCGATTGCATTTTCATTTCCTGCTACTGCCGCCTGTACAGGTCCATTTCCTTCAGATACAGATGCGTTTCCGGAAAGTCCGCCAGCATCTTCCAGCTTAATTAACTCTTCAAATGCACTTCTTGTTCCTGAACTTTCTTCACGGGAAACTACAAAGATGTCTTCATCATTTCCGCCTACCTCTTTCCAGTTTGTAATTTTACCGGAATAAATATCAGCCAACTGCTCTTCTGAAATATCTTTCACTGCTTCATTTGCCGGGTTTACAATAATTGCAATTCCGTCATATGCGAAAACTTCTGTCTTAAGTGCGTCTTCTTTTTCTTCATCCTTAATTTCTCTGGATGCTGCACCTATATTGTTTGTTCCTGATTTTGTATCTGTAATACCTGCTGATGAACCGCTGCCTGTATATTCGATTGTAACGTCAGGATTTTGTGCTTCGAATTCATCTTTCATATCGTTTAAGATCTTCTCTACTGAAGTAGATCCTGTAATTACTATATTTCCGCTGATATCTCCTGCGGGAGCTTCGCTTCCATCTGCACTTGCTGATTCTGAAGAAGCTGCTTCTGTTGTTGCTGCCTGTGTATCACCTGCTCCTGCTTCTGTAGCTGCTGTTGTAGATGGTGATGTTTCTGTTGTACCTGTATTGCTTCCACAAGCAACCAGTCCTAATGTCATAATTCCAACTACCGCCATTGCGATTAATTTCTTCATAATTTTTTCCTCCAAAACTTTTCTAATTTGTTATTACATGAATGTATTCTAATTGATGCGTATAAAGATTATATATTGTATATGTAAAGTTTATGTAAAATCAAAAAATATACTTATAAAAATAAAAAATGCTTTTTTTTGACAGCATTGGAATCAGAAAAAATAAATTTTTGCATAAAAAAACAGCTGTTCTTTCAAGATATTTCCTGAAAAACAGCTGTTTTTTATTTATAAATGAATCGTAATTGCAGTTCCCTCTTCCGGCGTACTGTGCACTTCAATATATCCGCCCTGATATTCAACCACGTGCTTTACAATAGACAGTCCCAATCCCGTACCACCCGTCTGTTTGGAATGGCTTTTATCAATTCTGTAAAATCTTTCAAAAATACGTTCCTGGTATTTACTGGGAATTCCAATGCCTGTATCCGACACTTTTATGACCGGATGCTGATCCTCTTCATATATGGATATGGTAACCGAACCGCCCTGACGGTTATACTTTATTCCATTTTCGCAAAGATTATAGATCAGGTCCAGCATCATTGCCCGGACTGCAATCAATTTTACGCTAGAACCTTCCAGGTGAAGCGTTACCATATTACGTTCTGCTACGGATGAAAGGCGTTCTACTATTTCCGTGGAAATCTCATACAGATCCACAAGTTCTTTTGTTGTACGCGCATCTTTTTCATCCAGACGGCTGATTTTGATAATGTCCTCCACCAGGGAAATCAGTCGTGCTGCTTCCTTATAGATTTTACCTGCAAACTGAGATATATCCTGTGGCTGTACCATTCCGTTCTGCATCAATTCCGCATATCCGGAGATAGATGTCAGCGGCGTTTTTAATTCATGAGAAACGTTTGCTGAGAATTCTCTTCGCATTTTCTCTGCTTTGTATTTTTCTGTAATGTCCAGTACAAAAAGTACAACCCCCTGGATACTGCCATCCTGTATTACCGGATTTCCAAAAAACTGAATTGTGGTTTCATCCAGCTTTAAGATCTCGCTGTGGGTTTCCCCTTTCAATGACTTTTCCACTGTATTCTGAAGCTGTTGGCTGCGGTTGAACAGTGAAATATTTTTACCAATATAGTGCATACTGGGTGCACCTAATATATTTTTACAGCTCTGGTTAATAAATACAATCCTGGAATCTTTATCCAGCAGGATCAATCCTTCATTCATATTGGTAGTTATCGTATTGAATTTTTCCTTTTGTTCAATCAGGTCTGTCATCTGATCCTTGATCTGATAATTCTGCTTTTCAATCCGGTTTAATAACGGAAAGAGCTCATTAAAAGAAACGTCCTGGGTTGGATGCTGCAAATCTATGTTATTAATATTGGATATAATTCCATTTGCCAGCTTTGTGGCGATCATAAAGGAACCCAGTAAAATAATCAATGAAATAACACAGGCTGCCGGCAGTACCTTCATAAACGTGGGTATCAGGCCGTCAATAGTACCGGAAACCCGCAAAAAGCTTCCCGTTGACAATTTTATTGCATAATAATAAGTATGCTGTCTCAGCGTGTCAGAAGTCCTCTTGGAAATACCGGTTCCATTTTTTGCGGCATCTATAATTTCCGGGCGTTCCAGGTGATTTTCCATTTTGCTGGCATCCGCCTGACTATCGTAGATAACCTTACCTTTCGGATCGATATATGTGATTCTGGAAGGCGTCTGTGCCTCTATATCATCCAAAAAAGAAACAGGATCCGCCAAACCTTCATAGGCCTTGGCGATGTACACTGCTTCTGTCTTTAATTCGTTTTTTAATTGTTGCTGCATATTGTAATTAAAAAATAACACAAATGCAGCCGTAATGAAAATTACAGTCAAAATCCCCAGTCCGAATACATTTTTATAGATTTTCTTTTTCATTCTTTGGTTCCCATTTTATAGCCCACCCCGCGAACGGTTTCTATCATATTCCCGCTGCTGCCTAATTTCTGCCTCAGCGAGCCGATATGAACATCAACGGTACGGCTTTCCCCTTCGTAATCATAATTCCAGATTACTTCCAGTATTTTATCCCGGGAAAGTACAATTCCCTGGTTTTTCATCAAATACGTAAGAAGTTCAAATTCTTTATAGGTCAGGATGACCTCTTTGCCGCTGACAGTCACTTCATGCTTCTGGATATCCAGATGAATATCCCCAAGTACCATCATATCGGTGGAAATGCTTTTCTGGCTCCGGCGAAGTACCGCTTTGATTCTGGAAATCAGTTCCATAACACCAAAAGGCTTCGTTACATAGTCATCTGCACCCACATCCAGTCCCTTGACTTTATCATATTCCGTAGATTTTGCGGTCAGCATAATTACCGGGATATCCTTGTGCTCATTTCTGGCACGCAATTTCTTCAAAATACTGATGCCGTCTTCGTCCGGCAGCATAATATCCAGCAGAATCAAATCCGGATTTCCGTTTTTTAAGCCTTTATAAAATTCTGCGGCATTCTCAAAACCAATTGCTTCATACCCTGATGTCTTCAGGGCATAAGCGACCAACTCTCTGATATTCATATCATCTTCTACACAATAAATCATCTGACTCATAATCTTATCAAAACCTCCATATGCCTGTTTACAGGAGCTTAATACTTAGATCTTTAGTGCGTCTTAATGCTCGCTCATTACGTACCCTGCCAGATTATAGGCATGATCCGAAATTCTTTCCAGGTTACTGATAATATCCAGGAAAATTACTCCGTTTGTAGGGTTACACAACTGCTTGGAAAGTCGTTCGATATGAGTTTCCCGCAGTTCTTCCTCCATATTATCAACCATATCTTCATAAGTTACTACTTTCGTTGCAGCATCAATACTCTCTTCTTCTCTTGCCTTCATGGCATAAACGAATGAATTGGTAACCAGTTCCATGATCTCGCTTAATTCCTTACCTGCCTCTTCGGAGAACTGAATATCATCCTTCGCTTTATTTTCCGCCAGTTCTGCGATATTTTCCGTATGATCTCCCACACGCTCAATGTCGCTTACGGAATAAAACAAATTATTAATAATCGTATGCTGATCTTCATTCAATGAAAGATTACTGATTTTAACCAGATATTCGGTAATCATTTTTTCCATGCTGTTAATAGTTTTTTCCGTCTTATAAACAGTATCTATTTTTTCAGTATCATTATTAAGTACTGCATCAAATGCGTTCTGCATATTTGTCTGAGCAATTCTTCCCATATGAACAACTTCCAGAATTGCATTTTCTACTGCAAAAGAGGGAGTCTCTAAAATACGGTCATCTAAATGACGTAATGTAATCACTTCGTCTGATTCTGTTCCTTCCAAAGCTTCAGCGCCTTTATCCGAAACAATAAGCCCGGACAGCTGAACCAGTTTGTTTGCAAACGGGAACAGAATAATTGTACAGATAATATTAAATATAGTATGAAAAATAGAAATTCCCACGCTGCCGATTCCGGCTGCCGCAAATACAGGATTCAGCTGGAATATGGCAAACATTGCCGCACCGAATATTACCGCACCTATCATATTAAATGATAAATGGATTACAGCTGCCCGCTTCGCATTCCTGGGTGCTCCAATACTTGATAAAAGTGCAGTAAAACAAGAACCTATATTCGAACCAAGGCTGATATAAATTGCCGAGCTTGCCGTAACAACACCGCCGGTAGCAGCCAGTGTCTGCAGAATACCAACAGAGGCAGAAGAACTCTGCATAATACCGGTAACCAAAGCTCCAATTGCAATACCAAGGAACGGATTGCTGCCAAATAATGCAAATGCCTTTGTGAAGATCGGCAGTTCCGTATAAGAAGAAGCAGAATTTTTCATAAAATCCAGACCGATGAATAATAAGCCCAGACCAATAATGATTTCACCAATCGTTTTCTTCTTCTGCTTTTTGGAAAACATAATAAAAAATGCTCCGATACCCACTAATAAGGGCGCATAAAGAGATGGCGATACAGCTTTAAAACTGTCCCCAAGCTGTCCCAGGGATACAATCCAGGATGTGATACAGGTACCGATATTGGCACCCATGATTACTCCCACAGCCTGTCCCAGATTCATAATGCCTGCATTTACAAATCCAACTACCATTACCGTAGTCGCACCACTGCTTTGAATAATTGCCGTAATCAAGGCTCCAACCAGAATTGCCATTACCCGGTTATTGGTTAAAACTCCCAGCAGCTCCCTCATTTTGTTGCCGGTCGATTTCTGAATTCCATCCGACATGCTGTGCATACCGTAAAGGAACATTCCAAGGCCTCCGCAAAACATAAACAAATTCTGTACGTCATTAATTGACATCTGATAATCCTCCTAATTTAAACCAAATCTTTTTCATAATAAGTCCTATGTATCCGCAGGCGCATCCGTCTGGCTCGCTGCCCGCGGGAATAAATTCACAAAAAAATAGGGATGCTGCTACACCCCTCTCTTAGATTTTAAATCTGTAATCTCCATTCAAGATCACCATGAGCTAATCCAAGAATTAAAGATTCCGCAGTTGCAATATTGGTTGCAATTGGGATATTATATTTATCACAACATTTTGATATTGTATAAATATCCGGCTCCTTAGGATCTACCATAGCCGGGTTGTAGAAAAAGATTACCATATCTAGGCCATTTCTCTCAAGCATTTCTGTAAACTGCTTATCTCCTCCCACGCTTCCAGGGAGAAATTTGTGGACGCGGAGATTCGTTACATCTTCTACACGGCGCCCTGTAATTCCTGTCGCATAAATTTCATGTTTGCTAAGTATATGCTTATATGCAAGACAAAAATCTTCAATTAAACTCTTTTTACTGTTATGTGCAATAATACCGATATTCATCTAACCATCCTTTTTTCTCTTCTTTCTACCGATTATAACATATAAATAGGGAAAATGGAAAATGTTTTTTTGTTTTTATCTAAATTTGTAAAAAATTGCAAAAATTTCCAGTTTAGAATTTCAATTAATTCATATACTAGGAAGGCAATAACAAATTGCAAATAAAAAAAAACAGACAGAAAAAAAGGAGGGGTTATGATGTCAAACAGATCATCTAACACAGCAGCAGTACCAGAAGCAAAAGGAGCTTTAGACCGTTTCAAATTTGAGGTAGCTAACGAATTAGGAGTACCGTTAACAGACGGATACAATGGTAACTTAACTTCCAAACAGAATGGTAGCGTTGGTGGCTATATGGTTAAGAAAATGATCGAAGCTCAGGAAAGACAGATGTCCGGCGGAGCAAGCATGCCAGCAGGTAACATGTCAGCAGGTAACATGTCAGCAGGTAGCACTTCTCAGTACTAATCTCAAAAACGAATTCATTCGTATTTGACAAAGAAAGGGCCCAGATAATTTTATCTGGGCTTTTCTCTGTTATATGATTTTATCTATAAGTACACATTGCCGGTTACATCGCCGTTGATTACAAAATATGCAGCATTTTCTTCCGGTTTTAAATATATATCTATGGATTTGATATCCGCAGCTTTATTTTTTAAAACTTTCGTCCAATGTTCTTTTGCCTGTTTCGTAATTTCCTCTGTATTAATCTCTTTCCCCAGATACTGAAGATAGATTGTTTCTTTTACATCTGCCTTTTTAGCCGGTGCTTTTCTTGCTGCTGTCTTTTTCTCTGCCGGAGCTTTTTCAGCCGCTGGCTTTTCCTCTGCTTTAACTGCTGCCTTTGCTGCAGTCTTAGCTGCTGTTGTTTTAGCTGCCGGAGCTTTTACTGCTGCTGCTTTCTCTTCTGTTGCATCTGTTACTTTTTCTTCTGTAGTCTTAGCAGCCGGCTCTGCCTTCTTCGCTGCTCTCTTTGATGGTGTTTTTGTTGCTTTAGTGGCTTCTGTCGTAGCTGCTGCTGTCTCTTTTACGTTTGCTTTTACGGTTTTCATACATTTTCCTCCTCGCAAAACACTTCCATGCATATATATCATTTACATAAAGCATAATATACCATTTTTTCAAAAATAGCAACTATTTCTTCTATAAGTTGATGCGGCCAAAGCCCTGCAGCATGTATTCCTGCAGTTTTTTATCCAGATAGCAGTACTCGGGTTTTCCTGCCAATTCACCCTGATCCAGAATAATCTGAGCCGCTTCGCTGGCCTTTTGCAGGATGGATGCATCGGTAAATACATCCCCGATTTTAAATTCCAGCAAACCGCTTTGGCGCACGCCAAATACATCTCCCGGTCCCCGAAGCTTTAAATCTTCGCTGGCAATAAAAAAGCCATCGTTGGATTTATTAAGGATCTCCAGACGCTCCTTTACCTTTTTACTGTCTGATGCACGCACCATAATACAATAGGACTGGTATTGTCCCCGTCCCACCCTGCCCCGGAGCTGATGCAGCTGTGCCAGACCGAACCGCTCTGCATTTTCAATCATCATCACAGTGGCATTGGGTACATTCACGCCGACTTCCACTACTGTAGTAGAAACCAATACGTCAATTTCATGCTTTAAAAAACGTTCCATAATGCTGTTTTTTTCTTTTGGTTTCATCTTCCCATGCAGATATTCGATCTGAATATTTTCAGCCAGCGCCGCCCTCAGCCGCTCGGTATACTCGATTACATTTTCTGCCTCAATCGCTTCACTCTCTTCTACCATAGGGCAGATGATGTAAGCCTGGCGCCCTTCTTCAATCTCATTTTGAATAAAGGAATATGCCTTCGGACGATACCTGGTATCTACTACACAATTTTTAATTGGCAGACGGTTTGCAGGAAGCTCATCAATAACAGAGACATCCAGATCACCATAAAGAATAACTGCCAATGTCCGCGGAATCGGTGTAGCACTCATAACCAGTACATGGGGTAATTCTCCCTTTTCGGAGAGCGCCTCTCTTTGGCGTACCCCGAAGCGGTGCTGTTCATCCGTAATTACCAGGGCCAGATTTTTATAATTTACTTTTTCCTGAATCAGTGCATGGGTACCAATTATGATATCGGCTTCGCCTGTTTCTATTTTTTCATATACTGCCCTTTTTTCTTTTGCCGTCATAGAACCTGTTAAAAGCACCGTATTAAAGTCAAGATGCTGTTCCTCTAACAGGCCACAGATGGATTCAAAGTGCTGTACAGCCAGAACTTCCGTAGGAACCATTAAGGATCCCTGATATCCGTTCTGTGCCGTCATAATCAATGCCAAAATGGCAAGGATGGTCTTCCCGGAACCAACATCTCCCTGAACCAGTCTTGCCATAACTTTCGGACTTAATAAGTCTTTTTCAATTTCTTTCCATACCTTCGCCTGGGCTTTGGTAAGTGAAAACTTAAGGTTGGCAATAATCTGATCTGTCAGCGGTGTTTGCTGCATATGAAAACTGTGATACAGCTCTTCCGTACTGTCTTTGAGGCGGCGCAGTGCCAGAATAAACAAAAAGAATTCATCAAATACCAGACGGTTTCTCGCTAGCATAACATCATGCATATCTTTTGGAAAATGTATCTGTTCAATGGCATAGTGGAATTCAGCCAGATGATATTCTTTTCTGGTTTCCTCCGGAAGATAATCATGGTACTCCTCCAGCAGAGGAAGTGCCTGGCGCACAGCTTTGGTAATCATATTGTTGGTAAGCCCGGGCACTAAGGTATAAATTGGCTGCATCACATGGAGCATTTCCTGATATTGGTCTACACGAAAAACAGCAGGTTGTTCCATCAACAACTGCTGTTCTTTACGTGAAATCTTCCCACGGAATATATATTTACTTCCCCTTTTCAGGGTGTTTTTTAAATAGGGCATATTGAACCAGGTCAAACGGATCATGTCGCCGCTGTCGTCCCGAATGACCGTATTGGTAATCTGCAGACGTCTGACTCTTTTTACATCCAGAGTCTGAACAACCGTACCATAGACGGCTGCCGACACATCATCATCCGAGATCTCAGATACCTTAACGATGCTATTATAAGTATCATAATTTCTCGGATAATAATTTAGCAGATCATCAATTGTTCTAATCCCTGCTTTTTGAAAAACCAGAACCGTCTTCTCTCCGATTCCTTTTAATTCCTGAATGGATGATTCCATATTCATCATAAATCACCTGTTACTCTACTGAAATCACGTAATAATAAATCGGCTGCCCACCGGAATAAACTTCTACATCACATTCCGGATATTCCTCCCTGAATTTATCTCCAAGTTCATTTGCCGCCTCTTCCGTCACTTCTTCTCCATAATAGATACTGATCAGCTCTGATTCATCATCCATCATCAGATCAACGGTCTCATTTGCTACAGCTTCCAGTTTTTCACCGACTGCCAGGATAGCATGATCCCCAATACCCATAATATTGCCTTCTTTGATTTCTTTGTCGTCAATGTGGGTATCCCGAACTGCATAGGTAATCTGACCTGTCTTAACATGCTGGATCTCTTCTACCATTGCAGCTTCATTTTCTTCCGGTGTTTTTTCCGGAATATAATTGATAATAGCTGTAATACCCTGTGGTACAGTCTTTGTAGGAATTACAATTATTTTCTTATCTTTTGTCAAAAGCTTTGCCTGATTAGCTGCAAGGATAATATTTTTATTATTTGGTAGGATATAGATGGTATCTGCATTTACTTTATCTATTGCATTTAACATATCTTCCGTACTGGGGTTCATAGTCTGTCCGCCTTCAATAAGGTAATCCACACCAAGTCCCTTAAATATTTCACCAATTCCTTCTCCTATGGAAACGGAAATAAAGCCAACTTCTTTTGGTGGTGTTGCCGGCATTGACTGCGCTTTCACCTGATTTTCTGCCTGTTGCTGTAATGCAAGTTTTTCGGCATCTTTGATCAGTTTCTCCTGATGTTCTTCCCTCATATTATCGATCTTCATGCGGGACAGTTCACCATAAGTTAATGCGCGGGAAATTGCCTTTCCAGGGTCATTGGTATGTACATGAACCTTGACAATATCCTCATCAGCAACAACAACAATAGAATCACCTATGGATTCTAAGAATCCCTTAAATTCCATTTCCTGTTTATCTGACAGTTCACTCTTCGTCATGATGATAAATTCAGTACAATATCCAAATTTAATATCAGCTTCTGCCTGCGGTGTAATCTTCATTACGCTTCCCTGGGCAGATACGCCTTCAATTGTATAATCGATTTCTTTTCCAAGGAATCCGTCGTAAGCCCCTTTCAGAACCTGTACCAGTCCCTGTCCGCCGGAATCTACCACACCGGCTTCTTTTAATACCGGCAGCATCTCCGGAGTCTGTGAAAGAACATAATCTGCATGTTCAATCACTTCTTTCAGGAACTGCTCCATTCCGATATCCGTTTCCGCAAGCTCTGCAGCCTTTTGTGCTGCGCCTTTGGCAACCGTAAGGATTGTACCTTCCTTGGGCTTCATAACGGCTTTATAAGCGGTTTCTACCGCTTTCTGGAATGCACCCGCCAAAATCTGAATATCGATTTCGTCATGCATCTTAATCCCTTTCGTAAAGCCACGAAACAGCTGTGACAGAATAACGCCCGAATTTCCTCTCGCTCCCCTCAGGGAACCAGAAGAAATTGCTTTCGCCAACACCTCCATGTCAGGATCGGTAAGTGCCGCCACCTCTTTTGCCGCAGACATAATTGTCAATGTCATATTCGTTCCTGTATCTCCATCCGGAACAGGGAATACATTTAATTCATTGATCCATTCTTTCTTAGACTCCAGATTTTTAGCACCCGCCAGAAACATCTTTGCACACAGACTGGCATTTATCGTATTTGTTACCACAACAAGTTCCTCCTTAATCAATCGATCTTACGCCTTCAACGTAAACATTTATTTTTTCAATCTCCATGCCGGTAAACTCTTCTACCTTATATTTTACATTACTGAGTAAATTATCCGCAACGGCTGAAATGCTTACGCCATATGCCACAATCACATGAAAATCCAGTGATATTTTATTGTTTTCTACCCGGACGTTAATCCCATGCTTCAAGCTTTCTTTTCTTAAGAGCTTTACTAAACCATCTTTCATATTAACAGCAGCCATACCTACGATACCAAAACATTCAACGGCAACGCTGCCTGCATAAGTAGCGATTACATCAGTATCAATCAAGATAGAACCCAGATCTGTATCCATGCGTCCCTTCATATCGTTACCTCCAACTTTTAAATTATAATATCTCTGCGTACATTATACCCTCTTTTCACACAAAATGAAATATTAATTTTAATTTTTAACAATTTATTTCATAATTTTTTATTTTTCACTTGCAAAATATGGTGCCATCTGATAGAATAACTAGTGTTGTGAGTCTATATCTAGTACAGACTTGCGCAAATAATTAAGTAATACACGCTGAACATTCTCTGTCACGGATAGACAAAGTGTATTGTTTCATTATTTGTGCAATGTTGTACAAGAGTGATAGACGAATATTAAAGTCAAGGAGGTGCTTATTCATGGCTAAATGTGCTATTTGTGAAAAGGGTGCTCATTTCGGAAACAATGTGAGTCATTCTCATAGAAGATCGAACAAAATGTGGAAATCTAACATCAAATCAGTTAAAGTAAAAGTTAACGGAGCTGCTAAGAAGATGTATGTATGTACTTCTTGCTTAAGATCCGGTAAAGTTGAAAGAGCTTAGTTAGAGGAACCTCTCACCATTGGTTGAGGGGTTTTTTTGCAGAAACCGACTTCGTACACAACAAGCTAAGAGCCAGTCCCAATGCTGAAAACCGGCATTGGGACTGGCTTATTTTAATCCATTCGCTTCACAGAATTGCTTCACCGTTTTGATAAATTTCGTGCTGTTAGGCAGAACTAAGCGATGTCTCTATACATTATGGATAGTTTTATATATCAACCATTCCTCTAGAGCGTGTTACTAAAATTGCTATCTGACAGCTGTGCGTCACACTTTGTGGAAGATTCGTTCCAAATAAAAGGCACATAGCGGGCTGTGTAATCTGAATTTGGAGCTAATATACCGCGAAGTGGGGCGTATAGATGGCGGGAATGAATTTTCAAACACACTCTAACACATAAACAGGTTATATCCTATTAATAAGAGCACAAAAATTATCAGAACGGTTATAAAGGCATTTGGCATGCATAAAGCTAAGAGCATCCCTACAGCCACCCAAAACAGTGTATAACCTACAATCCGTTTCATAACCGTCCACCTGCATATCTCGTTTCTATATCATATGCAGGAACTATCGATTTAACACATTTTATTCTTCATCTGTTTCATAATCCGGTGTACTTTCCGTTTCTGTTTTCCCGGAAGCTGCAGAAGTATCTGTTTCCGTCTTGCCTGCTGCGAATTTATTTACAAAATCAGGCACCATATCCAGTATTTTTGTAAGACCATCCTGATTCTTCACATTTACAAGTTTCGTCGTTCCATTTTGAATCACCAGTACTGCACTGGGGGACATTTTTCCGCCCATTGCTCCTCCTCCATTATTTTTAGCGTCTCCGGAAAGAGCACCTGCGGCAACTCCAAAAGAAACGTCAACCAGCGGAAGAATTATAGTGTCTCCTACGGACATTGCCTCTCCTACTACAGTTTTTGTATTGATAAAGCTGTCCATCCCCTTGAATAATGAATCTACGGTTGTCTGAAAATTATTGTCTGAAGCCATGTTTATTTCCTCCTTATTGTCTGATACGTTTTAGGAATTTCTTAGTGTTTTTATCTTTATAGATTTTCCATCCGGATTTCAAAAGATGGCATGCACGGATATGCCCGGTAATTACTACAAAACCCTCATAGATGGATTTATCAAAATCAGGATAAACCTGAATTTTGGTCGAATATATTGGCAGAATAAGTCCGGCTATTCCCAGAATCTGACCTGTTGTTGCCGGATCTCCGGTACCAAAACGAATATACCCTTTTGCCTGTCTTGGTTTAAAGTGCTTCAGCAGATAGAGAAATTCCGTCCGTGAACTCCCAAACAGTAACTTTGTTTCTTCTGCACGAATGATCTCCAGGTATTTATGAACCTGTCCCTTTACATGGGTAAGCTTATAAAGTATATTCCGAATTTTCTTTGGAATTCCTTTTAAAATACTCCGAATCTTTTTTAACACAGCCTGTACTTTCTGTACAATGGCTTTTCCTTTTGTAAATATACTCCTGTGCTCTGTTTTGTCTGTTTTGTCTGTTTTGTCTGTATTTTCTTTCTTCTCTGTTTTATTTGTTTCCCCTGTTTGCTTTTCTTTCTCTTTTTGCTCTGTCGTTTCCGGCAATTCTTTCTGCTGACCGTCTTCTGCTCTGTCCCCGGGAGACTCTGACTGCTCTGCCATCTCTACTCTGCCGGCAACCGGCCGGGATTCCTGCTCTTTTCTGTGCTCTTTTGTTTCCTCTTTATCATCCATCTTATCTGCTGTCTTAGCTTTTCCTGGCTTTTTGAACTTTATAAATTTCTTTAGAACTTTAAATTTCTCCACCGGTATTCCAAAAAGCCTGATCTCATATCTGGGCTTACCTTCTTTATATTCTGCCATTATCGTTATAATATGAAGCAGATAACTGGCTTTTCCCTGTCCATAGAGAATATCGCCTTCTCTTTGAAGTGTTAAGCGGTATCGCAAAGGCACAAACACCACTGCCAGGAGAACCAGAAGTAACAGTGCCAAAATAACAGCCAGCAGGATACCTATAATCTTAAGTATTACCAAAATGATATGTAGCATATTCTCACACCTGTCAATTTCTTTCTTTTCTCTCCTTACGGGCTAAATATTGGCGTACCTGAAAACCTCCGGTTTCTTTATAAACCTCAAGGGCAATATTCAGAGCTAATTGTACAGCTTCATCATAGCCGCATGCTATCCCTACAATCAAAGGGCAGTTACGCCTTACTGCCTTCTGCATCAGGACGGCGGATGAAACGATATCAAATAAATCAGTCCCATTGGCCGCCAGCGTAACAACATACACATCTATCAGGCCTGCGTTATGATTTATTTTCCAGATTATTCTCTTTTTTTTCTTTCTGGCTGTTTCGCCTACATATAGATTTTGATACCATTTCATCTTTTTTATTCCTGACCTTGCTTCTTTTTTTATTTTATACGTGCTTCCAAAGCTTTTACGATCGTTTCCAACACCTTTATCCGGGCATAATACTTACAGTTTCCCTCTACGATGATCCAGGGCGCATAAGTTGTGGATGTACGGATTAACATTTCATCCACTGCCGCTTCATAAGCATCCCATTTTTCCCGGTTCCGCCAGTCTTCGTCTGTAATCTTCCATTGCTTGTCCGGATTTGCCATCCGCTCTTTGAATCGGCGCTCCTGCTCCTCTTTATCTATCTGCATCCAGAATTTTAACACAACTGCACCACTGTGTGCAAGGGTAGCCTCACAATCATTAATTTCTTTATATGCCCGCTTCCATTCCTGGGTACTGCAGAATCCTTCGATCCGCTCTACCATAACTCTTCCATACCAGGTTCTGTCATAGAGCGCAATGTGACCGGCTTTTGGAAAAGTCTGCCAGAAACGCCACAGATAGTGGTGTGCTTTCTCTATATCGTTAGGTGCCGCCGTGGGATTCACTGCATAGCCTCTTGGATCCAGGCACTGTGTTACCCGCTTAATGGCACCGCCTTTTCCGCCTGCATCCCATCCTTCAAATCCTAAAATGACCGGAATCCGTCTGCGGTACAGTTCACTGTGCAGTAAAGAGAGCTTTTTCTGCAGTTCATCCAGCCTTTCTTTATACTCTTCCTTTGTATAGGTTAAAGTAAGATCCGCACTGCTTAGCACCGATGACTTAAAACCTGGTTTTACTTCAACCGATTCCACATTTTCCAGCTTTTCTTCTTCCCTGGCAAGTCTCTCCAGCTCTTTTTGATTTGAAACTCTCTTCTCCAGACAATCTACCACCGTACTGATAATCTTCACCGCAGCATATTCCCTGTCCATGGCTTCAATAATGGTCCATGGTGCAAAATCCGTATCCGTTTTCTGAAGCATTTCCTCATTCATCATTTTGTATTCTGCAAAATGTTTGTTTCTTTTTAAATCCCCTTTGGAAACCTTCCATGCCGTTTCTTTTGACTCCAGCATTTTATCAAAACGCTTTTTCTGTTCCTTTTTCGTAATATCCAGGAAAAATTTAATCATTACATTTCCCCCGTCGGTAAGCTGCTGTTCAAAAGAAACAATTTCATTATAAGCGTATCCAAGCTGTTTTTCTGTGGTTAACCCATCAAACCGGTCAATCAGAACGCGCCGGTACCAGCTTCGGTCAAATATGGCAATCCGCCCATTCTCAGGTGTCTTTGTCCAGAAACGCCACAAAAAGGGCCGCAGCTGTTCTTCATCTGACTCCCCGTTAATGGCATATACGTTAAATCCCCTGGGGTCAAGCGGCTGAATCAGCTGATTGATCAGGGTTCCTTTTCCTGCTGCACCAAATCCTTCAAAAACGATAATTACCGGTATCTTTAAATTCCTGCACTCTCTTTGCAGCGTTCCCAGCTTCCCAGAGAGTTCTTCCATCGTTTGTTTAAATTCTTTTTTCCCCATTTTCTTTGTCAGATCAATCTTCTCCAGCATATATTGCTCCTTTCCAGGCAGCCACTGCGCCTCTGGTATATATTACTAACTATTTTATATTTTAACAGATTTCTAAAAATAATTCATCTTAATAGAGGAAATTTAAGAAATATTTCAGACACAGGACATCACAAAGTGTGACGCACAGCTGCCAGAAAGCAATTTAAAACACGCTCTGGCAAATTTAAAAAGAAAAAAGAAAGAAGATACAGATTCGTATCTTCTTTTCATCCTAAAAATATTTGCGGCTTCCCCAAAGATTCGACTTCTTCAAGTCTAAATATTCGTTATATGCTTTTTCAAGAATTATTCTTTCATTAGCAAATTTCAATAAATGATACGCTTCATGAAATTTATAATAACCTGAATCTACAAAATATTCTTCGCGCTGCGGTTTACTGTAATAGCTGTCAGACATCATTAAATACCAATGTACGTCCTTTGCTACTGTGTCTTCCGGCACATTAAAGGTATATTGACTTTTACCAATATATTTAATAATTGATGCTTTGGCTCCTGTTTCCTCCAATACTTCTCTTATTGCTGTATCCTTATACTCCTCGCCAGCTTCTACAGTTCCTTTAGGCAACACCCATCCTTCATACTTATTCTTGTAACTCTTGTATAAAAGAAGAATCTTACCACGAAATATTACCACACCGCCACAGCTCGTTGCTTCGACCATTGCAATCCCTCCTGTTATGCGTTGTGCACTCCTAACTGGTTTTAGTATAACTCTTTTTTTTAAATCATGCAACCTTAATTATTGGTAAGATTCATACTG
The DNA here is from genome assembly GCF_000797495.1 of Robinsoniella peoriensis. Taxonomy (GTDB): domain Bacteria; phylum Bacillota; class Clostridia; order Lachnospirales; family Lachnospiraceae; genus Robinsoniella; species Robinsoniella peoriensis. The sequence continues at coordinate 75,329 of NZ_JTGN01000012.1, forward strand.
TTATTGTAGTAGGCATCGAATACAGCCTGTGCAATTGGCACTGCTGCAGAGCTTCCGGTACCGCCGTCTTCTGCAATTACACTAACCACAATATCGGGACTGCTGACATTTGAGAACCCTACAAACCAGGAATGAGTTCCTTTGTCCGCAGCGTTCTGCCCAATTTCATACTCGGCAGATCCGGTCTTTCCGGCAACTGTATAACCAAGTCCGCTGAGGGATTTTGCTGTACCGCCCTCTACAACCTGTGTCATAAAATCAGATAGAACCCCGGCTTCCTGAGCTGACATTAATTCCTTATATATCTCAGGTTTATTTTCTTTTACCATATCCCCGTCAAAAGTTTCAAGACGGTCAATAATATATGGTTTCATTAAAGTACCTGCATTTGCTACTGTTGATGTAATCAACGCCATATGAAGGGGAGATACCAGGGTATTTCCCTGTCCGATTGCCGTTGCCATCTCTTCTCCATAAGATGTGTGTTCATTCAGTTCAAAACGGCTTGTGCTGGCTTCCATAGCAATAGGCAGTGTATTGTTAAACATAAAATCTTCACATAAACTTCGGAATGCATTATTATCCAGTTCCAGACCTATATTGGCAAACGAGCTGTTACAGGAATATTTAAAAGAGTCTGCCAGATTGACCTGGCCATGTGCTTCTCCTCCAAAACAGGTGATTGTAACATCTTCCTTTGAAATGCTTCCGGTACAGTTATAGCTATAGTTCTGGTAATCCGGATGTTCCCTCAGATATTCTAATGCCGTCATAATCTTAAACGTAGACCCAGGAGGATAGAGACCCTGTACAGCCCGGTTGAGAAGGGAACTGTTCGTTTCATCAGAGACAAGGGCATCCCAGTCACTGGAAATGGTATTTGGGTTAAAGTCCGGTTTAGAAACCATTGCCAGAATTTTACCTGTACTTGGCTCCATGACCACAACTGCTCCTTTGTACACACCCATGGCATTATATGCCGCTGACTGAAGTCTGCTGTCAAGGGTCAGTACCACACTGTCTCCCCTTACCTTCTCATGATTCGCCTCATTTTGTACCTGTTCCAGAATAGACGCATGGGAAGTAAGGAGATCAAAATTCGAGGTTGCCTCTACCCCTGCCTTACCATTGCTGGCATACCCTACTACATGGGCAAATATATTATTATAAGGATAAAGACGCTCCTCATTGCCTTCAGCATCCACATTCGTTCCGGCAAGAGTTTCTCCGTCCGAAGAAATGATTGCCCCGCGGACAATCTTCTGAGATTGTGCATCCTGTTTCGTATTATTTACATTTGAATTAATTGTATCCGCTTTTATTGTATTAAAATATACCAGATAACCAATCAGCATAAAAAACATTGCAGCAAAGAGATATGCAACTTTCATCATATCTTTATTTCTGCCGCCCCGGGACTCCGGGCCCATATTCTGCTTCCTCTGCGGTTCATTAACCGGTATCTCATTAATTTGGATATTGTCCGTAGATTTTTTCCTTCTCAATGCTATCTTCCTCGTCTTCCCTAAGAATGTACAGTCCCTGTATGACTGCAAACATGATCAGCGTGCTTAGCATGGAACTTCCTCCGTAGCTGACAAACGGCAGGGTCACACCGGTCAGAGGGATAAATTTCATCGTTCCGCCTACCGTCAGAAATACCTGGACTGCATACATCGTACCAAGTCCCAATGCAACCAGCCGGTAGAAGGGATTGGATAATCTCATGGCGATATTAAGAATCATAATAAAACAGCTTAAACATACCAGAATCAGACAGATAGAGAAAATCCCGCCCAGTTCTTCCGTCACTGCCGAGAACATAAAATCCTGTTCTACAATAGGGATTGCCGTTGGAGATCCCTGAAATAATCCGGTTCCGAACCAGCCGCCTGCACCAATGGCAAATAGTGACTGAGCAATCTGATATCCGTTTCCAGCATAATCAGCAAAGGGATTCAGCCATACCTCCACTCGCACCCGCACGTGTGAAAATAAAAAATACGCTGCAACCGCAGCCAGACTTCCTGCTCCAAGCCCTGCCGCCAGATATATTGCTCTTCGTGAAGCTACGTAAAGCATAATTAAATACGTAACAAAGAAAATCAGTGCACTTCCAAGGTCAGTAGACACTACCAGTATCAAAACATGAAGTGCTGCAAGCCCCGTTGCCACTACAATATCCTTAAAAGTTTTGGCGCGGAGCAGAAGACCCGCCATACAGAACACAAAGATTATTTTTACAAATTCTGATGGCTGCAGGGTAATTCCTCCCACTGTAAATGCAATTTTTGCTCCATAGGTTGAACGAGCCGCAACTGCAACCAGTCCAAGCAGCCCGATACCCAGAACAGCATACACCCAAGCCCATTTTGTAATAAGACGCAGCTTACGTATAATAACCGGAATAAACAGTGCTATCACGGTAGAAGCTGCTGCAATTTTAAACTGCTTGATTGACTGGTCATAAGATATTCTGGTAATCATAATCATACCTATGGATATCAGCATACACATATGATTGATTAATAATCTGGACGCCTTCGGATAAAGATTCCGAAACAGCACCAGAGTGGCAGCCAGATAAATAACCTGGGCGCCATAGAAGAACAGCAGCTGCGATTCTTCCATTTCCAGATAAAGCACCATAAATGCCACAAAATGCATACAGAACATAATTACATTCTGCCTTAAAAATAAAAAATCGGCATCGTCTTCATCCTTCTTGCGAAATACCACATAGCTTTGCAATGTATAAATCGCCATTAAAATAATAATTACATATTTTGAAACCTGAATGATTAGATTTGTCACTTTTTCACCTACTCCACGCCTCTCTTAAAATGCCCTCTTGTAAACTCCGGCAAATCAAGCCTGCTATTTTTCCCCTTGCAAAATGCGTCAATATATTTTTCCGTAACAGACATAACCTGTGCCTTATTTTCTAATGTAAAACTCAGACGTATCGCTGCCGGACATAATTTTCTGATCTCTTCCCGGTTATCCAGAAGTACCACCGGCGCACTGTTATAGATCACATTATAACAGAACTGGCAGTTTGTTTTAACTGGAAAATCTTTTTTCATACGGTCACGTAAATACAGCACTTCCGGCACTTTATTACATCTCCCGGCTGTTTTTTTCAGACACTGGGCACTGACCATCATTGGCAGATGACCGTAAACCAGAATCTCACTGTTTTCACAGCCCCTTTTTTCTATTTCTTTTGCATTCAGCTCCAAAGGCACTGTGTCGGAAGCAAATCCCTGTTCTTTAAAGAAGGATTCGGAATCCCGATTAAAAGCATAGAGATTGTAGTCTGCTATCAGGGGATTGGTCAAGCCGCGTTCCTTAAGATAACCTGCTTCATCCAGACTTTTCACAACCAATGCATCGTAAGCCGCCAGCATTTTTAAAGCAGATTCCGATTCATAATATTTTCTGATCTCTGACCGGAAAATATACGGCATAATATAATTGCACTTTTTACCTGCCGCATGACACTGAGCGATGTATTTTCCAGAACTTTGAAACTCCCGGTTATCTTTAAACGCTGAACTGTCCAAATAAATTGCGGATACTTCTTCCAGTCCAAGGAGCATTTCAAATGCATCCAGAGATTCTAAGGATACCATGAACTTCATATCTGTCTTTCGATTCCCCTGACCCTTTGGACTGCCACCTTTATCACCATATGTGTAACCGACAGGCTTTGTGATGTCCTTAGATGAGCGGTTTATTTCTCTTTCATCCTTACTCTCTTTTGATGGAATGTTTCTTCGGTAACTGTCCTGAATTTCAATGGTCAGCTGTTCTAGTCCCATGCGCCGCAGTTCATTTAAAGACTGTACCGGAAGAAAAATATCATTGTCCATTTCAATATCAAGCTTTTCAAATATATAAGGCGTGTTCCCCGTTTTTTGCATTTGTTTTTTTACTTTTTCATAAGACAATGGTTGATTCATCGCTTCTGTTACTACGTCGCCCGTAACATGAACTGCAAAATCCCCCATTCTTAATTCGAGTATAGCAGGATTTTTTTTGTAAAGTCTTAATTTCCCATTAATTTTTTCTTTAAATTTGCCAAGAAGAAACGTATCCTCCAGCTGTTTTAACAACTGTTCATTTCTTGTACGGATAATCGTTTTATATGTCTCCTGTTTTTTTCCTGCCGGGATTTTAACCTGGAAGACTTCTCCTGGTTTTTTTTCTTCCCGCATTGTAAATTCTGTCCCTTTCTGCCCTGACTTTTCATCCAGGCATTCCAGAACATCTCCGGGATGAAGTGCTTCTGCTGCTTTTAGCTTTAATATATTCTTCCCGGTATCCACAACTTTAGCCGCTTTGGTTCCAATGTGGTTAGGGCGAACAAGAGACATCATTTCTTTTCCGTTCCCGGTTTTATAATATCCTGTAGAAAAACCACCCCGGTTATAGAGATCCATCAGTTCCAGACGGTCATTTTCTTCAATATGGAACCCTCTTCTTCCTTTTTGTAAATATAAATCAATATATTTACGGTAAATTCGAACCACACCTGCGGTATATGCAGGCTTTTTCATTCTTCCTTCAATTTTAAATGAATAGACACCAGACTCTACCAGTTCCGGAATAAGATCCAGGGTACACATATCTTTAGGGCTCATGAGAAACTTGTCCGCTCCATAATTAAGCCTGTTCCCTTTCTGGTACAGATCATAAGGAAGTCTGCAGGGCTGGGCGCACCTGCCCCGGTTGCCGCTTCGTCCTCCGATCAGACTGCTGTACAGGCATTGTCCGGAATAGCAGTAACACAGAGCCCCGTGCACAAAGCTTTCAATTTCAATATCTACCTGTTTATGGATTCCGGCTATCTCCTGCAATGACAATTCTCTTGCAGTTACAATTCTGGAGGCACCAAGATCTTTTAAAAGCTTAGCCCCATCCGGACCTGTAATTGTCATCTGGGTGCTGGCATGTATGGGCAGATCGGGAAATTCTCTTCTTAAAAAAGTAAAAACACCCATATCCTGTACAATAACTGCATCCAGCCCTCTGGTATAATAGGGAAGAATGTAATCATAGAGTTCTGCCATCTCATCGTCTTTTAAAAGGGTATTTACGGTTAAATAAAGCTGTTTTCCTCTTAAGTGGCACTCGTCAACCGCCTGAAGCAGTTTCTCTTCCGTCAGATTATTTGCAAATGCCCTGGCTCCAAATCTGCTTCCCCCTACATAAACAGCATCTGCTCCTGCATTTACTGCTGCTGTTAAACTTTCGTAAGACCCTGCCGGGGCCAGTAATTCTACTTTCATCAGTCACCTCATTATTTATCATTATCACAGAGCCTGCATGGGATTTCATCAATCTGCAGAACGCTCTGATCAAAAAAGAGGCAGTTGCACGATTTATCTTAAGCAACAGCCTCTCTTTGTCTATTTCCTCAATAATTCATCCAGCTCTGTCTCAAGCTTCACAATTTTTTTCTGATATTCCGTGGATTCTTTCTGCAGTCTTTCTAAATCTTTTTCAGCAGTCTCATATCTGATCTGAACACCGATTACTTCATGCTTCAAATCATATAATTCCTTGTCCTTGGAAGTCAATTCTTCCTCTACAAGTTCTACCTGCTTTTTCGCCTTAAAATAATCATCCGCAATATTCAGATCCAAAAGAATCCCTTTTGTCTCCTTTGACAGATGATTATATCCTTCCAGTTTTTTAAATTCTGCCAGTTTATTATTAATGTATGTAGCTACCTTTTGCAGATATTCTTCACTCTCATATCCACTCAAAGTATATATTTTTCCCGCAATCAAGACTTCTGCTTTGTTCTTGGCTGACATATGACTTCCTCCACTTTTTTCTCTATTATCACAACATTCTATAAAATACTACAAAATATTGGAGTTTACTGTTATTCATTATACAGAGAAGTGGAAGAAAAATCAAGGTCGATTTATAAGACAATTTATAACATTATGCCGAGATGATGATATGCCAGCTCAGAAACAACCCTTCCCCTTGGTGTACGCATGATAAAACCATTCTTAATCAGGTAGGGTTCATACACATCTTCAATGGTTCCGGCATCTTCTCCAATGGCCGCTGCCAGGGTATCAAGGCCTACCGGACCTCCCTTAAATTTTTCAATCATAATCGTCAGAATACTTCGATCCATCATATCTAGCCCGTATTTATCAACTTCCAGCAAATCCAGAGCAAACGCCGCCACATCTTCCGTAATATGCCCATTATATTTTACCTGTGCAAAGTCTCTTACACGCTTTAAAAGCCTGTTCGCAAGCCTTGGCGTGCCTCTGGATCTCTTTGCCAGTTCTTTGGCACCATTTGTATCAATCTCTACACCCAGCACTTTTGCAGAACGCACAATAATCGTCTGCAGTTCAGATTCCGTATAAAACTCTAAGTGATGGATAACTCCGAAACGATCCCGCAGGGGCGCTGTCAGAAGCCCTGCACGGGTGGTTGCCCCAACCAGTGTAAATTTAGGAAGATCCAGGCGAATCGAACGCGCTGCCGCACCTTTTCCGATCATAATATCAATGGAATAGTCTTCCATTGCAGGATAGAGCACTTCTTCCACCTGTCTGTTCAGCCGGTGTATCTCATCTACAAAAAGGACATCTCCTTCTTGCAGATTATTGAGAATTGCTGCCATTTCTCCGGGCTTTTCAATTGCCGGTCCGGAGGTGATTTTCATGTTCACCCCCATCTCATTCGCAATAATACCCGCCAGCGTAGTCTTACCAAGACCTGGCGGCCCGTAAAAAAGAACATGGTCTAAAGCGTCCCCTCTTTGCTTTGCCGCTTCTATATAAACCTTAAGGTTAATTTTTGCCTTTTCCTGTCCAATATATTCATCTAAAGTCTGCGGGCGCAGAGCCGGCTCTATTTTTATATCTTCTTCTAATGTATCCGTTGTGATAATACGTTTTCCCATGTTCCGCCTCCAAAGACCTGTTTTGAACTCCCCATCATTAAAATGACGGGATTTATAAAAATGCCATTTGCTTCAGCGCTGCTTTTAAGATTGTTTCTGTGTCCATTTCCTCGGTAAGTTCTGCTTTATTCACGGCTTTTAATGCATCCGTATTGGAATATCCAAGTGCAACCAGCGCCTGAACTGCTTCCCCTTTGTTATCCGTCATTCCGGTGGACACAGCCAGATCATTCTGATTTGTCAAACGCTTTTCAAATGCGTCTTCCAGGCTTAGTTTATCTTTCAGTTCCAGAATTACTTTCTGGGCAGTCTTATTTCCAACACCCGGAGCTTTTGCAATCGCTTTGGCATCTTCTGATAAAATTGCAAACCGCAGGTCATCTGCAGAAAGCGCCGTCAATACACCAAGCGCCGCCTTTGGTCCAATCCCGTTTACGCCAAGAAGCAGTTTAAATATTTCAAGATCATCCTGGGTACAAAAACCGTACAGCTGTAAAGCATCTTCTTTTACATGCATGTAAGTGTGGACACAAACCTCTTTTTTTGCTCCTGCAAGCCTGTCAGCATCTCTGCCCGAGACATATACCAGGTACCCGATATTATTCACTTCCAGTATTACGCTGTTCTCATTCAGGGCAGCTACGTCCCCACGTAAATATGCTATCATCTAAAAATCTCCTTTGGCAGTCTTCTCTGCAATTCTTTTCCTAATATTCCGATCAGCAGCCCGGTAACCAGCCCGGAGATCAGTAATACCGGGAGGTAGTAAAACAGGTTAAAATTATCCACCACTGCCATTGCAACCAGCAGCTGTCCTATATTATGGGTGATTCCGCCGCACATGCTGACCCCAACGATGGAAAACCCTTTGCTTTTTTTCAGCAGATACATCACTGCAAGACTTAACAGTCCTCCTGCAAGACTGTATATAATACTGTACATATTTCCAAACAGGAATCCTCCCAGTACAATTCTTAAAACAGAAAGCAAAAGTGCATCTCTGGCACTCATAAAATATAAAACACATATGATGACAATATTAGTAAGCCCCAGTTTCACTCCCGGGACACCAAAATAAAATGGAATCAGTGTCTCCACATAACTGACAATCAATGCCAAAGCAGTAAACACACCAAAATATGCCGCTTTTGTTCTAGTTCCCATCTTAATCTCCCTAAATAGCACAAGCTGACTTGCGCTAGGCGTATCTAAAAATTGCTTTCTGACAGCTGCGCGTCACAGTTTGTGGGAGAATTCTCCCCAATGAAGGGCGCGTAGATAGTTCGAAAGCGATTTCCTTTCACACTTTTCAAACTTATTCTTCCTATGTAAACTGCGAAGTTAAATCCAATATCAATGTATGCTTCACAAAAAGTGATTCTTTCAGCCGGCTATGGAATCATAATCGGAGGCATCCTTCGCCCCTTCCACCCGGACTACAATTTTATAGGGAAGGCAGATAATCGATTCTCCTGATTTACTAATGGCTTTCTGCTGGACACAGAGCTTATCCGGACACTTTGCCGAAATCATATCTGCTTTCCCGCCTTTAATCTCAAGAGTATTGGTATCATTGATCTCAATCACCTGATCCTCAGAAAGGGAATAGACTCCGTATTCTTTTCCATCTACCATTATCTGAACCATATTTCCGTCTTTTTGAAAAATTGTATATCCAATAAATGCAATGAAAGCAACCGCTATTACAGCACCTGCCAATATCCAGTCATTTCTTTTCATTATTCACCGCCGTGTATTGTGATGCTCATATTTTGTAAATATCTTGTACATGATAGCACATATTTTTTATAAATTCAACCATATGTTCGAAATTGACGGGTTTAGATAAGAAGGGGACGCTTTGTAGATGGAGGTGGTGTACGGAAAGAGAAGGGGGGCGGACCATACCAGTTCTGCGGCCAGCTGACGGAGCCCATGCCAGTTTCCCACACCCATCTTTCTGTACACTACCTATCATTTACAAAGCGTCTTGATCAGCTAAACCCCAATTTTCTCTACCACCCGAATCTTCTTCTCTTCCCGCCAGGCCGCCTCATCTAACGCCACCAGGAAGCCCTGCGCATTCTTTACCTGCCAATCATAAAATGCTCTTTTCGGAACAGCAAAAGCTTCCATAATGCTCATGATGGTACCGCCATGAACCACGATAGCAGCTCTTGAAACTTTTTTGCTTATAATATCATTCACGGTATTTTGAAATGCATGGCAGCATCTGCTGCGAAATGCTTCCTGGCTCTCTCCGCCCGGGAAAGGAATTGTTCCCTGGCTGTCTATCCACGCCTGATACGCAGGGTTTCCATCCAGTTCTTTATAGTTTTTATTTTCAAATTCTCCAAAGCTGCATTCCCGAAAATCCGCTATAATTTCGCAGGGCATACCGGGATAGATTCTCTTGGCTGTTTCTATACATCTTTTCATCGGGCTTACATAAAGGCTGTCCGCTGTAGGATATTTTTTCTGCTTCAGCAGTTCAACTCCTTTTTCACAGAGTGGTTCGTCTGTAGTTCCGATATAACGCCCCAGCAGGTTTCCTTCTGTTTTGGAATGGCGTATCAGTAAAATCTCAGGCATGTTTGATCACCGTATCCAGTCCGCATACCACCCGCACTACTTCATCCGAATATTCAGCGGCTTTGCAGCAAAGCCTTCCCACTGTTTCCCGATATTCCCGGTCAAACTTTTCCATCGGGACTACCCCATATCCAAGTTCATTGCACACAATGATAATCTCCGGATTGGTTTCATATAACATATCTATCAGCCCTGTTGGATTTTCCCCCTCCCGGATCATTCTCTTTATATATTCATGAAAGTGAAAAATCCCCCTGCAGCTTTTTAACTCTTCCGGCATACAGGTAATGCCGTCTATAAAGTCTGAAGCCGACAACTGATACCGCTCACAGGCTGCTTTTTTCTTGCCCTGGAAAGCACCGCCGATTACAAGTTTCATAGTCTATTCCTTTCTGTTATTTCTATGTTTATGAAATTTCGTTCATTTGCTGGTTCATGTTTACATTGATTCTATACTATTCCATATCTTTACTTGTTCCATACTTTTTTAATAACTTACATCCCGATAATCTTTGCTGTTATTACAACGGCAGCCGCCATTACCAGTTCGCATACCTGCAGGAAAAATCCTGCCAGATCTCCGGTAATCCCGCCAAACTTCTGATAAGACATATGGCGGTAGTAAGCAAACATGAAAAGGGCACTGAGGAAACAAACGGTTCCAAGAACCGGTTCAAGGAGAATCATCCCCACAGCGCACAAAATGATATAAATGATCATTACCATCTTTACCCTGCTTTTTACAGCCATATCTGAGAAGGTTGCTGCCAGCCCGGTATTCTTCGCCATACGAAAGCTGACAATCGCAAGTCCGCTAAGTGCCCTGGACAGCATAAAACCGATTGCCAGTACCGAAAGCATTCTGGCATTTGTCTCCGAATAACATCCAAACAGTAAAAAAAAGTAACATATCCCTACGATAATTGCAAATGCCCCCGCATGGGAATCTTTCAGTATTTCCAGTTTCTGATCCATTGGTTTATAGGAACTCAAAGCATCCGAGGTGTCCAGCAAACCATCCAGATGGATTCCTCCGGTTATCAGAACCGGTATCATCATCAGAACAACTGTATAAAATGAATTTCCAAACCCAGCATACCCCTGGATATAATTCCACAGAAGTATAACTGCTCCAATCACCGCTCCAATCACAGGAAAAAAGCACATTGCATATTTCATGTTATCCTTTGTCCATTCGGTCCTGGGCATAGGGATCTTGGAGTACATTGCAAATGCAATGATAAAACTATTACCTATCTTTTTCATGAATCCAGCCTCTCTTTTCTAACCAGGGGAATACCACATACCACCTCTGTAACTGTATCTGCCTTTTTAGCCAGTTCCTGATTGATGATTCCCAAATATTCAAGATACTGCATGGTCTGGGAATCGTATTCCTGTCCATCGGAAAATACCTCATTCGTCACAACCACCAGCGCTTTTACCTGGGATAAAACAGATTGTATGCCCTGCAGAATGGATTCTACCATATTTTCACCTGCACCGCCCGGTGCATACATTTCATTTGCAGCCAGATTGGACATACATTCCAGTAACACAATTCCGTCCGGGGGAAGATTGACAGAGCTTAAATCCATATAGCACTCAATGGTTTGGAAGTTCTTGGCTGCCCGCATTTTACGGTGCCTTTCAATCCTTCTGTCGCCTTCTGCGTCAAAGCTCATCATCGTCGCAATATATATTCTGCTTCCTTCTCCCAGTTTCATAATCTGTTCTTCTGCGTAGGCAGATTTGCCGCTTCCGCTGCCTCCTGTTACAATCATTAACATATCTGTACCTCCTGCATACCGCAGACAGATCTGCGGTACTGCGCCAATAGAAAGTGTGAAAGTGATTTTCTTTCACACTTACCCCCAGCAATAGCACAAGCTGGCTTGTGCTATTCCCATATCAATAGTGTGAAAATGTTTTTCTTTCACACTTACCCCCAGCAATAGTGTGAAAATGTTTTTCTTTCACACTTACCCCCAGCAATAGCACAAGCTGGCTTGTGCTATTCCCAAATCAATAGTGTGAAAATGTTTTTCTTTCACACTTACCCCCAGCCCTTTTATGATAAAGGCTTATATTCCTCCACTTGTATATCCTGGAATGTACTCATCCCGTTATAAACTGCCACTGCCATCTCTAATACCGGAAACAGGGTTACAGCCCCTGTACCCTCTCCCAGACACATATCACAGGTAAGTGCCGCTTCCATTTTTAATGCTTCCAGGATCAAATGGGCTGCCGGTTCTTTGGAAACGTGGGAAACAAGCATATATTCTTTAGACAGCGGACAGATATTTACAGCAGCCAGCGCGGCTACGGATGAAATAAACCCATCGATTACAATGGGAACCCCGTATACTGCACCTCCTAAAAATACGCCCGTAAGTCCTGCGATATCCAGACCGCCTACTTTTGATAACACGTCTATGGCATCCCGGGGATCAGGAGTATGCAGTGCAATAGCTTTTTTTATAGTGTGGATCTTACGTTTAAAGCCTTCCGATGAGAGTCCTGCGCCCTTTCCTGTTACCACTTCCACCGATGTATGTAAAAGAACCGAGGCAACCGCACTGCTCGTTGTAGTATTACCAATACCCATCTCTCCGGTAGCTATGATACGGTAACCTTTCTCTTTTAATTCTGCAACCATCTGAATACCAGTTTCAATGGCCTGAACCGTCTCTTCTCTGGTCATTGCCGGTTCTTTTGCCATATTCCTGGTTCCATAGGCAATTTTATGATTAATGATACTGGTATCTCTTGCAACTCCTATATCCACCGGGAAAATATCTGCTCCTGCCACCCGGCACATAATACTTGCCGTCGCCTGCTCTTTCAGAAAATTTTCCGATACGATTGCGGTTACTTCCTGCCCGGTCTGGGTCACACCCTCTTCTACCACACCATTGTCTGCACACATTACTACCAATGCTTTTTTCGCCAGATCAATATTACTGCTTTTTGTCATTCCGGAAATCTTCACAAGATAATCTTCCATTTTACCCAGGCTATGCAGCGGCTTTGCAATACTGTCCCACCTTTTCCTGCAGTTGTTCATTGCACCCTCATCTGGCTCTTTCACAGTCAGAAGCACTTCTTCTAATGTCATTTGTAAGTCCTCCATGATTAAATTTTCAAAAAACTCTTTAAATAATATAATAAGTTACAATAATTTTCATGTCAAGGGAAAGAATGAGGGGATCGACGCAAAAAAGGAGACGATGACTAAGCATCGCCTCCTAACATCTCCCATGAACTACAAATAACTTAAAGCTTCTGCTTTCTCACTGTTATATCTAGTTCGATAAAGTGGGAAATTACTGATTCTGTGATTATATAATCTGTTAATAAAACTTCTGTTTGACGTTCCATTATTTATTCCCGCTGCCTTCACTGCAAGTGCCGCAGAATAGGCTCCATGCTGGATAGAGTAGCTGAATACACTTCCTTTTACCACGTCCGGGCGGAACTTAATATTGATACCCATATTCATGAGATATCTTTCAGTTTCATCATAGTATTCCTGTTTTGCAAATTCATCCTGATATGAAGCAAATAATCTTGGTGCTCTTGCATAAATTGTCTGCCATGCCCGGAAGAATTTCTGGTTGCCTTTCAGCTTCGCCTTATTTTTCTCCGTAAGGGCATATGCTGCATATGGCTGAAATTCTTTAAAAGTTACCGGATCTTTGGAATAACAGTATTTTACCAGAGGAAGCAGTGAATAGCGATAATCGAACTGATACTTTCCACATGCGTTTCCATTGTCTCCACCAGTCTGTCCATAAGCCTCCGGACCCGATTCATATTTCGTAAAGAATAACATTTCCTGGGAAACTGACCCGCCGCCGCTTGGATCATTCACATTCTGATTACATTTTCCGCTTGCATCGACCTGATAGGTGACTCCATTGACGGTTATTGTGGTATTTTTATACATGATTCCATTATCACCAAAATAATACAAAGCTCCGTCAATATTCTGCAAACCTTTTACCATAATACCTTTGTTTGTAAAATAATATGTATTTCCGCTGATGTTCTCCCAGCCGGTAGCTGATTTACCATCGCTCTGGAAGTAATATTGGGCATTGTTAACCGTCTGCCAGCCCTTTTGCATAATACCAGTTGCAGAGAAATAATAATACTTTCCGCCCATTTTACGAAGTCCGGTAAATGCATAACCATCTTTATTAGTCTTGCGGAAATAATAACGATTTCCCTTCACTGTCCGAAAACCAAATTTCATCGCTCCGCTGCTGTCAAAATAATATCGCTTTCCACTGATTTTACGGAGTCCTGTAAGCATGATCCCTTTGCTGTTGCAATAGTATTTTTTCCCTTTTACCGTAAAAAATCCAGTCTTCATCTTACCGGAACTTGTATAATAGTACCATTTCTTTCCGATCTGATACCATCCCTTACGGAAATTTGGAATCCATTTCCCGTCTGCCCCGACAAAATACTTTGTTCCGTTGCTTACGACCCACTTATTTTTTACCATGTAGCCTTTAGAATTGAGATAGTAATCCCCAATCCAGCGGCCTTTTACCTTTTTACCATCATTACCAATATAATAGTAATTCCCTTTTGCAGTCTGTCTCCAATCCGCTTTCGCATTCAATGGCTGAGTTACGATAAATGCGACAAACATCACTGCTACAGCTGTTAATATCTTTTTTTTCACTTGTAAAATCTCCCTGTTCAATCTTCATCATACGATGTTAATAAGTTTTGCGGAAGTAATGGTCACCAATCTTTAACGGCCCCCATACTCCAGTTGTAAAATACAGATATCCAGGTACATTATTCACTCCCGTAAGAGCATCTTTTGCAGCCTTGATACATTCGGATGGCACAGCCTGACCGCTTTCTAACAACCAGCTCAGCATTCCATTCATTGCAGGCGTAAACTGCCCGCTTTGATATACGACCTCCTGTATCGTATTCGGGAAACTGCTGTCATTGACACGATTTAAAATTACATTTGCCACTGCCAGTTTTCCTTCATAGGACTGATTCCCTGCTTCCAGATAAGTAATCGCAGACAACAGCCGTACATCTTTTGTATTCCGAATTTTTCCAGGAACTTTTTTGCCGTTCTTACCGGCATAATACATACCCACCCATTTGTTCCTGACCATAACTCCATTCCTGCCATAATAGTAGTCTCCTACCCACTGGTTAGAAATACGCCCTTTCTCGTAATCGCAATAATACCATTTCTTCTTTACCTTAATCCGTCCGGTTTTCAGCCATCCCTTTGAATCAAAGTAATAATATTTACCATTAATTCTTTTCCATTTGTTCTTAACATACTTTTTTCTGACCGTATTTTCAGACGAAACTGTGTATTTCCAGCGGTCTCCTTTGTAACGTTTCCATGCTGCCTGGCTGTCCATAGATATAGAAGCCAGCAAAACAAACAATAGAACCAATGACAATATTCTTTTTAATTCCTTCATACTCGTTCCTTTCGTGAAACTCCCCGTGGAACCCCTCGTATATTTATTACGATTATATTAAGAATATGAAGATATTATAAAACATTTACTAGTATTTGTCAATTTTTTGTTTCATTTCTATTTCGACAGAAACAGCGGCATCCGAAATTGATCGAATGCCGCTGCACGATTCTGATTACCTATATGATGATACAAATAAGGCTTCCATTAGACTCATTTACAATTTTCTTCATCGTATCCTGAAGTTTTGTCTGGCTTTCTTCTCCAATTTTCGCAAGCTTTGTATGAATTCCATCATCTACCAGCTGTTCGATTGATTTTCCAAAAATATTTGTATTCCAGATTCCATCCTTGGCACTATTTTCATTAATAAATGACATCAGATCCTGCGCCTGCTGCTCACTGCCTACAATGGGTGCAATTTCCGTCTCAATGTCAGCCCGGATCAGATGAACCGATGGGCTGGCTGCTTTGATTTTCACGCCGAATTTACTGCCCTGCTTAATGACTACCGGGGCATCCAGAACAATTTCTTCCTGATTCGGCGTAATAATTCCATATCCGGTATTTCTGACTGCATCCAGGGCATTTTCTACTTTTTCGTATTCGCCCTTCTTCCTGGAAAGTTCTTTAATAATAGAAAGAAGCTGATATTCGCCCTGGATCGGAACTCCCGCCATATCACTGAGCATCTCGTAGTAATATGTATCGTCCAGATCTATACGGACTTTGGCAGTTCCCTGGGATAGCTCGATTGCGTCAAGCTTCACACTATTAATAAAGTCATAATCCATCTGCAGCGCTTCATTGGAAATATCCCGGATATGCTGCATTTTTTTCATAATATCCCGTATGCTTTTAATCAGGCTTTCCTTTATCACATGGTCGCCCGGAAGCATTTCTACCCATTTGGGCACATAAAATTCAATCTTAACCAGCGGGAATTCGTATAGTACCTGTTCCAGGATTTTGCTTACATCTTCTTTTTTCAACTGCTCACAGTTTACCGGCATCGCAGTAACCCCATAAGTATCGAAGATATAAGATGCCGCCTGCTTTGCCTCTTCTCCATAAGGGCGTTCTGAATTAACCAATACCAGGAATGGTTTTCCGATGTTCTTTAATTCTGTGATCGCACGTTTTTCCGGCTCCAGATAATTTTCTCTTGGTATTTCTCCAAATGTTCCGTCACAGGTAACTACTAATCCGATGGTAGCATGGTCACGAATAACTTTTCTTGTTCCGATTTCAGCCGCCTGGGTAAACGGAATTTCTTTTTCCGACCAGGGTGTCTTAACCATACGAACCTTCTCATTGTCATCCATTCCTGCTGCGCCTTTTACCATGTAGCCTACGCAGTCGATCAGCCGCATTCTAACATCCACATCTTCAGATAAAGACAGTTTTGCTGCTTCTTTTGGTATGAATTTCGGTTCTACGGTAGTTATGGTACGTCCTTTGCCGCTGGTTGGCATTTCATCTGTTGCAATCGCCTTGTCGTTTTCTTTTAACGCCGGCAATACCATCAGTTCCATAAATCTACGGATGAAGGTAGATTTTCCTGTCCTTACAGGCCCAACTACGCCGATGAAGATCTCACCTTTGGTACGGGCTTGTATATCTTTGTATAAATTGAATTCTTCCATTAAAATACCCCCTCTATATACTGGTATAGTATATGCAGAGGGGGCCAATGATAGAATCATTGATGAATCATTTTTCAAAAACTGAATTTAGTAAAGTAACCGATTATTCTTCTCCCGGCATCTTCCAGCTATGATGATCGGTATGCAACAGTTCATGGGCACGATGTGACAGAGGACGCTGCAAATAATGCTGGTAACATTGTACAATAGACGGATTCTCATGAGAGAACCGTATATCGCTTACTTTATCCAGTCCATAGAGATTTGCTGCACGCACTTCCGCCAGTTCTTCTCCATCCTGAATTGGCTGTCCGCCGCCGCCGGAACATCCGCCCGGACATGCCATAATTTCAACAAAGTCTACGTCCGTCTTTCCTTTTCGGATAGCTTTGATTAGCTCCCTGGCATTTCCAAGACCACTGGCTACCGCTACACGCAGGGGAGTTCCGGCCAGATCAAAGGTTGCTTCTTTCCATCCTTTCATACCACGTACATCTTTAAATGCGTCAGGATCCGGATTCTCATTTGTTACGAAATAATAAGCTGTACGAAGAGCGGCTTCCATAACGCCGCCTGTTGCACCAAAGATCACACCGGCACCTGAGCCAATACCAAGAGGCATATCGAATTCTTCCTCTTCCAATTCCTTTGCCGCGATATGTTCGGCTCGGATCATCCGGTCTATTTCTCTGGTTGTAAGCACTACATCCACATCTGGTCCAGCACCGGCATCATTGATGGTGGGTATTGCACACTCATGCTTTTTCGCAAGGCATGGCATAATGGAAATGGAATAAATTCTGGAAGGATCTACCCCAAGTAAGTCCGCATAATAACTCTTCGCCATTGCTCCAAACATCTGCTGCGGTGATTTGGCGGTAGACAACTGATCTACCATATCCGGATACTGTGCTTTTAAGAAACGTACCCACCCCGGACAGCAGGAGGTAAACATCGGAAACTTCTCCTTTTCTTTATTTTCCACTTTCTTTAAGAACTCGCTTGCTTCTTCCATAATTGTGAGGTCAGCAGAAAAATCCGTATCAAAAATATAATCAAATCCCATCTTCCGAAGGGCAGAAACTAGGCGGTTCACAGTGGCAAATTCCCGGTCCAGTCCCAAAGGCTCGCCCCATGCTGCACGGACGGACGGTGCAATCTGCACTACTGTAATTTTATCCGGATCTGCGAGGGCATCGAATACCCGGTCTGTATCATCTCTTTCCCGAAGTGCCCCAACCGGGCAATGGGTAATACACTGTCCGCACAGGGTACAGTCTGCCTCTTCCAAAGTACGGTTCCCGGATACATCTACCGTGGTACGGGAACCGGTATTGGCAAGATCCCATACATTTAAACTCTGGATCTTATCACAAACCTGGATGCAGCGCATACATTTGATACATTTTTCATAATTACGAAGCAGCGGAAATTCCTTCGACCCTTTTATATGGGACAGCTTCGTCTTATAAGGTACATGATAAATACCCAGATCATTGGAAATCTTCTGGAGATTGCAATTTCCGCTTCGGACACAGGAAGGGCAATTACAGTCATGCTGAGATAAAATAAGTTTCACATTAGTCATTCTGGTTTTACGTACCTTAGGGCTGTTGGTATGGATTACCATTCCGTCTTCTACCACGTTGTTGCATGCGGTAACTAATTTGGTGATCCCTTCTACTTCAACTACACAGACTCTGCAGGCTCCGATTTCATTTATTTCTTTTAAATAACACAGAGTCGGGATATGAATTCCTGCACTTTTTGCTGCTTCTAAAATGGTAGTGCCTTCCGCTGCTTCTATCTGCTGTTTATCGATTGTCAATTTTACCATTTTTCTATCCTCCCTCCTTTAAATACGCCAAATCCAAAATGATCACAGCGCAGACATCTTCTGGATTCCTGACATGCTTCTTCATGAGTCATGCCGCATTCAATCAGTTCAAAATCATCTTTTCGTTCGGAAGCATCCCGTTCTTTCATGGTAACACGTCCACAGGCATTTCTGTCATCCAGCCTGATTTTCGGGATCTCTACATCTGATTTGATCGTGTGCTTAAATCCAAGATATTCATCGATATTGGCAGCCGCCACTTTACCTGCAGCAATTGCACGAATAACCGTAGCCGGTCCGGTAACACAGTCACCTCCGGCAAATACGCCCGGGATATCTTTGATTCCACTCCAGCTTAGGGCTTCAATAACTCCTCGTTTTACTGGAATTCCATATTCTTCAAAGGCTTTGGACTCGATACCCTGTCCGATTGCCACAATAACCATATCGCAGTCCAGGCGAACTTCTTCCTGCGCAGCTGTTGCAGGTGCCGGTCTTCCTCTTTGCACCAGACCAATAATCTGAGGCTGAACCCAGAGTGCACATGCATTTCCATTTTCATCCTGTTCAATGCGAAGGGGTGCCTGGAGTTCTAATACTTCACAGCCCTCTGCAATGGCGCCCTGTACTTCTTCGGGCATTGCTGTCATATCTTCAATACGCCTGCGGTAGACGATTCTTACTTTTTTCGCACCAAGGCGGACTGCTGATCTTGCAACATCCATAGCAACATTACCGCCGCCGACTACAATGATATCTTTTCCGTCAAATTCGGGCATTTCATTATCACCGATACTTCTGAGCATTTCAACTGCAGATACAACTCCAGTGGCTTCTTCACCTTCAATACCGATCTTTTTATCAATATGAGCACCAATGGCAATATAGACCGCATCAAACTGGTTGCGGATATCCACGATATTGGGATTTTCCCCAACCGTTACTTCCGTCTTAACCTTGACACCGATTGACAACAGTTCATCTATTTCCTTATCCAGAGCGATGCGGGGCAGCCTGTAATTAGGAATCCCGTAACGAAGCATACCGCCCAGCTGCTTTCTCTGCTCATAAATCGTCACTTGATGCCCCATTAAAGCTAAATAATAAGCAGCACTGATTCCGCCCGGTCCGCCTCCTATGATTGCAACCTTTTTACCGGTTGCTTTTGCCGGCTCCGGTACCGGAACGTCACCTGCATGATCGATTGCATAACGTTTTAATCCACGGATATTAACCGCATCATCTATCATATTCCTGCGGCATCTGGCCTCACAGGGATGTTCACAGATCAATGCGCATACGGACGGCATAGGATTATCTTTACGGATTAATGCTACCGCATCTGCATATCGTTCTTCAGCCACCAGGGCGATGTATCCTGGTATATCTACTCCCGCAGGACACAGAGCAACACATGGTACCGGCTGATTCAATTCACAGGTACATCTTCCACGCAGTATATGCTCTTCAAAATCATCTCGAAAGCCATGCACGCCTTTTAACACCATATTTGCTGCTTCATAGCCAATTGCACAATCTGCGGAATAATAAATGCTTCTGGCTGTTTCTTCGATCAAATCAATGGTTTCCATCTTTGCATTTCCATCCAGAACATCTTCCAGCAAACATTGAAGCTGTCCTAATCCTACCCTGCAGGGAACACATTTTCCGCAAGTCTGTGCATGACAGACCTTCAGGAAAGATACTGCCAGGTCTACCGGACACAATCCTGGTGGACTGGCAACGATTCTGCGTTCCAAATCCTTGTAGAGCTCTTCGACTGTGGTCTGGGCCTGATTTCTAGTAATAATACTAAGCCTGCTCATATTTCTTTCATCTCCGTTTCTTAAATTTTCTTTTGTTATTTAAATAACACAAGGAGGGACTAACCCTTTCGGGCAGTCCCAAAATGTATTTATTTACTTAATTACGTTTCCTGATTATGCAGTAACTGATGTACCTTTCCTTTCAGCAATCCATCATACAGAGGTGCAATCAGCGGATTCTCATCCGATTTCTTGATAATCGTTATATTATCTGCATTGTACAATCCTCTTTCTCTGGCATTTTTGGTCCGGTCTCCTGCTCTGGTTGGCTGTCCGCCACCCATGATACACCCTCTTCTGCATGCCATTACCTCGATGAAATGGTAATCTGCTTCGCCCTTTTTCACCCGTTCCATGACGTCTCTTGCATTGGCAAGACCGCTTACAATACAGATCTTCAAGTCGGTGCCATTGTAAGGTACCGTAACTTCTTTGATACCATCTTCTCCACGTACCCCGCACTCTGCAATTGCGTCCAGGGTTGCTTTGTCATGCTCATCTGTCAGACGCCTTAAAACAGCTTCTGTCACACCGCCGGTAACACCAAAGATCATTCCGCCTCCGGATCCAAATCCAAATGGCATATCACATGCCTCCGGATCCAGGGTTTCAAATTCAATACCGGAATTTCGAATCATTCGTATTAACTCTGTTGTAGTGATAACTAAATCGGTATCTTTTTTCCCTTTTGTATAACTATTTGGTCTGTTGGCTTCCATTTTTTTTGCCGTACATGGCATAATGGACACCATAATCGTCTTTTTCCCATTTGCATTTTTGGGATGACGGTAAAATTCTTTTACAACTGCAGAGAACATTCCCTGTGGAGATCTGCAGCTGGAAATATTTTTCACATATTCCGGATACTGGTCATGGACAAATTTCACCCATGCCGGGCAGCAGGATGTCAGTAGCGGAAGATTCTCACCTTCTTCGATACGTTCCAGAAATTCTTCTGATTCTTCCATAACGGTAAGATCTGCACTGAATGCAGTATCATATACTTCATCAAATCCCATGCGGTGCAGCACATTTACAATCTTGCCCATTACGCTCCTGCCTTTTGTCAGGTTAAATGCATCTCCTACCGCAACCCGGACAGCCGGGGCAATCTGCGCAACCACACGCACATCTTTATCTGCAATGGCATCCCAGACTTCATCTACATTGGTACGGATACTGATTGCTCCTGTAGGACAGTAAATACGGCACTGTCCGCAGTTTACACAATCGGTTTCTGCGATGGTTTTATTAAATGCCGGCATAACCATGGCATCCGTTCCCCTAAATGCAAATCCCAATGCACCGATTCCCTGGATTTCTTCACAGGCACGTACACAGTCTCCGCAGAGAATACATTTATTGGGATCACGGACGATGGATGGTGAACTGTTATCCACCGGTCTAATCTCACGGGTATTCTGGAAACGGACATTGGTAACACCCATTCTGTGAGCTAATTCCTGAAGCACGCACTCCCCGCTTTTTACGCAGGTCGTACAATCTCTGCAGTGGGCTGCCAAAAGCAGTTCCACAATTAATTTCCGATGTTTTTTTATTCTTCCGGTATTGGTGAAGATCACCATCCCGTCTCTTGGTTCTTCTGAACAGGAAGCAAAGGTTCTTCCTCTGTCGTCTTCTACGGTACACAAGCGACAGGCGCCAAAAGTAGAAACTTCTGAATGATAGCACAAAGTAGGTAATGAAATACCGGCCTTCCTAATCACAGAAAGGACATTCCGCTCGTCGGTAAATTCTACTTTTCTACCGTCTATTGTCATAAATCCCATATATAATCCCTCCTATGCTTCGATGTAGATTGCATCAAATGCGCAGTTGTCCTTGCAGGCACCGCACTTAATACAAAGGTCATTGTTGATCGTATATGCTTCTTTTAACTTTCCAGTAATTGCTGCTACAGGGCAGAACTTCGCACACTTACTGCATCCTTTACAGAATTCCGGATTAATGTGATAGGAGCGCAGTGCCTCACAGGTCTTAGATGCACACTTCTTATCAACAATATGCTCTACATATTCATCACGGAAAGTTTTCAGGGTACTTAAAACAGGCAGCGGGGCACTCTTGCCAAGTCCGCAAAGAGCCATACTCTTTACCATCTCAGCCAGTTCTACCAGCTGATCCAGATCTTCCAGTTTTCCATTTCCTGCAACGATTCTTTCCAGAATTTCCAGCATCCGTTTTGTTCCCTCACGGCAGGGTACACATTTACCGCAGGATTCTCTTTGTGTAAAACTCATGAAGAAACGGGCTACTTCTACCATACAGGTATGTTCGTCCATAACAACCAGTCCGCCGGAGCCTACAATTGCTCCAAACTTCTTAACGGAATCAAAATCCAGTCCCACATCCAGATGTTCTTCTGTAAGACATCCGCCTGAGGGGCCTCCGATCTGAACAGCCTTAAATTCACCGCCATTCTTAACGCCGCCGCCGATATCATAAATAATTTCACGCAGGGTAGTTCCCATTGGAACTTCGATTAATCCTGTATTTTCAATTGCTCCGGTTATTGAAAATGTCTTGGTACCCGGACTTCCTTCTGATCCAATGGTACGAAGCCACTCGCCGCCTTTTAAAATTATCTTAGGCACGTTGGCAAAAGTTTCTACGTTATTTAAAACGGTTGGTTTTTCCCATAGTCCCTTTTCTACCGTTCTCGGCGGTTTTACACGGGGCATTCCGCGATTTCCTTCAATGGAAGCCGTCAGTGCACTGCCCTCACCGCATACAAAAGCACCTGCACCGCGGTTAATGTGAAGATGGAAACTGAAATCACTTCCCATAATGTTATCACCCAAAAGGTGGTATTCTTCTGCCTGCTGAATCGCCATGCGCAGCCTTGCTACCGATAATGGATATTCTGCCCTTACATAAATATAGCCTTCGTGGGATTCTACCGCATAGGCTGCAATAATCATACCTTCTATTAATTTAAACGGATCCCCTTCCATAACGCTTCCGTCCATAAAAGCACCAGGATCGCCTTCATCGCCATTACATACAATATAGCGGATTTTTTCCTTTTGCCGCGCTACCTGTTTCCACTTTCTGCCTGCCGGGAAGCCGCCGCCCCCACGTCCTCTGAGCCCGGATTTATCAACCTCTTCCACGACTTCTTCCGGTTTCATATCAAAAATTGCTTTTGCAAGGGCATTAAAACCGCCGGATGCTATGTATTCATCAATGGATTCTGCATCTATATTTCCACAGTTTTCAAGTACGATCCGAGTCTGCTTTGAAATAAAAGGGATATCCTTTGGATGGGCAAATACTTTGTCCTTTTTATGATAAAACAGTCGTTCAACCGGTTCCCCTTTCATAATGGTACGGTCAAATATTTCCTTACAATCCTCTAACTGCACCTTAACATACTGAAAATTATAAGGTTCGATCTTCATTAAAGGACCCAATTCACAAATTCCCTGACATCCGCTCTTTACTACACCGATGTGGGGAATTTCTCTTTGCATCTCTACCACAACGCCTTCCAAATCGCCGCAAAGCTCTTTCATGCGTTCATATATTTTTTCAGAACCGGTTGCGATACAGCCGGTGCCGGAACAGACCAGAATTCTGCAGGAAAAAGATTTAATCACTTCTTTGGAATCTTTTCTATGTTTTTCTAATGTTTTTTTGCTATCAATGATCATACGCCTGCACCTCTCAATTCCGCAACTAATTCCAATGCTTTCTCCGGTGACATTGTGGGATGTACTTCATTATTAACAGTCAGCGTAGGCGCCAGTCCGCATGCCCCAAGGCAGGATACCGTCTCTACCGTAAAAAGCATATCATCAGTTGTATGCTTTTTCTGACTAAGCCCTAACTCTTTAAAAAGTGCTTCTAATATGGGTGCTGATTTTCGCACATGACATGCTGTTCCATCACAAACTTTAATGACATACTTCCCTTTTGGTTCAAAAGAAAAATTTTCGTAAAAGGTAGCAACACTATAAGCCTTTGCCTCTTTAACTCCTATTTCTTTTGCCACATACGTAAGCAGTTCGCCCGGCAGATATCGGTATTCCCCCTGAATATCCTGCATAATCGGAATTAACGAACTGGCCTTTTTGCCATAATGTGCGATGATTTCGTCTGTTTTTTGGTAAAATGACTGATCAAGCATCCGCAATCCTCCTTCTTCTTCTAAAATGTCCTTATATATCTTGTCTATATATATTGATGATATTATACCTTATATCAATAAATTGCACAATACCCATTCCAAAAGTTAAGAAATTAACTTTAATTTCGCACAAAACAGGGTGTGCAGACAGAGAAAATGAATTTTTAATATGAAATGGCTTGTTTTAAATACACAAAAAAAGAACAGCTGATTTTTGCGGGAAATCAGCTGTTCTTCCGATATATACAAGTTTGCGGGAACCTGCATACATCATTTGGTCATGACACTTTTTCTCCCAGAATCTTTGCGGAGGTCATCTAAGAGATGTTATGAATACAACGGTCATGAAGGAGGTATTTTGTGAATTTATATATGCTTTGAGATTCATCGCAATCTGCGTGTTTATCAATCTTTTCCAAAATTGATAAACCAGGCTCTCATCAGTTTCTACAATAAAATATGCCTGCTCACCCTAAGCCGACACCTGATACAGATTAATGTACTGCACTTATAGAATATGTACATACACTAAACTGGCTGGATGTTTCGCTCTTCACGGAAGCACATCTCATACATTAAGCAGGTTTCCTGACTTACAGATCATAGTTTGCCTTCTCCTTCTCACACAATGGGTTATGCAATGGATTATGAAGGTTCACTCCCTGAATACAGTGACCGGATCGCTTAGGATTCTCACCTAATTCCCTCTTCTAAAATTAATACCCTTCGTCCTGATATTAACCTTAGCACTTAATATAGCAATATTAAATTACACAACTACATTATAAGCATGTATGCTGGATTTGTCAATTACCATTTTTATATTTTTCAATATTTTTTGGAATTTTTTTATATTATCTATTATTTTTTACAAAAAACGAAAATTAATTCCAGCTGTATAACACAAATTATTTTATAATATGTCCAGAACGTGTTTAAAAATCAAGCCATCTTGCACGCTCCATTTCCCAGGGGATTTTCCTCGGATAGTTCCTATTAAATTTACATTTCCGGCAATACCGGATCAGGAGGAATTCTTATGATTACAGAATTATTAAAAAAAGCATCGGTTGCCGAGCTGACAAAAGAGAATGCCGTTGCCCTGCTGCAGACGAAAAACGGAAGCAGGGAATTCTACGATTTATTAGCACTAGCAAATGAAATGACCCGTAATGAATATGATAATAAGTCATACATTTTTTCTCAGATTGGATTGAATGCCCAGCCCTGTCCTATGAACTGTAAGTTTTGTTCTATGGCAGAGAGCAATTATGTGATGGATGGCACATTTCTGAAGACTATGGACGATATTGAGGATATCTTAGAAACGGTCCGTCAGTTAATTGCTGCCGGAACCCATGATCTGTTTCTAATGACAACAGCACATTATGACTTTGAAGAATTCCTGAATATTTCCAGAGAAGTAAAAAAAGTATTGCCTGATCATATCCGGTTTGTAGCTAACATCGGTGATTTTGATGAAGATAAAGCAATGCTCCTGAAGGAAACCGGGTTCACGGGTGTCTACCATATTCGGCGTCTGGGGGAAGGCATTGATACGGACATTTTACCGGAACGACGCATACAGACATTGGATGTCATTAAAAAAACAGGTTTGGAACTCTATTACTGTGTAGAACCAATCGGTCCGGAACATACCTATGAAGAAATTGCAGATGAAATGCTCCGTGCCAGAGACTACGGCGTGGAAGCAATGGCTGTTATGCGAAGAACTCCGGTTCCCGGAACGCCGCTGGCTGACAAAGGCCGGATCTCATCCCTTGAACTTGCTAAAATTGCTGCCGTGGCAAGGCTGGTAACCAAACCCTCCCGCTCCATGAATGCTCATGAAGTAACGCCTCTGACCCTGTCAGGGGGAGTTAACCAGCTTTATGCCGAGGTAGGCGCTAATCCCAGAGATCTGGTTCAGGATACGGCTGGCAACCGGGGATACGGAGTACTTGCTGCCAGGGATCTGCTGCTGGATGCAGAATATGAACTATAGCGCACGCCCCACTTTATGACCCGCAGGTGCAGCCGCTTTTAGAGACAAATGAAAAAAACGTTCTTCGTAGGTGATGGAACTCACTTGTACAAAGAACGTTTTTTCAAACTCTTCTGCTATTCTTAAGCATTCAAAGATGTCATAATGGCATCTTTTAACTCTTCTACATTTGCAAGCCCCGCTGGCTTTAACGTAGATTTAATCGATACTTCTCCAAGGATTTCAATCTCTTTCATTTCCTCTAAGATTTTCTTCACCTGTTTGGATGCGGTAGGTGCCCAGGTACCGTTATCCAGAATACCGACTTTACGGTTACGAAGCCCAAGCGCCTTCATATCCAGCAGGAAAGATTCCATGGATGGGTAAATTCCACCGTTATAGGTAGGCGTTGCAACTACGATTACGCTGCAGCGGAATGCCTCCGCAATTAAATGGGATACATGGGTTACGGAAGCGTCATATACCGCAATATTTTTCACGCCTGCGTCCGCCAGTGACATTGCCAGCACATTGGCTGCATTTTCCGTATTGCCGTACATGGAACCATAGATAATTACCACGTTGTTATCTTCCGGCTCATAGCGGCTCCATTTGTCGTATTTGTCTATGAAATATCCAAGATCACTTCTCCATACGGGACCGTGAAGCGGGCAGATCATTTCGATGTCCAGAGTTGCTGCTTTTTTCAGCAGTGCCTGTACCTGCACACCGTATTTTCCTACAATATTGGTATAGTAGCGTCTGGCATCATCCAGCCAGTCCCTGTCAAAATCCATCTCGTCATTGAAGATGTTTCCGTTTAATGCTCCGAAAGTTCCAAATCCGTCTGCGGAGAATAATATTTTTTCTGACTGTTCATAAGCTACCATTACTTCCGGCCAGTGCACCATAGGTGCCATAAAGAACTGCAGGGTATGTACTCCAAGTGAAAGTTCATCTTTTTCTTTGACTTCAATCACTTTTCCTTCCAGATCCATTTCATAGAACTGTTTGATCATTTGTACCGTCTTGGCATTTCCAACCAGTTTCATCTCGGGATATAACCTTACCAGCACTTCAATATTTGCACAGTGGTCCGGTTCCATATGATTAATTACTAAATAATCCAGAGTTCTGCCGGCTAATACATATTGAACATTTTCAATAAACTGACGGCTGATGGAAAAATCCACGGTATCCATCAGTGTTGTTTTTTCATCCATAATTAAATAGGAATTATAAGATACTCCTCTCGGAATTGGGAATAAATTTTCAAATAAGGCAAGTCTTCTGTCGTTTCCGCCTACCCAATAAATGTTGTCCGTTACTTTTCTTGTGCAATGCATAGGTATCACCACGTTCCTTTCCAGCTTCTATATTGTACTTCAATACTTTCCTTTTAGATTGTAACATTTATTAGAATAATTGCAAGAGATAAACACTTTAAATTTCCTTTATCCATGAATTTTATAAAGATTTGTCGAATGAACACTGCTTAAGAGAATACTGATTATACAGCCAGCACAAATTTTTTTCCTTTAACGTCAGCAATATCCAGACGGATTCCATAGAGGGACTGAATTGCATCAGAGTCAATCACCATTTCCGGATTTCCATAAACCGCAATTTTCCCTTTTTTCAAACCGATTACATTGTCGCTGAAGTACATAGCCTGATTGATATCATGAAGCACCATAATAATGGTGATGCCATATTCCCGGTTTAATTTTTTTACCAATTCCAAAATCTCTATCTGGTATCGGATATCCAGATATGTGGTAGGTTCATCCAGAAACAATATCTTTGTATTCTGGGCAAGTGCCATCGCAATCCAGACACGCTGTTTCTGACCTCCGGAAAGCTTTGCTACTTCCCGGTCTTTATATTTTTCAATATTCGTCACTTCCATCGCCCAGGAAATCATTTTTTCGTCGTCTTCATTCTGTCCATGCATCATCCTGGCGTAAGGGGTCCGCCCATAAGATACCAGTTTTTCCACAGTTATATCACTGCTTGAGGAGTTGTACTGATGAACGATGGATACCTTTGTGGCAAAATCTTTTAATTTCATGTTACGGATATTCTTTCCATTCAGATAAATCTTTCCTTTGTCGGGCATCAGATTTTTTGTCATGAGCGAAAATAAGGTCGACTTTCCACACCCGTTTGCACCCATGATTGTTGTGATCTTCCCCATTTCCACCTGAAAAGATATATCATCCAGGATCTTATTTTTCCCATAGGAAAACGACAGGTTTTTAACTTCCATACTTTGAACTCCTCCTTAATAATACAATAAAGAATGGTCCTCCCACCACCGACATAATAATGGATGCGGAAACCTCGTAAGGAGCGGCGACGGTTCTTCCAATGGTATCCGCCAGAAGAAACGTAAATGCTCCAAGCAGCATGGAAAAAGGAAGCAGCACCTTATGGTCCGATCCTACCAGAATTCTGCCAATATGGGGAACAATCAGCCCTAAGAATCCAATCACACCTGCCACAGCTGTAGAAATACTGGCGAGCAGTACGGCGACACAGGAAATTACAATACGAACTGTATTGACATTTACCCCAAGTCCTCTTGCTGTCTTATCTTCCAGGGATAACAGGTTGCATTTCCCGGAAAATACCATGGATAAAATCAATCCTGCTGCAACATACCAGACAAGTGTGTGGACATCATCCCAGGTCTTCATGGTAATATTCCCATTCACAATAGCCGCTACACCGGACATATTTCCGCCGTTCATGGAATTAAATGCGCTGGAAAGCCCTGCAAACATGGAATTTACGGCTACACCAACTAAAATAATACGCAGAGGGCTTAGGCCGCCCTTCCAGGAAAGTCCATAGACTAATAAAAAGGCTGTTAATCCACCCAGAAAAGCAAATATCGGAGTGAAGAAAAACCACTGGGGTGCAAATGCCGTTATTAATACTGCCGTAAAGCTGGCACCGCTGGATATGCCTATAATACCAGGGTCTGACAAGGGATTTTTCAGCACCGCCTGAAACAGCACACCGGAGACGGATATGGCAGCCCCTGCAAGCATGGAGATCATAATTCTGGGGAAACGCAGGTCATAAATAGTAGCAACCTGGTCATCAAACGCAACAAACAATCCTTTTAATAATTGTATAAAAGATACTTTCAGGCTTCCTATATTTACTGCTAAAAAGAACAGCGTGATTAAAAGGATGATCATCACCATGAAAGAAACTGTTTTCCGCCCGGTTTTCGATATTTTTCTTTTCCTGCCGGCTTCCTGTCCCACCTGTCCTTTAATTGCTACCATGTGTCTGCTCCTCGTTTTCTGTTTTGTCTTCTGTTATGTTTTCTGTTTTGTCTTCTGTTATTTCTTCTGATAAGTTCTCTGTATCCTTAAGCGCATCCTCTTTTTTGACACTGCTTCCGCTTTCCGGATAGAGAATGGGCTGTAATTCCTCCAAAGCTTCCGGATAATTAAAGGTAGCGCTCATTCCAAATTTATCATAGGATAGATCGTAAACCCTGCCTTCTTTTACGGCACTGAAATGTTTCCAGATGTCATTCGTCTCAAATTCATCGGCAAACATCTTCACGACCTGATCCGGCATGGCATGCGCCGTTCTTAATATAATATCCGGGTCTTTGCTCTTCATATCTTCTGTATTTGCCGTAAGGAATTCCTGATCGCTCCCCTCATATACATTGATTCCACCTGCCAGTTCCACCAGGCTTCCAACGTAGGAATTTTCTGTGGCTACAATATAAGAGCCGGGCAGGCCCATCAATACCAGCACCCGTGGTTTTTCCTGATCTGCATTTTTATCTTTGTAAGAATTATAAAAAT
The DNA here is from genome assembly GCF_000797495.1 of Robinsoniella peoriensis. GTDB lineage: Bacteria > Bacillota > Clostridia > Lachnospirales > Lachnospiraceae > Robinsoniella > Robinsoniella peoriensis. The sequence goes on from NZ_JTGN01000012.1 coordinate 105,620, forward strand.
CCAGGAATTCATTTACCAGGACCTCTGCCTCTTCCTCACGGTCAAAGAGCTGCCCCAGTTCCTGAATTGACTTATACATTCCTGGAACACTTTTTAAATTTAGAAAAGCATAATCCAGACCCGCTGCTTCGTATTTACTCTGCAGGTCTGACTGCAGGCTGGACGGGCTTAATACCCAATCCGGTTTTATTGACTTTAAAATCTCCATATCCGGAGACATAGGTGTTCCGATTACTTCCACGTCTTTATATCTGTCCGGGAGGGTTGTTAGGCTGCTTTTAGGCACCCCTGCCAGATCCAGATCCAGCTTTTCGCAGATGGCAACGGTTGCCATAGAGGTTGCGGCAATGCAAAGGGAATCCGTAACTTCCGCGGTTTGGGATAAGGTCTTATTACCCTGGGTCTGATCAACGCAGCCGCCCAGGGTCACCATGGTAAAGAGCCCAAGTAAAAGGATTCCGGCTTTTTTTAGTAGTTTGCGCTTAATCATCATCCTCCTCCTTACTGCGTTTGTAGATTACATATAGAATACCACCTGCAGCTGCCATCAATACCACTCCTGTCACAACACCGGCAACGACTGTAACTATGGTTAATTTCACCATCTGTCCCATGTCGCCTGAACTGCTGCCTGCACCCACAGTCCGATCCTCGTTATCCTTGCGTAAAGCTGTTTCTTCTTCACTTTCCTCTTCCGATGCTGCAATTGGTTTTGATGCAGATAACCCAACTGCATCATCCAGTGGATTATCAGATTTGCTATTATCCTGTTTCTCCTCTTTCTTCTTCTGCCCGGTCTGATTTGAAGCTTCGGTTACAGGTGCCGCTGTCGGTGCTGCTGCTGTTTCTTTTTGGGACTCCGTCTGAGGGGCTGTTGTCTGAGGCGTTGTCTGAGGTGTTTCCTGGGAGGACGCTGTCTGGGGCTCAGCCTGGGGTGCCGGCGTCTGGGGCGCTGCTGCCTGAGTCTCTGGAGCCTGGGTCTCTGGGGCCTGGATGTCATTTGTGACTGTGACAGATTGTATGAAGTCCGTATTGTTTCCTTCCGTCAGATCTGAAAAATAATAATAAAAGATTACATATCTTCCCATTGGTTCCACATAAAACGTACTCCTGACTACTGTAGTTTCGGAAGTCAGAAGGATGCGGTAATCGGTACAATAGGTTCCGCCTGCATTTTCCTGCATCACGCTGCCATCCGTACTCATCCAGTTGCTGTCTCCCCATTCCTGCACGGCAAACTGCACATCGGATATCTGGTCCGCCAAAAAATATCTCACATTAGCATAGGTGTTTCCGCTTTCGTCTACCTCCAAAAGAGCCTGGGTATATAATACACTCTCCACCATAGACTGTCCCAGTACCTGGGACGATTCTCCTCCGGAATCTTCAATTTCCCCTGATACCGGATGGCTGTAACTCGGATGGACGACTGCGGTATAGACTCCATTTGCCATTGCTGCCTGTACCGGCATCACAGAACCGGCTGATCCTGCTGCCACTGCAGCTGCTGCTAATACGGCTATCAATCTTTTCAAATACTTTTTCACACTTCTCACCCATTGCCTATTGCAGTCTTATCTGCAATACTGCCACAATTATGCAGGCCGAAAGAATCGCAATGTGGCACCCTTTCTATTTTTAGATTTTTTTTCATTCTGCTCACCTATTCCTTGTTTTCAGTCTTCTGCTAACAGCTAAGGATAAAATCCCAAGTGATGCCATAAACAACATTCCAAAAAGTACGATCGGTGTTGTATCTCCTGTCTTTGCATTTGCTGCTGTTTTTACAGCCGTACCGCCTGTGCTTGGGGTTGTGCCCGCGGATGTTTTCGGGATATTTACAGTGGGTTTATTTGTATTTGGTGTAATAGATGAAGCTGTCTTCTCACCAATTGCAAACAGCCCGGTCTTATTTGTTTTGAATACATACATCCCGTCTTCCACGCTGCCCGCTAAAAGAGATTTCGTTCCGTCACTGTTCACACGATAAACTCCGGCTTTTGTTCCGGATAAACTGCCCAGTGGAATACTGATCGTTATAAAACCTTCGGGCTGTATTTCGTTCCCGTCCATACTCAGGGTAATTTTGTAAAGTTTAAAATTGCTAAACACGGATGAAAGTGCTGTCTTTGCACTGGTATACTCCTCTCCCTGGGCAATCTCTGTAACCTCTGCTTTGGCACCTTCGGGTATCATTCCTTTTTCGGCTGCTATACGAACCCCATTTACCGTTTTATCAAATGCCGGTGACTGCTCTGCGGGATCATCCGGCTGCAAATCCGGATCGTCATCCGTTGTGCTTTTCAGCGTAGTCCAGTCTAATTTCATCAATACATTCTGCGTACCTGCTCCTGCAGAAATAGCATCCATGATAGGCACAAATACCTGTAAGGGTACTAATCCATTTTCATCGTTCAAAGCCGTATTTACCAGTTCAAAAGAAACGGTGTCCGGGTATGGGCTTTGCGCATCATTATAGATATCCACAACCACATTGCCATCGCTGTCTTTCTGGGTTGTCAGTACGGTTACGTCCTTTAAAGTCCCCTGGGGATTTCCAAGGGAGTCATAGGTGTACCCATCTGCATAGTACTTCAATTTACTTAAATAACCGAAACTGCCATTAATTTTAAGACCTGTAAAATCCAGAGTCAGATTGTACGTTCCATCCTTCACCGTTAATTTAATTGTATGGTTAATGGCATCATTGGACATGGACTTGCTGACCCGGTCTGTCTTAATCATATCCGTATAAACAGAATAGACACCATCTTTTAAATTCTTATAGTCCAGTGTTTCATCCGTGGTTTTCTTTAAACCTCTGATTGCAGCCGTAAGAGCCTCTGTCTGTGCATCTATGGATGTCTGGGGCGCATCATTTGCGTCATAAACTGCCTGTGCTGCTTTCATCACCGTTTTCAGTGCTTTTAGGGTAGATGACGTATATGTATCACTTTGTTCTGCCAGTTTTTCAGCTTCTTCCAGTTTCGCTTTTAACTTGCTCTTATCTGCCGTTTTCTTTTTTTCCAGGTTTGCAATTGCTGAATTTAGAGATTTCACAACTTCATCTGCATCGCTTTGAACCGCCTGGGCATTGTCAGAAATCTTTTTGGCGCCTTCGACTGCGCTTTTCAGGACATTTAAGGACTCTTCGGTATAGACACCGGTTTGCTCCAGATAGCCCTGTGCCTCTTTGATCTTTGCTGTTAGTGCAGTCTTATCAGCCAGTTTTACCAGTGCTGCAACCCCCTGCTCCAGAATTGTAACCTGACCGTCAATTTCTGCCTGGGATGCATCTTCTTTCCCGAAAACGGTTTCCGCTGTTTCAATTATTTTCTTTAAAGATGCCAGGGATGCAGCCGTATATTCTTTCGTCTTAGACAAATACGCGTTCGCTTCTGCAAGTTTTGCCTCCAGAGCACTTTTATCAGTGATTAAAATTTTTCCGGTAATTATTTCTGCTGCACACTGCAGTGCGTCTGTCTGGGCATTTACCTGATCCTGGGATGCATTCATATTGGCAGCCAGTTCTGCCGAAGCTGCAATGGATGCCTGCAGAGCTGCATATACCTCATCGGAAGCCGTTCCCTGGGCAACGTTTTTCGCCCGGTTAATCATTGCATTTAGTATGGATTTATCTGAATCCAATCCGGAAACCTGCTCCATGTTTCCATAATCCAGCTGTAGTCTTGCAAACTGTTTTCCAGCTCCTGCTGAGATGCCTTCCATGATTGGCACATATACCTGAACCCAGATCTCACTGTCGCCCAGTGTCACGGGCATGGTCATGGATTTAGGATAAAGCTTTCCTTTCATCAACGCGTCAATTCCATTTACCGGATTATTATAAGTATCGTATACCCCTTCATAATAAGCTGTCACCGTTGGGGAAAAAACTTCCGTACCTGCAGGCGGATAGCCTTCCTGGTCATAGGTAAGGTAATAAAACTGTCCCAGATAGCCGGTGCCAAGGGCAATGGACAAGGATACAAAATCAAGAGTTAACGTCCCCTTTCCGTCTATTACCGTTAAGTGAGATGGTTTTTTCAGAGCCGCATTTCCCATAGAATCCTGCCTGTTATTTGCATGTTTTAAAACAGAAGGAATGGTATAAATGCCATCCAGAATTTTTCCTTCTACCGTTTTTTCTGTCAGCGCTGCTATAGACGCCCAGACTGCAGATGTATAAATGTCTGCCGTCTCCTGATTAAGCGCGGCATCATTTACCGTTAATTCTGCTGCTGTCACTATTTTTTTGAGAGCATCATAACTCTTATCGGTATAATTTCCCTTAGCTATCCCGGCTGCCTGTGCAATTGCTTCATTTAAAGCCGACGGGTCGGTTTGGGATTCCTGGCCTTTTAACTCTGCTTCTGACAAATTCTGGCTGAAACCTTCCGAACCTTCTGCTTTGGATAAACCTCCTGATTTGGCCTGTGTTGTCTGATCCTGGCTTTCTTCATATGTATTTAAGGTCTCAATCACCATGTCCAATGTTTCCATTTGTGTTCTTGCTTCTTCATCTGAAGCTTGCGGATCATCCGCAACTGCATGGGCTCCGTCAATATATGGCTGCAGCCATGTCTGGATATCACCTTCAAATTCCTGCAATAAGGCTTGCGTATAAGCCAATTTTCCCTGAAGTTGTTGAAGACTTCCCTTTTCCCCGGCCATGGCCTCATATGGACAGGAAGTAACGATCACTAATAGTGCCAAAAATAGTGCAATGGCTCTTTTTATCATACCTTTCATGTTTCACTCTCCTATTTTTATAATCTCTGTATCAGAACGTGTCTTAATCACTTATGCCTGGGTGCAATAATGATTCAGACACGCCCTGTCGTTAGTCTCGGCTAACCTCTTTTCTCTATTATAATGATAAATTAAATATGATCAAGGAAAGAAAAAGTTGCTCCCATGCAACCTGACTTTATGTAAAATCCTTACCACAGCGCATTTAATAAAGGAAATACCGGGTTGCACCTGCGCAACTATGATAAATCTTATCATTTCGGTATCCTTTACAGCACCAGTGCCATAGTAAATATTGCTACACTTTCGGGCATATACATACTGCCTGAAGAACATTTCATTTTCAGAGGAGCACTTCCAAGCAAGACCCCTTCTCCTTTATTGTAGGTAAATTTCATACAGGAAGTAGGAAAGCTCCATATATTGTTATTACGTACTGCTGCCTGAAATTGATGGTTCATCAGATATGCCACCTCATCTACCTGTCCGGACATCATTCCTTTTCCCGTAGGAAGCGGGCGAACCAGCCGTTTTGACTTCAGATATACGTATCCCACACCATCTTTCACACGTAGAATGCCAGGGTGGCAGAAGCCTTCATTTGCCATGGATACCTGGAGATGTTCTTTGGAATTATCTTTATAAATCGTATAAGCAATAGAATATTCCCCGTCAGCCAGAAGATAGTCAATACACTTTTCACAGAATCCATCCACATCGCAGAGGGCACATCTGTTAGCGGCGCTTGCCAGTTTTTCGATCAGCAGCTCCCTGGTCTGGTCAGCAGTGCATAGCAAAAGATGAATCGCCTGATCTTCTGCCTCTTGAAAAGACATTCCGCCTTCACTGATAAACCAGTTCTGGAGGATCTCTTTTTCATGATCAATTCTTTTGACCTGTTTTTCTCCATAAGGCGTAAATTTTAACTCTTTTTCATACAGTATTTTCTCATTTGCAAAACTGTCTGCCGCACGGCTTACCGTTGACTTGGAAATATGCAGTTTTTTTGCTATATTTGCCGCACTTAATTCGTTTTTCTCCATTTTCAAAATATTTAACAGAATTTTCACACGTACCGGTGTCAGCTCTGTTCTCATACGCTCACTCCTCCCGAAAAGGGGATGCCGCATATCTTATGCCGCATCCCTGTTAAAATTAAAATCTGTTGGAATTACTTCACTTTTATTGTAACTGTTTTTTTCAGTCCATTACACCGGACCGTAATCTTCGCAGTTCCTTTTTTCTTCGCCTTTACAACACCTTTACTGGTTACAGCTGCTACTTTTTTCTTATTGGATGTATAGGTGATTTTTCCACTTGGCACTGCCTTTGCCACGATTTTAACTTTTTCGCCCTTCTTTAATTCTATAGAAGATGACTTAATTTGAAGCTTCTGCTTTTTAACTGTGATAGTGCAAGTCTTCGTAATGCCGTTTGCGGTAGCTTTTATTTTAACTGTCCCGGTCTTTTTCGCCGTTACTTTTCCGTTCTTTACCACTGCAATCTTTTTATCGGCGGATTTCCAGGTCACTTTGCTGCTCGCACCTGTTACGCCTGCCTTCAGGGTTATTGTCTTATTTCCATTGATATAAAGGGTTGCTTTGGATCTGCTTAATTTTAAAGCCGGTGCTTTTACGGTTACCGTACAAGTCTTGCTGATGCCATTAGCTGTGGCGGTAATCACTGCAGTACCTGCTTTTTTTGCTGTCAGTTTTCCGTTTAAGACTTCCACAACAGCCGGATTACTGGATTTCCATGTCACTGCCTGACTACTTCCTGTCACAGTCGCTTTTAATGTAGCGGTAGTGCTGCCCTTGGTATAGAGAGTGATATTGCTCTTGTCCAATGCCAGAGTTGCTGCGGGCACAGGGCTTTCCTTTACCAGTCCGTTCACCGCATTTTGCAGTTCCTGAAGTGCCTGATCCACATCCGCCTGCTTGCTGTTCTTATTGCCTGCAACCGCCTGAGCTTTGGCAATGGCATTCTGTAAAGCATCAAAGCTGCTCTTTGTATAAATTCCATTGTTATTGTTGATTGCTCTGGCACTGTTAATCTTTGCGTTTAAAGCAGAAAAATCTACTGCCGGCTCTTCCTCTTTAACTGGGGTAAGCTTTGTCCAGTCTAATCTTAAACGGGCATTTTGTGTACCTGATCCAGATTGTATACCTTCCATAATCGGTATGTACATCTGAATTTCCATTTCATTTAGATTTATGTCAACCGGAAATGACAGACTGCTTGGATATGCCTTTCCTTTCATCTGGGGATCTGTTCCATTTTCCTTATCGTTAAAACTGTCATAGACATCAAAGGTGGACAGCACTTCTGCATCTACAGTTCCATCTGCAGTTACTTTTTTCATCCACCCGAGGTAACCTTTTAACCCCTGTAAATCAACAGGCAGCAATGTCAGTTTTAAGATTCCTTTTCCATCTTTCACAGTTAGATCTGCAGTCTTTATAACCGCATCATTTCCCATGGAAGGCTGTTCAGCTAACGCATGCCATACGCTGACCGGAATAGTGTAATTTCCATCTGCCACTGACGCTTTTTTTACCAGTGCGTTTACCGCTGCCATCAGTGCATCTGACTGATCAGATACTTCCTGCTGCATTGCAATGGGGCTTTCAGCTACAGCTTTCGCTGCCCGAAGGGCTGTCTGCAGATTTTGAAAACTTTCGTCCGTATATTCAGACGCTGTATATTCAGATGCTGACTGTATCTGTGCATTCAGGCTGCTCTTATCCACATTTTGGACTTTTGCATTTTCCAGATCCAGATATAATCTCGCCGGCTGCACTCTTCCGCTGTCCAGTTTGATATCTGTCAGTATCGTATTTTTTGCAAGAACCAGTTCGACCTGGGAAATGTTCCCTTCACTGTCTCTGGCTGTCACATCTGCATCCACATATACATCTCCGCTTAAATACTGCAGCCCCTGCATGTATGAAGTTATGACCTGCGATCCCATCTCTACCGATAAAGCCTGGGCATCCAGATAAACTTTCATTTGTCCGTTTTCAGATAAAATTCTGCAGGACTTTACAATTCCATTGGACATGGACAATTCATCTTCTGTTGACTTCCAGAACTGTGCCGTAACTTTGTAAAGACCATCATTAAGCAAATACTCCTTATCTGCCGTCTTCACCAGTGCGGCTATTGCTGACGCAAGAGTTTGTGAAGCGTTATTTATCTCATCCTGGAATGCAGCAGGATCTGCTGCCGTCTTAACGGCTGCTGCCAATGCTTCTGTAAAAACTGTGTAACTTTCTGGTGTATATGCTGCTTCCTCATAATCAGATGCTTTTTGAATCTGGTCATTTAACGCTGATTTGTCGATATCCTGCAATACTGCATTTTCCAGATCCAGATATAATCTTGCCCCCTGTGTCCCCATCATACCGCTGTCCAGCATAATATCAGTAAGTCCTGTATTCTCAGGAAGTACCAGTTTTACCTGAGCGATATTTCCGTCCTGGTCACGTGCGGTTACCTCGGCATCTGTATACTCTGATGCTGAGGAGTTTTCCTCATTGCCGGACTTATACTGCAGACCCTGCATATATGCACTGATCTCATTCCCTCCCATACTGACTGTTAATTTCTGTACGTCCAGGTACACTTGCATTTCGCCGTCCCCTGATATGAATCTGGCACTTTTTATAATTCCATTGGACATGGAAACTTCATCTTTATCCGCCTTCCAAAACTGGGCGCTTACCTGAAATAACTCTTCTTGCAGGTTATACACTGCTTCCTGCTGATATTGTGACACGATCAAATCTGCTGTATCCTGCTCAGCCGCAAACGCCTCTGCCGAAAAAGAGCTCATGGTCATCATTGCTGCCATCAACACTGACAGACCTTTTGCTTTTGTCGTTCTTTTCATCTTACTGATTCCTCCTGGTTTCTTTCTGTATGTATTTAATTAGCCATAGCTAACTTTGACTCCAACAGTATATAGCCAGCTGGAATATTTTGCAATCCTTATTTTGTTGCTGCTGTGCAACTGTTTTTCCAGATGATATCCATTTTTGCCTTTATTTACAAGGCGTTTCGTAGTTGCTCCAACGCAACTTGTGATATATTTTCTCATTATAAGCACTTAATAGCCTTGTGATAATTTCAGCATGTGATTAATAATTGCTTTTATCACTCCATTTGCAAAAAGAGCGTATCAATTGTTCGATACGCTCTTTCGTATATTTTATTTTACCTTGACTTTGAAAATTTTCTTAATTCCATTGCAGCTTACTGTAATATTCGCATTTCCTTTTTTCTTTGTTTTCACAAGTCCTTTACTGGTTACCGTTGCTACTTTTTTATTATCTGACTTGTATTTGATTTTTCCCCCTGGCAAAGCTTTGGCGGATATCCGGATACTTTTTCCTTTTTTCAGGGTCTTACTATATTTCGCCAGCTTCAGACTTGGTTTTTTCACTGTAAGCTTACAGGTCTTGGTGATTCCGTTTGCAGTTGCAGTAATCTTTGCACTTCCTGTTTTTCTCTTAATTGTGATCTTGCCGTTTTTCACAGTTGCAACCTTAGTATTACTGGATTTCCAGATTACCTTTTTACTGCTGCCTGTAACGGCTGCTTTTAGTGTAAAGGTTTTGGCACCTTTTGTATAGAGTGTTAGCTTGCTCTTATTCAGTGACAGAGATGCTGTAGGCTTTGGCACTGGTTTCACTTCTTTTGCTTTGACTGTAATATTACAGATTGAACTTACACTGTTTATAGTTGCTTTGATGGTTATGCTTCCTGGCGCAATGGCATTTACCGTTCCATTCTTATCAACAGATGCAATCTTAGGATTCGAAGATGTCCATTGAATGGAAGTGCCGGTTTCATTTACGAAAGCCTTTAATGTTATTGTCTCTTCAACGGTCATGGACACAGCCTTTTTATCCAGACTTATGCTGGTCTTCACTAATCCTGTTACTGCCTTTTGCAACTGGTTAATTGCCGCCTGAACGCTTTCCAGGGTTCTGTCATCATCCTCTGCAGCTGACTGCGCTTTTCCAATCGCTGTCTGCAAAGCCGCAAAACTTGCCTTCGTATAAATTCCACCGGTATTCTGGATTGCTTTTGCACTGTTAATTTTCTGATTCAGATCCGTCACATCCGGTCTTACGATTTCATGAAGACCCTGAACAGCAATATTCAGTGCATTTATTATGGCGGTAATTTCAGACTCAGATGCCCTTTCTTTGTCATAGACCACCCTTGCCTTATCATAAATATTCTGTAGTACTGCCAATGACTGGGCCGTGTAAATACGTGTTTGTCCAAGATACACCTCTGCCTCTTCCAGTTTTTGCAGAAGAACCGTTTTGTCCGCTCCCTGGGAATCCGCTGTTACCGCTTCCACAGCAAGCTTTAAAACATTTTCCTGTGCCTGAATCTGCGGTTCCTCTGCACGTATATTATTCACCAGTGCAGTTGATGACTGGATTGCTGCGGTGAGTACTCCGTATAGTTCATCGGATGCAGAACCCTGTTCCAGGGAACCAGCCGTTTCAATCAGTGCTTTCAGTACGGTGGTATCTGTTCCGCCGCCATCTTTCCATGCCAGGTTATCCCAGTCTAATTGCAGTCTTGCAAACTGTGTTCCTGCTCCTTCGCTGATGCTTTCCATAATAGGGACGTACACCTGCATCCAGATTTCAGAATCATCAATGGCAACCGGCATTGACATGGTTTTCGGATAGAACTGTCCTTTTATACTCTCATCCAGACCGGTTTCCGGATCATTGTAAGCATCATAGATATCGGTATATTGAGCGTCCACGGTCAGCGGGATTAATTCACTGTCTTCCGATGGATATTCATCTCCTTCATAAGTCAGATATTGTAATCTTGCTAAATATCCTTTTCCAAATGCTGCAATGGTCAAAGGTTCAAAATCCATGGTTATTGTTGCAGTTCCTTCTGCTACAGTAAGTGTGGATGGTTTTATAAGCGCTGCATTTCCCATTGAATCCTGTTGATTACTCGAATGGCGCAGAATTGCCGGGATGATGTAAGTACCGTCTTTCAATACACCTTTTGTATTCTCTATTAATGCATTTATGGCTGCATCTAATAAAGCACTCTGCCGGTCAACTGCTTCCTGGGAGACATTTACATCTTCATTTACAAGAGATGCTGAAATTATCGCTGTCTTCAGGGTATGAAAACTCTCCGTTGTATAGGCACCCTGCTCTGTATAGGAATTTGCCTTCTCAAGTGCTAAATCCAGTGCCGTTTTATCTGCCGCTTCCGGTGTCTGGGATTTCACAAGGGATGCCACCGCCGCCTGCACTGCAGTTACCTGTGCATCTACAGACTGCTGATCCGCATTTCTATCATCTGCAACTGCCTGGGCTTCTGCAATAACTGCCTGTAAATCGGCAAAACTTTCCTCTGTATAGTCTTCTGCCTCAAATGTTTTTGCTTCTTTTAGTGCTTCTCTGAGAGCCTGTTTCTTTACTTCTCCTGGTTTGTCGGCAGGCATCAGTCCTGCTATGGCAGCTTCCAGTAATGTTGTCTGTTCATCAATCTCTGTCTGATTTGCAGCAGCATGATCTGCTATTTTCTGGGCAGTGGTCACTGCATTATGTAACTTTTCCCAGGTATCTGCCGTAAACCCGTCTTTTTCATAAGATTTTGCTTCTGCAAGTTTTTCCATTAAGCCGGTCTTATCCGACTGTTGTTCTTTTACATTCCTAAGATCCAGGAATATACGGCCTTCCTCACTGATATCAGAGAACGATGCCTTTACATTTGTACATGTTACGCTGGAAGGCAGGGTGAGTTTTACCTGTGTAATATTCCCATCTTCGTCTTTCTGCGTAACTTCTGCATCTTTATATGCTTCCCCATCCTGGTAACTGAGACTTGTAAGCCAGATATCACCCGAACCTGCTTTTACTGACTGCAAATCAATAAATGCGGTAACTTTTCCACCTTTAACTGCAAGGCGCGCTCCTTTGATGACACCATTATATTCGCTCTCACTGTTAGAACGCATAATCCAAAGTGCACTGTCTGTTGTATAAATACCATCATTTACAAGGACTGTCTGCTGTCCTGACGGTGGGATCTCTTCCGGAGCTGGATCTAGCGTATCATCTGATACTTTTTTAATATTTGCATAGTCAATAGAAAATCTGGCATCCTGGGAATTGTCTCCGGTTTCAGAAAATCCATCCATGACCGGAACACGGAACCTTACCGGGAATTGTGCTTTATCGCTGGGCAATACAAAATATCCGGTCTTAGGGTAATACCTCCCTGTTCCCTCATTGAATATATCTGTGAGATAAGATCCGTCATCATATTTAAAATATGAGTTAAAGGTTACCCGATGTATCTCACCCTGAGGGTATCCTGCGGCATCGTAAGTTACATCCTTGTCATAATACCACATGTCCGTCATATAAGACTCTAGCAATCCATTGGTCACCATACGGTAATCCAGCCACATGGTCTTCACACCGTCTTTCACTACGATTTTCGCTGTTTTGCCAACGCATTTAGAAGACATGGACTGTTTTCCTTCATCCACGATATGCCATACGGTAACAGGGACAGTATAGGTTCCATCTAAAAGCTCTGGTGCATCCTGGTCTGCATTTTTAACTTCATATAAGGCATAATTTGATATGTCGTTGGTCTGGATTACATAATAATCCCCTTCCACTTTTCCGCCCTGAACGCTTAAGTCCGGACCCTCTGCTGCCATTCTGAATAACTGGATTCTTGTCTTATCCCAGTCATCCGGTATCTTAAACTTAAAAGTTACTTTTTGTGTTGGTTTTGTTATCTTATTCTCACCGCTTTGTATATAATAGCGGAAAGCCAGTATATTTTTGGCTATGCCCCCTATATTATTATCGATATCATCATATAAATCCCACTCATCCGGATTATCTGTAACTTCTTCTGATTTCAGCGTGGCATCTTCAGAGACCACATAATTGTTGCTTTCCAGTATGGTGCCTGACTGGGGATCTTCCAATGAAATTGTTTTGACATCCAGTTGGGGGATCATATCATAGGCGCGATATGTGGTACTGAGGAGATTCGATATCAGCAAGTACCTTTTTCCAAAAATTAAATCTTTATAATTTTCGTAAACAGCCGAAAATTCACCTTCATCCGTCAAGTTTATAAGATTCTTATTCCAGTCGTATAATTTTACCGGATCTTTAATCTGTTCCTGCTGCTCTTTGTTATCAAACCTGTAGGTCAGAGTCATCTTTCCCTGGGAAATTGTATATCTCCCCAACTCATCCGGGAAACATAGTGCGTCAGCCTCATAAAGCACTCCTTTACTGCAGCCCGCTTCTCCTTCACTATCTGCAAGCGGAAGCTCCTGCATTTGCTTTATGCTGCTTACATCTAAGGATGCCAAAAAATAATTGAACAGATAATATTCTTCGTCATTCTTCTCTACAGAATAAACAATGTCTCCATAGATATCCTGGGATAAATCGTTCACTTCAAACGAAACATAAACGGAATCATCAGAATCCTCTTCCATTTTCACATCCGACCAGAAATTATCATTTTCAGCAGAAAATCTATTTATAACGTTTGGATGTAAATTGCTCTCCAAAGGATTGAAGTTATGTAAAAATCCTTTCGTTCCAAAGTTATAAAGTAAAGTCCAGTCATCAGCTGTCTGGTTTTTTTGATATTCGGGTTTTAATACCTCTATGGACTTCATATCAGAATAATGGTAAATCTTTAATGTTAATGTATATTTACCGTCTTTTGCCGTAATCATCCCATTTTTCACAATCGGGACCGGAATTTCCTGTGTGAAAAAATCAACACTTTTTTGAAAATTTCTCCAAAGGGATAAGCCCACGGAATACACTCCGTCTTCTAATGTGGTAGTATCTGAATTCACCGGTACCAACTGATCGATGGCTGCATTTAAACCGCCAAGAAACATGGCTGCCATGGGCTCCAGATATTCATTCCCCTCTATCCCCTGCATAAATTCCGAAAAATAATTCCAGGAAGCCGGCGTATAATCTTCTTCCTTCAGGGTTTTTGCATAACTAATTCTCTCCAGCAATTGCTCATAAACTGTCTTTTCCTTTTCTTCCAACTGATCCAGATACGCAGTAATGGAATTTAGATAATGTTCAATTACACTCTCCGGATAAGTAGCTATGTCCGGATTGACCGCCATTTGATCCAATACATACTCCTTAAATGGTTTCCACGTTTCCGGTGTGTAATCTTCTTCTTTTAGAGTCAAAGCATATTCCAGTTTTTCTTGAAATTGTTCCAAAACGGTTTTTTCCTCCGCTGCAGATACATCCAAAGAAAAACAAGTCATAACCATGACCAATGCGAGCATAACAGCTATGCCTTTTTTTAGTATTATTTTCATGATTTCCTCCCGTTTTTTTCTTTTCTAAACAGTAATTAAGAAGAATTTACGTATAAACGAAAATTCTTCTCAATTTGTGATATCGATAATCATATACATTCACAAATATTTTTTATGATTACTTATACCTTAAACAACCAATGCTGATTTATATGGATACAATATTGCTATTCTGCATGGTTTTCAATCACCAGATCACCGATAGAATTCATTGGCATCAAATTTAATACGCTGATTGTAAAATCACCTATTATCTTTAAATTCTCTATATCTGATACAGGACCCGTGTAAGTAAATATAAGAGCATCCGTTTTACCATTACCGTCCCGGTCTGCTACCACATTCACATCTTTATTGATTACACCATCCCCATCCGTATCCATATATACTTTTGTGAGAGACCCGCTCATCCCATAAGCCTTAAAACCTTCATCTACATTTACCGTAACCTGAATCCCACCTGAAGTCTCAGTATATACAGCATCCAAAAGTGCCCCATCACCCATGGATAATGTCGTAGTACCTGTTTTATACAATTTTGCATCAAATGGTCCCTGCTGTTCTGCTGCAAATGCAGTCAGTCCCATACTAAGTGTCATGCTTCCTGCTAATCCTGCTGCGAATAATTTTTTTGCAATTCTGTTCATAATGTGTTCCCTCCTATTTGGGTTAAATATAAATTATTAGTTCCAATTAGCACTTGCTAACTGGTTGTCATTATATTACTGCATATTTTTAATTGCAATACTTATTTTCGTTGCTTTTGCGCACCGTTTATATCCATATATTTCCATAACTCACCGCAGTTGCTAATGAAATCAGGGTTGTCTCACGGCAACAATGATATTTTTTCTCAAAACAAAAGCAGCTGCAAACAGGATTTTACCCATTTGAAGCTGCTTACAGGGAAATAACTTTAAATGCCATTTATAAAATCCGCAAACTTCCTCTGGCAGATCTTATCCCCCTGAATCCGGTCCCCTGCTTCATCAAAATAAAAAATATGTTCATAAGGCAGACAAACATCTGCAAGCTTATCCTGATCTTCCCACAAGCAGACGGATTTCGCCTTGATATTGCCGATTTCGGTTCTCACACTGTATATACTGTCACTGCCCAGCTGCTCTACCGTCTTTATTTCGCCCTTTAGATGAATTCCTTCCATCAGCGGTTGATTTAAGCTAACGTGTTCCGGCCTGACCGCAACGCTTCCCATATTCCAATGGATGATATTTGCCGGAGGAGAGCCTATGAATCCGGCTACAAATACATTGCGCGGATTGGTATAAATCTCCCTTGGAGTCCCCTGCTGCATGACGATTCCCTGATTCATGATCACAATATTGCTCCCCATAGACATCGCTTCCACCTGATCATGGGTTACATACAAAAAAGTAGTTTTAAGCTGCTCATACAGCATCGTTATTTTTTCCCGCATCTGGTTTCTCAGTTTGGCATCCAGGTTAGACAGGGGTTCATCCATGAGAAATACTTTTGGATTTTTGACCACAGCTCTTGCAAGAGCCACTCTTTGCCGCTGGCCCCCGGACATCTGTGCGGGACGCTTATCCGCCTGATCCGTAAGCTCTACCATCTCCAGCGCCTTTTGCACCTTTTCTTTCCGCTCTGCCTTAGGCACTTTCTTCACTTTTAATCCGTATTCTACATTTTCACGCACCGTCATATGAGGGTACAGCGCATAGTTTTGAAAAACCATCGCCAGTTCCCTGTCTTTCGGTTCCACCTTTGTGACCAGGCGCTCTCCAATGCAGATATCCCCGGCATCCGCTTTTTCTAATCCGGAAATGATGCGGAGCAGCGTAGATTTTCCACAACCGGAAGGTCCTAACAACACCGTAAAAGATCCGTCCGGTATCTGAATAGATATCTCTTTTAATACCTGAATGTCCTTAAAATTCTTTACGATATTTTTTACTGCTACACTGCTCATCTTATACTTCCCTCCATTTTCCTCTGAATTGCATACATCTCTTCCCTGTCCAGATTCAGGCTTTCCGTATATTTTCTCACACTGCCATACTGTCTTTTCAGATATTGAATAGTCTGCTCCATCTCTTCCGGTCTGGAGGCGAACAGATACTCCGGCATTTTGATTCCCGCACTTAACAACTGTTTCTTTTGTTTTTCAAACAGAGGCCTTATATTTTCTTCGCTGGCTGCATAATCTGCAATGATCAATTTTTCCTCTACCTCAGCCAGATCCAATAGCAGCATAGCAATAACTCCCGTCCGGTCTTTACCTGCAGTACAGTTAAATACCACTGCCTGGTGAGGATAGCCGGCGATAATGCTCATTACTTTTGCAATCTCTTCCTTACTGTGTTCCAAAAGTTCAATGTAAAGCCCCGCCATACTATCCGGAAATCCTCCCTGCAGCCCATTTGACTGGATCTGATCCAGTAACGGCACCTGGTGATAATCTACATCTGCTGCATTGCAAAAAACACAGGGAAGTATTTGCACCTCCTGACAGCTTCTCAAATCAATAACTGCCGCTATACCGGCTTGTTTTAATTTTTCCTGATCCTGTCCGGTGAGGCTGTGCAGCCCGTCTGCCCGGTACAGTTGGTTCTGTACTAACTTCTCCCCCCTGCAATTAGTATACACACCTAAATCCCTGACATTGTATGCCATTTCTAAATCCAGCGGTTTTGATACTTCCTGATTGTTTAACATAATTTCATCCTCCATCTGTAAAAGTCCGGGCGTATTTTATCTTCCGGCACCTTCATTATTTGATTCCCCATTTCATAAAAGAGTCCACAATATTTTTCTGCAATACCATATAGATCAGAAAAATCGGAATACAGGATACTGTTGTAGCTGCCATCATGGATCCCCACAGATTTACATCAGAACTTACAAACATTTTAAGCCCAATCTGTATGGGCGCCTCTTCCAGCTTCTTAGCTATGAGCATGGGCCACATGTAATCATTCCAGGAATTGATAAATAGCAGGATTCCAAGTGATGCGATGGATGCTTTCATGCTCGGCAGCACAATATCTTTTAATATCTGAATCTCCCCGCTCCCATCCATTCTTGCCGCATCGATTAAGGCTCTGGGAAAGGACTGGAACGCCTGGTACATAGAAATACAGGCAAATGCCGATGCCAGATAGGGAAGTACAATGCCGAACAGCTGTCCGTTCAGGCCCATATTGTTGATCTGGGTATAATTGGGTACCATAATTGCCTGGAAAGGGATCAGCCAGGTTAAAGTCAGCAAAGCATAGACCAGCCCCTTCCCCCGGAATTCCCATCTGGTAAGGGCATAGGCTGCCAGTACCGAGGTAAATACCTGTCCGGCTGTTTCAATGATACTGATTACGATGGAATTAAATAGCATTTTCAGAATCGGCATTTGAGAAAATGCATAAAAATAATTATTTAAAGTAAATTCTTTGGGAAGCGGCAGGTAATTAAAAATTTCTGCCTCACCTTTTAAAGAAGAGATAATCATCCAGTATAACGGAAAAATTGCCAGAAAAGATAACAGGATCAAAAGACCATGCTTAACGCCATTTAACATTTTACGCTTCATCATCTTCGCATCCTCCTAATTGTCATAAAAGGCATATTTTTTTGTAAGCCTTTGCATCGTCAGTGCGATGATTCCAAATAAAACGAGAAACAGTGTTGCCGCTGCTGCACACAGACCTACATTCAGATCTCCAAACGCAAACTTATACATCATATAATAGATATTGGTTGAAGTTGCAAAGGGCCCACCCTGAGTCAGTACATCGATATAAGCAAAAGACCACTGGCTGGAAAAGAGTACGCTGACCATCAGCATCAGCATTGCGGTGGGTGACAGTAAAACCAGTGTCATATCAAAAAACCTCCGGATACTCCCTGCACCATCTAATTTCGCAGCTTCGTAATACTGTGTATCAATCCCGCTTAAGGCAGAGGAAAACATCAGGGTGCTAAATCCAATCATTTTCCACCCGGAAATCAGTATAATCATCAGTCTGGCAAATTTCTGGTCTGCAAAAAAAGCAATACTCTCCCCGGTAAGCCCCATTGTCTGCAGTAAATGGTTCACTAATCCATTACTAGGATGCATCAGCCATTGAAAAATAATACTCACGGCTACCGGAGCCATAATCATGGGAATAAAAAAGATTGCACGGTAAATCTTTTTTGCCTTTTCGTTTAAGTCCTGTGTAGCCGCGGCTATAAAAAGCGGCAGTACAATGGAAAACGGCAGCATCCCCAATATATAAATAAGGGTATTTTTAAGCGCAGGAACAAAGTCTTTGTTATGGAATAACTTTACGAAATTTTGAAATCCAACATACTCAGGCACAGTCCCCGGCACCATGCTCCATTTGTACATGCTGTATTGCAGAGTCTGCAGCAAAGGTTTGTAAGTCCAGAAAATGATCAGTCCGATAGCCGGCAGGAGAAAGAGATAGGGTTTTATCCCTCCCGGAATTCTCTTTCTAACAGTTTTTTCCGCGGCTGATGATGCCGCCGCATATTTTTTCTCCAGAGATAATGTACTCATTCGTTCCTCCTATTCCAACAACTGGTTAATGTTACTCTGGGCTTTTTCCAAAACCGTTTTAACATCAGCATCTGTGGTTAGTGCCTCCACCGTTGCATCTCTAAAAATGGTGAACGCTTCATTGGCAATACCGCCGGGCCAGATGGTAACCGGACGAATTTTCTTTAACTGGTCCAGATTCACACGAAGGAGCGGATACTGGTCCACAAAATCTTTCAGATAATCCGGATCATCAGCAAGCTCCGTTCGAAGAGGGAGATACCCGATTTCCGAAGTGATAATTGTGTAGCCTCTCTTTCCTGTTGCAAATTTGATAAATTCCCAGACTGCCTGGGCTTTCTGATCAGTATCCGGGCGTACAGCCAGACAGCTTCCGGAGTTCACCGGTACAGCCTCATTTCCGTCAAATCCTGGCATAGCAGCGCCATACAGTTCCCATCCTCCTGCTTTTGCTGCACTTGCAAAACCGCTCAGCACCGAAGTAGATTGTATATGCATTGCAACATTTCCCGCCATAAACTGCTGCATCAGATCGTTATCCGTACCTTTTGCACCGCAGCCTTCCGTAAAAAACTGTTTCCATATTTCAAAAGCTTTGACTGTGTTATCCGCAGCAAAAACTGCTTTCGTCCGATCTGCATTGATCATATCCGATCCGCTGCTATATACGATTCCTTCTGTCACCCAGCCATTATCTGCCGCCAGGCCAAACCCATCCTTACCCGTCTTTTCTTTAATCATCTTAGCCATTGCAAGCATCTCATCCCAGGATTTCGGTGGTGAATCAGGATCTAAACCGGCATCCTCAAATAACTTTCCGTTAATGTAAAGAATTGGAGTGCTGAAGGTAAATGCAAGGCCATAAGTCTTATCATTAATCTTTCCAAGAGCCAGTGCGTTTTCAGCAATCCCATTAAAATGCTCCTTTAACTCTTCTGCAGAAAATACATCTTCGTAAGCTTTTATCCCCAATGATTCCCTGGATGCATCCAGAGTTCCGAAGGTATGCTGAATAATATCTACCTGATTGCCAGCCTGTATATCCGTTTTAAATTTAGTCATATCATCAGGGACACCCTCAACTACTACCCCTTTTTCTTTTCCAACCGTATCATTGAATTCCTGGATCAGGTGCTCCATACCTGCCTTCATGGTCGGATAATTCAGACTGTAACTATAAAAAGTAACGTTTGTGGGATTCGCCGGATCCAGAAGATTCTGAACTGCCACATCATTTCCTTTAGCAGGACTTCCTGCTGCTTCGATACCTTTTGGTGTACAACCTGCAAGAGCTGTCGTTCCTACTATAATCGCCGCAGCAAGCGCTGTCATTCTTTTCCACATAAATCTCTTCTTTTCTCTGCCCATTTTATTTTCTCCTCCTGAGTTATTGCAATGCTTTCTTAAATGCTGAAAGTTCAAAGGTCACATATGCCGCTGGCTTTGGAGTACTTGTTTCATAATGCACCTGAAGCCTGCCGTCATTGATTTCACAAAGGCAATAACCTGTTTTATCCGTAAAGCTTAACATCTGTCCCTCAATTCCCAGCCCAAATGCCATGGAATCTGCCGTGATCTGAGGTATATGCTCCAGATAATTTAAACTGTTTGCATGGGTATGACCACAGAAAATCCCCAGCACATCACTGTTCTTCAATATATCCCACATTCTGTTTGTGATCTGCATTCCCAATTCTTTTACTTCCCACTCCACCGGATGATGAAAAGTAATGATCGAACCTACCGGTGCTTTTTCCGCAAGAATGCCTTCCAGCCATTCTACCTGCTCTTCGCTGATATATCCGCTCTCTTTCCCAGGTACCGCTGAATCCAGCACGATTACCCGAAGTCCGTTTATCTCTTTTACATAGTACAGGGAACGGTCATCCGGCTCCATTTGAAGCCCTTCCCGAAATTCCAGTTTTTTGTCGTGATTTCCAAGTGTATAGATCACTTGGGTCGTAGGCATACAGGAGCATACCATATCATTCAGATACCGGTAATCCTCTCCGGTTCCTTCGTGTACCAGATCCCCGCTGATTAAGACGAAGTCTAACTGTCTGGCCTCCAGTTCTTTCAGGCTTTTTTCCAGATTAGCCGAAGGGCTTCCGGCTTTTTCAAACAAATCTTTCATTTGATTCCCACTATAGTCTTTGCAGATATGAGTATCTGATAAATGTGCAAATCTAATTTTTTCCATATATTCCTCCTGGTATATTCTTTGCTTGTTCTTATCTACACTCTTATCTTAAAGAACTTTTGTAAATTATACATGCTGTTCAATGTTAAGTTTTTGTAAATTAAACATAGTGTTCATTTTTCATTTTTTGGAAATAAACCGGATCAAAATATATTTTTGCATACAAAAACAGGACGAACTGCGTTTATTCTTTTTGCAGTTCGTCCTGTTTTATTTAATGTGCTGACTACTCGTTACCTTAACAGATTTTGCGCCAGTTTTGATTCGTATCCGTCTTTTTTGGCAGCCTCCAGATATCCACGTAATATTCCTTTTAGTACCTGCAGTGCCGACAGATTATATTTCAGCGGCAGACTGTCCCGATTATTATTAACAATATGAATCGCTCCCAGCGTGCCATATACCAGGGAAACACAGAATTCCTTACTGTCCAGTTCCTCACGGACAGAACCATCATGGAAATTTTTCATAAGGAATGCCACGGTAGACCCAGAAGTTAATCCGGTAGTCTCGTAAAGTTCCTTAGTAAATCGGGTATCCGGATATAATTTATTATTTAGATACTCCTTACTGAAATGAAAAAAGAATTTGTAGTAATCCGGTAGTTTTTCAAATACATCTACCATATTTTGCAAAAACAATGCTATCTTTTCATAGGTCGACAAACCACTATCCATGAACTTCTCTTGCTTCATCTGATTAACCTGCTTGTTAAAATCAATATAGATTTCCCATGCAATGGCATCCCTATTCTCAAAATAGCGGTAGACCGTGGCACGCATCAGATTACTCTGCTGCGCAATCTGCGACATACTGACATCCTTAATATCCTGCTCTAAAAATAATTCTTTCGCCTTTTCCAGTATAAAAGCCCTTTGTTTATCACTGTGTTTTACATATTTATATTCCTGCACGATCCCACACCTTCAGTCTCTCTTTTTTATTTATTATAGCGACTGATCAAAAAATATACAACCTGTTTCTTTTTCGTATTTAATTTAATGCACTATTTTTCCCTGATAATTCCGGCAGCACCATACAAAGCATGGTAATAAAGCATGCCAGGCCCCCGATAAAATTTGAAACCGGTTCTGCGATAAACACTCCCTTTACTCCAAGGCTTCCAATCTGAGGAAGCATAAGGGTCAGTGGTATCACGATAACAGCTTTGCGCAGCAGCGAAAAGAACACCGCCTGCTTTGCCTTTCCGAGAGATACGAAAACTGTCTGCCCTGCAAACTGCAGTGCCATCATAAAAAAACCAAAGAAATATAATTGAATGGCTTCAACACTTGCCTGTATCATTTCAGGCTCATTATTAAAGATACGGATAAAAAATTCCGGAAACAGTATAAGTATCAGCCAGGATACTGTAGTTATAACTACACATACTACAGACATAAATCGAATTGCTTTTTTCACCTGCCCAAAATTTCCGGCACCATAATTAAAGCCTAATACCGGGGTCGCCCCATTCGTAATTCCCTGCACCGGCATGCTTAAAATTTCCCGTATGGAGTTTAAAATCGTCATCACTCCAACGTATAAGTCACCGCCATAGGACTGCAGGCTTGCATTACAGACCACCTGTACTGCACTGCTAGTAACGGACATAATGAATCCGGACAGTCCCAATCCTACAATCTCCCTAAGTCGATGCCATTTCACTTTCATCGTCTTCAGATGGAGCTTTAAGATCGCCCGTTTTCCAGTCAAAAATTTCAGAACCCAGATTGCTGAGAGAAACTGGGAAATAATCGTAGCAAGCGCCGCACCCTTTACCCCCATACCAAATACAAAGATAAATATAGGGTCCAATATAATATTGGTCACAGCCCCCAGTAAAACCGTCAGCATACCCATCTGTCCAAATCCCTGGCTATTGATAAAGCTGTTCATTCCAAGTCCAATCATCACAAAAACGCTGCCACACAGGTAAATCATAGTATAATCCCTGGCAAATGGATAAGTCGCGTCACTCGCCCCAAAAGCATATAATATAGGTCTGTTAAAGATCAGTCCTAAAATCGTAAGCAAAACACCGCAAAGTATCATCATGGAAAAGGATGTACCCATTATCTTCTCTGCTTCCCGGATTTCCCCCCTGCCACGTTCAATGGAACAAAGCGGAGCCCCACCCATACCGAATAAATTTGCAAATGCCGATACCATTGTAATAATCGGAAAGCAGAGACCCAGTCCGGTAAGTGCCAGAGTACCCTGTTCCGGTATTCTGCCGATATACACCCGGTCAACGATATTGTACAAAAGGTTAATTAGCTGTGCCATGGTCATTGGCACAGCTAATTCTAATATATTCTTATAAACATTTCCTTTGGAAAAGTCCGTCTGATGTGCCTTCATATCCTTCCCCCAAACTTATCAAACATTCTATTTTAACCATAATTTATAAGCGCCGTACTTCATTTTCTGAAATACGACGCTCTTTATCATCTTTAACGTAAATTAATTTGCCATATATACATTCGTATACTGTACGCCAAAATTAACTGCTTCCTGATGGTTATTGAGATAAATATCCACATGACCATAAGGTGTGCCCCTGTCTTCAACGGTATAGATCTGACCATTAATTACTAGTCTGGTTCCAAATGGAACACCTGCCATAGCTACGGTTCGTCCCTGAATTGGCATTGCACCGCTGGCTGTAGGACCTCCGGACCACTGACCGCAACAAATCGGGCAGCTGCAATATGCTGTTAATTTAAATGTTCCCAGAAGCTGTCCGATATCGGAATCGCTTGCTGAAGTATACTGACCTGTATTATTGGAAACCAGTTCCACATTGGCTACATCATCATCTGATATGATTCGGGTTGCCCAGACAGCTTCACCCGTATTAACATTAGCATTTACAATACCGGTTGCCGTACTCTGTGCCTCTACAGTCTTACCATCTCCTATATACATAACGACATGGTGAATATAACCATCCCTGGCATAGAAAATCAAATCACCCGGTGCTGCTTCTTCAACTGGAATTTTCATTCCATACTGAGCCTGATCCTCAGCTACACGCGGAAGACTGTAACCGTACTGTGCATAGATACTTTGTACAAATCCGGAACAATCCGCTCCATTTGTCAGACTAACACCACCCCAGACATAAGCATTGCCTACGAACTGCTGTGCAAACCGAACCATAGAATCACGGATGGAACTTGATATTGCACCCTCTTTGGTTGAGGTTAATGTATAGTACAGTACTTCATTTTCTTCCGAGTCAATCAGCTCATCTGCTAAAGCGATTTTATCTTCGCCGGTTTCTTCTACGAGCTTTTCAGCTTCTTTACCCTGCATAAGGAGTTTGCTGCTTACAAATCCCCTCACATCACCGGATTCTACGTAAACCCAGTCTTTTTTTGCATCTTTCAACACATAGCAAAGAGCACCTTTTGGAAGTTTTCCAATGATACGGGATTCTTCTGATTTACCTTCTCTGATATTCAATCCTTCTGTCTTAGCGATTGCATATCTCTTTTTAACTACTGTTGTCTTCGTAGTTGTTTTTGTAAAAGTTAAAGCCGGATTCTTTAAGGGATTCACTAACGCAGTTGCTTTCTGCAACTTTTTCTCTGTCTTTTTCTTTACATAATTATTGGCTTTTTTACCAGTCGTAAGTTTATCTGCTTTTACAAAACCTCTGACGGATCCGGACTCTATGTATGTCCACTCTTCATCTTCACTTTGCAGCACATAACAAAGTCCATTCTTAGGCAGTTTTCCAACTACCGTAGAAGAAGTATCTTTGTCACTGTATACCTTTAAATTTTTCTGTTTTGACAGCGCATATACTTTCTTTACCGTAACAAAACGGAATGAAGATAGAATCTGAGGCGGTATCACGATCTGCTGGTTTGCAACCAGTTCCTGATTGCTGCCATATTGTGAATTATTCGTTTGATTTTGATTGGATTCAGTCTGTTTATTACTCTCAGTCTGATCTTTCTTTTCGGTCTCTTTTTCCGTTCCTACGATTTGAGGCTGCTTATGTAGATCTTCCGTCTCACTTTCTGTAGGTTTTTCTGTATCTGACCCGTCCTGTGAGTTGGATTCTGAATCATCACCCGGATTCGTGCCATCTCCCGTTTCTCCTGTTGAAGGCGTCTCTGTCTCAGTGGGTGGTTCTGTTTCCGGTTTGGTATTTGGCTGTGATTCCGATTCAGTCGGAGTCGTTGGTTCAGTTGGTGTTTCTGATGGTGTATTTGATTCTGATGGCGTTGTCTCTGACGGCTGAGTCTCTGGCGGAACTGGTTCAGTCTCCGGATTTGTTACCGGCTGTGAATGAGCCTCCGTGTGATTCTCTGATGCGACCGTCGTGGGTTCTGCTGCCATAGAAACATTGGGAACTACCAGGGAAAGCGACATAGCTGCAACCATGACCCTGCACAATGATTTATAATGCATATTTTTGTATTCTCCTTTTGTCTCCTGCTGCGAATTTCGTTTTTAATGCTTAAATGCCAAATTGAATTTCATATAATTATGTAAATTAATTCATAATACTAGTATACCTTACTTAACAATTGTGTCAAGTGTTTTATCCCCAAAACATAATTGTTCACAACAAATTCACAATCTAAATCTACATATTTTCAAGATTTGCTGTATATAACCGTGAATTATTGTACAGATTTAATATTGTAAAGTATTTTAATAAGTTTATAATTATTTTGTAAATAATATCATACTGTTTTGGTATTATAAGAAATATCTATAAACGACTGGAGGTAAATTTAATGACATTAACAGAAAACTTTTTAATTCAATTTCTTCAAAGATTTGATGAAT
Organism: Robinsoniella peoriensis; assembly: GCF_000797495.1. Taxonomy (GTDB): domain Bacteria; phylum Bacillota; class Clostridia; order Lachnospirales; family Lachnospiraceae; genus Robinsoniella; species Robinsoniella peoriensis. The sequence continues at coordinate 131,315 of NZ_JTGN01000012.1, forward strand.
ATCCCTTTTTAGTAAAGCTAAAAGGAGAAGAACATCTAATCGGTGACGGGACCCCCGCCTTTACGGTCAAATTGCAAAATGATATTCCAAAACAGGAACTGCTAACAAGCACTTCACTCGCCTTAGGCGAAGCATACATGCGGGGTGATCTCGATATAGACGGAGACCTGTTTGATGCACTGGACCACTTTTTGGGGCAGATGGGGAAATTTTCCACAAATCATTCTGCGCTGAAAAAACTAATCTTCTCTTCACACTCGAAAAAGAATCAGCAAAAAGAAGTATCTTCTCATTACGATATCGGTAATGATTTCTACAGCTTATGGCTGGATGACACCATGAGCTACTCCTGCGGCTATTTCAAAAACGCAAATGATACCCTGTACGATGCACAAGTAAATAAAGTTGATTACATTCTCGAAAAGCTTTACCTGCAAAAAGGTATGAGCCTCCTTGACATTGGCTGCGGCTGGGGATTTCTGCTAATTGAAGCTGCTAAAAAATATGGTGTATCCGGACTTGGAATTACACTCAGCAAAGAGCAGCAGAAAAAATTTCAGGACAGGATCAAAGAAGAAGGCCTGACCGGGCAGATTTCTGTAGAATTGATGGATTACAGAGATCTGGCTAAGAGCGGCAGAACTTTTGACCGCGTTGTAAGTGTAGGCATGCTGGAGCACGTAGGACGTGACAACTACGAACTGTACATTAAAAATGTAGACTCCGTTTTGAAAAAGGGCGGGATGTTCCTGCTGCACTATATCAGCGCGCTGCAGGAACATCCCGGTGATCCATGGATTAAAAAATATATTTTCCCCGGAGGTACTGTGCCAAGTCTGCGGGAAATGATTCATATCCTGGGTGATTATAATTTCTACACCCTGGACGTAGAAAGTCTCCGCCGACACTATTTTAAAACCCTTCGCTGCTGGAGCCAGAATTTCAACGAACACCGTGATACGATCAACGAGATGATGGGCAGTGAATTCACCAGAATGTGGGATTTGTATTTAAATGCGTGCGCTGCCACATTCCACAATGGTATCATCGACCTGAACCAGATCTTAATCTCAAAAGGCATCAATAATGACCTTCCAATGACCAGGTGGTATTAGTCCATTCATAAATAGAGTGGCTATACCACTCTATTTTGCTTTTTACTGGATGCCTGTATTATTAATGATCTGATTACTGATTTCCTGCACAGTTGCTGATGGGGTATAGCTTTCCCCGCTGAATAAAAACTGATGAAGCTGAACAACATTATTTGCAAGATTTTTAGGAACCACACAGTCTCCCGCTGATGGAATATCCGCAGTATCTTTATCCATTGGAAAACCTGTGGTTTCTCCCATGTTATAACCGGATATACCTGTTGCCAGCTTTAATATTTCCGTATTAGAAAGGCTTGTAAGGACCATAGGCAGAATTGTATCGATCGCTTTATTTAATGTGAGCAAATCGGTTGTTTTTGCCTTCTGCATCAGCTGTTCTAATACTTTTCTCTGGCGTTCCGTACGTTCATAATCAAGTCCGATGTAACGGATACGGCTGTATGCCAGCGCCTGCATACCATTTAAATGCTGCATGCCCGGTCCCGGAACATCGGGTGTTTCTTTTCCCACAACTTCCCGTCCCTCAACCAGATAACCATTCAGCCACTGTACTTCACCTTCCGTCAACTCTATATCAACGCCGCCTAACAAATCAACTGCTTCTACAAGTGCCTGAAAATCAACGGTAATATAATCACTCAGATTCAAATCCAGGTTTTTGTTCAGCATATTTAAAGACTGCTTTGGTCCTCCAATGGAATATACTTCTGTTGCTTTCTGAAATCCTCCCTGGGTATTATCCAGGTAACTGTCACGATAAACTGATGCAAGTTTGATTTCTTTTGTTTTATTGTTGATACTGCATATCATAATCGTATCGCTGTTTGCCCCTGAAGAAAGACTTCCTTCACGGGAATCCACACCAAAAAATGCAATATTGGTATAGCCGGACATATTTTTAAGTTCAGCCGGATCCAGATTTGTATTGATAACCAGATCCTCTTTCGGGATATCATTACGCTGGATCTTCGCAAATTTCACAAGAACAAACACTGCTGCTGCCCCAACGAGTAAAAGCAATACTAATAAAATAAACGGCCATATTCTTCTTTTCTTTTTTCGCTTAGGCATCCTGCCATTTTGCGGATATCCTCCATATTGGTTATTGTACTGATCTCTTGAATAACTCATAATTTTCTCCTCTCATAAAAGCGGATTATTCAATGCTAAAACTGATGTCTGTGGTATTATAACATTTTTTGACTGCATTCGCTGAGATTTAAAGAAAGATTAAGAAAGCTTAATGAAAATTACCGTTTCAAATGGTCAGCGTACAATCTGGCTTCCGTATGTGAAAATTGTGTTCATGGCTTCGTTTAATTTTTCAGCTTCCGCCCGGTTTCGTGCCATACAATAAAGCTTATACCTAGTGTCATGATCCAAAAGGATATGCTGCATCACGCACAGCTTCTCCACCGGTTTCAATTTGTCCAGCTCCTGATAGAACTGTTCATGAATAAATAAATATTCATTATCATGTTCATCCATAATTCACATTCTCCCCATATCTTTTATTATTTGCAATAAATGATTATAAATTAATATTTTACTATAATGCTCATTATTTTTCAATTATGCTGGTAAAATTTGAAAAATAATCTTATATAATATCCATGTTTTTTTAAGATTCCTGTATCATTTGCACATGGTAAAAACCGAAAGCAGGGTATATAATAATTTTGCCAATTTTTACTACAGGGAGATGAGAAGATGAAAAAAAAGGTCAGCTTAACACTGGAAACAAATGTAATTAAAAAGCTACGGCAATTAGCTGATTCTGATGAGCGCTCTTTATCACAATACATTAACATTGCGCTCAAAGCACACATCAAAAATCTGGGTATCGATTGATAAAAAAAGGAACGGTACCGCTTTTCAGCTTTCCCGTTCCTTTCCAGATCTCATATTTAATTATAAGGTTCTCATAGCCGCTTCCACCACATGTCCTACCAGAACGGAAGTTGTTACACTACCTACTCCGCCCGGAACAGGTGTGATTGCTTCTACAATCGGTTCTGCTTCATCATATTTTACATCGCCGCAGAGCTTGCCTTCCTCATTCACATTGATTCCAACATCAATTACAGTCTGTCCTGCTGACAAATAAGAACCATCTACTACACCCGCACGTCCTGCAGCTACAATCACAATGTCGGCTTCTTTTACAACAGAAGGCATATCCACTGTTCTTGTATGACAGATCGTTACGGTAGCATTCTTCTTAATCAGCATCATAGCCGCGGGTTTTCCTACTACCAGGCTTCGTCCCACAACAACCGCTTTTTTACCGGTACAATCGATTTTATAGTGATCCAGTATTTCCATACATGCCTGTGGAGTACATGGAGGAAATCCCTGTTTTGTTCCGGCAAACACACCCACCATAGAACCATCTGTAATTCCGTCTACATCTTTCTCCGGATTCAAAGCTTTAATAACTGCATCTTCGTCTAAATGCTTTGGCAATGGACGGAAGATCAAAATCCCGTGGATTTTCTCATCTTTATTCACCTTATCTAAGGTTTCCATTAATTCTTCCTGTGATACATCTGCAGGGAGTAAGAATTTTTCATAAGATACGCCCAAAGTTTCACAGCGTTTTGTTGCACCTCTTTCATAAGAGACATCATCCGGTCTTTCCCCAACACGGATAATTCCAAGAGTAGGATTAATTCCTTTTCCTTTTAGCGCTTCTGCATCTGCTTTGATTTTTTCATTTAAAGCTGCCGTTACTTCTTTTCCAAGTAATTGTTTTGCCATTTTTATACCCATTGCATATTGCAGATTTCCTGCAATACTGCCACAATTAAAACAAGTTGAAAGAATTACAGCGTGGCTTCCTTTCTATTTCATAATTTTCTTCCAACTTTCTCTTTCTCCTATTTCAGTCTTCCAAGCACACTCTGAAAGATTTCGTCTGCAAGACTTGTATATTTCTCTAACATCTCATCTGCCTTTTTATTTAGTTCTTCGGCATACTCTCTGTTCTTCATAGATTTCGTATTAATATATACGTTTAAGCTGGCACCTTCTAATGCTGCTTTGCAAAATGCTGCGCCAACACCAGCATCACTGATGGCAAGTGTACTTCCTTTTGCTGCAAATTCTACAATAATATCAATTGCTTCACAGCATTTTTCCATGATTTCCATGGGTACGGAACAGGCATCTTTTAAAACAATTTCCATTACACGTGCTTTTTCTGCTTTTTCTTCTTCGGTTTCACGGGGCATACCGTATGCTTTGGAAAGGGGCTCGAAAACTTCCGCATCTCTCTCGATTAATGTCAAGAAATCTTTCTGAAGCTGGTCGGATTTTGCTTTTAACGCATACATTTCCTCTTCCACTTCTGCATACTTCTTCTTACCTACAGTTAAACTTCCCACCATATTTCCCAGTGCTGTGCCAATGGCACCCACTAATGCTGATGCTCCGCCACCGCCCGGAACCGGAGCTTTGGATGCTAATACTTCTACAAATTCATTACATGGTACAGTTGAAAATCCCATAATACCCTCCTACATGTTTTTTTAATATGGGGCGTAATATATGAAATACTACGCCCCATTTCGGACTTATCACTATAAAATTCTGCAAATCAAAGCTTTTCCAAGCTTTATCAATAGATTCTAAAGATTGTCTGAAAATTGCTTTCTGTCAGCTGCGCGGAAATGAATTTTCAAACACGCTCTAGAACAATCCGGAAATCTTTCCTGTCTCGTCTACGTCGATTCTTTCTGCTGCCGGAACTTTTGGAAGTCCTGGCATGGTCATGATCTCTCCTGTGAGGGCTACGATAAAGCCTGCTCCTGCGGAGATCTTTAAGTTACGTACTGTTACTTCAAAGTCTGTCGGTGCGCCAAGCTTTGTCTGGTCATCTGTCAGACTGTACTGTGTCTTAGCAACACAGATCGGGCAGTTCCCGAATCCAAGGTTTTCCAGTTCTTTCGCCTGCTTCTGAGCATTTGCTGTGAGAACTGCTTTCTTTCCGCCATATACTTTCTGTACGATTGCATTTAATTTATCTTCGATACTTCCTTCTAATTCATAAGAATAGTGGAATTCACTTGGCTCTTCTACCAAACGGATTACTTCTTTTGCAAGAGCTTCGCCGCCTTCGCCGCCTTTTGCCCATACTTCAGAAAGTGCTACGTTTACACCAAGTTCTTTACATTTTGCTTCTACCAGGTCTAATTCAGCCTTGGTATCCGTTGGGAATGCATTGATTGCCACTACGCATGGAAGWCCGTATACATTTTTGATGTTGCTTACATGTTTCAGTAAGTTTGGCATACCGTTTTCCAGTGCTTCTAAGTTTTCGTTATTCAAGTCAGYCTTTGGAACGCCGCCATTGTATTTTAATGCACGCACRGTTGCTACGATAACAACTGCGGAAGGGGTAAGCCCTGCCATACGGCATTTGATATCCAGGAATTTCTCYGCTCCAAGGTCAGCGCCGAATCCTGCTTCTGTGATTGCGTAATCACCCAGTTTTAATGCCATCTTTGTTGCAATTACAGAGTTACAGCCATGTGCGATATTRGCAAATGGTCCGCCGTGAACGATTGCAGGCACGTGTTCCAGAGTCTGAACCAGGTTTGGTTTCAGAGCATCTTTTAACAGTGCTGTCATAGCGCCCTGTGCATTTAAGTCGCCTGCGGTTACCGGTTTCTGCTCTGCAATTTTTCCATATGTATATCCAACGATAATCTTGGAAAGTCTCTCTTTTAAATCTGTGATATCTTTTGCCAGACATAATACTGCCATAATTTCAGATGCAACGGTGATATCATATCCGTCTTCTCTAGGCATTCCGTTTGTCTTTCCGCCCAGTCCGTCTATTACATTACGAAGCTGGCGGTCATTCATATCCACACATCTTCTCCAAGTGATCTTTCTTGGGTCGATGTTTAATGCATTGCCCTGGAAGATATGGTTATCCAGCATCGCTGCCAGTAAGTTGTTGGCTGCACCGATAGCATGGAAATCACCTGTAAAGTGAAGGTTGATGTCTTCCATCGGAACTACCTGTGCATAGCCGCCGCCTGCTGCGCCGCCTTTTACGCCGAATACCGGTCCTAAAGATGGCTCACGAAGCGCAACCATAACGTTCTTGCCCAGTTTTTGTAAACCATCAGCCAGACCTACGGTAGTTGTCGTTTTTCCTTCACCTGCCGGAGTCGGGTTGATTGCTGTTACAAGAACTAATTTTCCGTTTGGAGCATCACTTTCTTTTAAAAGGTTGTAGTCAATTTTCGCTTTGTATTTACCATATTGCTCCAGATATTTTTCGTCAATACCTGCTTTTGCTGCAATTTCTGTAATTGGGGACATGGTAGTCTCCTGTGCAATTTCGATGTCTGATTTGTAACCCATAGAAATATCTCCTTTCAAAACTATCCGTCCAATGTTTTCCTGACACTTTAACGGATTTTAGATTTTTTTTAATGTGCCGATGGACACATCTCCAACAACTGCCAGATCCTCTGCTTCAAAGGATAGTGGAAAATTATCAGAAAATAGTATTTGGGATGACGGTGGAAACTCATCATCCCCAGCCCATAGAATAAATCGTACAAAATATCCATTTATGAATTCAAACTCGTAAGATACATCGCCAAGCTCTAATCTTACGGCGCCCACTTTGTCCATTTGTGCCTGAAAAAGTTCTAACTTTGAACCGTAGGAAAATGCCAGACGCATCAGGCATCTGCCCTGAAACTGTCTGAAATAAACCTCACCCCAGGGCACTTCACGATAAGTCAGATACTTTCCGGTTGTCTCAGATGCTGTGCCTTTTGTCAAAAAACGGATTGCAATAATCTTTGCAGATATTTCTTCCATAAGGGCACCATATGTCTCATCATCAGTCTCTGCTTTTTCCACACTGAATTCCGGATAAGATATCAGATAACTTTTCTGCATCATCCGCAGCGTAAATACCTGCTTTTCTTCATCAAAGGGAACTCCTGTGCGTCTGCTTGCTTCAATCGGATCTATTTTGCGATATTCTTCAAGGTAATGCTCGAACGGGATTCGTTCTTTGTTGTCTTTTTCGTACTCAATATTCATATGTATCCCCATTGCTTCCTTTCAATATCCCAATTTAGTTAGTCTTCAAATAGTGTCGTATCTGTATGCGGCAAGAAACATGCTGCAACAAACTCATCCATATACTGAGGGATTGCACTTAATTCCAGATAAGTCATATTTCTTGCAACTTCATATACTTTCCGCTCAGCCTGAGTAGAGCAAAGCATTGCATATGCCCCTGACAGGGATGAATTTCCAATATACTGGTACAATTCCAAAGGAACTTTCGGGAACATCCCAATATGAATTGCATTTTCCATATTGATACCGCTTCCAATGCCACCTGCTACATAAACATGTTCTATCATTGAAATATCAAAATCACAATAAGATAACATCGTCCGGATTGCAGAGAAAATTGCTCCCTTTGCACGGATAAAATTATCGATATCAACTTCTGAAATCTCCACATCCTTCACAGACCCTGCTTCTGACTCAAATGCCAGCACATAGCTGCCCATATCAAATTTATCGTGTCTTACGCGTTTTCCTTCACGGACAAATTTACCTTTAGGGTTAATAATGCCGCAACGGAATAACTCACTGATAATATCAATGATACCGGAACCGCAGATTCCAATCGGTTTCGTCCCCTCATCTCCAATTACAGAGAGATTTGGCTCCATTGTTTCTTTATCTATGGTACAAGCTTCAATTGCTCCATCTGTAGCCCGCATGCCACAGCTGATATCCCCACCTTCAAATGCCGGTCCTGCTGAGCAGGCACAACTCATTAAAAAGTCAGAGTTACCAAATACAATCTCGCCATTGGTACCAAGGTCAATAAACAAGGAAAACTCCGGTTTATTCCACAGTGCACTTACAAAAGCACCTGCTGTTATATCTCCGCCTACATAGCTTCCGATATTTGGAGCTATAATAATATGGGAATCCGGATTAATATGAATTCCAATATCAGATGCATACAGTGAATTCGTTTTAAAGAAGGTTGGAATGTATGGTTCCATACGAAGAGGATCAGCATTGATACCCATTAATAAATGGTTCATAGTGGTATTGCCTGCAACACACATACGATATATACTCATAGGATCCAGTTTCGCCTGTCTGCACATGGTCTGGATCAACGGATTAATCGTCTCTTCAATAACTGCTTTTTGCAGTCTCTCCTTGCCGCCTGGTTTTGCCGATTCAATTATACGATTAATTACATCGGCACCGTAACGGATTTGTCCGTTTCCGGAAGAACCTTTTGCAAGAATAGATCCGTCCAGCATATTAATCAGAATTGCTGAAACCGTTGTTGTTCCGATATCAATTGCAATTCCACCTACAATCACTTCTTCATTCTCCGGGAAAACATCATATACAAATATATTTGTTTCAATTTTTCTTACAATTATTTTGACACGAAAATTGCTTTCCCTAAGCACATCCGGCAATTTCTTCAAAACCGAATATGGAACACGGATCTTTTCAATACCAGTTATTGCCGTAATTGCGCGGGTAAACCGCTCATTGTCAGGCATGGTATCATCCAAAGTAGGCTCATCCATAGATACATTCAAAATCTCTAATGTATTCTTCAGTTCAATACCTGCTTCTAAAATCTGTTCTTTTGCATCGGAAAAAATCTTTAATTCTTCCGGCGAACTTAGATCTGCCACTTTCATACGGCTTCTGTAAGCAGAGGCAATATCCGGCACCAGTACTTCCACATCCGCATTTATGGTACTGACACAGGCGAGACGCCAGCCTTCGGCATAGTCCTCATCCGTAATATGACGCGTCTTTTTTGATTCTAATTCACCGCCAACGAGCTTTACTCTGCATTTCCCGCAAGATGCATTTCCTGAACACGGTGCATCGATAGCTACGTTTGTTTTTCTCGCTACCTCAAGAAGGCTTTCACCGAAAGCAGCGAAGACAATAATATCTTCGCTGTTTTCAAACTTAAAAGTAACTTTATGCATATATTAGATCTCCAGATAGGAATCCGCATATAAGGTATTGTTTTTAAATACATCACAGGATTTGATTGTTTCCATCAATCTTAAATCACAAGGATTTACGATAGCGGAAGTCAAACCATTCATCATAGCCATAGCTACTAAAGCAGAATCCATGATCGGACGGATATGTTTTGGCATACCGTTAGAGTTATTGGATAATCCACCTGTAGAGTTTAATCCCATATCGCTGAACATTTTAATTGCTTCTAAAACGTCCATCTGCTTGTCCTGCATTCCTTTAACAACAAGGAATAACGGGTCAAACCAGAGATCAGTAGGTTCCATGCCAAGTTCCAGACCTCTCTCTAACATGTTCTGGCAGTGCATCATACGTTCGTCATTATCAGATGGAACGCCTTCTGCGGAACATAATGCGATAACAATTGCATCATTTGCTGCAGCTAAATCGATATTTTCGATTCTGTCTCCGGCATCTGCAGAGTTAACGATTGGTTTTCCTTTTGAACGGTTATATACGGAAATACCAGCTTCAATCGCTTTTTTATTAGCGGTATCCAGTGCCAGCGGTACATTGTCGAATTCATTCTGAAGCAGCTGAACAGCCCATTTCATTAATTCTTCGCCATCGCTTTCAGCCGGTCCGATATTTACATCTAAGTAAGTTGCGCCTGCATCAAGCTGCTCTTTTGCACGCTGAATGATAGGAGCTCCGTCTCTTTCTGCCATTGCTTTACGGATAACTGGGGAAATACAGTGGATTCTTTCACCAATTGTTACGAATTTTGCCATTGTTTAATCTCCTTCTCTAATTGAAATTGTTGTAACATTTCAGACAGGTCTGCGCATTTACTGCGCCGACCGTATGAAAACCTGGAGCCTGCAGACATCCAGCCCTTCGCCGCAGGCGAATTTCAATGGGCTGGATGTGTAACAGTTCATGCTGTCTGAACTGTTACATATTGTTAGTAAAATCATTTACTGATTTCTGCCATACTATATTAGTATAGAGAAAATTACTGCATATCTTTTAAGAATTTCACAAGCTGTACAGCTTCATTTGGTCCTACAATGACATCCCATCCCGGAAGTTTCGCTTCTACTTCACCTTTTAAAACAGCTACTTTACCTGGAAGAATTAATTTTCTGTTTTTGATCTTGCCTTCGATATCAGCTTCTCCAAAATATTTAGCAATAGAACTTGCAGATAATTTACCTGCTGCCCATGCTGTCAGAACGGATAATCCGCCTGCATCACTGATAATCAGATTACAAGGAACTCCGGAACGCTCTAACTCGCCGGATACTACGAAATATGTAAGTGCAAAGTCTACAGTTGTAAGACAAACTGAATTCTCATCTGCTCCATTGATTGGGTAAATACCCGGTTCTACTTTCATTGGCTTCTGAGGATCTGTAAATACGTTCTGTCTTAAACCATATAACGGCAATGCCTGAGCATAAGTCATTTCTTCCATTACTATGATAGAGCCATATTTAATTGTAAACATAGATGCTAAAGCTGCCTGCATGTGGATATCTCCCTTTGCAAGTGCTGCTACATTTACGATTGACGGATAACCAAATGTTCTGTCACTGTCTTTAACTGCTGCTTTTCTCATCTGAACTGCTGTTGCAAATGCATCTTTAATGGATTTACATCCCGCATCCAGGATCAGGTTCTTGTTTCCAAGTCCTTCTAATTTAGCAACTGTATCATATAATTCATTTATATCTGCTCCACGAACACCAAGTACAGCACCTGCTGCAACAGCTATTGCACTCATAGCTTCATAATTGGAAGCATCTGCTCCATTTAATACTGGTTTGCTGTCTTTGCATACTTCAAGAGCTGCTTTTGCAACTTCAACATCTGTACATCCTAAAATCAAAGTTCTGTTCAGAGCCGCTGCTTTTTTTACAAGCTCTACATAATCACTGACTCCATCAGCGCTGTAGTTAACATAGACCATCTCTACAAACATTCTTTCGCCGATACGTTCGTAATCAACCTTAGGAATTGCTGCAAGCTTAGCATCAATTGTTGCTTCATCCATACAATTGCAAAGAGCAACTGCATATCTTGTCTTACTTACAAAAGTTTTTTCGTGTCTTTCAAGAACAGTTTCTCCGCCTAAAGTAAATTCATTTTCGCCTGTTCCGACTTTAATTGTTTTCATTGGTGGTGCAGTAGCCTCTGATAAAGTTGCTAATGCATCCGGTGAGAAATGCGGACATGCACTGATATCCATAGCGCCCTGTGCAACCTTCATTGAGAAAGCCATACATGTTGGGCATCCACACTCCTTACAGTTTTTCTTAGGTGATAATTTAAATATATCAAGACCTTTAAGTGCCATAATTCTTTTTCCTCCTTAAGCAGCAATTATACTAATTCTTTGACTAATTTTGAAATAGTTGCAACTGATACAGGATGTTTTAAAATAACTGCATTTGATCCGGAAACTAAAACTGCTGCTGCTGTCTCTACTTCCATATCAATACCGCGCTGTTCAACATCTCCCCATTCAGGCATATCAGCTTCTGAAGCCATTGATTCTTTTACGCCCCATGTTTCAGATGCTACCGGTGTTATAATCGGCATCTGTAACATTCCATCATTCTGAGATAAAGCTGCTGCTTTTACTCTCTGCATGGTGGAAACAACATATTCAAAACCATAACCTGCTGCTGCAGTACCTACGTTCATAACAACGTTAGAACTGCTGACACCTAACTGTGACAATAATACATTTAACTGTTTTGCAAGGTTGATATCAACTGCTGATTCAGCACCTACTACCTGCTTATAAGCCAGGCCTGCTGCTGCACCAACTGTCTTGTAGTTTTCTTCCTTTGCTGCTAAAAGCATTGCATTTCTGCCTTCCAGTACTTCGGCAGCTTTGCTTAAAAGTTCTGCATCTTTTTCAACGTTCTTGCATCCCGCAATAACAAGTGGCACGTCTACTGCTGCTGCAACATCTTTTACGATTTGAATTAATTCCTCTGTAGATTTGTCAGCTCCGTTGGGATCTCCGCCTTCTAATCTCAGGCAAAGGAAATCAGCGCCTTCCATAGCCGCGGCTTTTTTAGCCATATCAGCTACAGTTGCACAGCCTTCATAATATTTCTGAATAAATTCCGGTTCATTTTCTAAACCGAAGTCTGTGATCTCAACACCTACTTTTGGTGCGTTTTCGATAGGAGCATCGAAGGTATAAAATGGTAATACATTTTCTCCGCCTATGGTAATTTTCTTGTCCCCGCATCCAATTTCAACAGTGTTAATATTTGCGCTGAACTTTCCTGATTTTGCATTAAATGGCATTTCTAATAAACCTCCTTCATGTTTTTAGACTGTTGTAAAACATAATTATATTTTACAACAGTCTGCCTTAAAAATCCATAAAATCTTTGTACTTCTTTAAGAACACTCCCATTAAAAACCCTTGAATTTACTGAATATTTATAGATATCTCCGGTATAAACAAAAGCTTTGGTGATTCTTAAATCAAATTACATCATTGGTTCCATGCTAAGTGCCGGATGACCTTTTTCTTCTAAGTATGCTAATAATGTTTCCGGATCTTCTGCTACTGTTTCATCACCGATCATATCAACAAAGTTATCGATATTATATAATTCTTTCGCGGTAGCATTTAACTTCTCAGCAACCTGATCTTTTAAGTCTTTTGGCATCCATACGATTCTGCCAACACCGCCTTCTGCTTTCATGAACTTCTTAGAAGCGATGAAGTGTTTACCATGTCCCATGAAACCTGGTGTCTGAACACCGCCGCCTGTCATGGAAGCTAATTCAGGGAACGTCATACCGATTGGTGTCATTCCTGCATATTCACGGTTCGCAATACATACACCATTGGATAATGGCTCAATACCACAGATACACTCAAAACATCCACAAGATGTCATAGGATCTTCAATGATAGAATATAAGGTTACTGTTTCAAGAGCACCCTGGGAATATTTCTTAACCGCATCGTTAACATCCTGGTAAGATCCGGTTCTTTCATCAATTAAGCCGCCTTTTGTGATAACCTGGCATGGTCCCTGAGGATCAAGTTCGTTGGTAGCCTTTGCATCCAGCCATGAAACAGCACCGCAAAGTCCAAGTCTTTCAGGTGTAACAACACATACGTGAGACGGTGAGAATGCCTGACACATAATACAGCTGTAGTATACGTCAACACCTTCATCTGTTAATGTACTAAGTCTTTCATCACGTTTGTCATAGCTTGGTACAGCCAGTTCTGAACGAAGTTTTGTACATTCCGCTGCATCCGTAATAACTTTAACCTGACATTTGTCAACAACTGCTGCAAATTCGCTCTTAATTTTAGCATACAGAACTTCACCGATATGTTTTGCTCTGAATCCTGCATTAAAGGTATCTTTGCTCACACGTACACGGATCATATCTCTCTGTCCGGTATGCATTACGCCTTCGATACAGTTGATGTAGGAGTGGAATTTACGTTCAAATACAGGCTCGAAATCAGACTGCATGTTCTTTCCTGCAACTTCTACTATGTAAGCAATACTCTGTTTGCTTCCAACTTCGAATTCGTCAAAGTCCGGTCCGATTACTTCAATCTTATGATCTTCGATTTCTGTTGCTTCTTTTGCCTGTACTAATTCGAAACAGTCAACTCTGGAACCATCGAATTCTACCTGCATATCACCACGGCGGATGATTTCACCTTCAAATGCAGATGCAAATGCAACCGGGATATCGATCTTGGTGATTTTAATCTTAATATCTCTTGCTTCCAGAGATGTTGCGTTGAATTTCGCTACATCTTCCTGAACGATTAAGCTCTTTGGTACGCGGAAGATATTTTCTGTTTCGTTTGTAACTACCGGGAAACCAAGTGCAATTGCACCAGCTCCACAGGCAACTACTACATCATCCAAAGGTCCGAAAGCATTTACAAATGCTGGAACTCTTTCAAATGTATATTTCATTAACGCGCCTGCATCTCCTGCTGTAATATTACCGAAGATCAGAGCTGCCCTGATTGCTACGGATACTACGTGGATTACGCTTGTTACATCTTTTCCTAACGGAATAACACGAACGTTAGCGCCTGTTTTATATCCTAATTCTGCACACTGGTCAATGATTCCGCCAACCAATGTTACCAGGATACCCTGTGCCTGATAGCTCTTAATCAGGTCAACACCTTCCTGTGCAGTTGGTGCAGTACCAAGGACTACAGCTACACCTGGGATATCTCCTGTAACAAGAGGAACGCCCAGCTCACGGATAATTGCATCGCTTAAATGTCCATAGCATGGATCTTCGTAAGGAGCAGCTCCGTCAATATATTTTAACACTTCAATAAACTCTGCACACAGAGCTGTAGCAACACCTGACATAAATGCATCATTCAGACGTTTTTCTCTGGTCATTAAAGATTTTACAACTCCGAGAGCTGTTTTTAAATCACCTAAATTAGCGATTTTTGTTCCTGTTACACCATAGTAACAAGGTAAGCTGTATGCTGTATTTGGAAAACTTACTGCTTTATCAGCGCCATGCTGTGCGATTGCACCGTCAATTGCCTGCTCTGTCAATCCGTATACGGCATCATTTCCACTAAATACTCTATCAAATAATGTCACTGTTATACCTCCAATCAGATACTTGTATTATCGATCTTTTCTTTTATTTTTCTTATCTCTTCTGTTGCGGTGTCGCTAAAATCAAAGGGGGATTTTCCCTGCCGGTCCGCATCGATCACTTCCGTGTTGTAGTGAATGAAGCCCAATAAATCTTCTGACGGAATTTTGGATTTTATAAACTCTTCGTCCTCTTCATTACGCACCTTGTTCGCCACAACCCGCACGTGCTTCACACCAAGGTCCGTTGCAAGACGCTTTACATTCTTGTAGGTTTGGATGCTTCTTGCACCGGGTTCAATTACAACCACAAACTGATCCATTCCCTCGGTAGTTCCCCGTCCCAGATGTTCCAGGCCCGCTTCCATATCCAGGATTACCACATCATCGCTTCTTAAAACAAGATGATTGATAATCCTTTTGAGCATTACATGCTCCGGACATACACAGCCGCTTCCAGCCGTATCAACGGTGCCAAGAACCAGCAGTTTTACGCCGTTTGCTGACTTTGCAAATTTATTCGGGATATCGTCTACTTTCGGGTTGATCTTATAAAACTTATTGTCGTCATTTGCACCGGTACGTTCCTGCACCAGCTTACGCATTTTGGTAATCGGTACGATCTGATCTAATTCTTCATCAGAAAAACCAAGGGCTAATCCTAAATTTGCATCCGGATCCACATCCGCCGCCAGGACATTCTTCCCTTCCTGTGCATATAACCTTGCCAAAGTGGCCGCAAAAGTTGTCTTTCCTACTCCGCCTTTTCCGGTAACTGCAATTTTCATTTTAACTCCAATCTGCTGCCAATAGCAGCGTTCTCCCGATTAGATACCAAGAGCCGCTCTCTTTTCTTCAATTCTGTCAATCATAGCATCTACAAGCTTATCTATATCTTTTTCAACCGTATATGCTGCTTCAACCCATTCTCTTACGCCGCTTGTCAGTAACTCTGCAACTTCACTGGAACCGGATACATAAGGATCAACTCCAAGGAATGTATCGATACCGGTAGAAACTACGTAGTTACCAATGGATACCGCTTTTTCAGACATCCACTCAGGAGCACATCCCACAACCGGAAGCTGAGAAATATTAAGTCCTGAATCTTTTGCAAGTTCAGATGCAAGAATCATCATACGGCTGATATCAACACAAGATCCCATGTGTAATACTGGAGGGATATCAGCTAATTCACAAACTCTCTTAAGACCTGCACCGCAAATATCTTTTGCAGCTTTGTCCATAAGTCCTGCCTTAGCAGCCGCCTGAGCAGCACAACCGGATGCAATGACTACGATATCGTTTGCGATTAATTTTTTCATTAATTCGATGTGAGCAAGGTCAGGTCTGATCTTCGGATTGTTACATCCAACCATAGCAACAGCACCACGGAGTACACCGGATGTAATACATTCCAGTAATGGTTTTGTTGTTCCTGTCTCATCTACCTGTGAATTTGTAACGCCATCCAACACTTTAACAATTGCTTCTACAGAATAACCAACAGTAGCTTTCTGTTTCATATCCGGGATGTAGATCAGATCCGGATTTCTGTTTTCGAAGTTGTCAATAGCAGCTTTTACAATCGCTTTTGCGTTCTCGCCTGCTGTATGAGCATTGAATCTGATAAATTCAGAATCCGGCATCTGAGCGATCGGAGAAGTTGTGATGAATTTTGTATGGAAACATTTGCTTAAAGGACCAAGTGCCGGGAAAATACACTGTACGTCAACTACAATCGCTTCACAAGCTCCTGTAAGTACTACGTTTTCCTGCTGTAAGAAGTTTCCTGCCATCGGGATACCACGACGCATAGCAACTTCATTGGAAGTACAGCACACACCGGATACGGTAATGCCTTTAGCACCTTTGCTTTTCGCATAAGCAATTAATTCAGGATCATCCGCATATTCACAGATCATTTCTGAAAGTGAAGGATCATGTCCGTGAACAACGATATTTACGTTTTCCACTTCCATAACACCAAGGTTTGCCTCTGTATCAACCGGCTTCGGTGTTCCAAAGAGAACATCAGAGAATTCCGTTCCCATCATGGATCCGCCCCAACCATCAGAAAGACCTGCTCTGAATGACTGTCTGATCAGCGCTTCCGGTTTGGAGGAACATCCCATATGAGCCATATGTAAAGAACATGAAACTTCACGGTCAATTGCTCTTGGTGCAATTTCTTCTCTTTCCCAGATTTCCTGAGTATGTTTTGGTGCTCTCTTTAAGAATCTCTGGGTTCCGAATGGCTTACCATATTCCATCATACCCATTTCAGCGATTTCGTGAGCCAGATCGTAGATATCTTTTCCTTCGGTCTCTACACCCCACTCTTTAGCAATACGAAGTAATTTTTCCGGATCTTTTACTTTGTAGTTGCCATCCGCAGCTGATTCATAAAGTGTATGGCAGATTTCACGACCATGATCGGAATGTGTAGCAGATCCGCCTGCTGTAAATTTAAGGTAATTTCTTCCTACGATACCATGTACGTCACATCCACAGATTCCTTTTGGAGCCTTTGGAGTAATACGGCAAGGTCCCATAGCACAGATTTTACAGCAGACACCTGTCTCGCCGAATTTACAGTGTGGTGTCTGGTTTTTTACTCTGAACTGCCAGGCATCAGCACCAACCTTTGCGCCTGTCTCCAACAATCTGGCTGTAGCCGCTTCAAATTCTTCTACTGTTGTTAATTTAAAGTTTCCCATTATAAACCTCCTTTAAAATTGGGTTGTTTTCCCGGGGCTGTTTTTATCCCAACATACGAAATTCATTTCGTATTATCCGCCCCCACGGGATATTTCTCTTTAAAATTAATCCCCCTGGTG
Source organism: Robinsoniella peoriensis (assembly GCF_000797495.1). Classification (GTDB taxonomy): domain Bacteria; phylum Bacillota; class Clostridia; order Lachnospirales; family Lachnospiraceae; genus Robinsoniella; species Robinsoniella peoriensis. The sequence continues at coordinate 148,937 of NZ_JTGN01000012.1, forward strand.
TCTGGTGATCCCTTCCATCAAGGGGAATTAATAACTCATAATATTAAAGACCTAATGCATCCACAATATCTCTTATCGCTTTTTTCACCGGTGAATCCTCAGGAAGTTCAACTGTAGGCTTTCCATCGCAGTCAAATTCGTATACATCCGAGTTCTGCGGAACGACTCCTAAAAGCTTTAAACCCTGTTTTTCAATTTCTTCACGGGTTCCTTCGTTCAGTTCTCCATCTGGAGCACGATTGATAATCAATCCCATATCCTTCGGATTCATCTCACAGTCGTTTACAAGCTTTGCAATCCGCCCTACAGCCTGTACTCCTCTTCTGGAACAGTCACTAACCAGTATCATGGTATCAACTTTGGGCAGGACGCCTCTGCTGATATGTTCCATCCCCGCCTCATTATCCATCACCATGTATTTATAATTCGGCAGCAATTTTGTAAGCTGTGTCTGAAGCAGTCCGTTTACAAAACAATAGCAGCCTTTTCCCTGGGTTCTTCCCATAACAAGTAAATCATAATCATCTTCTTCCACCATACAGCGGTTGAACATAATTTCCATATAGTCTGCTTTAGACATACTTGCCGGAATAGGGTTCTTTACACTGTTTTCCGCACGTGCCACTTCTTCTCTGATATCGCCCAGAGTCATATCTACTTCCACTCCGAGAACTTCATTCAGGTTTGAATTCGCATCAGCATCTACTGCCAAAATCGGTCTTTTTCCCTTTTCACAGAGATACTGAATAATAAGTCCGCAAATTGTGGTTTTTCCCACTCCGCCTTTTCCTGCAACTGCAATTGTATGTGTCATAACGGGTGCCTCCTGTCATTTCCCTATAGTCTATTCTGCTTTTGTTCTGAGTCCGGATCTTGTTAAGATTTCGGAAACTGCAGCAGATTTGTTTAATGCATATAAATGTATACCTTCTACACCTTCGCCAATGAACTGGTATAACTGATGTACGGTATAATCGATACCTGCTTCTTTAAATCCTTCCGGATCATTGTAATATTTACTGATTACTTCAGCAAGGTCTCTTGGAATTGAACATCCGTTCATGGACAATGCCATACGGATTGTAGCGTCTTTGTTTAATACAGGCATTACACCTACATCGATAGGAAGTGTAATTCCGGCATTTCTGATCTGATCTACCCATCTCTTAAACTGCTCAATATCAAAGCAAAGCTGAGTCATAATATAATCAGCGCCTGCATCCTGTTTCATTTTCAGATGTGCAATATCTTCTTCAAAGGTTGGACATTGAATATGTTTTTCAGGATCTCCGGCCATGGCGATGGTAAACTGATCACCAAATTCTGCTCTGATGAATGCTACCAATTCATTTGCATAGTTGAAATCTCCGCGTGTTCCTTCCCAGCCTGCCGGTAAGTCTCCGCGAAGTGCCAGAATATGGTTTACACCATTATCCAGGTATGCCTGTAACTCAGCTTTCATTTTTTCTTTTGTGTTTCCAATACATGTAAAATGAGTTACTGCTCTGTGTCCGCTGTCCGCAATAGCTTTACAAATTTCCACATTACGCCCTGCATTAGAACCGCCGGCACCATATGTACAGCTGATGAAATCCGGATCAAACTGATAGAGTTCGTCCAGTGTGTTTAATAATGGTTCCATTGGCTGTTCAGCCTTTGGAGGGAATACCTCGAAAGAAAATGATGTTCTCTCCTTCATAATGTCGATTACGCTTTTCATCTAACTAATACCTCCGTTTTTTTAGTTTTATTTTAATTATCCTTCCTAATCAGGACAATTAATTTTAACAACTCCGCCGGTCAGGTCCACCATAGCGATGGTTCCTTCCACGACTTTTCGTTCCCCCATTACATCAGTCAGAGTGATGTTCATGCCTTCCACTTCGATCATACTAACATATTGTAAAATAATACTGTCTTCTTTATTGATATTATATGCCGTAGCTAAGCACATCTCTATGACCTCCTATTGCTGCTCCTTGACCATTGCAAGTGCAACTCCTAAATACATGTTTCCTTTTTGAAACTCATCTACTGCTTTCTTGATCTGTTCTGCTGCGCCTTCGGCACCGGCTGTTCTTAACTTAGCCGCCATCTGATCCAGCTCTGCCGCATGATGTTCATTATGCTGTAACATGTAGGTTAATAACGCAATATTTTCTTTGTTGGGGTTTTCTTCCCCGGAACCACATCCGCATCCACAACTGCTCTCATTGCAGGATGTACTGTCGCAGCTGCAACTTCCATCATGAGAATGCTTATGTTCCTCTTCGTGGCCATGCTCATGGTCATGTGCATGGTTGTGTTCGTAGGTATGGGTGTGAGGATGGACATGTTCATGCGCATGCGCACAAATGTTACCATTTTCATCTTTAACTAAATGCACTGTTATCCACTCTCCTTTCCTCTTATTTGTTAAAAGCTTCACAGAGTCATATATCATAACCCTTAGATGGGGATATTATAACATACAATATATGAATTCTCAACAATGAGTATTGTATTTTTTTAAATAATTTTAGAAGATTCACTAATACTTACAAATATATAACATCACTTCGACTCACTAAACTGCTGCATTGCCAAATAATTAACATCCTCATCATGCTGTCCGAAATCCATATTATATTCATGTCTAACAGAACCCCTGCATTGCATAACCTGCGCCTCATTCCCCGCCTTACTCATTAAACATACAATTTACGAAAGGATAATTTTAAAAATAAAAAATGCTAATTTTATAATAAATCATTATCATAAAATTAGCAATCTTTTCCATTAATTTTTTCACAATTAAGCTAAAATCATTCGGTCGTTGGCAAATTCTCCGCCACTTTCCATTTCAAATTTTTTCAAAAGGTCTGCCACCTGCAGATTTTTCTTCTCCTCACCGGATACATCATAGATAATATGTCCGTCATACATCATGATTAACCGGTTGCCGATACGGATGGCATCCTTCATGTTGTGCGTAACCATAAGTGCAGTCAGATTGTGGGTGTCTACAATCTTAACCGTGAGATCAAGTACTTTTTTGGCTGTCTTTGGATCCAGTGCAGCCGTATGTTCATCCAGCAGCAGCACTTTCGGACGCTGTAGGGAAGCCATGAGCAGTGTCAGCGCCTGACGCTGGCCTCCTGATAATAGCCCGACCTTGGAAGTCATGCGGTCCTCCAAACCTAAATCCAGTGACTTAAGGGCAGTCTGGAATATTTCCTTCTCTTTTTTGGTAATTCCCCAGCCCAGACCTCTTTTCTTGCCTCTTCTGTAAGCAAGTGCAAGGTTTTCCTGTATTTCCATACTGGAAGCCGTTCCCATCATGGGATCCTGGAAGACCCTCCCCAGATTTCCGGCTCTCTGATACTCCGGTTTTTTGGAAATATCGTCCCCATCCAGCACAATGCTTCCGGAATCAATGGGGTATACACCGGCAACCATATTTAACATCGTAGATTTACCTGCACCATTACCGCCTATAATTGTGATAAAATCCCCAGGGTTGACATGCAGATTCAGCCCCTGAAGTGCTCTTTTCTCATTAATTGTCCCGGGATTAAATGTCTTATATACCTCTTTTATTGTCAACATATCTGCTCGCCTCCTAATTCTTAACTACCAGTTTTTTAGAAAATACCGGAACGGCCAGAGCAATTGTTACAATAACCGCTGTTAACAGTTTCATATCATTGGAATCCATACCTAACTGAAGAACTACTGCTACAATTACACGATACAGGATAGATCCTAAAATAGCAGAGCCAAGCTTTCCTGCAAAGTTCAGACGTTTTCCCATAACAACTTCACCTATTACAATAGATGCAAGACCGATTACGATAGTACCGGTTCCCATACCTACGTCCGCAACCTTCTGCGCCTGCACAACTAAAGCACCTGACAGTCCGACAAGGGCATTTCCGATAACCAGACCGAATATTTTCATTTTGTCTGTATCCACACCCAATGCCCGGATCATAGCTTCGTTATTTCCGGTAGCACGCAGTGCACTTCCGATCTCTGTTCCGAAGAGCCAATAGAGCAAGACGATTGCGGCAATTGCTATAATCAGTCCGATAAAACAGACTACGATCGTATTGATATTTGTATTTTTCTGAAGACTGTCCGGCAGCAATTTTACAAGCATTGTTACTATGGTGTCAGTTCCTTTTTCTCTGGTATTAATAGGCGTATTTGCCTGCCCCATAATTCTCAGGTTAATTGAGTAGAGAGAAATCATCGTCAGGATTCCCGATAATATAGCCGGAATCTTAAGCTTTGTATGGAGTATGCCAGTTACTGCTCCTGCCAATCCTCCTGCAGCCAGTGCAAAAAACAGGGTCAGAAATGGATTCATATGCAGCTTAACGCAAAAAACCGCACTGATACATCCGCCCAGTGCAAAACTACCATCGCATGTCATATCTGCGAAGTCCAATATTTTAAATGTTATGTATACCCCCAGTGCCATAAGGCTCCACAATAATCCCTGGGACACTGCCCCAAATATTGCCATTAAAATGTTCATCTCTACCTCCATTGTTATAAAATGGCCGTTTCAAAATACCTTTTGAAACAGCCACTTTTCTTATTCTTCTGTCGCAGAAGTCTCCTCTGAAGAAGCCTCTGTTGTTGCAGCCGGTGTTTTAACAAACTCCTGTAAGTCAGCCGGAATCTCAAGTCCCAGTTCTTCTGCTGCATCTTTGTTGATTACGGTATCAACATCTTTTAAATACTCGATAGGCATAGCCGCAGGATCACTTTCGCCGGCTAAAATTTTAGCAGCCTGTGCCCCTGTCTGTTTACCCAGATTGAAGTAATTAATACCTCTGGTTGCAAGGCCTCCGTTATTCACCATTCCTTCTTCACCGCAGATGATCGGAATACCAGCCGGATTTGCTACCATAGAAACAGTCTGCATTCCTGCTGCAATCATATTATCAGTAGGCGCATAAATAGCATCTACTTTACCAACCAGGTTCTGAACTACCTGCTGGATCTCGTTAGAGTTAGAAACAGTTGCATCCTGTGTCTCCAATCCGATTGCTTCTGCAGCTTCTTTTGCCATATCAGCCTGGATCTTGGAATTGGTTTCACTGGAGCAGTAAAGGATTGCAATTTTCTTTGCATCCGGCAGCATTTCCTTTAATAAGTCCATCTGCTCTTTTACCGGTGTCAAATCAGATGTTCCGGTAATATTTGCACCCGGCGCTTCGTTTGATTCAACTAATCCGCTTGCTGCAGGATCTGTAACTGCTGTAAGTACAATAGGAATCTGCTCTGTTGCATTTGCGCATGCCTGTGCTGCAGGTGTTGCAATTGCAAGAATTAAATCTGACTGGTCATTAACCAGTTTGGACGCAATGGTACTGCAGTTTGACTGGTCGCCCTGAGCATTCTGGTAATCAATCTGGATATTTTCTCCGTCTACGTATCCAGCTTCCTTCAAGCCCTCTACAAACCCTTCATAAGCCGCATCCAAAGCATCATGCTGCACCAACTGACAGACACCAATCTTATAGACCTTATCCGTATCTGCTTTTGCTGCACTTGCTGTTTCTGCAGCATCCGTGTCTCCTGCTGCGTCTGTGGCAGCGCCTTCTGCAGCGGCACCCTCTGTAGAAGCTGCGCTTGTCTCTTTTGATGCTGAAGTCTCAGTGCTTCCACTATTTGAACCGCATCCAACAGCCATAGAAACAACAAGACCCATTGCTAATAACATAGATAATGCTTTTTTCATAATATCCTCACTCCTATTTTCTTTTCCGAATCAACGCTTTCTCGCATTAAAGCGTCATGTTCATAAATGTGACTATACACTATTTCAAGAAAAAGGTCAATATATTATATGAAAAAATTCAATAAATCCCACTATTTTTTGTAAAATGTACCATAAAGTTTTGACATAGTAGAGGATATCGCTCCCGTAGGACAGGATTTTTTGCATTTCCCGCAGCGGATACATTCTGCACTGTTTGGCGTCTCATATACCGGTATATTCATTTCACATACTTTCTGGCATTTTTTACAATTTATACATTTTTTATCATCCACTTTATAGCGGTAAATGGACACTTTGTTAAAGCATCCGTATATTGCACCTAATGGGCAAAGATATCTGCAGAATGGGCGGTATATTACGATTGACAGCACTATGATTAAAATCAGGATTCCCATCTTCCAGTTGAACAGAAAGCCGATCGCTTCCTGCAGCGGAGGATTGGCTGATACCAGCGGAATACCGCCAAAAAGTGTTCCCGAAGGACAAATCCACTTACAGAACCAGGGGTCTCCATTTCCCAGAAGATTTACCGCAAACATCGGTAGTATGATAACAAATACAACCAGAATTATGTATTTCAGATACTTTAAAAACTTATCACCCGGAACCTTCCGTATTTTTACCGGAAACGGAATCTTATGAAGCAAATCCTGAACAAGTCCAAAAGGACACAGCCACCCGCAGATAAAGCGGCCGAAGAAAGCTCCGAATGCCATCAGAAAACCAATTACATAGAAAGAGAACTGGTATTTCCGGCTGCCCAGCACCGCCTGAAGCGAACCAATGGGGCAAGACCCCAATGCTCCCGGACAAGAATAGCAGTTCAAACCCGGCACACAGAGATTTTTTGTACTTCCTTTAAAAATGGTCCCACCCAGAAATCCATTCACATAACCATTTGAAACAGCTGTAAATGCAATTTGTACAACGAGACGTATGTGATTCCTTAATTTTGTCAATATTCCCATCTTACGCCTCCTTATCCGATCCCAATGCATTCCAGGCATATATTGGTTGCCTTTTGGAACACCGTTGCTGCTTCCCCGTTAAACACGCCTACAATGAGGAATACTGCGGCTGCGCATATGATAACAAGGGCTGCTTTGTTTTCTTTTAAAAATTTTACCATCTGTTTTCCTCCAATTTGATTAATTGCGGCAGTTTAAAACACGTTTTAGTATAACATTCCCGGGAAAAAGTTGCAAGCGAAGACAAAACCAGGGGCATCTGTGACCGATGCCCCTGGTACTCTTGCCCATTATTTATATGACGTAAACCCGATATCCTTCATGGAAAGGCCTGTCTGGCTTCTCAGCAGATAATCCCAGTTCATAAACGATAACTGCAGTCCCAAATTAGCTGTTTCCTGTATACCACTCTCAGTCACTATCCCTGAATAATTGCTTATCGTAAAGTAAACCTTAGAATTCCTCTTATATTTCGATGCATTAAATTCCGCAGTTGCCCTGAACCCGGCATATGAATTGTTGACCGAAAAAATAAGTTCAGGTTTGATCAAATCAGATCTGACCGTTTCTACCTTCATGGAAAACCCCAGGCTTGCTTCGCTTTCATCAAATACACTTAAAAAACTAAACCTGTCATATGCACTCTCATATACGATGCCAAATGTATAGCCTGAACGGGCATCTGTTTGTTTGATAAACCTATTTCCGGAGCTGTTTCTTTCCCCATAGGAGAGAATGAAATTTTTTAATTTAGTATGGCTTGCGGAAATGGATTTATCAGGTGAATCTGTTTTTGCAATTACCTTAATGGTGCAGGTAAATTTCTTTCCGGCTACTTTAGCAGTTATGGTTGCACTCCCAGTCTTTTTCCCTTCTACCTTACCTTTTTTTGTTACTGTTGCAACGGAGTTTCTTGAACTGCTCCAGGTAACCTTCTGCTTTGTTTTTTCCAACTTCAGATTATAAGTCTGTCCCACCTTAAGGGTCTTACTTTTGGCACTTAATTTGGGAACTTCTACCCTGACGCTGCCTTTATATTTCTTGCCTCCGACATTTGCCGTTATATTAGCCGAACCACCGGACTTTGCGACCAGTGTTCCATCTTTTTTGACCTCTGCAATTTTCCTATTGCTAATAGACCAGGTAACTCTTTTCTTTGTTCCTGTCACCTTCAGCTTTTTTCGCTGTCCCTTAATCAAGGTAACATTCTTTGGTACAATTTTTATGCCAGCCGCCTTTACCATGGAAACATTCTGAGTAAGCGGTAATACATCCGGGACTACACTAAAAAATACCAGCGCCGCCGCTACTCCCAATAACAATCTTTTTACTTTACTCCCTGCTCCGCACATAACTTTCCTCCTAAATTCATGGACAACATTCCTCTGTTTTCAGGTTGCTGCCCGATTGTCGCACCAATCACACTTTGTCAATCAAATACATCTGTCTGCTTACGATATCATTTGTAATAATGCGAATTCTTTTCTGCATGTCCACTTTGGCTATTTCCTCACAAATGCTATAATCGCCCGGATTTACTACATAAATCGCATCCAGATCCGGTGTGGCTCTAACCAATTCACATAAGACAGCCTTTGGGTATCTTCCATATCAAGATTCATAAAAACTATGGGTACGTTTTTTGCATCCATTTTTTTATGAAAACTGCTATCGACTCCATCTGCAGCGGCAGTATCGCAATTCCGTCCGGCGCATCCGCTTCTACCTGTGCAAGCAGGGGCTCAATAGTCCGGTCCGACAACTCCTTGATCAGATATAACTTTACACTGACTCCAAAAGCCTCCAGTTCTTTCGCCTTTTCACGTGCTGCTTTATAGCGGTTATTGAGTACCCTGTCTACCGTTCCTCTTGAGACACCGGCTATTTCAGCAATCTTACTAATTGTCACCATTCATTATCTATTCCTCATCAGTATTTAGAATTACGGGAGTACGAAAGTTCAGAACGATCCGTATATATGATAATAATTATAACATCATTTCTAACTTGTGTTAATACAAATTTAAATTATTTTCTCAAAATCCAGAGTGCCATAGTACTTCTCCAGGCTATCGAGATTGTATATTGCCATCGCATTTACTAAACCATTACAGGTATCGTTATCATCACCCTTATTCTTTGCCGCCGCACCAGAAAATTCACTGTATTCTGTATCAACCATACGGATGTCATAAATCCTTCACATTGTATGCCCGGCATTGCATAATCATACATAATTCCGAGAGTGGACAACCCTTGCTGCATCCCCCTGGTTACTATTTTCCCCAGCAATGCCAGTTTTTCATCCCTGCTATATCCTGCAATCCGCATTAAATCAGGAATCACCTCCTGAAACGAACAGTCTCCGCAAAGCAGGTCCACATCTTTATTCTCCTCATACACGGCCAACATGCTTCTCATAGCAAACATCACACTTGTTGCGTCAATCTTGACTTACCTATGAGTTATGATAATGTTCTGGATATAGACTATTTCCTACCTATTTTCCTTTAAAGCAAAAAAAGACTTCATGCCAGTCTCCATCGGAAACAAACATAAAGTCCTGTTCTCATAATTATTTAATCTGCCTTACTCGTCCCAGTTATGGTATACATTCTGTACATCATCGTCTTCATCCAAAAGGTCTAAGGTTTTCTGCAGATTCTTAACCGCAGTTTCATCCGTCAATTCCACATAATTTTGCGGAATCATGGTTACTTCTGCTTCCGCCATCCGGATGCCTTCTTTTTCCAACGCTTCACGCACGTTACTGAATTCATCAGGATCTGTAATGATCTCATAACTGTCCTCTTCTTCCTGGAAGTCCTCTGCGCCTGCATCCAAAGCAATCATCATTAAATCATCTGCGTCCATTTCACATTCTTCTTTGTCAATGATGATCTGCCCTTTTTTATCAAAGCTATAGGACACACATCCGGGTGTTCCGATGCTTCCGCTTCCTTTTGTAAAAGCACTTCTTACATTGGCAGCTGTACGATTCTTATTATCGGTAAGTGCATCTACAATGATAGCAATACCGCTAGGACCATAGCCTTCATAGGAAACATATTCATAATTAACTGCATTTGCATCACCGGCAGCTTTTTTAATCCCACGGTCTATGGTATCATTTGGCATGTTATTGGCTTTCGCTTTTGCAATTACATCACGAAGTCTGCTGTTATTATCCGGATCAGCTCCGCCTTCTTTTACGGCAACAGCGATTTCTCTTCCAATTATGGTAAAGATCTTACCTTTCGCAGCATCATTTTTTTCCTTTTTGTGTTTAATATTGGCAAATTTTGAATGTCCTGACATCTTGATTACTCCTTTTATCTTTCTTTATTCTTTTGTTATTTCTTTCGGAATCTCTTCCTCTGATTTGCTGACTCTTACTTTTTGTATAGTTTTGTTGGCAACGTTTAATATCTTAAACGCATAACCGTCTACTATAATTTCTGAGTCTTCTTTTTCGTCCGGTATTTTATCCAGACGGTAAATCAAATATCCATTTAATGTTTCAAAATCATCTGACTGAAGCTCTATATGAAGTATTTCTTCTACATCTTCAAGGGGCGTCATACCATCCATAATATATTTCCCGTCCGGCAGTTCCTCGATCAGCATCTCATCCAGATCATATTCATCCATAATATTCCCAACGATCTCTTCCAGGATATCTTCTAATGCGATTAACCCTGCTGTCTGGCCATACTCATCTGCAACGATTACCATCTGAAGCTTTTTGGACTGCATACTCTGGAACAAAAGATTAATGTTCCTGGTCTCCGGAATAAATATGGCCGGCCGGATTAATTCGGGTATATCTTTGATTGCCCAATTGTCATATCCTTTTCTGGTATGAAAACGCATGGCATCTTTTAAATGCAGAATGCCGGTAATATTATCGATATTATCCTCAAATACCGGAAATCTGGAATTCGTACTGTCCAGCATAAACTGCAGGCTTTCCTTGAGGGTTTTTTCCTCATTTACCGCTATAATATTCTTCCTGTGGGTCATAATATCCTGGGCTTCTTTATCCCGGAATTCAAATATATTATTAATCATCTCCGCTTCACTTGCTTCCAGGACTCCCTGTTCATGGCCTTCGTTTACCATAGAGATAATTTCCTCTTCCGTTACATCATCCTGCAATTTCTTCGGATCAATTCCAAAAAGCCGGATAATTACATTTACAACTGATGTAAATAAATATGTAACGGGACTAAACAGAACCACGATTGTATGCACAAGCGTTACCTGTCCAAATGCCCATTTCCTGCAATAATGCGCTCCCAGTTTTTTCGGGAGCAGTATGCCAAATGTATACAAAAGAAAAAGCATACAGACAACTGCCAAAAACGCATTTATAAAAAGATAAACACCCATCGGCAATATTTGTCCGAGACCGGTTCTATCCAGGACCAGCTTCCATAAAGCAGTTGCCGGATGCATCATTACTCCGCCCGTCAGCATACAGACAAGGGTTGTTGTGACCTGAATTGTGCTAATCAGCTGGTCCGGAGCCTCCTTGGCGCGCAGAAGCATCCTGGCTTTACTGCTGCCCTGTGCCTCTTCCCGCTCCAATTCGCCTTCATTCAGTGCCTGAACGGCAGATCCAAATCCAAATAATACTGCATCCAGCAATATAAATATTAAAAAAACGATGAATCCTGTCGCAGGACTCCCACCACTATCCATTTGTAAAAATACTCCTTCTTGTTGTACTGTTAAGTGCGAAAGAAAATCACTTTCAAAGTTACCCTATTCAGGGGTTTAACAATGAAACAGTTACATATCAATAGAAAATATATCATCTTCCCGGGAATTAGTCAAGTTATGTAGATAATTCCAGACTGATTTTAAGTGCCCGGTCTACCTGACGTAAGATTTCCATATCCAGATGACACACTCTGTCTTTTAATCGTTTTTTATCGATGGTACGAAGCTGTTCCAGAAGAATGACCGAATCTTTTACGATTGCATATTTTCCAGCATCTATTTCCACATGGGTTGGCAGCTTCGCCTTATTCATCTTCGATGTAATGGCAGCACAGATCACTGTTGGGCTGTGCTTATTTCCAATATCATTCTGAATAATCAGAACAGGCCGGATTCCCCCTTGTTCGGACCCAATTACCGGCCGCAGGTCCGCATAAAAAATATCTCCACGTTTAATAATCACACATTTCACACTCCGATTCATACGTTATGGCTAATTAAAGATTAACTCTAGTATTTCCATATTCTTCATGAGTATGCATCTTTGTGTTCATATTCTTGCGGCATCGGCCCAAACGGACAAACTTGATGTCCGTCCGGCGAATGCCGCAAGGATCCAATACCCTGCAGCAGGCTGCAGGGTATTGAACTTACCGGGCATTATTCGTTAAAATAATCCCTCGTCAACACAATCTCCCCTTTGTGGACATATACCCTGGGTATCCGTTTACCAATATCACAGACAAATTCATACGGAAAACGTCCGCAGATACTGCTTAAGTCTTCTACCGGCAGGATTGCCCCCTCGCTCTCCCCAAACAGCGTAACTTCATCCAATTCCTTTGCTTCATCGATTTCACTGATATCCACCATAAACTGATCCATGCAGACTCTCCCCAGAATCGGCGCTTTTTTTCCATGAATCAAAACCCATCCTTTACCTGACAGGCTGCGTGGATAACCATCTCCATATCCCACCGGAATCGTAGCCACCTTTGTTTTCTTTTCTGTAACAAACGTGCCACCATAACTGACAGGAATTCCTGCTTCTAATTCCTTTATGTAAACAATATGGCTCTTGAGCTGCATTACAGGCTTAAGCGGAACACTCTCCTTCTTTACTTCCTGGGAAGGATAAATTCCGTAAATACTGATGCCGGGACGCACTGCGTCCATATTCGCTTCCGGAAGATCGATAATCCCTGCACTGTTGCTGCAATGTTTGAGGGGAATCCTAATCCCTGCTGCCGACAATTTTTCCAAAAAGTCCTGACAGCGCGCAAACTGCCCCCATGCACTGGTTTTATCTGCTTCATCCGATCTGGCGAAGTGGGTAAACAGCCCTTCTATCTTAAGGTTTGGTAATTTAGCAATTTCCAGGATCACTTCAATACTCTCTTTTGTATCTGTAAATCCAATCCTGCTCATTCCCGTATCTAATCCCAGATGAACATAGATCGTCTTTCCCTGTCTTCCCGCTTCCTCCGACAGGGCTATAGCCGTATCCAATTTGAACACGACCGGTCGTATATCAAGCCTTACCAGCATTTCAAAATGTTCTTCAAACGTATAGCCTAAAATCAGAATAGGCTTTTGGATTTGGTTCCTTTTAAGAATCTGAGCCTCTTCCGCAGTTGCAACGGCAAATCCCCAGATATAATCATAATCTTCCACAAGCTTTGCCACAGGAACTGCCCCATGTCCGTATCCGTCGGTTTTTACCACTGCAATCATCCTGGTTTCCGGATTTGTATTTGCTCTCATGTTCTTAAAGTTTTCTTCTACGGCATCCAGGCTGATGACAGCGCAGACCCTGCTATATTTCTGCATGTTCCTTTTCTCCTCTGATAAGTATTTCCTGTAATCCTTCAATGATATCGGTTGCCAGCATGGCATATGTACCACATCTGTCCCGTGCTTCATCACCCGCCAGGCCGTGCAGATATACCCCCAGTCTGGCCGCCTGGGCTTCCGGCATTTTCTGAGCCATCAACCCTGCTATAATACCCGTAAGCACATCCCCGGAACCACCCACTGCCATTCCGTTATTTCCACTCTGGTTCACATAGATTTTCTGCCCGTCTGATACAATTGTCCTTGCATCCTTTAATACACAGACCACTCTCTGTTTAGATGCATAAGTACACGCTGTTTGTAATAGGTTATCCAGGATATCTTTTTTTTCTGCATGACAGAGTCTGCTCATTTCGCCCACATGAGGCGTCACCACTGCCGGACGTTTCCGTTCGCCCAAAGGCTGTGGATTTTCTGCCAGCAGATTCAGACCATCTGCATCAATCAAAAGCGGCTTATCCTGTACCTTTATAAGAAGTTCCAGCATTCTGCGCTTTTCTGCTTTCTTTCCAATTCCGGGTCCAAATACAATCACATCTGCCCATTCTGCTGCTTCTTCCAACTGCTCATGCCTGTAATCACAGGTATCATAAGTGGTAAGAATTGCTTCCGGCAGCATAGTCTGGAGCATGGTACGGTTACTCTCTTCCGTGAAAATCCGCACCAGTCCTGCCCCTGTTTTATAGGCTGCCTTTGCTGATAGAAAAGCTGCCCCGCACATATTATAAGTTCCGGCCACTACAAGAACCTTTCCGTAAGTGCCCTTATTGGAATACGCAAATCTGGGAGGCAGCAGCTGCAGATCCCTTTCTGTGTAAGAGACGACTCCAGGCAGCTGATTTCCAAAACCATCCACGGTAATTCCTATATCCTTCACAATGACGCCCCCTGCATACTCTGTTCCGGGATATAAGACGTGGCCGATCTTTTTAAATGCAAACGTTACTGTTTTTATTGCCCTTACCGCCGTTCCCATCACTTTCCCGGTGTCCGCACTGATTCCGGAAGCTATATCCACCGCCAGAACAGCTGCCCCTGACTGATTCATATAACCGATCACATCCGCATAATGGCCTTCGATATTTCTGGATAGACCTACTCCAAACATAGCGTCTACTATACTAGTATATTCACCTACCCCCAACTTACTTACAAAAATCACACCATATTTTTCGCAGATATTCTTCTGCAATCTGGTTTCTTGTGTACAAGATGCCTCATTTCCCGCAAAATATACACAAACAGCTATCCCTCGCAGATGCAGCAGCCTTGCAATGGCAAAACCATCGCCTCCATTATTGCCGCTTCCACACACCACCAGTACATTTTCAAGGTTAAAACTACCGTCCACCAGCTCTTCCACACATGCCAGGGCTGCCCGTTCCATCAAAACCATGGATGGTACCCCTATCTTTTCTATTGTTGTCTGATCGCAGCGCTTCATTTCTTCTGCTGTTACCAGGTACTCCATATCTTTCACCCACTTTCAAACGCAAAACAACGCGTAAAAATATCTTTCTGATATCCTCCTACGCGTTATTTTGTCCACTTACTTATTCTTTAATTTCATGTTCTCTTTCATAACGGTTAATGTTATAGGATAACTGCATCAGGCTCTCTGAAAGATGTACATTTTCTACAATTACATCCTCCGGCAGGCGCAGATCAATATGAGCAAAATTCCAGATTGCCTTCACGCCGTTCTCAATCAGCAGGTTCGCCATCTGTTCAGCGTTCTCCTTAGGCAGGGTAAGCGCTGCAATTTTAATCTCATTATCCCTGACAAACTGCGGAAGATCATCTGTCATCCGAATCGCAATTCCACGTACCGTCACGCCCTGCAGCCTTGGATTTACATCGAAGATACCTTTAATCCAGAACCCGCGCTTTTCAAACTTCACATAGTTTGCCAATGCCTGTCCCAGATTGCCGGCTCCTACAATAATCATATTATAAGTTTTATCCAGACCCAAAATCTTTCCTATTTCATTGTAAAGATACTTCACGTTATAACCGTATCCCTGTTGTCCAAAACCACCAAAGTTATTTAAATCCTGCCGAATCTGAGATGCTGTCACCTGCATGCGGTCGCTTAATTCGTTCGAAGATATCCGCTCCACACCATCCTCCAGCAAATCTCCCAGATAACGGTAATAACGAGGCAGCCTTTTTATGACGGCTTTTGAAATTTCCTTTTCCTCCACAATACCATCCTCCAAATGCATAATCTCGTTTACTCTATCGTATAAACATTATAACGAATTGTGAATTTCATGTCAAACTATTATGGCAGAAAATACAAAATTTCCTGTTATACAGGCATTTTGGCACATTCATACCGATAATGGGGACAGGTGAATCGATGTTAGAGCTGGATTGTAACGAAAATATCGTAAATAGCTTTAATCGCCGTCTCAAAATCTTCATTACGTACACCAATAATAATATTTAATTCACTTGATCCCTGATCGATCATTTTTACGTTGATATTTGCATGGGCAAGCGCTGAGAAAATTCTTCCTGCAGTGCCTCTTGTAGAACGCATTCCTCTGCCTACTACTGCGATCAATGCAAGATCGGATTCTAAATCAATATAATCCGGATGAACATTTCGCTGGATTCCCTGAAGTACCTTCTGTTCTTTTTCTTCAAATTCTGACTGATGTACAAATACGGTCATGGTGTCAATTCCGGAAGGCATATGTTCGAAAGAAATATCATTTTCTTCAAACACTCCAAGCACTTTGCGTCCAAATCCAATTTCCGCATTCATCATATCTTTTTCAATATTGATGGCTGCAAAACCTTTTTTACCGGCAATACCGGTAATCGTATATTTCGGTTTATGACAGGTATGAGCCACGATCAGAGTACCCTTTTCCTGAGGAGCATTGGTATTTTTAATATTAATGGGGATTTCCGCTTTGCGAACCGGGAAAATAGCATCCTCGTGAAGTACAGTGGCCCCCATATATGCAAGCTCTCTTAATTCACGGTATGTAATGGTCTCGATTACCTCCGGATTTTCAATGATCCGCGGATCTGTCACGAGAAAGCCGGATACATCTGTCCAGTTTTCATATAAATCAGCCTGAATTGCTTTTGCAACAATGGAACCCGTTACATCGGAACCGCCTCTTGAAAATGTTTTAACAGATCCGTCCGGTTTTGCACCGTAAAATCCGGGTACGACCGCCCTTTCCGTATCTTTTAATCTGTTTGCAAGTTCTTTATCTGTTTTAACTTCATCAAAGTTTCCGGCTTCATCAAAGAAAATTACTTCAGCGGCATCTACAAACTCATAGCCCAGATAGTTTGCCATTATGATACCATTCAAATATTCTCCTCTGGAAGCTGCGTAGTTGCTGCCTGCTTTGTTCTCAAAATTTTCATGAATTACTTCAAATTCATGATCCAAAGAAAGGTCCAGTTCCAATCCTTTGATAATTTCGTTATAGCGCTCTTTTATTTTATCCAGCTTCGCGGTAAATTTTTTACCGGATTCAGCAATGTCATAGCATTCATAAAGCATATCTGTAACTTTAATATCACTTGAGAAGCGTTTACCCGGTGCGGAAGGAATTACATATCTTCTTGCTTCATCTGCACGGATAATGTCGGCTACCTTTTGAAACTGCTCTGCGTTTGCTAATGAACTGCCGCCAAATTTTACTACTTTCTTCATTACCAATTTCCTCCTCTTGTATATCCATAAACGTAACAATATCCCTATATTATCGCAAATCATGCATAAAGTCCAGTATTTTTGAAGAAATCTATTTGCAAAACCCGGATTATCTATTATAATAGTTTCTGATAAATATGAGAAAGATTGGGTGAATTACTTATGATACTTGCATGTCAGAACATAAGCAAAGCATTTGGAACAACCGAAATTATTAAGAATGCTTCCTTCCATATAGAAGATCGTGAAAAAACAGCAATCGTGGGAATTAACGGAGCCGGTAAATCTACCCTCCTGAAAATTATCATGCAGGAAATGCCTGCGGATTCCGGTGAAGTGATAATCACCCGCGGAAAATCCATCGGCTACCTGGCACAGCATCAGTCTGTTACAAATGAAAATACGATTTATGAAGAACTTTTGGAAGTAAAACGGGATGTAATCGAACTGGAACAGCGGATCCGAACCATGGAACAGGAAATGAAGATCCTGGAAGGTGCCAGACTTACCGAAATCCTGGAAACCTATAACCGGCTAACAATGGAATTTGAACACAAAAACGGCTATGCCTATAAAAGTGAAATCGTAGGGGTTTTAAAGGGTCTTGGCTTTACCGAAGACGAATTTGACAAACCCATCAATACACTCTCAGGCGGCCAGAAAACCCGTGTGGCTCTTGGTAAACTGCTTCTTTCCAATCCGGACATTATTCTCCTGGATGAGCCTACAAACCACCTGGATATGAACTCCATTGCATGGCTGGAAACCTATCTTCTGAACTACAACGGTGCCGTAATCATCGTAGCGCATGACCGCTATTTCTTAAACCGTGTGGTAACGAAAGTAGTAGAAATTGACAATGGTGAGGTTACCACCTACCTGGGGAATTACACGGATTATGCGCAAAAACGGGCGATGATCCGGGATGCAAAGTTAAAAGCATACCTAAATCAGCAGCAGGAAATCAAACATCAGCAGGAAGTTATCACCAAACTAAAATCCTTTAACCGGGAAAAATCTATCCGCCGGGCGGAAAGCCGTGAAAAAATGTTGGATAAGATTGAAGTTCTGGACAAACCGGTAACACAGACCTCTGAAATACACATAACGCTGGAACCAAAAATTCTGAGCGGAAATGATGTACTGACCGTGGAAGGACTCAAAAAATCTTTTGATGGAAATACCTTATTTCAGGATCTGGATTTTGAAATCAAGCGGGGAGAAAAAGTTGCAATTATCGGTAATAACGGTACCGGAAAAACAACGATCTTAAAGATTATCAACGGTGTTATTCAGGCAGATGCCGGAAAGTTTACACTGGGAAGTAAAGTCCACATCGGATATTACGATCAGGAGCACCATGTTTTACACATGGAGAAAACTTTATTTGAAGAACTCTCCGATGCTTATCCCAACCTTACCAACACAGAAATCCGTAATATCCTTGCAGCATTTCTATTTACCGGAGATGATGTGTTTAAACGAATCAAGGATTTAAGCGGTGGAGAAAGAGGACGTGTTTCCCTGGCTAAACTTATGCTCTCCAAAGCTAATTTCATCATCCTGGATGAGCCTACCAACCATTTGGACATTGTTTCGAAAGAAATTCTAGAAAATGCACTGAATCAATATACCGGTACTGTCCTTTATGTATCCCATGACCGTTATTTTATCAACCAGACGGCAACTCGTATCATGGATCTTACCGGCAATACTTTAGTTAACTATATCGGCAATTACGATTATTATCTGGAAAAGAAAGATGAGCTGACCCGGATTTATGCTGCAGCTTCCACTGCTACTGCTGAGGGTACATCGGAAGATGACAACCACGCAAAACTGGATTGGAAACAGCAAAAAGAAGAACAGGCACGTATCCGCAAACGTCAGAATGACTTAAAAAAGACGGAAGACCGCATCCACCAACTGGAAACCAGAGATGGCGAAATTGATGAACTGCTGACAAAAGAAGAGATTTATACCGACGTTGAAAAATGTCTATCCTTAAACACAGAAAAAGCCGCTGTTCAGGAAGAACTGGAAACACTTTATGAAGCCTGGGCGGAACTGGCTGAATAGCCTGCGTGGAAATGATAAATCAAAAACCCCATACCATAATATACCTGTGTGTCTGCACAGACGATTATAGTATGGGGTTTTTATCGTAACAGGTTATTCCAGTCTGCTGCCGCTCAATCAAACAAGCCAGTATATTTCCACTCTACAGATCGAATAATGAGAGTTGTGTATACTGGGGCTGGTTCATCTTCTCTTTCATTAATTTAGAATAACTGCCGGATAAACCGTATTTTTCTTTTAATTCATTTACCATCTGATAAAGTTGGTTTTTATATGTCTTTGGTGCTCCCCCTGTTTGATACAGCATTTTCAGCGGCTCATACAAATTGGGATATTTTTTAGAAATAAAGTCAAAAAATACATTCCGCGTCTTTCCCCTAAGATATAGCGTTCCGGGTAATACATACCCCACTTCACTCTCTTTTGCCAGCTGGTAAAGAGCATCCACATTTTGGCGGCTGTCTGTCAAATAAGGAATAATCGGCATAAAATGAAGTCCTGTAGATGCATTGGTTTTGGAAAACTCCTTCAGCATCTGAAACCGCTTTACGGATTCTGCCCCGTTTGGTTCTATTTTTTTCCGTATTCCTTCATCCATACAAGTGATAGTTGCCGCTACATTTACATATGTGATCCCTGCCAGTTCAGCAATTAAATCATAGTCGCGCAGGATCAGATCAGATTTTGTAGAAATAATGCAGGGCGTTTTATATCTGATCATTAATTTAAGGATATCCGGCATCTGTTTATAGATACTTTCTGCAGGCTGATAGCTGTCTGTAACCCCTCCGATATTTACAACTTCCCTTTTCCAGTTGGGAGAACTCAGTTCCTTTTCCAACTGCTCTGCAATATTAGTTTTGACATATATTTCTTCAAAATAATCTCCTGAGCCCAGATACTCATTGGAATACATGGCATAGCAATATCTGCATTCATGTTCGCAGCCACGATAAATATTCAAATCCCAGCCATAGGGAATTTTGCGTTTTAATTTATTACAAGCTGATGCACAGGTAATTTCTTTGTAAACTGCCATTTTTCACCTCCAAAAAAGGCATATCAAAATTCAACAAATTCAGTTATGCCTTTCCGATACTTATACTAATGATCATTAAATTTCCCACATATACTTTCTTTTAATAACATATTTAACACAAAAAAGAATAGCAATTAATATTGCAAGTAATATCAGGACAAATACCTGTATGTTAATGATAGATGAACCCGCCACAAAAGTTGATGAATTTTGTTCTGTAAGAAAACGCAATATACTGTTTTGCTTTATAAAAATATATCCAACAATTATACAAAATCCAATAATGGCAGCATAGCTTAAATATTTACAGGTCTTATAAATCTTTAAAATCTTTTGATCCATACATTGTTTTTTTTCCAATAAGTAAACATTTAATTCACAAGCAACTTCCTCCGGTGTTCCTATGGATGTCATAATCTCTTTCATATTCATGCCATTTTCTTTTTTCTCTACTACTATATCTGACAGAATATTATATAACTCTTTCTTTTTCTTAAAACCACACCTTGTATATAAGAGTATACTTTTTATGTATTGTTTTTCATCCATTCTATGCCTCCCTATCCAGAATCACAGACATTTCTTCCGTAACAAATTCCCACATTTTCTTACATTTATTTAACTGTAATTTACCCGTTTCCGTAATACTATACATTTTTAATAATCTGGATTTACTTTTATTAAATTCTAATTGACAGAATATGTACTCCTGATCATGTAATCCACATAACCTTGCATAGAACATTCCTTCCTTTAACGAAGCAAAAATTCTAGAATCATTTTTAACTTCCTGTAATAATTCATCTTCATAATATGGTCTTTCCATTAATATATGTAAAACTTTAATATCCAAAATTACTCTTTTAAGTTTATTTTCAAGTACATCATTCATTAATATCCTTCCCCCTATTCGAACAATATAACTCAATTTTATCATCGTCAGGATAAATTGGCATCTAAAGAACTGCTGCTTAGATACTCAAAAAGCATATCAAAACCAATCTGATTCTGATATGCCCTGCATAAATATTTTTTATTTAAATCTCCAGTTCAGCACGTACTGCTTTAATGAAATCTTCGCTGTTTAATACAACCGGGTTTGGAGTACTGGTAATCAGCGCTAAGTCTTTTGTCATTTTGCCATCTTCGATGGTCTTTACCGTAGCTTTTTCCAGTTTGTCAGCAAACTCCATTAATTCTTTATTATCATCCAGTTCACCGCGTTTACGAAGTGCACCGGTCCATGCAAAAATGGTTGCAACGGAATTTGTGGAAGTTTCTTCGCCCTTTAAGTGTTTGTAATAATGTCTCTGTACGGTACCGTGGGCAGCTTCGTACTCAAAGAAGCCTTCCGGAGATACTAATACAGAGGTCATCATAGCAAGAGAACCAAACGCAGAAGAAACCATATCACTCATTACATCTCCATCATAATTTTTACAAGCCCAGATGTAACCGCCTTCTGATTTCATAACACGGGCAACCGCATCATCAATCAGTGTGTAGAAATAAGTAATGCCTGCTTCTTCAAACTTTTTGGCATACTCTGCATCAAAGATCTCCTGGAATATGTCTTTGAATGTATGGTCATATTTTTTAGAAATGGTGTCTTTTGTAGCAAACCAAAGATCCTGCCTGGTATCAAGTGCATAGTTAAAACAGCTTTTAGCAAAGCTTTCAATGGAATCATTTACATTATGCATACCCTGAAGGATTCCTGCTCCTGTAAAATCATGAATCAGCTCTCTGGATTCATTACCGTCTGTATCTGTATAGACAAGCTCTGCCTTACCTGCTCCCGGAATTTTCATTTCTGTAGCTTTATATACATCTCCGTATGCATGTCTGGCAATTGTGATTGGCTTTTTCCAATTTTTCACGCATGGCTCAATTCCTTTTACGATAATCGGAGTACGAAATACCGTTCCGTCTAAGATCGCACGGATAGTGCCATTAGGGCTTTTCCACATTTCTTTTAAATTGTATTCCGGCATTCTGGCAGCATTTGGCGTAATGGTCGCACATTTCACTGCTACACCGTATTTCTTGGTTGCATATGCACTGTCAAATGTCACCTTGTCATCTGTCTCATTGCGGTGTTCCAGTCCTAAATCATAGTATTCAGTATTGAGTTCAATAAAAGGATTCAGTAATTCATCTTTGATCATCTGCCAAAGAATCCTTGTCATTTCATCTCCATCCATCTCTACCAACGGTGTCTTCATCTGAATTTTGCTCATGCTTGTCCTCCATTTTCATCTAAAATGTTTTCTATCTTGTAATGATTCATATTATGTATCGTATTCATAATATGCAGCGTAGCCAGTTCATCTGCCTTATCCGGATTTCGTTCACGGATTGCTTCTAATATCTGTCGGTGTTCATAAGTCGACTTTTCTGCCCTTTCCTGATGCTTCAGCGCCAGCTTACGGGCCCTTTGTACATAATGGTGGAAATCCGACAACAAATGTTCCAGCATTTTACTCTGACAGGCTTCATATAAAGTTTCATGAAACTTGCTGTCTAACGAAAATAATTGCTCATAATGCTTCTGTTTCTCATGGAATTCCGCTAACATTATGATTTCTTCCAAATGCTCCAGCTCTTTTGGAGTGATGGACTCTGCAGCCATTCTGGCACATAATCCTTCCAGCCTTGCACGGATCATATAAATATCCTTGACGTCTGCGGGGGTAATTCCGGTCACATAAGCACCTTTATTTGGAACGATCTTTACCAGACCTTCCAGCTCCAGCTGTCTTAAGGCTTCCCGCACCGGAGTCCGGCTTACACCTAATTCTGCACCGATAGCAGTTTCCCGCAATTCTTCTTCCTGGCGGTATCTGCCATTTAAAATATCTTCCCGTATGGTATGGAACACCCTTCCACGAAGCGAATATTTATCATTTACTTCTTTAAGCATTTCATGATTACTCAAAATGATTCCTCCTGCCCTGCCTACTATACTAAAACATAATTCAATTTTTTGCAACAGTCATCAATGACTTTTATCAGTTCATTATCAGTAATTACTGTTACACGACCATCTTCATACTCTTTATCCACCCAATTTTTCACCATTTCAACAAGTGGCGCATCCTTTGACAGGCGCTTTTCTTCCGGCAGGCGATAGTATGTATTAATCCAATGTGCAATTCCAGCCAGACCGGACGTATTGGAAACAGCAACCAGTACCGGACGGTTCAGGAACTTTTCTGTATCAAAAATATTATAGATTTCTTCATTTTTCAATAAACCATCAGCGTGGATACCTGCTCTCGTCACATTAAAATTCTGCCCTACAAATGGTGTTCTGGAAGGGATGTGATACCCGATCTCTCTCTGGTAATAATCTGCCATTTCCGTAATAACAGTTGTATCCATACCATCCAGTGTACCCCGAAGCTGTGCATATTCAAATACCATCGCCTCAATCGGAGTATTTCCCGTACGTTCTCCGATTCCAAAAAGGGAACAGTTTACGCCTGCCGCTCCGTAAAGCCATGCAGTTGTGGAATTGCTGACTGCTTTATAAAAATCATTGTGCCCATGCCACTCAATTAGCTCAGAAGGCACACCTGCATGTGTCATAATACCATAAATAATTCCCTGTACAGACCTGGGAATTACAGCACCGGCATAGTTTACGCCATACCCCATGGTATCACAACAGCGCACTTTAATTGGAATCTGGTATTCTTCCATCAATTTCATCAATTCTACGCAGAATGGAATTACATATCCATAAATATCTGCACGTGTGATATCTTCCAGATGGCATCTTGGACTGACACCGGTCTCCAGACATTCCTTAATTACACTGAGATAATGTTCCATTGCCTGCTTTCTTGTCATCTTCATCTTGTAGAAGATATGGTAATCCGAGCAGCTTACCAGAATTCCGGTTTCCTTCATCCCCAAATCTTTAACTAATTCAAAATCCTTTTTACTGGCACGGATCCAGCTGGTGACTTCCGGAAATTTATAGCCTCGTTCCATACATTTATAGACAGCGTCCCTGTCCTTTTTGCTGTATAAGAAAAATTCGGATTGACGAATCTTACCGTTTGGTCCGCCCAGTTTATGAAAATAATCAAATAATGTCACAATCTGTTCTGTGGTATAAGGTGCGCGGGACTGCTGCCCATCACGAAACGTAGTATCTGTAATCCAGATCTCTTCCGGCATATGGTGCGGCACAATACGGTCATTGAAGGCAATCTTCGGTACTTCATCATAAGGAAACAGGTTACGGAAAACATTTGGCGTTTCTACGTCAACTAAATGATACATATGCTCTTCTAACTGCAGCAAGTTTGTGTGGGAATCCATTTTAACGCGTCGATTATCCATGATTCAATCTCTCCTAAGGGTTTATTTTGTATCATTGTATACAATCATACACGTATTGTCAATAGGGAAATGGGAATTTTTTGTAGAATCAACACTTTGCTGTTATAAGCTGGGTAAGGAAGCAGGCGGCAGAAGTAGGTGAGAAAACCAGCTTTGTATCAACGAATGCTATCTCAGAAAGATGGGTGTGGGAAACTGGCATGGGCGGAGGAAGCGTAGAGCAGAGCTGAGTATTTACTTACCTTTTCGAAGTGCTTTTTGGCGGATAGTATTCGACTGGCTCCCATCGGATACTAAGCGGGTACTGAACCGAGAAATGCATCAGGATTTCTCGGTGAATGCCCGCGTGCCGCCAAAAAACGCTTCGAAAAGGTTAGAAAATACCAGTTCTGCGGCCAGCTGACGGAGCCCATGCCAGTTTCCCACACCCATCTTTCTGTACACTACCTATCATTTACAAAGCGTCTTAATCAGCTACAATACTAGTACCAGTACCTCAACCTACTCTTCCTTCGCCCATCCAAACGCATACTTCACGGCCTTGTCCCATCCTTTAATCTTCTTAAGCCGCTCCTTTTCCGCCATTGCCGGTTTGAAGACACGGTCAACCTGCCAGTTTTGGATAACGGATTCTTTGTTATTCCAATATTCTACTGCAAGTCCTGCCAAATATGCTGCTCCCATCGCCGTTGTCTCTACACAGTCCGGGCGATGTACGGGCGCTCCTATGATATCTGACTGGAACTGCATCAAAAAATTATTTGCACTTGCCCCTCCATCCACTTTCAGCGCTCTTACCTCTATGCCAGAGTCAGCTTCCATGGCTTTTAAGACATCGTTTACCTGATAGGCCAGAGATTCCAGGGTTGCCCGAATGATATGGTATTTGTTGACACCTCTGGTGATTCCCACAATACTGCCCCTGGCATATTGATCCCAATATGGTGCACCAAGTCCGGTAAAAGCCGGCACTACATAACAGCCATTGGTATCCTTCACTTTTCCCGCCATATATTCGGAATCCGAAGCAGAGTCTATGAGGTGCAGTTCATCCCGCAGCCATTGTATTGCTGCTCCTGCCACGAAAATGGATCCTTCCAGCGCATAATTGACCGTACCGTTTAATCCCCACGCTATGGTAGTAACTAAACCATTGCTGGAAAAAACAGGGGTTTCCCCAGTATTCATCAGCATAAAGCAACCCGTTCCATATGTATTTTTGGCTTCTCCAGCCGTAAAACAGGTCTGCCCAAACAGTGCTGCCTGCTGATCTCCCGCCGCTCCCGCAATTGGTATTTCTCCTCCAAAATAAGATGCATCTGCCATTCCGTATACACAGCTTGAAGGTACTGGATTCGGAAGCATATTTACCGGGATCTGAAGTTCTTCCAGAATCTCCTCATCCCATTTCAGATCTTTAATATTAAAGAGCATGGTCCTGGACGCATTGGAATAATCCGTCACATGAATTCTGCCTTTCGTAAGCTTCCATATAAGCCATGTCTCTACCGTTCCAAATAGAAGTTCCCCTTTACCTGCTCTTTCCCTGGCCCCTTCCACATTGTCCAGAATCCATTTGATTTTCGTTGCCGAAAAATAAGCATCAATAATCAGGCCTGTCTTTTTCCGGTAAACTTCTGTCAGACCTTTTTCTTTTAATGTATCACAGTATTCCGAAGTTCTCCTGCATTGCCACACGATTGCATGATAAACAGGCGATCCTGTTTTCTTGTCCCAGACAATTGCTGTCTCCCTTTGATTCGTAATACCAATCGCAGCAATATCTGCGGCAACTGCTCCAATTTTGGACATTGCCTCCACGGCAACGCCAAGTTGGGAAGACCATATTTCATCGGCATCATGTTCAACCCATCCCGGCTTTGGAAAATACTGTGTAAACTCCTTTTGGGCAACACTGCATACCTCACCTTTTTCATTAAATAATATGCAGCGGTTGCTTGTAGTCCCAGCATCCAATGCCATAATATACTTTGCCATATCCATTACCTGCACATTTGCAATTTCAAATGTTCCCTTCTGTTATCAATTCATATTTTTAATTTTAACATACTGATTATTACGATTCAAGCGACATTCATGGAAGTCGGGGCAAAACTATAAAGGTATGTAATTTGGGGAATATCTTCTCTAAACATATACAAAAAGACGGCCACAGCATTTACAATGCCGCAGCCACCCTCTTTTTTTACACTATTAAAAAATTATTTCAGTAACGTCTCAATGTTAATCTGCCCCCAGCCCTGTTGGTAGCGTGGGCGTCCTATATCATCACAGGTCTCTTTCAGCTTCATTTTCACTTCTACATTTGTCATGCCAGGAGACCTGGATAAAAGAAGCGCTACTGCTCCGGAAACGATAGGCGTCGCCATGGAAGTTCCGCTTTTTGTGCAATAGTAGCCTTTACTACTCACATTAATGCTGTTACAGGATATGATTCTGGAACCGGGAGCTACAACATCCGGCTTACAGACGCACTCTTTTGTAGGGCCTCTGCCCGAATAATACAGTTTTTCATTGTTATAGCTTCCCACCTTCATAAAATCATCTGAAGAGCCCACCGTAATAACTTTTTTACTGTTTCCGGGTGCCGTAATAGACATTGGATCCGGACCCATATTCCCGGCTGCAACTACCACCACCAGCCCGGCATCCCATGCCCGCTCCACGCTGTCAACCAGTTTAAAATCCGCGTCATCCCCTTCCCGCTCTGTTCCCACGGAAATGTTTAATACTCGAATATTATATAACTCTTTATTTTGGATTACCCAGTCAATTCCATTTAATACATCTTTTCTATTTCCGCCGCCTTTGCGGTCCAATACCTTTAATGACATTACGTGGCATGCAGGTGCAATACCCCTGTATCTGCCACCGGACATTTTTCCATTCCCGGCGACAATCCCAATAACGTGGGTTCCATGGGAACAATCGTCATACATCGACGCTCTTCCTCCCACGAAATCACGAAAACTACAAATTCTATCTCTGAAATCCGGGTGCGGATATGCCCCCGTATCTAATACCGCCACACCAATTCCCTGGCCTAAAATGCCTTTGCGATGAACATTTTCTACATTTACTGACAATCTGGCACGATTCATTTCGCTCTAACCCTTTTTTACCAGTATACGTAAAAATAAAAAGGTGGCTACTGTTCTTTCTTTTTTCGATGTGTTACAAAATACATCATTCCTACTCCGAATGCTACCATAAAGATGGAAATAAACTGTGATGTTGACAGCATCCCTACATTACCTCTTGGATCATTTCGGAAGATTTCTACAATAAATCTGCCCACACCATAGAGAATCAGATACATACTGATAACTTTACCATCTTTCTTTTGCTTTCCGGCATACCAGATTAAAAATCCCGCAATCGCAAAATCTCCCAGGCTGGAAAAAATCTGGGTTGGAAGCAGAGAAACTCCGTTTGGCGCAAATTCAGAGTTATGAAATACAATTCCAATAGGACAATCTGTCTCCCGTCCATAACAGCAGCCCGCCAGCAGACAGCCGATTCTTCCAAATCCCTGACCTATGGAAACGGACGGAACAATCAGGTCCATATATTGTAAAAAGTTCAGCTTTTTAAACCTGCTGTATACATAAAGAATAAGAATTCCTCCGATAATGCCTCCATATACAACAAATCCGTAAGCCAGGTCTGACCACAGGTTCCTGGAATGAATAATGTTATTCCATTCTGTAATAATAAATAAAATTTTAGCACCCAGCATACCGCCCACAATGCAGAGCAAACCCATATTAAAAACGATATCCTTATCTAATCCGTGTTTCTCTGCCCGTTTCATTCCGATCAGTATCGCAGCTAAAAATCCAATACCTATCATTAAACCATAGCCGTGAATGGTGATTGGTCCGATTGAAAATAAATCCGGTCTCATTTGTTCTACCTCTTTTCTGTTTCAGTATAAATATTAAACCATGCACAATATTATTAGTATAACATAGGAATCACTATTTTCCCATATCTTATTAAAAAACATTAGAATTGGAGGTCATATGCCCAAAAACGAATTACAAAACAAAATATACTCAAACGACTTTTATGATCTTGTCGTTTCCTATCAGGGGGCAGAAGAAAATCTTTCCAGGGACTTTCCTTTACTGGGGTCTCAGACCGTGGGCGGGGGCTATGCAATTTTACACGTAGACAAGACATTATTTCCCAGCAGTATCCTCTCTACTGTAGGATACACCACGATCCCGAAATTGTATACCACTTTGGATACCACCAGTCTGGAGGTTTCCGGAATTTTAAGGACACAGAATCAGCCTATTTTGAATCTGAAGGGTGAAAATATTCTGCTGGGTTTTATCGATACCGGAATCGACTATACATTGGATGCCTTCCGAAAATCTGATGGTTCCAGCCGGATTCTCGGCATCTGGGATCAGACAGAGCGAACGGATGATCCGCCGGATGAGCTATTCTATGGAAAAATATATACCAGAGATGATCTAAACACCGCACTTGCTTCCGATAATCCCCTAAGCATCGTTCCTGAAACGGATGAAAACGGACATGGTACCTTTGTAGCCGGTGTCGCCGCCGGGAGTGAAGATCCGGAACAGGATTTTGTAGGAGCAGCCCCAATGAGTGACATTGCTGTTGTAAAATTAAAACCTGCCAAGAAGTATTTGAAGGATTTCTTCTTTGTTGCTGAAGATGCGCTGGCATTTCAGGAATCCGACATCATGACGGCGGTATACTATCTTTATAATCTTGCAATTGACAACAACCTGCCCCTTGTAATCTGCATTGGACTTGGCAGCAATCAGGGAGACCATTCCGGTGCGTCCTTCCTGGACAGCTTCGTGTCCTACTATTCCAACTACACCGGCATTTACTGTGTGGTAGCTGCAGGTAATGAAGCCGGAATGGGACATCATTTCTACGGTAAAATTGCTGCTGAAAACGAATACCAGTCAGCAGAAATTCTGGTGGATAAGGATACCAAGGGGTTCTCTCTGGAAATTTGGGCCCAGGCTCCGGAGCTTTATTCCGTATCTGTCACCTCGCCTTTGGGGGAAACCATACCCGCCGTGCCTGCCAGACTGGGGCAAAGTACGGTAGAACGCCTGGTCTTAGAGAAAACAGTCATCTACATTGATTATGAAATTGTAGAATTCACAACGGGCAGCCAATTAATACTGATACGATTTGAAAACCCCACACCGGGTCTTTGGAATATCAGTGTCATTAATAATATTTTCATAAACGGTATCTTCCATATGTGGCTGCCAATTACAGGGCTTATCCCACCGGGAACTGTATTTTTAACTCCAAATCCGGATACCACGCTGACATCCCCTTCCCCAGCGGAGTCTGTGATTACCGTCAGTACTTATAATGCCTATGATAAGAGTCTCTTTATCAATTCCAGCCGCGGGTATACCCGCACAGGAGCCATTAAGCCGGATATTGCCGCTCCAGGCGTCAATGTATATGGACCTGACGGATCGGGACGCTATATGCCAAGAACAGGTTCCAGCCTTGCCGCGGCACTGGCTGCAGGGTCGGTTGCCCTGTTGATCAACTGGGGGCTGACCAGATATACACCTCATGTCCTCAGTACCCGGGAAGTTAAAAATTTTCTGATCCGTGGTGCCGAACGCTCGGAAAACCTGCTCTATCCCAATCGTGAATGGGGATACGGCACCCTGAATGTATACCGAATTTTTGAGATTCTAAGATAAATAAAAAAAATTTTTTAAATATTGTAACCCAAACAAGCCTCCAGACATATCATGAAGTGTAATCAAAATTATCGGAGGAAGATAAATGAGTGATTTAGCAGCAACAAATTGTGGATGTGGATGTGAAGAAAGAAATTGTGGATGCAACAACGGATGTGGCGGCGGATTCGGCGGCGGTTCTTGCCTGTGGATCATTATCCTTCTGTTCTGCTGTGGCGGAAACGGTGGATTCGGCGGCGGTTGTGGCGGATGCGGCAACGGTTGTGGCGGCGGATGCGGCGACAACTCCTGTATCTTAATCATCTTATTACTGCTCTGCTGTGGCGGATGTGGATCTCTTTGCTAATTTCCACAAGAGCCCCCTTTATGGGGGCTTTTTTCTATTTATATTGCAGCAATCGAAACAGAAAAATCCTGGAGGCTTCAAGATTTTACACTTTCCAATACTTAAAACCTCCGTTATCATTAGTGGACTATTTTTCAGAATCTTCTTTGTTTGTTTTCTTTTCCGCCGTAACCTTTTCTTTCTTTACTTTATTAAACACCTCTTCCTTTCTTCCTTTCATACATTCATCATCTACTTCGTAAAATGCATTACCATCTATAACAATATGACGCGACATTTTGTATCCTCCTTAATGAACTATACATATAATATATGAGAATTTGCCCCCATCTGTCATACTTCCCTGGTTTTACACATATATTTTTTCAAAACACATTGGCAGGAAAATATGGAAGAATATGCTGCACCGCCTTTAACAGCCATCGACCAGATCGCAAATGGAAACCAACTCCAGATGTTAAAAGCCATCATACCATATGTAGAATTCAAGAATCAAAAATTTCTGGCGTTATATATTAAGGTCATGGAACTGGGAAACATCCTTACATTTTATGAAGATTCCGATTCTCCTATGAAAGCGTGTTCGATGGAGAATACTTCATTTTCTCCAAAAGATATGCTAAATGACATGCGAAAATATTGTAGCAGTTCCCAAAGAGAAATGCTGGATACATGCCTGAATCTCCTGAATACCATGGAACTTTTCGAAACCTATAAAGAAATGTTCAGTCAGAGCGATAATGGTGGTGACGGAGAAGGACAAAGTCAGAATCCTATGGATTTTGTCATGAACATGCTCTCTCCGGAGCAGCAATCGATGTTTGAAACCTATAACACAATGTTTGATTCAGAAGGAAAGTGAGGATTTTATGAATAGTAATGATTGGATGAATAACCCGGCACTCAAAGATATTGATAAGTCAAAATTGGAGATGTTCATGGCACTTGCAGATCAGTCTTCCGGAAAATCGCCGAAAGAGCTGCTGCCATTTCTGTTAGCGGCCGCATCACGGACAAAGTCTCAGGGAAATAGTTTTGCTCCTGAAGAAGTAGATCTAATAATCGAAGTCATGAAACAGGGAAAACCAAAAGAAGAAATCCAGAATATAGAAAAATTACGTAATATGATGAAGATGATGCATTAACACATTATCAGGGACATAAGCTTTGTGATTATCGGGAAACGGAGGCTTTACGGTCTTGGTGATAAATAGAAACATAAAGAAGCGGGCAGGGAATATAAAGTTTCCCTCCCGCTTCCGGCTTATGCAGTGTCAATTCTAATTTGGTGTTGGTGGTTTATCTTCTCTCATCCACCGATTTGTACATATAATCCTGTAGTTCTGGCAACCTGTGCCAGAGTCTCCATATGCTCATTATCAGGAGGTACTATATGTTTTAAAGTATAATCACGATCCAGTCCCTCATATTTATCCTGTCCCAGCCTATGATATGGCAGCAGGTGAAGCTGTTCAATTCCCGGCAGGGTTCTGGCAAACTGGGCAATCCCCAGAATTTCCTCCGAAGTATCGTTAAACGTAGGGATTACCGGAACACGGATAATCATTTTCTGACCTTCGGCAGCGATTTTTCTGGCATTTTCAAGGATTAATTCATTGGGCTGTCCGGTAAACAGCTTGTGTTTGGCACTGTTTATATGTTTAATATCCAATAAAAACAAATCCAGGTATGGCAGTATTTTTTCTTTAATCGTCTCAAATTCAGCAAATCCGGTTGATTCAAGCGCTGTATTCATTCCGTAATACTGAGCTGCCTGAAAAAGGGCTGAAGCAAAATCAGGCTGAAGCAGCGACTCTCCTCCGGACAGCGTTAGTCCTCCCTGGGAACGTTTATAATGATAAGTGTCTTTTAAGACCTCTTCCATTACCTCTTCTACGGTAACATCCCTGCCTGTTACTTTCTCTTTGCCGTTTTGTATCATAGTCTGTATCTGGAAACTCTGGGATTCCGGATTACAGCACCACTTACAGCGTAGGGCACATCCCTTTAGGAATACAATTGTCCGTATTCCTGGTCCGTCATGGATAGAAAATTTCTGAATATCAAAAATACGGCCTGTCTGTTTTAAAAATTCTTTTTCCATATTAAAATCCCTGCATCGTTCTGTTAATAATGTCATCCTGAAGCGCTCTGGACAGCGTTGTGAACAAGGCACTGTAACCTGCAACCCTTACCACCAGGTTTTTATAATTTTCAGGATGTGCCTGTGCGTCCAGCAGAGTCTCGCGGCTTACTACATTAAACTGCATATGCATTCCCTTCTGATCAAAAAATGCCCGGATCAGTGAAGTGAATTTCTGAAGTCCAGCCATACCGCTCAGTGCAGAAGGATGAAATTTCTGATTAAACAAAGTCCCGTTGGATGCTATAAAATGATCCAGGCGTGCAACTGAATTGGCTGTTGCCGTAGGACCGCTGATATCTTTTCCTGCTACCGGACCCACTCCATCCGCAATTGGTGTCTGAGCAAGCCTTCCGTCCGGTGTAGCGCCTGTCTGGGCACCGAGCGGTACATTTGCCGAAACAGGATATAATCCGCCCTGATATTGCCCTCCACGGGGATTTCTATATTTTTCAAGAGGTTTCGTATAGGTATAAGCTACATCTCTTGCAAAAAGATCGATGCTCTCGATATCATTACCATACTTTGGAAGTTCATCGATCATGGATAAAAGTGCGTCATATTTCTGCTTTTTAGCAGGTTCTGTTCCAGTCTGTCTAACAGTTTCTGCGATTACACGGATTTCAGAAGCACCGACTTTCTGACCGGCATTTTGCAGTTCTTTTGCAATTTGTATCGTTAATGCTTCTACTCTGGACTGGCTCAGCCCTTTTCCAAAATTGTCATCCAAAGCCTGCCTGTATTCAGCCAGCGTAAGTTTTTTATCTTCAAATACCAATTTTTTCACTGCATACAATGCATCCGTAACATTTGCGATTCCAAAGCCCTGTGGACCTGTAAAGTTGTATACTGCCCCGCCTTCCTGTAAAGACTTTCCTTTTTTAATACAGTCATCAATCATACTTGACTGATAAGGAAGCGGACATCTCTGGGCATGTGCCACGTCTATGGAATTATCCGCATTGACCATTAATTCAATAAAGTATTCCATCTGCTGTTTATAGGCATCATAGAATTCCTCAAAACTGTGCATATCGCTGATGTCTTTGGTTTTCAGTCCCACTTGTTCGCCGTCTTCCATGCCGGCGGTAAACACAAGCTCCAGGGGCCTGCACATATTGAAAAATGCAGCGTCATGCCAACCATCGGTTTTGCCGTGAGCCTGGGGCTCCACACAGCCGATAATATTATACGTACGGGCATCAGCAAGGGCTACTCCCCTGCTGACCATTGCCGGTATGATAACTTCATCATTGTAATAAGCCGGAAGACCGATACCTGTTCTGGTAAGTTTGGCCGCCTTAATCATCAGTTCATCCGGCGTCTTATTCCAGACACGAACCGAAAGAGACGGTGCCGGTAAAAATACATGCATAGATGCCTCAATGCACATAAAGGATAATTCATTGGTTACGTCATTCCCTTCCTCGTCCTGACCGCCTACAATCAGGTTCTGGAACAGACTGTAGCCCGCGAAACCTTCCGCACTTGCCGCATCCCTGCATTTATTCAGGTCATTTAATTTAACCCAGATGCAGTCGATCAGTTCCTGTGCTGATTCTCTTGTTAACTTGCCAGCTTTCATATCCGCTTCATAATATGGATACATATACTGGTCAAATCGTCCCGGAGAAATGGAATGGCCCGAGGATTCTGTCTGCAGCAGCATCTGTACAAACCAGAATGACTGACAAGCCTCATAAAATGATTCCGCCGGTTTACCCGGTACCTTTGCACAGATTCTGGCAATTTCCAATAACTCTAATTTTCTGCGGTTATCCTGACATACCGCAGCTTCTTCCAACGCCAGGAGCGCATAACGCTGGGCATAATGAATTGCAGCGGTACAACTGATAATAACAGATTCCAGAAAAGCAGAACGAGTCTGGTAATCACCATCCGTTACTTTGCATTTTTTTAATTCGTCTTTTGCATTGGCAATAATGCCTTCATAACCAATTGTCAATACTTCTTCATATTTTACTGTAAAATGTCCGATACCATTATAAAAATAATTGCCGGGCGTAAAGATATTATGCCTCATTGCCAGCAGCGTTTCTTCAGTCATATAAGAAGTTGCAAGTTCACTGGTGGTTTTTCCTTTCCAGTATGAATAAACTTCATGAAGTTTTTCTTTTGTATCTTCTGAAATATAGAAAGGATCTGCACTTCTATGTTCTACCGTATCAAATTCGTCTTCCAGCCAGGAAAAGGAATATTCCGGGAATACCTGACATCCACGGGCTGTCTTTGTGTTACTTCCCACAATCAGTTCTTCCGGACGAATCGTAATCGGAAGTTCATGACAGATCTTTGCGAATGCCTTTCCTCTCCTCAGAATCACTGCCTCTCCTTCTGTCTCTTTATAACTCTCTGTTAAAATGACAGCACGATCTGCCTCGATAACCGGCATATGATCGTACAGGTCTTCGATCAATTTCGGAATTCTGGAACTCTTTTCTATTTCACCATCATAAAAATTCTTCACGTTCACTTCTCCTTTATGTATCCGATTTGCAAAGTCAAAAGTCCTGCACCTACGCTTCCACATAGACGCAGGACTTTTTTATACGTTTATTATACGCTATTCGTCCTAACAAGTCAATAAAACCCTGCATAAAAAAACACAAATCCAACAAATACAACATCAATCTTTCTTTGCTGATTTCTCTGTATCTGCAATAATGCATTCCCGTAACAGGATCAGGGCATTTACCACCGAACTTTCTCTTACCTTATTACGCTCTCCCTTAAAATGGAACTCTCTTACCGTCACCTGGTTATTATATGAGCAGGCAATATAGACCAGTCCAACCGGCTTATCATCCGTCGCCCCTCCAGGCCCTGCAATACCTGTGATAGAAACACAGACATCTGCCCCGGTAATGAATGCGCCGTTTTTCGCCATTTCCTTCGCCGTTTTTTCGCTCACTGCACCGTTTTCTTTCAGCGTATTTTTCTTTACTTCCAAAAGCTTGCGCTTCGCACGGTTGCAGTAGGTTACAAGCCCCTGCTTGAATACATCCGATACTCCCGGTACATTTGTCAGCCTTGCAGCCAGAAGTCCTCCTGTACAGGATTCAGCAGTTGTCAGGGTCAGTTCCTTTTCTTTCAGAAGACGGATAATGGTTTCTTCCAGAGTATCCTGTTCTTCTGTAGTATAAATATGGTTGCCAAAACGGCTGCGCAGCTCTTTTACCACAGGCTTAATTAATTTCTTTGCTTCTTTTTCATCGGCTGCCTTAGCTGTGATACGCAGATGCACCTCTCCGGTCTTAGCATAAGTAGCAATGGTAGGATTGGTTTGTTTTTCAATCAGGTCTGCAATTTCTGTCTCTACAAAGCTTTCACCTAAGCCGCAGAGCTTCACCATCGTAGAACATATAATTTCCGGCTGCAGTTTATTTAAGTATGGGAATATATCGTGGTTAAACATCGGAATCATTTCATTTGGCGGGCCAGGAAGCAGGATTACGGATTTACCTTCTTTTTCCAGAATAAGCCCCGGTGCTGTGCCGTTTTTATTATCGATGACAATTGCACCTTCCGGTATTAATGCCTGTTTCCAGTTATTGTCGGTTATGATCTTAAACTGACTGTTCTTGAAATATTCCTGTATCCGTTCTTTACTGTGTTTATCTTCTACCAGTTTCATGTCCAGGACTTTCGCTGCAACCTCTTTTGTCAGATCATCCTGTGTAGGGCCAAGTCCACCGCTTAAGATAACCACGTCAGAGCGGTTCATCGCTGTCTGAATGGTATCTGCAAGACGTTCCTCATTGTCTCCCACTACCGTCTGATGATACATAGATAATCCCAGCAGCGCACATTTTTCTGCCAGAAAGGCCGCATTTGTATTTACAATGTTCCCAAGTAATATCTCCGTCCCAACGGAAATCAGTTCTACTACCATTTTTCATCCTCCAAAGTAATCTTACTTTTGCATGCTTAATACGTTGATGTTCTTCGCAATATAATCAATTAATGATATAATGGTCAGAACCAGTGCCAATAAAACGAATAAATTTTCTAATGTATTAAAAAATCCTCCCAGGTCTGCAATTAATAAAATTGTCATGATCATCTGCGCAATGGTTTTGGATTTTCCCCACCAGCTAGCAGCAATTACAATTCCATTATCCGATGCCACCAGACGGAAGCCGCTGATAATAAATTCACGGCTGATAATAATTATAACAATCCAGTCGGCAAGACGGTTCATCTGAACCAGGCATATCATTGCAGAGCACACCAGGAGCTTATCTGCAAGAGGGTCCATAAATTTACCAAAGTTCGTTACCTGATGGTTTTTTCTTGCCAGATATCCATCCAGGCTATCCGTGAGGCTGGCGATAATATAAATAGCAAGCGCTATATATTTTCCTGCGCCACCCAGATCAGATTTCATAAAAATCACAAAAAAAGGGATTAAAATAACTCTTAATATGGTCAAACTATTCGGCAAATTCATCTTCAATCTCTCCAATCAAATCATATTCCAGCGCACCTGTAATTTTTACCCTGACAAAGTCCCCTGACATAAGTGTCTCACCTGTATTAATAAACAAATATCCGTCTATATTAGGTGCATCTGCATAAGTACGGGCTACATAAGCATTTTCATCTGCTACTTTACCTTCCACCATAGCAATTACACTGCGTCCAACCATCTGCTGTGCTTTATCAAAAGCGATGTCCTGCTGAAGTTCCATCAGCTCATCTCTTCTGTCTTCTTTGATCTCTTCTTCAATCTGTCCATCCATCTCTGCTGCCGGAGTATCCTCCTCAGGAGAATAGGTGAACACCCCAAGTCGCTCAAATTCCATCTCATCTGCAAATTCCATCAGTTCTTCGTGCTGTTCCTGAGTCTCTCCTGGAAACCCCGTAATCAAGGTTGTCCGAAGCGCAATA
Source organism: Robinsoniella peoriensis (assembly GCF_000797495.1). Taxonomy (GTDB): domain Bacteria; phylum Bacillota; class Clostridia; order Lachnospirales; family Lachnospiraceae; genus Robinsoniella; species Robinsoniella peoriensis. Next base: position 186,560 of record NZ_JTGN01000012.1, read on the forward strand.
TCCGGAATCTCACTGCGCAGTTTAGACACAATAGCCTTAAGCTGCTGTTTATTCGTTCTTCTTCCCATCTTCCTCAGAATATCATCACTGGCATGCTGAATGGGAAGATCCAGATAATGGCATACCTTCTTCTCTTCTTTCATAACCTGTATCAGTTCATCATAAATTTCTTCCGGATAACAATAGAGAATACGAATCCACCGGATTCCTGAAATTTTACATAACTCTTTTAATAAGACATGAAGGCTCTTTTTCCCATAAAGATCCTTTCCATAGAGCGTAGTCTCCTGCGCAACCAGAATCAATTCCTTAACACCCTGTTCTGCCAGGTCTTTTGCTTCTTCAATAAGCTGTTCCATAGGAACACTTCTATAATTTCCACGGATCTTCGGGATAATACAGTAAGTACAATGCTTATTACAGCCTTCGGCTATTTTTAAATGGGCATAATGTCCGCCAGTAGTTAATACACGTCCTGCTGATTTTGCCGGAAGGGCATCAATATCATGGAACTCTAACAGCTGCTGCCCATTCAGCGCCGTCTGTACCGCTTTAATGATTTCATCGTACGTTGTGGTGCCAAGTACGGCATCAACCTCTTCTATTTCATCCACAATTTCTTTTTTGTACCGCTGTGCCAGACATCCTGTCACAACCAATGCCTTGCATTTACCATTTTTCCTGTGCTCTGCCATCTCCAGAATCGTCTGGATGCTCTCTTCCTTTGCATCATTGATAAAACAACAGGTATTCACTACAATAATATCGGCCTGTGTCTCATCATCTGTAAGGACATATCCATTTTTAGCAAGCAGCCCCAGCATCACTTCCGAATCCACCAGATTCTTGTCGCATCCCAGGGATACAAATAATACGTTCATAAATTACTCCTCATTTTTAGTATCGTCCAAAAGCAAAATTGCTCTTTGATGTTTATTGTACTATTTTCGTCTTAAAAGGTCAATAAAATACTTGAGAATGTGTAAAGTTCTCAAAACCACAATTCCACCCGTTCCAATTTTTATTGTCCTTTTTTATATATTATCCCAGAAAAATCTCATTCACATCTACTGACTTCTGCATGAAATCGACAAATTAACCAAAATTATTACAATAGTTTCTAACATCTTACCATTTCCTACCGATGCAGTTGCTGATATAATAATGATATACATGAGAGACACTGATTAAAACTATGAAAACAGTCAATGATTATGTATATAAATGACAACCAAAGGAGGTAACAGAAATGCATAGTCATGAAATTGATTCTTATCTTCGCAATAAAAACTGGAAATTGAAGCCAAACGAATATGTAAACATTATTAATGTTAACTCCTGTCCGGAGCTGGATCATATTGCTTATAACTCCCAAAATAATGACTACAATGTCTGGACAAAAAATGGTTATGCCTGGACAATAAAAATTGAATGTTGAGAATTATTTTATAGGCTTCGCACCCGCAAACGGGTGCGTTTTTTTGTTCAGATACTTGCTTTTCTTGAATTTTCCTGTATAATCAAATCGATAACTATAATTACTAAGGAGCTAATACAGCAATGAGCATTTTAAACGTTGAGCATTTAAGTCACGGTTTTGGTGACAGAGCGATTTTCCATGATGTTTCCTTCCGTCTGCTAAAAGGTGAGCACATCGGACTGATAGGAGCAAATGGCGAAGGAAAATCTACTTTTTTAAATATTGTAACCGGAAAATTACAGCCGGATGAAGGCAAGGTGGAATGGGCTAAAAATGTCCATGCCGGATATCTGGACCAGCATGCGGTTCTGGAAAAAGGGCTGACCATCCGTGATGTGTTAAAAGGCGCTTTTGCACAGCTGTTTTCTCTGGAAGAACGAATGAACGTCATCTGTGACTCTATGGGTGATGCATCGGAAGAAGAATTAAATCAGATGATGGAGGAACTGGGCACCATCCAGGACACTCTGACCATGCATGATTTTTATATTATTGATTCTAAAGTAGAAGAAATCGGCCGCGCCCTGGGTCTTGAGGATATCGGCCTGGATAAAGATGTAACGGAACTCAGCGGCGGGCAGCGTACAAAAGTACTGTTGGGTAAACTGTTGTTGGAAAAACCGGATATCCTCCTCCTTGACGAGCCTACCAACTACCTGGATGAGCAGCATATTGAATGGCTGAAACGCTATCTGAATGACTATGAAAATGCGTTTATTTTAATATCACATGATATTCCATTCTTAAACAGTGTCATTAACCTGATCTATCATATGGAAAACCAGGCACTTTCCAGATACGTGGGCGACTATGACAAGTTCCAGGAAGTCTATGCAGTGAAAAAGGCCCAGCTGGAATCTGCATATAAACGCCAACAGCAGGAAATCAGTGATCTGGAAGATTTTGTTGCCCGGAATAAAGCCAGAGTTTCTACAAGGAATATGGCGATGTCCCGTCAGAAAAAATTAGATAAAATGGATAAAATCGAGCTGGCAGCCGAAAAGCCAAAGCCTGAATTTCATTTTAAGGAAGCCCGGGCCGCTGGCAAATACATTTTCGAGGCAGAGAATCTTGTTATTGGATACGATGAACCCTTGTCCAGGCCCCTGAACCTGGCTATGGAACGGGGACAGAAAATAGCACTTATCGGTGCCAACGGTATTGGTAAAACCACACTGTTAAAAAGTATTCTGGGACAGATTCCTTCTCTGGAAGGCTCTGTCCAGCTTGGCGATTATCTTTACATCGGTTATTTTGAGCAGGAAATGGCTCCTGGGAATACAACTACCTGTATCGAAGAGATCTGGAAAGACTACCCTTCACTGACCCAGTACCAGGTGCGCAGTGCCCTTGCAAAATGCGGACTGACTACCAAACATATTGAAAGCCAGGTACGTGTTCTAAGCGGTGGTGAACAGGCAAAAGTACGCCTTTGTAAATTAATCAACCGGGAAACCAATATTCTGCTTCTGGACGAGCCTACTAACCATCTGGACGTGGATGCAAAGGAAGAACTAAAGCGGGCATTGAAGGAATATAAAGGCAGTATACTTCTAATCTGTCATGAACCGGAATTCTACCAGGATGTAGTTACGGAAGTCTGGGATTGTACACAATGGACCACTAAGATTTTTTAATATTTAATGAGATATATTAATTAAAAGAGGATGTTTCGCTGCAAAGTCTTTACCGACACCACAGCAAAACATCCTCTTATTTATTTTTATGGTTATAATCAATCTGTTCTATATCGAACATACAGGTTCATTCTGGAATATTTTATTCTTCTGTCTGTACCTGAATGTCTGACTCTTCATCCAGTGTCTCATCTTCACTGAGAATCTTGATCTTTCCTTTATTTAACTCTTCTACGGCTACAGATAAGGGCTTTTTACCGTTATCATACACTAGAGCTTCTGCTCCTCCGATCAACTGTCTTGCTCTCTTTGCTGTAGCAAGCACGATGGAATAACGGCTGTTTACAACCGGTGTATCCCCCTCTTCTACTTCACTGTTTACAACTTTCATTAAATCTGTGTAAGATGGATGTAACATATGCTTTCTCCTTTCAAAATGGGTTTGCCTTGAAATTATCTGGCAAAACGCGTTAACTCTTTTTTTATGGTATTTATGAATTCGTTATTTCTTGATGCTTTGAAATGTTCACTTTGAATGATTCCGTGCATTTCTTCCACACAATCTTCCAGCTTATCATTGACTACCAGGTAATCGTACTTTTCCATGCCTTGTGCTTCCTCGCTGGCACGGCTCAACCTGTCCCTGATCACATCCGCGGTTTCTGTCCCGCGTCCGTTCAGGCGCTCTTCTAATGTTTGTGCATTCGGCGGAGTTACAAATAACAGCAGTGTATCCGGGAATTGCTCTTTTACCTTAAGGGCTCCCTGTATCTCAATTTCCAGAATTACGTCTTTCCCTTCGTTCAGCTTCTCTTCTACATAAGCTTTTGGTGTTCCATAATAATTCTGAACATACTGCGCATATTCAATTAACGCATTATCTGCAATCATTTCTTTAAATTCTTCCACTGTTTTGAAAAAATATTCCCGTCCATCTTCTTCACCGGGTCTGGGATTTCTTGTTGTAGCAGAGATGGACAGGGCATAATTATCATACTTGCCTGATAAAGCCTTGACCAAAGTGCCTTTCCCCGCTCCTGAAAAACCAGATAAAACAATTAATATTCCTTTTCTATTCATCTTCTTCATCCTTTGGCTTATCTTCTATATTGAGTGAAAATCTTTTTGCAATTGTATCTGGCTGTAATGCTGACAATACAATAAAATCATCAACGGTTACAATCACGGATTTGGTCTTTCTTCCCTGTGTCGCATCTACCACTTTACCGGTCTGCCTTGCATTTTGTACCATCCGCTTAATAGGTGCTGCTTCAGGGCTTACTACTGCTATGACTTTGCCGGTATTCACCACATTACCAAAGCCGATGTTAATTAATCTGGCCAAATTATTTTCCCACCTTATTCAATATTTTGAATCTGCTCCCGTACCTTCTCAATCTCAGTCTTTAAATTAATAGCCGTATTGGAAGTCTCCAGGTCATTTGCCTTAGATAAAATTGTGTTTGCTTCACGATTCATTTCCTGTGCTATGAAATCCAGCTTTCTGCCGACACTTCCACCTTCCATCAGGCAGGATTTCATATTTTCAATATGACTTCTTAACCGGACTGTTTCTTCATCCGTACAGATTTTATCAGCAAACAGTACTACTTCTGCTGCGATCCGTCCTTCTTCAATCTGGGTATCCCCTAACAGTTCCTTTACTTTCTCAGTCAGTTTTTCACGGTAAGACGCCATAATCTGAGGAAACCGTTCTTCTACAGAAGCTACATCTGCCAGCATACCGTCCAGTTTTTCAAAGAGATCTGCTTTTAATGCATCACCTTCTTTTAACCTGGCTTCCACAAGCTGTCTGCTGGCTCCTTCCAAAGCTGCCTCCAGTACTGCCCAGATTTCTTTTTCATCTGCTGTGGATTCTTCCATTGTAAATACTTCCGGGCATCTGCCAAGAGTTGAAGTCCTGATATCATTTTCCAGACCAAATGTCTTCGCCATCTGTTTGTAATAACGAACGTATTCCCCTGCAATATTTTCATTATATTTTAACGAAAAGTTTTCTTCGGTAAAATCTTCATATGTAATGAAAACGTCTACTTTCCCCCGCTGAATATAATTCTTAAGCATTCCTCTGATCGCTGACTCAAAAAAACTCAGCTTCTTGGGCATCTTAATATTCACGTCGAAGTAACGATGATTCACTGCCTTCATTTCTACTGTAAATTTTCTGCTGCCCTGGAGGTTTTCGCACCTGCCAAAGCCTGTCATGCTCTTAATCATCTTCATTCGCTCTCTTTTTTTAGTTTTGTGGCACATGCCGCCACATTAAAAACATTATAAAACATATCAAATGTGTAGTCAACAGCAAAATCCTGCTATACTGGTTAAATTGGGGTTTAGCTGAGTAAGGGGACGCTTTGTAGATGAAGATAGTGCAACGGAAAGATGGGTGTGGGAAACTGGCATGGTCGGACCCCTGGGCTGTGACAGGCTGTTCTTTATTGGATGTAGCGTAGTATATTTCGGCTATTTAAGCGTAAAAGGAGATGAAAGTTTGCTGCTTTTTCTGGAATGAAGAAACAAATCACTGTGATAAGTTCAGTTGCTTTATGTTACTCTTCTCAGCATGATAGATTCCCTGGGTGTAGATGGATGTTCTTTATTGGATGTAGAGCGGTATATTTTGACAGTTTATGCATAATAGAAGATGAAAGTCTATTCCTTTTTCTGATTGCAGAATATAAAACAAATCCCGTTCTCAAGATCAGTTGCTTAACGCCAATATTGTTCAGCATGCCACAACCCCAGGGTCCCACCCCGCTGAGAAAACCAGCTTTGTATCACCGAATGCTATCTCGGAAAGAGAAGGGGGCGAGCCAGGACATTGATTTGGAAGGCGTATAGCAGAGCTGAGTATTYACTTACCTTCCCAGAGTGCTTTTTGGCGGATACAATTCGACTGGCTCCCATCGGATTGTAAGCGGGCAGTGAGCTGCGAAATGCATCAGGATTTCGGAGCGAATGCCCGCGTGCCGCCAAAAAGGGCTCTGGGAAGGTTAGAAAATGCCAGTTCTGCGGTAAGCCTTCCAAATCAATGTCCTGGCTCGCCCCCTTCTCTTTCCGTACACTACCTATCATTTACAAAGCGTCATTACTCATCTAAACCCAAATATAATAAACCAACAGAGAGCAGGTGCATTCAAAACTGATAAAACAATCCTCAAATAAATAGTAAATTAAATTATTTTATAATAATCTAAAAAACACACTTGACAAAATTATGTACATTATATATAATTCAAATTGTAGAGCACACGTGTACGCAAAAAATGTTCACCAAAACGAGACTCGATTAAAACAATATCCGGGGGGACTATTGGTGATAACCACTAGAGCAATTTTTTAATATGCTCTAAGGAGACTGGTGCAAAATGAAGCAATGAACCAGCCAGTATTGATTCTATATGGAGGTAGAATATGAAAGCAAAAAAGTTTTGGAGTTTATTATTAGCAGCAAGTTTGACAGCAGGTGCATTAGCAGGATGCGGGGGAAGCACTTCTGGAAGTAAAGAAACAACATCTGAGAATGGGAAGGAAGCAACTGAAAATTCGAAGGCTCCAGGTGATGCTGGAAGTACCGGTGAAGAAAAAGGGACAGACACACCAGCAGCCTCCGGTGAGCAGTCATCCGACGGGCAGTCATCCGACGGACAATCACCCGATGAGCAGTCTTCCGGTGAAGCAGTGACCCTGGACTTCTGGAATGTATTTACCGGCTCGGATGGAGACATTTTGAGAGAAATCGTGGACAACTATAATGCCGCGAATACAGATAACATTACGATTAACATGGATATCATGCCGAACGATACCCTTCAGCAGAAGCTGCCTGCAGCAATTGCCACCAATACAGCTCCGGATTTTGTTCTCTTCGGAATTGAAAATATTGCACCTTATGTGAGTAATGATTCCCTGGAGGATATCAGCGATTTTTGGGAAACAACAGGAGTGGACAAAACGAATTTTCTGGATAATGTGGTGGATCTTTCCTGCGTTGACGGAAAATTATACGGGGTGCCCATGCAGTATAACGTACAATACCTGTATTGGAATAAAGATATGTTTACAGCGGCCGGACTGGATCCGGAAACTCCGCCCGCAACTATGGAAGAATTAGCACAGTTTGCAGAAAAGCTTACGGACGAGTCCAAGAGACAATACGGACTGGCACTGCCTACCAATGTTACCTATATGCAATTCTTATGGGCAAATGGAGGAGATGCCGATGACCCGGATAAAAATGAAAACTTACTGGATTCAGAAGCAAATGTTAAAACTTTAGAATGGCTGCAGGATCTGGCTGTAAATAAAAAAGTAACTCCCATGAACCTTACGGGACCGGATGCAGATACAATGCTTCAGGCAGGACAGATCGCAATGTATATGAGCGGGCCATGGCAGATTAACGGTTTAAAAGAAGCAGGAATTAATTTCGGAATAGCACCTTGTGTATCCGGCAGTGCGGGAGCTTTTTCACCGGCAGGAGGATGCAGCTATATGATTCCCAAGGGAATTGATGATACGAAAAAGGCAGCTGTTTATAAGTTCATGAAATATTGGCTGTCAGATGATACGTTAAAAGAATGGTCCCAGAGAAACGGTTTCCCGGTTTGGTCTAAATCACTGATGGAAGACCCGGAGATTAAAAATGATGAGGTATTGAACTCCATATCCAAGGCAACAGAGATAGGAAGATCCTATAATCTGGGTTATTCTTTAGCAAGCCAGATTGATAACGATGTCATGATCCCAATGTTTGAAAAGGTGATCACAGGAGCGGCAGCCCCGGATGCAGCATTAGGGGAAGCAGTTACGGCAATGGATAAAGTTCTGGGCAAATAAAAGTTACCGGAAGGCAGATCCATGCTCTATCGCAGGCGGGACCTGTGATATGCAGGAGGTATAGGTTTGAAAGAAAATCGCTTTCAAACTACTAATTAAAGAATAGCGCAAGTCAGCTTGTGCTATTCCGGGGGATAAGAATGAAGAAAAGAAAAAAATATCGGCCGCATTATCAGAAATGCGCGTATTTGTTTATTATGCCGTCGATGATTATTTTAACAATATTTGTGTTCATTCCACTGGTGTCATCGCTGGTGATCAGCCTGTTGAATATGAATATCTTTATGAAGGATATTTCTTTTGCAGGCCTCACAAATTTCAAGCAATTATTTCAGGATTCACGGGTGGGGAATGCTACTTTTAACAGCTTGTATTTTACACTGTTTGAAGTACCTCTTCAAGTAGGGCTTGCACTTTTGCTGGCAATGTATGTGGCTAAAAATAATAAGTATACAAAGTTATTGCGGTCTACTTACTATCTGCCCTTTGTTTGTTCCATGACAGCCATCAGTATTGTATGGTCTATGCTTCTGGACCCCAACATGGGACTTGTTCCTTACTGGCTGGAGCAGATCGGACTGGATTCCGTATCTTTTTTAAAGGATCCGAATCTGGCTATGCCAACGGTTATTGTGGTTACTGCATGGAAAGGATTTGGTTATACACTGACACTGATTACGGCAGCTGTCCTGAATATATCGGCATCCCTTTATGAAGCGGCTGATATGGATGGTGCAGGACAGTGGAAAAAATTTATACATATTACAATTCCGGGAATATTTCCTACGATCAGCTTTTGTGTGGTCACGACGACCATAAGCGCCCTGCAGGTATTTGACCAGACCTATGTCATGACCCAGGGAGGTCCGCTGAACAGGACAGAGACTGTGGTACAGTATATTTATGACAGAGGTTTTCAGACAGCACCATATGATCTGGGGTATGCGTCTTCCATTTCCGTATATCTCTTTGTAATTATAGCAGTTATTACCTTTGTCCTTAAAAAGTTAGTACTGAATAAGGGGGAAGAAGCCAATGATTAAAAAAAGATCCCTGGGAAATATAGTTGGTGTTATTTTAACATTGTTTGTTGCCCTTACGGTTGTCATTCCTATTTTATGGCTGCTGGTATCTTCCTTTAAAACAGATGTGGGTGTAATTCAGTATCCACCGAAATTTTTCCCGGTGGAATGGACGCTGAATCAGTTTAAGTATGTTACAAAAAGTATCCCCATATTTGATATGACAAAAAATACCGTGATTTTTGCAGGAGCGGTAACGATACTCAGTGTATTTTTTGATTCCATGGCGGGGTATGCATTTGCCAGGATGAATTTCAAAGGATCCAACATTATTTTTTCCATTATATTGCTGACGATGATGGTGCCCTTTCAGATTATCATGACACCCCTTTATATTGAAGTTTATAAATTGAATCTGCTGGATACTTATCTTGGACTGATACTTCCAAGAGCCACAAGTGCATTTGGTATCTATATGATGAGGTCATTTTTTGCAGGACTGCCAAAATCTATTGAAGAGTCCGGGCGTATCGACGGTATGGGAGAATTCCGGATTTACTGGTCATTGATGCTTCCGCTATGTAAGCCGGCGATTGCAAGCCTTGGTATTTTTCATTTTATGAATAACTGGAATGATCTGCTTTACCCGCTGATGATGACCAGTTCTGCAAATAAGAGAACATTGTCCGCAGGTCTTGCTGTTCTCGTTGGCAATAAGGTAATTAAATACGGTCCGACCCTTGCGGCGACTTTAATCTCACTGGCACCATTATTAATATTGTATATATTCTGCCAGAAATATTTTGTGGAAGGAATAGCCACAGCTGGTATGAAAGAGTAGAGGTAATGAGTGAAAGAAGAGAAGGACATTTAAATTAATAAGTCAAATTTTGGTTGAAAGAAAATGATGTCATAGAAAGGAAGCCACGGTGAGATTCTTTCAATCTGTATAAGTGTGGCAGTATTGCAGGCAAGCCGGCAATATGCAATGGGTATAAACATGCAGAAAGCAGTTATGATTGTAAACAAAAATTTCAGAAAAGGAAAGATAGATAAACGCATTTATGGTTCTTTTGTAGAACATATGGGACGTGTGGTGTATTCCGGTATCTATGAGCCGGGACATCCTTCAGCGGATGATGATGGTTTCCGCCAGGATGTTCTGGAAAAAGTAAAAGAAATGGGAGTTACGGCAGTCCGTTATCCGGGAGGGAACTTTGTTTCCTGTTACGACTGGAGAGACGGTGTAGGCCCGGTAGAAGAAAGACCCCGCAGGCTGGAAATCGCATGGCGTGCAATCGAAACAAATGAAATTGGTACAAATGAATTTATGAAGTGGGCAAAAAAAGCGGAGATCGAACCTGTTTTCGCAGTGAATCTGGGTACCAAGGGGATTGAAAATGCAGTTTCCTTTGTAGAATACTGCAATATCCCGGAGGGTACATTTTACAGTGATATGCGTAAGGCTCATGGTGTAAAAAACCCTTACGGTATCCATACATGGTGCCTGGGTAATGAAATGGATGGAGACTGGCAGATTGGGCATAAGACCGCGGAAGAATACGGGCGTCTGGCACAGGAAACCGCAAAAGCGATGAAACAGGTGGACAGCAGTATTAAGTTAGTCTCCTGCGGCAGTTCCAAATCCGACATGGCAACTTATCCGGAATGGGAAGCTATAACGTTAAATTATACCTATGATTATGTAGATTATATATCTTTGCATCAGTATTACGATGGACAGGATAAAGGGACACCTTATTTTCTGGCACAGTCTTTGGATATGGAACGCTATATTAAGACGGTGATCGGAACCTGCGATTATGTGAAGGCAAAAAAGCGTTCGGAAAAAGAATTGTTCATTAGTTTCGATGAATGGGGTGTGTGGTCAATGGCAGATGTGGAAGTGGCTGCCCAGGTAGACAAAAGTCCGTGGCAGGTAGCGCCAAACCTCAGTGAGCAGATATACAGTATGGAAGATTCTCTTTTGTTTGCCAGTATGCTGATGAATTTCCTGAAATATGCAGACCGCATTAAGATTGCATGCCAGTCCCTTCTTACCAATATCAGTGCAGCTATTATGACGGAAAAAGGCGGCGGGGTTTGGGTGCAGCCTATCTTTTATCCATTTTCCTATACTTCCAGATATGGAAGAGGAACAGTCTTAGCGGAAGTATTTGACTGTCCGTCCTATGCCTGTGAACGGTTTGGTGAGGTGCCTTATGTAGACAGTGTAACGGTATATAATGAAGAAGAACAGGAAGTGGTATTTTTCCTGGTCAACCGAAGTGAAGACGAGACCATCTGTTTTGAATGTGAGCTTCAGGGATTTGAGATAAAGGGAATAACGGAGCAGGTAACTATGAGCTGTGAGGATAAGAAAATGACAAATTTAATCCGGCACGATGCCGTAGAGCCACGCAGGATAACCGGCGGAAAAGTAGAAGGAAACCGTCTGGTATGTGAGCTTGCCCCCCTGTCCTGGAATATGATCCGGGCAGCAGAGCGTATTTAAAGCACATACGGGGGACTGGAAATCAGCAGTTTCCGGGTATGGAAATAAATATTGTAAAGCCACATGGATTGTATTAGAATAAATGTATTCACAAGCCATACTACTGCGATATGCGAGGGGGTAAATGTGAACAGGTTCACATTACTCATTTAGGCAGTATCGCATGCAGGCTTACGATATGCAAGGGGGCAGAAAGATGGGAATAACAACGAAAGATCTGGCACTGCTATGCGGGGTGTCCAGAACAACCGTACATAGAGCGCTTCATAATACAGGAAGAATTAATGAAGAGACAAAAGACATGATTCTGAAAATAGCGAAAGAACATGACTATCGTCCCGACATGCTTGCAAGAGGTCTTGTTAAGGGAAAAACATTTTATATCGGAGTTGTTATTATGGATTCCGACAACCGCTATTTTTCCCAGATGCTAAATGCGATTGTACGGGAGGCCAGGAAGATCGATTATTCTGTGAATATCACATTCCATGAAAATAAAGTAGAAATAGAACGGGAACAGCTCTGCCGGCTGGCGGATTATCATATGGATGGAATTATTCTTTCCTCCATTAACAAAGGGGAAGCGTATAAGGAATTTTTAAAAGGTCTTGAAATCCCCATTGTAACCATTGACAATAAGGTGGCAAAAGGGATCCCTTTTGTTGGAATAGACGGGAAAAAAGCTGCAGCTGAAGCAGCGGAAAAAATTGTAAATAAGAAATATGAGCGGGTAATCTTTGTATGCCCGCCACTGGCTGATGCCCAGAGAGAGAATGTCTATGTACATGAAGAAAGAGCAAAGGGATTTAAAGAAACAATGGATCGATATCCCCATGTGGAACAGGGGCTGATTCAAAGCTGGGAATACTTAGAGCCTGCATATCAGGAACTTAAGAACACAGATAAAAGGACTGCTTTCTTCTGTACTTCCGATATGATCGCATTGGAATTAATGAGATATCTTCAGATGAAGGGGAAAAAGGTAGTAGAAGATTATGGAATCATGGGATTTGATAATATTGATATTCTGCGATATGTATCGCCCAGATTATCGACAATTTATAATTCCGTGGAGGAAGTTGCACAGACTTCCGTAAGCCTTCTGCTTGATCTCATCAATGAAAAGAAAGTTAAAAAAGAACGTATAGTGAAGTACAGGCCGGTGGATGGAGATACACTGGGCTGAACTCCTATATGGCAGCGGAGGTAAAATGGAATTAAAAGAAGGACTAAAATATAATACACCATGGATTATGCAGAGGGCTGATCCATATGTTTACCGCCACAGCGATGGATGGTATTATTTCACTGCATCGGTGCCTGCATATGATGGAATCGTACTGCGCCGCTCTAAAAGTTTAGAGGAACTGCCTTTTGCAGAAGAGACAGAGATCTGGCACAAGCATGGGCACGGGAAAATGAGTGAACACATCTGGGCACCGGAGCTGCATTATCTGGATCAGAAATGGTACCTGTATTTTGCTGCAGGTGACAAAGAGGATATATGGGCGATCCGTCCCTATGTATTGGAGTGCGGTGATGAGAATCCGATAACGGGAACCTGGACTGAGAGGGGAATGATGCAGTGCGCCGATGAAGATGAATTTTCGTTTCGTGGATTTTCCCTGGATGCAACCGTATTCGAGAACCTGGGAAAGTACTATTATGTATGGGCTGAAAAAGTAGGTGTTGGAAAGCAGATATCCAACCTATACATAGGAGAATTGGAAACACCGTATAAATTAAAATCAGTTCAGGTGCTGCTGACTACACCGGACTATCCATGGGAACGGGTTGGTTTCTGGGTGAATGAAGGACCGGCTGTGATTAAAAATAATAAGCAGATATTCCTGACCTATTCGGCAAGTGAAACAGGAATTGCTTATTGCATGGGGATGCTAAGTGCGAGCGAGGACAGCGATCTGCTGGATCCATTATCCTGGAAAAAAGAACGTATGCCTGTTTTATCCTCAGATGAAGCTTATGGGATCTATGGACCCGGGCATAATTCATTTACGAAAGATAATGATGGAAATGACATGATGGTGTATCATGCGAGAACGGAGAAAGAAATTATCGGGGATCCATTGTATAATCCAAACCGCCACGCAATGTTAATGCAGGTTAAATGGAATGATGAAGGATTTCCCGTTTTTCGGTTTGAATAAAAGAGGTAATAAATACAAAGACTTCCGGCAGAATTGCGATCTGTCGGAAGTCTTTGCGTTTAACGTTCTTTCATTTCAAAAAAAATAATATGGGCTTCTGATTGTGCCTGTATGGTCAATTTTCCGGCAGAGATTTCTGCGGCATCCCTTTTCTCTAACGTAACTTCATTTAATTGTGCCCGTCCTTCAATTAATACCAGATATGCCTGGCGTCCCGGAAGGATCTCATACTCCAGGGATTGATTTTGAATAAGCTGGGTAACAAATATATTTATATCCTGATGAATGCGTATTGGCGCTGTACCATCTTCAGATGATACAATCTGGAACCACTGATTCAGCCTGTTAATCCAGGGAAAAGTATAGTCACCATATTGGGGAATATATTCTGCTGCATCCGGTAAGATCCAGATCTGCAGCAGGCGCAGGCGTTCATCTGATTCATTTAATTCACTGTGATAAATGCCGGTTCCGGCACTCATGTACTGTATGTCGCCCCGGGTAAGCGTCCGTTTGTTGTCCATACTGTCGCCGTGGGTGAGTTCACCGTCAACCACATAGGTGATGATTTCCATGTTTTTGTGGGGATGTGTGTCAAATCCGGTGTGTGCCTGTATTAGATCATCGTTTAAGACACGCAGTGCACCGTATTGCATATTGTCGGGATTGTAGTATTCGGCAAATGAAAAATGAAACCAGCTGTTTAGCCATCCAAGTTCACTTCTGCCCATTTTACTGTGGTCAATTTTCTTTATCATTGGAAACCTCCGTTTAATTATACGCTCTAATGTATAGTTACCTTTTCATCTCACTTGTTCCCCGCTTTATTTGTAGTATACACACATCATAAGCTTTTAAACTGCAAAAGGCAATTCTTTTTGATAATGAATTTAATAAATTTTTTATAATTAAAGGATTGACAATTTATTTAGGTGAGCATATACTTATCAAAGTAAATGATTAACCAAGTTAACTAATATCGTGGATAAATAATAATCACGGTAAGTAATAGGGAAGTGGATAGAGAAAGGAGTGTGGATATGAGTGAAAAAAATTTAAAAGAAGAGTTTATCCGGGCAGCACATCGTATGCGAAAGCTGAATATGAGCCATGTGTTCTCCAATGTATCACAAGGGGAATTCTTTGCACTGGAAATGATTCGCAAATGTCAGGAGAGAGCCGGAGAGGGCAGGGGAATCATCGTGTCTGACCTGGCCAAGAGTCTGCGGGTTTCACCTCCGGCAGCATCAAGGACCCTGCGTAATATGGAAGAAAAAGATCTGATACGAAGAGAAGTAGACCGAAATGACCGCAGAAATACCTATGTATATCTTACGGAAAAAGGAATGGAAAGGCGGGATATGGCAGCAAAAGCCATGGATGACTTTTCCGAACGGGTCATGAAACGCATGGGAGATGAAAATGTAGAAATGCTGATCAGCCTGATCAATAAAATGACTTCTGTTATGGAAGAAGAATTGGAAGACAGCGGGAAAGGAGATAAGGATGAAGAAACTCTTTAAATATTTAAGTGAGTGTAAAATGCTGATCCTGTGCATTGTACTGCTTTTGATTGTGCAGGCATACTGCGATCTGGCATTGCCATCTTATACCTCGGACATTGTAGACGTAGGGATTCAGCAGGGAGGTATTGCCAACGTTGCTCCGGATCAGATGCGTCAGGAAACGATGGAAAGTCTGTGTCTGTTTTTGACAGAGAAAGAAGAGGAAACGGTGAAAGCTGCTTATGATAAGCAGGATGATGGTTACCTGCATCTGAATAAAAAAGGTAAAAAAGAAATCGAAAAACTGGATGAAATGCTGGGAACACCTATGCTGATGCTTTCTTCTGCAAAAGAGTCCGGGAAAGTGGATATTGACCAGATAAAACAGGCACTTGCATCCGGAATGATGACAAAAGATCAGATTCTTCAAATGAAAGATCAGGCGCTTGAGAAGTTTGGGGACTACAGTGATTCCATTATAGAACAGAAAGCATTACTGTTTGATAAGGAAGAGTATAAGGCAATGGGGATTGATCTTGGGAATTACCAGACCGATTATCTGATAAATAAGGGGCTAATGATGCTTGCACTGGCTATTGTATCCATGATTGCTGCGGTCTTCGTGGGAATGCTGGCGTCTTACACCGCCGCAAAGATTGGAATGACGCTGAGAGGCCGGGTATTTAAGAAAGTACTGTCATTCTCCAATACGGAGATGGATCAGTATTCTACAGCATCTCTGATAACACGCAGCACCAATGATGTTCAACAGATTCAGATGGTGTCCGTAATCCTTTTGCGTATGGTTCTATATGCACCGATTCTGGGCATAGGCGGTATAATGAAAGTCGGGTATACACAAACGGGCATGGGATGGATTATTGGTGTGGCTGTAGGGGCAATTATCCTGTTAGTGGGAATATTGATTTCAGTTGCAATGCCTAAATTTAAGAAAATGCAGATTCTGGTGGATAAAATGAATCTGGTTTCCAGAGAAAT
The DNA here is from genome assembly GCF_000797495.1 of Robinsoniella peoriensis. Taxonomy (GTDB): domain Bacteria; phylum Bacillota; class Clostridia; order Lachnospirales; family Lachnospiraceae; genus Robinsoniella; species Robinsoniella peoriensis. Next base: position 202,746 of record NZ_JTGN01000012.1, read on the forward strand.
CTTAACCGGAATTCCTGTTATCCGTGCATTCAGCAGAGAAAAATATGAAGAGAAACGGTTTGCTGATGCGAATCTGGATTTAAAGTCTACTCAGTTATTTACAAACCGTGTTATGACTTTTATGATGCCGGCAATGATGCTGATTATGAACTGTATTACAGTTATGATCGTATGGTTCGGCGGCAAGGGAATTGATGCCGGCAACCTTCAGGTTGGGGATATGATGGCATTTATTACGTATACCATGCAGATTGTAATGAGCTTCCTGATGCTAACCATGATTTCAATCATGCTTCCAAGAGCAGGCGTTTCCGCAAACCGTATCGATGAAGTAATTGAGACAGATGTTGTGATTAAGGATAAAAAAGATACATTGGATAATACCATATCACATTGGAAGGGAATCGTTGCATTTGAAGATGTGTCCTTCCGCTATCCGGGCGCTGATGAAGATGCCCTGGAACATTTGAATTTTACTGCCAGACCGGGACAGACCACTGCAATTATCGGAAGTACGGGCTGTGGGAAATCCACTTTGATCCATCTGATTCCAAGATTTTATGATGTAACCGGAGGCAGAATTACTTTGGATGGTGTGGATATCCGGGACTTATCCAGAAATAAACTGAGGGATATATTAGGGTTTGTTCCCCAAAAAGGAGTACTTTTTTCAGGAGATATTGAATCAAATATTAAGTTTGGCGGGGAAGATATTCCCGATAAATATATGGAAGAAGCAGCCGGGATAGCACAAGCCACAGAGTTTATCGATACAAAACCGGATAAATACCACAGCAGCATATCAGAAGGAGGAAGCAACGTCTCAGGAGGACAGAAACAGCGTCTTTCTATTGCAAGGGCAATTGCGAAAAAGCCAAAAGTATTCCTCTTTGATGACAGTTTTTCTGCTTTGGACTACAAGACAGATGTGGTTCTGCGTAGGGCATTGAATGAAAAGATTGCAGATGCTACTGTCATCATTGTTGCACAGCGTATCAGTACGATTCTTCATGCAGATCAGATTATCGTCTTAGATGAAGGCAAAATAGCAGGAATCGGTAACCATGAACAATTACTGGAAAGTTGTGAAACTTATCTGGAAATCGCCAGATCCCAGTTATCGGAAGCAGAATTGAAAGGAGGCGCAGCATCATGAGTGAAGGAAACAACCAGCCGCCAAAAATGAAAACAGGGCGCCATGGACCTGGCTCCAGAATGGTTCCGGGGGAAAAGGCAAAAGATTTTAAAGGAACAATCCGCAAACTTGCAGGATATATGGGAAGTTATAAAATTGCGTTGATCGGCGTATTTATATTCGCAGTGGGAGGAACAATTTTTGGAATTCTGGGACCTAAGATTCTTGGTAAAGCAACAACGGAATTATTCAATGGCCTGGTAGCGAAGATATCCGGTTCGGGAGGAATTGATTTTACAAAAATTGGACGTATACTGATTTTAATGTTGGGCTTATATTTATTCAGTTCCTGCCTGTCCTTTGTACAGGGATGGATTATGAGCGGTATTTCACAAAAGCTGTGCTACCGTTTCCGTGAAGAGATTTCCAAGAAAATTAACAGGATGCCGATGAAGTATTTTGAGTCCAAAACTGTGGGTGAGGTTTTATCCCGCATCACAAATGATGTGGATACGCTGGGACAGAGCCTGAATCAGAGCATTACCCAGCTGATTACATCCATTACCCAGCTGATCGGTATTTTTATCATGATGATGAGCATCAGCCCGCTTATGACTCTGATTGCCATTGTAATACTTCCAATCTCTGCAATCCTGATCGGTATTGTTGTGAAGTGTTCTCAGAAATATTTCGTGGCACAGCAGAAATATCTGGGAGAGATCAACGGACAGGTAGAAGAGGTTTACAGCGGACACAGCATCGTTCAGGCTTTTAACAGGGAGAAGACAGTAGAAAAGGAATTTGATGAAACTAATGCAGTTTTATTCCAGTCAGCCTGGAAATCACAGTTTTTATCCGGTATGATGCAGCCGATTATGGGCTTTATCGGTAATCTGGGATATGTAGCAGTTGCGCTCAGCGGAAGTATTCTGGCTGTAAAAGGTGCCATTGAAGTAGGTGATATTCAATCCTTCATTCAGTATGTTAAGAACTTTACCCAGCCCATTGCCCAGGTAGCACAGGTATCTAATATGCTTCAGTCAACTGCGGCAGCAGCAGAGCGTGTTTTTGAATTTCTGGGTGAGGAAGAAGAAGAACTGGTTGCAAAAAATCCGGTTCAGTTAGATAATATAGAAGGAAAAGTCACATTTGAGCATGTTCATTTTGGATATAATGCAGATAAAATTATTATCAATGATTTTAACTGTGAGGTAGAGCCGGGACAGACGGTTGCTATAGTAGGCCCTACCGGAGCGGGCAAGACTACAATGGTGAAGCTTCTTATGCGTTTCTATGACGTGAACAGCGGAAGTATTAAGGTTGACGGGCATGATATCAAAGATTTCAACAGAAGCGAACTGAGGGAATATTTTGGCATGGTACTGCAGGACACCTGGCTGTTCAAGGGAACCATTATGGAGAATATCCGATACGGACGGCTAGAGGCTACAGATGAAGAGGTAATAGCGGCAGCGAAAGCGGCTCATGCCCACCACTTTATCCAGACGCTTCCCGGGAGTTACCAGATGGAGCTCAATGAGGATGCCAGCAATGTATCTCAGGGGCAGAAACAGCTGATCACAATTGCAAGAGCAATATTGGCTGACAACAGGATAATGATTCTGGACGAAGCCACAAGTTCCGTAGACACCAGAACAGAATCCAGAATACAAAGAGCAATGAACAATCTGATGAAGGGGCGTACCAGCTTTGTTATCGCTCATCGTTTATCTACAATTAAAGATGCCGACCTGATACTGGTAATGAAGGACGGCGATATTATAGAACAGGGTAACCATGAAGACCTGCTTGCAAAAGATGGATTCTATGCAAGCCTGTACAATTCCCAGTTTGAGGAAATGACTGCTTAGAGCAGATGCATACCGCAAATTAAGGTGTGCAGGTTCAGGAAATGTATTATAAAACACGTTCTGAGGCGTGTTTAAAGGAGGAAATAGTAAGATGAGTAGAAAATGCATCACGATTGACAGACAGTATGGAAGCGGAGGAAGGGAGGTAGGGAAGATGCTGGCAAAGCGTCTTGACATCCCTTTCTATGACAATGAGCTGTTGATGATCGCCGCAGAAAAGTATGGCATTAATCCCGGGATCATGCGTGAACATGATGAGAAGAGAAATGGAAGCCTTTTGTATAATATAGCGATCATGACCAATGGACAATATGATAAGGTAAACCAGCCATATAAGATTTTCCAGGCAGAATGTGATACCATCAGGCGATTGGCAGATGACGGTCCGTGTATTTTTATCGGAAGATGTTCCGATTATGCCCTGAAAGATAAATGCAAAACACTGAATATTTTTATCTATGCATCCGCTATGGCTGATCGCATTAACAGAGCAGGCAATGTAGATAAGATTGAGAAGAAAAACATAGAACGATTTATCAAGCAAAAGGATATGCAGAGAAAAAGTTATTATAATTCTTTCACTGAAAAAGAGTGGGGGGATATGGCAAATTATGATCTGTGTTTGAATACCTCCACCTTGGGATATGAGAAATGTGTGGATATAATAGAAAAGATTTACAGAGGTTAACAGCGATTATGTGGTTAAGTTAGATCGCAGTTTATTATTCTCTTATTATTACAAACAGTTTAGCTGTGAGTGCAGGGATCCGGAATGGGCTTCAGTTTATAGACTATCAGTATATTCAAATAGTTTGACGATTAAGATCAAATAAAAATTAGTGGCTATGTGGCTTACATAGTCACTTTTTGTTTGGGTATAATAAGGTTATATTTTATATAAGGAGGTGATGCCCTATGACAACTAGCAAGAAACCCAATAGATTAATACATGTAAAAAGTCCTTATCTACTTCAACACGCTTATAATCCAGTTGACTGGTGGCCTTGGTGTGAACAAGCATTTACAAAAGCAAAAGCAGAAGATAAGCCTATTTTCTTATCTATTGGGTATTCCTAACGTTGGTTATAGAAATCTTGTTGTCATTGGTGCCATGTGATGGCACATGAGTCTTTTGAAAATGAAAAAATTGCGGAGATTTTAAACCGGAATTATATAGCAGTGAAGGTAGACAGGGAGGAAAGACCGGATGTGGACAGCGTTTATATGTCTGTCTGCCAGGCAATGACCGGTCAGGGAGGCTGGCCGCTTACCATTATCATGACTCCGGAGTGCAAGCCGTTTTTTGCAGGAACATATCTGCCCCCGAAAGCCAGATATGGAATGACGGGACTGGATGAATTGCTGGACATGATTGCGGACAGGTGGAAAAATGAAAAAAAGCGTCTTCTGCAGACAGGGGATGAAATCTTAAATTTCCTAAAAGAGCAAAACAAGGAAAGCCTCAGGGGAGAACCGGATGTGAAATTGGTAAAGGAAGGATTTACCCAGTTTTTGGAAAGGTTTGAACAAAAATATGGAGGGTTCGGCAGTGCACCAAAGTTTCCTACACCTCATAATCTGTTATTTCTGATGGAATATGCAAAAAAAGAGAATAAGGAAGAAGCCCTTAAAATGGTAGAAAAGACCTTATGCCAGATGTATCGGGGCGGAATGTTTGATCATGTGGGCGGCGGGTTTTCCAGGTATTCCACAGACGAAAAATGGCTTGTGCCCCATTTTGAAAAGATGCTCTATGACAATGCCCTCCTGGTGATCGCCTATCTGGAAGCCTATACCATAACGGGCAAAGACCTGTACTTGTTTGTAGCGGAACGGACACTCCAATATGTAGAATCAGAGCTTACGGATAAAAAGGGAGGCTTTTACTGCGGACAGGATGCGGATAGTGATGGGGTGGAAGGTAAGTACTATGTATTTGACCCCGATGAAATAAAAGAATATCTGGGAGACTATGACGGAGAGTATTTCTGCCGCTGGTATGATATTACTTACCATGGTAATTTTGAAGGAAAATCTATACCGAACCTGATTAATAATCCCCGTTTTGAAGAAAAAAACAGCCGAATTGCCAAAATAAATAAAACACTTTATCCAATTCGCAGGAAGCGTGCCAGCCTTCACAAGGACGACAAGATCCTGCTTTCCTGGAATGGGCTGATGATAGCTGCATTTGCAAAAGCATATGCCGTAACCGGAGCGGAATCTTATCTGCGGACAGCATTGAAAGCAGAACAGTTTATCACCCAGAAACTGGTGAAAGGAGGAAAGCTTCTGGTACGTTACCGGGAGGAGGATTCCGCTGGAGAAGGAAAAATAGATGACTATGCTTTTTACTCTTATGCACTGCTGATGCTTTACGGTGCCACCTTTCGTGTTGAACTTCTGGAAAAGGCATTGTCTTTTGCAGGAGATATGGTAGATCAGTTTTTTGATTTTGAAAATGGCGGATTCTACATTTATGCCAAAGATGCACAGAAGCTGATTGTACGTTCAAAAGAAGTATATGACGGGGCAGTTCCGTCAGGGAATTCGGTTGCTGCATTTGTGTTATATAAATTGGCCCAGATAACAGGGGAAGAAAAGTGGCAGGAGTTATTTCATAAACAGATCTGCTTTCTGGCGGGTAATATTGCAGAATACCCTTCCGCTTATAGTTTTACTTTGCTGGCTCTGATGCAGGTTCTGTATCCATCCAGGGAACTAATCTGCCTGGAGCCCTCCGGAGAAGAGATAGAAGAGCTTCGGCAACTTGGAGAGAGGGACAGCAATCTTGCAATTGTGGTAAAGACAAAAGAAAATGCCGAAAGACTAAAAAAAATAGCTCCATTTACGGAAGCTTACGGGATCATACCCGGAAAGACACAATTTTATCTGTGTACCCGGAACAGATGCCAGGCACCTGTGGACAGTTTGAAAGAGATACAGAATATTTTATAAATGGGGGACATTTACTTGACGTATCTGTTATAATATTGCAAGAATGATTTATAAAACCTGTACAACAGCACAGAATGCTATTCGAGGGAGGATAAGAATGAAGTTTTCAATTTTAATTGTAGAGGATGAACCCGATATCCGGGAAATGATAGAGGAAGCGCTTACCCAGCCGGAATATACGATCTATACAGCCGGGGATGGACAGGAAGCATTGGAACTTATAAGGCAAAATGACTTTGATTTAATTATCTTAGATCTGATGCTACCAAAAGTGAATGGAATGACAGTGCTTAAAAAAGTCAGGGAACAAAATACGGTACCGATTTTAATCTTATCTGCGAAGGACGGTGAATTTGAAAAGGTATTGGGACTGGAATATGGAGCAGATGATTATATTACAAAACCTTTTTCCGTTATGGAGTTACAGGCCAGGGTAAAAGCATTTTTACGCCGCGCCACGATATACCATGCGAAAGCGGAGCATCATGATTCCAGGATTACGATTGGAGATCTGACGATTGAAACAGAGGATCTGGTGGTGAAAAAGAGAGGTGTTCCCGTTAGTCTGACCGCAAAGGAATTTGAGATCTTAAAATTATTTGCGAATCATCCGGAGAAAGTATATACCAAGGTTTCCATTTACCAGGAGGTATGGGATGAGGAGTTTTTGCATGATGACAATGTCATCAATGTGACGATAAGGAGACTGCGGGAAAAAATCGAGGATCAGCCATCCGATCCCCAGTACATAAAAACGGTTTGGGGAATTGGTTATAAACTGGGGACACCGGTGGAGGGCGGAAAATGAGTAATATAATTTTGTGCTTTGTTTGTGTCATACTGGCTGTCGGATTGATAATTGTATTATCAAAATACATAAACCAGTCCAGGCAGTTAAATAAAATCACGGGTGAAATCTCCGGATTTTTAGAAAAAGGTTCTTCGGATACCCTGCTCGCCCTTTCTGATGAAAAGGAAATACAAAAGCTGCTGGTTCAGATAAATGACCTTCTGGAGCGCCAGAACTCACTGGAAATGGAGCGGAAAAATCAGGAAGACAGCAACCGTAAAATGCTGGCGAATATTTCTCATGATTTGAAGACACCATTGACGGTCATTCTGGGATATTCCGAAATGATACGAAACCAGGAGGGGATCTCTCTGGATTCCATCCAGCAAAAAGTAGAGAAGATATACAGGAAGACCACGGATGTTTTAGAAATGATCAATATTTTTTTCGACCTGGTAAAAATAGAATCCGGTGAACTGGCATTGGAGATGCAGGAACTGGATCTGTGCGAAATTGCCAGAAATGAGATACTGAACTATTATGATATGCTTCAGGAGGGCGGTTTCGAAGTGGAAATTGATATTCCGGAAGAAGAAGTACCGGTTGAGGCAGACAAGCAGGCGGTGAAACGAATATTAGCTAATCTGTTACAAAATGCCATTAAATATGGAGCGGACGGCAGATATCTGAGACTGGGGATTACATGGAAAGAAGATTATGTAATGATCCAGGTAGAAGACCGTGGAAAAGGGATTATCGAAGACAGCCAGGATAAAATATTTGAACGGCTGGTTACCCTGGAAGACTCCAGGAATAAAAAATACCAGGGCAGCGGTCTGGGGCTAACGATTACCAAACGCCTGGTGGAGGCAATGGGAGGAAGTATCAGAGTAAAGAGCAGACCATTTGTAACAACAGTGTTTACCGTATCCCTGCCAAAGAAATGAATCCGGCATCAGCATCCTGCCCTTTTTCAAAAGTAATTCTTTTAAAAGAATTATGTAAGGAATTTGTAATCAATGGTAAATTTATTCCGTTATAATAATATTCAGAAAGAGCAAAACCAAAAAGAACAAAACCAGAAAGAACAAAACCAGAAAGAGGGAGATATCAGTATGTCGGATATTATAGTATTAGAAGATGTAACAAAAACATATAAAGGCATAGAAGTAGTGAAAAATGTTACTATGCGTGTGAAACAGGGAGAAATTTATGGATTTTTGGGGCCCAATGGTGCAGGTAAAACTACAATCATGAAAATGATTTTAAACCTGGCGAAACCGGATATGGGCAACATCCGGGTATGTGGAGAAGTTATCCAAAAAGATTCATACGAGTATCTGAGAAATATCGGTAGCATTATTGAATATCCGATATTTTACGAGAAACTGACTGCGTGGAAGAACTTGAAGCTGCACTGCAATTATATGGGATTTTATAACAAGAAAAGAATCCGGGAAGTTTTGGATCTTGTGGATTTAAAAGGGGTTGACAATAAACTGGTAGGAGAATTCTCATTAGGTATGAAACAGCGTCTGGGGATTGCAAGGGCTATGATAACAAATCCAAAGTTATTAATTCTGGATGAGCCGATTAACGGTCTGGATCCGATTGGAATTAAACAGATCCGTCAGCTTTTAATAAAATTAAAGGCATCCTACGGAACCACTATTTTAATATCCAGCCACATTATTGCGGAGATTGAACAGTTGGCGGATACCATTGGAGTGATTGACAAGGGCGTTCTTACCAAAGAGGTATCCATGTCCGAGATCCACCATGATTCTTTACAATACCTGGAAATAGAAGTAAATGATATCCATAGGGCGGCTACCGTTCTGGACAATGCATTCGATCATTTGAATTTCAAAATTGTCTCTGAAAACAGGCTCCGTATTTATGATAATAACAGACAGGCGGAGATTAGCAAGGAGCTTGTAATGGCTGGTGTCGGAATTCTGAATATGGTTTATAAGAATGATACGCTGGAAGATTATTTTATTCATACAATTATGGGAGGAAATGAAAATGATTAAGCTGATGAAACTGGAACTTGAAAAAGAAAATCTGAGCAAGAATCTGCTTGCCTGTGTAATTATATTATTAAGCTGTATCGGTATTACATTATTGGGCAGCATACTGGAGGATGAGGCAAGTATCGAAAGTGCAAAGGACTTACTTATGCTGGGCTCTTTGATTTTACGGGTGTGTTTCGGGATTTTTGCGGGTGTTCTGATTGCTAAACTAATTATTGGTGAATTTGGTAAAAAAACTATAAATACGTTGTTTACTTATCCGGTCTCCAGGAAAAAAATTATAGCAAGTAAACTGCTGATCGTATTTTCCTGCACATTTATAGTGATTGTACTGACTGATTTGCTGTTTGGGACATCGCTATTTCTGATTAATATTTTTATTCCCCTTACGCCAGACAAAATTGAATTTTCCACGGTACTGGGAAGAATTCCGGATATTTTATTTGGGGCATTTATGACTGCAGGATTAAGCCTGATTTCCTTGTATTTTGGAATGAAAAAAAAATCTTCTTCGTCAACTATCGTGGCGGCAGTAGTGATTAATATGCTGATTAATGCTAATGTAAACATTACTGGCGGAAGTAATGGCAGCAATGCAAATTTATTCAACATTCCAATTTTTCCAATATTATTATGTATGGCTGGAATCGTAATTGCATACCTGTCTTATCGGAATATTGAAAATTTAGATTTATAATACCGTTAGCGGCAGAAGATCCTGCGTAGTAGAAAAGAATAACGGGGCAGCCGAATTGAGAACTGCTGCCAACAGACTGCAGACAATCATCTTTTTTTGATGATTGTCTGTTTTTACGTTAATTTTAATGCCATTTTAATGCGAACACGGATACAGTTTAACACCACTTTTAACCCATACATGTTAGGATGTTATCAGTTTAACAGCTCAGAGAAAAGAAGGAGGAGAAAAAGATGATGGACATTATCATGGTTGGCGTACTGGTGCTCTGTTTTGTACTTGTGAAGCTGTTTACCGACTGGTGTGAGTCCCAGGTGAAAACGGGGAAAAAATAATCCAGGACAATGTATAGAAAAAGATGGAGGTATGCTATGTTATTCTTAGGTATCATCATAGCGGCATTAGCGGTATATCTGGTTTATGCGTTAGTAAATCCGGAAAAATTATAAGAAAAATCAAAAAGTTGATTTTAGGAGGGTAACAATGTTACAGATATTATTGACTCTGGCGATCTTTTTGATACTGGTTATTCCAATGGGAAACTATATGTATCACATCGCCACGAAGCAGAAAACATTTGCAGATCCTGTATTTAACAGGGTGGATAACTGTATTTTTAAAATATGCCGGATTGAACGGCAGGGTATGAACTGGAAACAGTATGCGTTAAATCTGATTATGGCAAATGCAGTTATGATATTTGTCGGTTATTTGATATTAAGGCTGCAGGGGCTCCTGATGGGGAATCCAAACGGGATCGGCGGTATGGAAGCAAGCCTCAGCTTTAACACGATCATCAGTTTTATGACGAATACAAACTTACAGCATTATTCCGGGGAATCCGGATTGTCTTATTTAAGCCAGATGCTGGTTATTATATTTATGATGTTTACATCAGCGGCTTCGGGGTATGCAGCGTGTATGGCATTCTGCAGAGGATTGGCTGGAAAAGGAAAAGACCTTGGGAATTTCTATGAAGATATGGTACGTATTACGACCAGAATTTTAATTCCTTTTGCATTTTTAGTAGCATTGCTTTTGATCAGCCAGGGAACACCCCAGACGCTCCAGGCAAACCAGACAGTGCAGACTATCGAAGGAAAGCTGCAGGATATTGCAATGGGGCCGGTGGCAGCACTGGAATCCATCAAGCATCTGGGTACCAACGGAGGCGGTTTCTTTGGAGCCAATTCCTCCACGCCGTTTGAGAACCCCACAATTATTTCTGATATTGCAGAACTGATCTCCATGATGATTCTTCCGGGTGCCTGTGTGGTGACCTTTGGCAAGATGATGCATGACAGAAAAGGCAAGAAAGAGAAAAAAGAAAGACTTCCGATGATTGGAAGACAGGGAAGAGTGATCTTTGGCGCAATGTCAGTGATCTTTATGATAGGACTCACCCTTTGCTTCTTCTCTGAACAGGCAGGCAACCCGGCTCTGGAGCAGGCAGGACTGAGCCAGGATATGGGAAGCATGGAAGGAAAAGAAGTTCGTTTTGGAATAGCGCAGTCAGCTCTGTTTACTACGGTAACGACTTCCTTTACAACCGGTACGGTTAACAACATGCACGATACGCTGACCCCTCTGGGTGGAATGGTACCGCTGTTACATATGATGCTTAACTGTGTGTTTGGCGGTAAGGGCGTTGGACTTATGAACATGATTATGTACGCAATACTGGCGGTTTTCCTGTGTGGGCTGATGATCGGAAGAACACCGGAATATCTGGGGAAGAAGATCGAAGGTAAAGAAATGAAGCTGGTGGCTCTGGTACTGATTGTACATCCGTTGCTGATTCTGGGATTTTCCGCATTGGCGGTTTCCACTACGGCAGGCCTTGCAGGAATTACCAATCCGGGATTCCATGGGCTGAGCCAGGTACTCTATGAATATTCCTCGTCCGCCGCGAACAATGGTTCCGGTTTTGAAGGACTTGCAGATAATACGGTATTCTGGAATGTGACTGCGGGGTTAGCTATGTTCTTTGGCCGATATCTGGCAATTATTGCACAGCTGGCTATAGCCGGTTCCCTGTTTGCCAAGAAACGTGTTAATGAAACAATTGGTACGCTGCGTACCGACAATGTAATTTTTACGGTTATATTGGTATTTGTTGTATATATCTTTGCCGCATTGACGTTTTTCCCTGCATTAGCACTGGGGCCCATTGCGGAACATCTGACATTATGGTTTTAGAGAAGAATGAGAGGATAAGAAAAATGTCAAAGGAAAATAAAAAAAAGTTCATCACAAAGGACATTTTAAAAAGTTCCGTTGCAGGAGCCTTTAAAAAACTGGATCCCAGATATATGATGAAAAACCCGGTTATGTTTGTAGTGGAGGTTGGTTTCTGCATCACACTGCTGCTGACAATCTGGCCTACTGTTTTTGGGGATCAGGCGGAGTTAAGGGCGTATAACGGGATAGTTACACTGATTTTATTTATTACCATTTTATTTGCCAACTTTGCAGAATCTGTTGCAGAGGGGCGGGGTAAGGCACAGGCCGAGACGCTGAAAAAAACAAAGCAGGATACAAAAGCCAGATTATTACTGGCTGGAGGAAGCGAACGGGAAGTAAATGCTTCTGAATTAAAAAAAGGTGACATCGTCCTGGTGAGAAACGGAGAGCTGATCCCAAATGACGGTGAAGTAATAGAAGGGGTTGCATCCGTGGATGAATCCGCAATAACCGGAGAATCGGCACCTGTTACCAGGGAGTCCGGCGGTGACTTTTCATCTGTAACGGGAGGAACAACGGTAGTCAGCGACTGGCTGAAAATACGGATAACTTCTTCCCCAGGAGAATCATTCCTGGATAAAATGATAGCATTGGTAGAAGGTGCTTCCAGACAGAAGACACCCAATGAGATTGCACTGAACACCCTTTTAGTAGGACTGACCATTATTTTTATGATCGTAATTGTGTGCTTATATCCATTCGCAAAATATTCAGGAGCAGCCATACCCATTTCAACCATGATCGCACTTATGGTATGCCTGATCCCAACAACCATTGGCGGCTTACTGTCGGCGATTGGTATTGCAGGTATGGATCGTGTAACCAGATTTAATGTGATTGCCATGTCCGGTAAAGCAGTTGAGGCATGCGGTGATGTAGATACGATGATATTGGATAAGACGGGAACCATTACCTTTGGTAACCGCCTTGCGGCAGAATTTTTCCCGGTTAAGGGAATAGAAAAAGAAGATCTGGTAGATTACAGCGTGATGTGTTCGCTCAGTGATGCAACACCGGAAGGCAAATCTATTGTAGAACTTGGCAGAACACTGGATTGTAAGATCAAAGCAAATATGGCAGATCAGATGGAATTTATAGAATTTACGGCTCAGACAAAAATGAGCGGCGTGAATTTAGCAGACGGAACAAGGGTAAGAAAAGGTGCTTACGATGCAATGATCCAGTATGTAAGAGAAGCCGGCGGAAATGTCCCGGATGATCTGGAAGGTATTGTGTCAAAGGTATCAGGACTTGGCGGAACACCACTCGTGGTGTGTGCAAAAAATGTAATATACGGCGTAATTTACCTGAAAGATACTGTAAAACCAGGATTGGTAGAGCGGTTTGAACGTTTGCGTGAAATTGGAATCAAAACGGTTATGTGTACCGGTGACAATCCCCTTACAGCAGCCACCATCGCAAAAGAGGCCGGAGTGGATGAGTTTATTGCAGAATGCAAGCCGGAAGATAAAATTGAGGAAATCAAAAAAGAGCAGGCACAGGGAAAGATTGTTGCAATGACTGGAGATGGTACCAACGATGCTCCCGCACTGGCACAGGCAAATGTGGGAATCGCAATGAACAGTGGTACATCAGCAGCAAAAGAAGCAGCCAATATGGTGGATCTGGATTCCGATCCCACTAAGATTCTGGAAGTGGTTGAGATTGGAAAGCAGCTTCTGATTACGAGAGGTTCCCTTACCACATTCAGTATTGCAAATGATATCGCTAAATATTTTGCAATTATTCCCGCCATGTTTACCCTGGTGATTCCACAGATGGAACTGCTGAATATTATGAAACTGGCAACTCCTTTCAGTGCGATTTTATCAGCTCTGATCTTTAACGCAATCATCATACCTTGCCTTATTCCGATTGCTATGCGGGGTGTGAAATACAAACCAATGAGATCAGAGAAAATGCTGTTAAAGAACATGTCTATCTATGGTCTGGGCGGAGTGTTAGTACCTTTTGTGGGAATTAAGCTGATTGACTTATTAATATCCCCGGCACTTTCTCTGTTGGGATTATAAAAGTACAAAGTGATTAAGGCAAAATTATGAGTGTCAGTAATACAGGGAAACCTGTGAAGAGCATTGGTTATAAGTTGAAAGAAAATTATAATATAGAAAGGAAGCCACGATATAATTCGTTCAAGTTATATTGTGGCAGTATTGCAGGCAAGCCTGCAGTATGCAATGGGTAAAAAAATGAAATCTTTTATAAAAATGTTAAAACAATCTTTTATTTTGACAGTTGCCCTTCTGCTTTTGTGTGCAGTTGCTTATCCACTTGCGGTCAATGGTGCAGGCCAGCTTGTATTTCATAAACAGGCAAATGGAAGTCTGATTGAAGTGGACGGCAAAGCGGTAGGATCGGAGCTGATCGGACAGCAGTTTACGGATCCCAGATTTTTTCAGGGAAGAATCTCTTCTGTAAATTATAATACCTACACAGAGGAAGACCTGATCGCAGATGAAGAAGGAAATACTGCATATGGCGGTGTATCATCAGGATCATTTAACTATGGAGCTACCAATCCTGATTTACAGGCAAGGGTGGAGGCGGACCTTCAGGAGTTCATGAAATCCCACCCCGGTGTGAAAAAAGAAGATATTCCTGCGGACCTGTTAACTGCATCCGGTTCCGGATTAGATCCTCATATCAGTCCCCAGGCAGCAAAAGTCCAGGTCGCTGCAGTAGCAGAAGCAACCGGGCTGTCGGTAGAAGAAGTACAGAAAATTGTGGATAACAATACGGAAAATAAGGTGCTTGGTGTATTTGGAGAAAATCGGGTGAATGTATTAACAACAAATATTGAAATAGCAAAGGCAATTGGTTTGATATAAAGAAATACAAGGGTGACCGGAATGCCAACCAGTAAGGCTTGAAAAAGAGTACTGGCTGGTATGTCAGGTCATCCTTTAAGCATGTCGTAATAATGCTTGTGTTTATATTCTAGAGGAGGTGTTTGTATGGAAGAAGAAGTCAGACCTGACCCGCAGGCACTGTTAGAACAGGTTCGTAAAGAGGAGAAGCAGCAGGAAGCAGACAAACGTGGAAAACTGAAGATCTTTCTGGGGTTTGCAGCAGGTGTGGGAAAAACTTATACGATGCTGGAAGCGGCTCATATGATGCTGGAGAAGGGGGTGGATGTGGCAGCCGGATATATTGAACCTCATGCCAGACCCGATACCCTGGGGATGATGGAAGGGCTGGAGCAGATAGCGCCCCTGATGATGGATTATAAAGGAATTAAAATCCGTGAGATGGATCTGGATGCATGTCTTGCCAGAAAGCCGGAATTGCTGTTGGTGGATGAACTGGCGCATACGAATACAGAAGGCTGCCGCCATAGAAAACGTTATCAGGATATAGAAGAAATTCTGAATGCAGGCATTAATGTATATACTACGGTTAATATCCAGCATCTGGAAAGCCTTAATGACCTGGTGGCGGGAATTACGAAGATCAAGGTGAAAGAGCGGATACCGGACAGTGTATTTGATGAGGCAGATCAGGTTGAGGTAATAGATATTGAACCCGATGACCTGATCCGCAGATTAAAAGAGGGCAAGGTATATAAGGAGAATCAGGCTCAGCGGGCGGTTCATAACTTCTTTGCTAAAGAAAAGTTAATTGCACTGAGGGAAATTACCCTGAGAAGGATGGCGGACCGCGTGAACCGTCTGTCTGAAACCGAGGTGTCCAAGGGGCGTAAGGGATATTATGTGGGAGAACATATTCTGACCTGTGTCTCCGCATCGCCTACAAATGCCAAAGTAATCCGTACGGCTTCCAGGCTTGCGTACGCCTTTCACGGAGAATTTACCGCATTGTATGTAGAGACACCCCGATTACAGGGCAGTGACCGGAAAGTAAAAAAGATGATGGAAGAAAACTTACAGCTGGCAAGGGATCTGGGAGCTAAGATCGCTACCGTCTATGGTGAAAATGTTGCATTTCAGATTGCAGAATACGCCAAGGTAAGCAATGTATCAAAAGTAGTTATCGGAAGGACAAATCATAAAGTTTATTTTGGACAGTCCAAACGGACGCTGGTGGAGCAGCTGGCACAATATACCCAGGAGATGGATATCTATGTCATACCGGATCTTCAGCCCGGGGATAAGCACAGACGAATTTCTTACCGCAGGGAGGAGCTCAACTGGGGAGATTTTCTGATCACTGCAGGAATACTGGCGGGAAGTACAGCGATAGGATTGGTGTTCCGGAATCTGGAACTGCCGGATTCCAATATTATTATGATATATATACTGGGGGTTCTCGTATGTGCAATGCATACCAACGGAAGAATCTGTTCCATTGCAGCATCCATATTCAGCGTACTGCTGTATAATTTCTTTTTTACAATTCCGTTTTTAAGTCTGCAGGCACATGGGAAAAGTTATCCTGTCACATTTGCCGTTATGTTCGCAGTGGCACTGCTGTCGTCCTCAATGACGGCTAAGATCAGAAGGCAGGGGAAGGAAAGCAGTAAAATGATTTACCGGACAGAACTGCTGCTGGACAACAGTCGGCGCCTGAGCAGGGCACAGAATATAGAAGATGTTATGAAAGAAATATCCAGCCAGGTACTGAAACTAACGAATCTGTCCGTTCTGATTTACTTAAAACAGAGAGAGAAAATAACCGGACCCAGGCTCTTTCCTCGAAAAGGAATGTCTAAAGAGGATATGAAAGAATATGTAGTAAAATCAGAGCGGGCAGCTGCCCAGTGGGTATTTCAGAACCATCACAGGGCAGGAACCTGCACCAGCACCCTGCCCGGAGCAAAAGCTTTATATCTGCCGGTGCAGAATAATGAAAAAGTATTTGCGGTAGTGGGGATTGTGCTGGAAGAAAGAAGAGAGATAGCACCTTTTGAATATGGGCTGCTGATCGCCATGTTAAATGAGGCTGCACTGGTGTTAGAACGGTATATGGAGTAAAAATAAGTTGACGCTTATGAAAAATAAGACTATAATAGTCAAAAATTGTTAGAAGAAACAAGGTTTAGTTCTGTAGTGGACAATTTTATCTTAAATTGGGGTTTAGCTGAGGAATGACGCTTTGTAGATGTAGGTAGTGTACGGAAAGACGGGTGTGGGAAACTGGCATGGGCTCCGTCAGCTGGCCGCAGAACTGGTCTTTTCTAACCTTTCCGAAGCGCTTTTTGGCGGCACGCGGGCATTCACCGAGAAATCCTGATGCATTTCGCAGCTCAGTACCCGCTTAGTATCCGATGGGAGCCAGTCGAATACTATCCGCCAAAAAACACTCCGGAAAGGTAAGTAATACTCAGATCTGCTCTACGCTTCCTACGCCCATACCAGTTTCCCACACCCATCTTTCCGAGATTCAGTTTACTGCCACAAAGCTGGTTTTCTCAGCCTGGTGGAGACCCTTGGGCTGTGACGGGCTGTTCTTTATTGGATGCTGGGCAGTATGTTTCGGCTGTTTGCGTAAAAGAAGATGGAAGTTTGCGTAAAAGAAGATGGAAGTTTGTTCCTTTTTCTGATTACAGAATGAAAAATAAATTCCGTTCTCAAGATTAGTTGCTTTACGCCAATCGCGTCCGGCATGCCACAACCCCAGGGTTCCAGATTGTTTAAAAAGTATAGGATAGAGTGAGATTGTTACCTGAAGTTTTTTTATAGGTTCTCGCCGGAAAGAGGAAAAGGAAATGGAATTAAAGATCAGAGGATATGAGGAAAAAGATCTGGAACAGATGCGCCGGATCTGGAATGAGGTAGTGGAGGATGGGGAGGCATTTCCCCAGAGGGAAGGGTTAAGCGAAACAGATGCCAGAGAATTCTTCGCTTCCCAGAGCTTTACTGCCGTTGCGGAAAGGGAAGGTGAAATTATAGGACTGTATATCCTGCATCCCAATAATGTGGGGCGCTGCGCACATATATCCAATGCCAGTTATGCAGTCAGAAAATCCGTAAGGGGAATGAAAGCTGGTGAAAAGCTAGTGAAACATTCTCTGGAAAAGGGAAAGGAACTGGGATTTCGGCTCCTGCAGTTTAATGCCGTGGTTAAAACAAATCTGTCTGCGATACATATTTATGAAAAACTGGGATTTGTGCAGCTTGGAACCATTCCCGGTGGATTTCTGCGTAAATGCGGAGAATATGAAGATATTATCTTATTTTACCATGAACTATAGAAAGCGAAACAAGAAAGGGGAATCCTGACAGACTGCCAGTGGTATTTCCGGAGTCCTGTGTTCCAAATAGAGAAATCAGAGGCAATATAAATATATGAGCTGCCTCTGAAATATTTTCTATATAACTTATTAATTTTAGGGATTGATTTTTCTGTTTATACAGGTTATACTGAAGACAACAATGGCAGGAGCCATTACATTTCTTAAATATCAGTATGCATTATCCTATTGTCCATGCTTTTCTATAAGCAGATATTATAGGCCCGGAGTGTATTTGAATAATTTGAACAAACGCTCTAATATAGGCCGATTCTCAGATTGTACGTTTCTGTACAAAATTCCCTGATTCAATAGATAAATGAATGTAATGAGACCCAAGATGGTATATTTCGTTTTCCTGCTATAAGTTCATTAATGAAATTGGGAGGTACTTGAATGCAGGAAAAGATATTGCCGGAAGGCGGGGAGATAAGCGGATTGCCTCGAAACTATCATGTAAACAGAAAACATAAAGACAGTCTGTTCCGGCTGATCTTCAGAATAAAAGAGATCTGTTAGAATTGTATAATAGTATCAATGGCACTAAATATGAAAATGAGGAAGACCTGATTATCAACACCATGGAAAACGTGGTTTATATGGGGATGAAAAATGATCTTTCCTTTTTAATTGGAGGGACATTAAACCTCTATGAACATCAGAGTTCTATAAATCCGAACATGCCTTTAAGAGGATTATTTTATATGTCTGATTTATATCAGGGCTATATTCAAATGAGCGATGCGGACATATATGGGAGTAAGTTAATTAGCCTGCCTATGCCGCAATACCTGGTTTTTTATAATGGTGAAGAAGATGAGCCAGACCGAAAGGAGCTGTTTTTGTCAGATGCCTTCTTTCAATCGGATAAGAAGAATGGGGCCGCCATTGAGTGCAAAGTGGTAATACTTAATATTAATTTGGGGCATAACCGCATTTTGATGGAACAATGCAGAAGATTGCAGGAATATGCCCGGTTCATATCGCTTATCCGGGAATATTTATTTAAAATGCCATTAGAAGAGTCCATAGAGAAAGCCGTAAATCAATGCATAGATGAGAATATACTGAGAGATATTTTATCCAAGAACCGAGGGGAGGTTACGAGAGTGATTTTAGAAGAATACGATGAAGAAAAGCATCTTAGGTCAGAGAGAATTTTTTGGGAAGAAAAGGGAAGGGAATTAGAGCAGCAGTCATTTATTCAATTAATCAGTGCAATGGCTTCCGATGGACGGGCGGGAGATATTGCCAGGTTGGCATATGACCGGGAATTTTTAGTTAAAATGAAGGAAAAGTACAGAGCAGATCCTATTTTAATCAGGTAGTTCTTACTAAATTTGCAAAAAAGCTTGTCAAAATATATTTAACAGTGTTAAAATTTTAAAGTAAATTATTTACCAGACGATACGAAAGATTGGAGAAAAAAATATGAGCATTAGAATTGGTATATGGGGCTATGGAAACCTGGGACGCGGAGTAGAATGTGCGTTAAAGCAGAATCCGGATATGGAACTTGCCGGTGTGTTTACAAGACGTGATCCTAAGACCGTTAAAATCCTGACAGAAGGTGCTTCCGTTTATTCCACCGAAGATGTGGAGAAAATGAAGGATGCTGTTGATGTTATGATTTTATGCGGGGGAAGCGCTACAGACCTGCCTGTACAGACACCAAAATGTGCCCAGATGTTTCATGTAGTGGACAGCTTTGATACCCATGCAAAGATTCCGGAACATTTTGCTAAGGTAGATGAGGCTGCAAAAAGTAATGGCAAAATCGGTATTATTTCAGTTGGCTGGGATCCGGGAATGTTTTCTTTAAATAGAATGTATGCAAATGCACTTTTACCAAGTGGAAAGGATTATACTTTTTGGGGAAAAGGCGTAAGCCAGGGACATTCGGATGCAGTTCGCAGAATAGACGGTGTAAAAGACGCAAAACAGTACACGATTCCGGTTGACAGCGCTTTGGATGCAGTGAGAAATGGAGATACTCCGGAGCTTACAACGAGACAAAAACACACCAGAGAATGTTATGTAGTTGCAGAAGAGGGAGCAGATCAGGCACGTATTGAAAATGAAATTAAAACTATGCCGAACTATTTCTCAGATTATGATACAACCGTGCATTTTATATCCGAAGAGGAGCTAAAGAAAAATCACAGTGGAATCCCTCATGGAGGATTTGTGATCCGCAGTGGTAAGACAGGCTGGAATGAAGAAAATACACATGTTATTGAATACAGCCTGAAGCTTGACTCAAACCCTGAATTTACGTCATCAGTACTTGTGGCATATGCAAGAGCAGCCTATCGTTTAAGCCAGGAAGGACAGAGCGGATGTAAGACAGTATTTGATATTGCTCCGGCATATTTATCTGCCCAGAGTTCAGAGGAATTAAGAAAACAGTTATTATAAATAAAACGAACTGCAGCCGGATCTAAAATGGCTGCAGTTTTTTTTGATTTTATGCACTCTCAAGTACGAAGGCGAACGTTTTGTAATGTTCTATTAAATGCATTATATTTGGGTTTCGCTGAGGAAGGACGCTTTGTGGATGATAGGTAGTGTACGGAAAGATGGGGGTGGGAAACTGATATAGACTCCGTCAGCTTGCCGCAGAACTGGTATTTTCTAACCTTTGCGGAGCGCTTTTTGGCGGCACGCGGGTATTCACCGAGAAATTCTGATGCATTTCTCGGTTCAGTACCCGCTTAGTATCCGATGGGAGCCAGTCGAATACTATCCGCCAAAAAACACTCCGGAAAGGTAAGTAAATACTCAGCTCTGCTCTACGCTTCCTCCGTCCATACAAGTTTCCCACTCCCATCTTTCCGAGATTCATGTTACCGCCACAAAGCTGAATTTCTCAGCATGGTCGGACCCCTGGGCTGTGGCAGGCTGTTCTTTATTGGATGTAGCGTAGTATGTTTCGGCTATTTAAGCGTAAAAGGAGATGAAAGTTTGCTACTTTTTCTGGAATGAAGAAACAAATCACTGTGATAAGTTCAGTTGCTTTATGTTACTCGTTCTCAGCATGATAGATTCCCTGGGTGTAGATGGATGTTCTTTATTGGATGTAGAGGGGTATATTTTGACAGTTTATGCATAATAGAAGATGAAAGTCTATTCCTTTTTCTGATTGCAGAATATAAAACAAATCCCGTTCTCAAGATCAGTTGTTTAACGCCAATATTGTTCAGCATGCCACAACCCCAGGGTCCCACCACGCTGAGAAAACCAGCTTTGTATCAACGAATGCTATCTCGGAAAGAGAAGGGGGCGAGCCAGGACATTGATTTGGAAGGCGTATAGCAGAGCTGAGTATTTACTTACCTTCCCAGAGTGCTTTTTGGCGGATACAATTCGACTAGTACTGCATTGCAAAATGCCTCCCATCGGATTGTAAGCGGGCAGTGAGCTGCGAAATGCATCAGGATTTCGGAGCGAATGCCCGCGTGCCGCCAAAAAGGGCTCTGGGAAGGTTAGAAAATGCCAGTTCTGCGGTAAGCCTTCCAAATCAATGTCCTGGCTCGCCCCCTTCTCTTTCCGTACACTACCTATCATTTACAAAGCGTCATTACTCAGCTAAACCCAAATATAATAAATCTAAAATCCTGCACTTAATTACATTAATCTGCATTCTCTATTCCGATGTACATATGAATTTCTGCATTATCCATATCGCCTCCAGGCTGGTATTCTTCAAAGTCTGCCACATAGGTCCTCTTTAAATCCATACTCCAGAGTTTCATCCAGAATTCCTGTACTGCTGTTACCATATTTCCCTTTACAATGAATTTAGCATAATTTCCCTTGGGAATGACCGTAGTCGCCAGGCTTTCCGGTATTTGGGCTGCTTTATCTATCTCACAGCATACAAACATGTCATAGTCATCCTTATGGTCTCCCGCGTAGTTGGTATATAATCCAATACTTTTATCATTCACCTTTCCCGGCATTTGAAAGAAAATGCCATCTTCAAAAAAACGCTTCCAGAGTCCGCCTATTTCTGCTCCCATATCCGGGCTGGCATTATTGGTTCTGATCTTCAATCCTGCTGCTTTTTTCTCTTCTAAATATACGATTTCATAATTCATAGTGATACCTCTCTTATTTTCTGTTTTTATTACCGCATAAATTTCGTTCGGTTAAAGAGAGTATAACAGGCATAATCTGACAACTGCATGTCATATTAAATAAATCGTCAGCAATAATATTTCAAAGTATTTTCCAATCTTTCTTTTACGAGTTTTTTCACCCGCTCAGGCGCCATCACCCGGACTAATGGTCCATAAGAAAGGATGTAACCGTAAACCCATTCATTTTCGGGACATTTTAATTTAGCCAGAAAGCTGCCATCTTCCTGAACCTGAATCTGTGCTTCCTCAAACTCATCATACACCCGGTAAGCACAGGATGCATCTATATGAAGTGTTATCTCCACCATATAACTTTGCTCACGGTAACCTTTCTTTGCTTTGGATTCCTGTACCGGCAGCATTCTGTCAAAGTTCTCCTCCAATGCCTTCACCTGCTTCATTCGGGTAATCCGAAAAAGCCGCATTTCTCCTGCTTTCCTGCAAAATCCTTTCAAATACCAGCTCTTATCCTTGAACCAAAGCTGCAATGGCTCTACCTGTCTGGTAGATTTTACGCCTTCTGAATTATAATATTCAATCTGGATCACCTTTTTTAGAATAATCCCTTCTTTGATCTTCCCAAAGACCTTCTGCCGCTGATCGGTCCAGTCCGAAAAATCAACCTGTACCCAATCCGTTTTATGTGCCCCAAAAAGAGACCGCATTCTGGACAGCACTTCATCATTATCTGCCGCTTTAACCGCATTTAGACCCTGCAATCCCCACAGAATTTCCTGACGCTCCATATCCGACAAAACGGACTTGTCCAGTATAAAGTTATCCATCAGATGAATCCCGCCGCCTCTGCCTTTATTTGTATAAATCGGGATTCCCGCCTGGCACAGCGTATCAATATCTCGGTAAACTGTCCTTACCGAAACCTCAAAATGCTCCGCAAGCTCACGCGCCGTAGTCCCCTGTTTCTCCAATAATAAATATACGATTTCAAATAATCTGTTAATCTGCATGTGTCTCCTTCATTTTATCTGTCCAATTGAAATGTTAAAATATAATATATTACTTATTGCTTTCTTATTGCTTTGAATGTTATTATAACGCTTTCATTTGTGGAATAGAAGAGTTTTTTTGATAAGAGGTTCTTTGTTGTGGAAAACTGAATTTCTCTAGATTTTCCCCCTCTTATCTGCTATACTATTAAGAATCCACTTCTTACATATGTGGATATAAGATTCACACCAGGAGGATGAAAAACATGGCTTTAGACGGAATTGTAATTGCCAATATGGTAAAGGAATTAAACGATACCATATGTGGCGGTAAAATCAACAAGATTGCTCAGCCGGAAAATGACGAGCTGATGCTTACCATAAAAAATCAAAAAACTCAGTACCGCCTGCTGATTTCTGCAGGTGCCAGTCTGCCCCTTATTTATCTGACCAAGGTAAATAAGCCAAGTCCTATGACTGCGCCTAATTTCTGTATGCTGCTTCGGAAACATATCGGCAGTGGCAAGATTCTTCGGGTCTGGCAGCCGGGACTGGAACGAATTATTAATTTTGAGATTGAACATTTAAATGAACTGGGTGATGTGTGCAGAAAAACCCTCGTTGTGGAAATCATGGGAAAACACAGCAACATTATTTTCTGCAACGAAGATAATATGATCATTGACAGTATCAAACATGTGTCCCTGCAAATGAGTTCTGTCCGGGAAGTACTGCCGGGGCGGACATACTTTATTCCAGAGACGCAGCATAAATGGAATCCGTTAGAGGTTACCACGGAAACTTTTGCAGCAGAGATTTCTTCTAAACCAATGGCTCTTGCGAAAGCTCTCTATACGACATTCACAGGTATCAGCCCTCTGACGGCAGAAGAAGTATGCCATCGTGCATCCCTGGAATCAGACCAGAGCGCCAATAGTTTCAGCGAACTGGAATTAACCCACCTTTACCGTATCTTTTCCTTTATTATGGAGGATGTAAAAAACGGTATTTTCTCTCCGAATATTATATTTCAGGGTGAAGAACCGATCGATTTTTCCAGTATCCCGCTGACTCAGTACGAAGACAAAACCACGAAAATCTATCCAGGTATCTCGGAGGTTCTGGAAAATTACTATGCCGTAAAAAATACAATAACCCGTATCCGCCAAAAATCTTCCGATCTCAGAAGAATTGTCCAGACTGCTTTGGAACGGAACCGTAAAAAATACGATCTGCAGCTGAAACAGCTTAAGGATACGGAAAAACGGGATAAACATAAGGTGTATGGAGAACTGATCAATACTTATGGCTATAACCTGGAATCTGGCGCTAAAAAATTAGAGGCACTTAATTACTATACCAACGAAATGATTACGATTCCTCTGGATCCAACCTTAACTCCACAGGAAAATGCAAAAAAGAATTTTGATAAATACAATAAATTAAAGCGTACATATGAGGCACTGACTGATCTGATCGAAGAGACTCAGGATGAAATCAAACATCTGGAATCCATCAGCACTTCTCTGGACATTGCTTTGTCTGAAGAAGATCTGGTTCAGGTAAAGGAAGAGTTAATGGATTACGGTTATATTAAACGTAAATATACCGGCAAAAAAGTGAAGATTACTTCAAAGCCATTTCACTACCTGTCCAGTGACGGTTACCATATGTATGTTGGAAAAAACAATTTCCAGAATGATGAGCTTACATTTAAAATCGCTACCGGAAATGACTGGTGGTTTCATGCCAAAGGTGCACCCGGCTCTCACGTAATTGTAAAAGCAAACAACGAAGAACTTCCCGACCGTACTTTTGAGGAGGCAGCCCGTCTGGCAGCATATTATTCAAAAAACCGTAATGCGGAAAAAGTAGAAATAGATTATGTAGAAAAGAAGCATGTAAAAAAAACCAATGGCGGAAAGCCAGGATTTGTTATTTACCATACCAACTATTCTATGATTATTGACTCTAATATTTCCGGTATCGAACAGATTTCGTAATTTCGGGAGGATATGAACCATTATGAAAAAAGTAAAAATCACTGTATTGAAAACGACTTTAGATAAAGAATTAGCAAATGAATATGGAGCAGAAGGATTGACTGCATGTCCCATGATGAAAGAAGGGCAAACCTTTTATGCTGACTATGCAAAACCAGACGGCTTTTGCGATGAGGCCTGGAAAGCAATTTATCAATATGTATTTGCTCTGGCACACGGCACCGGAAAAGACTTATTTTACTATGGCGATTGGATCAGGAAACCAGGAGTTGCGATCTGCAGCTGTAATGACGGTCTGCGCCCGGTTATATTTAAATTGGAATCTACGGAAGAAGAATCAGAGATTGAATACACCCCGGTTCGCTAAGATAACATATGTCTGCACTGCCGGCTGAATTGGCATAATTCATAGATATGACTTCCTAGAGCGTGTCTGAAAATTACTTTCTGACACGCTCTGGTGAACGGAATAGAGAATCCTTTTTTTACAAATCCATTAAAAACTGAAACATCCTGTCATCCTGCCCCGGTAGAATATCGTGTCCGAAATCAGGAAATAAATAGACTTCTTTTTCTGAGGAAATCTTATTATAGGCAGCAAACTGTGTAGAAGGGGGACAGATATTGTCCATCAGTGTAATTGCCATCTGCACCTTCCCTTTTATATTCGGAACATGATTTTGAATATCCACATAACCCAGTTTTTTAAACAGCTCCTCTTCTCTTTCGTGCAGAGGATCAAAAAAGCGAAAATAAGTCTTCAGCTCTTCATATGCATCTTTTGCCAAATCCATATCCCATACCCGCTTATAATCTGAAAGAAAGGGATACTGCACCGCAGTTCTTGCAATCCTTGGTTCTAACGCTGCACAGGCAAGGGATAGGCCTCCACCCTGTGATACTCCATAGGTCCCTACTCTGTTTTCATCAACAATTGGTAAATCCATTATTATTCGTGCAAGCTGAGCCGTATCCAGGAAAATATTGCGCATTAGCATATTGTCCGGATCTCCGTCTACGCCGCGGATGATATGTCCATGCATGGTATTTCCTTTTATTCCTCCCACATCTTCAGATATTCCTCCCTGTCCCCTGCAGTCCAGGGCCGCAACCACATACCCGGCCCCTACGTATGGCAATTTTGTCATCCAGTCTCCTGCATTTCCTGTATATCCATGAAATGTCAGCACTCCGGGTCCAGGTATTTCTCTTTTTGCTTCATTTGGTATCAAAACTTTTGCATGTATCCTGGCTCCTTTGACCCCGCAGAAAAATAAATCATAACATTTTGCAAAAGGAATCTTAAAATCCGATTCTATAAATTCGGGATCAGGATCAGTTTCTTCCATTTCTTTTACTGCCCGCAGCCAGTAACTGTCGAAATCTTCCGGTTTTGGCGTACTTCCCTTATATTTTTTCAAGTCCTCTATGGACATATCCAGCATTGGCATTGTTATCACTCCTCCGTTTTATCTGTACTGACTATCCGTTACCTTTGTCTTAATTATGACTCCATTTTTCCATTCTACTTCTACTTCCTTGTTACCTCTGATTTTCAGCCCTCTGACATATCCGTTTCGCCATTCCCCTGGAATTGCCGGTAGAAATTCCACTTTTCCCAAATGATTTTGTACAAGCATCTCTGCAATTCCTGCTGTAAAGCCAAAATTACCGTCTACCTCAAGTGGTCTTGCGCAAAACAAGTTGTAGTAAACCCCGCCATCCGTGTAAGAAATTTCATTGGAATCTGCCGGTTGTAAGAACCGCTTTACTTCTTTGTATGCATTTTCCCCATCCTTTAATCTGGCAAAAATGCCTACCTTCCATGCTCTGCTCCAGGGCACACCTTCCTCTCCCCTACGTTTCATAGTGATTCGGCATGCTTCAATTAATTCCGGTGTTTTTTCTACCGTAATCTGGTCTGATGGATACAACCCATACAGCAATGATAAATGACGGTGCTCTGGATCATTTTCTTCAAAATCCTCATACCACTCCTGAAGCTGTCCGTATTTTCCAATTTTAAATGGCGGTATTTTAAGCAGGGCTTCTTTTATCTGTTTCAGTAATACCACTTCTTCTTCATTAAGGATATCACTCCCCTTGATACAATTTTCAAATAATTCCCGTAAAATTGTATTATCCAGCGTACATGCATACGATACCCCGTATACCCCGCCATTGTCCAGAAACAGGTTTTCCGGGGATGTGGACGGATTTGTCACTAATTCTCCATTATGTTCCACCAGCCAGTCCAGATAAAATTGCGATGCTCCTTTCATAATTGGTAATGCAATGTCCTTTAAAAATATTCTATCCTGTGTATATAGGTAGTGATCCCAGAGATGCCGGCAAAGCCAGCCACCAGACATTACCCAGAAAGACCAGGGCAGTGTGTCAACTTCTCCATTTCTGGAACCGACTGCCGTCGTCTTTCTCCAGAGATCTACATTGTGGTGTGCTACCCAACCTCCGCAATGGTAATTTATCCTGGCAGTCTTTGCACCACTCTCTGATATATCTTTCATAAATGAGATGAGCGGCTGTGCACATTCAGTCAGATTGCAGTTCTCTGCTGGCCAGTAATTCATCTGTGTATTAATATTGACCGTATAGTTTGAACTCCAGGGTGCTCGCAGCTCATGATTCCATATTCCCTGTAGATTAGCTGGTTCACTCCCCTCTCTGGAACTGGAAATCATCAGATACCGTCCAAATTGAAAAGCAGTAGCTGCAAATTCCGGATCCTCTTCTCCAGCAAAAAAACGTTTTTGACGCTCCTCCATGGTCAGCGCTTCATTTTCCGTATGCCCAAGATCTAACTCCACCCGGTCAAACATACTGGAAAAATCTTTTCTATGCCGATTTAGCAATCCTTGAAATCCCAGTTTCTCTGCATGATTGATGCAATCTATATTTTTATCCTCATATTCACCTACCGGAGGTTCCTTATAATTTATAAAACTATTTCCACTGGTAAGCAGGATGAGCACTTCATCAGTTTCACTGATCGTAAGTCTGTCCTGCTTCCATTCGATACTACCATCGGTTATCACTTTCAGGCGTATCTGGAATTTGATCGCTCTGGTAGTTTCATAAGGCTCGTAGATAATGGGGTCTCGGGACGGATAATAATCCGGTTCCACAACAGACGGACACCATCCCATCAGTACTATTCCATTATCCAACTGTTCAATCCAGTGATTCAGCTGGCTGGATAAACCGATATCCATAGTCCCCTGCATTTGATCCGAGGATTTCATTCTGATAACCAGCACCTGATCTGGGTAGGAACAAAAAGCTGTCCGCTCATAAGAAATACCATTTTTAGATACTTTTACTGTGCTGATACCAGTACTGATATCCAGTTCTCTGCTATAGGATTCATTCTCTCCCTTTAACTCCTCCATTTCAAGAAACAGATCTGACATGGGAAGATAAGACTCATTCCAGATTCCTACCATCCTGCGGTTGATCAATTCTTCTGCTTCTGCATACTTTTTTTCAAAGATTAAAGTTCTGGCCTTTTCTAAATGCCCATAGACTTTTTCATCATTATAATCCGTGGGATAACCAGACCAGAGTGTATCTTCATTCAGCCAGATATGCTCCTTCACTGTTTCTCCCAGAAGCATGGCACCTATCCTTCCATTTCCAAGTGCCATCCCTTTTTCCCAGGCATCTGCCGGCCTGTCATACCGCAATTTATTTTTCATGTTAATCTCCTTTTATTTTCTTTTTAACCGTAGTATCGGTAGTGTCCGACCAGCTTTCGGTTTAGTGTTGGCATCAGTACTTTTAATGCCGTTCCACGATTGTGTTTTAGCGACTGCTTCATTTCCTTTTATTTCGTATTTAGCGTTTTCCATTCGTCTTTGGTTTTACAACTGTCTACGCTTAGCCCTGCCTGTTACCAGACAGCACGGGGGACTCGCTAACAGTGGTTTGCTAGACCTTGCTGTACGGGATAAACCCGTTAAACTATCTGCCCTTTTCTAGGCGCAGTTATCCTTTTACTGCACCCCCAATGGTAAGTGCCTTCTCTACCTGCTCACTGAATATAGTATATATTATAATCGTAGGAATACTTGCCATAACAAGGCAGGCACCCATCGCTCCCCAGTCCGTAGAATGTTCCCCGGTAAAAGACGCCAATCCTACCGGCAGAGTTTTTACTGCATTATTGCTGATAAAAACCGATGCGACGGTATACTCATTCCACACGCCCAGAAAAATAAAAGTAATTGCAGTAGCAATAGCAGGCTTTGCTAACGGCATAATAATTTTGAAGAATGTCCGGTAAATAGTTGCACCATCCATAAACGCAGACTCCTCCATTTCTTTCGGAATGGAACGGAATGAAGTTGCCAGAATCATGCTGGAAAAGGATATGTTAAAAGCGATATATGGCACAATCAATGCAAAATATGTATTGGACATATGCATCTGGCGCACCAGGATTGCCAAAGGGATAATGATAACCTGTATCGGTATAAAAAGTCCCAGTGTCATATAAGTAGATGCCGCATTTTTAAATTTCCATTTCATCCTGGTAACCGCATAGGCAAATGGCAATGCAAGCACCATAACACCAGCAATAGAAACGACCGAAACAATGATACTATTTTTAAAAAATCCTACAATATTAAATGCGTTAATTGCATTGATATAATTCTCAAATTGGGGGCTTGTCGGTAATCCAAAAGGATTCAAGAAGAAAATCTCCTCATTTGTTTTCAGAGAATAAAACAACAGGTAAATAAGCGGATAGATACATATGATACTAAATATAATTAACAATGCCATAATAATGGCTGTCTTCCCTTTTTTCAAGACACTGCCTCCTTTCTAGTAAGTTGCGCTTTCTTTAATGGAAAATATTTTATTTATAATCACCGTCGCAATCAGACATTGCAGGACAAGAATGATAGCTGAGGTACAACCGTATCCAAACTCCCCTACCGTAAATGCATTACGAAAAGTCATATAGGTCAGCGTATAAGTCGAAGTACCCGGTCCACCTTTGGTTAACAGATTCATATGTGCGAATGCATTCAATCCGCCCGTGATGGCAAATACAAAACACATGCGGTATGTATCTTTTAATAATGGTAAAATGATTCTGGTATTAATCTTCCATTCCGATGCCCCGTCAATCCGTGCCGCTTCCAGATAATCTTCCGGAATAGCTTTCGCCCCCGCATAAATAATCGCAAACTGGTATCCGGTGTACTGCCATACATTTACAAATGTAACAGCATAGATTGCAAGTGTCATATCTGACAGCCAGTCTTGGCGGTAACTGACTCCCAGAATCTCAAACAAATGGTTAATCATTCCAAATTCAGGATTATAAATTGCAGACCACAGTTGACATACTACCGTTACAGACAATACAACCGGGATAAAGAATGCTGTCCTGAAAAATCGCTTGCCTTTTACTTTGCAGTTCATCATGGCAAAAGTCAGAAGTGTGGCACCTCCTACCTGAAATACCATGAGAATCCCTGCAAAAATAACACCATTTTTCAGTGACTCATAAAACAAGTCATCCTGAAACAATTCCTTATAATTTTCAATTCCATTAAATACTGCCTGGTTAATTCCATCCCATTCATAAAAACTTCGAAATACAGTCTGCAAAATAGGATAAAAAACAAAAATGGTAAATACCAGCAGCGCCGGCAGTGCAAAAAGTGCAACTGCCTTTTTATTTCCTAACATTTTGTTCATATTGCGCTCCTCCAATATAGAGGGCACAGATTGTAAATCAAATACTGTGCCCTGCTGCAACTGCTATTTTACTGTTTTTTCGATACTCTTATCAATATTAGCAGTGAAATCTTCTACTGTTTCACCTACCAGGAATTTTTGCATTTCTTCCGTAAAAGATGTAGCAAATTTTGTATTGGGAAGAGTATGTAAGAACTTCGTATCATAGGAAAATTCAGGTATCACTTCTAATAATTTCTTCGAGATAGGATCCAACTCATTTTGCAGGGTCAATCCATCGGTTCGAAGAGGTGTGGTTACCAGGGATTTTTGTTCATATTGGGCAACTTCACGGTAATAAGCAAACAAAAATGCAACTTCTGCTGCCAGATCCTTATCGGAAGCACTTGCTGTTACTGCCATTCCGCTTGTGTCGCCTCCTCCGGTCATGCAATACTGGTTTTCACTTTCCTTTCCTGCCTCAGCTGTAGGGTATGAGAGAATTACATCTACATTGTCACCCATTCCCTCAATTGCTTCTCCTGTGTACCAGCTTCCGTTTAAGAACATAGCAGACTGTCCTTCTTTAAACAAAGCAGATGCTGTATCAAAATCTGCATTGGTAACGCCGTCCTGGAATATTCCCGCCTGAATTAACTGTTCCATCTTACCGATTACTTTCTGATAGGATTCATCGGATGCCTTTGCCTCTCCTTTGGAAAGTGCATAGCATCCACCTGGATTTTCTTTTACCGCAAAAGTATCAAAAAATGCACCCAGGGGCCATGGCTCTTTTCCAAACATCGCCATGGGTATTATGCCTTTTTCTTTAAAAGTTTTTACGGCCGCTAATAAATCTTCGTAATTTTCGGGTACTTTAACATTATTATCCGCAAAGATCTGCTTATTATAATACCACAGGATCGGGGAAATGCTTCCCATCGGGAACTGATATACATTTCCGTCCGGCGAATACAGACAATTGTCCATGATTGCTTCTGTATAATAATCTTTGATCTTAAATTTCTCCACATAATCATTTAATGGCAGAATACTTCCGCTCTCAGCCAGCGTATCAATTGTACCGGAATCTACTAAAAGGATATCGGGAAGATCTCCTGTCGCCGCTCTGGTTTTTATCGTCTGACCTCCGTCAGAAGGAAGTGTCTCAAATTCCAAAGTAACATTTGGCAGCTTTTCTTTAATCTTTTCTGCTGCAAACTCTGCAAATGTGGTGCTGTCTCCTCCATAGTAGGTGCAGACACGGAACGTTACTTCTTCTTCTGATGATACAGATTTTAAATTTTCACCTGATGTTTTTGATTCACTAGCAACATCTTTTGCTTCTTGATTCGCGCTTTTTTCTGTTTCCTTTGTTTCACCTGCACATCCCGCCATGGAAAGAACCATCACTGATGCCAGTGCTGCACTGATTACCTTCTTAAACTTCATTTTCTTATCCTCCAATTTCATTTCTTTTTGTAACTGTATTGTAGCACTTTCCATACAAGCTTCGAAATGACTATCCGTGCCTTCATTGGTAAAAAACAGGACAAATAAATTTTTTCGGAGAAACTCCATAATACTTTTTAAAACATTTACTAAAATACCCCGGCTCGCTGTACCCCACCTTTTCTGAGACCATGGTAACTGTCATCTCCTCCTTTTCCATTAACTTTTTCGCCTCTTCCATCCGCACCTTGGTTAGTAAGTCTGAAATGGTGCATCCAAGCTGTCTGGAAACAATACGACGCAGATAACTGCTGTCCAGATAAACCCCTTCTGCAATCTTTTCCACTGTAAGCTCGCAGTCGCTGTAATTCCGTGCAATAAAGTCTTCGACCTGGGAAATGATCTCTACACCACGTTTAGAATAATTTGATTGAAACGCATTCATGGTTTTTTTTAAGACATCCTGCAGAAATGCAAGACAATCATTAAGCGATGTTTTCTTATATAATTCTGAATATGGTGAAAACTCCGCGCCAAAAATATCACCGATATTTCCATTCATTTCTGTAATATAAGACAGGCAGATTGACATCATCCCGCTGATCATCATATAGGCATAATCAGTTGGCAGATGTTTATCTACTATATTCCGATGGGTTTCCTCCAGAATTAGATTTATTTCGTCCCTTTTCTGTTTTCGCAGGCATGCAAGCAGCTGGTCATTCAAATCCAGCCTGTAAAAGGTGGCTTCGCTGTCCCCTTTATCAACTTCTTCATAGCAAATAACATGGCTGCCTCCTAAAAGAAATTTTTCTTCCAAAGCTGCTAACGATTTTCTGTATGATTTGGCTGCCTCTGTCATATCACTTACTGGATTACCTATCCCAACTGAAATGGGAAATCCCAGGTGTTCTTTGATCAGGCTGCTGGCTTTTTCATAATACCCCTTAATATCCGAAATCAGATCATACTTCCTGTCGTAGTTTAATATGGACACTACACGATCTTCCATACCATTGAATATCAAATGTGTTTCAGAGGTTCCAATTATTTCATCAAAAACTTCCTGGGCAATATTTGCTATGCCAAACTTCCAAAGATCCACATCCTCCTGCTTTTTCCACATCCCTAAAATATTGTCTATTTCCAATACACTTACCAGAAAATATTTACCGTGAAGTCTAATATCAATCCGTTCCAGACTTGTTCTTAATTCATCAACCTTTTGTTCTGATATCCCCCCAATCCATCTGCGTAAAAGCTCCTCCCGGACAATCTTAAGATCAGCCCTCTGTTGGTGTTTCTGCTCTGTACGTTTCCATATTTTTAATTTGAGTTTATACACTACATTTGTTAATTCTTCCTTGGAAAAAGGCTTCAGGATGTATTCATCTACACCTATCTGGACTGCCTTTCTGGCATATTCAAATTCAGAATAGCCGGTGATAAACACAATATTTAGATCCGAATCCATTTGTTTTAGCTGTTCCGCCAGAGTAATCCCATCGATACCCGGCATATTGATGTCTAAAAGAACAATATCCGGGTAAGTCACCTTCACCTTCTGTAACACCTCTTCTCCATTTTTACAAATACCGCAGACCTCAAATCCAAGGCTGTTCCAGTCCAGCACATGCTCCATATAAATCCTAAAGTGCGGTTCATCATCTGCAATCAAAACCTTTAACATTCCTCTTCCTCCATTCTCTTAGGTATATACACAATTACTTTCGTTCCCCTATTCACCATACTTTCTATATGAATTCCATAACTTTCCCCAAAATACAATTTAATTCTTTTATCCACGCTTCGAAGCCCGAAATGGCGTTTATGTTCTGGTTCATCTTGTGCCACCACCTGCCTGATTCGATCTTCCGTCATTCCGGCGCCATCATCTTCTACCGCAATTACCGCTGCACTTTCTTCCAGTCTTCCTTCAATTTTTATGGTTCCTTTTATTCCCTTTTCTTTCAATCCATGATAGATTGCATTTTCCACTAAAGGCTGCAAGGTCATTTTTAAAATGGCATAGTCTTCTATTTTCGGATCACAGCTGATCTTAAAATCAATCAGGTCGCAATATCTTTCCCGCTGAATAAATAGATAATTTTCTATATTTTTAATCTCATCCTTTATCGTGATAATCTCTTTTCCGCTGCTCAGGCTTGTCCGATAATAATCCGCCAGGGATTTCGTTAGTTTCGCCCCCTTAGATGCCATATTGCATTCACAAAACACATAGATCAGATCCAGGGTATTATATAGGAAATGCGGCTTAATCTGGGCCTGAATCAGTGCCAGTTCGTATTCCCGCCTCCTCTTCTGCTCTGCTTTTACCTGAATCAGCAGACCTGCAATCTTCCCCGTCATTCTATTAAATGCCGTTGACAATACTCCCACCTCATCTTTTGTATCTGCAGGGCATGAAATGGAAAAATCTCCGTTTTGAATCTTTTCTGCCGCCTGGGTCAATGCATGTATCGGTCTGGTTATGAATTTCGATAAGATAAAAATCAATAATACCGAAGTCAATATCCCGGTTATGCCCAAAGCAATCGTTATTCCCGTAGTCGTGCGTACATCCCGGGTCAAATCCTCAATTGAAATCTGACTCACCAGATTCCATTCAAGGTTACCAACCCATTTCTTTGTAACAAGGTATTGCTTTTTTCCAATCGTCATATTTTTGCTTCCATCTTCCTGCTCCTGAAGATAAGAACGCAGTTTACCATCCGGGACATTCTGCAGCAGCTTATCCTTATCCATAGAAGAAACTACTTCACCGGTATCGTTACTCAAAAAATACTCCCTTCCCAGGACTTCACCTTCCTTTCCCGGAAAAATTGCCGATATCCTGCTTTCATTTATATTCAGTAATACATATCCCAGAATCTTTCCCGTTTCCATATTAATAATCCTCTTTCCAAAAGTAAGAACCGGCTCCTGATCATTCAGATAATCCTTTTTCTCCATGGGAAACTGGATGCATTTTGCAATTCCCTTAGCCGGAATATTTGAAATAAAATCCAGTTCAATGCTTTCATAGTTTGGTGTCTGTTTAATTCCCACAGAGGAAATATTATTCTTCGTGTCAATAAACAATATAGACTCAATATCCGAAAAGCATCGTCTGTCATAATCTAGTGCTGTATAGATATTATTTTTGATGGAAATGAAAGAAATATTATCAATATTCGTTATATTTGCCTCACTGTACACACGGTTAATATCCTGTGCCAGCATATTCGAACAGGTAATTACATTTTCTTTCATAGACTCCAGCCGCACATTCATAATTTCACACTCATCCTGTGCAATTTCTTCTGCCTTCTCAATATTCGATCTGTATAATACCGAATTAGATGCAATCAGGATTAAAGCAACCAGCACAATTATAATGGGGACGCAGACTGATATAAATTTACTGCGAATACTCAGATTCTCGAAAACTCTTTCTATCAAATCGAGTATTCCTGAAAACCTCTTTCTCATTTTTCTCTCCTTTATTTATTAACAATAAATTATGAATAGCAATTCTGCTGTGATAACCAAATACCACATCAGACTATATCTCTTCCATTATATCATTTTTCAATATTTCTTTATTGGAAAAAACGTGTACTTTTTGGAGTTAATCGTGTTTAATAAAAAAAGTTATTGCTTTGCCCTTTACAGCAATGCAATAACTTTTCTATTATTTACACCAATATTCTATAATACTTTACTCAAAAAGCTCTTCAGTCTTTCACTCTTTGGATTACCAAAGAAGTCTTTGGGATTATTTTCTTCTATTATCTGCCCTTCTGCCATAAACAGAATACGGTCTGCAACTTCTTTTGCAAATCCCATCTCGTGTGTTACTACTACCATTGTCATATTTTCTCTTGCCAGGTCTGCCATAACGTTCAGTACCTCTCCTACCATTTCCGGATCAAGGGCTGAAGTAGGCTCATCAAACAGCATCACATCCGGCTTCATACAAAGAGAACGCACGATAGCAATTCGCTGTTTTTGTCCTCCGGATAATTGGCTTGGATAAGCATTTGCCCTGTCAGCAAGCCCGACTTTTTCTAACAGCTGCATTGCTTCCTTTTCTGCTTCTTCCTGTGTCTTCTTCTGAAGCTTCATAGGCGCAATCGTCATATTTTTAAGTATTGTCATGTGCGGAAAAAGATTAAAGTGCTGAAACACCATTCCCATCTTCTGACGATGAAGGTTAATGTCTGTTTTTGGATCCAGTATATCTACACCTTCAAATAAAATATGTCCTGAAGTCGGCTCTTCCAATCGATTCAGGCAACGCAGAAATGTACTTTTACCAGAACCGGACGGTCCGACAATAAATACAACTTCACCGGAACGGATTTCTGTAGATACATCATTTAATGCCTTAAAATCACCAAAGGCTTTTGTAAGATTCTGAACTCGAATTAAAACTTCTCCTCTATCGCTCACTGTTACGCAGCCTCCTTTCAAGACATTTTACCAGATACGTAAATATCATAACCAGTACTAAATAGATTGCCGCCACTGCCAGAAGAGGCATAGTCGCAGAATATGTCTGGCTTCGAATAATATCGCCGCCTTTTGTCAAATCCTGCAATGCGATATAACCTGCTACTGATGTTTCCTTTAATAATACGATAAATTCATTCGCCAAAGCCGGAAGTACATTTTTAAACACCTGTGGTAAGATAATATAAATCATAGTCTGAGGATAATTAAAACCCAGGCTTCGTCCTGCTTCAAACTGTCCGTTATCAATAGAAAGAATTCCTCCACGAATAATCTCAGCTACATATGCACCCGAATTAATACCAAAAGCAAGGATTGCAACCAGCACCTTATTAATGTCAAAAGCAGCAAAAATAACAAAATACGTAATCAATAACTGTACTACTACTGGCGTTCCGCGGATTATGGTCAGGTATACATTACAGATGAAATTTAAAATCTTCAGTTTTCCTGTCTTTTCATAAGTCGAACGTATCACAGCAACCAGGAATCCCAATAAAATACCGATAAGTACTGCAAATAAAGTAATTTCAAGGGTCGTTAACAATCCGTCTGTAAGGTATTTCCAACGGTCATCTTTAATAAAATTGAGATAAAATTTTTCCGCCATAGCTTATCTTCCTTTGTTTTATTGTGCCTTAATATATTTATCCAGGATTTTTTGCAGTTCTCCTGAAGATTTCAGTTCTGCAAGTGCAGTATTTACCTTTTTCAATAACTCTTCATTATCTTTTTTGATAGCAATTGCATATTCTTCTTCTGTATAAGCTTCATCTAACATTTTAATACCTTCATTCTGCTCAACAAACACTTTTGCCGGCTCACGGTCAATGATTACTGCATCAATTTTTCCCTGAGTCATTGCCTGTACTGCTTCGAAACCTTTGTTGTATCTTTCTACCGTAGCATCCTTGATATCTCCTGCATACTGATCTCCGGTAGTACCAAGCTGAACACCGATCTTCTTTCCTTCCAGGTCATTCGGGGAAGTGATCGGACTGTCATCTTTAACAATAACTACCTGTGTAGCTGTTGTATATGGATCTGAGAAATTAACATTCATAAGGCGATCTTCTGTTACAGTAAGTCCAGCAAGCCCTACATCTGCTTTTCCTGCATCCACTGCTACAATAATTGAGTCAAATGCCATATCCTCTACTTTTAATTCCATGCCCATGCTTTTTGCAATTGCTTCACCAATTTCCACATCAATACCAACTACATTATCTCCTTCGCGGTATTCATATGGAGGAAACTCCGCATTAGTAGCCATTACTAAAGTACCGCCTGTGGCTTCTGTACCTGCTTCTTTTGTTTCGCCAGCTGCCGCTGTGGTTTTTTCCGTTTCTGCTCCTTTGCTTCCACATCCTGCAAGTGATAAAATAAGGGATGCAGCAAGTGCAGTTACAATCATCTTTTTCATTCCTAAATCCTCCTAAATAAAATGTAAAATAATTCGTAAAAAAAGAAAGACAGATTCAAAAGTTGCCTTCAACTGCTTTCCCGCTTAATCAAATTTAACACTAAATTTCTGGGTTGTCAACAGTTTCATGCATATAATTGTAAAATTAGTTATAAACATGCATACATAAAAGACAGCCATAGATTTCCTATGACTGTCACATTCTTCTTATTTCTGCACAATATTAATAATTTTCTTAGGCACATAAATTTCTTTTACAATGGTACCCGTCAGTTTATCCGCAACTGCTTCTTTACCAGCCGCAATTGCATCTTCTTTAGAAATCTCTGCCGGAACATTAATAACAGCTTTTGTTTTGCCATTAATCTGTACCGGAACTTCAATCTCATCATCCTTCATCGCATCTTCATCATGCACCGGCCACTGATTCTTAAATACAGAACCGCTGTTTCCTAACTCTTCCCAAAGTTCCTCACTCAAATGAGGTGCAAATGGAGAGAGCAGAATCACTGCTGTCTCTAAAGTTTCCTGATCAATGCCGCCTTCTTTTTTAGCAAGGTCGATCATCTTATTATTATATTCCATAAAACCGGAGATTACGGTATTTAAGTTAAAGCTTTCCAGACGCTGTGTAATATCATGAACCATTCTATGACGGATTTTGACCATCTCTTTGGATGCAGCCATGTTTTTATCCTTATTATCCATTACCAGATTCCAGAAACGGTTGATAAACCGATATACTCCATCGATTCCTCTGTCATCCCACTCTGCATCTAATTCCGGCGGTCCTACGAAAAGTTCGTACATTCTAAGGGAATCACATCCATAATCATTAACTAAATCATCCGGAGAAACGACATTTCCTTTTGATTTACTCATCTTAATACCATTTTTACCGGTAATCATTCCCTGATTGAACAATTTTGTAAATGGCTCGTCAAAATCTACAACTCCAATATCGTTCAGGAACTTGGTATAAAATCTGGAATACAGCAAATGAAGAACTGCATGTTCTACACCACCGATATACATATCAACCGGCAGGAGTTTATCTGCTTTTTCTTTGGAAACCAGTTCTTCATTATTATGGCTGTCTACATAACGTAAGAAATACCAGGATGAACCAGCCCACTGAGGCATGGTATTGGTTTCTCTCTTTGCAGGCGCTCCACAAACCGGACATGTAGTATTTACCCACTCATCAATTCCAGCAAGCGGTGATTCTCCGGTACCTGTCGGCTGATAGCTCTCAACCTCAGGCAGTGTAAGCGGAAGCTGGTCTTCCGGAACCGGAACCGCACCACAGTGTTCACAGTGAACAATTGGAATCGGCTCTCCCCAGTAACGCTGTCTGGAAAATACCCAGTCACGCAGTTTATAGTTTGTGGTTACCTTGCCGATTCCTCTGTCCTCCAGACGAGACGGCAGATCACGTTTTGCATCCAGACTGCTCATTCCGTTGAATTCACCGGAATTAATCATAATGCCTGGCTCTGTATATGCTTCTGTCATATTTTCAATTTCTTTACCGTCTTTAGCAATTACCTGGACAATCGGAATACCAAACTTTGTTGCAAATTCAAAGTCACGGTCATCATGTGCCGGTACACACATAATAGCTCCTGTACCATAATCAGCAAGTACATAATCGGATAACCAAATCGGTACCTTGGCACCATTGATTGGATTTATTGCATAGCTTCCTGTAAATACACCTGTTTTTTCTTTATCCTGAAGTCTGTCAACAGAAGATTTCATGGACGCTTTGAAGATATAGTCTTCTACTTCTGCTCTTGTTTCATCCGTTGCCAATTCTTTAGCCATGGCATGCTCCGGAGCAAGTACCATGAATGTTGCACCGTAAAGGGTGTCCGGTCTCGTTGTATAAACTGTGATTGCATTATCTGTCCCGTCAACTTTAAAGTCAACTTCAGCACCATGACTCTTTCCGATCCAGTCAGACTGCATCTTTTTTACCTTTTCCGGCCAATCCAATTTATCCAGATCTGATAACAGACGGTCAGCATATGCGGTAATCTTCAGCATCCATTGTCTTAAATTTTTCTTGGTAACAGGAGTTCCACAGCGTTCACAAGCCCCATTTACAACTTCTTCATTGGCAAGTCCTGTCTTACAGGATGGGCACCAGTTAATAGGAAATTCCTTTTCATATGCTAATCCAGCCTTGAACATTTTTACAAATATCCACTGAGTCCATTTATAGAAATTCGGATCGGTTGTATTCACTTCCATATCCCAATCGTAAATTGCTGCAATTTCATTAATCTGACGTTTGATATTAGACACATTCTCTGCTGTAGATTTAGCAGGATGCACTCCCATCTTAATTGCATAGTTTTCAGCTGGTAGTCCGAACGCATCCCAGCCCATTGGATGAATCAGGTAATATCCCTGAAGCATCTTATATCTGCTCCAGACATCAGAGATTACATATCCTCTCCAGTGTCCTACATGAAGTCCATTTCCTGACGGATATGGGAACATATCCAGACAATAATATTTTGGTTTTTTACCATCATTTACATTTACCGGGTCAGCCTCCCAGTTCTTACGCCATTTTTGTTCAACCGCCTTATGATTATAAGGTACTGCCATTGTTCATTCCTCCTAAATAAAAATAGCCCTCTCGTCTTCTTATAGAGACGAAAGGGCTTTACTTTCCGTGGTACCACTCTAATTCATCCAAAAAGGATGCACTCATTAATTCTATAACGGGAATTCCCGCCTTAATCTACTAAATTCAATCAAGGAACTCCGAGGCGAGTTGGGAGTTTTTTCGTTACTGCCTCGCACCATCCGGCAGCTCTCTGAAACGCAAGTACTCTTAATACTCCTCATCACAGTTTTTGTCATATCGACTAACTGTTATTCTAACCATTTCTTGGTCATTTGTCAAGGAGTAACCAAAAACAATTAGGATTAATTTTTTGATTGATATCGTCTCTGGTTAATTAT
This sequence comes from Robinsoniella peoriensis, assembly GCF_000797495.1. Taxonomy (GTDB): domain Bacteria; phylum Bacillota; class Clostridia; order Lachnospirales; family Lachnospiraceae; genus Robinsoniella; species Robinsoniella peoriensis. Next base: position 243,861 of record NZ_JTGN01000012.1, read on the forward strand.
TCCTTTCTATATCTGTGTTCGAGTATATTATGCACAAATTACTGATAGAATTGTAAAATTACTGATAATTTTATAGGTATAGATGCTTGATCGGTTAAGGAGTGATTGGTTAGAATATATCCCATATTACTATTAATCAATTTGAATAAGCAAGACATATCTCGAAAAAAGTAGTTTCAATATATCCCATATTACAATTAATCAATCCTCTATTCCTGCACTTATAAGGATATAACGAAGTTTCAATATATCCCATATTACTATTAATCAGACATTTAGGAAATCATGGTGTATTAATAGACAAGTTTCAATATATCCCATATTACTATTAATCCGATAACTTTTCAATTAAGGGAGGAAATGAGTATAGTTTCAATATATCCCATATTACTATTAATCGTGGATAAGGTTACGGGGAAAGGACTATCCACTAAGTTTCAATATATCCCATATTACTATTAATCGCTGTTCCGATCGGAACTTGCAGCATAACAAATTGTTTCAATATATCCCATATTACTATTAATCAGGATAGGAAATTAATAACCCTTGCAGAAAAGGTTGTTTCAATATATCCCATATTACTATTAATCATCTTTAATGGGATTTGACCGGGTTAATAAACTTGAGTTTCAATATATCCCATATTACTATTAATCTAGACAGCTGGATCAGGGAGCTGGGGGAAGAGGAGTTTCAATATATCCCATATTACTATTAATCCAACGTTTTTCCACCATTCTTTCTTCCCACTATACCTCAAAACCCCCATAAAATCAAGCCTTTTTACATTATTTACCAGCCACTTTATTTTTTCCTAATTTTATCACGTAATACCAATTTTCCCACGATTTTCAAGCAATCCAGCTCTTTTTCCAATTTTACGCCTGGTAAATTTAAAATGACTTTTTCTGTACCAATAATTTTATAATTAAAAGTAGACCTTTTATAAACCATTGATTAATACCTGTACCGTCTAAAATAATCCTTCCCTAATATGATTTCTTGACGAAACCTCTTTTACAACACAATATCTTTATCATTCCTTTAACTCTAAAGCCTTTTACTGTATGTTTAAGAGCATTGCATTCACTACATTTCGCAGCATAATAGCTATAAAGAATGTCTTCTTTTTGCAAATTAAGTCCATATTTTTTATTGAAACAATTTCTGCATATATCTGTATTAATCAGTTGCTTTTTTAATTTCCATGGATTGATCATCTAACCTCTTCCCCTCTGCACAATTTTCTAGTGCCATAGTCAACCAGTTGGTTAACCAATCAATTGATAGTTCTTGATTATAACATCAAAATAAAGTTTATGAAGGTAAGATGTAATGAAATGCAGGTTTTTGTAATGAATTACTTTTTTATTTTAATAAAGACCTTTCAGCTATTAGATTTATTTAACGATACAATACTCTTTTAATATTATGGAATTTCGAAAAAATCAGTACCACCGGCTTAGCCGGTGGTTTGTTTTCCGCCCTATAAGGGCTCGTTTCCGGTACTGGAGTCTAAAGACTCATCGAAAGGTTCGCCAGCCGCAACGTCAGTTACCTGCTAAGCCCCTTGGGCTTATTTCTTTTTGCTTTTGTTTACTGGCTCACCCGTAAACGGGTCAATATACTCCTTCAAAGACATTTGATCATATTCCAAATCTTCCTTTAGTTGATTCCGAATATACTCTTCTATTTTTTTTGCATTTTTTCCTACTGTAT
>NZ_JTGN01000002.1 GCF_000797495.1 Robinsoniella peoriensis
TTTGATGAATTTCTGTATGTGGTTTTGAAGGTATATGGCTTTTCCAAAAAGCAGTATAATCCTCGATAGCTCAATGGTAGAGCATTCGGCTGTTAACCGAAGGGTTGTTGGTTCGAGCCCAACTCGGGGAGCTAAGTACTTAACAAAATGGCTAAGTATTTAAAAGGATAAAAGGCAGTAAAGCAAGGCTCCATGGTCAAGCGGTTAAGACACCGCCCTTTCACGGCGGTAACAGGGGTTCAAATCCCCTTGGAGTCATTTGATTTGATTAAATTATTTTTAGGAATATTTGATCATCGGGATGAATATAATAGATAATAGATACGGCGACATAGCCAAGTGGTAAGGCATGGGTCTGCAACACCCTGATCACCAGTTCAAATCTGGTTGTCGCCTCTTTAGAAGCTCTAGAAAGAATACTTTCTAGAGCTTTTTCCATTCATTATATTTGAGAGTATAGATATAATAATAAAAACAAATCCGAAATTCAGTTATATGTGTTATTATATATACATGTTATGTATATTTTATACACTGGAAAAATTGTGGAAAGGAAGTACATGATGCATAACCCTAACAGTCAGGAACAAACTATTTATCGCATACTTGCGGGGCAGATACAACTGGGTTTCTTTGATGACGGAGAGCATTTTCCATCAGCCCGGGATATTGCAAAACGCTATCAGGTTTCGTATTGCCCTGCACAGCGGGCTCTCAAAATGCTTGAAAATGATGGTTTTATAAAACTTAACCGTGGTAAAGCCACCTCTATATTATCGAAACCATATGAAAATTATCTTGAAAGTGATACTTTTAAAAAACGTGCTGCTGCATTACTTGACTTAAGTAGAAGTCTCAAGTTAATTTTACCGGTTATCTGTTATCAGAGTTTGTATCATATTGAAAAGTTATACCCAGACATTTCAGAGACATTTATTTATGGAGGTGTTTTTGTTGACAGGCATTTGTATCAGCAATTTGAAAAATGTTTGCATGCGCTCATAAATCAAACAGCATTCAGCCTTTACAATGATGTCCTTATTTTTGCCGAAAGTTCCTTTACGGATGTACTTTATACCCATTGCGGAAAAAGTGAAACAGTTTTGTTTTTGCAGGATATAAATGAGAAATATGTTCAGTGCATATTTGAGTTTCAAAAGGGAAACAGGAGTCTGGTAAAACAAAAGGTAGAACAATTAATTGAAAAATTATTTAATAAAATAGAGAACTGCTTAGAAGTATTCGCAGCGAACCTGGAAAATGCGGGTCAGGAATCCTTTTGTTGGGAGCCTCGTAAAGGACGAACCAGATACTGCGATATCATTGCAATTGACATGATATGTAAAATTAATCAGGGGGACTATCCGATTGGGGAACTGCTGCCTGGCACTTCAGCATTAGCAGATGTTTATCATGTATCAGAAATCACGATGCGCCGTACCATCGGCTTACTGAATAAACTGGGCGTAGCAAAAACAATGAATGGCGTAGGAACCAGGGCAATTGCTCATGGAGAACCCGAAACGCTGTATAATGTGAAGGGGTTAATGCTGGAATATAAATTGAAAACTTTTCTGGAAGCCATGCAACTGCTGATTATAACAAGCGAACCCGTTTTTCAGTGTGTATTTCCTTATATCCCGGAGAGATTATTGGATTCCATTGGGGAAGCAATATCCATATCAGATGAAAAAAGATCTCTGGTTGCAACGCTTAGTGCGGGATTGCAGGCGGTAGTTCATCATTGTCCACTTGCTGCGATACGCGAAATTTACAGTAAAATCACGTTGCTTTTATTAAATGGAAGTATTCTGCGTATAGAGGAAAGCGGTGAAGAACCAGTCCTCCATTGGTCAAGTATATCACATGACATAAGGGAAAGCATACATGCCAGGAATAGTAAACAGTTCGGACATGCATTCCGGGAATTAACGGAGAATAATTATGATGTCATCAATATGACGATTACGTAGATTGGGAAAGGATTTTTTTTATTCCATAAACAGCCATGAGTATCTGGGGGCAGTATCAATGAAAATTTAAGTTTATGATGCTGCACCCGGCAGATGGTTTGTTTATCATTCAGAGATAAAAAAAGCCCGGAAATTCATAATTTCCGGGAAAATTAACAGGCGACAACCAGATTTGAACTGGTGATCAGGGTGTTGCAGACCCATGCCTTACCACTTGGCTATGTCGCCGCATCTCTTAACTATTATATTCTACCAAATCCCAATTTATACGTCAACTACAAATTTTATAAAACTTCTATATCTTCTGTATTAAATGATTGATTTTCTTTTTACTTCCCAATATAATAATTATACAGTCATATAGCTAAATTTACTATCTGTATTTCAATCACCAAAAACGGTATATTATGCACCTGCTATTGAGCTTTATGGGGGCTGTGCTATAATGAAGCCAACTCAGGAGGGAGATCAGTATGAAGGTCAGTAGTAAGGGCATAAGCTGATTCTACCGGGGGATAGATCATGTTGGTATATAAACGCGTACAGATAGGAGGATATTATGAAGAAGAGAGCTAAATTAGTAGTCATGGTATTAGGAATAGCGCTGGCAATAGCTGGCTGCGGACAGGACAAAAGCAGTACGGCACAAAGTGAAACGGTGACCCAGGTTAGTACTCAGGGAAGTACCCAGGGAAGTACCGGGGAAACAACGCAGGAAACAAAAGAGAGCAAAGCTGAAACAGAATCCGTAAAAGAAACAGCAGCAAATACCGGATCAGAGGCACCGAGTGAGGCTGCAAAGGAAAATGGGAATGGGGAACAGAGCGATTCTGCCGGAGCAAGTGAGGATGAAGGAAAATTGCTGGAACAGGCAAAGGCATTTGCAAATGATATTGTAACCGGAGATTATGAGAAGATAAAATCGGATTATCAGTTTGAAGACCAGTTAAAAGAAGTTTTGGATAATGGACAGCTGGAACAGTCTTTAGCACCGGCAATTGCCGCATCCGGGAAGTTAAATGAAATGAAAGAGGCATGGGTCAGCAGCCGGTCACAGTATACGAATGTAGAGGTTCCATGTGATTTTGAAACTCAACCCTGGAATATGGTGATCAGTTTTAATAAAGAAGGTAAAATCGGCGGAATCCATACAGGAGAGTATAAGGAAGCTTCGGAAGAAACATCCATGCCGGAAGGCGTAAAAGAGACTGCGATGAATTTAAAAGTAAAAGATGGATGGGAATTGCCTGGAATCTTTACCCAGCCGGAAAATAAGACCGAATATGCAGCCGTGGTATTTGTCCACGGCTCTGGTTCGTCTGATAAGGATGAGTCACTGGGACAGCTCAAGCCGTTCCGTGATCTGGCATGGGGGCTTGCCCAGAAGGGTGTGGCATCTTACCGCTATGATAAGATCAGTTATGTATACGGAAAAGAGCTTGCAGCCGATCCGGATTTTACGGTATATGACGAAACGGTTAATGATGCGGTGGCTGCCGTTAAAATGCTAAGAGAACTAAAGGGGATCACAAAAGTGTATGTGGTAGGACATAGCCAGGGCGGACAGATGATGCCGGCAATTGCAGAAGCAGCGTCGCCGGATGGATGTATTATGATGGCAGCTCCGGCAAGAGGATTTGCAGAGACGATAGAGAGACAGTGTAAATATCTTCAAAGTCTGGAGAAGAATCCTACAGAAGAGGTAACTAAATCTTATGAGAATATGTTTAAAGAAATTGACAAGATGAAAAATATTGACTCTCTGGGAGCTGATGAAAAGATAATGGGACAATCGGTTAAATACATGAAAAGTATTTTTGATTTCGACAGTATCAAGGAGGCAGAGAAGATGACCATGCCTGTTCTCGTTTTGCAGGGGGAAGAAGATTATCAGGTTACAATGGATGACTTTAAAATATGGGAGGAACATTTTAAGGAAAAAGCTAACTGGGAATTTCAATCCTTCCCTGGCTTAACTCATGTATTTATGCCCGGTAAATATGAGGACGGAGCAGCTAATTATCAGGGAGAGAAGCATATACCGGAAGAAGTTATGGCAAGTATAGCCACGTTTGTGGAAAAATAGAAGGAGGTATCCAATGCATTACCAAGATTTACTGTTCGACCTGGATGAAACTTTATTTGATTTTAAAGCATGTGAGCAAAGAGCACTCCATGTAATATTTGAGCGGTACAATATTGAATTCACTAAGGAATTGATGGAGTGTTATTCCAGGATTAACCATCATATGTGGCATGAGTATGAGTTTGGAAATGTTACAAGGGAGGAAGTACTGGATAAGCGCTTCCGGCTAACTTTTCAGGAACTGGGAATCAAGGGGATTGCGGATAGCTTTGAAGAGGAATATCAAGATGAGCTGGCAAATGGGGCAATGATGAAAGAGGGTGCTTTAGAAGCCGTGAAACATTTGAGTGAGAACCACCGTTTGTATGTAGTATCAAATGGGGTGGCTACCACCCAGTATGCCAGACTTCATGCAAGCGGACTGTATCCTTTCTTTGAGGCATATTTTATCAGTGAAGAAGTGGGATACCAGAAACCGCAGATTGAGTTCATGGAATATGTAAAGGCTCATATTCCCGGTTTTGATCAGTCAGCTGCCCTGTTAATCGGTGACAGTGAAGCAAGTGATATTCAGGGGGCTGTGAATCTGGGGATACATTCCTGTATCATCGGAGGTAAAAGTGCCCTGGCAACATATGAGATTAGCCGGCTGGATGAACTATTTGACATTGTGGATTAAAAGAAAGATTTCCTGTACTCGGAAGGGTCATGGCTCTGGGATTAAAACAGACGGAACTGAATTAGATAGCAGCCCAAGAAAGTGATACTTTTACACAAGATAACAGGATGACATCTGAAATAATACAGGTATAATAATATTAAATAATATTTTATGGTTAGAGTAAAACTGCAAATAATCAGGTGTACACAATCAAGTATGCGGTTAAATATACAATGCCAGGTATCGAAGGTGAAAAGGAGAAAATCAGTATGCAGCAGGAAGCAGTCAGAATACCAAGAGAAGAATATCACAAACGTTGGGAGAAGGTTCAGAAGATAATGAAAGATCATCAATTGGATGTAATCCTGACTTATAGTGATGACAGAGCCACACATGGCAATGCATATGCCAGATATTATGCGGATTTACCAACCCATTTTGAAAATGTGCTGTTGATGTTTTTGGCAGACAGTGACCCGGTCATTTTAACCGGACCGGAAACGGAAGGGTATGCAAAAGAGATTTCTGCAATTCATAATATCAAAGTTTTATCTGAATTTTCTGCTGAGGATGAAGACTATCCATTTTCTGTGGTCGAGCCCTTGGAGCAGATTGTGAAGCAGTGTGTGCTGAAAAGTCCCGAAAGAGTTGGGATTGCCGGAAAGCTTTATATGGGGGCGGAACTCTATGAGGCGGTTGAAAGTGCTTTCCAGTCAGCAAAACTGGTGGATGCAGATAAACTTCTGGAGCCGATGAGAGGTGTGAAGTCCCGGGCAGAGATCGCAGTGATACGAAAAGCTTATGAAATTGCAACAGCAGGAATGCAGGCGGCGGTTGCGGCAGTGCGGCCGGGTATTACAGAGCGTGAAGTTGCTGCGGAGGCTGAATATGTAATGCGTAAAATGGGATGTGAAGGATATGGGATTGATCCGATTGTTGCTTCCGGACAAAATACCAGGCATATTTTAGCACGCACGACGAATCGCAGGATTGAAGAAAATGATGTGGTTATTATCACACTGGCACCCCGGTATGAAGGCTATCATGGGGCCTGTGGCAGAACAATACTCGTTGGAAATCCAGGAGAAAAGGTAAAAGCGGCTGTTGATGCAGCGATTCGGGCGCAGGAGGTATGTGCCGAAAACCTGCTTCCGGGAAAAATAGGAAGTATGGTGGAAGCAATGGGAAGACAGGTCATGAAGGAGGCGGGGTATGAGAAAAACTTTATGTATTCCGGGCTTCATAGTATTGGGGTTATAGAGTTTGAACCGCCTATACTGGGACCGTCCAGCAGTGTAATGATAGAGAAAGACATGGTTATTTCCGTTGATATTCCATTATTTGAGGCTGATATTCCGGGGATGCGTTTCGAGGACGGATACCTGATCCTGGAACATGGTATGGAAAAATTGACCGATATTCCATTGCTTATTCAGAAATAATAAGATTATATAGCTATATAATGGCGGCACCCATCTGGGCGCTGCCTTTTTTGACGATTTGGAAAAACGATGGAAAAGCATAGGCACAGGTATAATACGGCAGGTAAACTACACCTGCTTTTACTTGTTATTTTTTGAATGATAGGCTATAATGTCCCCATAGAATTTATATTGAAGAGTTTTATTCCGGATTTTCATAATATAGGAGTATAAGAAAAGCAATCAGACTTGAACTGACAGATTCAATGGCAGCAGGGAGGAATTTATGAAGGAATTGAAAACGAAACGTCTGATCATCCGTAGATTTCTGGAAAGTGACTGGGAGGACCTGTATGAATATCTGGCGGATGAAGAAGTTGTGTATTATGAACCATATGAGGTTTTTTCCAGGGAGAAGTGCCAGGAGGAGGCCAGAATCCGTTCGGTCAGCAAGGCATTTTGGGCAGTGTGCCTTCAGGAAAACGGGAAAATGATCGGGAACCTTTATTTTGAAAGAGGAAAGTTTGATACCTGGGAGATTGGGTATGTATTCAATAATAAGTACCAGGGGCGGGGATATGCGGCAGAGGCGGCAAAGGCACTGCTGGAAGAAGGGTTTCAGAATTGGGGAGTCCGCCGCGTGGTGGCTAAGTGTAATCCGGGGAATCAGCAGTCCTGGAAACTGATGGAACGTCTTGGAATGCGAAGGGAAGGATTTTTGGTTAAGAATATTTTCTTTAAGTCTGATGTAAATGGGAAACCAATATGGCAGGATACGTATGAATATGGAATTTTAAAAGAAGAGTGGGAATTTGATAGAGACATGTAGTACAGAAGCTGCAGAGATAGAATTAAAACTTTTATGTATGCCCGGTTTGAGGATTTATAATGGAAGAAACAGATGAAATAGCAAAAAGTCCGGTATACGGAGTACCGGTAAAACAGTTCTTGAAATTCGAATATAAGCGTGTTTGAAAAGAAGTTTGGTCTTACTTTTCATACACGCTTTTTATATTAATTATCTGACTGCAGCGCCTCATAGCCTGTTTCACAGGTACGGATTTTCATTGCACTTCGGATTTCATAACTGAATATCTTTCCATCGCCCACTTCTCCTGTAAAGGCGGCTTTTTGAATGGCATTTATTACCTTTTCCTCCCATTCTTCTGAGGATACTACAATTTCAAATTTAATTTTAGGCTGCATCATCAGATCTACCTGGGTTCCCCGTACGATTTCTTTGTATCCGCGCTGTACACCGCAGCCCATGACCTGGGAAATGGTGATCCCATTTACCTGAATTGCATCCAGAGCTTCCTTTACATCTTCAAATTTTTCTTCCCGTACGATTGCTTCTATTTTAATAATCATGAATGAATCCTCCTGTTTCTTAATCAAATCCATTGAAAGATGGATAAGCGCTTTCGCCGTGTTCTGAAATATCAAGACCAAGCTGTTCCTCCTTGGGAGTTACCCGAAGTGGTGTGAACAGTTTTACAATTCCCACACAGATTAAGGTTCCTGCTGCCGCAACGGCAATGGATATCAGAATGCCAGTGATCTGTGCCATGAACAGGCGGGTATCCCCAAATACCAGACCATCCCATTTTGCCGTACTGTTAATGGAGCTTCTGGCAAACAGGCCGGTTGCAATACCGCCCCATATTCCGCCGATTCCATGGCATCCAAAAGCATCCAGGGCATCATCTGCTTTCAGGTGCTTTTTAATAAAAGTTACGGTAACATAGCAGATTGGGCTGACCAGTCCGCCAATTATAAATGCAGACCAGACGGGGACGAACCCGGCACCCGGTGTGATTGCTACCAAACCTACCACAAGGCCGGTGGATGCACCTACGATGGTTGGCTTACCTTCTTTTATCACATCGATCAGCATCCAGGATAATAGAGCAGTTGCTGCAGATAGTGCAGAGGTTATAAATGCATGAGCAGCCAATCCATTTGCACCAAGAGCGCTTCCGGCATTGAATCCAAACCATCCAAACCAGAGCAGTGATGCACCAAGAACCACAAATGGAATATTGTGTATCCGGTATGAAGTGGTCTCGTATCCACGCCTTCTTCCAAGGAAGAGTGCAAGAAGAAGTGCGCTGACTCCGGAACTGATGTGAACTACGTTACCGCCGGCAAAATCAATGGAGCCAATAGCTGAAAGGAAACCGCCTTCGCCCCAGACCATATGGGCTAACGGATAATAGACGATGACAGACCATAGGCATATAAACAGGAAGAGAGCTTTAAACCGTATACGCCCAACCAGGGCACCTGTAATCAGAGCAGGAGTGATCATGGCAAACATCATCTGAAATGCAGCAAATACCAGATGGGGCAGAGTATCGGAATATGGACCGGCATCCATTCCCACCCCTTGAAAGGAAAACCATCTGAAATCACCGATAATGCCAAGATGATTTCCGCCAAAGGAGAGGGAGTAGCCAAATAAAATCCACATGACAATGGACAGCCCCATTATAGAAACGCATGCCATCATAGTATTGCATACATTTTTGCGCCGCACCAGCCCGCCGTAGAAAAATGCCAGCCCCGGTGTCATAAGGAAGACCAAAGCGGCTGAAATTAAAAGAAAAGCAGTATCACCAGTATTCATAGAAAGACCTCCTAACAGATAGATTTAGTGTAATGTCGCATTTATAAATAAAAAAGGTGTTCAGATAACACGTATGTATTATCTGAACACCTTCGTTCGGATGTATCATAGCACAGTTCATTTTAAGATGCAAGAAATATTTGTAATTCATTGGAAATCCGTAGGAAATTAGATTTGCAGAAATAAATTTATAGATTCCTTATATTTTATTGTTATGATCATGATATAAAAGTGAAACAGATAAAGAATTTAGTTTATAGAGTCTGAATTTTCACCAAGGTTCCAGTAGTCCATAAATCAGCAGTGTGATGAACTACTGGATATTGCAGGAACGTGTATCATGAAATACAGAGAGGAAGGAAAACATGAAAAAAGGAATAAAAATATGGATGGCTGCAGCAGTTGCAGCGATATTATGTATATCTGCGGCAGGATGCGGTTTGCTTAAAGAAGCAGTTAAAAGAAACCGGGAAGGAAAAGAGCAGTGTACAGTTAATGAGGAGGATGCGTCCAGGTTTTATATGGGTAATAAAGAATATACCATTCTGGAGGATACGTTAGGGCGGGATCAGCTGGGGGACTGGATTGGCTATATACAGAAATATGTATATCTAAATGATCAGAACCAGGTTGTTCTGGAAAAAGAGATAGAAGAAAATTTGACAAATATGGCAGATCTGGGAAAGGAACTGCCTGAAAATTCGGATTGTATGGTCACATTTTTGAATGTATTTCAGTTGAAGGATAGCCAGACGGAAGATGATGTAGTGATTGATGTGGGAAATGGATTTCATAAGGCTGTCACTCATCCGGATGATGAGCAGAAATCCAGGATTATTTCTTTTGAAAGGACCGAGGCAGAAGGTGCGGATGACTGGAAAGTGAATTCCCGGAACTGCAGGGAGTTGTTAAGGGGGAACCAGATCTATGAGATCACAGATATCCAGGTGCCAGAAGCATCAGATGGAAAATACCTGGGGAATTCAGGGGAGCATTATATATTTGATAACAACACCGGGCGGGCAATTCCCAGGGCAGATCTTATGGAAATAGAAACGGTACCGGGGCGGCTTTCCAGGCAGCAGAGAATGGATTGGTATTATGGAGGAATATATAGCTTACCGGGTGTGGAAGAAGAGGAAGCAGTTGCAGTAAAAATTAATGATCAGTTTTTAAAAGCAGTAATAAAAAAGGAGCAGTAAATTGTAATTTTATAAATGGGGTATTTTTTCTTTATTCACATCTATTACATGGAATACGGAGACTGGCAGGGAAGCATGAGATTCTCCGGATGTAAAAAGGCAGTACTGTTTCGGGGGATTTTGGAATTGCTCAGGATTATGCTTCAAGTAATGGAGGTTACCGATTGGGGTACTGGATCAATGCACAGCGGGAACGGAAGCGCGGTATACGATCCTACAGTCTGGATGATGAAAAAGTAGAGAAACTTAATCAAATAGGTATGCTGCGGGGACTTCGCAGCATGTGCCTCCGGGAACAGGATAATATACCGGCTAAATAAAAGTCTGACTGCACCAGCTAAAGAAGCTGATGCAGTCATTTTCATTTTTATATACAGTTTATGAGTAAGCTTATAGTAATACCAGATGATTCTTCAAGTCATCCAAAGTCTCCCGTTCCCTGATTACTACCACTTCTCCGCTTTCCCGTATTAAGATTTCAGCCGGACGGAGGCGGTTGTTATAGTTAGAGCTCATAACATACCCATAAGCGCCTGCATCCAGAATGCCAAGAATGTCACCTTCCTGGATTTCCGGCAGGTGCCTGTCTTTTGCCAGAATATCACCGCTTTCGCAGATATTGCCCACAATGGTTACGGCTTCTTCCCGCTCAGAAGGTGTATCGCTTCCACGATAAATCTCCACACCATGATATGAATCGTATAAAATAGGTCGTGACAGTACATTAAATCCTGTATCACAGCCAATATATTTATTATTATAATTATATTTTATGGAATGAACCTCACTCAAGAGCACACCGCATTCGGCACTGATATAACGGCCTGGTTCGATGCGGAAAGTAAGCTGTCTTCCATATTGTTCGCTGAATTTAAATAATGCTTCATCAATTTTCATGCCCAGCTCTTTCAGATCCAGAGGTGCTTCTCCATCTTCTTTCTTATATGGGATGCCAAAGCCGCCGCCCATATCTATAAATTCCAGCTCCGGGAATTGTTTTGCTATTGCAAATAAAGAACCCAGACTTTTGACGAAAGCGTCTCCGGTCATAAAAAGTGAGCCGATATGCTGGTTGATACCTGCAAGAGTAAGCTGAAATCTCTCCAATATTTCTTTTACCTGAGGTATAAATACCGGGTCCACACCGAATTTTGTTTTCTTTCCTGCGGTTACTACTTTTTCATGGTGTCCTGCACCGACCCCGGGGTTAAAACGGATTGCCACACGGCTTCCTGGTGCCAGGCGTCCATAGCGTTCTAACTGGCTGATGGAATCCACGCTTACCAGAACACCTTCTGAGATGGCATACTGCATTTCCTCATCGGATACATTATTGCCGATATAGAATATTTCGTCTGAAGTAAAACCGGCCAGTTTTTCAATATAAATCTCTCCCGGTGACATGGCATCTACTTCCAGGCCTTCCGACCTTACAATCTGGAGAAGAGCAGGATTGCTGTTTGCCTTTGCAGAAAAATCCACTACGAATTTTGGATAGGTGACCATGTTTTTAAGATCACGGCAGCGCTCTCTTAAAATTCTTTCATTATATACGTAAACCGGTGTGCCGTAAGCGGCTGCTAATTCTACCGGATTCTGATTTTCAAAAAAATGTGTCTGATCAGTTACTTTTGTGTAAATCTTTTGCATGCTGTTACCCCCATGTATTTTTTGTATTTATTGTTTTGATTAGAGCGTGTTTGTTGTTTGAAATTGTGTTCAGGTTAATGTATGTTAACGATAAAAGAACTTTATCTTGACTTATTATAACGTTTTCTTTATGATTTGTATAATGAATCTTTATGGAGAAAATAATCGATAATATCGATAGTAAAGGAGAACAGAAAACCGTTGAATATTGAAAATTTAAAAACATTTCTCACTCTGTCGGAACTTAAAAATTTTACCCAGACGGCAGACCAGTATTATATTGTTCAGTCCACTGTAACTAACCGCATTATGGAATTGGAAAAGGAACTGGGGAAAAAGCTGTTTATCAGGCAGAAGAAGTCTGTGGAACTGACAGAAGAGGGGAGGCGGTTTCTTCCATATGCCAAACGTATTGTGGAGCTGGAACATACGGCAGTTATGGAACTGGGGATGCTGCACAGCTTTGCGGAACACCTGCGCATAGGGACGGTTAATACAGTGTACGACTGCCATTTAACAAAATGCATGTCGAGGATATTAAGGGAATGTCCTGACATTTCGGTAAAAGTAATTATTGACCACTCCAATAAGCTGATCAGGATGCTGCAGGATGGGACTTTGGATGTGATTTTTACCTTTGTACCCACAGAGAGAACCGGATTTACCTGCATTCCATTTCAGACTGATGAACTGGTACTGGTAACTTCGTGGAATAATACAGAATATGAGAAAGGCATTACCAGGGACATACTGCAGAATCTGTATTATCTCTACTGTGATTTTGTATTAGGTGAGGGGGGCAATTTTATGCGGGATATATTCCCGAAAAAGAACCCGTTTCCATTTGAAATTGATAAAAGTACAAAATTGCTCCCATATCTGCTGGATGGTATCGGATACAGTTTTCTGCCCCGCAGTTTTGTGGGGAAGTATCTTGAGGATCAAAGGTTAAGAGAAATTCCGCTGCTGGATTTTGCTGCGCCTGTAATCCAAAGTTATTTCATTACGAAAGATTTAAAGACGCAGAAAAAAGCAGTGGCGGATTTTAAAAATATGATTTATACAACGGGGTAATAATGGAGGTGTCAGCCCTCCTATTCAAACCATTCATGGTTATAGTGATTCAGGAATTCGTCAGCCTCTGTGGGACCGTTGGTTTCTGGTGTATAAGGATATACGGGAAGGTTTTGCTTATAGTAAACTTTACGTATATTCTCAATAAATTTCCAGCTTGTTTCGATCTGATCCCACTGTGAGAACCAGGAGCGTTCACCCTGCATGCACGCGTCCAGCATACGTTCATAAGCTTCCGGTGTATTGATCCGGAAAATATCCAGACAGCTCTGGCAGAAATCCATTTTGGTCTGAACGATCTCATCCGTATCACCTGGGTTTTTGATATTAAACTGGAGATATACGCCTTCTGTCGGCTGGATTTTTATATTTAAAATATTTGGCGCTATCTCAGGTGAAGAGCGGCGAAAAACAATTGCCACATCCATTTCCCTGTGTCCCAGTTTTTTTCCGGTACGTATATAAAAAGGCATGTTTTTCCAGCGTTTATTCTCTACAAAAAGGCGCAGAGCCGCATAAGTCTCTGTAGTGGAGTTGGGATCAACATTTTTTTCTTCCAGATATCCTTCGTATTGCCCCAGGAGCAGGGAATCTTTAATATTTTTTGCTTTAACAGGCCGCAGAGACCGTAGAACTTTAATCTGTTCCGCGTGCATTTCCGAACCGGAAAATTGTTCCGGCTGCTCCATGGCTACGATGGATAATATCTGAAATAGATGGTTCTGGACCATATCTTTTAGTGCTCCGCTGGAATCATAATAGCCGCCTCTTGTCTCAACGCCTACATCTTCCAGTGCAGATATCTGGATGCATTCAATATGCTCTGCACTCCAGAGATTGCTGAAGATAGGGTTGGTAAAGCGTATTGTCTGGATATTACGTACCATTTCTTTACCCAGATAATGATCAATGCGGTAAATATGATCAGGAGAAAAAAATGCCTCCATTTTTTGATTCAGTGCATCAGCAGCAGCCAGATTTTCACCGAAAGGTTTTTCAATGATCACCTTGCCGTTTTCCGCACCGTCTACGCCGGTCAGCCCTTCTACAATAATACCAAAGAAGCGGGGGGCTACGGCAAAATAGAAGATATGGGAATAAAGCTGATGTTCCTGATAATAACGGTTTAGTCCTTCATATGCTTCCTTATCCGAAAAATCCATCTGGTAATAATGGATTCTGGATGCAAATCCGGCAAAATCCTCTTCTGTATAAGGAAGTCTGGAGAATTTAGATACCCAGTCCCGGGCAATTGCCCTGTAATCATCATCGCTGTAACTGCGTCTTCCGATAATTACAATCCGGTCGTCTGCACCAAGGCGCCCGGAAACACACATATTATAAAGAGCCGGTAAAAGCTTACGAAATGTCAGATCACCTGTTCCGCCGAATATTGTAAATGTCAGATTTTGATTCATGATAATTTCCCCCAATCGTGATGGAAGCTGCCATCTCTGTCGATCCGCTTGTAAGTGTGGGCACCAAAGCAGTCCCGTTGTGCCTGAATCAGGTTTGCCCCTACTGCATCGCCACGAAAAGCGTCGATATAGGAGAGTGCATTGGCCATTGCAGGCATTGGAATGCCATTGTTGATTCCGGTAATTACCGCAGTTCTGAGGCTTTTTAAGTTATGATCAATTCTGGATAAGAAAAAGTCATCCAGGATCAGATTATCTAATTGCGGGTTTTTACGAAAAGCAAGAGTAATATCGTTTAGGAATTCCGCCTGAATAATGCAGCCTGCCCGGAAAATTGCTGCAATATTACCGAAATCCAGATTCCAGCCATATAGGGAAGAAGCATCTTTTAGCATGGAAAAACCCTGGGCGTAAGCTGCTATCTTGGCAGCGTAGAGTCCTTCCCGGACAATTTCCCCGAAGTATTCATCATGTTGTTTCGAAGCAGATACAGACGGTCCATGGAGGCGTTCGCCGGCTTCTTTCCGTTCCTCTATACGATTCGACATAATTCTTGCGTTGCATGCGGCTGTAATCATGGAAATATCAACGCCCTGTTTTAAAGCTTCAATACTTGCCCATCTTCCTGTGCCTTTCTGCTGGGCACTGTCCAGGATATAATCCAGAAGTTCGCCTTCCTGGAAATCATCTTTTTCATGGAAGATGTCTGCTGTGATACCGATCAGATAGCTTTGCAGCTCGCCCTGATTCCACTGTGCGAATATGTCCCCAATTGCCTGATTATCGTATCCGCCCGCATGTTTCAGCAGAAGATATGATTCTGCAATCAGCTGCATATCCGCATATTCAATACCGTTATGAACCATTTTTACATAGTGTCCCGCACCATCAGGTCCCATGTAACTGCAGCAGGGTTCTCCTTTAGCACGGGCGGCAATTGCTTCCAGGACAGGCTTGATTTCATCGTAAGTATCCCTGTTTCCACCCGGCATAATGGACGGACCGAAACGCGCTCCTTTTTCACCGCCGGAAATGCCTACACCGTAGTAATGAATTCCTTTTTCTTCTAATAAAGTGTACCGTCTCCTGGTATCTTCAAAAAATGAATTTCCACCATCCATTATAATGTCACCCGGCTGAAGTAAAGGGATTAATTGTTCAATTACAAGATCTACTGGTTTTCCCGCCTGTATCATCAGCATAATTTTTCTGGGAGCCGCCAATGCGCCGACCATCTCTTTCAAATCATAATAAGGTGTAAAATTTTCATGTGGGTGGTCTTGTATAAGTGTATCTGTTACCTCCCTGCTTCTGTTATACCCGCCAACCATAAAACCATGGTCCGCCATGTTAAGTGCCAGGCTTCTGCCCATAACTGCTAATCCTATAATTCCTATATCTAATTTTTTCATTCTGTATACCTTAAGCATTGCATGTTCCCTGCAATACTGCCACATTTAGTTATACTGAAGGATAAACCCTGTGGCATCCTTTCTATTTTACATTTTCCTTCAGCTATATGAAATTCATGTTCAGCGGATTTAGGATATATCCCAAAATACCCGCATCATTTAGCGTAAATCTGATATTTAACCGGATCATCTGCTTTTTGTTTTTGATAGTGTTTCTGCTTCTAAAATAATGCCAACTCCTTCGGCTATGGGAACTCTGGAACAGACATCCTCCAGAAATCCGGTAATGCTGTTTCTGCACAGACATACCATTTCATTTGAAGTACGGTTAACCGTTATAAGGTAGCGACCATTAGGTGAAAGAATAAAATCCCTGGGATGGCCGCCCTGACAGGAAGCATATTGAATTGCCTTAGGAAACTCACTGGTAAGGGATATTACCGTAATCATGTCAGCCCCCCGGACGGAAACATATAGAAAATGCTCATCCGGTGAGAGGCGGATTGCTGCAGATGCGTTCTCACTGCCGCTGTGGCTTTCCGGGTTCAGAACAGAAATCTGTGACAAAAGCCGGAAATCCAAATCATCGCTCAAAGAAAAGGTAAACAATTCATTACTGCGTTCACTGACTACATACAACCGGTTATGGCTCATATTGAATATGCCGTGTCTGGGTCCGCTGCCTTTCGGAAAACTTATGATACCGGCGGTCTGATAGTCAGCGGATGCATCAAAGATACGTATTTCATCCATTTCCAGACAGGGAACCAGCATATAATGGCTATGGAAAAGTATTTGATGGCAGCCCGCCAGAGGTGCAATTTCAATTTTTTTATAAAGGATAAGGCCTTCCGTCTCTTTTTGGTAAATGCAGACAGTGCCTTCATGATAATTGGCTGTGTAAATACATGAGCTGTCCTGATATAGAAAGCATGCCGTTTTATGCTCTGCCAATAACTCCATGCATGTCGTTTTGTGTTCCGCAGATAACTCTGTTTTTCCCTGCATTAAGGGGGATTCTGAAGCGGTATCCAAAAGACAGACTCCTGCCTTGCCGTCTTTTTCCAATGGCACAGCCAGAGAGTTTTCCCAAAGAGCTGCACATTTTGCGTTTCTTGCCGGATAAAATAAGGATGGATCCGTTAGCGCTCCTGTAATTGTATTAAATTGAAAATGAAAAATTCCCGGACTTTTTTCTGAATAATATGTTCCGATATAACCATTTAATATGTTCATGACAATCCTCCCTGATGATAGATGCTCGAAGACTCCTGTTTTATGAGTCATATCTGAAATATTAGTGTAACCTGTGACATTTCAAATATTCCCAGACTTCATGATATCCGGCACATTTTGTATATAAATATGCGGAATTTGATAATGACAGATCAAAATATGAAATAAAAGCAGGCAGATTTTTCGATTTGTAATAACTAGTAAAATACTAGTAATAGTAATTATTATTGTTTTATTATATGCTTTCAGGAAGAAAGTGTCAAGATAATAAAATATAATATAAACGATCTAAGCCTGATTCAAAAATCCATTCATCAATTGGTACATCCTCTTTGCGGCAGGAATGTAAAAATAAAACACCCCTGGAATCACATGAAATTTTAAAAATATGTATCGACAGAACGGCAAAATAGTATATAATGAAATCAGTGGTAAAAATAACATATAAAACAAAACATGCAGAGCAAAGGAGAAAAGATAATGAAGATGATTTCAATTGAACAGGATTTGCAGCAGAACACATATCCGGGAAGAGGAATTGTAATCGGCAGATCAGCAGATGGAACCAAAGCAGTGACAGCTTACTTTATCATGGGCAGAAGCGAAAACAGCAGAAACCGTATATTTGTAGAAGATGGTGAAGGAATCCGTACACAGGCATTTGACCCATCCAAGCTCACCGATCCAAGCCTGATTATCTATGCACCGGTTCGTGTACTGGGCAATAAAACCATCGTGACCAATGGGGATCAGACGGATACCATCTATGAGGGAATGGACAGACAGATGACTTTTGAGCAGTCTCTTCGCAGCAGAGAGTTTGAGCCGGATGCGCCTAATTACACACCTCGTATTTCCGGAATCATGCATTTAGAGAACGGAAAATATAACTATGCGATGTCAATTTTGAAAAGTGACAATGGAAATCCGGAATCCTGTAACCGTTATACCTTTGCATATGAAAACTGTGTAGCAGGAGAAGGACATTTTATCCACACCTACCAGTGTGATGGCGATCCACTTCCAAGCTTCGAAGGAGAGCCCAAATTAGTGGCAATCCCGGATGAGATTGATGCATTTACCAATACATTATGGACAAGCCTGAATGAGGATAATAAGGTTTCTCTGTTTGTACGTTTTATAGATATAGCAGACGGTACTTATGAGACAAGGATTGTAAATAAGAATAAATAAGAATTTCAGAGCAGTGGAAAAGGAGCGGATTCCCGAAAATATCGGGAACCGCTTTTTTTAATTGACAGTAAATTTCCATAAGCCGGTTTGATTTGCAAATACCACAGGTTTATCATATAATCGGGTTAGCCCCTAGACATTTGTAAACAGAGAGGATCTATAAGATATATGAAGATCTGTAAGGAACATTTCAAGGAATTTATAAAAGCATATCATGAGGATGAGGTATTCTATAAAAATCTGTACGAAGAAGAACATTTGCGGCCGGATGGATTTGAAGATTTTGTAGCCAGGATAAACCGGGAGTATATCAGGGAACATGAACTGTATGTTCCGGCTATACATGGAAAATGGCTGAACTATTTAAATGAAAATGAACTTTTTGGAACTTCATCGGACCATATTGTAATCCAGAAACACTACCGGTATTCCCCGGAGTACATTCATGAGCATGAATTTTATGAGATATTCTATGTATACGAGGGAACCTGTGAAAATACGATACAAAATGTGAAATATGCATGCAGTGAGGGGGATGTCTGCATCCTGCCCCCCAAAACAAAACACAGCATCGCAGTATTCGATGACAGTATTGTTATTAATATTATGCTTAAGGCAAGTACTTTCCACGAAGTATTTTTTGATATTTTCACCGGAAAGAATGTGTTGTCTCAATTCTTTGCCCATATTCTTTATGATAAGACGGAGAATAATTATCTGTTGTTCCATACCGGTAAAGATGAGGGAATACGTTCTCTGGTGGAAGATTTATATATGGAATATGAAGAGCGGGTAAAGTATTTTGAAACAATTATGAAAAATCAAGTCATGACGTTTTTTTGCCTTTTGCTCCGGAACCATGAAAATCATATGGAAAGTTTTCTGAATACGAATCATAAGAATCTGGATATGCTGGAGGTACTGAATTATTTCCAGAATCACTATGCCGGGATAACGCTGAAATCAGCGGCGGAACATTTTAATTTCAGTGTCCCCCATTTCAGTAAATTGATTAAGGAGAATACGGGGCAGAACTTTGTAGAGATCTTAAAAAATATCCGACTGGAGAAGGCATGCTATGCTCTGGAACATACACACCTGAGTATTATGACTATTTGTGAAATGATCGGTTATCCAAATCCGGAGCACTTTTCCAGGCTGTTTAAGAAGGAATTTGGAATGACTCCGGGAGAATTTAGAAGAAGAAAAATCATATCTTAAAAAATATCAAGTCAAGACCATAAATTAGACCATTGGAAGTTTGAGGCTGTGGTGTTAAAATCAGATATAATATAAAGAAACCCACAGCAGACGAAAGTTTCAGATTATGGGTGCTCCGGAATGAATCGGGAAGCACCGCAGATTACAGGAGGTCATAAAGATGGCGGCAGTAAGCATAGACTTAGAAATGAAGCGTAAAGTAAATCAGAAATTTGTGGACAAGGCGATGAAATACAGTCCTGAATTAATTGAAAAAATCATAAAACCAGTAGATATTGTAACGGTTAAAGAAAATGGACAGACAGAACACCGGGCAGATGTGAGTGAAATGGGAAACATTGCTCTTAAAAAAGGAGACTCTATTGTACTTGATTTCGGGGATCATCAGGTAGGCTACTTTACCATGAGATTAAAAAGTGTAGGCAGCCCGCAGGATGCGCCGGCTTATCTCAGACTGAAATTCGGAGAAATAGCAAAGGAACTGACAGAAGATTCCTCAGAATATGACGGATGGATCAGCAGAAGCTGGATACAGGAAGAATTTCTGCATTTAGATGTACTGCCCCAGGAAATTACACTGCCTCGTCGTTATGCTTTTCGCTACTTAGAAATCTATGCTATAGATACTTCTATGAAGTTCCAGGTGGTAATTGAGGATGCATCCTGCAGAGCCGTTGCTTCTGTAGATATGGATGCCTTGCCGAAACTGCCAGGTGTCAGTGACCAGATCAGCCGGATGGATCAGGTGAGCCTGCGTACCCTGCAAAACTGTATGCAGGATGTATTTGAAGACGGTCCCAAGAGGGATAGAAGACTGTGGATTGGAGATTTAAGGCTTCAGGCATTGGCTAATTATGCAACTTTCAAAAACTTAGTTCTTGTAAAGCGCTGTATGTATTTGTTCGCCGGCCTTACCAGAGAAGATGGGGCGATCGGGGCCTGCCTGTTTACAGAACCGGAATATCTTGTTGATGATACATTTTTATTTGATTATTCGCTGTTCTTTGTTTCTATCTTAAAGGACTATTATCATGCTTCCGGTGAGCTTGCGGTTGTGGAGGAACTTTGGGACAGTGCATACCGCCAGATTGAGCTATCCAGAAAACGCCTGGATGAAAATTATGTGATACAGGACGATGAAGGATTCTGGTGTTTTGTAGACTGGACAGATGGACTGAATAAACAGGCAAGTGCACAGGCAATTTACATCTATACGTTAAATGCGGCAATTGAACTAACTGAAATTCTGGGAAAAGACCAGATGAAAATGGAACTGGAACAGGAAAGAAACCGCTGTATCGAAGGCGCGAAAAAATGTCTTTGGGATGAAGAGTCCCAGGTGTTTATAAGCGGAAAAGACAGACAGATTTCATATGCCAGCCAGGTGTGGATGATTCTGGCAGGGGTTCTTCCTATGGATGAAAGCCGTGCACTGATCAATCGGATTATCAGAATGCATCCGGAAAAAGGAATGGTAACACCATATATGAACCATCATTTCGTAGAAGCACTTCTGCTCTGCGGTGAAAAAGATAAGGCAATGGATTACATGACTTACTATTGGGGCGGAATGGTGAACCAGGGAGCAGATACTTTCTGGGAAATGTATAATCCGGAAAATCCGGAGGAATCACCATATGGATCTTCCATGGTGAACAGTTACTGCCATGCATGGAGCTGTACGCCGGCTTACATTCTAAGAGAGCTTCTTTAGAAAAAGCAGCATTACAAAACCCCGTAGGAATTTGTATCTTACGGGGTTTTTGTATAGCCTGCGACTTTTTAGCGCTGCGTTTTAAATAGTTATGTGGATATTGTAAATTTGGATTCTTGCTGCAAATTCTGCCAGTGCTTTAGAATCAGCTCCGCGGCATCTCTGGTGTGTATAGGGCCTGGGAAACCCAGTTGTGTGCAAATTCTGCTGACAGAAGGCGGCTTTAGGTTTGCTGCTTTCATTACTTCCATATCCCGGAATATTTCTTCAGGAGAACCGGTACGGATAATTTTGTTGTTAGCCATGACAATTATTTTTTTACAGTTTTCTGCCACAAATTCCATGTCGTGGGTGATTGTAATCACTGTCTTTCCTTTACTGTGCAGATACCGCAGAATTTCTGTAAGCTTACGGTTTCCTTCCATGTCCTGCCCGGCTGTCGGCTCGTCTAAGATATATATGTCAGGCTCCATTGCTAAGACTGCCGCTATCGTCACAAATTTTCTCAGAGACAGCGGGAGATTATAAGGGTTTTCTTCTCTGTATTCTTCCAGTTTGGTGTGTTTCAATGCCTCTTGTGTGCGTCTTATGATATCTTCCTTTTTTAATTTCATTCTTTTGGGAGCAAAAGCTACTTCTTTTTCCACGGTTGCATGAAAAATCTGTTCGTCAGGATTTTGAAATACATAGCCAGCTAATTTGGAAATTTGAGCCGTAGTGTAGTCTTTGGTATTCTGATCGCCTATAAATACATCGCCCTGCTGCGGTTTGAGCAGCCCGTTCAGCATTTTTGCAAGTGTAGTTTTACCGGCACCATTCTTACCAATGACGGCTGCGTTTTCCCCGCTTTTTATGTGGAGACTGATATCATCTGCTGCCAGACTGCCATTGGGATAAGTATAGTTCACTTTATTTAGAATAATTTCGCTCATATGCCGCCCCTCTCCCGAAATGTCCTCTGTATCAGATTTACTGCCTGTTCCTCTGTTACCGGAATCCGGTCAAGAGGAAAACCCATCTCTTTTAAAAGGTTTCCAAGTCTCGCAGCCTGAGGCAGCAAAACACCCGACTTAAGAAGTGACATGTCAGACAGAAGCTTTGCTGTCTCTCCGGATGCAGCCAGGCGCCCCTTCTGAAATACAAGTACCTCGTCTGCATATTCTGCGACGAGATCCATCTTATGTTCAACTAGTATGACCGTTTTCTTTTTTTGCTTTAAGGCATGAATAATTGCAAATACGCTTTCTGTTGCTTCCGGATCAAGCTGGCTTGTGGGTTCATCTGCTATCAGAATATCAGGGTCCAGTACGAGTACGGAGGCAAGTGCCACTCGCTGGATTTGTCCTCCGGAAAGTTCAAGCGGATTTTTTTCTGCCAGCTCTTCAATTTCTGTCAGCTTCATTGCATCCACTATTCTCTGTTCCATTTCATCAGGCCTAATGCCGAAATTTTCAAGTCCATATCCAACTTCTTCGAATACCGTGCTTTTCACTCCGCTTAACTGATTAAACGGATTCTGGAATACATAGCCGATCTTAGACGCAAGATCACCGCCATATTCTGCGATATCTTTGCCTTCAACCAGTACTTTTCCGGCAAGCTCCCCCTGATAAAAACCGGGAGCAAAACCACGAACAAGAGCACAGAACGTCGTTTTGCCGGAACCGTTTTCCCCAATCACACCATATACTTTTCCCCGCTCTATCCTGAGATTAAGTCCGCTGACAGCGGGTGTCTTGGTCAGGGGGTAATAATAAGTTACACCCCTTAATTCTATTATAGTATCCATAAACAAATCCTCCCCGCCAGTATGCTGCATGTTATAACGGCGGCTATAATCTCAGCAATCTTCTCATATCCGCTTCTTTGTACCTGAAACAAATGGGTTCTTTTGCCAGGCATAGAAAATCCCCTGGCTTCCAGTGTCAGTACCCGTTCCTCGGTTCCAATTACCGAGTTCAGGATTAAAGGGATCAGCACCGGAACAAATGCTTTTGCACGGATTAAGATATTCCCTTCCGTCTCCACACCTCTTGCTTTCTGCGCATTCATAATTATTTTACTGTTTTTTTCCAATACTTCTATCATCTGCAGTGTGGAGGTAAATACAAAGACTGCTTTATAGTTCATGCCAGAATCCTCAAGCACGCTTGCGATCTCTCTGTTCTCTGTGGTCTGAAAGATCCATACAAAAATACCGGCAATATTAAGTATCATAAAAGATAAGGATATGCCTGTCTGAAGTCCTGTTTCATATATTGTAAGCAAGCCCAGCCGGCAGACCAGTTCGCCCCCGGGGACAAAGAAGGTTTGTACTAATAAGATAAATAATGCAATAAATGTAATTGTTTTCAATGCCTTCCAGCTTTCTTTCATTACCCCGCTTAACTTACATAAGATTAATACAGTCAGAAATTCCGGCAGCAGCAAAAGAGGCAGCAGGACGTCTGTGAATTTTAAAGTACTGATGATATATGTGCAGACGATATACAGTACGGCAATTCGCAGCTTGGAAGCCGGATATAATGCTGCAAGCTTATTAGATTTGTAAATCTGTATTCTTTCTGTGTATGTTTTTTCCATAATAGACCATCCTTCTCTTTGCAGGCATATGATCCTTTCAATGATCATGCGCTTGTATTATATAATTTAATACGCTGTTGATACAGAGGAATATTTTAGCAGATACTGACCCATAATCCGGTCAGGGTACAGCAGTACTATATGGATTCTGTTACGTTTCTTTGATGTAGTATTGTCCGCAGAGGAACTTGATGAGAGTCCTTTTTGGTATCACTCTTAAGACAAGCCAGCAGATGATAAAGGAGATGATCCGGTCCAACACGGTAAAAATGCCTTCTGTTCCGAAAAATGCAGTCCAGATATTTGCCCCGGCTGCCATTGCTACAGCCGTGATAATGGATGTACCGCCCCCTGTAATTCCTCCATATAGAAGAACTACCACCGGAGCGGCTGCCAGAATGGATACGGCTGACAAAATAAGAATGGAAATAATCCATTTCCACCACACGGTGAACATTCTTTTTTTAGCTAAAAAGCCAGCCGTGATACCAATTATGACACCCACAGGGAGAAAGGGAAAATTAGAAGGATTGGCAATCCCGGCAACAATGTTGGACAGCATTCCGGTGACAGCCGATACCCAGGGGCCGCAGAGCATAGCGATGAAAAAGGTTCCGATTGCATCCAGATATACAGGGAGCTTTAAGATCGCTGCAAGCTGTCCACCCACAAAGTTTACTGCGACACATACCGGTATCATTAACTGCGCCAGTATGGTAAAATCATCTTTGATAGAACTGGTTTTCCTGCTCATCCTTATCCTCCTCCTTATGGGTTTATTGGGGTTTCCCCTTGTGTTTACATTGTTTTACAGCTTTTCCCTGGCCCCGTAAGATGTGTATTTTGTGATTCTCTTTGAGGGGATGCTTATTCTACTTTTAATGTCTTGTAAATGTAGTTTTTATACTTATCCGCATACAGCTTGCTGCAGATGTATACATTTGGTTCTTTTCCTGAGAAATAATTTACATCAACCAGAACAGTACCGTAGCTTGGTCCGTTGGATGTATCTACCTCACAGAAGTATTTATCGCATTTCTCAATACACTCCGGGTAGAGCGCAGCTGCCATTGCGGAAGGATCAGCCATATCCAGATAGGCATCTCCAAATCGTTCAATGTTCATCTCCATCAGATTTTTGTTGCAGTCAATTGCAAATTTCCCCAGTTTGCTTCCATTTCTGATTTTTTCGATCTCCCGGGGGTTCAGCATACAATCGCCAAGGCATGCATCCCAGCCAACATATATGATTTCTTTAAGCCCGGATTCCGTAACAATTTTTGCGGCTTCTGCATCCTGCCAGATATTAAATTCTGCCGTTGGCGTCACATTACCTGCGCCGAGTCCTGCCGTTCCCATAATGACGATGCGGCCTGCCTTCTGCATTGCCTCATAATCCAGACGGATCGCAATTGCGAGATTGGTCAGTGGTCCCAGCGCTATAATATCAATTTCCCCAGGTTCGCTGTCTCTTAAACACGCAAGCATCTCTAATATTCCGTTTCCATCCTGAACTTTTAATCTCTCGGGTACAAGTCCAATGTCCCCCATACCGTCGTTTCCATGTGTTTCGTGTGCGTATACCAGCTCTTTTAAGAGCATTTTATCTGCGCCCTGATATACCGGCGGCTCATAGGTTTCTGCATATTCAATAGTAGTCAGTGTATTTATCGTAGCCTGAACAGCATTTACATTTCCGGAAACGGTTGAAATCATTACAATTTCGTATGCAGGATCGTTGAGTGCCATGGCAATCGCCATTGCATCGTCTGATCCGCAATCTGTGTCAATGATTATTTTTTTCTTCTGGTCCATAATGATAATCTCCTTATATTTTCTGATATTTTAAATAGTGCCTGATACTTATGTGTAGTATCTGATATACATAAATCTATTGTACAGTTACTTTTTCTTTATCCTCTGATGTAATCAGCTTTAAAACTGCTGCAGATGCAATGCAGACTGCCAGCATAATTAACGTAAATTTAAATGAGAATCCGATTCCCAGTCTGGATATAACCATTCCTGTAATCAACGGTGTCAGAAAATCAGCGATGCCGCTTGCGGTTGCCACCAAAGAGCTTGCTACGCTTACCCGTTTGGAATTAATGCGCGTTGCTATGGCTACGATGACACTGAAAAGGACGCCCAGGAACAAGCCCGTTATAAATAATCCGATAAAATAAAACTGTGTAGTATTTACGATCATGGAGACTGCAATTGTTGCAAATGCTCCGATACAGTTTATTAACAGGACGGTCTGGCTTTTGATGTATTTCAGTACCCATACAAATACAAACCCTCCGATGACACATCCCACATTATACACAGTGAGCATAAATGCCCCGGAAGCTTCTGAGCTTCCCATACTCTGTGCAAAGCTGGATATATACAGTCCCAGAGTACTGGAAACTGCACTAAATGCAGCAACTACGGTAAAGATACCGGCATATGCAGTCCAGGTCTTTTTTACATAGAGAGGTTCGATGTGTTCTTCTGCACCTTCCCCCTGCACAGTTTCTTCAATTTTGGCAAAGGGAATGCATGCCAGCATAATGACAGCTACTCCTGTCAGTACAAAATAGCACCAGTAGAAGGGCAGTTTCCCTGTCAAAAGCACTCCGATTAAAAATGGTGTCACAAAGGTTCCAAGGCCAAACAGCCCTTGTCCTCCGCTCAGGGAGCTTGCATAATTTTTCTTAAATACAACACTTAATAATACGGGGCATACTGCGTCCTGGGTTCCCATGCCGACTCCGCCCAGGAATGCAAATACCATACCTGCATAAAAATTAACGATTAACGGGATTCCCAGCAGGAAGCTCGCTGTCAGGATAATGCCTGCGGCCAGTACCTTTACCGGTCCCAGCTTCTCTGTCATTCTACCTGTAATATATACAGTTAAAACTCTTCCCAGTGCATAAGCCGACCCCAGCAAAACGACCTTTTCTAATGTCATCCCATACATTTCAACCAGCTGGGGAAGACTGCTGCCCACCAGTACACAAGTTGCGCCTGTGAGAAAATACATGGCAAATGCCAAAAAACCAATCACCTTATATCTCGTTTTCATCTCGCTGCTCCTATTCTTTTTTTATTTTAGTTAAAGATATCCGGATATATTTTGTGGAATTACCACAAAACTTTTTCTAACTTGACATTAATTTACCACAGCTTTACAATAATAAAAATGACAAGTGTCAGTTTTTTTGAGATTTTGACGAAAGGAGTAATAAAAACATGATTTATAATTCAGAACGGATACTGGAAATTATTCTGGAAAAAAAATATAACCAACAGAACCCGCTTATCTCGCTGTCTGGAATGGCATCCAAAGAAGATCTCCTGATTTTTGAAAAAAATGAAGCTATACTGAGCCAGAAAGATCCCCTGGATTACTTTTATTTCCTGATCAGCGGCAGGGCGTCTGTCTGGAATCAGATCTCATGGAATGAAAATAACGTCATAGAATATCTGAGGCCCCTTGATATTCTGGGACTTGTAGAGTATCTGAATAATATCAACTATTATACTGCTTATGTGCTGGCTGAGTGCAAATGTATTGTTTACCGTATTCCGGTAGAGCGGTTTATCCGTATTATCCAGAATAACAGCAGGCTGTGCTTTCAGACTCTGACTGTGATGGGAAATATTACGGCTGCCAATATGGCGTGTGCTGAAAAAGGAAATTTATTTAACTCAAAGGATATTCTGGGACATTACCTCTATTTACAGGCGTGCCACCAGATTCCATATACATGTACCCTTACAAGAGCGGTGCTGGCTGAAAGGCTTCATATGAACCTGAGAACGTTGTATCGGATGGTTGCTTCCTTAGAGGAAAATAACTATCTATGTATTAGAAAAGGTAAAATCAGGATTGAAAAAGAACATTTTCAGCTGCTGTCGGAGCGGTATGGGGATATTATTATATAAAATTGGGGGTTGTATTCCATCTACTGCCGGCACAGCCAGTGAGGGTATGGAGATACTATCATATAAAATTGGGGGAGGGGGTTGGAAAATAAGCTGGGTCTGGCTGTTACCAGAAGCTTTGAAGGTCAGGAGCATATTTGGAAAGAGCAGGAGGCGGCAATAACAGAAGATTGCCCGCTGCTCTTTTTAGGATGCAATGCTGTGATATAAAGCTGGTTTTCCAGCATGATGGGAGTCTCCGATATGGGAGCCAGTTTTAAGATACGCTCAGAACATATGTATATTCGAATAATCCAGTTGATCAAACAAAGTTCTGGTGGTCAAAATATTCTTTTCTATAATCAGCGGATCCAGCCCGGCTATCCGTACGGATATGGTAGAGATCAGCTCAACAATGCGCTCAAACCGGTCATCGGTTTCCTTAAATTCTGCCAGTTGGTCCAGCAGTACTTTGTGCGCGCCGTATTCTGCAATAGCACAGAGATAATAATCTTCCGGATTCATGACGGTATTTAAATGATGTAAGGCAGAAACCTGCAGGCTTCGTATACTGTCATGCAATTCTTTGGGAGCCAGATTCAGCCTGCTGACTTCATAGTAGAAAGCTTTTGCTTTTGCATCTTTAAAAATCTGAGTGAGTGCAATCTTCATTTGGAGAATATGAAATTGCAGCTCATTTTCAATGTGAGTCGGTATCAGAGCGTTTAGTAACCGGTCAATGGATGAAAAATATTCCAGATACAGCCTGGCTGCAAAGTCCGGTTTTTTATAATAATAATTTACAAGTCCATGAGGAACATCTGCTGCATCCACGATCATACTGATGGTGGTATTTTTATATCCGTTTTTATACATCAGTTCCTTTCCAATCTGGAAAATATGCTCCTGTGTTTGTATTCCTTTTGTATATTGCATAGAATCACCTGCCGCTTTTTTATCAGTTTATCATAAAAAACACTTGTAAGAATAGATAAAAATTTACAAAAATTTTTAAATACATTGTAAGATATAGACAAAAAATGGAATGGATGTTATAATGAAAATTGTATAGAAGCAGAAAAATACAAAAATTAAATGCGGGTGTTTAGCGGAAACAAAAAAAGGGATGGAGGTATTGCAATGAATGAGCAGGGAAAAAAGCTTGGAACGTATTTAAAAGTCTCCTATGGTCTGGCTGATTATGGTTTTATGTTTATGGTTACAATGTCAAATACTTTTTTACTAATGTTCTATACGGATTATGCAGGTATCACTGCGGCAGCAGCAGGTACCCTGATGATGGTTGGCAGGATTATAGACAGTATCAGTCCGCCGATTATCGGTGCGGCAATCGAAAAGAGTAATCTGCGCTGGGGCAAGTACAGATCATGGGTTCTGATAGGCGCTCCATTGATTTTGCTGCTCAATGGGATTATGTTCACAAACAATTCTATGGATATGATTCCTAAAGCAATTACAGCGTGCATTATATATGCGGCATTTTGTATCGCTACGAATATTGCTTATACAGGCTATACCTCATTAAGCTCTTCTCTTACGGATGACCCGAAGGAACGTGTACATTTGTCCACTTTCCGTGGACAGGGTGGTGCCATTGGTAAAATCTTTGCGGGATTTTTCATTCTGCCACTTATTGTATTTTTCGGTCATGGAGAAGAAAATGTAGCTGGATTCACCTGGACAGCATTTCTGGTTGGACTGATCTGCTTCTTATGTTATATGAATCTGATCTATGCCTCAAAGGGAAAAGATATTCAGAATGAGCCGGTAAAAGTGAATGCGGGAGCCCAGGAGAAACTGAAAGTAGGGCAGATGGTAAGCCTTGTATTCCATGACCGGAATCTGCTGTTGTTGTTCTTTGCAGATATTACGAGAATTCTAAGTCTGCTGATGACCTACGCGATGTTCCCTTATTTCTTCCAATACGTAGCAAAAAATAAGGATGCAACTTCTACATTTTTTGGTATTGTAAACATATTGGCATTAGTAGGGGCTACCAGCGTTCCGCTTATAACCAAGTTTTTATCCAAGAAAAAGGCTTATATGGTGGGCAATATGATTTTATCCGTCTGTATGCTGATTTCAATCGTTTTTAGCAGCAATATTACATTCATTATTATTATGATTTCAGTCGGTTATCTGGGATATTCCTGGCCGAATGTTGTAAATATCAATATGTATGCGGATACCGTTGATTATTGTGAGTGGAAAACCGGGAGAAATGCCCGTGGTGTATATTTTTCCCTGTTCCAGCTGTCTATTAAGATTGCAGCAGTTTTCAGTACGGCAATCGCAGGCTTCGGTCTGTCCATCGTTGGGTATGTAGGCGGAACAGAACCAAGCACTCAGGTAGTAACGGGTATTCGGTTTATGGCAATGGGAATGCCGGCAGCATTTTTGATTATCAGTACGGTGCTGATGTTCTTCTATGGACTTACCCCGGCGAAGATGGATAAGGTAAGGGAAGAGTTAAATGCAAAAAGAGCAAAAGCTGCAAAATAGAGGTAGAGATGGATGGCTGGGAGATCATTTGTAAATAGCGGAGGAAAGGAGGCAGTTTGAACAGCCGTTTTTAAAATAAACTATTAACAGGTAATGACAGGAGGTTCTATATGAATAATACGGAGGAATTAAGAGCGGAACGGAATCAGATATTTCATGATGTATTTGATAATAAAATTCCAAAAAGAGTACCAATTAAAGTAAATCTGGGCCTGGAAGTAATAGCGGGTTACGCAGGCATAGACGGAAAAGAGGCAATCTGGCATCCGGAATTATTAGAGAAGGCAGCAGACGAATTATGCCGTCTGGTTCCATCGGATGTCTGCATGTATGGCGGAACAATCCGTATGCCGATCGCTTATCAGGCATTGGATTCCAATAATTTTAAGATGAATAAGGCTGGTCTTATGCAGCACCCCAATACGGTTGGGCTTTTGCCGGAAGAGTATGATGAATTTATCAAAAACCCATATGACTGTATCATTGAAAAGGTATTGCCCAGAAATTACAACGGGCTTGATTTCATAAAGGACCCGGGGCGGTCAATGATGGCGCTCTATCAGGGTCTGGCATCAAAGGACCGGTTTATGATGCAGAATGGTGCTATGATGGGGAAACTGATTCAAAAATACGGATTATATGGTATGAGTCCGGTATTTACTTCAATGTGTTATGCGCCTCTGGATATATTGACTGACAATATGAGAAGCTTGAGTGCGATGTGTATGGATATCCGAAGAAGGCCGGATAAAGTTCTGGATGCAGTGAATGCAGTATATACGCTGAACTACAAGGCAGGTCTTCCGAAACAGATTTCCAATTACGGGCATGTATTCTTCCCGCTTCATCTGGCTACTTATATGAAGGAAAAAGATTTTGTGAAATTATGGTGGGAGCCATTCTTACGCCAGGCAAATGATTATGCATCTCTGGGACTCCATATCAATGCATTTTGTGAGCATGACTGGATGCGTTATCTGGATTATCTGTATGAACTGCCTACGGATACTTATCTCTCCTTTGAAATGGGAGATGCAAAGCTTGTGAAAGAAAAGATTGGCAATAAACATATCATTTCCGGTCTGTTCCCGTTATCGCTGCTTCGGACGGGTACCAAACAGGAATGTATTGACTATGTAAAAGAATTCCTGGATATCATGATGCCGGGCGGCAAATTCATTTTTGGATTTGATAAGGGAGCACTTACCTTTAATGATATCAATCTGGAAAATCTGATTGCAGTTTGTGAAACGGTAAGGGAATACGGAGTATATCAGAATCCAGGCGGTCAGGCTGGTCTCCAGTTTAATAAGGAAGACTATGTACATTCTGAGCTTGCTCCGTTTGAGAGTAAATATTACCGCAGCTGGGAGAAGTATCTGGAGATGAATCCATATACGCCAGAGAGTGCTAAGGATATTGTGATGGATCTGGAGGATGAGATACTGCGTTATGTCTATCTGTTATGCGAGTAAATCAGAAGACAACAGTAAATGGATTGAGAAAGTAGAATATACCATATAACAAAATGAATCGTATTGAGAAGATATAGTAAAACTGCGGAAAAACAAAGCGGGAACAGGAGGTATGTTATGTTTGATTATGATAGTTTAAAAAATGCAATGGCTGATTTAGAGGAGGATCTTGTACTGGAAATATTAGAACAGGTCATGGCAGATGGCGGTGAAGAAGCCCCGGAAGCAATGAAGGCTTGCCAGGAAGGAATGAATGTGGTTGGAGAGCGGTTCGAATCCAATGAGTATTTTGTATCCGACCTTATCTTTTCCGGTGAACTGATGACAGAAGCAATGGATATTATCAAGCCTGCATTAGCAGCAGCTTCTACTGAAAAAGCCGGCAAAATGATTTTATGTACTGTGGAAGGGGACCTGCATGATATTGGGAAAAATATTGTTAAGGCCATGCTGGAAGCCGGCGGTTTTGAGGTAGTAGATCTGGGAATTGATGTAGGGGCAGATGAAATTATCCGCAGAATGAAAGAGGATAATATCCAGATTATTGGATTGAGCGGAGTACTGACACTGGCAATTGATTCTATGAAAGCAGTTGTTGATGCATTGGAAAAAGAAGGTCTGAGGGATCAGGCAAAAGTAATTATCGGCGGGGCTCCGGTAACAGGAAAAGTATGTGACATTGTAGGGGCGGATGCCTGGGCGATAAATCCGGCAGATACAGTGAAGACATGTACGGAGTGGGCTAAGAGTGCATAATTTTAAAGTTTAATAAGAATCAGATAAGATCAAATAAAAATCAGATAAGCATCAGATAAGCATCTCCCTGGTATGAAATATTACCGGGGAGATTAATTTTGCAACCTCCAAATTTTGCTCCCCCAATTCCAAGTTCTTATTGTCATAAATTCTGTGGGTAAACTGGAATTCTGCTGAAGTTAAGATTGACGAATGTATGTTCGGTGAATTATAATGAATGATAACAGACATCACAGGCAGGAACGTAAAATTCATCCAAAGGAGTAAAAGATCATGGAGCAAATGACACTTTTTGATGACAGAGAAAAATATAATCCTCTGGCAAGCCGTCTGCGGCCGGAAAAACTAGAAGAGTTCCAGGGCCAGCGGCATCTGCTGGGGGAAGGAAAAGTCCTGCGGAGGCTGATCGAACAGGACCAGGTATCTTCGATGATATTCTGGGGGCCTCCGGGGGTTGGGAAAACCACATTGGCACGTATTATTGCAGGACGGACAAAAGCAGATTTTATTAATTTCAGTGCTGTGACCAGTGGTATCAAGGAAATTAAAGAGGTAATGATTAAGGCTGAGGACAGCCGGAAGATGGGAATTCGTACGGTTTTGTTCGTGGATGAGATACACCGCTTTAACAAGGCTCAGCAGGATGCTTTTCTTCCATACGTTGAACAGGGCAGTATCACGCTGATCGGTGCAACGACAGAAAATCCGTCCTTTGAAGTTAATGCAGCGCTTCTGTCCCGATGCAAGGTATTTGTCTTAAAGGGGCTGGAAGAATCAGATCTGGTGCAGCTGCTGCATAATGCGCTGAGCAATCCCATGGGGTTTGGGAATCAGAAGGTCGCTATTGAAGAACATCATTTGCGGGCAATCGCAGGATTTGCCGACGGAGATGCCAGAACTGCCCTCAATACTTTGGAGATGGCGATTTTAAACGGTGAGATGAGTGCGGAGCAGGTCACTGTGACCGATCAGGTTATGGAGCAGTGTATCACGAAGAAATCACTCCTGTATGATAAGACGGGGGAGGAACACTATAATATTATTTCGGCGCTCCATAAATCCATGCGCAACAGTGATCCGGATGCAGCTATTTATTGGCTTATGAGAATGCTGGAAGGGGGCGAGAGCCCTCTGTATGTGGCGAGACGCCTGATCCGTTTTGCCAGTGAGGATATCGGCATGGCTGACAGTAATGCCCTGCAGGTGGCAGTGGCGGCATATCAGGCCTGCCATTTTAACGGAATGCCGGAGTGCGATGTCAACCTGTCCCATGCTGTCGTTTACCTTGCAATGGCTCCGAAATCGAACAAAATATATGCTGCGTGCAATGCTGTCAAAAGAGATATCCGTGAGCTTCCTGCCGAACCGGTACCGCTGCAGATCAGAAATGGCGTTACAGAGCTGATGAAAGATCTGAATTATGGGAAAGATTATGAGTATGCTCATGATACAGAGGAGAAACTGACAAGGATGCAGTGCCTGCCGGACAGTCTGAAGGATCGTACTTATTATGAGCCCACCGGGCAGGGAATGGAAAAAGAGATAAAAGAAAGGCTGGAGGAGATTAAGGCCTGGAAAAAAATGTAGGGTTATGGCAGGAATGTATGTTTTAGCGCTGTTTTGCATGATTAAAGAATAGAAAGGGGATAAAATATGGGAACTGCAGGCTGGGAAACGGAAAATGCAGAATTGGAGGCGGTGGCAGATACAGGCTCTGTTCCAATTGTATTTATATCCGATCTGCACTTTGACTTTACCAATAATGAATATCATCCGGAATCAGCGGAAAGAATGAAGGAAGAGTTTCTGGCATTTGTAAAAGAACAGTGCAGAAATTGTCTGCTATGCCTGGCGGGTGATTACTTTAACGATTACAGAAAGACCCTTGCTTTTATACAGGAGATGGAGAGCCATAGAATCAGAGGGTTTTGCGTTCTGGGCAATCATGATTACTGGAACCAGGGTCAAAAAGGCTATCAGGAGCTGATTGCCTTATTTGAAACTGAAACGAGGGGAAACCAGTATTTCAGGCTTCTGATTATGGGCAGAAAGTATTATTTTGAGGATGTTTGTGTCATTGGTGATACCGGATGGACGAGTTTCCGGCGAAGGGCCGGAGGTGATATTTCTTTGGACCGGTTTATGGAATTGCCTGAAGCGGATGAGGTAAAGGGATTTTATCCGGGTCAATTAAAGGCATTTCATAGGGATTGGGTTGAATTTGCCAATGCAGCCGTATCTTCTGAAGAAAAGGTTTTAATCATTACACATTTTCCAATGTTTGATTTTACCAGAGAAGACGCCGATTGCTGGTGGAGTTCTTTGACAGACTTAAAAGAAGAAAACTGCTGGAACATTTTTGGACATACCCATCATAAAAAGGTCCAGTGTTACAATAACGTGTCATATCAGATTGGCTATGGAAATAAAGCAGCAGAACAAGTGGTGTGTGAAAAGCGTTATTCCTTAGAAA
This sequence comes from Robinsoniella peoriensis, assembly GCF_000797495.1. Classification (GTDB taxonomy): domain Bacteria; phylum Bacillota; class Clostridia; order Lachnospirales; family Lachnospiraceae; genus Robinsoniella; species Robinsoniella peoriensis. The sequence continues at coordinate 34,617 of NZ_JTGN01000002.1, forward strand.
TGTTTGGAAAGTTAGAAAAAGTCGGCGGTGGCAGCAGTGGAGCGCTAGCTGGCGGCAGAATTTTAAACGCTTTCTTTTCGCCATTTCTGGTCACCGATACGAACAGGGACATTGCAGAGATTACCCAAATAAGAAGCAGAGGATTTAGAAGATGTGCTGCCAATAAAAATAATTTTGCAGCGCTGGCGAATGACCGGGAAAATTATCTGAAACAAGTAATAGAAATTCTTAACGGTTGTCTGGAGGGAAACCATATAGGCTATGTGGTAACGGAACGGCTGTCAAAGTACATCGTTGAGTCTGTATTTGCGTCCATTGCGGTTTTAGAGGAAAGTGATTTTAGTGATATCAGAGCATTTGTAACGGCTGCTGTAATCACAGGTTATGTCTATAATAATGTGCCACATATGATAGAAGACATGCGTCCGCTTGATGACTACGATGTAATTCGATTCTGGCTGATGTTTCTAACCATTAAAAAATATAATATTGGTATGACAGATATTCATTCGGTAAGAAAAGACAGGAGCAATTATATCGCGTTTCAGAATGTTGATATTTATTTGCCAGCGGTTAATAATATGGTTATGCCGGCAGAGGAAGTACTGCAGCTTATGCAGAAAAATTATCTGGGGACGGATGGATTTCATGTATTGGTGGAACCGAAATAGAGAGAAAGTAAAAGATGGCTAATATATTATCTAGTACTTGATAATATATCAGAAATGGGATAAAATATTAGCTATGAATATATATCATTTCAATCAAAAATCACCGGGAGAAATTAATAAACTTATTGCGGAAAGAATACGCAGAATCCGAAAGCGGAGAAAAATATCACAGAAAAAATTGAGTGAAAAATCAGGAGTAAGCTTAGGTTCTGTGAAGCGTTTTGAGCAAGAAGGGGAAATATCATTGATTTCTTTAACGAAGATAGCGATCGCACTTGAAATTCACGGAGAACTTGAAAATTTATTTGAAGAAGTTCCGTTTTTATCCATTGAGGAGATTATAAATGAAGGAAATTAAAAAGCTGAAAGTTTTTTATCACTGTAGAAAAGTTGGAACTATGGCTTTATATAAAGGAAAGCTTGCCGCTTTTGAATACGATAAAGAATGGGTGGCAGATGGATTTTCCATCAGTCCATTTTCGCTGCCTTTGGAGCAAAAGGTGTTTATACCTAAAATGGAGCCATTTGATGGAATTTATGGTATTTTTGCAGATAGCCTTCCGGATGGTTGGGGCCGTTTGCTGGTAGATCGACTGATGTTGAAGAATCGTATTAATCCTTACGAAGTAGGGAATTTAAATCGTCTTGGAATTGTTGGAAACTCAGGGATGGGAGCTTTAACATATGAGCCAGACTATCATCTTGACTTAGATAAACCATGCTTGGATCTTGACAAAATTGCAGAAGAGTGTAGCAAAATATTAAAAACGCAATACTCAGAAAATCTGGATGAACTATTTCAAATGGGGGGCTCGTCCGGAGGGGCAAGACCCAAAATATTAACACGGATAGATGAAGAGGATTGGATTGTGAAATTTCCTTCATCAGAGGATGGAGTCCATATAGGAAAACAAGAGTATGAATATTCTTTGTGTGCAAAAGAATGTGGAATTGAAATGGAAGCAACAAAACTTTTCGACTCAAAACGATGTGAAGGATATTTTGGCACGAAGCGCTATGACAGAAGAGTGGTGAATGGAGTTATAGAACGAATTCATATGATTTCCGTTAGTGCTTTGTTGGAGACTTCGCACCGTATTCCGAATCTGGATTATGATATTTTAATGAAATTAACGCTTGAACTGACAAAAGAATTTTCGGAAATAGAAAAACTGTATCGTCTTATGTGTTTTAATGTTTTTGCACATAATCGGGATGATCATTCCAAAAATTTTACTTATTTATATAAGGAAAAGGAAGATAGATGGGTCTTGTCTCCGGCATACGATCTGACCTATAGCTATTCTATTGGAGGTGAGCATGCCACTATGGTGCATGGTAATGGCAGAAATCCGGGAATGAAGGAAATTTTGCAGGTTGCCAAATCCATTGGTTTAAATGAAAAAAAAGCAAAAATAATTGCAGATGAAATTTATGAAAATGTGAAGGAGAAGCTGGGAATATATTTGGATGATGCAAAATTTTGATGACTATGGTTTCCAAGTTCAATCATTTTAAAAGAGCAAAATAATTTTTGACATATTACAGGAGATTTTGAGATCATTTAGAATCCGATATACAAAAAAATATATAGGATATAATAAACAGCAGGGAGCGTGTTTACATGTTTCCTGTTTGTCATAAATGAAAAGAAGAGATATGGGGAACGAATAAATGATTGATTTTAGTGATTGCACTTTAAGCGGGATATTATATTCCGGGAGTGAAAAAAAGACCGGAATTCTGTATCATGATGAGGCGTATATGTTGAAGTTTAGGAAAGTAGTAAACGGTCAACCTTCTTATAGCCATATTTCTGAGTATCTCGCCAGCCATATTATTAAAACAACAGGCTTGGATGTGCATGATACACTATTAGGTATCTATAAAGGACAGGAGGTTGTGGCTGTAAAGGACTTTACTGCTGGAACAGGGGAAACATTAGTGGAATTTTCATCTACAGGAGATTCTTCTTTTGATACGGAGAGAGAAAAACATACGGTATATAGTTATAGAGAAATTGAATATCTTTTGGAACAGCGTACAAAAGTTATTGCGAGACAAGAGTTAATACGAAGATTCTGGGAGATGTTTATCGTAGATGCATTGATTGCAAATCTTGACAGACATGGCTATAATTGGGGGTTCTTAAAAGGAGTTACAAGTTACAGGCTGGCACCAATTTATGACAACGGGTCCTCTCTTTTTCCACGGCTTCAGGATGAAGAGCTTGACAGGATTTTGAATAGTCAGGAGGAAATGGATAAAAGAACTTACCATTTTCCTACATCACAGATTCTTCTGGATGGGAAAAAGTCATCTTATTATGACGTAATAAATAATGGAGATTTTGTAGGCTGTAAGGAAGCAGAAAAGAAAATTACAGATAAAATCGATTTTAAGAAAATAGATAAATGTATTGATGAAACTGCATTTATCAGTGAGAATAGAAAAGATTTTTACAAATTAATTTTAAGATATCGTTATAAACATATATTTCATAAAGAGGTAGAATAGATGTTGCAGAAGGATGTTATTGATGCAGTTCCATTAAACGAAGTAACTACACCCATTTTGGAAGAGCGAGGCCACTGAAAAAGTCCCCTATTTTTAAAAGAGTTTGTCATATTACACAAATAAATATTAGTTTTATGTTTTTATAGGACCTTAACAAACGAATCTATCACGTTCCTTGGAGAGTAGAGAACTTTAAAATTTTAACCTTTTGTGCAATATTACTTTGGCTTAAACTTTTTCAGTGGCCTCGGAAGAGCCGGATTATAGCAGAATCGCAGATATAAAGGCGGTATGGAAAGAAAATAAAATACCTGTTGCCAGAATAACTTATGAGCATTTCTGGAATGAGGAGTTTCAGTATATTATAGAGCCATACTGGGAAACAATTGATAAACTGGCAGATGAGGAACCGGGAGCATTTCTGGGAATTCCGGGGATTGATATGGATTGCAGATATCGTAAATATTACAGGGTAAACCATGTCCCGGCATTTATATTACAGAGGACGCCACCGAAGAACAGGCAGGATGTAATGGAGATGATGGAAGCAGTTGGATTAAATTATTATGATCCATTTGAGTGGCTGATTCGGACACCATATAAGGCATCACAGGATAATCTGGTGGTGGAAGAGTAATAACGCAGATGAAATAGCATAGTAACAATTTGATTCATAGGAGCCGGAAAGCAATTAATAATCGAAAAAATTGCGTTCCGGCTTTTTTTGTGCGCATTTATAAAATGCCGCCATAACAAAATAAGATAAATAATCCAACCCATTTGATAAAAATGAACATTGAATATTTCCATCCATAAAATATACTTAAACCATTACTAAGAAAGCGAGGGAATCCGGAGCGTGTGTAAAATTCATTTCCGTGATCTGCATGTACCAGTTTGCGGACAGAGAGCAGTTTCAAACATACCCGGGCAAAGAAATGGCAAACTGATTCAGCGGAATCAGCCATTAACAAAACTGGAGAGGAGATTACAATGAGGAAAAAGCAGGTTTTATGGAAAAAGTTACTAAGCGGTTTTTTGGCTGTTACGATGGTTCTCGGCAGCGTGGCGCCAATGCAGGCAAATGCAGAAGAGTCTGGAACACAGGAAGAGGCGAAGAAGACATTACTTTATTTTGTTGATGCAGGTGATCATGATGTGACTACGGTATCAGAGGGGGATGAGTTCGGAGCATGGAATACAGTTACGGACCATGTCTTTGGAGAAGATCCCGGCACAGGCAGAATGTGGGGGATAGATGATCCCGCAGGAGAAGTTTCAGAAGAGACATATCCGGTCACGGGTGTCTATACGAAACTTACATGGGCAAATGAGCAGCTGGCACAAGATGGTGTTTCTAAGGAACTCAGTTTCCGTTACGGAAGAAACCAAAATGAAAATGGAATCAAAGAGCTTTACGTAGATTATAAATTTGAACTTCAGGCAGGCAAGACCTATGATGTGGAAGTTGGAGTAGGCAATAACTGGGGGAATTCCAGCCCGGTAGAAGTCTACGCAAACAGAGGGGAAGAATCAGAGCAGCATATCGGAAGCAGCGGTAACATTCCCAAGAGTGGCAATGCCGTAGTGAAAGGTGAAGCAACGGCAGATGAAAATGGCTATCTGAGTGTGGATGTGCGTAAATCAGATGAAGTAAAAGGGAAGACAATTAATGTTAACTGGATTCGGATCTACACCAGTGAGCCAATTCAGGATGCGGATCTGGAACTTCAGTTAAAGTTTGACGGGAACGTTTCGGATACTTCCGGAAAAGATCTTCCGATAGCATTGACCGGATCTGAAAATTACATAGAAGGAATGAATGGAAATGCACTGCAGTTAGATGGGAAAACTTATCTGAATCTGGGGAACAGCGCGTCCCTGCAGCCGTCTATGCTGACTGCGGCATTCTGGGTAAAAGCTCCTGAAGCACTGGGCAAGGGCGAGCATATTATTATGTGGGCAAAGCCCAACGGTAATTACGCAGGAGAAGGATGGTATCTGTCCAGCCTGAGCGATACAGTACCGCTGAAGTTGTCTGTTGGAACTTCGGTAGGTGGTGGACAGCCTATGGAGATATCGGTAGAGGATGACAGGGATCAATTTTTCCCGGTGGATGAGTGGGTATATGTCACAGTGACTTATGACAGTGAGACAGGAGCAGCCTGTATTTACCGCAATGGGATTCCACAGGAACTGACATATAATAACAAAGGAAATAAAATTAACGGAAATGATTCAGATTATAAATATCTGGGATTTAATTCTCCAAAATACAACGGTGGATTTGCAAAACTGGCATTTGATGATTTTGAAATCTACAGCCACTGTGCCGATTCAGAAGAAGTTTCTGCATTGTACCACCGCTACGGGGGGATTTATACCGATGAAGAAATCGTGGATAAAGATCTGGCATTGTTAAATCCGTTTGTAAATACGGATACGCTGGTTCATGATGTAACGCTTCCGGATGCCGGAAGAAATGGAAGTGCCATAACCTGGAACAGCAGCAGGGAAGAAGTCATTTCCAACCAGGGACAGGTGGTTCGCCCAAATCCCGGAGAAGAAGATGCCCAGGTAATCCTGACAGCTTCTGTCACATATGGGGATGTGACGAAAACAAAGGAATTTACGCTGAATGTTCCGGCACTGACAGAAAACCAGTTGTATGTAAGCTATGATATGACGGTACAGGACGGTATGCTGGTAGACAAACAGGGCAGATGCAATGCACCCCTGGCCGGAATGAATGAAAGCAATGTAACAACAGATGAAGATGGGGAAAAGAAGCTTAAGTTTACGGGAAATAAAAACCAGTATGTTAAGATTCCTTCCGGCATTATCGAAGATGGAGATGAAAGTATTACCATCGAAATGAAATTCAATACGTCACAGATGGACTTTGCCTGGGTTTTTAATCTGGGAACAAAAGATGTAAATAATTACGTCTTTTTGAATCCGATCAGAGCCGGCGGAGAGGTTGCTTTTACCTTAAAAGCAAATGGCAAAAGTGAGCAGTCCGTGAATATCGGCGGTGCAATAAAACCAGGCGAAGATACAACGGCTGCCATGGTATTCAGTGAAGACCAGACTGCGAAACTTTATCTCAACGGTAAGCTTGCGGGAACTACAAAACACGGATATAACCTGACAGATATTTTAAAAAATGGTGTAAAAAATCCTGAGGATGCTATTGGATATATGGGATTGTCACTCTATGGAAACGATCCGGGATACATCGGAACAATTTCTTATTTTGATGTCTATAATTATGCCATGAGCGATCAGGAGGTTTGGCAGAATTATGCGGATAAAAATCTGGATATGACAGATGAGGACCGGATTGCCGAAGACCAGAAGGCATTAAAGTTAAAAGAAGGAGAACTTACAAAAGAATACCTGGAATTGCCGAAGATGGGACTGAACGGAAGCAGTATACAGTGGGAAAGCAGTAATACCAATGTGATTTCCACAGATGGTACGGTGAACAGGCCTCAGGCAGGAGAAAAGGACGCAGAGGTAATCTTAAAGGCAACCCTGACACTTGGAAATCTTACGAAAGATAAATCGTTCCGTTTTCTTGTTCTGGCAGAAACGGACATCACCGGAATTGAAGAATTTCCATTGGAAGCTGTAGATGTAACAAATGATTACTATGACCAGGTTACCGACAAAGATATTGCTTTTTTAAAGGAATTTGATGCGGACAGGCTGCTGTCCAGATTCCGGGAGACGGCAGGATTAAGTACGCAGAATAAACAGACTTACATCGGATGGGAAGACAGCTATATCGGCGGGCATACCCTGGGACATTACCTGACAGCATGTGCACAGGCATATCTGACAGCGGACAGCGAAGAAGACAGAACCTGGATGAAAGACCGTCTTGCTTACTTAATTCAGGAACTGGAGAAATGCCAGAATGCTATAGGAACAGGTTTCATATTTGGTGCGCAGATTGAAGACCGCAACAATATTGAAAAACAGTTTGATATTATGGAAGGAAAAACAGGCGGTGCAAACTGGGTACCATGGTATACCATGCATAAAATACTTGCAGGACTGGTAGACGTTTATAAATTCACCGGAGATGAAAAGGCCCTGAAGACGGCATCATCCCTTGGAGACTGGATTTACAACAGAACCAGCAAGTGGGATGCAGCCACGCAGCGCCGGGTACTGAACATTGAATACGGAGGCATGAATGACTGTCTCTATGAACTTTACAAATGTACCGGTAAGGAAGAGCATGCCAAAGCTGCTCATATGTTTGATGAAGACACCTTATTTGAAAATGTACTTGCCGGAACACCAAATATATTAAATGGAAAACATGCCAATACCACCATACCCAAATTCCTGGGAGCATTAAACCGCTACCGCGCGCTGGATGGGAAAACAATCAATGGAGAAAAACAGGATGCTTCCAGTTACCTGCAATACGCAGAAGCATTCTGGGATATGGTAATTGAGCGACATACCTATATTACAGGAGGCAACAGTGAGTGGGAACACTTCGGCGCAGACAATATCCTGGATGCGGAGCGGACCCAGTGTAACTGTGAGACCTGCAATACTTACAACATGCTTAAAATGACCAGGGAATTATTCAAGATAACCGGAAATAAAAAATACTCCGATTATTACGAGAACACTTTCCTGAATGCCATTATGTCCTCCATAAATCCGGAAACGGGGATGACTACCTATTTCCAGCCAATGGCAGCCGGATATTTCAAGGTATATGCAGATACCAATATCAATAATAACCAGTTCTGGTGCTGTACAGGCAGCGGAATGGAGAATTTTACAAAGCTTGGGGACAGTATTTATTTTTATAAAGATCATACCCTTTTTGTTAATCAGTATCTGAGTTCTGAATTAACCTGGGATGAGAAGAATGTAAAACTGACTCAGAAAACGGCTATCCCTGAGACAGATACCTCAGAATTTACCATATCCTTATTAAACGGAGCTGATAAGGCTGATTTGAACTTACGCCTTTCTGTTCCCTCATGGGTTGCGGGAACGCCTGTTGTAAAAGTGAATGGAGTAGATCAGAAAGCAGAAACTGCCGGAGGTTATCTCTGCATTGACCGTACATGGAAAGACGGCGACACAGTAAGTGTACAGCTTCCAATGGAGGTCAGGGCATTTACACTGCCGGATGATGAAAGAGCATTCGCATTTAAATATGGTCCGGTGGTATTAAGTGCAGAGCTTGGCACAGATGATAAAATGGATCTGACCACCTGCGGAGTAGCAGTTTCTATTCCAAAGACAAAAGTAGTCGGTTCAGAATCAGCCAGCCCCAAAGACGGAAAAAGAGCAGTTCTGGGAACAGAGACCATAGATATTGAAAAATATACGGTAGATGATTTTATGGAAAATATAAATCAATATCTGGTTAAGACAGTGGGAGAAGACGGAAAGCTGTCGTTTAAACTAGAAGGAACGGATCACGATCTGACCTTCTCTACCCATTATCTCCAGCACACACAGCGGTATGGAATCTACTGGTATTTTACAGGTGCAGACAGCAGTGCGGAGGATCAGCAGGCAGCTATATTAAAACAAAAAGAAGAAGGCCGTGCAAACCAGGCAAAAATAGATGTTATTAAGGCTGGTTACGGACAGTACGAAAACGACAATATACACCAATTGGATGATAACAATGGAGCAGGTTCTGTTGGGGGAAGTGATAATGCGTTAAATGGTATGACAACACGTTATGCAGTACCGGGTGGATTCTTCACATACCGGATGATTGTCAACAAAGAAAAGACTAACTACATTTTATGCCAGTTAGCAAAGATTGATAATGGAAAAACATTAAAGATTACAGCCGGGGATCAGGTCATTTACAATGAAAAACTAAATTATTCCGGAAAAGATGCTGTCTATGAAATGAAGATAGAAATCCCGGAAGATGCAGTAAAAAAAGCACAGTCTATTACGGTAGATGATGCTGCAACGGGCACCCGGAAGACTTATGATGTAGTGCCGCTGAAGTTTGAAGGATCGGCAAATGAGGCTTCAGCCCGGTTAGTAGAAGAGATGTATATTGCAACCAGTTACAGCCAGAATGCATATCTGGTTTCCCTGACTCCCAATGTGGGAACTGTGGAAATGAAGGAAGACAGCTGTGTGATTACTGTACCAGAAGAGACACAGGAGGTTGGATTTACTGCTAAACTGGCTGATACCTATGGACTGCTCTATATAAATGACATCCTTGTCAATGATTCTGCACTTCAGAAAATCACACTGGAGGGAGACAAAACAGAAGCTGCGCTGCGGGTATATGCAGAGGATCATGTGACCTTAAAAGAGTATACAGTTATAATTGAAAGAAAAAATGTGGAAGAGGCAGTGCTGGTGAGTCAGATTCTGCCCGGATGGAGCCAGAAAACCATGATCACAGGTGAAAGTACCCTGATCGATGTGAAAGTGCTTCCGGAAAATGCAGCCAATAAGAGTCTGAAGTATCAGTCGGATAATGAAAAAGTTGCAGCAGTAAGCGGAAATAAAATAACAGCGGCTGCACCAGGAAATGCCATCATAACTGTTTCGGCAGAAGATGGTTCTGGTGTGAAAGTATCCTTATCCGTGACCGTAAAAGCTCCGGCACCTAAGCCGGTTCCGGTTAAGGGTATTGCGTTGAATCCAACATCGAAAACAGTAACAGTGGGAGAAATCTTTGCACTTCAGGCACTGATTTCACCGGAAAATGCAAGCAATAAAAAAGTAACATACAGTTCTTCCAATACAAAATCAGTGGCAGTCAATGGAAATAGTATCCTGGCAAAAGAGCCCGGAAAATCTGTAATCACTGTGATGGCACAGGATGGATCAGGAGTGAAAGCATCCATGACGGTAACCGTTAAGCTTGCAGCACCGGGAAAAGTAAAAGCAGTTCAGTCAGGTGCGGAAAAAGTAAAAGTAAGCTGGAGTAAATCGTCCAAAGCAGTAAAATACAATTTATACCGCTCCACAAAAGCAAAAAGCGGTTACCGTAAAATCAAGACGGTTACTTCCTCCGCATATACGGACCGCAAAGTAACTTCCGGAAAGACTTATTATTATAAAGTACAGGCGGTGGCATCCGAGGGTGCTTACAGCAGTGCTAACAGTGCAGCCGTGAAAGCATCTCTTCTAAAAATACCATCCATAAAAGTGAAGTCCGCAAAAAAGGGCAGAGCAAATATCAGCTGGAAGAAAATAAGCGGGGCATCCGGATACGAGGTTTATATGTCTCAGTATAAATCCAAAGGATTCAAGAAAAAAGCGGCAGTTAAGAAACAAAAAGTGGTATCTGCTTCTGTAAAAGGATTAAAGAGTGGTAAGAAATACTATGTAAAAATCAGGGCTTACCGGACCATTAATGGAAAGAAAGTCTATGGAGCATATTCCAAAATCAAAAGTATAACCATTAAATAGGAAATGAAAAAAGGATTTTAATCCCGTATTAGATTCGGGGTTAAAATCCTTTTGCTGAACAGCGTTTTTTATAACGATAAAAAATCCCACCTTATTAATAAGAAATCCCGTTTCTTTTTCCATTTATTTTTGGCATTACTATTATATAGAAGAATAATTAAAAAAAGTATGAATAGGGAGTGGCAAATATGATCAAGGTATTTTTAGTAGAAGATGAAATTGTAATTCGAAACGGTATCAAAAAAGGTATCCAATGGGAACAGGAAGGGCTTTCTTTTGTAGGGGAAGCATCGGATGGTGAATTGGCTTATCCGATGATCATAAAAAACAAACCGGATATTCTGATCACAGATATTAAGATGCCCTTTATGGACGGATTTGAATTGAGTAAGGCAGTTCTTCGTGATCTGCCGGATACAAAAGTCATCATATTAAGCGGATACGGTGAATTTGGCTACGCCCAGGAAGCGATTAAAATGGGGGTACAGGAATATCTGCTGAAGCCAATATCCTCAAAGCGGCTGCTTGTAGCAATAAAAGAGGTAGCTGAAATTATTGAAAAAGAGCGGGAGGAACGTATGCTGCTGGAAAAGTATTCAAAAGAGATGGAGGAAAATGTAAGAAGAAATATACAGTGTTTCTTCACCATGCTTGTAACAGAACAGGTGCCAATGTCTGCAGCGCTGGAACAGGGGCGTCAGCTGGGCATGGAGCTGAGTGCGGAAAAATATAATATGATTCTGTTCAAAATCCGGAAAAAGGAGCATGAGGCAGAATATTCCGAGGGAGTAGTGGAGGTTTCGGAAAAAATCCAGAGATATGTAGAAACCCAAAGCCATGTATTTGTATATGAGAGAGGTGCGGAGGGGCTGGCCTTCCTGATAAAAGGTGACAGCAGTGAGGAATTAAATGAAAAGATTTCAGAGTTCTGCCATTATCTGGTGGAACTGATCAGTGGATATGAAAATCTGGAATACTATGCAGGGGTGGGGAAGATGGTATCAAGGCTTCGGGAACTGAGAATTTCTTATAATGAAGCGGACAAGATATTTTCAAGCCGCTTTGTGGAAAACTGGAACAGGGTAGTATATGAGGACAGTTATATACCCGGGGCGGTTGCAGATATTGATCTGTATAATATATATTCTGTGGAGGACTCCAGAAAAATGATCCGCCAGTTTTTGCGAAATGGAACACTGGATGAGGTGCAGAGCTTTATAAAGGGATATTTTGGGAATACCAGCCAGGACAACCTGAAATCCTTAATGATGCGTCAGTATATCTGCATGGATATCTATTTCAGTGCAATCGCATTTGGGGAAGAAATTCAGCTGAGCAAAGAAGAACTGGTAGAAAATTGCGGAGAGATCAAAGGATTGAGCGAACATATAGTGGGATTAGATACTACAAAGCAGTATGTACGGGAACTTTTGGAAAATGTACTTCTGCTGAGGGATAACGCATCCGGGCGTAAATATTCGGATATTCTGTTAAAGGCAAAGTCTTATATTACAGAAAATTACATGCAGGAGGATATGTCACTGAACAGACTGGCATCTCATGTGAATATGAGCCCCAGCTATTTCAGCTCGGTATTCAGCCAGGAGTCAGGAATGACATTTGTAGAATACCTGACAGAAGTGCGCATGGATAAGGCAAAGGAGCTGCTGATGTGCTCTAACCAGAAGACTTCCGAAATCGGATATCAGGTTGGTTATAAGGATTCCCATTACTTTAATTACATATTTAAAAAGACCCAAAAATGTTCGCCGAAGGAATACCGGTTGAGAGGAAAAAAAGTACCGGAAATAAATTTACTTCAAAAAATTTCGAACATTTAAAAAAAATTTCTTACAAAAACCAAAGGAAGATCAGATAATACGAAAAATACATTACAAAACACAAAAGTCCGTCCGTATAAAATTTTTCCAAAATAGACTATGATAAAGATGGTTAAAGAAATCAACTTTTACATAATCTAAGGAGGATTTATTAATGAAAAGAAAAGTAATCAGCGTTTTACTCTGTACAGCAATGGTAGCTTCCATGGCAGCAGGATGCGGAAGCAGTGCTAAAGAAACAGAAGCGGCAGCAACAACAGCAGCGACAGATGCAGCTACAGAAGCAGCAGCAACAACAGAAGCAGCAACGACAGAAGCAGCAGCAACAACAGAAGCAGCAGCAGATACTACAGACGGCGGAAGCGACGAGGGCGGTAATGTTACAGTTGGTTTTTCACAGGTTGGTGCAGAATCTGACTGGCGTACAGCAAACTCAGAATCAATGAAATCAACATTCAGCAAAGATAACGGTTATGAACTGATCTTTGATGATGCACAGCAAAAACAGGAAAATCAGATTACGGCAATCCGTAACTTTATCCAGCAGGAAGTAGATTATATTGTACTGGCACCGGTAACTGAAACAGGATGGGACACAGTACTTCAGGAAGCAAAAGATGCAGCAATTCCGGTAATCATTGTTGACCGTATGGTAGATGTATCCGATGACAGCCTGTATACAGCATGGGTAGGTTCTAACTTTGAATTAGAAGGTAAAAAAGCTTCCGCATGGTTAAAAGCATATGCAGATGCTAAAGGCATGAAAGAAATTAATATCGTAGATATCCAGGGAACAATCGGAGCTTCCGCACAGATCGGACGTACAAAAGGACTTGCTGATGCAGTAGAAGCAAACGGCTGGAACCTTCTGGCAGCTCAGACTGGTGAATTTACACAGGCAAAAGGACAGGAAGTTATGGAGTCCATGCTGAAACAGTACGACAACATCAATGTAGTATATTGTGAAAATGATAATGAAGCATTTGGAGCAATTGATGCTATTGAAGCAGCTGGTAAAACAGTAGGCGTTGACGGAGATATTCTGGTAATGTCCTTTGACTCAACAAATGCAGGTCTGACAGATACTTTATCTGGAAAAATCGTTTGCAATACCGAATGTAACCCATTACACGGACCACGTGTAGAAGAGATCATCCAGAAACTGGAAGCAGGAGAAGATGTAGAAAAAGAACAGTATGTAGATGAAGAAATTTTTGCAAATCCAAGCGAAGTAACATCTATTAATGTTGACGGAACCGATTATCCGGTAACTGTTATGACCCAGGAAGTGCTTGATAGCCGTGCATACTAAAAAATTTAAATTGCGGATTCATGACCGGTACTGCATAGGATAAGTTCTGGTGCGGTACTAGTACAGGGCGTGGCAGAATAATTCGGAATACGGATAAGCTGCTGCGCCTTATTTCCGCGAGCAACGAGCCAATCGGACGCGCTTGCGGATCCATTTGGCGACTGCCGCGAGGGTTAAAAACCCTGTCGCTTGCGGCGGGGTTTTTGATTTATGTAAAACAGTAATAGGAAAGCAGGTGTAGAGGAAGAATGAAGCAGAATGAAGTTTTGACTATGCGTGGCATCTATAAGACTTTTCCCGGCGTAAAAGCATTGCAGAATGTTGATTTTACATTGAGAACCGGTGAAATCCATGCACTGATGGGTGAGAACGGTGCCGGAAAATCAACCTTGATTAAAGTATTGACAGGTGTATACGAATTTGATGAGGGAGAGGTAAAGATGGAAGGCAAGCCAGTCAAAAACCACTCTCCCCAGGATGCACAGAATAACGGGATCAGCACGGTATACCAGGAAGTAAACCTCTGTCCCAATTTATCCGTAGCGGAAAATCTTTTCATTGGAAGGGAACCCAGGAAAATGGGGCTTATCGATTGGAACAAGATGAACCAGATGTCAGGTAAACTGCTGGAGAGTCTGGACATCCAGGTAGCGCCATCACAGAAACTGGAAGAGTGTTCCATTGCAATACAGCAGATGATCGCAATTGCCCGTGCAGTAGACATGAAATGCCGTGTGCTGATACTGGATGAACCCACATCTTCGCTGGATGATGATGAGGTTGAAAAGCTGTTTATCCTAATGAGAAAGCTAAGAGGAGAAGGAGTCGGCATCGTCTTCGTAACACATTTTCTGGAGCAGGTTTACGCGGTATGTGACCGCATTACCGTTTTACGAAATGGGGAACTGGTAGGAGAATATGAGGTCAAAGAGCTTCCCAGGGTTATGCTGGTAGCAAAGATGATGGGGAAAGATTTTGATGATCTGGCTGATATCAAAGGAGACCGGGAACAGTCAAAAGCAAAAGCAGGCGTACCGGTAATCAGTACCGAAAAGCTGGGCCATACGGGAACAATCAAGCCGTTTGACATTGATATACATAAAGGTGAAGTAATCGGACTGACAGGCCTGCTGGGATCAGGAAGATCGGAACTTGTAAGGGCAATCTATGGTGCGGATAAAGCGGATTCCGGAAAACTTATGGTAAATGGAAAAGAAGTCAAAATCCATGCTCCGATAGATGCAATGAAGCTTGGAATGGCATATCTGCCGGAGGATCGTAAGAAGGAAGGAATCATTGCTGATTTATCGGTACGTGAAAATATAATTATTGCTCTTCAGGCAAAACGCGGCATGTTTAAACCAATGAGCCGTAAAGAGATGGAAGAAGCGGCAGATAAATACATTGACATGCTCCAGGTTAAGACTGCAAGCCGTGAAACTCCGATTAAGAGTCTCTCCGGAGGAAACCAGCAGAAGGTAATTATCGGCAGATGGCTTCTGACCAACCCGGAATTCCTGATTCTGGATGAACCTACAAGAGGTATTGATATCGGAACGAAGACAGAGATTCAGAAATTGGTACTGAAACTTGCAGATGAAGGAATGGCGGTAACATTTATTTCTTCAGAAGTAGAAGAAATGATCCGTACCTGTTCCCGCATGGGCGTACTTAGAGATGGTAAGAAAGTAGGCGAGATCAGCGGGGATGAAATGACACAGGAAGGTATTATGAAAGCAATTGCAGGAGGTGAGGAATAACATGAAACAGAAAATAGACTTTAGAAAAGTAACCAGGATGCGTCTGTTCATGCCGATAGTATGTCTGCTGGTTGTATTACTGGTTAATGTGATTACAACCCCCAGCTTCTTCAAAATTTCTCTTAACAACGGTGTACTGTACGGATATATTATTGATGTTATCAATCGTGCGTCAGAGCTGGTAATTCTGGCAGTCGGCATGACTTTAGTTACCGCAGCCAGCGGAGGTCAGGATATCAGCGTTGGCGCCACCATGGCAGTGGCAGGAGCTGTCTGCTGTCAGATTCTGTCCGGCGGCGAAGTTTCCACCAATACTTTTCAGAATCCTTTGATTATTGCAATACTGGCAGCATTAATTGTAGCCATGATCTGTGGATCCTTTAATGGTTTTTTGGTTGCACATCTGAATATACAGCCTATGGTTGCAACATTGATCTTGTATACAGCAGGCAGAGGTATTGCACAGCTGATTACCCAGGGACAGATAACTTATGTCCGCGTGGAATCTTACAAGGTATTAGGGGGATATATCGGCAAGTGCCCAATTCCAACACCTATATTCATTGCAATTATTGTAATCATCATAATCAACCTTGTTTTAAAGAAAACAGCGTTAGGCTTATATATTGAGTGCGTAGGTATTAATGGAGCTGCTTCCCGTCTGGTGGGGCTCAATTCTAAAATGATTAAGTTTCTTGCTTATGTGCTGTGTGGTCTGCTTGCAGGAATTGCCGGAATTGCTGCATCCAGCCGAATTTATTCTGCTGATGCAAATAATATTGGTTTAAATCTGGAAATGGATGCTATTCTTGCTGTTGCTCTTGGCGGTAATATCTTGAGCGGCGGAAAGTTCAGTCTGATGGGATCCGTAATTGGTGCTTATACCATTCAGGCTCTGACTACAACACTTTATGCAATGAATGTATCTGCTGACCAGCTGCCGGTTTACAAAGCCGTTGTAGTTGTTATCATTGTTACACTGCAGAGTGAGGTATTTAAAAAATTCTTCAAAAATCTTACTGCTAAAAAGGACGCAAAAAAATTAGCTGCACAAGGAGGGAATCAGTAATGAAAAGTTTAAATAATAAGAAAAAACTGAATGGAAACAGTTTCCTCCTTATGATTACGATACTGTTGTTCGTGATCATGTATGCCGCTGGTATGATTATCTTTAATGATAAAGGATTTGCGAAACCGCAGATGTTTCTGAACCTGTTTATTTCAAATGCAGGGCTTCTGGTAATTGCAATGGGTCAGACTATTGTAATGATCACAGGAGGAATTGATATTTCCGTAGGTTCTGTGACAGCGCTGGTGTGTATGGTGGCTGCCAATCAGATGGAGAATAATGGCGCAAGTGCTTATACTGCAGTATTGCTTGCACTGGTGATAGGCCTGGCATATGGCGTGATTCAGGGATTTTTAATCTCTTTTCTGGACATTCAGCCATTTATTGTTACGCTGGCGGGTATGTTTTTTGGACGCGGTCTGACAGCTATAGTCAGTACAGATATGATTTCTATTAAAAATGAAGTGTTTTTAAATTGGGCAAATTATAAAATTAACATGCCTTTTGGTACTGTGAGTAAGAAAGGCGTCTTCCAGGCGGCGTACATATACCCCACGGTGGTCATAGCCCTGATCATTCTCATTGTTGTAATTATTATTATGAAATATACAAAGTTTGGACGTAAGTTATATGCAATCGGAGGAAATCAGCAAAGCGCCCTAATGATGGGTATCAATGTTCGTAAGACCAAACTGTGTGCATATATATTGAATGGACTTTTGGCTGGCATTGGAGGATTTCTCTTCTGCCTCAACAGCTGCGCAGGATTTGTGGAGCAGGCAAAAGGGCTGGAAATGGATGCCATCTCATCTGCCGTTATCGGAGGTACTCTGCTGAGCGGAGGTGTTGGAACACCATTTGGAACACTGTTCGGCGTATTAATCAAAGGTTCCATATCCAGCTTGATCACAACCCAGGGAACACTGTCCAGCTGGTGGGTAAGAATCGTATTATCTGCATTACTTTGTTTCTTTATAGTTTTACAATCTATATTTGCAAGAATGAAATTGAAAAAATAATGAGGGTATTGCTGGGTAGGCAGCATTAAAAATAAAAACATAAATAAAAGCAGGGCTGTCAATAAAAGCATAAATATCGCTTTTCAAGACAGCCCTTTTTATATTGAATATTGTATAAAGATACAAAGATCATGTGAACACTATTGCTTTTGATGGTTATTATAACGATAATATACTATGCTGTACCGTGAGTCATATCTGCAGAGTTTGCAGAATACTAACCAGGGAGTAGTACGGTCAATAGTGTGGAAATATGCTAAGGACGGAGGACAATATGATTAAAGTATTTCTGGCAGAAGACGAAATGACTATTCGGGAGGGTATTAAAAGGAGGGTGAAGTGGGAAGAAAACGGCTTTCTCTTTTCCGGTGAGGCAGAGGATGGAGAAAAGGCACTTTCGATGATACGAAAGATAAGGCCGGATATTCTCATAACAGATATTAAAATGCCTTTTATGGATGGGTTGGAATTATGCAGATTGGTAAAAGAAGAGTTCCCGGAGATGAAAATACTTATTTTGAGCGGGTATGATGATTTTTCATATGCAAAGCAGGCAATCAGGCTTGGGGTAGCAGAGTATCTCTTAAAGCCGGTGACCAGTGCAAGACTGCTGCAGTCACTGTTGGAAATGAAAGAGGATTTAGAAGAGGAGAGGGCCCAGACACTATTTCTGGAACAATATGAGAAAGAAACACAGAAAGATTATGAGATATTAAAATATCAGTTTTATAATGAACTGTTAAGCGGTAAGGGTACTGCTTTCGAACTGAAGCAGAAAGGAGAAAGCCTGGGACTGGATCTGGAAGCAGGTGCTTATAATTTTTTACTATACAAAATCTCTGCATCCAGTTATGATGACCATATGGAATATCGCCAGGACTATATGCAGGTGGAAGCATTTCTGGTGGAAGCGTTTGAGAAGGATAAAAATCTGATTTATTTTGATCATTTGGCAGAAGGTGCGGCATTATTAATTACAGGTAAGACGCCCAAGGAAGTAGATCAGACGATATCCAAATGCATACGGATTATTTCAAAGGAGACGGATGCAAGCCATAAGCTGCATTATTTTATCGGAATTGGGAAAAACGTGCTGGATCTTAAAGATATTGCACTTAGTTATCAATATGCAAACAGAGCGTATACCTACCGGTTTCTCACCTTAGGAAATAAGGTACTTTATGGAGGTGACATTCATGCAGGGGATTTGGAAAAAGAAAAACCATTCAGCTTGATGGATGTAGCTTCAAATCATATGGATAGTAAAGTTGCATTGAATTTTTTAAAAAGCGGTTTGAAAAGCGACATTGAGCTGTTTGTGGAAAAATTTATCCGGAGTCTTGGAGAAAATAATATGGATTCATTAATGTTCCGGCAGTATATTATATTAGATATTAATTTTCAGATTGTTCAGTTCTTAGAAAGCATTGGACGCACCAGGGAGGATCTTCAGAAAAGGTTTCCTGAATTCGGTGATATCATGATGTTTACCCGTTCACTTGGTAAAACAAAGCAGTATATCATACAAAGTTTTGAAAACTGTATGAACCTGAGAGAACTGGCGGCTGTAAACAAATATGCTGATATGGTAGAGTGTGCCAAAGAGTTTATCAGGATTCATTATAACGATGAGGATATATCCTTGAATACAACAGCTGCCAGGGTAAATGTAAGTCCCAACCATTTCAGCCGTATTTTCAGCCAGGAAACCGGGATTACTTTTGTAGAGTACCTAACGGATATTCGTATTGAAAGGGCAAAAGAATTGCTGCGCTCCACCAATATCAGAATTTCAGATGTTGGTTATGAAGTCGGTTATAAAGATTCTCACTACTTCTATTATCTGTTTAAAAAAATGGAGGGCTGTACGCCTAAAGATTATCGGATTAAAGTGCAGAGAAAGGAGATCAGATAAATGATACATTTTCGTACTTTTTTGATAAGAAAACCCATTGATCATAAAAAACATTATTCTTATAATAAGTATATAAGGAAAGCATTTCGGGTCTGATACAGAAAAATTCTTGACAGAATATC
Organism: Robinsoniella peoriensis; assembly: GCF_000797495.1. GTDB lineage: Bacteria > Bacillota > Clostridia > Lachnospirales > Lachnospiraceae > Robinsoniella > Robinsoniella peoriensis. The sequence goes on from NZ_JTGN01000002.1 coordinate 54,283, forward strand.
TGATAGGCCCTTTTTGTCAATTATAAAATATTAAATAACAGGGTTTTATCAGAATTGTTTCAGATAAAAGCGGCAGAGGGAGACAGGTACAAATGGGTTGGAAGGATGTGGAGTCCCGGTTTGACAGATGTTCTATACGAAGAAAGCTGATGATTCTAAGGAGCGGCATTATTATACCATTTATTATATTAATTATTTGGATGATTCTGCTGATGGTTTCTTATAATGAAAAATACAGTGCGGTGATTAACAATATGGCAGCGGCTACGGAATTTAACTCCGATTTCCGCTCAGAACTGGATTATAAAATGTACCGGATCGTAGCAGGTGCGGTTACATTTGAAGAGGTTAAGCCATATGAGGATATAAATCAGGCAAAAATTATTCTGGAAAAGCTGAAGGAGACTGCCACAACAGAAAACAGCGTAGACAGGATCGATGCAATTCTCCGTCTTTTAAAACAATTAAAAAACACAATGGAGAATATAGAGAAAAATGAACCTGTTTTGGGCAGGAAAGATAACACGGAGATATTAGACAAAGATATTTACCAGTTTACAGAGCTGGTAGATGAAAAAATGTCAGATTATATCAGATATGAAGCGGAACATGCAAAAGTGGTGAAAACGGAGCTGGAAGTTCAGATCGGGACATCCATTCAATACTGTGTTATTATTGGTTTTGCCATTATTTTTTTGGTTTTGATACTTACAAACCGTATATCAAAAAGTATTGAACGTCCGGTCCGGGAGTTATGTGACAGCACGAAAGAGGTTGCAAAAGGAAATTTTGATATTCAGGTAAGGATTGATCCTATGGAAGAGATGGAGGTGCTTGGAAACAGCTTTAATATTATGGTTAAGAAAATAGGAAGCCTTGTGGAGGATGTTCGCAATGAACAGATCCACCTGAGGAAGACGGAGCTGAAATTACTGCAGGCGCAGATAAATCCGCATTTCCTATATAACACCCTGGATACCATTATCTGGCTTGCAGAAGATGAGCAAAATGAACAGGTAGTGCAGATGGTGGACCAGCTTTCCATCTTCTTCCGTACTACATTAAGCAAGGGGCAGGAGTTTATTACCCTGGCTGAGGAGGAATCACATGTAAGAAGCTACCTGATGATCCAGCAGTTCCGGTATCAGGATATTCTGGACTACGAGGTTGAGATGGATCAGGAGATACGATGTAATTATATTCTGAAGATCTGCCTGCAGCCCATTGTAGAAAATGCCCTTTATCATGGGATTAAGAACAAAAGAGGAAAAGGAAAGCTCAGTGTAAAAGGATACCGTATAGGAGACTATATTCACTTTTCCGTAAAAGATACCGGACGGGGTATGAGTCCGGAGGAATTAAACAGGTTGGAGAACGAGCTTAAAGGAGAGCAGCTCTCTGACAGTAAGAGTGGGTTTGGACTTTTAAATGTCAATGAAAGGCTGAGCCTCATTTACGGAGAGGAGTGTAAAATACATATCACCAGTGAGTACGGCGTTGGTACAGAGGTTTATTTCAAGATACCTGTGTGCAGCAAAGCTGTGGATTAGGAAAAAGGGAGAATTATTATGATAAAAGTTTTTATAGTGGAAGACGAAACTGTCATCCGGGAAGGGATCAAGCGCAGGATTGACTGGGAGGCAAATGGACTGTGTCTGGTTGGAGAGGCCGGTGACGGCGAATTAGCGTATCCGATGATCCAGGAAACGAAGCCGGATCTGCTGATTACAGACATTATGATGCCGTTTATGGACGGACTGGAACTTAGTGAATTAGTAAAAAGGGAAATGCCGCAGATTAAGATTATTATTATTAGCGGATTTGAGCATTTTGTCTATGCCAACAGGGCACTGAAAATCGGTATTGTTGATTATCTGTCAAAGCCTGTGGATGCCAGAAAGCTTTTGAATATCATGATTCAGGTCAGAGAACAGATCGAAATAGAAAAACAGAAGAGAAAGTATATTGAACTTTATGAAATGGAACGTGAGAAAAAAAGAATACTGAAAAAAAACCAGTTATTCAACGATATGATATCCGACAGGTGTTCTGTATCGGAAATTATATCCAGAGGGCTGCAGCTTGAGATTGACCTTGCAGCCAAGGAGTATAATATAATCCTGTTTCAGTGCTGGAAGGAGAAAACAGATGTACAGGTAGAATTAAGCGAACAGGACATCATGAATATAATAGCAGAGAAGCTGGAGGAAAAGCAGTGCAAGGCAGTATACTTTAACCGGGAATCAGAAGGCGGGGCAATTCTTGTCAAGGGAAAAGACCGGGATGAGCTGAAATGCGTCGTAAACAAAATCCTTAAAACGTTGGATCAGGTTACCCTGACGTGGACCGGATACCGGTATTTTGCCGGGATAGGACAATGCTTTACAAGGCTGCGGGATATAACAAAATGCTATTATCAGGCAAATAAGGCATTTGCGTACAGGTTGTTTGACCAGACAAAGAATGTGGTATTCAGCGCAGAGCTTCAGGATATAGACAAAGATCAGGGAATGCGGATGAATATGGATGAGATTGACCTGGGCAGGATGGACAAGGATATCCTGGAAGACTTTCTCAAAAACGGCTCACAACAGGAGGTGGCAGACTTTATAGATACCTATATCGAAAGTATAGGAAAAGCAAACATGGATTCTATGATCTTTCGCCAATATATAGTATTGGATACGAATTTTGCAGCCCTCCGGTTTCTGAAAAAAATTGGGAACAAGGAAGAGCGCTTAAAAGAACATCATACAAAAGTAGGCGATCTTCTTACGAATATCAGCTCCCGGGAGCTGACCAGAAATTATCTTATAAAAATTGTGGATCTCTGCATTGAATCGCGTGACCAGATGTCCAAAAGCCGGTTAGAAGGCTGGATCGAAGATGCGAAAGATTATATCAATGAGCATTATGGTGATGAGAAGATTTCCCTGAATGCAGTTGCTGCCTATGTGAATGTAAGCCCTAATCACTTTAGCAGAGTCTTCAGGCAGGTGGAGGGCAAGACTTTTGTAGAGTATTTAACACAGACCAGGCTTAATAAAGCAAAAGAGATGCTCAGGTGCAGCAGTATGAAGACGTCGGATATAGGCAGCAGGCTGGGATATCGGGATGCGCATTATTTTTATTACATATTTAAGAAAGAAGTAGGATGTACCCCCAAAGATTATCGAATGAAAAGTGTGGTATAAACTAGCTTGTTGCAAAATAGGATCGGTAGGAAAATGGAAAAGAAAAAAATATGGATACTTTGTATTACAATAGCAAGTATACTCCTGGCAGGCTGCACTATAACAAAGAATCACAGAGAAACAATATCTGCCGAAGAAAAAAACTTGATAACAGTAGGGTTTGCCCAGATCGGAGCGGAATCTGACTGGAGAATTGCCAATACGGAATCGATGAAAGAAGCATTGAGTGTGGAAAATGGTTTCCGCCTTCTGATCTCCGATGCACAGCAAAAGCAGCAGAACCAGACCAAAGCAGTCCGGGACTTTATTTCACAGGAGGTAGATGTCATTGTGATTGCACCTGTCACGGAAGATGGCTGGGATACTGTGCTGGAAGAGGCAAAGGATGCAGGGATACCGGTAATTGTCGTAGACCGAATGATTAATGTAAAGGATGATTCTCTGTATACATGCTGGGTCGGGTCTGATTTTGAGAAGGAGGGACGTGCCGCAGCGGATTGGCTGGTAAAATATATGGAAGCACGAGGTGAGGGAAGTGATCACCATCAGATTGCAATCTTAAAAGGTACAATAGGATCGACTGCCGAAATAGGCCGTACCAAGGGATTTAACGAAGCAATCAAAAAATATCAGAACTATGAGATCGTATCTGAGCAGCTGGGAGATTTTATTCAGACTAAGGGCAAAAAAGCGATGGAATACTGTCTTCAGAAGAATCCGGATATTGATGTGGTGATAGCCCAGAATGACAATATGGCATTTGGAGCAATTGAAGCAATAGAAGAGATAGGCAAGAAGGCCGGTAAAGACATTGCCATCGTATCTTTTGATGCAGTGAAAGCAGCGTTTGAGGCTATGATAGAAGGAAAATTAAACGTTTCCATAGAATGTAATCCTCTGCATGGTCCCCGGGTGGCGGAAATTGCAAAAAAAATTATGAGCGGAGAGTCCGTCGATAAACTTCAATATGTAGAAGAAGGAATTTATCCTTCTGAGACGGCAGCAAAGGAACTTCCCAACCGGAAATATTAAGAAACAAAGAAATACGAAGAAACAAAGAAAACTAACAAACAAAGAAATACGAAGAAACAAAGAAATACTTCAAAAAAGTCTGTGGAACAATCCGAAAAGGTTTTGGAATCCGCAGGCTTTTTTCTTGTCTGAATCTGGAAATAAATAAATTTAGAAAATATATTGACAAACCATACTGTAACCATTATAATTACAGTATAAATGAAACTAAAAAAGTTACAGATAAAAAATTGTGATCCATATATATGGATATACAAAGGAGGCAACTATGGGATTTGACAGGAAAACGATGAAAAGATTTATAAAACCTCTGATTTTTATATTGGGAGGCATAGCTGCCGGATATCTATATTACTGGCAGATCGGGTGCATCAGCGGTACCTGTGCCATTACTTCAGACCCTATGAAAAGTATGGTCTTTGGAGGGATAATCGGATTGATTCTTGCGGTTGGATTCTGGGAACCGGCACCTAAGGATAAAAATTCCATAGAAAATGCAATGGATGTCGATAAGAAATAAATTAAAAACAAGCAGATAAACAGAAAGTGGAGGTAATACAAATGGCTGGAACATTATTAACAAAGGAAAATTTTAACAGAGAAATAGAAGAAGGTAAAATTACGGTAGTAGACTTCTGGGCACCGTGGTGCGGCTATTGCAAAAGAATTGCACCCTCAGTTGATCAGATTGCAGAAGAATATCAGAATATTTTAAAAGTTGGTAAGCTCAATATTGATGATGAACCGGAACTGGCAGAGAAATTTGATGTTATGACGATACCGACACTGATTGCATTCCAAAATGGAAAGGCAGCAGGCGAACCGCTGGTAGCACCTACGGCTAAGTCTCAGATAGAAGGCTGGATGAAGGAACTGGGGATTACGAAAGAGTAGGAGAGGAGTGACCAGCATGGAACAGAAGATATTAGATGTGATTATAATTGGCGGAGGACCAGGTGGTTATACTGCCGCATTATATAGCGCAAGGGCAAATTTAAAAACACTTGTAATAGAGAAGCTTTCGGCAGGCGGCCAGATGGCTACAACAAGCCAGGTGGATAATTATCCCGGTTTTGAAGAAGGTGTAGATGGATATGAACTGGGAGAAAAGATGCGTCAGGGAGCCGAGCGGTTTGGAGTAGAATCTTTATTTACAGAAGTAGAGTCCGTGGATCTAAATGCGCAGCCCAAAGTAATTCATACCAGTGAAGGAGATCTATTAGCCCGGACAGTCATATTGGCAACGGGAGCAAATCCAAGAGAAATGGGATTGGAAGAAGAACAGAAACTAAAAGGCAGGGGCGTTGCATATTGCGCTACCTGCGATGGAATGTTCTACCGCAATAAGACAGTTGTGGTGGTAGGCGGAGGCAATACTGCTGTAGCAGACGCACTGTTTTTATCCAAGATTTGCAATAAGGTTTATCTGGTTCACCGCAGAGATCAGTTAAGAGCTTCTAAAAGTTATTTGTCTGCTTTAAAACAGAGCTTAAATATAGAATTTATCTGGAATGCAAAAGTAAAAGAAATACTCTATGATCAGAAAGTAACCGGTGTAGTAGTAGAAGATACAGAAAGCGGGGACAACATCAAAGTGGCATGTGACGGTGTGTTTGTTGCCATAGGAAGAATTCCAAATACAGATATGTTTAAAGGTCAGACAGACCTGGATAGCGGGGGATATATTGTGGCAGATGAGACAACCAGGACCAATCTGCCGGGAGTATTTGCGGTAGGCGATGTAAGGACGAAACCCCTTAGACAAATCGTGACTGCAACGGCGGATGGAGCTGTAGCTTCAAAATTTGCAGAAGAATATATTGATATGCTTTCGGAATAGAGTTTCTTGTCAAAAGTGTGCATCAGGTATATAATATCAGTATATCAGGGAAAGGATTTTTCTTATAAATGTAAGGATTTTCCAGGGATATAGAATACTATATATTACAAATGAGGCAGGAATAAATGAATCGAATTGGAAAAAGAATACAAAGGTGCAGAGAAGAAAGAGGCATGAAGCAGGAAGAGCTTGCAGAAAGGACAGGACTCAGCAGCAGCTATATGAGTGCCATCGAACGAGGCGTTAAAATACCACGTCTGGAAACTTTTGTACGGATTGCAAATGCACTGGAGGTGACCTCAGATATGCTGCTGTCAGATGTTTTAGACAGAGGCGCTGAAATCAAAGCTTCCGCTTTTGTAGATATCATGAAAGAGTTAGCCCCAAAAGAGCAGGATAGAATCTTCCATGTAATTGAAGTTCTGGTAAAGGAAGCAAAACAATAAATCCTTACTTGTTCGATGATCAGTAATAAAAAAGAATAGTGTAAGCAAACAGCAGATAAAACCAAAGATATGGTTTTGTCTGCTGCTTTTTTTTACAAAATATTAGAAAAAAACCGGATTTTCGCACTTGTTTCGACAGACTTCGACATGGCAGATGTGTTATACTAACTCTATTAGAACTACTCACACACTATCAGCATTATAAAGGAGATAAACGTATGAAGAGATGGTTACAGAATATTCAAAAGAATTGGTACAAGTACGCAATGGAAATGGACAGTAAAAAGCTGGAGCGTCTGATTGAAGAAGGGAGGAATCTTACGTCGGATGAAATTTTAGAAGCCAGCAGAAAAGTGGATGGACATATGAATCGATTTGTGGAGCTAAAGGAATGCATGGAACAGCATTCAACATATTAAGATAAGTATTGAGATTGTAATGGTTAGAATGAAGAAGTATAATGGAATCTTATTTCAACAGATTAATGCCAGAGGCTGAGGCGTGACCAGTACTCTGGCATTTTTATGTGCAAAATATTAAAAAAATTAATAAAAAATACTTATGAATTTTGAAAATTAGATTAATATATATAAAAAATAAAATATAGTAAGCGTGAAGTAACCAAATATATGATGTATTTGAGGATAGCTTGATAAAAAATGTAAAAAAGGAAAAATATCGCACTTTTATCAAAAAATATCGAACGCATTCTTTTGAAATATTTGATAGAATAAAATAAATGATGAAACAGTTTGGTTATGAAAAAAATATTGAGTCATATTATTACTTTTTACGTAAATAAATGTTCCTAATTTAAAATAAATGCAATATTTTATATTAGGGGTTAACAATAGGAACAATATTGGTTTTTCTATGATGAAAGATTGTTTCCGTAGACGTGTAATCAGGTTTGCATGGCTGTGTTAACAAATACCGGGATAGCGTGACATCTTTTAGAATTCCGGTGTAAAAGTATAAAAGGTCAGGAGGTGAGCCGGGTAATAAGAAAAACAGGCTTTCGCAATCATTAATTGTGTTGTTTAATGGAGAAGGGAGAAATAATGTTAAGAAAAAGCACAAAAAGTTTACGTAAGAAAAGAACAAATATGATTGTTTCATTACTGATTATTTTATCCATGATCAGCAGCGTGGTTTTGCCCGCAGCAGCTTCACCGTATCTAAATGAGCTGTCAGCTGTACCTCAGGATCTTGAGAGGCTTGATCCATATGGCGCTGAAGATGGTAATATTGCACTTTCCGCAAAGGTAGAAGCGGCATACGCCAACGGAAGTTCGGTGGCAGCAAATGCAAACAACGGGAAACTTGCAAGCGGCAGTACCGGATCTGTATGGAACACATGGGGGACCCAATACGGTAATCCGGATAATCCGGTTTGGATTCAGTATACATGGAATCAGCCGCAAGTGTTGGAATCCATGCGGGTTATGTGGTGGATTTACACAGATGGAGGCGTTCGCTGGGCCAGGGATTGTAACCTTCAGTATTTGGTAAATGATGAATGGGTTGACTATGGTTCCGTTGGAACCGATGGTAATTCGGCAGCATTTACCGGTGAAGGCGGTGCGGAAGCCAATAAGCCATGGCCGTCACCAAAACGTTGGGGAGCCAATACAAAATGGAATGTAGTTAATCTGGACAGCCCGATTATTACAAAAGGGGTACGGTTGAGTATAACGGCGGAAAGAAATTCCGGCACAGCACCCGGCATCGGTATAAGCGAGTGGGAAGTATTCGGTTATGTGGATCCTGCTGTAGCAGATTTAGCCGAGATCCAGGAAGACTTCCTTATGGAACTTCTGAGTGATGTAGAGCTTCCGTCAGTTGGATCTAACGGAAGTACGATCACCTGGTCAGAATCTACGGATCCCGCTTTAGGCAATGATGGTAAAGTGACCCGCCCGGCAAATGGTGAACCCGATGCCACAGGCCAGATCACAGCTACTGCGGAAAATGGAGATTTCATCGCAACAAAACAATTTGAATTCTCTGTATTTGCTGATATGGATGACGAGAAAATCGCCACAACGGATTTGGAATCCATCGACATCGGAAGCGTTACGGACAGAACAACAAACTTTACGTTCCCCCAGGAGGGGCGGTTTGGATCTGTATTTACATGGAATACAGAAAATTCTAAATACTTATGGACAGATGGAAATGTTCTCAGACCACCATCAGGAGAAGCGGATGCCAAGGTTAAACTAACCGCTACGGCTACCTTTGGGAGTGCATCTGTCACACGTGATTGGGAAGTTACGATTCCGGCATATCCGGGGGCAGGCAGATCAATTGTATCCTGCGAGCCGATCATAATTGAATGTCCGGTGGGTGATGCTCCTAAACTGCCAAACTTTGTAAAGGTACTCTATAGCAACGGAGAATCTGAACAGCGAAGAGTCAGCTGGGAAGGCTATACCACTGCAGCGCAGACCGCACAGGCAGAATATCCGGTTGGACATACCTATACCATGAACGGAAATGTGCTGGGTGATAATGCTATTACAAACGGATATCAGGTTACTGCGGAAATCACGGTTGTGGATGGAGAGGCTATTGTACCGTCAAACAATCCGCTTGTACAAACTTTACCATTGAATGAAGTGACCCTTGAAGATGACCCTGATGGTGAGGCTAACAGGCTGACATTAAACAGAGACAATCAGATAGAATACATATTGGGGGTAGACGTAACCCGTATGCTTTATAATTACCGGGAGACTTTCGGACTTAGTACGGAGGGTTACGCTGCACCAGGCGGATGGGATTCCCGAACAACAAAGCTGAAAGGACACGGTTATGGGCATTACCTGTCCGGACTTGCATTTGCTTACGCGTCCGGTGCAGCCGATGATGAAAAGTCCCAGCTTATGAGCAGAATGAAAAGAATGACGGATGAAATGCGTGAGATGCAGGAGATGACATTTGTCAAACTGCCTACAGAAGACAGATTCAGGGAAGCGCGTGACAGATACTCGACGGACAGTGAAGTAAAGGCAATGACAAATGTCCGTTTAATGGATGATGCAACGGCACCCAGAGATCCTTCGTTATTTGGTTACGGATATATTAATGCAATTCAGCCAGAACATCTCATACTCATAGAGAACTACGCTCCTTATGATGGAAACATGGATAACTACGGCGTTTGGGCACCTTATTACTCCCTGCATAAGCAGCTTGCAGGACTCGTTGACATCTATTATGCTCTGGACGGCGGAAGTACTGAAGAGCAGGCAGTGGCAGATAAAGCCCTTGCCATTGCAAAGGATATGGGGATGTGGGTATGGAACAGACTCCATTACTGCACAAAAGCTGGGACACGGCCGGACGCTAACTCACCAGGATACCGTGACAGTATGTGGGCTTTATACATTGCAGGAGAATTTGGCGGTGTGAATGAAACATTGGCAAGACTTTCCGATATTATGAAGGCCCAGGGGAATGAAGATGATTCTGCGAAACTGCTGGAAGCTTCCATGTGCTTTGATAATAATGGAGCCAGCAGTGATACGGGAAATATCCCGTTTTTCTCATCCCTTGCGGATAACAGAGACTCTATCAGAACCTTGCATTGTAATCAGCATATACCACAGATCATTGGAGCACTCTGGAACTTTAAGGGAAGCAATGATGCCAAATATTACAATATAGCAGAAAATTTCTGGGATTATATAATTGGACGCTATTCCTTCACCATCGGCGGTGTGGGAGGCAACAACAGTAATGAAGAAAAGTTTGCGGGCACATACAATCAGATTGGGGTTGTCAATACCAATAACTCAGACAAAATCTGTGAGACCTGTGCAGCTTACAATATGCTTAAGCTAACCAAGGATCTTAATACTTATAATCCTGACGATGCGAAATATATGGACTACTATGAGCGTCTGCTTTATAACCAGATCATAGGATCCATTGTACCAGGCAGTAAATCCAACCAGGTATCCTACGGATATTCTATTTATCCGAACAGCACCAGAAAAAGAAGTACCGGCAATGCAACCAATCCCGGTAACACCTGCTGTTCCGGCACCGGGACTGAGAATCACGTTAAATACCAGGAAGCTGCTTATTTCACCTCAGCAGATGAGCAGACCTTCTATGTTGGACTGTATATGCCTACCACAGCGAGGTGGGAGGAACAGGATGTGACAATCCAGCAGTCCTGTGTATTCCCGTCTGAGCAATCTACATTTATGGTAACACCTGGTGCGGAAACAAAGGAATTCGAAATGAAATTCCGTGTTCCTTATTGGGCAACAAAAGATTTCGATATCAAACTCAACGGAACCTCTCTGGCAGACAGTTATGAGCCAAGTTCCTATGTTTCCACCGGTGTGAGATCCTGGTCATCCACGGATGAAATCGTAGTCACCATGCCTTTTGGCTTTAATGTTGATTACCTGCCAGGTAAATGTGATTCCGAGTGGTACGGTTCCCTTATGAACGGACCGCTGGTTATGGCATCAACGGATGTAGCCAGTCTGTCCAGAATTGAACTTGACTCCTATCTTACAACAGGAGAAGGTACAAACGTTACCATAAATGCGCCGGAGACCATGACAGGCGGCACGTCAGGAGAAGTGCCAACACGAAATGTACCTAGTTTAAGCGTGAATGTGGTGCCTGGAACTACGGGAGGAGATGCAGCACCAAAAACATTTGTTCCGCACTATTTTGCTGGTGTTCCGGCATATACAACTTATTTCTATATTCCTGCTTCCGAAGAAAATGCAGGTGTAGATAAAACTCCGCTGTTTCAAAAAATCACTGACGTAACGGACAGGATCAGCTCCGGAATGTACACGGATGAGAGCATAGCAGCAATAAATGAAGTACTGACAGCAGCAGCAGCGGTATATCAAAGTGCAGATACAACAGCAGATCAGCTGGAAAGTACAATCGCATCCCTTGAGGAAGCTATTGACAACTTAGAAGCAGTTGCTGTGGATATCACAAAGCTTCAGGAGAAATTAACGGAAGCAGGATCTTTGGCGGAAGCAGATTATACGCCGGAAAGTTTTGGTGTTCTGAGCAGTAAGATATCCGATGCCCAGGCTTATAAAGACGGCAGCGTTTATACGGACAAAGAAACTGCAGACCATATTTTCGCAATTGAAAATGCAATGAAATCACTGGTAATGCTGGAGAGAGCAGCTTTGGAAGAAGCTCTGAACACTGCAAATGAAAAGGTCAATCCGGTAAACACCAGCGATAAGTTATGGGATGAGCATGAGTATACCGAGTATACCCGTAAATCTTGGAATAATTTCAAGGCAATAGAAGCGGATTCCAGAAAAGTAAATGACAACGATCCGAAAGTTCCTGCACAGAGCGAGATCGACAATGCAGCAGAAGCTTTAAACAGAGCAATGGATGCACTGCTGCCGTTCAATCTGTGTGATGAACGCGAACCGCTGGAAACTGCAATTGAGGAAGCGAAGGCATACAAGAATGATCCTAAAATATATACAGATGAAAGCTTTGCAGCACTTCAAAATGCAATTGTGATAGCGGAAGAAAGGGTGGAATATGCAAGCCTTACATTCCCGGAGCGTGACGGTGTCATTAATGATCTTAAGAAAGCAATAGAAGGTTTGAATAATGAAGTGACCGACGTTGTAGAAGAAGCAAAGCAGGCAGCTATTAAAGCAGCAAAAGAAGCTCAGGAATCAGCGGATGCAGCAAAAGAAGATGCCATAAAAGCAAAAACAGATGCGGAAGCGGCAGCAGCTTCGGCAGATACAGCTACAACGGAAGCAGCAAAAGCGGCAGATGAAGCAGTCAAAGCAAAGACCGAAGCGGATAAAGCTAAAACGGAGGCAGACAGAGCAAAAACCGAAGCGGATAAGGCATTGGCAGAGGCAGGAAAATCAGAGACAGCGAGACTTGCAGCAGAGGCAGCACAGAAAAAAGCAGAGGAAGCCCAGGTAAAAGCAGCAGCAGCCCAGACTAATGTTGAAGCAGCCCAGAAAAAGGCAGAAGAAGCAAAAGAAAAGGCAGTAGCAGCTCAAAGTGCAGCCGAAACAGCAAAAAACGAAGCGAAAACAGCCCAGGGTGCAGCTGAGACAGCAGCAAAAGCAGCGGAGACCGCAAAAAAAGCAGCGGAATCGGCAAAAGACGATGCAGTTGCTGCAAAGGTGGCAGCAGAAGCAGCAAGAGATACAGCGGTAAAGGCTAAAAATGATGCAGCTGCAGCGAAAACCGCAGCGGAGTCAGCAAAAGCAGTTGCGGAAGCAGCAAAAGCGGAAGCCATAGCAGCAAAAACCGCAGCAGAATCAGCAAAAGCGGAAGCCATAGCAGCAAAAACCGCAGCAGAATCAGCAAGAGCAGATGCATTAGCAGCGAAAGCAGCAGCGGAAGCGGCAGCAAAAGCAGCAGCAGAATCAGCCCAGGAAGCCAAAAAAGCAAAGGAAGAAGCTGAGAAAGCGGCAGCTGATGCAGCGCAAAAGAAAAAAGATGCGGAAGAAGCCAGGCTGGCGGCAGAAAAAGCCCAAAGGGCAGCTGAAAGTGCAATGAAAGCGGCTCAGGCAGCACAGGCGGCAGCAGATAAAGCAATTGCAGATGCCAGAAACAATGCAAAGAAGGATTCCAATGCATTAACTCTGGTTGGCAGAAGAGCGAAGATTAAGTCTGCGAAAAGTACTAAGGGCAGAATAAAAGTAACATTGACAAAAGATAAAGCGGCAGCCGGATATCAGATTCAATATTCCTTAAAGAAGACCTTCAGGGGTAAGCCGGCAACGAAAACTACCAAGAATACTTCTTATACAATCAAAAACCTTAAGAAAAAGACATATTATGTAAGGGCAAGAGGATATACAACAAATTCTATGGGCAAAAAGGTGTATAGTAAATGGAGTACAGTAAAAACAGTTAAGGTAAAATAGAATAGCAATAAATAAGATTCCCCTTGGCAGAGAAGATCTGTTAAGGGGGATTTTCTGTATCTGAAGGGGGTTTAAAACTGCTTTCTAACAGCTGCATGTTAACGCGTTAACACATATATTATTTTGAATTCAAGCTGGAGTCCAATGAACAGTCTAATTTGAAATATCAAAAAATTAATGATTTTTAATCGGGCAAGAGTGTGTTAAGATAATATATAAAGAAATTTGAGCAGATATACACATGAAATCGGAGGAGGTATTCAGAATGGCTGAGGATATGACAGATAAAATGGCAGAACAGATGGCAGAACAGATGACAGATCAGATGGCAGAACAGATGGCAGATCAGATGGCAGATCAGACCGTAAAAGAGATGGCAGAACAGAAGAAAAACAAGCCGAGAGGCCGACACAGCATCGTAACCAATGAGCCGTCCATTAAAAACCCTATTATACAGGCGGTCAGAGGGCAGCTGGAGCAAAGAGCAGCATGGCTTTATCTGCTTTGTGATGAAGCGGGTAAGCGGGGGCTTGAATGGAAAGATTTTGGAAGTGCGGCAATTAAGCGGTGCGGTTTATCACAGGGAAATGATTTAATAAAAACCGGCGGGACGAACAGTCTGACCGGATTGCGAAAAACGCTGTTTACAAAACCTGCCCAGTGGGTATTCGAGATGAAGATAAGGAAAAGCACAGATAAGGTCCTGGCAATTGATTTTCATTACTGTCCATTGGTCAAGGCCTGGCAGAAGGCTGGCTGTACAGATGAGGAGATTGCAGATTTATGCGATATAGCCATGTGCGGTGATCATGGGATTGGGGAGGCTTATGGCGGAAAATTAAAGTTATTGAAAAGTATTGCTAAGGGAGATGAAGTGTGCAGACTGTATTATTATAAATAATATAATTGGAATTGACCCGCTATTTGGGAATGTAACGTAAACTGAATGGGAAAAATCTCTTTCAATACCATTTTTGAATAAAGAAAAAGATACGGTTTTAATTCTGAAGAGCCGTATCTTTTTCTGTTTCTATTTTATTGATAGTTATTTTTCATAAAGGATCTGAAATTTTATTTTGTTTTTTACTGTTCCGGAATGATATCTTACTTTCTGAGATCAGGAGGCCTGCCAAAGTAAGCAGTGTACCTGCAAGAGCCATTCCTGTAATTTTTTCATCAAGGACAATTACAGAAGTTACAACGGTGATTACCGGAACCATATAAATATAGATGCTGGTATTCACAGCGCCAAGTATTTTTACTGCAAAATTCCATGTTACAAAACAGAGTGCAGAAGCACCAAGTCCCAGGAATAATATATTAAATAGGTGTAGGGGCTGGGTGAAACGATCCAGACCCAGACGGAAATCAAAGATAAACAGGGCAGGAATCATAAACAAAATGCCATAAAAGAAAATCCTTCTTGTTGTCTGTACCGTGCTATAGCCAAATGCGCTGATCTTTTTGGTCAGGATGGAATAGGCAGCCCATACAAAAGCAGCAAGTATAGCCAGTATGTCCCCAGTGGGATTCAATTGCAGATTTGAGCTTCCGTTAAAACTGATTAGAATAATACCGCTTATGGCGGCTAAAAATCCAATAAAGAAATTAGGCTTCAGTGATTCCCCTTTTAAAAACCAATGTGAAAATAAAGCAGTAAAAAAAGGAGCAATGGAAATAATCACACCTACGTTAGATGCCTGCGTATAGGTCAGGGCGATGTTTTCCAGAAGAAAATATAGTGTTACACCGCACAAGCCGGCTCCGGCAAACAGCCACTCCTGTTTCTTTTCCTTTGGATGGAATCGTTTGGGAGAAATAAGTAACAGGGCGATAAATCCAATGCTGAACCGAAAAAATAATATCTCAATGGGTGTAAACTCCCTTAAAAGTACTTTGGTGGAAATAAAGGTTGTTCCCCAGATCAGAATGGTAAGCACGGCTGCAAGATGTCCTGTAATATTTTTATTTTGTTTCATAATATTCCTTTCCGGGTCTGGGATTATCCTTAAATATATTCTGATATTGTTTTGGAGTAAGACCGATAAAGTCTTTAAAAAAATTTGAAAAATGGCTCTGATCCACAAATCCGGTCTGCATGGCAGCTTCAATTGGTTCTATGCCCTGTTCCAGCAATTTTTTTGCTTCATTTACCCGGACTGTTTCAAGGTAACGATATGGGGTTATACCTCTGAGTCTGGTAAAGGCTCGCAGTAAAGTATATTTATTCATACCTGCCAGGCTTGCCAGTTCATCCAGGCGGATATGTTCCGCATAATGTCCGCTTATGTAATCAAAGACAGTCTGTATAGCCGGACTGTTCTTATTTGGCGGTTGTTTATAAAACGGTTCCGCATAAAGCTCAATCAGCTGTTCTAATAAAAAGAAGAAAAGTTCTTCCTTTTCAAAATCCGGCTGCTGCTCCATAATGATCTGATGAAGCTTGTGTAATGGTTTCACATGGTCACTGCGATAAACAACATTTACTCCGAAATGTGGTAAAGAATCTTTTCCGGTGATTTCGTAAGCAGCTTTTTGCATAGCGTCCGGAAGAATATTAATGCAGCGGAAATCAAGCACACCGTTATCAATTTGCTCACAGATGTGATTTTCAAGCGGATTCAAAAGAATAATGTCTCCGGTTTCTATATTATATTCCCTGTTCTTACAGGTCAGGCGGCGGCTCCCTTTTTCAATAAAGCCGATTACATAATGCTCATGGAAATGGTTTGGGAACTTCTGCATAATCCCTTTGAAATGATATGCTTCCAGATTTAAATCACGGTCATACCGTATTGTACGTTTCTCAGACACTATAAAAACCTCCTTTTCGATTCAAGTATAACATAGAGGAAGAAAAATCTCTTGTATAATATTGACTCATTGTATGGTCTGTCTGAAAGCAATTTTAAAACATGCTCTAGTACTACAGCGAACAGTTTTTGAATTGGGGTTTTGTTGAGTAAGGACGCTTTGTAGATGTAGGTAGTGTACGGAAAGATGGGTGTGGGAAACTGGCATGGGCTCCGTCAGCTGGCCGCAGAACTGGTATTTTCTAACCTTTCCGAAGCGCTTTTTGGCGGCACGCGGGCATTCGCTCCGAAATCCTGATGCATTTCGCAGCTCAGTGCCCGCTTAGTATCCGATGGGAGCCAGTCGAATACTATCCGCCAAAAAACACTACGAAAAGGTAAGTAAATACTCAGATCTGCTCTACGCTTCCTCCGCCCATACCAGTTTCCCACACCCATCTTTCCGAGATAGCATTCGTTGATACAAAGCTGGTTTTCTCAGCAGGGTGGAGACCCTGGGTTGTGGCAGGCTGTTTGTTTTTGGATGCAGTATAGTGTGTTTAGGCAGTTCTGCGGTAAGCATTCCAAATCAATGTCCTGGCTCGCCCCCTTCTCTTTCCGTACACTACCTACATCTACAAAGCGTCATTACTCAGCTAAACCCCAATATAATAAACCATCAGGAAGTTTCTATTTCAAGTAATGATTCATAAGTTTATTTATAGTGAGCCATAAGCCACTTATATAAACTGTACGCTCTAGATCTGAACGAAAAAGATAGTCGACGCGACTTGACAATCATAAATAATTGCAGTATGCTATATTCAGAAATGCAAAATATGTATGTGCATAGTTGCACAAAGAAATCCCATGCAGTGGTGTGCGGGGGATTTTCTGGTTAGTGGCTGCGGTTATTTTCATCTAACCATTTACAAATATAATAGCATATAATGCCGGGGCTATTACAGACATAAGAATGCTCAATATGTATTGCATAGAAGCATCCCCTTTCCGCTGGAAAGTATTAAAACAACATATTGTGTATAAAAATTACAATAAGACCTGATGGTTTCTATCTGCAAATGCTGTATTTTCACATTATAATCTAATTTTATCTAATACAATACGTACAAATTTATTAAAACTCTCAATCATCCCCGATCTCCCAATACGACCGATTAGCTAAGAAATCTTAGCATCTTGATAAGAACCTCCGTTTTATTAAAAAGTGAATCTGATATACTTAAATGTATAAATTTGAATACTGCGCCTATTCATATTTATGGAAAATATTAAATTCTAACTATGAGGGAGGTAACACATGAAGAAAAAAATAATGGCATTTTTGCTGAGCTTCAGCATGGTATTATCAGTGATTCCATCAATGGGAGTATCTGCAGAAGATACTGGTTTGGAGGCGGCAGAAGAAAGAGTACTGGTTGCATCTTATGACATGGGGCATGCAGATGGCAAACTGACGGATTCCAGTGGATTTGGAAATGATGCTCAACTGGTAGGTTTTGAGGATGGTGATTTCGCTGCAGAGGAGAATCAGGATCAGATTTTGAAATTTTCCGGTGACAAGGGAAAATACGTTGAAATTCCTTCCGGGCTGATTCAGAAAAAATCTTTTGCAATAGAAGCAACTTTTAAGACATCGGTAAAGGCTGGCCATTGGCTGTGGTGTTTGGGTACAAAGGAAGATAAGTGGCCAAATGTAAAAAATTACGTTTTTTTAAATCCTATGCAGGGGGACGGAACCTTGCGTTCCGGCATAAAAGATGCCAGCAATGAGCTCCTGTTTAAACAGAATCAGCGGATTGTGGCTGACCAATATTCTACGGTACGGCTGGATTTTGAAAACGGGACTGTGAAACTGATTGTGAATGGAGAAGAAAAAGAAGTGCTGGACACCGGTTACTCCATTCAGAAGCTATTAAAGGAAGGAACCGGGGATGATTTCTGCGGATATATCGGAAAATCTTTGTATACGCCCGATGATGCATTTAAAGGTACATTAACGCAATTTGATGTCTATTCTACGATTCGGGATACTTCTGAGGAAGGCTTGGCAAAAGAGGATCTGGATGCCATAACATTACCCGGGGTTATGAGTGGGGACATTGCATTACCGGATACGGGAAGCGTTAATGGAAGCAGTATTGAGTGGACTTCTTCCGATGATTCAATTGTAAGTGATGACGGAAAGCTTGTATCAGTTCCACAAGAGGATGTCCAGGTGACATTGAACGCTGAAGCGTCTTATGGAAATAGCACTGCCGTGAAGGAATTTTATATCACGGTAAAAGGGTCAGATTCCCTCTTCCCGGAAGCCTATGAATCCCTTGAACTGCCTTACACAGAAGTGTATGGAAATATTACGCTGCCGTCACAGACTGAAAATGGATGTAATATAAGCTGGACCACAGCAGATGAATATAAGAGTATTGTAACCGTAGCCAAAGGGAAGGCAGCAGATGGCAGTGTGATACCGGCGGGTGTTGTAACCAGACCGGAAGATCAGGATACAGCAGTAACCGTAACAGCCGGATTTTCCTATAACGGCATGACTTATGCGGAAACGAAGGATTTCACTTTTACCGTAAAAAAACAACCGGAAGAACGGGGAAAAGATACTTCTTATGTTTTTGCTCATTTTACCGGATCTGAGAGCAGCACCAGTGATGAGCAGATCTATTTTGCAGCAAGTAAAGACGGAAGCCATTGGAGAGATCTAAATAATAGAAAGCCGGTTCTGACTTCTGATATTGGAGATAAGGGTGTCCGTGATCCATATCTGATACGATCTCCCGAAGGCGACAAGTTCTATCTTCTGGCGACAGACCTGAGCATAAAGAACAGGGGCGGCTGGGGAAATGCACAGGCCACTACAAAGGGCAGCACGAAACTGGTTATCTGGGAATCCACAGATTTAGTAAACTGGAGTGAGCCAAGACTTGCAGATGTTGCATCTAAAATTCCCGGAGGGGGATGTGCCTGGGCTCCTGAGGCGATCTATGATGATAATACCGGAGAGTATGTAGTATACTGGGCAACGGCATCTTCCGAGATGGCAGCGGAAGTCGGCGGCGATCCTATGAAAATGTACTATGCAAAAACCAGGGACTTCTATACCTTTACAGAACCACAATTGTGGATCAGCAGAGAAAATCATTCGATAATTGATACAACTATGATCAAAGACGGGGATACATATTATCGTGCTTCCGGTGATGGGCAGATTACCATAGAGAAGAGTAAGTCGATTTACGATGGCTGGGAAATCATTGGCACCTTAAGTAACATTTTCAATAATAATAATTACAGTGGTGGAAAGTTAGAGGGACCAGAATTTTTTAAATATTGCGAGGATGACCGCCTGAATAATGCAGATGGCAATCCGGTGGATACATGGGGGTTAATGTGCGATCAGTATGCAGAAGGAAAGGGGTATCTTCCATTTCGTTCAACTAATCTCGGGGATATGAGTACCCAGAGCTGGACGGCGGCCACCGATATTAATTTTGACAGTTTAAAAAAGCGTCATGGGACGATTCTTACTGTTACAGATGATGAGTATGCAGCTCTTATGAAAGCCTATACGGATGATGCAGAAGAAAATACCGAAGAAGAACAGGAAGATCCTGTTTTGCAGTACACATTTGAGGAGAAAAACGACCTTATTTATGGAAGCGGTGCAACAGTAAAAGCATATACTGATCCAGGGGAAGGAAATCAAAATTATCTTTATCTGGATGGAGGAACAAACGCATGGGCACAACTACCGGATGGATTTTTTGACGGACGGAATAAGATGACAATTTCTATGGATGTCATGACAGAACTGTCGGACGGGAATTTCTTTACCTTTGCATTTGGACAGGATACGGATCGGTACTATTTCCTGAGAATGAGAGGAAATACTTTGAGAAGTGCAATTACCCGCTCCTCATATGGCAATGAATCTGCTGTATCCCACACACTGGCCGGAGCAGCTGTGAAGCAGTGGCACAATGTGAAGGCAGTTATAGATAAGAATACGATGCGCGTTTACGTAGATGGCATCCTGGCAGGTGAAAACAAGAATCTAACTACTTCAGTTACTGAATTAGGGAAGAATCTGAAAAGTTATCTTGGAAAATCTTTCTATAGTGCAGACCGGAATTTCAAAGGAGGATTTGACAATATAGCCATTTACAACAGAGCACTGTCGGCAGATGAAATTGCAGAAGAGGCAGGTGTAGGTCTTGTTGCAGATGGTCTGGTAGGAACTGCACCGGACCGGGATACGGCACTTACTTACCGTGGCACCGATGATCACAGCGCTGTTCGTACCGAAGTGGACATTGAAAATAAAGTGATTACATCCTACGTGAGAAAAGGATGCGACCTTACAAAGGTACCTGTAACCCTGACATTTACAAGAGAAGAAGTAAGCGTTTGGAATGGCAGCCGGGAATGGGAAAACGGCGGTACCCTGGATTTGAGCCGGGATTGTGTGATAACGGTGAAAAAAGGAGATAAGGAAGAGGAATGGACGATAAAAACACCGGTGGTATCCAATAACCCGGTACTGCCAGGACAGTATGCAGATCCGGACATTGATTATATGGACGGAAAATTCTGGATATTCCCTACAACAGATGGATACCCCTCCTGGAGCGGAACGGTCTTCCATGCATTTTCTTCAACAGATATGGTGGACTGGGTGGATGAAGGCATCATTATGGATGTGGAAAATGATAAACCTGGTTTGAATGACAAAGGAGTGCAGATTGCAGCATCACCGTGGTCAGTGGGAAGTGCATGGGCGCCAACCATTGAAGAAAGAAACGGGAAATATTATTTCTATTACTGTGCGAAGTTTCCAAATGGGCAGTCTGCCATCGGTGTTGCACAGGCGGATCATCCCCAGGGACCTTATACCGATAAGGGGGAGGCACTCGTTACAGTACAGATGTGCAAAGATGCGGGGGTAAGCATGGGACAGGCGATCGATCCTTCCATCTTTACAGATGATGACGGGAAAGTCTATATGACATTTGGCAATGGAAATGCGGCGATTGTAGAACTGAACGATGACATGATGAGTGTGAAAGAAGGAACCTTAAATCAGATTAATAATCTCAGAGATTTCCGGGAGTCTGTGGTAATTACTAAAGCAGGCGGTAAATATCACTGGACATGGTCCTGTGATGATGCAAACAGTCCGAATTACCATGTGAATTATGGTGTCTCAGACACGCTGGACAGTGCAATCAGTCTTCGTGGAACCTTACTGCAAAAAGATACGGAAAAAGGAATACTGGGCAGTGCTCATCAATCCGTCCTTCATGTAAAAGACGGCAAAGGCCAGGATCGCTATTTTATGTCCTACCATCGTTTCTATACACCGCTGGATATTTTCCTGGACTCCGATGGACTTGGAAAACACCGGGAGACTTGTATCGATGAAATCTTCTTTGATGAAGACGGATATATGACAATCACTCCTACAATGGAAGGCGTGGCATCTGTTCAAATGAAAGAGGATGAGCCGGAAATAGTAAATAAAGATCAATTGCAGGCTGAAATAAACCAGGCAATCGGAGAAGGCCAGAAAGACAGCTATACCAGAGAGAGCTGGGCAAAGTATGCGGATGCGCTGTCTTATGCAAAAGAAGTGCTGGGCTTAGAAAGCGCTGACCAGGAAACAGTAGATACCGCACTTTTAAATCTTCAGACTGCCCGGGCTGCATTGGTAAAAGTTCCGGAAGTAAAACCGGATCCGGATCCTAAGCCCCAGCCTGTCTCTGTAAAAAGTGTCACATTAAATAAACAGTCCTTAACCATGACGCTAAAAGAAAATATGGTTCTTACTGCTAACGTTTTACCGGAAAATGCAGCTAATAAAAAGGTGTTATGGAGCACCTCAGACAGTGGAAAAGTGACGGTAGAACAAAATGGAAAAATCACAGCCAAAAAGCCCGGTACGGCTTATATTACGGTAACTACTGCTGACGGTGGCAAAAAAGCAGTATGTAAAGTAGTAGTGAAAAAGCCGGTTATCAAACTTACCTACAGCAGACTTTCGCTGCAGGCAAAGAAATCTACTACGGCTGTACGACTGAAATCATCAGTGCCGTCCGGAGAAAAGATAAAGTCGGCAAAAAGCAGTAAGAAAAATATAGCATCCGTGTCTGTTAAAAATGGAAAGCTCACGATAAAAGGCAAAAAGACAGGAACATCTTATGTGACGGTAACCACCACCAACGGCGGTACAGCTAAAGTTAAAATAACGGTGAAAAAGAAAGTAAACGTAACCAAATTAACCTTAGATAAAAAAGTCACTATAAAGAAAGGGAAAAGGCTGACGCTGAAAGCAGTAAAATCACCTGTAACTGCAACCAGTAAAATCACATGGAAAAGCTCCAATAGAAAGATTGCGGAAGTTACTTCCAAAGGGGTAGTAAAAGCAATAAAGAAAGGGGATGTAACGATTACCGCTATCAGCAGCAATGGTAAGAAAGCAAAATGCAAGGTTCATGTGAGATAAAGTGTGAAAGAAAATCGCTTTCACACTGCTGATTCCATTCATTACCTAATCTATGGACAAATTTTGGTGTGTAAAGTTTATCAGGAGAGAATTGTTTATGAAAAAGAAAAAAATAGTCAGCAGAATGATAGCAGGGGCAATGGCAGGCATTATGGCGGTGACTGCATTGCCGCAATTAAGTATGCCGGACGTAAGGGCAGAAGAAGTTTTCCAGGCAGATCAGGAGTTAATAGCCCATTATCCATTGGAAACGGATGTCCTTGATGTGTCCGGGAATGAATATCATGGAGCAGTACTGGGAGAAGGGGTGACGTTTGCGGGGGAATCTTTGAATTTACCCGGAGGAAAGTCAAACAGTAACAATTATGTATCGCTGCCCCAGGGGATTTTTGATCATCAGGATCAGTTAACGATTTCCATGTGGATTAAAAATAATGATACAAAAGGAAATTACGCTGCTTTCTTCTTTGGGACAAAAGCAAAAGGGGTTTTGCCCGTCAATTATTTATTACTGAATCCCTGTAATCCCAAAGGTACCTATAAAGCGGTATTGACGGATTCTATTAATGAATCGGCACCTTACAATACGGAAGCCGGAATCAGTAATACGGTTTCCACAACTGAATATATGAACCAGTGGGCTTATTATACGGTGGTTCTCGATACGGCAGGAGAAGGTGGGAGTGGCAAAACACTGACTGCATATCTGAATGGAGAGCATATCGGTACTGCCAGCCTGACAAGAAGTGTATCTGATTTTGGAGAAGGACTGGTATCCCTCATCGGCAAGTCAGAGTATCTGGAGGATCCTTTGTTTAAAGGTTCCTTCCGTGACCTGCGTATTTATGGGAAATGTCTGGGGGATACGGAAGTTAACGGTTTGTATGAAACCGCATTTAACAGAAATGAACTGCTGGAAGCAAAGGAAGGCCTCACTCTTGGAGATACCTCCAAAGTGATTGCCAATCTTACGCTTCCGGAAACCGTTGGAAATGATGTGTCTATTACCTGGGAATCATCCGATCCCACGGTAATAGGCCATACAGGAAAAGTGACATTGTCAGACACCTTACAGAATGTAACCCTTACGGCAGTACTTATGCGAAATGGGGAAACGGTGTCAAAAGAATTTGAGGTAACCGTAATAGCAGCAGACGGAGTATTGGCGGAGGCCATGAGCCGGGTAAATGTGCCGTATGCCATCACGGATAAAACCGTGCTGCCCACAAGTCTGGGTGATGGAATTACTGTAAGCTGGGAATGCAGCGATCCGTCGGTGATTGCCGGCGATGGTACAATTACGGCTCAGGATCAGAACATGCAGTTAGAGCTGAAAGCAGCTATTGCAAAGGGCGATCAGCTGGCATATAAAGAATTTGTGGTTTTGGTAATGGAAAAAACCGCAAATTACGTTATGAGTTATACCCGAAACGGCAATACCGAATTAACTGACAGTATGCATCTGGCTTACAGTGCGGATGGAGTAGAGTATACTTCTTTAAATTACAATACAGGTATCCTTTATCCAAAAGCTGATCTGGAAGAAAATGAAGCAAACACCATTGCAGGAACCACAAAGCGTCTGCGCAGTCCGTATCTGTTTCGTATGGCGGACGGAAAAATAGGCGTAACCGCTGTGCGCACTGATGCTGCAGGTGACAAAAATGCAAAAGGAAAGATTTTACTTTATACAACGGATGATCTTATGGAATATGAAGATTATGGACTGATTTCCTTACATACGGAACTTGCAGTTACGGAACCCAGGTGTGAGTACGACGGTGTAAATAAAGTATATCGGATTACATGGAAGGGTTCTGACGGCAGGTTGTATTGCAGCACCACGGCAGACTTTGTAGAGATCAGTGCACCGGCAGAAATAACAGGCAGGGAGAACATAGCAGTATCTGCTCAAATCGCCGGAGCTGTACCATGCAATGTCCTTCCGGTAACCATGTCTGAGACACAAGGGCTTACTGCTAAACTGCTTCCAATTGAAAATACAGGAATAGAAGAACAAAAATTTCAGTTTGCCACAAAGGCAGGCCAGGAACTTACAAAGGATGATATTGCTTCCGTTATCAAGGCTAAATATAGTGACGGAACAGAAAAAGAGATCAAAGTGAATTGGGATGCCAACAGCTTAAAGTCAATTAATTTTAACAAAGCGGGCACCTATCAGATAAACGGCACAGCCAAATTGACCAAATATCCGGTTTTGAATGGAAGAGCTGATCCGGACATCTATTTCTATAATGGAAAGTATTATTTTATAGCAACCGGGGAAACGGCAAACCAGTCCCAGATTAACATCCGGGAAGCCGATACACCACTGGGACTGTTTGGTGCCACAGATCATGAACTGATCCCAAATGTGAGAAAACCAAGATGGGCTCCGGAACTCCATGAAATAAACGGTAAGTTATACATTTTCCTTGCCGTTGGTGATGATTGGAAGCAGGTACAATCCAGTATTATGGAATTAAAAGAAGGCGGAAATCCGACGAATAAGAATGACTGGAAAGAGGCCGTCAGAGTCCGTAAACAGGATGGAAGCTATCTCTATGAAGACGGTATTACACTGGATATGACTTATTTTGAAGTGAACGGAATTTCCTATGTGTGCTGGGCACAGCGTGAGATGACAAGTGACAGGGGATTTGGAACATCCGATCTATATATTGCAGCCATTGATAAAGAAAATCCATATCAGCTGACCAGCGATCCTATGTGCATACTGCGTCCCCAGTATGGATGGGACCGTTTTGATGCCACCGTTGATGAAGGTCCTTATGTGATTCAAAGGGATGGAACTGTGTATATGACTTTTTCAGGTTCCAGCGTCAGCAATACCTATTGCGTGGGGCTGTTAACTGCAGCTGCGGAAAGTGACCTGCTGGATGCGGCAAGCTGGAAGGAGACCGGATACCCCATATTGCAGGCGGAAAGTGTTGCAGGGGAGGGCGGACCGGGCCACAGCGCTTTTACCGTAGATGAAGATGGCAATGACTTATTTGTATATCACATGAAACCAAATGGAGGGACCAGGAGTGCCAGTGCAAGACGTGTTCACTGGGCAGCTGATGGGACTCCTGTACTGGATATGACCGTTGACCGGGAATTAAAAGAGGAATACCGTTCGGTTGCAGGAACCATTATTGTAGAAGAAGGGGATGTGCCGGAAGATCAAAGGATCGTTGCTGCCGATAAGGAGGCGCTGACGCTGAATGGCGTAACAGAAAATATTGTAAAAGGAAATCTGACCCTTTCATCTGAGGGAAAAAATGGTTCGCAGATCACCTGGATTTCTGATAAAGAAGAAGTAATTTCTGCAGTATCTTCTGAAAATAAAGCTTATGCGGCTACACCTGCCGGAACGGTGACAAGAGGTAGTAAGGATCAGAAAGTTACCCTGCGTGCGGTGATCCGGTATGGGACTTTTGAGGATACGAAGACATTTAACGTGACAGTTAAAGCAAAAGAAGCAGCTAAGGATTATGTGGGATATCTGTATGCATATTTCAGCGGAGATGAATCCAGGATGGATGACCAGCAGATTTACTTTGCTCTTAGCAAAGATGGAATTACCTGGAGTGATCTGAATGAAAATAATCCGGTATTAACTTCTGCGCTGGGAGATAAAAGCGTCCGGGATCCTTATATTATCCGTTCTGCGGAAGGTGACCGTTTTTATCTGATCGCTACAGATCTGGATATCCGAAATGGCAGGTATGGAAACCAGTGGTGGACTTCCAGAGATGGAAGCAAAGACCTGATCATCTGGGAATCTAGGGATCTGGTAAACTGGACAAACCACCGGGCAGTAGATGTGGGAAGTTCCATACAGGCAGACCACGTATGGGCACCGGAAGCAATTTATGATGAAATAACCGGGGAATATCTGGTTTACTGGTCCAGTTCCGTGAAAACAGACCAGTATGAAAAGAGCAGAATTTATGTTGCAAAGACCAGGGACTTTTATACATTCACCGAACCTGAAGTTTATTCGGATGACCCCAATGGCAATATAGATGCTTCCATTTTAAAGGTGGGGCAGAAATATTACCGCCTGATTAAGGATGACAGGGAGGCATATGTTACGCTGGAATCTGCGGATCAGTTACTCAGCTATGGGGATGGAGAAAAAAACAGAGGATCTGTATTTAAAAAAATAAAGAACACAGAGCTGGAAAGTTACAAAGGCTATTATGAAGGTCCTACAATGTTCCGATTTCTGAATGAAAATAAATGGTGTGCCCTGGTTGATGAATATGGAGGGGCAAAAAGAGGCTATATACCTTTTATTTCAGAGGATATTGGTGCAGAAAACAGTCTGCATCTCATGAAGGATGACACCTATCTGATGCCTACCGGCGCAAAGCACGGGACTGTGATTCCGGTAACGCAGGAAGAATTCGATGCCTTGCAGGAAAAGTGGATTGTAAAATCAAACATGGGACAACAGGAAGAGCCAGTTTTGGAATATAATTTTGAAGAAAAATCAGATGGCACAATTACTGATGTTTCCGGAAATGGAAACCACGGCAAGACATATGGTAATGCAGTATTCAAAAAGGATGCTGAAAAAGGGCATGTATTATATCTGGACGGCAGCAGCGGAACCTATGCAGAATTCCCCAGAGGGCTTTTTGACGGTTGCGATGAAATGACGATAGAAATGGATGTAAAGCCGGAGATCACAAGTAACTTCTTCTTTACATTCGGCGTGGGACAGGACAGCAGCAAGTATATGTTCCTCCGAACCAAACCCGGGAATATCCGAAATGCCATAACCACTCAGGGTAACGGGAAAGAGCGGGATGTTCAGATCAATGGTTCTTACCAGGGCAAGTGGAGTAAGGTTGCAATCGTAATGAACGGTCACAGCATGTCGCTGTATATTGATGGTGTTCTGGCTGACAAACGGGATTACGTGCGTTCTGTCAGTGATCTGGGATCGAATCTGCTGGCATATCTGGGCAAATCTTTTTATAGTAACGATCCTTATTTTAAGGGATCCTTTGATAATGTCAAAGTTTATAACCGGGTTTTAAGTGCTAAAGAGCTGGGAGGAGATGATCCGGAATTAGATATCAGCAAAGACCTGCTGGCGCATTACAAACTGGAAGATGACGGTAAAGATGCTTCCGGCAAACAAAAAGATGCCGTGATGGGTGGTAAAGGAACACATTTTACAGATGGTGTACTGTGCCTTGATGGGGGAGCAAAGTCCGATAAAAATTATGTGACACTGCCGGCAGGGCTGTTTGACGGACAAAACAGTACAACCATCTCCATGTGGATCAAAAATAAGAATACGAAAATGAATACAGCTGCATTTTCCTTTAGCGGAAAAAAGAAGACAGGAATTTATCCGGCGGATTATTTTATTTTGAATCCCTGTAATACGGATGGTTATTATAAGGCGGTATTTACAGATCCGGCTGCCGGCAGCACGGCGAATCCATGGACTACAGAGGTGGGAATCAATAACTCCAGCCAGAACAGTATCAGTACTTTGGATTATATGAACCAGTGGGCTTACTATACGGTGACAATTACAAAAGACCGGATAACCGGATATTTGAATGGAAAGAAAGTAGGAACATCAGAAATCCATAACAAGACAGTAGCTGACTTCGGAGAAAAACTGTCGGCATATATTGGGGCATCGGAGTATGCAGATGATACCTTCGCAGGAAATTTCTGTGACCTGAGAATCTACAGCAGAGAATTCAATATGTCAGAAGTTTCAGATTTATATCAGAATTCCCTGCCGGTTAAACAAGTAAAAGAGGCAAGGGCATCCTTGAAAATAGGGAATGGATTATCTGTGACCGGGAACCTGGACCTTCCCGTTCAGGCAGGAGAATGCACCGTTAAATGGAGATCCGGCCAGCCTGCTGTAGTAGAAGAAAACGGAACGGTACACTTCCAAAAGGATGAAACGACGGTGACGCTGACAGCAGTGATCAGCAGCGGTGCGTACACAGAAGAATCCGTATATGAACTGACAATAGCATCTGAGAAAGATGCAGCAGCAGGGCGTTACCGAACCGCACTGAGTATTCCTAAGTATATCTCCTGCAATATGCAGACGGAAGTAAATGGAGAGGCAGTCATCTGGTCAAGTGAACCAAAGGGCATAATCGATGCAGACGGTACTGTTCACCGCCCCGCCGGAGATCAGGAAAACAAGGAGATTATGGTAAAAGCTGTGATTGGGGATACCGTGATCACAAAACAGGCGACAGTTATGGCAGAAGGAGGGCAGATTTTAAGCTACGTAGTAAAGGGCGGGAACCTTTATACAGGAGAAGGAGATCTTCTGGCTGCATCCGACAGCAGACGTTCCGATGCATTATTCCTGGCAGCGCGGGATCAGGTTTCCGATGAGTTTATGCCATTGAATAAAGGCAAGGCGGTGTTATATGTAAAATGGGATAAAGACCAGAAAACAAATCCGGACAATCAGATGGGTTCACCGGTATTGTTCCGCTATCAAGACGGAAGTCTGGGGGCAGCAGCATCGGGAAATAATAAGAAGGATGGAATTTATATCTGGGATACCAGGGAAACCACAAGCTTTGAAAACGAAAGGTATCTGGTTCTGAATACGGAAGGTAAGGAAGTACAGGATCCGGATGTGGTTTATGATTCCATATCAGAATGCTATAAAATATTCTGGAAGGATGAGCAGGGCACTTCTTATGTAAGTATGCTGAGTAATCTGAATGCAGGATCCACACCTGTCATAACAGAAGAAGCAGACTATGAAAAGGCAGCGCTGTCTGCAGCAGTTCCGGAAAATGCAGTGATGGAACAGTCTGCCATATTTGAAGCAGACAGGGAAGAATATAAGGCATTCACAAAGAAATACGAAACCATCCGCAATACAGGAGTTGAGTCCGTTGTTATCCGGGCAAATACCGGAGACAAGGTAACACTGCCGGAAACGGTGACCGCAGACTACAGCGATGGAAGCACTAAGAACCTGGGGGTAAAATGGAATCAGCAGGATCTGGATAAGATCGCAAACGGACAGGCAGGAACCTATGAAATATCCGGAGAAGTACAGCAGGATTCCTATGCATATCCATTTATTGAGGAACGTGCCGATCCCCATATCTTTTATAATGAAGATGACGGTTATTACTATTCAACCGGTTCCTATTACGAGAAAAACATGAACTGGAATAACGAAAGTGATGCACGTAATAATTCCTACAGAAAGCTGGATATCCGGCGTGCAAAGACAATAGAAGGACTGAAAACAGCTAATGAGCATTACATTATGGAATCAAAAATTGGTGATCGATGGGGTTCCTTTATCTGGGCTCCTGAATTCCATAAAATCAATGGAAAATGGTATTGTATCGTAGGAGCACATGATTTTGGTACTGCAGGAATTAAAAATGACACCGATTGGGGATGGTGCAGCAGGTCCATACTTATTCCTTACGAGGGAAGCGCAGAGCAGATGAAGAACGGCGGAATGCTGAATGCTGACCAGTGGGGGACGCCAATCGAAATGAACCTCCCGGCTCCGGCAAATGCATCCTTTGATGTCTCTTATTATGAAGATGAAGGGGGACAGGGGTACTATATAATACCAAGTGCTGCATCTCTTTATGTCATAAAGGCAAAGGGCGGTGAAGGTGTGATTCCTCAGCCCGAGGGAAGTCCGCAGTTAATTAAATCCGGTCAGTGGCCCTGGGAGTACGGCGTCTATGAAGGTTCCATTACAGTAAATAATCCGGAGGGAAATGACCAGTTAGTCGTAGAAGGACCGTATCTGTTCTCTTATGGAGATAAAGTTTATATCAGCTATTCGGCGGCTACGGTTGATAAATTTTACACCCTTGGTCTGATGATGGCGGATAAAGGCAGTGACATCATGAATCCGGACAGCTGGACCAATATTAATTATCCGGTACTCAGTTCCTATGATACGGCAGACGGATCCATCGGAGGAGGCCGGCACGTCGGCGGAGGACATAATTCCGTGGTTCTGGATGAATATGGGAACCTGGCACTTGTCTACCATGCGCGTCCATATCCGGACCCACATGCAGGCAAACCCGGTGCCGGAGGACTGTTTGACCCTTGCCGCCATACCGTAGTCAAAAGTATAAATGTGGCTTTCGATGGGACGCTGCTCTTCAATATGACTGCCGAAGAAGAACTGGATCCTGCCTATAAGAATATCAAGGCAGTCGTCTATATCAGCGGTAAAGAGGCAGCAGATAAGACAGCGTTGAAAGAACTGATTCAAAATGCAAAGAAGACAGACACTGCCAAGTATACAGAAGCTTCTGTAAAAGTGATGAAGGAAGCTCTGGCGAAAGCAGAAGCGGTAATGAATAAAGCAGATGCTTCCCAAAGTGAAACAGACCAGGCCGCGGCAGCGCTTAAAAATGCAATTGCGAAGCTGGAGCCAAAGAAGGAAGTTCCGGTACCAGAGAAGATCTCCGTGCAGGGAGTGCAGCTAAATAAAAAAGTATTCACCATGAAGGTAAAATCAAAAGTGACGCTGACGGCAGTTATCACTCCTTCCAATGCATCCAACAAGGCAGTTTCCTGGACTTCATCCAATAAGTCGGTAGCTTCTGTGAACGGGAACGGTATAATCCTGGCAGGAAAACCGGGAACAGCAGTGGTTACTGTATGTACTGCAGACGGAGGAAAGAAAGCAAGCTGTACTATAACAGTAAAGGCGCTTGTAATTAAATTAAATGCCAGAGCCATCACCTTACAGGTGAAAAAAACAACCACTGCAGTAAAGATAAGCTCTTCTTCCCCGGCGGGTGAGAAGATACGGTCAGCCAAGTCCGGTAATAAAAAACTGGTATCCGTAAAGGTGAAAAAAGGTAAATTATCTATCACCGGAAAGAAAAAGGGAAGTACTTATATCACCGTAACAAGTACTTTAGGCGGTAAGGTGAAACTGAATGTCAAAGTACAGACCGGGAAAGTAGTCACGAAGAGCATCAAGCTGGATAAGAAGCTGAAGATCCCAAAAGGAAAATCCCTCGCTCTGAAAGCCGTAAGATATCCGGTTACTGCAACAGAAAAGCTGGAATGGACCAGTTCCAACAAAAAAGTAGCAAAAGTCACTTCCAAGGGTCTGGTAAAGGCAAAAAAGAATGGGACAACAACTATTACCGTTAAAAGCAGCAATGGTAAGAGTGCAAAATGTAAGATTACGGTAAAGTAAAATGTAAAACGGAGGGTTGACAAATCTGTTTATCTGCGCTATGATAAAATCAGTTAAAAAGCTAATATGTATGTGCGTAGTTGCACAAAGAAATCCCCCGCAGGTGCTTTCTGCGGGGGATTTTTTAGTTAGCTGTTGCTGTTATTTCCATCTAACCATTTGCAAATATAGTAGCAAATAATACCTGCTATCACGGATATTAAAAAGCTTAATATGTATTGCATAGGAGCACCTCCTTCCTGCTGGAAAGAGTCAACAGCATATATATTATAACTTATAAAATATAATATGTATAGTAGTATTTAAGGGATTTAAAAATAGTGATTATAAAGCAACTTAATATATGAAGAATTATTCGACTAGTTCAAATATGGAACTATAATATTGGGATACAGTCATTCTATTGCAAATCCTATTAGATATAAGACTTATATTTTAATAGAGAAAGCAAAAATCAAAAATTCATTTTGTACATAAATCCAAAGATAGTGCAAGAATTTTCAAACATGTTACAAGCAATTATCCCCATGTTTTGTTATGCTAAGAAAAAGCAAACAGGAGGGTTGGAACATGGATCATATATTTACAATGGGTGTCTTAGGATTAGGCGAAGGCAGAAGTGTCATATCCGCAGTATTAAACAGCAAGATGTGGGAACTGGGAAATATCTGTGATTTAAATGAAGAGTTGTGCAAAGAGCGTTGTCAGGAGTTTGGAATTGATAAATACACCACCAGTTATGAAGAGATGCTAAAAGATCCGAAGATTGATGTTATCGGAATCTATACGCCGGACCAGCTGCATGCAAGACATATTAAAATGGCTCTGTTAGCCGGAAAGCATGTTATCTGTACCAAACCTTTGATGATTAATCTGGATGAAGCAAAAGAATTGATCCGGGTACAAAAAGAGACGAACAAGGCTGTATTTGTGGGACAGAGTTCCCGGTATTTTGAGCCGGCTCTGCGGCAGAGAAGGGACTATGAAGCCGGAAAACACGGAGAAGTGGAGACAATTGAAACCCACTACATCAGCGATTCCAGATGGTTTCTGGAACGTGCCTGGAGCCATCAGCAGGGATTTTCCTGGATGTATAATTTTATGATACATGCAGTAGATCTTGCGGTGTGGTATCTGCCGGAAATCGAAGAGGTGTATGGTTTGGGTGTAGTCAGTGAGAATACCAGATCCTATGGTCTTGATGTGCCCGATACGTTAAAGTTTATCTTAAAAAACAAAGACGGCAGATTTGCCAGTGTAACCGGAGCCTATGCTGCACCAACGCTTGGAAGCGCCGTAGAGCAATCCATCAGCTGCACCATCCGCGGCTCCAAAGGAATCAGCCGGGCAGGCTATCCGAAGCTGAAATATTACACTAATTTCGAGCCGGTTCAAAAAACAGCTAAATTGCAGGAATTCGCAGATAAGCATGGATATTATTTCCGGTTTGAAAATGAAAGCCACCATGCAGGTGAATATCAGAATTACATGGAACATTTTGCATCAGATATGAACAGGGGCATAACACCCAAGCCGGATTTACAGGAAGGAATACATACGCTGGCGGTTATGGCTGCTATGGAGCAGGCTATGAAGACAGGAAATGTGGTCAAAGTATCCGATATAATGGAGTGTATCCGATAGATGAATGCTGCAATGATAAAAAAGGTAGAGGCATATGTAATGGAACATCTTTCCGAAGATTTTAAAAGAGATGATGTCGCAGCCGCTCTTTATTTCAATCCTACCTATCTTTCACATATATTTAAAAGGGAAAACGGAATATCCCTGAACCAATATATTAATATGCTGCGACTAAAAGAAGCCAAAAGGCTGTTCGATAATACCAACCTTCCGGTAGGAGCAGTGGCAGTGGAGACAGGGTACTACAACTTCTCCTACTTTTCCAGGCAATTTAAAGAAACTTACCGGGTAACGCCCAGCATGTATAAAAATAACAGACAAAAAGCCTGCCCTTAAAAAGGATAGGCTTTGCATTTTACATTTTGTATTCACGAATGCATACGTGTTTACAATTTTCGGGGAATTCCATCTGGTCTGAAATATCAGTCCAGTTCTCAAAGTCGCTGCTTCTGATCCCCCGGTAACATTGGTCACCAAAGGAATCGTAGAACATATAAAAATCAGAATTATGCTGAACCAGGATCGGACCTTCGCTTCGCCAGGGTGTCAGCAGGGCAGATATATTGTAATAAGGTCCGTTTGCTTTGGTAGAAATAGCAGTACGTATGGCGCAGTAGGGAGAGTCGGGACTGTTATGTCCCCGTTCGTCTTTAAAAGCCATATAATAGATTCCGTTTTTGAAAGTAACCGTAGCATCAATGACCTGATGTCCGGGATCAAAAAATTTGCGCGGTTTGCTAAAGCTTTTAAAATCAACTGTGCGGCAGCTGAAAATTCGATTCGAGATACGTTTGTCTGTGTTCCTGGAATAAAAACTGGATGACCAGATCAGTACGTATTCGTTGGTTTCATGGTCCATAAATATTTCAGGAGCCCAGCAGTTGGCAACGTCGCTGTTATCTCCCATGACAGGAATAAAGCTTTCCATTTCAAAGCTGAGCAGATCCCGTGATACGGCATGGCCGATGGTCGTGCTGTTCCAGTTATCTGTGAAAAGTACATGGAAAAGTCCCTGATTATCCGTAAACCAATAAGGGTCACGGATAATTTTACCCTGGTCATTCAGATCCAGGACAGGTGCCCCGTTATTTAAATCTTTCCAGTGAAACATATCTTCGCTGGAAGCTAAATAGAGGGATTGTGTCTCGTCTTTTGAGTAACTCATAATATACATGGCAGCCTCCTATGCCGCAAAGCCGGGTGTGAATTGCGGCTAATTCAGGTAGTGTTTTCTAATTAGTATAATAGAAACCGTGACGGAATACTAACAAAATTATTAGAACTTTACAAAGTTGTCTGATATACTATTAATAATTATAATGTGCGATAAAAATGAAGAAGCAGGAGAAAAGCTATGATTGATAAAAAGAAACCCTGGGATAAGGGTACCTTATGCGTAAGCAGCAACGGAAGATATCTGGCAAATGGCGAATCACCTTTTTTTTGGCTTGGAGATACAGCCTGGCTGATGTTCAGCCACTTAACGGAGGAGGAAGCCTGGGGATATCTGAGAAACCGTAAAGAAAAGGGATATAACGTAATCCAGACCACTTTGATTCATGAGTGGCCGCAGAAGAACATTGATGGAAGTAATGCCCTTGTAAATGAAGATTTCGCAGTCTGCGATCTGGAGGGGAATTTCTGGAAAAGAACAGAAGCAATGGTTGATATGGCGGAGGAACTTGGCCTGTATATGGCATTGCTTCCTGCATGGGGAGGAAATGTGGCAAGAGGCTATCTGAACCTGGAAAATGCTGATGCCTACCTGGACTTTTTAATTGAGAGATTTGGCAGCAGACCCAATATTATCTGGCTGGTAGGAGGAGATGTGAAAGGGGAAGCAGCGCCGGAAGTATTCTGCAGAATTGGTTCAAGACTGAAACAGGGGTGTAAGGGACAGCTTGTAGGGTTTCATCCCTTTGGAAGGACTTCATCCTCCATTTGGTTTCACAAAGAAGAATGGCTGGATTTTAATATGTTCCAGTCGGGGCACCGCAGATATGACCAGCTTGTGATGCAGTCCTGGGATGATAATGGTAAGAACCCGGATAATTACGGGGAAGACAATTGGAAATATGTAAAACGTGACCATAGCCTGATTCCAATAAAACCGACCATTGACGGAGAGCCGTCTTATGAACAGGTACTGCAGGGGTTACATGATAAAACCCAGGGATACTGGCAGTCCTGGGATGTCCGCAGATACGCTTACTGGTCTGTATTAGAAGGTGCATTTGGGCACACTTACGGGGATAACAGCATTATGCAGTTCTATACAAAAAAAGACGGAGAAGGGGCATTCGGGGTGAAACAGGAATGGAAAGAAGCAATACATAACGCAGGATCTTCCCAGATGAAGCATTTGAAAAATCTGATGGAACAGGTGGATTATCAAAATGGTGTTCCCGCGAGTCATCTTCTGGTATCCGGTCAGGGAGAAAAGTACGAGAGAGTCAGTGTATTTGCCGGAAAAGATTTTATAATCTGCTATTCTTATCTGGGGAAACCTTTTACGCTGGATTTATCTGCCTATCCTAATAATTTAGATACCTACTGGATGGATCCGGAAACTGGGGTATACAGTTTTGCAGGACAATTGATGAATCAAAAGCAAATGGAATTTCATCCTCCTTTTAAAGGAGAGGGTCATGGAGACTGGGTTTTGGTGTTGACAGATCCGGAATCCTATGATATTGTGTAATAGACAAGAGCCATTGCGAATTATATTATTATATTTCGCAATGGCTTTTTTTCGTTGTAAATTATATTAAATTTAGGAGGGTTTCTGAAATGAGAGAGAAAATTTTCACAAAATCAACTTTTAAAACTATAGGGATCGAACTTTTGGGAAGTCTTTTAATCGCTATAGGCATCTACAATTTTGCATTACACGCGAACTTTCCAATGACCGGATTTTCCGGTATATCCATTATATTATACCGTCTGTTTGATCTGCCGGTTGGAGCAACTACGATAGTACTGAATATTCCGGTTGCATTGATCTGCTACCGTTTACTGGGAAAAGGATTTTTCTTCCGGTCACTGCGTTGTATGGTCATTTCTTCACTGATGATCGATTTTATTGGTCCTTTACTGCCTGTATATCAGGGAAGCAGGCTTTTGGCAGCTATCTGCACCGGAGTTTTCGGTGGTTTTGGATATGCAATTATTTATATGGCAAACTCTTCTACGGGAGGTGCGGACTTCATTATCATGGCGGTGAAAGCTTTGAAGCCCTATCTGCCTCTTGGAAGAATTGCATTTTTAACTGATGTGGGAATTATATTGGCAGGCGGTATTATTTTCAAAGATGTAGATGGAATTATCTATGGTATGATCATTAACTTCATCTTTGCCCTGGCTGTAGACAAAGTAATGTACGGAATCAATGCCGGAAAGCTGGCAATCGTCGTTACCGACCATGGAAAAGAGGTTACAGAGGTGATAGAAGAGTGCTGCGGCAGAGGTTCTACTATTATGAATGCAATGGGAGGCTACAAGCAGGATGAGCGCCAGGTCGTCTTATGTGCCTGCAATAATAAAGAAATGTATTTTGTTCAGAAGGCCGTAAAAGCCGCAGATCCGAAATCGTTTTTAATCGTAATGGAATCTAATGAAGTTCATGGCGAAGGGTTTACTACCAGGCAGATAGGAGAAGCTATGGACCGGGTGAACAGACTGGATTTCCCGCAAAATGCAATGCAAAAAGCATAGAGTACACAATCCCCATTCGCAAAGCGTTCTTTACTCAGCTCACCCGATTAAACAAGTCGGGTAGCTTTAGAAATTTCACCGAAGACAGTCATATATTCTCTTGTAATTATTGAAGATTCAAGTTATATTGAAAGAAATAATGCTGTCAAAAGGGGGGTTCTGAATGGGGAGGTTTCGTAACTTATCTATAAGAAACCGGATTACAATCAGCTTTCTATGTCTGGTTATTATTCCGTTTCTATTGCTTTTTATCATTTTTTATAGAACTATTTCCAACTATGCTTATAAAATGTCCATTGAAAATCAGACAAATAATTTATATTCCATGCAGGAGCAGTTGGATGACATCTGCTCCGGGTATCAAAACCTGTCGATGTCGGTTTACTACAATGGGTATGAAAATGAAGATAATGTATTTGCCAGGGAAAGGGTACATAAAGTGCTGGATAATCTGATTAATACAAACAGTGGTCTTCTGACTGCCATATGGGAAGGGCCGGATCAAACGTATGTGACAGGTAAAAAATTTATCGAACAGGAAGCAGTCTGTGAAAAATATCATGAAAAAGTATCTGCGGGAAATGGGAGGTTTGTCTGGCTGCCCATGGAAAATGTGCACCCCTATTCCGGACGTGGACGGGAAATACTAATAGCAGGAAGAGTACTTTATAACGAAGACAAAGAAGAAGCAGGAGTCCTTTGGTTCTATATGAGTGGAGCTTTGATGAAAAATATATTTAAAAGGACGGATTTTCTAAGTGGGTCCCGAAATTTTCTTATGCTGACAGATGGAACACTCGTCTGGTCGCCGGAAGAAGATCCGAAAATGGTAGGAGAAATAGCGCAGATTTATAAGAAAAGTATCAAAAAGAACAATCATACCACTGAGAAAATAGCAGGTGAAAAAAGTTTGCTGGTGTTCCGAACATCCTATGATACAAAATACGTAGTTTTAAGTGTTATGCCTCAAAGTACGATTCTACAGGAATTTCAGGGCATTGCCAGTGTGTTCTGGGGTTCATTGTGCGTGATACTGCTGTTTATGGTATTAATTTTCAGGATACTGAAAAAACAGATTTTTCTTCCGGTAAATAATCTTACCTATGGAGTGGACCAGTTTGCCAGAGGTGATTTGAATATTCAATTGGACAGTCATGAAACAGGTGAGATGAAAAAGCTGACAGACCATTTTAATACCATGGTTCAGGAAGTGAAACACCTCATGGAGGATGTAAAAGAAGAGGAAAAAGAAAAAAATGAGTTCAAAATGCAGGCGCTGATGATGCAGATGAGTCCTCATTTTATCTATAATTCACTGAACACAATTAAATGGATTGCGGTGATTAACAAGCAGGAAAATATAAGACAGATGATAGAATCATTGATTCAGATCTTTATGAATATGTCAAAAAGGACAGATGAAAATAATACGATCAGGGATGAAATGGAGCTTCTGCAAAATTATGCCAACATACAAAAAGCCCGATTCTTAAATTTCGACTTGATGATCCGGGCGGATGAAGATACCATGGATCTGCAGATAAAAAGATTTCTATTACAGCCAATCGTAGAAAATGCAATTATTCATGGATTGAATCAATCAGAAAAAATTGGAATGATTTGCATCAGGGTTTATCAGGATAAGTATCTGCATGTGGAAATTACAGATAATGGAGTGGGATTTGAGGTAGGGCAATTAAAGGAAAAAAGAGATCCGGATACCAGGCACACGAGAATCGGACTGGAAAATGTACAGCAGATGCTTAAACTAGAGTATGGAGAACCTTTTGGTATGACGATCGAGAGTGTGATTGGAAAAGGAACCAAGGTCAGCTATCTGCTGCCGGTTGAGAAGCAGGGGGGATTCAGAAATGAAAGTAATGATTGTTGATGATGAGGTACTGGTTCGTTTAGGAATAAAGACTTATCTGGAAGGATACGAGGATATTGAGGTAAAAGGTACTTTTGCAACGGCGAAGGAAGCTTTGGCATATATGGAACGGGATGAAGTGGATATCGTTCTGACTGATATTGAGATGGCACAGATGAGTGGACTGGAATATATCAAAGCGCTAAAGGCATGTAATTATAACTGCGGCATTGTTATTATTAGCTGCCATGAAAACTTTGAATATGTACGGGATGCCATGGATCTGGGCGCGGATAAATACATGCTCAAGCAGGAGGTATGTGAGGATATTCTGGTCAATGAGCTTCGGGAAATCTATAAAAAGAAACAGAGTGAGACCGGCAGTGAAGCTCCGTCAGTGTCTTTGTCCCAAAAGGAAAAACCTGGGATATGGCCGGATAGAGAACCTTCTTGCGAGGAGGTAATGTATCAGATTGCGGCATTGAAGCTTTGGGAAGAATATGATGATTCCGGCAGGGAGAAAACGCAGAATCTGGATGCGGACATGCTGTTTCAGGTCCTGGACGATGCGGTAGCTCAGACGAAATGTGCCACTCTTTTGCGGGATCGTCAGGGCAGGATGTTTCTAATCTTCCAATTTATGAAGGATATGGAGGATAGCAACCGGCTGGAAAGGGTATCCGGTGTCTATTACAGGTTGGAGCAGAATACCAGGCTATATGTGAACCGGTCCTTAGCTATGGGAATCAGCGGGCTGTTTGATGACCAAAGACAGATGAAGGAAAATTATGAGACAGCGCTTAAAAACCTTGAATACCGTTTCTATGATAAACGGGAAATATTTGCAGATATTCCGTCAGAGAAGTGCTATCTGGATCTGCAGCTGGATATAGAAAGTCTGATAAGTGAGGATGGGATGAGAAGGTTCATTGAACAACTGGAAGACTATCTGGTACAGTGCAGGATACGTAAAGTATTGCCGGAGAGTATAAAGG
Organism: Robinsoniella peoriensis; assembly: GCF_000797495.1. Classification (GTDB taxonomy): domain Bacteria; phylum Bacillota; class Clostridia; order Lachnospirales; family Lachnospiraceae; genus Robinsoniella; species Robinsoniella peoriensis. The sequence continues at coordinate 94,473 of NZ_JTGN01000002.1, forward strand.
AAACAATACTGAAAAGCTTCCATGTTTTGTTAAGTGATGTGATAAAATTTTATCATTTGGAAGGGGAAAAAGAGGCATTCATGGAATATGATCTAAGCTATCAGGAATTATATGACGTATACAGCATGAAGGTTCTTAAGAATATTACCATAGATCATATAGGCAGATTTATAACAGCAATTTTAAAAAAATTGGATCAATCAGATGATTTTCCTAAAGTTTTAAGATATATCGATGAACATTTTAAAGAGCAGCTGACACTGGCTGAGGTGTCAGGGCGGTTTTATATGAGTGTTAACTATTTCTGCCAGATGTTTAAAAAGTATACAGGCACTACCTTTATAAACTATATCAATGAGAAACGAATAGGAGAAGTTAAAGATTATCTTCATAGCGGGTCCTATTCTCTGGAGGCAATTTCGGAGCTTACCGGGTTTTATAATGTGAATTATATGATCCGTTTGTTCAAGAAAATTACGGGTATTACGATCCGTGAATACAGAAATGGTTTAAAAAAGTGAATCCTGTGTGAGATTGTGAATTTTTTTGTACGAAAATAAACAACTGTGTTAAAAGAGGGATAAGACAATGAACTTTTTGAAAAAGAATGTTCATTGTCTTATTTTGTATAAAAATTTATAATAGAATTATCAAAAGTTCCGGAGCACAAAAAAATGGAGGGATAGAAAATGAAGTACAGAAAAATTTTATGCGGACTGCTCAGTGCAGCGCTGATTGGAACCATGCTTGGTGGTTGTGGTAAGGGTGAAACAGAAAAAGTACAGGAGACTGCTAAGGAGACTTTGGCAGCAGAAACAGTGGAACAGGGACAGACAGAGAAAGGAACAGAAACAGAGGCGAATACGGAAACAGGACAAAGTGCAGATACAGAGAAAAGTGCAGGAGCTGATATTTCAGGGAAGCTTATTATCTGGGAACACAGTACGGATTTTGAAAATGCCTTAGACCAGTTGATTGAGGGCTTTAATGAGAAGTATCCGGATGTTGAGGTAGAATATGAGGTGAAACCCAGCGATCAGTATTACAGCCTGCTGGCTACGTCAATTCAGGCAGGTGAGGCACCGGATATTTTCTGGACAAATGGAACAGCTACGGCCCAGATGGCAGAATATGTGTCCCAGGGAGCAATTATGGATATTACAGATGCTGTTGACATGGGTGATCTGGAGGAATCGTCTTATGGCCTGGCAACCATAGGCGGTAAGCGTTATTCCGTACCGTGGATGACATTTGATACCAGAACCTGTTATTACAATAAGGATATCTTCAAGGAACTTGGCTTAGAGGTACCGAAAACATTCAGCGAATATGAAAAATTGCTGGCTGCCTTGGATGAGGGCGGTAAAATCCCAATTTCCTTATCCGGTATGACAAGTTGGCCGCTTCTGTTTTTTGTAGAGCCAATGGGATCTGCTTTAGAACCGGAATACACCAGAGGATTAGCTGATTACAGTTCAAAAGCAAATGATGAACGGTTCGGGAATATTCTGAATAAAATGCTTGAATGGGCAGACAAGGGCTATTTTGGAGACGGATGGCTGGGAGTAGATGATGATGGTTCCAGTCTGGCATTTACTACGGGAGAAGCAGCAATGTTTGTGGGAGGCTCCTGGAGTACCACGTCTTTTCAGGAAAATAATCCGGATTTAAATCTGGGAGCATTCCAGATTCCAAGTGAAGAAGGCACCTCAGGTATGGTAGGAACCTTTGCTAATGGATTCTCTGCATACAGCGGCACAGAAAATAAAGAGGCCGCAATGGCATTCTTAAACTACTGTGCTACTCTGGAAGCGCAGACCAATTGGGTACAAACCCTGGGAAGTGTTTCCGGAAGCCCTAAAATTGAATCTTCTAATGAAGTGGCTAAAGAAATTTCTGATTGTGATGAAACGTTTACCAGTTGGCAGTCAAATTTGTCAAAATATAATAAAGAGGGTGCATCTGCTACCAGTGTATGGGAGGAAGATTCCGTAAAAGTAGCATCGAAAGCTATGACGGTTCAGGAATTGTTGGATAATCTTGGAGAAGTCATGCAGTAATATCACTTAAAAAGCGCCCCGCATTGCGGCATATTTGTCCCCGATTCAGGTTACGTAGCCCGCTGCGTGCCCTTCCTTCGGGACAAATCTCCCACAAACTGTGACGCGCAGCGGTCAGAAAGCAATTTGCAACACGCTCTCGAGGATGTCCAAGAATCATTCTTTGGGCATCCTTTTTAGGAGGAACGGTGAAAGAAAATTTAAAAACGGAAAGGCAGCCACACTGTGATTCTTTCACCTGTTTTTGTGGCAGTATTGCAGGTAAGCCTGTAATATGCAATGGGTATAAATATGAAGAATAAAATTAGGAAAAAAAGACCGTATATTGGATTCATAGCCCCGGGATTTATTATGTATACGGTATTCATCATTGTACCAATATTTTTTGCTATGTTTATCAGCTTACATGAATGGTCAGGGCTAGGGGAAATGAAGTTTACCGGACTGGAAAACTTTCGGGTACTTCTTACGGACTCCCGGATTTCACCTACTTTCTTTCACGCTCTGAAAAATAATATCAAATATATGGTTGTAGTTCTGGTTATTATAACACCCATCCAGTTTGGACTTGCATATCTTTTATACATTAAAATCAAAGGCCATAAATACTATCGTTTCATGCTGTTTCTTCCCTATGTAATCAGTACAACCATAGTCAGTTTCTTTGCTACTATACTATTTGATCCTAATATCGGCTTTATGAATAAAATGCTGACTTCTGTGGGGCTTGAAAAAAGCAGTTGGTTTGGCAACCCCAAACTTGCGTTTACCTTGATGGTAATTGTAATTATGTGGCAGGGGATCGGTACCGGTATGATGATATTCTATGCGAACATGCAGGATATTCCGGACTCTGTTATTGAGGCAAGCATGATTGATGGATGTAATGACTGGCAGCGTCTGTATAAAATTGTAATACCACTGTCCATTCCGTCCTGTGCTACGAATATCATAATGAGTACAATCTGGGCACTGGGTATTTTTGACCTTCCATATATCCTGGGAGGTGCTACCGGAGGAGTAAATAATTCCCTGGATTTTGTAAATATGGTATTTTACCGTTACACCTTCGGCAGTGCATTAAATGGTCAGTCGAATATGGGATTTGGATCAGCAATCAGTGTGGTCATGTTCTTCATCATTTTCACAGTATCCATGATTCAGAATAGGCTGCTGTCTAAAGTAGAATACGAGTATTAGGAGGTGGAAAATGAATAAAGAAAAGAAAATTATCCGGTCAGCAGGAGAAAAAACGGTCAGAGGCATCTTTTCCGTAATGCTCTTTATTGTAACATTAAGCACAATTTTAGTTATTGGAATTACAGTATTAAATTCTTTTAAGACAAAAGGGGAACTGATTAAAAATACTTTTGGTATACCTGCGGAATTTACGTTGGATAGCTTCAAAAGGGTATTGACGCAGGATCATTTTTTGAGATATTTCATGAATAGTATCATATTAACCGTGGGTGGAATTTCCCTATTAATTTTTCTGGCTTCTATGACCGCATACGGTCTTTCACGTTATAAATTTAAAATGAAAGGTGCAGTACAGACCTATTTTATGCTTGGCCTGATGTTTCCTATACAACTGGGGCTTCTTCCACTGTTTATTATTTTGCGAAGTCTTGGTCTCTTAAATAATCTGTTGGGATTAATATTGCTGTACGGTGCAGGAATGTCCTTTCCCGTGTTTGTCTTTTCCAAATTTTTCAGCACCATACCAGAGGCATTAGAGGAGTCAGCCAGACTGGACGGAGCAGGAGAATTTACAATCTATTGGAGAATTATACTGCCGATTTGTAAACCAGTGCTGGCAACCATTGCACTAATTAACTCGGTTACGATTTGGAACGATTTTTATATGCCGCTGGTATTTTTGGGTAAGGCAAATGTGAGAACGCTTACCCTGGGTGTTTATAAATATATGGAGAGTTTTCTGAAAAACTGGAATTATGCATTTGCTGCCGTTGTAATTACCCTTGTTCCTGTAGTGGTGCTTTACTTCCTGTTCTCAAATCAGATTGTGGCAGGGCTCACCGGCGGAGCAGTTAAGGAATAAGACACACAAGGAGGAAAAAAATGGAACGACAACAATTACCGGAACTGGATTTAAACGCTTATGCTCCCTTAAGCTTCTGGGCATGGAATGAGGAAATGGATGATGAAAGCATCTGCCAGAGAATCCAGGAGTTTTATGATCAGGGTTTAAAAGGATTTTTTATGCATTCCCGAGCGGGTCTTATTACACCATATCTATCTGACGAATGGTTCCATGCCTGCCGTACAGCAGCTGAAAAAGCAAAGCAGCTACAGATGGAAGCCTGGATTTATGATGAGGATGGTTGGCCCAGCGGATTTGCCGGGGGACTTGTCAATGGATGCGGCGTCGAATACCAGGCAAAGTATTTAGCAGCAACAAGAAATAGAGAAGAGGTTGTGAAAAGTCATTTCCTTGCATCCTTCCGTAAAACAAAAGAGGGTTATGAACCGGCAGAAGAATCGGAAAGTGAGTTGTTCTTCTGTTATATGACAGAACCGGACTATGTAGATCTACTGTCTGAGAAAGTGACAAAAAAGTTCATAGAGGTAACACATGAACGATATAAAAAGGAACTGGGAGAGTATTTTGGAACGGTTGTTCCCGGATTCTTTACAGACGAGCCACAGTATAGTTTTCAGGGACTGCCTTACAGTGAGGAGCTGGAAGCATATTTCCAGAAGCGCAATGGGTATTCCTTCTTAAGGAATATGTATCTTTTTGAAGAGAATACAGATTTTACGGACCAATACAGAAAAGATTACTGGGATACCGTACAGGAGATGATGCAGCAGAATTTTGCAGGTCAGATCTATGACTGGTGTGAAAAAAATGGAGTTATATTTACCGGGCATTTTCCAGGGGAAGACAGCCTTATACATCAGATGAGCAGTACAGCAGGGGTCATGCCGAAATATAAATACATGCAGATGCCTGGGATTGACCATTTAGGGAGGCGGATTACGCCTGTTCTTCTGACAAAACAGGTAACCAGTGCAGCAAAGCAGTATGGCAGAAAAAAAGTACTTTCAGAAACTTTTGGCTGTGCAGGATGGAATATTAGCTTTGAGCAGATGTGTCATATCTGGGGCTGGCAGGCAGCGGCAGGAATTAATGTTCCGGTTCTGCATATTGGTCCTCATTCTATCAAAGGAATCCGAAAAAGGGATTATCCTGCATTTTACTCTTACCAGGAACCATGGTGGGAGGAATTTTATCACGTGGCAAAGTGGATGGAGGGGATTGGTGCCTATATGGGAAAGGGGATATGGGCAGAAGATTTGGTGGTACTCACACCGCTGAAAACCATGTATTTATATCACGGGAAACAAAACGCCATTGAGGAAGAATATGCAGCCTCTTATCGAAAACTTTTGGAGAATCTGCTTGATATACAGGTGGGATTTGACCTGGGAGATGAGGAGGTAATCCATGACTGTGGAAGTGTAGAAGGTGACAGATTTTTAATCGGAAATTGTGCATATCGATATGTGATTGTTCCAAAGGCAGAAATCTTAGAGGAATATACCTGGAAACTTCTTCAGAAATTTCATGAAAACGGTGGGACTGTCTTATTTACCAGCCAGGTTCCGGGATTACAGGGGGAAGGCAGTTGGATACATGAGTGCTATGTCATTCAGAACAGCAGAAATTTTTGGCAGAAATGTTTTGCAGCCCTTCATTATAAGCGTAAGATAGCCGTATTGGAGAAGAATGGTTTCTATCTTGCCCATGGTCTCCATGTGGCTGTAAAACGGGATGTTTCTGATTATGTATATGTGTGGAACCGATATGTTGACAGCTGCAGGGAACTGACCGTACAGGTTGCAGGTCAGTGCAGCGCATTTACAGTGAATCTGGAAACGGGAGAGAAAACGCAGCTTGCTGTTGTCCGGGGAGAAGATGAGACGCTGGTATCACTGAAGCTTTGCGGGTATCAATCAGTATTGATGGAATTACAGGATGGAATAGGCAGCTGTCAGGAATATCAGGAAATATCTATGAACCGGCTGGATGGTACCTGGGAACCTGACAGAGAGAATACCCTGACACTGGACTATGCGTCCTTTTCCTTGGATGGACAGCATTATTCCGAAGAGATGCAGGTGGTACAAATGCATCCGCTGCTGTATCAGCATATTAACAGAGAAAACGCCCGGGAGATCTATATCAAATATCGTTTTTTCGATGGAAGAAGCAACAAGTCACCACTTATAGCAGCTTTAGAGGATGATGATTGTACCGGTATCTGGTGTAATGAAGCATCCATTACAAGCTGTCGGGGCGGCTGGTATCTGGACCGTAAAATCCACGAATATGAACTGGGCGAATATGTGACAGAGGGCTGGAATACCATTACTCTGAGATATCATTTGCCCGGGAATAATATAAAGGATGTAGAAGGGCTGTTTGAGACAGAGGTAAATCGTTTTTATTATCCCGTGGAACCGGAGGCGATATATATAAAAGGAGATTTTTCAGTAGATATCCAGGGACGGTACTGGCGACAAGCAACACATTGGACCGCAGACCCGGAAAGATTTATACTGTCAGACTACCGAAAATTAAATGGAAGCGCAGATGTGACCCCCCAGGGTCTGTGGTTTTACAGGGGAAATCTTAAGTTCAGAACAACCGTTAAAAAGAAAGCAGGTATGCATCAGTGGATTTGTCTGAACAGGGTAGACGCTGCAGCAGTAAAAGTCAGCTGCAATGGCAAAGACAAACTGCTATATATGGAACCCTATGAGACAGATCTTACAGAGATGCTTGTGGATGGAGAGAATCAGGTAGAGGTACTGCTTCTTGGAACGAACCGGAATCTGCTTGGACCCCATCATCACATGAAGGGTGAAAATAATTATGTTGGACCAAATACCTTTAAAGGAATTTATGGATATGAGGATAAGATTGTAAATCCCGATATCACCCAGGAGACTACCTGGACACAGAGGTATTCATTTGTACCATTTGGATGTGGCGGTGTCAGTGAATCAGACAGAATCCAGATGAATCCTGATACCACACCAACTTAAAAAGTAAACAGGGGATTGCAATCAGCGGAAGTATGAGCTATTCTAAGTACATAACGGATAAGTTCTTTGAAAAAGGAGTGGTTTGAACTATGAAGTGTATGTACTGCAATAAAAAAATTCCCGAAGGGATAGAAAATGCTGTTATTGAAAAAATAGATGGGCTAACCTGTACTTTTTGTGGTGAAAAGTGTAAAGAGGATTGCGAAAATTTTCTAAGCTTTGCGAAGAAGTATGAAAAACTGTTTCTGGTATTGATATTTGTACCTATGATCCTTTGTACTTTTGCATCGTTTATTCTGGGGGAATGGGTCGTCTGCCTGATGATTGTAATTCTGGGGGCAGCCATAACCCTGTTTCCCTTCTGTACGCCTCAGACGATACAGCTGACAGGCGTAAAGAAGAGTATTCTTATAGGCAGGATTCTGGGCATTGTGCTGATTGGAATGGGAATCATATGGTGGATTAGATAATAAATTATGTAATTAAATAAAAGCGCTGTTTTCCCGAGGGAACAGCGCTTTGACAGACTGGAACAGGGTGTCATATTTCTAATTTATCTTGCTGCTTAAATCCTGATATCTGCCGTTGGTGCAATGGGGGGTACTTATCATACCCTGTGCCTGCTTTTATTTTAATTCAATTAATTCATATTCTTTATTCCCAAGCCCAATCTTAACGGCATGCTCAATACCAACTTTCCAGTCAGTATCCGGGCTAACGGCATGAAAGTGGTCATGAGAGTGGTCTGTGCTCTTATCCAAAAGGCTTCCGGGAATTACAGGCTGTTTATTTACTGCATCTGCGCAGGCAACATCCAGTGCAACCGGATCAAAAGAAGCGAACATGCCCACGTCCGGAACGATTGGTATGTCATTTTCGCCGTGACAGTCACAATACGGTGAAACATCCATGACAAGACTGATGTGGAACTGCGGTCTTTTGCTTACCACTGCTTTACTGTATTCTGCGATTTTACAGTTTAAAATATCGTTGGATTCATCTGAGGCTGCTTTAACGGCATCCTGGGGACAGACGCCGATACATCTGCCGCATCCTACACATTTATCATGGTTAATGGAAGCCTTTTTATCTGTGACAACGGCTGCATCGTGAGCACAGATCTTGCTGCACATGCCGCATCCGATACATTCATCTGTTCTAATAAATGGTTTGCCGGCACTGTGCATTTCCATTTTACCGGCACGGGATCCGCATCCCATCCCTATATTTTTCAAAGTTCCGCCGAAGCCGGTAGCTTCATGGCCTTTAAAATGTGTCAGTGTGATGAAAATATCCGCATCCATAATAGCATGCCCGATTTTTGCTTCCTTCACATATTCGCCGCCCTCTACAGGAACCAGGGTCTCGTCTGTTCCCTTTAATCCGTCACCGATTAAGATATGGCATCCGGTGGAAAAAGGAGAAAATCCGTTTTCATAAGCGCTCTGGATATGGTCCAGGGCATTTTTGCGTCCCCCCACATAAAGGGTATTGCAGTCTGTGAGAAACGGTTTACCACCCAGTTCCTTAATCACATCCACTACGGTCTTTGCGTAGTTTGGACGTAGATAAGCCAGATTCCCCGGCTCGCCGAAATGAATTTTAATTGCCGCATATTTTTTGTTAAAATCAATATCGCCAATGCCTGCCTTTTTAATCAGACGTGCAAGTTTTTGCTGTAGATTGTCATTGTTTCTGGTATGTAAGTTTGTAAAATATACCTTGGATTTTCCCATAGATTACCTCCTGATAACGTTATTGCTTCCAGATGCGCACCAGAATTATGATTTGCCAGGCGGGCACAGAAGCTGTGTTAAATAAATTATAATACTTAAAGCATACTTTAAGTCAAATGATTTTGTTCGCCGCCCGGGAAAATTTCTGTGAATTAAGTTATGATTCCTGTGTATTTTCTAAATCAAATCCAAAATACCGCACTGCATTATTATATGAAATCCCCTTAACGATTTCTCCTAATGCCTGATAATCTTCCGGATATTCTCCATTTTCTACCCAGCCTCCAATCAGATCACACAGGATGCGGCGGAAATATTCATGACGGGTGTAGGATAAAAAGCTGCGGGAATCCGTAAGCATCCCAATAAAGTTGCTTAACAATCCAAGATTTGCAAGGGAAATCATCTGGTCGGTCATGCCCTGTTTGTGATCATTGAACCACCATGCACTGCCATGCTGCATTTTCCCAATAGCACAAGAGTCCTGAAAGCATCCCAGGATAGCGTCAATATAGGCATTATCATTTGGATTCAGGGAGTACAGGATCGTTTTTGGAAGCTGGTCTGTGCAGATGAGGGCATTAAGGTAATCCGCAGCCAAAGCAGAAGGAGCATAGTTGTTAATGCAGTCATATCCGGTATCCGGTCCAAGCTTGCGAAAGCTTAAAGAGTTGTTATCTCTTTTGCATCCAAAATGCAATTGCATAGCCCACCCAAGGCGATGATATTCCCGTCCTGCAAAAAGCATAAATGCCGTTTTAAACTTTAATTCTTCCTCTCTTGTAACGGTATTTCCGGTAAGTCTCTTTTTCAGGATGGCTTCTATCTCGGATTCATCAGCCGGGCTGTAGTAAACAAATTCCAAAGCGTGGTCAGATACCAGACAGCCATTATTATGGAAGAAATCCATCCGGTTTCTGAGCGCTTCCTTCAGGGAAGCAAAATCTTTAATTTGTGTGCCGCTTGCTGTTGCAAGTTTAGCAAGATATTCTGTAAAGTCTGCTTTTTCTATGTTCATAGCCTTATCCGGGCGCCATGCCGGAAGGACTGCAACATCAAAACTGCTGTCTTCTTTGATCATCTTATGCCATTCCAGCGTATCAATGGGATCATCCGTTGTACAGATCAGAGTTACATTCGACATTTTAATAATATTACGGACGGACATAGAAGGATCCTGTAATTTCTGATTGCAGAGATTCCAGACTTCTTCTGCCGTATCCCGGTTTAAGATGCCGGTATATCCAAAATAGCGCTGAAGTTCCAGATGACTCCAGTGGTAAAGGGGATTGCCAATTGCTTTTTCCAACGTTTCCGCCCACTTCTGGAATTTTTCCCGGGGAGATGCGTCGCCTGTTATGTAGTATTCATCAATTCCATTGGAACGCATTTGGCGCCACTTATAATGATCTCCGCCCAGCCATACTTCTGTTATGTTGGAAAATTGTTTATCTTCTGCTATTTCCCTGGGGTTAATGTGGCAATGATAATCCAGCACAGGACAAGTATCTGCATATTCATGAAAAAGCCTGCTGGCAGTGGGTGTTGAAAGTAAAAATTCTTTGTCCATAAATTGTTTCATAGTTAAAATCCTCCTTAAGGGTTTGAATTAAAAGTGATCATCTGTGGATTGCCGCAAAATGATTTCAGCGGTAATGACCGTTTTAGCAGGTACTTTCTTGCTATCTAAAACGCTCATTAAAACAGAGACCGCATGATTGCAAGAAAACTCCAGTTTATTGTCAATCGTAGTCAGTTCCGGATCACAGCAGATTCCAATTTTTGAATTGTTATATCCAATGATAGACAGATCCCGGGGAATGGAAAGTCCTGCAGCTTTAGCAAATTTCAGCACGCCGATAGCAAGTTCATCATCGGAGGTGATTACGGCGTTAAATGGAAAACAGTTTGCATAATGAGTGAGCAGCCGTTCTTTGATATCCTGTATGGAACCGTTAAAGCAGATCATTTGTGAATTTTCCACCTGTATGTTTCTTTTGCTATGTGCGCTTAGAAAACCCGCCAGCTTTCGACGTCCACTGTAAGATTGGGACCGATAGAGAAAGAGCAGCTTATTCCTTCCGCTGACCAGGAACCTCTCTGTGGCACCCGCAACTGCTGCGGTATCGTCACAGAGGGAACTGTAAATTCCGGGAGCATCTAAATGTCCGTTTAGCAGAATAAGCGGGACTTTTCTGGCAGCAAAGCGGAGATATTCATTGTTTTTATCTGCCTGTTCTACAAAAGTAGAGCCTGCTAAAATAATGGCATCTACCCGCTTGGAAAGCAATATCTCAAGATATTTCTTTTTCTGGTCCAGGTCATATCCGGTGCAGCACAGCAGTGCATCATAGCCGAAACGCCGAAGTTCCTGTTCCAGATAATAAACGGCACTTGCAAGATAGGCATCAGAAGAATCTGCACAGAGAATACCAATAGTTTTCATGGTATTGAGACCCAGCCCCCTTGCAAAGGCATTTGGACTGTAACTTTCCTCTTCCATTACTCTTAAGACTTTTTGACGGGTATTTGCACTGACTTTCTCGTTTCCATTTAACACGCGGGATACGGTAGCAATGGATACACCGGCTTTTTTTGAAATATCATAGATGTTCATCTGGGCTACCTCGATTTCCTGAAAATAATGTAAATGCTTACAAAATGGAATTAAAGTCATTATAATAGTTTAATACTATAAAATCAAGATATATTTTAAAAAATAAAAAATGTTGTTGACACAAAAGTTTATTTGATGTAAGTTAAATGTAAGTACTTACATAATTAAGACATGGAATTAGGATGAAGAATAAGAAAAGTCAGAAACAGTGAAGGAAAGGAAGGTATTATGCAGGATTATATCAGAATTCATCAGAGTGACACGGTAGCTGTTGCATTAAAACCCCTCAAGAAAGGGATGGCTTGCATCATAGATGGGGTAGAAGTGATTCTAAATGAGGATATCATGCAAGGTCATAAATTTGCACTGAAACAGATGAGCAAAGGCAGCAGGGTGATAAAGTATGGAAGTCCAATTGGTATAGCAAAGGATGCAATTGAAGCGGGCGCCTGGGTACATACTCATAACATTCAGACCGGGCTGGGTGAACTGCTGGAATATACCTATGAAAAAGTACCAACAGATATGCCGGTCGGAACAGGTGCCAGTTTTGAGGGGTATAGGCGGAAAAATGGAAAAGTTGGAATCAGAAATGAAATCTGGATTATCCCAACGGTAGGCTGTGTAAATAATGTGGCGAATGCAATTGAACAAAAAGCCCAGAAATATGTACAGGGAACCATTGATGCGGTTGCTGCTTTTCCACACCCTTACGGCTGTTCCCAAATGGGAGAAGATCAGGAAAACACCAGAAAAATTCTGGCTGATCTGGTTAATCATCCAAATGCAGGAGGGGTCCTGGTTCTTGGACTTGGATGCGAAAATTCCAATATTGATGAACTGAAGAAATATATTGGAGATTTTGATAAGGACAGAGTAAGGTTTCTGGTGGCTCAGGATTGTGAAGATGAAATCCAGGAGTCGCTGTCATTAATAGAAGAAATAGCAGAATATGCCGGACGTGACAGCAGAGAAAAAATAGATGCCGGGGAACTGGTCATAGGTATGAAATGCGGTGGTTCGGATGGCTTGTCCGGAATTACAGCAAATCCGGTAGTTGGGGCTTTTTCCGATATGCTGATTGCAAAAGGAGGAACCACGATCTTAACAGAGGTGCCGGAGATGTTCGGTGCGGAAACACTTCTGATGAACCGCTGTAAGAATCAGCAGTTATTTCATCAGACAGTAGATCTGATCAATGACTTTAAGAATTATTTCACCAGCCACAATCAGACAATTTATGAAAATCCTTCTCCGGGAAATAAAAAAGGAGGAATTTCCACTTTAGAAGATAAATCCCTGGGCTGTACACAAAAGAGTGGAAAAGCAGCGGTTACGGGAGTTCTGGCATATGGTGAGACAGTGGAAGAAAAAGGGCTGAACCTGCTCAGTGCTCCGGGAAATGATCTGGTAGCGTCTACGGCACTGGCGGCAGGCGGCGCGCACATTGTTCTGTTTACTACCGGTAGAGGCACCCCGTTTGCATCGCCGGTACCGACGGTAAAAATATCAAGCAACACAGATCTGAGTACCAGAAAGGACAACTGGATCGACTTTAACTGCGGCAAATTGGCAGAAGGGAAGACATTGGATGAAATGGCTGAAGAATTATTCTGCTATGTATTGGATGTAGCTTCCGGAAAACAGGTAAAGGCGGAAAAAGCAGGATTTCACGATATGGCAATATTTAAACAGGGTGTTACCCTGTAATGATAAGCAGGATGAACCGGCAGTACAGATACAACGTAAGCAAAATTGATGTGTATTCAATTATAAATAGCATGTTTATTAAATTATAATTAGGAAGGGTTGGATATAAAATATGAAAAAATTAAGCTATGAGGTACTAAAAGAACAGGGGTATGAGGGGTATCTGCTGGAGCAGGCGCCGGAAAGAGTTTTACAATTTGGCGAAGGCAATTTTATGCGTGCTTTTGTGGATTACTGGATTGATATGATGAATGAAAAAGCAGGGTTTCAGTCAAAAGTAGTGCTTTGCCAACCAATTTCATCTCCATGGCTTTCGGAAAGAATAAATGAGCAGGAAGGATTATACACCCTGTTTCTGCGTGGATTTGAAAATGGTCAGAAAGTAAATGATAAAAGAGTGATTTCCTGTGTCAGCAGATGTCTGAATTCCTATGAAGAGTTTGATGCGGTACTGGAATGTGCCAAGAATCCTGATCTGCGCTTTATCACATGCAACACTACAGAAGCAGGGATCGTCTATGATCCAGCCTGCCGGTTTACCGACAGTCCCGCATCCAGCTATCCGGGAAAGCTAACACAGTTCTTATACCAGCGTTTTCTGAATTACGGGACGGAAAAAGGAAAAGGTTTCATCATCTTATCTTGTGAATTGATTGATAATAACGGAAAAGAACTGGAGAAGTGCGTCCTTCAGTATGCAGACCAGTGGAATCTTGGGGAAACATTTACCCAGTGGATCAAGTCTGAAAACATATTCTGTTCCACATTGGTAGACCGTATCGTAACTGGTTATCCCAAAAATGAAGCACAGGCGCTGTGTGAAGAAATGGGCTATGAAGATAACTTAATCGACACGGGAGAAGTATTTGGTTTCTGGGTCATTGAAGGGCCACAGAGCCTGAAAGAAGAACTCCCGTTTGAAAAGGCAGGGCTTCCCGTCATTATCTGCGATGACCATAAACCATACAAACAGCGTAAAGTGCGTATCTTAAACGGTGCTCATACTTCAATGGTTCTGGGGGCATACCTGGCAGGACAGAATATTGTACGGGATTGTATGAATGACCAGACCATTTGTAAATTTATGAATCAGACTATTTATGATGAAATTATACCAACGTTATCACTTCCACAAAAAGAACTGGAAGAATTTGCAGCAGCTGTAACAGAAAGATTTAATAATCCTTTTGTGGACCATGCACTTCTGGATATATCCCTGAACTCTACATCCAAGTGGAAGGCCAGAGTCATGCCATCCCTGAAAGGATATGTAGAAAAGTTCGGGAAGCTGCCTGTATGCATTACAGCATCCTTCGCATTTTACATCGCGTTCTGCCGAGGCAGTCATCTGACCGAAAATGGTTTGGAAGCAGTCAGAGGAGAAGACAGATATCTGATCCGGGATGACAGGGAAGTACTGGAGTTCTTTTATGAACATCGTAACGACAACGCAAAAATGCTGGCAAATGCAGTTTGCAGAAATACGAAATTCTGGGGTGAAGATCTGACGGATATCAAAGGGTTTGAAGATGCCGTGGCAGGATATCTGGATAAAATTCTGCGAAATGGAAGCTATGAAGTGATGAAAGAGTGTATATAAGTAAATGACACCATGTCTTGGAATTAGGGATAACCTGTGATACAGTAGTAATATCATTGACCTATAGGAATCGTCACAGGAGGTATTCGTGGACAGAAAAAAATTGATCGAGCAAAGTTTTACTGCAATTGACCAGCCCGAAATGGAACGGATCGGCCATGTTTATAACCCGGGAGTACTCTATAACAGCCTGGGAATCACGAGAGAGACACTTCGGTATTATGAAAAACAGGGGCTGATCTGTCCTAATAAAGACAGAAAAAGCAGTTATCGGGAATTTACGATCCTGGATATTTTCCGCTTGATGGCTATTGATTATTACAAGAAACATGGATTTGCCATTGGAGAGATTAAGGAACTGATTAATCAGGATGATATTTCACAGGTTCATGAGATTTTTTCCAGGAAGCAATGTCAGCTAAAAGAAGAGATAGAGCGCTTGAAGTTAATGGAAGAACGGTTGGCACAGGATCAGTTGTTTATAAAGAATTTATCCGGACATCTTCATCAATACGGCATTTGTGAACTGCCTTTATACGAAATTGTAGATTCGATTGATTACATGTCTGCATTTTCCGATTATACGGAGCATGTAGTTCCAAACATTGATTTAAAAAGAGAAGATATTATCAGCAATATGATCAGGGAAGTTACTTTTGATGAAAATGGATACAAAGAATCCAAAATGAGGATTATAAAACCGGCAGAGGGGAAAAAGGACCCTGAGAAACAATACCTGATATCCGGAAAGAGCATTTATACAGTGGTAGAATCAGGTATGGATGATTATGATACCATGGGAAGAATGTATCATTTGGTTAATGGATGGGCTTGTGAGAATCAACTGGAGATGAAAGGGGTTGTATATATCAGGACGAGAATCTGTGTTGTGGGAAGTCTGAATCCCAGAAATTATTATGAGTGCTGGATTCCGATAAATTCATAAAACCATAAATTAATACAATTATAAATTTATAAAGTATTGACCTGGTGGTAACCACCAGCATTATAGTAACTGTATCATTAAGATTGGAAAGCTCAGATGAGCTCAGGTGAAAATACAATGAAAACAGTTATAATTAAAGATTGCCAGGAGTGGGATGATTTCCATACACCGGCAAAGGGAAAGGAATCAGACACCTATATACTGGATCTTAACAGGGTTATGATCAGGGATTGCCTTGGCTGCTGGGCCTGCTGGCTGAAAACCCCGGGAAGATGTGTACAAAAGGATCTGGATGATTTTTATCATGCTTTTTTTAGAGCAGACCGGGCAGTTTTTTTGTTACAAGAGTCCTGCGGTTTTGCCAGCGGCAATTTGAAAACGCTGCTGGACCGTATGATAGTTTCCGTTCTTCCTTATATTGAATATACTTCCGGCGAAGCAATGCATGTTGCCAGATATGATAAAACGCCTGTAATAGAAATCTATTATCAGGATACGTTTACATCAAATGAGGCTCGGAAGCTGTTCATTGAATATTTCAAAAGAGTCTGCGTCCAATTTCACTGGAAAATTAAATGTATTGGCACGATTTCCGAATATAAGGAGGGCAGATAAGATGAAACTTCTCATTATAAATGGTTCTCCTCATGGAGAAAAAGGAAATACAGGAATATTTATAACGCAGTTCGTAAAGGGCATGAAAGAAATACCCATGGTGAGCTGTATACAAAAAGAAAATCCGGAAGTAATTGCAGAGAAAATAAAAAAATTTGACACAGTCTTGATTGTAATGCCCCTTTATGTACATGCAATGCCGGGACCGGTAATGAAACTATTTGAGAAACTAAATGTACAGAATACAGAGAATAAATCTCTGGGATGCATCGTACAAATGGGATTTGTTGGTTCAGCCCATGCTGATTATGCCAGACGCTGTATGAAACAACAGGCGAAAAGGCTGCATATGAAATATCTTGGAACTGCAGCCAGATGTGGTGCGGCAGGTACGTCCATGGTGCCTGATTTTATGAATCGCAAATTATTTAAGAATCTGGAAAAGCTGGGAAGTTATTTCCAGGAGACAGGAACATTACACAAAGAAACAGTACAAAAATTGGCAAAACCCTATAAGCTTACGAAATCTCAATGCAGATTTTATCAGTTTCTTTGTAAAACCGGAGTAGATCATATCATGTGGAATAAGATGCTTCGGGAAAATAATGCGTATGAAAACAGATTAGATCAACCCTTTGCTTAAGCATATTCCCTATAGCGCTTTTTCAAATACAGGAGTATAATAAGTATTTGAAGTGGAGTGATTATAATGTTTTCAGCAATGAAAAATAATATTTTTTTGTTTAAGAAAAAATGGGATACAGCTCTGCCTGTTATCTTATTTTTTTTATTTCTTTTTTATTCCGTTATCTTTTTATTTGGAACGAGATATTCCATTATTGTGTCTTTTCTGACTACTGCGTTTCAGATCCGGCGGCAAAAGAATTTTTCAATAAGGGGCGTATGCGGGCTTGTTTTGGAGATGTTTCTTCTGTGTATCCTGGCATTTTTTGCGACCTTAAATATACCCCTGTGTATCATATTGAATTTTGTAGTACCCTTTCTTCTCGTTTATCTCCAGACGACACAGTTTAACCAGAAGGGATATTTTACTTATGCCATGGCATTTGTATTTTTACAGCTGGCACCGGTAGGCTGGGACGGAATCCTGCCATTACTTGGGGTAATGCTTTACTCATTGACCGTTTTAAGCGGGGCACTGGCTCTCTATTCTTTGCTTCACCGAAGGCCGCAGGATTACCGGGCAGCGAGAAAGGGCATGGACCTGCTGGCATGTCAGTTTCGATTGATAACCAAAGGAAGCCAGGATGAACATATGCAGAAGGAAATATTGGATATTCAGAGTTCTTTGCATAAGCTCGCATACGATGGGCGGCAATTGGCATTTGAGATGCAGGGGGAGAGCAAACTGCATTATATGTTTGCCCTTTTATTCCAGAGGTCGGCGTATTTTATTTCAAATTATGAAGAGGAATGCGGGAAACACCGGGAAGAGTATGATGGAATCCTCTGCCGGCTGGCAGATTACCTTGATAAGGTTCAGAACTCTTTTAACAAAGAGGATAATGAAACACTGATTCAGGAGGCCAGCAACCTGTTAAATGAGGTTGGTGAGAATCAGACGGATGGTTTTTTCTATATTTTTTTCCGGAACTTTTTACACTTGCTGGTGCTCATTCTGGATGGTGCAGCCAGAAATGAAAAGCCTTCTTTTCGAAAATCCTGGAAGCTTCCAAAAGATTTTTATATTTTTCAGAAACACAGGCAGAAAATGCGTCTGGATGCTTTTGAGGTAAGATTTGCATTGCGGTTGTCTATTGTAATCATGGTTAGTTTCTTAATCAGTCAGCTGACGAATATTAATCATGCCTACTGGATTCCGCTTAATGCTTTTTTAATGATACAGCCAATGTATGAAGATAGTGCCTATCGGGTTAAGAACCGATTGATTGGCACATTCCTGGGTTGTATTCTTGTGTTTTTTACCGTATCTTATTTTTCGGGTATCGTATGGCATTTTATATTTGCAACACTGATGGTAACACTGATGTACTGTACTACTCCGGGAACCCGTATACAGGCTGTGTTCTCTACCAGTTTTGCACTTTTTATGGCTTCGATTACGATGAACGGGGCTACCGCAGTGGAACTGCGTATCGCCTATCTGATATTGGCAGTGTTCATTGTACTGCTGGTCAACCGTTTCTTATTTCCAACCAGTTTAAAAGGACAATTCAGAGGGAATGTCCGGGAACTTTTCCGGATTCAGAATTCCTATCTGTCAATTCTGGATATCAGTACACAGCGTGTAATAGATTATGGGGTAACCAGCGAAGCCCTGACCCATTTTTACCTGGTTGCGGATCAGGTGAAACAGTATCTGGCGAAACCGGTTGAAGAAGTAAATGTGGATTTCTATCGTAAAATGCTGGACATAATGTGGAAAATGTCTGCGGAAGCGGAACAGATGATTTTCATAGTACAGTCAGGGGAAATCGATGAACCAAAGAGAGTGATTTTGCATCAGTATATAAAGCAGCTCCAGATAACTTTTCGGAATATACAGCGTGTTTATTGGCATGGACAGGGAAAAAGTTTATCTTCAGCAGAAGAGATACCCGACTTTCCGCTGGATGAGGCGTATCTGACGCATTTAATGATGAAATATGTAGAAAATGCAAAGAGATTGATTCAGCTGGAAGATGCCAATCCCGATGCTGTGAGGTATTGTGTACATGGAAAATAGGTGTCATTTGTTTTTAACAGGAGATATTCAGGTAGGGAAAACGACGATTATCAGGCGTGCATTGGAAGAATCAGGAGTGGCATATGGTGGATTCATCACTTGTTTTGGTGACAACCGGGAAGATCAGAACCGGTCACTGTATATGGTTCCGGCATCCGGGCCGCAGGTATGGAAAGAAGAAAATGTGATTGTACAGTTTCAGGATGGGATCCCCCGGATAAGAACCAGGGTGATTGAACGGCTGGGTATAGAAATTCTGGGAAGCGTCAGGCCAGATGCAGATTGTATTATAATGGATGAGTGCGGACGTTTCGAGGGCATGGCAGAGAAGTTCAAAGAGAAAATACTGGAGATACTGAATTTACAGACACCGGTTACCGGTGTAGTGAGAAAAGGATTTGAAGGTACTTGGCTGGATCAGATTAAACATCATAAAAAGGTGGTTCTTTTAGAAGTAACCAAAGACAACCGGGAGGAAATTTTCCTAAAAATGAAAGATTTTCTGTTGCAGTGCAGGGATAATCGTATATAATGAGATTATTGCATACTTGATTTATTGTATAGAAAAGGAGGGTATTATTATGCCATATATAAAAACAAGAGTATCCGTTTCCATGACAGAGGCGCAGTCGGAGACATTAAAAAGTAAGTTTGGTAAAATTATTGAAATCATTCCGGGAAAGACGGAAAGCTGGCTGATGGTTGATCTGGAGGATAATTGCCAGATGTATTTTAAAGGAAATCAGGAGGCAGCCACAGCTTATGTAAAGGTGGAAGTTTTTGGACAGGTGGAGAGAGATTACTGTGAGAAAATGACAGAGGCTATTTGTAATTTGCTGACAGAGGAATTGCAGATTCCGGCAGAAAGAACTTATATAACTTATGAAGGAATTAAGGACTGGGGCTGGAATGGTATTAATTTTTAAGCTGCAGGGCAGCAGACAGGAGTTATTATGAAGAACATAATTTTAGCATCTGCTTCTCCCAGACGGAAGGAACTGCTGGCTCAGGCCGGGTATCAGTTTACGGTTATTACAAGTGATACGGATGAGATTACAGATAAATCCATGCCGGATGAATTTGTTGAGGAACTCTCCGCAATGAAAGCAGAAGCAGTGGCAGCACAGATAGAAGAAGACACAGTCATCATTGGTGCAGATACCATAGTGGCTGTTAGTGGCAGAATTCTGGGAAAGCCGCAAGATGCAACAGCGGCAGAGGAAATGCTTAAGACTCTGCAGGGAAATACCCATCAGGTATATACCGGCGTTACCCTGATTGAAATACAGTCCGGGATAAGAAAGGTTACAACGTTTTCAGAAAGAACCGATGTAATTATGTACCCAATGACAGATGAGGAAATCAAAGCTTATATTGCAACCGGAGAACCAATGGATAAAGCGGGCGCTTATGGTATTCAGGGCCGGGCGGCAATCTATATTAAAAAAATTGACGGAGATTATAACAACGTTGTGGGACTTCCTATAGCGCGACTTTATCAGGAATTGAAAAGTAAATAACCAGGTAAGGAATCCCCGGGTATAAAATAGCAGGCAGGAAATGTCCGGGAATTTAACCACCCATGATATAGCAGTGAAAGGGAGGATGGAAGATGAATTATACGACGGAGCAGTTGTCCAACAGGATAACGGTACAGGAATATCTGAGGGATTATGTGGACATTGAAAAGTTTTTAGAATGCTGCAAGGCCTGTCCGGACTACGGGAAAAAGTGGTCATGTCCCCCATACGACTTTGATGTGAAGGATTACTGGAATAAATTTAATTATCTATATGTAATTGGTACCAGAATCATCATACCGGAAGAGGAGACAAAGTGTTCCCATACCCAGGAAACATTAAAAGGGTTCCTAAAGAATGAATTGAGCAGCGAAAAAAAGAAACTGTCAATAATGATGCACAGCCTGGAAGATAAATACCCGGGAAGTAAAAGTCTTTCAGCAGGGAACTGTGATTACTGCAAAGAATGCCTCCGCTTAAAAGGGGAACCTTGCTGTAAGCCCGGTCAAATGCGCTATTCTATAGAATCTCTGGGAGGGGATGTGGGTAAGACAACAAAAGATTTGCTGGGGCTGGAATTGAAATGGATGACAGAAGGCAGAATGCCGGAGCATTTTATTTTGGTAAATGGTTTGCTTACTACTGAAGACCTTGGTGAAAAGATAAATGTTTCCTAGATAAAATGGCGAAAAACTGCTGCTTACGCGGTAGTTTTTTTATGGGAAGGGAGTTTGAAAATTGAAAAGTGCAATAAAATCCAGTAAACAAGATATGACAGAGGGAAAAATTATAAAAGGAATTCTTCTGTTTTCCATTCCGCTTCTAATTGGGAATCTGTTTCAGCAGTTATATAATACAGTGGATTCTATCATCGCGGGGAATTTCATTGGGAAAGAAGCGCTTGCAGCAGTTGGTTCCAGCAATTCTTTAATCAATTTAATTGTGGGATTATTTATGGGAATCGCAACGGGTGCCGGAGTAGTAATCTCCCAGTACTATGGGGCAAGGGCGGAAAAGGGAATGCAGGAGGCCGTACATACTTCTATTACCATCAGTATCATTGGCGGAATCGTTCTGACCGGAGTGGGAGTCGTTTTATCCCCTCAGATATTAGTTGCTATGGGAACCCCGCAGGAGGTCATGGACAAATCAATCACATATCTGCGCATTTTCTTCTGTGGTTCCGTATTTAACATACTTTACAATATGGGGGCGGGTATTTTAAGAGGTGTGGGGGATTCAAAACGTCCCTTATATTATTTGTGTGTTTCATCGGTAGTCAATATTATCCTGGATATTATTTTTGTAGTGGTATTTCATATGGGAGTTGCAGGAACTGCTTGGGCAACTGTTATATCCCAGGTTGTATCTGCATTTATGGTTGTTCGTGCTTTAATGCGGGATGATGATATCTACCGCCTGCATCTGAAGAAACTTGGTATCAGCAGAATCATGCTGAAACGCGTGTTAATGATGGGAATTCCTAGTGGTATACAAAATGCCATTATATCTTTCTCCAATGTAGTTGTTCAGGCGAATATTAACAGCTTCGGAGCAGATGCAATGGCAGGCTGTAGTTCTTATATGAAAATAGATGGTTTTGTAATACTTCCAATCATGAGCTTTGGAATGGCGGCAATGACCTTTACCGGGCAGAATGTAGGCGCCGGTAAACGGGAACGTGTGAAAAAAGGTGCAGCAAATACGCTGATGATCGGTCTCACATACACTGTGGCTGTCACCATACTGCTGTTGTTATTCGGTCAAATTCCCCTTCGGGTATTTTCATCAGATGTAGCGGTAAACCAGAATGGTTACCTGATGCTGCGGACGGTGGCACCTTTTTACGTAACACTGACCGTAGCACAGGTAATGACAGGCGTGTTTCGGGGAGCAGGCAAAGCAGTAACATCTATGCTTCTGATGGTAGGAAGTATGGTAGGAATCAGGATGTTGTGGGTAAATATCATGGTTTTATTTTATCCGGATCTGGAAACAGTACTCTGGGGATATCCGGTTTCCTGGGTCTTTGCCATGCTCGGAGTAATCCTGTACGCCTGGAAGGGAAAATGGCTTCCGGAACAGGGGGTTTCGAATACGCTCTAGCGATCCATTTCCGTCTGGATGGAGGAATGATGTCCCTGAATAATTCGTTCTATCTCAGCCAGGTCAGAAGATGGAAGATCGCCTGGAATCGTATTTTTGGTGGAGCTGGTAGCATTTCCGTATTCAAGAGCAGCCCGGCAGTCGAAGCTGTGGGCTAAAAGTCCATAAAGTACACCGGAGATATACGCATCGCCACTGCCAATTCTGTCTACAACCTCAATGTTTTCATAAGGTTTTTCTTCGTAATATGCATCCTCCTTAGCGTTATAGATCACAGATCCAAAAGTGTGAATCTTCGGACTGTGTACAATACGCTGGGTAGATGCGACGATGGAAATTGGATAGTCCCTGGTAAAGGATTTCATAATATCCCTGATGGAACCTTCTTTTAAAAATGTAAGCTTGGCAGTATCCTCCGAACAAAAGAATATATCAACGTATGGCAGGATCTGTTCTATACAGTCTCTGGCCTGGGAACCACTCCACAGGTTGGCACGGAAATTCACATCAAAAGAGATCAGAGAGCCGGCTGCTTTGAACCGCTTCATCATTTCAATGGCAGTACGGCAGGTACCTTCGCTAAGTGCCAGAGTGATCCCGCTGGTGTGAAAGCAACGGGTGGACTGATATAAAGAATCCGGATAATCATCAATGGAAATTTTATTTATAGAGGTGTTCATTCTGTCGTAAACAATACCGGGCTTGCGTGGATATGCGCCGTATTCATAATAATAAATCCCAAGTCTGGCATCTCTGCTTTCGTCATAAGTCAGATAATCATCACTGACTCCGCAGAAACGAACGTGATTCTTAGCAAAGGAACCAATGGTGTTTGAGGGGAGTTTTGATATAATTCCTGTTCGAAGCCCCAGAAGAGATGCCCCTGAAACCACATTTAATTCTGCGCCTCCCATTTGTTTTAAAAACGTATCACCTCTGGAAAGGCGTTCATTTCCAAGCGGCGAAAGTCTCAGCAGCAGCTCACCCAGTGCCAGTAAATCAAAATCTTTTTTTACTTCAGAAAAATTCTCACATAACATCTTGTAATCCCCCTTGCTAAATTTATCATATATTTTCTATTTAAACTTCAATGTTTCATAATGTAAAACATAGTTTTACAAAATAAAACCGTTAAAATAATTTTAGCCAGAATCACTTGAAATGTCAATAGGTAAATAACTTTTATATTGCGAACCCATATCATTAATGTTAAAATATATTAGAGCGTGTTTTAAAATTGATTTTATCAAGAGGTACGATCCGTTTTTTAGGGAGTGCTTAATGATGAAATGAATTTTAAGACACGCTCAAGTAGTCCATAAAGTCTGAATCTTGAAGTAAAGATTTAATATAAACATTTATAGTATCTGCAGTATGCCTGCAGCGAATGGAGGATATCATGAGTGAAGAACAGAAAAACCCTATACAGTCAGCGGACCGGATATTTATGGTGATGGAAACGTTAGCCGGAACGGGGCCAATTGGACTGGTTGATTTGAGTACCCGTATCGGACTCCATAAGAGTACGGTCCACAGATTGTTGTTGTCTTTGATTTGCATGGGATACGTAGCCCAGGATGAGAATAATAAATACCGCCTTACTTATAAATTAATGGAAATATCCAGCAGGGCCCTTGCCGGCATGGACGAGGTGACAATTGCACACCCTTATCTGGAGAAGCTGGCAAATGAGTGCAGGGAGACGGTGCATCTGGTAGAGTGCAGAGGCTGCGAGGTCGTATATATAGACAAGGTCACACCTATCATACGGAATGACAGTGCGATCCGGATGGCATCTCAGATAGGGTTATCCAGGCCAATGTATTCCTCCGGGGTGGGAAAAGCCATTTTAGCGCAGCTTCCGGAAGAGGAAGTGAAGTTTATATGGGAAAACAGTATCATTGAAAAGAAGACAGAATATACCATTATTTCATCAGAAGATCTCATGGATGAATTAAAGAAAATCCGTGAACGGGGATATGCCCTGGATAATGAGGAAAATGAAATCGGTGTGCGCTGTATTGCGGCCTGCATTTTCGACTACCGGGGAAAAGTTAAGAACGCATTTAGTATTTCGGCACCAGCCATAAAAATGACAGATGCCAGAATTGACGAGCTGGCGGAAAAGGTTTTGGGAGTAAGGGAACAGTTATCACGGGAGTTTGGCTATCGGGAGTCAACTAATGGTTGACTAATGAAAAATTTGACAACTTCATATCCATTGTAATTTTGAATCACCTCCATTATACTACGTGTATGGAGGTGATTTTTATGAGAGAAATTAATATCGCGTCTATCCTGGTTGGGAAAAGAAAAGAAAAAGGGATCACCCAGGATGAGCTTGCAGGATATTTGGGCGTGTCAAAAGCAGCCATATCAAAATGGGAAACCGGACAGAGTTATCCGGATATTACATTACTTCCCCTTTTAGCTGCTTATTTTAATATTAGTATAGATGACCTGATTGACTATAAACCCCAGATGGTGAAGGAGGATATACGCAGATTGTATGTAAAGTTATGCAAGGATTTTTCAGAAAAGCCATTTGATAAAGTGTTAGCAGAGTGTGAAAAGATTATTAAAAAATACTATGCCTGCCCTGCCCTTCTGGTGGAGATGGGGAGTTTGCTGGTCAATCATAATATGTTGGCGGACTCACCGGAAAAAAGCCGGAAGGTACTGGTAATGGTAAGAGATCTTATGATTCATGTAAGAGAAGAAACCAATGATGAGTATCTGCTCGGAGTATCTGTTTATATGGAGGCAGGCTGTGAATTGTACTTAGATAACCCAAGTGCAGCAATGATTTTATTAGAAGACTGCAACCGGCCAAAGGCTTCACCGGAAGTCATCCTGGCATCTGCATTGGACCGCCTGGGGAAAAAGGATAAGGCAATAGAAGTACTTCAAACGATGATATATCAGAATATTCTGCTGGCGCTTGCAGGATTTGGAAATCTGATAATCGAATATGCAGACCGTGAAGAAAAGGTGGATATGTGGATGCATAGTTTTACTCAGATTGCAGAATCAATGGGGCTTCTGGAGATGCACCCGGGAGGTCTGGCACCGATGTATCTTCTGGCTGCAGAAGCATATGCATCCCATGGACAGGAGCAGAAAGCACTGGTTATGCTTCAGAAATACACCGATATTTTCACCGGAGATATATTTCCGCTGAAGCTTCAGGGAAACAAGTATTTTGATCAGATGGAAAATTGGTTTGATATGCTGGGGCTGGGTACGAATATGCCAAGGTGTGAGTCTGTAGTAAAGGACAGTCTGATGGAATCGGTAGAAAAGAATCCCCGGCTTGCACCTCTTTTTGAAACAGATGAATTTAAACATATTGTTCATCAGCTGAGATTAAAGCTTTTAAAACAATCGTAACTAGTTTATCTTTACGCGATATCCGGAGCCGTATCAGGAATGCTCCGGTCAGGAGGAGAATAACATGAAAGAATTAATGGAGTTTCTGCCGTTTTTGATACCGGTAATTATAGCAGAGCTGGCACTGGCAATCACAGCGCTTATCCATGTGCTGCGACATCCCCACTACCGTTTTGGAAATAAGGTCATATGGGCAGTTGTTGTACTAATTGTTCAGTTTATCGGACCAATATTGTATTTTACCATAGGCAGAGGTGAAGAATAATGGACATTTTAGAGGTTAAAAACTTAAAGAAAAGTTTTAACGGCCATGCAGTCATCAGGGATCTCAGCTTTCAGGTACCCGAGCATAGTGTGTTTGGATTCCTTGGGGAAAATGGTGCCGGGAAAACAACCACAATGAAAATGATTCTGGGACTGCTGCAGCCGGATGCAGGAGAGATACGGATAGCCGGAAACCGGGTTTCCTATGGAGAAACAAAAACAAACCGCATGATCGGTTATCTGCCTGATGTACCGGAGTTTTATAATTATATGAGGGCAAAAGAATATCTGAAACTCTGCGGCGAAGTGTCAGGAATGCCAGCCAAGAAGATTCTGGAGAAGAGCGGGGAATTATTGGAAATCGTAGGATTAAAAGATGTAAAGCAGAAAATCGGCGGTTATTCCAGGGGGATGAAACAGCGTCTGGGAATTGCGCAGGCATTATTAAATGACCCTAAACTGCTGCTGTGTGATGAACCTACGTCGGCATTGGACCCCGTTGGGAGAAAAGAAATACTGGATATATTATCGGTAGTTAAATCCCAGATGACGGTGGTGTTCTCCACACATATTTTATCTGATGTAGAGCGCATCTGTGACCGGGTTGCAGTTTTGCATGACGGAGAGCTGGCTCTTTGCGGAGGTCTGGAAGAATTAAAATCCGGCCATAAGAGAGATGAAATGATTCTGGAATTAATGAATGAGGAAGATGCCAAAAAGGTTCAGGGCATGCTTAGGCTGACAGAAGGAATCACGGATGTTAACCGGTCCCGTCTATCCTTAACAATTCGGGTACAGGATGTGCAGAAGAGTGGATTTCAAATATTAGCCCTGATTTTAAAAGAGCAGATACAGGTTCTGAAATACGAGGTGCAGGAACCAAATCTGGAAACCTTATTTATGGAGGTGGTGAAATGAAAGGATATATAGCTTTTCTGAAAAAAGAGTGGTTGGAGCAGCTTAGAACCTATCGTCTTTTCATCCTCATAATCGTATTTTTTATATTTGGAATGATGAATCCCCTGACTGCGAAACTGACACCGCTGCTGTTAGAAAATTTTGCTGTTGAAGGCATGAAGATTACAATGCCGGATCCAACGGCAATGGATTCGTATATGCAGTTTTTCAAAAATAATACCTCTATGGGACTCATTGCTCTGATATTGGTATTCAGCGGGATTCTATCCAGTGAACTGTCGAAAGGAACATTGATCAATATCCTTACCAAAGGCCTTTCCAGAAATGCTGTCATTATGGCAAAATTCACATCCGCGGCGTTCATCTGGACGATATGCCTGGCACTTTGTTTTGTCACAACGTATGGATATACGGAGTATTTATTTCAACAGAATGATATTTATCATCTTTGGTTTGCAGTTTTGTGTTTATGGCTGTTTGGTATATTTCTGCTGACACTCCTGCTCCTGATTTCTACAGTAGGCAAGAACAGTTATACCAGCCTTATGGGGGTAGGTGCAGTTGTTGTAATCTTATTTATGTTAAATATGCTGCCGGTTCTACAAAAATATAATCCGATACTCCTGATTTCAAATAATGTAGGAATGCTTGTTTCAGAATACCAGATTGCAGATGCAATGGCAGCGGTGGGAGTTACAGCAGGATTAAGCATTGTATTTTTAGGTGGAGCTGTGATGATATTTCGTAAAAAGAGGATTTAAGTGAAAGAGAGCCTCTTGTAATTTAGCTTAATAGTGTATGAGGAACGTTTTAGAGCAAAGATGATTTTCCGTCTTTGCTCTTTTTTTACGGAATTGTTAAAAATATTGTCGATTCATGACGTAGACCAGGAATCAGATAGAGAGTATAATAATCTTGTCAACCGATTAATAGAATTAAGGGATGGAAGATATAAGGCGGGGTGATAGAATGCAGATAAAGAAGAAGTTTGATCAAAGCTGCAAAATCATCTTCTGGTTTGGTGTCTGTTTCTTCATTTCAGAGTGCATCAAACAGATTTTGCTGATAACCGTAATAAATGATGGAAGCTACAGCTGGCGGTATTTCCCGTTTCAGTTATGCAGCCTGCCTATGTATTTATGCCTGATTCTGCCCTTTCTCAAAAATAAAAAAGCATACATCCATTTTTTAATGGATATCAATCTGTTGGGAGGCATATTTGCATTTGCAGACACCTCCGGCATGTGCTATCCCCTTTTCATACTGACACTGCACTCCATCTGCTGGCATCTGGTATTAATTACACTGGGCATTTACACAGGAATTCGATATTCTTCAAAATTGACAGTGCGTGACTATTTTGGCGTTATAAAAATATTCGTCATCACTGCAGTTATTGCTGAAATAATCAATACAGTAGTATCGAAACTGTTCACAAATGAGATCGACATGTTTTATATCAATCCATACAGGCAATTTTCCCAGGTTGTATT
This sequence comes from Robinsoniella peoriensis, assembly GCF_000797495.1. GTDB lineage: Bacteria > Bacillota > Clostridia > Lachnospirales > Lachnospiraceae > Robinsoniella > Robinsoniella peoriensis. Next base: position 123,231 of record NZ_JTGN01000002.1, read on the forward strand.
TCGAGATCTGGAAGGTTTTATGCCAAATTCACTTGTGATTGTGGTTTATATGGCAGCAATTATACTGGGGGGATTTCTGATTCATCTGGTGTGGATTGCTGTGGGTAAGGGGAGGAAGGGAAAGTAGGGGATGTCAAAGATACAACCTTACTCCCGACAATCTTACGAAAGGGTAGGAACATGGCTGAATATATAAAAATAAAAAGGCAAGCATTCGGTACACACAGAATACTTGTCGTTTTATTTTATCTATTCGTGATAGTAAGTAATAATATACCATAGATATACATAAGTATGATTTACTCAAACATCCCCCACATAACATCTTCGTCTACAGGAAATGGGCAATTTGCCAGTTTCCCCTGATTGGATAACATGCCATTCACGGCGGCTTTTTTGAGGTCATCGCTGATCATAACGCTGCCTAAAACTTGATTGACATAAGAAGTAAATGCGTCTGTGTCCGGGAAATTTAAAAGTGACAGGATTTCGCTTTGATAATTTTTTGCAGCCCTTAAGTAAGCAGGGAGGAAGGAGCCAACGGCTTTTCCGTGAGGTACCCCTGTCTCATAGGTTGGATAGTAACTGAGTCCGTGGGGAAGTGAAGTTCCGGTATGGGTAATTGCCATGCCTGCAAGTGTAGAAGCATTTAACAGTGATTCATAGTCAGCATCACATGCCGGCTTACCCAGAAGGACATCTTTAACAGAAGACCAGAGATGCATCCCTTCTTTACAAAGCATTTTACTGTAGAAAGTTGCATTGTTATTGATATAGCTTTCCATAAAATGTCCCAAAGCATCGATGGAAGTAGATGCAAGTACGGAAGGTGGAAGGTTCTTTAAATAGTTAGGATCGCACAGAGCCAAAACCGGGAAGATACGATGAGATATGCTGGATTTTGTCCGCTTCCTGTGAATGGTTAGTATGGCATAAGGAGTCGCTTCTGATCCCGTACCACATGTAGTAGGAACAGATACGACAGGATAAGCATCATCTGAGCCTTTCTCATACAGATAATCTTCTGTTTTATCTATTTGTTTCATCATAAGGGAAATAGCTTTGGCTGCGTCCAGCGGTGAACCGCCGCCTATTCCAATGACAAAGTCAGCACCAGACTCATTTCCGAAGTCCCGTGCTTCCATAACGGTTTCAATGGAAGGATTTTCTTCAATACGGTCAAATATCTCATAAGATATTCCTTCCTTTGAGAGAGTATCCTGAATATCAGCCAGGGATCCGTTTTCTTTTGAAGAGCGTCTTCCAGTTACAATAAGAGCTTTTTTGCCGAGGGTTGACAAATCCTTAGCATGGTTCCGGACACAATTACTTTCACAATAAATTTTTGTTGGCATATAAAAATACATTTCCTGATCCTCCTATGGTACAATAATTTTTATTCTATCACAAAAATATCATTACGAACAGGATCTGCGGTAATGAATTTTTAAACATTGCAGTAAGCCTTCCAAACGCCTGCCATGGTCCGCCCCCTTCTCTTTCCACGCACGGCATCTATCTACAAAGCGTCCCTTTCTCACTTACCCCCCAATCTATTCGTAATAGTAATCCCTTAACAAACTCTTTGCCGCAGTATAAACACTGTTAAATCAATTTTACAAAGCCCGCTTTATTTTTACCAATTCTTTACAAGGCACAAAACCGCTTCTTACACTTCTCTGATAGATTATTCATGTAAGTAAATAATCAAGCAAAAAGAGGAGAAAAAGATTATGAAATTGAAGAAAATCAGTGCAGTGATGTTAGCTATGGCATTGGCAGTCCCAACAATTACGGCAGTTCCTTCGGTAACAGGACATGCTACCGAAACAACGGCACAGACAGAGAAAGAGACAAAGGCAGCTGAATCTGAAACGAAAGCAGACAGTAAGGCAGCAGAGAATGCAGAGATTAAGACACCAAAGTACATTTTCTTATTTATAGGCGATGGTATGAGTTATCCTCAAATCCAGGCAACGGCAGATTATCTGGGAACGACAGAAAATAAAGGAGAAATTGAGGCAAAAGCATTGTCATTTATGAATTTTCCGGTAGCTGGGACAGCACAGACCTATGACAGCACTTCTTTTGCTCCGGATTCTGCGTCAACAGCTACTTCTATTTCCACGGGAAATAAAACCTACAGCGGAACCATTAACATGGATACAACCATGACAAAGAAGTTTGAGGCGATTTCTGAAAAATTAAAAAAGCAAAAGGATTATAAGGTAGGTATTGTAACGACGGTTAATTTAAACCATGCTACTCCGGCAGCTTTTTATGCTCATCAGGCTTCCAGAAACAGCTATTATGATATTGCAAAAGAGCTGGTAGACAGTAACTTTGATTATTTTGCAGGAGGTGCACTTCTTGACCCGACAGGAGAAAAAGAAGATCAGACAGATGCTTATAAACTGGCAGAAGACGCAGGTTATAAGGTAATTAAAACCCAGGAAGAAGTAAAGAAGTTAAAAGCAGAAGATGGAAAATCACTTGTAATAGCAGAACATCTGGCAGATGCAGATGCAATGTCTTATGATCTGGATGCAGTAAAAGACGAACTTTCATTAAAAGACTATGTGCAGAAAGGAATTGACGTTCTGAACAATGATACTGGATTCTTTATGATGGTTGAAGGTGGTAAGATTGACTGGGCATGTCATGCAAATGATGCAGGATCTGCAATCAACGATACAGAAGCCTTAAGTGACTCGGTGGAAGCAGCAGTAGAATTTTATAAAAAACATCCGGACGATACACTTATTCTGGTAACCGGTGACCATGAAACCGGTGGATTAACAATCGGATATGCAGGAACAGATTACGATACTTATCTGACAAACCTGACAAACCAGAAAATATCCTATGCGAAATTCGACTCTGACTATGTTGCAAAATATAAAGAAAATAAAACAGAGTTTAAGGAAGTGTTAAAAGATATAAAAGCAAACTTTGGCTTAATGGCAAAAGATGATGCGGATGCAACAGAAGATTCCAAACTGGTTTTAACAGATTATGAATATTCCCGCCTGGAAGATGCTTATAAGAGAACACTGGAAACAGGAACGGCAAAGAAGGATGGGATGTCTCAGGAAGAATATATTTTATATGGAACTTATGAGCCATTATCGGTAACCATTACACATATTCTTAATAATAAATCAGGTATTAATTTTGCATCTTATGCACATACAGGACTTCCGGTACCGGTATATGCACAAGGAACAGGGCAGGAAAAATTCGAAGGGTATTATGATAACACAGATATATTTAAAAATCTCGCACAGCTTACAGGAGTTAAGTAATTGTTTCCCAAAATGCGAAAACTGAAGTTTACCCGAGAAACAGTTTGCTACCAGCTGCCGGTCATATTCTGTCTGGCGCTGATGGCAGTACTGTTTTTTTTACCTACCGGATTTGAAGATGCAGTCATTTATAAAGGGACAGAGCGCTGTGCGGCGGAAGTTCTGAATACCGATGACAGTAAAATAATCAGTACCGGACTGATCAAATCAGGAGAACAAAGATGTACGGTCCGTTTTCTGGGAGGAGAATTTAAAGGATTAGAGGCAGAGGGCTTTAATATGCTGAACGGCTCTCTGGAAGCAGATAAAATTTTTCGTCCCGGGGATAAGGCGCTTGTGGTAATCAGCCACAAAGGAGATGAAATTCTTTCCGTAAACCTGATAGACCACTATCGACTGAATAAGGAACTGATACTAGCCGGATGCTTTGTGGTGCTATTAATTATATTTGCAGGTAAGACAGGAATTCGTGCAGTATTATCTTTTGGACTTACAATATTGATGATATGGAAATTACTGGTTCCTATGTATCTAAAAGGTATGCAGCCGGTAATGGTGGGACTGGTCATTGTGCTGTCACTGACGTTTATTATTATCACGCTGGTTTATGGATTTGACCGGAAGGCTTTTGCAGCGGTCAGCGGTTCCTTCCTGGGCATTATAACTACCTGTATAATGGGACTGATTTTTACAGATGCTTTTAAAATCCATGGTGCTATTATGCCTAATTCAGAGAGCCTCTTATACAGTGGGTACGAGAATCTGAATCTTACTCAGATATTTATGGCAAGTATCTTCATCGGATCGTCAGGAGCGGTTATGGATCTGGCGGTAGATATCACATCTGCCGTGAATGAAGTAATCCAGAAAAAGCCGGATATCGGATGGAAAGAAGCAATGCAGTCAGGAATGGCTGTAGGAAGAGCAGCCATGGGAACCATGACAACTACGCTGCTTTTGGCTTACTCAGGCGGCTGTGTAGCATTATTGATGGTGTTTATGGCTCAGGGAACCCCCATAGACAATATTTTAAACTATAAATATGTATCATCCGAGATACTGGACACCATTGTAGGGAGCTTTGGATTGGTTACGGTAGCCCCTTTTACGGCACTGACAAGCGGTGTATTTCTTACAAGAAAGAAGAAATTATAAATTGGGCATTTTGTTTTTGAATCCCGCATAAATTGTTTAAAAGGAAACTGTCGGGGAGGTTTGCAGTGGAGGAGAAAACAAACAGGGAGATATTAACTGCACTAGAAGCAGAAAAAAACTGCCTTAAGAGGCAAAGGACTTACCTGCGTTTCATTGCGGCAACTCTGGCTTTTTTTCTGGCGGCAGTGATTCTTTTTATTGCAGTTGCGGCACCCAGAGTAAAGACGATTATAAATAAAGTGGAAACAGCATCCGGGAATCTGGATGAAATATCGCGTCAGCTGACTGATGCAGATATTCCATCCATGATAGATAAAATTAGCCGTTTGGCGGATAATAGTGATCAGGTAGTGACTCAGGCAGCAGAAAATATGGATAAGATAGATTTTGATAAATTAAATAAAGCAATTACAGACCTGCAGGCGGTGATTTCAACCCTTGCAAGGGTATTTGGATAGCTTATATTAGAAAAAGACTCAGGAATTATTCCAGTGAGTCTTTTTCTTCGTGTCTGGCTTTCATTTTTGGCGGTTCGAAATGATAAACTTCTTCATAAGAATCCAATTCAGCCTTGCTCTGAGGAGCGGAGGGGATCAGACCGGTACAGTCCATGGAAGAAGCGGAATTGCCCAGATAGTCATAATCATCGATAATTTCATTGTTCGTTTTGTTATCTTTCATAGGGATTCCTCCTGATTTTTATATGAAAAGTATAGTTTGCTTTTCAATTAGTATGCGGAAAAGCAGAAAAAATATCCCCTTTTATCCTATTTTTGTGTAATCCTTTGAAAACTTGGCCCCGGTTTAGGTTTTTATGGATTAATCAGTTTAAATATGTTAATATGGTGGCATAGGTATCGATACCACATTTTTGAAAATAAACATTAAAATGATGGTGTCTGAAGAATAAGGGAGGTCATGTTTATGGTAACATTGCAGGGAAAAGGCGTTTTTGGCGGCATTGCCATCGGTGAGATAGCCTTTTATAAAAGAGCAGAGGGACAGGTTCAGCGTAAGAGAGTGGAAGATACAAGTTCCGAAATCCAGCGTTTTGAATCTGCGAAGGATAAAGCAATTGAACAGCTGGGTGAACTGTATGACAAGGCAGTCCAGGAAGTGGGCGAAGGGAATGCAATGATCTTCCAGGTACATCAGATGATGCTGGATGATTTAGACTATGTGGAAGCTATTACCAATATGATTACAACGCAGCAGGTGAATGCAGAATATGCCGTTGCTGCAACCGGAGATAATTTTTCACAGATGTTTGCATCTATGGATGATGAGTATATGAGAGGCCGTGCTGCCGATGTAAAAGACATCTCGGAACGTGTAGTCTCTATCCTTTCCGGAAATGAGAACAGCGGGCTGGTGACGGATAAGCCGGTAATATTAGCAGCAGACGATCTGGCTCCCAGTGAAACGGTGCAGCTGGAAAAAGATAAAGTGCTATCCTTTATTACCCAGGGTGGATCTACCAACTCCCATACCGCGATTCTTGCCAGAACCATGAATATTCCTGCAATTATCGGAGCAGGGAGCGGTTTGTCAGAAGAATATGAAGGAAAACTGGGAATCGTAGACGGAGCAGAAGGTCTCATTTATGTTGACCCGGATGAAGAGACGCTTACGAAATATCAGGAAAAGCAGAAAGAATATCAAGGTAAACAGGAGCTTTTGCAGCAGCTAAAAGGCGAAGAGAATATTACGCTGGACGGTCAGAAGATTAAAGTATATGCTAACATCGGCAATGCATCTGACATTGGTGCCGTGATGCAAAATGATGCAGGCGGCATCGGATTGTTCAGAAGCGAATTCTTGTATCTGGAGAGTGATAATTACCCTACGGAAGAAGAACAGTTTAAAGTATATCGATATGTAGCGGAGACCATGGCGGGGAAGATGGTTGTTATCCGGACCCTGGATATCGGGGCGGACAAGCAGATTGATTATTTTAATCTTCCGAAAGAAGAGAATCCGGCACTTGGGTACCGGGCAATCCGTATCTGCCTTACACAGCATGATATATTTAAAACGCAGCTTCGTGCTCTTTTCCGTGCATCGGCATTTGGCAATATTGCTATTATGTTCCCAATGATCGTAGCAGTAGAAGAAGTCCTGGAAATCAAAGAGATTGTTGCAGAAGTGAAAGCAGAACTGGATGAAGCAGGGATCCCGTATAATAAAGATACACAGCTTGGAATTATGATCGAGACACCGGCAGCAGCGATTATCAGTGATGAACTGGCTAAGGAGGTGGATTTCTTCAGTGTGGGAACCAATGATCTCACACAGTATACGACCGCAGTAGACAGACAGAATGCGAATCTGGATAAATTTTATTACCCACATCACAAAGCGCTGCTCCGCCTGATTAAAATGGCAGCAGACAATGCCCATAAAAATGGAATCTGGATCGGCATTTGCGGTGAGTTAGGTGCGGATATGGAATTGACAGAGACTTTTTTAAGCATGGGAATTGATGAATTATCCGTTTCACCGGCATGTATTCTGCCATTGCGTAAAAAAATCAGAGATACAGATGTAAGCAAAGTGAGAGATGTCAGACTGGGAGAAGTGTAATCAGACACATTAGAATGTATCTTAAAATCATTCCGCCATCTGCACACCCCGCTTCACATGGAATCTGCGCCGAAAATAGTTGAAAGAAAAAAGAATGGAAGTATTGCAGGTAAGCCTGCAATATGCAATGGGTATAAATATGAAAAAATTAGTTTGTTTTGATATGGATATGACTCTTTTAGATCATGCAACATATAGTATACCGGAATCTGCGATGAAGGCTTTGGATCATCTGAGAGCAGAGGGACATATTATCGTGCTTGCTTCCGGAAGGGACATGGAAAATGAATTCAGCCGTCCCCTGGCGGAACTGGTCCATCCGGATGCAATTGTTCATGCTAACGGACTGAAGGTAACGATCGGAAATGAAAAGATATATGAGCATTTCATGGAGAAAAGTATTGTGAAAGAACTCCTGGAATTTGCAGAAGAGCATCATATCTGTATCGGTTATAACCTGGGTGAAATCGGCTATTTTGTGAACAAAGAGCGTGTGATTGAAAGAGAAGTTCAGGTATTTGGAAGCTGTGACAGAAAATTTGGAGATCCCGGAAAATTATTGGATGCGTCCCTGCATGCGCTGGCTGTGTTTGGCACACTGGAGCAGGTTCAGAAATTAGAAAGGGCATTTCCATTGTTAAAATTCCCTATGTTTTCGGGAAATGTAGGTGCAGATATTGTGGATAAAAATACATCCAAGGCTGTTGGAATCGAGGCCCTTCTTACTCATTATCAATTGGGATGGGATGATGTGATCGCATTTGGAGACAGCATGAATGATATGGAAATGATTCATGCGGCAGGTTGTGGCATAGCAATGGGAAATGCAATAGAACCACTGAAGAAGGCAGCTGATTTTGTGACCAAAGCCGTGAATGAAGACGGGATCTGGTATGGACTGCAAAAATTAGGATTATTGTAAATTACCATTGATATATCCTATTAAGAATTGGAAGGAAAGCAATCATTAATACAATAAAGTATACAATAAAACGTACAACTCCAGGAATGATAGAACAATTTCCAGAATGTTCGAAAGTCCATTCTGGAGTTGTTTTGTATCAATGATATATGATTATTCCGGATTCTGATTCGTTTGGTTGGTAACGGAAGAGTCCGGTTGATCCTTTCCGGTATCAAAATTAGTGAGCAGAAACTTTTTAATAAAAAAGAGTACACCGATAGCGACAATACCGACAATCGTTTCAAATAAAGACATATGTTCTACAACCATCTGCCGGGCAGTGGCAAACATCAGTACTTCAATCAGTGTTTCGGGCGTATGTTTACAAAGCATTTTCACAAATTCGATTCCGACCACCAGACTCAGGGCGGTGGAAAGAAATTTATTAAAGTTGTCAAACTGAGCATTCGTAGCCATATGGACTACATCCGGTATTAAATGAAGGCTTAGAATAAGAATAGCAGCGGTGATTAAAACAGCCAGAAATAATTCCATGTAATATGAGATTCGAAAGAGCAGGTTGTGATATTTTTTCTTCATAATTTAGATTTCCTCCTGTGTAGTACAATAAAAATAATATATCATAGGATGGGCAATTCTGGTAGTAAAATTTTACGGAGGATGAGAGGAGTAAATATGGTATCAAACGTATGGATAAAGGAACAGCTGCAAATGTTATCTGAGGATAAATTCAGAGATTTTACCATGAGGCTTATGCCGGGAGTGGAAAATGTATATGGTGTCCGCCTGCCAATTCTTCGGAAAATCGCAAAGACGATTGTAAAAGAGGATTGGAGGGCTTATCTGGAGGAAGCACTTGACGACAGCTATGAAGAGATAATGCTTCAGGGAATGGTGATAGGCTATGCCCGTATGGACCTTTTAGAACTTTTACCCAGAATTGATTGTTTTGTGGGTAAGATAGATAACTGGTCAGTATGTGACAGTTTTTGCGCCGGCCTCAAGATAACGAAAGAATACAGAGAAGAAATGAGGTTGTTTCTGGAAAAGTATCTGAGAAGCCAAAATGAATATGAGCTACGGTTTGGGGTTGTCATGCTTTTAGATTATTTTGTAGAGGAAGCATATCTGAAAGGGGCATTATCAGCATTTGATGCCATTAAGCATGAAGGATATTACGTCAGAATGGCTGTCGCCTGGGCAATTTCCATTTACTATGTGAAGTTTCCCATACAGGTTATGGAATATCTGAAAGAGAATGAATTGGATAACTGGACCTATAATAAGGCGCTTCAGAAAATAACAGAATCACTGCAGGTTGATAAAGCAGCAAAAGAATATATCCGTTCCTTAAGAAGATAATGGGGCATTTAGAGGTACACTTTAAAGAGGAAAAATTCCTTGTTAAATTATTGACAATATATGGAAATGGTGTTATATTGATCTTAATAAAAGGGAGTAGCCAACACCGTAAGGTGATTCGAAATCGTCAGGTCGATGTAAAACATCCGTATCGAATGAAATGTGCGAGACTTTTATTGTAGCATGAGTTGTTGCAATAGGGGTCTTTTTCTATACCCCGAACCATAAAATGCAGCATACTCAAATTTCCGGAAGTGCTCTGAGCATGAATAAGGAGGTGAAAAGTTGCAATGAAAAAGAGCATTTCAAACTAATAATGATTCATAGCAAATAGGATAAAGGAGAAAAAATATGAATATGATTATGGACAACATTGGGATTTTCATTGGTTTGATTGTGGTATTAGTTTTACTTATTTTAGTGTTGGTAACAGGATATGTAAAAGCTCCGCCGGATACCGCATTTATTATTTCCGGACTTCGTAAAAAGATTATAATAGGAAAAGCAAGTATTAAGATTCCGGTGCTGGAACGACTTGATAAATTAAGCTTAAAACTGATACCAATCGATGTTAAAACTTCCAGTTCCGTACCTACCGCAGATTATATTAATATCCAGGTAGATGCTGCCGTAAATGTTAAAATCAGCAGCGAAAATCAGCGTCTGGGGCTGGCAGCGGAGAACTTCCTGAATCAGAACACGCAGTACATAGCCCAGGTGGCAAGAGAAGTTCTGGAAGGAAATATGCGTGAGATTGTAGGCAGAATGAGGCTGGAAGAAATGGTTGGTGACCGGCAAAAGTTTGCAAATCTGGTAAAAGAAAATGCGGAACCGGATCTGGCAGCCATGGGACTTGACATTGTAAGCTTCAATGTGCAGAATTTTACGGATAATAATGGGGTTATCGATGACCTTGGTATTGATAATATTTCACAGATTAAGAAAAAAGCAGCCATTGCAAAAGCAGAAGCAGAAAAAGAAATAGCAGTGGCAAAGGCCGAAGCCGACAAACAGGCAAATGATGCGAAGATCAATTCTGACAGGGAAATTGCCATTAAAAATAATGAACTGGACATACAGAAATCGGCACTTCAGAAAAATGCAGATACGAAGCGTGCAGAAGCAGATGCCGCTTATGAGATTCAGAAAGAGCAGCAGAGGAAAACAATTGGTGTTACAGCGGCAGATGCAGATATTGCTAAGGAAGAGAAGGTCATTCTTCTGAAGCAAAAAGAAGCAGAAGTTATGGAACAGTCACTGGATGCCCAGATCAGGAAAAAAGCGGAAGCGGACAGATATGAACGTCAGCAGAAGGCAGAAGCCGAATTATTTGAACGTCAAAAAGAAGCAGAAGCAAAGAAATTTGAAGTTCAAAAGGAAGCAGAAGCACAGAAATCAAAGGCGGAAGCGGACAGATATTCTAAGGAGCAGGAAGCGCAGGGTATTCAAAGGGTCGGTGAAGCAGAGGCGGAAGCAATTCGGGCAAAAGGACTTGCGGAAGCAGAGGCGATGGAAAAACGTGCGGAAGCTTATCAGAAGTATAACAATGCGGCTATGGCACAGATGCTGATTCAGGTACTTCCGGAAATTGCTGGTAAAATTGCAGAACCTCTGAGCCAGATTGATAAGATTACTATTATTGGAGGAGGAGAAGGAAGCGGAGTTGATTCAGTAGCCGGAAATGTTCCCGCAGTTATGGCAAAGCTTTTTGAGTCCATGAAAGAGACAGTGGGAATAGACCTGGGCGAAATCATGAGAGCCGATACCTATGATGCTAAAGTGAACCGCAATATCACAGTAGAAGGATTGGAAAAGGCGGATGATATACAGAGAGCACAGGCAGAAGCTGCAGTTGTAAGTGAAGCTATGAAATAATAGAATAGCAGCTCTGCCGGTTGGGCGCAGAACTGGTTTTCTTAGCATAATTGGAACCCATGAGGGTTATAAATTCTGAACTTTTTCAAAAAATCACAGCAACACAACCGTAGGTTGTGATATGCTGTGATTTTTGGTAAGTATCTATCACTACAATAGTGGCTCCTTTTTTTGCAGCTAAAATTGTGCGTTGCAGGTACTATAAGATGTCATGATCAGTAGTATCTCTCCGTACAAGCACAGGAGGGATTTTTTTGTGTACGGGTTCCGTGGAAATGTTCGGGCGCCGTTTTTTACGTTCGGACATCTGGGATACCAGCAGTTTAACAGCTTCCTCGGCAAGCAGGCTGATTTGCTGGCCTACCGTTGTAATGGGGATAATGGCTTCTTTGGAAATGGGAGAATCATCAAACCCCACAATCCGGTAGTCATTGCCCAGGGAGCCTTTCTTCCGGATAATAATATTGAGCAGAACATTGGCATGGGTATCGTTGGGCATAAAAATGCCCTTTTTTTGATTGGGGTATCGTTTTTCAAGGTCTTCATAAATTTCTGTAAGCTTCGCATTGCTTGCTTCGAAAGTAGATCCCAGATCGCAGTAGATAATCTCATTCAGCATTTTTCCTTCTTTGCAGATATCCTGGAATCCCTTAATCCTTCCGTATGCCGGAATATAGCTGGGTACATCGCTGTTAATATGGATTAAGACATTGCAGTTATTTTTAATCAGCAGGCTGGTTGCCTGGACAGCTCCCATATAGTTATCCGTATTAATGCTGGAAATATACTGGTCTTCACGCTCAATTGCCACAATCGGGATGTGGTATTCTGACAGTTCTCTGGATGGGATAGTATGGCTTAAGATAATCAGTCCCTCAATCTGGTATGCCATCAATTCTTTGATATAATTTCGTTCAACTTCCGCATCATCATTTCCAACAAATACAAGAAATTTATAGCCATATTCCTGATAAGATGAAAGAATCTGGTTCAGCATCTCAGAATAGTAGTGAAGATACAGGTTTGGAATAATAATGCCTACAAACTCGGTACTCCCGCTTGCCAGGATCCGCGCCACCTTATTTTCTTTATAATCCAGAGCTAACAGAGCGTCTGCAATTATTTTCTGGTTTTCTTCAGTCAGTGAGTCCGGGTTGTTAAAATACCTGGAAATGGTTGTTTTTGAAAAGTTAGTATAATTTGCAATATCATTAAAAGTTACTTTGTTTTTTTTCCCCATAGAAACTCCTTTGTCAAGGTTCTGATTTTATGAACTATCCGGGCATGTCGTAAAATAATACACGTGTAAGACCGTTCCAATCAGCCAGGTAAAAGTATTTTCAGATAAGTATAACAAAAATATGTTCTGCAGGCAATGTCAAATTGGCAATGAGTGAAAGTAACCGGTTATTTTTGTGAATTTATTACAAAATACTGCCTTGAAATAAAGACAGTATTCACAAAAATAGAAAAAGGAATTGACGCAAATATAGAGTTGTGATACTCTTTAGATAATAAAAGTAACCGGTAACTTAACCGGTAACATTACCGGTTACAAAGCAAAGATTTAGAAGCAAAGATTTAGAAGCAAAGGTTTAGAAGCAAAGGTTTAGAAGCAAAGGTTTATAAGCATAGGTTTTGAAGTAAAGGAGGAGCACATGAGAAAGTCATGGAAATATGCGGCACTATTTTTCCTTGCCGCAAGCTGCCTGGCAGGGTGCCGGCAAAAAGAGGTAAAGCCGGGCGATATTGCCGGATATGAGGAAGGAGAAAGCTATCTTTCCATATGGGTACATACAATTGAGGACACGCCGGAAGGGGATGCCTATGCGGAGTCCGTGAAAAGATTTAATGAAAAGTATGATGGAAAATATTTTGCAGATATTGAATTCATTCCCAGAAATGACAGCGGAGGGGGATATTCTGACAAGGTAAATGCATCTGTTATGTCCGGCGGACTTCCGGATGTGCTTACGGTAGACGGACCCAATGTGGCGGCTTATGCGGCAAATGGTATAATCCAGCCCCTGGCGGAGCTGTCAGAGGAAGAAAGGGCGGTCTATCTGGATTCGATACTTGAGCAGGGAACCTATAACGATAAGCTGTACACACTGGGAGCCATGGAATCCAGTGTAGGTCTGTATTACAACAAGGATATTCTGGAAAATGCCGGAATAAATATTCCTTCCGCTGATGATCCCTGGACCTGGAATGAGTTTATGGAGATCTGTGAAAAGCTCGATCCGGTTATGAAAGAAAAGAACGGATACTGTCTGGATATGACGTTTCCGGTTGGAGAAGCGAGTATTTATTATTATGCGCCGTTCTTTTGGGCCAATGAAGGAGACTTTGTAAGTGAGGATGGACTGGGCGTGGATGGTATTTTCAATTCCGATAAAAATGTAGAAGCCGTGGATTTCTTCCGGGGAATTGTAGAGAATGGCTATATGTCAAAAACGCCAATTGATAAGCTGTTTGAAACAGGGCGTGCAGCGTTTAAGTTTGACGGTGCATGGGAAGTAAATACCGTCTATGAGAACTATCCGGATATCAAACTGGGAGTGGCGCCTTATATTGTAGGAGAAAACTGGGATGGAGGAAGATATACGCCCACAGGCTCCTGGGCATATGCAGCATCTGCTTCCACCCATAATCTGGAAGGAGCAACCGAGCTGGTAAAATGGATGAGTGGTGTAGACAGCGGCATTCTTCTCCATGAACAGACAAAAGGGCTGCCATCCACTTATGGGGCATTTGAGCAGATTTCTCTTTTTTCGGAAGATGAGAATTACAAGGCTCTATATGAGCAGCTGAATAAATATGGACATCCAAGACCCAAGACACCCGTATATCCGCAGGTAAGTACTTCTTTTCAGCAGGTTCTGGAAGGAGCTGCACTGAATGGAAAGGATGCAAAAGCGGAACTGGATAAATCTATAGAAAGGATTAACGCCAAGTTAAAGCGTTACACAAGAGAATAATGAAGAGAAAAAAATCTAATTCGCTTTTAGGAATGGCATTCTTTGGACCGGCCCTCGTACTGCTTACCATCTTTTTGTTTCTTCCTATGCTGCTGACACTGGTTTTCAGTTTTACCGATTATTTTGCTTTGAATCCGGATCTTACACATTTTGTGGGCCTGGAAAATTATATTACGATTTTTAAGGATGAACTGTTTCTTAAGGCGTTTCTTAATACCGTAAAGTTTGTGTTTATTATCGTGCCTCTCCAGGGAGGCGGAGCGCTTATTCTGGCGCTGCTGATTAATAAAGTTACACATTGTAAAAAGTATTTTAAGGTTGCATTTTTTATACCGGTTGTTATGTCTCTTGCGGTTGTTTCTACATTGTGGATGCAGATCTATAATCCGGAAGGCATTTTAAATACGGTGCTTGCGAACCTGGGTATATCTGCACAGCCCTTTATTTACAGTGATAAGCAGGCACTTCCCTCCATTGCTTTTATGAGTATCTGGCAGGGTGTGGGATATCAGATGATCATTTTTCTGGGAGGACTTCAGGCAATTAATCCGGGACTTTACGAAGCAGCAGAGATGGATCATGCCAGCGGATGGCAGAAATTCAGGGATATTACGCTGCCGGAACTGAAACCCATTTGCGTATTTGTATTTATCACCATTACCATCGGTGCTTTTAAAATGATTGTTCAGCCAATGGTAATGACAGGAGGCGGGCCATCCCATTCTACGTATACGCTGGTCTATGATATTTATGAGACTGGTACGGTTAACTGGGAAATGGGGCTGGCATCCACCATGGCAATTGTATTTGTGATTTTTGTGGTCATTCTGACCATTGTTCAGACAATTTTGACGCGGGATAAGGAGGAAAAACATGTTAACAAAAAAACAAAAATCAATTAACTGGGTTCTGGTTATCCTGATGCTTATTTTATCTATTTTCTTCTTATTTCCGGTGGTATGGATGCTTGCTAATTCTTTCAAGCCGGATGCAGCCATTGCGGCAGACATGAATGCCATGTCGGCATTTATTCCGCCCGCATTAAGCAGCAGCTTTTTTGATAACTATATAACGATTATCACAAATACGGCTTTTCTGAGGTACATGGGAAACACCCTGTTTTATGCTGCGGTTCTGATCATATTGGGGATTATCGTAAATGGCCTTGCAGGGTATGCTCTGGCGAAAATAGATTTTCCGTTTCGGGAACGCTGGGTATTGGTGATTATGATGCTGATGATTATTCCCACCGAGACAATTATTACGATCCACTTTTTAATTATTGCAAAAACGGGGCTGCTAAATACAGTGGTCGGATATATACTCCCCATGATCGTAAATCCATTTAATATTTTCCTGTTCCGCCAGGTTTTTCTAAGCCTGCCGGATGATGTATATGAAGCAGCGCAGCTGGACTTTTGCAGTCCGGTGAAATATTTCTTTACAATGGTTCTGCCTATGTCAAAAACAGTTGTGGCTACAGTCAGTGTTTTTACATTTCTGAATGTTTGGAATGACTACCTCTGGCCATCACTGGTATTTACGTCCAGTGACCTGCTTACTGCACAGATTGGGCTGAATTCCATTACTGCCAATGAAAATACAACCATGGGGCAGACGCTGGCAGTCATAACCCTGATTACGATACCGGTCATTATTATATATGCCTGTTTCTCCAAGCAGATTGTAGAAGGAGTTACACACACAGGCACGAAGGAAGGATGATAGTATGAGCTTTATAGAATTTAAAAATATTAGTAAAAAATATGCAAGTACGGATAAAAATGCGGTTACAGATTTTAATCTGGAAATTAAAGAAAAAGAATTTATAGCATTTGTCGGACCTTCCGGCTGTGGAAAATCTACTACACTTCGGATGATTGCCGGATTTGAGGATATCTCCAGGGGAGAACTGTTTATCGATGGAAAAAAGGTGAATGAAACAGCGCCAAGAGATCGTGGAATCGCTATGGTATTCCAGAATTATGCTCTTTATCCACATATGACAGTAGAGAAGAATATAGGATACGGATTAAAAAATATGAAAGTGCCCGCAGATGAGATCAACAGGAAAGTGAACTGGGCAATTGATATTCTGGGGCTGGAAGAGTACCGATACAGAAAGCCAAAGAATCTCTCCGGCGGACAGAGGCAGCGGGTTGCTCTTGGAAGGGCAATTGTGAAGAATCAGAAGGTATTTCTCATGGATGAGCCCCTTTCCAATCTGGATGCCAAACTGCGTGTGAGTATGAGAAATGAAATCAGCAAGCTTCACCGGACACTGGGAACCACCACCATCTATGTGACCCATGACCAGATAGAGGCTATGACTATGGCGGACCGTATAGTCATCATGAAGGATGGCTTAATTCAGCAGGTAGGTGCACCTATGGAATTGTATGAGCATCCGGTAAATAAATTTGTAGCGGGATTTATCGGCTCTCCCCAAATGAATTTCTATGAGGTTACCGTAAGTGGCAGCAGCGTGGAATTCAAAGATAAAAATAAGATTACACTCCCCGAAGGTGTCCTGAAGAAACTAAACGGGCGCCAGGGAGAAATGATTTTAGGAATTCGCGGTGAGGATATAAAGCTGGATCCGCACAACCTGGAAATTTACAAATCAGATAAACAGACTTCTGTTGTAGAAAACAAAGAAGTTATGGGAAATGAAAACAATCTTTATTTTAGCTTTGGGGGCATTACCTCTGTTGCACGGGTTTCTAAATACGAAGTCAGCGGTATTGGAGAAAAGATTACTTTTGTATTGGAACCTACAAAATTTCATTTCTTTGATAAGCAGACGGAAGAGAATTATTTAAAATAGGAAGGTAAGTTTGAAGAAAAGCACTATCAAACTACTTGTTAAGGCAGTATCGCAGGCAGGCCTGCGATATGCAGGAGGTATAAATATGACAGAACATAAATTACATTTAAAGGCGCCGGGAAACTGGATCAATGATCCCAATGGCTTTATCTATTATAAAGGGAAATATCATTTGTTTTATCAGTATTTTCCCTATGCACCCGCTTGGGCAACCATGCACTGGGGGCATGCGGTAAGTGATGACCTTGTAACCTGGACACATCAGGAAATAGCCCTTTATCCAAGCAAATACTGGGACAGCAACGGCTGTTTTTCCGGAAGTGCAGTCCAGGAGGATGGAAAGCTTTATATTTATTATACGGGTGTGCGGTATGAGGAAATAACCAAAGAAGATATCCATCACTGCGTAAATGAACAGTTTGAGTCTTCCCAGCTGATGATCACGTCGGAGGATGGGATACACTTTGATAATAATAAAGATAAGAAACTGATTATTCCTCCGATTATGGATGCATCTCTTGGGCACCGTACGCATACAAGAGACCCTAAGGTATGGAGAAGCGGGGATCATTATTATATGGTTCTTGGAAGCACCCTGGATGAAAAAAAAGGAATTCTGCTGTTTTACAGAAGCAGTGATAAAGAAAACTGGGAGTATCTGAACAGTTATACTTCTAAAGCAGATAATCTCGGATGGATGTGGGAATGTCCGGATCTGTATAAGACAGATGAAGGCTGGGTAGTTTGTTTTTCGCCGATGGGTTTTTTGAAAGACGGCGCAAAAGAACAGAACCATGCTATCTGTGCAGCAGCAGATTTTGATGAGCAGACAGGTATCCTTACGATGGCAGAGGAGTATCAGTTTGCAGATTATGGACTTGATCTCTATGCACCCCAGAGTACGGTAGATGAAGAGGGGCGCAGAGTAGTCGTTGGATGGATGAGAATGCCCAAACCGGTTGCGGAGGTAAAGCCCTGGATCGGAATGATGTGTACACCCCGGGTAGTGGAACGCAGGAACGGTCATATATATTTCCGGATGCATCCAAATGTGGAAAAAGCATTTGTAAAGGAAATCACTGAGGTTGGAGAAGTAGAGGAGGAAAAACCGTACCAGTTAAAAATTGAGCTGGATGACGGGGAATCCATATCCCTGGGAGGCTATGAAATATACAGGAAGGGTAATAAAATATGCACAAACCGGGAGAAAGTCTATGAAGACATCCGTGACTGCAGGCTTGCCTTTGAAACACCAATACTGAAAGAAAATGCCAGACTGAATATCCTTGTGGACCGGAATCTGATTGAGGTCTATGTAAATGACGGCGAGTATGTAATCAGCAATGTGGTGTATGATTTAAAAGAAGAGATTTTGATACCGGAGGGTAAAAAATTTATTCTGAAACAGATGTAGCAGTTCTAATAATCAGCAGAGACAGACGGCTTGGGAAACCAGCCGGGCTGTCTCTTATTTTATGTCAGAATGACTCGTTCTTTTGCTTCATTGAACGAATTAGAACCCTACACTTTAACACCAGGGTTTTGATATGTGGTATAAAAAGCATGACCGATGTTTTGAACAGGTGAATGCGAAAGGAGCAGATTATATGAATATCAGGATTAAAGGTGCGCGACAGAATAATTTAAAAAATATCAGCCTTGAAATACCCAAAAATAAGCTGGTTGTTTTTACGGGATTATCCGGCAGTGGTAAATCAACACTGGCAATGGAAACTCTGCAGAGGGAATGCCAAAGACAATATATGGAGTCTATGGGGATGACCATGGAGATTGGATCAAAACCTATGGTGGATAAAATTGAAGGCTTATCTCCGGCAATTTCCATTAATCAGAAAAATACGAACCGTAACCCGCGCTCAACTGTTGGTACGGTTACGGAGATTTCCCCATATCTGAGAGTACTGTTTTCAAAATTAGGGGAAAGAAACTGTAAACACTGCGGTAAAACCATTACCCCAAATTATGGGGAAGAAACCGGGGCTATCTATGCAGAGCTTCCGGACCAGGCGGAAGAATCTGCCGAAATGTATGAGCAGATGATGCCCTGCCCTCACTGTGGAAAAGGAATCCCAGAACTTACGGCAAGCCATTTTTCCTTTAATAAGCCGTCAGGAGCATGTCCTGCATGTAAAGGAATCGGTATTGTAAGCATACCGGATATTGATCTTTTAATTGACCGGTCAAAGAGTATAAAAGAGTTTGCCATCCATGGCTGGGATCAGGTATATATTGACCGATACGGGGCATCAATTGCGAATGCAGCCCAATATTATGGATTTGAATTTGACCTGTCTGCTCCCATCTCTGAGTATAGCGAAACTGCAATGGATTTACTTCTTTACGGTGCATTAAGCAAACAGTTTACACGGCATTTTCCAGACATAAAACCTCCGAAAACGGTTCCTGAGGGACGCTATGAGGGAGTCATTACGAATCTGATGCGCCGCTATGAGGAAAAGAATTCATATAGTGCGAAGCAGCGCATTGAAAAGTTCTTAATACAACAGGAGTGTCCGGAGTGCGGCGGCATCCGTTTCCGGAAGGAGATTCTGGATGTAAGGGTTGCCGGTGTAAATATTATAGAGGCACTTTCAATGCCGCTTACGGATACTGCAGACTGGCTGAAGCAGCTTGACCGGGATCTTAGTGCGGATGAAAGAGCGGATGCCAGAGCGGTTGTCGGGCAGGTTCTGGATAACTTGCTGCACCGCATAGAGCGTATAATAGAAGTGGGCGCCGGATATCTGTCCCTGAACCAGCCCAGTATATCCCTTTCAGCAGGGGAAGCCCAGAGAATCAAGCTTGCCTCTATTCTGGGAAGCAGTTTAACAGGAGTCCTTTATGTGTTAGACGAACCATCCACCGGGCTCCACAGCCGGGATACTTCTAAAATCATTGATGCGCTGAACAGGCTTCGGGATATGGGCAATACTGTGATCGTTATCGAACATGACCTTGATATTATACAGGCTGCAGATCATATCATTGATTTTGGACCTGGTGCAGGAAGAGACGGCGGGCAGATTGTTGCGGCTGGAAATGTGTCAGATCTTAAGAACTGTTCACAATCGGTTACCGGAAAATATTTAAGCGGTACAGGTTATAACCGGGTATCTCTAAAATCTCCCGGAAATGGGAAATATGTAGTGATTAAAAATGCAAATACAAATAACCTGAAAGATTTGAACGTAGAAATTCCTCTGGGGAAATTTATTACGGTAACAGGTGTTTCAGGCGCAGGTAAATCCAGCCTGATCTTTGGAGAACTGGCAGAAGCGGCAGAAGCATATGCCCATCAGCCAAAAAGAAAACAGAAGAGTAACGTCAGCGGTCTAGAGCATTTAGAAAATGTGATTACCATTGGACAGACATCAATCGGACGTTCTCCGCGTTCTAATGCGGCTACTTATACCGATATTTTTTCGGATATCCGGAATTTATATGCTGCAATTGCAAGGAAACAAAATAGAGGATTACAGGCAAAACATTTTTCCTATAATGTACCCGGTGGGCGGTGTGAAAATTGTCAGGGTGCCGGAAAGTTGTCAATTTCCATGAATTTTCTGCCGGATGTTGAAGTAGTCTGTCCGGTTTGCAGGGGAAATAGATATCAAAAGCAGGTATTAAATGTAAAGTACAGGGGACTTAGTATTGCGCAGGTTCTGGAGCTTAGTATTGATGAAGCCGCAGCCTTGTTTGAGCAGGAAAAAGAAATAATGAAGAAACTGATAGTACTGCAGGATGTAGGCCTGGGATACCTTGGGCTTGGGCAATCAGCAACTACGCTCTCCGGTGGTGAAGCCCAGCGGTTAAAACTGGCAAGAGAATTGGCAAAGCAGACCGGTGAAAGTGTATTGTATCTGTTTGACGAACCTACCTGCGGACTGCACCCGCAGGATGCAAACCGTCTGATTGGAGTATTTCAGCGATTGGTTCAGATGGGCAGCAGTGTAATTGTGGTTGAACATAATCCGGAAGTGATTCTTGCATCTGACTGGGTGATCGACCTTGGCCCCGAAGGCGGAAATTATGGCGGACGGATAGTTGTTCAGGGGACGCCGGAAGAAGTAATGAAGCATCCATCTTCTGCAACTGGAATCATTTTGTCTAAATCATACCGTACCACCTGGTCTGAAATACCAAAATCAGATAGCTGCCGTGATCGTGACCGGGAAGAACAATAAAGCTTGCTTTTCTGGTGTTTCTCCGCTACACTAGGAATCCTAAGGGGGGGGTAAAATTGCTTACTGGCAGATGTGCTTCACACTTTGTGGGAGATGAGATCCCTCCCTGCAGGTTTGTGATATGGGGTCTAGCTGATTAATCACGCTTTGTAGATGTAGGTAGTGTAGGGAAAGAGAAGGTGGCGGACCGGGACATTGGTTTGGAAGGCTTACCACAGAACTGGCATTTTCTAACCTTCCCGGAGCACTTTTTGGCGGCACGCGGGCATTCGCTCCGAAATCCTGATGCATTAAACTTCCATCTTCTTTTACACAAACAGTTGAAACATAGCGCAGCAACCAATACAGAACATCCTGCCACAGCCCAGGGGTTCCAATCTGCTGAGAAAACCAGCTTTGTGACAGTAAACTGAATCTCGGAAAGATGGGTGTGGGAAACTGGTATGGGCGTAGGAAGCGTAGAGCAGAGCTGAGTATTTACTTACCTTTTCGAAGTGTTTTTTGGCGGATAGTATTCGACTGGCTCCCATCGGATACTAAGCGGGTACTGAACCGAGAAATGCATCAGGATTTCTCGGTGAATACCCGCGTGCCGCCAAAAAGCGCTTCGGAAAGGTTAGAAAATACCAGTTCTGCGGCCAGCTGACGGAGGCCATGCCAGTTTTCCACACCCATCTTTCCGCACACTACCTTTATCTACAAAGCGTCCCTTCCTCAACAAAACCCAAATTTAAGATGACAGAATGGAGGTATAGAAATTTGAACACATACAAGACTGCCGATATCGCCAGAATGTTTGAAATACATGTGAATACGGTACGATTATACGAGAAATGCAGTCTGATTCCCAAACCGCAAAGGTTAAGTAATGGGTATCGGGTATTCACGGATCTGCATGTAGAACAGCTGAAGTTAGCAAGGGCGGCACTTCAGGCAGAGGTACTGCAGAATGGGCTGCGTAAAAAGGCAGTGGAAATCATTAAGATATCTGCGGCTGGAGATTATGAAAAAGCAGCGGAATTAACCCGAATTTATATGAAACAGGTGGAAACAGAGATAAAAAATGCGGAAGAGGCAATACAGATTACACAAAAGTTATTATCCAGTTTAGGTGCAGATTCCGATGAAAAGGATATTTTATTTACAAGAAAAGAGACGGCTGATTATCTTCACGTTACAATTGATACCCTTAGAAATTGGGAACTAAATGGGCTGTTTTCTGTTAAACGGCTGGAAAATGGATATCGGGTGTATACATCGGAAGATTTGCAGCGGTTAAAAATAATACGTTCTCTCCGCTGTGCAAATTATTCTCTGTCTTCTATATTAAGAATGCTAAAAGCCCTGACAATGAACCCCGATACCAATATCCGGGAGATAATCAATACACCCAGGCAGGATGACGACATTATAACCGCATGTGACAGGCTCCTTACATCTTTACAGGAAGCGAAAGAGAATGCGTTATTCGTAGCGGCGCAAATAGATAAAATGAAAAGAATGAACGGAAAACGTTAAGTGAAAGGTTAAGTGAAAAAGTACTTGACTTAAAGCAAACTTTAAGTGCTACTCTATATAAAACAGAGTTGTGCAAATATTATGTAAATATGGTCTGAAACCCGCAAATATGATACAATAGAATGAATATAAAGATCGGGTTACAAGTATCGGAAAGGCATACATGGATAAACTGGAATTATTAAAGAAAAGGCTGAAAGAATTAAAGAAAGTAGCAATTGCATATTCAGGCGGAGTGGACTCTAATTTTTTGATGTCTGTAGCAAGAGAAACGTTAGGAAAAGAAAATGTGCTTGCTGTATTATGCAGTGGAGCTATGCTGGCTCAAGCTGATTATCAGGAAGCGGTTCAGCTGTTAAAAGACAAAGATGTACAGTATGAAATTCTTGCTATGGATGTATTCACGGTGCCTGAATTTGCCGGGAATGATAAGAAGAGATGTTATTATTGTAAAAAGAACTTAATGTCGAAGATTATCGAAATGGCTAAAACCCAGGGGTATGAAGTTGTATTGGATGGGAAGAATCTGGATGATGCTAAGGTATATCGCCCTGGTGCAGCAGCAGCCCAAGAGCTGGGGATCTGTTCCCTGCTTTATGAGTGTGGATTTACAAAACAGGATATCAGGAATGTAAGCAGAGAACTGGGGATTATCACCTGGAATAAACCGTCTAATGCCTGTCTGGCTTCGCGTTTTCCTTATGGTACGCAGTTGACAGCGGAAAAATTAAAACAGGTGGAGGATGCGGAACGCTGTCTTAAGGAGCTGGGGATAGATTCAGGCAGAATACGGGTACATGACAGGATTGCACGGGTTGAAGTTGCAAAAGAGGATTTTAAATGCCTTCTGGAACATAAGGACTTTGTGAACAAGGTTAAGGCATGCGGATTTGATTATGTAACGCTGGATCTGGAAGGATTCCGCAGCGGAAGTTTTGATTTGTAAGAGGAAAAGCAGTATAAAGTCTGTATAGCTACAGTTCGGATACATGCGGGTTGGAAAGTTGGTGTGAACGTGGAAGTAAAGGAAATATTAGAAAAGTTAAATGCACATGAAATTTCAGTTGCCGAAGCAGAAAAACGGATGAAAGAAGAAACTGTTGATGACCTTGGGTATGCAATGATTGATTATCAGAGAAAGATCAGGACTGGAGTATCTGAGGTTATTTACTGTGAGGGAAAAACCAGTGAGCAGATAGCAGGAATCGTGGAAAATATGATCGCACATCAGGTCGGAAATATCCTGGGGACGAGATGCTCAGCGGAAAAGTATGAGGCAGTTAAAATAGTATGCCCGGATATGGAATATGATGAAGAAGCCAGGATTATCCAATATAATAGGGAAGCTGTTTCTATGAATAAAGGCGTGGTGGTAGTGGCATGTGCCGGAACATCCGATCTTCCGGTTGCCAAAGAGGCAGCCATAACAGCACGTTTTCTGGGGAATCATGTAGAAGAAATCTATGATGTAGGTGTTGCCGGAATACACAGGCTTTTATCGAAACTGGATGTTCTTGCCAGGGCAAATGTAGTGATCGCTGTAGCCGGAATGGAAGGGGCGCTGGCTTCTGTTGTAGGCGGGCTGACGGATAAGCCTGTTATTGCGGTGCCTACTTCTGTTGGATACGGAGCAAATTTCGGCGGTGTTGCCCCTCTCCTGGCAATGCTGAACAGCTGTGCCAGCGGAATCAGCGTGGTAAATATTGACAACGGATTTGGTGCGGGTTATATGGCGCACAGTATAAATAGTCTGGGAGGAAAAGAATAGATGCAGAAGAAAAGAATCTTATTTTTCGACTGTTTTTCGGGAATAAGCGGAGATATGACTCTTGGAGCGCTCCTGGATCTGGGATTAGACAGACAGGTATTTTTGCAAGAACTGGAAAAGCTCCATGTGGACGGATATAAAATAAGTTTTAATAAGGCGGTAAAAAACGGAATAACGGGTAATTATGTGAAAGTACATTTGGAGCATGAAGTTCGTGAAGGTTATGAAATTCATGAACATCAGCACCATCCGCAGGAGCATCATCATGAACATCGGAACTTAATGGATATTAATCGTATCATAGAAGAAAGCGGAATTACGTCAGGCGCAAAGGATCTGTCGAAACGCATTTTTTTACGGGTGGCAAAAGCAGAAGCGAAAGTACATAACAGGAAACTGGAAGAAGTCCATTTTCATGAAGTTGGGGCAGTAGACTCCATTGTGGATATTGTAGGAACTGCGATTTTAATTGATATGCTCAGACCGGATATGGTGTGTGCATCTATTATTCAGGATGGCAGCGGGTTTATTCATTGCCAGCATGGGAAACTTGCGGTTCCCGTTCCGGCAGTATCTGAAATTTTTGCAGCCAGCGATGCGATTACCAGGCAGATTGACATTAATACCGAGCTTGTGACACCCACCGGGGCTGCAATCATAGCAGAACTGGCATCTTCTTATGGAAATATGCCGGAAATGAATGTCCAAAAAATCGGTTGGGGCGCCGGTACGAAGGATCTTGAAATACCAAATCTTCTAAAGGTCAGCCTGGGTGAGATCGTGAATGTGGATGGGAGATTTCAGGATAAAGATGATCAGGTATTAGTCCTGGAAACGAATCTGGATGACTGCACAGGAGAATTCCTGGGATATGTTATGGAACGGCTTTTTGAACAGGGAGCATTGGATGTGTTTTTTACACCAATATATATGAAGAAGAACAGACCGGCATACCGCATGACTGCAATTTGTGTTCCGGAAGATATGAAGAAAATAGAAGAGATTATATTTTTGCATACCACTACTATCGGCTTACGTAAAAGATTAGAGAGCCGAACTGTTTTGCCTAGAGCAAAAGAGGTTATTTCTACGAGATATGGAGAACTGGAAGTAAAAAAGGTGACTGCAGGAGCAGAAGAAAGAATTTATCCGGAGTATGAAAGCGCTAAAAAACTGGCGATGCAGCAGGGAGTACCGTTAAAAGAAATATATCAATGCATCTATGAAGCAGAATAATAAGACACTGTATATCAAATATAAAGGAGGATTATGTAATGAGTGAAAAATTTTTAGGATCTGAGATTAAGAAATTGGGGTTTGGGATGATGCGCCTGCCAATGTTGGAAGACAACACGATTGATGTGGAACAGACTAAAAAAATGGTTGATCTGTATATGGAAAAGGGATTTACATATTTTGATACCGCATATCCATACCTGGACGGACATTCAGAAGAAGCAGTAAAAGCATCCTTAACCAGCAGATATCCCAGGGACAGCTATCAGCTGGCTACGAAGCTCCCGGTATGGCTGGTAAATGCAAAAGAAGATGTAGCTAAAATCTTTAACACCCAGTTAGAACGTACCGGAGCAGGTTATTTTGATTTTTACCTTTTACATGCAATTGATCGGAATAAGGCCGTAAAGTATGAAGAATATGAAGCATGGGAGTTTGTAAAAGAGCAGAAAGAAAAAGGCCTGATCAAACATTATGGATTTTCTTTTCATGATACGGCTGATTGTCTGGATGAAATATTACAAAAACATCCGGATGCAGAATTTGTACAGCTTCAGATCAATTATTGTGATTGGGACGACAGCATTATTCAGGCAAAGAAATGTTATGAAGTGGCAAGAAAACATAACAAACCGGTAATCATTATGGAGCCGGTTAAGGGAGGAACACTGGCATCACTGACACCTGAGTTGGACGAAATATTTAAAGAAGCAAGACCGGAACATTCCGTAGCATCCTGGGCGCTGCGTTTTGCAGCTTCTCTGGAAGGCGTTATTACGGTATTAAGCGGAATGTCAAATATGGAGCAGATGGAAGATAATTTAAGCTTTATGGCTGAGTTTGAGAAAATCACAACGGAAGATCAGAAGGTGATTGATGAAGTCACAGCGAAGCTGAAAAATATGCCGCTGATCCCATGTACAAACTGCCAGTACTGCATGGAAGTCTGTCCACAACAGATTCCGATACCGGAGATTTTTAAGGCAATGAATAAAAATGCGACATTTAAGAACCTGCAGGATGCAAAAAATGAATACGGTTTTGTAACAGGCGGCGGAAACAAGGCATCGGATTGCCTGCAATGCGGAGCATGTGAGGCTCAGTGTCCACAGCATATTGAAATTATTGCAGAACTGCAGAATGCAGTCGCGATGTTTGAGTAGGGTGAGAAAGAAAACTGTCTGAAAAAAAGTATTGACAATCAGCGAGTATCCCAGTTATAATAAAAAATATCAGAAATGCATATAATATAAAATGACAAATGCAATGATGAGGAGGAGTACATACTCACTGAGTTCCAGAGAAAAGATGGTTGGTGCGAATCTTTAACAAGGAAGTATGGAAGTAGCCTTTGAGCAGTGAACTGAACAGGATTACCTAAGTAGGCTTCAACGGAATTTTCCTCCGTTACAGGGAAAGCAGTATCGATTTTTCCGTACTGAAATGAGAAGTTATCATGTCAGATGGAGGATTATCCGTACTGGCAGAGTGCAAAGATTATTCTTTGAATTTAGGTGGTAACACGGATCACAGCGTATTCGCCCTAAGCTAATTTTATTAGCTTAGGGCTTTTTTATTGCCGGAATGTATCAATGGAATTTGTAAAGGAGGAAATGCAATGGAAAGAAAAGGAACGCAGGCTTTTATTGAAGCATTAAAACGGGAAGGGGTTGATATGTTATTCGGTTATCCGGGCGGTTATGCAATTGATATTTTTGATGCCCTTTATGATCAGAGAGACATAGAAGTAATTCTTCCGAGACATGAGCAGGGGCTGATCCATGCTGCAGATGGTTATGCCAGATCTACGGGGAAAGTCGGAGTTTGCCTTGTCACCAGCGGTCCGGGGGCAACAAATCTGGTTACCGGGATTGCAACGGCTAATTATGACAGTGTACCGCTGGTATGCTTTACCGGCCAGGTGCCGACCCACTTAATTGGAAATGATGCTTTTCAGGAAGTAGATATCGTTGGAATTACCAGAAGTATCTGCAAATATGCGGTTACAGTCAGGGAGAGAAAAGATCTGGTACGGATCATAAAAGAAGCTTTTTATATTGCCAGAACAGGAAAACCGGGACCGGTAGTTGTTGATTTCCCAAAGGATATTCAAAATGAGATGTTTGAAGACTGCTTTGATGAACCTGTTTCTATCAGGGGATATAAGCCTAATTTATCTGTACACAAAGGTCAGATTAAAAAGGCTCTGGAGATGTTAAAAAGCGCCAGACGCCCTGTGTTCTTAATTGGTGGCGGTGTTCCGATTGCAGGTGCGCAAGGCGCATTGGAAGAATTGGTGAATAAGGTTCATGTTCCCGTAATTACTACGATTATGGGAAAGGGGGCAATACCTACGGACCATGATTATTATATTGGAAATATTGGAATGCATGGTTCTTATGCTTCGAATATGGCAATTAGCGAGTGCGACCTGCTGTTCTCCATAGGAACCAGGTTTAACGACCGGATCACGGGAAAAATCAGTGAATTTGCACCGGAAGCAACGATAATCCATGTAGATATTGAGGCGGCTTCCATATCCAGAAATATTCATGTAGATGTTCCAATTGTAGCGGATGCGAAACTGGCAATGGAAGCAATGCTGGAAAAGGCAGAGGATTGTGAAAGAACAGAGTGGATAGGACGAATCAGGGAATGGAAAGCGGAATTTCCAATTGCCAGAAGTACTCACAAAGGACTTTCACCGGATAAAATCATTGAGGTTATTAATAAACGGGGAAAAGACGGGATTATTGTAACAGATGTTGGGCAGCACCAGATGTGGGTAACACAGTTTCTGGAAATGAACCAACAGACCAGGCTTTTAACGTCCGGCGGACTGGGGACTATGGGATATGGCCTGCCGGCAGCAATAGGGGCAAAACTGGGAAATCCGAAGAGACAGGTAATCTGTGTATCGGGAGATGGCGGTGTGCAGATGAATATTCAGGAATTGGCAACAGCCGTAACCTGTGAAATACCGCTTACAATCTGTATTTTTAACAATAGTTACCTGGGAATGGTAAGACAGTGGCAGCAGTTATTTTACGATAAACGCTATGCAAGTACCTGTATGAAACGAAGAAGAAGCTGTGGAAGCAGCTGTGAAGGCTGTAAGACCAACGGATGTCCTGTATACTCTCCGGATTTTGTAAAACTGGCTGACAGTTATGGAGCGAAAGGAATCCGTGTATTTGATGAAAATGAAATAGAGGCTGCATTTATAGAGGCTGAGAGGAACCAGAACAGTCCGACGATCATCGAATTTATTATTGAACGGGATGAACTGGTATTGCCTATGGTGCCGGGTGGAAATGCAATTCACGATATGGTAATGGAATGTTAAAGGAGGAATAGTTAAATGAAGAAAAGATGGATATCGTTATATGTGGAAAATGATGTGGGTGTGCTGGCTAGGATATCAGGACTGTTTTCCGGAAAATCTTATAATCTGCATAGTTTGACGGTGGGAGAGACGGAAGATAATACAGTGTCCAGAATGACAATCTGTGTGGACAGTGATGATGCTACCTTTGAGCAGATTAAGAAACAGCTGAACAGATGTGTAGAAGTTATAAAAGTTGTTGATTTTACAAATGTTCCGATTCATATGAAGGAACTGATGTATCTGAAAATCCACACGGCAGGTGAGCAGGATAAAAATGAAGCCTTCCGTATGGCGGAAGTCTTTGGCGTCAAGGCAGTAGATATGAACAAAGACCGTCTGGTACTGGAATGTGTACAGACGGAGGAGCGCAATAACGATCTGGTTAAGCTTGCTGCAAAAGAATTTTCTGCAATTGAAGTAGTGCGGGGCGGCAGTGTGGCGATAGAATCAATTAGTATTACGGAGAGATAGTGTAGGAGCATTTTAGAATAAAAGTACATCCGCCTCCGGGGGTATCTTCTAATAAAATTTTGCCCCTCAGGGAGGTGGTATATTTTTGTGCAATACTTAAACCAAGCCCAAAATGTTCTTTGCTGCTACGTGATATGTCACCCTGATAGAATCTCTGGCAGACCTTCTTTTTATCTTCATCTGCGATACCGCAGCCATGATCAATAACTGAAAAGTAAATGTCATTTTTGTTAACGGACATCCGTAATGTAACAGTCTCTCCACTTGGTGAGTAGGCTATTGCATTGTCGAGAAATATACGAATAACCTGGGATAGATATCCGGGGATACTTGTGGGACTGTCAGTGAGATAATCGGCAGATTCCAGGCGAAGGTGAAGGTTTTTGGCTTTACACAGAGTCAGATACTTTTCATAGATTTCCAGAAGTAATGTATCAGGGTCATATTCTATGAAGACTTCTTCTGTATCAGACGGTGAAATGGTAAGGGTTAAAAGATCCTGAATTAGAGAAGACATTCTTATACATTCCTGTTGAATAAGATTATGAAAGTAGTCTGTTTGATCGTGGAACTGCTGTGCAGATGAAGCAGCATTTTGAATTAGCATTACGGGTGAACGAAGTTCATGGGAAGCAGCGGCTATAAAGTCATTTTGTAGTTTTTGATTCTCGCGCACAGGCGTCAGAGCAAGGCGGACGAACCGGTGTCCAAGGTAGAACAGGCAAATACAGCTGACAAATTCAATTAGCAGTAAATAAAATAGGAGTGTAAAGCCATCTGATTTTAAATGGGATATATCATTTAACAGATAGATATCCTGATAATGGCGATTGTTAGATAAGGAAATGTAGGCACAAAGGAAAGTACCTTGACCAGCTTCGGTCACCTTAAACAATGGACTTTGATAGGAAGAGCCTGTTATAGAGGTAAGATAATTTTCTCTGATATAATCTTTGGCAGTCTGAATCAGATTTTTCTGACCTGCGTGTAACTTGTCAGAGGTATTATAAAGCAGAGGTGCTCCATTTTCTTCAATATGAATCAGCAGATTTTCACGGTAACTTAGTTCGTCCAGCCAGGAATCTGAAACAGCAGAACCGTTCTGTAAAGTGGAGACTACATGAAAAATATTTGCCTGAAAAGTCTCTGTCTGTTTTTGATATAGGAATTTTGTATATAATACAGCTGTTATGGCAAGCGCCGCAGTAAGAATAATTCCGGAAGTCAGTACATACAGGATAGTTAATTTTTTTTGAACATTAGGAAATATCATATGTCAGTCAGATCCTTTCGTAAACTTTAGAGTATGCATAATGGTACAATCAACCCGGATCTGTCGGAGGTGCTATTTTGTGGATGCCAAATAATACCCGATTCCGTGCATGGTTTTAATACTGGTTTCTGCTTCTATTTTAGATAATCTTTTTCTTAGAAAATAGATGTAATTATCTAAATTACTTTCGTCCACATCGGAATCAGCCCCCCAGACAGAATTAAGCAAATAATCCCGTTGGAGAGTTAATTCAGCATTTTTTATAAAAACTTCCAATAGGCGGGTTTCCTTGTGGGACAGGGAGACAGATAGTGACGCGGATGATAGCGTTTGTTTTTCTACATCCAGAACAAGATCTTTATAGTTCAGGGTTACAGCGGAGTGAAGAATTCCCGGACGCCTTGATATAGCCCGGATACGCGCCATCAATTCGGATATTTCAAATGGTTTTGTTATATAATCATCAGCGCCTGCGTCCAGACCGCAGATCTTATCCTGCAGCTTTTCCAGTGCGGTAATTATGATAACGGGAGTCTCGATATTTTGTCCCCGTATAATTTTCAATAGGGAAAGTCCATCTATTTCGGGAATCATTCGGTCAAGTACAAGGATATCATAATAAGTATTTTGTATGTGAAATAAAGCGTCATCGCCGTTGTAGCAGATATCTGCTTCATATTGTGCCTGTAAAAAGTGGAGCTGTATAAGATTACAAAGATCTTTATCATCTTCAATTAGTAGAATACGCATGACAACACTCCTTAATATGGTATAAATTTTATTTATTATAGCACAGCTGAGCGGAGTAATCTTTAATAAATTATAAAGAAGTCCATGGCATTTTAGAAGTTTCTTCGAGATATTCGTGTTAGTATAGATTTGAACACGAAAGGAAGGGGCGCACATATGAAAAAAATTTGTTTGATGGCAATTTTAGTTTTCTTATTCATGATTCTTGGAACAGGATGCAGTCAAAAGAAAGTCAGTGAGAAATTTAATGGTAAGGGGTACATGGAGGACGATATTGAACTGCCATTTGATCAGGATAGGGAGAAGGCAATATCATTTGTGAAAGTGAAGAAAAGCCAAATGTATCTGTACTCCAGGGAGAAAGAATCTGGTGATTATCATATTTATGAATTACTGAAAGACCATAGCTGGAAAGAGAAAAGTGAAAGCGGATTGACAGAGTTTTTTAAAAATGTAACATATGAACCAAGAATTATTGAGAGCGGTTTGGATGGAAATATTTATATGCTTTACTTTGATGATGATTATTTACCTCATATTGCTAAACAGCAGGGCAATACGATAGAAGAAGTTTTTATTGCGGATCTTAAGAAAGACGGATTAGAGCAGCAACCTGTAGATCCTAACGGGATAAAAAGTCTGGAAGATGGGAGGATCATTATTTCTTATAATTCAGAAAAAGGAGCAGTTTTATACGATCGAGAAGGAAAAAAGATCAGAAGGTTTGATAAGTGGGAATTAGGAGTGAATGTAACGAAAAATATTGGTGTATGTCCGGGGCTATTTCTATCCGTTAATGACACAGGAACGGGATTTTGTTTATATGATATAGAAACAGGGGAAAAGAAAAATGAAATAAAGGTTGGAGAATTGGCGGGACGCAGTTATCTGAAGGAAGGCGGCGGGCAAGATTTTTTCTTTTTGAATGATGAGGGGATTCATCATATTATGGCAGACGGCAGTATCGTGGAAACAATCATAGAAGGGGATGAAATGCCGGCTCTTAAGTTAGATCAGGAGACTGTTTCTTTTGAAATAGGGGAAAATAATAGCTTTTATGTGATGTTTCAGAAATCTGGGAATGCATCTTTAAAATACTATAACTATGACAAGAAGCAGCGAAAGGAAGATTCCACAATACTTAAAATGGCGGGATTGGCAAAAAGTAATACAATACAGCAGGCGATTACTGAATTTGAAAAGAAGAATCCGGATGTGAAAATAGAATACCAGGATTATGGAGAAACCAAGGATCGTACTACCCTGTCAGATACGATAAGAATTATAAATACAGAAGTCTTGGCGGGTGAAAAAGGGCCGGATTTGATTATACTTGACGGACTTCCGGCCGATGCTTATGCAGCAAAGGGTGCGCTTTTGGATTTGTCTGTTATAGCAGATGAAATGGAAGGAGAATTAGGGTTACTGGATAATTTAAGCTTGCAAAAAGATAATAAGGGCAGAATATTTTCCATTTCATCCAGATTTGGGGTGCCTCTTTTAATTGGTAATGAAGATGCAATCAGGCAAATGGAATCTTTAGACAGTCTGGAAAAATATCTGAATCGTACGGATGCAGATCAAATTATAGAAAGTGATATTTATGAAAAAATTGCACAAAATATTTTCTATATGTATTATAACGATCTCAAGGCTGCTTCATTTCGGGAACAAGACCTTGAACAATATATAAATGTAGTAATGAAGCTGGTACGTAAGACAGGTGCAAAGAGCAGGGAAGAGGGGAGAGAAGAAGATAAAAATATGTTTCGGTTAGGATTCCCCTCTAATACTGGAAAATACAGAGTTGCCATAGAGGAGATGAAAAGCGTTATGGATTTATCATTACCTGTAACTTTTCAGGGTAAATATGAAACTCAGGTAAAAACGATAAAGTCACTATATACACCTTATGACATGGTAGGTATTCATGCAGCATCTGAGCATATGGATGAAGCAAAAGAATTTATCAGGACTTTGCTGTCGAAAAAAATGCAGAGTCTAGAGTTAGGGGAAGGATTTCCTGTGATTAGGCAAACTTTTCAAGATTTGAAGCCTGTAGAGTCTGATGTGGAAGCAATGGTGGAGGGGGATGAAGAAGATCAGATTATTACGTTTATACAAGCTGATGAAGCAGAACTGGAAGAGTTTAAAAAAATAGCTGTGGAATTAAAACACCCACTAATCGTGGATACAATTATAGAGGAATTGATGATGGAACAAATGAACAGAGTCTATGCAGGGAGTGCATCCAGCAGTGTGGCAGCAAGGGAATTAGCGTCAAAGATCAGATTATACCGGAGTGAATAAAAGGATACGCAGAAGAAGAATTTGGGAAATTAGTTTTCAAATTCTTCTTCTGCATTTTTTTAATAATATTATCAGCAGGTAAGGAGAAATTTGTTGACAGAAAGCAAGAGAAAATATATAATTATATTTATATAAAGTATATTATATAAAGTATGTTATGTAAATTCGTTACACATAGATAGTGTATGACTGGCACACAGGAGGAAAAAATGCCAAAACAGAGAATAACAAAAGAAATGATACTGGATACTGCTTTTACATTAACAAGAGAGCAGGGATTTGAACGTGTAATTACAAAGGAGATTGCTGAGCGGATAGGTTGTTCGGTTCAGCCGATCTACAGTTATTATAAGAATATGGAGGAATTAAAAAAGGATTTGTTTCATAAGGCAGTGGTTTTTTATGGAGACTTTATTGCCAGAAATGCTGATCCGAAGGAATTCTTCAGGAGTGTAGGATATTGCCAGATTAAATTTGCCAGAAAAGAACCCCATCTGTTTTGGCTGCTATTTATGATGAAACAGGACAATTTGAACAGTTTTGAGGATATATATGAAAAGCGCAGCAATAAAAAGGTTACGGATAGAATTGCAGAGGAATTTGATATTACGCCGGAGTGTGCAAAAGCATTACATATGAATATGCTGATTTATACCCATGGAATTTCTTCCATGCTGGTTACGGGGTCAGTGCAGTTGGATGATGTAGAGATAAGAAAGATGCTGGATTTAGCATTTGATGCTTTTTTAAGTAAAGTAACATATACTCGTAGAGGATAAATAGCAAATAGGAGGAGAGTAACTATGAATGAGGTTGTAGTAATTTATCAGTCAAAATATGGAGCAGCAAAAAAATATGCAGAATGGATTGCAGAAGCTTTGGGTGCTGATTTATTTGAAAGAAGGAAGATAGCACCAGAAAAAATGATGGAATATGATACGGTCATTTACGGTGGAGGAATTTATGCAGGTGGTATTGCAGGGATTTCCCTGATTGGAAAAAATTATGAGAGGATTAAAGGGAAAAATATCATTTTATTTACCTGCGGTCTTGCAAATACAAAAGTTGAAGAAAATGTAAAACATATTCGGGAGGGGATGGAGAAAGCATTACCAAAAGAGCTGATGAAGCAGGCTAAGCTGTATCATTTTCGCGGATATATGGATTATAGTAAATTGACGTCAGTACATAAATTGATGATGAAAATGATGAATAACATGATAGTTAAGAAACCGGAAAATGAGAAAACATCAGAGGACAGAGAATTTATAGCTACATACGGTAAAGCAGTTGATTTTACGGATCAGAGTAGTATCGGGGAACTGGTGGAGCAGTATAAGAAGTATCATAAAGTTAATCCGAATTAATCTGGAAAAAGCGAATTCTGTTAGGGGAACAATGACAGAAGATCCGGCGACTGCACTATAGCAAGCCGAACCCCCGTCCTTTTGTACACAATTCCCATCCACAATCCACAAAGCGTCCTTAATCAGCAATCAGCAAAAGCCAATTTTAAGCTGAAATGATCATCTATCAGGTATTTTCCAGTCCACTGTGGAATGAG
Source organism: Robinsoniella peoriensis (assembly GCF_000797495.1). Classification (GTDB taxonomy): domain Bacteria; phylum Bacillota; class Clostridia; order Lachnospirales; family Lachnospiraceae; genus Robinsoniella; species Robinsoniella peoriensis. Next base: position 158,727 of record NZ_JTGN01000002.1, read on the forward strand.
CGGTTCCCGATATTTGCAAGCAGACGTTCCTGACTGCCTGGTATGCTGCTGATTTTGTGTTCCAGCAGAATCAGTGTTTTATGGTATGCACTGACGGCTTTATTTAATAGATCTTCCACGGAATCCTGAGAAATCAGACTGGTGTTCCAGGGATTTTCCCAGTCTTCCTTCTGTTCATTCAGCACTTTGGCGGTATCCATCTCATGGGGTGTCTGAATCATTGGAGAGAACCATTCATATCCAAAAATATGGGTCTCAAACCAATGCCAGAACTTCTTTTTAAGACCTGTTGAATCATGCAGAAGAGAAGTGCCCATCCGCATACAGGATATGGCATGGGAGATATTTCTGGAAGAATAGTTCTGTTTGTAGACCTTTCGTGCAACCTGGCTGATCAATGCTGATATGGCAGATTGTTCAGCAACTGAGAGGGCGATGGTACGGGATTGGTAAAACTGACCCGGCTGCAGCCCTTTTCTCTTCTCCAGATATAAAATATCAAAGCAGGATTCCAGTTCAAAATGTTTTGCATAATACTGGTTGCCGTTTTTCCTTCCAACCTGATATTCTGTACGGGCATACACGTAGGGATGAAACAGGCCGTCCAGTGTGTAATGCCCCAGAAATCCTGCTAAATAGGCAGTAATGATATTTTTCTCTTCTTCTTCTTTCAGATGTTCTCTATAATCTAACATTGTTTGAAAAAGTTCTCTTGCGTGTTCTTCATGCATGAGGGAACCGATATTTTCTTTTCTTAGGTAGGCTGCAGGATAGTAGAAAAAAATATCCGGTCCCTGAAGTCCAAGACAGTATGCAGCGGTATGAGCATGAATGGTATTTTGCAGGATGCCCGGGGAAAGCAACCTATAAGTATCCACTCCAAATAAGTAATGTAAAGTAAATCCTGGCATATTTCAATCTCCTTTGGTATAATTCTGGTTTTAATAAGATCTTATTCTTATCATTGCCCAAAATCAAGACTTTAAGAGTAATCTTATGATTTTCTTCACATTTTATTTATATTTCTGAAACTCGATTGACGTATACATGATCAATCAGTCCGTAGGCTTTTGCCTCTTCAGCACTCATAAAATTATCCCGGTCTGTATCACGCTCAATTTCTTCTATGGTGCGGCCCGAATTTTCAGCCAGAATCCGGTTAAGACGCTGCTTACTCTTCTGCAAATAGTCAGAAAGAATTTTAATGTCACTGGTCTGGCCTTTTATGCCGCCGGAGGAAGGCTGGTGAATCATAATTTCTGAATTTGGCAAGGCAAAACGCTTGCCCTTTGCACCGCCTGCCAATAAAAATGCTCCAAAGCTTGCAGCCATTCCGATACAGATGGTGGAAACATCGCATTTGATATAATTCATGGTATCGTAAATTGCAAATCCTGCAGATACGGAACCACCCGGACTGTTAATGTATAACTGGATATCCTTACCCGGATCCTGGCCTTCCAGATACAGAAGCTGACTGGTAACCAGACTGGCAGAAGCATCGGTGACTTCTTCACCCAGAAAAATAATCCGGTCATCCAGCAGGCGGGAGTAAATGTCAAAACTGCGTTCACCGCGACTGGTCTGTTCAACTACATAAGGTATAATCATGCTGCAATCCCCCTGACTTCAGACAGTTGTATACAAAAGCTGGTAATGGTATTGTATCCTTTTGCAGAATTGTCTGCGAATACCTGAATTGCCGGACAAAATTCCTGGAAAAGCACAAATCGCTCCTGCCTGGGTGTAAAAATGTGAAGGCTCCGGCAGGTCTGGGGAGTACATTGATATAATTGCCGGAACGCCAGTGTAAAAGCCTGTTGGGAATCATAACCCGCATTACAGGAAATCTCTGCAATAGGAATGTCGGTCTCTGCCAAAAGTCTGGCAGCTTCTGTCAGTCTGCGTCTCTGGATATATTTATGCATGGTGCAGCCTACCACACTGGAAAATATGCGGTTCAGATAGTATTTTGAATAGTTCATATTCTGTGAAATATCGTCAAGATGGATTTTTTCCTGCAGATGGGATTCAATGTAGGATACAATCTCCACAACAATATCGTTTTTATCACTCATAGTAATGCCCCCTTTCGTGATGGTCATGATTTTTTATTATAGCAGATATGTCTTAGGGTGTCTTAATAAAAAGTGCTCTCTTTATGGACAAGAGAGCACTTTTTTAGATTCAAATAAATTACGAATAACTTAGCATTAAAAGCGTATCGTGAAAGTAATTACCCCATCATCAATCTGGCAGTTATATGCAAAACCCTGTTTCTGTGCAGCTGCACTTACAATGGAAAGTCCAAGTCCGGTACCGGACAGCTCTTTATTCCGGGATTTCTCGGCAACATAGAACGGATCCCAGATTCTTTCCAAAAGAATATTGTGGTTGTGGGCTACACCGTTGGAGGTCTGAAAAATAATCCTGCCGTATTCCTCATATAACCGTATGTTTATATGGCTGTTGGAAGTATATTTTACCGCATTAGAGATCAGATTGGAAAATATGGCAGTAATTCCTTCCAGACTTGCAGTGATAACTACATCCGGCAGGATGTCTGCTTGCAGAGTGAGCTGCTTGTTTTCTAACTCCAGCTGATATTCTTCGATCATTCCGGTGAGCATACTGCTGATCTCTACAGATTCTTTGGGATAGTCTTTTTGCCGGATGCGGGATAAATCAAGAAGTCCTTCAATGAGCCTTTCCATTTTTTCATTCTGGCGGATAACCGTGTCCAAGAAAGTGCCGTCATCAATGCCGTCTTTAATGCCGCAGGTATAAGCTTTAATCAGGGCCACCGGTGTCTTCAGATCATGGGATACATTGCCAAGTAGAGCTTCCATCTGTCGGTTTTTTTCAATCAGAGCTTCCTGGGATTCTTTTAGTTTGCAGCTCATGTCATTGATGCTGCTGGCAAGGTCTTCCAGCTCATCGTTTGTCCTGATTTCTATCTGACTGAAATTCTGGTTGGAAATATCCTTTGTCAGTGCGCTGATCTCTGAAAGGGGAGTAGTAATTTTCTTAACCAGAAAATAGATGAGAATCATCATAATAATTACTGCGGCTAAAAAGATACATAAGGTAATGCCATTGATCAATGAGACGATCTCGCTGATATTTGGAATGATGATAGCTACTCCTGCAAAGGTTTCCTCTAAATTCAAGTATTCTACAAGTATACTGTAATGCAGCTTGGATTGGTTGTAGATGCGCAGTTGTCTCCCGTTTGCCATTGTATTCAGGTAATCCTGATCCCAAAGCCAGTAACGGTCCAGCCCCAGACCTTTATCCAGAAACGCATTGCGGAGGCGTTCATTTAATACATCAATATCAGAGGTATTGTCTACGCGGGCAATTACTACATCCCTGGATTCTTCCAGTGCGGCAATGGCTTCGTCTAATGATTCTGCATTTTGCATAAGTGTATTACAAATTTCATTAATTTCTGACTTTCTTTCATAGATATAATATCTTCCGATAAACTGTGAATTTACAACGACTGATATTAATACAACGACAATTAAAACGGCTGAAATACTCAATAGAAATTTTTTGGCAAGTTTACTCATTTTGATTCTCCAACATGTATCCGATACCGATGTGGGTAGTGATATACTTTTCTCCTATTTTATTGCGAAGTCTCCGTATATGGGTATCCAGGGTGCGTTCATCGCCATAATAGTCCATTCCCCAAACGCTGGAAAGTAATTGTTCTCTGGATAGAATCATGCCCTGGTTCAGGAAAAAGGTGTAAAGGAGTTCGTATTCTTTTTTGGTTAGTTTTATTTCTTCCTGCCGTATTTTTACGATTCTGGTGTCCGGATTTAAGGTAAGGCTGCCGCAGGTAAGCAGTTTTCCCAGCTGAAAAAGTTTTTCAATCCGAAGGAGCAGGATCTTTGGCTCAAAAGGTTTGCGTATATAGTCGTCTGCACCATAAGTCAGACCTGCAATTTCGTCAGAAATCTCCCCCTTCGCTGTGAGCATTATAATTCTTATGGGCATATGATATTCACGCACAGCCTTGCACAGGGCAATCCCGTCCATGACAGGCATCATCCAGTCAGAAATCAAAAGGTCGAATTTTTCTTTGCACAATAGATCAAAAGCCTCCCGTCCATCGGAAACGGCAGCAACTTCATGACCTGCTCCGGTAAGATAGAGCTTCATGATCTTCTGCATATCTTTTTCGTCTTCTGCGATTAATATTTTCATAATTATCCTCCTGATAGCGCAAGCTTTATAGTCCAATATTGAATACCGCAATTTCGGGAGGCACCATAAATCGTGCCGGAATATGAGAAGTCCCAATACCGGTATTTACATAGAGTTTCATATTGTTATCGATATCATAAAATCCGGATGTATATTTTTCAGCAAGTGATGTAACCGGGCTTTTGATAAATGGAAGTTTTACCTGGCCTCCGTGACTGTGACCCGCCAGAAGCAGATTGGCAGAGCCAGCCTCAAAACGGTCTGCAATATCCGGTTCGTGCAGCAAAATGATCCGATAATCAGGATCATCTTCCATGTAGCGCAAAGTAGTTGATATATCTGGAAATCCAAGCAGGGCATCGTCCAGACCGCCGATGAATAATTCATGCCCCTTTGTGGTAGTTACGGTGATACCTTCATTTTTCAGCAGTGTAAAGCCGGAATTCGACATAATATCTGCATAAACCCGGGAGGCACCGCCGCCATAGTCACGATTTCCCCAGACAGCATATTTACCATATGACGCATTCAGGGCTGACAGTGCCGAAGTAACGGCATCTACAGCCTTATATTTTGAAAAGTTATCAAACAAGTCCCCGGTAAAGACAATGACATCCGGTGAAAGATCATTAACCTTGTCCACAAGTTCTTCAAGTTTATTTTCTGTATAAGAGGCATTTACCTGGATATCGGATAACTGTACCACACGGATAACTTGTGTGATCTTTCTGTCGGGAGCATTCAGGTCATAGTAATGGGTGAACACCATAAAGGGTTCTATCTTAAATGCATATCCGGCAAGCAGTGCGGCAGTTAAGAAAAGGCAAAGCATAAAAATCAGGGTTCTTTTTAAAATTTTCATATTCACATGTTCCTTTCGTATGGATCAGTCATAATGATAGAACGTCCATGTTACAGGTATGTGAATTCTTTACATCTTTATTATATCCGTCATTTAGTCAAATGCAATTAAAAATTAAAAAAACGTATTATATGGTAATTTCAGGCAAAAATTCGATGAAAAAAGTAAAAAATTAGTAATCTGTAATATCTTGCGGTGGGAGTGGTCAAAAATGTGATGAAAGGGGGCAGATAATCGCATTCATTTAACTACCTCCTCAATTTATAATTAATAAAAGAGTTATAAGGAGGAGGATTTATATGAAGTTTAGGGCAAAAAAACTAGTGGCACTTTTAACCGCATCCTGTATGTGTCTCGCTTCACCATTGAGCGCTGCGGCAGAAAGTGGCACAGGAACCAGATTAGTGAAAGGGCAAACGGGGTATTTGACAGAGGAACAGGCTATCCGGAACCAGGAGCAGACAACCGAAGAAAGGGAGCAGAAGTTAACCGGGGAAGAGACAGCAGAGGTTTTGATGGAAGGTACAAAAGACAGCGGGATTGTACAGACAGAAGAAGTACAGACAAAAGAAATGCAGACAGAAGATGCGCAGACAGAAGAAGTACAGACAGAAGAAATGCAGACAGAAGATGCGCAGACAAAAGAAGTACAGACAGAAGAAATGCAGACAGAAGATGCGCAGACAGAAGAAGTACAGACAAAAGAAGAACCGGCAGAAGAAACACACATGAAAGAAATACAGACGCAAGGGACAAAGAAAGCGTCAGATAGGAACGGAAAGGCAAGGGTAACTGAAATTCTGGAAGATGCCCAGGATCCAGCAAACCGGATTGTGTATCTGTCAGACCTGCAATGGAAGTCAGAAAATCATACAGTAGATAGCGAGCTGCCTACCAGAAAGGATAAGTCCTTTGGCGGCGGAAAAATTACGCTAAAAGTGGATGGAACGGTAACAGAATTTGATAAGGGGATTGGAACACAGACAGATTCCACCATTGTGTACGATCTGGAGGGAAAGGGATATACAAAGTTTGAAACTTACGTGGGTGTAGACTACAGCCAGAAAGAAAACATTCCGGGGGAAGTCTGCGACGTAAAATTCAGGGTGAAAATTGATGACAAGATTGTATCAGAAACCGGTGTACTGGATCCGCTTTCGAATGCGGTTAAGATTTCTGTTAACATACCCGATACAGCCAAAACTTTAACATTATACGCGGATAAAGTAACGGAAACTTGGTCTGATCACGCCAATTGGGCAGATGCAAAATTTTATCAGGCACTGCCGGAACCCGAAAATGTTGCATTCAAAAAAACGGTAGTGACACGAAAGACATCAGATAATTCGGAGGCTCCTGTTAATCCGGATTCAGCAGTTAACAGTTCTAAGGCTGTTGACGGTGTTATTGACAGCTCCAGTTATTTTGATTTTGGAGATCAGGCAAATAGCGGAGCCGTAAGGGAGTCACTCTATATGGAGGTAGATTTAAAAGGGAGCTATTTACTGTCCGATATACAACTGTGGAGATACTGGAAAGATGGCAGAACTTATGCAGCTACTGCAATTGTAGTAGCTGAGGATGAGAACTTTGAAAATGCAGCAGTTATCTATAACTCGGATACGACGGGAGAAATACATCACCTGGGAGCAGGAAGTGATATGCTCTATGCAGAAACAGAAAGTGGCAAGACATTTCCGGTACCGGAAAATACAAAAGCAAGGTATATCAGAGTTTATACATATGGTGTTAATGGGACATCAGGCGTAACAAATCACATTGTAGAATTAAAGGTGAATGCTTACGTATTTGGAGATGAAATCTTACCGGAAAAGCCGGATGACAGCAAGATTTTCCCAAATGCAGTTAATCCGCTGAAGCTACAGGGACCGGGCACGAATGATCAGGTAACCCACCCGGATGTTACGGTGTTTGATGAGCCGTGGAATGGGTATAAATACTGGATGGCATATACACCGAATAAACCGGGAAGTTCCTATTTTGAAAATCCCTGTATAGCTGCATCCAACGATGGCGTAAACTGGGAGTTTCCTGCCCAGAACCCTGTACAGCCGCGCTATGACAGTGAAATAGAAAATCAAAATGAACATAACTGTGATACCGATATTGTATATGACCCGGTAAATGACCGGTTGATTATGTACTGGGAATGGGCACAGGATGAGGCGGTTAATGGTAAAACACATCGTTCTGAAATCAGATACCGTGTTTCTTATGATGGGATTAACTGGGGAGTGGAAGACAAAACTGGTGTTTTGATGACTGGACCAACGGATCATGGCTGCGCCATTGCCACAGAAGGCGAAAGATATTCAGACCTTTCTCCAACCGTAGTATATGATAAAACAGAAAAAATCTACAAAATGTGGGCAAATGATGCCGGAGATGTAGGATATGAAAACAAACAGAATAACAAAGTATGGTATCGGACATCCCAAGACGGGATCAGCAATTGGTCGGATAAGACTTACGTGGAGAATTTTCTTGGAGTAAATGAAGACGGGCTGCAGATGTATCCATGGCACCAGGATATCCAGTGGGTAGAGGAATTTCAGGAATATTGGGCACTTCAGCAGGCATTTCCGGCAGGAAGCGGACCGGATAATTCTTCCCTGCGTTTCTCGAAATCCAAAGATGGTCTTCATTGGGAGCCGGTATCTGAAAAAGCTTTAATTACAGTAGGGGCACCCGGGACCTGGGATGCAGGACAGATATACCGTTCTACTTTCTGGTATGAGCCAGGTGGGGCAAAAGGAAACGGAACATTCCATATCTGGTATGCTGCATTGGCGGAAGGCCAGTCTCACTGGGATATAGGATATACATCTGCAAACTATGCAGATGCCATGTACAAATTAACGGGAAGCAGACCGGAAGTGGAAAAAAGAATAGAGGTAAATAATGAAAATCCTCTGCTGATTATGCCGCTTTACGGAAAGTCTTACAGTGAATCAGGAAGTACCCTGGATTGGGGAGATGATCTGGTTTCACGCTGGAAACAGGTTCCGGAAGATTTAAAAGAAAACGCAGTTATTGAAATTCATCTGGGTGGCAAGATTGGCTTAAATGAAAGTGATTCCCACACGGCAAAAGCGTTTTATGAGCAGCAGCTGGCAATTGCCCAGGAAAATAACATCCCGGTAATGATGGTGGTAGCTACGGCAGGCCAGCAGAACTACTGGACGGGAACAGCGAATCTGGATGCTGAGTGGATTGACCGGATGTTCAAGCAGCACAGTGTGTTAAAAGGAATTATGTCCACTGAAAATTATTGGACTGACTACAATAAGGTTGCTACTATGGGTGCCGATTATCTGCGGGTTGCAGCTGAAAACGGCGGATATTTTGTATGGAGCGAGCACCAGGAGGGTGTTATTGAAAATGTAATAGCAAATGAGAAATTTAATGAAGCATTGAAACTTTACGGTAATAATTTTATTTTCACCTGGAAGAACACGCCTGCCGGTACTAACTCCAATGCAGGAACAGCCAGCTATATGCAGGGCCTCTGGCTAACCGGAATTTGTGCACAATGGGGCGGTCTGGCTGATACCTGGAAATGGTATGAAAAAGGATTTGGTAAATTATTTGATGGTCAGTATTCTTATAATCCGGGTGGGGAAGAAGCAAGACCGGTTGCAACCGAACCGGAAGCACTGCTTGGTATCGAAATGATGAGTATCTATACAAATGGCGGATGTGTCTACAACTTTGAGCACCCGGCGTATGTATATGGTTCTTATAACCAGAATTCACCTTGCTTTGAAAATGTAATTGCAGAGTTCATGCGCTATGCGATTAAGAATCCGGCACCAGGTAAAGAGGAAGTGCTTGCTGATACAAAAGCAGTGTTCTATGGAAAATTAAGTTCTTTAAAGAGTGCAGGAAACTTACTGCAAAAAGGTTTGAACTGGGAAGATGCCACACTGCCAACCCAGACTACGGGTCGATATGGATTAATACCTGCAGTCCCGGAGGCAGTAGATGAAAAAACTGTAAAAGCAGTATTCGGCGATATTGAGATATTGAATCAATCCAGTGCACAGCTTGCGAATAAAGATGCGAAAAAAGCATATTTTGAAGAAAAATATCCGGAACAGTATACCGGTACGGCATTTGGACAGCTATTGAATGATACCTGGTATTTATACAACAGTAATGTGAATGTGGATGGGGTGCAAAATGCAAAACTTCCGTTAGAAGGTAATAAATCCGTAGATATTACAATGACACCGCATACTTATGTGATCCTGGATGATCAGGATGGTGAGCTTCAGATTAAACTGAACAATTATCGTGTGGATAAAGACAGTATCTGGGAAGGATACGGCACCACGGTGACGGACCGCTGGGATACGGACCACAATACCAAACTTCAGGACTGGATACGGGATGAGTATATTCCAAATCCGGACGATGATACCTTCAGAGATACAACCTTTGAACTGGTTGGACTGGAAAGTGAGCCGGAGGTAAATGTAACTAATGGCTTAAAGGATCAGTATCAGGAACCGGTTGTGGAATATGATGCCGCTGCAGGTACGGCTATGATTACTGTATCCGGAAATGGCTGGGTAGATCTGACAATTGACACGAACACGGCAGAAGTACCCCAGGTTGATAAAGCAAAGTTAAATTCCAAAATAGCAGAAGCTAAAGGGATCAGACAGGGGAACTATACGGATGAATCCTACAAAGCTCTTCAGGAAGAGATTGGAAAATCCCAGGCGGTATCAAACAAAACAGATGCCACACAGGAGGAAGTAAATGCACAGTTAAGCAGGTTAGAAAGTGCAATAGCCAGATTAAAAGAAAAACCGGCGGTGGTATCCAAAACGGCATTAAATGCAAAAATAGCTGAGGCAAAAGGGATCAGACAAGGAAACTATACGGATGAATCCTACAAAGCCCTGCAAAATGCAATAGTAAAAGCTCAGGAGTTATCAAACAAAACAGATGCCACACAGCAGCAGGTAAATGATCTGGTATCAGCATTAACAAATGCAATTAAAAATTTAAAAATAGATGCAGATAAGCTGGCAGCAGAGTCAGCAAAGAAAGTAGCGGCAGTTAAGGTTGCCGTAAAAGCAGTATCCTATAAATCAAAAGAGATTAAATTATCCTGGAAAACGGTAGCAGATGCGGACGGATATGTAATCCGTGTAAAGACAGGCAAAAAGTGGAGTACGGAGAAGACCATTAAGAACAACCGCATAATCACTTATACTTATAAGAAAGGTACTCCCGGTAAGAAATATGTATTTGAAGTAAAAGCTTTTAAGAAAGTAAATGGAAAGACGACCTATAGTAAATACAAAACAGCCACTAAAAAAGTTGTGCCGCAAACGGTGACCGCAAAGGCAAAAGCTTCTAAAAATAATGTAGTGGTAAAATGGAACAAAGTGTCTGGCGCATCCGGATATGTTGTTATGAAAAAGAAAGGGAAAACATGGGTAAAGGCTGCGCAGGTAAATGCAAAGAAACTATACTTTACGGATAAGAAGGTCAAAAAAGGAAAAGTATATTCATACAAAGTAAAGGCTTACAAAGTATATAAAGGTAAAAAAGTATATGGAAGCTATAGCAAGTCTGTAAATGTTAAAACAAAGTCATAAGAATCTCTATCGTTTTTTTTACCAGAATCAAATCATTTTATGATGATTAGTCAAAAAATAGCAATAATTTTAAAAATATTTAAAAATGTGGGTGTCGCAGTAAAAAAAATGAAAGAAATGGATAGCTTTGTTTATTGTAAGAAATTAGGCCGCATGATAGGATTTTGAAATAGGGTAGAGCGGAAAAATTTTACATTTTACAGGAGATAAAAGAAAGGGAGGTGTTTTTCTTAAACGCGACAACCCGCTAACATGAAAAAGATTGGGAGGTAACAAAATGAACAGTAAAAGATTAATATCAATGAAACGTATTATGGCGTGGATTCTGACATTGTGTATGATATTAACAGCAGTGCAGATTCCGATTAATGTACAAGCTGCTGAGACTGCAACAGAAGAAAATGCGGCGCTGGAAAAAACAGTTACATTGCATAAGAGCGATGGAACAGAACTGCCGGAGGATTATCGAAATCCCCAAAGACCAGCTACCATGGCGGTAGATGGTATTATTGACGATACAGGAGAGTACAACTATTGCGATTTCGGTAAAGACGGTGATAAAGCAGCCCTGTATATGCAGGTGGACCTTGGAGGTCTGTATGATTTAAGCAGAGTCAATATGTGGAGATACTGGAAAGACAGCAGAACTTACGATGCAACAGTAATTACCACATCTGAGAGCGGCGATTTCACAGATGAAGCAGTCATATATAATTCAGACAGGTCGAATGTACATGGATTTGGGGCAGGAGGAGATGAACGCTACGCAGAGACTGCCTCCGGACATGAATTCCCAGTACCGGACGGTACAAAGGCACAGGCAGTACGCGTATATGTATTTGGCAGCCAAAACGGTACTACAAACCACATCAATGAATTGCAGGTCTGGGGAACTCCCCATACAGAGAATCCGGATGTAAATTCTTATCAGGTGACAATTCCACAGGGAAATGGATATCAGGTAATACCTTATGAAAATGACCCGACGACAGTGGAAGAAGGCGGTTCTTTCCGTTTTCAGGTACTGATTGACTCCGATAATGGTTACAGCGCAACCAGTGCGGTAAAAGCAAATGGAGTAAGTCTGGAGGCAGTTGACAGTGTTTATACCATTGAGAACATTACTGAAGATCAGGTAATCACCATTGAAGGCGTACATAAAGCACAGTATGAAGTGAAATTCCCGGAAAATCCACAGGGATACAGTGTTGAGATTCAGAATGAAGGAAGTACAACGGTAGACTATAATGGTTCTGTCAGTTTTAAGCTTATTATAGACGAAGCTTATAATGAATCCGTACCGGTTGTAAAAGCAAACGGCGGTGCAGCTTTGGGAAAAGATGAGCTCGGTGTATATACAATTGCAAATATCCAGGACGATATTACGGTTACAGTTGAGGGTATCCAGGAAAATACCGTAGTAAAGACAAAAACAATGTACTTGTCTGATATGGATTGGAAGAGTGCTGCAAATGCAGTAGGTGCAACAGGAGAAAAAGACACTCCAACAAAGGACCTGAATCATTTACAGCAGCAGATGAAATTATTGGTAAACGGAGCAGAGAAGTCTTTTGATAAAGGAATTGGAGTTCAGACGGATTCTTCTATCGTTTATGATCTGGAAGACAAAGGCTACACTTCTTTCCACACCCTGGCAGGCGTTGATTATTCAGCAATGGAATATGTAGACGGAGAAGGCTGTGATATCCAGTTTAAAGTATATCTGGATGATGTCGTAGTATTTGACAGCGGAGTAGTTGATGCATCTGATGAGGCTCAGGAAGTTAATGTTGCTATAACATCAGAGAATAAAGAACTAAAACTGGAAGCTAAAATGGTTAAAGAGCCTTATAATGACTGGGGAAACTGGGCAGATGCCAGCTTTGAAATGGCTTATCCCGAACCGTCTAATGTGGCTTTAAATAAAACAGTTACCGTTAAGAAAACAGCGGATAACTCAGACTCTGAAGTAAATTCCAGCAGACCGGGATCAATGGCTGTAGATGGAATCATTGGACCTACATCAGATTCTAACTATTGTGATTTTGGACAGGATGGGGATAATACTTCCCGTTATCTGCAGGTAGATTTAGGGGATGTTTATGAACTTACCCAGATTAATATGTTTAGATACTGGGCAGATGGCAGAGTATATAATGGTACTGTAATTGCAGTTTCCGAAAACGCAGACTTTAGTAATCCAACTTTTATTTATAATTCAGATAAAGCAGACAAACACGGACTTGGCGCAGGCAGTGATGACACTTATGGAGAAACCCAGAGTGGAAAATTATTCGAAGTTCCGGCGGGAACCATGGGACAGTATGTCCGTGTGTATATGGCTGGTTCCAACAAAGGTACAACGAACCATATCGCTGAATTACAGGTAATGGGTTATAATTTCAATACAGAACCAAAACCATATGAAGCAAATGCATTTGAAAATGCAGAAGTTTATTTAGATATGCCAACTCATTTCCAGGATCTGGATTCCAATAAAAACGACGATGGAAGCTTAAAGCACATTGGCGGACAGGTGACACATCCTGATATCCAGGTATTTGACCAACCGTGGAACGGTTATAAATACTGGATGATTTACACACCAAATACAATGATCACTTCCCAGTATGAAAATCCATATATCGTAGCATCTGAAGATGGACAGACATGGGTAGAACCGGAAGGGATTTCCAATCCAATTGAACCAGAACCGCCATCAACCAGATTTCATAACTGTGATGCAGATCTGTTATACGACTCTGTCAATGACCGTTTACTTGCTTACTGGAACTGGGCAGATGACGGCGGCGGAATTGATGACGAATTAAAAGATCAGAACTGTCAGATTCGTCTGAGAATTTCTTATGATGGAATTAACTGGGGAGTTCCTTACGACAAAGACGGCAATATTGCCACAACAGCTGATACTGTAGTAAGAATGGAAACAGGAGATAAGGATTTCATTCCTGCAATCAGCGAAAAAGACCGTTATGGTATGCTTTCCCCAACATTTACCTATGACGATTTCCGCGGCATATATACAATGTGGGCACAAAACTCGGGTGATGCGGGATACAACCAGTCCGGAAAGTTCATCGAAATGAGATGGTCTGAGGATGGAATAAACTGGTCTGAACCACAAAAAGTGAATAATTTCCTTGGAAAAGATGAGAATGGCAGACAGCTTTGGCCATGGCATCAGGATATTCAGTATATCCCTGAGCTACAGGAATATTGGGGACTGTCCCAGTGTTTCTCTACATCTAATCCCGATGGATCCGTATTATACCTGACCAAGTCCAGAGATGGTGTCAACTGGGAGCAGGCAGGAACACAGCCGGTATTAAGGGCAGGAAAATCAGGTACCTGGGATGATTTCCAGATTTACCGTTCTACCTTCTATTATGATAATCAGTCAGACAGCCCTACTGGTGGGAAATTTAGAATCTGGTACAGTGCACTGCAGGCAAATACTTCAGGCAAGACCGTTTTGGCTCCTGATGGAACAGTGTCTCTTCAGGTTGGAAGCCAGGATACCAGGATCTGGCGTATCGGGTATACAGAAAATGACTACATGGAAGTCATGAAAGCTCTGACCCAGAATAAAAACTATGAAGAACCGGAATTAGTAGACGCAGTTTCCTTAAATCTGTCAATGGATAAAACAAGCATTTCAGTAGGTGAAGAAGCAACGGTAAGCACTGCTTTCGTACCGGAAAATGCTACCGACCGCATTGTAAAATATACATCTCAGGATCCGGAAATTGCAGTTATTGATCCAACAGGCATTGTTACAGGGGTTAAGGATGGAACCACAACTATTGTTGCAGAAACAAAATCGGGCGCAAAAGGTGAATTATCCGTAACGGTTGGTGAGCTTCAAAGAGGTGAAATTCGATTTGAGGTCAGCAATGACCATCCGATGTATCTGGAGAATTACTATTGGAGTGATGATGCACCAAAAAAAGACGGCTTAGACGCAAACAAGAACTACTATGGGGATGAACGTGTCGACAGTCCGGTAATGCTGTATAATACCGTTCCTGAAGAATTGAAGGATAATACAGTCATCCTGTTAATTGCAGAGAGAAGCTTAAACAGCACAGATGCAGTAAGGGATTGGATTAAAAAGAATGTTGAATTATGTAATGAAAATAAGATTCCATGTGCAGTTCAGATTGCAAATGGAGAAACAAATGTAAATACAACCATTCCATTATCGTTCTGGAATGAGCTGGCAACGAACAATGAATACCTGGTTGGATTTAATGCAGCCGAGATGTATAACCGTTTTGCAGGTGACAACCGCAGCTATGTTATGGATATGATCCGTTTAGGGGTATCCCACGGCGTATGCATGATGTGGACCGATACCAATATTTTTGGTACAAACGGTGTGTTGTATGACTGGCTGACTCAGGATGAAAAACTGTCCGGTCTTATGCGGGAATACAAAGAGTATATCTCTCTGATGACAAAAGAGTCTTACGGCAGTGAGGCAGCAAATACAGATGCTCTGTTTAAGGGCCTGTGGATGACAGACTACTGCGAGAACTGGGGAATCGCCTCCGACTGGTGGCATTGGCAGTTAGACAGCAATGGAGCACTCTTTGATGCAGGCAGCGGCGGAGATGCATGGAAACAGTGTCTGACATGGCCGGAAAATATGTATACGCAGGACGTTGTGCGTGCAGTAAGCCAGGGTGCAACCTGCTTTAAATCAGAAGCACAGTGGTATTCAAATGCTACAAAAGGCATGCGTACACCGACATATCAGTATTCCATGATTCCGTTCCTGGAGAAACTGGTAAGCAAAGAGGTAAAAATTCCTACAAAAGAAGAGATGCTGGAAAGAACAAAAGCAATTGTTGTAGGGGCAGAAAACTGGAATAACTTTAATTATAATACTACTTATTCAAATCTGTATCCAAGCACAGGACAATATGGAATCGTACCTTATGTACCTTCAAATTGTCCGGAAGAAGAACTGGCAGGCTATGATCTGGTAGTAAGGGAAAACCTTGGCAAAGCAGGACTGAAGTCTGCACTTGATACGGTATACCCGGTTCAGAAATCAGAAGGAACCGCATACTGTGAAACCTTTGGAGATACCTGGTACTGGATGAATTCCTCGGAAGACAAAAACGTAAGCCAGTACACTGAATTTACAACCGCAATCAATGGAGCTGAAAGTGTAAAGATAGCCGGCGAACCCCATGTATTTGGTATTATAAAAGAAAATCCGGGATCTTTAAATGTATACTTAAGCAACTACCGCCTGGATAAAACAGAACTCTGGGATGGTACAATCCCCGGAGGATTAAGCGATCAGGGCTGCTATAATTATGTATGGCAGATGTGTGAGCGCATGAAGAATGGAACAGGGCTGGATACACAGCTTCGTGACACCGTTATTACCGTTAAAAATGCAGTAGAACCGAAAGTAAACTTTGTAACAGAATCTCCGGCAGACAGAAGTTTTGCAGAAGATAATTATGTAAGACCATACAAATATACGGTTGCACAAAAAGAAGGCACAACCGATGAATGGGTGATTACGGTCAGCCACAATGGTATTGTGGAATTCAATATTGTAACAGGCGATGAAAAAGTGCCGGCAACAAGTGTGGAATTATCAACTGATAAAGTTGATGTAATCCGTAACCGGACAGCAGTTGTAAAGGCAACGGTATTGCCGCAGAATGCAGGAAATAAACAGTTAACATGGACAATCGCCGATCCTGAGATTGCTTCTGTAGACAACAAAGGAACCGTAACCGGACTAAAAGAAGGAAAAACCGTATTACGTGCAGCTATTTCTGGCAGTGTTTATAAAGAATGCGAAGTAAATGTAATTGACCGAAAAGTAACGGAAGTAAACTTAAACAAAACAGAGTTGTCTCTTAGTGCAGGGGATTCTGCGAAACTGGAAGCATCCATAGCACCGGAAGACCCGTCTGACAGCAGCATTACCTGGACTTCCACAAATGAAAATGTTGCAACGGTTGCATCAAACGGTACCGTTACAGCTCATAAAGCAGGTGTAGCTCAGATTATCGCCCAGTCTGCTTACCAGGCAAAGGGTATCGCAACTGTTACCGTTAATTATGCGGCTTCCGTAAAATTAGACCGTACAGGAATGACGGCTACAGCCAACAGCGAACAGTCTAAATCAGGTGGAGAAGGACCTGCTTCCAACGTACTGGACGGTAAGCAGGACACAATGTGGCATACAAGCTGGACAGATAAACCTGAATTACATCCTCACTGGATTAAAATTGATTTAAACGGAACAAAAACAATTAACAAATTTGCTTATACACCAAGAACCGGAGCATCTAACGGAACAATTTATAATTATGTTCTGATTATCACCGATCTGGAAGGAAATGAAAAACAGGTTGCAAAGGGCGTATGGGCAGCAAATGCAGATGTAAAATATGCTGAATTTGACGCAGTTGAAGCTACGGCGATCAAGCTGCAGGTAGACGGCAACGATGACAAGGCATCAAAAGGAGGATATGGTTCCGCGGCAGAAATCAATATTTTTGAAGTGGCACAGAAACCTTCCGCAAATGAGCTTGCCGAAAATATTAAAGTAATTGCACCTGTAAAAGCAGAAGATACAAAAGTATCTATCCCAGTCATTACTGGATTTGATATCGTAATCAGTAATTCCAGCAATCCGGACGTAATTGGTATTGATGGCAGCATCACCAGACCGGAAAATGATACAGTTGTAACTTTAACATTAAAAGTAAAAGAAACAGACGCAAAGAGTGTAAAGGCAGCAGGAACTGAAGCAACCACAAATGTGGATGTTCTGGTTACCGGTACAAAGACATCTGATGTAGAGGCAGAAAGCGTTACGTTAGATCAGACATCAGCTGATTTAACAGTTGGAGGCGAACTTTTATTAAATGCCGTTGTGAAGCCGGACATTGCAACTAATAAGGCTGTTACCTGGAGCTCAGATAAGCCGGGAACCGCTACTGTTGAAAATGGCAGGGTAAAAGCGTTAGCGGCAGGAGAGGCACGTATTACAGCAGCAACTGCAAATGGAAAGACAGCAGACTGCGTCATTAACGTAAAGGAAAAAGAGGAGCCGGAAGTAATTCTCCCGGCAGAAGTGCGCTTAAACATTCCATCAGCTGAATTTACAGTAGGAGATCAGATTCAGTTAACTGCTTCTGTACTGCCGGCAAATGCAGCAGATAAGACAATTACCTGGAAATCAGACAAACCTGAAGTGGCAACTGTCGCAAATGGATGGGTAAAAGGTATTGCAGCCGGAACTGCTAAGATTACAGCAACATCAGTCAATGGAAAAACGGCTGTATGTGTGATCACAGTCAAAGCACAGCCACAGAATCTACCAACCGGTGTTTCACTGAACAAGAAAACAGCAAGTGTAAAACTGAATAAAACCCTTACACTTTCCGCTGTAGTACAGCCTTCCAATGCGGATAATAAGACCGTTAAATGGACGTCTGACAATACGTATGTTGCAACAGTTGAGAATGGAGTCGTAAAAGCAGTTAATGCAGGAACAGCCAGAATCACTGCAGCTACCGTAAACGGACATAAGGCAACTTGTACTATAACAGTACCGGGCACAAAGATTTCCAAGGCAAAAGTAAGCCTTGCATCATCAAAAACACATACAGGCAAAGCATTAAAACCATCTGTAAAAGTAACTTACGGTAAGAATACATTAAAGAAAAATACTGATTATACCGTATCTTACAAAAATAATATAAATCCTGGAACTGCATCTGTTACGATTACGGGCAAGGGTAAATATTATGGTACCATCAACAAAACTTTTGCAATCAAGGCAGCAGAAGGAAAGACCTACACGGTTGGTAAAGGAAAATATAAAGTTACTGATGCTTCAGCAAAGAACAAAACAGTAACCTTTATGGCTCCTGTAAAGAAGACCTACAGCTCATTCAGCGTACCTTCTAAGGTTAAGATCGGGAATGATACTTACAAAGTAACTGCAGTTGCAAAAAATGCATTCAAAAAGAATACAAAGCTTACAAAGTTAACCATTGGTTCGAATGTAAAAACAATTGGTTCTTATGCATTTTATGGCGCTTCCCAATTAAAAACGCTTACCTTAAAAACTACCGGACTTAACAGTGTAGGCAAGAATGCATTTAAGAAAACAAATGCAAAGCTGACTGTAAAGGTTCCAAAGTCAAAATTAGCAGATTATAAGAAGCTGTTAAAAGGAAAAGGATTATCTGGCAAGGCAAAAATTCAGAAATAACAGGAAGAATCCCCGTTGCATGACGCAGCGGGGATTCTTTAAAAATTACGATTTTTTGACTGCCTTTCTCAAACGAATAGGATAAAGTAAAAAATTCATCATTTTAAAAAAATCCGCAATTTTCAGGTAAAAAAATTGATGTAATTAGAGAGTTATGCTTATTCAAATGCTTTAAAAAAAATGGTAAATTATGATTATCAAGAAAACAGAAACAAATAAAAATATTTATATAGCATAAGGAGGATATTAGTATGAAATTGAAAAAGGTTATGGCGGTGACGCTGGCTGGGGCAATGGGAGCATCCATGATATTGGCAGGCTGCGGAGCTTCAGGAGAGACAGGAACAACAACAAAAGCAGAAGAGACAAAGGCAGAGACAGAGTCTAAGGCGGCTGAAACAACTGAGGAAGCAACAAAGGACAGTGCAGCCGAAACGACTGCAGAAACCACCGGAGAGACTAAGGAAGCAGGAACAAATGCTGATCTTCCTACAATTACCTTTACTCATGGATATTACCAGAGCGAATCAGAATGGGCAGCAGCTGCTGAGATGAGAGCTATCTACCAGGAATTTGCGGATGCGCATAAAAATGAATATAACTTTGTTATAAAAGCAGATGAATCAGGCGCAGAAGGAATCTACAATACCGCTTTGAATGATATCAGTGCCGGAAACTTCTACGACATAGCGGATTTCGGAGGCTGGGATATTACAGAGGTAGCTGCCGGAGCAGATATGATTCTGGATTTGAAACCATACTTAGATGAGAACCAGGATTTTAAAGATGGCGTAGGTGTCTGCTATGATCAGAACCTGACAGAAGACGGCAAGATCTATTCCGTTCGTGAACAGATTGAAGGAGTGGGCTTCTGGTATAATGAAAAATTATTTAATGATGCAGGCGCGGATACACCGGATAAATGGCAGACCTGGGATGACTTTAATACGGCAGTTGACAAATTAGTGGATAAAGGAACTACTCCATTCGGATTAAATGCAGGATGGCCTACCAATATTCTGTTAGCAAGTAATTTACAGAGAAGTGAAGATTCCAGAACCTTCTATGCAGAAGGAAAGAGCGTAGAGAGTTTTGATAATGATGCATTTAAAGGATCATTGGATTTCATCCAGAAAAATGCACTTCAGAAAATTGATGCAGCAAACTTCGGACCTGGCGGAGATGATGACGAAGCTTACCGTTCAGACTTCTTTGCAGGCAAAACAGCAATGTTATTCAACGGTGTATGGGATGCAGGCGGATCTGTAGACTGTGAAGCTGGTGCAGAAAATATCAAACCGGCAGTATTCCCTACAGACGAAGCAGGTAAAAAAGCAGCCCTCATGTCAGGCGGATGCGGATTTGTAGTTTCTAATAAGTTAGACGAAGTACAGACGAAAGCATGTATCGATTTCATCAAATACATGACCAGCCCTGAAGTAGCAAGCAGAATTATCGAAAAAGGTATCGGTATGGCACCAAGCACAAAAGTAGATTATGATGCATTGTTAAATAAAGTAACAGCTCCGGAAGCAAAACTTTTAGTAGAAGCTTGCCAGCTGTGCCAGAGTGCAGATTATCAGGCACTTGGACTTGGCAATAACTTTGGTGATGCAGAAGGCGAAATCCAGGCAAAATATGCAGGATTAAAAGATGATTCTAAAACAGTAGACGGCGTAGTTGGGGAATTAAATGATTTCTTAGCAGCGGCAGAATAATGAAATAGGTAAATGGGCTGTTGTACGGTCAGTCATGATTGTACAGCAGCCCATCCTAAAGCATTGAAAACCAGAATAAAGGTGGGAACAGCATGCAGAAAAGAAAATCTATTTTTACAAAAAAGAACGGCTTTATATTAGCCTTTTTGCTTCCGGGTGTCCTGTTGTTTGCAGTCATATATGCATATCCGCTGGTTAATATTTTTGTTACATCCTTTTCAAAATGGAATTACAAGAATTTTACCAATCCGGAATTTTTAGGTTGGGGGCACTTATTTGACAACTATATTAAACTATTTACCGTGGATACAAACTTTAAGGTAGCACTGATTAATACCTTAAAATGGGTAGTGCTTACCATGGTAGTACAGATTCCGTTCACTCTTCTGGTAGCGCTGGTTCTCGCCAGAAAGCCTAAAGGATGGCGGTTTACAAGAAATGCATTTATTATACCGAATATCATTTCAACAGCAGCAATCGGCTTAATCTTTCTGAATATCTACAGTCCATCCAGAGGTATTATTACAGAGATCTGCAACTGGATCAGTCCCGGATCTAATATCAGTGTTCTGGCGAATGAAAAGTATGCATTCTGGGGTGTAACCTTTGCATTTATCCTGTTTGGCGGGTCATCCTGCCTCCTATTGCTGACTCAGATATTTTCTATTGACTCTTCCTTATTTGAAGCGGCCAGGGTAGACGGAGCATCCAAGACCCAGATTGATCTTAAAATTACATTGCCGCTGCTTCGCCCAATGCTTGGTACTGTCGCTATCATGGCAGCAAACTATGGGTTAGTGCTCTACAATGAAATTGCTTTAATCAGTGGCGGCGGTCCGGATAATGCTACATATAGTTTGAGTTATTATATTTACAAGACAGCACTTGGAAGTACAAAGCTGAATTTTGCCAGAGGAAATACGGCAGGTGTTATACAGTTTATCATGGGAATTGTTCTGGTAGGGTTAATCAACAGGGGATTCCGAACCAGTGAAGTTGATTAGAAAGGAGGAGAGAAGATGAACAAAAAAAGCAAACAGCCATTTCATATAAAGAATCTGCTGGGTTCCATTGGAACGTATTTTATAATCGCCGTAGTATTGTTTATTTCTATTTACCCGATTCTCTGGGTGTTTATATCCTCCTTTAAACGGAATCCGGGAGGTCTGGCACTGCCTACAGAGTGGATATTTGATGGTTATATTACTATTTTTACCCAATTAAATATTCAGACTTACTTTTTTAACAGTTTTTTGATTACCGTTATTTCTACACTGATCAGTATTACGGTAGTCGGAATGTCAGCTTATATTTCAGCCAGAATGCAGTTTAAATTAAAAGGCGCAATTACGGCAATGTTTACTACAACTTTATTTATTCCGCAGATCTCGATCAGTTTTCCTATTTACCAGCTGCTGAATAATATGGGATTGAAGGATTCCAGGCTGGGGGTAATCTTCGTATATTCAGGACTTGGAATTGCGATTACCTTTTTCATCATCAGAAGTTATTTTCTTACTATTCCTAAGGAAATGGAAGAGGCTGCCAAAATGGACGGATGCGGTTATGTGGGAACCTTTTTTAAGATTATTGTTCCAATTGCAAAACCGGGACTTGCGACTGCAGGTATCATGGCGTTTTTAAATAACTGGAATGAATTTTACTTTGCATCGATTCTGCTAAAGAGCAAGGATAAAATGACAATTCCTGCATTGCTGGGACAGTTTACAACAGCGTATTCAAAAAACTTAAATGGTATGTTCTCGGCTATTATCGTGGCTGTGGTACCGACAATTATTATATTCTGCTGTTTGTCTGAGACGTTTGTAAAATCTCTGACAGCGGGAGCAGTGAAAGGCTAAGGAGGAACAATGGGACTTATAGAAGAAAGAGAAGAACGGACTAAATGGTTTATGCAGGATAGATTCGGAATGTTCATACACTGGGGGTTATATGCAATACCCGGAAGAGGAGAATGGGTTCACAGTGATGAGCAGATTACCCAGAGTGTATATCAGAAATATTTTGATGAATGGAATCCGAAACGGTATGACCCGGTAAAATGGGCAAAACTTGCCAAAGCGGCAGGAATGAAATATGCGGTACTGACTACCAAGCACCATGAAGGTTTTTGTCTCTTTGACAGTGCATATACAGAATATAAGAGCACCAATACAAAGTGCGGCAGGGATCTGGTAAGAGAATTTGTGGACGCATTTCGGGCAGAAGGATTGAAGATTGGTTTTTACTATTCACTACTAGACTGGCATCATCCGGATTATCCTGCATATGGTGACATGTATCATCCTGACAGGGCAAATGAGTCCTATAAGGGCAAAGAACATCATTTTGATAATTATCTTACTTATATGCACAACCAGGTCAGAGAGCTGATGACAAACTATGGAAAGATAGATCTGCTTTGGTTTGATTTCTCTTATGAAGGGCACATGGGAGAAGAATGGAAGGGGACAAAACTGGTTCAGATGGTTAGAAAGCTTCAGCCGGAGATCATCATGAATGGCAGGCTGGAGGCAAATGGGGAGAGTTATGGCTCAGTAATGACGGACGAACCCAATGTTTTTTCGGGAGATTTTGCCTGCCCTGAGATGATTATTCCCCCTTATGGGCTGCGGACACCGTCGGGTAGAGAAATTCCATGGGAAGCATGTTTTACACTGAATAATAACTGGGGATATACACCCAATGACAAGCATTATAAGAACTCGGCCCAGATAATTAAAAAGCTTGTAGAGTGTACCAGTAAAAACGGAAATATGATTGTGAATATATCCCCTGATGCAATGGGTGAAATTCCGAAGAAACAAGTGGAAATACTGGAAGAAGTCGGAGAATGGATGAAAGACAATTCGGAGAGTATTTACGGCTGCCGGATGTCAGAATTTGAAAAGCCTGAATGGGGACGTTATACACAAAACGGAAATAAATTGTATGCACATATTATGGAAGAAAGCATAGGGGCTATCTGTCTGCCGGGAGTGAAGGGCAAGATAAAAAAGGCAAGGAGATTGTCTGACGGATATGAAATGCTGCTATTGACTCCATGGGTTGCAAAGGAATTCCCGGATTGTGAATTCGTTAATTATGGAACCCCGGATTGCTTTTCTTTCACGGTGGATCCCACGCCGGATACCGTAATCGAACTGGAATTAAACGAAGAATAGCAAGGCAGGAGGTTGATCCGATGAAATATTATATTGGCATTGACGGAGGCGGTACAAAGACGGAGTTTCTGCTGGCTGACGAAAATCATAAAATACTCTCACGCACATTAAGAGGGAGTGCTTCTTATATGCAGATCGGGGAAGGAGGGTTAATTGACCTTCTGGATGAAGGAATCGAAAATCTGATTCGCCCCCTGCAAATAGCAAAGGATGATGAATTCCATACCTGTTTTGGGATGCCCTTATATGGTGAACACCGGAATAAGGATGAGGTTATCTTAAAATCCCTGAAAGAAAGGCTTGGAAAATATCGGATAAAAACGGTAAATGATGTAGAGGCAGGCTGGGCAGGAAGCCTGGAAATGGAGTCCGGAATCAATATTGTGGCTGGAACAGGTTCGATTGCATTTGGTAAAAACCCAAATGGGGAAAGTGCTAAAGCCGGAGGCTGGAGCGAGTTCTTTTCAGACGAGGGATCCTGTTACTGGCTGGGCAGAAAGGCAATGGAATGTTTTTCAAAGGAAGCTGACGGACGTTTTCGAAAAGGTGCTTTATATGAGATCATGAAGGAGAAGTTTCAATTGGATCATGATTATGATCTGATCGGTATCCTGGAAGCGGATTATATTCCTTACCGGGACAGAGTTGCATCTTTGCAGGTATGCCTGAAGGATGCCGCAATGGAAGGAGATATGGAAGCGGTTCGTTTATATGAACATGCCGCACATGAACTGATGCTGATTGTAAGAAGCGTGCATGAAAAACTGAAGATGGGAAAAGGGTGTAAAGTATCCTATTCCGGCGGTTTATTTAAAACGGAGGATCTGATATTAAAGCCCTTTGAACGATATCTGAAACCACTTGATATCACCCTTGTACCACCTAAAAGGACACCGGCAGAGGGCGCGTTACTGCTGGCAAAATATTATGAGAATAGATAATCGGAGGAGATTAAAATGTATTTAACAGAACAGGAAATTATGGAACAGCATATTGCACTTAATAAAACTTATGATTATATGATGGAAAAAAAAGCTGAGATCAAAAAGTTCTTCTCGGAACATCCGTCCAGAAAATTTGTTTTCTTTGGCTGCGGATCAAGCTATATGCTTGCAAAATCCGGCCAGCAGCTGATTTGCACCTGTGAAGGAAGCAGTGCCAACGCCATAGCCGGCGGAGACTATCTGGTGAATCCGGGGTATTATGAAGCATGCATCAAAGACAGTATCATCGTAACGCTGTCAAGATCCGGGCAGACAACGGAAATTGTAAGGGACGTGCAGTATATCAAGGAACATTACGGTAATCCTGTAATCTCGTTGTCTATGAAGGATGATAACGATATTATGCCTTACAGCGAACTGGACATTACCATGGACTGGTGCTATGACAAAAGTGTATGCCAGACGAGAACCGTTACCAATTTATATACTGCAATGCTGATGCTTACCGCATTTTATAATGAAGATGAAGGATTATTATCTTCTGTAAAAGCTGCAGTTGACAACAATGAGGCATATAAAGAGGCCTGCCGTGGAGTATTGGCTGATATTTCCAAAAAGGAATGGAGTAATGCCATTGTTCTGGCTGACGGAGCGCCTATAGGAATTGCAGAGGAAGGAGCACTTGCATTTACTGAAATATCCATGCTTCCGGGACAGTGCTTCCATTTGCTGGATTACCGCCATGGTCCTATGGTTTTAAACGGTGAGCAGACATTGACAGTGATACTGGTACAGCCAAATGAAGATAAACTGCAAAGAGACATGATTGAAGATCTGAAATCCCATGGAGGAACGATTGTAACAGTATCACAATATGAAGGCAATGAATTTGGCGTAAATGCAAATATCTGCCTGAAAGGGATTGAACGATTTGAAGCATGGGGAATTCCATTTATTTATGTATGCCAGATGGCAGCATATGAGAAATCCATTCTTTTGGGAAGAAATCCTGACCAGCCCACAGGACTTGATGCATTTATCACATTAAAATAAAGGAGACTGGGATAATTTATGAAGAAAATAACGTTTATCGGAGCAGGCAGCTTTGATTTTACCAGGGAGCTGGTTAAAGATGTTCTAACTTATGATGCATTTAAGGATGCATGTATCTGCCTGATGGATATTGATGAAGAAAAGCTTGGATTTATTAAAAAAGCATGCGATAAAATAAAAGCAGCCGGTAATTATCCGGCATCCATAATTGCAACCACGGACCGGGAGGAAGCTTTAAAAGGAGCAGACGGAGTGGTTATCACAGTCCTTACTGCGGGACCGGATATTTTCCGTACAGACATCGAGATTCCTAAAAAATATGGAGTTGATATCTGTGTAGGCGATACCAGGGGGCCGGCTGGCATATTCCGCTTTTTGCGTTCTGCTCCTGTACTTCTGGATATCTGCCGGGATATAGAACGGATTTGTCCCGATGCCTATGTACTGAATTATACGAATCCTATGGCACTTAACTGTCGTTATCTGCAGGAAATGACCAATGTGAAGATAACAGGTCTGTGCCACAGTGTGCAGCATACAGCCAAAATGCTGGCTGACTGGATCGGTGCGGATATGGAAGACGTGGACTATCTATGTGCCGGAATTAATCATCAGGCATTTTATCTGAAATATGAGTGGAAGGGTGAAGATGCTTATCCACTTATTAAGAAAGCAGTGGAAAAAGATGAAATATACAATGAAGAACAGGTGAGAAACCAGCTGTATTTACATCTGGATTATTACCCCACAGAGAGCAGCGGCCATAATTCAGAATATTATCCCTGGTTTCGGAAGCGTCCCGATCTGATTGAAAAATACTGTACACATTCCACAGGCTGGAATCCCGGAGCACATGCATATATCCTGAATGAATATTTCAGAAGACAGAATGAATGGAAAAAGGACATTCAGGAATGGCTGGAGAAGGACGAGGTGGAGCTGGAACGGGGGCAGGAGTATGCAGCCTGCATCTTTAATTCATTATTTGGAGATGGAACTGTTTTTCACTTTAACGGGAATGTCAGAAATGAAAAATATATAGAAAATCTCCCGGATGGGTGCTGTGTGGAAGTACCTGTGACGGTAGGACCGGATGGCTTTACCATACATCCGGTAGGAAATCTTCCGGATCAGCTGGCGGTAATGACCAACACTTCTGCAAGAAGTGAAGAATTGGCAATCAAGGGCTGTATAAATGGGGATAAGCGGGCTGTTTATCATGCAATCTTATTTGATCCGTTAACAGCATCTGTATTGAGCATGGATGAAATCCAGAGCATGGTAGATGAGATGTTTGAAGCGAACAAGCAATATTTACCGCAGTTTTAAACTTGATAACCTGTAGAAAACTGAGATTTTTATAGCAGCTGGCAAATAATTTGCCGGCTGTTATTTTTGCAGTTGATTTTTTAAATACTTTATGTTACTATAAATTATCAAATCTAACAGCCGATTCGGCTAATTTCCAATTTATTTAAGATAATCGCATATGTATTATCAGAATGTTTCTTTTTGTGTGGCATTTTTTAGTTTATATATCGTAAAGCGGAGCATGCAGATGACAGGAATAAATTTTCAATCATTTTCCGGTCTTGTATTCCAAAGGTATAAATTGTGCTGATATCAGAAAGCTTCTTTTTGCATTTGCGATATGGTGCAAAAGGAGGAAGGATGTCCAGGAAAAGAGATATAACCACCAAAAGTTTTTTATCAGACCCTGTTGTTTTTTGTGATTTGTATAATGGAGCATTATTCGATGGGGAACAAATTTTAAGACCAGGAGAATTAAGGCAGTTAAATGGGGAGTCGGCATTGCTGGTTCCCGACAGCCGGGGAAAGAAAAGGGCAGAAGGCAGATTCCGTGATGTGGTATTCGAAGCCAGAATTTGTGGGAGGACTGCGGTGCTGGCATGTGAAGTTCAGGATAAAATTCATTTTGCTATGCCTGTAAGAGGAATGCTGTATGATGCATTAGACTATAGTGAACAAGTAAAGAACCATAGGAAAGACCATCAGGGAATGCGGGATTTAAAGTCTGGAAGTGAGTTTTTATCCGGAATAAAGAAGGGGGAAAAGATTTGTCCCGTTTACTCAATGGTATTCTATTATGGAGAGGAAAACTGGGATCAGAACAGAGAACTGCATCAGATGCTTGATATACCGGACAAACTGCAGAAGTTCGGACACTTATTGCAGGATTATCATATCAACCTGGTACATGCCGGAAATGTAAATCCGGAAAACTTCAGGACAGGGCTGAAAGAGGTATTCGAAATACTGAGATTTGCCGGAGATGAAGAAAAACTGAGATCCTTTGTTAATATGAACAGAGATAAATTTACAAATCTGGATGGGGATACTTATGATATGGTGTTTCTCTTTCTGGGTGAACAGAAAATAACGGGCAGCAATAAAAGAAAATTTAAAACAGAGCAAGGAGGATATAATATGTGTACAGCGTTGAAAGAATTAGAAGCAAGGGGAGAAGCCCTGGGTGAAAAAAGAGGTATAAACAGATTGAACCAGTTATACCGGATCTTGATCAGAGATGCCGATCTGGAACTGATGAAACTTGCAGCAGAAAATGATGCTGTCAGAAATGATTTATTCTTAAAATATGGAATCTGACGAATTGGCTGACTCATGAAGCTGTCCAGGGTACAGGCTGTGGATTAGCTTCATGGGATTAAAGTTAGCCGGGATATAAATTAACTTCAGACTATTTTCAGTCTCTCCTTCTATAATCATTTGCAGGAACTCCAGAAACATTATATAATTATTGTAATGTACGTAATGGAAAGTGAGGAACTGAATTTGCGAATACTGATTGTAGAAGATGAAGTCCGCCTGGCAGAAGCGCTGGGACAGATTATGGAAGAAGCGAAATATATTACTGATGTGGTCTATGATGGAAATGATGGTCTGGCATACGCTCTTTGCGGACAGTATGATGTTATTGTCTTAGATGTTATGCTTCCGGGAATAAATGGTTTTGAGATTGTAAAGGAGATGCGGGTGAAAAAAATAGCAACTCCGGTTATTATGCTGACTGCCCGGGATGATGTGAGGGATAAGATTACGGGACTTGACAGAGGCGCGGATGATTATATGACAAAGCCGTTTGTTCCGGAAGAACTGCTTGCCCGGATTAGGGCGCTGTCAAGACGGCAGGGAGAAGTATTGCTGGAGGAAATCTGTTTTTCGGATCTGACGCTGGTGCTCTCTGCCAATGATCTGTGGTGTAATGGGAAATCGATACATCTTGGATATAAAGAGTTTGAAATTATGAAAATTCTGATTTCAAACCCCAAAATTATTACATCCAAGGAGATTCTCATTACGAAAGTCTGGGGAACGGAATCGGACGTGGAGGATAATAATGTGGAGGCATATATCTCTTTCTTACGGAAAAAGATGTGTTTTCTGGGATCAAAAGTGGGCATTGGTACCGTACGTAAGGTGGGATACCGTCTGGAGGAACAAAGGGAATGATAAAAAAACTGCGGAAGAAGTTTATTTTTATAAATATGTCTTTTGTTACTTTGATATTAGTGGGGGTCCTGGTGGTTATCTGCTTTACAAATTACCAGAAATATCAAAAAGACAGCCGTCAGGCTTTAAATCATGCCTTAGAGGATAAAGGAGGAAATCTGAAACCCAGGGTGGATTTCGTACCGGGAAGAAAAGAAGGACCAATGAATATGGGTCCTGTATTTGTAGTAGAGCTAAATGAGAACGGTGAGATTGCAGATATCAATGACAGCGGTATCCGTATTACAGAGGATTCCGCCAGGGAAGCTGTAGAAGCGGCCAAAAGAGACGGGCATGAAAGGGGCTTCCTGATTAACCAGGAACTTCGCTATGAGCGGAGGCAGGACGATGAGAGCGAGAAAATTGCATTTGTAGACTGCAGCAGGGAAATCAATGGCATGAGGAATTTATTACTGGTGTCGGCGCTGATTTTAGTGGGCGGTCTTGCGGCATTTTTTCTGATCAGCCTGTTTCTGGCAAAGTGGGCGCTGACCCCGGTAGAAAAAGCCTGGCAGCAGCAGAGACAGTTCATTGCAGATGCATCCCATGAATTAAAAACTCCGCTCACGGTAATCCTGGCGAATTTGAATATTTTATCGGCTCACCGTGAGGACAGGATTAAGGATCAGGAGCGATGGCTGGAAAATACAAAGACGGAAGCGTCCCGGATGAAAGAATTGTTAAACGACCTGCTTTTTCTGGCTCGCTCAGATATGTCACAGACCCCAAAAGTATTTGCTGAATTTGATTTAAGCAATACACTCTGGAGCTGCATTCTGCCATTTGAATCGCTGGCATACGAACGAGGGGTGGAGCTGAATGAAGAAATTACACCTGGCATTCATATCGTAGGTGATGAAGGGCAGATCAAACAGCTGATTGCTATTTTACTGGACAACGCATGTAAATATGCGAAAAAAAATAGCAGAATCAGTGTGATCCTGGAAAAGAAACAGGAAAAAATTTATCTGAAGGTCAACAATACCGGTGATGTGATTCCAAAGGATGATCTGGATCATATATTTGAACGATTTTACCGTGCAGATAAGTCAAGAGCCAGAAAACAAGGCGGATACGGACTGGGTCTTTCTATTGCACAGACGATCGTGGAAAACCATCATGGAAAGATTCAGGCGGAGAGCATGGAAAGTATGGGAACTACTTTTACAATTATAATATAGACAGATTATTCGATAACAAAAGATGAGCCAGTCTGTCAGATATGTACAAAATCCACATCTAATATTGTGAATATTAGAGAAAAATAAGAAAAAGATTGACTTTTATATTTATAAAGCGTATTCTTAAGTCAGAATTAACAAAAACGTTTTCAGAAAAGAAAGCGGAGGGTGATATTATGGCAGCATCAATTAAGGATGTGGCAAAAATGGCAGGAGTCTCCGTTGGCACAGTATCAAGAGCTTTAAATGGATATACGGATGTCAGCGAGAAGACAAGGAAAAAAATTAAAGATATTTCAGCAGATCTGGGTTATACACCAAATGTAAGTGCCAAGAACCTTTCTTCTAAAAATAATAAAAACGTGGCTATGATTGCTTCCGGGTTATTGGATGAGAAGCAGACGGATGACTTTACAATGGCGCTGATTAAAGGGGCATATACTTATATGAACCGGCATCAGTTATCCATTGCAACATATGCAATCAGCTCAGAGGATCAAAAGGTAAAAGGGTTTGAAGAGTTCTGCAGGGAATTTAGTTTATCTGGAGCGTTATTATTTGGCTTAAAAGTTACAGATAAGTATGTGGAAAACATTTGCGATTCCAAGATACCTTGTGTCACGGTAGATATCCGGGTGGAGGGAGAACAGATTGGAAGCGTGATCACGGATGATGAAAGAGCATTCGAGGAAATAACCCAGTATGTGATAGACAGAAATCATAGAAAACTGATTCTGGTTTACGGCAGAAAGCAGGCAATGGTAGCCAAACTGCGGTATCGCGGATTTTGTAAAGCACTCAAGAAAAATAATATAAACATAAAAGACGTTCCGGTGCTCGATTCAAATTTTATTGAGACCCAGGCATATGAAAAAACCAAAGAATTGTTATTAAAGAAGGGGCAAGATGCAGGATCAGTATTTATCTGTATGAGTGATATCACTGCTTTTGGAGTTGCAAGGGCAATTCGTGATTGCGGATACAGAGTTCCGGAAGATTTTTCGGTTACCGGCTATGATGGGATCAGTTTCGGTAGATATGTGGAACCCAGAATTACCACAATCGATCAGAATGTAATGCAGAAAGGATATGAAGCAGGGAAATTACTGGATCGAATTTTAAAAGGGAATGCCACAGAAAAAACGGTAATTGTACCCCATTCCCTCTTGGAGCGTGAAAGTGTCAGAAGGCTTTAAACAAAGGATTTAAGCAGCATTTTTGACGGATAAGGATTACTATGCTGTCGGTGTGTATGCAAATGATTGATGGTAGATTTTTAAAGTAGGTTAAAGACCTGCTTTTTAAATAAATATTAACAAAAACGTTTTTGTAAAAATGTAACTGTAAAGTAATTGCATGAAAGAATCAATAAGGAGGAAAAGGTATGAAATTCAAAAAAGTAATCTCGGTAATGACTGCAGCAGTTCTGGTTTTAGGAATGTCCGGATGTGGTGGAAGTACAGGTACATCGGGCGATTCAGGGGATTTACAGGAAAGTAAAACTTCTTCGGATGATGTGGTGGAAGTCACCATTCCAACCTATCTGGCAGGTGAAAATGTAGGTGCTAAGTTTTTTCTGCCGGAAGTGGAACGGTTTAATAAAAAATATGAAGGCAAATATAAGATTAACATAGAAGAAGTGCCGCAGGCATCTTATGCAGAGAAGATCAAACAGCTGGCACAGCAAAAGAAACTTCCGGCGCTGGTACATTCAGCGGGATCTGGCGGAATTGATGTGCAGTGGTTCAAAGATGTAGCGGTTGCCAACGACATGGCCTATGATTTAAGTGAATTTTTGAACAGTCATCCGGATACTAAAAAGAATCTGGTACCGGAGTCCATTGAATATTGTACTGTGGATGGGAAAGTAGTCTGCATGCCTATCGCAGTTCTGAAGCCGGTAGGATTATTTTATAACAGCAGCTTATACCAGGGAGAGAAAGATATAAAGGATATGTCTATGGAAGAATTTCTGGCATCACTGGGAGATCATAAATTCGCGTTCCAGACTGCAGATAATGGATGGACAACAGGACTGCTGCTTTCTGCCCTGGTAGCCAGCCAGGAAGGCGGCATAGAATTAATCCAGAAGTATGCAGATGATAAACTGTATGATTATACAGATCCGGCTATTGTAAATTCAGTAACAGAATTGCAGAAACTGTTCCAGACCAATGCGGCTTCGAATTCTATTGGCGCTGCGTATGCTGATGCGGCAAATGCATTTATGAGTAACAATGCTTCTATAATCTGTAATGGTTCCTGGATGTCCTCCGAATTTGAGGAAGCATCCAAAGACAAGTGGAGTAACGGGTTTGACGGTAAAAATGTGAAGGCAACTATTTATCCGGGTGATGTTGGGCTGGTAAATCCAAGGATCTATGGAGAATTCTGGGTAGCAAATACAGCATCAGAGGAAGAAAAAGAACTGGCATGTGCATTTTTGGAATTCCGGGATTCCCAGGAAGAGATTGAAGCATTAATGCTGGCAGAAGGAGGAGTGGCACCTTCCATTACATATTCAGAGGATTTCCAGAAAAAACAGGAAGAAACGCCGATCTTATCCCAGCTTTCTGCAAGTATTACCGACAATACAAAGTATGCAGTATCCCTCTATGATGTTATGCCATCCTCTGTTGCAGATATTGAATTTGGAAAACTACTGCCTAAATTAGCGGATAATTCCTTAACACCGGAACAGTTTTGTCAGGAATTAACGAAAAAGGCAGAAGAAGCGAAGTAGGCTGCATTGTGAAACCAGGGAAGAAGGAGAAGCGTCCAATGAAAAAAGCACAGGTCAGTAAATTGGAAAAAAGAAATTATAAATGGATTTATTTATTTTTATTACCTTCAATTCTTATATTTTTATTTTTTTATCTTTCTCCCATAGTAACGGTGTTTGTAACTTCCTTTACGAAGTGGGATGGTTTTAATAGCCCTGTATTTGCAGGACTGGATAATTACAAGCAGATGATCGGCAGTGATACGTTTCAAATTGCACTAAAAAACCTGTTGTTCTGGTCAATTATAGCAGGAACACTGCACGTGGGATTTGGTGTTCTGGTAGCATTTATTCTTTTCCAGAAACCTTTTGGGTGGAAGGTAACAAGAACGGTGTTTATGATTCCAAATGTAATATCGGCAGCAGCATGGGCATTGATCTATAAGTTTATCTTTAATAACGATATGGGTATATTAAATAATATCATTCGTAAATTTGATCCTGAATTTGGGATTCAGTGGTTTTATCAGTCACCATATGCATTTTGGGCAGTTACATTAACCTGGCTGTTTTATGCGGTAATCGTAACCCTGGTTGTATTAAATGACCTTATGGCGATTCCGGAGGAATTGAATGAGGCCGCACGAGTAGACGGTGCTGCGAAATGGCAGATCATTACAAGAATCCACCTGCCGCTTTGCCGCAATGCCATAGGCACAGGAATCATCTGTTCCATCACATCGCGAATTGCGATGTATGAACAGATCGCCCTGACAACAGCGGGAGGTCCGGGGGATGATACAATGAATCTTCCTATAATATTAGTAAAATCCATCAGTGATATGAAATATGGATATGCCAATGCCAACGGTGTAGTCATGTTCATATTGGGACTTTTAATTCTGGCGCTGGTAAACAAGGCATTTCGCATGAACGAAAGCGCATATTAAGGAGGGTCATCATGAAACAGGTAAAAAAAGTTCTCGTTAAGATATTTGAATATGGAATATTGATTTTTACAATTATCGTTTCTGTGTTTCCGATTATATGGGTTATCATGTCTGCATTTAAAACAAATGCACAGATCCTGGGGAGTCCCTTTTCACTACCCACCAGTATCAGCTTTGATGCATTTGCCTATTTATTTGAAAAATATAATTTTTTAAGGTATGCCCTGAATTCACTGTTGATCTGCATTACCTCCACCGGATTATCACTTATTATTTTTGCCATGGGAGGATATGTAATCGCGAAATATAAATTCCCCGGGAGAAATTTTATATTTGCATTGTTTACCATCACCTTATTGGTACCGGCGCAGTCGAAGGCACAGCCAATCTTTTCCTTGATCATGAACTTAAACCTATACGACAACATATGGGGAGTAGCCCTGGTGTACCTATCGGCAGGACTTGCTATGTCCATGTTTATTTTAAAATCTACATTCATGTCAATACCCAAGTCCCTGGATGAAGCAGCGGCAATTGAGGGAGCCGGATTCTTTAGAATATTCTGGAAAATTAATCTGCCGCTGGCTAAAAGTGGACTGGCTACAGCAGGAATATTGATGTTTTTAAATAATTGGAATGAGTATTTTTATGCCTCATTGCTTACTTCTTCGGATTTAAACAGGACATTACCCCTGGCACTGCAGTTTTTCAATGAAGCATTTTCCTATGATTACACCAAGCTCTTTGCTGCACTCACGGTAGTTGTGCTTCCGGGAATTATACTCTATGCATTTGCGCAGGAACAGGTGCAGGAAAGTATAGCGGCATCCGGTGTAAAGGGATGATCACACCATGGGCAAGAACACGAAAAATAATACAAATCAGGAGAGACAACTTATGAATTTCGATATCAATACAGTACCATTCAGCTGCTATGGATCTTACCTTGCATTTTCTTATCCAAGAGATGGGGAAGGTGTTTATCAGGATCATCTGGCTCTGCGCATTCTCTATGGCATGTTTAATGAACAGGAGACATACCCTATTGTGATGCTGAATCAGGAGGGAGTGCCGGTTGCCGGAGACATAGAAGCTACACCTGTCCAGTTAAAGGTAAGCGCCGGTGGACAGGGCTATCAAATTTGTTTTCAAAATGAAGATACGGTACATTTAAAGGGCAGCACGGATATTATGATCACAAAAACGAAAATGTTCGGTTTGATGTGTGACCGTGTGATGCACCATGAAACAGGAAGCTGGGAAATAGCGGGAAATGATGCATCTGTTATCATAGAAATGATCAGGGGAAGTATCAGTGATGATTCCGTGTGGTCCGAAGAGGGAACAAGATGTGAAAATATAAAAGTACTCATTCATCCCGATAAAACGGGTGAATTCGAAATGAAATTGACACTGGCGGGGTTAAGTTACCGCAAACCACAGAATCTTACTTATGAACAAAATCTGCTGAATGTAGAAACTGCATTCGAAGATTTTAAAAAACATTTTAACACCGGCATTGAAAAATACAAAGATTCCATGGAGTTGGCTGCCTACATTAGCTGGCACAGTGTAGTGAGGCCGGAAGGATATGTAAAATATCCGGTTATGTTAATGACGAAAAATAAAATGAATATGGTTTGGAGCTGGGATTATACATTTAATGCCCTTGCCATGATGGACAAAGATCCGGTCCTTGCGTATGACCAATTTCTGGCGATTGCTGAAATGCAGGAAAAGGACGGTTCCTACCCCGACGCGTTTCATGCAAGAGCATATGTATGTACCTTTGTAAAGCCTCCGGTACAGGGATTTATCTTAAAAAGAATGTTCAAAATCCAAAGACCCGGTATGGATATTCTTAGGAAAATATATGATTCGGTTGTCCGTTTTACGAAGTGGTGGTTTGATTACAGAGGGAATATAGACGGTATTCCTGTCTATCATCATGGAAATGATTCCGGGTGGGACAACAGCACAGCTTTTCGCCTGGGAGTACCTGTAAAAGCACCAGACCTATCGGCATGGCTGATAATCCAACTGGATTTTCTTGCAGATACTGCACTAGAGCTGGGACTCATTGAGGAAGCAGACGTCTGGAAGAAAAAAAGTGAGGAACTGCTGCAAAAAATGTTAGCGCTTTTTGTAGAAAATAATCACATGAAGGCAATTAAAGTACCGGATAATAAAACAGTGGAATGTGATTCCCTTCTTCTGTATGTTCCCCTTATTCTGGGAGAAAAACTCCCCGCTGAGATACGGGAAAGAATGCTGGAAGAACTTCTGAAAGAAAAGAACTTTATAACGGACTACGGCATAGCGTCGGAGCCTGTTGACAGTCCTTACTTTGTAGAAGACGGATACTGGAGGGGGGCAATATGGCCGCCAACTGCCTATATCATGACCGAAGCATTAATGGCAAACGGGCGAAAAGAAGAGGCAGTATTAAACGCACGGCGGTTTTGCGATATGTGTGCATCTGAAGGATTTTTTGAAAATTACAGCGCCATTGACGGGCATGGACTAAGGGATTCCGGATTTACGTGGACGGCAAGTGTATTTATGATATTGATTAGAGATTATCTGGAGAAGTAAAGAAAAGCTTATGCTGTGCAATGCAGCATAAGCTTTTTGGATTTTAGGATTTGAGTTTTCAATATATAAAGATATTATTGCAGAGGGCTATCTGGATCTAAACCACATACAAAATCGGCATATCTCCCAACGTATCTGCGATCTGTTCCCTTAGGAAACTTTCACCTTCCGTTCGAAGAGATGTCTGATAACAGTACTTTCCTCTGCCTCTGCCGGTCATGTTTTCTTTACTGTACAAATCAGGTGAGCTTGGAAATGCTTCGGCATTGATTGCACGGTGAACAAAACTGTAAGTCATAAAAATAATTTCGATAAAAGCTTCTTTTTTCACTTTATCCGAAAGCGTATCGGCAAGCTGTGTAAAAAACTCTGTGTATATTTTTTTCCAGTCGTCAACGAGTATAATAGGAGCAAACAATATTCCTACTTTATAACCGGCATCACACATTTTATTTAGTGCCTGGACCCGGCGCTTTAATGAAGAAGTACCAATCTCAATTTTACTGATAATCTCCTGGGGGTTCAGGCTCATACGGAAGATTACCCTGCCTTTATGGGGCAGGTCAAGAAGAGGATCCACCATATCAAACTTTGTTGGAAAGGTCAGATACCCTCTTGGCTGAGCGGTAAATGCGGGTATGGTCCACTTCAGGTTATTGGTTATGGTATTTTCAAGGACAAGATCGCTGTTGCTTCCAATCTCAAAGGTTAATTCCTGTTCAGAGGAAGAAGCGGATTTTATCAGTCGTTCCATCATTTTTTCCCGGTTTACAAAAAGTCTCAGATACGAGCATTTATTATAATTACAGACCAGATAACAGTACAGACACATGGCACTGCAGCCGGACGAAGTATAGGGGACCAGGTAATCTGAGACTTTTTGGTTCGGTACATATTTATGGGTTTTTCTGGTTCCGATAATTAAATGGCGTTTCATATTGGCGAACTGTGAATTTTCATTACTGCGCAGTTCGTCAATTTTATTGTGGCTTTCTATTTCGATCCAGGGTACAGCAGCATATTTGTCTTTTAACTCCTGACCCAGAGGATAATTCAGTACATCCGATTCATAATAGATTTTATCAGGATACATTTTAAAACCTCCCATATTCGTAGTCTTCAATTTCTCTTTTTAGCATTTACCGTTTTTCAAAAAATACTTCATAAATATTTAAAAAAGTACTTGCAATTTTGAAAATGTATGTTATAGTAGTTATAGAACAGACAGAAACAAAGAAATCCAGCTGTCTGCAAATGAATGTGATGAGGAGGTTTGATTATGAACATTAATAAATTTACGCAGAAATCTTTACAGGCAGTTAATGACCTGGAAAAAGTGGCTTATGAATATGGAAATCAGGAAATAGAGCAGGAACACTTACTATATAGTTTATTAAATCAGGAAGACAGTCTGATTCTCAAATTAATTGAGAAGATGGAAATTAACAAGGAACATTTTGCTGGAAATCTGGAAAATGCTTTGAATAAGCGTCCAAAAGTTTCCGGCGGGCAGCTTTTTATCGGACAGAAATTGAATAAGGTCCTGATTAGTGCGGAAGATGAAGCAAAAGCCATGGGAGACGAGTATGTATCCGTGGAGCATTTGTTCCTTGCATTGCTGAAACATCCCAATGATAGCGTGAAGGCGCTGTTTAAGGAATACGGGATTACAAGAGACCGTTTCCTTCAGGCGTTGTCAACGGTAAGGGGTAACCAGAGAGTTGTCAGTGATAACCCGGAAGCAACTTATGATACCTTGAATAAATACGGTCAGGATCTGGTAGAGAAAGCCAGAGACCAGAAGCTGGACCCGGTAATCGGGCGTGACAGTGAGATCCGGAATGTAGTCCGTATCCTGTCCCGTAAGACAAAAAACAATC
This sequence comes from Robinsoniella peoriensis, assembly GCF_000797495.1. Taxonomy (GTDB): domain Bacteria; phylum Bacillota; class Clostridia; order Lachnospirales; family Lachnospiraceae; genus Robinsoniella; species Robinsoniella peoriensis. The sequence continues at coordinate 197,480 of NZ_JTGN01000002.1, forward strand.
CGGTGCTGATCGGAGAACCTGGTGTTGGTAAAACTGCAGTTGTGGAAGGACTGGCACAGCGTATCGTCCGGGGGGATGTTCCGGAAGGATTAAAGGATAAGAAGATCTTCTCTCTGGATATGGGAGCTCTTGTTGCAGGTGCCAAGTACCGCGGGGAGTTTGAAGAGCGTTTAAAAGCCGTACTGGAGGAAGTGAAGAAAAGTGAAGGACAGATCATCCTGTTTATCGATGAACTTCATCTGATTGTGGGTGCCGGTAAGACTGATGGCGCAATGGATGCCGGAAACATGTTAAAACCAATGCTGGCAAGAGGAGAACTGCACTGTATCGGTGCGACCACTTTGGATGAATACCGCAAGTATATTGAAAAGGATGCGGCACTGGAACGCCGTTTCCAGCCGGTAATGGTAGATGAGCCAACAGTAGAAGATACCATTTCAATTTTAAGGGGATTAAAAGAGCGCTACGAGGTTTTCCACGGAGTAAAAATTACAGACAGTTCTTTAGTCGCTGCAGCAACATTGTCCCACCGGTATATATCTGACCGTTTTTTACCGGATAAAGCCATTGACCTGGTAGATGAAGCCTGTGCTTTGATTAAGACGGAACTGGATTCCATGCCTGCAGAGCTGGATGAGCTTCAAAGAAAAATTATGCAGATGGAAATTGAAGAAGCTGCATTGAAAAAGGAGACAGATAAATTAAGTCAGGACCGTTTAGAGAACCTGCAAAAAGAACTGGCGGAACTGCGGGATAATTTCAGCAGCAAAAAAGCCCAGTGGGATAATGAAAAGCATTCGGTGGAAAATTTATCTGGACTGCGTGAGCAGATTGAAAATCTGAACAAAGAAATTGAAATGGCGAAACGGGATTATAACCTGAATCGTGCGGCTGAACTGCAGTATGGGGAACTGCCAAAATTGCAGGAACAGTTAAGTATTGAGGAAGAACGGGTAAAGAGCCAGGAGCTTGCATTGGTTCGTGAAAGCGTTACGGATGAGGAGATCGCCAGAATTATATCCAGATGGACCGGAATCCCGGTAGCTAAGCTGACAGAAGGTGAGCGAAGCAAGATCCTGAATCTGGATGAAGAACTGCATCACAGAGTGATCGGACAGGATGACGGAGTAAACAAAGTAACCGATGCCATTATCCGTTCAAAAGCAGGAATTAAGGATCCCACAAAACCGATTGGTTCCTTTTTATTCCTGGGACCTACCGGTGTAGGTAAGACAGAACTTGCAAAAGCCCTTGCGGCAAGCCTGTTTGACGATGAGCAGAATATGGTGCGAATCGATATGAGTGAATATATGGAGAAATACTCCGTTTCCAGATTAATCGGAGCGCCTCCGGGATATGTAGGATACGAAGAGGGCGGGCAGCTGACAGAAGCAGTGCGCAGGAAACCGTACTCGGTAGTCTTGTTTGATGAAATTGAAAAGGCACATCCAGATGTGTTCAACGTATTACTCCAGGTACTGGATGATGGACGTATTACCGATTCCCAGGGAAGAACAGTTGATTTCAAAAATACCATATTAATAATGACATCAAATATTGGTTCGGCTTATCTTCTGGAAGGGATTAATGAACAGGGCGAAGTTAATGAGCAAAGCGAAGAGATGGTAATGAATGACCTGCGCAATCACTTCCGTCCGGAATTCTTAAACCGGCTGGATGAGATCATTATGTTTAAGCCCCTGACAAAAGCTGATATTGGAAGCATTGTAACCCTTATGATGGCGGATCTGAACAAACGTCTGGCAGACCAGGAAATCCGCCTGGAGTTGACAGATGATGCGAAAGAATATATTATAGAAGGCGGTTATGACCCAATCTACGGGGCAAGGCCATTAAAACGATTCTTACAGAAGAACGTAGAGACACTGGCGGCGAAGTTAATTCTCTCCGGCAGCGTAGGCGCAGAAGACACTATCGTGCTGGATGTTGAAAATGACCAGCTGGCTGCACATGTAAAAGTGACCGGTGAAGTAATCAAGTAGAGGTACGAAATGATTCCAAATGACCCATTTATACTATTAAGCTACGTGAATACACAACTAAGAGACTTTTATCCGTCTCTGAAAGAAATGTGTAAGAGCCTGAGCTTAAAAGAAGAAGAACTGATCAAAAAATTAGAAAACATCGATTACTATTACGATGCCGACTTGAATCAGTTTGCTTAAAAAGTTATCAAAAAGAAATCCGTTTCTTCCTGACGGATTTCTTTTTGATTTATATATGTTTTTTGTTTCTCAGACTTTTTTGTAAAAGTCCTATATTTTTCTTCCTACATCATGTATAATATTCTCTATATGTTATAAAAAGGAGAAGAATCATGCAAAAAGAAGAAAGAAGAAAAATAAGGAAGAAAATTACGATCGCTTCTATCGTCCTGCTGCTTGCGATGGTAGCATTTTTACTCTACGTAGGATTTAGCAAGCAAGTATCCCAGATCGTATTTTATGGAGCAATTGCTATTTTTCTGGTTATTTACTGGGTTCTGCTGGATGTGGTAGAGCCAAGGCTGTTACATGAGCTGGATGGGATTTCGGAAGACCGGAAGAGAGCATATTATAAATATGCAGGAACGGATCTTGTAGGATATGCAGGTATCGCTTTTTTTATTTTTAATATTGGCAATGCCGGCAGCGTGGGACTGGTTGGGGCAGTAATTTATGTTCTGAGTATCAGTTTGAAGAAGAAATTCCGTGATGAATTTACCGGTGTAAATCTTCAGAATGAAGTGGAAGCCCAGGAAAATACAGAGGCACCCGAAACCCCAGGGGAGATAGAAGACCTGAGTGAACAGACGGAAGAAGTGCCGGAAGCAATGGAAGACCCAGACGGATCGACGGAAGAAACACCGGAAGCAATGGAAGACCAGGACGGATCGTCGGAAGAAGCGCCGGAAGCAGTGGAAGACCCGGACGGACAGATAGAAGACGTGGCAGCAGAGGATTTGGTGCAGAAATAAACAGAATTTGAGGCGTATAGCATGTATACATTATTAATCGTAGATGATGAACCGCTGGTGAGAAATGCAATAAGTACGATTATAGACTGGGATTCTATTGGATTTACAACTATTTACCAGGCGGAGGATGGCCTGGAAGCCCTTGAAATATGCCGTAAGCATCAGATACATCTGGTGCTTACGGATATTGTCATGCCTTTTATGGACGGATTGGAATTGTCGAAGGCATTAAGTGAAGAATTTCCCGATATACACGTAGTAGTATTGACCGGGCATGAAGATTTTGAATATGCCAAACAATCGGTAGATCTGGGAGTGAAAAATTATATATTAAAGCCGGTTGGGGCATCCACGCTTTATTCAAAAATGAAAGAAATCTGTAAAAAGCTGAACATTGAGGCATCCCAAAAGCAGTATATAGCAAAAATGAAATTACAGATTCATCAAAGTATGCCTGCTCTTCAGGAAAAATTTTTGTATACCATGGTCTGTACCCAATATGGACAGTCGGATCATTTAGAAGACCGTATCAGATCTCTTGAGATTCCGCTTGATTCCCAGCAATATATGGTAGGAATTGTTGAGGCAGATCTGACAAAAGCAGAGAATTCCGATATTGAGTTATTCGTATTTACAGAAAAGAATATTACCCAGGACTGTATCGGCAGTCAGCATTGTATTTTTGATGATAATAACAATAAGGTTATCATTGTATTTAACCTGGATTCTTTTGGAGATGACGGACATTTTATTGCATACAGTACGCTTCAGGTTATTCAAAAGGCTGTAACTGCTGTTCTGAAGGTGAATACCACTTGTGCGCTGGGGTCAGAGGTAAGGAAACTAAAAGATCTGTACCACTCTTACCACGAAGCCAGTACGGCACTGGATTGTAAATATTCACTGGGCGCCAACAAGGTGTATGATATCAGCGATCTTGATTACATCGAGAAGGCTTTTTTTTATCCTTTTGAGGGAATTAAGGATTTGATCTACAGCATTAAATTTTTACAAAAGGAAGATATAGAGAAATCTATGGCGGGAATTTATGATGACCTGCTTTGTTCAAAAAATCTCTCCAGTTCCAATATAAAAATGGTATTTATAGAGATGATAACATCCCTTTTAAAAGAATTGTCCGGTGTACGGCAGGTCTCCAAGGATGTGTGGGGAGAAGGCTTTGCTCTTTACAATGGGCTCGAGGATATGTCATCTTCCGAAGAGATTCTAAAAAAACTGCTGTCTTTTTCCATTAAAGTATCCCGGGAACTGCAGCAGCTCCAGTCCAACAGTGGTCAGATGATTATCCAAAATGCCAAAGATTATATTGGCAGCCATTATGGGGAAGAGGAATTATCCCTCAGCACTGTTGCGGAACACGTATCTGTCAGTACCGGATATCTAAGCGGGCTGTTCAAAAAAGAAGCAAAGATAAATTTTGTGGAGTACCTTACCAATATCCGCATGGAAAAAGCAATGGAACTGATTCGCAATACCGATAAAAAGACGTATGAGATTGCTTATGAGACCGGATTTTCCAATCCACATTATTTTAGTGTATCTTTTAAAAAGTATTGCGGTATGTCGCCCTCTGATTTTCGGAGTAAACACAGGTAAAATCTGATAATTCTAACAGATGAATTGCAAATATTCCAGGAGGCATGTGTCTTGCAGGAGAAAACAACAATGATTAAGAAAATAAAACATCGCTATGATTACATGGGGATAAAGAATAAAACATTACTGCAGGTTTTTGTAGTCGTGATCTTCTTTATGCTGATTTTCATAGGGATGTTTTTGTTTATATTTACAAAGAAAATTGAGTCGGATAATGTGACTTATTCCAGGCAGCTGCTTCAAAATGCCAACAAACGTCTGGAAAATTATTTTGATGAAATAGCATCCATAGCAAATGAGGCTAACTATAACTATTATCTTCAGAATTATCTGATTGCAGAAAAAGACAATGCCGAGGGGTACAGCAATCTGACCAATGCCAAGAGTATGCAGGATTACGAAATGAGTTCCAAGGTATTTAACTCTTCCCTGAACAGCCGAACCGATGTGACGTCTCTTATGATTTTTGGAAAAAAGAGTCTCCTGTTACATAAGAGCATTTATGAATTTTGGTCTGTGGTACAGGAATATGATTCTTATCCCTGGTACCAGAAAGCAATAGAGACACCTAATACTTCTGTAATTACTGGGCCTATGCGGCATGAATTTCTGAAAGACAATACGGAACAGACGATTTCTTTGAGCAGGAGAATCAGCAGTTACGAAGACGGCAGTTTTTTAGGAGTGATTCTGATCGATTTAAATCTGAATAAAATCGCCGAAATATTTGAATCCTTCTATGCAAATGGTGAAGGAGCGCTGTGTATTTTAAATGATCAGGGACAGATTGTATATCCTATGAATTATGACAAGGTTACACCCCAGCTGCTTGAAAAGCTGAACAGCTCGGCAAAGGACAACTTTATTGCCCGTATTGATCAGGAAGAATATCAGGTGGTTGCAGCCACTTTTGAGAAGGCGGACTGGAAAGTGCTTTCCATTACGTCAACCGGAAAGCTGAAAGAGTCCATGTACGATACCCTTGGAATCGTTATTGCCGCAATTGTGCTGGTTATGGTGATTCTGGGCGTTGCACTCAGCAGAATTCTTAAAGGAGTAGTAAATCCAATTCTTCGATTAAAAGGGCATATTGATCTGGCGGATGAAGGGCATTTAAGTGAGCGGGCTGAGGTTCTGAATCACAACGAAACAGGTGCATTATCCAAAAGCTTTAACAAGATGCTTGACCGTATTGAAAATCTCATGGGTGAGGTTGTAAATGAACAGGAGGAGAAGCGCAAATACGAACTCCAGGCATTACAGGCGCAGATCAATCCTCATTTTCTTTACAATACACTGGATTCCATTATATGGATGGCAGAGGCAAAGAATTCGGATGTAGTTCCTATGACGGAAGCGCTGGCGAAGTTATTCCGCATCTCATTAAATAAAGGAAATGAATTCATCCGGATAGAAGATGAAATGGAACATGTGCGCAATTATCTGGTTATCCAGAGTATGCGGTATACGGATAAATTTACCTATCATATAGAAATAAAAGATGAGGTCAGGTATTGCAAAACCATTAAGTTAATTGTGCAGCCTATTGTAGAGAACAGTATATATCATGGAATTAAGAAAAAAAGAGGAAAAGGCAGGATTGATATTCTGGCTTATCGGGAGAAAGAAAAGCTCTGTATCCGCATACAGGACGATGGAAATGGGATGAACGAAGAAACCTGCCGGGCCATACTGACGAAAGATTCCAAATTTGAAAACAGCAGCGGATCCGGTATAGGAGTAAAAAACGTAAATGAGCGTATACAGCTCTATTTTGGGAAAGAGTATGGGCTGCGCTATACCAGCGTCCTTGGAGAAGGAACAACTGCGGAACTGGTATTGCCTGTTATAGAAGAAACCATTGGCTAAAAGGAGGCAGAGAAAATGAAAAAACTTATCATATCCCTTGTAATCTGCCTGTTATTCTTAATTACCGGATGCAGCAGTTTTAATCAGAATGCGGAGATTGAAAGCAGTTCCTCCCAAATGGAAAGCGAAACACGAAAGCTTGGCATAACAGAGGGGGCAGGTACCGGTACGGATATTGATCCTGATACAGAGAAACAGTTATCTGAGAAGTCAAAAATAGTGATAGGAGCCACTCTTGCATCAGAAGATTCTGCCTATTTAAAGACAGTCAGCAAGGCTATGATCCGTGTTGCAGATCAAAAAGGTGCCTCGCTGGATATCCGGTATGCAAAGTGGAATGAACAAATACAGACGGAACAAATGGATGAGTTTATCCACCAGAAGGTAGACGTAATTATACTTTGTCCCGTAAATGCAAAATCAATGCTTACTTCACTCAAAAAGGCTAAAGCTGAGGAAATACCCGTAATTAATCTGAATATGAAAGTGGATGCAATGTCCTCGGAATATATCAGTACTTACATTGGAGCCAGCAGCTCGGAAGAAGCAGCCCTGGCAGCAGACCTGATGGTTACCGCTCTTGAAGATGGCGGAAAAATAGCAATTATTGAAGGAGCACCGGGAAGCGATCCCCAGGTATACAGAACCCAGACATTTGTGGAGCAGATGAATTCCCACCCCCAGTTTGAAATCATCGGCATTGGAAACGGCAGCTGGAACCGGGAGAAAGCAATGCTGGTAACTATTGATTTAATGCGAAAAAATCCTGATATAAAAGGAATCTTCTGCCACGACAGCAATATGGCATTAGGAGCCCGGGCGGCGCTTGAATCCATTGATAAAACTGATGTCGTCCTGATTGGAGTAGGGGAAGACCAGGAATATCTGCAGGCGGTGAAAGATGGAAAAATCTATGGTCTAATAACACAGCCTCCGGTATATGAAGGCGCATATAGTATTTACTGTGCCATTGATATAGCAAATGGAGAAGAATTAAGGCCGTGGTATAAAGATCCGATCCAGACAATCACAAAAGAAAATATCGGAAGTTATCAGGATCCTATGGATGGAGAAGACCTGGAATCATCCAATTAGAAATAAAAAAATAAACCATATGTGAAAATTTCGACCAATCCCATGAAAAAATTGAATTAATTTTTTCGTGGGATTGTTTTATATTATGAGTGTAGCAAACAGCAAAACAACAAATTGGAGGATATCAAATGAAGAAGAAATTTTTAAGCGGATTAATTTGTGCAGCAATGGTCGCAGGAATGCTGGCAGGATGTGGAGCATCCGAAAAGAGTACAACAGAGGCAGCAGCTACCGGTTCAAGTCAGGCAGCATCCACAGAAGCGGCAGGAGATACTGCAGCTGGCACAGAAGGTGCAGGCGAAGCCGGAGGAGAAACAGCTGCAAACGGTGATCTGACCATTGGTTCTGTTATTATGAATACATCTGGTGAATGGTTTGCGGAAGTTATCGCAGGTCAGGAAGCAGCAGCAGAAGATCTTGGCGTTAAATTCAGTATCGTAAGTTCCGACAATGAAGTTTCCAAAGAATCCGATAATGTGGCAACTTATGTGGCACAGCAGGTAGATGCACTGGTGATCTCACCGCTTTCCGTAGATGCATCAGTTGCAGCGGTTGAAAGTGCTAAGGATGCTTCCATTCCGATAGTAAACTGGAACACTACGGTAAATACAGATACGGAAGGGTTTGTAGGGGTTTCCAATTATGATCTGGGCGGAAAAACAGGAGAGTATGTAAAGGAATATGTAGAGAAAAATTTCCCGGATGGATGTAAGATGGCAATCATCGGAAACAGCAGTTATGAAGTTGGTGTTGAGCGATGTAAAGGTTTCAAGGATGCTATCAAAGATGCAGCAGGCCTGGAGGTAGTTGCAGAACAGGATGCAGAACTTCAGGAAGAAGGTCTTGATATTACAGAACAGATCTTAACCGCAAATCCGGATGTGCAGTTAATCTGGGCATGGAACCAGACTTCACTCCTGGGATGTGTGGCAGCGCTCCAGAACGCAGGAAATGCAGAAGTAGTTGTAATGGGAACAGACATGAGTGTTGATCTTGCAAAAGATATGCAAAGTGAAGCTGTGAAATTACAGGCAGTCACAACACAGATGCCTTACGATATTGGATATAAAGCGGTTGAAAATGCAGTAAAAGCGGCAAAGGGTGAGACTATAGACAAAGAGACACTGGTGCCTTTGAAAACGTATACCAAAGACAATGCAGATGAAATCCAGACGTATATTGATGAACATAAGGATTTAGTAAAATAAGAATAGACTGTCATGAGCCTGTTTGAAAATTAATTTCATCAATCAGCAATGCCTGGCTTTGTGGAATGGATGTATCGCAAAGAGGAATCACACCTTGATGAAAGCAATTTTCAAACTCGCTTCAGAGATAACATGAGGAGCAGGTTAACAAGCAGAATAAAAGAAGGCGAAGGTGAAGGAAGTGTCTGACATTATATTAAAGGCAGAAGGCGTTACGAAAAAGTTCGGCGGAATCACCGCTTTAGAGAATGCCGGTCTGGAACTCAGAAAGGGAGAGGTGCATGCTCTGGTAGGTGCAAACGGGGCAGGGAAAAGCACATTGATTAAAATTATTACAGGCGCTTATTCAAAGGATGAAGGGAAAATTTATCTGGATGGCAGTGAAATCAATGTAAAATCCACATTTGAAGCGCGTGCATTAGGCATCAGTGCTGTTTATCAGGAATTTAGCTTGATAAATACCGTATCCGTGGCGGAAAATATTTACATGGGTAAATTAATAAAAAAGAAAATCGGTCCTGTGAATCAAATTGATTGGAAAAAAATAAATGATGAGGCTCAGAAAATTTTAGATTTATTAGAGTGTAATATCAAGCCGGATGCTGTAGTAGGGACATTGAGTGTGGCACAAAAGCAGATGGTTGAGATTGCGAAGGCACTCTCCAACGAGATAAAGGTGCTGATTATGGATGAACCCACAGCCTCCTTGTCGGATAATGATATTGAAAATATGTTTAAGGTTGTAAAAGGGCTGCGGGAAAAAGGCATCAGTATTATCTACGTCTCCCACAGACTGGAAGAACTGCCGGTTATCTGTGACAGGATATCGGTATACAGGGATGGAAAATATATTAAAACTTTAGATATAGAGGATGCTCCGAAAAATGTGATTATTGAAAACATGGTTGGCAAGAACATGACTGTTACGGAACAGGCTAATTGTGCAACCAAAGAAGTCTTGCTGGAAGTCAGGAATTTTTCTTCCGGAAAGAAATTCAGCAATGTAAACATGAAACTTCACAGAGGGGAGATTCTGGGCATTGCCGGACTTGCAGGGGCGGGGAGAACAGAGTTTGTCAGAGCATTATTCGGTGCAGAGCCCAATGATTCCGGTGAAATTTTCATGGAAGGTAAAGAAATACATATTAAATCTCCAGGAGACGCTAAAAAAGCCGGTATTGGATTTGTTACAGAAGACAGAAAAGAAGAAGGACTGATTCTGAACATGGATCTGCATACCAATGTAGGTATGACCATACTGGATAAATTAAAAAAGAGAATTGGGCTGGATTTACACAAAGAGGTAGACTTGATGAATGGATATATCAAATCCCTGAGTATCAAGTGCCGTGACGGAAATCAAAGAGCCATGGATTTGAGCGGTGGAAACCAGCAGAAGGTTGTTATTGCAAAATGGCTGGCTACCGAGCCTAAGATTCTGATTATGGACGAACCCACACGAGGAATAGACATTGGCAGCAAAAACCAGATTTATGCGCTGATCAATGAACTGGCGGAACAGGGAATCGGAATCATCATGATTTCCTCTGATCTCCCGGAGGTACTGCAGGTATCCAATCGCATTATGGTACTAGCGGCTGGGAAAGTTACAGGAGAGTTAGTAAATAAAGATTTGACACAAGAGGTTCTGCTTGATTATGCCACCAGCCAGAAAGCAGTCTAACGGAGAATTCAGGAGGATAGGAAGATGAATGCGAAAGCAAAAAGTTTTGATATAAAAGCATTTTTAATGAAATATATTATGTATTTTGTTTTGATATTGATGTGTATTATTATGGCGGTTGCCAGCGACAAGTTTTTAACCACGGCAAATTTAATGACAATAGTAAAACAGATATCCATACAGTCTATAGTAGCAATCGGTATGACCATGATTATTATAACCGGTAATATAGATTTAAGTGTTGGCTCCATCGTAGCATTTGCTTCCGTATGTGCAGCAATGATGATGAATGCCGGATTACCTATTCCCATTGCGATTATTCTTACCGTTTTGGTGGCAGGGGTATTAGGATTTATTTCCGGTGGGGTGACCGCAAAGCTAAAACTGCATTCATTCCTGGTAACACTGGCACTGATGCAGGCATTCAGAGGTCTTGCACAAACTATTACCGGAGGCTATCCGGTAGCCGGACTTCCGGATTCCTTTGGAAAAATTGCATCCGGTTCCATTGGTCCGGTTCCTTATCTGGTTATTTACATGATTATCTTTTATGCAGTGTTTATATACATTATGAAATATACTGCATTTGGAAGATCTATTTATGCCATTGGCGGAAACCAGGAGTCAGCAAGACTTTCCGGTATTAACGTTGAAAAAGTAAAAACAATGGTTTTCGTTATTTCATCCATGCTTTGCGGTGTTGCAGGCGTGCTGTTAACATCGAAAGTCCGTTCCGGAGATCCGACTTGTGCAAACGGTTGGGAAATGGATACCATCGCAGGAGCGATCATTGGCGGAACAAATATGATGGGCGGCGAAGGAAAGCTTGGAGGAACCATTATAGGTTTGCTATTTGTTGGTATCTTAAGCAATGGTATGGTATTATTAGGTGTAAATGCATATATGCAGAGTGTTATTAAAGGGCTTGTAATCTTTGGTGCAGTTATTATCAACAGCATCCAGAAAAGAAGCCAGGCATAATAAGGGCTGTCAGAAAGCAATCAAACACGCTCTAAAGCAGAATTACGATTTATGACGCAGAGAGTATAATTCAGGAGGAATGAAGGATGAACAGTTTAGAACGTTTTTATGCAACGGTAGACAGAAAGCCGGTAGACAGACCGGCGGCATGGCTTGGAATGCCGGATATTTTTGCACAGCCGGCATTATTCGAATATTATGGTGTAAAAGATATGCATGAATTAAAACTGGCGGTGGGAGATGACTTCTATGCAGTGGAGGTTCCTTATCAATCCCCTACGGCAAGTGCAATCTACGCAGCGTTTGACTGGTATATGGATGGAAATGTAGATTCCGAAGACCGTACCTTAACAGCAGACGGATGTTTTAAAGATGCAGAAGACCTGGAAGACCTGGATTTCTTTGAGTGGCCGGATCCGGCAAAATATATTGATGTGGAAGAGTGCAGACGCAGAGTAGAACTTGCACCGGAGGGAAAAGTAGTACTGGGCATGATGTGGTCAGCTCATTTTCAGGATGCATGTGCGTCCTTTGGAATGGAAACAGCACTTATGAATATGATTGCCAATCCGGAAGTTTACGAAGCGGTAAATGATAAGATCGTGGATTTTTACCTGAAAGCAAATGAAATTTTCTATGAAGCGACAAAGGGAAAACTAAATGCAGTACTGATCGGAAATGATATGGGAAGCCAGCGCGGACTGATGCTTTCACCGGCAATGGTCAAAGAATTTATCATACCCGGATGTAAAAAACTGGTAGAGCAGGCACATAGCTATGGATTAAAAGTCATTTACCATTCCTGCGGTTCTATCGCTGATGTAATTCCTGATTTAATTGAAGCAGGTGTAGATATTGTACATCCCATTCAGGCACTTGCAGCCGGAATGCAGCCGGAAAACCTGAAAGAAAAATTTGACGGAAAAGTCTCTTTCTGCGGTGGTGTAGATACTCAGGATCTGTTGGTAAACGGAACACCGGAAGAAGTACGCAGTAAAGTGAAAGAATTACGGACCATCTTTCCAACGGGTTTGATTATTTCCCCCAGCCACGAAGCAATCATGCCTGATGTGCCTCCGGCAAACATAAAAGCTTTGTTTGATGAAGCACAGAAAATATACGGGTAAAGTGTAATCTTGTTTAACCGTTATGGAAAGGGACAGCAAATATGAAAAGAATTGGTGAAATGATAAAAATAAAACCGGAGGGTCTGGAACAATACAAAGCATATCATGCAAATCCGCTTCCGGGAGTAAATGAAATTTTGAAGGCATGCAACATTCAGAACTATTCTATTTATCAAAGAGGGGACTACATGTTTGCATATTATGAATATGTGGGAGAAAACTTTGATGCTGATATGGAAAAAGTTGCAGCCGATCCGGCAACGCAAAAGTGGTGGGATCTGGTGAAGCCGTTGATGCAGCCTCTTGAGGATAGGAAAGAAGAGGAATTCTGGTCGGGAATGGAAGAAGTTTATCATTTGGAGTAATAGTAGTACAGCGAACAGTTTCTTAAATTGAGGTTTTGCTGAGTAATGACGCTTTGTAGATGCAGGTAGTGTACGGAAAGAGAAGGGGACGGAGCCCATGCCAGTTCCCCACATTCTGGGTAAATACCAGCTCCAATACAATGGTAAAAAAGCTATGTCTTCTGCGGATAATGCGTTTTTAAGGACTTAAAAAGCAGCTATCACATGATGATGCTGGGAATGAGTGTATACTTAAGTGATTTCTATGAAATAAAAAGTGAATATCGTATTATATCACATTAACGTTTAGCAGGGTGCAAATCAGCACCCTGCTAAAAAAATGGATAATTTTTGAATAACGACAAATAATAGCAAAAGAATATATATTACGTACATTATTTCATAAAAGCATTGGTACTAGAAAGAGGGATATTATTTGTTAATCATAAAAGGAAAAGTCCATACGATGGATGGGCAGACATATGAAAATGGTTACGTCCGTACAAAGGACAGTAAAATTGCGGAAGTTGGAAGTATGGAGGATTTATTTCCATTCTGCGGAGAGGATGAGATTATAGATGCAGGCGGCGGCTGGGTACTGCCCGGCATTATTGAATCGCATTGTCATATTGGAATAACGGAAGAAAAGCATGGGATGATTGGAGATGACAGCAACGAGATGACGGACCCCATCACCCCTACTCTTCGTGCGATTGATGCAATTGATCCATTAGATCCGGCATTTCATGAGGCAATTATGGCAGGAATTACGTCTGTTATGGCAGGACCGGGCAGCTCCAATGTAGTAGGTGGTCAGTTTGCATTTATCAAGACACATGGGCGTTGTATCGATGATATGATAATCCGGGAACCAGCGGCAATGAAGATTGCGTTTGGTGAGAATCCCAAGACAAACTATGGGGACAAGGATGTATGTCCTGCTACCAGGATGGGGATTGCTTCTCTTTTGAGAGAAACTCTATTTAAGGCAAGGCAGTATTTTCTGAAAAAAGAGTCAGGAGAATTAGAGGAGGAAGATTTCCAAATGGAAGCCTGGGTGCCTGTTTTTCGAAAAGAAATTCCGTTAAAAGCACATGTGCACAGGGCGGATGATATCCTGACGGCAATTCGTATTGCAAAAGAATATGAATTGGATTTAACCCTGGATCATTGTACAGAAGGACATCTGATAACTGAAAAAATAGTTGAATCCGGATATCCCTGTATCGTAGGTCCCGATCTGACGTCCAAATCAAAAATAGAAATAGAAAATTTAAGCTTTAAAACAGATAAAATCCTGCAGGAGAGAGGCGTTCAGATTGCAATTACAACAGATCATCCGGTTTCTATGATCCGTTACCTCCCCTTATGTGCAGGGCTTTCGGTCAAGCAGGGACTGCCGATGGAAGAAGGACTAAAGGCGATTACGATTAATCCGGCAAGAATCTGTGGAGCAGGAGACCGGGTAGGCAGTCTGAAGCCGGGGAAGGATGCAGATATTGTTATTTTTTCGGGGAATCCGCTGGAAATATTTACGCAGACGCTGTACACGATTATTGATGGAAAGATTGTTTATAAAAACGGGGATATATAGAATGTTCTTCAGAAGAGAGAAGGGACTGCCGGTTAAATAGATTATTAACCGACAGCCTCTTTTTAGTTAATCCCATAACAGGTCTGAGCTTATGGAAATATTTATGTTTCATTATAAAAAGTATAACAATTCTTTCCATTTCGTTTGGAACGATACAGTGCTTTATCCGCCGTTGTGAATAACTCTGAATATTTGCACCCGTCTTGTGGATAAAGTGATATTCCAATGCTGATAGAAATTGGAAAGGTGTTTTTAGCGGAAAAGGAAAAATTCTGCAGGGCATTTTGAAGCAATTCCGCCTTTTCATAGATTAAGGAGGCAGAATGCACATTTTTTAAGAATACTACAAACTCATCGCCGCCTGCACGTCCTATAATATCTTCCGTCCGGAAATTTGTTCTGAGGCATGAACTGATCATTTGAAGAACAGTATCTCCCACGGTATGTCCGAAAGTATCATTGACAGTTTTAAAATTGTCGATATCTATAATAAACAAAGCATGATATGAACCCTTTCCGTCTGAGGCCAGATAATCCTGTATTAATTTTTCTGTGGTAAGTTTATTGTAGATGCCCGTCAGCAAATCTTTTTGCGCCATATTTTCCAATAGTGCATTTTCCTTTTTATAATCATCTACGTCAGATATGGTTGCAATGGTTCGAATGGGATGGTGGTTCTGGTCGTAAATAACGTTAGCTTTGATCCTGCACCAGATATATTCACCTGAATTTATCTTTATCCGGATTTCCAGTTCAGCATGAGCCTGTCCGCTTGCCAGTATTTCTCTAAAATCCTGAAATGGTTTTTTATCGTCTTCATATACAATATCCGTTGTACATATGGTATTCCAGAAATTGTGGATTGGAAGGTCGTATTTGAATTTTTTCTCAAATGCCGGTGAGTGATACATGGAACTGTTCACCATATCCCATTCAAAAATAATATCCTGTGCCTGTTCTACGATGATACGATATCGCTCTTCGTTCATTAAAAGCATATTTTCCGTTTTTTTCGAAAGAGTCTGATCTATAAAAACAGCCTGCACGATAGCATAACCGTCTTCTATTTCAACTGCAGAGCCATGGACATCAATCCAGGCAATGCCTCCATCTTTTTTTCGAATCCGGTATTGAACAGAAATGGGGGAGCCCTCATTCATTTGCTGTTTAATGGAGAATGTAAGATCCGGGATATCTTCCTCCAGAATCAGGCGGATTCCTTTTCCTTCAATCGGTGCAGAGTGGTATTCGTTTCTGGTATAACCGGTCAACTTATAAAATCCTTCGGAAGCAAGCAGAATGCGAAAATCATCATCTACAGCGACTTTCGCCACACCTCCGGGGATAGCATTAATTAAGGCGTCCCGTTCCAGGGTTTCTTTTTGCAATGCAGTAGAAGCTTCCTGTAATTCTTTGGCAATCATAGTAGGATCTTTTATATCGGTACCGGGAAGGTCAGCCATGTCAGGAAGAAAAGATACCGAAATATTATCCTGTATGGTGCCGTCCTTGTAAGTGGTGCTAATTTCTTTGAAAATGACGGATACCTGTTCAAAACAATTAATCAGCTGAGCGGAAAAGATGCCGCATTCACCGTGTAATATCATTTGAACAGCCTCCTCATGGGAAAAAGCAGGCTTGTATACGCGGTCACTAGTCAGTGCATCGTATACATCTGCTATGGATACAATCTGGGCGCAGACTGGGATTTCATCACCTTTGAGTCCATCGGGGTAGCCTTTTCCGTCCCAGCGTTCATGGTGGTAGCGGCAGATATCATAGCAGTAATGCAAATAAACTTTATCATCCATTCGCTGAAAGGTCTGAAGAATTTCACAGCCTTTCGTAGTGTGGGTTTTCATGATTTCAAATTCTTCCGGAGTCAGCCTGCCCGGCTTTAAAAGAATAGAATCAGGAATAGCAATTTTACCGATGTCATGCATGGCGGAAGCGCTGGCTATGGTATCAATCAGCCTGGGAGTCAGCATATATTCCGGGAACATACGCTGTACACAGGCAGCCAGAGTTTTGGTTAACACCCGGATACGCCGGATATGATGGCCGGATTCCATGCTGCGGTATTCGATTACAGTACTCAGGGCATCGATTATAAAATCATTGGTTTCCGTTAGTTTTTTTGTTTGATGCTCCACAAGATCTTCCAGATGATTTTTGTGCCGGTATAGTTCAATACTGTTTTCAACGCGCTTTTTAACAATATGTGCATTAAACGGTTTTAATATTATATCAGAAGCACCAAGGTCCAGTGCCTTTATTTCATTTTCCTGGTAAGTATCAGCAGTGATCAGGATAACCGGGATTTTCTTCATAATTCCTTCAGACTGCAGATGTTCCATTACCTGAAATCCATCCATGACAGGCATGATGATGTCAAGCAGAATGATAGCAATACTGTCCTGATGCTGATGGAGCAGATTCAGCGCAGTCAGTCCGTTTTCTGCCTCCATTACGTCATAATCTTTGTGGAAGAGCTCACACAAAATGGCGCGGTTTATTTCCATATCATCAACTATTAGTATTTTATTTCTTTTCATGACTTTTACCTGCCTTGTATATAGAATGCTTAATTGTAAAATTTTAACAAAAATGTTATTTCTTATTTTATCATAAAAGAACATATTAAAAAAGTATATTCAGAAGAAAGATGGCGAAATATCTCAATTTTCCCCTTATCTGGTGTATGTAGATTATGGGCAAATCTGCAGATATGCATATGCGCACAGGCAGATGGAACGGGCAGCCTATCATTCGAATGTGGAGCATACAATACCACAGCCGGTTAGATCGATTCATGATATTAGCTTGGAAGATATAAATAAATTTCTCAAGTCCAGAATTTGCTAGAAAGAATAGATGAAATCTCTGGACATTTTAAAAAAAATATATTATATTAAATATATCGATAATAGTTATTGATATTAATAAGTTAATGAAGGAGATATTCTCATGAAAAAAGATAAAGTAGTATGTAATTGTTATAACGTAACCGTAGGGGAGATGGAGGAAGCAGTTGCTAAAAACGCAACGAGTTTTGAAGAAATTCAGGATGAAACGAATGTTTCCCTATGCTGCGGCGCATGTGAAGATTATGCCAGAAATGTTGCGGATGAATTATTAGAGCAATCCAATTAAAAACTAGATAACCGGGTGGGCAGGTAACTGCAGCACCCGGTTTTTTTGTGGTAGTTATTAAAAAACTATAAACATAGGAAATTTTGTTGAAGCAAATGCTAATTCATGCTATCATTTGACCAAATTTAAGTAACTAAGAGGGATAGGAAAAGGAGGGCGCATGGAACTTCAGTTAGAGCAGATCAGGAAATCGTTTGGAGAAAAAGAGGTTCTGAAAGGATGTACTTTTCGGTTTGAAAAAGGGAAAATTTATGGATTGCTTGGAAGAAATGGAGCGGGAAAAACAACGTTGTTTAACTGTTTGAGCGATGAAATTTCACCGGATAGCGGCACAGCAAATATATACAGGGAGGACGGACAGCTGGAATCATTAGCCGAAGATCATATCGGTTATGTATTTTCCACACCGGTTTTGCCGGATTTTCTCACCGGATATGAATTTCTGAAATTTTATATTGAGATTAACCAGGACAGAGCAGATCCCGAAATGACGATTGATACATATTTTGATATGGTGAAAATAGATCCGGAAGACAGAAACAGGCTGATTAAAGGATATTCTCATGGGATGAAGAATAAATTACAAATGCTGTGTTTTATTATCGCAAGGCCGCCTGTAATTCTTCTGGATGAGCCGCTGACCTCTTTTGATGTAGTGGTCGCACTTGAGATTAAGAAATTGCTGCGTGAGATTAAGAAGGATCACATCATTATTTTTTCTACTCATATACTGCAGCTGGCAACTGATCTTTGCGATGAACTTGTAGTCCTGAGCGAAGGAAAATTGCAGCAGCTGGATCATGAGATGCTGAAAAGTAAAGATTTTGAAACCCGGATCATAGAGTTATTAAAGGATGAGGAGGATCATGATTAAGACATTCAAGACCATTTTTCATTTGAAAACGGTGATGCAGGTAAATGTTTTTCTATATTATTTGAAGCGGCTCTGGGTAATCGGAAAGCTGATACCAGACAATGCCTATGGTATGGATTCTGCTAAAAAAGTGCTGACAGTAATCATTGCAGTCCTGATGCAGGTTGTGGAATTTGTTGGTAAGGGTCTTTATTTAGCGGTAATGATTGGATTACCATTCCTTTTTATGGGGAAGAATCAGATATTGACTCCGGCAGAGCGGTTCCTGTGGATGGTGCATATTTTGTTCTTTACAAATTGTATTCTGGGATCGTTACAGGACAGCCAGGTTTTTTCGGTTACAAGACAGAAAATCACTTGTATAAAATACATGCAGATGGATGCAGGAAGGTATGTACAGGCTACATTACTTTCAAAATATGTTCCCTTTTTCGTTTATTACCTTCCATTTCTGATTTTAGCAGCCCGCATGGCAGGTGGCAGTATACTTCAGGGGGTGGGGCTGTGGCTGCTGCTTGTATCTTTCCGCATGATGGGGGAAGCTTTACAGGTATATCTCTACGATAAAAAAGGTTTTGTACTATCCAGAAATATGGGATTTGCCTGGGGAGTTATTATTTTATCCCTGACGGCAGCGTATCTTCCGTTTTTCCTGAACATGCCTCATACAGTGGCTCCGGTTATCATCCATCCGGTCAGCGTGCTGATCGCTGTTATCCTTGGCGCAGTCAGTTTTTATTATATTATGTGGGGGTATAAAGCCTACGCAGAGAAGCTGAAACGATCGATAGAACTGAAGTATTTGTTTTCGAATGCCATGAAGCAGGCAAAGCAGTCTTCATTTGCCGAAGTAGAAATGAAAGAAAAAGATCTGAAAACCAGCCGGGAAGAGGTAGCTAAATTCCAGAGGCTTAAAGGATATGCATATATGAATGCAATTTTCTTTGCAAGACATCGCAGGCAGTTAGTGAAACCAATATATTTCAGGCTTGCTATAACAGCCATTATACTTGTCGGGGGAATCTTCCTATATATAAGTGATAAAAACACTGCTGTCAAATTAAGTGAGAATCTGGGTGTTTTACTCCCCAGCTTTGTTTTTATCATGTATTGTATGTCAGTTGGGGATAAATCCTGCAGAGCAATGTTTTATAATTGTGATATCAGTCTGCTCCGTTATGGATATTACCGTAAGCCGGGAACGATTCTACAGAATTTTAAGATACGTCTGATTCGGATATCGCTGTATAATCTCATTGTAGGCGTGGCATTAAGTGCAGTGGCAGTTATTTTTTGTATTTTGTGTGGAACCAGTATATTTTCGCTAGATCTGCTGGCCTTTTCCGTATCGATCATGCTTCTGGCAGTTTTATTTACAGTACATCATTTATTCCTGTACTATGTATTTCAGCCTTATTCTACGGGGCTGGATATTAAAAATCCATTTTTTACGGTAATTAACAATGTAATGTATTTTATATGTTTTATGTGCCTTAAAATAGAGGCGGGCGGAACAGGTTTCACAATGGCAGTATTGGCATTTACCATATGCTATATAGCTGTGGCTCTTGTTTTGGTTTACCGGCTGGCTCCCAGGTATTTTCGGATAAAATAAGCAGCTGAGGAAGGATCTATAATCTATGGATATAGAAAAAAGAAAAAGATTTATTGTTAATTTTATATATTGTTTCATCATCGGGGCAATTGTAGTTGTTGCGCTTAAGTATGGTTTGTCTTATATAGCCCCCTTTCTAATGGCATTCGTATTTGCATTTATACTTAAAAAACCAATAAATTTCCTTAACCGGAAGTGCAGGGTTAATAAAACATTAGCGGCAATTCTGCTTGTTATATTGTTTTATGCAGTAATTGGTGTTCTGTTTACGCTTCTGGGAGTACGGCTGTTTACATCGATCCAGCAGTTATTTTTTTACATTCCACAGATTTATGCCAGGGACATTGAACCTTCTTTAATGGATCTGATTGATTCCCTGGAGAAATCCCTTTCCAGGCTGGATCCAACCATGATTTCCACACTGGAAGAAGTTACCGGGAATCTGGTGAAGTCACTTGGAGAGAGTATTTCAAGTCTGTCTATGAAAGTAATCGGAGCAATTTCCAACTATGCATCGACGCTTCCGGGTTTTTTAATACGTGTATTATTTACTGTAATTTCCACCTTCTTTCTAACCATTGACTATGATAAGGTTATGGGATTTCTGTTAAGACAATTAAAAGAGAAACCAAGAAAACTGGCATTAGAGGTAAAGGATTATGTTATAAATACTCTGTTTAAATGCATTCGTTCTTATGCGCTGATTATGTGTATTACTTTTATTGAACTTTCCATTGGACTTACAATACTGCGGATAGACAATGCGATTCTCATTGCGTTTTTAATATCGATCTTTGATATTCTTCCGGTACTGGGGACCGGCGGAATTATGATTCCCTGGACAGTACTGACGGCAATACAGGGAGATTACACAATGGCCATTGGGCTGCTGTGCGTGTATCTGGTAGTTACAGTAATCCGTAACATTCTGGAACCGAAGATTGTAGGAAGCCAGGTAGGGCTCCATCCACTGGTGACTTTGATGTCTATGTTTGTCGGGGCACAGATCTTAGGAGTATTTGGGTTATTTGGATTGCCAATAACGCTTTCCCTCTTAAAGAATCTGAATGATAAAGGAACGATTCATATTTTTAAATAACGATATCTAAAGAGCACAGTTTCTAAGCGGGTACTGAACTGGGAAATGCATCAGGCTTTCACAGTGAATACCCGCCGCTCCAGAGCGTATTTTAACAATAGAGCTGTCGGGCATATGTATATATTCACGTTTTTCGAATAAATTATAAGTAAAAAGAAAGATGTGTAGGAGTAAGCTATGTCAAAGATAATGTTAACGACAGCCCTGAAAGGTCTCTGTGTAGGAGGCACCATGCTTGTACCGGGAGTGAGCGGTGGTTCTATGGCCATGATCCTGGGGATTTATGATAAATTAATTGAATCTGTCAGTTCATTTTTTAAAGATATAAAAAACAGTCTGATTTTTCTTGTAACCTTTTCTCTTGGTGCGGGAGTGGGAATGATCCTGCTTGCCAAGCCATTACTTCATCTGATCGAATCTTATCCCATGCTGTTATTGTATTTTTTTATCGGAGTAGTTGCAGGCGGTGTGCCTATGATATACCAAAAAGCAGAGGTACGCAGTATATCCTGGAAGGTATTTTTATATCCCGCAGCTGGTCTGGCTGCAGTGCTGTTGTTTGAACTTCTTCCAGCCGATTTCTTTCAAATGGGAACCGGAGAGGGGATGCCGGGGTTTCTGCTGCTGGCAGCAGCGGGTATTGTGGCAGCGGTGGCATTAGTCCTCCCTGGAATCAGCGTATCCTATCTGCTTCTGCTGATGGGAATCTATGATAAAACAATGATGGCTATTGGAGATTTTAATCTTGCTTTTTTAATTCCTCTTGGAAGCGGTATTATTCTGGGAATTATACTTACTACGAAATTGCTGGAAAATGCCATGAAAAACCATACTCAGGCAACTTATCTGATTATTCTGGGCTTTGTGGCAGGATCTGTGGCAGAAGTATTTCCGGGAGTGCCCCAGGGAATAGAATTTATTTTTTGTATTGCGGCATTTATTGCCGGATTTGGTATGATACAGCTTTTGTACAGTATAGAGCGGTCCTGAAGGTTCCCGTAGAAATGTATTATAAAATCATATACTTTTCATCAGATATCGTTATTTTACTATTATGGTAAATTACGTTATAGTAACAATGATGAAAAGGAGGATATTTTACAAATGGGGAAAAAGAAAATTTTGTTAAAATTGTTTTTGTCTATGCTTTATCTGAGTGCATTTACATTTGGAGGGGGATATGTAATTGTCACATTAATGAAAAAGAAATTTGTGGACGGTTATCATTGGATTAATGAGCAGGAGATGCTGGATTTAACTGCAATAGCCCAGTCGGCGCCGGGAGCAATTGCAGTAAATGGAGCTATTATTGTAGGATACCGGGTAGCGGGAGCAGCGGGAGCAGCCGTATCGATCATTGGTACTGTGCTCCCGCCCTTTGCGATATTATCTGTGATTTCCATATTCTATGAAGCCTTTCGGGATAATTTAATTGTGAACCTGGTTCTGACCGGAATGCAGGCAGGTGTTGCTGCGGTAATTGCTGATGTGGTAATTGAAATGGGTGGAAACCTTGTAAAAGAAAAAAATGTACTCTCTATATTCATCATGGTAGCTGCCTTTGCCGCATCCTATCTGTTAAATATCAATGTGATTCTGATTATTCTGATCTGTGGAGTAATTGGTGTAATCAGAGCGGTGTATAACATAAAGAAGGGAGCGGTCAAATGATCTACTTACAGCTATTTCTAAGCTTTGTGCAAATTGGAATGTTCAGTATAGGGGGCGGTTATGCGGCGATGCCCTTAATTCAAAATCAGGTTGTAGATATTCACAATTGGCTTACGGTAAAAGAATTTACAGATTTAATTACCATATCCCAGATGACGCCCGGACCGATTGCAATCAATTCTGCGACTTTCGTGGGCTTGCAGATTGGAGGTATCCAGGGGGCAGTGGTAGCTACAATCGGTTGTATTCTGCCATCTTGTATTATTGTATCCCTCTTGGCATATGTTTATTTTAAATATCGTGAAATGGCAGTTCTTCAGGGCATTTTAGGAAGTTTAAGACCGGCTGTTGTTGCCATGATTGCATCGGCAGGGTTTGCTATACTGGTTTTGTCTTTCTGGGGAGATGCCGGTTTCTCTGTTCATTTCTCCGATCTAAAAGTACAGGCGGTAGTGATTTTCACCGCTGCAGTAATCCTTTTGCGGAAGTTTAAGATGAATCCCGTCAGTGTAATGCTTTTGGCTGGGGCTGCGCAGGTTGTGATGTATTATATATGGGGCTAGGTGAGCAAGAGGATGGTTCCGTTCACATGCTTTATCTGCAAAAGGTCATCCTCAGCACCCCCAATTTTATAAAATCAGGATTTCTATTTTCAACCAGATATGCTATACTATACAAAATACAGATAATACGACTATATTAGAGATAGGAGAGCCTGGAATGAACAGCGATTATAGAATTGAGACTAAATGCATCCAGTCTGGATGGAAACCAAAAAAAGGGGAGCCGAGGGTGCTTCCTATTGTTCAGAGTACTACTTTTAAGTATGATTCAACAGAAGAAATGGGCAGATTATTTGCACTGGAAGAAGAGGGATATTTTTATACCAGATTACAAAATCCTACCAATGATACCGTGGCTTCTAAGATTTGTGATCTGGAAGGCGGCGCAGCCGCTATGCTGACATCTTCCGGACAAGCAGCAAATTTTTATGCAGTTTTTAATATTTGTGAAGCGGGAGATCATATTGTTGCATCCTCCACAATTTACGGCGGAACTTATAATCTCTTTGGCGTAACAATGAAAAAGCTGGGGATTGAGTGCACCTTTGTAGATCCGGATTCCTCTTATGAAGAACTTTGTAAGGCATTTCAGCCGAATACAAAAGTTGTATTTGCTGAAACGATTGCTAATCCTGCACTTGTTGTACTGGATATTGAGAAATTTGCAAAACTTGCACACGAACATCAGGTTCCTTTGATTGTAGATAATACATTTGCTACACCGGTTAACTGCCGTCCTTTTGAATGGGGAGCAGATATCGTTACCCATTCTACAACAAAGTATATGGATGGTCATGCAATGCAGGTAGGCGGAGCCATTGTTGACAGCGGTAATTTTGACTGGAATGCATATGGCGACAAATATCATGGTCTCACAACACCGGATGAATCTTATCACGGCGTGATCTATGCACAGAAATTTGGAAAAGGTGCATACATAATGAAGGCAACATCACAGGTAATGCGGGATCTGGGATCCATTCCGGCACCAATGAACAGTTTCCTGTTAAACGTTGGTTTAGAGACCCTGCCTCTTCGTGTGGAGAGACATTGTTATAATGCACAGAAAGTTGCAGAGTATCTGAATGCCCATGAGAAAGTATCTCATGTAAATTATGCAGGACTACCCGGCGACAAGTATTATGATGTTGCAAAAAAATATATGCCAAATGGAACCTGTGGCGTTATCTCTTTTGAACTGGAAGGCGGCAGAGAGGCAGCGGTAAGATTTATGGATGGCTTAAAGCTGGCTGCAATCGTAACCCACGTGGCAGATGCCAGAACCAGTGTTCTTCATCCTGCAAGTCATACCCACAGACAGATGAATGACCAGCAGTTAAAAGATGCCGGTGTATCACCGGGAATGATCCGTTTCTCAGTGGGCATCGAGAATGTTCAGGACATCATTGCTGATTTGGAACAGGCACTTGCACTGGCTTAGAGCGTGTAAGAAAAACGCTATCTGACAGGCTCTGGTACGGCAATAAATTGGAAAAGACCCTGTATGGAGCAACAGGGTCTTTTCCATATAGGAAAGGAGGAATTTGGATGAAATTTATCCATATCGCAGATGTGCATCTGGGTGCTGTTCCGGATGTGGGATATCCATGGAGTGAAGAACGTAAGACTGAGATCTGGGACAGCTTCCGTAATATTATCAGAATAGCAAAAGCAGAGCAGGCGGACCTGCTTCTGATTGCAGGAGACCTTTTTCACAGACAGCCTTTATTAAAAGAATTAAAGGAGGTTAACTATCTTTTCTCCACCCTTACCGAGACAAGAGTTGTATTTATTATTGGAAATCATGACTATTTGAAGCCTGATTCGTTTTACCATGGTTTTAAGTGGAATGAAAACGTCATTTGTCTGGAAAACCAGGATTGTCAGAGGATTCATTTTCCAGATCTGAATACCACTGTCTATGGCCTGAGTTATCATACCAGAGAAATTACAAATGCTTTATATGATGAACTGGTACCGGAGGATGACGGAGTGTGTACGATTCTGCTGGCACATGGCGGGGATGAAAAGCATATCCCAATTAATAAAAGGCAGTTGTGCCAGGCCGGATTTGATTACGTAGCCCTGGGACATATACATAAGCCGCAGATACTGGAAGCAAATAGAATGGCATACTCAGGAGCTTTGGAACCTCTGGATAAAAATGATACGGGACCCCACGGGTATATGATAGGCGAATACAGGAAACGTACACTTACAGCCAGATTTATACCAAGTGCGGTCAGGGAATATATTCATTTAAAGGTAGAGACAGATGAAACGCAGACGGATTATTCCCTGCAGGAAAAAATTCAAGCATATATGAAAAAATTGGGCGGGCACAATATTTATAAAATAATCATTACCGGATATCGGGATCCGGACATTCAGTATGAGCTGAAAAGTTATGAAAAACTGGGAAATATAGTGGAAGTCGCCGATATGTCAAAACCGGCATACGACTTTGCGAAATTAGGGAAGAAATACGCTGACAGTGTAGTAGGACGATATATTCAGCGCCTGAATACAGATTCTATGGATGAAGTACAAAGCAAGGCTCTTTACTATGGAATACAGGCGATGTTAGAGACAACGAGGTGAGATGATGCGGATTCTGGAATTGCAGATCAGAAATTTTGGAAAGTTCAGGGATCAGATAATTACTTTCCATGAGGGGATTAATATCATCTACGGGGAAAATGAAATGGGAAAAAGCACGATCCATGCATTTATCAGGGGAATGCTGTTTGGCATTGATAAAATGCGTGGGAGAGCTGCCAGGAATGATGAATACACCATACGCCAGCCGTGGGATAATCCGGGGTATTTTGCCGGTGCAATGCGGTTTGAAAGCGGTGGAAAGATCTTCCGTATAGAAAGAAATTTTAATAAATTAGAAAAAAAGGCTCTGCTGATCTGTGAGTCCGACGGGGAAGAGCTGGATATTATACATGGAGACCTTCAAATGCTGATGGAAGGGCTGAATGAAACTGCATTTCGAAATACCATATTTATTCGTCAGAATTCCAGTAAAACGGATGAGGGGCTGGCGGCAGAGCTTCGAAATTATATGGCTAATTTTGAAAGCGCAGGAGATGATGAAATTAATGTTGTCAAAGCAATTGAAACATTAAAAGATAAGCAGCGGGAATGCGCTGTAAAAAAGAAGCAGCAGGATGAAGTCCGCAGTGAACGTCTGGAACAGGTGCAGATTAAACTGGATTATGTAGAACAGGAGATCCGTGGGCTGCAAAAACAGCAGGAAGATGGTACTATAAAACTTCAGGAATTACGAAGCATGGAGGCAAGAGAAGGGCTCGCGGAACAGGAAAAAAGAGCCCGCATGGAGGCCAGAAACAGGGAAGAAATCAAAATGCTGAAAATCCGGCAGATCTGCTTGTTCACTGCGGCAGGTATTGCAGTGCTGAT
The DNA here is from genome assembly GCF_000797495.1 of Robinsoniella peoriensis. Taxonomy (GTDB): domain Bacteria; phylum Bacillota; class Clostridia; order Lachnospirales; family Lachnospiraceae; genus Robinsoniella; species Robinsoniella peoriensis. Next base: position 224,380 of record NZ_JTGN01000002.1, read on the forward strand.
GGGGATTCTGCTTAAACCGTTATGGCTGAAAATGGCATTGGGAATCGCCGCTGTATTGTTATTTGCTTATTGCTGGTATACAAATCGTTATTCCAGAAACAGGGAGCAGGAAAGCCGCCAGTCCGGCAGCGGAGCGTCCAAAGCCTCTCAGAAAATGGTTTGGAATCTGGAAAGGATACAGGAAGAATTGCATGAAAAGAGGGTCTTGCTTGAAAATCTCAAAGAAAACCAGGCGGACATTCTGGCAGAGAAAGCAGACAGCAATCGGATCCAAAACGATATAGAGGCTCTGGAGATTGCCATATCAACCATACAGGACATTTCCAGAGAGATATATAAGGAATCGGCAAGAAAGCTGAACCATACGGCTTCAGATATCTTAAAAGAGGTAACCGGAGGAAATTATACCAGCATCTATCTGGATGCTAATATGCAGGTAAGAATTAATACGCCTCAAAAACTATTGTATCTGGAACAGGTCAGCAGGGGAACGATGGATCAGATTTACTTTGCTCTTAGAATGGCTGCAGCTCAGCTTTTTCTAAGCGGCGAGAAAATGCCGCTGATATTTGATGATGCATTTGTAATGTACGATGAACAGCGGCTGAAAAGAACCCTTAAATGGCTTTATAAGAGTGATAGCCAGGTATTGTTATTTACCTGCCATAAAAGAGAGGGAGCAATTCTGGAAGAGATAAGAAGAGAAGAATGCTTTGTTCAAATATAAATTTGGGTTTCGCTGATTAAGAGACGCTTTGTAGATGTAGGCAGTGTACGGAAAGAGAAGGGGGCGGACCAGGACATTGGTTTGGAAGACTTACCGCAGAACTGGCATTTTCTAACCTTCCCGGAGCACTTTTTGGCGGCACGCGGGCATTCGCTCCGAAATCCTGATGCATTTCGCAGCTCACTGCCCGCTTACAATCCGATGGGAGCCAGTCGAATTGTATCCGCCAAAAAGCACACCGGGAAGATAAGTAAATGCTCAGCTCTGCTATACGCCTTCCAAACCAATGTCCTGGTCCGCCCCCTTCTCTTTCCGAGATAGCATTCGTTGATTCAAAGCTGGTTTTCTCAGCATGGTGGGCCCCCGGGGTTGTGGCATGCTGGACGCTATTGGCTGAAAGCAGCTTGATCTTATCACTGTAGTGGGATTCTTCATTCTAATACAGTATATTTATGGTTATAGTACTTACATCCAGTTACTTCTGTGATAGGAAAGCAAGTAAAATTAAACTTTCTCCCAATTCATACTAAACTGTCCAAACACACTCTGCTGAATCCAAAAACGAACAGCTGGTCACAGCCCCGGGGTCTCCACTCGGCTGAGAAAACCAGTTCTGCGGCCAGCTGACGGAGCCCATGCCAGTTTCCCACACCCATCTTTCCATACACTACCTACATCTACAAAGCGTCATTACTCAACAAAACCCAAATATATTTAACTTGCATGGAGTCTCTGGATAGCAAAAAAATAGGACTATTGGATTCTGCCCAATATTAGTCCCATTTTTTGACTGTATATTTACTCACATTCTCGTTTTTCAAAAACAAAGTATCCGCTATATACAAGCTTAACAGACACTTTGCAAATTCACATTAGTTATTTCTGGCATACTCCGCAACTGCTTTATCAAATCCTTTGATATGTTTAAACAGCCATTCGGTAACATTCTTATCCACAGCTGCAACAAATGCAGGTGTAGGTCCTTCTTCTTCCTGAAGCATTTCGTACAGTTCTTTAATTGCCTGGATGAATGCTTTATGCTGTTCTTTATGTTCGCTGATCTGTGGATATCCGATTTCTTCCTGAAGTTTTTCTTCTGCACTGAAATGGAAATCTGTATAATCTGAGAGATAATCCAGCATTTTAACCGCTGTGGTTTTTTCTTTCCCTGTTTCGCAGCTCTTAACAAGATCGTTGATTTTACCAATCAGTTCTTTGTGCTGTTCATCAATTAATTCATTGCCTGTTACTAAACTTTCATCAAATATTGCCTGCATAATACTACCTCCTTGTGTGAATATGTTATATTTATTTTTGTAATTTGTTACTTGTTATGTTTTTCCAGAAAGTTCTGGATTCGTCCAATCGGATTTAACAGACTGCTGATCGATGCATCGTGATTCAGTGTGTCTATAATATACGCAAGGTATTTACTCAGATCACAGTTTACATAGTATTTTTTCTGTAAAAGTTCCGGAGTCTGATATACAAGGTTTGTTGTAAGAAGATGATCGAAAAGACCATTTTCATATGCCTTATCAAATTTGGACAGTCCATTTGTAAACAGACCAAAGGTAGAGCACAGGAAAATTCGGTTGGCTTTTCTCCTTTTTAATTCTGCAGCTACTTCTAATATACTGTCACCGGAGGAAATCATGTCATCAATGATTACCATATCTTTTCCCTCAACGTTCGCGCCAAGGAATTCATGCTCAACAATCGGATTCGTTCCGTTTACGATCTTGGTATAATCTCTTCGCTTATAGAACATACCCATATCTAATCCCAGAACATTTGCCATATAGACAGCACGTCCCATACCGCCTTCATCCGGGCTTATAATCATCATAGAGTCCTTATTAATCTTAAGTCCCGGCTGGGCACGGAAGAGGCCCTTAATAAACTGATAAACGGGTTGTACGGTTTCGAAACCTTTCAGCGGGATCGCATTCTGGACCCGGGGATCATGAGCGTCAAAAGTAATGATATTATCCACACCCATACGGACCAGTTCCTTTAAAGCAAGAGCGCAGTCCAGTGATTCACGTCCGTTACGCTTATGCTGGCGGCTTTCATACAGGAAAGGCATAATAACGCAGATACGCCTGGATTTTCCAGCCACGGCTGCAATAATGCGCTTTAAGTCCTGAAAATGATCATCCGGGGACATGTGGTTGGTATGGCCGCACAGAGAATAGGTCAGACTGTAGTTGCATACATCTACTAAAATATATAAATCATCACCACGAACGGACTCTTTGATGATTCCCTTAGCTTCGCCGGATCCAAAACGTGGAATTTTGGTGTCAATAATGTAGTTCTCCCTCTGATAACCTTCAAAAGCAATAGTCTTCTTATGTTCGTGATCGCGTTCCCTTCTCCATTCTACCAGATAAGCATTAATTTTTTCTCCCAGTGTCTTACAGCTTTCTAATGGAATAATGCCAAGTGAGCCGACAGGAATGGTTTCAAGATTGCGTTCTTCTGTTGATTGCATGATATTTCCTCCGTTATTTATCACATTTCAGTGAAATTGTCTTACGCATATAGTGTATCACAAAGTTTTCATAGGTCAAGGCTTTCCCCGGAATAATTTTTTTTGTATACGGATATCGTCCCCGAAGAGTTTCATCATCATATAATTACTGGTAATCCTGGAAAATACACGTTCCGAATAAGTATCTGCAAATGTATTAATGGGCAGGTTTGTAGAAATAATCGTTGACTTTTTGCGGTTAAGCCGTTCGTTAATACAAAGAAACAGCTGGGATGAGACAAAAGTATTGGTCAGCTCCGTACCCAGGTCGTCTATGATCAGCAGATCACAGTCAAAGATATAGGGATGGATATTCTGTGCTTCTTCTTCCTTTTCAAACGTACTTTTTGCAAATACATCAAAAAGCTCAAATGCTGAAAAATAGATTACAGAATGTGCTGTGTCGATCAGTTCCTTTGCAATACAGTGTGAGAGGAAGGTTTTTCCCACACCGGTATCCCCGTAGAAGAATAAATTTTTAAAATCTACATCAAAAGATCGGATAAATTCCTGGCATTCAGCCATATTTTGACGCATGGTTGCCAGAGAAGACAGTCCGGTGGAAGGATTGACCAGTTTATCCGAATAATAAGCATAGGAAAAATTAGAGAAGTTCTCTCTGCTTAATACTTCTTTTAAATTAGACTGGGTGTACAGCATATCAATGACTGCCTGCTTAAAACAGTGACATTTATGATTATCTGCAAATCCCGTATCCTGACAGTCGGGGCAGGTATACCGGGGGAGAAGGTAATCCTTTGGAAACCCGTTCTCCACAAGCAGCATGATACGCTTGTCTGATAAACGGCGGATGTCTTCCTTTAAGCCGTTAAGTGCATCACTGTCTCCGGATAACAGCTGACGCCCGCGGGCGACACTGATAGAACTTATCTGATGATCAATTTCACGAAGAGCAGGAACCTTCTCATAAGCCTCCTGGATACGCGCATCCTGATCGTGTTTGGTCTGTAACTGTTTTTTCTGGTATTGGCGGATGATCATATCATATTGCGAGTTTTTCAATGACACAGGCTGGTTCTCCCTTCTTTAGAAAATGAAAATTTATCTGTTCAGCAACTGTTTCTCTAACTGGTCATAATCATATTCCCTTTGATGGAAATTATTGAATTTATTGTTAGAAGCAACGGTTTTTTTCTGAACAGGAGCAGTTTTTTTGGAATTCTGGTGTTTTTCATCTAATAATGCAACTTCAGAGAGATGTTTGATTCCCGACTTATTCCATTCTTCCAGAATCTTATTGGCATATTGGAAATTGGGCTGATGTGTCTGCTTAATAGTCCGGTTACATGCCTCAATGATAATATCCAGGGTAAAGTGGAACTCGTCCAGCCATTTAGCCATTAATGTAATCTCCGGTTCTGCCGGGGCACGTCCTTTAATGCCAAAGGTATTTAAAATTGTGAAATAATTTTTATTATACAGATTCGTATTGCATTTTGCCTGGTCAACGGTAGTGATACCGTCTTCTGCCCAGGAAAGTGCAACCTTTTCAATATAGCGGGCACTTTTGCTGCCTTTGGAGACACAATATTCAATCAGGTACTCAATCAGGTCGGTGGAAAAATGCAGACCGTCATAGAAGTAAAGAATATTGGATACTTCTGTGGAACTTAAAGTCTTTCCAAGATACTGTTCTGCAATAAATAAAAGCTGACGGATATCTTCCTGCTCTTTTAACGATTTTACCTTATCGGCGGTGGGAAGTACCTTTTTCACGGGCTTAGGCTGCTCAGTGCTGGCCGCAGTTTCAAGTGAAGCAGATGTATTCGCCGCACCTGAAGTGAGATCAGCCGAGCTGAGAAAATAGATTCCGGTTAATGCACCGTTTTCATCGTGTTCCAATTTCAGTAAGTGAAGCTTTTCCCAGTAAGAGAGGGCCCGGTTCACATCTTTTTCTGTATGTTCGAAAGTATCTGCGATAGACGAAATAGACACACCAATATTAGAAGAGGTGCATCTTAAGAGATATAAGTATATTTTGACGAATTCACCACTGGCAGAAGGCATGTAATTGTCGATAAATGTATTTTGGACAATGGTAACACTGCTGCCGGAATTTATGTGTAAGGATATTTCATTCATTGCTTTCACCTGCTATTTTCTTGATATGCAACCAGTATAGCATACCTTTTAAAAAAAGAGAACAGCTAGTTTTTACAAGGGTTCCAGGGATAAGGGGGAAGTTCTCCATTGTGGACATTGTGGATAATGTGGATAACTTGGGGACAAAAAAAATAGGTGCAACAGAAGAAAATGTGCAATTGTCGGGGATTGTCGAATTTTTTAAAATTACAGCAGCGAAATTATGTAAACCAAGCTATCCACAAAAAAATCCACATGTAAAATACACGTTAATGTGCATAATCATGTGGATAATGTGGATAACTATTCTCCAAGCAGGCTTTCCCCTATTTTTACAACGTCTCCGGCGCCCATAGTTATCAACAAGTCACCGTGTATACAATTTTCTAACAAAAAGTTTTCAATCTCGTCAAAACATGGAAAATAATATGCTTCTTTGCCAAGTTCCTCTATTTTTTTCTGAAGGGTTTTGGAACTGATTCCCAGGTTATCCGTTTCACGGGCGGCATAGATATCAGCAAGCACAACTTTATCAGCCAGTGCCAGCGCTTTTGCAAAATCGTCCATCAATGCTTTGGTACGTGTATAAGTATGAGGCTGGAATACACACCAGATAGTTTTGTGGGGGTATTGATGTGCCGCGTTCAGTGTAGCAGTAATTTCCGTGGGGTGGTGTGCGTAATCATCTATAATCGTTACACCGCCGATTTCCCCCTTTTTCTGGAAACGTCTGTCGGTACCGCCAAAGTCAGTCAGTCCCTGCTGAATTCTATCCAGAGGAATTCCAAGTAATTCACCAAGTGCAAGTGAAGCCAGAGCATTGGAAACATTGTGCTTTCCCGGAACACTCAGAGTAATATGCCCAATCACTTTGCCATCTCTTACCGCATCAAAAGAACCATGGGCAAAAGCGTCATAGCTGATATTTACCGCACTGTAATGGCTGGACTTTGAAAATCCGTAGGTTACCACTTTGCAAGGCAGGTCTTTTGTAATTTCTTCATAATCGGGAATGTCCCCGTTGATGATCAGTGTGCCATCTTCCGGCAGTCTTTTGGCAAATAAGCGAAAAGAATTACGGATGTCATCCAGGTCCTTAAAGAAATCCAGATGGTCTGCATCAATATTCAGAATCAGGCTGATCTTTGGATTAAAATGCAAAAAACTGTTTGTATATTCACAGGCTTCCGTCAGAAATGTTTCAGAATTGCCGACGCGGATATTCCCTTCAATCGCTTTTAAGATTCCGCCTACGGATATGGTAGGATCGGTATCTGCAGCCAGAAGAATGTGGGAAATCATAGACGTTGTGGTTGTTTTGCCATGTGTTCCGGAAACGGCAATGGGTGTTTCGTAATTCTGCATAATCTGCCCCAGGAGTTCTGCACGGGTCAGCATTGGAATGTTCTTTTGGGCTGCGGCTGCATACTCCGGATTATCCGGATGAATTGCGGCTGTATATACGACCAGATCTGTTCCATCCTCTATATTAGATGCGCGCTGGCCATAGTATACGTTAACCCCTCTATCCTCCATCCATTTAGTCAGAGGCGATTCTTTTGCATCAGAACCGGAGATTTTAAAGTCACGGTCTATTAATATAGAAGCAAGACCGCTCATGCTGATTCCTCCGATACCAATAAAGTGTACATGGATAGGCTGCTTAAAATTTATTTCATACATATTGATACTCTCCTTATGAAAATCACTCTTTCACAGGCTGTGTGAAAGGCATTCTGTCATCATTATAACCTCATATGGATAAAAATTAAAGCATTTCTTGACATTATGGGGGATTAAATTTGAGGTTTTCTGATTAAAGGACGATTTCCCGGGTTCCGGTTGCCGTTACAAAGCTGGGTTTCGAAGCATGGAGTGGACTCTATGGGAGATCTGAAACACATTCTAAAAAAACACAATATTCGACGGTATTTTTATGCATTTTTAAAACAAAACAAAGAATCATGTAAAAATATGACAAAAGATCAAAGGAAAAACAAAGGGAAAATAGCATAAATGTGAAAGAAATGTCGAATAAAAAAAGTGGCTAGACAATATTTTGAGCTATTTCTTCTAAAATGAGAGAAAAAAATTTCAAAAAATTGTAAAATATGTTCACTATTTTGGAAAGATGTGGTATAATAAAAAATAACAATTTTATTTATGAGAAAATATGATTGTTAACGGGCTATAGATGCATCTGACATCATAGTACTATACTACAGCGAGAGGTGATAGCGTGATTAAAAAAGAGATGATTGCAATGTTACTTGCAGGAGGACAAGGAAGCCGTCTGGGCGTTCTGACAGCCAAAGTGGCAAAGCCGGCCGTGGCTTTCGGCGGAAAGTACCGTATAATTGATTTCCCGCTTAGCAACTGTATTAATTCTGGGGTAGATACAGTTGGTGTCCTGACACAATATCAGCCATTGCGGTTAAATACGCATATTGGAATTGGTATTCCCTGGGATTTGGATAGGAATATCGGAGGTGTAACAGTACTTCCTCCATATGAAAAAAGTGGCAACAGTGAATGGTATACGGGAACAGCAAATGCAATTTACCAGAACCTGGGCTATATGGAGAATTATAATCCTGACTATGTTTTAATTCTGTCAGGTGACCATATCTATAAGATGGATTATGAAGTAATGTTAGATTTCCACAAAGCCAGCAATGCCGACATCAGCATCGCAGTTATGCCCGTACCGATGGAAGAAGCAAGCCGATTTGGCGTAGTAGTGACAGATGATAATAACAGAATAACGGAGTTTCAGGAGAAACCGCCAGAACCAAAGAGCAATCTTGCGTCAATGGGTATTTATATTTTCTCATGGAAGGTATTAAAGGAAGCTTTAATCGCAATGTCTGATCAGAGTAATTGTGATTTTGGTAAACATATTATTCCGTATTGCCATGAAAAGGGAGATAAGCTTGTAGCTTATGAGTATAACGGCTATTGGAAAGACGTCGGAACATTAGGTTCTTACTGGGAAGCAAATATGGAACTGATCGATATCATTCCGGAGTTTAACTTATATGAAGAGTTCTGGAAGATATACACAAGCAGTGAAATTATTCCTCCGCAGTATATATCTTCTGAGTCGGTAATTGAAAGGTGTATCATCGGCGATGGTACAGAGGTTTATGGTGAGGTACATAATTCTGTCATTGGAGCCGGGGTAACGATCGGAAAGGGAGCTGTCATTCGTGACTCGATTATCATGAGGGGAACCAAGATCGGCGATGGTGCTGTTCTGGACCGCTCTATCGTAGCTGAGAACACGGAAATCGGACAAGGCGCAGTGCTTGGCATAGGCGAAGAAGTTCCAAACAAATTAAAACCAAATGTTTATTCTTTTGGTTTAGTAACGGTAGGTGAAAATTCTTACATTCCGCCAAATGTGAAAATCGGAAAGAACACAGCAGTGGATGGAATTACAAGAGCGGAGGATTATCCGGATGGCGTACTGGAGAGTGGAGAAACTTTAGTTAAGGCAGGTGAAGCGTGATGAGAGCGATAGGAATGATTTTAGCAGGTGGCAACAGTCACAGAATGGGAGATTTATCAAATAAGAGAGCCATTGCAGCAATGCCCATTGCAGGCAGCTATCGAAGCATCGACTTCGCGTTAAGTAACATGTCTAATTCTTCTATACAAAAAGTGGCGGTATTGACACAGTACAATGCGAGATCTTTAAATGAACATTTAAGTTCTTCGAAATGGTGGGATTTTGGAAGAAAGCAGGGTGGTTTGTTTGTATTTACACCAACCATCACTTCTGATAATAGTTTCTGGTATCGGGGGACAGCAGATGCGATCTATCAGAATCTGGATTTTCTGAAGAAAAGCCATGAACCATATGTGATCATTGCATCCGGTGACGGTGTGTACAAGCTGGATTATAATAAAGTGCTGGAATATCATATTGAGAAGAAAGCGGATATTACAGTTGTATGCAAAGATATGGCTCCAAGCGAAGATATAACAAGATTCGGTGTCCTGAAAATGAATGAGGACAGCAGAATCGAAGAGTTTGAAGAAAAACCAATGGTTTCATCCTGGAATACTGTTTCTACCGGTGTATATATTATCCGCAGAAGACAGCTGATCGAATTGATCGAAAGATGTGCACAGGAAGACAGGCATGATTTTGTAAAGGATATTCTGATTCGCTATAAGAACCTGAAGAGAATCTATGGTTATAAAATGAAAGAATACTGGAGCAACATTGCTACGGTAGAGTCTTATTATAAAACAAATATGGATTTTCTGAAACCGGAAGTGAGAGATTATTTCTTCCGTCAGTATCCGGATGTATATTCCAAGGTTGATGATCTTCCGCCTGCTAAGTATAATCCGGGCAGTGAAGTGAAAAACAGCCTGATATCCAGTGGATGTATCATTAACGGGCATGTAGAAAATTCGGTGTTGTTTAAGAAGACTTTTGTGGGTGAGAATTGTGTGATTAAGAATTCCATTATCCTGAATGATGTATATCTGGGTGATAATACATATATTGAAAATTGTATTGTTGAATCCCGCGATACCATACGGGCGAATTCTTATCATGTTGGCGAGGACAAAATAAAAATTGTTATAGAAAAAAACGAACGCTACGTACTATAACATTTTAAATTACGACTATATATGGAAAGGGGCTAAAAGACATGAATATTACAGATGTCAGGGTACGTAAAGTTGCAAAGGAAGGTAAGATGAAGGCGGTAGTTTCAATTACAATTGATGATGAGTTTGTTGTTCATGATATTAAAGTAATTGAAGGAGAAAAGGGGTTATTTATAGCCATGCCAAGCAGAAAGGCATCCGACGGAGAATATAGAGATATCGCACATCCTATTAATTCCCAGACAAGAGACCGTATTCAGGGTATCATCCTGGATCAGTACGAGGCTGTTGTAGCAGCGGAACCTGAATCGGAAGAGGCAGCTTATTAATTTAGCAACGAAGATTTTATAGAAGTAAACCAGTATAGCACAAGGTAAAAAACGAAACATTGGTTATTTGCCGCATAGTTATGCAGGCAGTACAGGAAAAGAGAAAAGGTTATGTTTATACGCTCTGCTGTGGGAGGCAGGGCGTATTTTTTGTGTAAAAATACACACTGGATTCCCGGGGGCGGCTTTCAATAAAATAAATGATCATATAATTAAGAAATATTCATATAAAATCATTGAAATGAACTTAAAAATGTAGTAATATAAACATATCAACTGAAACGAACATAATAATAATGAATTATATGATTATTTAAGGAGGAACTGTGTATGAGTAAAGTGGATGAGATCACAAGAGAGAATTGGATTTTGGGAGCATTTCCGGAATGGGGAACATGGCTGAATGAAGAAATTGATGCAGAGAAAGTGGAAAAAGGCACCGTAGCCATGTGGTGGCTTGGCTGCACCGGGATTTGGGTTAAGTCAGAGGGCAATGCAAATATTGCGATAGATCTTTGGTTTGGCAATGGAAAAAGAACAAAGAAAAAACCATATATGGATGAATACCACCAAATGAGAAATATGACTGGCGGCAGGCTGATGCAGCCAAATCTGCGTGCGATGCCGATTGTTTATGATCCGTTTGCAGTAACAACAGTGGATGCAGTATTATCTACACATTATCACAATGATCATATCGATCCTTTTTTTGCAGCGGCAGTTCTGAAAAACTGTAAAGATGACGTACCATTTATCGGGCCTTTAGAAAGTGTGAACAAATGGCTCAGCTACGGTGTTCCAAAGGAGCGCTGTAAAATTGTGAAGCCCGGAGATGTAGTGAAAGTCAAAGATGTGGAAATCGTTGTTCTTGATTCTTTTGACAGAACCTGTATCGTTACGGCTGAAAAACCGCTTGCAGGGATCTGCCCGACGGATATGGATGATAAAGCGGTTAACTATCTGATCAAAACCCCGGGTGGAAATATCTACCACAGCGGAGATTCGCATTATTCTGTTTATTATGCGAAACATGGAAAAGATCATAAGATAGATGTAGCATTTGGCTCTTATGGAGAAAATCCGGCGGGAAATCAGGATAAGATGACTTCGGTAGATATTCTGAGAATGGCTGAAGCGCTGCAGACGGAAGTAGTTATTCCATTTCATTATGATGTATGGACGAATTTTAAAGCAGATCCGGCTGAAATTATGATGTTGTACAATTTCAAAAAACATGTGCTGGATTATAAGTTTAAACCATTCATCTGGGATGTTGGCGGCAAATTTATCTATCCGAACGATAAAGATAAACTGCAGTACCATTACCGCAGGGGATTTGAAGATTGCTTTGCGGATGAACCGAATGTTCCGTTTAGAAGTGTACTGTAAATATAGTCTGTAAAATTACAGGATAAGTGGATATGGTAAACGATTGTATTTTGTTGTAAAGTACTATATGTGTGTATAATAGCTGCAACTAATATTTTATAAGAAACATTAGCGTAGTAAGAATATTGCGGGAAAGAAGAGAGGTAGGTAAGTATTATGTTATTAAAGGAATTAGCAGATCAGAACAGAGTATGTTTTCATCAGAAATTTGATACCTGGGAAGAGGCGGTGGCAGCGTCCTGTCAGCCGCTGCTGGCGGATGGTTCTATCGAACAGGCATATGTGGATTCGGTAATTGCATGTGTAAAGAAATACGGTCCTTATATTGTATTTGCTCCCAATATTGCAATGCCTCATTCACAGGAGGGAGCAGTAGGAGTAAATGACACGGCGGTATCCTTTATGAAAGTCGAAGAGCCGGTACATTTTGAAGAAGGAAACCCGGAAAAGGATGCCAGATTATTCTTCGTGCTGGCATCCAAAGATCATACCATGCATATGCAGAATATGGAGAAGCTTGCAAATATGCTTTTGACAGCTGATATCATGGATGCGCTTTTGGAAGTGAAAAGTGTAGAAGACCTGCTGGCATTGGATGAAAAATACTCCGGATTATAAAATTATGACGAGAAATTTGTTTTATTCAAACTGGGAAGATGCAAAGAATAAAATCCAAAACAGCGCAGGTGTGATCCTGACTCTGGGATCAGTGGAAGAACATGGATTTCACCTTCCGATGGGAACGGATACAATCATTGCGGAAGCACTGGCGGAAGAAATCTGCAGGCGCCAGAATCTGTATTTTTATCCTTGTGTTACTTATGGGCAGGTATGGTCTGCACGGGATTTTGAAGGGACTGTATCCATTTCTTCGGACTGTCTGAAAGAATATTGTGTACAGGCTGCAAAAAGTATACAAAGAGCCGGGGCGAAGCGGTTATTTATATTTTCCTTTCATAACGGCAATCATAAAGTAATTACAGAGGTACTGCGCATCTTAAAGGATGAGGACAGCAGGCCGGAGGCATACCATATATCACTGTCGGGAATCGAAAAAAACGTAGAGGATATTTTAACTACACCCCTTTGGAATGGCAAGGTGTGGCATGCAGGTGAATTAGAAACGTCTCTCATGCTGCATCTAAGACCTGAGTTAGTCCATATGGAGAAAGCCACCTGCGAATTTCCGGAAGTACCAAAGGCATATGCCCTGTCGGCGGTCCCCTGGAAAAGCTTTTTGAAATCCGGAGCATTTGGAGATGCATCCAGTGCCACGGCTGAAAAAGGCGGTCGTTTATATGAACGAATGTGCAATGAACTCAGCAGTCAAATAGAAGAAGTTATAAAAGCTATGGGAAACTGAGTAATAAAGGAGGTGGATTAGGTGGGGGATATTAAATTAATTGTCTGCGATCTGGATGGAACGCTTTTGAACAGCAAGAAGAAGATAAGCAGCTATACCAGAAAGGTACTGATGAAAACAAAGGAGCTTGGAATCCATATTTGTTTTGCGTCCGGCAGAGATGAGCAGATGATGGCAGTATATAGTAAATGCATTGGTGGATGCAGCTATATGCTTTCGAATAACGGGGCTCTGGTACGTGACACCACAGGAAACATCTTATATGAAGCAGCATTGGAGAAGCCGGATATACAACAGATCCTGGCTTTTCTTACGCAGCGGCAGATGGTTTTCATGATGTATACAGCTCAGACGATGTATTTTTCAAATGACAGTGAGAAGCTGAAAAAACGCATTACTAATTATGAAAAACTGTCTGAAGAATTGGGATATCCAATGAAACTGGCAGCAGAATCTATTACGGCAGATGATATAAACCGGAATTTTGATGATGTTGCCAAGATCGTTGTTTATGAAGACGAAGAGATGCAGATGAATGGATTTTTGGATTTTGCCAAGAATCTGGAGAATGTTCATTGTGAGTCTACCGGATATGGCCTCCAGGGAGCTTTTCATAAGTCAGTTTCAAAAAGAACGGCACTCTTTAAAATTATGGGGCATCTGGGAGTTGATAAGAGCCAGGTATGTGTGTTCGGCGATTATGACAATGACCTCAGTATGTTTGAATGCGCAGACCGCAGAATTGCTATGGGCAACAGTATTGGGTGTCTGAAAGAAGCAGCAAGTGATATAACCCTTAGTAATGATGAGGATGGTGTGGCAGTTTATCTTGAAAAAGAACTGGATTTATGAAAGTAATAATTATAAATGAACGAAATGACAAAATATATGAATGTTTAGAGGGTAAAAATATCATTAAAGTATAAAATAATCATATAATAATGAAATAATCATAAAAATCAATTGACATATTTCATAAAAATAATTATAATAAGCATATAAGTTAAAGCATATTACACACGATAACGATTGTCCAGGGTGGGGCGGATAAGAGGGACGTGGAAATACGAAAGGAGAGGGATTATGCTAAACTATATTTTGGATTTACTTTTGAAACAAATTTTCGGCCAGCCATTTTTACTTATGGCAATCATCGTTTTCATTGGTTACGTTGCAATGAAGCAAAAGTTCTCTAAGGCAATTACGGGGGCTGCGAAAGCTTCAATCGGTGTTATTGTAATGGGGATGGGATCGGGCGCCCTGATTGCAAATTTTGGTAAGTTACTTACAGCATTACAGAATGCAACCGGAATTCAGGGTGCGGGCCTGAATACTTATCCTACGATGACAGCAGCTTACGAAAAGATGGACAAGATTTTAGGGGATGGAACAGGAGCTTCCTGGGGGATTTATACGTTACTGGTTGCTTTTATCCTGAACCTGGTATTGGTTGCACTTCGTAAATTTACTAAGATCCGTGCCGTTTATTTAACCGGTAATGCAATGATTGTACAGGCTGGTATCAGTACTTACATTGTTTGGAGGTTCTTAGGACTTGGCATGATCCCTACCGTATTAATTGCAGCAGCAGTAACAGCATTGTACTGGGGTGTCTGTTCTACACTGCTGATTAAACCTACTCATGAAATAACAGGAGCAGACTTTACAATTGCCCATCAGCAGATGGTTGTCAGCTATATTGCATATAAAGTTGCTCCAAAACTGGGACATCCGGATAAAGACGATATTGAGAAGAAGAAAATGCCGGAATCTCTGAATTTCTTACAGGATAACGTTATTGCAACGGCGCTCGTAATGTTTATTTCCACAGCGATTATTTTCCTGGTTATCGGCGGCGACCAGATCGACTGGCTCAGAAGTGCAGACGGATTGAACCAGGGCGGACTGAAGAACAACATTGTATTCCTGGTATGGATTGGTATCACACTGACTGCAAACATCGTTGTTCTCTTATATGGTGTTCGAATGTTTGTAGGTGAATTAATGATCTCCTTTAAGGGTATTTCTGAAAAACTGCTTCCTGGTGCGGTTGCAGGTGTTGACTGTGCTGCGATATTCGCATTTGCACCGAAGTCAGTAGTGCTGGGACTCCTCTTTGGAGCATTGGGACAGTTAATCGGACTTGGCGGATTATTAATTTTTAAATCCCCGATATTCCTGGTACCCGGATTTATACCGTTATTCTTTGATAATGCTACGATCGCAATCTTTGCAAATAAGTTTGGAGGCTGGAAAGCAGCAGGCGTCATTTGTACCGTAAATGGTATTATCCAGATTTTGGGTTCGGCACTGGCGGTTCAGATGCTGCAGCTTACATGGTGGCAGGGAAGTGCCGATTATGCAACACTTTGGGTGGCAATTATTGCCATATTCAAAGGTATCGGCCAATTATTCGGAATACCGATTGCAGGTTAGTTTAAACAGGGTTAGAATAAAAAGTGACAATTATAAATAAGCAAATTGCTGAAAGGAGCAAAAGAGATGTTAAATATTTTATGTGTATGCGGAAATGGAATGGGAACAAGTACAATTTTGAAAATCAGTGTGAAGAAAATCTGTGATCAGAACAATATTGATGCAACAGTAGAGTCATGTTCATTCGGAGAGGCACTCTCATATATTACAACCACAGATATCGTATTAACAAGTCCGGAGTGGGCAGGAATGCTGCCGCCAAGCAATGCGGTAATTGCAGAAACAAAGAATCTGATTGATACAAAGGCAGTAACAGAAACTTTATTAAACGCAGTAAAAGAACATTTTCCAAATGAAATAAAGTAAGGAAGGTAAGGAGACAGATATGACAGGATATGAAATTATAAAAGGAAACATTAATTTTACAGGACCGGACCGAATCGGACTTCGTTTTGACCGCATTGCCGGGAAGGGTGATGTATGTCGTATCTTTGTCCTTCCACCGAAAGATAAAAGGCCAAAAGGCAGGTATTCGGTTTCTAAGAAAGTACGTCCCGCCAATGGGGAATATGATGAATGGGGATGCCTGTGGGAAAGTGATGATGCAACCGGTTCCGATATGGGACAGGTAACTAATATTCCCATTGAAGAATGGGAGGACATGGAAGACTATGTAATTCCTGACCCTAAGGCAGAAGGACGGTTTGACGGACTGGAAGAGGCTCTGGATAAGGCGGAGGAAGCCGGACTGTATGTACAGCTTAACAGCCCGCAATGTATTTTTGAAAGAATGCATTTCTTAAGAGGTTTTGAAAATACGCTGATGGACTGCCTGATTGAGCCGGAAGAAATCGAAGCTATGGCTGTAAAACTGGCTGATTATCAAATAGGAATTATAGAAGAAGCTTACCGCCTTGGAAAAGGCAGAATCCACTGCTATGATACCACAGATGACTGGGGAACACAGAATAACCTGATGATATCTCCCAATGTTTTCCGTGATATTTTTAAGCCGCAGTACAAAAGAATCTTTGACAAAGCCCATGAGTGCGGTATGGATATCCGATTCCACACCGATGGTAAAATCAATGATATTCTGGAAGACCTGATCGAACTGGGAGTTGATATTATTAATATTCATCAGCCAAGGCTGGTGGGTATCGATGAGGTATCAGAAATTGCAAAGGGAAGAATCTGCTTTGAAGCGGCAATTGACATCCAGGCCACGCTGCCTACCGGTGACAAAGCGCTGATTGAACAGGAAGCAAAAGAACTGATAGAAAAATGGGCAACACCTAAGGGCGGACTGATTGGTGTAGAATACGGATATCTGGATGCCATTGGAACAACCAGGGAATCTATGCTGTATGCCCTGGAATGTTTTGAAAAATACGGGGATTTTAAGCAGTAAATGAATATGGAACAGGGCGGCGTTTTTTAAATGCCGCCCTGTAATTATTTAGCAGGAGTATATTTGACGGTAATTATTCTATATGAAAAGAAGTGCTTGACGCTTATATGAAATGTTCATATAATTGGAGATATATCATGGGTTATTAAACAGGTATAGAAAACTAAAGGAGAGCGTGTTATGAAACGAAGCCGGGCATTAGTAGATAATCGAAGAAAGAAATTATTAGAAGCCCTGAAAAGTAACGGGTCAGTGAAAGTGGGGGATCTGGCCGAGGAATTTCAGGTTTCACCGCTTACAATCCGCAGGGATCTCCAGTATCTGGAGGATCACAAGAAATTAGAGCGTTTTTATGGAGGAGCTACGGTAAGTGGCGAAGACGATGAGATCGTCACTCAGGAAGACGAGATAAAAATGTACCGCAAGAAAATTGCACAGTATGCAGCATCACTGGTCGAGGATGGAGATACTATTTTTATCAATACCAGCTCTACGGCATTACAGATGATTAAATATATCAGAGATAAACGTGTTACCGTAATCACTAATAACGGTAAAGCAATCTTTATGGAGCACTCTTCTAAAGTGTCTGTCATTTTAAGCGGCGGAGAGCTTCGGGAAATTAAGGAAGCTATGGTAGGAGAGTTTGCCACGAATAATATCAGCAAGGTGACTGCTAAGAAAAGTTTCCTGGGCTGCAGCGGGTTATCAGTGGAGAGTGGTATGACTACGGAGATCTTAAGTGAAGTAAACATCAATGAACTGATGTTAAACCGTGTAACCGGTACATCCTACATATTGGCTGATTACAGCAAGCTTGGGCGTAACAGCAGTTTCGTTAGCTGCCCCACAGAACGGATCATCAATATTATTACAGATGAAAAGGCGCCTCAGAATATACTGGATGGATTTCAGGAAAATAATATTAATATTTTTCAGGTGAGAAGGGATATGGAATTGTAGAAGGTAAAGAAAATGGATATGTCACACTCGTTTGAAAAGAAGGAGTGCGTAAACAGAAGGTTCTATATGGGTTAGACCGTTTTTGGTCTGAATATAGGAAACAGGCTGTTTATGCACTCTTTTTTGAAAGAAGAGAACAAATATAAATTAAAATGTTCGTAAAAATATTGAAATATATCATATAATTAAGAACATAATGATTGATTTGTGGATAATTATATGATATAATGAACGTATAAAAAGAAAGGGGCGGGTTTTATGATTATTTTGAACTATGCGGTATGTGTATTATTGATAGGGTGTCTTATTGGGGAAGCTTACTTTATTATCCGGAGAAATAAAACAATTGTAAAAAAGGGAAAAGATGACTTCTTCACCTATGCGCTGGTTATGTTCTTTGCTCTTTTGATTTTCCCGATTACTACAGCTAACAGCATGATTGAGGATTTTCGTAATATCCTGGTGCTGGTTACGCTTTTTGCATCAGCGGGAATAAAAAGAGGACTATCTGAAAATGGTGTGGAAAAGATATGTTATACCGTTCCATGGAATCAGATAAAGGAGATCCGGATTGATTCTTTTCAGTACTCCAAGATGCAGATTATCTGTGTGACACAAAAGAGAAAGTATAAGCTTTTATTTAGCAAATACCAGTTAAAAGATATTCTTAGAGAGCTGGAAAAACATGTTTCTAACATCTATATCCAGAGTTCGCTGGATGATGTTTTGAAAATGAAAAAAGCAAAGGCGTAAAGGTGTCTCAAACAGAATATAAGTGGAAATTAAAATGAAAATTAGAATGAAACTTAAAATGAAATTTTAAATGAAACTTTTAAATAATGAATATAAAATAATGAAAACAAAGGAGAAGATACAAATGGTTAGCGAAAAAATTACAGTTATTAACAAGTCAGGATTACATTTAAGACCGGCAGGAGAACTTTCTAAAATTGCAGCAAAATGTCCATCAAACATCACACTGGTAAAAGGCGAAAAGCGTGTAAATCCCAAAAGTGTCTTGATTCTGATGAGTGCCGGAATCATGTGTGGGGATGAAATTACGGTAGAGTGTGACGGAGAAACGGAAGAACAGGATTTAAAAACAATTTTAGCTGCAATTGCAAGTGGTTTAGGAGAATAGGGGATAGGAATGAAAACGATACAGGTTGAAAAGACTTCTTCCAAAGGAATTGTTATGGGGCAGGTATTTCGAAAAGAAGACCAGGATTTGTCACCGGAATGCTATGCTGCAATAGATTATGAGGAAGAAACAAAAAAATATGAAACTGCTGTAAATGAGGTAATTAAAGAGTTAGAGCCTCTGGCAGAAGAATCGGATATTTTTTCTGCGCACCTGGAATTGGCAAAAGATATAGCCCTTATGGAAGGTGTTCTGGATAAAATCAATAATGGTAAAGAAAATGCTCAGATGGCATTAGCACATACGGCAGAAGAATATTGTGCCATATTCGAATGTATGGAAGATGAATACATGAGAGAAAGGGCAGCGGATATTAAAGATATCAGAAACAGGCTGATGCGTAAATTAAAGGGACTTCCGGACAGTGATTTTGATGCAATCCAGGAAAAAGTAATTTTAGTTGCATCAGATCTGGCTCCTTCCGACACTGCAAAACTAAATCTGGACTATATTCTGGGATTTATAACGGAACTGGGCGGAGTTACCAGCCATGTTTCCATTATGGCAAGAAGCCTGGGGCTGCCTGCGCTGGTGGGCGTAAAGGGGATTCTGGAACATGCGTCTTCCGGTGACTTTTTGATCATGGATGCATCAGAAGGGAAGATCATTGTAGAGCCTGACAGGGAACAGATAGAAGAATATCAGGTGAAGGCAGAAGAATTTGCAAAGCATCAGAAAGAACTGGAGGCCCTGAGCCACCTTCCGGCTATAACGTCTGATGGCAGAAGTGTCAAGGTATGTGCCAATGTAGGAAGCATTGAAGATGTAAAAAATGCCGTAAAAAACCATATTGATGGTATCGGATTATTTAGAAGTGAATTTTTATATATGGAAAATTCTCATTTTCCAACAGAAGAAGAACAGTTTGCGGTATATAAAGAAGCTGCGGAACTGGTGAAGAGTGAACTGATTATCCGGACGCTGGACATTGGCGGGGATAAAGAACTTCCTTATTATGTATTTGAAAAAGAAGAAAATCCATTCCTTGGCTGGCGTGCGATTCGTATTTCATTAGAAATGGAGGATATGTTCAAAGATCAGCTGAGAGCACTTCTAAGGGCAAGTGCATTTGGAGATATCCGGATTATGTATCCTATGATTATTTCTATGGAAGAGCTGAATAAAGCAAATGAACTGTTAGAGGTCTGTAAGACGGAATTAAAGGCGGAGGGACTGGCTTATAAAGAAGATATCAAAGTGGGAATGATGATTGAAACGCCTGCATCTGTGATGTGTGTGGAAGAATTTGCAGCCCATGTGGACTTCTTCAGTATAGGGACAAACGACCTTACCCAGTATTTATTGGCAGTAGATCGTGGAAATAAAAAGATTGCGTCCCGGTATAATTCGTTTCATCCGGCAGTAGTGAAAGCGATCCAGCGGATTATTCAGGCCGGTCATGCACACCAGATTCCAGTTGGTATGTGCGGGGAATTTGCAAGTGATGATAAAGCAACGGAGATGCTTCTTGGAATGGGACTGGATGAATTCAGTATCTCAGCCGGTGAAGTGGCAAATATTAAAAATGTAATCCGAAACAGCAGCTATGAAGAGGCAAAACAGACTGCATTTAAGGCTGTATCGGCATATACGATCCGTGATGTAATGGATGCACTACAGTAAAGAAACCGCTTATTCGTCAGAGGATAAGCGGTTTCTTTTGCAGCTATACGCACGATTAAGAATTGTGCTCTTTAACGGAGAGAATTGTTTAATTCCAGAATCTTCCTGGCAGCATAATGGTCGATAATCAGTGTGTTGATATATCCGCCCCGGACAGCTCCCAGAACGGCTTCTGCCTTTTCCTCCATGCCAGCCACACAGATTACTTCGTTTACATTTTTAATATCCGCCAGATCAATACCGATCATTTTCTGGGAAAGGCTCGTCAGAATTTCCTGTCCCCGGATATCATAGAAGTGTCCTCCGATATGTCCGATGGCGCCTTTTGCGGAAAGCTTTTCAAGTGATCCGGGCTGGATGAAATCCTTCCAGGACTTAGAGGCGATGGAACCGACGCTGGTCAGAATAACATTCGCACGCCGGGCCAGATTCAGAGTTTCCTTAATATTTGGCTCCTGAATCAGACTTTCCCGAAGGCTTCGTGACTTTACGAAAAGCGGAGCATAGATATAATGGTAGGTGCCTCCATAGGAAGCCGCTAGTTCTTTAGAGAGATCCAGGGAATCACGCTCCGGTTTGTGGGTGATTGCAGCGCCCATTATGGGAACAACAGTAAGGGGGATATTTTTACTGGTTTTAATGGCCTGAACCGTATGGTATACCGTATTTCCCCAGGACATTCCCAAAATAGTATTTTTATTAATAATAGAGTCCAGATAATAGGCGGCAGCTTCTCCCAGCTTTTGCAGTACTAAGGAAGAATTCTGCTCCTTTACAGAGATAATCCGGACATGCGTCAGAGAAAATGTATTCATAAATTCCTGTTCCAAAGAACTGTTCCTTTCCCAGGGTTCATGTATGGTAATCTCCACCACGCCAATCCTGCGGGCTTCTTTTAACATCCTGGAAATCTTAGAACGGGAAGTATAGAACCGGTCTGCTATTTCATTCTGGGTCATTTCAGAATTGTAATAAAGATTTGCTACGGCAGAAAGAAAATTCCATTTCTCCGTATCATTCATCATTTCATAATTTTTCACATCATCCACCTCATGCAACTCCTTTCCAATCTGTTCTCGTGGTTAATTTCTAATGATTATATTAGCAATTATGAGGGGGTTTGTAAAGGAGATCTGATCTGTATAATCATCAAAAACCAATCATATGTAAAAAGGGAGAGCCACAAGCTCTCCCTTCAATGTCCCTTATTTTTGTCCGTAATATGCACCCGCCCCATGTTTCCGCAGATAATGTTTATCCTGAAGTACCTGAGGTGCCGGTTTTATGGCTGGGTTTAAAGTTTCGGTACGGTAAGACATTTTCGCTATTTCTTCCAATACCACTGCATTGTGCACCGCATTAGCTGCGTCTGTTCCCCAGGTGAAGGGCCCGTGGTTGTTACAGAGAATACCTGGAACGGACATTACGTTTTTGGCAGAAACGGTTTCTATGATAACTAATCCGGTGTTCTTTTCATAAGCAGAATTAATTTCTTCCGGTGTCAGACTTCTGGCACAGGGGATTTCTCCGTAGAAATAATCCGCGTGGGTGGTTCCGTAGCAGGGAATGCCTCTTCCGGCCTGAGCCCAGGAGGTTGCCCAAGGAGAATGGGTATGTACAATACCGCCGATTTCGGGATAAGCTTTGTACAATTCCATATGTGTAGGCGTATCTGAGGAAGGATTATAGCCACCCTCTATTTTATTTCCGTTCAGATCCATAACCACCATGTCCGAAGGAACCAGTTTATCATAATCCACACCGCTGGGTTTAATTACAAACAACCCTTTTTCCCGGTCGATGGCGCTTACATTGCCCCAGGTGAAGGTAACAAGATTGTATTTTGGCAGAGCCATATTTGCTTCGTATACTTTTTGCTTTAATTCTTCTAACATTTTTGTCTCCTTTATAACCAGGCTGGTATTATAAATTACACTCTGGAGCCTGTATATTCGTGATGGTATAACGTGCTACTTCATCGATTTCCCGGTTAGTGGATATGAGAATATCCTGATTGTTATGTGTAAAGTGCATAACATTTGCAGGGCCGCAGTCCCTGTCCAGAATATCAGCATGATAACAGCCGTCTTCTTTATGATAAGTAAATGCAATTAAATTACGTTCACCCTGGCGATGGCCAATGATTGCAGCAGGACCGCATGCCAGCATGCCTCCCCAGATTGCATGTGTAAATGGGGATTTGACCGGATATTCGTACACCGGTGTAAAGACATCATCTATCTTTTTATAGATCCTTATGGTGTCACCGTGAAATGGTGAGAGTACCACTAATTCTTTGCTGCCGTCAGAATCCAGATCAATTAATACCGCATCACTTGCAGGCGTGTCCAGAAGACTTAATATCCTCCAATCTTCTCCCGGATTTGCAGGGGGGTAAAATTGAAATACACCCTGTTCGCATGAGATAACACAGGTCTGGATATCGTCCATAGGCACTTTATAATAGCCATGATTTTTCAGCATTCCATCTTTCAGTACGGTCATGGGCAGCTGGCGTTCCTCGTTATACAGGCTTAAATCACGGGGGAGTTCTGCAGCATAAACTTTACCCGGCATGGACCAGTCATCTTTGTATTCGTGGCCGGATTTTAAGGTACATGCAATCAGATAAAAGGTGCCATGGCTTTCTATAATATCAAAACGATGAACATGGGGAAGACAGACCAAGGTGCGGATGTCCCATGTCCCGTTTTCTGTGGGAGTGGCAACTACGATTTTGGCTTCTTTTGAGTCATTTGGTGAGTAGAACTTATGGGTAGCAAGAAACTGGCCGTTTGTGCCGGGAACCTGCACCATGGACATTACACCGCCCGGCTCGTTCCACACGGTTGCTTCTTCATTACCTTCCGGATCAAATAAAATGCAGCGGTCCGTTTTTTCAGCAGCCACTAAAAAATGCTGGCTGCCATTATAAGTCAAAGGGGCAATCGAATAACATTTAGTAAGATTTGAAATTACTTTTTTTTCTGCTTTTAACATACGTTGCTGTCCTCCATGGTTTTTATATTCTAGAGCGTGTTTGTAAGTAACCCTGCCTGTTTCATTTTGTCTTCTACAAAAATTCTGGCATCCTTGATATTTTTTACAGCATCTTCAAAACTGTTGTTTATGGAATTATCTGCCCACATTTCGATTAAGAACATTCCGGAATAACCTAATTCCTTTAACTTCCGGAATATATCTGTAAAACGGACGCAGCCTTCTCCGAAGTTCACACATTTAAAGATGCCCGGTTTGGTTTCTTTTACATGTATGGCTACAATGTCGGCAAATCCAAGTTCTAATTCGCCTTCCACATCGCTGCTGAAATTGCTGAGATTCCCCATGTCAGGATAAATCTTGAAATAAGGGGAAGGGATTTCTTTTAAATAATGCATCGCACGAACAATGGTGCCTACGAATTTCGTATCCATGATCTCCATAGCCAATATAACGCCGGCTCTTGCCGCCATGGCTACGGATTGCTTCATGCCGTCCAGAAAAAGAGCTTTTGTTTCTTCGTCTGACTCTTCGTAGTACACATCATAGGTTGCCAGCTGGATACAGCGGATGCCTAATTTTACGGATAAAAGAATAGCTTTTTCCATAATTTCAAATGCTTTTGCGCGGATATGAGGGTCTTTGCTGCCAAAAGGATATTTCCGGTGGCCGCTTAAACACATGGTGGGAAATGAAATCCCGGTCTGCTCCATGGTAGATTTCAGAGCTTCTATTTCTTCTTCACTCCAGTCGAGGCGGCTTAAGCGTTCTTCGGATTCATCAACGGAAAGTTCCATATAATCAAAGCCGGCAGCTTTTGCAGCCTTCATTTTCTCATCCCAGGAAAAGTCCCCGGGGAGTGCTTTTTCATATATGCCAATGGGTATCTTATGGATATTATACATTCACTCCACACTCCTTCTCTACTAGAGTGTGTCAGAAAGCAATTTTCAGACACGCTCTATGTTCTTATTAAAATCAGCATATCATAAGGTGAGAATATGTTCAACAAATTCTCGGTTATTGCACATATGTGCAAATAGACTTATACAGAATTACAGAAATACACTTTGAAGATAGACATTTTGCAATTCTTCCTGTAAAATAAGGAAGAGAAATGTGAAAGAAGGACACTTTTAGTGCACCTTTAAGCCGTAGTTAATTCGGCAGAGGAGGAAGATATGTTTGTAATTGCAGGACTGGGAAATCCGGGACGACAATATGCGCATACGCGGCATAATGTAGGTTTTGATACAATAGATAAATTAGCAGACAAGTACCGTATCAATGTAGATACGAAGAAATTTAAAGCATTGTGCGGCAGCGGAGTGATAGACGGACAGAAAGTAATTCTGGTAAAACCGCAGACTTTTATGAATCTGAGTGGTGAAAGTGTCCGTGAGGTCATAGACTTTTACAAAGTAGATTTTGAAACGAATCTGATCGTGATTTACGATGATATCAGTCTGGAGCCGGGTCAGCTGAGGCTTCGTGCAAAGGGAAGTGCCGGAGGGCACAATGGTATTAAAAATATCATTGCCCATCTGGGAAGCCAGGATTTTCCCAGAATCAAAATTGGTGTGGGAGAAAAACCGGAAGGATATGATCTGGCGGATTATGTGTTGGGACATTTTCCGCGGGAAGAGCGTAAGCTGATCGACGAGCTGCTGGAAAGAGCAGGAGATGCAGCGGTCAAAATAATGACAGGAGATATGGCTTCGGCCATGAATGAATATAATAAGAAGGTGTGAGATGAAGACTTTTACAAGTCCACTAAAAAATTTAAGCGAGTTTGAGGATATCAGGCGGGAGCTAATGTATCATCAGGGAGTACTTCAGGTATCTGGTTGTATTGATTCGCAAAAATCACATTTTATGTATAGTGCAGGGGATGGTTTCCAAAGGAAAATCATCCTTACTTACAGTGATTTAAAAGCAAAAGAAATTTATGAAGATTACAAATTTTTTGATCCGAATGTCATGCTGTATCCGTCAAAGGATTTAATTTTTTATAATGCGGATATTCACAGTAATCTTATCGGGCAGCAGAGAATAGCAGTCATGAAGGCGCTGTTAGAAAATGAACAGGTTACGGTAATTACAACCCTCGCCGGATGTATGGATCATTTGCTGCCGCTTCAGTACTTTGCAGAGCATGTGCTCTGTCTGAAAAATGACAGTAGTCTAAAACTGGATCAGCTGTCTGAAGAACTGATCGGAATGGGTTATGAGAAAAGCAGCCAGGTGGAAGGCTTTGGACAGTTTGCAGTCCGCGGCGGAATCCTGGATATTTATCCCCTGACAGAAGAGAATCCGATCCGTATTGAGCTTTGGGGAGATGAGATAGATTCGATCCGGAGTTTTGATGTGGAAAGCCAGAGATCCATTGAAAACCTGGAAGAAATCAAAGTTTATCCGGCGAATGAAGTAATTGTAGACAAGAAGCATCTGGAGCAGGGGCTGAAAAAGATCGAAGAGGAGTCTAAGAAACTCTATCAGACACTGCGTAAGCAGATGAAGACAGAAGAAGCACACAGAATCCAGGAACTGACAGAAGAAATTAAGGAGAGGCTGACGGATTTCCGGGGCATCACCGGACTGGACAGCTATATCCATTACTTTTATGACAGGGATGTGTCTTTCCTGGAGTATTTTGATCCAAAGGATACGATTTTCTTCCTGGATGAGCCGAATCATCTGGAAGAGGAAGGTTATGCAGTAGAGGAAGAATTCCGGGAAAGCATGATGAACCGTCTGGCAAAGGGATATATACTGCCCGGGCAGACGGAAGTGCTGTACAGCTATAATGAAATTATAGGCAGGCTGAATAACCGCAATTGCCTGGCACTTTGTACGCTGGAAACGGCAAAAGGGGACTGGAAGATCACAAATATGCATCACATGAATGTGAAATCCGTAAATCCCTATAATAACAGCTTTGAACTTCTGGTGCAGGATCTTCGAAGATTTAAAAAAGACGGTTATCAGGTAGTACTTCTGTCCGGTTCCAGAACCAGGGCAAAGCGCCTTTCAGAAGATCTCAGGGAATATGACCTGAACAGTTTCTATACGGAAGATCTGAACAGGAAAGTGAAGCCGGGAGAAATTCTGGTAACCCATGGATATACACACAGAGGTTATGAATATCCGCTGATTAAGTTTGTCATTATTTCCGAAAGTGACATTTTTGGAAAAGAGAAGAAAAAGAAGAAAAAACGCAAGAGCTTTGAAGGCCAGAAGATAGAAAGTTTTAATGAACTGAGCGTAGGAGACTATGTAGTTCATGAAAATCATGGACTTGGTATCTACAAGGGAATCGAAAAAGTAGAGGTAGACCGGGTCACAAAGGATTATATGAAGATTGAATACAGCGGTGGCAGCAATCTTTATATACTGGCAACCCAGCTGGATGTAATCCAGAAATATGCGGATTCCGATGCAAAGAAGCCAAAACTGAATAAACTTGGTACCCAGGAATGGAATAAGACGAAGACCAGGGTACGCAGTGCGGTAAAAGATATTGCAAAAGACCTGGTGGAACTATATGCGGTACGACAGGCGAGAGAGGGTTTTATCTACGGTCCGGATACGGTTTGGCAGAAAGAATTTGAAGAGATGTTTCCTTTTGAGGAGACGGAAGATCAGCTGCTGGCAATAGAAGCAGCTAAAAAGGATATGGAGAGCACTAAGATCATGGATCGCCTTGTCTGCGGAGATGTGGGATACGGTAAAACGGAAATTGCCATCCGGGCGGCATTTAAAGCGGCGCAGGAAGGTAAACAGGTGGTATATCTGGTGCCTACCACAATTCTGGCACAGCAGCATTATAATACATTTGTTCAGAGAATGAAGGAATTTCCGGTACGTGTGGATCTGCTTTGCCGGTTCCGTACCTCGGCTGAACAGAAAAGGACGATAACAGACCTGAAAAAGGGAATGGTAGATATCATAATAGGAACCCACAGAGTCTTGTCTAAGGATGTGGAATTTAAAGATCTGGGGCTTCTGATTATTGATGAAGAACAGCGTTTTGGGGTAACCCATAAAGAGAAGATAAAGAAATTAAAAGATAATATAGATGTTCTGACTCTGACAGCTACACCGATTCCAAGGACGCTGCACATGAGTTTAATCGGTATCCGGGACATGAGTGTATTAGAAGAAGCACCTATGGAGCGTATGCCGATACAGACTTATGTGATGGAGTACAATGATGAAATGGTCCGAGAGGCAATCAACAGGGAACTTTCCAGAGGCGGACAGGTATATTATGTCTATAACAGGGTAAATACCATTGTAGAAATGACCAATACCATAGCAAAACTGGTGCCGGAGGCAAATGTAGCATTTGCCCATGGGCAGATGAAGGAGCGGGAACTGGAACGAATTATGTTTGATTTCATTAACGGAGAAATTGACGTGCTGGTGTCAACGACGATCATTGAAACAGGATTGGACATCTCCAATGTTAATACCATGATTATTCATGATGCCGATACCCTGGGACTTTCTCAGCTCTATCAGCTGAGAGGACGTGTGGGGCGTTCGAACCGTACAGCATATGCATTTTTGATGTATAAACGCAATAAGATGCTTAAAGAAGTAGCGGAAAAGCGGCTTCACGCAATCAAGGAATTCACGGAACTAGGTTCCGGTTTTAAAATAGCCATGCGGGATCTGGAAATCCGCGGAGCAGGAAATCTGCTGGGAGCAGAACAGCATGGACATATGGAAGCGATTGGTTATGATCTTTACTGCAAAATGCTTGGGGAATCGGTACGTGAATTAAAAGGCGAAAAGACAATTGAAGAATCCTATGAGACAACAATTGATCTGGATATTGATGCATTTATACCGGAACGCTATATCCGCAGTGAATTCCAGAAACTGGACATCTATAAGAGGATTGCCGGAATTGAAAGTGAAGAAGAATACGATGATATGTTAGAAGAACTGATGGATCGTTTTGGAGAACCGCCAAAATCAGTCCAGAACCTTCTGATGATCGCTAACTTGAAAGCTTTGGCTC
Organism: Robinsoniella peoriensis; assembly: GCF_000797495.1. GTDB lineage: Bacteria > Bacillota > Clostridia > Lachnospirales > Lachnospiraceae > Robinsoniella > Robinsoniella peoriensis. The sequence goes on from NZ_JTGN01000002.1 coordinate 253,119, forward strand.
ATAAAGGTTTTGTGGTGGAAATATCACAAAAGGGTGACTTTATTAAGTTCACCATGTTTGAGCGGGCTTCCGTAGATCCGGTGAAGATTGAGGAAATGCTGAAGCGCTATAATGGAAAAGTAAAGTTCACCATTGAAGCCAACCCGTATTTTATTTACAGTAAGCCAAGAAAAAGCCTGAAAGATAACGATGATATTCTTATGGTGGTAAGGGATATATTGAATGATATTCTGATGTTAAGAAAGTAAAGAGCGAAAATTTACGAAAATGATGGGGTAAAAAGTGAACTTTAGATGAAAAATGAACAAAAAGGATTGCGGTGATTTTGAAAACAGGCTATAATATAAGGAATTGAGACTTTCTAGGAGGAAACTTATTTATGAATAAGCTAGGTAAAAAACTTGTAGCTGCCGGAATCTGTATCTGTATGGCAGCAGCGTCCCTGACAGGGTGTGGAAATGTAAATGCAGATGCGACAGTGGCAACATTGGACGGGGAAAAGGTACCTTTCGGAATTGCTAATTTTATGCTTCGTTATAATCAGGCTCAGATGCAGAGTTCTTATGGTTCCATGTTTGGTGAAGATATGTGGAATACGGATCTCATGGGAAGCGGTACCCCATATGGTACAACTTTTAAAACCCAGATGATGGACAGTCTGGAAGAAATGCTGATCTTAGAGAAACATATGGCAGATTATGATATTACGGTTACCGATGAAGAAAAAGCAAAAATTGAAAGCTCTGCAAAGCAGTTTATGGAAGAGAATTCAGAAGAAACGATTGAGGAATTAACAGCATCCCAGGAGACGGTTTCCAGGGTGTTAACACTTTATACGATTAACAACAAGATGAAAAAAGCAATTGAGGCAAAAGCAGATACAAACGTATCCGATGATGAGGCGGCTCAGAAGACGGTTTCCTATGTATTATTCAGTACCGCTGATACCACAGATGCGGATGGAACAACAAAATCTTTAACAGACGATGAGAAAAAAGCGTTAAAAGACAATGCACAGAAAGTATTAGATGCCGTAAAGGGCGGAAAAGAAATGGATGCAGCCGTAAAAGAAGTAGATGAAGAAAAGACAGCTTCCACCGCTTCTTATGGAACAGACAACGGAACGTTACCGGATGAAGTAAAGACCGCTGCAGACAAGTTAAAAGACGGAGAAACAGCAGACAGCATAATTGAAACAGACAGCGGATATTATGTTGTGCAGATGAAGAGTACTTTTGACAAAGAGGCTACAGAGACACAGAAACAAACCATTATCAACCAGAGAAAGAGTGACAAATACGAAGAAGTTTACACAGCCTGGAAAGAAAAGGCTGAATTCAAAGTAGAAGATAAGGTTTGGGGCAAGATTAATTTTACAGATAAGGTTAGCGTAAAGCAGACTGAGACAGAAGCACAGAGCAATACGACGGAAGCCGGAAGTGAAGGAACTACGGAGGCTGCCGGAAGTGAAAAATCTTCGGAAGCGGTATCCGGGAAAACAACTGAGGCTGGTTCGGAAGCAGCGACAACAGAAGCAGCAACGACAGAAGCGGCAACGACAGAAGCAGTTACAACAGAAGCAGCAACAACGGAAGCTGCTGAGTAAGAAAAATATATCAGACAGAAAAAAGAAGCGTCAGGCTGCACTGGCGCTTCTTTTTTAGGAAAAGGAACTATTATAATCATTTGGTAAATGCAACATCAATTTCCACAACCTCACTTTTGGTACCCACGCGCATATTCGGTCCCCAGACCCCGACGCCGGATGTGACGATGTTATGCATGTTGTCCTTCTTCAGATATCCGTATGCATTTTCCCACAATAAACCAATAGTGAGATTACCGGGGAACATCTGGCCATCGTGGGTGTGGCCGCAGAGATTCAGGTCAACACCTGCATCCGCAGCTTCCTGAAGGGCTTTTGGCTGATGGTCAATGAAAATGATTGGTTTTGATTTGTCTAAGGATTCCGTTAACTGAGCAGGGGTTTTCCTGGTTTCTTTATCCTTTTTGGTAACGGAGTAGTCCTTTCGTCCTGTCAGATAAAAATTATTGTTGATCAGAACTGTCTGATCGGTCAGAAGCGTAATACCGGAATCTTTTAAGAAGTCTACCATCTGCGTATCTGCACCAATCTTTTTTTGAGAGCCAAAGGTAAATCCGGCAAGAATCGGTTCTTCAATATCGTGATTTCCCCAACAGGCATAAACACCGTATTTACTTTTGATACTGCGCAGAGTCCGGGCAATCTCATCCGGATTTTTAATTGCCTCAAATTCATTATCGAAGATATCTCCGGCAATACAAACAATATCCGGTTCCATTGCATTAATTTTATCTGCCATCTGCTTCATATGCCAGCTGCCTATACTATAGCCAAGGTGCATGTCCGCTACCAGAGCGATCTTCAGGGACTGGTCAGTGCCGCAGGATTTATCTACGGTCACCTGATAGCTGGTATGATATAGATGCCGTGCATGCAGGGTGCCATAGACACTCAGAGAGATAATGACCACGGCACAAACTGTGCCGGTCAGCACAAAAGTTCTGCGGGAGCGAAGCTTTTCCTGATCTATAAATTTCAAATGGCGCAGTATAATACGAATCAGATCTACGACAGCGACAGTAAGCAGGATGTATAGAAATGTTCCCAGATAAAAATTACTTACCGTCTTTAAAAATCGGTGAATTACAACCGGTTTTGTAATCAGAAAAGCAGTTAACAGGGAAGTAGATACAAAAATATAAGCTGCAATAAATACAACCCGAAACCATTTTTTCTTAAAGTAATGGGTACATGACCCCATCCATTTCAATATCCATCGAAGAATATAAAAGTTCACCAACAGATAAATTGGTGATAAGAATAATGCAATCATAATACTTAAGCCTCTTTTCTGTTTTGTTTGAAAAATTGTAACACAAAATCAAAAAAAAAGCACGGGGTTTCAGTTGCGAAGTCAGAAAAGTTGTTTTATAATAAAAATATAACAGACAGATTGAAGACGGATGGGTGGAATTTAAATATATGTGGACGCGTCAAGAACTTAAGAAAAAAGGGAAAAAGGTGCTGAAAAAGAATTATTGGGCTGCGGTAGCGGTCTGTTTTATTCTTGCGTTCCTGGGAGCGGAATACGGGTCATCTGCCACATCTATCCACAAGTACAGCCAGCGGGAAGAGGTCAGGCAGATACGTGATGTGGAGGTAGTGAAGCCGGAGAACCGGGTGGACAACTGGGAGATTTTACGCAGGCTTATACGGGGAGAAGAAAATAATCAGCCATTGTTTGATCCGAAGATTGATGAGATGATATCTTCTCCCTTTAATACTATTACGGCGCCGGTATCATTTGTATTCAAAGTAGTACGCGCAGACGGGGACTTATTTGACCGTTATCCGGTTTTAGAAGGGTTGCTGATTATATTTGCAGCCGGCGGGGAACTGGCATTTACACTGTTGGTGACGAACCTGCTGCTGGTTGGGGGGAAACGCTTTTTCCTGGAAACCAGGATGGAGTCCCGCACCAGAATAGGAAGAATTATGTTTCTGTTTCGCAGGGGCAGATATTGGAATGCTGTCAAGGTAATGTTCTTCCGGTCATTATTTACCGGATTATGGTTTTTGACAATTGTGGGTGGGATCATAAAGTATTATGAATATCTGATGATTCCATATATTCTGGCTGAAAATCCTCAGATTGACCGCAGAGAAGCGTTTCAGCTTTCCAAAAAAATGATGAAAGGGCAGAAGTGGCGTACTTTTGTTTTGGAATTATCATTTTTGGGATGGGAAATGCTGTCCGTTGTTACGTTTGGACTGGTATCCATATTTTTTACCAATGGATATCGGGGTGCCACATTTGCAGAATTGTATATGACGCTGAGAAATGAAATTACAGAAAAAATGTAAAAAGGCGATAGGGCTGCTTAGTCCTTTCGCCTTTTAATGTTTCGGTTTTGCCGGAGGAAGTTCCCTGACTTTCATATCATCCGTAATACCTTCACCGGTATTGGGATGTATCATAGAATGAGCGGTATCCAGACTGAATAAAGCAATCAGAATGATACAGATCAGTACTTTCAGAAATGGTATGATACGTTTATAAAGATTTCCAAGGAAGGGTGCCAGAAAATAGATAATAGCACATCCGCCAAGTCCGAAAATAACGGAGCCCTCCAGACAAATCCGTCCGTTTACATTCAAAAAATAACCACTGTAATCCCACCAGCGGACACCTTTGGTTGTTTCCAAAAACCAACTGGTAAAATATTCAATTCCGGAACATAGGAACATATTTAAAAAGAAGGTGAGAACAGGACGGTGGAAAAATCTGCGCAGCAGGAGCAGTATCATAACGCCGCCGCTTCCGTAAATTGGAAGCCAGGGGCCAAACAGTACCCCACGGTTTACAAATTCACCTGCCTGGGCGATGTGAAGCCCCACTTCCCATATCCATCCAATAAAAGAAAAGCTGAAAAATAAAAGAATCAGCGTGGTGAGACTGTATTTCATATTGTAATCAAAGCGCGGCGGTTCTATGTGATGTTCTTCAAAAAAGGTATCAATAGAATCCGTTACAGCATTTGCCATTTTGTTTCTCCTTTGTAAGTTGCAATGATGTTTTGTAAATATATTTTATCACCTTACTTACACATTTGACAATACATATATGTCGTCTTTTCTAAATTGTGCAGGAAAAGGAAACGAAAATGGGTTTCTTTAAAGTTATTTTAAGGTTGGTCAGTTATAATCTCCTTTGTAAATATAAAATTGGGGGTATCGTACATGTTTCAATATGCAATAGATGAAAAAGCACTTTCGCAGGATTGTGATTTCTACCAGGATTCCCTGGTATTACTGGAAGGTGCGGTCATAGAACTGACGTCAAGACTTGATATCATACGGAAATACCGCAAAGCACACCATAACCGGGATCCTATCGAATACTGCAAATCCAGAATTAAATCACCGGTAAGCATGAGAGAAAAGCTGTTACGCCACGGACTGGAACCAACACGGGAAAATGCCATGACAAAAGTGTATGATGCAGCGGGAATCCGGGTTATCTGCGCTTTTGTGGATGATGTGTATTTTGTTGCAAAGATGCTGCATAAACAGTCGGATATCCGGGTGCTGGAAGAAAAGGACTATATTCAAAATCCAAAACCAAACGGCTATCGCAGTTACCACATGATTGTGGAAGTGCCCATTCATCTGGCGGATGGAATCTGTCGGGTGTTTTGTGAGATCCAGATAAGAACCATTGCAATGGATTGCTGGGCGAGCCTGGAGCACCAGTTGAAATATAAAAAAAGTATTGCAAACCAGGAAATGATCGTAGGAGAATTAAAGCGCTGCGCAGATGAAATTGCATCAGCCGATCTGAACCTGCAGACAATCCGTGATATGATTGAGGATGGAGATAATTTATGATGATGCCAGAAAAAAGCGGGCAGGTACACAGATTTTACATAGAAATGGTGTATAGTGGATAAAACGTGCTCTTCATTCGGGACAAACTCCCGCAAACTGTGAAGAGCAGCTGTCAGAAAGTTATATTCAAACACGCTATATGGGGAAACGGAGGCAGATACATGAGGATTTTGTTAGCGGAAGACGAGATAGATTTATCAAAGGCGCTGGCCGCCATTTTAAAACATAATAATTATTCGGTAGATGCGGTGTATGATGGAGCCGATGCATTAGATTACGGATTTGCGCAAAACTATGATGGGATTATTCTGGATATTATGATGCCTAAGATGAACGGACTGGAAGTGTTAGGGGAACTTCGAAAAAGAGGAATTGGAACTCCGGTGCTGATGCTTACTGCGAAATCGGAGATTCAGGACCGCATTGCCGGACTGGATCTGGGGGCAGATGATTATCTTACAAAACCATTTGCCATGGGAGAACTGCTGGCAAGGGTACGTGCCATGATGAGAAGGCAGTCAGAGTTTACACCGAGTACCATAACAATCGGAAATATAACATTAAATAAAGCAAACTATGAACTGTCCGGTGAAAATGCATCCTTTCGTCTGGGAAATAAAGAGTTCCAGATGATGGAGATTTTAATGAATAATCCAAAGCGATTAATTTCTACGGAACAATTCATGGAGCGGATTTGGGGATATGACTCAGAGTCAGAGATGAATGTGGTATGGGTTTATATATCCTACCTGCGCAAAAAGCTTGCTGCACTTAATGCAAATGTGGAAATTAAGGCAGCCAGGGGCGTAGGCTATACACTGGAGGAATGAGTTTGAAACAAAAATCGTTTCAAACTTTCTATTGGTGCAGTACCACAGACCCGTCTGCGGTATGCAGGAGGTATAAACATGATTAAAAAGCTGCAAAAAAAGTTTATATTAATTACCATGGGGGCGGTGGCGCTTGTGATGATATTGTTAATCGGTGTAATTAATGCAGCAAACATTTATCAGATGAACCGGAAGATGGATGGCGTCCTGTATGTTTTATCAGAAAATGACGGGAGGTTTCCGGAATTTGAGAAGGATAAGTCCGAAAAACTGAATGTGGGTTTTGGTTTTGAAATGACAGAAGAAACCCAGTATGAGACGCGCTATTTCATCGTGGAATGCGGGGCGGATGGCAAAGTATTACAGACAGACACCAGTCATGTTGCAGCGATTTCCGAGACGGAGGCTAAAGAATATACCGCAAAGGTATTGGAAACCGGCAGGAAAAGCGGTTTTAATGGAATATATAAGTTTATGGTTGTGGAAAAGGAATTCGGTACACTGACCGTATTCGTAGATTGCCGGTCCCAGATACAGATGGTGACGCTGTTCGCAATTTTATCTTTTGTAATTGCAATATCCTGTCTGCTGCTGATCTTCATCCTGATTTTCATTCTGTCGAAAAAAGCAGTTCAGCCGGTTATTGAAAATATGGAAAAACAGAAGCAGTTTATCACCGATGCGGGGCATGAGATCAAGACGCCGCTGGCTATTATTTCTGCGGATGCGGATGTGCTGGAATTAAGTACCGGAAAAAATGAATGGGTTGACAGTATCCGGAGCCAGACAGCCAGGCTGGATAAACTGGTGAAAAATCTGCTGGCGCTTGCGAAGATGGACGAGGAGAATATTCAGCTGATCTTTGGGAATTTTCCGGTAAGTGAGGTGGTTCTGGAAGCTGCGGCACCTTTTGAAGCGGTGGCGGAGCTGCAGAACAAGCATTTTGATCTGAATATCCAGTCTAATCTGATCCTGCATGGGGATGAGAGCAGTATTCGACAGTTAGTTACAATTCTTGTGGATAATGCTGTTAAATATGCTGAGCCCGGTGGACAGATTAAAATTTCTTTGTCGGCGGCGGGCAAGGCGGTCAGGCTGGAAGTATATAATACGGGAAAGGATCTTCCAAAGGATAATCTGAATAAATTGTTTGATCGTTTTTACCGGGCAGATTCATCACGGTCCAGAGATACCGGGGGATATGGAATCGGGTTATCCATTGCCCAGAATATCGTAAAAGCGCACAAAGGAAAGATATCCGTACAAAGTGAAGGCGGTAAGTCTATCTGGTTTACCGTTCTGCTTTAAAAATAAAAAATTCAAAATAATGAAAAATTAAGCATAATTTCCTCCATTTTACAAATAATAGATCATGGGTACTAAAGTACGAACCATGAGAAAATAAAATGGAGGAATTAATTTTATGAAAGCTACAGGCATTGTTAGAAGAATTGACGACCTGGGTCGAGTGGTTATACCAAAAGAAATAAGAAGGACGCTTCGAATCAGAGAAGGCGATCCACTTGAGATCTTTACCGATAGAGAAGGCGAAATTATATTGAAGAAGTATTCCCCTATAGGTGAACTGGGGGCATTTGCCAAAGAATATGCAGAATCACTGGCTTACAGTACAGGACATGGAGTCTGCATAACGGACCGTGACCAGGTGATTGCCACCGCAGGGGGAATAAAAAAAGATATGATTGGTAAAGCGATCAGTAAAGCATTAGAACGAATCATCAATGACCGTGAAAATGTTTTGTCAAACCGGGATGACAAAAATTATGTAAAAATAACCGGAGAGGATATGGAAGAGAACCTTGCACAGGTAATCAGCCCGATCCTCTGCGAGGGAGATGCTATTGGGGCTGTGATTCTCATCAGCAAGGATGAGAAGGGAAAAATGGGTGATACAGAACGGATTGTAGCAAAATGTGCTTCGGGATTCATGGGACGTCAAATGGAACAATAGAGACATGCCTGTGGTATTCCTCTAATGGAGACCCGGTGATCCGGTTATCGTAAGATGAAGTGCCAGGGATTACAGGACAAGACCAGATATGCTTGGGTTCGTAGGCATATCCGGCCTTGTTTTCTCTGGGAATAATTGGTATCAGCAGGAACATATTTTGATGGATTGCTGATGGTATTCTTCCAGGGTAAGATCTGTGATGGTGAGATAATGGGCCAGAGGTTTCGTTACATAGCGTATGTGCCACGGCTCGTATGCATACCCGGTTATGTCTTCTTTCGATTTGGGATAGCGGATGATGAACCCATATAATGGTGCATTTTTAGCAAGCCAGATGCCTTCTGCAGTATCCGCGAAATCTTCTGTCAGATCCAGCCCCACGGCGGAACAGGAAACATCCAGAGCCAGCCCGGTCTGGTGCTCACTGCCGCCCGGCGGGGCTACATAGAGCGGATTTCTGTCCGGATTATAGAGCTCCATCTGCCGGTAATAAGAACGGTACCCGGATATGCCGTAGAGGTTGATACCCTGATCGACAGCATGGGCAAAGAGTTCTCTTACTGCTTTGGCAGTCTGGGGTTCCAGAAGCCTTTTCGGATCATCAGGAAGGGCATCAAAAGGGACACCGGGGTCTACAAGGGACGCGGGAACAGTACCGGGGTCTAAAAGGTGGTGCCTGTTCACAAGAATATCATATTGGGACATAAAAAGACTCCTTTCATATAAGCTATATATGTATATGAAGGAGTCTTTTTATATATGCGTGAATTCTTAAAATAAGAATTTTACTTTAATGCATCCATGCTCATCTTTTCCAGAAGTTCGGACTTGATACCGAACAGCTTGTCAGAGAGGTCAACGTAAACGTCGTGTGGGTTTACAAAACGTTTTGTTTCATCCCAGAGAGTATCCAGTTCCTGTTTACAGTAATCACGGATTTCCATTACGGATGGAGAGGTATAAATGCATTCCCCGTTTTTAAATACCGGAACTAACAATTCCCGCAGAGTAAAGGTACCTGCATGGATTTTAGTTTTTTTCCAGGTCTCAAGCGGGTCGAAGATAATCATGTCATTTCCTTCATCAAAGGTTTCGTCCGCAAGAGCGATCAGGTCGGCTTTTATTTTTTTGGCAGTTTTATCATAGATGCGGTAGATCGTTTTATTGCCCGGATTTGTAATCTTTTCTGTATTTTCAGAAAGTTTGATTTTAGGTATAAATTCTCCTGTTTTACTATCCTGAATGGCAGCCAGCTTATATACCCCGCCAAATGCAGGGCAATCTTTGGAGGTAATCAGATTGGTTCCAACACCCCAGGAAGTAATTTTGCAGCCCTGTGCTTTCAGGCTGTCGATCAGATATTCGTCCAGATCGCTGGATGCGGATATGAAGGCGTCTTTGAATCCGGCATCATCTAACATGATACGGGCTTTTTTAGACATATATGCAAGGTCACCGCTGTCCAGACGGATTCCATAATTTTTAAGAGGAATGCCGGCTTCCTTCATTTCGGTAAAGATACGAATGGCATTGGGAACTCCTGATTTTAAAGTATCATAGGTATCCACCAGAAGGCAGCATGCATCCGGATATAGGTCTGCATATTTTTTAAATGCCGTATATTCATCCGGAAAACTCATAATCCAGCTGTGGGCATGTGTGCCTTTCACCGGTACATCAAAAAGCTGACCGGCAAGTACATTGGAAGTTCCCACGCATCCCCCGATCATGGCAGCTCTGGCGCCGTATACGCCTGCATCCGGACCCTGTGCACGGCGAAGCCCAAATTCCATAATACCGTCACCTTTTGCGGCATATACCACCCTGGATGCCTTAGTGGCGATGAGACTCTGGTGATTTATTATTGTCAGGATAGCCGTTTCGACTAACTGTGCTTCCATAATAGGTGCAATTACTTTTACCAGAGGTTCTCTTGGGAAGACAACAGTTCCTTCAGGAATGGCATAAATATCGCCGGTAAACCGGAAATCTGCCAGATAATTCAGGAAGTCTTCATCAAAGGTACCAAGTCCTCTCAGGTAGTCTACATCATCTTTGCTGAACTTCAGGTTTTTAATATAATCGATCACCTGTTCCAGACCTGCTGCAATGGCAAAGCCCCCGTCCGACGGGTTCTTGCGGTAAAAGGCATCAAAGACCACTACTTCATCCGTATGATTCTTAAAATAACCCTGCATCATGGTTAATTCATAAAAATCTGTTAATAGCGTTAAATTCATTGTACTCATAACTTGCTCCTTTGTCTTAGTTTGTTGATACGAAACTCTTGTCTATAGTTATAACACATTGGTATCGTTTATCCAAGTGGGTTATTTGGGAGATGATTTCAAGCTGTATGTCGCTTTGCTGTTTTGGGCTGTATTCATGGGGGATGACCAGGTCAAAGATAAGATTAATCTGATTTTTACCTTCTACCACACGAAAATCATGAAAGGAGAGCCGGTCATCGATACTGGTTATAACAATGTCGACTTCCTGTTTCAGTTTTTGAATCCGGCTGTTCTTCGTTTCGATGGGATCCATGTGAATGACCAGGAAGATCCCAAGCTTTTTGCCGACTTCCCGCTCCGCCTTATCAATAACTTCATGAGAGGATTCAACATCCACGTCATTTGGAACCTCAGCATGAATGGATGCCATGCTGCGTCCCGGACCGTAGTTATGGATAATTAAGTCGTGGCTTCCTGCAATCCCGTCGTAGCTTTCCACCATTTCCGTGATATCCTTATACAACTGGGGATCGGCAGGTTCTCCGATCAGTGGTTTTAACGTATCTTTGGCAATGCCGATTCCTGCCCAGATTACAATACCGGCAACCAGGATTCCAACATAACCGTCGATGTTGATATGGAAAATGCCAAATACAAGAATCGAAACAATCGTAACGGAGGTAGTGATAACATCCCCCATGGAATCTGTGGCGGCCGCCATCATAACAGTAGAATTTATCCGTTTACCAAGTTTTTTATTAAAAAAGCCCAGCCAAAGCTTTACGCCTATGGATAAAACCAGGATTACCAGGGAAGTCACCTGGAATGAAATTTCCTCCGGGTTAAATATTTTACCAAAAGAATCCTTGAAAAAAGTAAATCCTACCTCAATGACTAAAAATGAAACAATCAGAGCAGCAATATATTCAATGCGCCCATGTCCAAAAGGATGATCCTGGTCTGCAGGTTTGCTCGCCATTTTAACGCCGATCAGACTTATAATAGAAGAACCGGCATCGGAAAGGTTGTTAAATGCATCTGCCATAACCGATACACTGTGCAGACCGATTCCAACGACAAGTTTCACGATGAATAACAGCACATTACAGAAAATGCCTACGATACCGGCTAAGGTTCCGTATGCGGTCCGTACCATAATATTATCGGTGTCCTGAGGATTTTTAATAAAAGTTTTTACAAGTAAATTTGTCATTATTATACCCAATGCTCACTGCAGGCATGCCTGCCCTTTCTATTTCTTAAAATTATTGCTGTTTTATTCCTGCTTTATTTACAGCAGCTTAAATCTGTGTATGATTATACTACTTTTCCCCTGAAATGTGTTGTAAAATCGCCAAAAAAGTACTTTAAAAAAATTTTTTAAAAAAAATTAAAAAAAGTACTTGCTTTTTTGGAAAAGGTAATATATAATACATCGTGTTGTAACACATTGGGCTATCGCCAAACGGTAAGGCAACGGACTCTGACTCCGTCATTTCAAGGTTCGAATCCTTGTAGCCCAGCTATTTACAGGTTGTCTTTGATGAAGCTTTTCAGAGGTTCATTGAAAGGCAGCCTTTTTGGTTTTGGAGGCAGATTATGAGTTATCAGTTTGACAGCAGGGTGCGCTACAGTGAGATTGGAATGGATCAGAAACTGACGCTGAATGCGATTGTAAATTATTTTCAGGACAGCAGTACTTTCCATTCTGAAGAGGTCGGACTTGGTTTGAAGAATCTGACGAAGCGAAACCGGGTATGGGTGCTCTCTTCGTGGCAGATTGTGGTGGACAGGTATCCCGAACTTGGAGAAAAGATCACTGTGCAGACATGGCCGTATGATTTTAAGGGATTTTATGGAAGCAGAAACTTTGCCCTTGCAGACGAAAATGGAAAAAGAATAGCATATGCCAACTCTCTTTGGATATTTGTGGATACAGAGACCGGTCATCCGGCTAAGATCAGCGAGGCTGAGTCGGACGGATATCAACTGGAGGAAAAACTTTCTATGGATTATGCCCCAAGGAAGATTCCGGTACCTGCAGAATGTGAACAGCGGGAACCCTTTCCGGTGCTGAGATGCCACCTGGATACTAACCGCCATGTGAATAACGGACAATATATACAGATGGCTGAGGAATATCTCCCGGAAGCATTCATGGTACATCAGGTTCGGGTGGAATATAAAAAATCTGCAGTTCTTCATGACCTGATTATTCCCAGAGTTCATGCAGAGGAAGGGCGTATTACAACGGCTCTTTGTGATGAAGAAGAAAAGCCTTATGCTATCGTAGAATTTACCGCACAGGCGTAATATATGGAGGAAGAAATGCTGGAATTAGGAAAAAAGCAGGAATTAGAAGTTGTTAAACAGGTGGATTTTGGAATTTATCTGGGAGATGGTACCAGTACGGAAGAACGGGTGCTGCTTCCGAGAAAAGAAGTTCCAAAGGATATAAAGACAGGAGACCGTCTGACCGTTTTTTTATATAAAGATTCAAAAGACAGGCTGATCGCGACCACCAGGGAACCAATGCTGGAACTTGGAGGGCTGGCTGTCCTGAACGTAAAAGAAGTAGGGAAGATCGGAGCATTTTTAGACTGGGGACTGGAAAAAGACCTTTTGCTCCCGTTTAAAGAACAGACCAGAAGGGTACGCCAGGGTGAAGAGTGGCTGGTTACTCTTTATATAGATAAGAGCAGCAGATTATGTGCAACTATGAATGTATATGAAGCACTGTGTACGGATTCTCCTTATAAGAAAGACGATCATGTCATCGGAGTGGTCTATGAGATCAGTGAAGAATTTGGTGTATTTGTTGCAGTTGACCATAAATATTCAGCTTTAATTCCGAAAAAAGACGCAGCAGGAAATTATCAGGTGGGTGACAGCATTGAAGCCCGGGTAACGGCTGTGAAAGAAGACGGAAAACTGGATTTGAGCACCAGGGAAAAAGCATATCTTCAGATGGATGAGGATGCTGAGAATATCATGAGTGTTATAGAAGAGTTTTCGGGTGTTCTGCCATTTACGGACAAAGCATCCCCGGAAGTGATCAAGCGCGAATTCGGACTGAGCAAAAATGCATTCAAGCGGGGCGTGGGCAGACTTTTAAAAGAAGGCCGTATTGAAATTACCGAAAAATCAATCCGCAAGGTTCAGTAATAAAATTGCACAGGAAATAATAAAATAGATGAAGCAGGAGGAAAAGACATGAAAACAGCAATCAGCACAGACAAAGCACCGGCAGCAATCGGGCCTTATTCACAGGCAATTGAAGTGAATGGAATGATCTATACATCCGGCGTGATTCCGGTAGTACCGGCTACGGGTGTGATTCCGGAAGGTGTGGAAGCACAGGCAGAGCAGGCAATTGGAAACCTGGCAGCTTTACTGGAAGCAGCGGGAACATCAACGGCACAGGTGATTAAGACAACGGTATTTATCAAAGACATGAATGACTTTGGCAAGATCAATGAAATTTATGCAAAATATTTTACCGGAACTTATCCGGCACGTTCCTGTGTGGAAGTTGCAAGATTACCGAAGGACGTTCTGATTGAAATCGAAGCAGTTGCAGTGAAATAATAAATAATATTTGATTTTAATCCACAAGTAGTTTATAGTAATATGTGGAGACATTTAATTGTAAATACAATATAGTGATTGGAAAGGAGAGCTGGGGATGAAAGTACAGAATATAACCAACATTGAAAAATTTTTTGAGGTAGTAGACAGCTGCAGCGGTAAAGTGGAATTGGTAACAGGTGAAGGTGACAGACTGAATCTGAAATCAAAACTTTCCCAATACGTATCTATGGCGAACATATTTTCAAATGGCGAGATTCCGGAATTGGAAATCGTAGCATATGAAAAAGATGATATCGACAAGTTAATCTCATTTATGGTTAATAACTAAGATTTGCAGAGCTGTCTCCAATGGGGGCAGCTTTTTTAAATTGGATTTTTATAGAATGTTTATTGTTATTGCAGGCATTATTTGATATAATGACCAAAAGAGTAAATAATAAATTTATCAGCAATTAAGAAAAGGAGAAAAATTTTGGATTCATTAGACTATTATGAGCGATATGCAGGCGTATATTATGAGAACACAGTAGATCTTGACATGCACGGGGTACTGGACAAGTTTCTTTCTTACCTCCCTGAGAATGCAGAAGTATTAGACCTTGGCTGCGGGTCCGGCAGGGACAGCCTTTATCTGGAAGAAATGGGCTGTTATGTAACTCCTCTGGATGGATCAGAAGAAATGTGTAAGCTGGCAGAGATTAACACTGACAAAGAAGTCTTACATATGACTTTTGAGGAGATGGAATTTGATGAGGTGTTTGACGGAATCTGGGCATGTGCTTCTTTGCTTCATGTGGAAGAAAAAGATATGGACCGCATTATGGGGAAAGTTATCCAGGCGCTAAATCCGGGAGGAATCCTGTATGCTTCATTTCGCTATGGTGAATCTGAAGAATTCCGTAACCAGCGTTTATTTCATGACTATACAGAAGATTCGCTGTATCGCATGTTAAAACGTCAGAGAGGAATTAAGATTATAGAGATCTGGAAGACGGAGGATGCAAGAAACAGTCATCCGGATACAGAGTGGATTAATGTATTGGTAAAGAAAAAAGTGACTGAATCAGGCGAGGACTTATATGAATAAAATTAAAAATATTAACCGGCTGTTCCTGGGAATGGTGATTTTTGCTTTTCTGTTTTCCTATGGTATCGGATTTTTTGTAACAGGACTTGGTACAGAGATGGCTATGATCTTAGGGCAGCTGATGTATTTAATTCCAATCTTGTTTTATATTGTTGTAATGCGTGTACCTGTAAAAGAGGAAATTCCATTCAGGAAAATTAAATGGTCTACAGCATGTATGGTTGTTTTGTTTGTCATTCTGCTGATGCCGCTGGTTTCATTTTTAAATTTATTTTCCATGCTGTTTGTAACAAACCATGTCAATGCCAGTGCTCAGGAACTCAATACCAATCCTTTTTTGGTGAATCTGCTTCTGGTTGGTGTAATGCCGGCAGTTTCAGAAGAATTTATGTTCCGCGGGGTATTTTATGGCAGCTACCGAAGGAAGAATCATGTACAGGGAGCAGTTATGTGCGGATTGATCTTTGGTATGGCACATTTAAATGTGAATCAGTTTCTATATGCGTTCGTAGCAGGATTTGCATTCTGCCTTCTTATGGAGGCTACCGGAAGCATACTGGCGCCTATGCTGGCGCATTTTATTATTGATGCATGGAGTGTAGTGGTACTGGAACTGCAGAAGGTACTGGTACAGGCTGTTCCGCAGGTGTCGGATACAATTCAGAGCGGGAGTCTGTCATCTGATTATATTATAACAGCCCTTCAGGGAGTGGCAGTTGCTGCAGTGATCTGCACAGCCCTGGCGGGATGTGTGCTTGTCTGGATCAGTAAGCACTGCAATCGGGATATCCATTTTATTTCGATTTTCCGGAATGCATTCAAAAGAAGAGAACCGGAAATGTCTTGCATTACTGTTAATGGCGAACTGCAGGCTGCAGAACAGAATGATAACAGAAGATTAATTACACCATGCTTTGTTATTGGTGCCCTTATCTGTATTGTTCAGATGATTATAATTGGTTAAAAAGGATAAAGTAAACAGGAACTATCTTTGAACGTGTTTGGAGACATTTCAGTGTATTGCGTGAAGTGTTTTCAGGCACGTTCTGGAATTGAGGTATAGATGAATTTTACACATTTACACGTCCATACAGAATACAGTCTGCTGGATGGATCGAATAAGATAAAAGAATATGTAGCAAGAGTCAAAGAATTGGGAATGAACAGTGCGGCGATTACAGACCATGGGGTTATGTACGGCGTCATCGATTTTTACCGGGCGGCAAAAGAGGCAGGAATTAATCCGGTGATCGGCTGTGAGGTATATGTTGCACCCAACTCCAGATTTGATAAAGAAGCGGCCGGGGGAGATGACAGATATTATCACCTGGTCCTTTTAGCTGAAAACAACCAGGGTTACAGTAACCTGATGAAGATTGTATCCAAAGGATTTGTAGAAGGATTTTATTATAAACCCCGTGTGGATATGGAAGTTCTGGAAACTTACAGTGAAGGAATAATAGCTCTTAGCGCCTGCCTGGCAGGAGAAGTGCAGAAGTATCTTGTGCGTGGAATGTATGAGGATGCAAAAAAAGCGGCTCTTCGGTATGAGGGCATATTTGGAAAAGGGAATTACTTCCTGGAGTTACAGGATCACGGGATTCCGGAACAGAAGATGGTAAATCCCCAGCTGCTGCGCATGAGCAAAGAATTGGATATCGGGCTGGTAGCCACAAACGATGTTCACTATACTTATGCAGAGGATGAATCTCCCCATGATATTCTGCTTTGTATTCAGACTGCAAAGAAACTGGATGACGAAGACCGTATGCGCTATGAGGGAGGACAGTATTATGTCAAATCCCCGGAGGAAATGTCAAACTTATTTCCGTATGCGCCGGAGGCATTGGAAAATACACAAAAAATTGCAGACCGCTGCCATGTGGAAATTGAGTTCGGTGTAACAAAACTTCCCAAATATGATGTACCGGATGGATATTCCTCCTGGGAATACCTGAACAAGCTCTGTTTTGATGGTATGGATGAACGTTATCAACCGGTAACGGATGATTTGCGGTCACGTCTGGAATATGAACTTGGAATTATTAAGGAAATGGGATATGTGGATTATTTCCTGATAGTCTGGGATTTTATTAAATACGCTAAAGATCATGATATTATCGTGGGACCGGGACGTGGCTCGGCAGCAGGAAGCCTTGTTTCCTATACACTGGGGATTACTACCCTGGATCCTATTAAATACAGCCTGCTGTTTGAACGTTTTCTGAATCCCGAACGTGTATCCATGCCCGATATCGACGTGGACTTCTGTTTCGAAAGAAGGCAGGAAGTAATTGATTATGTAGTGGAGAAATACGGAAAAGACCGTGTTGTACAGATTGTTACCTTTGGTACTATGGCTGCAAGAGGTGTTATCCGCGATGTGGGCCGTGTTATGGATCTGCCTTATGCAATGGTGGATTCCATTGCGAAAATGATACCGAATGAGTTAAACATTACCATAGATAAAGCGCTGATCATGAATGGGGAAATGAAAAGCCTCTATGAATCTGATTCACAGGTCAAGACGCTGATTGATATGTCAAAAAGGCTGGAAGGACTGCCGCGGCACACCTCCATGCATGCTGCCGGAGTTGTTATCAGCCAGAAGTCTGTGGATGAATATGTTCCCCTTTCCAGGGCATCTGACGGTTCCATTACCACCCAGTTTACGATGACCACCCTGGAAGAACTTGGGCTGCTGAAGATGGATTTCCTTGGGCTTCGAACTCTGACTGTAATACAGAATGCGGTTCGTCTGGCAGAAAAGAGCACTGGAATCTGCCTGGATATGGAAAAAATAGATTATAACGATAAAGAAGTGCTGGATTCCATCGGAACCGGAAGAACAGACGGTGTGTTCCAGTTGGAAAGCGCCGGAATGAAGAGCTTTATGAAAGAATTGAAGCCGCAGAGTCTGGAAGACATTATCGCAGGAATATCCCTGTACCGTCCGGGTCCTATGGATTTTATACCACAGTATATCCGTGGTAAGAATAATCCGGAGAGCATCACCTATGACTGCCCTCAGCTGGAAGCAATCCTGGAGCCCACATACGGCTGTATTGTATATCAGGAACAGGTTATGCAGATTGTTCGGGATCTGGGAGGATATACACTTGGGCGAAGCGATCTGCTGCGCCGTGCCATGTCTAAGAAAAAGGCATCGGTTATGGAAAAAGAGCGCCAGAATTTCGTGTATGGAAATGAAGAGGAAGGCGTTGCCGGCTGTATCAATAATGGTATCGATGAAAAAGTTGCAAATAAAATATACGATGATATGATCGATTTTGCCAAGTATGCATTTAATAAATCCCATGCGGCGGCATACGGTGTGGTATCTTATCAGACAGCATATCTGAAATATTACTATCCGGTTGAATTTATGGCGGCGCTTATGACGTCTGTCATTGATAATCCCACCAAAGTATCAGAATATATCCTGACCTGCCGCCAGATGGGAATCGATATTCTGCCCCCGGATATCAATGTAGGGGAAAGTGCGTTTTCAGCAGATGGAAAATCCATCCGATACGGACTGTCTGCCATTAAAAGTGTTGGAAAACCGGTTATTGAGGCAATTGTATCCGAACGTGTCCAGAGAGGATCCTATAAGTCTCTAAAAGATTTTATTGAGCGGTTATCCGGTAAAGAGGTTAATAAGCGGACAATAGAAAGCTTTATTAAAGCGGGCGCACTGGACGGACTGGGAGGAACCAGAAAGCAGTTCATGATGATTTACGTACAGATCATGGACAGTGTCAATCAGGAACGGAAATATTCCCTATCCGGACAGATGTCTCTGTTTGATCTTGTAAGCGAGGAAGAAAAAAAAGAATTCGAAATCCGTCTGCCGGACGTAGGAGAATATGAAAAAGAGCAGCTGCTCAGTTTTGAAAAGGAAGTTCTGGGCGTGTATATCAGCGGTCATCCGCTTCAGGAATATGAAGAAAGATGGCGTAAAAATATCTCCCAGGTAACATCAGATTTCATGATTGATGAGGAAATTGGAGTAACAAAGGTAGCAGATGGTATAAAAGCCATAATCGGAGGAATGATTATCAGTAAAACGATAAAACACACCAGAACGAATAAAACAATGGCATTTATTACCATAGAAGATCTGGTGGGTACCGTGGAAGTGGTAATTTTTCCTAAGGATTATGAGAAGTTCAAGGATCTTCTTGTTGAAGACAGTAAAGTATTTGTAAAAGGAAGGGTTTCTACCGAAGACGACAAACCCAGCAAACTGATCTGTGAAAAGATCTGGGAATTTGAAGAAGCACCAAGGGAACTCTGGATACAATTTGAAGATAAAGAAACTTTTGTGAAGTCAGAAGAGACACTCTATGGACTGCTGCGCCAGTCTGATGGGAAAGATGCCGTGGTCATATATGTGCGAAATCCAAAGTCTGTTAAGAGGCTGGAACGCAACTGGTCAGTACGGATTGAAGAGCAGCTTTTACGGAAACTTGCTGAAAATTTTGGGGGGAATAACGTAAAAGTTGTAGAAAAGAGTATTGAAAAGTTGTAGAAAATGAATTAGAATGTTTAGGATGAGGAAATTGTATATAAATGAATTAAGGTGAACCTAAAATGAAGGAGGCACAAAAATGGCAAAGCAAATAGAGACAATCGGAGTGTTAACAAGTGGTGGAGATGCACCCGGAATGAACGCTGCAATTCGTGCAGTAGTACGAAGAGCAATTTCAAGCGGTAAAAAAGTAAAGGGTATTTTAAAAGGCTATAATGGCCTGTTAAATGAAGAAATTATTGACTTATCGGCACGTGATGTATCAGATACCATTTCACGGGGAGGTACGATTCTCTATACGGCACGTTGTGCTGAGTTCAGAACAGCAGAAGGACAGAAGCAGGGAGCAGAAGTCTGCAAAAAACACGGCATTGACGGTCTTGTAGTTATTGGTGGAGACGGATCTTTTGCCGGAGCACAGAAACTTGCGAACCTGGGAGTAAATACCATTGGGGTTCCGGGAACAATAGATCTTGATATTGCTTGTTCCGAGTATACAATCGGTTTTGATACCGCTGTTAATACAGCGATGCAGGCAATTGATAAAGTACGTGATACTTCTACATCCCATGAAAGATGCAGTATTATCGAGGTAATGGGACGTGGTGCAGGCTATATCGCATTATGGTGCGGTATTGCAAATGGAGCAGAAGATATTCTGATTCCTGAAAAGTATGATTATGACGAACAGAAATTAATTAATAACATTATTAATAATAGAAAACGCGGTAAAAAGCACCATATTATTATCAACGCGGAAGGAATCGGACATTCTACCAGTATGGCAAGGAGAATCGAAGCTGCTACCGGTGTTGAGACCAGAGCAACGATTCTGGGACATATGCAGCGTGGCGGAAGCCCTACCTGTAAGGATCGTGTGTATGCATCTATGATGGGCGCATATGCAACTGATTTATTATGTGATGGTAAGACAAACCGTGTAGTTGGATATAAAAACGGAGACTTCACTGATTTCGATATTAATGAAGCTCTGGCAATGCAAAAAGGAATTTCAGAATTTATGTTTGAGGTAAGCAGATCTCTTTCAGTATAAGATAAGGAGTATCAGGATGGCAGTAAAATCCTTTGTAGTTTTTGGGTTAGGTAAGTTCGGTGTCAGCGTTGCAACTGCGCTCAGTAATAATGGATGTGAAGTGCTGGCGGTGGATATGGACCCGGATAAGGTACAGGACATTGCAGATGAAGTAACATATGCAGTAAGAGCGAATGTAACAGATCCGGAAGTATTTAAAAGCCTGGGACTGCGAAATATGGATGGGGCAGTTGTTGCGATATCCGGAAATATGGAAGCAAGTGTGATGGCTACCATATTGGCGAAAGAAGCGGGAATACCGTATATTCTGGCGAAGGCTACCAGCCGCATTCATGCCACGGTATTGGAAAAAGTCGGCGCAGACCATGTAATATCGCCGGAAAGCGAAATGGGATCCCGTGTAGCAAGGAATATGGTATTTGGCAGATTTGTAGATACATTTGAACTTTCTTCTACCTATAGTATGGTGGAAATGGAAGTACCGGAATCCTGGATAGGAAGTACCTTAAGGGAGCTGGATATCCGTAATAAGTTTGGAGTTAACATCATCGCCTATAAAATAGGGGATCAGGTAAATGTAAATCTGGACCCGGATGAACCGATGCGGGCAGAACAAACACTGCTAACGGTTGGTGATAATGAAAAACTGAGGAAGATCAGGTAGTATAAGTTTTAACATAAAGTAATTGAAGAATTTGAATGAAAATAAAATAGATAAAGATGAAAAGGCGCTGATGAAAATTAGCGCCTTTTGTCAGAATAGGAGAAATATGATTACCAGTACGTCAAATCAGCAGATTAAGAATCTGCTTCAACTTCAGAAAAAGGGTAAAGTACGGAAAGAACAGGATGTGTTTGTGGTTGAAGGCGTTAAGATGTATCAGGAAGCACCCGGGGAACGGATTGTAAAGACTTATGTTTCGAAGACCTTCTATGAAAAGCCGGAAAATAAAAAGCTTCTGGCGGGAGACAGGCTGGAGGTGGTAGAAGACCGGGTATTTGATGCTGCATCCGATACTAAAACCCCTCAGGGAATTTTGAGCATTGTAAAACAATCCCACTATAACTTAGGAGAGATTCTTACATCTTCTGCCACACCCCATCTATTAATCCTTGAGAATCTCCAGGATCCGGGAAACCTTGGAACGATTATGCGGACGGCAGAGGGTGCCGGTGTGAATGGAATTATTATGACATCAGATACGGTAGATATCTATAATCCAAAAACAATCCGGTCTACGATGGGGTCGCTGTACCGGGTACCATTTTTTTACACTGGTAATATAGAAGAAGTTTTAAAAGAATTAAGAAAAAAAAATATAAAAACCTATGCTGCGCATCTGAAAGGAGCCCGCAGCTACTATGAAGAAGACTATTCTGCGGGAACGGCATTTCTGATTGGAAATGAAGGGAATGGCTTAAGTGAGGGGCTAAGCGCCCGGTCGGACTGTTACATCAAGATCCCCATGTCAGGCCAGGTAGAATCATTAAATGCGGCTATAGCGGCATCTATATTAATGTATGAAGTGAAGCGCCAGAGGAGAATCTAATGAAAACTTAAGAAATAAGGTTGACAATCTCCTCATATTATTGTACAATACATTCGTAACATAATTTAATAGATTTGTAATAATTGTAATGGAATAGTAGTAAATATTTCATGCAACGCAGTTATTCAGGAGGTAAAAATGAAGGGTAGAATGAAACCTGCAATTTGCTGTACTGTATCAGCGCTTACACTTTCCATGGCAGTATCGATGGTGTCTATGGCGAAAGAAATGCCAAATGCAGGGACATCAAACATACAAGATCAGACACAAGAAAGCGACTGGAATTATCGTGCGGTTGCGGATGTAACGGACGAATTATTTATCAGATCAATGGGTTCCGAGAACGGTAAGATTATTGGCTATCTGCCAAGTGCCGGCGGAGCATATGTTCTGGAAAAAGGGGATGACTGGACTAAGGTTCGCTCAGGAGATGTTGTAGGCTACATAAAGACAGAATATCTTGCATTTGGACAAGATGCTAAGAAACTGGCTGAAGTTTATGGTACTCCGGGAGTAGAGATCTCTTGGGACGGAGTAAATATTTTTAATAATGCCGATCCGGCAGCGAAAATTGTGGATACGGTAAACAGGGGCGAAGGTTACGAGTATACGTCGAATGACGGTACTTGGGTAAATATTCAGCTGGACAATTCAAAAAGTGCGTATGTTCCTGCTGAAGATGTAAAAGAAACACTGCTTCTTGAAACCGCGGTTCCGACGGACGACTATGTGGCACCGGTGAGTGCTTACAGCAATGGAAATTATACAAGTAACAGTACCAATCAGACATCAGGAAATAACGGTTCAGCCAATACAGGAAACTCTGATAATTCTCAGAATGTGAATAATGTTCCGGAAACAGAGACGACCTGGACGGAAACACCGCAGACAGAAACAACCTGGACAGAAGCACCGCAGACAGAGGCTGCCTGGACAGAAGCGCCTCAGACAGAGACAGCCTGGACAGAAGCACCGCAGACGGAAACAACCTGGACAGAGGCACCACAGACGGAAACGACCTGGACAGAAGCGCCTCAGACAGAGACAACCTGGACAGAGGCACCGGAGACAGAAGCACCTGTAACGGAAACGCCGGCAACAGAGGCACCGGCAACGGAAGCACCGGAGACAGAATCCAATGCAAGTTCCTCAGCAAGTGCCGATGATTTAACTCTGTTGGCATCTATCATTTACTGTGAGGCAGGAAATCAGCCCCGGGATGGTAAAGTGGCAGTAGGTGCAGTTGTAATGAACCGTGTGGCAAGTTCTTCATTTGCCGGCAATATCCGTGACGTTATTTACGAAAGCGGACAGTTCATGCCGACCTGGGATGGAAGTATGTCAAGTGCATTAGCTAATGGAGTGCCAAGTGACTGCTACGAAGCAGCACAGGCTGCCCTGAACGGAGAAAATCCGGTAGGGGGCGCATTGTACTTCAACACAGGTTCCGGAAAAGGAATCAAGATTGGAGCACATCAGTTTTACTAATATGTGAATTGATAGAAGGAAGCCGAACACCTAAATGGTGACGGCTTCCTTTTTATCCCTTCTGAAATATATGAAACTTAAGTTGTATTTTCCTACTATTTATAGTAAAATATAGAGGTAACATATAAATACTCTGACAGGAGGGTAATATTATGGAAATAGAATCTATTTGTTGGCTCGTTTTATTTATTCTCCTTATTGTAATCGAACTTGCTACGATGGGTTTGACAACAATCTGGTTTGCAGGAGGATCCGTTGCAGGGTTCATTGTATCGGTTCTGGATGGAAATATTCTACTTCAAATCCTGGCATTTGTTATTGTCTCCGTGGTACTTTTGATTTTTACAAGACCATTTGCAGTCAGATATGTGAATAAAAATCGGACTAAGACGAATGTGGATAGTTTGGTTGGCAAGAAGGCAATCGTAACCAAAGCGATTGACAATCTTCTGGGGGAAGGCCAGGCAGTGGTGAATGGCTTGGAATGGACTGCCCGCACAGGTGATGATAAAGTGAAGATTGCAGAAGGGAAGACCGTAGTAATCGAGCGGATCAGCGGAGTGAAATTAATTGTAAAAGAGAAGGAGAATTAAGTTATGGATACTAACGTTTCATCGGTTTTTGTACCTATTTTGATTATTGTGTTAATCATTATTTTATTATTGTTAGTGGTATCTTGTATTAAGATTGTTCCTCAGGCTCAGGCATTAGTTGTAGAACGACTTGGCGGATACCAGGGAACCTGGTCTGTAGGCTTACATTTTAAAGTTCCTTTTATCGACAGAATTGCTAAAAAAGTGTTATTAAAAGAGCAGGTTGTAGATTTTGCACCTCAGCCTGTAATTACCAAAGATAATGTAACGATGCGAATTGATACGGTTGTATTCTTCCAGATAACAGATCCGAAGCTTTTTGCATATGGAGTTGAGAATCCGATTATGGCAATCGAAAATCTGACAGCCACCACCTTACGTAATATTATCGGTGACATGGAACTGGATCAGACGCTTACCTCCAGAGAGATTATTAATACAAAGATGCGTTCATCTCTAGATATTGCAACAGATCCATGGGGAATCAAGGTTAACCGCGTGGAATTAAAGAATATTATTCCGCCGGCAGCAATTCAGGATGCCATGGAAAAACAGATGAAGGCTGAACGTGAACGAAGAGAATCGATTCTTCGGGCGGAAGGTGAGAAGAGATCTACAGTTCTGGTAGCTGAAGGACATAAAGAATCTACTATTTTAGAAGCAGAAGCAGAAAAACAGTCGGCAATCCTTCGTGCAGAAGCACAAAAGGAAAGGATGATCCGTGAAGCTGAAGGTGAAGCGGAAGCAATTATTAAAGTACAGAAAGCAAATGCAGACGGTATCCGTTTCTTAAAAGAAGCTGGAGCAGATCAGTCCGTATTAGCACTTAAGAGCTTCGAAGCATTAGAGAAAGTAGCAGATGGTCAGGCAACTAAGATTATTATTCCGTCTGAGATACAAAATGTAGCAGGGCTTGTAAAGTCCATTACGGAAATTGCAAAGGATATTTAATAAGTAAAGAAGATCAACAGAGTAAAATGATGGGCGAGAAGAAGTAAAGGGCTGTGGGGATTTGGCAGAAGGGATTAGAAATTCTGCTTTATTCCCACAGTTTTTATGTTCTATAAGAGATAATATGTTGAACAAAACGTAGAACAGTGGTATGATGGAAAACAAATCACGATATTATTTGGTCAATACGGTACCAGGAGCACAAATAGGAGGAAAGATGATGAATTTAAAAGGACGCAGTTTTTTAACATTAAAAGATTTCACTTCTGAAGAAATAGAATACCTGCTGGAACTTGCAGGAGAACTTAAGGAAAAAAAGAAACGCGGTGTACTGGGAAACAGTCTGCGTGGAAAAAATGTTGCTTTGATTTTTGAAAAGCCATCAACCAGAACTAGATGTGCATTTACTATCGGCTGTACAGATGAAGGCGGTCATCCGGAGTATTTGGGAAAGGATGATATACAGTTAGGCCATAAAGAAAGTGTGGAAGATACCGCAAGAGTACTGGGACGTATGTTTGACGGAATTGAATTTCGCGGATTCAAGCATGAAACAGTTGAAAAACTGGCAGAATATGCAGGAGTACCGGTGTGGAACGGTTTGACAGATGATTATCATCCAACGCAGATTCTGGCTGATATGCTCACAATGAAGGAACATTTCGGTTATCTGAAAGGACTTCGTTTTGTATACTTAGGCGACGGACGTAATAATATGGCAAACAGTCTGATGATCGGGTGCGCCAAACTGGGTGTTCATTTCACAATTATTGCACCCAGGGAATTATGGCCGAAAGATGATCTGGTAGCGTTATGTGAAGAATACGCGAAGGATTCTCAGGCAACGGTTACAATAACAGATTCTACAGACGGTGTTCAGGATGCGGATGTGCTCTATACGGATGTATGGTGCTCCATGGGTGAAGAGGACAAGGCGGCAGAACGTATTGCGTTATTATCACCATATCAGATTAACAGTGAACTGATGCATAAAACAGGCAAAGATACAACTATTTTTATGCATTGCCTGCCTGCAGTAAAAGGAAAAGAAGTTACGGAAGAAGTATTTGAATCGGCAGCTTCTGTTGTATTTGATGAAGCTGAGAACCGTATGCATACAATCAAAGCTGTTATGGTAGCAACTCTTGGCGAGTAATTTTCGTATGGGAGAAAGCCAGCCGGCTTGCGCTATTCAGGGGTATTAATATGAAGAAATTTGCAAATAAGAGATCTCTGGATCTTGAGGTGGCAGGGACAATAGCCAGTTTCGCCATAATTATATTAACGGTGGCAGCATTTTGGGATTATCAGTATGGGCAGCGGATATTTATAGCCGTGTTTCTTATGGGGACGATACTCAATGGAAGTCTTGCCGGTATGAACTGGTATCGGCGTCATATTGCGGCGGGAATTCTGTTTACCATTCTGACAATGATTTATCTCGGTGTCTGCGTGTATGCCGCACTGGCAGTTTAGAATTTAAGACACGCTCAAGGAGGGCAATGATTTGTGAAAAGTAAAATATTAGATGCGCTTCGCAGTGCCGAAGACTATGTCTCCGGGCAGGAGCTCTGTGAAAAATTCGGTGTCACCAGAACGGCAATCTGGAAGGCAATGAACCAGCTGAAAGAAGAAGGATATGAGATAGAAGCAATTTCCAATAAAGGATATCGGCTGAAAGGGTGCCCGGACAGCGTGAAAGCAGAGGAACTGCTCAGCCTGTTGAATACGAAGTGGGCAGGGCAGCAGATCGCTTATATTCAGGAAGTGGATTCTACCAATAATTATGCCAGGCGGCTGGCAGAAAATGGTGCGGTACATGGAACTCTGGCAGTAACAGACCGTCAGTACGGCGGTAAGGGAAGACGGGGTAAAACCTGGAGTATGCCGGAAAAAAGCTCTGTGGCAATGACATTAATCATACGCCCTCAGATGAATCCGGGGAAAGCATCTATGCTGACACTGGTGATGGGACTTGCAGTAGCTAGAGCTGTGCATCGCATGCTGGGACTTCCGGCGAAGATTAAATGGCCTAATGATGTGGTATTAAACGGCAGGAAAATCTGTGGGATTCTCACAGAGATGAGTGCAGAGATGGAAGCGGTGAATTATATTGTAATCGGTGCAGGCATCAATGTAAATATGAACGAAATACCTAAAGAAATTGAAGCCGTGGCAACATCTTTATCGCTGGAATGTAATAAGAAGATCCATCGCGCAGAAGTAATTCAGTATTGCATGGAAGAGTTTGAGCGGTGTTACGAGAAATTTATGCAGACACAGGATTTATCCCTTTTATTAGAAGAATATAATGAGGTCCTTGTAAATAGAGGAAATATGGTGAAGGTGCTGGAACCAGGCAATGTGTATACGGGAATGTCAGAGGGCATTAACAGCCAGGGTGAACTGCTTGTTACCAAAGAAAGCGGAGAACAGGTTCGGGTGTTTGCAGGTGAGGTATCTGTCCGTGGATTTTACGGATATGTATAAAGTAAACAGGTGTCAGGAGGAAACGATGTACCAGGATAAAGTAGTATTATGCGGAGCAAGCGCATATGAGCAAAAATTTTATTTAAATGAGAACTTCGCCGCTCTTCCCGACAGTATAAAAGACGAGTTGAAGATTATGTGCGTCTTATATACTCAGGACGTGGGGGGAGTGTTAACCCTTGAATTTGAAGAGGATGGAACGCTTTGTTTTCATACCGAGGCTCATGAATCGGATTATGCCTATGATGAAATCGGGAGCGTGCTAAAGATCAAAGAACTTCAGAGGAGCAAAGAGGAACTGCTTCGCTCACTGGAGATGTATTATAAAGTATTTTTTCTTGGAGAAGACTATGAAGATTAAGATAGGCAGCGTAGAGCTGGCAAATCCATTTGTCTTAGCGCCGATGGCAGGGGTAACTGACCTGCCATTTCGCTTGCTTTGCAAAGAGCAGGGGGCAGGACTTTTAAGTATGGAGATGGTGAGTGCAAAAGCGATTTCCTTCCATAATAAGAATACAGAAAAACTAATGGAAATAGAAAAATCAGAACATCCCATAGCGTTGCAGCTTTTTGGATCAGATCCCCATATTATCAGTGAAATGGCAAAGGAAATTGAAGAAAAAGAATTTGATATTCTGGATATTAATATGGGATGTCCGGTCCCGAAGGTAGTGAATAACCAGGAAGGTTCCGCACTCATGAAAGATCCCGGGAGAGTTGAGGCAATTGTAAGCAAAACTGTAAAAGCCGTAAATAAACCGGTAACCGTCAAGATCAGAAAAGGTTTTGACGAAGAGCATGTTAATGCGGTAGAGATAGCCAGAATTATAGAAGGATGCGGAGCGGCGGCAATTACGATACATGGCAGAACCAGAGAACAGTATTATTCCGGAGAAGCAGACTGGGAAATAATAAGACAGGTAAAAGAGGCAGTTCGTATACCGGTTATCGGAAATGGTGATGTTACGGATCCACTGTCAGCAGAGAAGATGATGAAAGAGACCGGATGTGACGGAATCATGATAGGAAGGGCGGCAAGAGGAAATCCATGGATATTCAGGGACTTGGCTGCATACTTTGAAAGGGGGGTTATACTCCCAAAACCTTCGATTCCGGAATTAAAGGAAATGATTCTCAAACATGCATCTCTTCAGCTTCAATATAAAGGGGCATATACCGGAATCCGGGAAATGAGGAAGCACGTTGCATGGTATACTGCAGGGTATCCTCATTCGGCTGCTATACGCAGATGTGTAAATGAGATTGAGAGTATGGAACAGTTGGAAAAAATGCTGGAAGAGAAATTTTAATATCTGGAAGATACTGGATGGCGCTATTTCGACTTTGAGATTCTTGACAATTTGCCATTGATAGGATATAATACTGTGATTGTTACGTAAACGTACGATTCACCTCATTTTATAGAATGGGAACAGTCCTATAAACTGAGGTGTTTCGTTCGAAGGGGCTTGAAAACAAATACAAGAATAGATGTAGGAAGGGTGCAATAAGAATGGAAGAAAAGAAGAACTTATTAACTTATGCGGGATTAAAAAGCCTGGAAGAAGAGCTTCATGATTTAAAGGTTGTAAAAAGAAAAGAAGTTGCCGGTAAGATTAAAGAGGCAAGAGAGCAGGGCGACCTGTCCGAAAATGCGGAATACGATGCAGCGAAAGATGAACAGAGAGATATAGAAGCAAGAATTGAGCAGATTGAAAAAATCTTAAAAAATGCAGAAGTTATTGTGGAAGATGAAGTTGATTTAGACAAAATCAGCGTTGGATGTGCTGTGAAAGTATATGATGCTGAATTTGAAGAAGAACTGGACTTTAAGATCGTAGGTTCTTCCGAAGCAAACAGTCTTCAGGGTAAGATTTCAAATGAGTCTCCGGTTGGAAAAGCATTAATCGGCGCTAAAGTTGGCGATGAAGTAGTTGTGGAAACCCAGGCGGGAGATATGAAATATAAGGTTTTAGAAATACAAAGATCCATTTAATGAAGGAGGAAAGACAGTGGCTGAACAGAAGAAGGTACAGGAACAGGATATTAATCAGTTGTTAAAGGTACGCCGCGAGAAGCTGGAAGAATTACAGGCGAACGGTAATAATCCTTTTGAAATTATGAAATATGATGTAGACCATCATAGCAGAGAAGTGAAAGAGAATTTTGAAGAGCTGGAAGGCAAACAGGTTTCCCTGGCTGGACGTATTATGTCCAAACGTGTTATGGGAAAAGCTTCTTTTTGCAATATTCAGGATCTGGAAGGAAATATCCAGTCTTATGTTGCAAGAGACAGTATCGGAGAAGAAGAATACAAAGCATTTAAGAAAATGGATATTGGTGATATCGTTGGCTTAAAGGGTGAAGTATTTAAAACGAAAACAGGTGAAATCTCAATTCATGCATCTGCAGTATCTCTGTTGTCTAAGAGTCTTCAGATCCTGCCGGAAAAATTCCATGGACTGACCAATACAGATATCCGTTACCGTCAGAGATATGTGGATTTAATCATGAACCAGGATGTGAAGGAAACCTTTGTGAAACGTTCCAAGATCATTAGCTGCATTCGTCAGTACCTGGATGGGAACGGATTTATGGAAGTAGAAACTCCGATCCTGGTTCCAAATGCAGGCGGAGCTGCTGCCAGACCTTTTGACACACATTATAATGCATTAGATGAAGATGTGCATCTGAGAATTTCTCTGGAGTTATATCTGAAGAGACTGATCGTAGGCGGACTGGAACGCGTTTATGAAATTGGACGTGTTTTCCGTAACGAAGGATTGGATACCAGACATAATCCGGAATTTACATTACTAGAGCTCTATCAGGCATATACAGATTACCATGGCATGATGGATCTGTCTGAGAACCTTTACCGTCATGTAGCGCAGGAAGTCCTGGGTACAACAGTAATTAACTATGGTGACGTGGAGATCGATTTATCCAAGCCTTTCGAACGTCTTACTATGGTAGAAGCGGTGAAGAAATATGCAGGTGTGGACTTTAATGAAATCAAGACAGAAGAAGAAGCGAAAGCTTTAGCTGATAAAAAGGGTGTACACTACGAGGCCAGACATAAAAAGGGCGATATCCTGAATCTTCTTTTTGAAGAATTTGTAGAGGAACAGCTGGTTCAGCCAACCTTTATTATGGATCATCCGGTGGAAGTATCTCCTCTTGCGAAGAGAATACCTGGAAATCCGGATTATACAGAGCGTTTCGAACTGTTTATCACTAAACGAGAGATGGCAAATGCGTTCTCCGAATTAAATGACCCAATCGACCAGCGCGGACGTTTTGAAGCACAGGAAGAATTAAAGGCTCAGGGAGACGAAGAAGCCAACAGCGTTGATGAAGACTTCTTAAATGCCCTGGAACATGGTATGCCGCCTACAGGTGGAATTGGAATCGGTATTGACCGTATGGTAATGCTGCTTACGAATGCTGCAGCGATTCGTGATGTGCTGTTATTCCCCACAATGAAGAGCATCGGCGGTTCTGATGCTTCTGCAAAAAAAGGAAAAACAGAAAATGCAGCACCGGTACAGGAAGTAAAAGCTGCGGAAGCTATCGATTTTTCAAAGGTAAAAGTGGAGCCTCTTTTTGAAGAAATGGTGGATTTTGAGACCTTCTCAAAGGCTGATTACAGAGCTGTGAAGGTAAAAGAATGTACAGCAGTTCCGAAGAGCAAGAAGCTTTTGAAGTTTGTTCTGGACGATGGTTCAGGCACAGAAAGAGTGATTTTAAGCGGTATTCACGAGTATTACGAGCCGGAAGACCTGGTTGGAAAAACTTGTATTGCAATCGTAAATCTGCCTCCAAGACCTATGATGGGCATTGATTCTTGTGGAATGCTGATTTCAGCAGTTCATGAGGATGACGGGAAAGAAGGTCTGAATCTTTTGATGGTGGATGACCGGATTCCGGCAGGTGCAAAGCTGTATTAAGATAGCTGCGTATAATTTTAGTCCTCAGAAGCGATTATGCTTCTGGGGATTTTTAGGTTTTAATAGCATAATGGGTGTTTATGAATAATAAAAACAGCGTATGCAATGAAAAATAATCATTGCTTCGCTGTTTTTTGTCCCATTATTTATTTCTGTCCCTTTTTTCCATTACATAATCGGCATACTTCTGTGGTGTTAACCCGGTATATTTGCTGAACACCCGGATGAAGGTGTTGGAGCTGTTGAATCCTGTCAGGGTACTTAAGTCCTTGGTTTTCAGAAAAGGATCTTTTTCCAGCAGGGCTTTGGCCTGATTAATCCGGTAGTTATTCAGATAATCCTTAAAATTGTTGTCACTTAGCTGTTTGAATAGAATACCGCAGTATTTAGGTGAGATATTAAACTGGTCAGCAAGGTCGTTGAGCATGATGTTATCATGGTAATTCTGGTGAATATAGTCCAGCATGCGGGAGAGGACAGCCTCATCCTGGGTCTGGGTGCGCCGGTTTTTCTCACGGATGGTCTCGGTGAGAACCGTTTTGATACCAGTGATCGTCACCGAATCCGCCCAATGTGTATACCAGTGTTCGTAGTCAATGGAGCGGCCAATAAATTCCTCAGGGCAGGTTTTCATCTCCTGGAATATTCTGTTCACGGTTCCGATCAGGGCGTAGATAAAGTTCTGCAGAACCTCCATGGGCAGAACTTTGTGGACCAGGTTTTCACGGATCAGATTATCGAACAGTTCAAGTGCCTGCTCCTGTCCTTCGATAACGGTCTGTATCAGTTTATTCTCCATAGAAAGAGGGTAGGAGTATGTAGCGGAGTCTATATCTGCTATCTGAGCATGGGTGATGATTTTGTCGTGTGGCAGCATGGGGAGATATTCTGCTATCTTCAAAGTTTCCAGGTAACAGGGATGCAGATTCTCAAAGCCTTCTTTTACCGAACTCAGAATAATCTGTTCTTCCCAGTATTTTCCTCCTTCCTCGTCCGTTTCCGGGGAAGGGGACATCACCTGGGCTGCCAGTGCCTTTGCTTCCTCAAGACTGTCGGATATCAGGATCAGGGCATAACGGTACATAGATAATTTTACAAATACAAGATCATTACGCTGCAGACAGCTTTTAAAGATCAGGTTTTTATAAAGCTCCAGCTGGCAGAATCTGCTGTCATCCGGAGGAAGACTGGAATCCGGGGTAAAGCAGATCAGTCCCACACAAAAACGGCTGTTATCAGGAAAAAACGGCTTTTCTTTTGGTGCCAGGCAGCCGTTGGGGTCTGTGAGCAGATTCTGGTAATACTGTTGTGCAAGTAATGTATCCGTGGTCTTCTGGGTTGCCAGAAGGCTGTGGTTCAGGCTCTGAATTTTAGCCAGATTTTCATTCAAAATCCCAAACTCGTCATAGCTCTGGGAATCTTCCTTTATATGTGGCTGCAATACTTTATAAATTGGTTTGTACAGAAGATTTGCCACATAATAAAAGACAGCACACAGCAACACGAAAATAGCCATGACAGACACCAGGTACAGAAAAATATTCATAGCGTTCAGACTGTACCGGTCATAGAGATAGGATATATTCCAGTTCATTGACAGAAGATGCGTATTTGCAATATAGAAGCCGGATTTCCGGACTATGTCTTTGTTGGAATCCAAGTCTTTCTGCAGTGATTTAAACAGTTTCAAATCCTCTTCATCCTGAGAACTGGATATGAAAAGTCCATTGGTGCCGGAAATCCAGTATTTCTCGGGGGTGGCAGTGCCTACCAGGGAAGAAATGGGGATATCAGCCATATAGATACATGTCCGGGGCTGTTTACAACCCTTAATCAAATAGTAAAGAGAGACAAGTGAGCCTTTTTCATCATAGTGAGGGATAACATAGGGAAACATATTTGTTTCGAAATAATGCTGTATATCTGCCAGATCCTTTGCAGACAGCCCTTTTTTCTTCAAAAATTCGGATATGGAAAAAGAACCTTCCGGCGACAGGACAGTGGAATGTGTGTTGTTTTCAAGATCAATCTGTCCGTTATTTAGGAGCAGATAGACCTGGAAGCGGGTCTCTCCGGCACCGGCATGTTTTAACAATGCCTTTTGGGCCTTGGAGGACAGAAAATAAAAATCAGGTGTCCCCTCCGAGACAGACCATTCCTTTATCAGGGAATCGTTTACAATATCCGTCATAGTATTGGAAATCTCTTTGAGTGAGGCGGCGCTCTTCTCTTCCAGTATAGTCCGGGAAACAGTGATGGAACTCATATAATTTTCTTCCGATTTTTGTGACAGGAATATTCCTGAGACAGATGCAAACGCCAGCGTCACAGCAGCGGCTAAGAGCAGGAAGACAAATTTCATTTTTTGATGATATAACCCGGAAGGATGTTTCAGCATCATCGCGCACCTCCTTTTTGGTGTAAATTGTTGGAAATTCAGTATAAATTATAATTGCATTCTGGTGATAATTCAAGTGAAAGAGCCCTATTTTACAAGGATTAGGACAAAATGGTGATCTTTTGAAAAATGATGATGCACGAAAAATGGGCGGGACATTGAAAAAAGGGTACTGAGAGAAAAGTGGGTATCCCAAAAAGCAGAGAAAAAACAGGCCGGGGAATTTGATGATTTACTTTTCAAACATGATCCGTTAAGGTTGATCTATCGACTCGAAGCGCTTCGATACTGTAGAAAGGAGAGAAAAGAGGACTTTGGCTAAACAACAAATAAAAACACAGAAGAAAAGAAATTTTTCTTTTGTTATAAAGAAAATAGTTTCAAGCAAGGAATTATATCTTCTGCTGCTTCCGGGTATTATCTGGTATCTTCTATTTGCATACCGCCCTATGACGGAACTTAAGATTGCGTTCTATGATTACAATGTATTTCAGGGCATTGAAGGCAGTACGTTTACAGGTCTTCAGAATTTTATTGAATTTTTTAAGGGGAAGGATTTTCCCAGGGTATTGAAAAACACCCTGATGATTTCTTTCTGGCAGTTATTGATCTGCTTTCCGGTGCCTATCGCACTGGCAATTTGTGTAACAGAGATGAAGAACAAGTTTGTCAGCAGGATGACGCAGATGTCCACGCTGCTTACGCACTTTATATCGGTAGTGGTGGTCTGCGGTATTGTGATTAACTTTCTTTCACCCAGTACCGGTGTGATAAATCTGGTATTGGAAAAGCTGGGTGCAGATCCGGTGTACTTTATGACAAAACCGGAATATTTCAAAGGAATCTATACTTTGATGACACTGTGGCAGAATGCAGGATTTGATGCACTGGTATATATTGCCGCAATTATGGGAATAGACCAGCAGCTTTATGAGGCAGCAACTGTGGACGGGGCAGGGAAAATGAAGAAAATTTTTCATGTGACGATTCCGGGTATGGTACCTGCTATTGTAACCATGCTGATTCTCAAGCTGGGAGGGATCATCAAGGTAGGGTACGAGGCGATTCTGCTTCTGTACCAGCCGGCAACTTATTCGGCAGCAGATGTTATATCCACCTACTCTTACCGTCTGGCATTTGAAAACGGAAACTATGGGCTGTCTGTGGCGGCTGGGTTATTTGAATCCGCGGTTGCATTCATCATGGTAATTCTTGCTAACAAAATCAGCAAGAAGATTTCCGATAACGCATTATGGTAAGGAGGAAAAGAGATGTTGAGAAATAAAATAAAACAGGGACAGGTTATCGGGTTCGAAGAAAAGATCTTCAATGTGGTGATGGTTATTCTGGGTATCCTGATTACCTTTATCGCTCTGTATCCCATATATTATGTATTGATTTCTTCCTTCAGCAAGCCATTTTTTGTTGAAAATGGGGATGTTTTACTGAAGATCAGGGAGTTTACTACAGCAAGTTATGAGGCAGTTTTTAAGCGTGACGGGCTGTGGTCAGCTTACGGAAATGCTATTTTTTACACGGTCTTCGGACTATTGGCAAATATGTTCTTTACAACTACTATGGCATATGCGTTATCGAAGAAATATCTGATGGGAAGAAAAGCTCTGACACTATTCACAGTCTTTACCATGTGGTTCAGCGCAGGGATCATTCCCACTTATATGAATTTCAGCAATCTGGGACTGCTGGACACAAGAGCGGCAATTATTTTTGGGTTCGCAATTGAGACGTATAATCTGATTATTATGAAGAGCTTTTTTGAGCAGGTGCCGGAGGCACTGGAAGAGGCAGCGTTCATTGACGGTGCAGGGCATTTCAGGGTATTATGGAATATATATCTGCCCCTATCAAAACCGGCACTTGCCACTGTAGGATTGTTTTACGGCATCAGCAGGTGGAACGGTTATTTCTGGGCAATGCAGCTTCTAAAAGATGACGGCAAGATCCCTTTGCAGGTATTCCTGAAAAAATTAATCGTGGAGAGGGTATCCAACCCTTCCGATGCGGCAATTGTGACAAAGGCATCGCTCACTTCACCTACCACGCAGGTATATGCATTGATTATACTGGCAGTTGTTCCCATGATTATTGTATTCCCTTTTATTCAAAAATATTTTAAATCAGGCCTCACCCTGGGTGGTGTCAAAGGCTAATTATAAATGGAGGATTATTCATTATGAAGAGAAAACAGATTACAGTATTATTACTGACCGCAGTTCTTGGCTTGTCTATGATATTTGGTGCAGCAGGATGCGGAAAAGTGAAGGATAGCACAGCAACTGCTTCTAAGGGAGAGGGCAGCAAAGAATTCACGGCGTTTATGTTCCTGTCCGGAACACCTTTTAATTCTGACTGGGAAGTGTGGAAAGAGGTGGAGAAGAAAACGGGTGTAAAACTCAAAGGGCTGGTTGCCTCATCCAATTCCGATTATGCTACAGCGTTCCAGAATATGGTGGCATCCGGGCAGCTGGCTGATATTATTGCATGTGATTTAACGACTGATATGGAGAAACTGGGTAAGGACGGAGGGGTTATCCCTTTAAATGATCTGATTGAGGAGCATGCCCCTCATATCAAAGAAGCACTGGATAATGACCCGAATCTGAAATATCAGGCAACAGCGGAAGACGGACATATCTATAATATCCCGTTGGGAAAAGAGCTGAAGTCTTCACAATTTTACTGGATACGCCAGGACTGGCTGGATAAACTGGGGCTGAAGGCACCGGAAACCGTGGATGAACTCCATGATGTACTGACAGCATTTAAGAACAATGATCCCAACGGCAATGGAAAGGCAGACGAGATTCCGCTGTTTGACCGCTCTGCTACTTCGGAGACAGAAATGGGAGAGTATCTCGCACTGTGGGATTCCAGTGCATCCTTCTATCCCCGTGACGGTAAAATCACATTTGAACCGCTGACAGATAATTATAAACTTGCGGTAAAAAATCTGGCTCAGTGGTATAAAGAGGGACTGATTGATCCGGAGATTTTTACAAGAGGCATGTCCGCAAGAGATACACTGCTTAGTAATAACACAGGTGGATTTACCCATGACTGGGTAAGTACAGGTAATTACAATGATTCTCTGGGAGAGGAAATACCGGGATTTAATATGGTGGCAATTGCACCGTTAAAAGACCAGAATGGGAATGTGAAGGAGCGTGATTACCGTTATGCTGAGTGCGGATGGGGAATCTCTTCCCAGTGCAAGGATCCGGAGAGTGCAATTGCGTTTATGGATTTCATGTTTACAGAGGAAGGTTCCGATTTGATGAACTGGGGTATCGAGGGCAGGACATACACGGTGGATGACAACGGCGGGAAAGCTTTTACAGAGGAAGTGTTCAAATCCGGACTGGCACCGGTGGAATATCTGCGTTCCCTGGGCTCACAATACCGTGCCGGTTATATCCAGGCAGCAGATTATGAGTATGCGACCATGAATGATGCAGGGAAAGCAGCAAACAAGCTTTATGATTCACATGATGAATGGTTTAGTGCTCCAAAACTTCCGGAGCTGAAGCTGAGCACAGAGGATATGGATGAATACAAGAGCATCATGTCGGGAATTCAGCCAATTGTTTATGAAAAGCTGCAGAGCTGGATTTTAGGTTCCAGCAATATAGACGATGAATACGATGCATTTATTCAGGAACTTAAGGACAGGAATATTGAAAAAGCAATTGAAATTCAGCAGACGGCTTACGATAATTATATCAAAGTGACAAAATAAAAAATTATGGGACTGCCACAAATGGAGAATTCAGCGGAACGGGAGTTACAGCAGGAGGGCATTTATGGAGAAGTTAAAAATACAAAAAGCAGCTGCGCAGGCAGTATCTATTCTAAAAGGAAATCTGAATAACTACACATACAAATTTCCAGGATCCAATAGTGAGCATCTGTTTTACCCGGAAACAGAAAATACAGAGTGGACAACCGGATTCTGTACGGGGACATACTGGCTTGCCTATGAACTGACGGCAGAGGAAAGTTTCAGATCGGCGGCGGAGGTTCAGGTTGAGAGCTTTTATAATAGGATAAAACAGAAAATAGATGTAGACCACCATGATATGGGATTTCTATACACACCTTCCTGCGTGGCAGCATATCAGATTACGGGAAATAAAAGGGCAAAAGAAGCGGCTATTCTGGCTGCAGACCAGCTTATCAGCCGTTTTCAGGTAAAAGGGGAGTTTCTCCAGGCGTGGGGAGAGCCGGGGGCAGAGGATAATTACCGCCTGATTATTGACTGTCTGCTGAATCTGCCCTTATTATACTGGGCTTCCAGAGTAACTGGGGACGGAAAGTACAGAGACGCTGCAGTACGTCATACGAAGACAAGCATCCAAAACCTGGTGCGGGAAGATAATTCCACCTACCACACTTATTTTTTTAATCCGAGAACCGGAGAGCCGTTACGGGGGGTTACGGCTCAGGGATATCAGGATGATTCTGCCTGGGCGAGAGGACAGGCCTGGGGAATATATGGCACGGCATTGGCATGGCGGTATACAAAAGATGAAACCTGCAGAGAATTGTTCCGCAAAGTGACGGATTTTTATCTAAGACATCTCCCGGAGGATATGGTTCCCTATTGGGATTTGCAGTTCTCAGAGGGGAGCCATGAACCGAGAGATTCGTCAGCCGCCGCAGCAGCAGTCTGCGGGATCATGGAAATGTGTGAAAACGGGGGACTGGAAAAGGAAGAGCAATCCTTTTATGGTAAAAGGGCTCAGAAGATGCTGGAAAGCCTGATAGACAACTATGCGGTTAGGTCACCGAAGGAAGCAAACGGACTGATCCTGCATGGTGTTTATGCGAAAAGCAGTCCATTTAACAGCGTATCCGACAGAGGGGTCGATGAATGTAATCTGTGGGGAGATTATTTCTATCTTGAGGCACTGGTCAGAAATATAAAAGACTGGAAGACGTATTGGTAACATAATATTGAGTGGGGAGCTGCCAGAGCGTGTTTGAAAATTCATACCCGCCATCTGCACGCCCCACTTTTTTAAAACACGCTATAGTACTCCGGGAAGGCTAGAAAATGCCAGAAAAAAGAAAAAATAAAGTGACTTTGGAATATGGCAATGATATAATAAAAAAGTGCAGGAAGTTGGTAAAGATAAATTTACGGGGAGATAATTATGGAAAAAATAATAATCGCAGAAACGGACCGATTAATATTAAGAAGATACACAACAAGTGATTTACAGGACCTATATGAATACTTGTCCAATCCGAAAGTCCTGGAATATGAGCCATATAAGCCGATGTCAATGGAAGAGGTTAAGGAAAATCTGGAATCCAGAATTTCAACGGATGAAATGATTGCGGTTGAGCTAAAATCTACAGGTAAAATGATAGGTAATGTTTATTTGGGTAAATGCGATTGTAATTCTCTGGAAATCGGATATGTGTTTAATGAAAATTACTGGAAAAAAGGATATGCAAAAGAAAGCTGTGAAAAGCTGATTATATGGGCATTTGAAAATGGAATCCATAGGATTTGTGCGTACTGTGATCCGGACAATCAGAATTCCTGGGGATTATTGGAGAAATTGGGATTTATCAGGGAAGGATATTTAAGAAAGAACGTATATTTCTGGAAGGATGAGAATAATCAGCCTGTCTGGAAAGATACTTATATTTATGGAATACTGAATAATATATCCTAAGAAGTGTAACAGCTTTTCGGAAACTGGATGGACACATACCGGGTGCAAGGCCAGAAAAGGTATCGGCTTGGTAATAAAAAAAGGATAATTCCAAATGGAATGTCCTTTTTTGTTTTATCAGTCATTATGCAAGCGATGATTCAATGTCCATAAGTATCCTGAAGGGAAGATTTCAGAGATCTTAAAGTTTCCGTCAATATGCGGAGCTCTTTTTCGTCACAGTCGTTTAACAAATCCCTTAATTCTTTCACGTAGAAAGACTTTGCTTCGGGAAGGCTGTCGCACAATAGATTGTCTACCGTAGTGTGGAGTGCATTTGCAATAGTGATTAATGTAGGCAGGCTTACATGGGTGACCCCTCTTTCGATATTGCTAAGATGTGGTGTAGAGATATCTACCTGTTCGGCGAGCCGTTCTTGTGTAATTTTCTGGGTTAATCTCATGGCTCGGATTCTGCGTCCGATAGCGGTATAATCAATTGTCATACTTACCCCCTGTATAATTACTTATTAAGTATTGTATTATTTGTTTTGTTATATTATAATAATCTATAACCTAAAAAATAGCTTGTGGATTATAATGGATGGAAGTATTTACCATTTTTTGACTATTTTTTAATGAAATCGACAAACTTTGGTTAAATATTACACGAACTGTGTTAAAAGTGTATTTAGCATTGCATTTACTGTGATACGGATGGTATAATTCCAAGAAATATAATTGTGCAATTATATTCGGGTAATGAAAAGAAATAAGTAAGGTGGGATGAATCATGATGCGAATCGGGATATGTGACGATGAAGCAAAGGCGGTTCAGGTAAGCAAAGATTTCATTGAGAAATTTTTGAAGAAAAACAAGTGTGAGTATGAAATTCATGAATTTTTGAATCCGGAGGAGTTATACCATTACGTAAGGGAAAGTATTTATGATTTGGATTTACTGTTTCTGGATATTGAAATAGGTGAATCTAACGGGGTTGAGGTTGCGAAAAAGCTGGAAGCATTAGATACCAGAACAAAAATTGTGTTTTTGACGAACTATCTTTGCTACAGTTCAAAAGTATATGAGGTTGACTACTGCTATTTTGTTTTGAAAAAAGACCTGGAAAAATATCTGCCAAAGATTATTGAGAAGCAAATCCAACAGAAAAGTAAGGTTGCCAGAGAACGTATTGTTGTCATGGTAAAAGGAAGAAAGATTATATTGCTTCCTATGGATATTCAGTACTTAGAAAGGGAAAAGCGCAGTACACTTGCGGTCTGCGTCGGAGAAACTGTCAGAACATCTTCCGGATTGACCGAACTGCAGGCACAGCTTGGATCGGATTACTTTGTAAGATGCCATAACAGTTATATTGTGAATCTGAATTTTGTAAAAGAATTTTGCCGGAATGAATTGATTCTGCGCAATGGGAAAAAGGTTCCGATCAGCCGAAGGTATCTGAATGATGTCCGCAGGGCATTTGCCAGGTGGCTGGGGGAAGATATCTAGAATACAATCTAATGTGAGGTGAAATAATGACGGTATTTACCGGAAAATGTGTTGCTGCCCTGTTAGAAACTGTTATATTCTATATTTTTGCCATTCGGTGCGTAGATACCGGAAATATGGACTTGAGAAAGAAGCGGATGATTCTGCTTCTTCTTGCTGTGGTGGATGGTTTGCTGATGCTGCCTGTAAAGAACGGCGGTTCTGCATTTCTGGTCTATGTGGCAGAAATCATTCTGTGGATGGCAGTCATCTATAAAATATCGGTGAAACCGGTAAATGATTTTGTGAAATTTTACGCATTTATAGAATTTTTTGGGATTATCGGTGCGGCATTCAGTCTGATTACGAACAACATATTTGGTTTTGGCGGCGCTGCTGCTCTTTACAGTGGAGAGAATATTTTATTAGTGACTGCGGTAAACGGGGCTAAAAATATTCTTGCTGCCGCGATCATATGTGTTGTGATTAAATTCTGCGTATTTGAAAAAATTCCTTTATGGATCTGGAAGGTATTTGCTATTGTATCCGTATTTGTGAATCTGGCTGCAACTGTCTTTATGATGAATGAAAATGCAAACCGGCTTCTCGAACCCTGGGTACTGATGTATGTGGTAGCTATGCTGTGCGTATTCGGCGGATTGCTGACCTGGTACAGCAGAGAAAACCTTAAAAGAGAGAATCAATATCTGCTGATGCAGCAAAAGCTTTTGAGAGAGCATTATAAGGTTCTGGAAGAGCAAAACGAACTGGTGCAGAAAATGCGCCACGATATTGGAAACCATCTTCAGACCATAGAAAGGCTGGTACGGGATAATCATACAGAATCTATGGGTGAAATCACAAAACGACTGAATAAAGAATATGACAAGCTTCTGCAAAGCAATATCAGCAGAAATGTAATGATTGATGCAGTACTGCATAATAAAATTACAGAGTGTGCGAAAAATAAAATTAAACTGCAGTTAAACATGGCACATTTTGTCAGTGGAAGAGTCGATGATGTTGACTGGCTCAGTATCTTTTATAATTTGTTTGATAATGCAATTGAAAGCTGCATGCGCATGGAAAATTCCCAGGAGCGCTTTATTAATGTGAAAAGCCAGTACCGTGCAGGCTATCAGGTTCTGATTTTTTGTAATGCCAGATCCGGTGAGACCAGAGCTTTGGAAGCTAAACGGGAAGGAAACTTTAAAACTTCTAAAAAAGATAAGTTCTGCCATGGTCTGGGACTTGACATTGTAAAGGGAATTGTAAAAAAATACGAAGGCAGTATGGAGTGTAAAGAGGAAGAAAAGGTTTTTCGTACGCTGGTTTCCCTGCGAGTGGGAACCGCAGAAAAAAATTAGCTGCCCCCTATACTTTTTGACAGGGATTTGATAAAATATAATAATGAATATATTCTTTAAGGGAGCGTTCGGCGTTCCCTTTCAATTTACGCTAAGGAGAAAAAACGGATGAACATATTCGATATTTTGGGACCTGTTATGGTTGGACCATCAAGCTCTCATACGGCCGGGGCAGTAAGGATCGGGCTGATGGGGAGAAAGCTGCTGGGATGTATGCCCTTAAAAGCACGGATTTGTATGCATGGCTCCTTTGCGGCGACCGGAGTAGGACATGGTACAGATAAAGCCATAGTGGCAGGCCTGCTTGGAATGGAGCCGGATGATGTAAGGATTCCGGAAAGCTTTGAAATGGCAGGAGAAAAGGGATTAGAGTTTACATTTGAAGAGACAACTTTAAAGGGGGCACATCCTAATTCCGTACAGATGGTACTGGAGGATGGCCAGCACAGAAAGCTGACAGTTCAGGCTTCTTCTCTGGGTGGCGGTCGGATTATGCTGAATAAAATCAATGATGTGGAGGTCAATTGTACCTGTGAGAATCCCACATTAATTATTCATAACATGGATCAGCCCGGTTATGTTGCCGAGGTGGCATCCATGCTTTTTCAGAAGTCCGTGAATGTTGCCAATATGTCCCTGCACCGGAAAAAACGAGGGGGCTATGCGGTGATGATCATAGAGACAGACCAGAAGATTCCAAAGGAATCCATTGAGTGGCTGGAGCAGAAAGAGGGCATACTGAAGGTAACATACATTGATATAGGAGGGAACCGGTAACATGGCATATAACTCATTAGAGGAAATCTTAGAAGTATGCAGGGAATCACAGATTCCATTCTGGGAAACCATCCTGCAGGATGATATGAATGAGCGGAAAGTTACAAAAGAGGAATCTTTTGAGAAGATGATGGGTATGTGGCGGGCGATGCTTTCGTCCAGTGAAGCATATGATGAAAAACTGATTTCCAACAGCG
Organism: Robinsoniella peoriensis; assembly: GCF_000797495.1. Classification (GTDB taxonomy): domain Bacteria; phylum Bacillota; class Clostridia; order Lachnospirales; family Lachnospiraceae; genus Robinsoniella; species Robinsoniella peoriensis. The sequence goes on from NZ_JTGN01000002.1 coordinate 296,789, forward strand.
GTCTGGTAGGCGGAAGCGGCGGTATTATGGAACAGTATATTCAAAAGGAAACACCATTGTGCGGTGCATTTATGGGACAGGTCATTGCGGCTGCACTGCAGATGGGTGAATCCAATGCCTGCATGAAACGGATTGTGGCTGCACCCACAGCTGGTGCCTGCGGCGTACTTCCGGCTGTACTGGTCCCTTTTTACAAGAATGAGCAGACAGAGGATGCACGTATTGGAGAAGCACTGTATGTGGCTGCTGGAATTGGACAGGTTATAGCTGTCCGTGCTTATATTGCCGGAGCTTCCGGCGGCTGTCAGGCGGAAATAGGTTCGGCAAGTGCGATGGCGGCAGGGGCAATGGTACATCTCAGAGGCGGAAATGCAGGTCAGATCGCTCATGCGGCCGCGATGTCTCTTAAAAATCTGCTGGGACTGGTCTGTGATCCGGTAGCCGGTTTGGTAGAGGTTCCGTGTGTGAAGCGGAATGTAATCGGGGCGGTGAACGCACTGGCATGTGCCGATATGGCATTGGCTGGAATAGAAAGCCGGATTCCCCCTGATCAGGTGATTGATGCCATGAAAGAAGTCGGAGATCTGATGAATGTCTCCCTGCGGGAAACGGGGGAAGGCGGCCTGGCAGCCACAGCATTCGGCAGGGAAGTATCATTAAAACAGGGACAGGAAAAATTCCGCTGATCCGGAGCATATCTGAATGATACTTCAGATAGATTTCTGAGATATTTGTAATTAAAACACTGCATAAGATCATGGATCTTGTCAAAAAAAGACTTGACTTCCAGCTATTGTATATGATAAGATAAACGAGCGAATGGAAGTAGGTCTTTTTTTTATGCCTAAAAATTCAACAGCCTACGCAAGCTGTTACCAAATTACAAAGAAGGCGAGGTGGAAGTTGTGCGCGTTAAAATCACATTGGCATGTACGGAATGTAAACAACGTAACTACAACATGACGAAGGATAAGAAAAATCATCCGGACAGAATGGAAACAAAAAAATACTGTAAATTCTGTAGAACACACACATCACACAAAGAAACCAAATAACTGTTAGTGATAATGCAAAGGAAGTGAATGTAATGGGAGAAACTGCAAAAACAGAAAAAGCCCCCAAGAAAAGCTGGTTTGAAGGTCTTAAATCTGAATTTAAGAAAATTATCTGGCCGGAGAAAAAAACACTTGGCAAACAGACCATTGCGGTTGTTGCCGTTTCTTGTGTATTAGGTGTCATTATAACCATTATTGATGTTATTGTACAGTATGGTATTGATTTCTTAATAAAGTAAGGGCAAGGGTGATTTTATGTCAGAAACAAACTGGTATGTAGTTCATACTTATTCAGGGTATGAGAACAAGGTTAAGGCCAACATTGAGAAAACGATTGAAAACCGGCATTTAGAAGATCAGATCATTGAGGTCAGAGTTCCGATGCAGGATGTTGTAGAAGTAAAAAATGGCGTGCAGAAGCAGGTTCAGAAGAAACTGTTTCCTGGCTATGTACTTCTGAATATGGTCATGAATGATGACACCTGGTATGTCGTTAGAAATACAAGAGGTGTTACCGGATTTGTTGGTCCTGGATCAAAACCAGTGCCACTTACCGAAGCGGAAATGCTGAATCTTGGAATCCAGGCGGACGATGTCCAGGTGGATTTCACAGAGGGAGATGCCGTTACTGTAACCGGCGGAGTCTGGAAAGATACCGTTGGAGTAATTCAGTCCATCAATCATGGTAAACAGATCGTTACCATTAATGTTGAGTTATTCGGTCGTGAAACACCAGTAGAAATAAGTTTCACAGAGATTAAAAAAATGTAACATGATATTAGACCGTCGGGTAATATTCGCAGTCTGACGGATTAGTGGGAGGGAAATCCCCCGCCAATACCACATAGGAGGTGCCTAAAAATGGCAAAAAAAGTAACAGGTTATATTAAATTACAGATTCCTGCTGGAAAGGCTACACCAGCTCCACCAGTTGGTCCGGCACTTGGACAGCACGGTGTTAACATCGTTCAGTTTACAAAGGAGTTCAACGCAAGAACAGCTGACAAAGGCGATTTAATTATCCCGGTTGTTATTACTGTATATGCAGACAGAAGCTTCAGCTTTATTACAAAAACTCCTCCGGCAGCAGTTTTATTAAAGAAAGCATGCAACCTGAAATCAGGTTCAGGCGTTCCAAATAAAACAAAAGTTGCTACAATCAGCAAAGAAAAGATCAAAGAGATCGCTGAAATGAAAATGCCAGATTTAAATGCAGCATCTGTTGAAGCTGCTATGAGCATGATCGCAGGTACCGCACGCAGCATGGGTATCACTGTTGAGGAATAATATACTTGGCAATCAAGCAAAACGTAAACTAAACAATGAAAAGTGGGAGGGAAATTCCCGCAAATACCACCAGGAGGTTATTTAATATGAAAAAAGGAAAAAGATACGCAGAGGCTGCAAAAGCAATCGACCGCGCAAATCTTTATGATACAACAGAAGCTATTTCTTTAGTGAAGAAAGCATCTGTTGCTAAATTTGATGAAACAATCGAAGCTCATATCAGAACAGGCTGTGATGGCCGTCATGCGGATCAGCAGATCCGTGGAGCTGTTGTGTTACCACACGGTACCGGTAAAAAAGTTCGTGTCTTAGTATTCGCTAAAAATGCAAAAGCTGATGAAGCTCGTGCAGCAGGCGCTGAATACGTTGGAGCAGAGGAATTAATTCCAAAGATCCAGAACGAAAACTGGTTTGAATTCGATGTAGTTGTAGCTACACCGGATATGATGGGTGTTGTTGGACGTCTTGGTCGTGTACTTGGACCAAAAGGCTTAATGCCAAACCCAAAAGCTGGTACGGTAACTATGGACGTAACAAAAGCAGTTCAGGAAATCAAAGCAGGTAAGATTGAGTACAGATTAGATAAAACAAACATTATCCACGTGCCAATCGGAAAAGCTTCTTTTACAGAGGAGCAGTTAGCGGACAACTTCCAGACGCTTATGGGTGCAATTTTAAAAGCGAAACCTTCAGCACTTAAAGGACAGTATTTAAAGAGCGTAACAGTCGCTCCTACAATGGGACCTGGTGTGAAGCTTAACACAGCAAAATTTGCATAAACCCTTATAAAGGGGTCATCGCATTAAGATTTAGTGCGATGGCCCCCTTTTTTTGCTTTTTTATCTTTTTGAATTAAAATAGTAATTTTCCTGAATTCGTAGTAAAATAAAAACAGTATTAGAGTGTATTAGAAACGGCTTGCACCGGACTGACTGCGCCCCTGGCAGGATATGACCGTGTAATGATTGTTCTGACATGCTCTGGAACAGGAGGACAGGATAAATGGATATCGTTCAGGCAGCAGCAGCGGCACAATCCATAAAGGAAAATATAAATAGGGTGATCATAGGTAAATCAGAAGTGATAGACCTGGTTCTGACTTCACTTTTAGCAGGTGGGCATATACTGTTAGAAGACGTACCGGGTACAGGAAAGACAAAGCTGGCAAAGTCTCTTGCCAGATCCCTGGATCTTCCCTTTAGCAGAATCCAGTTTACGCCGGATTTACTGCCATCAGATATAACCGGTATCAATTATTACAATCAGAAGCAGGGAGAATTTGTATATCGTGAGGGACCTGTTTTTGCAAATATTGTTCTGGCGGATGAGATCAACAGGGCCACACCCAGAACCCAGTCAAGTCTGCTGGAATGCATGGAGGAAAAGCAGGTAACGGTAGATGGTGTGACCATGCATCTGGAGGAACCCTTTCTGGTTATTGCGACTCAGAACCCCATAGAAACAGCAGGAACTTATCCGTTGCCGGAGGCACAGCTGGACAGATTCTTAATGCAGCTGTCCATGGGAGTACCACAAGAGTCGGAAGAATTGCAGATGATGGAGCGCTTTATCAAAGGAGATCCGCTGGATGAAATAGAACCGGTGTGTTCAAAAGAAACCCTGCTTCTTATGAGTCAGGTACATAGAGATGTATTTGTTCATGCTGGGATCAGAGAATATATACTGGCACTGATTACCAAAACCAGAAAACATGAGAAGATCAAACTGGGAGTCAGCCCGCGGGGAACGCTGGCATTTGTAAAAGCAGTACAGGCTTATGCTGTCATAGAGGGCAGGGATTACGTTATTCCTGAGGATGTGAAAACACTTGCCGTTCCGGTAATGGCACACCGCCTGGTAATGTACGGCGGAATGAACCGATCCCGGAACACGGTAAATACAATAAAAGAAATCCTGGATCAGGTACCGGTTCCTACTGAGAACTGGGAAAAGTAAGGGAAGTATGGCAAGCCTGTTTGCGACATGCATGGAGAAAGGGTAAAAGAAAATTTCAGATGGAAGGCAGCCACACTGTGATACGTGAAACCTTATTATTTTGTGGCAGTATTGCAGGCAGGCCTGCAATATACAATGGGTATAAAGATGAAAATTATCCTGATTATTTTGGGACTATTTATAGTCTGGTTTATACAGCGGCTGGTATATGAAAAGAACTGGAAAAAAGGACTGAATGCGGAGGTGTCATTTGAACACAGTGCCGTAACGGAAGGAAGCGAAACGATTCTGTTTGAAATGGTAAGCAATCGTAAATGGATGATCCTGCCCACATTAAAAGTGATGTTTAAGACCGATAAAGGACTTCATTTTGAAAAACAGGAGAATATGAAAATAACGGATTACTGTTATAAATGTGACATATTTTCGCTGTTTCCGTATCAAAAAATAGTCCGGCGTCATAAGGTCACCTGTGCAAAGCGGGGATTGTATGATGTGGATGAATTAGATCTGACGGCAGGTGATATCTGGTTTTCCGGGGAATATTACAGCACCTGTGAAAATAAGGCGAGGCTGTATGTGTTTCCTGCAAAGGCGGATCTGGAACGGACAGATGTTCCTTATGAAAGGATAATGGGGAATATACAGACCAGGAAATACCTTCAGGAGGATCCTTTTGCATTTGCCGGTATAAGAGAATATCAAAGTTATGATTCCATGAGGAGCATCAACTGGAAAATTTCTGCGAAGAACAGCACTTACATGGTAAATGTACATGATGCTACAGCTTCTCAGGCTATTTGTTTTCTATTTAATGCGGATCAGGATACGATTTGGCATCATGATGATCTGCTGGAAGAAGGCATCCGTATAGTAAGTACTTTAGCCAGACAGTTTTTAGAGCAGGGTGTTCCGGTTCAGTTTCTAACCAATGGGAAAGACAAAATAACAAAAGAAAGTCTGTACCTTCGTGCCGGCAGCGGGGAGGCTCACGGGGAAATGCTGGATGAGCAGCTGGCAAGGATGGATCTGACTCTGGAAGCGGAGCGTTTTCATGTCCGTATGGAAGAACTTTGTAATGGGAAAAGCGAAAATGTCCTTTATGTTTTTGTATCCACCAGCTGCAGGGAGGAACTGCAGGAAGATTTTTTAAGGCTTCGGGAACAGAGCAGGGGGTCTGTTTGGATCGCACCTGTTTATCGTGGAACGTTGTTAAATATGCATCCCGGAATCGCAGGTGACATGATTTGCTGGGAAGTAGAAAGAGGCGGTTGAGAGTGCAGGTAAAAAGGCAGGTGAAAAAATTGTCCAAAATGGTATTAAAAGGGGGCAGGCAGCAGTTTCATACGGCGTTTTTGGAAATTGCGGCACAGACATGTCTGTACTATATGATTTATGCTTCGGTGCTGGCCGGACTTTGCAACGGGAATGTGCTGAGTAAGGATTGGTTTGTAAAAGGGATTGTGTTTGTGGTTCCGCTTGTTGTATTTTATATTTTGAGAAAAACAACTGTAAGTTTTATAGTGTTCCTTATGCTTCATATACTGATAACGGCTGGGATGTATATTTTAATACCGGATAAATCTGCCGGTCTGCTTCTGACTTTTTGTACAGGACTCTCAGCACTTATTTCTTTGTTTCTGCGTATACAGAATAAACAGGAGCGTCCTTGGCTGGCATGGGCAGGTGTTTTTCTTGTGTCCTACGGGATAGGGGGGTATACCAACAGCGAAATATTGAAGCGGGTCAGCGTACTGGCAGTCAGCGTTTTTGGATTATCTGAAATGATTCTCATATATTTAGAAAATATGCATCAGTTTTTTGTGAAAAACAAAAGGAATACCAGTATTCCCTATGAGCGGATTCAATGGGTGGGAAATGTTATGATGCTGGTTTTTCTGTTTTGCGGGGCAGCAGTAATTTTTCTATTTAAAGACTTATCCCCGGACCTGATCCTGACTGCATTAAAAAACATAATGCTGGGGATTGTGGGATGGCTTCTGGCATTTTTCTTAAAAGAGTCCAATGATGTGCCGCAGACAGAGGCATTCCAGGCACAGAATCAAATGGCTGATATGTTCACGCAGGAAATAAGTGAAAAAAGTCAGTGGCTCGAGATACTGGAGCAAATTCTTGCAACGGTTTTAAAAGCTGCTGTAGCTGCAGGAATTGTATTTCTGGCAGCATATGGAATTTACAGAATCTACCGGAAATATAAACAGAAGATGCCGGACGAAGAGATACAGGAGTCCAGCACTTTTCTGTGGAAAGAGGAAAGGGTAAAGAAACGAAAAAACAGACGAACAATCCGGGAACTTTTTACCGGCAGCAATAACATGAAAATCAGAAAGATGTATAAAAAATTCGTGAAAGGGAGAATGAAAAAGGGCAGAATTTTGCCGGCATCCTGTACGCCGGAAGAAATTCGCATGGAATTATTTCCCGAGGTATCCGGCGGACCGAAAATGACCGAATATTATGAGATGGCGAGATATGGCATTGGAGAATGTGACAGAAATACGGTAGAAGCAATGAAAGAGACTGCAGGAAGTGAACATAAATAAAGGCAGAAGAGTATTCGAATCTGAGTATACTCTTCTGTTTTTTACAAAAAACGGTCACATGTTCGATCGGATGTTGTTATGAAAGTGTTAACATGTTATAATAATTCTTAATATTAAAAGGATATTAAGATATAAGGATTATTTGAGGGAAAAAAGAAACTAAACATACAATCTATCTGGTGGAGGTAGTGTGAGATGATGAATGACAATAATCGGGATATGAGAGAAATACAGGGGAAAAGAAAATTCAGGTTTTATTTTCCGGATACCGGACTGGAAGAGTTTGCCAGGCAGGGAACGATAGTTGGAGTACCGGAGGCGGAGCAGCATCCACTTGGACTGCGCCATACATATCAGATTCTGGAGCAGGTCTATACAGAAATAAAAAAAGGCGGCTCGGAAGGTTATATGTTAAGGACAGATGAGGCGGGAACCATGAAGAATATCTATATGGAGGTATTCGACAAGGACCAGGCACAGGTATTTGTAAGAAACGGGGAAGGCAAGAGTCAGAGAGTTGTAATCAGTGAAAAGAAAACTTATGATATGCTGCAGGATTATATGGAGACCTTGAAAGAGGGGACAATGGTATATGAAAGAGAGGAAATGCTGGAGTATTTTGAAGCAGTTCTGAGGAAGTATAAGCGAAGAGAACGCGCCTGAGGCAGAATTTTATCATGGGATAAAATTATATATTTACACATCTCTTACAATAACGTATAATAGACCTAATGATTTTGTGTAGTATAGTATACAAAAAGATATTATGAGAGGTAAAACCATGAAGAGAAATGATATTCACAAAGTACTTATTATCGGTTCCGGTCCTATCATCATTGGACAGGCATGCGAATTTGACTATTCCGGAACACAGGCGTGTAAAGCGCTAAGAAACCTTGGTTATGAAATTGTTCTGGTAAATTCCAATCCGGCAACAATCATGACAGATCCGGAAACAGCGGATATTACTTATATTGAACCATTAAATGTGGAACGTCTGACTCAGATTATTGAAAAAGAACGTCCGGATGCGTTACTGCCAAACCTGGGTGGACAGTCCGGTCTGAATCTGTGTTCCGAACTGGCAAAAGCCGGTGTTTTGGAAAAATATGACGTAAAGGTTATCGGTGTTCAGGTAGATGCTATTGAGCGTGGAGAAGACCGTATAGAATTCAAAAAGGCTATGGACAGCCTGGGAATCGAAATGGCAAAAAGTGAAGTGGCATATACCGTAGAAGAGGCAGTGAAAATTGCTGACAATCTGGGTTATCCGGTAGTTCTGCGTCCTGCATATACCATGGGTGGTGCAGGCGGCGGACTGGTATATAATGTTGAAGAGTTAAAGACGGTATGTGCCAGAGGATTACAGGCAAGTCTGGTAGGCCAGGTATTAGTTGAAGAATCAATTCTCGGCTGGGAAGAGCTGGAATTAGAAGTTGTCCGTGATGCGAAGAACAACATGATTACAGTCTGCTTTATTGAAAATATTGATCCGCTGGGCGTTCATACAGGCGATTCTTTCTGTTCTGCACCGATGCTGACCATATCCGGAGAGGTTCAGAAAAGACTTCAGGAGCAGGCTTATAAAATCGTTGAAGCCATTGAAGTAATTGGTGGTACCAACGTACAGTTTGCACATGATCCGGTCAGTGACCGCATTATCGTAATTGAGATTAATCCAAGGACATCACGTTCATCTGCGCTGGCATCAAAAGCAACCGGGTTCCCTATTGCTCTGGTTTCCGCAATGCTTGCAAGTGGTTTGACTTTAGATGAAATTCCGTGCGGCAAGTATGGAACTCTGGATCAGTATGTTCCAGGCGGTGATTACATTGTAATTAAGTTTGCCCGCTGGGCGTTTGAGAAGTTTAAAGGATCTGAGGATAAGCTTGGAACCCAGATGCGTGCCGTTGGTGAAGTTATGAGTATCGGTAAGACTTATAAAGAAGCTTTCCAGAAGGCAATCAGAAGTCTTGAGACCGGCAGGTACGGACTTGGCAATGCAAAGGATTTTGCAACCAAGTCGAAGAAAGAACTTTTGAAAATGCTTGCCGTTCCTACAAGTGAACGTCAGTTTATTATGTATGAAGCATTGAGAAAAGGTGCTTCCGTTCAGGAATTATTTGAATTAACGAAAATTAAGCATTACTTCATTGAACAGATGAAAGAATTGGTAGAAGAAGAGGAATCATTAAAGGCTTTAAAGGGAAAGGTTCCTCAGACAGACGTATTGAAACAGGCGAAGTTAGATGGTTTTGCTGATAAATACCTGAGCCAGATCCTGGAAGTAACAGAAGATGAAGTAAGACGTACAAGAATAGAAGCCGGAATCGTTGAAGCCTGGGAAGGGGTTCACGTAAGCGGTACCAAGGATTCTGCATATTATTATTCCAGTTACCATATGAAAGATGAGAGCCCGGTTAATAATGATAAACCGAAGATCATGATTTTAGGTGGTGGACCAAACCGTATCGGACAGGGAATCGAATTCGACTACTGCTGTGTACATGCAGCAATTGCTTTGAAAGAGCTGGGATTTGAAACTATCATTGTTAACTGTAATCCGGAAACTGTTTCTACAGATTATGACACTTCTGATAAATTGTATTTTGAACCACTGACCCTGGAAGATGTACTGAGTATCCATGACAAGGAAAAACCGGTAGGAGTTATTGCACAGTTTGGAGGACAGACGCCGCTGAATCTGGCATATGACCTGAAAAAAGCGGGAGTCAATATTCTTGGAACAACACCGGAAACGATTGATCTTGCAGAAGACAGAGATCTGTTCCGTGACATGATGAAGAAGCTGAATATTCCTATGCCGGAAGCAGGAATGGCTGTTAACGTAGGGGAAGCGCTTGCGATTGCAAATAAGATCGGATATCCGGTTATGGTACGTCCTTCTTATGTTTTGGGCGGAAGAGGCATGGAAGTGGTTCATGATGATGAGGCTCTGACATTCTACATGAAGGCAGCGGTTGGAGTTACTCCCGACAGACCGATATTGATCGACCGTTTCTTACATCATGCTACTGAGTGTGAGGCTGATGCCATCAGCGATGGAACTAATGTATTTGTTCCGGCGGTAATGGAGCATATTGAACTTGCAGGTGTTCATTCCGGTGACTCCGCATGTATTCTTCCATCTAAGAACCTGACAGAAGAACAGATCGAAACCATTAAAGATTATACGAGAAAGATTGCAGCAGAAATGAATGTAGTCGGACTTATGAATATGCAGTATGCCATTGAAGACGGAGTAGTATATGTACTTGAAGCAAATCCGCGTGCATCCAGAACAGTACCGCTGGTATCAAAAGTATGTAATATTAAAATGGTTAAACTGGCAACAGATATCATGACTTCTTATTTAACTGGAAGACCTTCTCCGGTACTTGATTTAAAAGAGAAGAAGTTTTCACACTATGGTGTAAAAGAAGCTGTTTTCCCGTTTAATATGTTCCCGGAAGTAGATCCTTTATTAGGACCTGAAATGCGTTCTACCGGAGAAGTACTTGGTATTTCAGAAAGTTTCGGTGAAGCGTTCTATAAAGCGCAGGAAGCTACTCAGACCAAACTTCCATTAGAAGGTACCGTACTCCTCAGCGTAAGTGACAGAGACAAGCCGGAAGTAAAAGAAGTGGCACAGGAACTTCATGATTGCGGATTTAAGCTGATGGCGACCGGTAGTACTTATGAACTGATTAAGGAAGCCGGACTTGAAGCCGAGAAGATATCTAAGATTAATGAGGGAAGACCGAATATCCTGGATGCCATCACCAATAAAAAGATCCAAATGATCATCAATACACCAATTGATAAAAAAGGTGCAACAGATGATAGTTATATCCGTAAGGCTGCTATCAAGGAAAAAATACCTTACATGACAACAATGGCAGCGGCAAAAGCTACGGCAGAAGGCATTAAGGCAGTAAAGATGGGAGAACGTTTAGAGGTTCATTCATTACAGGAGTTTCATAAAAAAATCAAAGAATAATGCCAGCCAACAGAAAAAGTTATAAAATCTGCTTGACAAATTCAGACAGACTATGCTATAGTCTATTAGAAAACTGCCGAAGACAGTAGGTGCCGTAAGGCATAAGGTGAAAACGCCTACCGAGGAGTAATGAGTTCTAATAAGAATGATTTATGAAACCTCTTTGTCTTGTACAAAGAGGTTTTTTACGGCGGTACACATACTAACATAAGGAGGTGCACCATTCATGGCAAAAGTTGAACTTAAAAAACCAGTTGTTGAAGAGATTAGCGCAAGTATCAAAGATGCAGCATCAGTTATTTTAGTAACTTATAGTGGAATCAGCGTGGAACAGGACACAGCTCTTCGTAAAGAGCTTAGAGAAGCTGGCGTTGTCTACAAAGTATACAAAAATACAATGATGAACTTTGCATTCAAAGATACAGATTGCGAAGCACTCAGCAAACATCTGGAAGGACCAAATGCAATTGCAATTTCGAAAGAAGACGCAACTGCTCCGGCAAGAATCTTAGCAAAACATGCAAAGACTGTTCCGGCAATCAAATTGATCGCAGGTGTCGTAGAAGGAGCTTACTACGATGAGACAGGCGTACAGGCATTGGCTTCCGTTCCGTCAAGGGAAGAACTTCTTGGCAAGTTACTTGGAAGTATCCAGTCACCTATTACAAATCTTGCTCGTGTTCTTAATCAGATTGCAGAAGCAAAAGAAGCTTAAGAATTCAACGTAAAACGTGGAACCGGGAAATCGGATATCCGAAAAAATAACTTAAAAAATTAAATGGAGGAAAATAAAATGGCAAAATTAACAACAGCAGAATTTATTGATGCTATCAAAGAATTATCTGTATTAGAATTAAACGATTTAGTAAAAGCATGTGAAGAAGAATTTGGTGTATCTGCAGCAGCAGGTGTTGTAGTAGCAGCAGCAGGCGGAGCAGCAGAAGCAGCAGAAGAAAAAGATGAGTTCGACGTAGAATTAACAGAAGTTGGACCAAACAAAGTTAAAGTTATCAAAGTTGTTCGTGAAGCTACAGGCTTAGGCTTAAAAGAAGCTAAAGAAGTAGTTGACGGAGCTCCTAAGGTTGTTAAAGAAGGCGTTTCTAAAGCAGAAGCTGAAGAATTAAAGACTAAATTAGAAGCAGAAGGCGCTAAGATCACATTAAAATAATCTGATGATTAGCAATCCCCGCAGTTACCTGGTTCCAGGTGTCTGCGGGGATTTTTTGTTGTCCGGAATAGGTCTTCACAAAAAAAATATAGATATGTGAAGTTATGAACATATCTGTGAATGCAGATAATGTCCTGATTGTTTCGTGAATAAAATAACGAAAAGTTTGTGTTGATTTTGGTTATGTTCTGTGATAATATAAGATATATCCAAAATATAATCAACAAATTACAATAGTTTACCACAAATATGAAAGTGAGGATTTATCATGGGCGATGTTAAGAAACTGGGTTATTATGTTAATGGTGTGTTTAAAGAATCTAAGACGGAACGTTATACGGATGCTTGCAATCCGAGTACCGGTGAAATCACTGCAAAAGTACCCTGCTGTACTTCAGAGGAAGTAGAAGAAGCCATTGCAGCAGCGAAAGCAGCTTTCCCTGGCTGGTCAGGAACACCTGTAATCAAACGTGTTCAGATTCTTTATAAGCTGAGAGATCTGCTGATTGCGCATATGGATGAACTGACGGAACTTGTTGCAAGAGAAAACGGCAAAGCATGGGTTGAGGCAGAAGGTGACGTCCTGAAAGCAAAAGAAGGAACCGAACAGGCAATTTCCGCGCCGTCATTAATGATGGGCGAAAGTCTCATGGATGCTTCCTCCGGTTTTGACACTGTAATGTACCGTGAACCCATGGGTGTATTTGCAGGTATTGTTCCATTTAACTTCCCGGCAATGATCCCTATGGGATGGATGACACCAATGTGCATCGCCTGTGGAAATACCATTGTAATAAAGGCTGCAACGTTTACACCTCAGACCTGTATGCGTATCGCTGAATTATATAAGGAAGCAGGGCTACCGGATGGCGTAATCAATATTGTGACCTGTTCCAGAAATGAAGCGGAAATGTTTTTACAGCATCCGGATATCAAAGGAATTACTTTTGTGGGATCAACAGAAGTAGGATTACATATTTATTCAACTGCAGCAGCAAATGGAAAACGCGTTCAGGCTCTTTGCGAAGCGAAAAACCATGCACTGGTGTTGAATGATGCACCAATCGAAAGAACAGCAGCTGGAATTATTAACGCAGCCTTTGGATGTGCCGGTGAACGCTGCATGGCACTCCCGGTGGTTGTAGTCCAGGAAGATATTGCAGATGACCTGGTTCATGCAATTGTAGAAAAAGCAAGAGAAATTAAAGTCGGTCCGGCTTATGATAAAACAACAGGTATGGGTCCGGTAGTAAATGAAGGGCATAAGAAGTTTGTTACGAATTGGATCGAAAAAGGAATTGAAGAGGGTGCAGAACTGATCTTAGATGGAAGGGATATCCAGGTTCCGGGATATGAGAATGGTTATTATGTAGGGCCTACGATTTTCGATCACGTAAAACCGGGAATGACCATCGGAGACAGAGAAGTATTTGGTCCGGTTCTCTGTATCAAACGTGTGAAAGATTTCGATGAAGGACTTGCGGTTATGAATGCAAATCCATATGCTAACGGTTCTGTAATCTTCACACAGAGCGGTCACTATGCGAGAGAATTTGCAAGACGTACGGACGGAGGAATGGTGGGAGTCAATGTAGGTATTCCGGTTCCCGTAGGTATGTTCCCATTTAATGGACATAAGAAATCTTTCTTTGGAGATCTGCATTGCCTTGGAAAAGACGGATATCGTTTCTATACAGAAGGAAAAGTAGTGACCACCCGTTGGTTTGACGAGGAAGAGAAGAAAGCCAAAACAGTTTCTACCTGGGATGGAACAATCTGATCTGCTTTAAATTTGTAATTTTAGAATGTATGATAACTTAAAATGATGCTGGTGCTGAGAGATAATCTTGGCACCGGCATTTTTTATATTGCTGGTGAGAAAAATTGATTTGGTGAATTTTACATTATCATGTATAATATTTTTAGAATGTTTTTGAAAATCAAAGTGGGGGGTAGAGTTAAATGAAAAATGTAAAAAAGCGATTTTTTATTCCATTAACATTAATTCTGATATTGCTGATTGGCATTTCACCTGTTTTCCAGGCGGACGCTGCATGGAAGCACAAAAGTACAGGCTGGTATTATTATACAAAGAGCGGAAGACTGCAAAAAAGCCGCTGGGTTGGTGACCGGTATGTAAATTCCAAAGGAAGATGGATTGTAAGCTTTAAAAATACCGGGAAGGGATACCGCTATAAGAATGGATCTAAGGGATACCTGAAAAGCCAGTGGAAAACAATTGATGGGAACCGTTATTATTTTAATAAGAAGGGTTATGCCGTTACACAAAGCTGGGTGGGCAGTCATTATCTGGAGGCAAGCGGGAAATATGTAAAAGGGCTTGTGAAAACATCGAAAGGCTGGCGTTTCCGGGATGAAAAGAACCAGTACATAACGAATAAGTGGAAGACTATCAATAATAAACGGTGCTATTTTGATAAACATGGTTATGCGGTCAAAAATAAAAGAATTACCATAAATGGAATTAAATACAGCTTTGATAAATATGGTTTCATGAAGCCGGGTATGCGAACTGGAGATAAAGGAAAGAAATATCAGAACCAAAGCGGAAGTTATCTGAAAAACAGTTGGAAGAAAGTGTCGGGTAAGTGGTACTATTTTGGCAGTAATGGTTATATGGTAAAAAATAAATGGGTTGGCGATTACTATCTGGGCAGTAATGGGGCAATGGTGAAGAGTACTTTTATAGGAAGTAAGTTCGTTGATGCTTCCGGGAAAAAGGTAAGCGCTTCTGCATTAAGCCTGTCTGCACCCTCTGCGGTATTAATTGACGCTAAGACGGGAAAAGTTATTTATCAGAAAAATGCAAATCAAAACCGCCCCAATGCCAGTACCACAAAAATAATGACGGCAATACTGGCTTTGGAGTATGCCGGATTGAATGATTCAGTTTCTGTCTCTGCGTATGCCGCAGGACAGGAAGAAGTAAAGCTGTATATGAATCCGGGTGAAGTCTATCGGATGCAGGATCTGCTGTATGCATTACTGCTGCCTTCCTATAATGATGTGGCAGTGGCAATAGCGGAGCATATCAGCGGCTCGGTACAAAATTTTGCAGATCTTATGAATCAGAAGGCTAGAGAGCTTGGATGCAAAAATACAACCTTTGTCACACCAAATGGACTGGAGATGGGAAATCATGGTTCGTCAGCTCTGGATCTTGCAAAGATGCTGCGTTATGCCATCAAAAAAGATTTGTTCCGCCAGATTATACAGACCAGGGCTTATAGTTTTTCCAGCCTTTCTGGCGGCAGAGGATTTACGGTATATAGTACGGATGATATGCTGGGCCAGATGTCAGGATTCCTGGGTGGAAAAACAGGTTGGACAACTTTGGCTGGACATTGCTTTGCCGGGGCGATGAGCAAAAACGGAAAGACCTACATTTCGGTGGTTCTGGGGTGTCCAAGCAGTGAGTCCAGATGGAGGGATACCAAAACCCTGCTAAACTATGGTGCTGCAAATTATTGATGCTATGTATACGGCACATTTCAGATACAAGCTGAAATCCACAGTTTGCTACTGTTTGTTTTTAATCGTGCTCTTAAACAGGAAGTTCAAATTGTACAAATTTAAAACCAATTTTTTCAGGAGAAACTGCTTGACAGCAGTTTTTCTTTATGCTAAAGTGGAAGATGCACTATTGTGCAGGATTGTGCCCAAGGGTATCATTATGCCCAAAACCGGGTTGTTGGAAATAGTTTATATTTATATAGAAAGAACAGGGGTGAAACGTCAATGGAGAAAAACAGGATACGACCAATCAAAAGCGGCAAAAGCTTTCGTATGAGTTACTCAAGACAAAAAGAGGTTCTGGAAATGCCCAATTTGATTGAGGTCCAGAAAGACTCATACCAATGGTTCCTAGACGAAGGAATGAAGGAAGTTTTTGAAGATATCTCTCCAATCGCAGATTATAGTGGCAAACTGAGCTTGGAATTTGTAGATTTCACATTATGTGAAGATGATGTGAAATATTCCATCGAGGAGTGCAAGGAGAGAGATGCAACATTTGCTGCACCGTTAAAGGTTAGGGTGAGACTTCATAATAAAGAGAATGACGAAATCAATGAACATGAGATATTCATGGGGGATTTGCCTTTAATGACTGCAACAGGTACCTTTGTAATTAATGGTGCTGAACGTGTTATCGTTAGTCAGTTGGTTCGTTCGCCAGGTATTTATTATTCAGTTGCTCATGATAAAATTGGTAAAAAGTTATTTTCTGCTACCGTTATTCCTAACAGAGGTGCCTGGCTGGAATACGAAACTGACTCCAATGATGTTTTCTATGTTCGTGTAGATAGAACCAGAAAGGTGCCGATTACGGTTTTAATCCGTGCACTTGGCATCGGTACCAATGCTGAGATCATTGAGTTATTTGGTGAAGAACCTAAGATCCTGGCAAGTTTAACTAAGGATACATCAGAAAATTACCAGGAAGGTCTTCTTGAATTATATAAAAAGATCCGTCCGGGTGAACCGCTGGCAGTAGAAAGTGCAGAAAGCCTTATTACCAGTATGTTTTTTGACCCTAGAAGATATGATCTTGCTAAGGTTGGCCGTTATAAATTTAATAAGAAGCTTCTTCTTCGCAACCGTATCTCAGGACATGTGCTTGCAGAAGATGTTGTAGATACTACTACAGGTGAAATTCTGGCTGAAGCAGGCACCGAAGTAACACGTGAAATTGCAGATGCTATTCAGTATGCAGCAGTTCCTTTCGTTTGGATTCAGACGGAAGAACGTAATGCGAAAGTAATCTCCAGTATGATGGTTGATATTACGAATTTCGTTGATGTTGATCCAAAAGAAGTGGGTGTTACAGAGTTAGTATATTACCCTGTGCTTGAAAAAATACTGGAAGAAAATGACGATATTGAAGATATCAAATATGCAATCAAGCAGAATATCCACGAATTGATTCCGAAGCATATTACAAAAGAAGATATTATTGCTTCTATTAACTATAATATGCATCTGGAATATGGAATTGGCAATGCAGATGATATCGACCATTTAGGAAACAGACGTATCAGAGCAGTAGGCGAGTTGCTGCAGAACCAGTACCGTATTGGTCTTTCCAGGCTGGAAAGAGTTGTACGTGAACGTATGACAACACAGGATCTGGAAGGAATTTCACCACAGTCTCTGATCAATATCAAGCCGGTAACAGCAGCTGTTAAAGAATTCTTTGGTTCTTCCCAGCTGTCTCAGTTCATGGATCAGAATAATCCGCTTGGTGAGTTAACACATAAAAGACGTTTATCCGCACTGGGCCCTGGTGGTTTGTCCAGAGATAGAGCGGGATTCGAGGTTCGAGATGTTCACTATTCCCATTATGGAAGAATGTGTCCGATCGAGACACCTGAAGGTCCTAATATCGGTCTGATTAACTCCCTGGCAACCTATGCCAGAATTAATGAGTATGGTTTTATTGAAGCACCATACCGTAAAATAGACAAGACAGATCCGACTGACCCTCGTGTTACGGAAGATGTTGTATATATGACTGCAGATGAGGAAGATAATTATCATGTAGCTCAGGCGAATGAGGCCCTGGATGAAGAAGGACATTTTGTTCATAAAAATGTTTCCGGTCGTTACAGAGAAGAAACGCAGGAGTATGAAAGAACTACATTTGATTACATGGATGTATCTCCTAAGATGGTATTTTCTGTTGCTACCGCATTGATTCCTTTCCTGGAAAATGATGATGCTAACCGTGCGCTGATGGGATCTAACATGCAGCGTCAGGCCGTACCGTTATTGACTACGGATGCACCGGTTGTTGGAACAGGTATGGAAATGAAAGCAGCGGTTGACTCCGGTGTTTGTGTGGTTGCCAAAAAAGCCGGAACGATTGAACGTTCCACATCTAAGACAATTGTTATGAAAAATGACGATGGATCTAAAGATGAGTATCATTTGACGAAGTTTGCAAGAAGTAACCAGAGTAACTGTTACAATCAGAGACCGATCGTATTCAAAGGCGATCATGTGCAGGCGGGAGACGTTATTGCTGACGGACCTTCTACACAGAATGGTGAAATTGCATTAGGTAAGAACCCATTGATCGGATTTATGACCTGGGAAGGTTATAACTACGAGGATGCGGTATTATTAAGTGAAAGACTGGTTATGGAGGATGTCTATACATCTGTCCATATTGAAGAATATGAAGCAGAAGCCAGAGACACAAAATTAGGACCGGAAGAAATTACAAGAGACGTTCCCGGTGTCGGCGATGATGCGTTAAAGGATCTGGATGAAAGAGGTATCATCCGTATCGGTGCGGAAGTCCGTGCCGGAGATATCCTGGTTGGTAAGGTTACCCCTAAGGGAGAGACTGAGCTGACTGCAGAAGAAAGGCTTCTTCGTGCGATCTTTGGTGAAAAGGCGCGTGAAGTAAGAGATACTTCTCTGAAAGTACCTCATGGAGAATATGGTATAGTCGTAGATGCCAAAGTATTTACCAGAGAAAACGGAGACGAATTATCACCGGGCGTAAATCAGGCAGTACGTATTTATATTGCACAGAAGAGAAAGATTTCCGTTGGAGATAAGATGGCCGGCCGTCATGGTAACAAGGGTGTTGTTTCCCGTGTACTTCCGGTAGAAGATATGCCGTTCCTGCCAAACGGACGTCCGCTTGACATCGTATTGAATCCTCTTGGTGTGCCTTCCCGTATGAATATCGGACAGGTACTTGAGATCCATTTAAGTCTTGCGTCAAAAGCGTTAGGATTTAATATATCCACACCGGTATTTGATGGTGCGAACGAAGTTGATATTATGGATACTCTTGATCTGGCGAATGATTATGTCAATCTTGAGTGGGAAGAATTTAAAGAGAAACATGAGCAGGAACTGCTTCCTGATGTTATGGATTATTTATATGAGAACAGAGCACACAGAGAACTCTGGAAAGGTGTACCGCTTTCACGCGATGGTAAAGTAAGGCTGCGTGATGGCCGTACCGGCGAGTACTTCGACAGTTCAGTTACAATCGGACACATGCATTATCTGAAGCTTCATCATCTGGTTGATGATAAAATCCATGCACGTTCCACCGGTCCTTACTCCCTGGTTACACAGCAGCCTCTTGGTGGTAAAGCACAGTTTGGTGGACAGCGTTTCGGAGAGATGGAAGTTTGGGCGCTGGAAGCATACGGTGCATCCTATACACTGCAGGAAATTCTGACTGTGAAGTCCGATGATGTTATCGGCCGTGTGAAGACTTACGAAGCAATTATCAAAGGAGAAAATATACCGGAACCAGGTATACCGGAATCCTTCAAGGTATTGTTAAAAGAGCTTCAGTCCCTTGGACTTGATGTAAAAGTACTCAAGGAAGACCAGACAGAAGTTGAAATCATGGAAACGATTGATTTTGGCGAAACAGATCTGCATTCCGTTATTGAAGGCGAGAAGGGCTACAATGAGGAAGAACCTCTGGAAGACTTCGGATTTAGTCAGCAGGAATTTGAGGACGGCGAGTTAGTTGATGTGGAAGAGGAAGAAGAAGAAGCATTTTTAGACCTAGAAGAAGTTCTTGATGAAGAGTAAATGTAGGTAGCTAACAATGGAAAGGAGTACCATCAATGCCTGAAACAACAAACAATGAAACGTATCAGCCAATGACTTTTGATGCAATCAAAATTGGTTTAGCATCTCCGGATAAGATCAGAGAGTGGTCCAGAGGAGAAGTTAAAAAACCAGAAACGATTAATTATAGAACCCTGAAACCAGAAAAAGACGGATTATTCTGCGAGCGTATTTTCGGTCCCAGCAAGGACTGGGAGTGCCACTGCGGTAAATATAAGAAAATCCGTTATAAAGGTGTAGTCTGCGACCGATGCGGCGTAGAAGTAACCAAAGCCAGCGTTCGTAGAGAACGTATGGGACACATTGAGCTTGCAGCTCCTGTTTCCCATATCTGGTATTTTAAGGGAATCCCTTCCAGAATGGGATTAATTCTGGATCTGTCTCCCAGAGTATTGGAAAAAGTATTGTACTTTGCCAATTATATTGTGTTGGATAAAGGAACTACAGATTTACAGTACAAACAGGTTCTGACAGAAAAAGAGTTCCAGGAAGCGAAAGAAAAATGGGGAAACACTTTCCGTGTAGGCATGGGAGCAGAATCCATTAAGGAACTGTTAGAAGCCATTGACATGGAGAAGGAATCCGTTGAATTAAAAAGAGGACTGAAGGATTCTACCGGTCAGAAAAGAGCCAGAATCATTAAAAGACTGGAAGTTGTAGAAGCTTTCCGTGGCTCAGGAAACAGACCGGAGTGGATGATCATGACAGTTGTTCCTGTTATTCCGCCGGATTTACGTCCTATGGTTCAGCTGGATGGCGGACGTTTTGCCACATCTGACCTGAATGACTTATATAGAAGAATCATCAACCGTAATAACCGTCTGAAAAGACTTTTGGAATTAGGTGCACCTGATATTATCGTTCGTAATGAAAAGCGTATGCTTCAGGAAGCGGTAGATGCTTTAATTGATAATGGACGTCGTGGACGTCCGGTAACAGGACCGGGTAACAGAGCCCTTAAATCCTTATCAGACATGTTAAAGGGTAAATCCGGACGTTTCCGTCAGAACTTACTTGGAAAACGTGTTGACTATTCAGGACGTTCTGTTATCGTTGTTGGACCGGAACTTAAGATTTACCAGTGCGGTCTGCCAAAAGAAATGGCAATTGAATTATTCAAACCTTTCGTTATGAAAGAATTAGTAGCAAACGGTACTTCTCACAATATTAAGAATGCGAAGAAGATGGTAGAAAGACTTCAGCCGGAAGTCTGGGATGTTCTGGAAGAAGTTATCAAAGAACACCCGGTTATGTTAAACCGTGCCCCCACACTTCACAGACTTGGTATTCAGGCATTTGAGCCTATATTGGTAGAAGGTAAGGCGATCAAGCTTCATCCATTGGTATGTACAGCGTTTAATGCTGACTTCGATGGTGACCAGATGGCTGTCCATCTTCCATTGTCTGTGGAAGCACAGGCAGAATGCCGTTTCTTACTGTTGTCTCCAAACAACCTGTTAAAACCTTCCGATGGTGGTCCCGTTGCCGTACCTTCACAGGATATGGTCCTTGGTATCTACTATCTGACACAGGAGAGACCAGGTGCACTTGGAGAAGGCAAAGTATTTAAAAGCGTAAACGAAGCAATCCTTGCTTATGAAAATAAGGCTTTGACATTACAGACCAGAATTACGGTTCGTATGACAAAGATCATGCCGGATGGAAGCAGGCTTACCGGAAATGTAGAATCTACGTTGGGACGTTTCATCTTTAATGAAATTCTTCCTCAGGATTTAGGTTTTGTAAACCGTGATATTCCGGAAAATGCACTGAAGCTGGAAGTAGATTTCCACGTAGGTAAAAAAGGATTAAAACAGATTCTGGAGAAAATCATCAATACTCACGGAGCAACCAAGACTGCTGAAGCACTTGATGATATCAAGGCTATGGGTTACAAGTACTCTACCAGGGCAGCGATGACCGTATCCATTTCCGATATGACAGTACCTCCTGAAAAACCGCAGCTGATTCAGCAGGCACAGGATACGGTAGATAGAATTACAAAGAACTTCAAACGTGGTCTGATCACGGAAGAAGAGCGTTATAAAGAAGTTGTGGAAACATGGAAGAACACCGATGATATTCTGACCAAGGCGCTGTTAGACGGTCTTGATAAGTACAATAACATCTATATGATGGCTGACTCAGGAGCCCGTGGTTCTGACAAGCAGATTAAACAGCTTGCCGGTATGCGTGGTTTGATGGCGGATACAACCGGTCATACAATCGAGCTGCCTATCAAGTCAAACTTCCGTGAAGGACTTGACGTATTGGAGTACTTTATGTCTGCACATGGTGCTCGTAAAGGTCTGTCTGATACTGCTCTTCGTACAGCCGATTCCGGATACCTGACCAGACGTCTGGTTGACGTTTCCCAGGACTTGATTATCCGTGAAGTTGACTGTTGTGAAGGAAAAGAAATTCCGGGTATGTATGTAAAAGCATTCATGGACGGAAAAGAAGAAATTGAAAGCCTGCAGGAGAGAATTACAGGTAGATTTGCCTGCGAAACTCTTACAAATAAAGATGGTGAAGTTCTCGTAAAAGCAAACCATATGATTACCCCAAGACGTGCGGCACGTATCATGAACGAAGGTGTGGATGCAAATGGAAAACCATTTGACAAGATTAAGATCCGTACGATACTGACATGTAAATCACATATCGGTGTATGTGCGAAATGTTATGGATCCAACCTTGCAACAGGCGAAGCAGTTCAGGTAGGTGAATCCGTAGGTATTATTGCAGCTCAGTCTATCGGAGAACCTGGAACACAGCTTACCATGCGTACGTTCCATACCGGTGGTGTGGCCGGCGGCGATATTACACAGGGTCTTCCCCGTGTCGAGGAGCTTTTTGAGGCAAGAAAGCCAAAAGGTCTTGCTATTATTACAGAAATTCCTGGTATTGCAAACATTAAGGATACCAAGAAAAAACGCGAGATTATTGTGACAAACGATGAAAGCGGTGAAGCTAAGACATATCTGATTCCTTATGGATCCAGAATCAAGGTACAGGATGGTGCATTATTGGAAGCCGGTGATGAGCTGACAGAAGGTAGCGTAAATCCACATGATATCCTGAAGATCAAAGGTGTTCGTGCTGTACAGGATTACATGATTCAGGAAGTTCAGCGTGTTTACCGTTTACAGGGTGTTGAGATCAATGATAAGCATATCGAAGTTATTGTTCGTCAGATGCTGAAGAAGATCAGAATTGAGGATAATGGTGATTCTGAATTACTGCCTGGTACACTGGTAGATATTCTTGACTTTGAAGATGTTAATGATGCGTTAGTAGAAGAAGGCAAGATGCCTGCAGACGGAAAACAGGTAATGCTTGGTATAACAAAAGCATCTCTTGCAACCAACTCCTTCTTATCAGCAGCATCTTTCCAGGAAACGACGAAGGTACTGACAGAAGCAGCAATCAAAGGTAAGATTGATCCGCTTATCGGATTAAAAGAAAATGTTATAATCGGTAAATTAATTCCGGCCGGAACAGGCATGAAGAGATACCGTAATGTAAAACTGGATACAGATTATACACTGGATCAGGTTTATGAGGATGAAGATTTTGATGATGATGACGATCTGGATCTGGGCCTTGATTTATCAGATGATTTAGATCTGGATGATCTGGGTGAAGAAGATTTGGTATCTGCTACAGAAGAATAAGTAATTATGGCATGTTATGGTGTGAACTATAGCATGCCATTTTTCTAAGGGAGAGGTTTTGGATATGAAGGATGAAAGATCGCTTAATATTGACTTGGCAAGGATATTCGCAATAGTGGGTGTGACCTATTATCACATATGGAAGCGAATGCGCAGACCGGAATATATTGTAGGGATATTTAACCTGGATGGTTTTGCAAAATGGGGTGTCATTGGTGTAATAATTATGTTTGTGATTTCGGGATATTGTATGGTAGGCAGTTATCAGAGGTTAGAGGGGTTACCTACCGGTAAAAGATTAAAAAGTTTTTATTTAACAAGATTTCTTCGGATCGCACCGGCGTATTATATATCTATATTAATCTGCTGTATTTTCATGGCAAATAATTTGAAACCACAGCCATATGAATTTAAGGATGTGGTAGCACATTTATTATTTGTTCATGCATTTAGCATGGAAACAGTTGCAAAAATAAAAGGTTTTTACTGGTATATCAGCGTTCAGATGATCTTTTACTTAATGGTACCTTTTATTTTTTTAGTTTGCAAAAAAGCTGTTTTATGGCTGAAGCTTTCAGCGACAGCAAAAAAAGTAGCTGCGATATTAGCATGTATACTTCTTTTCCCCTTAACCTGGATTACTTTTTTTAGTAATATGGAATACATAGCGATGCTGCCATGCTTCTTAGTTGGGATGCTGGCTGCATATTTAAAAGGAGTCAAGGTTCCAAGGGTTATTGGCATTTTATTGTTTTTAGGCGGAATAGGAATGATGTTCATAAAATCTAATCCCTTTTTAACTTACGATGCATATAAGTCGATATCTGGCGTAGCAATTGCTCTTGGGTTTTTGTGGATGCCAAAAATAAACGTTAAAAATTCATTGCGTACGATAATAATGGCGCTTTCTGCAGCCTCTTATTCAATATATTTGTACCAGTTTGCGTTTTTTGCCTTTATTCCTAAAAAGGGCGGAGAGTTTGTGATGACGCTTTTTGTGGTCTTTACAGTGGCGGTGGGGTTACTGATGTATTTGTGCGTGGAGTATCCGTTAGCGAATGTGTTATGCAGAGGTAAGAAAAAACAACAGGTATAAAAGGGGTGCCGCAAAGCCGGCAGTCAATGATAAGTGTCCCTGGACAAAGAGTAAAATCTTCTGTCCGGGGGCTTTTGTATTTTATATAAACCCTTTTTGATTTTACATGTACCTTTTCTTCTGCTCTTGGTAAGATAAAGACAGTTAAGAAAGAGACAGCATATGAAGATTGGAGGAGGAACTATGGGAAAAACAATATTGGAACTTAGAGATATTGTGAAAACTTTTCCAGGGGTCCTGGCCCTGAATGGCATTGATTTTGAACTTCGAAGCGGTGAAGTACATGCCATTTGCGGCGAGAACGGAGCGGGAAAATCCACGCTTATGAAAGTGGTTTGCGGAGTGCATAAGCCGGATAGCGGAACAATGGTTGTTAATGCAAAAGAGGAATCGTTTGGGAATCCTATGGAAGCATACCAGAAAGGAGTTTCCATTATTTTTCAGGAAACCAGCCTTTTTGAGGAAATGACTGTACTGGATAATCTGTTTCTGGGACATGAGATAACGAAAAGGATAGGTCCTGTCAGTTTCATTGATTACGATGGGATGAAGAAACGGGCAAAAGAAATTTTCAGACGTCTGAATACTCAGATGAGCCTGGATGTAACGATAAAAACCTTGGGTATGGCTCAAAAGCAGATGGTGGAAATTGCAAAAGCACTTACATTTGATGCTAATATCATTATATTTGATGAGCCTACGGCATCTCTTACCCAAAGAGAAGTCAGTGCCCTGTTTGAGATTATTGGGAACCTGAAAAAAGAAGGTCTGGGAATTGTGTATATCAGCCACCGTCTGGAAGAAATATTTGAGATTTGCGACAGGGTAACGGTGATCCGTGATGGTCAGTATATTTCTACTAAAGAGGTATCCGGTACGAATAAAGATGAACTTGTGGCAGATATGGTAGGAAGAAAGATGGGCAATTATTATCCCAAGGCAGAAGCTAAGATTGGAAAAGAACTGCTTCGTGTAGAGCATTATTATGACGATGGATTTTTAGAAGATATCAGTTTTGCCTTAAATAAAGGAGAGATTCTCGGGTTTGCAGGTCTGGCAGGAGCTGGCAGGACAGAGCTTATGGAGTCCCTCTGCGGCTTTACGGGAAAAGCTGCAGGTAAAGTCATACTAGAGGGAAAAGAGGTCGTGATCAGGGACTATAAAGATGCTATGGCAAATGGACTGGTATATGTTTCCGAAGATCGTGGAAAATTCGGATTGATTGTTGATATGAGTATTGAACAGAATATCTCTCTGCCCCAACTGGAAAAATTTGCTGGTAAACTGGGCATAATCCACACGAAAAAAGAGCAGGAAATTGGAGAAAAATATATACAGGATGTTGGTATTAAAGCTCCAAAGGCTGATTTTCTGGTTGCAAATTTGTCAGGGGGAAACCAGCAGAAGGTATCTGTTTCAAAAGCGCTGGCATTAAATCCTAAAATTTTAATACTGGACGAACCAACCAGAGGCGTGGATGTAAATGCAAAAGCAGAAATCCATAAGATTATCAGTGATCTGACACAAAAAGGCCTGACGATTATTATGATTTCCTCAGAACTCCCGGAACTGCTTGGAATGTGTGATCGGATTTATGTAATGAAAGACGGTTATATCGCCGGTTGTTTTGACAGAGATGAAGTGACCCAGGAAAAGATACTAACAGTAGCTCTGGAATCTAAAAAGCAGGTAATGGCATAAGCCGGACACAAACATTTTGAAGATATGCTTAAGGAGGGAGTAAAATGGATCATAATAAGAAAAAAGCAGCGTTTTTAACAACAGAATTTTATCTGGCAGTCTTTCTGGCAGTAGTATTGATTGGACTTGCAATTTTTGCAAAAGGATTTTATACCGTAAATAACCTGATGAGCTTATTGAATTCTTTCAGTTACATATTAATATCGGCAGTAGGTATGAACATGATTATTTTGACATCGAATATCGATGTTTCCACAGGAGCTTTAATATCAGTAATCTGTATATGCACAGCGGCTATCGGGAAGATGGGGGCACCGTTTGCTGTTCTTCTGGCAGCAGCGATGGTAATAGGAGCAGCCCTGAGCACATTTAACGGGTTGTTTATTACAAAATTAAAGATTCCGGCAATTGTAGCCACTTTGGCGACGACCCAGATATTTCAGGGGATTCTGCCGCTTACGGTAGAAGGGTCTATTTATGATTTGCCGGCTTCTTTTACCTGGCTGGCATTCGATGCAAAAATCTTCGGAATGATACCGGCAAGTGTACTTATATGTCTGATTGTGGTGGCAGCAGCCTTGCTATTTATGAAGTACTCCAGATTTTCCAAGAAGATCTATGCTATTGGGAACAATAAAGGCGGTGCCAGACTGGCTGGTATAAATGTAAATAAAACTGTAGTGCTCACTTATACGATAGCAGGTGCCTTATTTGGGATATCAGCAGTAATTATAGCAACGGCAGGGCAGAGAGTTACTACCACTATGGGAAGTGGTCTTGAGATGACATTTATTGCAGCTGTTGTATTAGGAGGAACCAGCACGGCGGGTGGTTCGGGAAAAATAATCGGAACGGTTATTGGAGCTTTCATTCTTGCCATGATATCCCCGGCAATTAACTATCTTGGTATTAGTCCAAATTGGTCAGATGCGATTAAAGGCGCAATTATTATCATCTCCGTATTGGTTACGGCAGCCAGATATATCAAGAAAAAAAGGGTCATTACAAACCCTGTGATCTGTAAGGCTGGGGGTGAAGCATAATGGAAAAGAATAGAAAATATAAAGTCACGTTTAATATGGCGCTGTTTTTAATCTGGGTTGTGATATTTGCAGCAATCGCACTAGGGAGTCCGTCGTTTTTAAAACCCGCATACATTATAAACGTTATGTTTCGAAATATTGTAGAAATCGGTATGGCTGCTCTGCCTATGACGTTGATTATTATTACGGGCGGCATTGATCTTTCGGTAGGAAACATCATGATTCTCTCCGCTATGATGGGCGGAATGGCAGCTGCCGGAATGGGAACAGGAGCTGGAATTATTGTTACGATCCTTACAGGAGGAATCTGCGGACTGGTGAACGGTATTATCATAGCCAAAGCCAAAATTTCGGAGATGGTGACTACGCTGGCGACGATGTATCTGTTTCTGGGGCTGGCAAGAGGAATATCTCATGGTGACAGTGTTTACAGTTATGACTTTACGAACTTTTTTGGAAATACCTCCATTGCAGGGATTCCGCTGCAAATCTGGATTTATGTGATACTTGCTGTTTTCTTCATTATTCTTCTGGGTAAGACTACTTTTGGCAGAAAATTATACAGTATTGGGTTGAATAAAAATGCAACGAAATATTCCGGTGTGAATACGGATAAGATGCAGATACTGATTTATGTAATTTGTGGTCTCATCTGTGCACTGGCAGCCTTTATATGGCTGGGAAGGTTCACCAGTGTTAAGTATGATGCCGGAACCAGTTTTAACCTGAAAGTAATAACGGTAGTTGTTCTGGGCGGAACCAGTATCAACGGTGGAATCGGAGATATGAAAGGCACCGTATTGGGCACGCTGATTATAGCAACCCTGAACAGCGGACTTACCGTATTGAATATCCCTATTGACGTGCAGACGATTGTACAGGGTGTAGTTCTGATGATTGCTCTGATCGCCTATGCCTTTGTAAATTCAAAAGCTAAGAAAAAGAAAATTATTGCAGTATCAGCAAAACAAATATCAGAGAGTCAGGTATGACGGCTAGTGTCTCCCGGCGTAAATACGCCACTATATAGCAGCCGGTTGTAAAAACCAATGGATTGTAATAAAATTGTGATATTCAGGGTCAACTGAGTAAACACATAATATTTACATAAAAAATTAATTTGTAAGAAGAAAGGGTGGGTAAATTA
Source organism: Robinsoniella peoriensis (assembly GCF_000797495.1). Taxonomy (GTDB): domain Bacteria; phylum Bacillota; class Clostridia; order Lachnospirales; family Lachnospiraceae; genus Robinsoniella; species Robinsoniella peoriensis. Next base: position 325,112 of record NZ_JTGN01000002.1, read on the forward strand.
TGAAGAAACGATTGGTAACAAAGGTATTGGCGGCAGCCCTGATTGGTATTATGGCGGTATCTTCTTTAGCCGGATGCTCTGCGACTGACACATCGGGTGGAAGTAAAACTACAGAAAAAGCGGAGACGAAAGAGACAGCCGCAGCAGGCAATGAAGAAACAAAGGAAGCATCCAAAGATTCATCGTCAGAAACCAAAGGCGCTGATGTGGTTGTGGCAATGCTGCCCAAATTCAAAGGAGAAAACTATTTTGATGCATGTAAAGTAGGTGCCCAGGAAGCAGCAGATGAATTGGGAATCACCTTGTTGTATGATGGACCGTCACAGGATCAGGCTACTAACCAGAAACAGGTGGATATTCTCGAAGGATGGATTGCTCAGGATGTAAATGTTATTATTGTATCTCCTAATGATCCGACTGCAATTGCTCCGACCTTAAAAAAAGCCCAGGATGCAGGTATTAAAGTAGTAACATTTGATGCGGATGCTCAGGAAGATTCCAGAGATTTATTTGTAAACCAGATTACTGCACAGGCAGCTGCAAAAGGCTTGTTGGATGGTGCTGCAATTGATCTGAAGGCGAAAGGATACGGTGCAGGCCAACCTGCAAATATTGCATTGGTGTCCGGATCCGGCACAGATGCAAATCAAACAGCATGGGAGGCAGCAATTGATGAATTACTGAAGACAGATGATTACAGCTTTATGAAAATTCAGAATAAAGAAACAGATGTATATTATCCGGGTACGGACGAAACTACAGTAAACAGCGAGTGTGCAACTCTGATCAGCCGTATGGGGGAAGGTGCGGACCAGATTCAGGCAGCAATTGCATTGTCATCCATGTCAACTCCTGCTCTGGGTGCACAGTATCAGTCTGCATCCAGCAAACCGGATCCTTCCAAGATCACGTTAACCGGACTGGCGACACCAAATGCTCTGAAAACATACATTAAGGATGAAGAGAATCCAATGAACACCGGAGTTCTCTGGAACTGTATGGATCTGGGATATCTGGCAGTTCAGTCAGGATATCAGCTGGCAGAGGGAACGATCACGACGGATTCTACCTCCATTGAAGCAGGAAGACTGGGAACGAAAGAGATTACAAACCGTGAGTGCGTATTAGGGGATGCATTGGTATTTGATGCGGCTACCGTGGATAATTATGACTATTAATGATTAGCAGAAGTGTAATAAACGGCCTATAGATAGGGAGAAGACCTCTGTTTATAGGTCTTTTCCTTTCAGCACTCCCCTATTTCCCTTCAAATAGATATGGTGTATAATAGAGAAAAAATAATAACAGAAATTTCAGGCATACTCTGAGATGAATGGTCCTAAAAGGGCAGAAGGGAGTTATATGATTTACAAAGAAATGAATGTAGAGGCAGCGTATGAAAAGGCAGGTGCCGATCATGGAAAATATCAGCCCAGATTATTTGGGTATATGTATAGTGACAGTGAAGAACTGAAAATGTCCGGGAAAAGACCGGCAGTCATTATCTGTCCGGGAGGTGCATACCAATTTAAATCTGACCGGGAGGCTGAACCGGTAGCAATGCGGTTTTTAGCAGCAGGTATGCAGGCATTTGTATTGCAATACAGTGCCGCACCATCCAGATATCCATGTGCTGTACTTGAGCTTGCCACATCCGTAGCTATGGTTCGTGAACATGCCAGAGAATGGGGGATTGATCCGGAAAAGATCTTTATTTGCGGATTTTCTGCAGGGGGACATTTATGCGCTTCCCTTGGAACTCTATGGAAGGATGAAATATTTACACAGGTGTTTGGAACAGAAAACTTAAATTATAAACCATCAGGAATGATTTTATGCTATCCGGTTATTACGATGGGTGAATTTACCCATAAGGAGTCGCGCGCAAATCTGACGGGAACAGACGGTTCCACGGAACTGAGTGAAAAGTTATCTCTGGAGAAGCAGGTCACAGCAGATACGCTGCCCACATTTATATGGCATACCCAGGAAGATAATGCAGTTCCCGTAGAAAACACGCTATTGTTTACTTGTGCACTGCGCAAATACAGAGTGCCTTTTGAACTACACATTTATGAAAAAGGCGGACATGGATTATCCCTGTGCGATGAGACTACAGCGGGTAACCAGGATCAGATCGTACCGGATAATGCAGGATGGATCGACCATGCCGTGAGATGGCTGAAGCGGTTTTAAAGAGTCCTTCACAGGCATTTTGCATACATGCGCTTTTGTGAAAAGAGGATTATGAAGTGGCAGAGTGTGAACTATGATAAAACAGAAAATCAGTACAAAGCTTTCTATGACCTATGCTGTTTTGACGATCTTGTTTATTGGAATTGCAGCAGTTATTTTCTATAAATATAACCAATATAATATCCATCAGGATGGAGTCAGCAATATTGGACAGATCGCCGAAAATGTAATGGCTCAGGCAGACAGCCGCCTTACGACCATGGATCAGACGGCGATAGACGTATTGTCAGATAATCATTTTCTGGACCTGTGGGATCAGGCTGTGGTTTCGTCCGGTGATGAAGTGGGCAAAGAAATACGAAAGCTTTTGACTAAGGCATATATCAATAAATCGGATATAAGAAGGGTTTCGATTTATGGAAAAGATGGCACATTTTACAGTACCGGGAAAACGGATGTAAAGAAAGATGATGTAAGAGAGCGGATACAAATGATAGAAAGCCAGTATCCGATGAAGCAGATGAACAGCCGGGTCTATTTAAAGCCGCATCTCGATTATTGGAACAAGAGCAGCGAAGTCCTTGTTGTGTCTGAAATTAAGCCGGTTAAGGACAGAAATACTGATATTATCGGTTATCTGGAAGTTCAGCAGAATGCTTTTTATATGGATAATATCTGTAATGTAAAGTGGAATGGCAAAGGCTTAAAAGTCATGGTATTTATGGAAGAAACAGATGAGCTTTTCTATACCAATCTTCCCGACAGTAAAAGAAATGATACTTATATCCAGCAGGTGAAGGATTTTACCAGGCAGTATTCCAAGATAAAAGAAGACAGCCATTCACTATTTTCCACGGCATCATCCAATTATTACGCCTGTAAAACAGTGATCATTCTGGATAAGAATGTTCTGAATGAGTCCTTGAACAAGATGCTGGGAGGAATTATTGCCATTACCTTAGTGCTGATAATTGTCACTACATTTTACAGCTTCTGGACGACCAGGATGATTATGCGTCCGATTAATCTGCTGGTAAAGACCATGCAGAATACAGATCTGACGAATTTCAGACAAAAGAGGGAGATAAAAGTTAAGGATAAAGAAACAGAGATTTTGGTGAATTCTTTTGAAGATATGGCAAAGCGGCTGGAGGATGCTCTGGTAAAGCAGAAAAAACTTGAAAATGTCCAGACAAAAACATTATTTAGTGCCCTGCAGTCGGAAATGGGTCCTCATTTTCTTTACAACAGCCTTGGAAGTATTGCTAATTTGTGTGAGCGTGGGGAAACAGAAACGGCAGCAGATGCATGCTACAGTCTGACGGAGATCCTGAGATATGCATCCAATTATGAGACATCCGAAGTAACCATAGGGGAAGAAATAGAGAACCTGAAGGCCTATATGTCAATTATGAAGAGCCGCTACCAGAAAAGAATCGAATTTGAAATGCAGATAGATGATGACACCAAATATATTATAATACCGAAGCTGACTTACCAGCCGCTGGTGGAAAATGCCATCAAGTACAGCCTGATGGAACATGAAAAAGTGATAATTAAGATCTACACAGTGGTACTGGGCGATAAGCTGGTTGTAGAAATAAAGGATAACGGGTGCGGCATCAGCAAAGAAGCCGGAGAAGTAATCCGTGAGAGAATTGACGAATTTCACAATACAGATAAAGCCACCTATATAGCAGAGCAGATTCAGTTTGGAGGAATGGGGCTGAGCGGGACACTGATCAGGCTTTCGATTTATTATGGAGACAGTTTCTGGTATGAACTTCAGGATAACAATGACGAGGGCGGCACCAGTATTCTGTTTGGCATGAATATTAGTAAATACAGATAAAAGGAGTGGGTAAAGATGTATAAAGTATTGCTGGTGGATGATGAGCCGGCAGCCCTTGATATGGAAAAAAGAGCAATTCAGAAGAGGACGGAATATTTCCAGGTATCAGGAGAAGCATATAACGTAAAAGATGCCATTGAACTTTACCATAACACAAGCCCGGATGTTGTATTAACGGATATGAAAATGCCAAAACAAAATGGGATTGAGCTTATAAAATACATTGCCGGACAGGAAGAAAACAGAGCGGTCTGCATAGCAGTAAGCGGTTACGCCGACTTTGACTATGTACACGATGCATTTTCCTATGGAGCATTTGACTATCTTCTAAAGCCGGTGGAGCCTAAGAAAATTGAAGAACTTTTTGTAAGGATCCGAAGGCTTTTGATCTCTACAAGAGAAAATCCGTGTACTGTAAAACTACCCCAGGGCAGGCTAAGTACCGAACAATTAGTGAAAAAAGTAGAAGAGCATATCCGCAAAAATATTGCCGGAGACAATAGCATACTGAATATCTGCAGTATATTTTCTATCAGCCAGCCTTATCTGAGCAAAGCATTTAAAACGCATTTTAACTGTACCTATAACGAATATCTCATCGGTATCCGTATAGAGGAAGCAAAGAAGCTTCTGGATCGGAAAGAAGAGTATCTCATAGGGGAAATAGCCGAGTTATTAGGCTTTTCCGACCAATTTTATTTTAGTAAAGTATTTAAAAATGCAACCGGGTATACCCCTCGTGAATACCGTGCAAGGAATGATAAATGAGTTTTGTATTTTATATATTTCAGCTTTGATTTTACATGTACTTTTTCACTATTTACTTTTAAAATGAACCTATAAAGAGGATTGCAGAGGAAAGTGTGAAAGAAAACCGCTTTCAAACTACTGATTCGGGAATAGCACAAGCCTGCTTGCGCTATTCATGGGGTTAAGTGTGAAAGAAAACCGCTTTCACACTACTGATTTGGGAATAGCACAAGCCTGCTTGCGCTATTCATGGGGTTAAGTGTGAAAGAAAACCGCTTTCAAACTATTTTCTGGTGGTAGTATTGCAGGTTTACCTGCAATATGCAGCGGTATAGAAATGAATCTTAACTGAGGCTCTGGAATTCGGTAAATGGAGAAGGAGGATATAATGACAAATAGGGAGCGTGAAAATTTAACTTTGAATTTTGGAAAGCCGGACCGAGGTGCTGTGGAGGAAACTTTTTATCCCTGGGTATTAACGAAGAACCGCTTTGTGGAAGAGGGATTTCCATCAGATATCGCACAAAATGCAAAAGATATTACCAATGATATTGTAGGAAATAAAGCAAATCAGACTGAAATGTATCTGGCGGCAGCATGGGGGCAGGGAGTCATGGAATATGAGCAGTATCTGGGATTTGATTCAGTAAGGCGGATTCATTTTGTGCTTCCTTTTCGCAGATTTGAAGAAAAGATACTGGAAGATACCGAAACCTATCTCATTAAGCAGGATATATACGGCAGGCAGATGATGCAGAAAAAGGGTTCGGAGATTGAAACAGAATATAAATCAGTTATTCAGAATGAAGCAGATTGGGAGAAGCTTAAATCTTATGCAGACAGAGAACTGGAGGCTTATTATAGTGATGAGGCTATAGAGGCTGCATACGGTTCCCTGAAGGAGGGTCATGACAGAGGAGACTACTCAATCCGGTTGAATCTGGAAGGTTTTTTCTGGGTTCCCAGGGAATTAATGGGGATAGAGGCACATTTATATGCATTCTACGATGAGCCGGATCTGATACATGATATCAATGAGTATATATTGCAGGTGTACACTACAAAAGTAATAAAAATCGTAGATCTGCTGCAGCCGGATGTTGTTTATCTGATGGAAGATCTGAGTGGAAAAAACGGACCGATGATATCAGGGGAAAACTTTGATGAATTTGTAGGCGATTATTACAAAAGACTGATTCCATTGCTGAAAGAGCATGGGGTAAATAATGTTTTTGTGGATACGGATGGAGACTTTACCATTATGATCCCGCATTTTTTAGAAGCAGGGGTGGATGGTTTTCTTCCCATGGATGTGAATGCCGGAATGGATATAGTTAAAGTGAGAGAGCAGTTTCCCAGGCTGAAATTTATCGGCGGATTCAATAAGCTTATGATTGCCGAAGGAAAAGAAGCAATAGACCGGGAATTTGACAGAATCCTTCCGGTGATACGGGGTGGGGGTTATATAGTGGGCTCTGATCATCAGGTGGCACCATCTACATCTCTTAAAGATTATCAATATTATATACAGAAATTAAAGGAGGTAATGAAGCAGGCTGGAAGGGATGTAAGATAAGAAGCAGTTCTGTCTCAGTTTGAAAATACGGAGATTAAATAGAAAAAGCCAACGCAGTTTATAATCATATACTGCATTGGCTTTTATTATTTCCGGTTAAAAAGAGACTGGATTTTAGATACGATATCCACGTCATCATCATCGTCCGGCCGCTGTGAATGTTTTTTCGCTGCGCTGTAATCATCTTCCGGATCGCTGTCATCAGAAGTTTCATATTGCTGGTGCCGGTCATAATACTGTGTCTGGTCTTCAAAATAATCAGCGGAATGGTAATTTGCATAGTCCTGGTCGGAACTGCAGTTGTTAAAATCCTGTTGCTGACCTCCAAAATTTTGTTGAGGACCGCTGCCGAAAGGCTGGCTGTTAAAATCCTGTTGAGGACCGCCGCCGAAAGGCTGCCCGTTAAAATTCTGCTGAGGACCGCCGCTGTAAGGCTGCCCGCTAAAATTCTGCTGAGGACCGCCGCTGTAAGGCTGCCCGTTAAAATTCTGCTGAGGACCGCCACTGTAAGGCTGTCCGTTAAAATTCTGCTGAGGACCATCGCTGTAAGGCTGTCCGTTAAAATTCTGCTGAGGACCATCGCTGTAAGGCTGTCTGTTAAAATTCTGCTGAGGACCATCGCTGTAAGGCTGCCCGTTAAAATTCTGCTGAGGACCGCCGCCATTAGGCTGCCCGTTAAAATTCTGGGGGTTATTTCTATAATAGGGTTGCTGATGATTATAATTTTGATAACCCGGATCCTGACTGTAAGGTGTATGGCCATCGTAACCGGTATATTGCTGGTCATAGGAATAACTGTTGTCTTTGCTGTTTTTCTGCGCTTTTCTAAATGTTCTTGATTTAGATGCAGATTTTGGGATATCATTATAATAAGCATGTTCTTCCTTATAATGGTATTCCGGTGCGTTGGCTGTGTAATTTTTGAACTTATGGTTTTTGTGTTTTACTTTTGTGATTCTTTTTACCTTTGTTTTTTTCTTTCTCGGCTTAAAGATCGTCATTCGACCGGTCCATCCCACCATCCGGACGAGTACAATACCGAAAAAGACTCCAACACTGTCAATCCCGACATCCCGAAGGGAAGGAGAGCGGCCTCCCACGAAAGATTGGTGGTATTCATCTCCCAGGGCAAAACCGACGCATAGGATGCCGGCTACAAGCATAAGCCAGATACCGTGCAGCCCGTACACATATAATGGAAAGGATACTGCCACAGCGAGAGCAAAATATTCGGTCATATGTGCTAATTTACGTGTGATAAAATTGATTTTATTGGCCCATTCTTCTATTTGCCACTGTTCCAGATTGGCGTCGAAGATATAATCTCCTGCTTCTACAATTTTACAGCTGACTTTAAAACTCAGCTGTCCGGAAACATCTCCGCTTTGGCTGGAAAAATTAAAAATAAGGCACATTAAAAGTATAGCTGGTATAAATGATAATGGTTTTAATAATTTCCTCATAATATATCGCCTCCGATTTGCGCCTATCATAGCATTCCTGACGTTTGTTGTCTACCGGCTTAAGAAAATTATAAGGTATTTTGGGCAAAAAACTTTGAAAAATACTGGAAAGTGCTTGACATTAGAAATGCATGTGGATATAATAAATCAGTGTGCGTGAATTTTAATCTAATTTCATGCATCATAAAATAAAATTAAAACAGCAACCACATGTACAGAAAGAAAAAAATTATGTTTTTGTACAAATAAAACAGGAGGTGAAAGGAATGCCAACATTTAACCAGTTAGTAAGAAAAGGTCGTCAGACATCTGAGAAAAAATCAACTGCACCAGCTCTGCAAAAAGGATTTAACTCCTTAAAGAAAAAGAGTACGGACGTATCCGCACCACAAAAAAGAGGTGTATGTACAGCAGTTAAGACAGCTACACCTAAGAAACCTAACTCAGCTCTTAGAAAGATCGCCAGAGTTCGTTTATCTAACGGAATCGAAGTAACAAGCTACATCCCAGGTGAAGGACATAACCTTCAGGAGCATAGCGTTGTTCTGATCCGTGGCGGTAGAGTAAAAGACTTACCAGGTACAAGATATCACATCGTTCGTGGTACACTTGATACAGCAGGCGTTGCAAAGAGAAGACAGGCTCGTTCTAAATACGGAGCTAAGAGACCGAAAGACGCTAAAAAATAATTCGTAACAATTAAATTATAAATTATTCGTATCACAAACAGAACTACAAACAAAAATTGTGCCGGATTTCTTATTCACCCGTGGTTGCAGGTTAATATAGAAGCTTTCGTGCACGAAACACAAGTAGAACGACACATGTGAGTACCGATGAATTAATCAAGCAGTCTTAATTGGCTGCGATAATAATTAAGGAGGGAAGTACCGTGCCACGTAAAGGACATACTCAAAAAAGAGACGTATTAGCAGATCCATTATACAACAACAAAGTGGTTACAAAGCTTATCAATAACATTATGTTAGATGGTAAGAGAGGTGTAGCTCAGAAAATAGTATATGGAGCATTTGACAAAATGGCTGAGAAATCAGATAAGCCAGCAGTCGAAGTATTTGAAGAAGCTATGAACAACATCATGCCTGTACTCGAAGTAAAGGCAAGACGTATTGGTGGAGCAACATACCAGGTACCTATCGAAGTTAGACCAGATAGACGCCAGGCTTTAGCTCTTCGTTGGATCACATTGTATTCTCGTAAAAGAGGAGAAAAAACAATGGTAGACAGATTAGCAAATGAGCTTTTAGATGCATCAAACAATACAGGCGCATCCGTTAAGAAAAAAGAAGACATGCACAAAATGGCAGAAGCAAACAAAGCATTTGCTCACTATCGTTTCTAATTATATAAAAAATATAAATGAGCGGTGCCGGCCTGTATTGGCCGGCTTGTGACAAAGCGGAAAGCTTTAAATTATTTAGGAGGAAATAACCTTGGCTGGAAGAGAATATCCATTAGAGAGAACCAGAAATATTGGTATTATGGCTCATATCGATGCTGGTAAAACAACATTGACAGAGCGTATCCTGTATTACACTGGTGTAAACTATAAAATCGGTGATACTCACGAAGGTACTGCAACCATGGACTGGATGGAGCAGGAACAGGAAAGAGGTATTACAATTACTTCAGCCGCTACAACATGTCACTGGACATTGCAGGAAAACTGCGAAACAAAACCAGGTGCTTTAGAGCATCGTATCAATATCATTGATACTCCAGGACACGTTGACTTTACAGTAGAGGTTGAACGTTCCCTACGTGTACTCGACGGTGCTGTCGGTGTATTCTGTGCTAAGGGCGGTGTTGAACCTCAATCTGAAAATGTATGGCGTCAGGCTGACACTTATAATGTACCTCGTATGGCATTCATCAATAAGATGGATATCATGGGTGCAGATTTCTACGGTGCAGTAGAACAAATTAAAAACAGATTAGGTAAAAATGCAATCTGTCTTCAGCTTCCAATCGGAAAAGAAGATGATTTCAAGGGAATCATTGACTTATTCGAAATGCAGGCTTATATCTACAATGATGAAAAAGGTGAAGACATTTCCATCACTGAGATTCCGGAAGACATGAAAGATGATGCTGAATTATATCGTACAGAATTAGTAGAAAAAATCTGCGAGTTAGATGACGATTTAATGATGGAATACCTGGAAGGTGAAGAACCATCCGTAGAAGCATTAAAGGCTGCTCTGAGAAAGGGTACCTGCGAATGTACTGCTATTCCTGTTTGCTGTGGTACAGCTTACAGAAATAAAGGTGTTCAGAAGCTGTTAAATGCAATTCTTGAATTTATGCCGGCTCCTACTGATATCGCTTCTATTGAAGGAACAGATATGGAAGGAAATCCGATCGTAAGACATTCATCTGATGATGAACCGTTTGCAGCATTAGCATTCAAGATCATGGCTGACCCATTTGTTGGTAAGCTGGCATTCTTCAGAGTTTACTCTGGATCTATGAACTCAGGTTCTTATGTATTAAATGCAACAAAAGGCAAAAAGGAACGTGTTGGACGTATCCTTCAGATGCACGCTAATAAGAGAGCAGAACTTGATAAAGTTTATGCAGGAGATATCGCAGCAGCTGTAGGCTTTAAGTTTACAACAACTGGTGATACAATCTGTGACGAACAGCATCCGGTTATTCTGGAATCCATGGAATTCCCAGAACCAGTTATCGAATTAGCAATCGAGCCTAAAACAAAAGCTGGTCAGGGCAAGATGGGTGAAGCTTTAGCAAAACTTGCAGAAGAAGATCCTACTTTCCGTGCACATACAGATCATGAAACAGGACAGACAATTATCGCAGGTATGGGTGAACTTCATCTTGAAATTATCGTAGACAGACTTCTTCGTGAATTCAAGGTTGAGGCAAATGTAGGTGCACCTCAGGTTGCTTACAAAGAAACCTTTACAAAACCTGTTGATGTTGACAGCAAATATGCAAAACAGTCCGGTGGACGTGGTCAGTACGGTCATTGTAAAGTTAGATTTACACCAATGGATCCAAATGGCGAAGAAACATTCAAATATGAATCCAGTGTTGTTGGTGGTGCTATTCCGAAGGAATATATCCCAGCAGTTGGTCAGGGTATCGAAGAAGCATCAAAAGCAGGTATTCTTGGCGGCTTCCCAGTACTTGGTGTTAATGCAAACGTATATGATGGTTCTTACCATGAAGTCGATTCAAGTGAAATGGCATTCCATATCGCCGGATCTATGGCATTCAAGGATGCTATGAGAAAAGGTGATGCGGTATTATTAGAGCCAATCATGAAAGTGGAAGTTACTATGCCTGAAGATTATATGGGTGATGTTATCGGTGATATCAACTCCCGTCGTGGTCGTATCGAAGGTATGGAAGATATCGGTGGTGGTAAGCTTGTAAGAGGTTATGTTCCGCTGGCTGAAATGTTTGGTTACTCTACAGACTTACGTTCCAAAACACAGGGACGTGGTAACTACTCTATGTTCTTTGAAAAATATGAGCAGGTTCCGAAGTCTGTACAGGAAAAAGTATTAAGTGCTAAGTCCAAGTAAGTAATTATATCGTTATTTTAAAAAATTAGGCTTGAAAATATCTTTGATTTGAAATATAATCAAAGATAGCCTAATGAAATAAAAAACCAAAAAGAAAGCCTGATACAGGCGCATATTATAAGGAGGACATTCAAAATGGCTAAAGCTAAATTTGAAAGAAACAAACCACATGCTAATATTGGTACCATTGGACACGTTGACCATGGTAAAACAACTTTAACAGCTGCAATTACAAAAACTCTGAGCGAAAGAGTTGCAGGTAACGCAGCAGTTGATTTCGAGAATATTGATAAAGCTCCAGAAGAAAGAGAACGTGGTATCACAATCTCTACAGCTCACGTTGAGTACGAAACAGATAAGAGACATTACGCACACGTTGACTGCCCAGGACATGCTGACTATGTAAAGAACATGATCACAGGTGCTGCTCAGATGGATGGTGCTATCCTTGTTGTTGCAGCTACTGATGGTGTTATGGCTCAGACAAAAGAGCATATCTTACTTTCCCGTCAGGTAGGTGTTCCTTACATCGTAGTATTCATGAATAAATGTGATATGGTTGATGATGAAGAATTACTTGAATTAGTTGATATGGAAATCCGTGAATTATTAAGCGAATATGAATTCCCAGGCGATGATACACCAATCATCCAGGGTTCTGCTTTAAAAGCTCTTGAAGATCCAAGCAGCGCTTGGGGAGACAAGATCATGGAACTTATGGACGCAGTTGACAGCTGGATCCCAGATCCTCAGCGTGCTACAGATCAGCCATTCTTAATGCCAGTCGAAGACGTATTCTCTATCACAGGCCGTGGTACAGTTGCTACAGGTAGAGTAGAACGTGGTATTCTTCATGTATCTGAAGAAGTTGAAATCGTTGGTATCAAAGAAGAAACAAGAAAAGTTGTTGTTACAGGAATCGAAATGTTCCGTAAACTTCTTGACGAAGCTCAGGCTGGTGATAACATCGGTGCGTTACTTCGTGGTGTTCAGAGAACAGAAATCGAAAGAGGACAGGTTCTTTCCAAACCAGGTACAGTTACATGCCATACAAAATTTACAGCACAGGTTTACGTATTGACAAAAGATGAAGGTGGACGTCATACTCCTTTCTTCAACAACTACAGACCTCAGTTCTACTTCCGTACAACTGACGTTACAGGTGTTATCAACCTTCCAGAAGGCACAGAAATGTGCATGCCTGGCGATAACGTAGAAATGTCAATCGAATTGATCCACCCAATCGCTATGGAGCAGGGTCTTACTTTCGCTATTCGTGAAGGTGGACGTACAGTTGGATCAGGCCGTGTTGCTACAATCGTTAAATAATTAAAACAATTTAAATAGATACATTAGTCCAAGCGTAAGATGAGGACTGCCACATTAATTACATTATTGTGGTAGTCCTTTTTCTGTTGTACTGGCTATTGGTTATTATTATCTATAGATCCCGATATAGCTATTGTGACTTTTGACCCTAGGAAAAAAGCAAAAAGTGTGTTATAATAGGATAGTAACTTGCTGCTGCGGTATTCAAAGCATTGGCTATTGGAGTAGTTCTTCCACGAGGGAAGTAAAGAAAGTAAGGTGCTTATATTGTTCAAAATTAATGAAAGTGTAGTTTATGAGGGAAGAGGCGTATATAATATTGAAAAAATTGATATGTTGGATTTCCTTAACACAAATGAGATGTACTATATTTTAAAACCTGTTTGTAATGATGGTGGTACCATTTATATCAAAACAAACAATGACAAGGTATCCATGAGAAAAGTCATAACAAAAGAAAAAGCCGAGAAGTACCTTGATGATTTACCAAAAATGACGGGTATTTATGACGAGAATGATAGAGTAAGAGACAAAGAATATCAGAGTGTACTGAAGTCATGTGAATGTGGAAAATGTTTTGGCATGTTAAAAGGGATTATGCATGCACAGAAAAACAGACAGGAAAGTGGAAAAAAGCTGAGTATAAGTGATGACAAAAATCTTCAGAGGGTAGAGCATTTACTTTTTTCAGAACTTGCAGTAGTTTTTGACACAACAGTTGAGAGAATAGAAGCACAAATTGCAAAGCTATTACAGGTTGCCTAGTTAATAGCTGTGAAATAGAATGAGATCCGCTGCAGGGTCTCTTTTTTTTGTCAGAAAACAGCATAAAAGCAGTGACTGAAGTCCATGTGAGTTAAACTTCTTACCTTCTTACAATGTGATACAGCGTCATACAGCCTCAATTGTTAATTACAAATATGGCTTTTTGATTTACAAAGTGGCATCTCGTCTTACATGTGAGTCAGCCGTCATACAGGTGAGTAATATAGTTCGCAAATGTAAAATATAGTATATAAATGCAATATATAGTTGACATCTATTCATTAATGGTAGTATACTAGACTAAGAAAAAGGTGGTGGGATATGAAAAACTTGAAATTAAAAATTGCGAGGATGGAAAAAAATCTTTCGCAAGTACAGTTAGCAGAGATGACAGGTGTTACCCGGCAGACGATTGGTATGATCGAAGCCGGTGATTTCAACCCATCACTCAAACTTTGCATTTCTATATGCAAAGCTTTAGGTAAGACACTAAACGATTTATTCTGGGAGGAGGAATGGCTATGAGAGAAAATAACCTGGATGAAAGAGAGAAACAGAAATTAGCGGAAATAGGAAAACGTAGTTTCTGGTTTATGGTAGTTATCTGCCTGGTAGTAATAATTGTGCAGGATTTTATTTTGGAATCTGATTCAGGAAGTACTCTGGGGGAAACGGTTATATTACTGGCAGGTATTATCGTGTATCAGGTTGGGTGCATCCGGGAAGGCATCTGGGATGGTTCCAATGCACTAAGAGGATGGAAGGGTAGTTTATTTTATGGGTTTGCCGGTTCAGGAATATTCAGCCTGGCTTTTTGGGCAATACTGATTTGCAGTAAGGGCGAAAAGAACTTCAGTATAGAGAAAAGAGTTGGAACCGCATTTATTATCTTATTTTTACTCATATTTTGCTTTACCTGGGTTTTTGATCATTTTGTGAGAAAAAAACAGGAGAAAAATGAAAGCAAGTATCTGGATTAGTACTCCGGGAAGGTTAGAAAATGCCAGTTCTGCGGTAAGCCCTCCAAACGCCTGCCATGGTTCGCCCCTACGCTTTCCGAGCACTACATCTATCTGCAAAGCGTCGCCTACTCAGCTAACACCATTTTTAAGATAAAATTGTTCGATCTAGAGCGTAAAAAGCGTAATCTTTGTAGCAGAAGATTATGCTTTTTTTACGTAAGCAAAAAATCTTATATATTTTTGCAATCATTCTCTGGATTGTATTGAAATTAGAATGGGGGTGGAATATGATGTACTTATCGAATGGAAGAGGTGATGGAATGGAAAGAATATTAATGATAGAAGATGATATAGACCTTATGGAAGGTGTGGTATTTTATTTGGAGTGTGAGGGATATAGTCTGGATAGGGCTGTCTGTAAAAAGGAAGCAAAAGAGAAAATAGATAAGGAGAATTACTCTCTGCTTATCATGGATTGTAATCTTCCGGATGGAAATGGTTTTGAATTGTGCAGGGAGGTGAGGGAGTACAGTCAGATTCCTATTCTTATGCTGACAGCCAGGGATACGGAGATGGATGAAATCAAAGCCTTAGAATTAGGGGTAGATGATTTTATGACAAAACCATTTTCCTTGTCTGTTCTGAAGGCCAGGATAAAGAACTTGTGTAGAAGAAGAGAGAATGCATCTATTATAAACTCCAATGGAGTCACGATTGATAAGGGTAGGGGAAAGGTATTTAAGGAGAATGAGGAGATTTCGCTCAGCACAGTGGAGTATAAGCTTTTGGTATATTTTGTGGAGAATAAGGAGCAGATTTTATCCAAAGAGCAGATATTGAATTGGGTCTGGGATCAGGATGGTAAATATGTGGATGAGAATATTGTTTCCGTAAATATCAGAAGACTGCGAATGAAGATTGAAAAAGATTCTTCTAATCCCCAATCTATTAAAACGGTGCATGGGATGGGGTACATTTGGAGAGAGAAAAAATGATTGCATATGTATTATTTGTGATTTGCATAGTTCTTCTTGGAATGCTGTGCTATTACTACAGGAAGAAATATCTGAAACTGTATTTTAATATTGATAAGATGCTGGATGAATTGCTTAGTGAAAGAGCTGTCTCTCAATCAGATTTAAAAGAGGGAGAAGCATCGGCTCTAGCTGGAAAGATGATGCGTGTTCAGGAAAAACTGAATCTTGAAATATGCCAGGCAAAAGAGGAAAAAGAAAGTGTAAAGAGCCTCATTTCTAATATGTCTCATCAATTAAGAACACCCTTGTCTAATGTTATGATGTATCAGGAACTTTTAGAAAATCAGACATTGGATCCAGAAAAAAGATCTGTTTTTCAAAGAAAGTTAAAAGAACAGACGGAAAAAATAAATTGGATTTTACAATCTTTGTTTAAAATGGTTCGGCTGGAGGAGGGGGTAATTCAATTTGATGCGGAACCTCATCCGGTCAAAGAAACTTTAAGAAAGGCGATTAATTCTGTATATGAGAAAGCCGTTTCCAAAGAAATTGAAATTATTACCCGGCAATTTGATGAAATTTCACTGGTTCATAATGTGAAGTGGACAGCGGAGGCGCTGGAGAATATTTTGGAGAATGCCGTGAAATATTCTCCCAGGGGAAGCCGGATTGAGATTTCAATAAAACAATTTGAAATGTACAGCCAGATTAGAATTAGTGATCAGGGAATTGGTATTCATGAAAAAGAATTTAACCATATCTTTAAACGCTTTTATCGAAGCAGGGAGGTACAGGAACTGGAAGGTTCGGGCATAGGGCTATACCTTGCTAAATTGATTCTGGAAAAACAGAAAGGATATATAACAATTGAATCTAAGCCGGGGGAGGGCAGCTCTTTTTTGGTGTTCTTACAAAATTGTAAGAACTGAGAATCTATTTGTAGTAGATATGAAAGACTTGCCTGCTACAATAAAGAAAAAATGGAAAAGAGGCGGTCCGATGAAGATATTAGAAATAAGGGACATAGTTAAAGTATATGGCAGCGGTGAGAATTCGGTTCAGGCTTTGCACCATGTCAGTTTTTCGATTGAGCAGGGAGAATTTGTCGCTTTGGTGGGCACTTCCGGTTCCGGTAAGAGTACATTATTAAATTTAATTGGAGGACTTGACAATCCTTCCGATGGAGAGATCATCATTCGAAACCACAATATAGCGGCATTGAAGAAAAAAGAGTTAACAATCTTCAGGAGGAGAAATATAGGATTTATTTTTCAAAATTACAGCCTGATGCCGGTTTTAAATGTTTATGATAATGTAGCGCTTCCCGTGACTTTTGATAAGGGGAAGCGCATTGACCATGTATATATCGGGGAACTGCTGCATGAATTGGGATTGTGGGAAAAAAGAGATAAATATCCCAATGAACTTTCAGGAGGACAGCAGCAGCGTGTTGCGATTGCCAGAGCCCTTGCAAATAAACCGGCAATTATCCTGGCGGATGAACCAACTGGAAATCTGGATTCCCGGACAACCATGGAGGTAATCGGTCTATTAAAAAACAGCAGTCAGAAATTCCATCAGACAATCATGATGGTTACTCATAACGAGGCGATTGCACAAATCTGTGACAGGATTATCCATATAGAAGATGGTGGAATTGTGGGAGAAGGCGGTGATATAGAATGAAAGCCAGTTATAAATTCTCAGTACGATACATCAAATTTTATAAAAGGCAGACATTGGCCATTCTCTTCAGTATCGTGATTTCAGTTGCTCTGATGACAGGGATCAGTTCACTTGTATACAGTGGAGAAAGAAGTAATCTGGAGAAAGACCGGACAGTTTACGGGGATTATCATTATTACATTAAGGCAGATTCAGACTTAATCCAGGAGATTCGGAGTAAAAAGAAGGGGGAGGAGTATAGAATCACCCGGCTTGGGGTATTTGAAAAGAAAAAGGTTATTCAGGAACCTTATATTTTTTCTTTCATCTACGCGGATGGAGAATATTTCTCCATTATTAAAAGGAAATTATTAAAGGGAGATTACCCGGCAAAACCTGGAGAGGTTATGTTGGATGAGTATACCATGCAAAATTTAAATATCAGCAATGAAATTGGTAGAAAAGTCATGCTGGATGGTAAAGAATACACCTTATGCGGAGTGGTTTCAAACCGATGGGCAACAGCAGTTGGCGGGATGGAAGGATTTGTAAGCAAAGACACAAAGGGGGATGGGGGAAAGCAATTTCTTTATATTAAGTTTGATGAGGAAAAAGACTTAAAGAGACAAAGAAAAGCATTTCAGAAAGAGTTTCATATTCCGGATGGGGGAATGATGGTAAATGATGCAGTTGTTTCATTTTTTGGAGATGGGCAGCCTTTCGGTTTTTGGAAGCTGATGACTACTCCAGGTTCTAATTTCACTACGGCATTAATGTACGCACAGGAAGAATTTAATCTGACTGTTAATGGGGTAATTATAATATTGTGCATTTTCAGCTCTTTTATTATATATAGTATCTTTCACGTGTCTATTATGAAGAGGACTTCCCAATATGGAATCATGGAGGCCCTGGGAATTGGGGATAAAGATATTTTCCGATTGCTGTTTATGGAACTTGGGCTGTTGTTTGCAATGGGATATCCAATTGGAAGTATCATCGGAAATGGAATTATCGGATTGTCTTATTCAAAATTTTCCAATGTGTTCGCAGATGCAGATGCGGTTTCCAAACATTTTTATATAAGCTATAAGGCGGTTATTCTGGGGGCGGTATTTTTAGGAATCCTGTTGTTCCTGATCAGCTTTATCAGTGTAAGAAGGTTACACAGGCTGTCTGTGGTTGATGTTATGAAAAACAGTAATCATAGTAAGAGAAGAAACAGAAAAAGTTACAGTACGAATACAGTGCAAATGACAGACGTGATTTCTAAAAAGTTTATGTTTGCAAGAAAAGGAACGTTTATCAGCATTTTGTTTTCCCTGTCTCTTGGTGGTATCATTTTTTTATGTACAACATATGTAACGGTAAATACCAGACATAATAATGAATTATCACTAAAGGCAGATGACGGGCTGGGATCGGATTATCAGATCTTTCTGGAGACTTCATCACTTCAGGATACAATACCTGAAAAGAGTGTATCAAATATAAAAAAAGTACTGGGAGTAGAATCGGCCCATCCGGTAAACTATTTTCTGGGCGAGCTTGAGATTGCCCGGGATACATTACAATGGAAAAACTTTTTTCCGGAAATAGCCAATGATCCGAACTATTTGCCGGACCCCAGAACTATGGAATATTTTAATGGGATCTGTACTGAGAAGCCGGATGGAGGATACGGAATTAAGAGCAATATTTATGGATACGATTCGCGAATGCTGGCGGGACTGGAATCATATCTTCTGGAGGGAAGGATAAATCCCCTGAAAATGCAAGAAGATAATTCAGTAATTCTGCGTACGCTCATGGATGGACAGGGCTATTATGATGGGTTGCTTATCCATCCCGGTGATACGATAACCGTTAAAGTGCCAAAAAGTCCGGATGTTCCGGAAGAGGCGGTGAAATTCGGAGATCAGGAGGACTGGTTTCTAGAAAAGAAATTCGTGGTATCGGCAGTTGTAAGTCGGGCAATGGCAAATAATCCGTATTTCATAGGGAATAGTGGGTTAGATTTGATTTTGACCAACCGTCAGATGGAGGAAAACTTTGGTATATCCGGTTACAACATAATCAGTGTAAAAAAAGGGACGGGGGATAGCAAAGAGATTGTAAAAGGAATCAAAGATCAGATCTATAATTTACCAAGATGCCTGATCAAAGACTATACGGCTGAAATAAAATTGCAAAACAGTTATCTGGAACAAAAAATGATATTCTTTTATGGGATAGCTGTGATCCTGTTAATGATCAGCTTAATGCATATTATGAATAGCATGAGCCATCTGGTTCTGTCCAGAAGGCATGAGTTTGGAATACTAAGAGCAATGGGAATTACAGACAGCGGATTTTTAATAATGATGTTAAAAGAAGGGCTGCTTTATGGTGTTTTTGCAAGCCTGCTGACTGTTCTGGTGTATTTAGGACTGGAGAGACTTTTGCTTTATTTACTTACCCATGTTTATTTATATATCAATCCTAATCAAAGGACAAATATTTGGATAATAGGAGGAATTATAATACTGAACCTGATAATTAGTGTTGGTGCAGTGTTTATCCCGGTGAAGCAGGTACTGGGGGATTCCATTATTGAAGAAATTAACAGAGAATAATTATTAATGGAAACAGGGGCTTGATAAAATCAATTTTTTGGATATACTTATAGTAAGACTGAAACAGCGGACAGTGGCAGAAAGAAGAGTGTGACAATGCGGATTGGATTTATATCGGACCTTCATATTGATTTTAACAGGCAGTTTGATTTCCTTAAGATTTTGCCTGAAGTGATAGCGGACAAGGGGCTGGATGTGGTTGTTTTTCTGGGGGATACATCTACGGGAGCCCAAGATGCACTCAGATTTTATGATAATATAGCGGATAGGACCAGGGCACAGGTGCGAATTGTTCCGGGAAATCATGACATGTATGTGGAGAATCTGAGAAGAAAAAACAGCGCTCAGATTAATAAAGAATCCAGTGCCTTTCATGACAGTATACTATTTCACAGAAAGTATTCCCTGATGGAAAATCCCATTGTAACAAAGCAATGGTACATTACGGGGATCTGCGGCTGGTTTGATTACAGCTTTGGAAGGAAGCATTCAGGGGATAATCCCAGGAAGGCGGCGAATAATCTAATATCCCGATATCTCTGGCCGGATCAGAAGGTAATCCATGGGGGTGTGATTGATTATGAACGGGATGTCAGGCTGGTAATGAAGGATATCAGACTGATTCAGAAGTCCTTCCAAAAGGAAGCCGCCAAGGGGAAAAAGCGCTGTGTTGTCATGCACATGCTGCCAACCAGTGATCTTATCCGTTCTTATCCAATTCCCTTTTATGGTAAATTTATCAATCAGCTGGGTAGTGAAAGATACCGGTATTTTTTTGAAAAGAATGATGTTTCCTTAAGCATCAGCGGTCATTCCCATATGCCAATGAAGATCTTAAAAAACGGCATCCGGTATGTCAATGTTTCACTGGGCTATACATTCCAATGGACGAATCCGGCAGATGCTTATGGGGAAATTTCGAAGATCATATATATATTAGAAGATTAAGAAACATAATCAAAGACCAGAAGAATAGCGTTAAAGAAAATCGAACGATCCGAAACAACGGTTAATAAATCAGAAAGGATATCCAATAAATGTATAAGATTCCCACCATGTTATTATGTGATATAGCTTATTTTTTTGCGAAGGTTTTTCGTTTTAGAAGAAGGAAACATTTTTAGATATCCAACACAGGCAGAAGAAAGTGCAGGTATGAGGTATGATATGAATTTTCGATTCATAATTTTACTTTTTGGGATATTTGGGAGCGAGTTTATCTGGGGTAGACATCATAGAAAGAGGAAAGATTATGCTATGGAATAGTATTCAGAGTGTTTTGTCACTGTTGATTATGATTGGAATCGGATGGGTAATTGCTGGCAGGGCATGGTTTGGAAAGACCGGAATGGATGTTTGTTCTAAATTCTGTGTCAAAATAGCCATACCCTGCTATATGTTTTATAACGTACTTACAACCTGTAAAGACCGGGAAGAATTATTACGGATTGTAACAAAGCTTCCCATACCGGTCATGGTGATTCTGGTATGCCTGGGAATCAGTGTCCTTTTAGCTGGGCTTTTTCGGGTAAGTGCAAGCCGCAGAGGGGTGTTCATTAATGCAGTGACCTTTTCTAACACAACCATTGTAGGTTTTCCGGTAATTATAGCATTGATGGGAGAAAAGGCGCTTTCAGATGCTATGGTGTATTATATGGCGAATACCACATTATTCTGGACGCTTGGAACCTGGCTGCTGCGCAGGGATTCCGGTGAGAAGACAAAGTACGGTTGGAAAAAGGAAATAAAAAATATCTTTTCGCCTCCCCTTGTGGGGTTTCTGCTGGGGGTGGCCGTGGTGCTGTTAAAAATAAATCTGCCCGATTTTCTGATGAGTTCCATAAGCTATGTAAAACAGTCGACAACAGCACTGTCCATGGTATTCATTGGAAGTGTTATCCGTATGACTGATCGAAGGGAAATCCGGTTTTCCAGAGAGCTGGTTATGATACTGGCGGGACGTTTTATTATCGCGCCTGCGATTATGTTTGGACTGTGTCTCCTTCTGCCGATAGATTCCCAGCTTCAGCTTGTATTTTGTATTATGACAATCATGCCCGCCATGACCCAGCTTGGGATTATGGCGAAAGAAAGCGGAAGCGATTACTCTTTTGCTTCGGTTGTAATCACTGTAACGACTGTTTTAGCAATGGCAGCGATACCGCTTTATATGCAGATATTTGGAAGCGCATTCGGAGTATCGTAAGAGAAGCCAGAAAACCAGATGTACAGGAAGCCGTGAAGTCAAGGAGCCGTGAAGTCAAGGAGCCGTGAAGTCAGGAAGTCAGATGTACAGGAAGGCAGGAAGCCGGGGAGCAGATGTACAGTAAGCCTTGTGGCCATGAATTTGGAGGCGCGGAGATGAACCAGATAAATTAAATCTGAGAAAGGTTGTTACATATATGGAATTTTATGAAATGAAAGAGTCAATGGTTTTAGAACTGGCAAATATGTTTATGAATGCGTTTAATGCACCTCCCTGGAATGATAAATGGACAGAAGAGACTGCAGGAAGAAGGATACGCCAGATGATTACCGGTGACAATGCTTATGGCATTGCCGGATATGTGGATGGAAAGCTTTGCGGTATGATCGTGGGGAGAGAAGAACAGTATTATGACTGCGTACACTTTGAAATCAAAGAGTTTTGCATGGATATTAGCATGAAAAACAAGGGATTGGGAAGTATTCTGTTAAAAGAGTTTGAGAACAGGCTGAAGGAAAAAGGCATAGATAAAATAATCCTCTGGACCAGCCGGGATCCACAGACGGAAGGATATTATCAAAAAAAGGATTATGAAACCAGTGAATACCTGACGGTGATGGAAAAAATACTTTAGGGCATGCTCGAATGCACCATTATTGTGCAATTTATATCAAATAAAAAGATAGGGATTCTGATAAAATAGTATCAGGTATAGAATGAATTGGGATATTCAATGAATGAAAAAGGCAGGGTAGAAAGATATGTCAGTTAAAACAGTAAAGAGTATGATCGCATGGGTAGAAGAGAATATAAAAGGAAACCCTACCTTGGAGGGAATGTCCTGTCATGTAGGATATTCTGCATTTTATTGTTCTGCAAAATTCCATGAATATACCGGGATCTCTTTCAAAAAATATATAGCCACCCGAAAATTATGTCTGGCTGCCGAAGAGATTGCAGCAACGGACCAAAGGTTTTTGGACATTGCAGTGGAATACGGATATTCTTCCCAGGAGGCATTTACCAGGGCTTTTGTGAAACAGTTCGGAAGAACTCCGGGGCAATACCGAAGATATGGGATGAGAGAGGGGAATATTGCGGAGGTTAGAGAGAAAGGGAGTAAGATATGTTGAAAAAACTGGGCAGAAATGATGTGTGCTGGTGTGGAAGCGGTAAAAAATATAAGTTATGCCACGAAGGATTCGATGGAAAATTACAGGAACTGAAGCGAAAAGGATACCGGATTCCAAACCGGAATATGATTAAGACAAAAAAGCAGATAGAGGGAATACGGGAAAGCGCAAAAATAAACATTGCCATTCTGGATGAGGTTGCAAAACATATACAGGCGGGCATGTCCACAGAAGAAATTAACAGAATCGTTCACGAAACTACAATTACATTGGGAGGAATTCCGGCACCGCTGGATTATGAAGGATTTCCCAAAAGCGTCTGTGTTTCCATAAATGAGGAAGTATGTCATGGAATCCCGGATGAGGAGCGGATTTTAGCGGATGGGGATATTGTAAATGTAGATGTTTCCACCATTTACAATGGGTATTTCTCAGATTCGTCCAGAATGTTCTGTATCGGTGAGGTCAGCCAGGAAAAAAAGAAACTGGTGGATATCACCAGGGAATCGATTCAGATTGGACTGGATGAAGTAAAACCCTGGCAGCCCATCGGCAATATGGGGCATGCCATCCACGCATATGCCATGAAAAACGGGTATACAGTGGTTAGAGATATCGGAGGCCACGGTGTAGGACTGGAGTTTCACGAAGACCCATGCGTCAGTTATGTTACAAAACCGGATACCGGAGTGATCCTGGCACCGGGCATGATTTTTACGATTGAGCCTATGATAAATATGGGAACGGATGAGGTTTTTGTAGATGATGAAAATGGATGGACGGTCTATACGGATGACGGGAAGCCATCGGCACAGTGGGAAGTGATGGTGCTTGTCACAGAAGAAGGATATGAGATTCTTGCCTATTGAGTTGTGTTATGCCGAAAAATCTCACGATAAGTCTATCTCGCAGATTCCGTCTGTAATAAGAGAGGATTTTATTCTTTAAATAAACTATGATGATAAAAGAGGTGATACAAATGGAATGGATAGAACAATTAAATGAAGCGATTAAATATATTGAAGACAGTCTGAGCAGGGAAATAGAAATCAAAAAAGCAGCTCAGATAGCCGGATGCTCCACATATCATTTCCAGCGGATGTTTTCTTATATAGCAGGTGTACCTTTAGCAGAGTATATCAGACGAAGGAGGATGACCCAGGCAGCTTTTGATCTGTGTAATGGAGATAAGGTTCTTGATGTGGCATATCGTTACCAGTACGAATCCCCTACGTCATTCAACCGTGCATTCCAGGGAGTCCATGGATTTCCGCCTTCTGCAGCAAAGCAGCAGGGCGTTACATTAAAGGCATACCCGCGTATCAGCTTAAAAATGGTGATTAAAGGAGAAGCGGAGATGGAATATCGTATTGAAAAAAAGGAAGCATTTCGAATTGTAGGAATGAAGGAAAGCTTAAGTAAAGAGCTGGAAGAGAATTTCAGGGAAGTACCGCAGATGTGGGCTAAGGCAGCGCAGACAGGCATTCTGGAGAAACTGGCCGGAATGATGAATCAGGAAGTCAAAGGAATTCTGGGAGTAAGCGCCTGCCTGGAAGAAGATAACTGGTGCTATTATATTGGAGTGGCTACAGACCAGCCTGCAATAGAAGGAACAGAAGAATACATGGTTCCGGCTGCTACCTGGGCTGTATTCTTTGGAACAGGTACCATGCCGGACAGCATCCAGGATATTGAAAAAAGAGCTGTGACAGAGTGGCTGCCAACTTCCGGATATGAATACGGAAATGCACCGGATATCGAATTGTATTTAAGTCCGGATCCTGCAAATGCTGTATTTGAGGTCTGGATGCCAGTTGTAAAGAAATAATCTATCTAAATGCAAATGGGATGCCTGCAGTTATTTATCACTGCAGGTATCCCATTCTTCGTCCAGTAAATTCGTGAGTTCTTTGTAATTTATACCATCCAATATATATTCCATAAAATATTTTTCTGCATTTTTATAAAAACGGTTAGGCCAGGTGCCGCTGGGGTCATCGATATACTGGTTTTTATCCACATATTTTTCGATATCCTTAGAAACGGTATCTTCCGGAATGGGGGCACAAATTACACTGGAAAAGGTCTTCGTACTGTCTACATAGATTTCTGCAGCTTCCTGTGTTGAGAGAAAATCCAGATACAGCTTTGCTTCTTTTGGATGTTTGGTGTCGGCGCTTATGGATAAATAATAGTCACAATAGTAACTGATCTTACTGCGTTCCGGATCATCGGAGACCGGCAGGGGAATGAATCCCAGTTCCACATCCTTATTATAGGTCTGAATGAGTGAAGTTGCCCAGGACCCCTGAAGCATCATGGCTGCGTCACCATTGGCAAGCATAGAACAGGCATCCATATAACCCACTTCAAATGCGGTATCGGTATTGCCATAGGCATAGACGTAATTCTTCGGTATATCAGCGATTAACTGCCACTGCGGGGTATCGGAAAAGGATACTTCTCCCTTGCTCCTTTTCTGATTCCAGTCGGGGTAAGTTCCATACACCGCATAAAAGGCGGGCCGCAGAGAAAAATGCCCAACCCACAGGTCTTTGTATCCAAGGGCAAAGGCCGCAATGTTTTTCGAAGCCAGCACCTGGTGGACTTTCGTGAGTTCTGACAGCGTCTTAGGGGGTGTCAGGTTATTTTCCCTGAAAACAGTTTTGTTATAAATTACGCCTACACCGGAATATCCAATGGGGAAAAAATAATCCCGTCTATCTTTTACGGTGTCAAAGGTTACCTTTTTTACCTTTTTCATAAAAGGTTCATCGGTCAGATCCATAAGAATTCCGGCATTTGCTTCAATGGTGGTAGCGGAATAGATATCCGGTGTCCGGTTCTGAGCCCTTCTGTTCTGCATGGTCAGGTCGAAATTGCTTGGTGTTTCATAGTGCACGGTAATATTCGGATATTTTTTGTGGAAAGCATCTGCCAGTTTTGTGTAGGCTTCCGGTGCTTCCTGGCGTCCATGCATAACATAAAGATTTACCTGATCTGCATCAGTGGTTTCAGAAGTGTCATCTGTGGCAGAAAGTGAAAAACTGCAGCCGGCAGTCATAATCAGGATCAAGACAATCATTAAAGTAAAATAAAAATATTTTTTCATATATAGATTTCCTTTCAACCCTCATTCTCCTTGGTATCCAGCTTCTCAATGAGCGTTGGCGAGCAGGCAAAGTATTTTTTAAATGCTTTGGTAAAATAATAAGGGTTTTCATAACCTGCCATTTCGGCAATCTCCTTAATCAGAAAGGAATCACTGGATAATAATTCTTTTGCCTTTTCCATTCTTATTCTGGTTAGAAAACTGCTGAAGTTTTCACCTGTTTCTGATTTGAACAGGCGGCTCAAATAAATATGGTTCATGTAGTATTTTTGGGCAAATGCAATGAGACTGATTTCTTCACCATAGTTTACTTTTACATATTCGCATATTTCTTCGATTACGTTTTTCCCCGCGGGAACTTTGGCTTTTTCGATTTCATCCAGAATATCGTGGAAGATCTTTATGAGATACTGGTTAATCCGGGCGGTGGAACACATCGGGGTGACAATATTTACCGTGTCTGATAATTCCGGGCATTTCATTTCTTTTTCAAAACATGCCTTTTCTAACTGCATGGCGGCACGTATCACGGCATTTTTATAAGTTGGAAGATGGTAGTAAGAAGCAGTTTTGGAAATAGAACCGATATGTTCTAAAAAAAGAGGGATCATTTTCCGGCTTCTGTTTTTGATAATGCCGCTCAGTAATTTTTCATCCAGGGTATAGGAGTAGGTTCTTAGGTTCAGCTCTTTGATATCATCGTAAAATATGATTTGGGGAAGCGGCTGGCTGATCAGTTCATAATCCAGCGCAGCCTTCGCCTGCCGATAGGAAAGAGGGATGGACTGATATCCTTTCACAAAGGTTCCTGTCCCGCTTTTCATGGTATAGCCCTTGGCATCCCCCAGTTTATGAAATTCTGAAAATATGGAAGTCCGATGAAGCGGACGTTGTGGTGTTCCCTCCCATAAAAGGATAAACTCTTCTTTACGATGACGGCTTTTAAATAAAATACATTCTTTTCGTGTAATTTTTTCTTCGATGAAAGAAGTCCACTCCATCAGTTCTTCCTCGGATAGGGGAGTAATGGATGCGCCGGGTTCCAACTTTGCCACATAGAGAATCTGTACAGTGAAATATTTATCATTTAATTCAAAACCTATCTTAGACAGTTCCTCAATAATTTTTTCTTTTCCAAAATCTTCGGAACTCACCAATGAATTTAATAATTTTTCCTGAAGAAGCGGTACGGTCTGCTGCATTTTTTCCTGTACCTCGATTTGCGCCAGGCGGTCTTTGCGTTTTGCATGAATCTTATCAATGGCTTTTCTCAGCACATTTCGAAGCTCCGTCTCTTCTACCGGTTTTAATAAGTATTCACATACAGAGGAATTGATCGCTTTTTTTGTATATTCAAAATCGGTATATCCGCTGATAATAATTTTTTCACAATCAGTATTTGAATCCATGAGATAGTCAAGCAGCGTACAGCCATCTCCGTTATTCATATTCATATCAGTAATGACCAGATCAACCGGATTGGTCTTTAAAAACTCAATGGCATCGGTGGCATTTTCGAATTCACCTGCAAACCCCAGATCGAATTCTTTCCATGGGACAAGGTTTATAATGCCTTTTCGTACCCAGTATTCATCCTCACATATGATAGTACGGATCATTTTTAGTGCCTCCTGTTCTTAATTACTTCTGCAAAATCACTCTGGTAATTCTTTCGTTTTATCCTTATCCAAGGGCAGTTTCAGAGTAATAACAGTCCCTTCATCCTGCTCGCTGTCGATCTCCAGCAGAACATTTTTGTTGTAGTAAAGGCGCAAACGTGCATAGACATTTTTTATACCGATACTGGGACTGCTGTCACTGTAAAAGCCTGTAGCAGGTGTAAGAAGTTCTGTTTGAATCTGCTGCAGCTTTTCGGCCGGAATTCCGGCACCATCATCTGAAATTTGAATGATAAGCCAGGGATCTTCTTCTGTAACCGTTAATAAAATAAAAAGTTTTTCGTGTGATGGGCAGAACCCATGCATAATTGCATTTTCGATCAATGGCTGAAGTGTTAATTTTAACAGTGGAAAATCAGCATATTTTTCATCGGACTGGATCTGGTAATCCAGTTTTTCCAGGTGGCGGATTTTTTGGATTTCCAGGTAATGTACCACATGTATCAGTTCATCCTGGATGGTAGTGGAGTTTTCAGCTGTTTTAATACTGTATCGCATCATTTTTCCAAGGGAATTAGCCATAGTGGTAATCTCGGGTATATGGTTAATGGATGCAATGCTGGCTATGGACTGCAGGATATTATAGAGAAAGTGGGGGTTGATCTGTGCCTGCAGAGCTTTAATCTGAGCATCCTTTTGCCGGGCAGTCAGAACGTACTCCTGTTCAATTAAATCATTGATCCGGTCCAGCATCGTATTAAAACTCACGGAGAGCTCACCCACCTCATCATTAGAAGTGATCTCAGCACGGATATCCATCTGGTCGTTGGAAACAGCTTTCATAGTTCCGGAAAGAGATTCAATGGGGGTAGAGATCCTTTTGGACAAAATCCAGGTAATGAAAAGCCCCAGAGTCAGCACCAGAACGCCGACTAAAATGCTGAGCATTGCCACATGACGGCTTTCACGGGTGTAGACGGATTTTGGTATGAGGGAAATAATCCGCCAGTTATTTACCTGAATGGGAACAGGAAGCGCCATGTAGGTATTCTGGGATAAGGTGAGATATCCAATCGTTTTGCAGTTTAACAGGGTATCTGCTGCGCCCGGAACCTGAGTCAGACCGGTATCTGTTGAATAGATTACCTCTCCGGTGTCTGTCATAATGATATTTTGCATCCCGTCGTAAGCATTTAGTCCTCTGGTTAGTTTTTTCAATACTTCCAGATCGATGTTAAAAAATAATAGTCCCTTATTCTGATAATTTGTATTGACATTAGCAGTCTTTCTGACCACGGTAATTACTTCTTTATTTACATCATTTGCCCCACGTTTGTAATAGAGCTCCTGGTGGGAGGGAAGATATAGAATATTTGCATTCTCATTTTCTTCCAACTTATTTACGGCTGTCTGAAACCAGGAAGGCGAGTCAGAAAATGAAAAATTGCGCTCAACATTCATTTCCCCGGCAATGCAGGAAATCAGCATGTCATTGGATGGGTTGATATAATTAATGCTGTGTATATAAAGGGAAGCTCCCAGTGGAGTGCTCAGCAGATCCGAAAGGTTATAGGTCAGCAGATAATTCTCCAATGGGGAAGCTTTACTGCTGGCATTATAAAGAGATGAAAAATTCGGACTGGTGGTTATGGAAGAATAAATCCGGTCTATTTCATCAAATATAACCTGGAAATCCTGATCAGCCAGAGTCGCCATCTGGTTATTTAATATTTTTGCATTCCGGTTGTTAGAACGGCTGGAGATCATGTAATTCAACGAAATAGTAATCAGCAGCAGGAACAGTACCAGAATAAAAAATATGGTAAATAATTTTGTGCGGATACGGTTAAAGCGGTATTTGGGTTTCAAGTTTCACATCCTTATCTTTGCTATGAAAAATGTATGATTGTTAAGTATAAAGGTATTTTAACATTTTAAGTCTGAGTTGGCAATGAACAGAAAATCGCCTAATCCGCCAATGATAAGTGGGATATCCGGTTGAAATAGAGCTGTGGTACTAATGAAATTGGCGATAAAGCCCAGTATAAATGAATGTACTTTTACGATAATTTTTGATTGTATGTCCGCATTGATAAAGTAAAACTCCCAATACTTAATACCACGCACCAGGCAAGTGCCAGCCATAAACTATTTCCCAAAGGCAAATCAAGTGTCAGGGCTCTCAAACTGTCAATAATGGGTGTCATAGGCTGTATCGCTGCAAACCACTGAATGCCGCCTGGCATAGTGTCTACGGGAGCAAACCCCGAGCTCATAAAAGGCAGAATAAAAAGGGGAAACAGTAGTCCGCTCGCTCCTTCTACCGATTTTGATATCATCCCGCATAGTACAGCGATTAAAGTAACTGTAATATTTATCAGCAAAAGAAATAATACTGCCAAAAGCCAATCTATAAATCCAGCTTGCGGTCTAAAGCCGAGAATGAGAGCAGTTATGATAATGACGGCATTTGAAATGAGACCTCGTATCACTCCAGCACCTGTATGACCAATTAACACGGCGGATTTTGATATGGACATACAGCGAAAACGGTCTATGATGCCTTTTGTCATGTCAGATGTAACATTCATTGCCGAGTATTGAGATGCCTGACCGATACTTTGCAAGATAATTCCCGGTACGATAAAATCAATGTAATTAAAATCCCCTACATCGGATATGCTTCCAAATACCGTACCAAATAAAACCATTAAAAAAAATGGTATTAAGGTTGCCGTCAGGAGTGTTTCGGGATTTCGCAAAGATATAATGAAACAGCGTTTAAACATGACCCATGCATCAAAAAAAATATTTACGTTAGATTTTTTCATATTAATTGCTCTCCTTTTTCTCATCAATCAGCGTTAAAAATACATCTTCTAAAGAGGGTAAGTTTTGTTCTATGCTGTCGGCAGCAATTCCATTTTCCGTTAAGAGTTTTATCGCTATACCGGCTTTTATCTCACTGTCAAAATTAAGCCGTACCCCTCTCTGGGGCATTTTTTCTTTCAGATACGTCGGTGTTCCCTCAGCGATGATTCTACCGTCATGTAAAATAGCAATATTATCTGCGAGATATTCAGCTTCTTCTAAATATTGTGTTGTGAGAAACACTGTTGTTCCTTTCATTGCTAACTCTTTTACCAGATCCCACATAGCAATGCGGTTTTGGGGGTCAAGTCCTGTTGTAGGTTCATCAAGAAAAAGCACATCGGGGCTGCCCATAAGACTCATTGTTATGTCAAGCCTGCGCCGCATACCTCCCGAATAGGTGGACACTTTCCGGTTGGAGGCATCCCCCAAACCCGAAAAAGACAGCCACTCATTAACCGTATTTTTAAGGTTTGGCAGACGTTTTAGCTGTCCGATAAGAGTTAGATTTTCTCTGCCTGTCAAAACTTCATCTACTGCTGTAAATTGTCCTGTAAGGCTAATACATTTACGTACATCATCGCCATTTGCTGCTACATCAAATCCGTTAATTACAGCTCTGCCGCCATCCGGTTTCAGCAATGTGGAAAGAATTTTAACAACTGTAGTTTTTCCCGCACCATTTGACCCAAGCAGGGCAAATATGCTGCCTTTTCCAATGGTAAAACTCACATCCTTCAAAACATGGTTTGACTTATAAGATTTTTTCAGCCTTGATACTTCAATTATTTTTTCTGACATTATTAACCTCCTTTTTATACATACGTATGTATGTTTAACCTGTAAATTTTACTGCCTAAAGAAAGGCAGTTAAAAATTATACTTTTATTCTTTTTTAAATTCAGAACTACCGAGTTTTAAATAAATCTCTTTCATTTCCTCATCCATTATAGGAAAGCCCAGCAATGTTGAGAGTTGCTCAAAGAACAAAACTTTATCGACATATTCCTCATAAGATACTTCAAATGCGTATGGACTAAGCCACGAGGCAGCAAGCCATGCAATCGTTTGTGATGTCTGTTTTGGAAAGACCACATTCATCGAGCCGTCTTTGTTACCTTCAATCACTAACTTCTCCATATAAGTTGCCATAACATTTACCTGGAATATCATCTCATTCTTAAAAACAACTGGATTGTTCGCTAACTTCTTCATCTGTGCTTTCATACTGTCACTTGCATCCAAATGGGAACGCAGACTAAGTTTGGCTATAAAGCGAAATTTTTCAAGAGCGTTAAGTCCTTCCTGTTTATCAGCAAGCAGATAAGGGTTATCACATTCAAAAGATTTATACATAACACTTGAAATCAATTCTTCCCGGGATTTGAAATAATGGTAAAATGCTCCCCGTGTAACACCGACCTCCTTTACAACATCTTCAACGTTTACATTCTCCATTCCCCTTTCAGAAAAAAGGCGCATAGCAGTTTCCAATATATTCTGCTTTGTTTTTTGGTCTGGATCATGGCGTGGCATAGTATCACCTCCTGTACATACGCATGTATGTTGTTTTGATTATAGCTGTCAGTCTTAGTTTTGTCAATGGCATTTGAAAAAAGTTACGTTGATTTATTTGGCATGGCATTTGAAAAAAGTTACGTAGATTCTGATTTTCTATGTCCATGTAGTTTATAAAAGAATAGTCATGGCCAGCCGGAAACAGAACAATAAGTGGAGGGAAACCCCATACAGCCATGAAAAGTTTATTTTGTTCACTACCAAAGTTTATTTAGTTCATTTTAAACAGGCGGATGAAAAGTTATAATTACCTCAGAAAACAGGAGAACATCCAAATGAAAAGGAAGGTAAGGAATTATGAAAAGAACAGTTAAATTCACAGCTCTTGCATTATCGGTTATGATGGCGGGCGGTCTGCTTGCAGGATGCGGAGGCAACAGTAAGTCTTCGGCAGAGGCGGCTACCGCAGCCGGTACAGGATCAGCAGTCAGCACAGACAGTAAGGACGTGACGTTAAAGGTGTGGGCAGATCAGGATGTACTGGATATTACCAAGGATCTGGTAGAGCAGTTTAAAGCAGCTCATCCGGAAAAGAATTATACCATCGATGTTGTATTTTCAGAAAGCGGCAAGGCGGAAGAAGAGGTGAAGAAAGATCCGGAGGCTGCAGCAGATGTAATCGCATTACCTCATGATCAGCTGGGACAGCTTGTAGAGGCGGGCACCTTATACGAAAATACCAAGTATGCAGACAGAATTAAGAGTGAAGATACGCCGACAGCGTTGGATGCGGCTACCTATAAAGATACTGTTTATGGCTACCCGTATGCAGTAGAAGCAATGTATCTGGTTTATAACAAATCCATGCTTACGGAAGAAGATGTGAAAACATTTGAGGGAATAACCGCAAAGGCTAAAATCGGATTAAATGTAGCGGAAGAAGGTACCAACTATACAGTAGCACCGATGTATATTGCAAACGGATGTAAGCTTTTCGGAGATAATGGGGAAGACATTGCAGATACCACTTTTAATTCCGAACAGGGTGTAAATGTAACAAAATGGATTGCTTCTCTAAAAGATAATAAAAACGTGGTTGCCTGCAATGCAGATGCTATGAATAAGTTAAAATCCGGTGAAATCGCTGCTATGGTAACCGGCCCCTGGGGAAAAAAGGATATTACAGATGCCCTTGGAGAAAACCTTGGGGTAGCTGTTTACCCAACTGCTGATTTTGGAGATGGTGCCGTTCAGCTGCGCTCTTTCCAGGGAGTTAAATTACTGGCTGTAAATGCAGCTACCAAATATCCGTTAGATGCAATGGAACTTGCTGATTTCCTCTCAAACCAGGAAAGCCAGAAAGCACGTTTTGAAGGAAATGGTAATATTCCATGCAATAATGCATTAAGAGAATCAGATGAAGTAAAAAATGACATGATCTCCGGCGTTGTTTCTGAAATGACCCAGGAAGACTATACCGTATTAATGCCAAAACTTTCTGAACTGCGTTCCTTCTGGGATATTCTGGATCCGATTATTATCGATGCATATGCAGGTAAATTATCAGATGCAGATATTCAGACGAAACTGGATGCCCTGGTAAATGATACCGCCAGTGCCGCTGCTGCCAATTAATAAGTCAGGCAGGGACCCGGCACAATTATTTTTCAGATTCGGTAAGCGCGCATCTGTCAAAGCATAGGCCGGTCATGAAGATTCATGGCTGGCCTTTTCAGAGGAGATAAGGATATGCAGACAAAAAAGAAAAGAAGAGGAAATCCAATTAAAAATTATATAAATGGATTTAAAAACGGGGATCTGTCCGTTCGTTTATCTTATTTTATCATGGGAAGTGCCAATCTGATGAATCATCAGATCATAAAAGGTTTACTGTTTCTAGCCATAGAAGCAGTGTTCCTTCTCTACATGATATTTAATGGGGCAGCTGCCCTTGGCGGACTGGTAACCCTTGGGGTGCAGTCGCAGGGGTGGGTCATGGATGAAAATCTGGGCATTAAGGTACAGGTCCAGGGAGATAATTCTATGTTGTTTATGATTTATGGACTGGCAACTGTGATCATCATCGCACTGTTTATCGCAGCTTATTTTGTAAATATAAAAAGCGCCCGGAATATCCAGATGCTCAAAGCGTCAGATAAGAAAATACCTTCCTTTACGGAGGATATTCATTCCTTGCTGGACAGCCGCTTTCACATTTCATTATTAGGACTGCCCACAATTGCTGTATTAATTTTCACTATTTTGCCGCTAATGTATATGATTTTACTGGCATTTACAAGCTATGACCACAATCATCTGCCGCCAAAGAACTTGTTTGGCTGGGTTGGATTTAGCAATTTTGGTTCTATGCTGGGCGGAAATATTGCCGGTACTTTCTTCCCGCTATTAGTTTGGACACTGATCTGGGCACTTTTGGCTACTGTTACAAACTTTCTGGGCGGAGTTATACTGGCGCTTTTGATCAACAAAAAAGGTATTCGTCTTAAGAAATTTTTCCGTACGATTTTCGTAACCACAATTGCAGTGCCTCAGTTTGTATCTCTTCTGATTATGAGAAATATGCTTCATGCATCCGGGCCGTTGAATACATTATTGCAGAATATTGGTTTGATCGATCAGCCAATTCCATTTTTAACAGATCCACTGGTAGCAAAATTCTCGGTTATTATGGTAAATATGTGGGTCGGCATTCCATTTACCCTGATTGTAGTAACCAGTATTTTAACGAATCTGCCGGAGGATCAGGTGGAAGCGGCCAGAATGGATGGTGCCAATACCTTCCAGATTTTCAGAAAGATTACGCTGCCCCAAATCTTTTTTGTTATGACGCCCTCACTGATTCAGCAGTTTGTCGGTAATATAAACAGCTTCAACGTTATTTACCTGCTGACCGGAGGAGCACCGCTTAACAGTAACTTTTATGCGGCGGGAGATACGGATCTGCTGGTAACATGGTTATATAAACTGACGGTAGAAAAGGCGGACTATAACCTGGCGTCTACCATCGGTATCATAACCTTTGTCATATGTGCAGTATTCTCGCTGATTACATATACCAGATCAGCTGCGTACAGTAAGGAGGATATGTATCAATGAAACTGAAAAATAAATTAGGCAATACGATCACTTACATCATACTGATTGCACTTAGTATACTTTGGATATTCCCCATTATCTGGATCGTTCTGACATCATTCAGAGCGGAGAGCGGACAATTTGTTTCCTACTTTATACCAAAGGGATTTACCCTGAACAATTATAAAATGCTTTTTACCATGAGTGAATATCCTTTTTTCAGATGGTTTTCCAATACCTTGATCGTGTCGGTGGCATCCTGCCTGTTAAGTACATTTTTAACCACATCCATGGCATATGTATTATCCAGGCTGAGATTCCGCATGAGAAAACCGATCATGAAAATAGCCCTGGTTCTGAATATGTTTCCGGCATTTATGAGTATGATCGCAGTTTATTATATTTTAAAAGCGATGGATCTGACACAGAGTCTTCTGGCATTGGTACTTATTTATTCTTCCGGTGCGGCACTTACCTTTTATGTGGCAAAAGGATTTTTTGACACCATGCCAAAAGCACTGGATGAATCGGCGAAGATTGATGGGGCAACCCAGTTTCAGGTATTTACCAAGATCATATTTCCATTGTCAAAGCCTATGATTGTTTATACGGCACTTACTGCATTTATGGCACCGTGGATGGATTTCATTTTCTCCAAGGTTATCATGGGGGATAAGCTTGAGAACTATACGGTTGCGATTGGATTGTACACGATGATGACAAAGTCAAGTTCTAATACGATGTTTACGGTATTTACTGCTGGGTGTGTGATTATTGCGATTCCTATTTCGCTGCTGTTCATCTATATGCAGAAATATTATGTGGAGGGTGTAACCAGCGGAGCCGTTAAGGGCTAAGTGCATTGCGGATGCATACATTGGATTATCATTCCGCCAACAGCGGAGCAGTTAAGGGCTAAATGCATTGGCAGGAATGAATCAGCAGATACACTTAAGTTCAAAGTTTAGGCGCAGAGTTATGCGCAGATGGAGGATAAAATGCTTAAAAAGTGGTGGCATAATACAATTGGATATCAGATTTATCCAAAGAGCTTTCAAGATACCAATGGGGATGGAATCGGTGATATCAGAGGGGTTATCCGGCATTTGGACGATTTGCAGGATCTGGGGATCAATGTAATCTGGTTATGTCCGATATACAAATCCCCGATGGTGGATCATGGTTATGACATTTCCGATTACGACAGGATCGACCCGATGTTTGGAACAAATGAAGAGATGGAAGAACTGATACTGGAAGCAGATAAAAGAGGAATCAAAATACTGATGGATCTGGTGGTAAATCATACGTCAGACCAGCACGAATGGTTTCAAAAAGCAATGGCGGATCCAGACAGCGAATATGCGGATTATTATATTATAAAAGAAGGGGATGGAGATAACCCGCCCAACAACTGGCGCTCTATTTTTGGCGGCAGTGCCTGGGAAAAAATTGGAGATACCAATAAGTACTATCTGCATCTTTTTACAAAAGGCCAGCCGGATCTGAATTGGGAAAATCCAAAACTGAGGGAAATCATCTACGATATGGTAAATCGGTGGCTGGACATGGGACTTAGGGGATTTCGCATCGATGCAATCAGCCATTTAAAGAAAAACTTTGCATATGTCAACCAGCCGGCAGATGGACCGGACGGGCTTGCCAGTGCCTGGGATTATTTCCGCAATGCAAAAGGACTAAATGTCTTTCTGAATGAGTTAAACGAAAAGACCTTTAAGCCTCACAATGCTTTGACAATCGGAGAGGTGGACGATGTCAGACCGGAAGAACTGGGGGAATTTATCGGAGACGATGGTTATTTTTCCACGATCTTTGATTTCTGCCATACGCAGTTTCACGTAAAGGATAAAGAATGGAAAGACCGTCCGTTAGAAATGGTTCATGAACTGAGAGAGCGGCTGTTTGCAAAACAGGATTACGCGAAAGGCCATGGTCTGATGTGTAATTTTACAGACAATCACGATACCTCCAGATCTGTGGAGCGGTTTATACCGGAAGAGTATATCAGTTTCTATAGCGAATCTTTGCTGGCTTCGGTAAACTTTTTCCTGAGAGGAATTGTATTTTTATACCAGGGGCAGGAAATTGGAATGCGGGATTACCAGAAAAAATCGATTAACGAGTTTCTGGATCTGGCAACCTTCAACAATTATAATGGATACCTGCTAAAAGGTATGACGGAAGAAGAGGCATTGGAAAAAGTCAACAACGAATGCAGGGAACACAGCCGGACTCCTATGCAGTGGAACGACAGGAAAAATGCAGGGTTTACGGAGGGAACTCCATGGTTCGAAGTAAATCCGAACTACCGCAGGATAAATTATGAGGCACAGAAAAAAGATGAAAACTCCCTGCTTTCTTATTACAAAAAGATGATAGCCTTAAGAAAAAGGGAAGATCTTGAAGAAGCTTTTATTTATGGCGATACCATTCCACGGTATGAAGACCAGGATGGAATCATTGCTTATGAAAGAAGATATGAAGGAAAACGGATACTGGCGATCCACAATTGTAATGCAAGGGAAATCAGGCTGCCGTTAGAAGATGAAATTGGAGAAATACTTTTGAACAATTATGAGAAATTGAATGTCGGGGAAGGCAATGTTGTTCTGAGTGGGTTTCAGAGTGTGATAACGAAATTAATATAGATAAGAAAATCAGCCTGGGAGGAAGATATCTCCGGCTGATTTTTAATTGTAGTGAATATGGATTTATCTAAAAGATTTGACAAATGATAATTTATATCATATAATGAACAATGTTCAAGTTGAATATAAAGGAGATAGTACATATGGATGTAAAATTAATTTTAGCTATAATTACGATTACTCTGGCACTGATATTTTATACAATCGGCGTTTTTTCAGAGCGAAAGGCACATGTTTTGCGCAAGCCTCATGTCATCATATTCTGGCTGGGCCTGGTGTTTGATACCACAGGAACTACCATCATGAGTACCATTGCAGGAAGTAAGCCAGGTACTGGTGGCATAAATCTCCATGGAATTACAGGCGCTCTGGCAATTGCCCTGATGCTGTTCCATGCAGTATGGGCAACGATTGTTCTGGTGAAAAAGGATGAGCAGAAACAGGAGAATTTCCACAAATTCAGTATTTTTGTCTGGGCGGTATGGCTGGTGCCTTATGTGCTGGGTATGATAGTTGGAATGGGGAATTAAAGAGAACTGTTTTCTGAGAAGATTGAAAAATGAAACCTTTTCGGAAACATTATCTGGTAAATTTAAACAGGAAAGATCTGCGGTATGATATGGCTGGGAAAGCTAATCATACCGCTTTTTTTATTTTTTAGTAAAGAGGTTGATATGGTAAGACTACTCTGTTTTATATTTTAAACATTTTTGGTTATCCATCTACCTGTTTCGTTAATGTGATGTAATATATAATAAAATTATCTTAAAACAAAAACAGATATCAAAAGGAATCGATGTGGTGAACCTGAAAATGTGTTAAAACAAGGAAAATGAAAAACGAATTATGAAAGGAAGAGACAGGGTATGAAAAGAAGATGGATGAGTTTAATATTTACAGGGATTGCGGCAATGGCAGCCGTAGGTATGCTGGCAGGATGCGGAGGCAATGGGGCTGACAGCCAGGTCTCCCCGGATGGGAAGAGCAGCAAAACGGGAAGTGAGATGTCAGAAAACCTGGATAGTGGGAATACGGGAGAAGGTGTAAAAACAGGAGATGGACCGGCGCTGACAGCTATGTGCGTTGGAAGCGCAGCTGATGCATATCGGGAGACGTATCAGGAAATTGCTGATGAGTTTTCAAAGGACAATGAGTGGGGAGCCACGGTAAATATAGAGTTTTATGAGAACGAACAGTACAAAACAAAATTGACAACGCTTATGGCTTCTAATTCTGTGCCCGATATATTTTTTACCTGGGAGTTGGATTATTTAAAACCATTTGTAGAGGGCGGCAAAGTGGCATCCCTTCAGGAAGCGGTGGAAGGAGATGACAAGTGGAAGAACAGTTTTGCAGAAGGGGTACTGGATCCGGTGACTTATGATGGAAAACTATATGCAATACCAACCCAGAAGTCCTTTTGTGTCATGTTTTACAATAAAAAGATATTCGAAGAGAATCAGGTAAGCGTTCCAGAAACCTATGAAGAATTTCTGGATGTATGCGAAACCTTAAAAAATAACCAGGTTACGCCAATGATACTGGCAGCTACTGATTCCTGGATTCCGGCGCAGTTTGTGCAGCAGATATCAAACGGAATAGCAGGAATGGATTTGTATGATGGCGTCTGTGACGGAACGAGAAAATGGAATGATCCGGCGCATGTGGAAGCTTCCAATGAAGTACAGAGTATGATAGATAAGGGATATTTTCAGGACGGAATGCTTGGTATGACAGCAGAAGAAGTACAGTCTCAGTTTAAACAGGGAAAGGCGGCTATGTATTTTCAGGGAGCATGGGATGCATCCACAATTCTGGATAAGAATACCAGTTCCATCACCGATTGTGTAGGTGCATTTACACTCCCGGCAAAGAATTCCCAATTCAATAATATTTCAGTTGGATCGGTAGATACCTGCTTTGCCGTTGCGGAATCCTCATCCAACAAGGAGATTGCAGTTGCATTTTTGAAATACTGGACCTCCAAACAAAGTGAAGAGAAACTGCTTTATGAGATGGGAAGGCTGCCATCTTTAAAATTAGAAGTAGATGATTCTAAGATTGACCCACTGGTTGCTGAGATTATCAGCTTATCAAACCAGGCAAAGGGTCTCACACCCTGGTGGGACAGAGCCTTTGGGGCCGGAGAAGGTGTGGAATTTAATAATCAGTGTCTGGCGGTATTCGGAGGTTCCGATCCAAGAAAAGCATTTGATGAACTGCAGGCATTTGCAGAAGAAAATGCAGACCGCTAAAAGTTTAAACCTTTCTGTCGAAGCGGCAGTTAATCAGGCTTAAGGAGGCTGTTAATATGGACAAAATTTTAGGAAATAAAAAAAGTATTGCAGTATTTGTACTTCCGGCATTTTTAATCTATGGTGTATTTTCTCTGATACCGATATTTTATAATATTTATATCAGTTTATTTCAGACTGATCTGATGAGTCCGGGAAAATTTGTGGGATTGAAAAATTATTTGAATCTGTTTAAAGATTCTACCTTTTTAACGGCTCTGCGCAATAATATTTTCATGGTAATCGGTTCCTTAATTGCCCATCTGCCGCTGGCATTAATTTTTGGAAATATTCTGTTTCAAAAGATAAAAGGAAGTCATTTTTTCCAAATAGTATTCTTTTTGCCCAGTGTTATATGTGGGGTGGCAGTGGGACTGATGTGGTCTTTTATTTATAATTCGGAATTTGGGCTTCTGAATAAACTCCTTGAAGTTCTGGGATTTGGCAATGCTCAGCAGGCATGGCTGTCCAACCCCCGGATTGCACTGTTTTGTATTATTATTGTTGTCATGTGGCAGTTCGTTGGGTATCACATGATTATACAGATAGCTGCAATGAAAAATATACCAAGTTCCCTGTATGAAGCGGCTGAAATCGATGGAGCCAGCAGATGGATACAATTTTGTTCTATTACTTTTCCACTCATTAAAAATATATTAAAGGTGGATGCAGTGTTGATTATTACAGGGTCCCTGAAATATTATGATCTGGTGGCGGTTATGACCGGCGGAGGCCCAAACCATGCAACCGAATTAATGTCTACTTATATGTTTTATCAGGGATTTCGGACATTAAAATACGGATATTCAGCAGCAATTGGTGTTATTTTACTTGTTTTATGTATCTGTGCCGTTGCAGTTTCGAATTTGATTTTCAAATCGGATCCAGTTGAATACTAGAGCGTGTTTTTAAATTCATTCCCGCCATCTGCACGCCCCACTTTGCGGTATATTTGCCCCGAATTCAGGTTACGTAGCCCGCTACGTGCCCTTCATTCGGGACAAATCTCCCACAAACTGTGACGCACAGCTGCCAGAAAGCAATTTTAAAACACGCTCTAGTGTTGCATGATGGTTTTGAAAGGAGGAATAAAGATGAGGATAAATGGAAAAGACAAGATGTTTTTCGCATTTAAGTATACAGGGCTGGGGCTATTCACACTTACCTGTATTTATCCGATTATATGGCTGTTAATCAGTTCGTTTAAGACCAATGATGAGTTATTTGCCAATCCCTGGGGCATGCCGGAAGCCTTTGGGTTTAAGAATTATATTTCTGCGATGGTGGATGGAAAGATTGGGACATATTTTACAAATTCTGTTATAATTGCAGTAATAGCGGTATTAGCCGGAGCGGTCTTAAGTTGTATGGCTGCCTATGCAATATCACGGATGAAATGGAAGCTCTCCGGAATAATGATGAATATATTTTTGCTGGGTATGATGATACCTGCATATGCAACGATTATCCCGTTATTTAATATGTTTAATAAGGTAAACTTGTTGAACACCCATGCTTCGGTGATTATTCCCCATATAGCCAACAGCTTTCCAATGGCTATCTTCATACTAACCGGATTTTTTCTGTCAATTCCCCGTGATATTGAAGAAGCAGCAGTAATGGATGGGTGCAGTATCTACCGTATTTTCTACCAGATCATTATGCCCATCTCCAAATCCTCTGTTGTGACGGTAGCTGTGATTGTATTTATCAATATCTGGAACGATCTTCTGCTTCCTCAGATATTTCTGACAGACCAGTCAAAAATGACGCTTCCAGTGGGACTTACTGCTTTTCAGGGGCAATATGCAACGG
This sequence comes from Robinsoniella peoriensis, assembly GCF_000797495.1. Taxonomy (GTDB): domain Bacteria; phylum Bacillota; class Clostridia; order Lachnospirales; family Lachnospiraceae; genus Robinsoniella; species Robinsoniella peoriensis. The sequence goes on from NZ_JTGN01000002.1 coordinate 367,167, forward strand.
ATTATACAGCGATGATAGCTGCAGTTGTGATTACCATTATCCCCAGCGTGATTGTATACATTCTATTACATCGAAATATTATGGAGGGAATGGTGGCAGGGGCAGTAAAGGGCTGAGGAAGGATACAGGAAAAGGGGGAATATCATTGAAACTGCTGGTTGCAGATGATGAATTTATTATACGCCAGGGAATTTTATCCATGGACTGGAAAGCAGAGGGGTTTGAACAGGTCTTAAGTGCACAGAATGGGCAGGATGCCAGAGAATTGCTGGAGAGAGAAGAGATTGACATTATTATCAGTGATATCCGCATGCCTGGGCTGTCAGGTCTTGAGCTGGCGGGGTATATCCGGGAATACCAGAAGAGTACCATGGTAATACTGCTCACCGGATTCAGTGATTTCCAGTATGCACAGGAAGCAATCAGGCAGCAGGTATATGATTACATATTAAAACCAATTAAGACGGATGAATTAGCTGCTTCGGTGAGACGTGCCGTAAGTATTCTGGAACAAAAAAGATATTCCAGGAAAGTAGTCCGGGAACACGAAGATATGGTGGGGGCTTTTGATGCTTCAGAGCAAATACTTTACAGTTTCCGGGGGGCAAATCCTCAGGTTATGGATATGCTGACTTATATTGCGCAGAATTACAGCGGAGATATTACACTGAATGCACTGGCTGAACAGTATCATTTCACCGCGATCTATCTGTCAAGGTTGATAAAAAGAGAAACTGGCTACTCCTTTGTGGATATCCTGACTGGTATCCGCCTTATGAATGCGGGGTATCTGCTAAAGGAAAATAAACAGAAAATCAATATGATCTGCGACAGAACAGGATTCCATGATTCCCGCTATTTCAGTCAGGTGTTTAAGCGGATATTTGACAGCACGCCGGGAGAGTACAGGAAGAACCCGGGGATACAAAAGGATTATTCAATCAGAGAAATTCTGGACATGATGGACAGGAAAAAATAAGAGGTACAGCAGTATTACAGATTTTCTGTAATATGCCATGGGGTTAATCATGCAAAGAAAGCACAGATTCAAGGATATGAGGCTGAAAGAAAAGCTGATTCTGACATTTTCGGTATTGGTTATCATTTCCAGCGCAGGTATTTCGTTTGCTTCAATGGCTGTATTCCAAGCGGTTTACAAAGAAAAGTCCAGGCAGTATATCATGGATATTACCAGACAGACAACAAATAACCTGGAAAATAATATTGATGAAATGGAGACCATTACTTTTAATACATTGAAAAACACTAAGATTCAGGAGCAATTGGGCATAGTCAATACGAAAACGCTGTCTGAATATGAGAAGCTGCTGGTAAAAAGGTCAGTGGAGGAAGAACTGATCGGAGATGCCCTCTATAATAAAAACGTAACTTCCCTGAGCGTTATTTCCCTGACGGAGGAAGCGTTTACGGTACAAAAGCAGGTTGGAGAGCAGGTCATACAGATGTTCTCCGGAAATGAAGTCTTTGATGCGAAGGGCTCCACCCTCTGGAAACTGACAGATGACGGGCAGAATGGAATCTGTATTGAGCGGGCTATTTATGACTTTAAAACACAGCGTCCCATTGGAATCATCGATCTCGTCTGCGAAGAGGCATATTTCTCCGATATTCTGGAAGATATATCAAATACGTACACCAGTGGTACTTACATTGTGGATACAGATGGAATAGTAGTGGCATCCAACAACAGGAAGCATGTGGGAAGTTATTTTCCGGTGGAACTTGAAAGGCTGCAGAATATGGAAAATGATTCACGGGCAGAAATCAATGAAGTGGATTCCTACCTTTATACCGGTGAAAAAATGCCCAATGGATGGATGCTGGTTACAACGGTAGCAGTTGGAGAAATACAAAAAGATATCCGGTATTTTGCGCTTTTTTCAGGCGGGATAGCTTTGCTGGCCATAGTAGTGGCTGTGGTTGCAATTATTTTGATGATCAGGCATATTACCTTTCCCCTGGGACAGTTGAGCAAAAGTATGACGGCAGTGGGACAGGGGGATTTTTCAGGCCGGGTGCACATTGCGGGCAATGATGAAATCGGAAGTCTGGGAAGAACCTATAATGATATGGCTAAGAACATAGAAACCCTGATTGAAAAGGTATATAAAATGGAGATATCCCAAAAGCAGGCGGAGATTGAATTTCTTAAAATGCAGATTAATCCCCATTTTCTATACAATACCCTGGATACCATCAGCTGGATGGCAAGAAGCGGAGGAAATAATGACATCTCCGATATGGCGGTTACCCTGGCGGATCTGCTTCGGGCGACTATTAAGCAGGATAGTTTCATAACAATTGATGAGGAATTAAAAAGTGTGCGGAATTATCTGTTTATTCAAGAATACCGTTTTGGGGATAAGGTAGAAGCCTCTTATCAGATTGATAACCTGACAAGGGATTATATCATTCCAAACTTCATTTTGCAGCCATTGGTAGAAAATGCCATTATACATGGACTGGAACCAAAACTTGGAAAAGGAAATCTGAATATTGAAATCAGAATGCAGGAGCAGGGTATCTTTTTTTGCGTGAGCGATGACGGAGTTGGAATGACACCGGAAGAGGTGCGCAGAACCTATGAGCAGTGTGAAAGAGATGATGGCAGGGAATCTATTGGAATCAAAAATGTATACCGCCGTCTGAAGATTTATTATGGGGCAGAAGGGACTTTAAAAATAGAAAGTGCCAAAGATGAAGGGACAAAAATTACTTTCTGCCTGTCCCTGAAGAAGTTAAATGAGCAGTTGGAGAACGAAATATAGTGGAGGGTCTTATGACAATTGAAAAGAGTATAAAACTGGATAAACTAGCACTTGGTACCTGCTATTATCCGGAACATTGGGACAGGTCTCTATGGAAAGATGACCTGAATAGAATGAAAGAGGCAGGTATTGAAACAATTCGGATTGCAGAGTTTGCCTGGAGCAAAGCAGAACCTTTGGAAGGGCAGTTTACCTATGAATTTTTCGATAATTTTTTAGATATTGCTGAAGAAACTAAGATGCAGGTAATTATGGGGACGCCCACAGCAACCCCTTCGGCATGGCTTACACAAAAATATCCGGAAGTGTTAAACTGTGATATCAATGGAGTCCCGTTTCGTCATGGGGCAAGGCGGCATTACAATTATAACTCAAAAAAATATCAGGAGCTCAGTGCCCGGATTGTAACAAAAATGGCACAGCATTATGGTAAGAGGAGTTCCGTCATAGGCTGGCAGATCGACAATGAATTAAATTGTGAGACAGACGTATTCTATTCTGAAAGTGATACGCTGGCATTCCGGGAATACCTTAAGAACAAATATAAAGATCTGGATGCTTTAAATGCCGCATGGGGAACAGTCTTCTGGAATCAGACATACACCGAATGGGAGGAAATCCATGTACCACGTACCACCATTAGTAATTCCACAAATCCCCATGAGGTAATGGACTATATCCGATTTATATCAGACAGTGCCTGCCGTTTTGCCAAGATGCAGAGTGATATTCTAAGGACGTACAAGAAAGATTCCGATTTCATTACGACGAATGGAATGTTCTCCCACCTGGATAACCACCGCATGACAAAGGAATCCCTGGATTTTTATATGTACGATTCCTATCCTAATTTTGCATACTGCCTGTGCGAGGATCCGCTGCATTCAGATGATTTAAATGACCGGAAATGGAGCCGTAATCTGACAGAAGTTAGATCGGTTTCCCCAAACTTTGGTATTATGGAACAGCAGTCGGGTGCCAACGGGTGGAATACCCGGATGGAAGCTCCGGCTCCAAAACCCGGGCAGATGACACTTTGGACTATGCAGAGCGTAGCACATGGTGCAGATTACATCAGCTATTTCCGCTGGCGTACTGCGATTATGGGAACCGAGATTTATTGGCATGGCATTCTGGATTATGCCAACCGGGATAACAGAAGACTGGAGGAAGTACGGGAGATACATGGGAAATTTCGGAAAATAGGAGAACTGGCGGGAAGCAGATATCAGGCATCCTTTGGTGTAATCAAAGACTATGATAATGTCTGGGATGCAGATCTGGATGTATGGCATCAGCGTATGGAAAAAGTAAGTCAGAAGGGAATTTTTGAGGCGGCACAGTTAACCCATACGCCGATGGATTACGTCTATCTCACAGAGGATGTATCCTTGCAGGAACTATTAAAGTATCCACTATTATTCTATCCCCACGGTATTATTATAACAAACAAAAGAAAAGCCCTTTTAGAAGCTTATGTGCAGGAAGGGGGTATCCTGATTCTGGGATGCAGGACCGGATATAAAGACAGAACCGGAAAATGTGTGATGCAGAATCTTCCCGGGCTTATGCAGGATTTGTCGGGAACGGACGTAACAGACGGTACTTTTATCGGGAAAGCAGATGGAAAGGTTATGGTGGGCTGGGAGGATTGCTTGATAGAAGCAGCGGTTTATAACGATATCCTGGAACCGCTTACCAATCAGGCGGAAATACTGGGTACTTATCAGTCTAATTATTATAAGGGGGCAGCAGGACTAATAAAGAATAACTGGGGGAAAGGTAAGGTCTATTATTTTGGGGGAGCTTTTACAAGGGATACGGCAGAGGTTTTCTTAAGGAAGCTTTGTGTGGCAGAACCTTATCAGAATATGTTTGATTTACCCCGGGAGACAGAATTAGCCGTAAGGGAAAAGGATGGCAGACAATATATATTTGTCCTGAACTATAGTCACGAGCCAGTATGGATCTGTTTAAAACAGTCGTTGCTGGACCTGTATACAGGTGCTCAGGTGATGGGGACCATGGAAATGAAACCATATGAGACAAAAGTATTTTTGAGGAACTTATAAAATTTAATAGCAGTGAATGGCCTCTCATGAAGCATAACTTCGTGAGGGGCTTTTTTGTAATTGTGCAATATAGATAGAAATTACTGGAAAAACCTTGATAAATGCATTGGAAAAACGGTAAAAAAGGAAGAAACAAACAAAAAGGAAAAATCTTCTAATATTATATTGAAAAAAGAAATTATTTTTGTAATAATGTTAGGTATATCGACAGGAAACGATTTCCAGTAAGAGAAAGGAGGAGGGGAAAGGAAATCCGGGTTTCCATGTAGGAGAATAACTAAACTTATCTTATGGGATGTGAAAAAGGAGGAAATAATGTATATCAAGCAAAAACAAAAAAGATTTTTAGCGATGATGTTAGCAATTGTACTTGTCGTGTCAGGAATTGTGCCTCAGGGAATGATACAGGTATCTGCACAGGAAAAAACCCAGCCCATATATTCCGGGAGAAATATGAGTATTTCGTCAGCGGCAAATACGGTCAATGTTACAGAGGAATATCTGACAAGGCTTTCAACGCTAAAGGAGGGGACCATTTCAGTAAGATACCGGTCCAATCCCAATCAGGGATTAAGTGCTTTGTTCAGTCTGTCCAGTACAGATCCAGGGCAGGAAAATACTTATGCGGTTGCCTATGTTAATCCAACGGGAAACAAAGCCGGGGTAGAAGTACGTCAGGGAAACAACAGCAATGTAACAAATTATAATCAGGTTAGTGCCACAGCTTCGATTCGTGATGACCAATGGCATACAGTTGTTTATGTATTTGGAAAAACAAAATTCCAGATTTATCTGGACGGAAAGAAGCTTACGGAACAGGAGAAGTCTGGCTTCTTTGATAAAATAACAGAAGCGGATTCCGTTAAAGTAGGTGCGTTGGATCGTGCTCCGGCTAAAGGAGGGACAAATCAATGGGTATTTAGCGGTGACATTGACCTGGTAGAGGTGTATGGACAGGCTCTTTCAGCAGAAGAAGTGGCAGAGATGCAAAAGGCAACTGCTTATGAACCGGTAATTCCCGATGATCCGGAAGATGCGGTCAGAACAGATACAAGGCTATTCTACAATGGATATGAGAATTCTGCTTCATATCGTATTCCATCCTTATTAACAACAACTGAGGGAACTATTATTGCAGCCATTGATAAACGCCAGAGCGGATCTGCAGACCAGGGTAATATTGACACTGTTATCAAAAGGAGCACAGACGGGGGCGTAACCTGGGAGGAAACAAAAACTTTGGTAAATCTCCCATCGGGGCAGAACAGACATGCACTGAGTATTGATGCCAATATGGTCCAGGACAGAAATACCGGTAAAATATTCCTGATGGTAGATATGTTCCCAGAGTCCAATGCAATTATGGATTCTGGAAGTCTGGTAACTTCCTCCGGCTATAAAGAGGTGAACGGAAAGAAGTATCTGATCTTAAGAGATTGTCCAAATTCAGAAAGAGGCAACACTTACACAAAAGAATATACAATCCGGGAAAATGGAATCGTGTACGATGAAGCATCAGGTGAAGCCACCAATTATGTGGTACCTAATCTGGCAGATGGAAAACTATTTGAAAAGATTGCAGTCAGTTCAGCAAATAGGACGAAAGAAGATGGAATCTCGGGAGAAGAAATATTAGGAGAAGAAACATCAGCGGTTGGAACATCAGGAGAAGAAACATCGGAGAATGGAACACCAGAAGAGGAAACATCAGAGAATGGAACACCAGAAGAGGAAACGAAAGAAGAAGCACCAGATACAATAACCGAAGAAAATACAACAGGGGAAGAAACAACAGAAGCAACCATAAAAGAAACAGCAGAAGAAGTATCCAATAAAGATGAAACAGAGTTGCTATCCAAAGTTATCGGAAATCCAATACTGATGGAAGATGATGGCGAAGTACTGGAAGCGGAGGGTGAACCGGAATCTGGTCAGATAAGTGAGCAGGTATCTAAAGCCCAGCCGGCAAATGCAAACGATGATGCAGACCAACTGCAGTACGCCGGCAACATTTATCTCTATACCGGAACTGAGGCGGCGCCATTAAAAGCAGTCAGAACATCACATCTCTGGATGGTCACAAGTGAAAATGATGGTGTAGACTGGTCTGAGCCAATTGATCTGAACGGTCAGATCAAAGAAAACTGGATGCTATTTACCGGCACGGGTCCGGGAGTAGGCATGCAGATGAGCAATGGACGTTTAATACTTCCGGTATATATTACAAACAGTAATGTAGGCGGGAGTCAGTCAGCAGCGGTAATCTATAGTGATGATGCCGGTGAAACATGGCACATGGGTGAAACCGTAAATGACGGAAGAGTACTTAGCAACGGAACCATACTGCAGACGAAAACCATGAATAACAACGGCGCAATGATGACAGAATCCCAGGCAGTGGAGGTAACAAATGCAGCAGGAGAAAAAGAACTGAGACTGTTCTGCAGAAACCAGGGTGGGAATGTAGCCATAGCCACCAGTAAAGACGGAGGAGAGACCTGGGAGAATACCCTGAAGTTTGATTCCGTATTAAGGGATGCATATTGTCAGCTTACGATTGTTCCTTATCCATATGAGGTGCCCGGATATGAGGGTAAGGAAATGTTTCTTTTTGCTAATCCGGACAGTACTTATGCGGCTGGTCGAAACCATGGAACCCTCCGTCTTGGATATTATGAACCACAGACAGATGAATTTGTATGGATTGCATCCAGATTAGTGGAAGCTGGAAATTATGGATATTCATGCCTTTCCGTTTTGGGAGAAAATAAAATCGGATTATTCTGGGAAGGAACAAACCTGGATCAGAATTATACCACGTTTAATTTACAATGGCTGATGGCTGACAAGACGCCGGTGGAAAGGACAGCACCAGCCGTACAAGGTGTCAGATGGGAAGGAAGCAGGATTGAAGTAACATTTGACCAGCCAATGATGGTAATAGGCAGCCCCCATCTGGAAGCAAGCGCTGACGGAGAACCTGTTTCTATGGAATATGATTCCGGCAGCGGCACGACGAAGCTATTATTCCGTCCGGGGACGGATGACACACATGAGCTGACGTTCCGTAAAATAACAGCTGAAGGCAGGGATTTTTACGGCAATGCGCAAAATATCGGGGTAGCCGAAGGCGGATTTGACGGATTTACCATACCTGCATCCCACGGACCGTCCATCGAAACCGTTATCAAACCAGGATACAGTTCCATTAAAATTAATTTTGTTCCGGCAGAAGGCATCACAGAGTATGATATCTACCGAAGTGAAGATGAAAATGGAACTTATGAAAAGATCGGAAGCACCAAGGGTACCTCTTATATTGATCAGACAGGGGCAGGAAAGACCTATTATTACCAGGTGCGGTCCAAAGATGGGAACAAAGTATCGGATAAAATATGTAATAACAGCCCAACCGGCATAGAATCAATGAAAGAAAATGCTGTTCTGTACCAGGATCTTGCAGGGCAGAAATTTAATGGAAGCACATTGGTTGATGCGAGTGAAAAAGCTGCAGAAGTAGGCAAACTGTCAACAGGATCCGTCCTGATTAAATTCCGGACAACTGATAAAAGTGGTAATCTCATGATGCTGATGGGAAAAACTGCGGGGGAATCCACAGCGATCAATGGATCCGTAAACAAAGCCTCCTTTTATTTGGAAAAATCGGATAATCTTATGCGATACCGTGCAGATATGAAACACACCAGAGCATCTGTTGCCGGAATTGATTATGCCGACGGAGAGTGGCATACAGCGATGGTGACCCAGGCAGACAGCGGATATGTCTTCCGGTTTGCAATTGACGGTGTAGACAGGGGGAAATTTACGGGAGATAGCAATAAAGGATTTTTCTCAACCGTACAGAACTTAAACCAGCTCACCATAGGAGGTTACTATAATGGCAATACCCAGACGGTATCCAATGGTTTTAAAGGTGAGATTGCTTACGTAGTGGTAACAGATGAAGCAGCCAGTTTAGAAGATACACTGGAGATTACCAAGTCCGAAAGCGGAATATTATGTGATTTACCGGAGCAGATGTTTGACCAGTCAAAAGATAATACCTGGGTATTTACCGGTGGAACAGATGTGGAAGGCGGTTACGGCGAAACACAGGGAATCCGAAATTATGTGGGGCAGTTTGAAGAGTATATACGCTGGACAAAAAATGGTGGTGTTATGGGGCGCCAGCGCTATATGATCAATACCGGGAAAGCCGGAAATACAATCGAAGATGTAAAGGACCAGTTTGAGAAACTGGTTGGAAAATATGATCCGAGAGCGCTTGCCGTGATGGTAGGAGAAGAAGATTATCAGGCGGGAACTGAAGGGCTGGAAGCATTTAAGGCATCCCTGCAGACACTGGCAGATAAAGCACTTGGGCTGCGTGATGGCACAGGCTATCTGGTTATTCAGACACCTTATGCCCAGGCAGATGAAAGCCGGAACCAAATGGCTGCTGCTTACGCGGAGGCTGTTCATGAGGTATACGAAGGCTTTAGCGATGCACAGAAATCAAAAGTTATGGTAGCAGACCATCTTAAGAATACAGACCATGAATCATTTAAAAAGAATTGTCTGGATGAACAGGGAAAAATAAATGCATTAGGACATCTGGAAATTGCAAAACAATTTGCAAAAGTGACCTACGGTACCGCAGAAGGATTTCCGGTGAGCGAAGGAGACCTCTCTTTGAGAAAAGTTAAGACCCCTTCAGCGTATTCCGGCGAAGCACCAGGGGTAACGGCATCAGATACACAGTTGACAGTAAATATCCCTGATTCGGTTTTCGAAGGCATTACCGGGTGGCGTTATGAGCTGCTAATTGAAGATCAGACTATAAGCGGCAGATTTATTAATAAGCAGGCAGTGATTGGCGGTCTCCCAACAGGCGCAGGCTATACGTTAACTGTGAAGTCTGAAGACGGGAATACACAGCTTGCAGCCGTTACAGGAACTGTAATGCAAGGAGATGAAGGCCAGATTAAACCGGTTACGCAGACTGAGTTAAATGATCTTCAAAAACAAATGAAAGAAATTGTAGAAAATAAAAAACCGGCAACCTGGTTATTCGTAGGTGACAGCATAACCCACGGCGCCCTGCACACAAAAGGCTATGATTCCATCCATCAGACATTTGAAAAATATATAAAAGATGAACTGGGCAGAAAAGATGATGTGGTAATTAATACAGCTGTATCAGGTGCAACCACAGCGGAGCAGGAGGAAAATTCCAACGAAAGACTGGATAAATACAATGCAGATGTTGTAATCGTCATGCTTGGAACTAACGATGCTTCAAATGAAACGGTTCCAATAGACCGCTATAAAGCAAATCTGGAAAGTATCGTAGATAAAATACATGACAAAGGTGCTGTTGCCGTATTACGGACACCAAACCCGCTCAGGCCGGAAGCCGGAAACAGGGCGGTAAATCTTCCAAGATATGCGGAAGTAATACGTACCGTTGCAGCAGAAAAAAATGCACTGCTAGATGATCATTTTACAGAATGGAGCAAAGAATTAGAAACAAGAGCGTATTTGTGGCAGAATACCTACTGGAACAATGATACCATTCATCCCAATCCAAATGGCCAGTTGAATATGGCTCAGTCGTTGATCCGGGCATGCGGGTTATATAATGAAACCAGCCCTATCTGCAATCTGTCATACGAACTTCCCCATACGGAGGAGCAGAGTGACAAAGCAATAGGAGCAGTTGCATCCGGAGACAAAATTGCAGTTGATATAAAAGTCCTGGAAGAAACTTATGGAAGTACCTTTGGGGTAACTAAAATCCAGGCTGTCTGCGATGGTAAAACATATACTGCCTCTTCAAAAAAAGGGGAAAAGATGATAACACTCCGGAATTTACCCGTAAATAAAACGTATCAGGTTACGGTAAAGGCAGACTTGCTGGAAACCAGTAAATCAGTTACGTTTCAAACAGAAACAGTAGAATTGAAAGAAGGGGAAGTGGTAATCGGACTTGGCTTTTTGGCTTCAAAGCTCACAGACCTGACACCGCCCGCATTGGCTGGGACGTTCTATGTCAGTACGCTGGCACCGGAAGGAACACCTGAATATAGTCTTTGCCAGGGAGAAAAGGATACCGATAATCATAAGTTCGTCATTGAAGGTAACCAGTTAAAAGTAAAAGAAACATTGACAGAAGGCAATACCTATTCGGTAAGGGTAAAAGCAAGTATCGGAGAAATCTCGGAAGAACAGGTATTTACAATCAAAGCCTTAGGCAGGTATCTGATCATTGATGAAGGCAAAATGGAGATTGAGAGCGGACATCCAATTGATCTTACAGAGAAATATATTGAGGAAATAAAAGATTTAGAGGAAGGAACACTTTTTGTAGATTTTACTTCCGCAAATGCATCTATTCAGTCCCTGTTCAGCGTTTCCCTTGGGGATGATACCGCAGCTGCAGCCCAGAATACCCATATGCATGTTTATACCAGCGGGGAAAACCTGGGTGTGGAAATCCGAAATCAAAAGGGAGATCCTGTATTTGATTACAAAGGGGCAGAATTACTAAAAACAGGAGTAATCAGAATTGGTGAACAGAATAAAGTAATTTTCCGGGCAGATAAAGAGAAAGGAAGCTATCAGCTCTTTGTAAATGGCAAGCTGGAATTCGAACTTGCAGCATCCGTCCTTGGAGGGTATAGATATCTGTCTGATATGCCTCATCTGAATACCGTAACGATTGGTGCTACCATGCGCGGCGGTGCTGTGAAATATGCCTATGCAGGCAGTATGGAAAAACTGCAATATTATGGGGTACCGCTTAATGAAGACATATGTAAGTCTATGACCAAAGTGGAAGGATATGAACAGTTAGACCCTCCATTCCACTCAAATGATGCTACCGGTTCTTCTTATTTCAGAATACCGGCTATGCTGACAACTATGCAGGGAACCGTTATTTCAGCCATTGATGCGAGGTTTGGAGGAACCCAGGATGCTCCGAATAATCTGGATACCGCAGTCAGTACCAGCACGGATGGCGGCAGAAGCTGGTCAGAGGGAATACTTCCATTCCATTTTGATGACTTTGCAGATAATGGTCAGATATTTAAAGAAGGATCCTCTGTTTCAGTTGCCGGAAGCGCAGCATTTATCGATCCGGCACTCTTAGAAGACCGCACCATCAATTCCGATGGAAGAATTTTTATCCTGGTGGATGCATTCCCAAGTGCAACCGGCACCTTGTCAGCACAGAAAGGCAGTGGTTATACGCTGGTAGATGGTAAGAAATATCTGAAGCTAAAGAAAGCAGGAGAGACCGAATATAATTATACCGTTCGGGAAAATAATGTAATTTACAATCAGAACGGAGCACCTACGGAATATTCATTAAACGGAAATTTTGAAGTACTTAAAAATGGTGAGCCGTTAACTGTAAAACAAAAGGATATTGAATACAATAATGATACGATTACCACAGTTACGACGGATCAGGATGTAGCTATGAATGTAATGTATGACACATCTGTCTTCCAGGTTCTGCGGACCTCTTATCTCTATCTGAAATACAGTGATGATCAGGGAAAGACATGGTCAGATCCTGTGAATTTAAATGGCATGGTGAAGACGGAAGACATGGGATTCTTAGGTGTAGGACCAGGCAGAGGAATACAGATTGTAGATGGAGAACATAAGGGACGGCTGCTATTCCAGGTCTATGAATATGTAAATGGAGATCAGTGGTGTCATACAATTTACAGCGATGATCATGGCGAAACCTGGAAGCTGGGGGGTAGCCCGCAATTTGACCGGGCAACCGTAGGTTCCATGAGTGAATCCCAGTTAATTGAACTTCCAGACGGTACCCTGCAGGTATTTGCAAGAACCGTCAAAAGCAGAATTGCCACCGCATACAGCAAAGACGGAGGAGAGACATGGACAAACGGAGCGTTAGATGACAGGCTTCTGCTGGCAAGCGGTTCCGGATGCCAGCTGTCCGTAATCAATTATGATGGTTATATAGATGGAAAACGTGCAGTCATTTTATCCGCACCTGTAGAGTCCTCCAGAAGACACGGCGTAATCCGTATCGGTTTAATAAATGATGACATATCGAAAGGGGAGGAATATCCGGAAATTGACTGGAAATACCAGTATGATGTGACGAAAACAGGAGTTTATTTTGCATATTCCTGCCTGACCCAGCTGCCAAACGCAGATGTAGGGATCTTGTATGAGCAGGGGAATACGAGACAGTTCCTGGATAAAATCCGGTATAATACGTATTCTGTGAGTAAACTGACGCAGGATGCCTATGAATCTCAGATATTGGCAGGAACTCAGAATGCGGCAGGCGGAAGAACTTCCATATCCAAACAAAATGATACTTATACCATTCATGCAGATGCCAACGAAGGTTACGAATTTGTCAGATGGACGTTAGACAAAGCAGAAGTCAGCACAGAAGCAGACTTTGCCTTCCAGCAGGGCGGGGAAACTGCATTTGCAGGCAAGACGCTGCACTTTATGGCAGAGTTTCAGGAAGCCGTAAATCCCCCAACCGAGACATTTACCGTCCGTTTCCTTGGAAAAGATGGGAATCTGTTAAAGGCTCAGAATGTGGAAAAAGGCAAAGATGCCACAGCGCCAAACCCACCTGAGATAGAAGGATATGAATTTATCGGATGGGACAAAGACTATTCAAAAGTACAGAGCAACCTGGATGTCATGGCAGTGTATAAGGAAATTGCTGTCCCGTCTGTAAAATATACCGTAAGATTCTTAGACCGGGATGGAAAGCTTCTGAAAGAAGAAACCGTGGAAAAAGGCAAAGATGCCACAGCGCCAAATCCGCCTTCCATAGCAGGTTATACATTTATGGGGTGGGATAAAGCTTATACAAATGTACAGGGAAACCTGGTTGTGAAAGCAACGTATCAGAAGAATCCGGTAAAAGTGGAGAAGATTACACTGAATAAGAAGGGTATACGTCTTGCTAAAGGGAAAAAGGTAAAACTCACTGCAAAGGTGTCCCCTTCCAATGCGGATGAGAAAGCGGTAATGTGGACATCTTCCAATAAAAAAGCAGCCGTTGTGGACAGGCAGGGCAGAATAACGGCAAAAGCACCAGGAACAGCTGTTATTACAGCCGTGTCAAGAGACGGCAGCAATGTGAAAGCCAGCTGCAGGGTAAGGATTGGCTATGGGATAACCTACAAATTAAACAAAGGCAAAAATGCCACATCCAATCCATCAGTTTTCCTGACAAATGAAACCACAAAATTAAAAAAAGCAGCAAGAAAAGGATACACGTTTGCAGGATGGTATACCGATAAGAACTATAAAAACAAAATAAAGGAAATAAAGAAAGGAACGAAAAAGAATATTACCGTATACGCCAAATGGAAAAAGATCAGCGTTGACAGGGTAAAATCCCTGACGTTAAAAACTTCGGGAAAAGACAGAATACGGGTAAGATTTGGAAAAACCAGCGGGGCAGATGGATATCTGGTTAAATATAGTACCAGTAAAGATTTCAGGAAATCTATGGCCAGGGTACGCACCGGCAGAACAAATCCGCTGATCCAAAATCTCAAGACCGGCAGGACTTATTATGTAAAAGTAAGGGCATACAAAATTGATTCTGCAGGAAAGAGAGTTTTTGGAAAATACAGTTCCGTTGAAAAAATAAGGTTAGAAAATAAGTAAGTGACAGGGAAAGTGTCTATTGCCGGCGTGTTGCAGCGCCGGCAGAGACGCTTTTTCTGGTTCACACGGATACAGGCTTATGGAAAAAAACTTATCATTAAGTGAACGTAAATATCATAGCAATATCTGGGCAAATATGGTATAATGCTTCACGGATATGGTGAATATAATAAATAAGATGCGGCATTTAAATTTTCGTGTTGCCGTAATACCGTGTAGGGCATTGTAAGATGCATAACCGGTAGGAAGACAGTGAGGGAATATGTTTACAGAAGCATTACGAGAAGCATTTTTTGATAGTTTACAGATGCTGCCATTTTTATTTGCAGCTTTTTTAATTTTAGAAGCAGTAGAACATTACTCCAGTGGATTTATGAAAAAAGCCCTTTATAAGGTAGGCAAAGCAGGACCGGTAGCAGGCTCAGTTCTGGGATGTATTCCCCAGTGCGGGTTTTCTGTTATTGCAGCAAATCTGTATTCCGGAGGAATCATCACACTGGGAACGCTGCTGGCAGTCTTTATCGCTACATCCGATGAGGCGATCCTGATCCTGATGGGCAATCCCGGCAGAGGAACCGATATTCTCAATTTAATTATAACGAAGATCATAATAGCAGTTGTTGCCGGATATGGAGTAGACATTTTCTTTCGAAGCCGAAGTGAAGGAAAGAAGGAAATCGGGGAAATCTGTGACCACTGCGGCTGCCATGAAGGGCATGGCGGAATTTTAATGCCGGCCCTGCGCCATACGGCAAAAATATTTCTCTATGTATTGGTGTTTAATTTAGTTCTGGAAGTTGCATTGGACTGGATTGGTGCCCAGAGGCTTTCCGAATATCTACTAAAAGATTCCCTGATTCAGCCTTTCATAGCGGCACTGATTGGTATGATACCAAATTGTGCCTCATCGGTTATACTGACCGAGCTGTATTTAAGTGGTGCAATCAGTTTTGCATCCGTCGTATCCGGGCTGTGTACCGGGGCGGGAATTGGTCTGGTAGTGTTATTAAAAATGAATCATAACCCCAAAGAAAATTTGAAAATCGTTGGACTGCTGTACGGAATTTCGGTTGTGGCAGGTGTGGTTATTCAGGTGTTTGGAGGATTATTTTAGTATTAACGCAGTCGTAAATATTTTTGAGGTCACAGAGCATTACACACGCTCTGAAGATCTGAATGGAGGTAAGTATGAAAATCACCTATATACATCACAGTTCATTTTTAGTTGAAGGTTCGGAGTTTTATCTATTGTTTGATTATTTCCAGGGGAAAGTCCCGGATTTATCAGAAGAAAAGCCCCTTTATGTATTTGCAAGCCATCGGCATGGAGACCATTTTTCCAGGGTGATTTTTGAACTTGAAAAAGTTCATCCTAATATCTGCTATATTCTTTCATCCGATATCAAAACGAAGCAGGTTCCGGCAGAATTCCTTTCCAAAACAACTTTTCTGGGAAAAAACATGGAAGAAAGGATAGGAGATCTTGTGGTAGAAACCTTTCATTCCACGGATGAAGGCGTTGCATTTCTTGTAACCGCCGGTGGAAAGACCATTTATCATGCGGGGGATTTAAATGACTGGACCTGGACCTTGGAGCCGGATGACTGGAATGAAAAAATGCGCAGAGTCTATCGGAAGATCGTAGACGGAATAAAAGATAAAGAAATTGATGCTGCATTTCTCCCGCTGGATGGAAGACAAGAAGGGGAATTTTATCAGGGTATGGATTATTTTTTAAGAACCGTACCGGATGTAAAAGCAGTATTTCCCATGCATTTCTGGGAAGATTACAGTGTGATCAAACGAATAAAAGAAATGAAAGAGTCAGAGAGTTACCGTTCTAAAATATACGATATCGCCTATGAAGGTCAGGAATTTCTGATTGATTAGGATTGGCCTTTAAGATTTTGCTAATCAGGGGGATAGATATGGTAAGATTACAGGACATTGCAGATATGGTGGGGGTGAGCCGGACAACGGTTTCCAATGTATTGCATGGGAAAACGAAAAAAGTGTCACCAGAAACAATTCAGAAGATTACAGCGCTATTAAAAGAAGCAGAATATGTTCCAAATATGGGCTCCCTGATACTGACCAATCAGAAGTCAAAACTTATCGGACTTGTGATCGGATATGAAAAGGCCCATGGGAATACGGCTATCGGAGATCCTTTTGTCAGCGAGATGACTGGGGCATTACATGAAATCGTGGAACGCCACGGCTATTATTTGATGCTGATCGGCGGTGAAAATCAGGAAAACGTAATTAATATAGCGTCCAGATGGAATGTGGATGGGCTGATTCTGTTTGCTTATTCGGAAAAAGATTATCTGAAGCTGCAGAAAAAGTTAAATAAACCGATGGTAACAATTGATATCTATCAGGACAAATCCCATGATATGGTGAATATTGGAATCGATGATTTTCACGGAGGATATCTGGCTGGAAAATATCTGCTGGATATGGGATACCGTGATCCCCTCTATCTGGCGGAGTACGAGGAAAATGCAGATGCATACCGCTGGATGGGAATGCAAAAAGCATTGGAGGAAGCAGGGGTTTTATGCATGGATAACAGGCGCATTCTGCTTTCTCATTATGAAACGGTGCGCCTTTGTACATACCGGGAGATGATGCCCCGTTTCCTTAAAGCACAGGCACTTTTCTTTGCTGCGGATTATCTGGCAGTGGAATTTATAAATGAATGCCATGACAGGGGCATTGGAATACCGGACCAGATCTCGGTGGTTGGATTTGATGACAATATGCTTGCCAGAGTGGTACGTCCCAAGCTGACAACGGTACGGCAGGAAAACAGAAAAAAGGTGGCACTGGCATTTGAACGTCTCCTTCAGGTAATGGAAAATAAAACAGTGGAAAATAAAGATACCCGGCTGCCGGTAAATCTGGTAATCCGGGATTCCGTCCGGGACAGATCCGGGAAATAAATGTTAAAACAGTTTACTGTAATAGAAATCTGATGTGCCCCCAATAAGTTGGACTTTATGATTTTACTTATTGGGGGCAGTTCCATGTTATGGCAGGCTGTTTTTTGATTTTGTCGTTTTGTATAATATGCATAAAGCAAATGATAAAGTATTGTTATAATATATAGTTTCGCACGAAACCTATTGACGCTCCAGCATTTCCGATGATATGATGAACTCAGAAAAAAGAAGTAAACTGTACAATTATGAGTCAATAGATGGAGGAAAAACATGAAACAGTGGTGGAAAGAAAGCGTAGTTTATCAAATTTATCCAAGAAGCTTTGCTGACAGCAATGGAGATGGAATCGGAGATTTAAATGGAATAACGGAACACCTGGACTATCTGCAGGACCTGGGCGTTGATGTAATCTGGCTCTCACCGGTCTATCAGTCCCCAAACGATGATAATGGATATGATATTTCTGATTATCAGGCGATCATGAGTGACTTTGGAACCATGGAGGATTATGACAGAATGCTGTCTGAGGCTCATAAACGCGGAATAAAAATCGTTATGGATCTGGTGGTAAACCATACTTCCGATGAGCATCAGTGGTTTGTAGAAAGCAAAAAGAGCAAAGATAACCAGTACCGTGATTATTACATCTGGAAAGAAGGTAAAAACGGCAAAGAGCCGAATAACTGGGGCGGATGTTTTGGAGGTTCTGCATGGGAATATGATAAAGAAACGGATATGTATTTCCTGCATTGCTTTTCCAAAAAACAGCCGGATCTCAACTGGGAAAACCCACAGGTTCGTAAGGAAGTATTCGATATGATGTCCTGGTGGTGCGAAAAAGGAATCGATGGCTTCCGTATGGATGTAATCAGCATGATTTCTAAGGACCCGGCATTCCCGAATGGTGAAGTGAGAAACGGACTTTATGGAGACAATGGCCCATTTGTATGTAATGGACCTCATGTACATGAATATCTCAGAGAGATGAATCAGGAAGTATTGTCTAAATATGATATTATGACCGTTGGTGAAGCAGCAGGTGTTACCATAGAGGAAGCAAAAAAATATGCCGGAGAAACAACCGGGGAATTAAACATGGTATTTCAGTTTGAACATGTGGAACTGGGAGACCACAGAATCGGAAAATGGTCTGCAAAAGAGGTACCTTTAAAAGATTTGCGGGAAGCAATGAACAGATGGCAGATTAATCTGGAAGGAAAGGCTTGGAACAGTTTATTCTGGGATAACCATGACCAGCCAAGAGCCGTATCCAGATTTGGCGATGACAGTCCTATGTACCGTGAAGTATCCGCAAAAATGCTGGCTACCTGCCTTCATATGATGAAAGGAACTCCATATATTTACCAGGGTGAAGAACTGGGAATGACAAATGCATACTTCAGCAAGTTAGAAGACTATCGTGATATTGAAAGCATCAATGCTTATCATGAATATACCGAGAATGGTCTTGCCGGCAAAGAAGAAATGATGAATTGCTTAAAAGAAATCAGCCGTGACAATGCCAGAACCCCTATGCAGTGGAACACGAAAGAGAATGCAGGGTTCACGACAGGTATGCCATGGATTAAAGTTAATAAAAATTACCTCGAAATCAATGCGGAAGCTGAAATGGCAGAGAAAGACAGTGTATATAACTACTATAAAAAACTGATCCGCCTGAGAAAAGAAAATGAGATCATGGTTCATGGCAGATTTAATCCGCTTTTGGAAGAGGACGATCACATTTATGCTTACGAAAGGCTTTGGGAAAGTGAAAAAATTGTAGTGGCATGTAATTTTACAAAAGAAGTGCAGGCATGTGATTTGTTCCAGGGATTAGAAGATGGCAAGGAGTTAATATCTAATTACAAAGAGCATAAAACCGGTGTACTTCAGCCTTATGAGGCAATTGCAGTTTTCTGCAAAGCATAAGTTAAAGGAAAGTCATTAATATAAATGTTTAAAATGTAATATTCAAGATAAAACAGAATCGATAAATATTTAGATATAACAAATTAGATTCATATTGAAGCAGTAAAAAGCTATCAAATCACGTAAGATTTGATGGCTTTTTTTATTGGTTAAAACAAAAATTAAAAAAAATGTTATGATATTGATAGAATTTACCTAAGCCAATACGAAATAATAAGTGTAACAGGTAATACGTAAGCTTACCTGACCGGTCAGAAAAAATATATGGAAGATCAATTTTTTCATATATCATATTTAAATAGTATTACAGGAGCATGTTTGCATTTAAAACCGAATCGTACATTTCGGACACGGCAATTATAAAACACGTTCTGGCAAGCTTGCAATAAATCCATGGGGGAAAAAATGAAAATAAGAGAAGACAATTTTATTGAACAATTAAAAAAAAGAAACGAAAAAGCTCTTATGTATATCATAGACCAGTATGGAGGACTTTTAAAGTCTGTGATTGGAAAACACATGTATGCTTTGAAAGATTATCAGGAGGAATGTTTAAATGACGTTCTCTTAGGGATCTGGAATAATATTTCTTACTTTGAGGAAGAAAAAAATACCTTTAAAAACTGGGCGGCAGGAATTGCCAGATATAAAGCAATTGATTATCTGAGAAAATATGCAAAGGATTTAGAAAATGCAAACTGGGAAGATGTGGTTATTGTAAAAGAAGATGAGGCAATTCAAAGGACGGTGGAACAGGAAATTTCGGATGAACTGGAACTGATGTTGGCTTGTCTGTCACCGGAAGACCGGGAATTATTTCTAAAGTTATATGTAGATGAGCAGGAAATGGACGAAATTAGTGAAGAAACAGGCTTGAAAAAAGCAGTTATTTATAATCGTGTATCCAGGGGTAAGAAGAAAATAAGAGCTTTATTTTCAGATGGGAAAGGAGCAGATATCATATGAATAAAAACATATATGAGTTATTAAATGAAGTAGAGACAGATTTGAATGAATATTCAGACGAACATTTAACGGAAATAGAAAATAAGAGAATAAAGAAGAAGGTGATTCATAATATGAAAAAGAAAAACAGTGGAAAGAAAATAGTGGCTGCTGCATGTGTCTGCCTGTGCGCGGTTGGTCTGGCAGCAGGTCCGTTAAAAGGGGAAGTACAGGCTGCAATGAAATATGTGTCTTATACGATTGCAAATTCACTTGGAATTCAGAAGGATTTATCCCCTTACGAAAGTGTATTGAACCAGTCCGTAAGCGATGATGGAGTGACTATTACATTAAATTCAGTTATCCTGGATGAGAATGAGCTGGTAGTTTCTACTTCAGAAGTTTACGACCGTGAGCTAAAAGAGAATGATATGAGTACGATTAGCGGCAGTATCTATATCAATGGAAGAGATGTAAGCACAGGTGCAAGCGGGGGAACAGCGCTGGCAGACCCGCATACCATGCAAAGTGTAATGCATTATGATATTGAAGGACTCGACACCAGCGGAAAACTGGATTTTGAATTAGTATTCAGTGACCGTGAGGGCGGTGGTAACTGGGAATTTGCATTTGAGGCGGATGGAAGTAAGTTAAGTATCGATACATTCCGACGGGCGCTTGATAATAGTTTTGAACTCCCGGATGGTACCCAGGTTACTTTAAGTGAATTTACCAACAACGCATTGGGAGAAAAAATATACTTCACATATAATACAGATCGCTGCGAATATGATATGAAACTGGAAGGTACGGATGATCTGGGCAATGAAATCAGCTTCTATCTCTCTAGGGCAGGCAGCGGCAGGGGACGCTTCAACATTGATGATTTAAGACCTCATATCGGAGAAAATGCATCTTCCGTTACACTGACGCTTTATGCGGTAGCTTTTCCAAAAGAAAGCGGAAAAATGAGTAACGATTTTGAACAGGTTGGCGAACCTTTTACAATTGAATTAAAGTAATAATACTGAAAATGGAGGCTGCAGACTGCAGCCTCCATTTTGTCGAAATTTAAATAAAAAAATATTGAAATACTACTTGACAAAACGAACTGTAATTGATATTATTACAGTATCAACTGTAACTAACAAGATAACAGATAGATAAAAGAGAAGGTGGGAGGGAATGTGACCAGCGAATTTACAGTGGCAGTCCATGCGATAGTTTTTCTTAATCATAAAAAAACGATTTTAGCCAGTGATGTACTGGCAGAAAATGTCTGTACCAACCCAGCCAGAATACGGAAAGTTATGGCGAAGCTAAAAAAAGCCGGGCTTGTTGTAACCAAGGAAGGTATCGAGGGTGGATATTATTTTGATCAGGATCCAAATGCCGTAAATCTGCAGCAGATTTGTGATGCGTTGGATACCAAGATCGTTTCATCCGGATGGCGTTCGGGAAATTCCTGCTTGAAATGTTTGATAGCTTCCGGAATGGCGGATATTATGGATGAGATCTATGAGGATCTGGATGATGCTTGTAAAAAGCGCCTGAGTCAGATCTCCATACAGAATATTGATGACAAAATATTTAAATCAAAACCTGCACTTTAATTGCAGAATGAAACTTTGCAATAAAGAATAAAATCACAAATATGAGAGATAATACAATAAAAAAAGGAGTAATAGCTTATGAGTCTTATTAAAACAAATGAATCTAGCTTTGAACAAGATGTTTTACAGGCACAGGGACCTGTATTAGTTGATTTTTATGCTGACTGGTGTGGACCATGTAAAATGGTAGGTCCGATCCTGGAGCAGATTGCAGATGAGGATACATCTGTAAATATCGCTAAAGTAAATATAGATGAGAATCCAAATCTGGCTGCAAAATACAAAGTAATGTCCATTCCTACCTTAATGGTATTCCGCAATGGACAGCCGGAGAAGCCAATGGTTGGAGCCGGATCAAAACAACAGATCCTGAACTTAATCGGTTAAACCTAAATTTAAAAATAAATATATAATGAAGAACAGACAGTCCTTTTCACAGTATTTGATTGTAAAGTCATACTGAGGTGCCGGGAACGGCAAAGGAAGGTCTGTTTTTTTGCGTTTTTTAAGGGGTACAGGCTTTGAACTTTAAGAAAATTTTACAAGAACTTTACAAAACTTCGGATTACATTTTACATAGTTATGATAATCTGCCTTTATAATAAAAATTTTACAGGTTTAAGGGAGAAAAGGTATGAATAGTACATTGCAGACGATTTTTGGTCTATTGGGTGGTTTGGCACTATTTATTTATGGTATGAACATGATGAGCGAGGGACTTCAGAAAGCCGCCGGAGAAAGAATGAAGATGATTCTGGGATTTCTGACAAAGAATCCGGTGCTTGGAGTTCTGGCCGGAGCTCTTGTAACAGCAGTTTTGCAGAGCAGCAGTGCAACGACAGTAATGGTAATTGGTTTTGTAAGTGCAGGTCTGATGACATTGCCCCAGGCAATTTCTGTTATTCTGGGTGCTAATATCGGAACAACGATGACAGCCCAAATAATTGCTTTTGAAATTAATGATTACATATGGCCGATTGTATTTATCGGGTTCGTGATTTTCTTCTTCTCAAAAAAAGAAAAAGTAAAGAGTGTAGGTCAGACTATCTTTGCATTTGGTTTACTATTTGTAGGAATAATAACAATGGGTGACGTAATGAAGCCATTAGCTGCCAGTCCGATCTTTACAGATATGATTGCAAAAGTATCTGAAATACCGGTGCTGGGTGTATTGCTGGGAACGGTTATGACTCTGGTAGTACAGAGCAGCAGCGCAACCATTGCAGTTTTACAGAATTTTGCAATTCAGCCGGGAGCGGATGGAGTTACCAGTGTTATCGGACTTGCAGGTGCGATACCGATTCTTCTGGGTGACAACATCGGTACTACAATAACAGCACTTCTGGCATCGGTAGGGCAGTCCAGGAATGCCAAACGTACCGCAGTGGCACATAGTGTATTTAACATAAGCGGAAGTCTGGTGTTTATCTGTATCATCCCATGGTTTGCAAAATTCGTACAGTGGATTTCACCAAAAGGAAATGAAGTTGATGTAATTTCGAGACAGATCGCCAATGCCCATACAACCTTTAATATTGCGAATACGTTAATCTGGCTTCCTTTAATCTGGCTTATGGTTAAGATTGTAATGTGGATTATTCCCGGTAAAGATGATAATGAGGCAAGAGAAAATGAGCCGATGTTTATTGATTCTACCATTGTGAATCAACCGGTATTTGCCCTGCATCTGATTCGTAAAGAAGTAATCCATGTAGCCCAGAACGTCAGGACAGTACTATTGGATTCTAAAAATGCATTTATTAATAGAGATGAGAATGCTTTGAAACAGGCAGAACATATGGCTGAGATGATTGATTCTGTACAGAAAAAGGCAGTGAAGCATATGTCAGGTCTGATGGCTGACGGGGTACTGACAGAAGATCAGGCAAGACAGACGGCATCTTACATGTATGTTCTGGGAGAATCGGAGCGCATGGCACAGAACGGACTGTATATCGCCCGGGCGTCCAGGAGTAAGCAGGAAAAAGGATTCCGATTCTCAAAAGATGCCGTGAAAGAAATTCAGGTGACTATGGAAAGCATCAGTGAGATGCTTGATAATTGTATCAATACGCTTCAGACAGGCAATATCGAAAATGCAGGCAATGTTATATTACAGAAACAGGATATTCTTTCATTAGAGGTGCGTTTACTGAAGAATCATATGGATCGTTTGAAAAAAGGAAAGTGCAGTCCGGATTTCACGGTAGAATTTACAGCAGTGCTGCATAGTCTTGAACGCATGGGAAATAACTGTATGAGTATAGCCGAAGTATTAACAGAGGATTTAGACCTTAGTCATGATATACAGGATATAAAAGAACTGGTAAATGGAAATGGACAGCCGACTTCGGTCGCTGTATAGTCAGTCTGGAAAGGACGGAAATGGGAAAGCAATATTCCTGTTTCCGTCCTTTTGTGCAGTCTCTCAGTTTTTGAGTATAATCTCAAATATATTTTATTTAGTGAAATTATATAAATCCTATGTGGAATTCACAGGGAAATAATATAAATAATATCTGAAATGATGAAAAAAAGAATTCAGGCAAATAACGTTTGACACCCAATACAGCAAAGAATATAATATAAATATCTTGAAACGGGTTTCAAAGTGATGACATGGAGGTTCTGTATATGGTAAGTATTCGTGATGTGGCAAAAATAGCGGGAGTTTCTCCGGCTACGGTATCCAGAGTTATGAATGAAACAGCAAATGTAGATGAGGAAAAGAGGCAGAGGGTTTTAAATGCAATACAAGAAACCGGTTTCAAACCAAATGAAGTAGCCCGTTCCCTTTTTAAAAGGTCTTCCCGGATTATCGGAATGATCGTTCCGAATATAGAAAATCCATTTTTCAATGAACTGGCAAAGGCGATTGAAGAGGAAAGCTATCGGCGGGGATATCGTTTAACCCTTTGCAATTCGAATAATGATCTGGAGAAAGAAAAGAAGAATCTGAGTTTACTGGACCGGATGAATGCAGATGGTATTATTCTAATGACAAACCAGGAGAAGATGGAGAACGAGGTGCACAAATGCAGGATACCGGTTGTGATGATCGACCGGCAGCTAGATGGAGGCGGGGAAAGTGCCTGCATTCAGTCCGATCATTATACTGGAGGCAGGATAGCAATGGAATATCTGATATCCTGCGGCTGTGAGCATATCGTGCATATGAGAGGACCGCTCAAGTTTTCCAGTGCACGGCGGCGTTATCAGGGATATCAGGATGTCTGCCGTGAAAGAGGGCTGCAGGAATCGGTTATTGACTGCAGGTATGATTATGAGGATGGACTGAACAAGGCAAGGGAGATTCTGGAAAAGTTTCCGCAGACAGATGGTATTATTGCCGCGAATGATATGGTAGCTATTTCCGTATATAAGGTTCTGATAAGAAAGGGATACCGTATTCCTCAGGACATACAGCTTATTGGATTTGACAATATCAGCCTCAGCAGGTTAGTGACACCGGAGCTGACAACAGTATCCCAGCCCATTGGTGAAATGGGAAAGGCAGCTGTGGAAGCATTGATTCGTGCAGTAGAAGGAAAAGAGGCTATAAAGAAATTATTTGAAGTGAAGCTGATAAAAAGGGAAACAACGTTAAATACGTCTAATGAAATTTAAAGAGTGCAGAAAAGGAGAATAGTATGAAAACAGCAGTAGTAGGGAGCATTAATATGGACATGACGGTAACAGCAGAGCGTATACCGTTAAAGGGGGAGACCTTACGCGGGGAAGATGTACACTATATACCCGGTGGGAAAGGCGCGAACCAGGCTGTAGCTATGGCAAAGCTGGGAGCTCAGGTTGAGATGTTCGGATGTGTGGGAGACGATGATGCAGGAGCAGCCTTGCTTGAGAATCTCCAAAACGCAGGGGTTATTACAGATCATATAAAAGTCATACCTGACGTATCAACCGGGCTGGCATTGATTACGGTAGGTGAAAATGACAATACCATTATCGTTGTTGCCGGAGCAAATAATTGCGTGGATCGGGAATATGTGGATCAAATTCTGGATGAACTGCGGAAATGTGATATTGTACTGCTTCAGCATGAGATTCCGCAGGAAACGATTGAATACGTCATAGAAAAATGTTATGAAAGTCAGGTGAAAATTGTCCTGAACCCAGGTCCGGCAAGACCTGTCAGAAAAGAGATTCTGGATAAGGTTACCTACCTGACTCCAAATGAACACGAAGCAGTCATATTATTTGGAGATGAAATGACTACCGAGGAACTGTTGAAGAAATATCCGGAAAAGCTGATTATTACCCAGGGCAGCAGAGGCGTAGCAACTTGCCTGAATTCAGGAGAGATCCTGGTAGTACCGGCAAGAAAAGCAAACGTCGTTGACACCACCGGAGCCGGCGATACTTTAAACGGGGCATTTACCGTTGAAATCGCCAGTGGAAGTGATATAAAAAATGCACTGCAGTTTGCCAATACAGCTGCAAGTCTGTCAACAGAGAAGTTCGGAGCCCAGGGGGGGATGCCATGCCGAAGTCAGGTGCTGAATGCTATGAAGGAGATGGAAGTGTGAAAGTTTCTTTCAAACTGCTGCTTATTAAAGCACTGGTGGTCAGCGATATGCAGGAGGTATAAAGATGAAAAAGCATGGAATTTTAAATAGCGATATCTCAGAAGTATTATCTAATATGGGGCATACAGATTTAATCGCAATCGGAGATTGCGGACTGCCCATTCCCGATGGAATAAGGAGAATAGATTTAGCATTAAGTTTCGGACATCCTGGATTTATGGAAGTATTAAAAGTAGTATCAGAAGATATGAAAATAGAAAAACTGATTTTGGCAGAGGAGATCAAAGATAAAAATCATGAGATGCTGTTGGAAATTGAAAAATTATTTGCTGATCAGCAAGAGGGTCCGGAAATCGTGTTTATATCCCATAGTGACTTAAAAAACAGAACAAAATCCTGTAAAGCGGTGATACGTACCGGCGAGATTACGCCATATGCAAATATTATTTTACAGTCGGGATGTATTTTTGCTTGATAGAGCTCTAATTCGGGGCAAATCTCCCACAAAGTGGGGCGTGCAGATGGCAGGAATGAATTTTCAAACACGCTCTAGAACAGCCAGTCACAACAAAAGGATGAGTGAACTTTTCATAGGACTGGCTGTTGCTTGTTTACAGATATCTTATTTTTCTTTATGCATTTGGGCAAATACCGGTATGTACATAAACAGGGAAAGCAGCATGAAACCAATGCAGATGACGATCAGTACGTTTGCTGCAGCCAAAGGGATGCTTGGAAAAAGGAAAAGTATGAACATAATGACATACAGTACCGCTGTACATACTTTACCAAACCACATAGCACCATTTAGCATCTTGCCCTTTCTTAGCAGCAGAATTCCCATGATGCCCATAAAACCTTCTTTTATGATGAAGAGAATTAAGAGAGGCATCATCCACTGAAAACGAAATACAAGGCAAAGTGCCATAGCCCCCTGAGTCAGCTTATCTGCAATGGGATCCAGTGCTTTGCCTAAAGGGGTAATCATATGAAAGCGTCGGGCTATTTTCCCGTCAAACATATCGGTTAATCCGGAGACTGCTACAATGATGGCGGCTATTCTGTAATCAGTTATGCTGTCAGCAGTAATGTAGCGCCATACGAAAACCGGTATCAGGATGATACGGAAATACCCCATAAGATTGGGGATGGTGAACAGTTGCTTTTTAAGCGGCATATCGTGATTAAGATCCATGTAACAAAGCTCCTTCTTGAGTTAATAACCAGTTATCGGGTTTTTGGTTTTGATTCCCAGCGGCCGGATGCTCCGCAGGGAAGCACAAGTCCATTGCCGGATACAGGAAGTCCTACCTCCTGAGAGTCGACTTTTCCGTTAAATTGTTTTAATTCTGTTGCCAGCATATATGTCAGAACAGCTGGTGCAAGTCCTGTGGTGTAAGAATTTACCAGGAAGAACAATGGATTTTCTGTCAAAAGCTGTGCACACAATTTAATGAGAGGATGAATGGCATCCTCAATTTTCCAGATCTCGCCCTTAGGACCCCGTCCGTAGGAAGGAGGATCCATAATAATTCCGTCGTAATGACTGCCGCGTCGGATTTCACGTTCTACAAATTTCACACAGTCATCTACAATCCAGCGGATTGGTGCGTCTTCCAGATTAGAAGAGCGGGCATTTTCTTTCGCCCATCCTACCATGCCCTTAGAAGCGTCCACATGGGTCACCGAAGCGCCTGCGGCAGCGGCTGCCAGGGTAGCGCCTCCGGTATAGGCAAATAAGTTCAGTACTTTAACGGGGCGGTCTGCATGTTTGATTTTATCAGAAAACCAGTCCCAGTTTGTCGCCTGCTCCGGGAAAAGACCGGTATGCTTAAAACTAAAAGGTTTTAAATTAAAAGTCAGGCTTTTATAAGAAATACTCCATTGCTGGGGAAGATCAAAGAATTCCCATTCACCCCCGCCTTTTTTACTGCGGTGGTAGTGGCCATTCATCTTTTTCCAGCCTCTGTTGGTTTTCGGTGTATCCCAGATAACCTGGGGGTCAGGACGGACGAGAATATAATCCCCCCACCGCTCTAATTTTTCTCCACAAGAAGTATCAATTACTTCGTAATCTTTCCAATTATCAGCTATCCACATATTACATATTACCTTTCCTAGTTAAATTTTGTATCCGTTAGTCCGTAAAGCATTCTGCGTCTTTCGTGTGAAGTCAAACTTTATGGACTGCCAGGTTCCTTTTTGAACGGAACCAGTAAGTATAAAAATCTTCAAATCCAAGTGAAATATAAAGGTCCTTAGCGGAAGTATTGCCATCTACCACTTGAAGATAAGCATGCTCAGCACCTTTTTTTCTTGCTTCTTCCAGAATTGAGCTGCAAATTGAACGCGCAAAGTTTTTGCGTCTGCAGCTTGCGTCCACATAAATGGCATAAAGGCCAATGTGGGCACGGTCCAAAATACCCAGTCCGGATGCAACCATACGTCCGTCGATTTCGATAAAAGCGACGATTGTTTCCTTTGGGATTGCCTTAAACATTGAAGGCACAATCCTCCTGAGTGTAGGATTGGTGGTACCGTTTAAACGAAATAGAGAAGTTATCCAGTCATCCGTAATGCGGTCCCGCAGCTGGACGATCGTATCATTCGGATAAAAAACGGAAGAAGGTAGGTTTGAGTTTCTTCCATAATATTCATATTCAATAGATTCATAAGGGAACATATGAAATTGTTCCATAGGCATAGTCATCACATCAGTTATATGCTCCACGCTATACCCTCGTTCCGCCAGGATCCGGTCAAAAGACGGATCGATCATGGGATTGATTTTAAAATTAACCGGGGTATGAAAGTTGGCATACATGGATTCACAATATGCTATTTTTTCTTCAACCGGAAGATTAGAGATGCCAACCTGCTCTACACTATTGGTACGGTAGGTATAGTTGTGGGAAAAACGGATCAGCCATCCGTCATAAAGTTCGATCTTATGCGAAGGCCATGCATTGAGAGAAATCTCTTCTATTAATTTCATATAAGCATTGTCTTTTATCATAGGTGCGCTCCCTTAAAGAAAATCTTCTAATCATTATAGTTCAAAATGTAAGGATATTCAATGAAAAACTTGACCGAATCCCGTTAATTTGATAAAGTGAAAGATAAGTGTGAAAGAAAACCGCTTTCACACTGCTGATTTAGGAATAGCACAAGCTAGCTTGCGCTATTCATGGGGTAAGTGTGAAAGAAAACCGCTTTCACACTGCTGATTTAGGAATAGCACAAGCCAGCTTGCGCTATTCATGGGGTAAGTGTTAAAGAAAACCGCTTTCACACTGCTGATTTAGGAATAGCACAAGCCCAGCTTGCGCTATTCAATGGTAAAGTGTGAAAGAAATGCACCTGCAGAATGGTAAAGAGATTAAAATCAGGAGGTTCTTAAATGAAAATAGGATTTATTGGATGTGGAAATATGGCGACAGCGATGCTGGGCGGGATTTTAAAAAATGAGTTGATTCCTGCAGATGAAATTATAGGATCTACTTCAAGACAGGAAAGTCTGGATGCAATTAAAGCAAAGTTCGGCATCTGCACTACCTTAGATAATAAAGAAGTTGCAAAGCAGTCGGATGTGATTGTATTGGCGGTTAAACCACAGTATTATGAAGCGGTAATCAAAGAGATCAGAGATGCAGTTAACGTTGATAAGATCGTGGTGTCCATAGCTCCCGGTAAGACTCTTGAGTGGCTGGGTGATGTATTTGAAAAACCCCTTAAAATTATTCGCTGTATGCCAAATACACCGGCCCTGGTAGGGGAAGGGATTACCGGAGTCTGCGCAAATGAACTGGTGTCTTCTGAGGAATTAGAGATGGTATGCAGGATTCTGGGAGCATGCGGTTCCACAGAAGTAATCAGTGAACATCTAATGGACGTGGTAGTTTCCGTAAGCGGCAGTGCTCCGGCTTATGTATTTATGTTTATCGAGGCCATGGCTGACGGTGCGGTAGCCGATGGAATGCCAAGAGCCCAGGCTTATAAATTTGCAGCCCAGGCAGTACTTGGAAGTGCAAAGATGGTTTTAGAAACCGGAAAGCATCCGGGGGAATTAAAGGATATGGTATGCTCACCGGGAGGAACAACCATCGAGGCGGTGCGTGTATTGGAAGAAAAAGGCATGAGAAGTGCTGTGATCGAAGCCATGAAGGCATGTGTAAAGAAATCCAGAGGTATGTAATTATATTTTAAATAAAAGAAACAGAAAGGATGACATAATATGGAACGGGAAAATGCATGGAAAAAATATGATGAGGCAGGTCGTGAAAAAGTATTTGCTTTTAATGAAGGATATAAAGATTTCATTTCCAAATGTAAAACAGAGAGGGAATGTGTAAAAGAAGTGATTGCGCAGGTACAGTCTTTTGGCTATGAGGATCTGGATCAAATTGTTTCTTCCGGAAGAGTTTTAAAGTCAGGGGATAAAGTATATGCTGCAAATATGGGAAAAACAATTGCGCTGTTTCATATCGGAGAAGTACCCATGGAAGAAGGTATGAATATTCTGGGAGCACATATTGATTCACCGAGACTGGATCTGAAACAGAATCCATTATATGAGGATAATGATCTCGCAATGCTGGAAACACACTACTATGGCGGTGTGAAAAAGTATCAGTGGGTTGCACATCCCCTTGCCCTGCATGGTGTTGCAGCGAAAAAAGATGGAAGCATTGTGGAAGTTTCCATTGGAGAAGAGATGTCAGAACCTGTATTTGGAGTTTCTGATTTATTGATTCATTTATCCGGTACCCAGCTGGAGAAAAAAGCAAATAAAGTTATTGAAGGGGAAGACCTGAACATATTAATAGGCAGTATTCCGTTAGACGGAGATGATAAAGAGCCGGTAAAAGCCCAGATTCTTCAGATACTCAAGGAAAAGTACGGAATAGAAGAAGAAGATTTCCTGTCTGCAGAATTTGAAGCTGTTCCTGCGGGAAGAGCAAGGGATTACGGCCTGGACAGAAGTATGGTTATGGGATATGGACAGGATGACCGTGTATGTGCTTACCCATCATACATGGCTATGCTGCAGTTGGCTAACACAACCAGAACGGCAGTCTGCCTCTTAGTGGATAAAGAGGAGATCGGAAGCGTGGGGGCAACCGGTATGCAGTCTAAGTTTTTTGAGAATACGGTTGCTGAGGTTATGAACTGTACCGGAGACTACAGTGAGTTAAAGCTGCGCCGTGCCCTGAAAAATTCTAAGATGCTTTCTTCCGATGTAAGTGCTGCCTTTGACCCGAACTATCCAAGTGTTATGGAGAAAAACAACAGTGCTTTCTTAGGCAGGGGACTGACATTTAACAAATACACCGGTTCAAGGGGAAAATCCGGCTCCAATGATGCCAATGCGGAATATATTGCAGACATACGCAGGGTTTTGGATGAAAACCAGGTCAGTTTCCAGACAGCAGAGCTTGGAAAAGTAGACCAGGGCGGCGGCGGAACCATTGCTTTTATCCTGGCGAATTACAGTATGGAGGTTATTGACAGCGGTGTTGCCGTACTGAACATGCACGCACCGTGGGAGATTACCAGCAAGGTGGATATATATGAAGCGTATCTGGGATACCAGGCATTCTTAAAATATATGTAAAGAAAAAGAAGGAGAAAGAGGAAAAGGTACATGGAGAAAAGTTCTATAATTTGGATATTGATTGCATTTGTTGCTTACCTTGCAATGATGATGGGAATCGGTGTGGTGACCATGAAAAAGAATAAAAGCACAGATGATTTCTTTTTAGGAGGCCGTGGGTTAAGCGGCTGGGTGGCGGCTTTGTCTGCACAGGCTTCTGATATGAGCGGGTGGCTGCTCATGGGTCTGCCGGGAGCAGTTTATGCACTGGGAACAGGGCAGGCATGGATAGCAGTCGGTTTATTTATTGGAACCGTATTTAACTGGGTGTGCATTTCATCCCGTCTTCGCCGTTATACAATCAGGGCAAATAATGCAATCACATTTCCGGAATATCTGGAAAACCGTTTTCACGATAAGAAGAAAATATTGCTGTTGATTTCTTCGATTGTTATTGTTATTTTCTTCCTCGTATATACGGCTTCTGCATTAGCTGCAGGAGGTAAATTATTTGCCGGTGTATTTGGAATTGAATACCGCGTTGCATTAACGATAGGGGCAGCCGTTATTCTGGCTTATACATTCATGGGAGGATTCCTTGCAGTATGCCTTACTGATTTTATTCAGGGGATGCTGATGCTGGTAGGACTTCTGGTAGTACCGATAGTCGCTTATTTTGTAATGGGTCCGGACACGGTGACTGCAAATCTGGCAGCCAGCGGCGTAAATGCAGATTCCTATTTAAATCTGATGCATAATGGTGGAGAGTCCTACCGGGCAGTGGATATTATATCCCAGATAGGATGGGGACTTGGATACTGTGGAATGCCTCATATCCTGACACGTTTTATGGCGGTCAGAAGTGAGAAGGAATTAAAAAAATCCAGAGTTATCGCGATTGTGTGGGTATTGATATCCCTTGGTATGGCAGTAATCATCGGGGTCATCGGAAGAGCATACCTGTATCCGACACTTTTAGGCGGCGCAGGAGCAGATTCAGCAGAAAATGTTTTCATTGCCATGATTACACAGTTGTTTACAAAAGATCTGGCACTGCCGTTTATCGGAGGAATATTCCTCTGTGGTATTCTGGCAGCGATTATGTCAACGGCAGACTCTCAATTGCTGGTAACGGCATCTTCCGTATCAAAAGATTTATATCAGGGATTTATTAATCCAAAGGCAGAAGAAAAACATGTATTAAAACTCAGCCGTATCACTGTCATTGCTGTTGCAGTGCTGGCATACATCATTGCCCTGAATCCAAACAGCAGCATTATGGGGCTGGTCTCCAATGCCTGGGCAGGTTTAGGCGCAGCATTCGGGCCGACTGTATTACTTTCCTTATTTTGGAGAAGAACTAATATAGCAGGTGCTATAGCAGGTATTGTTTCCGGGGGACTGACAGTTATTGTCTGGGATTATATTCCGTTTGGAGGACAGACGCTTGGAGCCTCCACCGGTTTATACTCACTGGTTATTGGCTTTGCCATCAGTATTATACTGATTATTGCAGTGAGTCTCATGACAGCAGCTCCGGATGAAGAGATGCTGAAGGAATTTGATGATGTGGCGAATAAAAGAGTAGAAGGCTAAAATTAAGAAAATATTATTTTAATGAAAAAGGAGAATCCGGCAGTGCTTTCTGGATTCTCCTTTTTTGAAATTACAAGATTAGTGATTGCTATTTAAACTAATACACTATATAATAGAAGAAACATTTCGTTTTTCCGGACAGTTCTGTTCAAAATATTCCAGTTTAAAAGATGTTCAGTTATAAAAACACATGTAAATAACAGGTTGTATAACATAGGTTTATGTTTACTGCTTGTCATTGTAATACCCAGAATCATATGCTAAAATATAGGAGGAAAAAGATTGAAAGAAAACAACAGCAGAGATTATTCAAACACAGGGTTTAAAGCAAGCGCATTTGCAGCATACTTTGGAGAGCCCCAAAATGCAATGGAACTATTTAATGCTATAGAATCTGAAAAATGTACAGACCCATCCCAGATTGATTATTTGGCTCAGGAAGATGAACTGTTTATGACTGGGAAAAATGATCTTGCATTTGCCGTTAACGGCAAAATGCTGGTTATCAGTGAACACCTGACGGGCCAAACCCGGAATATTCCGGTACAGGATGTGATTTATTACGGAAGAATAGTGGAATCCCTATTAGATTCCAAAGAAATATATCAAAAGAAAAGGATGCTGATACCATGGCCGAAGTTTTATGTTTTTTATAATGGCGAAGGAGACAGCATGACAGAAGAGACACTTCGTTTATCTGATGTTTTTGAGGCACATGGCGGCGAGCCGGCACTTGAACTGACGGTAAAAGTCATCAACATAAACCTGGATGCCAATCATCCCCTTTTAGAGAAGTGCCGTGCATTGAAAGAGTATTCTATATTTATAGAAAGTATCAGAATGAATCTGAAGATGGGATACGGTAAGAAAGCGTCAGTCAGTCGCGGAATAGAGGATTGCAGGCGCAGAGGAATCGTGTCGGATTTCCTGGACAAGTATGGAAGCCGGGCAGATCAAATGCTGTATGCACAGTGTAATATGGAAGAAGTACTTAGAATTCATGGGATTGAGGAACGGGAACTGGGGAAGAAAGAAGGAATCGCAGAAGGCAGAGAAGCTGGAAAAGAGCTACTTTGTATTACTTTAATCCGAAAGCAGATAAATAAAGGCTGGGAGACGGCGGACATTGCTGAGCTGCTGGAGATGGAGATACCCCTGGTATCCGGTATCGGCAGGATAATAATGGAAAACCCTGATTTTAACGATGAACAGGTTCTAAAAGAGATTAAAATACGAAAAATTACCAATAAATAGCTGTGTACAAAAAAAAATACAAATTTTCCTAAAAAACCCTTGCATTTGCGAGGCTTATGCTATATAATCATTCGTGTTGTGACCTTGATAGCGTAGAAGTGTGAGGTTGCTGCAGTTTAATCTGCAGGTTTTCCATGGAGCGAATGTCAAGTTAGAAAACTGGCGACAAGTCACTGTACAATATATAACTGTCCATCAAAGAATGGAAACAACGTGTAGTATTAAGATGATACACACGGGAGAGTGTACAGTCACCGCTTGTCGTACTGCAATTAAGTGCGAAAAGGAGGCGACTTTTTTTATGGCAAGTCAAGTAATGAGAATTACATTAAAAGCGTATGATCATCAATTAATTGATGCATCCGCAAAGAAAATCATCGAAACTGTGAAGAAGAACGGATCTCAGGTGAGTGGACCGGTACCACTTCCTACTAAGAAAGAGGTTGTTACAATCTTACGAGCTGTACACAAGTACAAAGATTCCAGAGAGCAGTTCGAGCAGAGAACTCATAAGAGACTGATCGATATCATGACACCAACCCAGAAGACGGTTGATGCATTATCCAGACTGGAAATGCCAGCAGGTGTTTATATTGATATCAAAATGAAAAGCAAATAAGAAACAGGTATTCGAACAGAGATTATCCTAAAAGGTTGATATAGAAGTAACGAAAAGTTCCACTTATATTAACTGTTTGACTAGGATGATTGCACAACACGGTGTAATCCGCTGTAGAAAAACAGGAGGTAAAAAGAATGAAGAAAGCGATTTTAGCGACAAAAGTCGGAATGACTCAAATCTTCAATGAAGACGGAGTTTTAACTCCAGTAACCGTACTTCAGGCTGGACCTTGTGTAGTAACTCAGGTTAAGACAGAAGAAAATGATGGTTACAAAGCAATTCAGGTAGGTTTTGTTGATAAGAGAGAAAAATTAGTGAACAAACCTATGAAAGGCCAATTTGACAAAGCTGGTGTTTCTTATAAAAGATATGTCAGAGAATTCAAGTTTGACAATGCAGAGGAATATTCAGTAGCACAGGAAATCAAAGCTGACATTTTTGAAGCTGGCGATAAGATTGATGCAACTGCTATTTCAAAGGGAAAAGGATTCCAGGGCGCGATTAAGAGACATAATCAGAGCAGAGGACCTATGGCCCACGGTTCTAAATTCCATCGTCATGCTGGTTCAAATGGTTCTGCATCTGATCCAAGTAAAGTATTTAAAGGCAAGAAAATGCCGGGACACATGGGAGCTAAACAGATTACAATCCAGAATCTGGAAATTGTAAAAGTTGATGTAGAAAACAATCTGCTTTTAGTAAAAGGTGCTGTACCAGGACCTAAGAAATCTATGGTAACAATCAAAGAAACAGTAAAAGCTGGTAAATAGGCTTTTATAGGAAAGGAGGAACACACAGATGGCAAACGTATCTGTTTACAATATGGAAGGCAATGAAGTTGGTACAATGGAGCTGAACGATGCTGTATTTGGTGTTGAAGTTAATGATCACTTAGTACACATGGCAGTTGTAAGCCAGCTTGCTAATAAACGTCAGGGAACACAGAAAGCGAAAACTCGTTCAGAAGTTTCCGGCGGTGGAAGAAAACCTTGGAGACAAAAAGGAACCGGTCATGCAAGACAGGGTTCAACAAGATCTCCTCAGTGGACGGGCGGCGGAGTTGTATTTGCTCCAACACCAAGAGATTATTCTTTCAAAATGAACAAGAAAGAAAGAAGACTTGCTTTAAAATCTGCATTAACCTCAAGATTACAGGAGAACAAATTAATCGTTCTTGATGACCTGAAGTTAGATGAAGTAAAAACAAAAGCAATGCAGAATGTATTGAACAACTTAAAATTAAACAAAGCTTTAGTTGTTACAAAAGAGAATGACAACAATGTAGTGTTATCTGCAAGAAACATTCCGGGTGTACAGACTGCTCTTACAAGCACAATCAATGTTTACGATATTTTAAAATATAATACAGTTGTTTTAACAAAAGCTGCTGTAGAGGCAATTGAGGAGGTGTACGCATAATGGCTGCAATACAATATTATGATGTAATCCTTAAACCAGTTATTACAGAAAAAAGCATGAATGCTATGGGCGAGAAGAAATATACTTTCTTAGTTCATACAGAAGCTACTAAGAATCAGATCAAAGAAGCAGTTGAAAAAATGTTCGAAGGAACAAAGGTAAAAAGCGTTAATACCATGAATATGGATGGTAAGAAAAAAAGACGTGGAACTACTGTTGGAAAAACTGCTAAAACGAAAAAAGCAATTGTTGCTTTGACAGAAGAAAGCAAAGATATCGAAATCTTTGAAGGATTATAGAATCAACCGCAACTAAAATATACGCAAGAAAAGCGTGACAATAAATATTGAAAGGAGTGACAATAATGGGAATTAAGACATATAACCCATATACACCTTCCAGAAGACATATGACCGGTTCTGATTTCGTAGAAATCACAAAGAGCGAACCTGAAAAAAGCTTATTAGTTTCTCTTCAGAAAAACTCTGGTCGTAACAATCAAGGTAAAATCACTGTAAGACACCGCGGAGGCGGATCCAGAAAAAAATATAGAATCATCGATTTTAAGAGAAATAAAAAAGATGGTATTCCGGCAACTGTAATCGGAATCGAATACGATCCGAACAGAACTGCTAATATTGCATTAATCTGCTATGCAGACGGCGAAAAAGCTTACATCTTAGCTCCTCAGGGATTAAAAGATGGAATGAAAATTATGAATGGACCAGAAGCAGAAGTGAAAATTGGTAACTGTATGCCGTTATCCGATATTCCGGTTGGTACTATGGTTCACAATATTGAAATGTATCCTGGAAAAGGCGGACAGTTAGTTCGTTCAGCAGGTAACAGCGCTCAGTTAATGGCAAAAGAAGGAAAAACTGCAACACTTCGTCTTCCTTCAGGTGAAATGAGAATGGTTCCGATCATTTGCAGAGCAACGATTGGTGTTGTTGGTAATGGTGATCATAACCTGATCAATATTGGTAAAGCTGGTAGAAAACGTCATATGGGCTTCAGACCTACCGTTCGTGGTTCCGTAATGAATCCTAACGATCATCCACATGGTGGTGGTGAAGGTAAGACAGGTATTGGCCGTCCAGGTCCATGTACACCTTGGGGTAAACCTGCTCTTGGCTTAAAGACAAGAAAGAAAAACAAACATTCTAATAAGATGATCGTAAGAAGACGCGACGGTAAAGCGATTAACTAATTAATCAATTCAATTAAAGTTTACAAGGAGGTTAGAACCTATGGCTCGCTCACTTAAAAAAGGACCATTTGCAGATGATAGTTTACTGAAAAAGGTAGATGCGATGAACGCAGCAGGACAGAAACAGGTTATTAAAACCTGGTCCCGTCGTTCCACAATCTTCCCACAGATGGTTGGACATACAATAGCAGTTCATGATGGAAGAAGACATGTGCCTGTATATGTTACAGAAGATATGGTTGGTCACAAACTTGGAGAGTTTGTTGCTACCAGAACTTACAGAGGACATGGAAAAGATGAAAAAAGATCTGGCGTTCGCTAGAATATCGTAGATTTGAAAGGAGGTTTCATCCATGGCAAAAGGACATAGATCCCAAATCAAAAGAGAGAGAAATGCACAGAAAGACACAAGACCGAGCGCTAAGTTATCTTACGCTAGAGTTTCTGTTCAGAAAGCATGTTTCGTATTAGATGCCATCAGAGGTAAGGATGTACAGACAGCACTTGGTATTGTGACTTATAATCCAAGATATGCTTCTAGCTTAATAGAGAAATTATTGAAATCAGCAATCGCTAATGCTGAGAACAACAACGGAATGAGTGTAGAAAACCTTTATGTAGAGGAATGTTACGCTAATAAAGGACCTACAATGAAGAGAATCAAACCAAGAGCACAGGGTAGAGCTTACAGAATCGAAAAGAGAACAAGTCATATCACTGTTGTGCTGAATGAAAGATAAGGAGGGCAATCATGGGACAAAAAGTTAATCCTCACGGCTTAAGAGTCGGAGTTATTAAAGACTGGGACTCCAAATGGTATGCTGAGGCTGACTTCGCTGACTATTTAGTAGAAGATCACAAAATCAGAACATACCTGAAGAAAAAGTTATATAGCGCAGGTGTATCTAAGATTGAAATCGAAAGAGCATCTGACAGAGTGAAATTAATCATTCATACTGCAAAACCAGGTGTGGTTATCGGTAAGGGTGGTTCTGAAATTGAAAAAGTAAAAGCTGAAGTTCAGAAGCTTACAGATAAAAAAGTTATCGTTGATATCAAAGAAGTAAAAAGACCGGATAAAGATGCTCAGTTAGTAGCAGAAAACATTGCCTTACAGTTAGAAAACCGTGTTTCTTTCAGACGTGCAATGAAATCTACTATGACCAGAACAATGAGATCCGGAGCGAAAGGTATCAAAACAGCAGTTGCAGGACGTCTTGGCGGAGCAGATATGGCTCGTACAGAATTCTACAGCGAAGGTACTATTCCACTTCAGACACTTAGAGCAGATATTGACTATGGATTCGCAGAAGCAGATACAACTTACGGCAAATTAGGCGTAAAAGTTTGGATCTACAAAGGCGAAGTACTTCCAACTAAAGGAACAAAGGAAGGGAGCGATAAATAATGTTAATGCCAAAAAGAGTAAAGCGTCGTAAACAGTTCCGTGGTTCTATGGCTGGTAAAGCACTTAGAGGAAATACGATTTCAAACGGAGAATATGGACTTGTCGCTTTAGAACCATGTTGGATCAAATCAAACCAGATCGAAGCAGCCCGTGTTGCTATGACCCGTTACATCAAACGTGGTGGTAAGGTTTGGATTAAGATTTTCCCAGATAAACCAGTAACAGCTAAACCAGCAGAAACTCGTATGGGTTCCGGTAAAGGAACATTAGAATACTGGGTAGCAGTTGTAAAACCAGGACGTGTAATGTTCGAACTTGCAGGTGTTCCAGATGATATCGCACGTGAAGCATTACGTCTTGCTATGCATAAATTACCTTGTAAATGTAAGATCGTTTCTCGCGCAGACTTAGAAGGCGGTGATAACAGTGAAAATTAATAAATTTGTAGAAGATTTAAAAAGCAAATCAGCTGCAGAATTAAATGAAGAATTAGTAGCTGCTAAAAAGGAACTTTTTAACTTAAGATTCCAGAACGCAACCAATCAGTTAGATAACACAAGCAGAATTAAAGAAGTTCGCAAGAACATCGCTAGAATTCAGACAGTGATCACTGAGAAGGCTCAATAATAAAGGATACACCAAATCCACTGGACCAGGAAACACTTTCAGGAGTGGGGTGGGTGTAGATTCGCACGATATTCGGGATAGTCTCGTGGCGTGCTTATACCATGAAAGGAGTAAATAACGTGGAAAGAAATCTTAGAAAAACCCGTACTGGTAAAGTTGTTAGCGACAAAATGGATAAGACAATTGTCGTTGCAGTAGAAGACCATGTTAAACATCCTCTTTACAAAAAGATCGTAAAGAGAACATATAAATTAAAAGCACATGATGAAAAAAATGAATGTAACATTGGTGATACCGTAAAAGTTATGGAAACAAGACCATTATCCAAAGATAAAAGATGGAGACTTGTGGAAATCATCGAGAGAGTTAAATAGTATAGGAGGTATATCAGCATGATACAACAAGAGAGTAGACTTAGAGTTGCTGATAACACTGGTGCCAAAGAATTACTTTGTATCAGAGTTATGGGTGGATCTACCAGAAGATATGCAAATATCGGCGACATTATCGTAGCTACCGTTAAAGATGCAACACCAGGCGGTGTTGTAAAAAAAGGTGATGTTGTAAAAGCTGTAGTTGTTCGTACAGTAAAAGGCGCTCGTCGTAAAGACGGTTCTTATATTAAATTCGACGAAAATGCTGCTGTTATCATCAAAGATGACAAGAATCCAAAAGGAACTCGTATTTTTGGACCAGTAGCCAGAGAGCTTCGTGAAAAACAATTCATGAAAATTGTTTCCTTAGCTCCTGAAGTATTATAAGGAGGTGCCAAAATAATGTCAGCTATGAAAATTAAAAAGGGCGATTCTGTAAAAGTAATCGCTGGAAAAGATAAAGATAAAGAAGGCAAAGTTCTTGCTGTAGACGTAAAAGCAGGTAGAGTACTTGTGGAAGGCGTAAGCATGATTACAAAGCATTCAAAACCATCAGCAGCGAATCAGCAGGGTGGAATTGTTAATAAAGAAGCCTTTATTGACGTTTCAAACGTAATGCTGCTTCACAAAGGTAAAGCAACAAGAGTTGGTTTTAAAATGGATGGAGACAAAAAAGTTCGTTTTGCGAAAGCAACTGGCGAAGTGATCGATTAATTAAGAGAGGAGGCCGCACAAGTTGAGTAGACTGAAAGAAACTTACAATAATGAGATCGTAGATGCTATGATCAAAAAATTTGGATATAAAAATGTAATGGAAGTACCGAAAATTGATAAGGTTGTTATCAATATGGGCGTTGGCGAAGCAAAAGATAATGCCAAATTATTAGAAACTGCTGTAAAAGACATGGAAACCATTGCAGGACAGAAGGCAGTTCTTACCAGAGCAAAGAATTCTGTTGCTAATTTCAAAATCCGTGAAGGTATGGCAATCGGATGTAAGGTAACACTTCGTGGCGAGAGAATGTATGAATTTGTTGATCGTCTGATCAATTTAGCATTACCTCGTGTACGTGACTTTAGAGGTGTAAACCCTAACGCATTTGATGGAAGAGGTAACTACGCACTGGGTATTAAAGAACAGTTAATTTTCCCTGAAATCGAATACGATAAAGTAGACAAGGTTAGAGGTATGGACGTAATTTTCGTTACGACTGCTAAGACTGACGAAGAAGCTCGTGAATTATTGGCACAGTTCAATATGCCGTTTACTAAATAGTTATAGGAGGGAAATTTCATGGCTAAAACAGCAATGAAAATCAAACAGCAACGTCCGGCAAAATTCTCTACAAGAGAATACAGCCGTTGTAGAATCTGTGGACGTCCACATGCTTATTTAAGAAAATACGGAATCTGCAGAATCTGCTTCCGTGAATTAGCATACAAAGGACAGATCCCAGGTGTGAGAAAAGCAAGCTGGTAGGATAAAGAAGTAGAGAGGAGGCAACTTAAATGACAATGAGCGATCCAATCGCAGATATGCTTACAAGAATTCGTAATGCAAATACTGCTAAACATGATACAGTAGATGTACCTGCTTCTAAAATGAAAATTGCTATTGCAAATATTCTTTTAGATCAAGGTTATATTGCAAAATATGATATCGTAGAAGATGGAAACTTTAATACAATCCGTATCACCTTAAAATACGGTGCAGATAAAAATGAGAAGATCATAACAGGTCTAAAGAGAATTTCTAAACCGGGCTTACGTGTTTACGCAAACAAGGAAGAACTTCCTAAAGTACTTGGAGGTTTAGGAGTAGCAATTATTTCTACAAACCAGGGTGTTATCACTGATAAAGAAGCTAGAAAGCTTCAGGTTGGTGGAGAAGTACTTGCATTTGTTTGGTAGGCTGTGAACTATTAGAAGTTACTGAAAACAGAAAGGTCTATGACCTTTCCGAAAATTTAAGTAAGGAGGACATATCAAATGTCACGTATCGGAAGAATGCCAGTAGCAGTTCCGGCAGGCGTTACTGTTGAAATTGCAGATGGCAATAAAGTTACTGTTAAAGGTAGCAAAGGTACACTTGAAAGAGTATTACCTGTTGAAATGGATATCAAATTAGAAGATGGTCAGGTTGTTGTTTCCAGACCAAACGATTTAAAGAAAATGAAATCATTACATGGTTTAACAAGAACTCTGATCTCTAACATGGTTGTTGGTGTTAGTGAAGGATATCAGAAAGTTCTTGAAGTAAACGGTGTTGGTTACAAAGCAGCAAAAGCTGGTAAGAAATTAACATTATCACTTGGATATTCCCATCCGGTAGAAATGATCGATCCAGAAGGATTAGAGTCTACTGTAGAAGGAAATAAAATCGTTGTAAAAGGTATCGATAAAGAAAAAGTTGGCCAATACGCAGCTGAAATCAGAGAGAAGAGAAAACCGGAACCTTATAAAGGAAAAGGTATTAAATATGCTGATGAAGTTATTAGACGTAAAGTTGGTAAGACTGGTAAGAAATAATTAAGGAGAGTGTAAAAATGGTTAATAAAGAATCCAGAACAAAAGTTCGCGAAAAAAAACACCTGAAAATTCGTAATCGTTTCAGCGGAACTACTGAAAGACCACGTTTAGCAGTGTTTAGAAGTAATAATCATATGTATGCTCAAATTATTGACGATACAGTTGGAAATACGCTTGTTTCAGCTTCCACCCTTCAGAAGGATGTTAAAGCGGAACTGGAAAAGACCAATAACGTTGATGCAGCAGCATATTTAGGTACTGTTATTGCAAAAAAGGCTTTGGAAAAAGGTATTACAACTGTTGTCTTTGATAGAGGCGGCTTCATATATCAGGGTAAAATCAAAGCATTAGCAGATGCAGCTAGAGAAGCTGGTCTAGAATTTTAGGAGGTAGAACACATGAAACATACAATTATTGATGCTAGCAGCTTAGAATTGAATGAAAAAGTAGTATCAATTAAACGTGTTACAAAAGTTGTTAAAGGTGGTCGTAACTTCCGTTTTACAGCTTTGGTAGTTGTTGGTGATGGCAATGGACACGTTGGCGCTGGACTTGGTAAAGCTACTGAGATTCCAGAAGCTATCCGTAAAGGAAAAGAAGATGCTGCTAAAAAGCTCATCAATGTATCTTTAGATGACAATGCTAGTATTCCACATGATTTTCAGGGTAAATTCGGTGGTGCTTCCGTATTGTTAAAGAGAGCTCCTGAAGGTACCGGTGTTATCGCTGGTGGTCCTGCACGTAGCGTACTTGAGCTTGCAGGCATCAAGAACATCCGTACAAAATCTTTAGGATCAAACAATAAACAAAACGTAGTACTTGCAACAATCGAAGGCTTAAGACAGATCAAGTCTCCTGAAGAAGTTGCTAGACTTCGCGGAAAATCTGTTGAAGAGATTCTGGCGTAAGGAGGATTTGAAAAATGGCAGATAAAGTAAAAGTTACATTAGTTAAATCTACAATTGGTGCTATTCCAAAACATTGTGCCACTGTAGCAGCTTTGGGACTGAAAAAAGTTAATAAATCAGTTGAATTACCAAACAACGCAGCTACCATGGGAATGGTTAAACAAGTACAGCACTTAGTGAAAGTAGAAGAAATCTAAATTATTGATAAGGAGGTGTCGTGATGGATTTATCAAATTTACAGCCTGCTGAAGGTTCAAGACAAAGTGATAACTTCAGAAGAGGACGTGGACACGGTTCAGGAAACGGTAAAACTGCTGGTAAAGGTCATAAAGGACAGAAGGCTCGTTCAGGAGCAACAAGAATTGGCTTCGA
Organism: Robinsoniella peoriensis; assembly: GCF_000797495.1. Lineage (GTDB taxonomy): Bacteria > Bacillota > Clostridia > Lachnospirales > Lachnospiraceae > Robinsoniella > Robinsoniella peoriensis. Next base: position 411,615 of record NZ_JTGN01000002.1, read on the forward strand.
AGGTGGACAGATGCCTTTATACAGACGTATTCCGAAGAGAGGTTTCACGAACAGAAATACTCTTGACATTGAAGCAATCAACGTTAGCGAGCTTGAAAGATTTGAAAATGATACCGAAGTAACCATTGAAACATTAATGGAAGCAGGTGTTATTAAAAGTCCAAAAGATGGTGTTAAGATACTTGGCAACGGTGAACTTACAAAGAAGCTTACTGTTAAAGTAAATGCCTTCAGTGAAGGTGCAAAAACTAAAATAGAAGCACTTGGTGGAAAAGCAGAGGTGATCTAATGTTAGAGACGCTACGAAATGCATTTAAAATTAAGGAAGTACGAAAAAAGATTTTCTTCACGTTTTTGATGCTGGTAGTAATAAGATTGGGCTCTCAGCTTCCTGTTCCAGGAGTGGATCGAACATTCTTAGCCAATTGGTTTGCAAACCAGACCGGAGATGCATTTAATTTCTTTAGTGCATTTACCGGTGGCTCTTTCGAGAAGATGTCAATATTCGCTTTGAATATTACACCTTATATTACATCTTCGATCATTATCCAGCTTCTTACCATTGCAATTCCAAAGTTAGAGGAAATGCAAAAAGAAGGGGAAGATGGCAGGAAGAAACTTACTGCTATTACCCGTTATGTAACGGTTGCTTTAGCATTAATTGAATCAATTGCCATGGCAATTGGTTTTGGTAACAAAGGATTAATTCCGGATATGAACTTCCTGAAAGCATTTATGGTTGTAGTTTCCTTAACAGCTGGTTCTGCTTTCTTAATGTGGGTTGGTGAACGTATTACTGAAAAGGGTGTTGGAAACGGTATCTCTATCGTATTGATGATTAATATTCTTTCAAGAGTCCCTTCAGATTTATCTTCACTGTATACTACATTCATAAAAGGAAAATCAGTTGCCCGTGGTTCACTGGCAGCGTTAGTAATCCTGGCAGTTATAGTAGTTACCGTTGTTTTAGTTATACTATTGAATGATGCACAGAGAAGGATCCCTGTTCAGTATGCAAAGAAAATGCAGGGCCGGAAGATGGTCGGAGGCCAGTCCACACATATTCCGTTAAAAGTAAATACAGCCGGAGTTATCCCGGTTATCTTTGCGTCTTCCCTGATGTCTATGCCGACTGTAATCGCATCGTTCTTAGGAAAGACCGGAGGAACTGGTGTTGGCGCTACAATCCTTGGAATGATGAGCCAGAACAACTGGTTTAGCCCGAAACAGCCGATTTATTCGGTTGGTTTGGTGCTGTACATTGTCCTGATCATTTTCTTTGCTTATTTCTATACATCCATTACTTTTAATCCAATTGAAGTAGCGGATAATATGAAGAAGCAGGGTGGATTTATTCCGGGTATACGTCCTGGTAAGCCAACCACAGACTACTTAAACAAAATTTTAAATTATCTCGTATTTTTAGGAGCTGTAGGACTTACAATTGTTGTTATAATTCCAATCTTCTTTAATGGAGTATTTGGTGCATATGTTTCCTTTGGTGGTACATCCATCATCATCATCGTAGGTGTTGTTCTGGAGACATTAAAGCAAATTGAATCACAGATGTTAGTACGTAATTATAGAGGCTTCTTAAGTGAGTAAACAGTGTACTGCATCACTTATCGTTATCTGCGCAGGCAGGTAACGATAGGTGGGTAGTGCACTTAAATGCTATATAGGATGGATTATATCTGTTCATGGTTCTGAGCAGATAGGATGGATTATCATAAATGTCCAAGGAAAGGCAGGGGTAAAGTATGAAGATTATCATGTTAGGTGCACCAGGAGCCGGTAAAGGAACACAGGCTAAGAAAATAGCGGATAAGTATCAGATACCGCATATTTCAACAGGTGATATTTTCCGTGCTAATATCAAGAACGGAACGGAACTGGGTAAAAAAGCAAAAACTTACATGGACCAGGGATTATTAGTACCGGATGAACTGGTAGTGGATCTGGTAGTAGACAGAGTACAGCAGAGTGATTGTGCGAATGGCTATGTTCTGGACGGTTTCCCGAGAACAATTCCTCAGGCAGAAGCATTAGATGCAGCACTTGCTAAATTAGGCGATAAAGTTGATTATGCAATTAATGTGGAAGTTCCGGACGAAAATATCATTAACCGTATGGGCGGAAGAAGAGCCTGTGTAGGCTGTGGTGCTACATACCATGTTGCATATAACCCTCCCAAAGAGGAAGGATTCTGTGACATTGACGGCGAAAAGCTGATCTTAAGAGAAGATGACAAGCCAGAGACTGTTAAGAAGCGTCTGGATGTATACCATGATCAGACACAGCCGTTAATTGAGTATTACAGCAGCAAACAAATATTAAAAGAAGTAGATGGCACGGTAGATATGGAAGACGTATTTACAGCTATCGTACAGATATTAGGAGTGTAACACTATGTCAGTAACAATAAAGTCTGCAAAAGAAATTGAACTTATGAGAGAAGCTGGAAGATTACTGGAGATTACTCATAATGAATTGGCAAAGGCAATCAAACCGGGGATATCTACCTGGGAAATTGATCAGCTTGGCGAGCAGATTATCAGAAGCTTTGGCTGTACTCCTAATTTTCTGAATTACAACGGATATCCGGCATCTATCTGCGTTTCTGTTAACGACGAGGTCGTACATGGAATTCCTTCTAAAAAGCGTATCCTGCAGGAAGGGGATATTGTCAGCTTAGATGCAGGACTTATCTATAAAGGCTTTCATTCGGATGCAGCCAGAACCCATGCGGTGGGCGAAATCAGTAAGGAAGCGAAACAACTGATTGAAGTAACAAAACAGTCTTTCTTTGAAGGTATCAAATTTGCAAGGGCAGGGCATCATCTGCATGAGATTTCAGCCGCTATTGGAGCATATGCTGAGAGCTTTGGCTACGGAGTGGTTCGTGACCTGGTTGGCCATGGAATCGGCACCAGCCTGCATGAGGATCCACAAATCCCTAATTTTTCCCAAAAGCGCAGAGGTATCCGCCTTCAGCCTGGAATGACCCTGGCAATAGAGCCAATGATTAATGCCGGACGATACGATGTCGAATGGCTGGATGATGATTGGACGGTAGTGACAGAGGATGGTTCCTGGTCTGCCCATTATGAAAATACAGTATTGATTACTGAAGATGAGCCCGAAATTTTAACTTTGGGACATATTTATGAATAATGAGGGCAAAAAATGGAAAGATTTGAGATAGGAATGCTGGCTGTATCAAGAGCCGGCCATGATAAAGACTGTCTGTATGTAATAAGTGCCATAGATGGTGAATATGTATATCTGACGGATGGAAAGGTGAAACCCCTTGAGCGTCCCAAGAAAAAGAAGAAAAAACATATCCAGGTGATCCGCATGATTCCAGAAGATTTGTGTGGTGCACCTATGGATTCACTTAAAAATGAAGATATCAAACGAGTAATTAAGCATTATCGTAAATCACAGAAAATAGATAATGTCAATCAGGTGAAGAAAGTTTCAGGAGGTTTTTAAATGTCAAAAGTAGATGTTATTGAAGTAGAAGGAACTGTGTTAGAAAAATTACCAAATGCGATGTTTAAAGTAGAATTAGAGAATAAGCATGTAGTTTTAGCACACATCAGCGGAAAGTTACGTATGAATTTCATCCGTATACTTCCGGGTGACAAGGTTACAATCGAATTATCACCGTACGATTTAGATAAAGGCCGTATTATTTGGAGAGATAAGTAAAAAAAGTCAATATTTTGCTTGCATTTCCAATATATTCGTGATATAATTTGAGTCGAACTTTTTGTGAAGACACCATGTTTCGGTGTCGCAGTTTGCCCAAATACCGGGCGTTAAATGGTGTGAAAGGAGGATTTACCATGAAGGTTAGATCATCAGTGAAACCTATTTGCGAAAAATGCAAAATCATCAAAAGAAAAGGAAGTATCAGAGTAATCTGTGAAAATCCGAAGCACAAACAGAGACAGGGATAAGATCTGTTTGTAAAGTTTTATTTTAGTGCGGCTGCAGCAGGACTCACCAGGGTGTGTTGTTACTGCTGATGACAATATAAAGTGGAGACTCGCTCCACCATATATTGCTTATAATACCGGATGCATGCATACCACCTCGTTCAGTAATGGGGGGCATTCGGAAAGGTCGTATTTCAATGCGGCTGGGCAGGACCATCTATCCGTGCCTCAATTAAGGACAATATAATTAAGGTTTCGAAAGGCGCACACATTTCAGACATGCAAAAGGCATGGGCTGCGCGGCATCGTAATCTTACAAGAAAATGGAGGAAATATTACATGGCTCGTATTGCTGGTGTAGACTTACCAAGAGAAAAACGTGTAGAAATTGGATTAACTTACATCTACGGAATTGGTAGAGTAAGTGCAACAAAAATTCTGGAATCTGCAAAGGTTAATCCGGACACTCGTGTCAGAGATTTAACTGATGAAGAAGTAGGAAGAATTCGTGACGTAATTGATGAAACACAGACTGTAGAAGGTGATTTAAGAAGAGAAATCGCTCTTAATATCAAGAGATTACAGGAAATCGGATGCTATCGTGGAATCCGTCATAGAAAAGGACTTCCGGTTCGTGGACAGAAGACAAAGACCAATGCAAGAACCAGAAAAGGTCCTAAGAGAACAGTTGCTAACAAGAAGAAATAATATTGTATTTACGAAAATTACAAACTTTATTAAAGAATATGAGAAAGTAGGTTAGTTTAAAATGGCTAAAAAAGTTACCAAAAAAGTGACAAAAAAGCGTGTAAAGAAAAACGTTGAACGCGGACAGGCACACATTCAGTCATCTTTCAATAACACAATCGTAACATTAACTGATGCTGAAGGAAATGCTTTATCATGGGCAAGTGCTGGTGGTCTGGGATTTAGAGGTTCAAGGAAATCTACTCCATATGCTGCACAGATGGCAGCTGAAACAGCTACAAAAGCAGCATTAGTACATGGTCTTAAGACTGTAGATGTTATGGTAAAAGGACCAGGTTCAGGACGTGAAGCAGCGATTCGTGCTCTTCAGGCATGTGGTCTTGAAGTAACTAGTATCAGAGACGTGACTCCGGTTCCACATAATGGATGCCGTCCACCAAAACGCAGAAGAGTCTAATAGGAGGGGTAGAGTAAGATGGCAGTTAATAGAGTTCCTGTTCTTAAAAGATGTAGATCACTTGGATTAGATCCAATTTACTTAGGAATAGATAAAAAATCCACTAGAGAATTAAGAAGAGCAAACCGTAAAATGAGTGAGTATGGTTTGCAGTTAAGAGAAAAACAGAAAGCAAAATTCATTTATGGTGTTTTAGAAAAACCTTTCAGAAACTACTATAAAAGAGCTGAGAAAATGACGGGTATGACTGGTCCTAACCTAATGATCTTATTAGAGTGCAGATTAGACAACGTATTGTTCCGTGCAGGACTTGCAAGAACTAGAAAAGAAGCTAGACAGATCGTTGACCACAAGCACGTATTAGTAAACGGCAAACAGGTTAATATCCCTTCTTATTTAGTAAAAGCAGGCGATACTATCGAAATCAAAGAGAAATGCAAAGGTTCTCAGAGATACAAAGATATTTTAGATGCAACAAGTGGAAGACTTGTTCCTGAATGGTTAGATACTGAAGCAGAAGCTTTAAAAATTTCTGTTAAAGAAGCACCAGCCAGAGAAGCAATTGATGTTCCAGTTGATGAGATGCTTATCGTCGAGTTGTATTCTAAATAATCCTTAAAGTGATTTCGTCACCCTCAAAAAAATGATAACCCAAAAGGAGGGGCTTTTATAGTGTTCGATTTTAATAAACCAAAAATTGAGATAGCTGAGATATCAGACGATAAGACCTACGGAAGATTTGTTGTGGAACCTTTAGAGAGAGGTTACGGAACGACGCTTGGTAATTCTCTTAGAAGAATCATGCTTTCCTCATTACCGGGAGCTGCAGTAAGCCAGGTGAAGATTGAAGGCGTGTTACATGAATTCAGCTCGATTCCAGGTGTAAAAGAAGATGTCACTGAGATCATTATGAACATCAAATCACTGGCGATTCAGAACAACAGTGAGACGAATGAAGCTAAGGTTGCATACATCGAATTTGAAGGCGAAGGCGTGGTAACAGCTGCTGATATTCAGGCAGACCAGGACATTGAGATTCTCAATCCTGACTTAGTCATCGCAACTTTAAATGGTGGTGCAGACAGCAAATTATACATGGAACTTACCATTACAAAAGGCAGAGGATATGTAAGTGCTGATAAGGGTAAAAACGATGATATGCCGATTGGTGTAATTGCAGTGGATTCTATTTACACTCCGGTAGAACGTGTTAACCTGACTGTTCAGAATACACGTGTAGGCCAGATTACCGATTACGATAAACTGACATTAGACGTATATACGAACGGAACATTAGCTCCTGATGAAGCAGTCAGCCTTGCAGCGAAAGTCTTAAGTGAGCATTTAAGCTTATTCATTGACTTATCAGAAAATGCGAAATCCGCAGAAGTAATGATTGAAAAAGAAGACAATGAAAAAGAGAAAGTGTTAGAAATGAACATTGACGAATTAGAGCTGTCTGTTCGTTCTTACAACTGCTTAAAGAGAGCCGGTATCAATACCGTAGAAGAATTGTGTAACAGGACTTCGGAAGATATGATGAAGGTTCGTAACTTAGGACGTAAGTCTTTAGAAGAAGTATTAGGAAAATTGAAAGAACTTGGATTACAGTTGAACCCAAGCGACGAATAGTTGCTGGTGAATACTTCCCGAACTAGCTTCGGGAAGGTACCTGTGCCAGGCGATAATAATAAAAACATTATGGACAAGAAAGCATTTATGAAGTAAGCCCGAAGAGCATTCTTAAATGTTCCACATATGGAGGAAATATAAAATGGCAGGTTATAGAAAACTTGGAAGAACTTCCAGTCAGAGAAAAGCATTGATCAGAAATCAGGTTACCGCTTTACTCCACAATGGTAAGATCGTTACAACAGAAACCAAAGCAAAAGAAATCCGCAAAGTTGCAGAAGGCTTAATTGCTATGGCTGTTAGAGAAAGAGACAACTTTGAAACTGTTACAGTTACTGCTAAAGTAGCTCGTAAAGACAAAGATGGCAAAAGAGTGAAAGAAGTTGTAGATGGTAAGAAAGTTACTGTTTATGATGAAGTTCAAAAAGAAATTAAAAAAGACAATGCTTCCAGACTTCATGCCAGAAGACAGATGTTAAAAGTACTTTATCCTGTAAAGGAAGTACCGAAGGAAGCAGCTGGTAAGAAAGCAAATGCAAAACAGGTTGATTTAGTAGATAAATTATTTACCGAAATCGCTCCTAAATATGCAGACCGTAACGGTGGTTATACAAGAATCGTAAAGATTGGCCTTCGTAAAGGTGATGCAGCTATGGAAGTTCTGTTAGAGCTTGTATAAGAGCAGTAGACTCCCGCTAGATTTTTAGCGGGAGCTTTTTTACAGTTGTTATGAAATCGATACCTCAAAATAAATAATTGTTATAAGGAAGGTAGAAAACATTATGAATATCAGCGAAATAGCGGAATTAGCAGGGGTTTCCAGAGCTACGGTTTCCAGGTATTTTAATAATGGCTACATAAGTGACGAGAAAAGGGAAAAGATCCGTGATGTAATAGAGAGGACTGGTTATGTACCATCGATGTCCGCTCAGGCTCTTCGTACCAAGAAGTCCAGGCTGATCGGTGTTATCGTGCCAAAGATCAGTTCTGAGTCAATCAGCAATATGGTAAATGGAATCAGCCAGATACTTACAAAAAACGGTTATCATATATTGCTTGGCAATACAGAAAACAATTTACAGAAGGAACTGGAATATATCAATGTCTTTCGTAACAACCATGTGGATGGTATTGTGTTCATTGCTACAGTATTTACGAAGAAGCATATTGAAGAATTAAAATCTCTGGATGCACCGGTTGTGATATTGGGACAGGAACTGGAAGGGTATTGCAGTGTCTTTCATGATGATTATCACGCAGCAAGGGATTTGACAGAGAGTATGATACAGGCAGGCTGCCGTAATATCGGTTATCTGGGAGTTACCGAAAAGGATCGTGCGGTAGGTGTGAATCGTAAAGAAGGCTTTTTGAATGCGCTTAAGGCGTCAGGCGGAGACGTGGATAGGAAAGCCATGCGTGTATGCGAGTTTAATGCAGAATCCGGCTACCGGCAGATGAGACAGCTCCTGGAAGAGAAGCCGGATCTGGATGGAGTGGTGTGCGTTACCGATAGTATTGCACTTGGCGCTATTGAATGTATTAAGGAAAAAGGACTGCGCATACCGGAAGATATATCCGTCGTGGGCATGGGTGACAGCCAGTTTTCAAAAGTTATTACGCCAAAACTGACCACAGCCAGATATTTTTATGAACAGAGCGGACAGGAAGCAGCCGAAATGCTGGTAAATCTTATTGATGCAAAAGAAACCCATGTAAAAAAGCTTAAACTGGGCTATGAAATTATTCAAAGGAATTCTGTAAGAAAAAAAGAAGATCAGTAATAAAGGAAATAATAAATATAGCAAGAAATAAACCATTAATAAAGATAAAAAATGCCGCATATTGGGATCTGCCAGTTGCGGTATCTTTTTTGAATGTCTGGTCTGCAGGCTATTAGTAAATTTATACAAAAACAATCCCTGAAATTTAGCTTAGTTTCATAATTTACAATTCGGAGAAAAGCGTGTAAAATACAATTAAAGAAATGGGATCGATACCATATAATATTTCTCATAATTATAGGGAATATTATATGGTAATAATTCAACATTATGTGAGATCGATAACATATGAAGGAGGAGAAAAATGGATTACAGAAAAGTGGCACGGGAGATTTATGAGCAGATCGGCGGCAAAGAGAATTTAATCTCAGCAGCCCATTGTGCAACAAGACTTCGTCTTGTTATATCCGATAATGGAAAAGCGGATAAGGAAAAGGTAGAAAATATAGACGGGGTGAAAGGAGTCTTTTTCGCCCAGGGGCAGATGCAGATTATCCTGGGTACGGGTGTGGTGAATAAAGTCTATGATGAATTTATTCAAATTGCAGATATCTCAGAAAGCAGTAAAGAAGAATTAAAGCAGGCTGCAGCATCAAAGGCGAATCCATTGCAGAGACTGATTAAAACTCTGGGTGATATCTTTGTTCCAATTATCCCGGCTATTGTAGCCAGCGGCTTTTTAATGGGAATCATGGAAGCTTTAAACTTTATGGTTGCCAATGGATTCCTGGATATTAATACTTCCGGTTCCATCTATGTCTTTGCAAAAATCTTCAGTAATACGGCATATACATTTTTACCGATTCTCATTGCATACAGTGCAGGTAAAGTATTTGGTGCCAATCCGTTTTTGTCCGCAGTAATCGGTATGATCATGATCCATCCGGATCTGCAGAATGCCTGGTCAGTGGCAACCGAAGGAGTGCAGGCTACACAGAGTGTCTGGTTTGGACTATACAGTGTAGATATGGTAGGATACCAGGGACATGTCATTCCTGTAATTATATCCGTATGGGTTCTTGCACAGATTGAAAAAAGGCTTCATAAAATTGTGCCTGCCATGTTGGATCTGTTTGTTACGCCGTTAGTCAGCGTATTTGTCACCGGATATTTAACACTTTCTATCATAGGTCCGGTTTTTGTAACTGTTGAAAATGGACTTTTAGATGGTGTCCAGTGGCTGATTGCCCTGCCACTTGGTATTGGCAGTTTTATCATGGGCGGCGCCTATGCTACAACCGTAGTTGCCGGGGTACATCACATGTATACCATCATAGATCTGGGACAGATTGCAAAATTTGGAATGACCTTCTGGCTGCCTCTTGCCTCGGCAGCAAATATGGCACAGGGTGGAGCAACACTGGCTGTGGCAATTAAGACAAAGGACCTGAAAATAAAAGCAATGGCCGTTCCGTCTGCATTAAGTGCATTTATGGGCATTACAGAGCCGGCGATTTTTGGTGTAAACCTTCGCTTTGTTAAGCCCTTTATCATGGCATCCATAGGGGGTGCATGCGGTGCCCTCTATGCATCTGTGGTTGGACTTGGAGCCACAGGGACAGGAGTAACCGGGATCTTTGGTATTCTGCTTTGTCTGAACCAGCCGGCACATTACCTGATCATGATGCTGATCTCAGCGGGTACGGCATTTGTACTTACGTGGCTATTTGGTTATAAGAATCAGGTTAAAGAAGTGGAAAGTGTAAATCAAATAAAAGTTAACAGGGAAAATCAAAAAGAAGTTAACAGTGAAAATCAGATAGAAGAGGGTGAGAAAATCCTACCGGAAGCAACTGACAATAAAACTGTTTTCAGTCCGTTGAAAGGTAACGTCATTCCCATATCCGAAGTAAAGGATGAAACATTTGCTTCGGAAATGTTGGGCAAAGGAGTTGGAATTTTGCCTTATGCAGATCGGGTGGTTGCACCTTTTGATGGAACAGTCACCACATTTTTTGAAACGAAACATGCCATAGGGCTTACCAATCAGGACGGTCTGGAAATTTTAATCCATGTTGGGATAGATACGGTGAATCTGAAAGGAGAACACTTTAAAGCATATACGAAAGAAGATGCAGCGGTGAAGAGGGGTGACCTGCTTCTGGAGTTCGACAAAAAATGTATCGAGGAAGCCGGATACGATACAACTACAATGGTGATTGTCACAAATACCGATGACTATGAAAGTGTAAATTGTAAAACCGGGCAGCCGGCAGAAGAACAGGATGTAATTATTGAGATTTGCTAATTTAAGATATCAGAGGAGCGGTATTATGAATGCGATGAACAGAGATTTGATGAAGCTTGTGGCGGAGAAGGAGCAGAATGCCTGGAAGAAATGGGATGAGGATCATTGGCGCCCTGGATTTCATCTGATGCCGGTAACCGGATGGCTGAATGATCCCAATGGCCTTTGTTTTTATAAAGGAGACTATCACGTTTTTTTTCAATATTCTCCCTTTGATGAAAATGGCGGAGTAAAGTTCTGGGGACATTATAAAAGTAAGAATCTGACGGAGTGGAAGTATCTGGGAGCCGCCCTCTATGCAGATCAGCCTTATGACTGTCATGGAGTCTATTCAGGATCGGCATATATAGAAGATGATACGATGTATTTGTACTATACCGGCAACGTGAAACATTTAGGCGATTATGACTATGTAAATAATGGAAGAGAATCCAATACTGTGCTGGCAGTCAGTAAAGACGGATTGCACTTTGAAAATAAGAACTGTATTATGACAAATAAGAACTATCCACCCGATTGTACCTGCCATGTAAGGGATCCGAAAGTCTGGCGTGAGCATGATCGTTATTATATGGTACAGGGAGCCAGAAGGCAGGGATCTGCGCCGGGAAACGATTTTGGGGAAGTACTGGTCTTTGAATCAGTAGATAAAGTAAACTGGCAGATACGGGATCGGATAACCAGTGAGTTACCATTTGGATATATGTGGGAATGCCCCGATTATTTTCCATTGGATGGGATGAATATTCTTGCTGTCTGCCCTCAGGGTGTAGAGTCAGAGGGAATCAGGTACCAGAATCTTTATCAATGCGGTTATTTTGCGGCAGATAAAAAGATCACGTCACGGTGCAGGCTGGGGGATTTTACGGAGCTGGACTTTGGCTTTGATTTTTACGCGCCCCAGACATTTCAGGATGAAAAAGGGCGCCGGGTTATGATCGGCTGGGCAGGTATGCCGGATGCAGATTATGAAAATCCTACGGCACAGAAAGAAAACTGGCAGCATTGTCTGAGTGTACCACGGGTACTGGAATGGAAAAACGGACAGATTTACCAACGGCCTGCAGAGGAATTGCAAATGCTCCGTCAGGAAAAAATAACGGGAGAAATAGCAGGCAGTTATGTGAAAAAAGATCTATCAATGTATGAATTGGAGCTTTTTGTAACCGGGGGTTTTGAAATACGGATTGCAGAAGATCTGTCCATCAGCTATGATCCGGTCAGCAGGAAGGTAGTTCTAAGTTTACATGGCAGACTGGCTGCCGGGAGAACCTTAAGAGCAGTGCTTGTGGATAAAATGGAAAAGATACACTTACTTGTGGATAACTCAATACTGGAGATCTTTATAAATGAAGGTGAAAAAGTAATGACTACGAGATTTTATCCCAATGAAAGCGTGCATGAAATGATGATAAAAGCAGACAATGGAAAATTCAATTTATGGAGGCTGAATAAAATGGAATTCCAGAAGGGCTCCATATATTGATAGATATTGACACAATTGAAATGAAAATTTTTAAGCAGTCGAAAAAGATAATATAGTAAATGGAGTATAATCAAGGTATACGAACGGCAATAATCCTTCGTATACCTTTTTGGATAGAATTCTTCCGCATATACAGCTGCCTTTACCCAATTCAAAGAGACCTGCGCAGCAGTACCTTTGACAATGATTTTTTCCAAGACTTAATCCTGCAGACGGTACGTGGGGAAATAATCAGAAAAAAAGCTGCTGTGAAAATAAGTCCCGTTCCTAAGCCTGAGATAAAGTGGGAAAGTTCTTCCGGAAAAAATGTGAAATTTACCATACGTATCAGATTAGAGGTGAGAATAAACATAGATCCGATAATGAGTAATTTTATTTTTGGGTTTTCATTCATCATTTCAATCACCTGCCTATTATACTTTTACAGTTAAAAATGACTGTTAATATTTATGCTGGTAATAAAACTTCGTTATTGCAAGCAGAAGCATGAATGCCATGGCTGTACAGAGCAGTGTTTTAAAGATAACCAGGTTAAAGAAACTGGAAATTAACATCGCCAGATATATCAGTATAAGAAGTATAAGCAACGCTGAGTGGACTGCTTTCTGGGCAATTGCCTGGTTGCGTTCATCCTGCTCCTTCAGTCTTGCAGTATGAACTTTTTTCTTATCCTTTAAGGTAAACCGGATTTTGACGATTAACAGGATTCCGCCCAAAATCAACCCGGTGCCCATACCGCAGTACAGTCCTTTAGAATAGTCAGAAAGATAAGCATGATTTCCCGATGAGAAATAGAGTGAGCATAGAATCGTTATTATGCCAAGGGCGATCATAATAAAAAAGTAGGCAGTACGTTTTTTCAGGATGTTGGTAAATTCCTGATCATTTGCAGCAGTAGGTGCTAAGGTTTTCATTAACATATATTTTCCTCCTCCAGATCAAAAATAAAAATATCTTCAATAGTTAATTGAAAGTACTGGGCAATCTTGTGAGCCAGAACCAAAGATGATTTGTATTTCCCATTTTCCAGGGAAATTATGGTCTGACGTGTGACATCCACCGCATCAGCCAGTTCGCTTTGTGTGATTCGTCTTTCTTTTCTAAGTATCTGAATTCGATTTTGCAACCATCCACTTCCTTTCCGAGCAATTTATAATTATACTCCGCTGTATTTAGATTTGTATTTGTAGATAGCAGATCCAATTCTATGCTTAAATGTATAGTTAACTTTACAATTAAAGTATAGTGCGCTTTACATTAAATGTCAAGTGTATTTTACTTTTTGGATTATTATTTCTAAGTTTACCGTGTGTGTTGGGTTTCGGTGAGAAAGGGAAGCAGTGTGCGGGCAATCATCCCCACTTACCCGTCACCCAGACACTTGTTTTGCAAATTCGGTTAAATACGACTAAATTCTGCATGCAGGGGCATAAATAAAGGAAAAGGTATGATAGAAAAAGAATATTTCGGGAATAGTGGCTTGCAAAAACACGGAAGGCATTATAAAATAGAGAGATGTAAATGAGAATAGGAGAATCTGCCGATGAAGAAGAAATGGGCTGCCTGCGCAGTGATCCTGGTAGTGATGGCTGTAAGTTTTCCCATCAGTGCCAAATCTCTGGGAGAGAATAAGCAGGATAGTACGGACCAGATTCTAAATGGCCTTAAAGACAAGGCAAAAGACAATCTGGACTGGCTGGACCTAAACCAGTGGATGAAACAAAACTCAGAAGATAATGAACTGCAGACAGAATCTCTGACAGAGACACAGACAGAGTCACAGACACAGATACAGACAGAAAATCAGATACAGACAAAAAAACAGACAGACGAGAAACCTAGTGAAGAAAACGAAGTACAAAAGATAAAAGCCAGTGATATACCTCCATTGGATCTGAACAGACATTTAATAAAAAATGAAGTGACAGAAGATTATTATGTAGATATCAAAGGGAGACGTGCAAAAAATATGTGGGTACTGCAGGGAGATGAAGAAGTCTTTCTGGGAGCAGACGGAAACGCGATAAAAGAGTTGTCCGAAGGCTGGTACGAGATAGATAAAAAGTGGTATTACTACACGGATGAGGGCATTTTGAAGACCGGCTGGTTTACGGTGGACGGAAAAAAATACTATGTGAATAAAACTACACAGCAGAGGCTTAGCGGCTGGTATGTTATAGATGATAAGACATATTATTTTGATCCTGAAACGGGGGTAATGGCAATGAATCAGTGGGTTGGTGAAAAATATGTGGGTCCGGAAGGGACGGTTACTAAAAAATTGCCGTCAAGCGCTACGATCACGATGAAGAATATTCTTCAAAAACCGGAGCTTCCTACGGGATGTGAATCCGTGGCATTGGCAATGGTTTTAAAATTTTACGATTTTCCGGTGAAGAAAACAACGATTGCGGACCAGTACCTGGATTATAGTTCTGACAATTTTGTTTCTTCTTTTGTCGGTAATCCAAGATCAGGAAACGGTGCGGGATGCTATGCGCCGGCAATTACAAAGGCGGCGAATAAGTACCTGGAGGAAAAGGAATCTCAGCTGCGGGCGGAAGATATATCGGAAACCCCATTGGAAGATCTCTATCCGTATATTGAGTCAGGCCAGCCGGTACTGGTATGGAATACCATGTATATGCAGCAGCCTGAATTCACTGGTGCCACGTATACGGAAAATGGAAAGACCTACCGATGGTACAGGAAAGAGCATTGTGTGGTTCTGTGCGGTTATGATAAAGAGAAGGGAACCGTTACCGTAAATGATCCGTTAGAAGGTATCATAGAACGTAATGCCGAGGACTTCGAAGCGATATATGATCTGACCGGTCAGATGGCGGTTTTGATACAATAACAATACTGTAATTGCACTTATAATTGAGTCAAAAGGAAGATACAATGAGAGAAAGATAAATAGAATAGGGGAAGATACAAATGAAAAAGAAACCGGCAATGATTACGCTGCTGATACTGTTCCTGTTATTATGCCTGCCGGTCACGGCAGATGCGAGATGGAAGAAGACATCTCAGGGAACGTACCGCTACTATGATGCAAACGGTAAATTGTTGAAAAACCGCTGGATTGGGAATTATTATGTGGATAAAAAAGGAAATCGTGTCACGGACCAGTGGATTGACAAAGGAAGCAAACTGTACTTTGTTGGACGGGATGGAAAGTGGATTCCAAACTTTAAGGGTGGATGGCAGCAGATTAAAGGGAAGTGGTATTATTATAAAAAATCAGGTGTTACCAAAAAAGGCTGGTTTACGGTAAAAGGAAATACGTATTATGCAAATAAGAAAACCGGTGTTCGCTATACAGGATGGCATACTATTAGCGGAAAGAAATATTATTTTAATACCAAAACCGGCATTATGGCAGCGAAGAAGTGGGTTGGAGACAACTATGTTAATGCAAAGGGAATTGTGACAAAGACCAGGGCTTCCTCTTATGAGCTAAGTATGGATGCAATCCTGCAAAATCCGGAGCTTCCTACCGGATGTGAATCCGTTGCGCTGACAAACGTATTAAACTATTATAAATTTCCACTGAAAAAGACGACCATTGCGGACAATTATCTGGAATACAGTTCCTATAATTTTGTCTCAGCGTATATTGGAAATCCAAGATCCTGGGATGGGGCAGGGTGTTATGCGCCCGCCATTACCAATGCAGCAAATAAATTTCTAAGAGAGAAGCGTTCGGGACTGACTGCTACAGACCTGACGGGAACTTCATTTACAAAGCTGTACAAATATGTAGAAGCAGGTAATCCCGTAATTGTGTGGAACACCATGTATATGATGCAGCCGGTATATACTGATTTGACATATTATGAAAATGGCAGGGCTTACCGATGGTATGGCAGGGAACATTGTGTTGTATTATGTGGATATGATAAAGAAAAAGGAACAGTTTTAATTAATGATCCTTTAGATGGAATTGTAGTCAGAAATGCGGAGGATTTTGAAAGTCTGTACAATCAGATGGGTAAAATGGCGGTTCTGATACGATAAAAAAGTGGCATAAGCTAGTTAAAAGCAAGTTTCAAACATGCTTTAGACTGGCTTATGCCTCTTTTTTGAGGGCAGGACAACCCTCTGACTGTTTTCTTCTCTGTTTACTTGCGGAGGTAAATAGAGAGAATAGCAGTTATTAAAAGAACAGAGGTTTATGTATTAAATACCCAAAGCTTTCGCTTGAGTATTTATCGGTATCCTCTACCGATGAACTTATTATATCCGAATTTAATATATAAGTCTAATTGAAAAATATAGGTAAATCCATAGATAAAAACTATGATACTACAAATCGCTATAGACAATCCTTCCGTCACAAATGGTGTGTCTTACCTTTCCTTTTACATCCCATCCATGGAATGGTGTATTTCGTCCTTTTGAGACAAAAGTATTTTTATCAATCTTATAAGCGTGGGAAGGATCAATGATGACGATATCCGCAGTCTTCCCTTTCTGCAGGCTGCCTTTATCGATTCCAAGGATACGTGCAGGGGCGGTACTCATGCGTTCGGCCATCATCATGGGAGTAAGATAACCCGGTTCAACCAGTCGGGTGATTGTCAGGGCAACGGCTGTCTCCAGACCCACGATACCAAAAGCAGCTTTACGCCAGTCCTTGTCCTTTTCATGTGCAGCGTGGGGAGCATGGTCTGTGGAAATGGTATCAATCGTTCCATCAGCCAGTCCTTTAATTAATGCGTTCACATCTTCTTTGGAACGAAGGGGAGGAGCCATTTTATAGTTGGTATCATCAGGGGGAATGTCCCCGCTGGTCAATGTAAAATGATGGGGGCAAACTTCAGCTGTTACGTTGATGCCTCTATCTTTTCCCTGGCGAACAAGGTCAACGGAACCTTTTGTAGAACAGTGGCAGATATGAAGTCGGGCTCCGGTTTCAGCAGCAAGCTGAATATCGCGTTCTATAATGCGGTCTTCCACTTCATTGGGGATTCCCGGAAGGCCGTATTTTCTGGATGTCTCACATTCATTCATAACCCCTTTACCTTTCAGGTCAGCATCTTCACAATGATCCAGAACAGGAAGATTGAACTTGGCAGCAGTTCGTAAGCCCTCCTGATACAGTGCTGCATCCATGACGGTTTTTCCATCTTCACTCAGTGCTGCCGCACCGCATGCAGCCATTGAAGCAATGTCTGCTAATTCTTCACCCTGCATTCCCTTTGTAACGGCACCAGCCTGGAGGACATGAATAGGAGAAAGTCTTGCGGCTTTTTCATATATGGAAGAGATCTTTTCGCCGCTGTCAATGACGGGAAGTGTATTTGCCATTGCAACAATTGTTGTAAAACCTCCTTTGGCAGCAGCCATAGAACCCGTTTCAATATTCTCTTTATATTCCAGTCCGGGATCCCGTAAATGGACATGCAGGTCAATCAGTCCAGGCATGACAAAACACCCGCTTGCATCTAAGATTTCATCTGAGTCCTCGCAAATATTCTCAGCTACCTTAAGGATTTTATCATCTTCAACTAAAATATCAGCTATCTCATCTTTTTTACTGGAGGGATCAATCACTCGTCCATTTTTTATTAATAAGCGCATAAAGGCTCCTTTCAAGATTGCGCCCTGTTTCCATATGGAGCAGGGTTGTTGTTTCTGGTTTTTATTATCGTATCATAGAAAATAATGAAATGTAAAGGGGGAAAAGGAATTAGGGTAACTTGCAAATAATACATAGATAAAAACTATGAATTTGCAGATATTTTTCAATTGGACTTATGGATTGACTGGCAGTATAATGACATCATCAGATAGGGAATAAAGAAGTGGAATTGAGAGTCAGCAGGAAATAAATAGGTAAATTTCCAAATGACAGTAAGAGAGGAAGAGACGGATGGGATTTCCAGAAAAAGTAACACTGTGCGAAGTTGTCACCAGAGACGGATTTCAAACAGCTCCTAAGATATATTCGGTGGAGGAAAAGGTGAAAATTATTGAAGCTGTAGTGGATGCAGGTGTGAAATGCGTGGAAGTAGGTGCATTTTCAACGTATGAGACGATGTACAAAATGAAAGATACAGATAAGGTATTTCAACAGCTTCATAAAAAACAAGGTGTAGAATACAGAGCGTTGGTTTATCTGCCGGATGATGTAAAAAGGGCGGCAGACTGCGGATGCAGAAAGATCAAA
This sequence comes from Robinsoniella peoriensis, assembly GCF_000797495.1. Taxonomy (GTDB): domain Bacteria; phylum Bacillota; class Clostridia; order Lachnospirales; family Lachnospiraceae; genus Robinsoniella; species Robinsoniella peoriensis. The sequence goes on from NZ_JTGN01000002.1 coordinate 430,049, forward strand.
CTGAATGTCTCTGCAAGTACAAAGCATAACCAGGATGGAGCAGGACGTTCACCTCTTGAATCCATGAGGAGCTTTGCAAAATCAGGAGATATTGCAAGAGATCATCGGATGGGATTCGCCGGGTCTATTTCGCTGCCATTTGCATCCCAGTGGGAAGGAGAAATACCACTTGATTTTATTATAGAGATTGTAAAGGCATTCGAAGATGCCGGAGCTGCTCAGGTATCACTCTCCGATTCAGCAGGACTAGGGAATCCGGAACTGGTTTACCGCAGAGTGATGGAGCTGAGAAAGGCATTTCCGAAAATGGACTGGATGCTTCACATGCATAATACCAGAGGGATGGGACTTGCGAATATGGTGGCAGCTATGGCGGCAGGGATTGACAAAATTGACACTTCGCTGGCTGGTTTGGGCGGATGTCCGTACATAAAAGGTGCTACCGGAAATATTTCAACGGAAGATGCCCTGTTTATGCTAAACGGCATGGGGGTGGAAACCGGGATTGACTTCCATAAAATTATGGATGCAGGGAAATATGTAACCGACCTGGTGGAAAACAGAGGAACAGACAGCTACCAGCAGCGTTTGCGGGCATTGGCAGAGTCCGTATCTTAAATATGAAAATAGTGGATAAGCCATTATATATAAGAACACACAATTAAAGGAGGAAATATTATGTCAGATTGGAGTTTTCCAAACAAAGGTTATATGGAGTCGGCAGACAAGATGTATTATCAGACAATGAACAAAAGGGATGTAGAGGAAAGATTGGAGAAGGATGATATTGTAATTATCCCGGTTGGCTCTACAGAGAATCATGGTAATTCCGGACCCATCGGCGAAGATACGTTTATCGTAAGCCGTATTGCAGAAATGGTAGCAAAAAAGACTGGATGTACAGTTGCTGAACCGGTATGGTATGGTTCCCATCCATTTCACCATATTGGACAGCCGTGCACTATCCCGCTTCCGGATGATATTTTTATTGCACAGTTAAGGGCGATTATCACCGGATTTTGGAATACCGGATTTCGGAAACAGATTTTCATCAGTATGCACGGGCAGGAATATTCTCTTCCGGTAGCATTACAGGAATGGGGCAAAAAATATCAGGTTCCGGCAATGCTGTATTTTGTGGATCTGCCGCGTGTTATGGGGCAGACATTGATGGATAAGGAACACGGAGGACCCTATAACCGTCCGTTCCAGCATGCATGTGAAGCAGAGCAGAGTATTTCACTTGCACTCTTCCCGGAACTTTGTAATATGGAGGATGCAGAAGATACCGATGTACATGGTATTTTACCGGCAGGACACGTAGACCGGGGCGGAGATATTTATGGAAATCCAATCCCCGGACACTGTGTGGTTGGTAATGCAGGTATTGAGTGTGTAACAGCTCCCCAGGGGGTATTAGGCCATGCAACGGAAGCAGATCCCGAAAAGGCAAAAGCATCTATTAATAAAGTCTGTGATTATCTGGTAAAATTACATGATGATATTTTAACAGCGTGCCCTCCGGGTGTTTTGCCGCCTGCTTCTTATATGAGCCAGAGAGATCCGGAAGAAATCGAGAAATTATTAAAGGGGCCTACACATGGAGGAAAGCATATCTATACACTGGCCTGGCCAACGTAAGAGGATGCCGGCATATCCACCCTGCAAACTGGACCGCACTTCTTAACATAAGCATTTCTCAGGAATGCTCCAGAGCTGTTTGAAGAATTATCAAACACGTCTGGTATGCCGGTTTACGGGACAAAGAAAATAATGAATAGAAAGGAAGCCACGTAAAAGCGATGAAAGCATTAGTATATAAAGGACCGGGGATATTGGAACTGGAAGAACGTCCTGTTCCTGTTCCCGGCAAAGGAGAAGTTTTAATAAAAATCAAAAAGGTTTCTATATGCGGTTCTGATCTGGGGGCATACCGTGTTGCTTCAGACCGGTTTCGGGCACCTCTTGTATTAGGCCATGAATTTTCCGGAGATATAGAAGAACTTGGAGAAGGTGTAACAAATCTAACCAAAGCGCAGAGAGTAACGGTTAATCCAATGGTGTTGTGCAATGACTGCTTCTTTTGTGAAAGAGGAGAAGGAAATCTCTGTGGTAATCGAAAGAGTATGGGGACTGCAATTGGCGGGATCCAGACACATGGAGCAATGGAAGAGTATGTAGCAGTACCGGAGTGGATGGTTGTTCCTATTGCAGATAATGTATCCTATGAAGCAGCAGCAATGCTGGAACCATGTGGCGTAACACTTGCCTGTGCGAAAAAAGGATTTACAGAGGATGAAAAAAATACAGTAGTAATAGGGGCAGGCCCCATTGGTTTACTTATAGTAAAATTTCTAAAAGCATTGGGTGTTCCAAATGTAATTGTCTCTGACATTTTAGATACACGTTTGGAGAAAGCAAAAGAATGTGGTGCAAATCAGATTATTAATGCTGGTAATCAAAATGTGGAAGAAATGGTGAAGAAATATACCGATGGATATGGTGCGGACAGAGTTATTATTGCAGCAGGCGTCGGTGCATCTATTAATCAGTCATTCCAACTAGTACGAAATGGGGGAACAATTGTGCTAGTGGCGCTGATGCATGAGCATGTAGAAATTGATCCAATGGAAATTGTAGGCAGAGGATTAAAATTCCTTGGCAGCTATATGTTTACAACAGAAATGGCAGAAGCAGCTCAGATGCTGGCAGATAAGAAGCTGGAGGTAGAAGATCTGATTACATCCTGCTATGATCTGGCAGATGGGAAAAAAGCATTTGATGTTTTAAATGATCTGCACAATACGGAGATTAAGGTTCAGATTTCAATTTCTTAAAATAGTAGGTATGCGGTGTCTGTTTAAAAATACTGACAGACACTGCATATGGGGAATAGCAAAAAGGAGAGGGTTCATTATGAAAGCATATGTATATACTGCACCATTTACCATAGAAGAACAGGAAAGACCGATTCCGGTGCCGGATAAAAACCAGGTTCGAATAAAAGTCAAAGCAGTGTCTATCTGCGGATCAGATACAGGGGGTTTTAAAGGGACGTCTGCGATGAGGCAGGCACCGTTAGTAATGGGGCATGAATTCTCAGGAGTTGTGGATGCTTATGGGGAAGGCGTGGAGCATCCTGCCATAGCGTTAGGCGGCAGGGTAGTGGTTTATCCAAATATTCCATGTGGAGAATGTCCGGATTGTAAGGCTGGGCTGCCAAATCTGTGTGAAAATCGTTTTATTCCAGGAACTACAATGCCTGCTGGCAGCTATGACGGAGCCATGGCAGAGTATGTAGTGGTTCCGGCAGATAAATTAATCGAACTTCCGGATAAGATTAGTTTCGAGGAGGGTTCCATGTTTGAACCAACTTCTGTTGCACTCCGCGGTGCGAAAATGCTGAAGGATGTTAAAGGGAAGACGGTAACTGTTTTTGGAGCCGGTCCCATCGGACTGTTGTGTGTAGAGTGCCTTAAATATCTGGGAGCCAGTGAGATTATTTCCATAGATATTAACAGCGAAAGACTGGAAGTAGCCAGAGAATGCGGCGCTTCCCATACCATTAATTCCATGGAAGAAGATCCGGTAGCAAAAGTGATGGAGCTAACCGGAGGCAATGGAGCGTATGCAGGCATGGATGCGGTGGGTATAGCTGTCAGTCTAAATACCAGTATGAAGATGGTAAGAAATGGCGGAGAAGTATCCATGGTTGGAATGGGTGTTGAAAGAATGGATGGATTTGAGTATAAGTACGCAGTTGCCCATGAAATGAAATTATATGGCAGCTATTGCTATGTAGACGAACTCTATGAAATCGTAGATTTGCTGATGGAAAATAAGATTAATCTGAAAGCGTTAATTACATCAGAAGTTCCCATGAGTGAAGTGCAAAATAAAATGATGGAACTTACAAGCGGGAAATCCAAAGATGTAAAAGTTATTTTGAAAAATGATTGAGAGCCTTGAGGTGAAACCATGAAAATGAGAATCAGCCATTTTGGATTTACAGAAGAAGCAGATAAAATAGCGAAAGCCGGTTATGATGCAATCGAATTACATATCAAAGAAATTATGTCCTTTGATGATGCTGAATTTGAAACGGCAAAGAAAAGAATAAAGGACAGCGGACTGGCTAGTGAAATTTTTGATAATCCGCTTCCACTGGATGTGGTAATTGCAGAGGATACCTTTGACTTTCAATATTATAATGAGTATCTAAAGAAAGCTGTATTTAGGACGTCTCAAATGGGGGCTCGTTACTTTGTGTATGGAAACGGCCGTACCAGAAGCCTTCCGGAAGGTGAAAAAAGAAAAGAAGCAGTGAAAAAAAACCGGGAATTACTGAGAAATCTGTGTGATACTGCAGCAAAAGAGAACATTACGATTATGTTAGAGCCATTGCATAGTTCTATTTGTAATTCAGTGGTAAGCATTCCGGAAGCATTTGCATATGCAAAGGAGCTGGGGTGCCCGAATTTAAAAACGTTACTGGATTTTCGCTGGTTTGCAGCCGGCGGACATCCATATTCCATCATAGAAGAATATGCGGACTTCATAAAGCACGTGCATGTGGATAATCCCATTCATGCATTTCCGGAGAGAAGAGTTCCAATGCTGGAAGATGGATTTGATTATAGTCTCTTATTCGAGACATTAAAAAAGATATGCTACAAGGGTATGATTTCCTATGAGGCTAACACATTTGACAATTATGAAAAGGATTTGAAAAAAGGATTAGAATTGTTAGAAAGCTTTGGGATTTACACTTACGGCAGATAAAAAGAATAGCAGGAGGAAGTTTGAAAGGAAAGCACTTTCAAACTACTTATTAAGGCAGTATCGCAGGCAGGCCTGCGATATGCAGGAGGTATAAGTATGAGTAGAGTATTGGACGTTAGAGGTATGAAGCTGGGGGCAGGAATTCCTAAAATATGTGTCCCGTTAACAGGTAGAGATGTGAAGACGCTGCTGGAAGAAATTCATTTGGCAAAGGCCGCAAGTGCGGATATGGTCGAGTGGAGAGTAGATTATTTTGATGCTTCCGAAGATCTGGAGAAAGTAAAAGAGGCATTGCGGGAAATACGTCTTTCCCTTGGAGACATTCCGCTGCTGTTTACATTCCGCACGGCAGAAGAGGGCGGGGAAAAAGCAATTTCACCGGAGAATTATGAGAAAATGAACAAAGAGGCAGCAGCCGCCAACGAGATAGATTTTGTGGATGTGGAACTATTCAGGGGTGAGGAGATCTGTAAAAATGTGATTGAATCTGCTCATCAAAGTAATACAAAAGTAATTGTTTCCAGTCATGAGTTCCAAAGTACTCCGGATCAGGATACGATCCTGGAACGCCTAAAAAAAATGAGAGCAATTGGTGCGGATGTCCCTAAAATAGCCGTTATGCCAAATACATCTGCGGATGTTATTACTCTGCTCGCTGCAACAGATGATTATATACAGAAATATGCAGACTGTCCGGTTATTACAATGTCTATGAAGTGGATGGGATCAGTCAGCAGAATCGCAGGAGAGTTCTTTGGTTCAGCATTGACGTTTGGTTCGGCCAGGCGGGCGTCGGCGCCGGGGCAGCTTGCAGTGGATGAGCTGAGAACCGTTTTGAAGATTTTACATGGTTCTAATATTTAAGTTATTATATACCGGAACAGGAAGGATAAACATCCTCCTGCTCCGGTAATTTTCTGTTCATAAAGCAGCTAATCCGATTCTCAGCATAATTTCTGTTCATAAAGCAGCTAATCCGATTCTCAGCATAATTTCTGTTCATAAAACAGCTAATCCGATTCTCAGCATAATTTCTGTTCATAAAGCAGCTAATCCGATTCTTAGTATAATCAGAATTTAAAGTTTATTATTGTAACGTCCTATAGTTTATCCTGAGTGCAGAGCAGTTATGACAAGCATAAAAAAAGAGAGATGTTAAAGAATATAAACACCCCTCTTTCCATGCCTTATGCAAGGATTATGATATGAAATTTCTTCGCTCTAATATATTTATGATATTGCGTCCCTCCTGTGTACCATCAATAATGCGCCGTGCTCTTACGCTGTCTCCGATATTATAGATCTCAACTTCTTTAGAAGAGAAATGGTCTCTCAGATCGTTCATCAGAGGGGAATTTGCTCGCATTCCAAGACAGACAAATCCATAATCAAAGTCCAGTTTTTCTTCTATCCCGTCTCTTTTAACTAGAAAGTAGTCATCGTGTACTTCCTGCAGTGCAGTATTTGGCATCTGGTTTACTTTGTATTTTTTCATAAGCGCTTTTGTTGAAACCTTTGATACCGGATCCAGGTCTTTGCCTATTTGAGGCATCATTTCAACGATGCTGACGCTTGCATTTCTGGGAGCAAAAAATTCAACGACATCTAATCCAACTGCCCCGCCTCCGATAACCACAATTTTTTTGCCGGACATATCGTCTGGATACTTAGGGATATTTTGTATCATATCCAAAATGGAGAAGACCTTGGTATCTTCTTTGCTCATTGTCTCATGCAGCCCTTTAATTGGAGGCAGCAGTGGATTAGAACCGGTGGCGTTTACGATAATATCAGGATTTAGTTCTTTTACTTTGCTCACATTAGCGCATGTATTCTGAAAAATAAATAGGTTTTTTTGTTTTTTTGCCCTGTGTATCAGATAGTGAGGAAAGTCAGCAAGTCTTTTTTTGTCCGGGATCTTAGAAATTTCATGTGCCAGACCGCCCAGATGATCACTTTTTTCAAGCAGAAATGTAGTACATCCTACTTCAGAAGCAGTACAGGCGGCTTCCAGCCCGGCAGTTCCGCCTCCGATAACCACAACATTACAAGGTTTGTTCACCTGTTTTTTCAGGTAATCCTGGCCATCATTTACAGCAGGATTGACGGTACAGCGGATCGGACGGTTGACGCCTATGCGGTTGCCGGCACAGCCTACGTTACAGGAGATACATTTGCGGATATCGCATTCATTCCCGAACTCTACTTTATTGACCCAATCGGGATCCGCAATTAATCCTCTGCCCATACCGATCAGATCGGCATCTCCACGATTTAAAATATCTTCGGCAATTTTAGGATCTCGAATATTACCAACGGTTATAGCTGGTTTATTAAATTTTTCTTTTACGGCTTTTGCCATGTAGGAGCGCCAGCCATCCGGAAGGAAGTTGGAATCAATCTGAAACTGAATAGATCCGTTCAGTCCGGCTGAGACATCTATGATATCGGCTTCTTTCTGGAAATATTCCATTAGGTTCAGCATATCATCCAGCGTATTGCCGCCTTCGATCATTTCGTCTGCACTGATCCTCATGAGAATAGGAAACATGGGTCCAACTGCTTTTCGTACTTCGGACATAACCATAGAAGCAAATCTGGCGCGGTTTACAGGAGATCCTCCGAATTCATCGGTTCTCTTATTTGTAGTAGGAGACAGAAACTGGCTAATCAGATAAGAGTGTCCGCAATGTACTTCTACAGCATCAAAACCGGCTATCTGTGCACGTTTGGCGGCTTCTCCATATTTTCTTGCAATTGCTTCGATTTCACTTATCTCAAGAGGCCGGGGAATTTCTCCGCCCTCCTTGGATGGTATGTCGGACGCAGATACAGGCTGCATACCAGTTCGTGAAGAAACAGCAGAAGCTCCGGCATGGTTAATCTGAATTGCGATGCAGGAACCATGTTTATGTACTGACTCACAGAGCTTGAACAGGCGAGGAATATAGTTGTCCTGGTCAATACGAAGCTGCGTTGTGCCATTGGAGCCCTGCGGAGAATCTACGCTGGCGTTTTCCAGGATAATTAGTCCTGTGCCGCCTTTAGCGCGTTGTTCGTAGTATTGAATATGCAGAAAGCTCATTTCACCATTTTGTTCCCCGAAATTAGTACCCATAGGGGTCATAACAATACGGTTTTTAAGTGTCATTGTTTTGACATTGAGGGGATTAAAAATATTAGGATAATTATTCATTTTGATTCCTCCGTTTTGTGTAAGTGTTAATACTTTAACAACTTTGTTGATTCTATTATAATACAGGATAATTGGTAAAACAAATTGTTAATTTGTCCATAATCAATAGAGAAAGACTATAAATTATGCCGTGATCTCAGGAAATGCAATAGTGGTGAATTAATTAGCAATTTTACACTTATATCACTAAATATATATAAAATTTATTGCAAATAAATATACATTTTAATAAATATATTATTGACTAATTACATAAAATATAGTAGTCTTATTGTATATAACATATCTATAATATTTCTTTTTACTGGCAGCTCGCTGGGAACTCCAAATAACGTAAATGGACGAATGATTAATTTTAATATGGAAAAGTAACAGGTAACTATAAACTAATATCGGGACTTAAAGCGTGTTATAATATTGCAAATTATAATTTTATACATTTGCTTACAGATGTAAGATAAATAGTAGGTACAGTGCAAAGTCCGATGTTGCTGTAATTTATTTTTGATGTTATAATATAGGAGACAAACATGGAAAAAATATTAAAGAAGATGAAACCGTTAGAGAAACTGGATCTGAAAGACAGATTTTTATTTGATGAAGTAGCAGAAGATCCGGAATGCTGTCAAGCGATGTTGGAAATCATACTGGATAAAGAAATTACAATTTTGAAGAAAAATGAAACTGAAAAGGAATTTCGAACTACAACCTCACAAAGATCTATAAAATTGGACGTTTTTGCAGCTGATGCAGATGATAAAATCTACAATATGGAAATGCAGCAGAAAAATGCAGGAAATTTGGCAAGGAGAGGCAGGTTTTATCAGGCGCATCTGGATGTATCCCTGTTGGAACCGGGTGTCATAGATTTTAATGAGCTAAATGATTCCTATATGATTATGATCGCTTGTTTTGATCTTTTTGGATTTGGAAAGTATCGTTATACTTGCAGGATGGAGTGTGAGGAATTGCCTGGCACTGTTTTAGAAGATGGTGCAGTTAGGATCTTTTTAAATACAAAGGGGATAGACCGGCAAGGGGTAAGCCAGGAATTAATTGATTTTCTGCATTACGTGGAAAGCTCTACGGATGAAGTCTGCCGCAAATGCGAAAGTTCGCGTATTCACAAGATACATAAGCGCGTCTCAAGCATAAAGCGCAATGAAGAAGTGGGGGTAAGGTATTTGCAGCAATGGGAAGAAAAAATCATGATTAGGGAGGAAGGAATAGAGCAGGGTGAACAAAAGAAAGCGATAGATATTGCAAAGAATCTGATCGATATCCTGGATGTAGAAACCATTGCCAGAAAGACAGGTCTGTCTGTTGAGATAGTTCAAAAGTTAAAAACAGATCAGGAAAAAAAGGCTGTGGAATTAGGGAATAAAGAAACACAGGAATAAAATACAGAAATAAAATACAGAAATAAAGAAAAATGATTAAAGTAATATACAAGAAACGTAATATAAGAAAAGTAATATACAAGAAAAGGACAGGAGAGCTCAATCTGAAATGATATGCCCCCTGTCCTTCTACACATGGAAATTTATTATTTGAAATATTTATCTTTAATAATATCAACCGGCATATCCTGCCCGGTCCAGATCTTAAAAGATGCTGCACCCTGGTATAGAAGCATATACATACCGTTGGCGGTACGGCATCCGCATTCTTTTGCAAGCTTTAGTAGCTTTGTTTCTTTTGGATTATAAATTACATCAAAAACCATCAGATTTTCATGGAAAACACTGGTATCGGTAATCAGACAGCCATCTGTATTTGGAGCCATACCAACGCTTGTTCCATTGGTCAGAATATCACTTCCGGCAATTTCAGATTTCAGGACGGAAGGATCATCAAAATCAAATAGAGTTACCATGCATTTTGTTTCTGCATTTAACGTTTCGACGATTTTTTCAGCACGATCCCAGAATGCGTCGTGAATGCTGAATACAGAAATTTCTTTTACACCGTCCAAAGCTGCCTGAATTAGAATAGCGCTGGCAGCGCCGCCGGCTCCTAACAGGGTCATCTTTTTGCCTATAATGTCAAATCCGGAATCTTTACATGCCATCATAAATCCGGTGCCATCTGTTGTATAACCAACAAATTTTCCATTATCATTTAAAACGGTATTCACAGCGCCGCCAATCCTTGCAGCGGGTGAAAGTTCATCGCAAAGTTCACACATGATGTTTTTATCAGGCATTGTAATATTAAAACCTAAAACATTCATTGCACGAAGCCCCTCTGCTACCTGAGGCATTTTATCCACACCAGCATCAAATGCCAGATAAGCACAGTCAAGACCCAGCTGCTCAAATGCTTCGTTATGCATTGCGGGTGAAATACTATGTTCTACTGGACTTCCTAAAAGACATGCAAGACGTGTATGTCCGGTTATTTTTCTTGCCATTTTTATAATCCCCTTTCATTAGCTCATTGTTTATCAGTAAAATTCTGTGATATATGATTTTTTAATAGTAAACTATTTGACAGAAAAAGTCAATTATTTCTTTAGCGCATTAATGTATTCAAGCGAATGGGAAAAGAGAAATCAGAGCGTATAACTATAGACAATATCTATGAATAACAGTAAATAAACGATTGGTATTTATTGAATCTAATTGATATAATAATCTCAATAAATGTTACAAACATCAGGGAGAAACATCCAAAAAGTGATGGAATTCAGGTAAAAGGAGAGGAAGTAATGAGTGAAGCGGTGAGAAAATCAAAGTATTATCCTAGTGCATTTATTTTGTATCTGAATTATTTTATCCACGGAATCGGGGCCTCTATATTAGGACAGCAGGTTATGAAAGAGGCACTTGCGGCCCAGTGGGGAACAGGAGATGACAAGGTAACGATGGTAGCTGCGGCATTGGGACTTGGGAGATTGATTACGCTGCCTTTTTCCGGCCCAATTTCGGATAAGCTTGGTAGAAGAATATCAACGCTGATCGGTGTGGCTTCATATGCAATATTCTTCCTTGGTATGGCATTTTCACCGAATCTGGCAGTTGCGTATATTGCAGCAATCCTTGGTGGAGCAGCAAATTCATTTTTAGATACAGGAGTTATACCGGCATGTGTAGAAATATTGGAACCGCGTTCCGGTCTGGCAGCAATGCTGACAAAATTATTTATTTCTGCTTCACAGTTGTTACTGCCATTTATGCTGGGATTTGTAGCTGCAAGAAATATGTCGTATAATGTCATTATGATTGCGGCTGCAGCAGTAATTGTTATAATCGGTATTTTAGTCATAAAGGTGCCAATGATTGAAATTCAAAAGAAAGCCGATGGTAAGCCGGATTCCTTTTTTGCAAATCTGAAAAAGGCAAAATTTACAGCGGAAAGTGCTGCGTTAATTGCAATTGGATTTACCTGTACGGCAACCTTTCAGTTGTGGATGAATTGTTCGCAAAAGTTCGGAACTCAGATAGCAGGTATGGAAGATGCGGGCATGATGCAGACCTGGTATTCGGCTGGAACTATTGCAGCGCTGTTTGTAACAGCGGTTCTGGTAAACAAGTTTAAACAGGTTCGTTTTCTGGTAATTTATCCTGCAATTGCAACGTTGATGCTGATCATCGTACTTGTTATAAAAACACCGTTGATATGTCTGGTTGGTGCATTTGTTATCGGGTATTCTGCAGCAGGAGGGGTATTGCAGCTGGCAACTGCAACAGTAAATGATCTTTTTCCTTCCATCAAGGGAACGATTACAAGTATTATTATGATTGCATCCAGCTTGTCTAATTATACAATTCTTTCATTTGCAGGGCAGTTGAGCACAAACAGCGGACCGGAAGCGGTAATGGTTTTAAATATTGTTGTAACGGTTATAGGGGTTGCCCTGGCACTTTTTGTAAATGTAAGGTATAAAAAAATGATTTCCAGTGCTGCATAGTTTAATCGTGTTTGGAACCGAAAAGGTTATAGTGGGGGCTTTGCTTTTTCGAATTAAAAGATCATGGAACCGAAAGGAGAAGGTATGAAAGCTTTAAAATGGTTAAACAAGAATTTTGAAGAGTTTATCATGGTGTCATTTTTGATGATAATGACTTTGATTATGGGGATTCAGATCTGCGCCAGATATTTATTCAATAATTCTATGGCTTGGACAGAAGAAATTACCAGATATTTGTTTGTGTGGTCAGGATTTTTAAGCATTAGTTTTTGTATGACAAAAGGAATTGCAATCCGCCTGGAACAGGTTACTAGTAAATTAAAACCTAAAATGCATGCGGCTGCTAATATTATTGTACATATGTCAGAATTGATCTTTTTTGCTTACCTGATTCCTTTTTCCTGGTCGTATATGATGAAAGCGGTAGAGAGCGGACAGCTCAGTACAGCTTGTGAGATGCCAATGTATATTGTTCAGGCGGCACCGTTTGTATGTTTCGTGCTTGTATGTTTACGGGCCGTACAGCAGATATGGGGAGAAATTCAAATGATAAGGGGGAAGGAAGCATGAGCAGTGTAGTTGTATTTATTATATTTATTGCATGTTTATTTTTATCCATACCAATTGCAACATCTTTAGGAATTGTTTCGGTTTTGCCGGGAATGGCAGATTCCAGCTTCACCGCCAGTGCGACTTATGTGATTCGTTCCATGCTGGGAGGAATTGACAGTTTCCCGCTCCTGGCTATCCCCATGTTTGTATTATCCGGTATTATTATGGCAAGAGGTGGTGTATCCCGCAAATTATTTGATGTATTTGCTTTCTTTATTGGAAAAAGAAAGGCTGGAATTCCCTGTGCAGTAATTATAACCTGCCTCTTTTATGGGGCGATATCAGGTTCTGCCCCTGCGACTGTTGCAGCTGTGGGAAGCATGACAATTCCTATTTTGATAAATCTTGGATATGATAAAGTCTTTGCAACTGCAATCGTAGCAGTAGCAGGGGGACTGGGAGTTATTATTCCTCCGAGTATACCTTATATTTTATTTGGAATGGCTTCAGGGGAATCGGTAGGAGCTATGTTCAAGGCTGGAATTATTCCAGGTATCTTAATTGCCCTTTTGCTTATGGGGTATGCGTATTACTATTGCAGAAGATATGGAGAGGATCGGGAAAAGATTGAATTTGTTGTTGGAGAATTACGTCAGAAAGGATTATTACACCTTTTAAAAGATGGAGTCTGGGCACTTCTGACTCCGGTCATTATATTAGGATGTATATATGGTGGAATTGCATCTCCGACAGAAGCGGCGGTAATCTCTGTTTTCTATGCCTTGTTTGTCAGTATTGTAATTTATAAATCAATTCATGTGAGAGATATCTATGCAATTTGTGTGGAGTCCTGCAGAACCTATGGACCCTTATTATTTATATTAGTAGCGTCCAGCGCTTTTTCAAGAGTACTGACTCTTATGCAGATTCCACAGCTTGTGAGCGGATGGATTTTAGATTCCTTCTCGGGAAAGGTGGCAGTTTTACTGGTTATCAATGTGTTCTTACTGATTGTGGGAATGATTATGGATACCAGCCCTGCGATTTTGATTGTAACGCCGATCATGCTTCCCATCATTACGGGAATTGGTGTAGACCCGATTCAGTTCGGTATTATTATGGTAATTAACCTGGCGATTGGTTTTGTTACTCCGCCAATCGGCGTGAATTTATTTGTGGCAAGTTCCATGACAGAAGTGCCGGTTATGCAGATTGCTAAAAAGGCATTGCCGATGATTCTAATCTTCCTGGTTGCATTGCTGCTGATTACATTCATTCCGGCTATCAGCCTGTCATTATAAGGAGGGCATCATAATGAAAAAGTTATCGAAAGCAGGAATTACCGTTTTAGCGATCAGTATGATTAGTGTATTATGTGGCTGCAGTAAAACAGAAAACCATTATGCATGGGCACTGGGTACCAGCAGTCCGGAAGATACTGTGACGCAGGTGTATAGTGAAAAGTTTGCCCAGGAAGTAATGGAGCGCAGTAACGGATCTATGGAAATAGCCGTGTATCCAAATGGGGTAATTGGTGGTGACAGAGAACTTTTAGAAAGCTGTGCGGATGGGGATATCCCCTTTGTAGTGCAAAATACGGCTCCACAGGTAAGCTTTATGCCGGAAACGGCTGTTTTTGATCTTCCATGTGCAAGTACTACCATTGAGGAAGTACGGGAGAAGATCGATAATCCGGAATTTTATACGGCAATTCAGGAAGTATATGAAAAAAGCAGTTATCAATTGCTGGGGATTGCAGATCAGGGCTTCCGGGTTATGACAACAAATAAGAATATCCAGGATATAAGCGGATTTAAGGGACAGAAAATAAGGACCATGGAAAATGCAAATCATTTAAAATTCTGGCAGGATCTGGGAGCAAACCCTTCCCCGATGGCATTCAGTGAAGTATATATTGGTTTGCAGCAGCACACGATTGATGCAGAAGAAAATCCATATGAAGTCATTGTATCCGGAAAACTGTATGAACAGCAAAAATATATGGTAGAGACGAATCATGTGCCTCATTTGATTACCTTGATTGCCAGTGAAGATTTTATGGATAAATTAAGCCGGGAGCAACAGAAGATTATTCAGGAAGCAGCAAAATCGGCAACAGAGTATGCCAGAGAACAGGCTAATATCCGGGTGGAAGACAGGATTGAAATAATGGAAGCAGCAGGCGTGGAAAGAATCGAACTTTCGAATGAAGTACACGATGAAATGCAAAAGCTGGCACAGAATGTCTATGATGATATCAGAGAGCAGGCAGGTGATCAATTAGTAGATTTATATATAGAAGAATAACGTATTAAATGGATGCCGGCAGCTATGATACCGGCATCCATTTTGGGTGGAAAGACCTTTAATTAGAAGAAATACTGCCCATCTATCATTCTTAGTTCATCATCCAGAAGGGCTTTTTCTTTATCAGACAAAGGATGGTTCAGGCATTCGTCGATATGATCCACAACGAAAGAAAAACTTTCGAAATTTCCAGGCGGTACAACAGCATCTGCACCCATGGAAAGCGTATATTTAATGGCAGCGATCCCCAGGGCTTCATTGCCGGAAATGGGCTTACACCAGGATTTTGGAAAAGAAGATTCCCTACGTTCTTCTTCATTTATCCATGCGCGGTGAATCAGGGTTTTCATGCCAAGCAAACCGATGTCTTTTTCTTTGGCTGCTTTTGCAATGCGGGTACCGAAGTCTTTTCCAAGATTTACTCCCCAGTTTAAAGGAAAGAGCACAGTGTCAAAGTTATAGCGTTTAAGCGCCTCTAAAGCCACCTCTTCACTGTGGCAGGTGATGCCCAGCTTTTTTAAGATTCCTTCTTCTTGCGCTTTGCACATGGTTTCCATAACCCCGCCCTTGGAAAAAGCGGTGTTCAGTTCTTCCATAGTTGCAAGTCCGTGCATTTGATAAACATCAAAATAGTCCGTATGCAGCAGATCAAAGGATTCATCCAATTCCTTTTTTGCATCTTCAGCCAGCCTGCAGTTGGTTTTACATGCAAGATAAATATGATTACGATAAGGTTTCAGGGAATTACCCAGCTTTTCCTGGGCATCGCCATAGGAGGGGGCCACATCAAAATAGTTGATTCCTTTTTGAATAGCATATTCCACATAGCGGTCAGAAGCATCCTGACCATCATCCATAGATACAATTCCCCCATAGACAACGGGGCTGATCTGATAACCGGTATTTCCCAATTTCCTTTTTTGCATGATTTTGATCCTTTCTGAATTATATTTCAAATTCATGTGACTTGACATATTCAATAAAGCGTTTCATGGCTGGAGTCTGATAATGATTTCTCAGATATGCCATATGGATATGACGTTTACAGTAGCCTTCAATGACAGGAATTGCCTTTACCTGATACAGGTTTATTTCAGGGATTACGGCTGCAAGAGAGATACCGAACCCTTCGGACACAAGTCCATATAAAGCCTGTTCATTTTCTGCCTCACATATGATTTGCGGTTCTATGTTGGATATATTAAAAAGCTTTAGTGTTAGCTGCCCAAGTCCGGTTTCTTTATTGTAGACAACAAGTGGATAGTTGGATATTTCATGAAAATGAATCCGGTCAAAATTCGCCAGCGGATGATTAAGTGGTACGATGACAGAAAGTGCGTGTTCGATCAGGGAAACAAATTCAAGATCTGTTTCGGCGGGGACTTGGGATGCAAAGATAAGATCATACTTTTCGCTTTTCAGACCGGAAACTAAAGCAGATGTAATACCCTGATAAAAAGTAAAGTTTACATCTTTATTTTCCGGGAGATCCAGAAAGCTGCGTGCCATTTTTGGTATATACCTGGGGGCGAGAGGATATACATATCCGATATCAATCTGCCCTTTTGTATTGCTGGTGTATTTTTTTAATTGTCGGATACCTGCTTCCAGTTCTTCCAGGGAGCGGTCAACATGCTCCAAAAAAAATTTTCCATATTTCGTAAGTACAACATTCCGTCCCTGTTTCTCAAACAGGCAGGTTTCAAGTTCTTTTTCCAGGCTGGACATGGCGTAGCTTAAACTGGGCTGGGAGATATGAAGTTCATCAGCAGCCTTGGAAAAATGCTGCAGCCTTGCGATCGTCTGAAAATAGTATAGCTGGTTTAAGTTCATGGAGCATCCTCACCTTTCTATTAATTGCAATTATATTAAATTATATCATATGAAATAGGCGAATACTACATATAGTAAAAGAAATAAGGAGTTTTTTCGCTTTAAAGTATTAAAATGTTGAAAAATTTTCATCCTACTGTTATAATACAGCATAGAAATATAAGAAAGGAACAGCCCAGATGGATAGATTAGAAGAAATCAGAGAGAAGATAAGCCAATGTGACGACCGCATCATTGAGGAACTTGTAATACGCATGAATTACATAAAGGATATTATCGAATACAAAAAAGAAACAGGTACGCCGATTATCCAGCCCGAACAGGAGAAGAAACAGGAAGATGCCCTGAAGAAGAAGGTTGGGAACAATGAATTCGAAGAAGAGATTTTACATATTTTTAAATATATTGTAAAAAACAGCCGGAAGATACAGGCAAAGAGTTTGTTCGACTATAATATCTTTTTAATCGGATTCATGGGGGCTGGAAAGAGTACGGTTGCAGACGGTCTTGAGAAAATGCTTGAGATGGAGCGTATTGAGATGGATGCAATGATTGCTAAGAAGCAGGGAATGTCAATACCGGAAATCTTCGAGGAGTATGGAGAAGTATATTTCCGTAATCTGGAAAGTAATATGCTGATTGAACTTCAGAAAAAAAGCCAGGCAATTGTATCCTGCGGAGGCGGCGTTGTAATGCGTCCGGACAATGCGGAACATATGAAGAAGCATGGAAGAGTGGTATTGCTGACCGCTTCACCAAAGACAATTTTCGAGCGCGTGAAGGACAGCCGGGAACGTCCGATCCTGAACAATAATATGAATGTAGCATTCATAGAAGAGCTAATGGAAAAACGGCGTGAAAAATATCTTGCCACTGCTGACGTTGTCGTGGAGACAGATGGTAAGAATGTTGTAGAGATTTGTGAGGAAATTATATCCAGGCTGATTGTGTTAGACAGAGATTAGCAGCTAAGCTGTTTGCAAATCTTTATGATTAATATAAATAGTATGAGAGTCAAAAGTGGTAAAAACATATACAGGGTAAGCCTTATATGTTTTTATCACTTTTTTAAACTACGCGTAAAGACCCGTGTTTAAAGATAAAAGGCAGTTTATTTTGTTGAGGCGGAGGATTCGAAGCCTATGAAGCAGGAATCCATTGCCGTTATTTTAATGATGGGGTATGCAAAATAGTTATGGTGAAGTAATGGATGAGGATGGAAAAAGTGAAATTCAATTTTGGGTTCCAGTTATTTAGTTTGTTCGTCATTGGTGAACTGGCATGGGTTAAAAAATCAAAACTGGCATTTGAAACAAGGACACATTTCGGATATAGTAAGACCATAAAAATTGCTCATTTGCAATGAATGATAAGAATTCTTATGATCTTAATTTGGAAAATGTATGAGCCATACAAATATTTACTTGCCGTTGACAACCATTACAACAATAGATAACAAGGAGAGTGTTTAAATGAAACAGTACAGATATGAGTTAAATAAGGAACTGGCACAGATGTTAAAGGGCGGGGTTATCATGGACGTAACTACACCGGAGCAGGCAAAGATAGCACAGGATGCCGGAGCGTGTGCGGTTATGGCACTTGAGCGGATTCCGGCAGATATCAGAGCGGCCGGCGGGGTATCCAGAATGAGCGATCCAAAGATGATTCGTGGAATTCAGGAGGCAGTGACGATTCCGGTTATGGCAAAATGCAGGATTGGACATTTTGCGGAAGCGCAGATTCTGGAAGCAGTTGAGATAGATTATATCGATGAAAGTGAAGTGCTGTCTCCGGCGGATGATGTGTACCATATTGATAAAACTAAATTTAAGGTTCCCTTCGTATGCGGTGCGAAAGATCTGGGAGAAGCGCTTCGGAGAATTACGGAAGGAGCTTCCATGATACGTACGAAAGGGGAGCCGGGAACCGGTGACATTGTGCAGGCAGTCCGTCACATGAGAATGATGAATCAGGAAATAGCAAGATTGGTTTCCATGCGGGAGGATGAACTATTTCAGGCAGCGAAAGAGCTTCAGGTACCCTATGAACTGGTAGAATATGTGCATCAGAACGGTAAACTTCCGGTTGTTAATTTCGCAGCAGGCGGAGTTGCAACTCCGGCAGATGCAGCATTAATGATGCAGCTTGGAGCGGAAGGAGTCTTTGTAGGATCGGGCATTTTTAAATCAGGTGACCCGGCAAAGAGGGCACAGGCAATTGTGAAAGCCGTAACCAATTATCAGGATGCTAAAATGCTGGCTGAATTGTCGGAAGACCTGGGGGAAGCAATGGTGGGAATCAATGAGCAGGAAATCGGACTTTTAATGGCAGAAAGGGGAAAATAAAGTGAAAATTGCAGTGTTGGCAGTTCAGGGGGCTTTTATAGAACATGAGAAGATGCTTGAAAAACTGGGCGCAGACTGCATCGAAATACGGCAGAAAAAGGATGCAGAGGAAGCGTTTGACGGTCTTATCCTGCCGGGCGGGGAAAGCACAGTAATGGGGAAGCTTTTAAAAGAGCTGGATTTATTCCATATCTTAAAAACAAAGATCAAAAACGGGATGCCGGTACTTGGAACCTGTGCAGGACTGATCCTACTGGCGGAAAAGTTATCCAACGATAAACAGGTCCACTTCGGAACACTGCCGGTTACTGTAAAAAGAAATGGATATGGCAGACAGCTAGGCAGCTTTCATACAGAGGGACATATGGATGGAGTCGGCATGATTCCAATGACATTTATCAGAGCACCATACATTGAAATTGCTGATCCGGCGGTGAAGATACTGGCAAGGGTTGATGACAAAATAGTAGCAGTAAGATATAAAAATCAGCTTGGAGCTGCCTTTCATCCTGAAGTTACAGCGGATACCCGAGTCCATGAATATTTTCTTCAAATGGTGAAGGATGATCAATAGTTCTGAGTAAAGTTTGGAACCATAATATTTGAAAAGCAGAAGAGATTGTCAATATCATACAAGAGAACTATTTTAGTGTGTGTTATACTTTGCAAAGATAGATCAGATGCAAAGGAGAACAAAAATGGACAGTCAAAATGATAAATGTGTCATGGTAATTGATGAGAATCTTCCGCTGGGAATTATTGCTAATACGGCAGCAGTCCTGGGAATCACACTGGGAAGACAACATCCGGAGATAGTAGGGGCGGATGTATCGGATGGAACTAAGAATGAACATCTGGGAATTACAGCATTTCCGGTTCCCATCCTGAAGGGAAATGTTCAAATCATAAAGGATTTGCGGAGCAGACTTTATACAGAAGAATTCAAGCCGCTTACGGTTGCAGATTTTTCAGATGTGGCGCAGAGCTGTAATGATTATGAAGATTTTACAAAAAAGTTAAGCAAGGTAGATGAAGAAAAACTGCAGTACTTTGGTATTGCGATATGCGGCAATAAGAAGCTGGTAAATAAACTTACGGGGAGTATGGGGCTGCTTAGATAGCATATGTTTGAATAACGTAAAAATAGAGAGTTCAACCTTAGAAATCAACCTTTCGGTTGATTTCTTTTTTTGTCCCGGATGCTAAAGTAATGGCAGGAACAAATCACAGAGAGAATGAGAGGTATCCCTATGGATCAATTAATAAAGGTAATGAACCTGGAAAAATGTTATGGAGATAAAGAAGTGGTAAAGAAAATATCGTTTGAGATTAAGCGGGGTGAAATTCTCTGCTTCCTTGGACCAAACGGTGCAGGGAAAAGTACGACAATCAATATCCTTGCAGGAGTGCTGGGGGCAGACGGGGGAGAAATTCAATATAAGGGAAAGTGTATCCGGGATACAAAAAAGGAGTACCGGTATCATCTTGGAGTTGTACCGCAGGATCTGGCTTTGTATGAAGATCTAACCGCTATCCAGAATGTGCGTTTCTTTGCATCTCTTTATGGGCTGAAAGGGAGAGATTTAAGTGAGAAGGCAGAACGAGCACTTTCCTTTGTCGGATTAAAGGATCGTAAAAATCAGAAAGTGAAAACATTTTCCGGTGGTATGAAGCGCAGGTTAAATATAGCGTGTGCCATTGCCCATGAGCCGGAATTGGTTATTATGGATGAACCAACAGTGGGAATTGATCCCCAGTCACGCAATCACATTTTAGAATCCATACGGGAACTGCGCAGCCATGGTATGACCGTATTATACACCACACATTATATGGAAGAAGTGGAAGAGATTTCTACACGTATTATCATAATGGATGATGGATTGCTTATAGCCGAGGGAACGAAGGAAGAACTTAAGGAAAGTATTTCCGATAAAAGAAAATTTATTCTGACAGTAGAATCCGAAGAAGAATTGAGTATTGATGAATTTTACCGCATTGAAGGTGTTATGGAAATCAGGTCAGAAGAAGGAATTATTGAAATCACAACTTTAAAAAATGTGGAAAACCTGGATAAAATTATATCACTGGCGCTATCCCAGAATATCAAAATCAACAATGTAATGTGCCGGACTGCCAACTTGGAAACAGTTTTTTTAAGCCTCACGGGAAAAAGCCTTCGGGATGAATAAACGGATTAAGAAAGGAGCTTTATATGCGGGGATTTTATAATATATGTAAACAGGATTTTATGAATCTGGCTAAAAATCCAATGTGGCTTTTTTATGTTTTAGCATTTCCAATTTTGCTGGTGGGAGTGATGGGATTTTTTATGGAGGGTAGTTATGGCACAGAGATCACTTCTTATGATTACTATGGCATCAGCCTGATGATCTACGGTGCATTAAATGCAGCTACTATCGGTGCAAATTCCTTTATGGAGGAGCGTATTAAGGCAGGAAATATGAGAATTATTTTCTCACCACAGCCGGATTCCTATCTGTATTTTTCTAAGATTATCGCAGCATTTCTATTTACGGAGATTGCGTATTTTATTGATTTTGGTATACTGCATTATTTGTTTGGTGTCAATATTGGGGGAATGTATACGGGATATGTGCTGGCGGTACTTACTATGGCAATTCTTTTTTCGTCAGCACTGGGAGTTATGTGCTGCTGTATTTTAAAAAGTGAGAATATTACGAATCAGATTCTAAGTACGCTGCTTACCATATTATGTCTGCTGGGCGGAGTGTTTTTTTCACTGGATGGATTCGGAGAGACTGTTCGGAAGATATGCCTGCTGTCTCCGGTGAAATGGATTATGAATACGCTGTTTGCAATTATATATGACAGGGATCTGGGTCAGGTATTACCCACTATATTTATGCTGGCAGCAGGGACGGTGATCATAGTGGTGCTGTGCGGTGTGTTTTTCCACAAGGAGGATTATGTATGATACAAATATTAAAAAATGATCTGGATAGGGTGCTGTGCAATAAAAAAAATGCTATAATGACGTTAGTGCTTACCATTTGTATGGTAGGGTTTGCTATTTACTTTACGAATAAGATACAGGTGATTGGAAATCTTGCAGTAGTTGGAAATGTCCGGGAAGAGATTGGGCTGGAGCATTATTTTAATATCAGTTATGTTTTGCAGGAACCAAAAGAGAGTGAGTTAGTAAGCGGGCGGTATGATGCCGTGATAAAACAAACAGCTGAGGGATATGGGATACAGACGCTCAAAGGCGATACTTTTAAAAATATGGTGATGCAGGCGTTAAAAGACCCGGCAGGATTTGTTCCCGAAACAGACCGGATTCGGGGAGTTGGAACAAATATTATCGGATACCTGGTGATGATTCTGCTGATGCAGGGGGTTCTGCACATGGAATATTATGGTGAAGATAAGGAGAAACATTTAGTGGAACGGATCGCTGTTTCGCCAATCAGTTTTGTCAAATATCTGGCAGCACACTTTTTATATGCTTTCCTGATGCTTTTTCTACCCAGTATGGGTGTGGTGGCTGCTGCCCGGATAATCGGGCTGAACATTGGTTTATCCCTGTGGGAATATGCAGCGCTGCTTGGAATTTTGTGTATGCTTTCTGTTTCATTTGGGATCTTTATGCATACTTTTTGTAAGAGCATGGACAGTGCCAATATGACTGCATCCCCACTGATTGTACTGACATCTGTCTTAGGGGGAACCTTTTATTCTTATGCGCACAGCAGCCAAATCATGAATGGGCTGATAAATGTGCTGCCTCAGAAGAATTTTATCTCATTTGTGAATGGGGTAGAAAAGGGAAGTCTGAATATACATCATTATCAGCAGCTGGGTTACTGTCTGGTAATCATATTGGTATTGACGGGAATCTCAATTGTACGAAACTGCAGAAAGTACCGGCCTGCTGTAAAATAAAGAATTGCCTGGGGCGTGCAGATGGCGGAAATGAATTTTTAATCACACGCTGGAGAGGCTTCAGTCCGGAAAGGTTCAATTATGTTTAATACATCCATATTACAATCAAAATTTAAAATACCGAAACCACGGAAAAATTATGTGGTGCGGCGTGAGTTATATCAGATCCTGGATCAAGTGCCGGATTATAAAGTAATACTGATTCAGGGAGAGGCGGGAAGCGGGAAGACAACGCTGCTGAGTTCTTATATTTCCGACAGAAAATTAGAACTTGTTCGCTGGATTTCCTTGGATGAAAACAGTAACCATATATTTGTCTTCTGGCATTATTTTCTGGAAGCGGTCAGAGACCAGCTGGGAGAAAAGGGTGAGGAACTGATTCATCTGTTTGACGAAAATATGCAGATGGATAATATGGAGCGGTTTTTACCGGTTTTATTTGGTGAAATAACTTTTGCCGGTGACTGCTGGCTGATCCTGGATGATTTTCAGGTGATCCAGGATTCGGAACTGATAAACACAATCGACCTGATATTTAAAAATATGCCCGAGCAGCTGCATATCCTGCTGGTAACCAGAGAGCAGCCAAAGGTCTATCTGGGAGCGCTTGGCATGGAAGGAGAACTTCTGGTAATTGATGAGGGGCAGTTGAAATGCGGATACCGGGACAGTATGGATTTTCTTACAAATACACTGGGGCTTTCTTATTCGGATCAAGTGCTGGAATATATGTGCCGGATCGCAGAGGGGTGGATTGGAGGGCTTCAGCTTCTTTCTCTTTCCCTGAAAGGAAAGACGGAAGAAGAGATACTTACACTGAATTTTCAAAACAGGTTTTCTGACGAATACATTTCCAGAGAGATTTTTCAGGTATTGCCGGAACAGGAACAGCATTTTTTGCTGTTTTCTTCTGTCTTTCAATATTTTAATAAAGAAATGTGTGTGGAGCTGACAGGAGAAGATGCAAAAGAGGCATTTGACAGTATCATTGACCGGAACTTATTCGTGATATGTGTGGATGAAATGGAAGGCATGTATCGTTATCATGGGATCCTGCTGGAATATTTAAGGAAGCACTTTGCAAAAGAAGATATTGATCTTCAGAGGAAAGTACATAAGCATGCATCTGAAATTCTATACGAATCAGGGGATTATGAAGAGAGCCTGAATCAGCTGTTTCTTATAGAAGCTTATGAAGAAGCAATGGATATCCTGGTGCAAATACCACAAAATTCCATCTTCTTTTCCTACTTTTGTAAAGTTCCGATTGAAGAAATATATAGTAATTCAGATTTTGCCATACAGTATTTCTTTTATCACTATGCTAATTTTGAATTTGAAATCTGTAAAAAAGTTTATGAAAAATTAAGCCGGGAAAGCAGTTCCGGAGATCTGGGAGATCTGGGAAATCTGGGAAAAGCAATCCAATGTGCTGATTTATTTGTTAATGAATCTTTTTCCTATTCCGATATCCGCCTCCTTACCATGGAAGAAATAGATAGTTTTCCAATTAATGATACAACAAAGGCGTTCCTGCTGGTAAAGGAAACATTTTTACAATATTACAAATGGAATATTCAGACTGCCTTTGATTATCTGGAAAAGGCAGACAGTATATGGAAAAAGACAGGGAACCATTATCTGGGGTTTTTTGTAACCTTTGTACGCACCCAGATCTATGAAGAACTTGGGGAACTGGATCTGTGCATGGAACTTTATGAGAGCTGCAGCCCGTTACTGAATGATTACAAAATGTTAAAGCTGCCCTACTATGTAGGGCTGATCGGCGTTTATTTGAAGAAAATGCAGCTAAAAGAGGCAAAAGAAGCAATCGAACAGGCAAAACAGGTGACATCCCGGGAGGCACTGATGATGGATCTGAGCTTTCAATACAATGTGGTCGAATATGAATGCCTGACGGAAGATTACACGAAAAGCAGCGCAAAAGTGAAAGCATTTCTAAGAAGCTGTCTTCCGGATAATTGCCTGATTGGGTCTGCACTGATTAAATACGTAGTTTGGAACCATAGTGATCCGGAATGTGAGGAACGTTTTTTACATGATTTTCACCGTGGTGCAGAACGGGGGAATGAAATGGATACTTTGCTGGTTTATGCAAAGCTGTCTGCGGACAGAGGCCATGTGGATACTGGGATAAAGACAATAAATGAGATATTGAAATCTGCAAGGAAGAATCGTAATAAGAATAGAATTATTGAGGCAGATTTGCTGAAGATGAGAATATTGAGTAAAGAGAAGGAAGAAGAGCAGAGCAAGGAAAGCCGGCGGGAATTAAAAAATATGCTGATCGAAGTAATTACTTACGCCGCAGACAGCGGACTGCGGCAGCCCTTTTTCTTCGAACGGGGTCTGATGCAGAAGATGACAGCCAGGTATCGCCTGGAATTAGAGGAAAAGCTGGAAGAAAAGGAACGGGAATTCCTTCATGAAATGATGCCGGAGGAGAGCAGCAGCAATAAAGAGCATATTCTTTCTGAAAGGGAATTGGAAGTTCTGAGAGAACTCAGTACCGGAAAAAGCAATAAACAGATTGCAGATGCGCTTTGCATTTCCCTGGCAACCGTGAAGACCCATGTAATTAATATTTATTCCAAGATGCAGGTGAACAGCAGGCTGGCAGCTGTGAACAGGGGGAAGGAAATGGGGATTTTGTAAGCAGATTTTTGAACTGGCAATAAATTAGAGAATAAAAAGGAGGTACAGCGATAATATGAACAAATTCACAGCAGCAGCAATCCAATTAGATTCCAAGAGCAATGTTGAGGAAAATCTTAACAACGCAGTTGAATTGATAAGAGAAGCAGCAGAGCGGGGTGCCCGGTTAATTGCTATGCCGGAGACGGTTAATTATATCGGATCGGAATGCGAGAAATTTGCAGAGTCCATACCGGAAGGGCATACATTCAAAGTATTTGCAGAACAGGCCAAAAAGTACCGGGTGTGGCTGCACTGCGGAAGTATCTATGAAAAAAATGAAGATACAAATGACAGACGCCCCTATAATACAACGATGTTAATAAATCCTATGGGGGAGTTAGCGGCCAAATACCGTAAGCTCCATCCATTTGATGTATCGATAGAGGATGGACCGGACGTTCGGGAATCCGACGTGAATTGTCCCGGGAATAATATACTGACGGTAGACACCCGGGAAGTTGGTCATCTGGGGCTGTCTGTCTGCTATGATATGAGATTCTGTGAACTGTTTCGGATAATGGCACTTAAGGGAGCACAGATTTTTATCACTCCTGCAAACTTTACGGTAAATACCGGAAAGGATCATTGGGAAGTACTTTTAAGAGCCAGGGCAATTGAAAATGGCTGTTATGTAATTGCCCCTGGACAGATTGGTGTGAAGCCGAAGTATCAGGCATATGGGAAAACGATGATTATTGATCCCTGGGGAAATGTAATCGCAATGGCATCAGACAAAACCACCGTGATTACAGCAGAGATTGATCTGGAGTATCTTCGGTCAGTGCGCAATCAGGTATTCACTCTGGAAAATAGAAGGAATGATGTCTATCATCTTTCAGAGATATAAAATTTGTTTCAAAAAATCCAAATCAGGGAAGAATACAGATAAGCTTATTAGATATATAGGCATATCTGTATTTTTTGTGTATTGTGAGTATCTTCTTACTCTGTGAATCCATCGAACTTAATAGAAAAAATAAAAAATCATGAGAATATAAAAAAACTAAATTTATTTATGAGTATTTGTAAAGTTAATGTAAATATTTATATAAAATTTATAAGCTTCGCAGAAAGAAATAATGAATGTATGATGTGAAAAGTATCCAAAATTGGAGCTGTATAATAGTGCAAATAAACCAAAGTGGATAAATGAACATAAAAAAATGAAAATTAATATTGACTTTTTATAAAAATAGTACTACTATTCTATTAAAGAATTTATAAATAAATATAAAATCTTTAATAGAACATTAGAGACATTTATTAAAGGAGGATTTTAAAATGAAAAAGCGTTTAGCAGCAACATTATTAGCAGTTACTTTAACGGCATCGATGATCGCTGGTTGTGGCAGTTCAGATAAGCCGGCAGAAACTTCCGCAGATAAGGGGGCAGAGTCAGCCCAGACAGCAGCGGATGCAAAAGAAACAGGTGGAAAAGCAGAGGATGCAGATTCCGATTCGGAAGCGGAACTTACGGTCTGGGCATGGGACAAGGCATTTAACGGCAAGGCGCTGGAAGAAGCGGATAAGCTTTATGACGGGGCGAAAATTAATTTCGTAGAAATGTCAAAGGCTGATTGCCTCCAGAAGATTCATACCGTGTTAGCTTCCGGTGTGACAGATGATCTTCCTGATATTGTGATCATCAGTGACCTTGCAGCACAGGGATATCTGATGTCTTACCCGGATGCATTTATGCCGATGGATGATGTCATCAATTATGATGATTTTGCCAGTTATAAAAAAGCAGCAGTATCTTATGACGGTGTAGGATACGGAGTTCCATTTGACACAGGCGTGGCAGGACTCTTTTATCGTACCGATTATATAGAAGAAGCAGGATATACCCAGGAAGACATGCAGGACCTGACCTGGGATGAATATCTGGCTATGGGCGAAAAGTTAAAAGAGAAAGGCCATATGCTGCAGACCTACAATCCAAATGATATTGCTGAATTCCAAATCATGATGCAGTCTGCAGGGAAATGGTTTACAGATGCAGATGGAAATGCTGATTTTACAGACAATGCGGCATTAAAAGAAAGCTTTGAGATTTTTAATACTTTAAATGAATCTGATTACTGTAAGGTAGTCAGCGACTGGACAGAATTCGCCGGAGCAATTAATGGTGGAGATGTAGCTTGTGTACTTCGTGGATCCTGGATTTCTTCCACGATTATGGCAGCAGAAGATCAGAGCGGAAAATGGGCAGTAGCACCGGTTCCAAAATTAAGTGTAGAAGGTGCAACAAATAAATCCAATCAGGGCGGTTCCAGCTGGTATGTACTGAATAATGCAAAGAATGCCCAAAAAGCAGCAGATTTCCTGGCTAAGACATTCGCGGGAAGCACAGACTTATATAATACACTGTTAAAATCCAACAACATTATGGGAACTTATCTTCCGGCAGAAAGCGTAGAAGCTTACTCGGAACCATCTGAATTTTATGGCGGACAGAAATTAAATGCAGATCTGGCAGCATGGTTAAAAGATATTCCGGCTGTTGATACAGGAGCATTTTCAGCAGAAGCACAGGCGGCACTCTTAGCCGTAACACCGGAATACCTTGCGGGAGGAACTCTGGATGACTGTTTAAAAAATGCGGCAGAGCAGTTTAATCAGTCGATACAGTAAGTGCTGCATCTGGTAAATCATTGTGCAATTAACAGTAAAATAACTGGATGGAGCACTGGATAAAGCAATTGAAAACACGCTCTGGAGAGTTGCTAAGAGGAGAAAGTTTGAAAGTTCCTTTCAAACTACATATTAATGCATATCGCAGACAGGGCCTGCGATATGCGGGAGGATATAAAAATGGAAACTAAAGGAAAGAAAAAATACCGCCTGACAGGGTGGTCCATGGTAGCGATAGCAGCCGCTCTGGTTTTGATTTTCAGTTATGTACCGATGATCCAGGCGTTTATCCTTTCCCTGAAAACGGGAAAGGGGGCTGCACTGCATTTTGCAGGATTTGCAAATTATATCAGAATGTTTAAGGATGCTACTTTTTGGACGACTATGGGAAATACGCTGCTCTATGCAGTAGTACAGCTTCCTGTTATGCTGCTGGCAGCGCTGGTGATCGCCGTGTTGCTGAATGACCCGAAGATGAAAATGAGAGGTGTTTACAGGACCTGTATTTTTCTTCCATGTGTAACATCTCTGGTATCTTATTCAATTTTATTTAAGAATTTATTTGCAGTAGACGGGATTGTAAATCAGGTCCTGCTTAAACTGAATATTGTGGACAAAGCAATCCCCTTTGTCCTGGATGCCGGATGGGCGAAAGCAGTAATTGTCATAGCGCTTATCTGGAGATATACAGGATACTATATGATTTTTTACTTATCAGCCCTTCAAAATATTGATAAATCCGTATATGAAGCGGCGAAAATGGATGGATGCAACTTTTTTCAGTCCTTTTTCAAAATTACAGTGCCTTTGCTGAAGCCTATCGTATTTCTGACCAGTATTATGGCGTTAAATACTACCCTGCAGCTCTTTGATGAGGTAGTAAACCTGACCGGAGGCGGTCCGGGTAATGCAACCAGAACGATTTCACAGTATATTTACGACCTTTCGTTTAATTATGTTCCGAGTTATGGATATTCAGCGGCAATCTCTTATGTAGTTTTAGTGTTAGTGATCATATTGACGATTGTGCAGAAAGGAATAACGGGTAGTAAGGATGAATAAAGTAAGCGGGATTTTCAAACATCTGTTTTTAATCATTGTGTCACTGGTTTCTATATTTCCTTTTTACTGGATGCTTGTCAGTGCCACAAATGATTCCAAGGATATTACGATGGGAAAGCTTACCTTTGGATCTTCCCTGATGAAAAATGTAAAAAATGCATTTGAGACAGCAGATCTGTGGGGGGCGTTTTTAAATTCGACGATACTGGCGGTAATTATTGTAGTCATATCCCTGGTGATCTGTTCTCTTGCCGGATATGCATTTGTAATCTATCCAAGCAAAGGAAAAGATATTTTATTTATGGTACTGATAGCTTCCATGATGGTACCTTTTGCAGCAAAAATCATTCCTATGTTTCGTATGTTTTCGGAAATGAAGCTGTTAAACAGTTACTGGGCGATTATTCTGCCTGCCATAGGAGCACCGTTTTTAATTTTCTTTTTTAAGCAGAATACCCATGCTTTTCCCCAGGAAACAATACAGGCTGCCAGAGTAGACGGATTAAATGAATTACAAATATTTATAAGAATTTTTATGCCCATGATGAAGTCAACCTATGCGGCAGCAGGAATCTTTTCATTCATGGCAAGCTGGAATAATTACATGTGGCCGCTGATTGCGCTGCAGAGCAACTCCAAGTTCACCCTGCCCCTTACGGTTTCTAACCTGGCAGCAGGATTTACACCGGATTACGGTATGGTCATGGTGGGAATTATTATTTCAACGGTTCCTACGATTTTAGTATTTTTCCTGCTGCAGAATGCATTTGTGGAAGGTATGGTCGGCTCTGTAAAATAACCTTGTGTTATTTACATTGACAAGTAGTAAACACCAGTGATAATATAAAACTAAATAAAGATTTAATAAATATTTAGAAAAATTTATAATCCAAAAAAAAAGGATGGTATATGATGGGGATTAAAGTGAAGGACTTGGCAAGTTTGTTGAATTTGTCGCCCTCTACGGTATCACTGGTGTTAAACAACAGACCTGGAATCAGCGAGGCGACAAGAAATAAAGTACGTAAGGCAGTAAAAGATATGGGATATGAGGAGCTGCTTGTGTCGGAATCTCAGGAGAAAAAGAATATTCTTTTCCTGGTTTACCGCAAACATGGTGTAGCTCCGGCCAGCACCCCTTATTTTTCCCAGCTCTTTTCGGAAATCATTGAAGGAGTGGAAAGCCAGATTAAAATCAAAGGCTACAATCTGATGATATCCTATACGGATAAAGAAACCATACTGGAAGAAGCTGAGAAAATCAAGAAACAGGATGTAGAAGGTGTGCTTGTTCTGGCAACGGAGATGGCAGAAGAACAGATTAAGATTTTTACAGATTTGAAGGTACCGGTAGTTATGGTTGATAACTATATGGAGCACCGCAAATTTGATTGTGTAACTATAAATAATGAGCAGGGTGTTTATCAGGTAGTAGAGCATCTTGCAAAAATGGGTCATAAAAGGATAGGTTACTTGCATGTAAGCCAAAATGCCAATAATTTCACGGAACGCTATTATGGATTCAAAAGAGCTGTGGAAAAATGCGGCCTGCCGCTAAATGACCGGGATATCATCTGGATTGCCACAGACGGCGGAGAAGCCGTTTACGGTGAGTTAAAGCATAAGCTGGAGGAACAGAAAGATCTGCCCGGGGCATTTTTTGCAGATAATGATATCGTTGCCATATGCGCCATGCGTGTATTCCGCGAATTAGGCTATAAGATTCCAGAAGACATTTCGATTGTAGGGTTTGATAATATGACACTTTCGGAAATGTTAGATCCTCCGCTTACGACGATTCAGATACGCAAACATAAAATCGGGGTATCGGCAGTGAATCTGATTGTGGAGAAGATCAGTGAAAATACGGAAGGCGTTGTGAAAATGGAAGTGGGTACCAGACTGGTGGCCCGCAGCAGCGTAAAACGTATCAGCGAGTAATCCTTTTCTATTTTGAATTCCAGTTACAGCAAGAACTACTATTTGTTCGGCGGTTAGAGCATTTTTAAAACACACTCTAGCAGGCAGTTGATGGAAATGTTCAAAGAGAATAAAGGAGAAGTATTAATTATGCATAGTAAAAAAACACCATTTGTATTGTATGGCGGTGATTATAATCCGGAGCAGTGGGATGATGCCACCATAGAACAAGATATGCAATTGTTTAAAAAAGCTGGAATTAATCTTGTGACATTACCGGTGTTTGCATGGGCAAAAATAGAGCCCAGGGAAGGTGAATACCATTTCGAATGGTTAGATAAGATTTTACAGAAGCTGTGGGAAAACAAAATATATGTCATTATGGCGACGCCAACTACGGCACAGCCGGCGTGGCTGTCTAAAAATTATCCGGAAGTGCTGCCTGTGGATATCGCAGGGCGGAAAAGAACTCATGGAATGCGTGTATTCTTTTGCGTGAACAGCGAAAAGTACCGTGAGAGGGCAGCGGCTATTGCAGACGAGATGGCAAAGCGCTATTCTGCTTATCCGGGACTTGTGGCATGGCATGTGGCAAATGAATATGGTACATATTGTTATTGCGAAAATTGTCAGCGGAAGTTTCGGATCTGGTTAGAAAAACGATACGGAACCATTGAAAATTTAAACGATAAATGGAATACGGCTTTCTGGGGGCGTATTGTCTATGATTTTGATGAAATTATGCTGCCTACGGAGTTAAACGACGATTATCGCTTTAACCCGGCGATCCAGCTGGACTATATGAGATTTGTTACGGATTCTACGGTAGAATGCTATCTGAACGAAGCAGACATATTGAAAAAATATACCCCGGATCTCCCTGTATTCAGTAATATTTCAGGCTTCATTAAAAAGTTAAATCAGTTTAAGATGGTAGAGAATATGGATGCGGCTGGATGGGATAATTATCCGGGACCCAGGGACGAAAGAAGCCTGCCGGCGCTAAAACACGATATTATGCGAGCTTTAAAGGACGGAGAGTCCTATATTATAGCGGAGCAGTCTCCCAATCAGCAGAACTGGCAGCCATATAACAAACTGAAAAGACCGGGAGAAGTGCGTACTATCGCATATCAGGGGCTTGCCAGAGGGGCGGATGCCTGCCTCTTCTTCCAGATGCGCCAGTCTGTGGGCGGACAGGAAAAGTTCCATGGAGCGGTTATTTCCCATGCAGGGACCGCTGACACCAGAATTTACCGGGAAATAGCCGGACTGGGACAGGAATTACAGAAGCTGGGCGATTCATTTCTGGAAGGAAAAATAGAGGCGAAAGCAGCCTTCCTGTTTGACTGGGACAGCTGGTGGGCACTGGAACTGACTAGCGGTCCTACACAGGACATGGATTATCTGGCTCAGGTGCATAAATATTACAAAGCATTTTATGAGAAAAATATTCCGGTGGATATCATTAAGGTAACTGCGGATCTTAGTAAATACAAGATTGTAGTGGCACCTTTGCTGTATATGATGAAGCCTGGTGTGGCTGAAAAAATTGAAAAGTTTACGGCAGACGGAGGTACTTTCCTGGCTACTTATATGACCGGTGTGGCAGATGAAAATGACCGGTGTATCTTTGGTGCCGCACCGGGAGAGCTGTCCGGGACATTGGGGCTTTGGGTGGAAGAAACTGATGCCATGTTCCCGGATGAGCAGAATTCCATTCTGGTAAACGTAAAAAGTCTTCCGCTAAAGGAGAAATACAAATCCGGATTTTTATGTGATGTCATCCGTCCCACTACCGCAAAAACCCTGGCGGTATATGGAAAAGATTTCTACAAAGGAGTTCCTTGCATTACGGTAAATGATCTGGGAAATGGAAAAGCATATTATCTGGGCTGTGAACCGGAGGATGCATTTCTGTCAGACTTTATAGGCAGGCTTTGTGAAGACCAGGGATTGGCGCCGCTGTTTGAGACCGGCGGGGAAGTAGAACTATCAACAAGAGCAGGAAAAGACGGAGATGTTACGTTTGTAATCAACCATGGTGTGGATACCGGATGGATTAATCTGGGAACACAGAAATATAAAAATCTGCTGAATGATGAAGTATTATCCGGAACCTGTAATATCGGGGGAAGGGATGTATTGGTCATCAGAAAACAGGGGAAATAAAATAGTGCTGAATTTGAAATTAGGCAAATTGCAAACACACATGCAATTTGCCTGTTTCATTCCGTCGAATAAAACAAATTTATGGTAAAAAGATATAGTAAATATTACGTAATTCTAAACTTATAAAAAATGTCTAAAATTATTGTTGACAATTTTTGGTAGATTTGTTATATTTAAAACGAATTAAATACATATGGATTGTTACTGGCAGGCAGGCAAAACCAATTTTGAACGTAAGAAAAATTTATGTTTTCTTACTACAAAATTGGTTTTTTTTATTTCTGGGGTGAAGTGAATTATGAAGATAGATAAAATTATTAACAATAATATTGTCAGCGCTCTGGAAGACGATGGGAAAGAGATTATTGTGATGGGACGGGGGATTGGATTCAATACAAAGCCCGGCAAGGAGATTCAGGAGAAGAAAATTGAAAAAATATTCAGGATGGACAGTCAGAATACAGTGGATAAGTTCAAACAGCTCCTGGAAAACATGCCGCTTAAACACATTCAGGCATCTATGGAGATTATCACTTATGCAAAAAGTGTCCTGAACAGAAGGCTGAACCAGAATATCTACATTACCCTTACCGACCATATTAATTTCGCTATAGAGCGTCTGAATGAGAATATGACATTTACAAATCCGTTATTGCACGAGGTAAAGGCTTTTTATAAAGAGGAATACCTTATCGGGGAATATGCCATTGCATTAATTGAGCGGTGGATCGGTGTAACCCTTCCGGTGGATGAAGCGGGATTTATTGCCCTGCACATTGTAAATGCGGAATTCAACACTGGTATGCGTGATACCATCGATATTACGAATCTGATACAAAATGTTGTAAAAATCGTAAAAGAATTTTTTGGAATGAATCTGGATGAAATGTCCCTGAATTATCAGCGTTTTGTTACCCATCTGAGATTTCTGGCACAAAGAATTATAGCAAAAGAATTGTTAAACAGCGAAAACAGTGAATTTAACCGTTTGATTCTGCAGCTGTATCCGGAAGAATATGCATGCAGTTTGAAGATTAAGGATTACATCAAAGAGATATACCGCCACGATGTAACGGATGAAGAAACCGCTTATCTGGCTGTACATATTAAGAGAATGAGAATGTGAGAAGAGAGGAGAATACATATGTTTGGATCAATAAAAAAAATGTTTGGTTCCAAAGAGAAGATCCTGGCACCTGTAGAAGGGAAGGTTGTACCGTTAAGTGAAGTAAATGACCCAACCTTCAGCCAGGAAATTCTGGGAAAAGGGGTTGCCATTATCCCGGAGAGAGGACGGGTTGTGGCGCCGGCAAGCGGAGAACTTACCGTGCTGTTCCAGACGCTTCATGCAGTCAGCATCACAACTGACTCAGGGGTGGAGCTTATTGTTCATGTAGGACTGGATACAGTAAATTTAAAAGGGGTACATTACAAAGCATATGCAAAACAGGGGGATCGGGTTAAGGCCGGTGATCTGCTTTTGGAATTTGACATGGAGGCTATTATTGAAGATGGTTATGAAGTGATTACTCCTGTAATTATCTGCAATGCATCTGAATATCCCAATATGGAATGCCACACAGATATGCATGTCAATGAGCTGGATCCGATTATTGAGTTATAGGAAAATGCCTATGAGGGAGTTTGGATATGAAATAAATGATTTACTGGGATTACATGCGAGACCTGCATCCCGGGTTTATATGGAAGCGAGAAAATATGAATGTAAGATTGAGGCATTGTGTGGGAATAAAAAGGCAGACTGCAAAAGCCTCCTGGAACTGATGGGACTGGGAGCAAAATATGGAAGTCAGATTCTGTTTCGTTTTGACGGGGCGGATGAAGAAGCCGCATTTGCGGGTCTTCAGAAATTATTGTTATAGTGTGGATTTGAACTTGCGGGAGAGCAAGATCAGATAAAAAATGTCTGAAAAGGCGAGAGAAAGGAGATTCATAGTTATGATGAAGTATTTGCAAAGGTTAGGCAAATCATTAATGCTGCCGGTAGCCTGTTTACCGGCAGCTGGTATCCTGATGGGTATCGGTTATTGGATCAGTCCGGCTGTTATGTCAGGACAGGGGGATCCAAATGTAATTGCATTCTTTCTGGTTAAAGCAGGAGGTGCGCTGATTGACAATATGGCAATCTTATTTGCCATTGGTGTTGCGCTTGGTATGGCTGATGATAATGATGGTACGGCAGCGCTTGCCGGCATCGTATCCTGGCTGATGGTTCAGATGATTCTGTCTCCGGGAGTTGTTGCAGTATTAAGCAGCATAGACGTTGCAGCCGTAAATCCGGCGTTTGGCAAGATCAATAACCAGGCAATTGGTATTCTGTGCGGTTTAATTGGAGCTTCCTGCTACAATAGATTTAAGAATACAAAGTTACCGGATGCATTGGCTTTCTTCAGTGGAAAACGGTGTGTATCCATTGTCACGGCAGTAATCTCACTGGTTGCATGTTTAGTCCTGTTCTTTATATGGCCGATCGTATACTCCGGATTAGTAGCATTTGGCGAATCGATCCTGGGACTGGGACCGATAGGCGCAGGTATTTATGGATTCTTTAACAGACTTTTAATTCCGTTTGGACTTCACCATGCGTTGAATTCTGTATTCTGGTTTGACGTTGCTGGAATCAATGATTTGTTTAAGTTTTGGGGAACCGTTGACGGAGCTGTATATGGGCAGACAGGTATGTATATGTCAGGTTTCTTCCCATTCATGATGTTTGGTCTTCCGGCAGCAGCATTGGCGATGTATCATACAGCGAAACCAAGCAAAAAGAAAACTGCATACGGTTTGCTGTTTGCAGCAGCACTTTGTGCATTCTTTACCGGTGTAACAGAACCTCTGGAATTTGCATTTATGTTCCTGGCACCAGGGTTATATCTTGTTCATGCTATTTTAGCAGGTATTTGTATGCTGGTTGTAGCTATGCTTCCCGTACGTTCCGGTTTCTGGTTCAGCGGAGGATTTGTAGACTGGTTATTAAGTATCAAAGCGCCGATGGCTGAAAACCCATGGCTGATCATTCCGATTGGTTTAGTGGTAGGTGTGATCTATTACGTAATCTTCCGTTTCGTAATTAAGAAATTTAACTTAAAAACTCCGGGTCGTGAGGATGATGACGTGGAAGAGGCAGAAGTGACACTTTCCAATAATGATTTTACCCAGGTAGCGGCAATTGTTCTGGAAGGTCTTGGGGGAAAAGACAATATTACCGGTATCGATAACTGTATTACAAGGTTAAGGCTGGAAATCAAAGATTATACTTTAGTAAATGAAAAGAAAATTAAATCTGCAGGGGTTGCAGGGGTCATCCGGCCAGGAAAAACAAGTGTCCAGGTTATTATAGGACCTAAGGTACAGTTTGTGGCTGATGAATTTAAGAAAATGTGTAAATAACTGATTCGTTAATGCGTTTTATCAATACGGATTTTACAATTGCATAAACAGTGGATTGTTACTGGTAATGCAGGCAAAACCAAATCTTAAGTATTTAAAATATATATTTTATGCTTAAGGTTTGGTTTTTTTGTTCTATGGCAATTTGTAACACTTAAATATAGGGGTGAGAGCCTGTATCAATGTAGAAAGGGAGAAAGTTCGAAAGGAACTTTCAAACTACTTATTAAAGTAGTATCGCAGGTGGGACCTGCGATATGCAGGAGGTATAAAGATGTGGAAAAAGAAATTAGTACACAGAGGAATGTCAATGTTTTTAGCGGGAATGTTAATGGCAGCCCCGCCGGTGAATGCCTTAGCGGCTAATCAGGATGGTCCGGTTTCCGAAGATGCTGCAGTAGAATCCCACAATACAGCACGGAATTCAGATACATCCGGGCTGGCAAAAGAGGGTGCAGGAGAAAACGGGGAGAGTACCCGGGAAAACCTTCTGGAGACGGAAGCAAATGTAAATCTGCCGGAGACAGAATTAATACCCCGGACAGAGAGTGAAGCATTAACAGAAGGGGAATTCCAAACAGAAGGAGAAACAAAAACAGAAGGTGAAATAACAACAGAAGGTGAAACAAAAACAGAAGGTGAAACAAAAACAGAAGGTGAAACAAAAACAGAAGGTGAAACAAAAACAGAAGATAAAACAAAAACAGAAGATAAAACACTTTCAGAAGGAGAAACGACCGGCCAGGCAGCCAATAAAAAAGCCGGACTTCAGAATCTGGCACTGAATGCAAAAGCCGCTTCCAGCGGAAACGAAACGGCAGATTTTCCGGCAAATAAAGCAAATGACGGCAGCCTCAGTACACGTTGGTCAAGTACCACCACAAATGGGCAGAAATGGTTAAGTTTTGACCTGGGGGAGGTTAAAACAATTGGTTCTGTTGTAGTGGAATGGGAGCGGTTAAATGCAACCAGATACAGCATCCAGAAATCAGACAACGGAACAGACTGGACGAATATTAAAGAGTTCACAAAACTGCCCGGCAAATTCCGGGATGTCATTAATCTGGATACAAAAGTGCAGACAAGACACCTGCGTCTTTTAATTGAGCAGTATAATGCAGAAGGAGCTAACAGAGATGGCCAGGTTATTACCTGGAATAATGTATCCGTAATGGAATTTGAAGCATATGCTGAGCCTCTTCCGGATGAAACACCGGTTGTTCCTGTGTATAATCCCGATACAAACCTTGTTGAAATTCCGGACAAAGAAGGATTTACTATTACCAGTAACGGAGCAGATTTGGAACAGATTGTGGCAGATGACCTGACTGTACATAAGCCGCTGACCACAAAAGATGTAAAACTTGCCCTGAAGATGAAAAATAATCTGACCGGAAGCGAAACACTGACCGAAGAATATACCATCAGTATCCCGGGAATTCATGACAACAGTACCGGAAACAATAAGCCGCAGGTCATTCCGGAGATATCCGAATGGTACAGCGACAGTACAGAAAATTTTGTTCTCTCTGATCATGCAAGAATTGTCATTGGGACCGAAGATCTGGCATCCACAGCCATGGAGTTCCAGAAAGATCTGGAAGATATCACCGGTAAAAAACTGGAGATTGTCACAGGCGGACAGCCGGAAGCAGGGGATTTCTATTTCCGGCTGGGCAGTGAAGACACGATGATGGGAGATGAGGGATACCATCTGGTAATTGGGGAATCGGTTAGGGTAGATGCCATTCATACAACCGGGGCATATTGGTCAACCAGAACCATTCTTCAGACACTGAAATTAAGCAGTGATACAAATGCACTGCCCTATGGGGAAGCACGGGATTATCCAAAGTATAAGGTACGCGGATTTGTATATGACGTAGGACGTAAACCGGTATCCATGGACATGCTCCAGGATATCGTAAAAAATATGGCATGGTACAAAATGAATGATTTCCAGGTGCATCTAAGTGACAATTATATATTCCTGGAGGATTACCAGAACAGCAGTGATCCAAACCCTGCTGATGCATATGATGCTTACAGCGGATTCCGTTTAGAGTCATCTATTGCAAATGAGGAAGGAAAGACACTGGCATCCGATGATTACCACTATTCCAAACAGGAATTTAAGGAGTTTATTCAGGATTCCAGGAATTACGGCGTCAATATTGTTCCGGAACTGGATGTACCGGCACATGCCATGGGAATCACGGAAGTGTTCCCGGAATATGCGGTGAATGGATGGAATCCCCGTTTTAAGGAACGTTCCATTGTAGATCATCTGGATATATCCAAACAGGAAGTAATTGATTTTACAGAAGGAATTTTTGATGACTACACCAAAGACGGCACATTTGATTCCCAGACGGTAGTTCATGTAGGGGCAGATGAATTTGAGGCTGGTACTACAGCATACAGAAATCTGCTGAACCAGTTGATACCTCATGTGAAAGAAACGAATACCGTCCGTTTCTGGGGAGGACTTACCTGGTTAAAAGATAACCCGGTTACGCAGATCAGACCGGAAGCAGTGGAAGATGTGCAGATCAATCTCTGGGCAAGATCCTGGGCGGATGGAAAAGAAATGTATGATATGGGGTATGACCTGATTAATACCCAGGATGAATACCTTTATATGGTACCCAGCGGAAACGGCAGCCGGGGAGCTTATGGGGATTATCTGAATAAGAACTCCATTTTTAATGATTTTTCACCGAACAGAGTTGCCGTTCGAGGCGGATTTACCACAATTCCTGCCGGGGACAAGCAGATGCTGGGAGCCGCTTATGCCATATGGAATGACAATATAGATAAAAGGGCAACCGGAATGACGGAAGCAGATGAGTTTAAGCGATTCTACGATTCCCTTGCGCTGATGTCCGAAAAATGCTGGGCAAACGGCAAGGAAAAGGGCAGTGTTGCCAGCATTGATGCATTGGCATCCCAGATATCCACAGCTCCTAATTCCAATCCGTATTCTACAGAAACAGATGTAGACGGCATCTATGCAGAATATAATTTTGACGGCGGCATTGGAGATGACAGCAGTGCAAATGGAAGAACCCTGACCGATATGGTAAATGTAGGACAGGCTGAGAATTTAAACGGCAGTATGTTAAAAATTGGCGGTGGTGAAAGTTATGCTGCCACGCCTGTAGAACAGCTGGGATCAGACGGAAATATGCTTTCCTTTACCCTTAAGATGGATGAAGTAAAGCCCGGGCAGATTATATTTGAAGAGGATTCTCCATACGGGACACATGATATCCGCATTGTGGAGAACAACAAACTGGGTTATACCCAGGAATTGTATGAATATGAGTTTGACTTTATTCCGGAAGCCGGAAAAACCTATAATATTATTCTGAGTGTAAACCCCCAGAAGACAGACTTGTATGTAAATGGGACATTTAATTCCTCTGCAAAAGGTTCCTTCACCAATAAAGGACTGGTAAAGAAGACAAATATTTCAAGCAGTTCTTTTGTGCTGCCGCTTGCAAGGATCGGTTCTAAAACGAATGCTTTTAAGGGCTATGTCGATAATGTCAGAATCACTAAGAGCTATGATATCAATGATCCTTCCCAAATCCCGACCAGCGGCTGGACGGTATCCTCTGACAATGAACAGGCGTTAACAGCTGATGGCAATGAGGGACCTGTTTCACTTGCATTCGATGGAAAGCCGGGAACGATCTGGCATACCCAGTATTCGCCATCCATGAAAGAACTGCCGGCTACCATTACCATTGATATGAATCAGGTAAACCGTATCCATGAATTTGTATACCTGCCCCGTCAAAGCGGAGGCATAAACGGTATTGTGACCGGTTACCAGATAAAGGTAAGTCAGGACGGCAGTAATTATGAGGTGGTTTCCAGCGGCACACTGGCTGCTGACAATACCTCCAAAACCATATCCTTTGATCCGGTGGATGCCAGATATGTACAATTTAAGGTTACCTCAGGTGAGGGCGGTTTTGGTTCAGCAGCGGAAATCAATTTAAACCAGCCTGATGCCAAAGGAGAACTGCAGGCACAGCTGACAGATGCATCCGGTATCCTGCGCGGGGATTATACCCAGGAGAGCTGGAACGCATTTAAAGCGGCTTATGATAAAGCTATGGGAATTATGAACAATCCGGATTCTACGGAAGCAGAGATAGCGGAAGCAGTTACGGGCCTTCAAAACGCAGTGAAAAATCTTGCCGTAAAACCAATTGTTGATAAATCCGCCCTGCAGAAACTGTATGACGATAACAAACAAAAAGTCCAGGGGGAATATACGGATGAAAGCTTCCGGGTATTTAAAGATTCCCTGGCAAAAGCAAAGAATGTACTGGATAATCCAAAGGCATCCCAGGAAGAGGTAAACAAGGCGGCTTCTGACTTACAGAACGCATTGGCAGCATTAAAGAAAAAGGACCCGCAGCCAGTGGTAAATAAAACAGCGCTGCAAAATCTTTACCAAACCTGCAAGAATTTAAAAGCTTCTGATTACACCAGCACTTCCTGGAAGAAATTCTCCGGTGCGCTGGCATCAGCTGCAAATGTATTAAGTGATCCGAAAGCGGTACAGACAACGGTGGATCAGGCTTACAAGGCATTAAATACAGCCAGAAATGAGCTTGTAAAAGTAAAACCGGTTCCGAAAAAGGGAACTACCCACAAGGTAGGAAGTATAAAATACAAGGTAACTGCTGCTTCATCCAAATCCAGAACCGTAACTGTATGGCGCCCGGCTAAAAAGAACAGTACCAGTATCAAGATTCCATCAACCGTAAAATTAAACGGTTATTCCTTTAAGGTTACCGCAATATCCGATAAGGCATTTAAGAACCAGAAGAAGCTGAAAAAAGTGATTCTGGGCAGCAATATTAAGAAAGTCGGAAAAGAAAGTTTCCGGGGATGCAAGAAATTAAAATATGTGACGATTTCGTCAAAGGTACTAAAATCCATTGGCAAAAACGCTTTTAAAAACACCGAAAAGAAGATAAAAGTCACAGTTCCAAAGAAAAAGTACGGCAGCTACAAAAGATTACTGAATAAAGCAAACATTTCTAAAAATGCCAGATATGTCAAAAAATAAACCATGAAAGGGTCCGGGCGTGTTTGAAGGTAACTTCCAGCTTTCAAACACGCTGCGGGCAAAATTACCTGACAATAAATCAGGCAGATGAAATAATAAAAAGATCGGGGGATTAAGAATGAAAAGATTAAAAAGAGCACTTAGTTTTTTACTGATTATTGTTTTAACCATGACATCGGTGCAGCTAAGTGGAATTTCAGGGTCGCTTCAGGTTTCGGCTGCGGAAAATACAGCATACGAAATCTATCCCACGCCTCATGACGTGGAGTATCCGGATGGCAGTTTTACACTGTCAGATGAAGTAAATGTAATTTTTGGAGAAGGTATAGACCAGGCAACAAAAGATAAAGTGGACGATGTGCTGGAGACAGCCAGCGTATCACACGCAGTTACTGACGCTTCTGCTGAGGGGAAGACCAATCTACTGGTAGGTATCCACCGGTCAGAAGGAGCAAAAGATGCTGCGGACCAATTTGCCGCAGACCATACGGCAGTTACGGATGATCATTTTAACCAGACAGATGCCTATGTGTTAACAGCGCAGGACAATACCATTGCAGCCGTTGGGAAAGATACCAATGCTGCTTTTTATGCGTTATCCACGCTGAAAATGGTATTGCGCCAGATCACCGGAAAACAGGTGCAGAATTTTACAGTTACGGATTTTTCAGATACCGGGCTTAGAGGATTTATTGAGGGGTATTATGGACTGCCCTGGTCCAATGAAGACCGCATGAATCTCATGAAATTCGGTGGGGAAATCAAATGCAATGCTTATGTATTTGCGCCAAAGGATGACCCATACCACAATTCTAAATGGAGAGAAATGTATCCGGAAGAAAAACTGGCTGAAATCAGGGAGATGGCAGAAGTTGGCAGGAAATCCAAGTGTGATTTTGTCTGGACCATCCATCCTTTTATGAGTGACCGTATTACGGAAAGCAATTATGATGACAGTCTGGCAACGATTAAAAAGAAATTCCAGCAGCTCTATGATGCAGGAGTACGCCGTTTTGGTGTTCTGGCAGATGATGCGGGCGGAGTATCCGTAAATCTTATTGCCAAACTTCTGAATGATCTGACAGACTGGTGCAAGAGTAAAAATGATGTAAAAGATATCCTATACTGCCCACCGGAATATAACTGGGCTTTTGCAGGATACAGCTGGACAAATTTAAGAAATGCAAACCAATTGGTAAATGACGATGTAGACTTTTTCTGGACGGGGCAGAGTGTCTGCGGACATGTCACAAAAGAAACGGTGGATGGGTTTGTCAATGGCCTTACATCCGATGCAAAGGCAGGAAGAAAACCGCTTTTCTGGCTGAACTGGCCGGTAAATGATATTAATAAAGTGCGCATGCTCATGGGAAAAGGTGAGATGCTCAATACCGATGTAACGAATCTGGCAGGGGTGATTACCAATCCCATGCAGCAGTCAGAGCCATCCAAGGTTGCGATTTTTGCGGTTGCCGATTATGCCTGGAACATTCAGGATTTCAATCGGGACAAGAGCTGGGCAGATTCCTTTAAATATGTGGAACCGGATGCTTCCGAGGCTTTACATACCATGGCGAAACATTTATCAGACCCTTCTCCCAACGGGCATGGGCTGGTACTGGGAGAATCGGAAGAACTGGCACCTTTACTGGAAGAATTCATGACACTCTATCAATCAGGGGCATCTATTCAGGAAAAAGGAGGCCGTCTGGCAGATGAATTCCAGAAAATAGCCGATGCGGCAGACGCTTTTGAACGGGATTCCAGAAATGCAGACCTAAAGGAACAACTGTCTCCATGGACCGACTCCTTAAGATATCTGGCGAAAGCAGCAATCAATTATATCAATACTGCAATGGCGTATGAAAATAATGACTATGAAAATGTATGGAGTTACTTCTCTGAAGCATCCAGTAACTATGGATTGTCCAGACAATGCCCGGTGGTAAATATTGATGCGGTTCCGAATGTAGAGGCAGGGGCAAAACGGCTGATTCCATTTGTGAAAAATTTATCTGAATTGCTGGGACCGAAAGTAAACAGCGTAGTGAATCCAAATGCGGATAAAACAAGGCCGTTTGTACCGGTAGATTCAGATCTGCTTAAATCAGATGGATTTAACGGCACTTATAATGAATATACGCAAGACAAGGTAACGGATAAGGACGACAATACTTTTGCCTGGTTCAAAACCACACCAAATGATTCTCTTCCGGCAGGGGGCTGGCTGGGACTGGATCTTGGAAGGGAAGTAACCCTTGGAACCATTAAATTCCTTCAGGGGGGAACTACCACGGCGCAAACAGATCTGATATCAAGTGCTGCACTGGAATATTCCCTGGACGGAGAAAATTACACAGAACTGGAGTCTTATTCCGATAAGCGGGACATTTATTTTAATGCGGAAGAGCTTGGAATTAAAGCCAGATATGTCAGAGTAAGGGCAAAGGCTGCCACGAACAAATGGCTGGCGGTGAGGGAATTTGCGGTAAGCGAAGGTGAAGTGCTCCCTTCCACGGTGGCATATACAAATGTGGCATCTTTAAGCCGAAGGAGCGTTGTCTCTACTGCCGATACCGCTAATTTAGAAGTGAATGACCGTAATATTACACTTGTAAAAAACCAGTATCTGGGTATTATGCTGCCAAGAATCCGAAACGTAATCGAAATTAATACGGACTATACACAGCAGAATCAACTGACCATGGAGGCTTCAGTCAACGGAACGGAATGGGAGGCTGTGAATCCGGGGAATCTGTCCGGCGGCATGGATATCAGGTATGTCCGCCTGATAAACAGTGGCAGCGCACCGGTTACTTTTCAACTGTCCCAGTTTGCCGTTAGGTCAAAAGAAATCGCGGCGCCCCATTTTATGGAATCTAATATTGCAGCATCCTCAATAACCAATGCGGATCTTGCAGTGGACGGAGACCGCAGCTCAAAGGCAAACTTCAGTGTATCCCAGAAGGAAGGCCAGTATATGATTTATGATCTGGGCCAGACCATTCCTGTTAAGAAACTGAAAATGGTGCAGCATGACAGTGAAG
Organism: Robinsoniella peoriensis; assembly: GCF_000797495.1. Lineage (GTDB taxonomy): Bacteria > Bacillota > Clostridia > Lachnospirales > Lachnospiraceae > Robinsoniella > Robinsoniella peoriensis. Next base: position 474,963 of record NZ_JTGN01000002.1, read on the forward strand.
TGGATTTTATCCGGAATGGAAAGGTATCCATTTCCGCAGATCTTGAAAACTGGACAGATGTCCTTACGATTGGCAATCCGGATAAAGATCCGGGGCAGGTGACCATTGATGAATGTTTTCCGGATCACGAAATATCTTATTACACGTTATCTACAGCAGAACCGGTAAACCAGGAAGCCAGATATGTTAAAATATCGGTGACCAAAGACTATAATGCAAGATGGATCCGCTTTAATGAGCTGGAAATCAACGACAACGAGTATATACCGGTTGAAAACAATCCAACGTTTGTGACCACTGATGTGGAAGAAAAAGGGCACCGGCCTTCTTATATAACCGATAATGACGTGTCCACAACCTACCGCTCATCCAAAAAAGAAGGAGAAGGAAGCCTTACCTACCGGGTATCAGGCAATACAAAAGTGACTGGTATTACCATTCTTCAAAGCCCGAATACCCTATCGGATGCAGATGTTTCCATACGTTACGGCAAAGACGACTGGAAGAGTATCGGCACTTTAAATAAAAGCCTGAATGTATTGGAAGACTTCGGACAGGAAGCGAGCGATGTATTTGAAATAAAAATTTCCTGGAGCCAGACAGCACCGGAACTTCATGAGATGTATCTGGTAACAGCAGAACCGGATCCGGTGGTACCGGAGGACAAATCATCTTTAATTGAAAAGTACACTCAAGCCTTAGCGATTGACGAAAAATACTACACTAAAGAAACCTATGCCGCATTGAAAAATGCCATGGATGACGCAGAAGGCGTAATTGGATATGCACAAGCTTCCAGGGAAGAGGTAGCGGCAGCATTGGCTGCGATTACCGATGCATTGGAAAAACTGAAAGATATTCCGGCTGACAAGACACAACTTCAGGAAGCAGTAGCCAAAGCAAAAGAGCTGGATGCGAAACTCTATACAGAAGATTCCTATCAGGCTGTAATCCAGGCTGTTGCGGCAGCAGAAGAAATACTTGAAAAAGAGGATGTAAAACAGAAAGAGCTGGATGAAAAACTGGCGGGACTGGCAGAGGCAGTAGATGCCCTGGTAATCAAAGGAACGCTCACGAAGATCAATTCCGGTGAGTTAATTGCCACGGCGGGAAGTCAGGAAGGCAGCGGTGCAGACGGCAATGCAGATCAGGCAGTGGATGGCAATGAAACCACCTACTGGCACAGCAACTGGTCAGGAAGTGCAGCTGTAAAACCGGATATTCCAAATAATATCCGTAATGAATTTACAATCGATGTTGGAAAATCACGCATACTCCGCAAACTGGAATATGTACCGAGACCCAATAATATCAATGGAAGAATTCTTGGCTATCAGCTTTATTACAGCCCTACGGAAAATGGGGACGATTTCATGGAAGTGCCGGGAGGAACCGGAACCTTTAGCGATACAGCTGATAAAAAAGAAATCATATTCAATACGATAAATGCCAGAAGAATCCAGATCAGGGCAACTTCTACCAGAGGGGATTCCGGCAATGATAAATTTATCTCGGCTGCGGAATTTTATGTATATGAGATTATTCCGGAAGAGGAAGAACAGACTTACCAGATTACTTTTGAAGGCGGAGCAGGAACAACCGGAGATGCACCGGAATCCATGACGGGAAAGGAAGGACAGCAGATCGCACTTCCGGATAATACCTTTACAAAAGAAGGCTTCACATTTATGGGATGGGCAGATGGAGAAGAAATTTACCAGCCTGGGGATGCTTATACGGTTCCTTCCTATGATGTGATATTTACTGCACAGTGGCAGGAAGAAATCGCTGAGATTTATACAATATCGTTTGAAGGCGGAGAAGGGGCAATTGGTGATGCTCCGGTTTCCATTACAGGGGAAGAGGGAGCACAGGTTGTGTTACCGGACAATACTTTTGTGAAAGAAGGATTTACGTTCAACGGCTGGAATGACGGAAACGGCATCTATCAGCCTGGAGATACTTATCTCGTTCCTGGAATGGATACCGTATTCACAGCAGAATGGTTCAGCGATGTTCCGGAGACTGAGGTGACAGCCTATTTTGAAGGCGGAGAAGGAGCAGCAGGCGAATCTCCGGAACCGGTAACCATTTTGGCGGGAAGTTCATTTGCCCTTCCGGATAACAGTTATACAAAAGAGGGATTTGTTTTCCAGGGATGGAACGACGGTATGAATACTTATCAGCCTGGCAGCGAGTACAGGTTGGTTCAGGATATTACCTTTACCGCAGTATGGGGGAAGAAGCCGGTACCGGCATATGTAGTTAACTTTCATGCAAACGGCGGAAATACCAATACACCAAGCATAACGGTCAATGAAGGAAGCGTTATTTCCGTACTGCCAGCCGCATCCAGAAATGGTTACCAGTTCCTGGGATGGTTTACGGCAGCAGACGGAGGAACACAGTTTACGGCATCCACGCGGATCACTGCAAACATGACTGTATATGCACACTGGAAACAAATTGTGGCGGTGCCTTCAAATGTAACAGGCTTGAAGACGTCTTACAATAAGACTAAGAGTATTAAAATTACATGGGAAAAGGCTGCCAATGCCAAAGGATACCATGTATACCGTTACGACAGCCGCCGGAAGGAGTGGAAAAAAGTAAAGACTACCACTTCTCTCAGTTATAAAAATACGGGACTCAAAGACGGAACAAATTACAGCTATAAAGTAAAAGCATACAATCAAATAGGTTCGGAAATAAAAGAAGGCGGCTTTTCCTCCACTTTGAAAACGGCTACCGTACCTGCAAAACCATCGTTAAAGGTGAGCAAAACGGGTACCCAAAAGGTGAAGATCACCTGGAAGAAAACATCAAGGTGTGACGGAGTTGAGATTTACATGAAAGCGGGCAGGAAGAAATATAAAAAGATTGCATCCAAATCAAAATCTGCTTCCAGTCTGAAAAAGTCCGGACTTAAAAAAGGCACAACTTATCAGTTCAGAATGAGAAGATACAAGAGAGTTGGCAGCAAGAAAATTTATAGCAGCTATTCCAGTGTGAAAAAGGTGAAGATGTCCTAGAGCCTGTTTGAAAATTCATTCCTGCCATCTGTACGCCCCACTTTGCGGCATATTTGCCCCGAATTCAGGTTACGTAGCCCGCTACGCGCCCTTCATCCGGGACAAATCTCCCACAAACTGTGACGCACAGCTGCCAGAAAGCAATTTTAAAACACGCTCTAGTACAGCATTGTGTAATGATGTACTAGATATCCTGAGTGGCTGGAATGGTCAGCGAAATCGGCGACAGCCGAAAATAAAATGTCCCGTGCCAGCGCCTGTCGTCTGTAGATGCGCATTGGGAGCCGGAAGCGGCTGATCAATTCAACTCTTAAATAAAAAGCACTCCCTTCATTACCGTGAGTTCCCAGAACAGGATAGCACGTTAAAGAAGGGAGTGTTTACTTTTTTCTCACAGCATCAGCCGCACCCGAAATATGCCCTCGCCATCTCATACACCAGATTTCCGTCGCATCTTTTTACAAAAGCCGCAACGCTTCGGCTGCCCCAGCCATGTCTTCTACTTGGCTGGCAGACCACGTTTGTCCATCATAACTTCGCCTACATAGGGATTTGTCATTTCAAGTAGCAGCAGCCTGGTATCCACGGCGGTGAAGCAAAGGATACGCTTCCCCTCGGGGACAGCGGCGCAGGCGGCGACCGCGTTCTCCATGAAGTTGGAAACTGTCTAATGTAGCTAAAACACCACTGCATCAGTTGATTGGTAAAAAGCTTTAATGCAATTCCGATCACCAGCAGCATTAAAATGTCACAGTAAAATACGGCGGTGTAGTTTTCAGTCTGATAAAAGTAATAGTTAGAGCTGATATTGATGGCAAGCATAGGGGCGGTTACAAGCACATACACCAATTTGCTTTTGTATTTGGGTCTATTCTAAGATTGGGGTGAATATATGAATGAGGTATTTATCAGGACTGGATCACCTGGCTTTAGTTTAAGAAAAACGTATCATAATATCAAATCTTTCGCAGCTTCGTATGTGTTATTTAATATCATTATTACATAATCTTGACAAAAACGTTCTATCGTAGTAGAATGTTTTTAAGATATTCTACTACGATAGAATAAACTGATATGAAAAAACAATAAGGAGGATAAGAAGTCATGAAAGAAATGAAATGTACGGATAACAAAAATGGTAAAGTCAAAAGTACAGGCAAAGTAATCGGGGGAATCTGTGGGGTTGTTGTCCTGGCAGGGGTGACAGTGACGGCATTTGCAGCCGGACAAAAAGAGACTGCTGGATGCGAAGGCGCATCCCGGATAAATAAAATCAGCGCAGTCAGTGAAGTAAGTGGTGTAAGGGATATCAGCGCAGTCAATGAAATTAGTGCAGTCAGTGCAGCCAGTGCAGTCAGTGAAGCCAGCTCAGACAGAAGTGCGGATACTTATTGGATGAAGGATATGTCGGTATTTGGATCAAATGTGACCGATATAGCTGAGACCTACGCTTGTGAGAGCGCTATGGAGGATGGAAAAAGAGATGATTCCCAGGAAAAAGCATTAAAAAAATCTTTCGATGAAGTGAATTCCGAGTTTCTCAAACTAAAGGCAGACCTGGAAAAAAAGGAAGCTGACCGGAAGACGCTGCTTGGAAAAGAAAAAGATTGGAGCAATCCCGGTTTTCAGAGTGAACTGGACAGCCTGGAAGAGTCTATGCATGACATATGCGATAAATTAAGTACGGTACAGGATGATGCTTATTATAATCTGGACGCACTGGTTTACGGATCCGAAAACTATGATGTGAATTACCAGAAATGGGATTCCGTTTTTGAAGCAGCCGCATCTCTTCAGCGCAGGTACTTTCTGCAGTTAAGCCACATTTATCAGAAAATAACAGATAAGACAACTGAGATATACGAAAAATATGGTTTGAAGCGTGATGAAAAAGAACACGAATATTATTATAACGGGAAAAAAGTACGTTACTTTGAGGACGGAGTATGGGAAGGACAAAGTTTTAGCGGTTCTATGTCCAGCGGGAATGATGGAGAAGTTGATGTATTTGCCTTGCGGGATAAGAATGGTGATCTGACCGGATTCGAAGTTTGTGATATAGACAATACCAAAGAACGGGTAAATGAGTATTATAGAAGTAAAGAAAATTTCAATTTTGAAGGAAGCGCAAATGCAGCCCAGGAAAGTGCTTTTTAATAAAATCGCAGCATGAATGTGGTGCGCCGATGAAAGTAAAGCGCAAAAGTGAAGCATACAGGTAAAGCATCGAATTACAGAATTGTATTTTGAACGCCGAAATCTGTATTTGGGCAGTTAGTGTTGAAAAACGGGACAACATCAGGGTATAATGGTGGCAGATCAGGGGTGAAAGGAGTGATGGGCTGTGAAACTGGAATATCGTATATTCACTGTTTTAATGGCTGTCCCGTTTTTTATTGCTGTTGCCGGGTTGTTTTTTCTGCCATCTAAAGTAGTAATGCATTGGAATATCAGGGGAGAGGCGGATGGATATGGCAGTAAATTTGTTTTGCTGCTTCTGCCTTTTGCTGCAGGATTTATGGGGCTGTTTTTGAAAGAAATGTTTAAATCAGAAAAAAAGTCAATAGCCGGCGCTTTTGGTATTAACATTGGAACTCTGGTATATTTCAATCTGATGGAAGTAGTTTTTATTGCCGGGGCTTATTGTGGAGCAAAGGGAATGCGGTTACCAGACTGGCTGGGTATTAACCAAAGTCTGTTTCTCAGCGGTGTTATTGCTGTTATATCCGGTGTGGTATGCTGGAAATGGGAGCAAAAAAGAATAAAAAATAAATAATATGAATGTCAAAGCAGAAGCAGGAAAAATCTTCTGCTTTTTTTGATAAAAAAATATTGAGTTGTGGTCTAATAATCAATGATTTTCAGAGTGTATAAAAATACATAGTTGATTTGTAACTAAAAATGTGGTATAAGTGAATTGTAAAATTTATGTAAAGTTTATATGAAAATGACGTAAGGCACTAGTAAAAAAATTCTAAATGTGTTATTATCTTCACATTAAAATGTGGAGGTAAGTACAGATGAGTAACAGCTATAAAATTAGTATTCTGGGATCAGGAAGAGTGGGATCTTCCATCGCCTATACGCTGACCGTTGGAGGCGTATGTTCTGAAATCGTTTTAGTGGATATTGCTAAGCAGTTGGCAGAAGGAGAGGCTATGGATATTATCCAGGGTACTCCATTCTCAAATTCAGTGAATATTTATTCAGGTGATTATAAAGATGTGGCAGGCTCCGATATTGTTATCGTAACCCTCGGCAGAGCCAGAAAACCAGGTCAGACCAGAATCGAACTGGCACAATCCAACGTAGACATAATCAAAAGTGTTATGCCTCAGGTTGCTGAATATGCGCCAAATGCAATTTATGTATTGGTAAGTAATCCGGTAGACATTCTTACATATGCAACATTAAAAGTAACAAATCTTTCACCAAATCAGGTAATCGGATCCGGTACACTTCTTGATTCCAGTCGTTTACGTTCAATCGTAGCAGAAAAACTGGGAATCAGTTCCAGAAATGTTCATGGTTATGTTTTAGGCGAACATGGGGATTCATCTGTAGTTCCGTGGTCTTTAGTTAGCATTGCAGGTATGACGATCGATGCTTATGAGAAAGCAGCAGGATTTGGAGAAGAATTTATCCAGGAAGACAACTTAATGTCTATGGAAAAAGAAATGAGAGAGTCCGGAGCCAAAGTTATTCAGAATAAAGGTGCCACAAACTATGCAATAGCTATGTCTGTACGTTATCTTTGCGATAACATCCTGCGCGGCGGTAATACCGTAATGGCAGTTTCCAGTCTTATGACAGGACAGTATGGAATGGAAGACGTATGCTTAAGTATCCCAAGCATCGTCAACAGCTCAGGTCTTGTTAAGACACTTGAACCTCAGTTAAAAGAGGAAGAAGTAGAGAAGTTATTAAACAGCGCTAACGTGCTGAAAAATATAATATCAACTCTTGAATTTTAAGAGACAATCTAGGAGGAATAAAAAATGGATTACGCATCAGAATCATTAAAGAAACATCGCGAGTGGAAAGGTAAAATCGAAGTTATCTGCCGTGCACCATTGGAAAATAAGGACGATTTATCTTTAGCATATACACCGGGTGTAGCTCAGCCTTGTCTGGAAATCCAGAAAGACGTAAACTTAAGCTATGACCTCACAAGACGTTCAAATCTGGTAGCTGTTGTTACAGACGGAACTGCAGTTTTAGGTCTTGGAGATATCGGACCGGAAGCAGGAATGCCGGTTATGGAAGGAAAGTGTGCATTATTCAAAGCTTTTGGTGATGTAGATGCAATTCCGCTTTGCATTCGTTCTAAAGAAGTAGACGATATTGTTAAGACAGTAAGTTTACTTGCTGGAAGCTTTGGTGGAATCAATCTGGAAGATATTTCCGCACCACGCTGCTTCGAAATCGAAGAAAAATTAAAAGCTTGCTGTGATATCCCGATTTTCCATGATGACCAGCATGGTACAGCTGTTGTTACACTTGCAGCACTTTTAAATGCATTAAAACTGACTGGTAAGAAAATTGATGAGATTAAAGTAGTAACAAGCGGAGCTGGTGCTGCCGGAATCGCTATCATTAAATTATTAATCGCTATGGGATTAAAGAATGTAGTTCTCTGTGACAGACAGGGTGCTATCTACCAGGGACGCGATAACATGAACCAGGAAAAAGAAGAAATGGCTAAGATCACAAACTTAGACTGCCGCAAAGGTACCTTAGAAGAAATGTTAACAGGTGCTGACGTATTTATCGGTGTTTCTGCACCTGGATGTGTAACACCGGAAATGGTTAAGAAAATGAACGCAAATCCAATTCTCTTCCCTATGGCTAATCCTACACCAGAGATTATGCCTGACCTTGCAAGAGAAGCAGGAGCAGCAGTAGTTGGTACAGGAAGAAGTGATTTCCCGAACCAGATCAACAACGTACTTGCATTCCCGGGAATCTTCCGTGGAGCACTGGATGTACGTGCAAGCGAAATCAACGATGAAATGAAGATTGCAGCTGCAAAAGCAATTGCATCTTTCGTTACGGATGACAAATTAAGTGCTGAATATATTATTCCAAGCGCACTGGACAAGTCTGTTGCTCAGGCAGTAGCTGAAGCTGTTGCAAAAGTAGCAAGAGAAACCGGAGTTGCCAGAATCTAGAGCGTGTTTTAAATTATTTTAAACAGGCCCAAGTATGGCATAAAGCTTGAGTATACTTAGATAAATAATGAAAAGAGAACCTGCTTTGTGGTTCTCTTTTTTTAAACGCAGGTATTTTTTGATATTTAGGAAAAAAATTCTATTGACAATTTGCATTTATAAGTTATAATAAACTCATTAATAATAAAGCGAGGAAGATTGTATGTTAAGTGTGTCTGTAAATGAGAGTGCGGTAACAAAATAGTTACCAGGGTTGAAACTATGCGTGAATTCACGCTATAAGTGAACCTGGAGACCGGCATTTGATAAAGAAATGCCTGTTTCACTCTGCCTTACAGACTGCTTTATACTTTCATGACAAAGGGAGATGTGTTCTCACATCAGACCATTTTGTCACTGGCTTTATTTTTGTGTCTGAAAACAGGAATACGTGTGCAATTCCCTGAAACATGATTAAGCCCACCGAAGCAGTACGTCTTGTACAGCGTTTTTTCTCAACTCCGATTACAGGGAGGAGAGGAATGATGCTGTATTAATGAAAGGCAGAACCTTCGGTGGGCTTTTATGATGTATTTAGAGAAAGGGAATCAATATGAATGTGATTGAAGTAAGCGGATTAAGTAAACAGTATAAGCGTTATCAGAAAAAGGAAGGGCTCTCCGGAAGTATAAAGGGGCTGTTCAGGCGGGAATATACGGCTAAAAATGCAGTAGATCAGTTTGATCTGGATGTTAAGGAAGGGGAATTTGTAGGGCTGATTGGAGCTAACGGGGCCGGAAAGACCACTTTGGTGAAGATGCTGACCGGTATTATTGCACCTACCAGCGGAAAAATTCGTGTTCTGGGATTCGAACCGAATAAGCTGGAAAATGAGTTTAAGCGGCAATATGCAATTGTAATGGGGCAGAAGAGTCAGTTGTTTTTTGAATTGACGGCGGAGGATACACTTCGTCTTTATAAAGAGATATATGGGATCCCTGAAAGGGAGTTCCTGGAAAGTAAGGCGTATTTTGTACAGTTATTTGGAGTAGAAGATTTAATGAACGTTCAGGTCCGTACCCTGTCACTGGGCGAGCGGATGAAACTGGAGTTAATGACGGCACTGTTACATAATCCGAAAATATTATTTCTGGATGAACCAACCATTGGACTGGATGCGGTTGCCGGGAAACAGATCCGGAAATTTTTGAAGCAGGTAAATGAAGAAAAAGGCACGACCATTTTGCTGACGTCCCACTATATGGAGGATATTAAATTGCTTTGCCATCGTTCGGTTGTAGTAAATAGCGGAAAGAAAATATATGACGGAGAGACACAACGGCTATTCGAACAATACCAGCGCTTTAAGAAGATTACCGCTGTATTTGACCATCCTGTTGAGGCTGTACAAGCTGATAAAAAATGTACCTGTACAATCCTGGAGTCTACACCGTTTAAAGTAGTAATACAAGTGGAAAAAAGTCAGGCGGGATGCCTGCTGGAGTACTTAATGCAGTCTTTTGGTCCAAGTGATATCACAGTTGAGGAAGAAGAAGTAGGTAATGTGGTGGAACGTATTTATAAAAGCGGGGAGGTGGAAGTTTGAGGAAATATATGGAGGTTACAAAAATTTATTTAAAGCAGCAGCTGATCTGGAGAGCGGATACCGTATTCCAATTAATTATAATGGTTACAAAAATATTATTTGCATATCTGCTCTGGGGGGCTATTTTCGGAAAACAGCAGGAAGTTGCCGGATTTACATTTCATGCCATGCTGTCCTACTATATCGTAAGTTCCTTCCTGTCCCAGATTGATACTTCCGGAGAAATCGGTCAGGATATCAGCGACAGAATAAGGAACGGGACATTTTCCAGTTATATGATTCTTCCGATGGGAACCCTGCGGTATTACATTGCCAGACAGATAGGAACGACCGTTTTTTATGGCGGATGTATTCTGGGAGCCCTTGCCCTTTGGATGATGGTATTTCCCATTGGTTTTGTATTTACCGGAAATTGGGAGATGATATTCGCGGCACTGGTGCTGGTAATAATCGGAATGCTATTTATGGTTCAGCTGAACTATTTTCTGGGAATACTGACTTTTCGATTTCAGGAAATCAGCACATTCCTTATGATAAAGGATAACCTGGTAGCTTTGGTTACTGGTACGTTAATCCCGCTGGCATTACTTCCTGAAAGCGTAACCATGGTTATGAAGATATTTCCGTTTTACTATGTCACCTATCTGCCATCCATGGTTCTGATTGGCAAATGTCAGGATGAGGTCTTAACCGGTATGGTGGTATTGGCGATATGGAGTTTATTCTTTGCCGTGTTAAACCAGGTGTTCTTTGGAAGGTACCGTATAAAATATGATGGAGTTGGAATATGAGAAATAATTATAGATTTATAAAAGAATTGCTGAAACTCAGAATGTCACATCTGATGGCATTCCGGTTAGGATTTTTTGGACCGCTATTTGTGGATACCAGCCTGTTTCTTATACAGATACTGGTATTTCAGGCTATATTTTCCAATGTTGACAGGATAGGAAGCTGGGGACAGGGGGAAATGATCATCTTTATAGGGACATTTTCCATGATTGATGCCCTTAACATGACGATTTACTTTTTCGGATTGCTGACCATACCGGATAAAGTAAGAAACGGTGAGCTGGATTTGTACCTGACAAAACCGGTGAATCCGCTTTTGCGTATTACATTTGAAAAAGTCAATCCGGGTACTCTGCCACAGATACTGTTTAGTGCAGGAATTATTGCATATGGGGCATCGGTCGGAGGATTTCAGATTCGTATGATCCATGTCGTCGGATATATTTTGTTTGTATTGATTATGACATTGTTATTTTATGACCTTGAAGTGATGCTGCGGACAACTGCATTTTTTATTATTTCCACAACGGGGATATTGAAACTGGAAGAGGCCGGATTGGATTTGTGTATGAAAATACCGGGTGTGGTGTTCCAAAGCGGGTTTAAAATCTTTTTTTATGTAGTTTTACCCTATGGTGTAATCGCAACGCTGCCGACGCAGGTTTTGACAAATTCACTGTCAATACAGGGAATTGTTTTCGGAGTGGTAATTGTGGTAGTTTTCACTACTCTTATGCTTCGTTTTTGGAAATTAGGATTAAGACATTATAACAGTGCCAGCAGTTAATGTATCTGCGGACATTATTTAAGGAAAATGATAGATGTGAGGTTGAAAGAAAATGATAAAATTGAAAGGAAGCCACTCAGCGATTCTTTCAACCGGTTTTAGTGTGGCTGCATAGCAGGCATACCTGCTATTTGTAATGGGTATAAAAATGAATAAATATATAGAAATGTTAGAATTTGATAAAATGACAGAGAAACTAAAAGAATATACGGTGACGCAAAAGGCAAGGGAAAAATTTGATGAAATGACACCGATCATGGATGAAGCAGAATTGTGGAAGCGGCAGCAGGAAACAACAGAAGCCAGAATGCTTTTAGACCGGGACGGAACGCCTCCGTTATCCAATACGGATCATATGGATATGATTGCAGAAGGTGCATATAAAGGAGAAATGCTCAGTATAGAAGAATTAGAACAGGTCAGCCGCTTTGCTGTACTGGGGATGCGTTTAACCCGTTATCTTAAAAAGAGTGACGAAATGGGGCTTAAGATATCAGAATACGGACGCGGCCTGGCAGATCTGGAAATCTTAAAAGAAGAAATTGAACGCTGTATCCGAAGTGGACAGATTGACGATTATGCATCGAAAGAACTGAGGGAAATCAGAAAAAAGAAAGACCGCATTCTGAACAATATCCGAATGAAACTGGACAATATGCTGAAAAGTAAGAAAGAGTGCTTTTCCGAAAGCTTCATTTCCAACCGGAACGGACACTATACACTCCCGGTAAAAAAAGAGCATAAATTGAAGATCAGCGGCAGTGTGATTGACGTCTCTTCATCAGGAGCAACGTACTTTATAGAGCCATCCAGTGTATCAAAGCTGAAAGCAGAACTGGGTGAATTGGATATCGCGCAGAGCAATGAAGAGCGCAGGATACTATATACCCTGTCTTCCTGTGTAGGAGAGTATAAGGCAGAGATACTTCTGAATCTGGAATATATAGAAGAACTGGATTATATCTTTGCTAAAGCAAAATTAAGTGCAGCGATGCAGGGAGTGGAACCAAAGATCAATACCGGCAGAAGAATACGGATCGTTAATGGCAGGCATCCCCTGCTTGGCCGGGAGTACTGCGTGCCGCTGAACCTGGAACTGGGAGAGTATCATCGGGGAATTATCATTACCGGACCAAATACGGGAGGAAAGACGGTAGCATTAAAAACAGTAGGCCTGTTCTCGATTATGGCACAATGCGGATTGCATGTTCCCTGTGAGGAGGCAGATTTAGCCATGAATACCCAGGTGTTATGTGATATTGGAGATAACCAGAGCATTCTGGAAAATCTCTCTACGTTCTCAGCCCATATTAAAAATGTCATCGATATATTAGAACTGGTGGATAAGGAGTCCCTGGTATTAATGGATGAGGTGGGTTCAGGAACTGATCCTGCAGAAGGAATGGGGATTGCAATTGCCATATTGGAGGAATTGAAAAACAGTAATTGCAGTTTTATCGCTACAACCCATTATCCGGAAGTTAAGGAATATGCAGAAAAGACGGAAGGGATACAAAATGCCAGAATGGCATTTGATAAAGAAAGTCTGAAGCCATTATACCGACTGGAGATTGGTGAAGCCGGAGAAAGCTGTGCATTCTACATTGCAAAACGACTGGGTATGCCTGCTAAGATGCTGAAAAGAGCATATGAGGCGACTTATAAAGTTGATTCTAAGCAGCAGGATAATAATGAAAAAGTAAAACTGCGGAGAGAAAATGGTTTAGATGAGCGGCTATTTGAGAAAGGCCTGGAAGAGATTTCGGAAAATATGCCGGAGAAGATAGAGCATAAAAGATCCGGGCAGATTCTAAAAGCGGCAGGAACCAAAAAAGCGCCAATGGAAAAAGAAGAAAGCAAAACACAAAAACGTTCTGAAGGATTTCATATTGGGGACAGCGTTATGGTATATCCACAGAAAAAAATTGGTATCGTATACCAACCAGCGGATGTAAAAGGAGATGTAGGGGTACAAATTCAGAAAAAAAAGGTTCTGGTGAATCATAAGCGCCTTCAGATAAAGACAAAAGCAGAGGATATGTATCCGGAAGATTATGATTTTTCTATTATTTTTGATACTGTGGAGAACCGTAAAGCCCGCCATCTTATGGAAAGAAAATATGTAAAAGGATTAGAGGTTCCGGTTAATCTGAAAGAATCGTAAAACTTTAGATATATAAATTTAAAATGGCTCTGACAAATGTCAGAGCCATGATATTAACATCCGAAACAATTACGGATAAAGGCTAATAAGTCTTCACAGTTTGTAAAACACATGGGTATTATCCTCCTTTGCCTTTATTTGTATTAGCTAAGTACAATAGAATTGTAACAGTTTTGTAATATAATCGCAATAGTTTATAGTTGGGTATAGAGGAAATAATTTCAAATCATACATCCCAGGCAGATTGAAAGATTGATTGTATTATATTGTCAGAAATGTTATAATAATTGTAACAGTTAATAAGGAGTTAGGAATGGCATTTAGCCTATGAAAGGGAGGTATCTATATGTTCGGAAAAAAAGATACAGATAATAAACAGGACAGTGATCTGATTTTACTTCGTACGGCAAGTAACAATTATGAATTGGGGCTTATCGAAGGATTGCTGGAAGATAATCATATCCCGTATTTGGTTCAGGACAGAGGCGTAGGCGGATATCTGAGAATCTATGCAGGGTCTTCCATTTATGGAACTGATATTATGGTGGGAAAAACGTATTTTGATCAGGCAAAAGCAATTATGGATGAAGTGGATTGGGATGAAAACAGTCAGATGACAGATGAAGAGCTTGGAAAGGCAGCAGAAGAAGCAACTGAGGAGCAGTAGTCTGCGGGAAGCGGGTATGTCAGAAACCAGCATGTAAGTAAAGCTTATATCAAAAAGATAAGGAATTACGAATATAAAATAAGCAGAGTAGATAAGAGTGGAAAAGCACCCGGCTACTCTGCTTTTCCTGTTAACGGAGCTTCAGACGTTCTGCGATCCCCAGAGTGTGTCCGTACAGGAAAGGTTCTGAAAATTTTCTGTTAAAATATTGTATCAGCGGTCCCATAAAAAATGCGGTAATCAGAGTACCGATACCAATAGGAGCTCCGAAAGCGAATCCGATCAGAACGCAAATCAGATCCGTTGTAATACGGCATATTTTAAAAGGAAACCTGGTCTTTTCACAAAGAGTCAGGGCAATTGAGTCATATGTAGATACTCCCATATCAGCGGTAAAATAGAGAGAAGAAGCAAAGCACATGATCAGAATTCCTCCTGCCAGAAAAATACCCCGTGCAGGAATTCCAGGATTTTGAAATATTTGCTGCAGCAGATTTGAGAAAAAGTCAACAACAATGCCCATTCCAAACATGGTAAATATGGTTGCAAATCCAAATAAATGCCTGTTTAGAAACCAGATAATCGTAAATAACACGATGCTGATAATTGGAAAGATAACACCGTAACTGGAATGAAATAAGTTTGCCAAACCATTGCAGAATACGGTAAAGGGATCAGTCCCCCAGACAGCCATTTTAAATAGTCCAATGCTGAAGCCAACCAGAAATACTCCAACGATTGTCATACCGATTCTTTTCTTTTTATTTTTCATAATTATACCCTTGCATATTGCATGCATGACTGCAATACTGCCACAATAAAACAGGTCGAAAGAATCACCCAGTGGCTTCCTTTCCATATATAAATTTCCTTCAACCTTTTCTTCTCCTTCTACAGGCAGTTATGTTTTCTGCCACAGTTTATTATAATTAAAAATGAAAGATTTGCAATGACAAAAAGTGATGATAACCTGTTTAAATGTTAGGATACTTCAAATTTCACCATCCAGGCACAGGATTCTTGAAGCTCATCACAGATAAAAAGAATTGTGTAATATTTATTTGCAATGTAGGAGGATACGTTATAGAATGAATTATAGCAGTACATGATTGGTAAGATAGGGCATAGATAAGAAGCTGATTGATGTTGTCGGATCAGGTTTAGTTAGTGAAGCAGAAAATATGGAGCGTTGGTTGTGTTAGGCTGATTTATGGATTAGTTTCAGGTGAATAGATGAAGGAGGATAATATACGATGAAAATGTCGGTTGTTTATTACAGTAAATCGGGCAGGACGAAGGAAATGGCGGAGATGATTGCAAAAGGCATGAGAAGAGTATCACAGGTAGAAACAGGAGTATTTGATATTGACCATGTTGATATGAAGTTTGTCCGGGAAAGCAGGGCTGTTGTTGTGGGGACACCTACTTATCATGCAAATCCCTGCTGGCAGATCAAAAAGTGGCTGGATGAAACAAGCAATACCTACCTCAAAGGGAAAATCGGTGCAGCATTTGCAACTGCTGACTATCCACAGGGAGGTGCAGATATTGCTATTTCCACGATATTGATGCATCTCATGGTAGACGGTATGCTGTTATATTCCGGCGGTTCCTCCCAGGGACAGCCTTTTATACATTTAGGGGCAGTGGCATTAAAAGAGAATTTTGAAGAAAGCAAGGCAGTTTTCGAAGTGTTTGGAACCAGAATAGCAGAAAAAACGAAAGAATTGTTTGAATGACAGGTATTTACGTAACCGGAGGATGGAAATATGGGACAGAAGGATGACAGAATCAGCTCAGATACCACATGGCTGGATATTGCAGTGGAACTTCAATTTATAGCACAGGCAGGATTGACCTATTCAAAGGATCACTTTGACTTGGAACGGTTTGAAAGAATCCGTGAAATTGCAGCCGAAATGGTCAGCCAAAAAAGCGGATTATCTATGGAAAAAGTAAAAGATTTATTCTGTAATGAGACCGGATTTCAGACACCAAAGCTGGATACCAGGGCGGCGATATTCAAGGATGGGAAAATACTTCTGGTGAAAGAGAAGAATGGAACCTGGTCACTGCCCGGCGGCTGGGTTGACGTAAACCAGTCGGTAAAATCTAATACTATAAAAGAAGTAAAAGAAGAGGCAGGTCTGGATGTTGTGGCGGTGAAACTGATTGCAGTCCAGGACAGAAACCTGCATAATCTACCGGTGTACGCATATGGAATCTGTAAGATCTTTATGTTATGCGAGGCTGTAGGCGGTACTTTTCAGGAAAATATAGAAACCATCGGAAGCGGATACTTTGGACTGGATGATCTGCCGAAACTTGCGGAAGAGAAAAATAACAGGGAGCAGGTGGAAATGTGTTTTCGGGCGTTTGCCGATGAGGCGTGGGAAGTGCCGGTTGATTAAAGATGAAACTAAAGAGCCATATGCAAAGCATGAGAGCCGATAATTTGTGAGGATATTGATATCATATTTCCCGCATACTATCGGCTCTTGCTTTATCTAAAATTAAGACGTTGCTTTAATTATGCATACAGTGTACAGGAGATCCTAATTTAAGAATACAGCGATATAATTTTATACAAGCAGTGAATGCTTTGTTAATGCGGATATTCAGTTTCTGGTTACTATTCTAAATAAAAATTTAAAACAACAACTTGTAGGTATGAGCATACAAGTTATATAATAAAAACAAGGAGGTGCCTATGACAGGTGAGAATGGAAAAACAAAATATTTTTCGTTAATGGAGCAGCTGAAAAATGATATTTTATCCGGCAGGATTAAACCCGGAGAGAAGCTGATGTCAGAAAATGAACTGTCAGAAACCTTTCAAGTCAGCAGGCATACAGTGCGTAAGGCACTTTCCATTTTAACGAATGAAGGGTATGTGACAGCGCAGCATGGACGTGGTACTTTTTGCTCGGAACGTATGGGACATCAGAAAAAGTCCAGGAATATTGCGGTAATTACTACTTATATTTCGGATTACATATTCCCAAGGTTGATCCAGGGTATAGACAAGGTGCTGACGGCAAACGGCTACAGCATTATGCTGAAGAATACAGGAAACAGTCGTGGAAATGAGGCAAAAGTACTGGAGGATATTCTGACAAAGGATATTGACGGATTGATTATTGAGCCCAGTAAAAGCCAGATTCTGTGCAGGCATATGAACTTGTATGGAATGCTGGATGAGTATGAAATACCGTATGTATTTATCCAGGGGCTGTATCCTCAGATGGAAGATAAGCCTCATATACTGATGGATGACTGTATGGGAGGGTATTTACTGACAAAGTATCTGCTGGATACGGGACACGTACATATTGCAGGTGTATTTAAGGCAGATGACAGTCAGGGAAAAGAACGCCACAAGGGCTATGTGAAAGCACTGAACGAGGCGGGAATACCCTATGACCCGGATATGGTGATCTGGTTTCATACGGAAGACAGGAAAAGCAAGCCGGTACTGATGGTGGAACGCATGGTCACGCAAAAGATTCCCCTGGATGCGGTGGTTTCTTACAATGATCAGATTGCCCTGGAAGTTATTAAGACACTGCGAAAAAGGAACGTACAAGTTCCCCGGGATGTATCCGTAACGGGATATGATAATTCTATTATATCCGAAAATGGGCTGGTTCCCCTTACGACTATTGCCCATCCACAGGAAAAATTAGGAGAGATGGCTGCAGAACTGCTGTTAGAGCAGATACGTAAGGTTCCCCCGGAAGAAAGCAGGGTGGAACGGCTGATTAAGCCCGAGTTAATTATAAGAGAATCTACAAAACAAAAAATATAAATTATTAAGGAGGATTATTAAAATGAAAGCAGCAAAAAATTACAAGTTTTGGTTTGCCACAGGATCACAGGATTTATATGGTGATGAATGTTTGAGAAAGGTAGCGGAGCACTCTAAAATTATTGTAGAGAGATTGAATGCATCTGGTTTACTTCCTTTTGAAGTGGTATGGAAACCAACTTTGATTACAAATGAATTAATCCGTAAAACATTCAATGAAGCAAATGCGGATGAAGAGTGTGCAGGTGTGATTACCTGGATGCATACGTTTTCCCCGGCAAAATCCTGGATTTTAGGACTGCAGGAATACAGAAAACCACTGCTTCATTTACATACACAGTTTAACCAGGAAATTCCTTATGATACCATTGATATGGATTTTATGAATGAAAACCAGTCTGCTCATGGAGACCGTGAATACGGACATATCGTAACCCGCATGGGGATCGAGAGAAAAGTAGTAGTAGGATATTGGGATGACGAAGCAGTGCAGAAACGTATTGCACAGTGGATGAGAACGGCTGTGGGTATTATGGAAAGCAGTCATATCCGTGTATGCCGTGTGGCTGACAATATGAGAAATGTTGCGGTTACCGAAGGTGATAAGGTGGAAGCACAGATTAAGTTTGGCTGGGAGATTGATGCTTATCCGGTAAATGAAATCGCAGAATATGTCCAGAATGTAACAGCAGGTGACATTGACGTATTAGTGGAAGAGTATTATGATAAATATGAGATGATTTTAGAGGGCAGGGACCCCTTGGATTTCCGCAGACACATGGCGGTACAGGCCGGTATTGAAATTGGTTTTGAGCGTTTCCTGGAAGAGAAAAATTATCAGGCAATCGTAACACATTTTGGTGATCTAGGTTCTTTACAACAGCTTCCTGGACTTGCTATACAGCGGCTGATGGAAAAAGGCTATGGATTCGGCGGCGAAGGTGACTGGAAAACAGCAGCGATGGTACGTCTGATGAAGATTATGGCTGACGGCGTGAAAGATGCAAAGGGTACTTCTTTCTTAGAGGATTATACTTATAACCTGGTACCGGGCAAAGAAGGAATTTTACAGGCTCATATGCTGGAAGTTTGCCCGACGATCGCAGAAGGCCCGATTGGCATTAAAGTAAATCCGTTGTCAATGGGTGACAGAGAAGATCCGGCACGTCTTGTATTTACATCCAAAGAAGGAGCAGGAGTAGCTACTTCACTGGTTGATCTGGGGAACCGTTTCCGTCTGATTATCAACAATGTGAACTGTAAGAAAGTGGAAAAACCGATGCCTAAATTACCGGTAGCAACTGCATTCTGGACACCGGAACCAAATCTTGCAACAGGAGCTGAAGCATGGATTTATGCAGGAGGAGCACATCATACCGCATTTTCTTATGACCTGACAGCAGAGCAGATGGGTGACTGGGCAGCAGCGATGGGCATTGAAGCAGTTTATATTGATAAGGATACGAATATCCGTTCATTTAGAAGTGATTTACGTTTAGGAGAGGTTTACTACAGATAGAAATATGCGATGTGTACAAAATTTATAAAAATAAAGGAGAAATGTGGATAATGGAGAAAAAATATTCGATTGGTGTGGATTATGGAACACAATCAGGACGAGCGGTATTGGTTGACGTCACTAATGGGGAAATTCTGGCACAGGCAGTAAAAGAATATACCCATGGTGTTATGGATGAATTTCTTCCGGACGGAACAAAACTGGGTCCGGACTGGGCGTTACAGCATCCGGCTGATTATCTGGAAGTGCTGGAAATCACCATACCGGCTGTTTTAAAGGAATCGCAGATAAATCCGGCTGATGTGATCGGTATGTCCATTGACTTTACGGCATGCACCATTCTGCCGGTTGACGAAAAGGGAACACCTCTTTGTTTCCATGAAGATCTGAAAAAAGAACCTCATGCATGGCTGAAGTTATGGAAACACCATGCTGCTCAGGGGCAGGCTAATAAATTGAACCGGATTGCAGAGGAGAGGGGCGAAGATTTCCTTGCAAGGTATGGCGGTAAGATTTCTTCTGAATGGTTAGTACCGAAGGTTATGCAGATTCTGGATGAAGCACCGTATATTTATGATAAGGCAGCCAGAATTATGGAGGCAGCTGACTGGGTAACCATGCAGTTAACGGGAAAAGAAGCAAGAAACAGCTGTACTGCTGGATATAAGGCACTGTGGCATAAACAAAAAGGATATCCGGATAAGGAATTTTATAAAGCACTGGATCCAAGAATTGAAAATCTGGTGGAAGAAAAACTCAGTACAGATATTTATCCGCAGGGAGCAAAAGCAGGGGAATTAACCGAAGATATGGCATCCAGGATTGGTTTAAAAGCCGGAACTGCAGTTGCAGTCGGCAATGTAGATGCCCATGTTGCGGTACCTGCAGTTGGTATTACAGAGCCAAACAAAATGCTGATGATTATTGGTACTTCTACCTGTGACATTATGGTCAGTGAAGTGGAAAAAGTAGTACCGGGCATGTGCGGCGTTGTGGAAGATGGTGTTCTTCCAGGATTTTATGGCTATGAAGCAGGTCAGTCCTGTGTAGGCGATCATTTTGAATGGTTTGTGAAAAACTGTGTGCCAAAGGCTTACTATGATGAGGCTGAAGCAAAAGGTATGGGAATCCATCAGCTTCTTACTGAAAAAGCCAGCAAATTAAAAATCGGTGAAAGCGGACTCCTCGCACTTGACTGGTGGAATGGAAACCGTTCCTGCCTAGTTGATGTCGATCTGACCGGTTTAATGATGGGAATGACCCTGACAACGAAACCGGAAGAAATGTACCGTGCATTAATCGAAGCAACGGCTTATGGCAAAAATATGATTATTACAACTTTTGAAGAATCCGGAGTTCCGGTAGATGAACTGTATGCATGCGGCGGTATTTCCAAGAAAAACCCGATGATGATGCAGATCTATGCAGATGTAACCGGAAAAGAAATCTTTATCGGAGCATCGGATCAGTCTCCGGCACTTGGCGCAGCAATGTTCGGTGCGGTAGCGGCAGGTTCCAAAAACGGCGGATATGATTCCATTTTTGACGCAGCAAAGGTTATGGGTAAAGTAGAAGAGAAGACATATAAGCCGATTCCGGAAAATGTTGAGGCATATAAGAAACTTTACGCAGAGTTTAAGATTTTACACGATTACTTCGGACGCGGTGCAAATGATGTTATGAAGCGCCTGAAAACCATTAAAGCAGAAGCACGTAAGGAGAATTAAGATGTTAGCAGAATTAAAAAAAGAGATTTACCTTGCAAATATGGATC
This sequence comes from Robinsoniella peoriensis, assembly GCF_000797495.1. Taxonomy (GTDB): domain Bacteria; phylum Bacillota; class Clostridia; order Lachnospirales; family Lachnospiraceae; genus Robinsoniella; species Robinsoniella peoriensis. Next base: position 496,262 of record NZ_JTGN01000002.1, read on the forward strand.
TGCCAAAATACGGGCTGGTTACTTTTACCTGGGGTAATGTAAGCGGAATAGACAGAGAAAAAGGATTATTTGTAATTAAGCCAAGCGGTGTTCCCTATGATGAATTAAAACCGGAAGACATGGTAGTAATGGATCTTGAGGGCAATAAGGTAGAAGGAAAATACAATCCTTCATCCGATACGCCCACTCATGTAGAATTATATAAAGCATTTCCGGAAATAGGCGGAATTGTGCACACCCATTCATCCTGGGCAACCAGCTGGGCACAGTCCGGAAGAAGTATCCCATGCTATGGTACAACACATGCTGATTATTTCTATGGAGAAGTTCCATGCTTAAGATGCCTGAACAAAGACGAGATTGAAGATGCTTATGAAAAAAATACAGGACTTCTGATTACTGATTATTTTAAGGAAAATGATTATAAGGCTATGCCGGCAGTATTATGTAAAAACCATGGACCATTTACCTGGGGTAAAGACGGACATGAAGCAGTACATAATGCTGTGGTTTTAGAGGAAGTGGCAAAAATGGCAGCCCGTTGTGAACGCATCAACGGACAGGTAGAGCCGGCTCCACAGGAACTGCAGGATAAACATTATTACCGCAAACACGGCGAGGGTGCTTATTACGGTCAGGGAAAATAGAGTGTGGATGTAAAATTCTAAAATAGGAAAAAGGGCCTATGCTCAATGTCTGGTGGAAGGATGTTGGGGACAGGTCCTTTTTTGAGTTTACTAATTACTAACCACAAAGTGCCTTTCCAGCAAATCACCTAAAATATTCCAATGCTGATTGTTCCAAACCCCCTGATATGTTATATTAAACCTATAAATAAATTTCTGCAAATTTTTTTATTTACCATGCAATAAAACAGCTACCACAGGCATTAACTAAATAGAAAGGGAAAGAGACAATCTTATACAGGTGAATTACGAATGATTCTATTTTGTTTAATTCCGGAAGAGCAAAATGAAAATCAACGGCTGGGTCAGATTGTGAAAGAAGAGTTATTTATTCAGATTGCAGAGGGAGATATGCAGGCGTTAGAGACGATGTATTACCAAACTTACAAGGCAGTCTATGGATTTATTTTATCGATATTGAAGAATCAGTATGATGCAGAGGATATATTGCAGGAGACATATATCAAGATCAAAACAGGAGCGCATTTGTATAAGCCTCAGGGAAAGCCCCTTGCCTGGATATTTACCATTGCAAGAAATCTCTCTTATATGAAGATTCGAAAAGATAAAAATACTCAGACATCACCTTATGAAGAGCTTGAGAATATGCTGGACTTTTCAGCAGTAGAAGATAAGGAAAATAAATTGTTACTGGAAGCAGCGTTTTCCATTTTAGGGGATGAAGAGCGGCAGATTATTATTCTGCATGCCAATACCGGGATGAAACACCGGGAAATTGCAGCCTTACTGAAACTCCCCCTTTCTACAGTACTGTCTAAATATAACCGCGGAATGAAGAAACTACGAAATTACATAGAAGGGAGGATGTCTTAGATATGCAAAAGATCGAGCAAGGATTGAAACAAGCAGTAGAAGACATTACTCCTGACGTTTTTAACAAAGTGGCAGCATCTGAAGATGAGAAGCTGCAAAAAGAAGAATGGCTGCTGGATGAACCAAAATCCTGGCATAAAATTCATTTGGCTTTTAGAGGCGCAGCAGCGTTAGCAGCCTGTCTGATTCTTATATTGGGTATCCGTATTTTTTGGAACAATCAGATTGATTCTACAATTGATATTGATGTCAATCCAAGTGTTGAGATTCAGACAAACCGTAAGAATCTGGTTAAGGAGGTAAAGGCTCTCAATAAAGATGGTGAAATTATAATAGCAGATATGAATCTTAAAAATGTGGAGTTAAACACAGCTGTGAATGCGTTAATTGGCTCTATGGTGAGAAAAGGCTATATAACAGAGGCGAATAATTCTATTCTGGTATCCGTGGAAAACAAAGACACAAAGAAAGCAGATGAAATCTGTCAGTCTATTGTAGGAGACATCAGGCAGGTACTGGATAAAAAAAATATCAAAGGGGTCATCTATAACCAGGAGATTACAAGCAGTGAAGAAATATCTGGTCTTGCGCAGCAATATGAGATTTCCCAGGGTAAGGCGGCATTTTTATTAAAGCTGATCAAAAAAGATCCGGAACTGAAAATGGAACAGCTGGCAAAAATGACCATGCAGGAGATTGCCCAGCTGATCAGGATTAGGAGCATCGATATTTCAGATATGGCAGGATATGAATCCGATGAATCTATTTTAGAAAATGTGGAAGATATCATTGAAGAGAGTAGTGATTCAAGAAGCACCGGGAATAAGCAGAAAATGCAGAAGAGAGGATCCGATCAGAGAGATGGGGGTTACCGGGATAATGATTCAGACGATGAGGATGACATAGATGATAGGGACGATGAGGATGATTTATATAATGATCCGGACGACTTAAATGATGATGCAGATGATTTCGATCAGGATTTGGAGGATTTGAATGATGACGCAGACGAATTAGATAACGATGCAGAAGACCTGAACAGCGATGACGAAAACTGGGATGACGAGGACCTGGATGAACGATCCGATGATTTAGACGATGACGATGAACCAGATAATGACGATTGATAATGGAGGTAAATAATTATGTTGAAGAAAAAGATGGCAAAAACAGTGATTTTAATGGGATGTACATTTCTGATGATGGGAGCAACAGCATTAGCGGCACCGAAACCGCAGCAGATTATGATTGAAGGTGGCAATAATGTTATGCGGGTAGGTAAGACCATGGATCTGGACAGCGAAATTCTCCCGGGGAAAGCAAAAGTAAGAGACCGTAACATTATATGGACCAGCAGTGATCCCAAAGTAGTTAAAGTGGTGGAAAAAAGAGATGATGATACGAAAGTAAAAGCTATGAAAACTGGAGATGCAGTCATTTCAGTCAAAATTAAGAATACAAAGTTAAAAGCAGATTTCCAGATTACGGTACAGAATAAGACAAAAGGAGTTTCTGTAAAAAAACAGGAAGATAAGATTGATGGTTACCGCAAACAGTATAAAAAAGTGTTCAATAATATTAAGAAAACAAACGTTGAAGCGGATGCGTTAACAGCGAGACAGCAATATTTGAATTTTGAACGGGAACTGGATGCCATTGACCGAAAGGCAGACCGTTTAGATGACCAGATAGAAGATGCTTATCATGATGGGAAACTTTCCTATAGCCAGATGAAGTCTCTTGAGAGAAAGTTAGATAAATTGGAAGATTACAAAGACAGTATAGAAGATTATCTGGAAGATAAGTATGAGCTGATAAATGAAAGATATGACGATTAAGTCGGGTAGATATATAACAAAAAGCAAAAAAAGAATGACTTTAATGTATGTGTGTGGTAAAATATGACCTACAGATCAACAGGAATATTGATAGGAGAAATGTACGATGAGTAAATATAATCCTCTTTGGGAATACGTTAAAGAAACTGACAGTCCATCATTAAAGCTGACGTTTGAAGAAATTAAAAACATTGCAGGAATTGAGATAGATCACTCTTTTTTGAATTATAAAAAAGAACTAACGGAATATGGATATCAGGCAGGTAAAATTTCTTTGAAAGAAAAGACGGTAATTTTCAATAAAATTGATTGAGAAATGATTTTGCTGGAGAAATGATACGGCTGCGGGATCGGTGTCTGTAAACTGCAGAAACTGGATTTATGACTATGGAAAATGTAAATACCGTTGTTCCCGGTTAAGGGAATAGCGGTATTTTTATTGAATAAAAATATTTTTTAAATTACTGTAACGAATCGTGTATTTGTGTAACTTATAGACAGGAGGTGAAAGTGTGAAAGAAAAATCGCTTTCACACTGATGAGTTGGGAATAGCACAAGCCTGCTTGAGCTATTCATGGGTTAAGTTTGAAAGATAATTTTACGAAAGGAAGCGATTCTGCCCAGTACTTTTAAACTGTTTGAATGGGCGGTCTTGGTGGATGAGATGGATAAGCAGAATATGGAGCAGATATATGAAAATAATGTGAAAGCAGTTTATAAATATTTGTTCTGCCTGACCCATAATGCTGACATTTCTGAGGAGTTGACCCAGGAAACTTTCTATCAGGCTACAAGAGGAATTGAAAAGTTTCGGGGTGACTGTAAAGTATCGGTCTGGCTGTGCCAGATTGCAAAAAGGCTTTGGTACCGGGAACTGGGAAGGCGGCAAAAACAGCAGGTATCTGTTAATGAACTGACAGAAGAGATACCGTCATATGAAAATATTGAAAATGATTATTTGCTGAATATTGAAAAAGTAGAGCTTTTTAAACAGCTGCATCATTTTGATGAACAGACCAAAGAAGTGATATATTTAAGGCTTACCGGGGAACTGAGTTTTGCAGAGATAGGAGACATACTTGGGAAATCAGAAACATGGGCTAGAGTAACTTTTTACAGAGGAAAACAGAAATTAGTGAAAGGAAGAAAAGAATGGGACAAAAATTAGATTGTGAAATTGTAAGGGATTTGCTGCCTAATTATATAGAACATATGACTGGCAGGGCAACGAATGAAAGTATCGAAGAACATCTGGAAGGATGTACAAAGTGCAAAGAAATCTATCTTGAGATGCGTGAAGAGATACAGGTAGAGACTGCTCCCGAGGTTAAGAACTTTAAGAAGTATCTGGGATGGACACAACTCAGGTATATCACAGGGGGGCTGGCAGGCCTTGGCTTCATTGGCATTATCGTGTGTATGATCGTAAATTTCGCCATCGACGGAACATTTACCTGGTCGCTGATTGTAGCAGGAAGCGTAGTATTTGCATTGGCCTGCGGGTATGTATTAGTTAAATCGAAAAAATATAAACCAGAGAAGACGCTGTTATGTATTACCGTACTCATTATACCGTTACTGATGATTATTCAATATACACTAAAGGATTTTAGCGTCGAATATACAGGAGCCTGGCTGTGGAGACTGGGTGTTCCGATCACCTGTGTGTGGCTGGTAATTGTCTGGGTGACTGATCTGGCGATTCGGCTTTTCCATTTCAATATCTGGCATAGTCTGGCATTTCTGACATTACTTAGCATACCGGGAAATATAGTTACCAACACCTTGAGCAATGCCTATGTCCTGGCAATGCAGGGAACAAAAAATTCATCCATCGGAGTTATTGTAATAAATAGTTTGTCAAGCCTGATTCTCGTGGTTATTTTCTGGATCGCTGGGAACTGGTACCGGAATAAAAAGAAAGCAGCAGGAAAAAAAGCGTAGAAAACTTTTGACAAGAAAATTCAGTTGTGGTAGTTTAATAGAATGATACAGCAGATCATGCTGCAAATACGCTTTTGAGTGGAGGAGACTATGAAAATTGGAGTTCGTGCCCATGACTATGGGAAAATGGAGATCGAAGAACTGGCAGAAGTACTGCACAAAGAGGGCTATCAGGCAGCCCAGCTGGCGCTGCCAAAGGCTTTTAAAGGAATTGAACAATACAGTGATATAAGCCTGAAGCATCTGGAGAGAATCCGCAAAGCATTTGAGGAGCATCAGATTGAAATTCCGGTATTTGGCTGTTATATGGATCTTGGAAACCCGGATGAGGAGATTCGCGCCAACGGGGTGCAGAACTTAAAAATGTGCCTTGCTTACAGTAAAGAAGTAGGAGCAAAGGTGGTAGGTACAGAAACGGCTTATCCTCACCTGAGCAAAGAACAAAAGAAAATCTGGTACCCATTCATGATGGACAGCATAAAACGCGTTATGGAAGAAGCGCAAAAGCTGGATGTAAAACTGGCAGTAGAACCGGTATACTGGCATCCGTTGGAAAATGTGGAAGCAGTGTTGGATGTGATTGACCAGGTACAGGACAGTGAGCATCTGCGTCTGATTTTTGATGCTTCTAATCTCCTGGAATTTCCGGAAAATACGGATCAGGAGAAATATTGGAGCCAGTGGCTGGATAAAATTGGCGGATACATAGATGTGATGCATATTAAAGATTTCACACTGGATGATAACCGTACATACGTTCCTGCCAGATTGGGAGAAGGCATAATTGCTTACGATACCATCATTCAATGGCTGAGACAAAACAAACCGGATATGTATCTCCTCAGAGAAGAGATGAATCCGGAGTTTGCAAGAGCGGATATCGCTTTTTTGAAAAAGTTTTGATCATAAAGATTGAAAGAAGCCAGCATGGCACACAAATCTGCAATATGCAATGAGATAAATGAAACAGAAGGAATCTCTTTAGTCAGAGGTTCCTTTTTTCTGCCTGGATAAAACGGAAAATACAAAAAAACATAAATATAATCAAATTTCAACAAAAAAATGGTGCAATATAGTTTGAAAAAGTACAAAGGACTGCAACATAAAAGAAGAAAGAGCCTTTTAACTATGTTATAATGCAACTATAAGAAGTGCTGTAATAGTGCTGAAAAAAATATCGAGAATTTATGCAATATTACTAAAAAATAGATCAAAAATTTGTATATATTCACGATGAAGAAGGAGAAGAAATACATGAAAAGCATTAAGAAAACACTCGGAATTGCAGTTGGCTTGATAGGAATTGTTATTGTAGCAGTTACATTTTTTAAAGTAGTAAGTGCGAATTCCAGCGGAAAAGTGGAGATCAGGCTGGCGCATAACCAGTCGGCAGGATCTGAGATTGCAGATTCCATTGCATTGCTCTCTGACATAGTTGCAGAAGATGATTCTAAGGAAATGGAAGTTAAGATTTATCCAAGCGGTGTTCTCGGAACGGAAAAAGAAATCATCGAAATGGTAAAAGCGGGAATTCTGGACATGGCAAAAGTCAGTTCCAACACCCTGGGACAGTTCCAGGATGAGTATTCAATCTTTGCAGTACCGTATCTGTTCAATGGGCAGCAGCATTACTATGACGCCATGGAAAAAAGTGAAGAGGTACAAAAACTTTTTACTTCCACAGAAGAAGAAGGATACATAGCAATTGGTTATTATGCAAATGGTGCAAGAAATTTTTATCTTAAGGAAGATGTGAAGTGTGATAATCCTTCCGTACTTAAAGGGAAAAAGATACGTTCTATGCCAAGTACCACTTCCATGGATATGATTGAAAAAATGGGAGGCTCACCGGTACCGATGGCAGCAGGAGAGACCTATACTTCACTTCAGCAGGGAATTGTGGATGGTGCGGAAAATACAGAGCTGGCACTGACCGTCGACGGACATCAGGATCTGGTAAAATCCTATACTTACACAGAGCATCAGTATTCACCGGATATTTATATAATCAGTACGAAAAAATGGAACAGTATGACAGAGGAACAGCAGAATTACTTAAGAGAAAGCCTGAAAAGTACGAATGAGAATTTTAAAAGTCTCTACACAGGAATGATGGAAGCAGCGATACAAGAAGCAGAAGAACATGGCGTTACCGTTTACAGGGATATTGATAAATCTGCATTGATTGAAGCCGTACATCCTATTCGGGAATCATTCTGTGCAAAGGGAGATTCGTATAAAACTTTGTACGAGGATATTCAAAAATATGCGGAATAAACAGCAGAGTTAAAAAAAGAAATAGAAAGGAAATTGCAGGTGGTTCTGCACTATGCAATGGGTACAAAGATGAAAGTATTAAATAAAGTTCTGGAAATTGTGATCGCTGTTCTGGTTGCGGTAATGGTAATCGGTTGTTTCTGGCAGGTAATTACAAGATTTCTGTTAGGAAATCCAAGTAAATACACAGAAGAGTTTCTAAGGTATGTATTAATCTGGGTAACGATGCTGGGAGTTCCGTATGCTTACGGAAAAGAAAAGCATTTATCCATCGGTATTCTTACCAAGAGTTTTCAGCCGAAAAATAATGTTTTAACCAAAATAGGAATTGAAGTATTAATTATTGTACTGAGTGTGTTTGTTATGATCGCGGGAGGATGGCTGGTAACGATGAACTCCGCAGGACAGATTTCTCCGGCTATGCAGATTCCGATGCAGCTGTATTATGCATGTGTGCCAATCAGTGGTGTTCTAATGATTATTTACAGTGTAAACCGGATGATTAGCTTTGTAAAAAAATTAAAGGAGGTAAAATAGTATGGAATTACAGGCAGCTATTGTTCTGGTTATTACGTTCTTTTTTCTGTTGGCAATGAGTGCACCCGTATCTTTTAGTATTATTGCTTCCGCACTTTTGACTATTATCATGTTTTTATCCCCGGGATTCGGGATGTTCATATCAGCACAGAAATTAGTTGGCGGTATTGATAGTTTTACCCTGCTGGCAGTGCCATTTTTCATCCTGGCAGGTCTTTTGATGAGCAGCGGCGGTATTGCACAGAGACTGATAAATCTGGCATTATTAGTATTGGGTAAGGTTCCGGGTTCTCTGGCACTGACTAATATTGCCGGAAACGCAATGTTTGGATCCATTTCCGGTTCCGGTATTGCAGCAGCTACGGCAATCGGCGGTGTTATGAATCCACTGGAAAAGAAACAGGGTTATGATGAAGGGTTTTCAGCAGCAGTTAATATTGCAACTGCTCCGGTAGGACAGTTAATCCCTCCGACTACTGCATTTATAGTATTCTCCGCAGCAAGCGGTGGTACGTCGGTAGCTACCTTATTTATGGCGGGTTGGATACCGGGTCTGTTATGGGCAGGACTATGTATGATCGTAGCATTTTTCTATGGGAAAAGACACGGATATGTGATTAAAAGAGAGAAGCTTACCGGATCTGTGGTTTTGAAAACCATCTGGGATGCAATTCCAAGCTTACTATTGGTGGTAATTATTATCGGCGGAATTCTCTCCGGATACTTTACTCCTACAGAAGCATCCGGGATAGCGGTGGTGTATGCATTTTTATTATCGGTATTCGTATATAAAAGTATTAAAATAAAAGAGATACCGGCTATTCTGGTTGATACCGGAGTTATGACAGCAGTAGTTATGCTGATCATCGGGGCATCATCCATTTTATCCTTTGTACTTTCCTTTACGGGGCTGCCCCAGGCAATCAGTAATCTGCTCCTTGGCATTTCCGATAACAAAATTGTCATCCTGTTGATCATTAACCTGATTTTGTTAATAGTAGGTACTTTTATGGATATGGCTCCGGCGCTGTTGATTTTTACGCCGATCTTTCTTCCGATAGCAACGAATCTTGGTATGGATCCCATTCAGTTTGGCGTTATGATTGTAATGAACTTATCCATTGGAACCGTAACTCCCCCAGTGGGAAGTGTATTGTTCGTAGGATGCAGTGTGGCAAAGCTCCAGGTGGAAGATGTTATGAAGAAACTCCTGCCATTTTTTGGTGCGATACTGATCGCTTTGCTGTTTGTTACTTTCATACCCGCACTCAGCACCTGGCTGCCGTCTGTTCTTGGGCTTATGGGTTAGTTGGTATATTTGTATGAGTGACTGTATTTAATGTTTTACGATATTTCAGAGGAGAGATGGTCATGTAAGTTTTAAACATTTTTTCAAAATAGGTGATGCTTTCATAACCAAGGGCATGTGCGATGGATGAGATGCTCATGTCTGTTTCCTCTAAATAGCGCTTTGCTTTTTTAATACGGTGGATATTGATATATTCACTGATGGTATAGCCGGTTACTTCTTTGAAAACTCTGCAGATATAGTATTTGCTTAAGTAAAAATGGCTGGACAAATCCTCCAGGGATATGGTTTCCTGACAGTTCTCTGAGAGATAATCCGCAACGGCGTAAGCTGTCCGGTATTTGCTTTCACTACCAAACTGTGGAGTTTCCTGGTTCTTATGTGAGATATCACGTACCAGTTTGAGAAAATAAGAGAGGATTTCCAGTTCAATAGCATATTTGTAGTTTCGGTGCTTTTTACTGAATTCTGTCTGCAGATGCTCGTACATCTGCATAAACAGATACTGCTGATCTTTATTCAGATGATATACACCATAGTTATCCTGAAAGAAGCGAACCAGGCCAAGGGCAGGGAATTTTTCACTTAGTTCCTGCATTTTCCCTTTACCAATGTAGAGAATAATCCGGTTATGGCCCTGATCTTCCTCAGTAACAGATTTAGTCATATGTATAAGATTAGTATCCACAAGGATAAGATCACCTTTGGATGCCAGATAATTACGGTTATTAAAGAAAAAGAGGCGTTCGCCTTCTAAGATATAAAAAATTTCATACTCATTGTGAAAATGTTTGACACGCATGTCGAATTTACCGTTTCGCACCATATGCTCCAGGGAGATTCCTTCCATTTCAGCATAATAGACCACTTTTTCCATGGATTACCACCTTTTCTTTGGAATTGTTTAAGGAATAAATATGAATATAACCACCTGCGGAGTCTGTCCATAAGACAGGCTGTGTGATATATTTAGTACATTATATAATAAACAACTTAAAAAAGCCAGTGCCTGACCCAACGTGCCAGAAAATCCTTGTTCCGGATCTGCACGCTTGGCGCCTGTTTGAAATATATGGAGGATTTTAATGAAAAATATAAACGAAAAAGAATTGAGAGATAAGTTAGATCTGGTAATTGATAAGCTTTTGAATCTGGACGGTCCCGATAATGCAAAGGAACTGGAAGAAAATGGTGGGGAATCAATTGGATTTTTCAAAAGAGATTTTGGTATCCGGGAATGGGACTGGCCTCAGGGTGTAGGTCTGTACGGGCTGTTAAAAATAATGAAGACAGAAAAAAATGAAAAATATCAGAAGTTTCTATATGACTGGTTTAAGGAAAATGTAGAACAGGGGCTTCCGTCAAAAAATATCAATACCACTACGCCGCTGCTAACGCTGGTAGAATTAAATGAGCAGTATAATGATCCGGAATTTGAAGATCTCTGCCTGAAGTGGGCTGACTGGCTGATGAACTGCCTTCCCCGGACAAAGGAAGGAGGCTTTCAGCATGTTACCAGTGCAAACGGAGATCGTCTGGGCGTTCGTTTGAATGAAAATGAAATGTGGATTGATACTATTTTTATGACAGTATTATTCTTGAATAAAATGGGTCAGAAATATAAAAAGCAGGAATGGATAGATGAATCCATACATCAGGTTCTGATGCATATAAAGTACCTCTGTGATAAGGATACCGGATTGTTCTTCCACGGGTGGACTTTTAATGAGAGAAATAATTTCGGGGGCATCTTCTGGTGTCGTGGAAACAGCTGGTTTACCCTGGGGATACTGGATTATATTGATATGTTCAAAGGAACCATGAATGCTGGCGTAAAACAATTTATCACAGATACATATAAGGCGCAGGTACATAAGCTAAAAGAGGTACAGAGTAAAAGCGGCTTGTGGCATACGGTGCTTCTGGATCCTTCAAGCTATGAAGAGGTGTCCGGTTCAGCGGCAATTGCAGCAGGAATCCTAAAAGGAATCCGTTATGGAATTCTGGATGATTCCTATATGGAATGTGCCCAGAAAGCCGTGAAAGGAATTTTGAAAAATATCGACCGGGATGGAACCGTGCTGAATGTATCCGGTGGAACCGGAATGGGATATGATGCAGATCATTACAAAAATATATTAATTGCACCAATGGCTTACGGGCAGTCTCTGACCATACTGGCTTTGGCGGAAGCCTTGCTGCATTTGTCATAAAAGTACAATATAATATAAGCTGTATCGGGTAATATAAAGTGAGATTGGACGATCAGGCAGGAAACGGCTGCCATGACCGTTCAATTTCACTTTTTTTAAAGTTCCTGACTTACTTTAGATGAATATAATAAAATACATCTTCTTTTTGCATATTAAATAAGAGGCAGTACAAGACTTTTATGTAAATTTAATGAAAAAAAGCAGATGCTGTATCTCATTTTAATATGCTTTGTGCTATGATGTAGGAAATTTAACTTAGCTGTTTGACAGCGAATCAGATAGTTTTAAAATAAAATGTATGAAAGAGGTAAAGAATATGAAGCATACAATTTTTACAGGCGCAGGAGTTGCATTGGTCACTCCGTTCAAAGAAAATGGAAGTGTTTATTTTGAAAAGCTCGAAGAGCTGATTGATTTTCAACTGAAAAACCATACGGATGCCATTGTTGCTGCAGGTACAACAGGAGAGGCATCAACGCTAAGCGATAAAGAGCACTTTGAAGTTATCCGGTTTATTGCATCTTGTGTGGGACATCGTGTTCCAGTCATCGCCGGGGCAGGTTCCAATTGTACCGAACATGCTGTTGAACTTTCCAGACAGGCAGAAAAGGCAGGAGCAGATGCATTGCTTCACGTAACGCCGTATTATAATAAGACTTCACAGCAGGGACTGGTTTACCATTTTAATGCAATTGCGGATGCGTCTGATCTGCCGGTAATTTTGTATAATATTCCGTCCAGGACCGGGTTGAATATTCAGCCGGAGACTTATCTTCGTTTATGTGAAAATGAGAAGATTGTAGCAGTTAAAGAGGCCAGCGGTAACTTTTCCCAGATTGCTAAAATTTCTTCTCTCTGTAAGGACAGACTGGATATTTATTCTGGCAATGATGATCAGATCACATCAGCACTGGCACTTGGAGCAAAAGGAGTAATTTCGGTGTTATCGAATATTATGCCTAAGGTTGCCCATGATATTTGCGAAAGCTTTTTTAACCATCATCCGGAAACCAGTGATGAATTGCAGATTGAGTATCTGGAGCTGATTGAGGCGCTGTTTTATGACGTGAATCCCATACCAGTGAAACAGGCTCTCAACTACATGGGATGGGATGTGGGGGAATGCCGCCTTCCGCTCTGTGAAATGGAGCCGGTGATGGCAGAAAAGCTGTTAAAAGTCATGAAAAAGTATAAATTAGTTGCAAAAGATCCCGGCAGCGTTTATTATAAAAGAGCATCCATCTTGCATGAAAACAGGAGGCAGACATTATGATTATCCACGAACTTGGAAGAGAAAATGACAGAGTCATTGTGATACTTCATGACGAGGAACATACGGACTGGGATAACAGTGATATTCTGAAAAAATGTGCGGGATCTTATCATCTTGTAATGCTGTCCTTAGGCGAGAATGAAAGTGAAGATGTCTTATTCCAGTATCTGAACGATTATTATCACAATCATGTCTATGCGATCTGCGGTTTTCAAAACGAATGGCGGATATTTACTATTTTGATGAACAACAAAGAAGTGATTTATGATAAGATGGTTGTAGAAGGAAAATCGGTTAGTTCCGGTAAAATGATTGAAAAGTACATCTGCGAGATGTAAAAAGTGATGGAGGTGTCCAATATGAAAATGATATTTGCAATTGTCCATGACGAGGACGGAGGATTTGTAGTTGACAAACTAAATAAGAGCAATTTTATTGTGACGAAACTTGCCACTACCGGAGGATTCCTGCGCAGGGGGAACACGACACTGCTGATTGGAACGGAAGATGATAAAGTGGAGCAGGTTATTGATATTATTAAAGAAGAGTGCTCAACCAGAAAGCAAGTAAATGTGAACACCCCTTATGTATCCGGCGGCGTACAATCAATCAGCTACGCCACAGTACCAATGACTGTTGAGTTTGGCGGAGCAACCATATTCGTAGTAGATGTGGAACAGCATGTAAAAATTTAAATTATATATTGAGACTTTCAAACACCCTCGGAAGCGTGTCTTAAAATTGCTGCGGCATAGATTTTTAAGACACGCTTCCGCTTGTTATGAGCGGAAAGATTTGTTATAATAGGCAGACTGGCAGACAGCCGGTATAGCAAATGAAATCATAGCAGGCAGTCAGGAGGAATTTTTTTATGGGCATGATCATGAAAAATGAGTTGGATCCGGTATTTGAAACACTTGGCTTATTATGCAGTTGTTATCAAAGTGAAGAGACAAGAGATGAAACAATAAAGGAATTGAATGAAATTGGGATTGATGGTGAGGCATTTTATCAAAAGCATTTTAAAATCCTGGAACGTTATGAAAAATATTTTAAAGATCATTACGTGAAAACGGAAAATGAAGAATTCTTTTTTAAGGATAAGGATCAGGAATGGATACTCATTTTGATTGTATCGGTTACAGAAAACAAGGAATGGATCCAATCCCTGGATGGAGTAACAGACGAAGAGCTTAGAGATACACTGATGTCAATTATTATTGATGATGGAGTTAATTCGGAAGAGCTTTCCAGACAGAAAATTCCCTGTATCAAAAACGAGCTGGATATTATTGAGTTTTTAGAACCTCTGGACATGGATGAAGGAAAAAAGTGGCATTTACTTAAATTTCTACACCGGCCCAGGTTCTGGATGGAATACCTCATGGAAGCAATCCGTAAAAATATACCTGTGTATGAGAAAGCGCTTGCATCAGTGGAAAAACCTTTGCAGACCTTATTGGAACGTTATGCAGCACACAAGGTTGAGAGATTTGACCGGCTGTTTACGAGTTTCTTATCCCAGGCAGTAGTCTATCCTACCCTGGTGGCTCCGGCAATACAGCTGATTTTATATTCCCATGGTTATCAGGGATTATTCTTAGAGCTCCTGCCCAGGAGAGGAAAAAGTACGGATGCCGCAAAAGATGCTGTTATCATGAAGCTGAAGGCACTGAGTGACAGAAGCAAACTGGATATTCTGTGTATTTTAAAGGAATCCAAAAAGTACAACCTGGAACTGGCGGGAACCATGAAATTATCAGCGTCCACCATGTCCCATCATATGAATGTATTATTTTCCTGTGGGTTGGTGAATATTGAGAAAAAGAATGGCAAAGTATACTACTGCCTGGAAGAAGACGCAGTTATGGATCTGATCGGGGATCTGAAGCAGCTGCTATTATAAAAATGAGGGAATGCGTGACGCACAGCTGCAGGAAATCAATTTTCAAACACACTCTACTGTAAGAATCCCGTTATATAGGAAAAAGTTGAGATCAACAGGGGTCTTAAATCTGTATTTTATTGCAGACTTAAGGCTTCTGTTGATTTTTTGCCCAAAATTCGAAAGGTTCAATAAAAAATCCTGATCCTGCATTAAAGTTATTCGATAATGATCAAATATAGTTGACAAAAATAAAATAGTAATATATTCTGTAAATGACGAATGTATTTGATGAATATAGAATATATAAAACAATGCATTCCAATAAACGAAAAAGAGAGGTATCTGATTTGAAAGCATGTTTAAAAGAAAATAAGTGGATTCTTGCATTGGTAATTGGCATTGGAGCACTAAGTTCAGTAGCATCCGCATTTATATCAATTATTTTGCAAAAGATAGTGGATGCGGCGATTGGGCAGGATGTAAATACTTTCTGGCGTCTGTTTACATTTACTATGATTTATCTTCTTATATTGGGCGGATTTGGTTTTCTGGAAGCTTACTGTGGAAAGGTTCTGATCCGGAATGTAACGAAGAGTCTTAGAAAAAAGACGTTTCAGGGATTGCTGAGCAGGAACCCGGAGGGTTTCTATAAGGTTAATACCGCGGATTATCTGTCAGCAATAGTAAACGATGTGAAGCTTGTGGAAGAAAATTATTTAGTACCAATTCAGCTCCTGGCTAAAATGGTCGTTTTGTTTGTAGCAACTCTTGGAATTCTGTTTTATTTAAGCTGGCTGGTAACGGTGATTCTAATCTTCTTTATGCTGTTAATGTTTTTAATACCTGCATTTTTTGGGAAAGCGCTTCAGGTAAGGCAGAACAATTTTTCAGAAAAAATAGCAGAGTTTACGGCAAAATGTAAAGATTATTTGTCCGGTTATGAGGTAATACGGGGATTTGCCATTGAGGGTTATATTCGAAAAGAATTCCAAAAGGAAAACCGGGATACTGCAGAGAGCAAGTTTATGGCTGACCGGCTGCTGGCGGTTAATGAGTGTTTTGCCAGTATTTTATCAGCGCTTTCCACTGTAATTATCGTTTTTGTAGCAGCCTATTTTGTCTTGACAGGCAGGTCTACGGTAGGAACCCTTTTGGCACTTGTCCAGTTAAGCGGAACATTTATAACGCCGGTAATGATGATTATGCAGAATTTACCTAAAATTACGGGAATGAAACCTGTGTTAGAGCGTCTCTCACGGCTTAGCCAGGAACAGGACACACAAGACACACAAGACACACAGGATAGCAGGATTTTGGGAACAGTGAGCAAAGGGGTATCCGGATCTTCTTTTAAAAGTCTGTTGAACATAGAAAAAGTTAGTTTTTCATACCAGGAGGAAAGAAATATTTTGAACGAAGTGGATCTGCAAATAGAACCTGCCAAAAAATATGCCATTATTGGGGAAAGCGGGAGCGGAAAGTCCACGCTGGTAAAATTGCTGACCGGATATTCAGACAGATATAGTGGCAGTATCCAGTTTGACGGACGTGAAATCAGGGATATGAATGGGAAGGATTTAAGTAATATTGTATCGATGATTCATCAGAATGTATATTTATTTGATACGGATATTTACCAGAATATCTGCCTGGAGCGGGAGTATTCCGGCACAGAACTGCAGGATGTAATAGACAGAAGCGGCATCAGTTTATTTTTGGACCAGATGGAAAATGGGCTAAAGACTCCGGCTGGAGAAAATGGAATACACCTGTCCGGGGGGCAGCGCCAAAGAGTAGCAGTAGCAAGAGCACTGATCCGAAGAACCCCCCTGTTAATATTGGATGAAGGCACCTCAGCGGTAGATATGCAGACGGCATATGATATGGAAAATCGGCTTCTGGCCCAGGAAAAACTGGCGCTGATTACCATTACCCACAATCTGAAGGAAGAATTGCTGAAACAGTATGACCAGGTAATTTTTATGAAAAATGGAGAGATTGTAGAAAAAGGATCTTACAATCAGTTAAAAGAAAAACAGGGAGCATTTTTTGATTTTATGAATTTACAGGAAAAAATAGAGAACTAATTTTATAAAAGTACTTTCTTTTCATAATGTAATGGTTTAAACTACAAACAGGAGAAAAAAGATTTTATCTACTTTTATGCAGAAGCGTTTGACAAGCGGCGCTAAAAGAATTAGGATTGTAAATAATTAATATAACAGTCGTTCATTCCATATTATTGAATTTCATGATCGACTGGCATATAATCAGGATACATAAGAAATGTATTGCCGAAAGAGGAGTAGAAGGGTTGAAAGAAAATAACGCAGAAAGGATGCCACGATGTGATTCTTTCAATCTGTTTGATTGTGGCAGTATTGCAGCCTTACCTGCAATATGCAATGGGAATAAATATGAGAAAAAAGGTACTTTTACTAGTTTTGCTATGCAGTATATTGGGATTTAATGCAGGATGCCAGAAAGATGGCAAAGCAGATGCAGCAAAAGGAACGGCAGAAAGCAGTACTTCTGAAATTATGAAAGTAACGGAAAGCGGCGGCGGAGCACAGACAAATGCTGTCGGTGATTCCCAGAATTCAGAAGGAGTGAAATTATACATATCTACGGGAGATGGTAAGTTTCAGAGTTACGACTATTCTGAGACAGAGGAAGCCACGCCCGACAGCCTGGTAAAAGCAATGGAAACACTGACCGGATGGAATATATCTCTGGCTGATCAGATAACCACGGGAAAAGGCGGAATGACGGTGTGCATTACCGGAGAAAGCGCTGTTTTTATGGGACCACCATTTAACCAGAAGGAAAACTTCCATGTTTACGATGCGCAAAGTATGGTGTATGCCGTACTGGACAGTATCCAGAAAACACTTCAGACTTATGCGAGTCCAAAAAATCCGGAAAGTGTAGATATTTATTATTGTATGGAAGGGAATGTGCCCATACGCATTGATAATCTGGATGTTACAATTCCCATGGATCAGCCTTATACCCATGAAGTGCTGGCAAAGCTGTTTCAGCATGCTGATGCACCTACCGGTACTGGTTCAACGAATGCAGGAGGTAATGTTCGGGGATCTAAAGCTTATGGACAGACGGATGCAGGTAACACTACAGATGGACAAGGAAATTATGAACAGCCGGAGGTACAAGGAGACGGCAGCTATCAGCAGCCTGGAGTACAGGATGGGCAGGAAGGTTACCAACAGCCGGGGACAGCAGAGAGTGGAGCTTATGAGCAGCCCGGAGTGCAGGATGGAGCAGGTGATTACCAGCAGCCCGGAGTGCAGGGTGGCGAAGAAAATGAACAGCCAGAAGTAACAGATGGGCAGGAAAATTACCAGGAGCCGGATGTCAGCGGGCCTGGTGATATAGAGAATCAGTCTTTGCCGCAGGAGAATGACAGCTGGCAGTAGATACTGGGATAAGGCCAATATTTTATATAAAGTTAACTGGTATTTTTGAAACGAATATAGTATAATCCCCTATGAAGGCAAAAAGATTAGGAGATTGTACATGTTTGGCTATGTTACCATTTATAAACCGGAGTTAAAAGTTAAAGATTATTATAAATATAAAGCATATTATTGCGGTTTATGCAGAACCCTAAAAGAGAACTTCGGATTCCGCGGCCAAATGACGCTGACCTATGATATGACTTTTGTAGTCATTCTGCTTACTTCACTGTACGAACATAAAATGAAGAACAGCAAATATCATTGTGTAGTACATCCGGTTAAAAAAATGGACATGCTGCAAAATGACTTTACAGAATATGCAGCAGAGATGAATGTAATATTATCTTATTATCATTTTATAGATGACTGGGAAGATGAAAAGAGTATGGCTGGGCTTGCAGGCAGTAAGCTGCTTGGCAAAAGCGTAAAAAGCATCATTTCGAAATATCCGGATAAGTGTAAAACCATACAGCGCTGTTTAAAAAAACTTCAGGAATATGAAAAAAAGCAGATAACGGATATGGATGCCGTTGCCGGAAGCTTTGGCGAATTAATGGGTGAACTTCTGGTTTACAGGAAAGACCAGTGGGAAGACAGACTTCGTAAAATGGGATTTTTCCTTGGTAAATTTATATATATCATGGATGCCTATGAGGATGTGAAAAAAGATATTGAAAAAGGTAATTATAATCCTCTCATCCCATTACAGGGAAAAGAGAATTATGAAGCGGTTTGTGAGCAGATGCTTAATATGATGATGGGAGAGTGCAGCAGAGAATTTGAGCTGCTGCCCTGTCTTTGGGATGTGGATATCCTGAAAAATATACTCTACGTCGGAGTATGGACAAAATATGATAAAATACAAAAAGAAATGAAAGAAGGAAAGGAACAGAAAAATGGTAAGTGATCCATATAGCGTATTGGGGATTTCATCCAATGCGACCAATGATGAAGTAAAGAGAGCATACAGAGATTTGAGCAGGAAATACCATCCTGATTCTTATTCGAATAATCCACTGGCGGGTCTGGCTGAAGAAAAGTTTAAAGAAGTGCAGGAAGCCTATGATCAGATTATGAAGGAACGGGAAAGCGGCTATAGTTCAGGCGGTTATACTGCCGGAGGATATCAGAGCAGCCAGGATGATTCCAATGAGATGAAGTCTGTAACGAATTATATAAATTCGGGATATTATCAGGATGCATTGAATATGTTATCAAGAATGCAGAATCGTACCGCGAAGTGGTATTACTACAGTGCGGTGGCTAATTCCGGTATCGGCAATAATGTGCAGGCGATGAACCAGGCACAGCAGGCATGCAGTATGGAACCAAACAACCAGGAGTACCGAAATCTGGTTAATCAATTGCAGTGGAGCGGTCAGCGTTACCAGTCTAACAGTTATGGGAACGGGCGTTCTGCCGGCGGATGTACGACCGGTAATTGTTGTTGTGATCTGTGGTGTGCAGATTCACTTTGCGAATGTATGGGAGGAGATCTTTGTTCATGCATGTAAGTGGCAAAAAAATGGCATTTTCAGGCCTGTTACTGGCGCTTACGATTGTACTTATGGTGCTGAGCGGTGTCTTTCAGTTTAACACGTTGTTTTTACTGGGAGCAGCTTCGTTTTTCGTGGGAATTATGATCCGGGAATTTGGATTAAAGCTGGGCGCCGGCTTTTACATAGGAGCGGTCATTCTGGGCCTGCTGATAGCGCCGGATAAACTGCACTGCCTTACTTTTGCGATTATGGGACTCTATGTTCTGGCGATTGAATTTGTATGGCTGAAACTTGGAAAAGTATGTCCAAATGCCAAAGGCCGCAGGATATTCTGGATTTTCAAATATCTCATTTTTAATGTATTATTCTTACCGATGCTGTTTCTTTTTCCAAAGCTTCTGTTTGCTGGGGAGATATCAGGATGGATTCTTCTGGTAGCAGTAGTATTGGGACAGATTGTTCTTTTTATTTATGATAAAGCATACGAGTATTTTCAGGCAAGTATATGGGGAAAATACCGGAAACAATTAGGATTTTAAAAAAAGCTCATATGGCTGTACGTAATTGTGCGTCAGCGATATGGGCTTTTTTACATTTTTTACTTCAATCGTTTCTTCTTTTTACGATCCGGGGTTATTACTGTATCCTGGAAATGAAAACATTCTTTTGCAACTGTCTTATTCAATACTAACAGGCAGATCAGATTGGGAATTGCCATAAGTCCGTTCATTGTATCTGAAAAATCCCATACTACCTGCAAAGTAGTAGTAGCGCCGAGAAAAATGATCAGGCAGAAGATAATACGGTAAAGATAAGTGATCTTTGGGGACTTCACCAGATATTCCAAAGATTTTTCACCATAGTATTCCCAGCCTAAAATGGTGGAGAAAGCAAATAATGTAATGCCGATGGTGACAAGCCAACCCCCGGCACCACCAAGAGCGGTAGAAAAAGCCTGTATGGTCAGGTTTACTCCGGTGATTACTTTTCCGTCCACACCCAGTGTACCAAGAACACCGGAGGAAGCGATTGCAAGTCCGGTTATGGAGCAGACAACCAAAGTGTCAAAGAAGGTACCTGTCATGTTGATATAACCCTGTCTGGACGGATGATCCGTTTTGGCGGCAGCAGCGGCGATTGGAGCAGATCCAAGCCCTGCTTCATTAGAAAATACCCCTCTTGCGACGCCCCAGCGCATTGCAGAAAGCATGCTGGCGATAATGGTACCGCCCACCCCTCCGGCAATGGCGTCCGGTGAAAAAGCCATATGTATGATCTGTGCAATACCGGCTGGAAGATTTTTAAAATTCAGAATTATGACAATAAGACCGCATATAAAGTAGAGGACGGCCATGAAAGGAACAATCAGGGAGCATACTTTACCGATACTTTTAATCCCTCCCACAAGCACGATCAGAGCCAGAATCATAATCACTGCACCCGTTACAGAGAGCGGAATGCCAAAGGTATCATGCAGGGCAAGGGATATGGAATTTGCCTGGGTCATGTTGCCGATTCCAAAAGATGCCACAACCGCAAAGACGGAAAAGAGTGCGGCAAGAACAGAGCCGATCCATTTGATGCGAAAACCGTTTTTCATGGCATACATAGGGCCGCCTGCCATTTCACCAAATACATTGGTTTCACGGTATTTTACAGCGAGAACGCTTTCTGCATACTTGGTAGAAAGTCCAAACAGAGCACTGATCCACATCCAGACAAGAGCTCCGGGACCACCTATAACCATAGCCGTAGCAACACCAACGATATTTCCTGTACCAATTGTAGCAGCAAGAGCTGTCATCAGAGATTGAAAAGGTGAGATGTCACCACTGTTAGAGTCCATATCCGGATCGGCTTTTTGAAAAACGGACCGCAGAGCGTAACCCAGGTTGCGCCAGGGAAGAAATTTGAGGCGAATAGTCATGAAAATGCCGGTTCCGACCAGCAGTATCAGCATGACAGGCCCCCAGACAAAACTGTTAACATCGGATAAGATCGTTGAGAAATTCATGTTGGTTTCCTCCTGATAATTATTCCCGTGAGCAACAAGCCAGACGGACGCGCTTGCGTGTTCATTTGGCGACTGCCACGAGGTTCAAATCCCCCGTCGCCTGAGGCGGGATATTTGACTTAACAAGTTAACACGGTAGTGTATAATTAAATAATTATAGCATGGATAAGAGGTGGGGGCAAGGAGTGTTTCTTTGTGATTTTATGTAGAGATATGCTGTAAATATGCCTTGCAACATTGAAGATTACATATTATAATTTATTGGTACAGGCAGGAAAAAGTAACTGTTTGTAACACAGCCCTCCTTTATGGCGGGAATTACATTTAATGAAAGGAATAAAACTATGGCACAGAATCCAATTGTAACCATTACTATGGAAAATGGCGATGTTATGAAAGCAGAATTATATCCGGAGATTGCACCAAACAGTGTAAACAATTTTATCAGCCTTATAAAAAAAGGTTTCTATGATGGAATTATTTTTCACCGTGTAATCAATGGATTTATGATCCAGGGCGGATGTCCTAACGGAAATGGTATGGGAGGTCCGGGATATAGTATTAAAGGAGAGTTCTCACAGAATGGTTTTGCAAACCAGTTTAAACATACACCGGGTGTTCTTTCCATGGCAAGAGCTATGGATCCCAACTCTGCAGGTTCCCAGTTCTTCATTATGCATAAGAATTCACCTCATCTGGATGGATCTTATGCGGCTTTCGGTAAAATTACGGAGGGTATGGATGTTGTAAATAAGATAGCAGAAACAGATACAGATTACAGCGACCGTCCATTAGATGAGCAAAAGATTAAATCTATGACAGTAGATACTTTTGGTGTTGATTATCCGGAACCGGAGAAATGCTAATTTTTTAACAAACTAAAACAAATTTCATATAAATATTCCTCAGAGTTTGGCATTTTATTAACGAAATAAACCGCCGGACCTGGGGAATATTTTTTTGTTATTTGGAAATACTAGGTCAATTTACAAAAATTTTATAATTAGGGGTCCTGTCCTTTTGAAATGTGATTTTTTGTGAGAAAATCTGTATTTATAGCGAATTTGAGCAGGTTACAATGTGGAATTTTACGAGTATTCAGATGGTAAAAAAATCTTTGTAGTTTTTTTAAAAAAAGGATTGACAAAATTTTAACGGTATAGTATGATGACCTTGTTAAAAAATTGTCAATAAATGAACCAAAACAAATTATAAATTCACCTATTCAAGGAGGAACAAACATGGCTAAGAAAGAAACCACGGTTAATGTAGTACCTGAAGTGATTGACAGTGTTGAAGCATTGAATGCGAAACTGGCTGCTATGCGCGAAGCGCAGAAGGTATTTGCTACTTTCACACAGGAACAGGTAGATAAGATCTTTTTTGAAGCTGCTATGGCAGCAAATATGCAGCGTATTCCGCTGGCAAAACAGGCAGTTGCTGAAACAGGTATGGGTATTGTAGAAGATAAGGTTATCAAAAACCACTATGCTGCAGAGTATATCTACAATGCTTACAGAAGTACAAAGACCTGTGGCGTGATTGAAGAGGATTCTGCATTTGGTATTAAAAAAATTGCAGAGCCGTTAGGATTAATTGCAGCAGTAATCCCAACCACAAACCCGACTTCAACAGCAATCTTCAAGACTTTAATTTCTCTGAAGACCAGAAATGCCATCATCATCAGCCCGCATCCGCGTGCAAAAGACTGTACCATTGCAGCAGCTAAGATTGTTTTAGATGCAGCAGTAAAAGCAGGAGCACCGGAAGGCATCATCGGATGGATCGACGTTCCTTCCCTTGAATTAACAAATGAAGTAATGAAAGCAGCAGACTGCATCCTTGCAACCGGTGGCCCTGGTATGGTTAAAGCCGCATACTCTTCAGGAAAACCTGCTTTAGGTGTAGGCGCTGGTAATACCCCTGTTGTAATTGATGATACAGCAGATGTAAAACTTGCAGTAAACTCCATCATCCATTCCAAGACATTTGATAATGGTATGATCTGTGCTTCTGAGCAGTCTGTAACAGCAGTAGGAAGCATCTATGACGCAGTAAAGAAAGAATTCGCAGACCGCGGATGCTATTTCTTAAAAGGCGAAGAACTGGATAAGGTTCGTAAAACAATCATCATCAACGGCGCATTAAACGCTAAGATCGTTGGACAGTCCGCTTATACAATTGCAAAGCTTGCAGGTGTAGAAGTTCCGGAAGCAACCAAGATCCTGATCGGTGAAGTAGAATCTGTAGACATCAGTGAAGAATTCGCACATGAGAAATTATCTCCGGTACTGGCATTATATAAAGCAAAAGACTTCGATGAAGCTCTTGTAAAAGCAGCTCAGTTAGTAGCTGACGGCGGATACGGACATACAGCATCCCTGTACATCCATCCGGCACAGAAAGAAAAAATGGAAAAACACGCAGCAGCTATGAAGACCTGCCGTGTATTAATCAATACTCCTGCAGCTCAGGGTGGTATTGGTGACTTATACAACTTCAAACTGGCTCCATCTTTAACACTTGGATGCGGATCCTGGGGCGGTAACTCCATTTCCGAGAATGTTGGTGTAAAACACTTAATCAACATCAAGACAGTTGCTGAGAGGAGAGAAAATATGCTGTGGTTTAGAACACCTGAAAAAGTTTACTTCAAAAAAGGCTGTATGCCGGTTGCTCTTGATGAACTGGGAACAATCATGAATAAGAAAAAATGCTTTATCGTAACGGATAGTTTCTTATATAAGAATGGTTATGTAAAACCAATCGAAGAGAAATTAGACGCTATGGGAATCCAGCATACCTGCTTCTTTGACGTAGCTCCGGACCCAACACTTGCATGTGCACAGGCTGGTGCAAAAGCAATGACAGAATTCGAACCGGATACGATCATTGCACTTGGCGGTGGTTCTGCAATGGATGCTGCTAAGATTATGTGGGTAATGTACGAACATCCGGAAGCTGACTTCATGAGAATGGCAATGGACTTCATGGATATCCGTAAGAGAGTATACACCTTCCCTAAGATGGGCGAAAAAGCTTACTTCGTAGCTATCCCTACATCTTCAGGTACAGGTTCTGAGGTTACACCATTTGCAATTATCACAGATGAAAAATCCGGAGTAAAATATCCGTTAGCAGACTATGAACTGCTTCCTAACATGGCTATCATTGATGCTGATAACATGATGAACCAGCCAAAAGGCTTAACAAGTGCTTCCGGTATCGACGTAATGACACATGCATTAGAAGCATACGTTTCCATCATGGCTACAGACTATACAGACGGTCTTGCATTAAAAGCAATTAAAAATGTATTCCAGTATCTTCCTTCAGCATATGAAAACGGAGCAAATGATCCGATCGCAAGAGAAAAAATGGCTGATGCTGCTTGTATGGCAGGTATGGCATTCGCTAACGCATTCCTTGGAATCAACCACTCTCTTGCCCATAAATTAGGTGCATTCCATCACCTGCCACATGGTGTTGCAAATGCTTTAATCCTTACAAGAGTTATGCGTTTCAACGCAGTTGACGTTCCTACAAAGATGGGTACATTCTCTCAGTATCAGTATCCGCATGCAAAAGAAAGATATGCGGAAGCAGCTCGCTTTGCAGGCATCGTAGGCAAGGATGACAATGATACATTCGAAAAATTAATTGCAGCATTAGAAGACTTAAAAGAAAAAATTGGTATCAAAAAATGCATCGCTGATTACGGCGTAGATGAAAAATACTTCCTGGATACATTAGATGACATGGTTGAACAGGCATTTGATGATCAGTGTACAGGAGCTAACCCAAGATATCCTCTTATGAAGGAAATCAAAGAAATTTATTTAGCTGCATACTATGGCAAATAGGATTCCTATATGGTATAGTTTATAGATAAGCTGTTCAGTCGGATACCTTGCTATAGTATGAAGAATTACGGCAGATTGAGTCTACAGTCTGCCGTAATTTCCACGATCAGTTTTATTCCAAGAACGGTTGAATGGCAGTTTGTAAACATCAATTGCCAGGCAGTCCTCCTTAGTACATTACAAGTGTCTGCCTGGCAGAACCAACAACATGGAAAAGGGGGATTTTCTAATGTCAGAATTACAGATTATTGCAAAAAGGGACCAGAAAATGGTTTACAGAGACGGCGGCAAGGCGGTCAAGGTATTTGAATCAAGTTTCACGAAAGCAAATATTTTAAATGAAGCATTAAATCAGGCAAGAGCAGAAGAAACGGGACTTAATATCCCGCAGGTTCTGGAAGTAACGAAAGTCGATGGAAAATGGGCGATCGTATCTGAATTTGTCCAAGGTAAGACATTAGAGCAGTTGATGCAGGAGCATCCGGAAAGGCTTGAGGAATATATGAATTTATTTGTTGACCTTCAGCTTGAGATGCACAGCAAAAAAGCACCTTTATTAAACAAGTTAAAAGATAAGATGATTCGTAAGATTACTGCAGCAGGTCTGGATGCAACTGTTCGTTATGAACTCAACACCCGCCTGCAGGGGATGCCTACCCATACCAAAGTATGTCATGGCGATTTCAACCCGAGCAATATTATTATCGATGAAAGCGGAACAGCTGCGATTGTTGACTGGGCACATGCCACCCAGGGTAACGCAAGTGCCGATACCGCCAATACTTATCTCTGCTTCGCATTGCAAAATCATGAAGCAGCAAAGCTTTACATGGATCTATTCTGCAGGAAGAGTGACACTGCAAAACAATACGTAGAGCAGTGGCTTCCGATTGTAGCTGCATCCCGCCTCACAAAAGGTGTGGAAGCAGAAAAAGAATTTTTAATGAAGTGGATTGATGTTTGCGAATATCAATAGAATGACTGGAATAAAATTGAAGATTGAGTAGTGGGGAACGAAGGAATGCCGGGTGATTGGGCATTCCTTTGTTCTTGTGGTTTACTAAGATGATATAGATTGCGGATATTGCAGGATTTCTTGGACTAAATATGATATAATAAAAATATTGCAAATAATTATTTAAAAGTTTAACATAATAAAAAATTAAATCTTTTCAGGCTGCATCAATAAGAATATATATTACAGCCTAATCGGAGCCCTATGATTATCATAAATGACATTATATTCAATCAAAACATAGAGAACAACAATATAATAGAAGAAATAAACCAGTTTTTCAATCGCCTGCAAAAGGAAGGATGGAAAGTGATAACTGCAGCATCTGACATGTCTTATGATCTGGAATCCGTAATTCTGATCACAAATTCAGCTGCCAATGGAAAAAAAGCGAAAAACGCAGGAATTCCCTGCGTTTTTTATGATGCACTGGGAAGTGCAGCCGGTATTTACGGGGTTGATATGGTGGTAGAAGGTCTGGAAGAAGTGGGCAGCGAATTCTTGATGAGTGTCTATAACAGACACTATAAGATCGCTTCTGTTATCACGGAGACAGCCCGTTTACTTATTCGGGAAACTGTACCGGAAGATGTGTATGAATTATATGAGATATACAAAGATCCGGAGATATCCAGGTATTTACCGGCACTGCCAAAGGATCTTAATGAGGAAAGAGAGATTTTGGAATCCTATTTTGATCATATGTATGCATTATATGGATATGGTATGTGGACTGTAGTTGAAAAAAGTTCCAGTCAGATGATTGGCAGAGTGGGATTTGAAAATGGGGAATTGGAAGGAGCAGGAATGATTGAACTGGGATATCTGATTGGCAGCGTCTGGCAGAAACAGGGATATGCATTTGAAGCAGTCAGAGCTGTTCTGGATTATGGGAAGACATTTTTGGGATTTGAGGAAGTCTATATCAGAACGAAATCAGAGAATCTGGGTTCCCGTGCTTTGGCTGAAAAAGCAGGCTTTCAGCTGATCAAAGATGGTGATATACAGTATTACAGAAGGGGATTATAATGGCTGAAGAAGAAAAGCAGGAATATCGTGTGCGGATTATAGATATAGCAGATGAGCTGGGGGTGAGCACAGCCACGGTATCTAATGTCATCCACGGGAAGACGAAAAAGATTTCGGAGACTACCGTAGCAAAAGTGCAGGAAGTATTGGAGAAAAATCAGTATTTTCCCAATATGGCATCTATTTTGATGGCGCAAAATGATGCGCGAATCATCGGGGTGATACTGTCTGATGACTGTAAATACGAAGGCAGAATGATTGAAGATCCATTTGTCGGTACGGTGGTTTCCAACCTTTTGAAGGAAATTCAGGCAAAGGGATATTTTATGCTGCTTCGGGAAGAAGATGATTTGGAGGAAATTGTCCGATATTCTTCGATCTGGAATATGGCTGGGATTCTATTACTGGGATTTTGTGAACAGGAGTATGAGAAGCTGAGAAGCAGAATGAGAATTCCGTTTGTTGTAATTGACGGTTTTCTGAAAAAAATAGATCGCTATGGGAATATCGGCATTGATAACTTTAGCGGTGGATACCAGATGGGGGAGTATCTGTGGAATATGGGGCATCGTAATATATTATTTCTGGCAGATAATGATGAGTGCGCAGATCACCAGAGATACTGTGGATTTGTGAAGGCTATCACAGAATGGGGCGGAGGTATGTGTGATTTTAAAATGCTGCCAATGGAAGCCGGAAAACGCCCGGAGGTCTATGAACAATTATTATCCCAACTGGGAGAATATACGGCGGCGTTCTGTGCTTCTGATGTATATGCCATAGAATTTATGAGTTATTTGACGGATCATGGGTACCGTATACCGGAGGATTTTTCCGTATCCGGGTTTGATGATGTGTCGGCGGCACAGATAGTGAGACCAAAGCTTACTACAATCCGGCAGGATTTAAAAGAGAAAGCGGCTTCGGCAATGGATTTACTGGAGTCAATGATGAAAGGAAATATTATACAGGAAGAAAGGATCTTACCGGTTATGCTGGTGGAACGGCAGAGTGTAAAAAAAATATAATGTGGCTTTCGTTAAATTGTACAAAAATATCTTGAAAGAATTGGCTTTGGTTACGCGGTTAACCTTTTGTTTTTCAGAAAAAGCGTGATAGGATAAAGGTATTGGAAAGAAAGGAATCCTTTCCAGAATGCCGACTTATAATGCGAGGAGAAACAAAATGACGAATAATGATGAAAACAGAGCATTTTTAACAAAAGCAGATTTCATGGAAGGATTTCATGAAATAGGAATAAAAAAAGGAGCAGCCGTTTTTGTGCACACTTCGCTGAGCAGTCTTGGATTTGTATGTGGAGGGGCACAAGTTGTGATTGAAGCACTGTTAGAGTCTGTTGGTGAGGAAGGAACCATTATGATGCCAACCCAGAGCTGGAAGAACATGGATCCGGATACAGGAGTTCATGGGGATCTTCCAAGAAAGTGGTATCCTGTCATACGCAAATGCTGGCCTGCATATGACCCTGAAATCACCCCTTCCAATAACATGGGGGCAGTAGCAGAAATGTTTCGCAAATGGCCGGGTGCAAAGCGCAGCAGTCATCCGGTGCGTTCTGTGACAGCGGTGGGAAGATATGCAGAGTTTTTAACAGAAAAGCACGATTTATCCAATATCTTTGGTGCAGGATCCCCGATCGATCGCTTGTACCAGCTGGGCGGGGAAGTTTTACTGATTGGAGTGGGATATGATAAGAACACATCGCTGCATCTGGCAGATGCAATAGCTGATTATCCGGGAAAGCATAGTGAGGTTCAGAGCAGTGCAGTCAATAAGGGCGGAATCAGACAATGGGTTACTTACGAGACACTGGCGGTGGATGGTGAGGATTTTCAAAAAATTGGGGAAGCTTTTGAAGAGGAAAACGAAGTAAGGGTG
The DNA here is from genome assembly GCF_000797495.1 of Robinsoniella peoriensis. Classification (GTDB taxonomy): domain Bacteria; phylum Bacillota; class Clostridia; order Lachnospirales; family Lachnospiraceae; genus Robinsoniella; species Robinsoniella peoriensis. The sequence goes on from NZ_JTGN01000002.1 coordinate 525,860, forward strand.
GTACAACTGGGAAATGCGGATATTCGCATCATGAAGCAAAGAGAACTGGTGGACTTTGCTGTTAAGTGGATTGAAAAATATAGAAAATAAAAGAATATAAGAGGCGGATTCTGAAAAACATTGAAAGCTTTTTCTAAACCTGATATAATGCAGAAAACAAAACGAAAGGTGGAGGAATAAATGATTCAGGATATAGCACCATATGTTTTAGATAATCAGTATACCCCTGATTTGCCAAATAAGGATAGTTTTCTGCTTTGTTTTCATGGAAATGAAGTTTTGATAAATATCAGTGATGACCAAATCGTCTTTCCGAGGTTAAAAGACCTGGAATCGATGGAAGAGAATCTGCAGGAGGGATGTACTTATTTATTTTCAATCAACAGCCAGAGTTTTTATCTGGCAAATAACATAGCAAATTCCCCTGGAACAGGATTTACCATGGCGAATGTGGAAATATTCCGGACTGCACAGCCCCAATATCTGTCATTTGCAGGAATAACCGCATTTCAAATATTCAGCTGGTATCAAACCAGACGTTTTTGTGGCAGATGCGGTAAACCTATGAAACATCATGATAAAGAACGAATGATGTTTTGCAGCGAATGCGGATTACAGGAATATCCCAAACTTTCACCTGCAGTAATTGTAGGAATTGTAGATGGAAATAAGCTTCTGATGTCCAGATATTCCGGGCGGAATTATAAGAAATATGCTTTGATAGCGGGATTTGCAGAGGTTGGTGAGACGATTGAAGAAACAGTAAAACGGGAAGTTATGGAAGAAGTGGGGCTTAAAGTAAAGAATATAAGATATTATAAAAGCCAGCCCTGGGCTTTTTCCAGTACATTGCTGTTCGGATTTTATGCAGACCTTGATGGCGCAAAAGACATAACGCTGGATCGGAATGAGCTGGAATTTGCAGAGTGGTTTAACAGAGAAGATATACCGGTTTGCGACACCGCGATTAGTCTGACGAATGAAATGATAATGAGATTTAGAGAGAATAAAGAGTAAAAATTATACAGATCAGAAGGTAACGTTATCGAAGACCAGAATAATGATTGACAATGCGTAAAAGTTCCTGTATACTACATACATACCAATAGTATGTATACAGGAGATGAACGTATGGCTAGAAATAAGTATCCGGAAGTTACAGTAAATCGTATCTTAGATGTGGCTACCAGATTGTTTGTGGAAAAAGGATACGATAGTACAACAATTCAGGCAATAATAGATGAATTGGGGGATTTAAGCAAGGGTGCCATCTACCATCATTTTAAATCCAAAGAAGATATTATTGAAGCCGTTATGGAGCGTATGTTTGCAGAGATGTATAGTAGTGTATATGCGATAATGGAAGACTCATCACTAAATGGTTTACAGAAGATACAGAAAACGATTCGGGTTTCTTTGGGAAATCCAAATCAGGAAAAGGTACTGAAGTCGGCGCCGGATCTAATGCATAACTCACGCTTTTTGGCAGCACAACTGTATGGTAGTATTAATAATTTTTGCAGAGAAGTGATAGAGCCTCTGGTGCATGAGGGAATTAAAGACGGTTCCATTTGTACGAAGTATCCCAAACAATTGGCGGAGATGCTGATAATCCTGTCTAATATCTGGTTGAACCCGGCAGTATTTCCGGTTCCGGATAATGAACTGTATGATAAATTTTTATTTCTAAAAGATGTAGGAGAGCGTATAGGCATTCCCGTTTTAGATGATAGTATGCTTGAAAGACTGCAATACTTTCGACGCATCATGGATGAGAACTCAGCAAAAGAATTATCATAAAAAAGATAGCAACTCAATTACTGTCACGTAATATAGTGGCAGTATATTTTTAAACATATACATACCAAACGTCGGTATCAATTAAGGAGGATTTAGAATGAATCAAAAAACAACTTTATTCCACCGGGATTTCACACTGGTGGTAATCGGACAGATTATTTCCCTTTTTGGAAATGCAATTATTCGATTCGCACTGCCACTTTACCTGCTGAATATAACGGGATCTGCTGCTTATTTTGGGCTTGCCAGCGCACTGTCATTTATTCCAATGATTGTGTTAACTCCTATTGGAGGGATGATTGCAGACAGGGTGAATAAAAGAAATATTATGGTGGTACTGGATTTTGCCACAGCAGCGCTCATAACCATATTTTCAATTACTATGGGGAGATTGAATCTGATTGTACTATTGATCATTACATTAATGATTCTTTATGGAATACAGGGGGTTTATCAGCCTGCTGTTCAGGCTAGTATGCCCCTGCTGGCAGATGAAGAACATTTACTGCAGGCGAATGCCGTGATCAATCAGGTCAGCGCACTTTCTAATTTACTGGGTCCTATTATAGGAGGAATATTATTTGGATTATGGGGACTGACCCCGATTTTGGCAATTGGCGGTATTTGCTTTTTCTGCTCTGCGGTAATGGAGATTTTTATACGTATTCCAAATGTGAAGACTAGAAAAGCGACAAGTATTCTGGTATTAGTGAAAAGTGATTTTAAGGAAAGCATGACTTTTATTGTTAAAGAAAACCCCATTATCATGAAAGGTATCATGATTGTGGCAGCGTTTAATTTATTCCTGAGTTCTATGGTGATGGTATCCATGCCGGTTATGATTACACAGACTCTGGGGATGCCGGACCAGATGTATGGATATGCCCAGGGGGCTTTGGCAGCAGGTGGGTTACTTGGGGGCATACTGACGGGTGTTCTGGCTAAAAAATTAAAGGTGGAGCAGACCTCATGGATGCTTTTAGGTTCTGCGATACTGTTAATTCCTATGGGGGCTGTGTTTTTAATTGATTGTACCCCAATGGCTGCGTATATCATTATTACCATAAGCAGTTTTGGATTGATGGGTATGTCTACCATGTTCAGCGTGCAGATGCTATCTTTTGTTCAGGGGCAGACTCCGGCACATTTATTAGGAAAGGTAATTTCCTGGGTACTGGCATTGGCTATGTGTTCGCAGCCGGTTGGGCAGGCAATGTATGGAGCTCTATTTGAAAAATTTAAAATGACACCGCATATCGTTATTTTTGGTGCAGCTTTTATCTCAATTGTAATTGCATTAGCAGCAGGAAAAGTCTTCCGATCCATGGGACAGTCATTTGAAAAGGAAGAAGTGGGAAGTTATTAGAGAAATATCTTGTACCAGGTTTTGAATTTACTCAAAACCTGGTTCTTTTGTTATCTGAAAAAGAAATCTTATTCCGGGAACAGTAAGAAATTAAAAGTTGAAATAAGTCAAAAAACCTCGTATAATCAATTTTATATAAGAAATATCTATGAAATAAAGCGAGGTGCCTGATGAAAGAAACAAAAGTCATTTGTTTTACGAATAATAAAGGAGGAAGTGGTAAATCTACTACCTGCTCTAATGTAGGATGTGCTATGGCTATGGCCGGGAAAAAAGTGCTTTTGATCGATGCGGATATGCAGCTGAATTTATCACTGTCATTTTTTACAGAGGATGAGGTATTAGAATTTGCTACAGGCGATAAGAATCTTTATCAGGCGATAAAGGCCCAAAAGGACTTGAGTGATTACATAGTTTCTACCGCTTATGAGAATCTGGATCTGATTCCTTCTTCTACTTTAATGAGTTCTATTGAATATGAATTGTTTACAAAATGGCAGAGAGAATTAATTCTGAAAAAGTGTCTTGAGAAGGTTCGTACATCCGGTATCTACGATTATATACTGATTGATGCACCTCCTACGCTTGGAGGATGGGTAATGAACATACTCTGTGCATCCGATCAGGTAATCATACCGGTAGAAGCCAGTCCCTGGGGCTTATTTGGCCTGGCAAATATGTTTGATTTTTTAAATGAGGTTAAGCAGATTTCAACAGAACTGAAACTGTTGGGAATTGTAGTAACAAAAGTAGATACCAGAAAGAATTATTTTAAACAGACAATGGAAACATTAAAGGAGATGGAAGATATCCATTTATTCGAATCTTATATTCGGGTGGACAGTTCTATCGAATGGTCACAGGATAACAGCGCACCGGTAGTTGCCTATAAAAAGAGCAGCAGAAGTGCAAAAGAATATACAGCATTGGCAGAGGAGGTACTGGAAATTGGCAGTAGGTAGAGGAAGCATCATGAGAGCAGCGAAATCCGGAAGTAAAAAGGAAAATAATATAGAGTTTATGACACAGGCAACAGAAAATCAAGTGGAGGAAAAAAGTATGGCAGAAGAGAAGCAGGAAGTAAAAGAAGCAGCTGAAATGCCGGCAGAAGAACAAAAGGAATCTGTTAAATCAGAAACAAAAGCGGAAGTGTCTGCAGCTGAAAAACCAGTGAAAAAAACGACCAGAAGAAAAACTGCGCCTAAGGAAGAGCCGGTAACGAAGGAAGAGCCAGATAAAAAGGCTGAACTGGCAAAGAAGGCAGAACCAGCTAAAAAAGCGGCTTCGGCAAAGAAAACGGCTGCAGTAAAAACAACATCAAAAGCAGCACCTGTGAAAAAAGCAGCTGCAAAAACAAAGGCTCCGGCACGAGTAAAAAAGGAAACGAAAGAAACCGTTGTGGTTGAACAGGAAACAGGGGTACAGAAGAATTATATCGGTATTAAGGATAAAATGCCCACTTATTTATTATAAAAAGTTTTTTCAGAATACCTTTCTTTTCCAGCATTTATTATACGGCAGCAGCGGGTTTTGGATTAGGTAGATTTCAATGTGGATTTTTGTTGTTTTCTAGGATTTAAACTTGCGAATCCCAAATAAATGTGGTATATTAATGTTAATATGTTAACAATGACAAAAAAGTGATAAAGAAGGGACGGGAATCATGAATAGTTTTGATATTAAGACGAAGATATATTTCGGTGACAATGCATTAGACCGTTTGACAGATATTCCATATCAGAAAATAATGATTATAACAGATCCGTTTGTAGTCCAGAGCGGTATGATCGAACTGGTAACAAGACGATTGGACAAGAGTGGGAAAGAATATTCCATATACAAGGATGTAGTGCCGGATCCACCGATTGAAAAAGTAGTTTTAGGCGTAAAAGCACTGTTGGAATATCAGCCGGAAGCAATTGTTGCAGTAGGCGGCGGTTCCGCGATTGATTCCGCAAAAGGTATGCGCGAGTTTGCTACAAAGCTTGGTGCAAAAGAAGAAATGGCTTTAATTGCAATACCTACTACAAGTGGTACAGGCTCTGAAGTAACGTCATTTTCTGTCATTTCCGACCCGGTAGAACAGATTAAATATCCACTGGTTTCTGAAAGCCTGCTTCCAACCGAAGCGATTTTAGATGCAGAGCTGACCAGAAGTGTTCCGCCTGCAATCACAGCAGATACCGGAATGGATGTATTTACCCATGCGTTAGAAGCATATGTAAGTACCGAAAATCAGGAATTTGCAGCAGCATTATCCGAAAAAGCAATTGAAATCTGCGGCAGCTTCTTATTACGTGCTTACCTGGATGGAAGCGACACACATGCCAGAAAGAAAATGCATATTGCATCTTGTCTTGCAGGACTTGCATTTAACTCCGCTTCGCTGGGGATTAATCACAGTATGGCACATCAGCTGGGGGCAAGATTCCATATTCCTCATGGACGTGCGAATGCAATGCTGCTGCCATTTATTATTCAATATAACAGTTACATAAGCAAACACAGCAGAAGTCAGAAGGAATACCCGAAACAGGTTAAAAAATACGTAACGATCGCAAGAATCTTAGGACTTCAGAACTTTAATACAATCACTACCATTAGAGCATTGGTAGCCTGGGTACAGTTCATGTTAAGAGAAATGGATATTCCGCTTTGTATTGCACAGACTGGAAAATGCACAAAAGAAGAATATTTTGCAGCAATTCCGGCTATGGCGGATGCAGCTTTAGCGGATGCCTGTACACCAACCAATCCAAGAGTTCCAACCAAAGATGATATTATGGACATCTACGAACGTCTCTGGGATGTAAATTAATAAATAGATACGAAATAGGGCCGCACAAGAGCATTTTTCAGAGATGATCTTGTGTTTGGCTCTGTTTTTTGGAGAGAATATGAAAAAAGATGCGGGTCATTATTTGACAAATCCCTGGATAGTAGGAATACTTGCCGTGATCAGCACTGCTTTGTGGGGAAGTGCGTATCCCTGTGTGAAATCGGGATATGAGATCTTTCAGATAGCTGCAGAGGATATTGGATCAAAAATTTTATTTGCGGGCTATCGATTTTTCCTTGCAGGGATCATGACGTTTGTTTTTGTATGGATACTAAAGAAAAGATTCCCGGTTCCGGTTCGGAAAATGATACCCGGAATATTGGGACTGGGTGTGGTACAGACCACGATACAGTACATTTTTTTCTATATCGGAGTTGCGAATACCACCGGTGTAAAAGGATCAATCATTAGTGCGTCGAATTCCTTTTTTACCATATTACTGGCTCATTTTTTTATGAAAAGTGAGAAGCTGAATATTCAAAAATGTGTGGGGTGTCTTCTTGGGTTTGGAGGAGTCATTCTTACTAATTTTTCCCTGAGTGGATGGGATACATCTTTTTCAATTCAGGGGGAAGGATTTTTGATGATTTCTGCATTGGCATATTCTGTGGCTTCTTTGTGGTCAAAGCGGCTTGCGCAAAAAGAAGATCCCATTTTGATTACTGCATTGCAGCTCTTATCTGGAGGTGCTCTGTTAATTGGAATAGGATTTTTAAGCGGTGGAAAAATTGTCAGCGGATTCTCTGCATCCGGGTTACTTCTGCTTTTATATATGGCATTTATATCCTCTGCAGCATTTTCCATATGGACGATTCTGCTGAAATATAATCCCGTGGGAAAGGTAGCGATCTATGGGTTTATGATTCCGGTGTTTGGAGTGTTTTTATCTGCAATTTTCCTTCAGGAGAATGCCTTTACCCTGAGAAATCTTGGGGCATTGATTCTCGTCAGTGCCGGAATTATAGTCGTTAACAGGCGTAAGATAAAGTAGTTAAAGTAAATGTGCACAGAATACAGGGCTGTAACTTATGCGTTTTTCTGAAATGCAAAAAATCAGGAGAATTGGAGTTGCCAGCCGTGTATATCTGTGCTATGATAATTATAGAATTGGAAACGGTACCGATAACGTTACCGGAAACAGATAAAGAAGAACAGAGGAGGCACTTATATGAGAGCCAGTGGAATGTTATTACCGATAGCCAGCCTTCCATCTAAGTATGGAATTGGCACATTTTCAAAAAGCGCATATGATTTTGTAGATATATTAAAGGCGGCAGGCCAGAAGTTCTGGCAGATTCTTCCTCTAGGTCCTACGGGGTATGGGGATTCACCATACCAGTCATTTTCTACCTATGCTGGAAATCCATATTTCATTGATCTGGACCAGCTGGTGGAAGAAGGATTGTTAAGTGAAAAAGAATGTAAGTCTTTTGATTTTGGTACAAATAGAAGACATATTGATTATGGAAAGATCTATGACTCCCGATTTCTCCTTTTACGGAAAGCTTACGAGCACTGTGAATTAGAAGGAAATCAGGATTACCAGAAATTCTTAGCAGAGAATGAGGAATGGCTGGATGATTATTGCCTGTATATGGCGGTAAAAAATCATTTTGACGGAGTCAGCTGGGACCATTGGGATGAGGATATCCGGCTTCGTAAACCGGAGGCAATGGAAAAGTACAGGAATCTGTATGAAGATGAAATTAATTTTTTCCGCTTTCAGCAGTTTAAGTTCCAGGAACAATGGTATGCATTAAAGAAATACGCAAATCAAAGCGGTGTGGAGATTATTGGAGACATTCCCATTTATGTAGCATTTGACAGCGCAGATACCTGGGCGCGTCCGGATTTATTTCAGTTTGATGCTGAGAATCTGCCCATCGATGTAGCTGGGTGCCCTCCGGATGGATTTTCAGCTACAGGCCAGTTGTGGGGGAATCCTCTGTATAAATGGGAATATCACAAAGAGACCGGATATGTATGGTGGGCAAAACGTATGGAACGGTGTTTCCGCCTTTACGACATTGTGAGGGTAGATCATTTCCGGGGATTTGATGAATATTACGCGATTCCTTATGGAAATAAGACTGCAGAAAATGGATGTTGGAAAAAGGGTCCGGGACTGGATCTGTTCAGGCAGTTAAGGAAGCAGTTAGGGGAAATGCGGGTGATTGCGGAAGATCTCGGATATTTAACTCCAAGTGTTATACAGATGGTGGAAGAGAGCGGATTCCCGGGGATGAAAGTGCTGGAATTTGCATTTGATTCCAGGGAACCAAGTAATTACCTGCCTCATAACTATGACAAGAACTGTGTGGTTTATACCGGTACCCACGATAACCAGACACTGAGAACCTGGTATTATGAAATGGCAGAGGAAGACCGGGAGCTTGCTAAAGAATATATGAATCTGTATGGCAGAAGCGATGAAGAAATTCACTGGGAGTTCATTCGTTTGGCACTTTCCAGTGTGGCAATGCTGGCGGTAATACCGGTACAGGATTATCTTTATCTGGATTCCGATGCCAGAATTAATACGCCGTCTACTTTAGGTGATAATTGGACCTGGCGTTTAACCGATGAAGATTTTGATGAAGAATTGATTAGCAAAATCAGAAAACTTTGTGTTTTATTTGGCAGAAGTGAGTAAGACAATGGGATAGATAAAACCGGAGCAGAGGATAGTACTGCATTACATCTTATTTTTCTTGTATTTTTATTCATCAGTTGATATACTTTTACTATTAGATAGTGGGAAGAGGAAGATCAATGGAAACTATTACGATTAAGGATATAGCAAAGTTATGCGGTGTTGGTGTGAGTACGGTGTCCAGGGCGATGAATAATCATCCGGATATTAATGAAGAAACGAAGCAGAAAATCATGGAAGTGATTAAGGATTATCATTATGTCCCCAACAACAGCGCAAGGAATTTAAAGCGTGCAGATGCAAAGGCAATTGCAGTATTAATTAAGGGGATTACGAACCCGTTTTTCAGCAAAATGATCAAAATATTTGAGCAGGAAATTCAGGAGAAAAAATATACATTTGTCCTGCAGCATGTGGATGACCACCAGGATGAGGTGGATGTTGCAATCCGCCTGGAAAAGGAAAAAAGATTGAATGGAATTGTATTTTTAGGCGGTCATTTTTCCCATTCCAGAGAGAAGCTGGAGCAGATTCCAGTTCCCTTTGTACTCAGTACAATCGGTCTGCGGGACCAATCCGGCAGTGAAAGGTATTCCAGTGTCTACGTGGATGATGTAAAGGAAAGTGCCAAGATGGTAAGTTACCTGATTGAGCAGGGACACCGTAAAATTGCTATAATCGCATCCGGTGAGGATGATGAGAGTATTGGAAGGCTCCGGCTGGAGGGGTACAGAAGGGCGCTGGAGGAACATGGTATTGAATACGATGAATCCTATGTAGCCCGGATGAAGGACGATGTGGATAGTTATTCAATGGAAAACGGTTATGCAGTTACGAAGGAACTGCTGGAATCAGGAAAAGATTTTACGGCTATCTTTGCAATTTCTGACAGTATTGCAATTGGATGCTGCAAGGCTATTTTTGATGCCGGAAAGAGTGTGCCGGAGAACTATTCGGTAGCGGGATTTGACGGTCTGGAAATGGCGGCTTATTATCATCCGTCTGTCACAACAATAAAACAGCCGGTAGAGGAAATGGCAGAAGCTACGATAAAAATGCTCTTTGATGTGATCTTAAACGGTGCACGGGAACAACAGAGAGTATTTGATGGAGAACTAATAGAGGGAAAATCCGTAAAAAGGATAGAGTGAGAATGAGATAAAGTATCTGCAGGATATGGGAGTGTAAAATATTGTGATTAAAAGAGAGTGAAAAAAGTTTCTTCGAACTTATGCACTCTCTTTTAATTTTCATTTTAGAGAATTGTTCGAAAGGGGCGCTATTCATCCATTGCTTTTTTATTTTAGAAAATATATAGAATCATTTTAGAAATTCTGGGCGCGAAAGTCCTTGTAAAAAATCATTAAATCATATACAATATACAAAGATTATAATTGTTAACGATTAAACTAAAACAGGTGACAATATGGGAATTATAAAAGCAAGTAAGCTTGTATATGAATATTTTAAATATGGGGAAGACGGAAATGTAGAATCTACCCAAAGAGCGATTGATCATGTGGATCTGGATGTGAAAAAAGGGGATTTTATTGCAATATTGGGTCATAATGGCTCTGGAAAGTCTACCCTGGCAAAGCATTTGAACGCGATTCTGATACCTACGGAAGGAACGCTGTATGTGGATGGGATGGATACCCGGGATGATAACAAGGTGTGGGAGATACGGCAGACTGCAGGCATGGTATTCCAGAATCCGGATAATCAGATTATAGGAACGGTAGTGGAAGAAGATGTTGGGTTCGGACCGGAAAATATGGGAGTGGAGTCCAAGGAAATCTGGGAACGGGTTGAGGAGAGTCTGAAAGCAGTCGGCATGTGGGAATATCGGGAAGCATCTCCGAATAAACTTTCCGGCGGACAAAAGCAGCGCGTTGCCATTGCAGGTGTCGTGGCGATGCATCCAAAGTGTATTGTTCTGGATGAGCCAACTGCTATGCTAGACCCAACCGGCAGAAAAGAAGTAATCCGTACCGTAAGAGCTTTAAATCAGGTAGAAGAGGTGACGGTAATTCTGATCACCCACTATATGGAAGAAGTGGTACATGCTGATAAAGTTATTGTGATGGATGAGGGCAGAGTTGTAATGCAGGGAACGCCCAAAGAAATTTTCTCACAGGTGGAAACCCTGAAAAAATATCGTCTGGATGTTCCTCAGGTAACGCTGTTGGCTCATGAGTTAAAAAAGGCAGGTGCAGATCTGCCGGAAGGTATTTTAAGTGTAGATGAGTTGGTGAATGAACTATGTCGATGAAAATAGAAAATTTAAGTTATGTGTACAGTGAAGGTACAGCATTTGAAAAGAAGGCTCTGGATAATATTAATCTGGAGATTCCAGATGAACAGTTTATCGGGATTATCGGTCATACCGGATCAGGTAAATCCACATTGATCCAGCATTTGAATGGCCTTGTTAAAGGGACATCCGGTAAGATCTATTATGACGGGGAAGACATCTATCAGGACGGGTATGATATGCGCAGTCTCAGAAATCAGGTAGGACTGGTTTTCCAGTACCCGGAGCACCAGCTGTTTGAAATTGATGTATTTACCGATGTCTGTTTTGGTCCTAAAAATCAGGGATTGTCAAAGGAAGAGACAGAAGCGAGGGCATTAGAGGCGCTTCAGCAGGTAGGACTTAAGGAGAAGTACTATAAGAAATCTCCATTTGAATTGTCCGGTGGACAAAAGAGAAGAGTGGCTATTGCCGGAATTCTGGCGATGCAGCCGAAAATGTTGATTTTAGACGAGCCTACTGCTGGTCTGGATCCCAAAGGACGGGATGATATTCTGGATCAGATAGCAAAACTCCATAGGGAGAGAAAAATAACGGTTGTTCTGGTATCACATAGTATGGAAGATGTTGCGCGCTATGTGGAGCGTATTATCGTTATGAACAAAGGAAAAGTCATGTTTGATGACAAGCCAAAGCATGTCTTCCAGCATTATAAAGAGTTAGAAGCAATTGGATTGGCGGCGCCGCAGGTAACTTATGCTGTAAAGGCCCTTGAGAACAAAGGATGGAATATTGATACCAGCGCTACCACGGTAGAAGAGGCAAGGGATGCCATCTTAAAAGCCATGAAAGGCAGAAAAATGCAATAATGCATGGTGAAGATGTTGAAAGGCTGAAAGAAAAATGAGAAATGGAAAGGAAGCCACACTGTGATTCTTTCAACCTGTTTTATTTGTGGCAGTATTGCAGGCGGTCCTGCAATATGCAATGGTTATAAATATGATAAGAGATATTACATTAGGACAATATTATCCGGTGAAATCTCCCATTCACCGTCTTGATCCCAGGACTAAATTAGTCGGTACGATTGTATTTATTGTATCTTTATTTATCGTCCGGTCTTTTATTGCTTATGCATTTGCTGCTGTCTGCCTGGGTGTCGTGATAAAAATGTCTAAAGTACCTTTTAAATTTATGGTAAAAGGTCTGAAGACGATTATGATTCTTCTGATGATCACGGTTGTTTTTAACCTTTTCTTAACAGGCGGAACCCCGGTTTTGACAATATGGAAGTTTACCATTACCCGGGAAGGAATAGAAACGGCAATATTTATGGCGCTGAGGCTGGCATTTTTAATTATAGGATCATCGGTCATGACTTTGACTACAACACCGAACCAGCTGACAGACGGTATGGAAAAGGGGCTCCGTCCCCTGAATAAATTGCATGTACCGGTACATGAAGTAGCGATGATGATGTCTATCGCACTTCGTTTTATCCCGATTTTGTTAGAAGAAACGGATAAAATAATGAAAGCCCAGATGGCCCGGGGCGCTGACTTTGAAAATGGGAATTTGATTCAAAAGGCAAAGAACCTGGTTCCATTGCTTGTCCCGTTATTCATCTCTGCATTTCGAAGAGCGAATGATCTCGCCATGGCTATGGAAGCACGGGGCTATCATGGCGGTGAAGGTAGAACCAAGATGAAGCCGCTGGTTTATAAAAAGCAGGATTATGCAGCGTATATCTGCCTTTTAGTGTATTTAGCAGGAATGATACTGATAAAATTATATGTAAAAATGTAAACAGCAGGAATGGATTTCAGGGATTAAAATATAATCAGTTGATTTCAAAGAAAAACAATTTGATACTATATTGAGAGTTTGGATATGAAATAAAAGTAGGTGCATGGAACATGAAGCGAGTAAAATTAGTGGTTGCGTATGACGGCACAAATTATTGCGGCTGGCAGGTACAACCCAATGGGAATACGATAGAGGATGAATTAAATCATCATCTTTCCGAACTTCTCCAGGAGGAAATTAAGGTAATCGGTGCCAGCAGAACAGATGCCGGAGTACATGCCCTGGGGAATGTAGCTGTTTTTAATACAATGGCAAGAATGCCGGCAGATAAGATTTCTTATGCGATGAATACCAGGCTTCCGTCTGACATCCGTATTCAGGATTCCTGTGAAGTGCCAGAAGATTTTCATCCGCGTTTCTGCAACACGGTGAAAACATATGAGTATAAAATTTTGAATAAACGGTTTCAGGACCCTATACGCCGCCTGTATTCCCTGTTCTATTATATCCCACTGGATGTGGAGCGTATGCGTAAAGCGGCTGCTTATATGGTAGGGGAGCATGATTTCGCCGGGCTTTGTACCCATAAACCGGAGATAACCAATACGGTAAGAACAATTTATTCACTGGATATTGAAAAGAATGATGATCTGATTACAATCCGGGTTCGAGGGAATGGATTTTTGTACAATATGATAAGAATAATCGCAGGTACCTTAATCCGGGTAGGAAATGGCAGCTTTGAACCAGAGTATGTATTGGATATTCTGGAAGGTAAGGACCGGAAAAAAGCAGGTGAGACAGCAAGGCCGGAAGGATTGACTCTGGTAAAAATAGAATATACAGACAAAGAGTGATGTTTTAATAATATTAAAAACATCACTCTTTTTTATTGACAAAATAAATATATTATGTTAAAGTGTGGATATACATCTAAATGATATAAATTCTGGCATATCGCCAAAGGTTTTCCCTATTTTGTAACAAGAAGGATTTTTAACGCAAATAACAGCAGTAATCATTATAGAAACAAGCGATAACACTTGTTGTTTTAATAGTGTGATAAATCGCACAATTATAAACGAAGCTAGAATAGTCTCTGATTTTTATAGGGATTTTCTATATAAAAATATGGAAAGGAGGAATATGCCTATGAAAGCATTTCTGGAGGAATATGGTATTATCATTATCGTTGCAATTATTGCGCTGATTATGGTATTACTGGCAACGCCACTGGGACATTACATCGGTGAAGCAGTCGCTGCCACCGTCACAAATTTCATTACCAAATCTGGTATCTCAAGCCCCCCTCAAATAACAATGCCCTGGTAGTACAATTAATTGCAGGGACCGTCTCAGATCCCTGCATAACAAGGAAAGAAAGGAGGAAGCAGTATTAATAATACAGTTGATTTTTGGACCTTTAAAGAAGAAAATTATGGACCTTTCTTAAAGTATGTTAAAGATGACCTGGTGACAGACATCAATTATAATGGCAGGGATACCTGGATAGATCACCTGGAAAAGGGGCGTTTTCTTGCAGAGGACATCGAAGTTACATCAGATTTTATCAATCAGTTCAGTATGCGTCTGTCCAATGCGGTCAGCGCAAATTTCAATAAAAATGAAAATCTGCTGGAGGCAGAGACGAAAACTCTGCGGATATCAATAATACACGAAAGTGTAGCCAGTACTGGCCGCTCTGTATCAATCCGTAAAACAGATCCCTGCAGACGGCTGACAGAGTCGTTGATGCAGAAAACAGGATATTGTTCGGGAGAGATGATGGCATTTTTAGAAAATGCCGTAAAAGCTCATATGAATATTATTATGTGTGGACTTCCGGGATCGGGAAAGACGGAATTGCTGAAATATCTGACCGGGTTTGTACCTGCGAATGAAAGAGTAATCACGATTGAGGATAATCTGGAAATTCATTATGCAGATATTAATCCAGGCAAGGATGCGGTGGAACTAAAAGTAAATGAAAAATTGTTTGATTATACCAAGGCAATAAAAGCATGTCTGCGCCAAAATCCAAAGTGGATTATGTTGTCAGAGGCCAGATCGGCGGAAGTGAAATATTTGTTGGAAGCAATGAGTACGGGTACCCATTGTCTGACCACGCTGCATACAGATGATGTTCGCAAAGTGCCTGATAGAATTCAGAATATGATGAAAGATTCCCTGGCTGCGAACCGCATGGAAAACGACATATACTCATTTGTGAATGTGGGTGTTTTATTAAAAAAGCGAATGAATCATGTAGGAGTGATACAGAGATATATCGAACAAATCTGTATCTATAACAGGAATGAAGTTAGAGGGGTGAATGAAATTATGGTGCTTGCTGAAAATGGCGAAATGACAAGTCGTAAACTTCCTCATAATATTGAGAGAAAATTTACACAGGATAATATCGAAGATCCCTTCCGGGTACGAGGGAGGTATGAACATTGGAAGTGAGTGCGAAAAGAAAACCGGGTATTTGTAACTGGCTCAGCCCCCAAAATTTAGTGTATGAAGTAAACAGGTATGGGTATCATTTTTCCCTGTTGGGTTTTTGGAAATTTTATCTGCTGGCGCTCGTCAGTATTTTTATCATAAGTATGATTTATCAATTACAATTGCCTTATATTCTGGCTGTATCAATTTTTTCTCTTTTTCTCTCCCCTTTTATTATTTTAAATACGTATAAGAATATGTATCAGCAGAAGCGATTTCAGGATGTGACAAATTATCTGGAGCAGTTACTGTATTCCTTTCGTAAAGGACCAAAGATTCTCTCGTCTCTCCAGGATACTCTGGCCGTATTTCCTGAAGGCCAGATGCATGACCATATTCTGATGGTTATGGACGCCATTCAGAATAAACCGCTTGAAGAGAGCGGGGATCTATACCGTGATGCATTTTCTGCAATGGAAGAGGCTTACGGATGCCGCAGACTGCGTCAGGCGCATGAATTCTTAATAAAGGTAGAGAGCTTTGGCGGAGAATTCAGCGGAGCAATCGATATTTTACTGGAAGACCGAAGGCTGTGGATAGAAAGAGTATATGAGTTGGAGAAGGACAGAAGTAATCTAAAAGTGAAAATAACCATTTCACTGGCACTTTCATTTCTGATTTGTGGATTGACCATGTTTATGCTCCCAAAGGATTTTCAGACTTTACACAATGGTTTATCACAAGCAGCAACGATGTCGTTGATTATCAGCAATATTATCATCTGGTATATCGGACAGAAGAAACTAAGTGTGGACTGGCTAAACGATCTGGAAGAGAACCGGGAGGAGATCAAGAGATGTTACGATCGTGTAATGAAACATAATCCAAAAAAAGAAAGAAAAAAGTCCTTTATAATGGCGGGATTCTGCATGATGATAGGTGCATCAGGAATCATACTGCAAAATATCCCGGTAACGATCATTGGAGCATCAGCTGTTATTTATGCACTGATGCAGCCGGGGATGGGACTTAAGATGGCTAAAAAAAGAATGGTAAGGGAAGTTGACAAGGCATTTCCGGTATGGATTATGGAGATATCCCTGCTGTTACAAACGGACAATCCGCAGGTGGCGTTAACAAAGTCTGTTGACCGGGCACCTTATGTACTACAGGAAAGCTTACAAAAACTGGTGAGTGAAATGGAAAAAAATCCGGCAGCCATTAATCCGTATCTGGGATTTATGACTGAGTTTGATTTGCCGGATGTTCAGTCTTTCCTTCGTATGTTATATTCCATGTCTGAATCAGGAAGTGAAGACTTTAAAAAGCAGATTATATTTATGGTGGAGCGTAATAACCGGCTTTTGGATAAGTCGGAAAGAATTATAAATGAAGATAAGACAGCGGGGACAGGCATGTTGGTATTGATTCCAATGGTAACGGGATCCCTGAAAATGATGACGGACCTGGGAGTCTTTCTTATGTCTTTACTTAGTTTAACACAGGGAATGTAGAGGAGGTGTCAGATGAAAGCAGTTTTAGAGGAATATGCATATGTCATAATAGCAATTGTTTTGGCGGGACTGATATTAATGTTTTTATATAGTGGCTTGAAAGAAGGTGGATTTTTAGAAGTGCTGGCAAGAAGGTTTTCCAGCATGATAGCTGGGACAGCCATATAATTTCAACTAACGCGGGAGGCATTGGGATGAAAGTTTTTATACAGGAGTATGGGAAAGTGCTGATAATTGCCCTAATTGGTATTATCAGCATGATGATTTTATTGTTTCATGGAGCATTT
Organism: Robinsoniella peoriensis; assembly: GCF_000797495.1. Taxonomy (GTDB): domain Bacteria; phylum Bacillota; class Clostridia; order Lachnospirales; family Lachnospiraceae; genus Robinsoniella; species Robinsoniella peoriensis. The sequence goes on from NZ_JTGN01000002.1 coordinate 542,824, forward strand.
ATGGATATGGTGGATAGTCTTAAGCCTGCGAATCCGGATGTACGGAATGAGTTTACAAGATTGAAACTGGGCAGCCTGTCAAAAAGAGAAAAGCCAAAGTTTGTCTTCTCTTCTCCAGAATTAAGACTTGGGGATAAGATCCTGATCAGAGATCTGGTGGTAAGTGCAACCGATGCTGACGGAAATGATCTGAAAGAGCATATCCGGTATTACCTGGAGGATGGGACACCGGTAACATCTGATTATGAAATCAGGGCAGTTCAGTTTGGGACGATGTCTTTTCGGTTTCGTGCAGAGGATTCCCAGGGGCTTGCTGCAGATAAGAAATTTGCCATAGCAATCGTAAATAATCCGGATAGTCTGGAGGCAGCAAAATTATTGGAAGAATGGGATATTGGACAGGCAGCGGAAACGGTGTCGGCAAGGATTTTTGAGTACGATTATCAGGCTGGCGGCACTTTTACAAAAAGATATGTACTTACCATTAATGGAGAAGGAGCAGCAAAGGCTTATGGAAGTCCAGAACAGATACCATGGTTGAAAAATTATGCAGATAAGATAACGGAATGTGAGATTGCACGTTCTGTCCGAACAGAGGATGTCAGTTATTGGTTTAGTGAATGCTCCAGACTGGAAGTGATTCCGCAGTTCTATGGAGTCCGCAAAATGCAGGGGACTTTTCAAAATTGCAAAGCCATAAAATATGGTTACATCGAAAATACAGTGGAAAATATCAGCCAGGCTTTTAAAGGATGCACCGAAATGACTTCAATGGGACCCATCTTTTCTTCCGTAAGTATTATGGATGAAGCTTTCTCAGGATGTGTAAAGCTGAGGGGAGAATTGTTAATTGAGGCAGATCCGTTAAGCTACCAGGACTGCCTGGAGTTGACGGCAAGCCAGACGGGCGGAGTTTCTTTGAAAATATATGCTGCAAATGAAATCAATAGTTCCACCTTAAAAGAGATGGTAATACAGGAGATTATAAAGTTGAATGGATCTAATGTAAGATATTTGGGTATAAAGGAATAGATCACGTTAAAACACATGCTGGGGATGATATAAAAGAAGGTTTTGGAGATGGAGGCACTTATGAAGGATATCTTAGAAGAATATGGTCAGACAGCCGCAATTGTTATAATTGGATTGTCAATGGTGAAGATTTTGTGGGCTGTGATGGGGGCATTGTCGTACTAAATTAGAGATAAGGGAGAGAATATGAAAGGAATTGTTGAATTTTTTATGATTACCATTACTTTTGCGTTACTTGCAATTTCAGGAACCGCATATATTACGGCATCTATCAATACCGCTAATGCAAGAGACTATCATGCATCTATCATAAATGAGTTGGAAGCCAGTAATTTTAATCAGGAGATAATAGAAAATCTATATACCGATGCGGCAGATAAAGGTTATGTTCTTGAACCAATACTTCCTTATGAAATAGAAGATTATGAAAAAACAGCTGAGGTTGATCTTAATTATAACTACGATATTGGAATTTTAAATATAACAAATGAACAACATTCAATACGTGGTTATGCAAGATAAGGGAGGATTATATGAAAGCGGGAATCATTACATTTATCAGCATCCTGATTTTACTTTTGACAGGAAGCATTATTTATACTGTTTCAGGAAGAAATATCAGAAAATCGGAACTGGAAAAAAGTCTTTCCAATGCAATTGAACAGACAATGAAAGTTAAATATCTGGATCATACGTATCCAATCAGGGATCAGGACGAACTGATTGCAGATTTAACCGGGAATTTATTTGCACAAATAACCAGTGATGCAGATATTGATATTCATATTAAAAATATAGACTTTGAAAATGGTTGTATGGATGTAGAGGCCGTAGAACACTTTAAATATTTTAACGGGAATGAGGGGAAGATCGCAGTAAGGAAAACAGTGATATTTGAGCAGTTTCAGGATCCAAATGACAAGTTCTATCAGGTCAGATTTTTGAATAAGGATGGGTCACTGTTTCGGCAGATACAGGTCTACCATGAGGGGCGCCTGACAGCACCACAACCGGAACCTGCCAATTTGATTCGGTGGGAATTAACAGATGATACTGCATGGGATGGGGATTTCAGCAAAATCGTAGTAACAGGAGACATGACATTTCGTGCGGTATGCAGTTAGGGGATTATATTATGAAAAGAAAACCAGGAAAAATTATTATAGCAGCTACATTAATATTTGCGATGTGTATGCCGGAAACCGCCTACGCAGTCAACAAAAGAGTACCGGAGATATCAGTTGAATCTGTGACAGAGAAGGAAAAGATAATAGAAAAGGAAAATGAAACGCAAACAACAGAGAAAAAGGATAAGGAGGGGGAACAGGATAAGAGGGAACAAGATAAGAGGGAACAAGATAAGAGGGAACAAGATAAGAAGGAACAGACAGGGGATGATGCTCTGAAAATTATTTTTACAGATGAAATAAAGGGAGAATTTGACAAGGGAAAGCTTATCATTACAGGTACTGGAAAGATACCTGATTACGAAAAAGGAAGTTCGCCTCTGAAAGAAGTTATGAAAAATATAACCTCCATACAGGTAGGCGAGGGTATTACAGAAATAGGGAATTATGTGTTTGCTGATTGTGTTAATGCAGAGAAGGTTGAACTTCCGAAAACACTTGTTGCCATAGGTAATTATTCTTTCGCTTATAACGTAGCCCTAAAAGAAATAAATTTTCCTGAAAATGTGGCAGAGATTGGAGCAGGGGCATTTTTTAATGGGATTAACCTCAGCAATACGGAATACCCCATAAGTCTAAAAACAGTAGGCGAAGCAGCTTTTTACAATTGTTATCATAACAAGACATTCACAGATCAGGAAATTAAAATTGGTGCTGAAGCATTCTATTTATGCCGGAATCAAGTTGTTTTTACTCCGGATAAAGCATACTTTTTGGAAAATGGAAGCCGGGTACTATTTGGAAATATATACAAGGCAGCTGCAGATTTGGCAATAAAGCTGGATAGTGAAGAGACTGGGAAAGTTTTATCACAATTGGAGGTGGAATATAATCAGACGTTTGAAACTGTTAATGACTATTTTGACTATCTTATAGAACTTGAGCAATATGGAATAAAAATAAGTTACAGACTGGAAGTACTGCAGAGTGTGAATGAGTCTCATAAGGAAACCGAGTCTGAGTCAGAGAGCGAAACAACAACAGTTACAGAACGCCAGGAAATAGAATCTAATACCGAAACGAATTCAGAAGTAAAATTAGAAGCTGATTCAAAAGCTGATTCAGAATCTCTCTCAGAAGCTGATCCAGAAAACAAAACGCAAACGAACACACAAGCCAATTCGAAACAAACAAAGAGTGAAAAGCAACTTATTCAATTTTCAGAGAACATAAGGGGTGAATTCCTGGATGGAGTACTTACGGTAACCGGGAAAGGAAATCTCCCTGATTTATCAATGTATACCCAAAACCCCATCGATGATATAAAGGCTGAAATTGAAACTATTATTATAGAAGAAGGAATAACTGCTATAGGTGATTTTACATTTCGTAATTGTTTAAATGCAGAGATACTGCGATTGCCGGATTCTTTAAAAGTTATTGGTAAATATGCTTTTGCTGACAATTACTGTCTTTCAAAAGTACGGTTTCCCGGCAATCTTGAAGTTATCAAAGAGGGAGCGTTTAGTAAGAATATTAACCTTCAGGCAGAGAGTTTTCCAGGTTCTATGCAGAAAATAGAAGGATATGCATTTTACAACTGTTTTAAGGTCAGAGAAAAGGATGCAGAAGGTAAAGGAATTAAGATAAATCAAGATGCATTTTTCCAGTATCCAAGCTATGTAAAGCTTGAAATTCAATCATATGGAAAAACAGATTCCAGAGGTAATCGCAACTATGTTGGAAGCCTGTATTACAATGCCCTGCAGATGTCTAAGGAATTACAGGATTCTGAAATTCAGGATATCCTGAAAAAGCGCAGTGATGAATCCGGAAAGAAATACAAAGATCTCAAAAGTTATTATGACGATTACATTAATAAGAATTATCCGGAAGCAAATATCAAATTTAATGTTTCTATTGTAGATAAAAACAATGGTTTAAAAAATGCTATTTCTCCTTTTGCAGCTACAACCAGAAGTGCATCAACACAGGCAGAACTGGAAACTGCAATTAGACAGTCCGGCAGTGGTGATATTATCAATCTTTCCAAAAATATGACATTAAAAAATGTTGTTATCACAAATAAAAATATTACGATTAGGGCAGCCGGCGGCAACCGGACAATCACGCCTGCCAATGGAAACAATGTTACTGCATTTATTATAAATGGTAACAGCAAAGTAACATTTGCAGCAACGGGAACCCATCTGGCATCCAACGGATCCGTGGCAGATAATAAACTATATATCGGTGCAAGTGCGTCAAAAGGGACTGGAAACTGTATCAATTCCAGTAATATCATAGTTCAGGGAACGGCTAGAACTACAATCAACAGTAACGTTCTTGTGCGCAACAGCCGCTATCATACCGTATATGGAGATCCAAATACAACTATAGTATTGAATGGTGGAAGCATTATGAATACGAAAGAGATCACAGCTGTAAACGGCGGTGGAAATACCTTTGGAATTGGATCTTACGGAACCATTCTGATTAAAAATGGCAAAATTTATTGTGAAAGTTCAAATCGGAAAATGCAGTATGGACAGGGCGTCCACTCCAATGGTGGTACGATAGAAGTCACTGGAGGAAGTATTTATAACTGTATCGTTGGTATTGGGGTTAATCATGGAAATGGTGCAAACGGTGGTAATAAAGAGGATGCATATGCTAATTTTAGCGGCGGATATATCTATAATAATGATATTGGTATTCAAATAAATAACTCTATGGCAGACATTAGTTCAGTATATGTTGGATTAACATCATATGCAAATGCGGACACTTATAAAGTTTCCTCTAATGCGTCCTATGGAATATCCATATCCAACAAATCAGAAGTATGGATAGAATCCGCAGGTAGGATTTACCATACAGGGAATGAAGCCATACACAATGAAGGGACATTGGATATTACAAGCAATACAAATGGTAATAGAACTAAAATATGGGGGAATGCATCATATGGTATCCGCAATACACTTACAGGTTATGTATACCTTTATGGTGTCAATATTGATGGCGCTAAGACAGGTATTTTAAATGAGAATACCAAAAAAGATAGCTGTATGATGGAAAATTCACCTTTTTCAACGAAAGGCACGGTGATACAAAATTGTACGTTACGAGGTGTTATGAATAACGGTAATATGGCAATTGTTACAACGGACTATGGTCTGGGCAACCGGGTAGAGATTATTAATAATGGAGGGGGAGATAAAGGTGGTGGAATTTATAATAATACTGGCAGAACCTGCTTGTTAGATGCACAAAGTGGAGATGCAGACTCTATCCGAATTAATTCTAATAAAGGAAATTATGGTGGCGGTATTTATAATGATGGTACAATAACGATGAAGGGCACTGCTTCTGTTTCGGGAAATACAGCATCAGCAAGTGGCGGCGCTATATATAACAATAATAGATTAATTATGAATGGCGGAAGGATATTGAATAATATTGCTGCGACTTACGGCGGCGGTATAATGAATAAAAATACCCTGAATGTTACCGGGGGCGAGATCGGGGGAAACCGGGCAGCTGCTAACAGTGGCGGTGGAATATGTAATGATGGCGGCACCCAGGGAGTTGCTACAGTCTTAACCATATCAAATGGTAAAATATATGGTAATACTTCCAATAAAGGATCCGGAATTGAACAGCATGGTGCATATAATCCCAAAATGACTGTAAAAGGCGGGTGGATATATGGAAATGCTGGCGGCTATGGGATACATAATGACGCCGGAACAGTAGAAGTGAAAGATGGAGCAGGTATGGGATTCTCATCATGGACAAGCAGTACCTCCTTTACACCAAGTAATAATGGAGAGGGAAATATCTATAATAAGGGAAATCTCACCGTTCAGGGAAGTGCAAATGCATGGATTTGTCTAGCTAGTACAACTAATTTTAATATAAATAATGTAGGAATTTGTACGATTAATTCATCAGGAAATTTGCCGGTTATAACAGGGAAGTCCACTCATGCAATAGATAATTCAGGACAAATGTCAATAGAGAAAGTTCTGGTTTTAAATGCACAAGCCGGAATTTACAATAGTAAGAATATAAATATAAATGGTGGAGGAATTTACGGATGCACTGCTTATGGGGTATACAATACAGTTTCCGGAATCGTAAATATGGGGAACGCAGATATCCATGATAATAAAAACTACGGGACGGGGGCAGGGGTTTATAATCTAGGTACCTATACTATGACATCAGGATTTATTCGTAATAATACTTCATCAGGCGGCGGCGGTGTGCAAAACAATGGGATATTCAAATTGAATGGGGGAGAGATTAAAGATAATAGCTCAGGCAGATTAGGCGGAGGTGTCAGGAATGATGGGACATTTACCATGACTGGTGGAGGCATTAATGGAAATACCGCAGCCAACGGAGGCGGCGGAATCTTTAGCGGAAGAAATAATGAACTGACCATATCTGGAGGTACCATTAAAAATAATAAAGTTTCCGCTGGGAATGGCGGCGGAATCTATACCGATACCCATGATACGAAGACATTAAGTCTCACAAATACAACGATAACGGGTAATGCAGCTACAGGAGGTAATGGAGGTGGAATATATTACAATGCCAATGTTACATTAGAAAGTAATAATATTAACAGCAATACAGCAGTGACTGGTGGCGGCATTGTCTTCGGAGGACCTGTGAATACGATGAAATCAGGTTCTATATCTAATAATACAGCCCTTTCCTGGGGTGGAGGTATCCAGGTGTTGTCAGGTAATACACTGGTATTAAATGATGCATCTATTTATGGAAATACTGCTCCCGGTGATGGAGGGATAAACAATGATGGATCAATCCGAATGACTGGGGGAACGATCCATAGTAATAAATGTAAAGCCGGCAATACCGGTGGCGGTATCAGGCTTGGAAATGCTGCTGCATCCTTTACAATGACCGGAGGCAGAATCTATGGAAATAGCGGGTATGGAATTGTTAATATGTTAGGTACTGTAAATTTGGAGAATGCTTCATCTTCCAGTAATGGATGGTCTTTAATCGGATTCGAAAAATTTGAAAATGCATCGGGTGGACTTACTCAGGCACAGGCAGAATCTAAACAAAATTCAATCGGTGCAATTTACAATGCAGACCGATTAAACATTAAAGGCAGGTCACGTATATACAGTGGCGCCACCTATGGAATTTATAACCGTGGTAAATTAAATATGTTTAGCGGTGCAAATTGTACATTATCTGGTAATTCTGATGTTGGAATTTATAATGGAAGCACTGGTACAATGACAATGGGTGAGGAAAATCAGATCTGGCTTGCAAAAACAGGGTTGAAAAACGAAGGAACTGCAACTTTGAACGGTGGCACTATCACAGAAAATACAAAAAGGGGATTAGAGAATGCAGGAACCTTTAATCTATATTCCGGAGGTATCTTACATAACGGCAAAGAAATTACATCCAAATTCTTTCCCAATGGAGTCACCGGAGCTCATGAGATGGGTAATAGTATATATCAAAATGGTATTTTAAATGTAAAGGGAAATCCAAATGTGACACAGGATATATTTTTAACACCGAATCATTTCATTACTGTGGAGAATACGTGCGAAGCGGCTTTTATTACATCCATGAAGGAAGAGGATACTTTTAAAGGCAGAATATTGGCTAACTACAAATTCAATACAGAAAAGCAAACAGGAAAGTATTCTTTGGAGGCTGATACGAAAGAATTCGCAGACGCAAAGGGAATCGTGATTGATGATCAGACCGGTGTAGATAGGGACTATCCGTATCAGGTATTATTGGATGGTAAAAGAGTTCTGATTAATTATCTGCCGAATGGGGGAACAGGGAAGATGGCAGGGGATGTTGTGCCGTTAGAGGCTGATTATACATTGCGGGAGAATGAGTTTGTGTTTAATAGCCATTCATATGCGGGATGGAGTATTAGTCCTTCAGCGTACCCTGGTAATTCTAATTTTAAACCTGGGCAAATAGTAATACCTTCAGACAGCTTTAGAAATAACATGAATCCAGTTAGTAAGAAGACTTTTGAAGTTCAGTCATATAAAGAGAATATATTATCAGTATCATTATTGGCTGAAACATTCGGAAAGCCGGTAGAAAGAGCACTAAATGATGTTGAGTATGACTACCAAGTGGATCTAAATGCTATTTGGGATGAGATGCCTATTGTTGATACTACAATAATGGAATTTTATGAAGGTGAATCTGTAACTAAGAAGCAATTAATGGAGGAAATTTATTACTCGGAACTGGGTGCAACAGACAAAGAGGATGGAGCAAGAGAGAAAAATCAAGAATATTTCCCACACCTTCTTGATGAGAAAGTAAAAATTATAGAAGTTGAGTATTATCCTATACAAAATGGGTATAAACCTAATCCGAGTAAAATTATTTATGATAAGGATATGCCAAATGACTATTTTTTTGATACTTACAATAAAAAGGGAATGGCGTTGAATGAAGAAGTTAACCACAAACTGACATTTCGGGTAGAAGATAGTGCAGGGAATGTTACCAGCAAAATAAGTGTGGTAAGAGTCTTATATAACAATTATCCTATTTTAAAAGTGCCAGAAAATCTTATTATGACGAATGAAGAGCTTAGAATGAACCCATTGACTATTAATGATTTGTTAAGCTATGTAAAAGCAGATGATATCGAAGATGATATGGCTAAAAGACAAGGTCTAACTGATATCGATGGAAATGTAATAAATATCCAAGATAAAGTAAAGATAATCAGTATACAGGATGAATCCAATAAAATAATTCAACCAGAGGAAATTCATGATGTGGGAGAGTATTTTGTTACGTACTCTGTGATGGATCGATTTGGTAAAGAAACGCAAAAGACGATGAAGTTAACCTCTGTAGAACCGGCTGAATTAATTGCTGATAATATTGAATATATAAGATTTATATCTTTACAGTATTTGGATACGTTGGATGAGCACTCAAAATGGGATAAAGAAGAACTTAGAACAATGCTAAAAGATGAAATACCAGTTGAAACTTATAATTTTACTCATGAAAATATACTTAAAATAAAAGAGTTAATGAAAAATTTAAAGAGTAAGCAAGATTTTGAACATGCAATTGAGATTATAAAAAAGCGGTATATGAATAAATAAAAATAGTGATCCTCCCGGCTAAGTTTAGAAGGGGAGGATCTTTTTGTTAGGGCATGGCCCTGTTCTCCATTGAGGAGTTTTTCGTTGATCCGAAAAACGGAACTTTGGAGAACAAATAAACCACCTGCTCTGCGGGTGGTTGGAATAGCTTTAGCGTTGTGTAAAAAACCTCCAATGATATAATAAAAATAGGTTCGCCAACCGTTTTATAAATCAAAGGAGGTAGTCCAAATGGACAATAATAGTTTAGCACACACAAAGTGGAATTGTAAGTACCATATAGTTTTTGCACCGAAATATAGAAGAAAAATTATATATGGCGAGTTGAAAAAGGATATTGCAAATATCTTAAGTATGTTATGCAAGCGCAAAGAAGTGCATATTGTGGAGGCAGAAATCTGTCCAGATCATGTTCATATGTTAGTAGAAATACCGCCAAAGATAAGTGTGTCAGATTTTGTAGGGTATTTAAAGGGAAAAAGTACCTTAATGATATATGAGAGACATGCTAATCTCAAATATAAGTATGGAAATAGACACTTTTGGTGCAGAGGATACTATGTAGATACAGTAGGAAAAAATGCAAAAAAAATAGAAGAGTATATTCGGAATCAACTAAAGGAAGATTTGGAATATGATCAAATGTCTTTGAAGGAGTATATTGACCCGTTTACGGGTGAGCCAGTAAACAAAAGCAAAAAGAAATAAGCCCAAGGGGCTTAGCAGGTAACTGACGTTGCGGCTGGCGAACCTTTCGATGAGTCTTTAGACTCCAGTACCGGAAACGAGCCCTTATAGGGCGGAAAACAAACCACCGGCTAAGCCGGTGGTACTGATTGGAAAAATGTTTGCTGTGACCAGTCTGTGACTTGATTTTGATATAGTAAATCTATAAAACGAAGAATTAACGGGATAAGTTGATATTTGAAAGAGAATAGATAGTATATCAGAGGAGGATCCACATGAAGACAAGAATGAAAAAAAGATTAACCGCAATCCTTTTATGTATGGCCATGATCGTGACTACATTAGGTTCCAATGGAGTAGTACTGGCGGCGGATAATACTGATCATACAGAAGTCCCGGGGACGGCAGCAGAGGCTGAACAGGTCAACGAAGTAAGCCCGGCAGCAGAGACGATTGAAAGTGAAGCGGCTGCTGCTCAGACGGAACCTGTCGTAATGACAGAGATTCAAACAGAAGCTGCAGCAGTACCGGAAACGGAAATGAATTCCGAAGCAGGAACTGAAAATATTCCGGAGACAGAGATGTCCAGCGAAACAGAAGCAGAGAGCCAGGAAGAAATGCAATCCGAAATGACATCGGAGACAACAGAAACTGCTTCAACAGAAACAGAAAGCAGACCGGAAGAAATGCAGTCAAAATATCTTTTTGAAAATGAAGAGATGACAGCAGTAGTAGAATTGATGAATTCGGATACAGTTCCAGCGGATGCGGTGTTAGAGGTAAAGCCAATCTTAAATAAAATGATTTCAGATAACAGCCCTGAAACAGATAAAGCTGAAAAAGCAGAGTATGACAAAATTAATACTTTATTAAATGAAAAAGCGGAAAAAGAAGCAGCACCAATCGATGGATTTAATGCTTATGCAATTCAGTTTGAAAAAGATGGTGTGATCTATCCGGTCAAAGATGAAATGAAAGTTTCCATTAATTTTAAAAACGCAGTTCTTCCTGAAACCTTCAGAACGGAAGAAATAAATTTAAAAGCGGTTCAGGCGCAGGTATTAAAGTTTACGGCAGATGAAAATGAAGCTGGAAAAACAAATGTAATTGATTTGAAAGAAAAAACAACAGTTTTAAATTGTAATTCCGATTTTGCAGTTAATGAAGTAGCATTTGAATCAGATAATGTAAGCCAGTTCGCAATTGCTTGGAATGGTGAGGATACAACAACAGAATATACATACGATGATGACCAGGTGACGGTAAAGGCTGTTTTAAGTGAAGCGGGGATACTTCCCAGAGGAGCAGAACTGAAAGTTGTCCCGGTAGTAGACAAAGAGGAACTGGATAGAGTAGAGAGCCTGTTAAATAACAATGCAAAAGCAGAAGATGATACAATAACAGGATTTCTGGCATATGATATTAGTTTTGTAAAAGATGGTGTTGAGGTGGAACCTTCCGGTGAAGTGGCAGTGACTATGGATTTTAAAGAAGGAGTCAAACCGGAAAAAACAACAAAGAGTAATGCTGAAAAAGCAGAAAACAATGCAGAACAGAATGTTACGGTATACCATTTTAATGAAAATGGCAATCAGGATATAAATGTTGAAGAAATTAAACATGCCTCAGTAGATGTTAATAATAAAGCTGAAGTGGTAACAACCAATTTTCAAGTTAACAGTTTCTCAATATTTACGTTAGTTTGGAAAAATACTGCTGGTTCGGGTCAAGCGAATACAACGCAGAGTTTGAAAATTCACATTGTTGATAAAAAGGGAAATGATTTAATGAATGAACCTATTAGTTTTCAACATAAGACAGCAGTATCCTGGCCACAGGCTTCACCCAGTCAAATCAGTGAATGGATTCAGAGTGAAGATATGGATAATCATAAGACACTTGAAAATAAATCTTTTTGTCGTGCATATATGACTTCTGATTCATGGGGGGGACAAAAAGATGTCAGCAATGTAATGCTCTGGAAAAATGAAAGTAACAACGGATGGCAGGTAAAGTGGAGTTCAAATGACGAAGCATACAATGTGCAGCCAGGCGATGAATTATATTTTGAATATACTGACAATCTTAAAACAGTTGATACCATCGACAGCAATAGCAAGGGCATTGAATTGAATATGTTTAACTATAGCGTTGATAAGCATCAGTTCTCGGGCGGGGAATGGAATGAAACTGCTGCCGGCCGCGGTGTTAAACAGGGGATGGTCCAGAATAAATTAGATGCAGATGGCTATCCTGTGTTTAGTAAAGAGTTTGGTCAGGCAATTAAAAAGTCTGAAAGTAATAAGGATCTCAGAGGAACTACTTTAAAAGAATGGTTTAATCCACAGGGGAGCTACACCACTCAGGCAAATGCAAACCATTTATTTTTACAAAGTGTATATGATGAGAGTAAGTACTTTTACTATAGCAGTTTTGATAATTATGCTTATTTAAATCAGACAGGTGATAATGCAGGTAATTTTACTGTTTATCAACAGATTGGAACACCGGATAATGCAAATCAATTATATTATCAGCGTGGTAACTTTATGCCGTACAATAATATAGCAAATGGAAAACTTAGTAAAAATAAAAATTACTACGACGAACAGGGTAACCCATTAGACAAAAATGATTCCCGGTATGGAGAAGAATTATATCTTACCCAGGGAAAAACGTATCACTTTGGCATGAATATGAGCGCTTCCTTTGCACAGCCGCAAAATGGAATGGTAGATGGAAGTCCAATGGTTTTTGAATTTAACGGCGATGATGATATGTGGGTTTTCATCGATGGCGTTCTGGTGTTAGATATTGGCGGTTGTCATGATGCCCGCAGCGGAAGCATTAATTTCAAAACAGGAGATGTAAAGGTTCAGGGAGTTGCAGATACAAATATAAAAGCTTTATTTCAGAAAGCAAAGGCAGATACCTCTAAATTTGTAGAAGGCGGGAACTATTTTAAAAACTATACAGCTCATGAAATTAAGATATTCTATATGGAGCGTGGTGCAGGAGCATCTAACTGTAAGTTGAAATTCAATATTCCGGCAGTTCCTAAGGGAAGTGTAAATGTTACAAAAGAAATTGGTAATATAAATGAAGGATCATTCAGTGATGTAAACTTTAACTTTAAACTTTATGTAGAAGATGAAAATGGAGATGTAACGCGCGATAATGATAATACAAAGTATAGCTTGGTTACAAATGGGGCATATACACTTATTGATGGAAGTAAGATAAAAGAAATGAAGACTGACCTTAATGGCAGTTTTACTTTAAAACATGGTCAGACAGCTCAGTTTACCCAGTTTGATATGGGCAAAAAGTATTTTGTGGAAGAAACGGATGTTATTCAGAGCCAGTATGATGAATTTGAAGTGAATGGTGTAAAGTTAACGACAGAGAATGGTTCTATAATTGAAGGAGACGAAGGATCAGATAAATATATTGTCAGAAGTCAGGCTTTGCTGGTTGGAACGGACCTTACCGTTAACTTTCAAAACTTCTGTACAGGAGATAACCTGCAGGATCTGGTAATTGAAAAAGTGTTAACTTCAGGATCTTCAGAAGATATTTATGAATTGACGGTTACTGTCGGAGGTCATTTATTTGAAGGTGAATTTATTCGAAATGAAGCAAAAGAAGATGAAAACCGTGAGCAGGCAGTCAAAGGAAAGATATATGTAAAAGCAGGTGATAAAATCAGGATTCCCAAGATTCCGTCAGGAACCAGTTTTGAAGTAAAGGAATCTAATTTAGATGAACTCAATCAGGCATTTACAAAATATGATAAAGAAAACTATAAAGTAGTAAATGCAGAAGTTCTGGCGACTGATGAAAAAGCTTCCGGAAAATTATTGTTTAAAAAGAATGCAGAAGTTATTGTTACGAATACCTTGCTGTTAGGAAATTTGACAATTAAAAAGACTATAGATTCTGTAAATTATGACAATGGTGATCCGATTTTTACATTCCAAATTAAACATTTAGAAACGGGAAAAGTGTTTGAATATACAATGCGTTTTAAAAAAGATGAAGCGTTAACACAGACAAAAACCTTTGAACTTTTACCCCTTGGAAATTATGAAATAACTGAGTTAGAAACGATTAGATATGAATGTGTAGGTGGAAATGTAAAACAAACAGAATTAAAGAAAACTGCATTAAATCAGACTGTAGCATTTAAAAATATTCGTACGAATCCGGATAACTATTCCCATACAGATGTGGTAATTAATAAATTTACTATGGACGAAAATGGTAATATTGTAATTACTCCGGATCAGTTGGGAAAGTCAGAAAATAAAGAAAATTAAGGAGTGGATAAGATGAATCGATTTATAAAAAATAAAAAAGCATTGATGGCCACTCTGGTTATGGTATGTGTGGCAGCAATAGGTATTACCGGTATGACAATTGCGTTATACTCAGATGTTACTACGGTAAAAGAAAATTCTTTTACCGTAGGTAATGTGACAACTGATATTGAAGAAAACATTGTTGCATCAGAAGGTATTAAAGAGCCTACAGTGAGAAACACAGGTAAAAATGCATGCATTATTCGTATGAGAATGACTATATCTCCTCAGAGTGCAGAGAGTAATGTAGGTGTCTCTGGCGGAAGCAAAGATGTATTGTGGATTTATAATGAAAAAGATGGGTTTTATTATTATAATGCTGTTGTTCAGCCGGGAGAAAGCACACAGGCATTATTCAGTAAATATGAAATAAAAGATCCGGCAAAGTTTGAACCATTTGATATGACATTATACCAGGAAGCGGTGCAGGCAGAAGCTGTTAATGATGCAGGAGATGTAATTTCTGCATTAGACAAAAATGGGAATTTTAATGTGGAATCAGCAAATAAAATATGGAAGATTTATAGTGCTGAATAAAGTATATTTATGTTATTTAAATGCAAAATACGACAAAAAAGTTAGAAGCTTGGAGGAAAAGAGATGTTAAAAAAAGTATGTGGGATATTAAGTTCTTTATTATTAATTATATTAGCATTAGTTGCAGCAGCGTTAATTGTACCACACTTTTTTGGATATCAAACGATGGCAGTCTTAAGCGGAAGTATGGAACCCAACATAGGTGTGGGTTCCATTGCTTATGTAAAGGAAGCTCCGTTTGATGAATTAAAAGTGGGAGATGTAATTAGTTTTCATATGGGAAGCGATACGGTGGTAACACATAGAATAAAAGATGTGGATCAGGAGAACCAGCTAATCACAACAAAAGGTGATGCAAATGAAGTACAAGATGCCGAACCGGTTGCAGCACCCAGCATTATCGGTAAGGTGGGATTTCATATTCCGCTCATGGGATATATCAGTATTTATGCTAAAACACCGCTTGGAATAGCGGGGATATGTGCCGTATTTATAGTGTTAATTCTGCTTGTTTTTTTACCTGAAATTTTCAGTAAAGACGAGAAAAAAGAAAATAAAAAAGATAGTAAAAAAGAATAAAAAAGTATCATGGAATTATCTCTGTATGACCAGTGTGTGACTGGATTGTTATATACTGGATACATAACATAGGAAGTCGAAAAGAACTTATAAATGGATAGAAAGAATAGGAGATAATGAGATGAAGAAAAAAAGTTTAGTTACGATGGTAGCAGCAGTTTGTTTGACAGGTGTAGTAATGGTTGGAGCAACTTTAGCGTACTTAACAAGCACGACAGATGTAGCACAAAATACATTTACAGTTGGTAAAGTAGAGATTGATTTAAATGAAAAAACCGGTGAAACGAATGAAGATTTTACGAAAGAAACAGAGTGGAATGATACGACCGATGGTAAGAATATGTATCCGGGACAGGAAGTTGCTAAGAGACCGGTAGTTACCGTCAATGCTGATTCTGCTGACTGTTGGGTGTATGTACAGGTAAGCGGAGCAGATGATTTAGTAAGTAAGAACTTTACTATTGATGGATGGAATACAGACTGGATTAAGACAGATGAAACTATAAGCTTAGATGGTATCTACAAATATAAAGATAAAGTATTAAAACAGAACAAAAATAATATACTTCCGGCTGTATTTACAAGCGTTAAATATAATGAAAAGGCAGAGGGTAATTTAGAAGGTACTGTTGGGACAGTAAATGTAGTTGCAGCTGCAATTCAGGCTGATGGTATTGATGAAGCGAAAGCACTGGAAGAAGCTACTGCACAGTTAAGTAAAGCATTAAATCCAGCGGCATAGACAACGAAAACATCATTAAATCAGCATATAATTTATTGTAAATATACCCCAAATATAACACTAAATATAACCACGGATATAATAAAGAGAGGATAGGTAAATATAATTATGAAAAAGAAAAAAATATTAACTATGGTAGCAGCAGTAGCATTAGTAGCAGTAATCGGAGTAGGGGCAACTTTAGCATATTTCACAGATAAAGACAGTAAAACAAACGTTGTAACAATGGGAAAAGTAGATATCGATTTAGAAGAGCCGGAGTTTAGTAAAAATCCGGATGATACAATTACGGACGTAAAGCCAAATCAGAGTATTGTAAAAGACCCTAAAATTACAGTAGCAGAAGGTTCTTTAGAAGCATATGTACGTGCCAAAATTGAGTTTGAAGGTTTAAGTGAAAAACAAATTAAAGATATTTTACCATTGATTGATATTGATACTCAAAAATGGTTTTTATCAACAGACGGATACTATTATTATCAGGCTCCAATGAAGGCTGGAGCATCAGATTATCTGTTCCAAACCGTAAAAATACCGGAAAACTGGGGCAATGAAGTATCTGGTTTGACATTTAAGATTAATGTTTTTGCAGAAGCTATTCAGGCTGATAGCTTTACTCCATATTCAGAACGTGGTTTAATTATGGGATGGAAAGATTCAGAAGGAAATGATATTCAGGCAGAAACAAATAAAACAGTTCCAACAGAAGTACAGTAAACAGGATAGCAATTAGCAGTAAATACTCACCAGAGCGTGTTTGAAATTCATCGCCTGATCTGATAGCTCCGCTAATCAGGGTGCAGCCGTGCAAATTAAGAACGTATCCCCACTACGCCGCCAATTTTGCACTGCCCTCCCGCAAGGTGGAGCAGTCAGCCGCATACGGGCAGTGTGAAAACACGCTTGAAGTTTATAAAATAACAAACTTCAGCAGCTTATTAGCGGGAAAATCAGCCTGATGGCTCAACGGAAGAAAGGAATGGATTCGTGACGTATGGGTGGTTCAAATAAAAACGAAGAAAAGACGTTTATTGTTACAGTAAAAAGCAGAAAAAATCAGACATGGCAGGGAACGGTAAACTGGGTGGAAGAAAAAAGAATACAGCCATTTCGTAGTGCATTAGAATTAATCCGTTTGATGGATTCTGCCATAGGTGTAGAGGAGGAAGAGTAATGGTTAAGAAAAAAATAGCGCTGTTGGTTACGACAGCTGCACTTATAGGTCTTGTAACCGTAGGAGCTACATTAGCGTGGTTCACGGATAAAGATACAGCGAATAATAAACTGGCAGTTGGTTTTGTAAGTGTAGAGATTGATGAACCAAACTATAAAGAAGAGAATTATCAGGCATTATTGCCGGGTGATCCAATTTGGAAAGATCCCACAATTAATCTGGCAGCTGAAAGCCAGGATTCCTATATCCGTATTGCAGCGCCAAAGGTAACCGTAAATGAGGTGGATTATCCTTTGTTTAATCAAGATGGATCTTCTGATTTTGGGTCGGTTTTAAATGAAAATTGGGTACTGAAAGGTGATTACATTTATTATAAGAACATTGTATCTGGAAATGATAAGGTTCCGCTGTTGAAAGAGCTGGGAAGCGAAGGCAATATCTATACAATGCAAATTCCTACATCATGGACAAATGCTTTTAATTCCGCGAAGATAGAGATTGTCTTCAATGTAGAAGCAATTCAGGCAAGGAATGTAACACCGGATTTTGGAAAAGACGCACCATGGCCGGTTAGCAGCCCGGATGAAATTATAGAATATCAGGCCAAATAAAATCATATAATGTATTAATATTTATTAAGGACGGAAGATTGTTTAATCTTCCGTCCTTAATTGCAGAATAAGGATGAGAATACGCTATGGCAACTGACCAAAAAATAGAAAATCTTCTGAATCTGGCGCTGGATGCCACTCCGGAAGAACGGGAAAAATCACTGACGTTAGATGTGGGGTATGATCCGGTGGACCAGAAGTGGGAAATTATCGTAAAGTACTCAGGGGATATCTCAAGGCTTGAGAGTGAAGACATTCAGGTAGTGGAATTAATCAATGAATACGCAATCATAACATTACCGGAATCTAAAATTGATTACCTGGCGGCACAGCCAGAGGTTGAATTTATTGAAAAGCCGAAGCGGCTGTTTTTCTCGGTTAATCAGGGGAGGGCAGCATCCTGCATGAATGTGCTTCAGACACCGGCTTTTAATTTAAATGGGGAGGGCATTATTGTTGCAGTTATTGACTCGGGGGTGGATTATACACATCCTGATTTTCGAAATCCCAATGGAAGTACCCGCATATTAAATATCTGGGATCAGACTCTGCCGGGGAATCCGCCAAAAGGATATAAAATCGGGACTGAGTTTGACCAGGCACAGATCAACGCTGCGCTGAACCCTGAGGCAGAAGGGGAAAGGTCTGCACAGGCTGTGCCATCCAGGGACTTAAGCGGTCACGGTACGCAGGTACTTGGAATCGCAGCAGGTAATGGAAGGGCATCTAACGGCAGATACAGAGGTGTTGCCTATGCAAGTGATATTATTGTAGTCAAACTGGGTCTGGCACGCCCGAATTCATTTCCAAGGACAACAGAGCTGATGCAGGCGCTGGATTATGTAATTAGGAAGTCTATTGAATACCAGAAGCCCGTTGCCATTAATTTAAGTTTTGGAACCGTTTATGGTTCACATGATGGAAGCGGACTTTTGGAGACATATATCGATGACATTTCGAATCTGTGGAAATCTACAATATCGGTGGGGACGGGGAATGAAGGAAGTACCGGAGGACACACTTCGGGGATACTGAAAAACAATGTGCCTGTAGAAATACAGCTGGGAATAGTAAATAATGAGTTGAGTATAAATCTGCAGATTTGGAAGTCTTATGTAGATGAATTTGAGATTACTATCGTGCATCCATCCGGGCAGGTTGTAGGACCATTACAGGAAGTACTGGGACCACAACGTTATATTGCAGGGGAGACAGAGCTTTTGGTCTATTATGGCGAACCCAGCCCTTATAGCACGTCCCAGGAGATCTACATAGATTTTATTCCCCGGGATACTTATATTGACAGCGGTATCTGGCGGTTAATATTTACTCCAAAGAGAATTGTAGAAGGGCGTTATGATGTCTGGCTACCGGCATCAGCAGCGGTAGGAATCGGCACGAGATTTTATCAGCCCACGGTTGAAACCACGTTAACTATTCCTTCCACTGCCAGGAAAGTTATTGCAGTAGGTGCCTATGATTCCAGACTTTTAACTTATGCACCTTTCTCGGGAAGAGGATATAACCGGGATAGCAGCCAGGTCAAACCGGATGTGTCAGCTCCCGGTGTTGATATTACAACTGCCACGCCTGGAGGGGGATATACCACTGTTTCCGGGACTTCTTTTGCAACACCGTTTGTTACAGGGGCAGCGGCGATGTTAATGCAGTGGGGGATTGTAATGGGGAATGATCCTTATTTATATGGAGAGAAAGTCAAAGCATATCTGATCCGGGGGGCGAGGCCTTTAAATGTAGAAAGGGTTTATCCAAATCCCACGCTGGGATATGGAACGCTCTGTGTAAAAGACAGCTTTCCGGGTTAAAAATGAATTTTATGTGCATTTTAACTTGACAATACACAATGATGAAAATGCAATATACAAAAGATATAAAATAGTATAACCTAAAGTGGAAAATGAGAGTGAAATTTAAGCCGCACTTGTGTAATCGAGTGCTTTTTTTGTGGAATATTGCTTATTTGCATAGAAGATATTGCTAAAATTTAGTATATAATTTATTCTGTGGGTAACAGTCTGGAACGTGTCCGAAAGCTATGATCAAACACGCTCTAAGATTCTGTAATAATAAGCAGGAGGAAAAAAGAGTTATGAGGAATAAGAGGAATCTGGCAGCCAGAATAATCAGCTTTACATTATCATTATGTCTGGTATGTTCCAGTGCTGAAGGTCTTTTCTCATCTGGGGTTGTGCATGCGGCAGAACTGCAGGAGAATGGGTCTGAGGTCATGGAGATACCAACAGAAACAGAGGTTGTAAAGGAAACAGAGTTGCAAAGTGAGATACCGGATATAGAGGAGACGGAATCAACAAGCGAAATAGATGGCGCCGATCGGGAAGAGGCTGCAACTGAGGCAGCGGAGACAGAGAGTGAATTGCAGGAAAAGAATGCTGCAACTGTGGCAGAAGGGGAAGTAAGTGCAGATGAAGCATTTGCCGGCCTGTTGGACGAGATGTATGCAGCAATGCCTGCAGGACAGGAAAAAGTCACTTATGGTAATAACTATCAGTCTAATCAGCCGGAACCATTTACTTATAAATCCGGTAAAGGAACAGCGACCGTAGATAACGGGCTGACTATGAAAATTGAATCTCTTACAGGCAATGAATTTGCAGCGACCTGGGATAATACACCATATCTTACCTCCGGTGTTATTTCCACCGTTTTTAAATATCAGTCTGAGGGTGAAAGAATTGGCTTTTTAATTAAGGCAAATGATGATTCAAATGGTATTTCCGTAAGATATGATGTTAAAGGCACCTGGAATATTCAGAGCCAGAATGAAGGCGGAAAATGGAAAACATTTTCAGGACCTGTTTTAGAGCAAAATACGGAATACAGACTTCGGATAGGTTTCTATGGAGACAAGATAATCATTGCTTTAGATGATGCTGTTATCTTTAATGAATCAGTTCCGAATGTGTTGACAGAGGAGCTTATTAATCAAAGAGGACAGATAGGAATATTTAAATGGTTTAACGTACCTGCAACAGTATCTATCAGCGATTTTAAGGTAGAAGGTGTAGGAACAAAGGACAAGCCATCCAACGTTGTGGAATATGTTCAGGATTATGAAGATCCGGAATATACACCAAACTGGAGTAATAATGCTGCATCAATCGAAACAACAGATACCGGAAACAGAGTATTGAAAATTGCAGCCGGTAAAGCAAGAGTGGTAGATCTGGATTCACCGGATATCAAAGAGGGAACCTTATCACTTCGTTACAAAGCAGTTGCACCTGCGAACAGCACACCGAAGCAGTTTGGATTCCGTTTTGGCGCTAAGGACAATAAGTTCCGTGAGTTAAACTGGGACGGGGGACAATGGGTTGTAGAGAATCAGTCTGGTTATCCTTCCATCGATATGCAAAAACCAGTGAACGGAACCTGGAATGATTTAATCATTAATTTCCAGGAAGGATCGATCACCGTTTATTTAAACAAAGAGCCGGTAGGAACCTTTACACTGGATGTATTAAAAAATGGTGTGGCAGGTCAGTTCGGTATCCGTACCTGGGGAAGTACTGCCGTATTAATTGATGATGTTATCTACACCAATAAAATAATCGAGCCGGAAGCTATCGTGAAATATGAAAATGATTTCCAGGATGGCATCACAGGAACCTGGAGCCAGGGATCACCTGCAATTGTAAAGGAAGGATCCAATAAGGTTCTGAGTTTAACAAATGTCAGCGGCATGGCTGAATTAACAGATGCCGTAAAATTATCACAGGGAACCTATGGGGCAAAAGTAAAGACAGAACATGCAGATCTTGGTCTTAAGATCGGCACTGGAATTGTGCAGTATAATGTAAATAAATGGGAGTTTGTCTTAGAAAATCAGACGTATCCATTAACAGGCGAAGCAGAATCACCAAAGTTAAAGGCCTGGAACGATCTCGCAGTTTCATTTACCGGAGACAAAGTAACACTCAGCATCAATGGAAAAAAATCTGCTGCTGAGATACCGGCAGGAGTTTCTATTGGAATGGGATATCCCGGAATAACAGGAACCGGTAAGATTTATCTGGATGATCTGCTTTACACGGAAAAGTTCGAGGATATCTCAACAGCTCCGCTGGATAAAGTTTATTATGAAGAATACTATGATACAATTGCAGCGGTAAACTGGGAAGAATTCGAAACACCCCAGATTAAAAATGGCTATCTGGAAGGTGCAGTTGCAGGGAATGCGGCGGCTGTTAACAGTGATATCAGTATGCCGGAACATGGTGTATTCCAGGTGAAAATGCAGGCAGACCAGCTGAAGAGCGGTATTCAGATTGGAAATTTAAAAGTTTACAATACCTCTGCAACGGAATGGGTTTTGGATAATGGATCAGAAATCACACCGCTGGGAATCAGTAAAGCAATTGCGGCTGATGCAGATTATATTCTCAGAGTGGAAATAGTAAAGGGAAATCTAACATTAAAAGTGAATAACCAGACTGTTGGAACCGCAAATGAAGTTTCTTATGATAAGACACAGGGCGGATTCGGTATCTACAATCCAAATGCAGAGAAAATGAATGTAAAAATCGATGCAATGGGAGCAGAGGAATTAAGCGTATATGAAGAAACCTTTGGGGAATTATATAATCCTAACTGGGAATCCAGCAAACCTCTTGATAACAGTAATAATGCGATACATAATACAGAAGCAGGCACGCTGACCATAAAAGTACCGGGCGTAACCAGATTCTTAAATAAGGATTCGATTCCAATGAAGGATGTGCATGCCACATTTGATTTCACACCTAGCGTTGGGGATGACATGCAGGGCGGACGTTATGGTTTCGTTTTCCGCGACACCGACTTTACCCAAGGATTATCGGTAGAGGTTGATATCAATGGAAACTGGCGTGTAAATGTAGATGACAGTACCAAGGGATTTGGCAAGACATTTTCATTAAAAGCAGGTGAGACTTATAAGGTAGCAATTGACCTGATTGGGAACACCGTACAGCTGAAATTTACGGACAAAGATGGGCTTGTCACAGATATGGGTTCCGTTACCATGGAATCTATGAAAAATACACCCGGACTCTTTGGTATAAAGTCCTGGTATGGAAGTAAAGAACTGACATTTGATAATTTTGAAATGATAGAGGAAGCTTCTCTTCCGTTATTCTCTGCAAATGAGAAAACAGTTGAGATTCAAAAAGACGGACTGACAGCTATGATTGATCAGTCATTCCCGCGTATCCTTTCCTATAAGCTAAATGAAAAGACTATGAGAGGTCAGGAAGATCAGCTGGGAACCGTAGTGCTGAACGGAGAAAAAGTATCACCGGCTGTAACCGGAACAAAGAAAGATGACAGTACCTACGAGTACGTAATGGAATTTGCAGATAAAGGTGTAACGATGAAAGCAACACTTTCTGTAGCAGAAAATCATGTGGTAGAATTTAAAATCACAGATATTGCAGAAAACGGCAGCTTTAAAGTGAAAACATTTTCACTGGGCGAAAGCACCTGGGCTTATGCAGATGACAAGATGGAAGGCGCATCTTATGCCTGGACAAAATCAAATGGCCAATGGCATGGTGTATCCGAAGAATTAGCGGATGATATGTCACAAATGGAAAAGAGCGGTGCGGAAGGAACTACCATGGCAATGATCAGTGGAAATGGTCTGGCTGCTTCCATCGAAAACAACGTAATGTCCGGCGGAAATAAAGTGGTAATGGAAAAATCCGTAAAATCCCTGGTAAAAAAGGCTCAGATACGAAATGGAGAATGGACTTACCGTTATAGCGATACCACCGATAAAGAAGAATTGCCCTGGGCAAAAATTGTCATTACAGAAGATGCTAATGCAGATGAAAATGTTGACTGGCAGGATGCAGCAGTAGCACATCGGAAATATATCCTGGAAGAAGCATTTGGTGCCAAAGACATGGCAAACAATATGATGTACATTGCATTTAACTTTGCAAGCCAGGCAAACGACCCATTCCTCAATTCCTTAGAAACAGGTAAGGTATTGTACAATTACATGGATGGATTCGGGCAGATGGTACTTCATAAAGGGTATCAGGCAGAAGGCCATGATGATGATATTCCTTCCTATTCCAACGTCGGTGTAAGACAGGGTGGGGTTGAAGACTTTAAAACTCTCATCGGCGAAGGCGATAAATATAACATGAGCATCGGTGTGCATCTCAATGCTACCGAATATCATCTGGATGCAAATGAATTATACTATAAGAACTTAAGCGGTGCTACAGCAGCCGGATATCAGAGTGACAGGCTTGCAAAAGGCTGGGACTGGATTGATACCGCATACTATGTAGACCAGACGAAAGATGTTGTCACAGGACAGCTTCAGAAACGGTTCAAAGACCTTTATGATTTAACAAAAGTTGGAGATAAAGGACTGGACTTCTACTATATTGATGTTTATACAGGAAATGATTATAATGCTTACAAATTAGTAGATTATATCAATGACCTTGGCGTTAAAGTAGGTACAGAGTTCTCCGGACCGATTGAGCCTGGCGTTACCTTTACACATTGGGGTACCGACCTTGGATATCCCAACAAAGGAAACAAGAGCGTTCTTTACAGAATGGTAAAAAATGATTTGGATATCTTTGTTGGAAATGCATTGTTCAAAGGACAGAAAATCCCGGTAGTAACTACCTGGGGTGATTCTAAGACCGATGTACAGCAGGGTGTGACCGTATTCTATAACGAAGTACTTCCTACAAAATTCATGCAGCATTTTGGTGTTTTAAAATCAGAAACAGACCAAATTACATTTGAAGGAAATGTTACCTCCACAAGAAATAAAGAAACAAAGATGGTGGAATTGCGTCAGGACGGAAAGTTAATCTCTTCCTGGGCCGACACTGGAACCACAACAGATGAAGGAGAACGCCATGCAGGAGAGGCAACTTCCCTGATTCCGTGGAGCTGGGATATCAAAACAGGCGACAAGTTAGATATTAACGGAGGCGCAAAGCTGTATCATTGGAATACAACAGGCAATCCGACTACCTGGGAACTGACAGATGAATTTAAGAATGTTGCTTCCTTTGATTTATATGAGACTACACAGCAGGGAAAAGTGTATAGCGAAACAATCGCTGTTAATAATGGCACAATCACCATCAACAGCAAGAAAAACACACCATATGTATTATATCCGTCCACAAGCACTCAGGTACTGAAAGCAGCAGGAGACTGGGGCGAAGGAAGCCCTGTAAAGGATTTTGCATTTAATGCAGAAAAATTTGCAGATGAAGGCGGCGTATGGGAAAAAAACGGAGATGCATCCATTGAGGTTGTACCGGGAAAAGTAAATTATGACATTTCCAAAGAAATGAGCGAAAACCGCTGGGACCGCTATGCACAGTTTAAGACAGAGGGCGGAACGCTGTCCCAGGAAATGACAGATCTGAAACCGGGACAGGACTACACCGTAGGTGTCTGGACAGAAACCCAGAACGGGCGTAAAGCTTCTATTGAAGTGACAATTGGAGATCAGACTTATACCAACTTTGTTACCGGTAAAGACGGAGTGC
The DNA here is from genome assembly GCF_000797495.1 of Robinsoniella peoriensis. Lineage (GTDB taxonomy): Bacteria > Bacillota > Clostridia > Lachnospirales > Lachnospiraceae > Robinsoniella > Robinsoniella peoriensis. The sequence continues at coordinate 568,387 of NZ_JTGN01000002.1, forward strand.
ACCGCTCTTCCTTCAAATATGTGGGAACCAGATGGCAGAGAATGGATGTTGAGTTTACCGTTCCGGAAGGAGTAACCACAGCACAGATTAAGCTGACCGCAGAAAAAGGCGATGGAGTGGTTAACTTTGATGACGTAAAAGTATGGCAGCATACAACAACAGAAAATGATGTAAACAATTCAGATTATGTGCTCTATGAAGATTTTGAAAATACCTATGAAGGCTGGGGACCGTTAGAATATGGCGGCGGATCCAGAAAAATTCATATCGCATCCGACAGAAGCAATGCAAATGATAATAACGAAATTGTAAAGCCTGGCGAAGACAAAGTAGGACCTGTAATGACCTGGGTTTTAGATGGAGAAAACTCCTTAAAGCTCAACGAAAATGAAGTGGGCAGATATGTAGTTACAAATGAAAGCAGTTTAAAACTCCAGCCGAACACTTCTTATGATTTAACCTTCGATTATACATTAGAAGATGGCTGTGATTATGTAGTCTATGTAAAACCGGTAAGCCAGGGAGCAGAAGGAAAACTGGCATTCAAAGACCATGAAAATGCCACAGAGGTGAAACTGAAACATACCCCGACCTCCGGAGATAAGAAGACAAAGTCAACATTTAACGGTACATTCACTACGGGAGATGCTGAGGATTATCAGATTTACTTCTATGAAAAAGCTATTTTAAAACCAACGGATTCCAATCCGACATCTGCATATGCATTGATCTTAGATAATATAGGTGTGAAAACTAGCGACACAGATATGAAAGACCAGTTACAGCAGCTGTATGATGCAAACAAGGACTTAAAAGAAGCAGACTACACAGCACAATCCTGGAAAGTATTTAAAGCAGCACTGGATGCAGCCAAAGAAGCATTAGGCAGCCAGGAAGCAACAGTTGCAGAGTTGAAAGAAGCTTATGATGCTTTGGAAAAAGCAGCAGCGGATCTGGTAAAATACGGTGCCCTGGATGAATTGATTAAACAGGCGGAAGCCATTAATGCGGGTGAGTACACTGCAAACAGCTACGCAAGACTGGCATCAGCACTGGAAAATGCCAAGAAGGTAGACCGTAAGGACCAGGAAGCAGTAGATGCAGCAACAAAGAACCTGAATGATGCAATCAACGGACTTGTTAAAATCGTAGAAGCCCAGAGCGCATTAACAGAAGCAAAGAAAGTAGTACAGGGTAATTACACAAAAGATTCCTATACAACTTTACAAAATGCAATCAAAGAAGTAGAGAACTTAATTGCCAACAGTGTCGACTTAACACAGGCGAAACTGGACGCAGCCGTTGTCAGAATGACAGCTGCACAGAAATCACTGGTAAAAGTAGTACAAAAGAATGTAGTTGATAGTCTGAGAACCATTTACAACGCTTATAACGGAAAAGATGCTGCTTATACATCTAACAGTTTCGCCGCTATGAAGCAGGTTCTAGCAAGAATAGAAAAAGTTCTGGCAGATACCTCAAATGTATCTGAAAAAGAAGGTTCAGACTTACTGGCACAGGCCAAATCTGCAGAAAGCCAGCTGGTAAAACGTGCAGATAAGACAAAGTTAAACAGTGCTTATCAAAGCGTAAAGGCAATTTCATTCAGCAAGTACACAGACAAAACAGTGAAAGCCGTAAAAGATCTGTTCTCACAGATTGATGCAGTAATGGCAAATGTAAATGCAGACCAGAAAACAGTAGACGCACTTTATAACAAACTGAATCAGGCAGTAAAAGGTTTAGTGAAAAAGACCATTACTTCAGTCAAATTAAATGTGAAGAAAAAGACACTTGGAGAAAAAGAGAAATTTAAGTTAACTGTGAAGCTGAAACCATCCGGTGTCAGCGCAGGAACCCTTAAATGGAGCAGCAGCAATAAAAAGATTGTAACAGTTGATAAAAAAGGCAAGATCACGGCTAAGAAGTCAGGTAGCGCAACCATAACTGTAACAACAGCGAACAAAAAAAGTGCAAGCTGTAAAATTACCGTAAAGAAAAAGCCAAAAAGTGTTAAGCTTGTAGCGAAATCAGACAGTTTAAAAGTAAACAAGACCATGCAACTGAAGGCGAAGCTTTCAAAGGGAAGTGCAGGAAAAGTAACCTATACCTCCAGCAACCCTAAAGTTGCAACGGTTAGTGCAAGTGGAAAAGTAAAAGCACTGAAAAAAGGAAGGGTTAAGATTACGGTCAAAACTTACAATAATAAAAATGATTATGTTAAGCTTAAGATTGTAAAGTAAACAGTAAATTAAAGTTTAGAAATGTAAAGCAATATGATAGTAATATTAGGCTGGACATTTTAAAATGGATTGATTCGAAATAAGAAGGCAGCTGTTTCCGGTTAAATATAACCGGGGCAGCTGCCTTCTTTTTATAAAAATTTGTTGATCTGCTAATACAATTTGCTTTTTTATTAACTTTATAGTATCCTAAAAGAATAAATCACTCAAAATAACATTTGAAAAAATAAAAAATAAAAAAAGATACATAAGATATGAAAAAATACCAGATCCCTTCTTTTTTTGAATTTGTACTTCAATGACTTCCTCTTTCAGATAGTCTATCATGAAATAGAAAACGATTATACGCATAAAAGAGGAGGAAGACTATGGGGATTCATATTTCACTGGACGTAGTTCCAGAAAAAATTGCAAAAGAGGAGTGGGAAAAAGTATACAAAGAAAGTCTGGTTCTGATTAAGAACTATCCTTTCTTAAACCGTGTATCCGCAAAGAAATACGGGCAGACATTTTCATTTTATGTCAAAACACGGGAGATTACAAATCAATATGGACATTCGGGCTGGTTTACCAGCGGCGATCTGGTGAGCAAAAAGAGGGGCGAGTCTTTCCGTTTTCCGAAAGAGCTGAAAAGTTATGGGGGAGGTATCCGGGATCAGCTTGATCAGGACGTGTTCTGGTCAATTTTATCTGCTAAGGCTTGTATAGAAGATGATGATAAACGGATTCCCGATATTCAAAGTTTATGGGGTGCAAAAACCCAGGGAGAACCATATCACTTATATTTACTGGCGGTAGGCTGTCTGGTAGAGGCGAGGCTGCCGGGAGCGGCTGTTGTATACGGAGATATATCACTGGGACAGTGTAAGCGTGCCATTCGCTGGGCCAACCAGTATCTGGAAATACCGATTGAATTAACGGACAGAGCTTGTATGCTTCAGCTTTATAAGCGGGTTTTGAAAATGAGTCTGGATGAAGATGAAAGATTAGATGCATTTTTGACACTGGCTATGGAGAAGAAAGATGAGAAAATGGGGGATTTTATACGTGAGCATTTTAACGAAGATACTATTAAAACTCATTTTCAAAAGTCTTTTAATGGATTTGCCCCGGATCAGATAGGATTTATTCATGAAATGAAGAAGTATTTCGCCATGGGATTTGATCTGGAGATGTTCTGTAAGCTGGTAAAAGAAAAGCATAAATCAACAAAAGCCCTTACGGCAGAAAGCATCATCCGGCGTGTTGTTAAGTCAAAGTTATATGTAAAAGAGAAGAACACTTATGATTACACGGAACATATTCAGGACAGGCCGGACAGTGAAGAAATTGAGACAATTAAAGACCAGATGTCCAAGGTTTTTGCATTAATGTCCGGTGCAGTAAATGAAAATGTCAGTGCATATCTTTCCTACGATGATATGATGACAGTTCTGGAAAAAAACTTCAAGGATGAATGTGATGTGAAAAAGATTGTAGAGCAGTTTCGAAAAGAAAATGAAGAAGAGCAGGAAAGCTTTCAGAGCCTGTTTTATGATAATAATGAAATTATGCTTAAAATGGGTAAAGTGCTGGAGGAGGAAGATAAAGAAAATGAGATTTACGATATTGTGGATTTTGAAGATCTTATGCAGTATGAGGAAGGAGATACCATGGAGCCTCAGCTGGAGCGGTGTGTGCAAAAGCTGATTAAGTTTATGAAAAAGGTCAGTAAAGATGAATATGACAAACAGTTTTTACCTCTGAATGTAAGGGAACGGTGCAGGATGCTTATATCAAATAATGAACAGTTCTTATTAAGTAAAAGATCCTGGAACCAGATCTTTAACCACATTCTGGATGACCAATATATGAAGAAATACTACCCGTTTTTCAGAGTGAAGGTGGTAAATGATGAGAGTTACCAAATCTATTATGCGTTGATATCCAATGAGGAATTGTTGGATCATTATTATTAACTGTGTTTCAGTATACATATTAAGAAGGGGGTTAAGGTGGTAATTTATCCGGTTATAGACATGCCAAAAACAGGGGAGAATATAAAATGTTTATGCGAAGGAAAAAATATTTCCGTAAAAGAATTGCAGGAATATATGGGATTTGCGTGTCCCCAGACCATTTACCGCTGGTTTTGTGGAATGACGCTGCCAAATGTGGATAATTTGTTTGCCCTTAGTATACTTTTGGGGGTATCAATGAACGATATACTGATTGAACGTAATCGTGAGGAAGCAGAGCAAAGTAGAAAAAATAGAGATGATCTTACGGATATCTTATATAAAAGAGTAATAAAATATATGTTTATCCTTTATCGGGACTATAGTGGTACCGGCCAATAAGTGTATTTCACTATAGAATTCTTATATATCCTATGCTAAAATTGATTCATGAGTCAGCTATAAAATGTAAATTGGAGGATAGCATGGGTAAAAGTGAAAAGGTAAAGCAGTTATGTACGGACAACGGTATCAGGATGATTGATTTTAAAATGACTGATCTGGATGGAAGATGGCGGCACATCACCATTCCGGCAGAGAGATTTGACGAGAAGATATTTGAATATGGAATAGGTTTTGACGGGTCTAATTATGGTTATGCCCCCATTGAAAAAAGTGATATGGTTTTTATTCCGGATCCTGCAACCGCAGTTGTAGATCCCTTTGTTACCATTCCGACATTATCAATGACAGGGGATGTATGTGTAATCGGCAAAGAGGAAAATACTCCATTTGATCAATATCCAAGAAACGTAAGCCTTCGTGCCGCAGAGTATATGAAACAGACAGGGATTGCAGATAAGATGATCATCGGTCCGGAATTTGAGTTTCATATTTTTGAGGATGTGCGGTTCGCTGTATCACCGGAGGAATCATTTTATTCGGTGGATACCAGACAGGCGCAGTGGAACAGCGGCATAGATGATGGGTTTAACAATGGTTATCAGGTACCGAAAAAGGGCGGTTATCATATTTCGGCACCCAATGATATAAATTATAACCTCCGCAGTAAAATGTGTATGCTTCTGGAAGATTGGGGAGTAAAAGTGAAGTATCACCATCATGAAGTGGGCGGTTCCGGTCAAATGGAAATAGAAGTGGAACTGGGAGAGATGGTGGATATGGCTGATAAAACCATGATTGCAAAATATGTGGTTAAGAATGCAGCAGTGTCGGAAGGAAAGACGGTAACCTTTATGCCAAAGCCGGTATACCGGGAAGCCGGAAATGGAATGCATGTACATATGCTGCTGCAAAAAGATGGCGCACCTGTATTCTATGACGAAAACGGATATTCCGGACTCAGTAAAACGGCACATTATTTTATAGGAGGATTATTAAAGCATGCGGCATCTCTTTGTGCCTGGACCAATCCTTCCACCAACTCTTTTAAACGTCTGGTACCAGGCTATGAAGCACCCGTAACGATCGGTTATGCTACTTCCAACAGAAGTGCGGTAGTTCGTATTCCGGCATATGCAAAATCACCGGAGACAAAACGTTTTGAACTTCGCTGCCCGGACGCTGCAGCGAATCCTTATTATGCATATGCAGCTATATTAATGGCTGGATTGGATGGGGTTGAAAATCAAATTGATCCAACCGAAAATGGCTGGGGTCCCTATGATTTTAATCTGTACGATCTGGATAAAGAACAGCAGGCAAAAATTCAGTCGTTGCCCAAAAATCTGGATGAAGCACTTGATGCATTAGAAAAAGACAATGCTTATCTGACGAAATCCGGTGTGTTTCCGGAACGTCTGATTCAAATCTGGATTGAACGGAAAAGAGGAGAAAGTAAAGATATTAGCCAGATTCCTCATCCGGCTGAATTTCAGAGATACTACGATTTGTAGACAGTTCCAAAGATATTTCTAATAAGAAGATGAGGATATCTTATTCTCATCTTCTTCTACATATAAAAAGTAGTTTTATGTTAATTAAGTCTGCGGCAGAGTTACTATAAATGTAGCTCCTCCTCCCGGAGTATCTTCCACCGCTATTTTCCCTTTGTGTAATTTGACGATTTCTTTTGCAATACAAAGACCCAGCCCGAAATGAGCTTTGTCTTTATGTGCTTTGTCAACCCGATAGAACCGGTCAAAAATAGATTTTTTGGATTCATCCGGAACACCGGGTCCATTATCGGCTACATAGAGCTGTATGCGGGAAGCTTCTGTCTTTAGTCCAAGTTTTATCCTGCCGCCTTTTGGAGTATAGCTCATGGCATTGTCAATGAGGATGGAAAGTACCTGGGCTACTCTTTCCCCATCACATGGATATGTGGGTGGTATATCTTCGGGGAGGTCAACATCCAGAACAAGACCTCTATCCCGGGCAATCCGTTCATATTTTTCATAGGTCTGCAAGAGCAATGTATCCAGCTCAATATCTGAAGGATGGATGCTCCAGGTTCGGTTATCGGCATTTGCCAGTGTCAGCATATCATCGATCAGACGGGACATCCGCTGCCCTTCGGATTGGATGGACTCAGCAAACTGTTCTGACTGGTTTTTATCTGCTACTTTCATGGCGGATAAACTGGTTAATATTACGGTAAGAGGAGAACGGAGTTCGTGGGAGGCTGCCGCTATAAACTGTACCTGACGTTCTCTGCTTTCTTTGATTGGCTGAATCATTCGTTTTGTGAAATGCCAGGAGAAAATCGTGAGCATTCCAATGGCAAGCAGGTCAAGAAGTGCAAAAAGAGCTCTTTGGACAATAATATCATGTTCCAGGTTGTCAAGTGGATACAGAACAGTAACCTTCAGATAACCATTATCTTTTGGTATAAATGCTACAGAGGAATAATAATTCTGCCCATTGCTTCCTTTCATCTTGAACTCCACATGCCGGGAGAGAATATTTGCCGGACTTATTCCGGCGTCATTAAAGTCATAGTCTGTTCTGGCTTTTTCAGCCGCCTCTTCAAAAATAACGGATACTTCCTGATCGCTATTCAGCTGTTGAGAGAAAAGCGGAGTATCATTATCCAGAATGTTCAGTTTAATATGATAATTCGCTTCCATTTGAAGAATCCATTGATGTGAAATAGTAGACTGGCTTTCAAAATGAGTCAACATGGTATTCAGGTTATCCAGAAAAGAAGTATAACTCCGGTCATTTATTCCACTTTCTACTATATAAAGGCAGAGTGTGGTCATAGTTACCAGGATTAAGCCGGTGATCAAAGTGCAGAAGAATGTCATCTGCAGGTGCAATTTTTTAAACATGTGTTTCCTCCAGGCAATAACCTACGCCACGGACTGTTTTCAGCCTCAGGATGCTTCCCACCCCCTTCAGTCGTCTTCTTAAAAAATGTATGTAGTTATCAAGGTTCCCCTCTTCCACATCTGCATCCGGTCCCCAGACCTTAGTCAATATGGTAAGCCGGGGGAGGGTCTGACCCGGGTTGCGGAGAAATAATTCCAGCAGATCCCCTTCACGTTTAGAAAGCGAACAGGAGGAGTCTGTTTTTACTAATTTTTTCAGGGAAGCATCATATGAAATATCTCCAAAATTCAATAAACCACTGCTTTCCCATTTTTGAGGGCGCCGAACAATACAGCGGATTCTAGCCATAAGTTCACCAAATGCAAATGGCTTTACGATATAATCATCAGCTCCGCAGTCTAATCCTTCAATTTTATCATCTAATTCGCCAAGTGCGGTTACAAGGATAACCGGAGTGGATATATTTTCGCTACGCATTTGACGTAAAACCTCAAGCCCGTCCATCAGAGGCATCATACGATCCAGAAGGATAATATCATGGGCCTTATCTCGAATAAGATGTAACCCGTCTTCTCCATTATGGCAGAGATCGACGCTGATATTCTCCTGCTCCAGCTGAATCTTTAGAGATTCGCATAATTTGACATCATCTTCTACAATTAAAATTCGCATGATAGCTCCTTTACAAATGTTTATTTTATTGTAACAAATCGCCCACAAACTGTGACGAGCAGCTGTCAGAAAGCAATTTTAAGACACGCTCTGGCATTGTCTGTGAAATGCTGCAATCATGAAGAATCAAATTAGAATATTAAAGTCAGGGATAATTATTCTTAGACGTTGTTCTAAACATGATACTTCTATTAAAAATTATAGCATAGAAAACTGCTAAATGAAATATGACTTTGAAAAAATTTCAAAAATATAGTTTTGTCTGAAAAGTATATTTTTAGAGATAACTTAGAGAAACGGGTGCTATAATAAAAAAAAATCAAGTAATATATATTTTTTGATATAAAAAACAGGAGGATATATGAAAACAATATTAAAGAAAGTTTTAGCGCTGTCAATGACTGGTGCCATAGCGATCAGCACACTGACTGGGTGCGTTAATGGAAAAAATGACAATTCGGGAGATGGTTCAAATGATACGAAGACATATGCAATGGGGAGATATCAGGAAGAGGAGATGAAGCTTCCAGAAGGATTGAGCCAGATAATGAGTATGTCTAAATTAGCGGACGGTGGAGTAAGGATTCTGGCAAATAATGAGAAAAATAAACCGAGTATTTGGGATTCAAAGGATAATGGAAGTACTTGGACAAAAGTGAAAGATCTAACGGAGGATATTGTAAAAAGCAATTCACGAATTATAGCATCAGCAGTATCTGCGATGGGTGAGTCTGCAGTTGCGTTAATGGGGGAGTATAATGAAAAAGGAGGAGTTCCAATAAATTATTGGATTATAGATAATGATGGAAATGCAAGTGAGTTGCCCATAAACTTACCCCAAAGTGAGCAAAATAACCCCACGGAGGAAAAAAATGGGTTAATGCAGGCGGATCCTTATGCCAATAGAATTTTGAAATTTTCCTATACGGATAGTGGAAAGTTGTTAGGCTTAGATCAAGAGCAAACCATACATTTAATTGATTCAAAAACGGGTGAAATCACAAAGAGTTTTAGTGGAGCATTTAAGGAAAATTATATTATTTTATTTCAGGCTATAGGCGATGTTCTAATTGTAACAACGGATAAGGAAGTACAGCTTTTTGATTTAAGTACAGGAAAGCAAATGGAAAAAGAGGCAGCCCTTAATGATCAGATATTTAAAGGTAAAGATGAATCGGATATAATGCAGATGTTAGGTAACGAGGGAAGTCCATTTTTGTTTGCCAAAGGGAAAGATGATAAATCTCTATTCTTTGGCAGTAATGATGGAATGTACAGCCATTCAATAGGGGGAAATGTGATAGAACAGGTAATTAATGGATCTTTAACCTCTATGGGGAATCCGAAGTTTTCATTTGTTTCCATTATTGCATTGGAAGATGGATCATTTCTGGTAGCAGGGACCGATGGATTTGATTCCTATAAGCTCTACAAATACACATATTCTAAGGATATTCCAACAATCCCGAGTAAAGAGGTAAAAGTATACAGTTTGGAAGATAATGTAGAAATTCGCCAGGCAATTTTACTTTTTCAGAATAAAAATCCAGATACTTTTGTTACGTTGGAACTTGGAAGGTCAGGGGAAGATGCGATTACAGATTCAGATGCCCTTCGTACATTAAATACCAATATCATGGCAGGAAAAGGTCCCGATGTGTTGATCTTGGATGGCATGCCCATTAATTCTTACATGGAAAAGGGATTGCTGAAAGATCTTACAGAGATTTTAAAGCAAGAGGAAAATTCAGAGAATTTTATTGAAAGTATCAAAAACACCTATTTGAATGGAGACAAAATTCAAGCGATTCCAACAAGATTTAAGGTGCCGTTGATTCAGGGAAGCAAAGGGGATATAGATGATATCAATGATTTAACTAGTTTAACGGATCAGATGGAGAAGCTAAAAAAAGAAAATCCCGATATGGGAATTTTGGGAGATCTGAAATTTGAAGAACTGTTTGAAAAATTGTATGTAAGCAATTCAGCAGCATGGATAAAAGAAGATGGCACGTTAAACCAAGAAGCTGTACAAGATTTCTTTACAAAGTTAAAACGAATCTATGGCAGTGATACGCATGAAACTAGAACAGAGAATTCGGCAATGGCAACAACAGCAGCAGGAGATTTTGTAAAGCCATCGCTCAATGGTATAGATGTTGGTATAGCAAATCTGATAGGGAAGAAAAATCTTATAAATATTGGTCTGTTAGGTGATTTTACACAATATACCCGGGTGATATCTTCTAACAGAGCATTGAAAGATGGGGCAGTGAAGCTTCTGAACGGACAGTCATCGAACACATTTGTACCCATGTCAACAGTAGGAATCAGTAATAAGAGTTCTGATGTGGAGACAGCAGGTAAATTTTTAACCTTTTTACTTTCGAAAGAGGCACAGAAAATAAATCAGGGTGGGGGTTTACCAGTTAATAGAGCAGCTTTTGATGAAGGTATAAAAGGAGGAACCGCTGGTTTACCGGAAAAGATACCGTATAATGATGCCAATGGACGGCAAAAAGATTATAAGACTGAACAGCCATCAAAAGAGGACATAAAATACCTGAATGATATGATTGATTCACTTACAACACCTTCTGTAGAAGATGCTGTTATTAAAGATAACATGAAAGAGCAGGCAGAACAATGTGTTAGCGGTCAGATAACTATTGAAGATGCAGTAAAGAATGTAATGCAGAAAGTGAATCTGTACTTATCAGAATAATAGTTCATAAAGTTTAAAGAAGAAAATCAGCGGCAGCGGTGTCCTATGGGAGTAAAAATGAAGATAAAAGACAGAAGTAAAAGCAGAAGGCAGGTTAAAGTTAAAACTAAATATCAATGGTCAGGCATACTCTTTATACTTCCGAGTTTTATAGGTGTCAGCATCTTTGTATTGATACCATTTATGGATGTTATACGCAGGTCGTTTACGGAAGCAGTCAGCGGGGAATGGGTAGGGATTAATAATTATAAGACAATTTTCACAAATCCCGCCTTCCGTCTGGCTGCTGGTAATACAATTCGGTTTGTAGCAATTTGTATTCCCATATTGATCATATTATCATTGGTTATTGCAGTCTTTTTACATAGGCAGAAAAAGTTTGGAAGCTTGCTGAAAAGCAGCTTCCTTATTCCGATGGCGATTCCGGTGGCATCCATTGTGTTATTGTGGAGGTTATTGTTTGATAATCACGGAATATTAAACGGTTTTGTCCAGTCAATCGGGGGTACCACAGTAGATTGGATGAATTCTAAGTATGCATTTTGGATACTGGTGTTTAGTTATGTATGGAAGAACCTGGGATATGATATTGTTCTATGGGTTGCCGGTCTTTCAGGTATCTCGGAGAGTATATATGAAGCTGCAAGAGTAGATGGTGCAGGGGAGTGGAAATGTTTTTGTAAAATTACAGTGCCGAATCTGCTTCCTTCCCTCTTTACCATTGCAGTATTGTCATTTCTGAATTCGTTTAAAGTATTTCGGGAGGCGTATCTGGTAGCCGGTGACTATCCGGATCAGAGCATGTATCTTCTTCAGCATCTTTTAAATAATTGGTTCAGAGATCTGTCATTGGATAAGATGGCAGCAGCAGCGGTAGTAAATGCCCTGGTTATATTCCTGTTAATTATGTTACTGCAAAAAGCATGGGATTCTAAGGAGTAAAAATGAAGAAAAAAATTGTTATAGTCGTTCTATGTATGCTGGCATTGATTGCATGTTACCCCATTATTTTTTTGCTGACAGGATCATTTATGAGTGCCGGGGAATTAAAAGAATATTTAGAACCGGTTCTAACAGGGGCAGATGGGTATGTGACGTGGAGAATAATTCCGATGTCTCCAACGATGCGGTCGTATGTTGAATTATTAATTGATTCGCCGGAATTTTTCAAGATGTTTTGGAATTCGGTGAAACTAGTGGTTTTGATTCTAATTGGTCAGTTGTGCATCGGTGTTCCTGCGGCATGGGGATTTGCGAAATTCCACTTCCCTCTCAAAAAAGCATTATTTACTCTCTATATAATTCTTATGATGATGCCTTTCCAGGTACTTATGCTTTCCAATTATCTGGTTTTAGATAAATTGCATTTGATAGATACCCATCTTGGAATTATACTGCCGATGGTATTTTCCACATTTCCTGTATTTATCATGTATCGCTTTTTTGAGAGTGTACCGGATGCGGTAATAGAATCAGCTAAAATAGACGGAGCAGGAAATTTGCAAATATTTATATGGCTTGGAATTCCCCTGGGATCTGCAGGAATTATTTCAGCCATGGTGCTGGGATTTCTGGAATACTGGAATCTTATTGAGCAGCCGCTTACATTTTTAAAGGATAAGACATTGTGGCCGCTTTCACTGTTTCTGCCGAATATTGGAATGGAACAGGCAGGGATTGCATTTACAACTTCAATTGTAACATTAATCCCTGCAATCCTGGTCTTCATGGGAGGACAGGATTATCTGGAACAGGGAATCGTAGCAGCGGCGGTAAAGGAGTAGGTGATATGAATAGAAAAAAGGTAATTAGTATTTTAGCTTCATTTTTAGTGCTGATGCTGCTGTTTACAGTGTTGTCCAGGGCGGCAGACAGTGCCAGTCTTGCAAATGTACAGACAAAAACAGCGCAGAGCATGACAATTGACCATAGGGTAACGGGGAATGGAAAAGTCATGCAGAATAGAGAACAGGCGGTATCCACAATAGGGGATCAGAAGGTACAGACAATTTATGTTAGTGAAGGTCAGACTGTAGAAGCAGGGGAATTATTATTTGATTTAGATATTGCAAATCTAAAAGAACAGATTCTTCTTAAAAAGCAGGAAATAGAAAAAATGGATCTTACAGAGGGGGATAACAAGAGTAAATCAAGTGCTGAGGAGCAAAAAAAATCCAGTACCAGGAACCGGGCAGAACAGGATGTCGGCCTGGCAGCGGGAAAAGGAAATGAAGCGGTAACCAGAGCCGCGGAAGCTTTGCAAAATGCACAGCAGAAGCTGCAGGAATATAGAAACCAGCAGGGAATCCCTACGGATGGGAATGATGCAGTATTAGCAGAACTTAACAAAACTCTGAAAGCAAAAGACAAGGCTCTGCAGCAGGCGCAGGAAGAACTGAAAGAACTGGAGCGCAAAATCGAACGGGAAGTAAATAAGGCATTAGATGCAGCAGAAAAGAAAAATCAGGAAGCACAGGCTCAGGCTGCAGCTTATACAGAGCCACAGACAGAAGCGCCGGCAGAGCCGTCCAGTGATGAGAAAGGATTGGTGTCCAATGGGTCAGCAGCACAGCCCCAGACTCAAACTCCGGCACCGGCCCCCGAAACTGAGGATCTGGCTAAGGTAGAAAAGGCGGTCCGGGATCAATACAAGAGCGAGCTGGAGAAAGCAAATAAGAAAGTTGAAAAAGCGCAGAAAGAAAAAAGTTCTGCGGAACAGGCAATTGGGCAATACCAGCAGGAACAGGCGGAAAACCAGGCAAAAGGTACGCAGGAACAGGAACAGCTGCTGATTGATGACGTAAATGCCAAACAGCAGGCTTATGACGATGCAGTTAATGCAAGAGATGACAGCATACGTACTGCCCAGAGAGCTTTAGAGGATGCCAATGCACCGGAAGGAACGGACAGCAGCGGTAAGATCAGCAAACTTGATAAAGAGAAGCTTCAGATGGAATTACAGAAATTAGAGGCACTACTGGCAGCAGGAGGTCAGATAAAGGCACCTATCAAGGGAATTGTTACGAAAATTGCAATTACAACCGGCGATAAGACAATGGATGGAACCGCTATGCTGCTGGCGGATACAACAAATGGCAGTAAATTCGTAGCACAGGTACCTGTTGATCAGGAAAAATATATTGCGAAGAACGATCCGGTTGTATTAAAGCCAGGCAATAATGGACAGCCAATCGAAGGTCTGACGGTAGAATCGGTTAAGGCAAACGAAGAGAACAAAGATATGCTGGATGTTACCGTAAAATTACCGGCAGATACATTAGAGATAGGAACAGCGGCAGAATTCGAGGTGACAAGAACATCAAAATCCTATCCGACCTGTGTTCCCATTTCGGCGCTGCATGAAGACAACAATGAAAAATTTATTTATGTAATCCAGGAAACAACGTCTGTTCTTGGGGATGAATTAAAGGCGCAGAAAGTAGTCGTTAAAGTATTAGACCAGAATGAGAATTTTGCAGCACTTTCAGATGGAACCATCACAAACGACCAGAAGATCATTACCGGATCAGATAAGAATATTTCAGGAGGCAGTCGTGTGCGGCTGGCAGAGGAATGATGCTAAAAAAGTATTGGGCAAGAATAGTGGGCGCGCTGCTTATGATCTTATGTTATGGTTTGGCAGTTTTCTATAACGGTAAGATGATGAGCGATAATCCGGGGACAGCTACGGCTGTCCTGACGGATAACCGGTTAGATGCAAAATCTGCTTCTGATATCCAGAAAACAGAGCTTAATCAGGATAATCCACTGCTATTTACGATATGGGGAGAAAAAGAAAATGTCATGTTATCAAATAAGAAATACCAGCGTAATAGTTCCGCAACCGCTGTGCTGGTATGCAATAATCCCCAGCTTCTTTTTAATGGAACAGCAGCACTTGCGCCAGAGGATAAAAATGGCTGCTTAATTGATAAAAAAACTGCCTATGATTTATTTGGGAGCACGGATGTGGTGGGGAAACAATTGGAGTACCAGGACAGGAAACTGACCGTCAGAGGAATCTTAAACGGTATTGATGATGAGAGACAGATGGTGGTAATGCAGGCAGATGGTGATGCTCAGAACCTGGACAGTTTCACGGTAAAGGTTCCGGAAGGAAAAGAAGCCGAAACTATCGTTAATGAGCTTCTTATGCGTCATGCACTGGAAGGAAAAATCATGGATCTGGATCTTTTAAAAGGAATTACAAGAATATTCATACTGCTTCTTCCGATATTCTTTGCATTTGGAATCATGTTCACTTTTTTGCGATATGCAAGAGAAGAAAAAGGGCAGGGGATATCTGCTTATATCTGGTGGGGAGCTTTGATTGTGATGCTAATCATGACCATATGGGGAGTTTCCCGCTTTATAACAATCCCTAAGGAAATGATACCAACCAAATGGTCCGATTTTGACTTTTGGACAAATTTGTGGAAAAAGAAAGAAGAGGCATTCCTCTTCCTTATTCAATCTGCAAAGCACCAGCCGCAGATTGATATGATACTGGCATTCTTTCATTCCATATTCTTTAGCGTGGTATCCATCATTTTATATTTTATGAGTTTTCGAAAAAGACGGGAAATTATGGAATAAAAGACATATGGGTAAATTATAGTGAAAAATATACAATGAGTTTTCGACGGGGCTGATAATTTGCGGATTATCAGCCTCTTTGCAGTCTATATTGATCCCCGAATTAATAAAAAACCACTATATTTATGAGTCGATATCTGATATACTAGAGCGTATCTGAAAAATGCTTGCACCTGGCTAAAAGCGTGTTTAGAGAATATTTTTGTAATGGAGGCAATACCATGAAATATAAAAAGCTACTGTTAGTGATTTTGGCCGCATGTACACTGAGTGGATGTCAGCCGAAAAACGATCCCGATAGTTCTCTGAATCTGGGGATGGCGGCGGTGGAACAGCAGAAATATGAGGAAGCACTGAAAAGTTTTGAAAGTTCCATTGCAGAAGAGAAGGATATCGTTCTGGCGTACCGGGGTGAAGGTATGGCTTATATTGGACTTGGTGAATATGTAAAGGCAATTACTGCATTTAATTCAGCCCTGGAAAATGCAGGTGAAAAAATGGTGAAGACCATAAAGGATATCAGGCTTTATAAAGCTTCAGCGCAATTAAAATCTGAAGATTACGATGGTACCATAGAGACCTGCAGTCAGATATTATCTGCAGATGAAGATGGCAGTGCGTATTATATGAGAGGAACCTGTTATCTTCAGAAAGAGGATGAAGCGAAAGCAAAAGCAGATTTTGACAAGGCGTCATCTATGTCACCTGAGGATTATGACCTGTTTTGGAATATTTATGAAGCATATAAAGATAAAAATCTTTCTGCTAAGGGAGATGAATATCTGCAGAAGGCTTTGAGCATCGGCGGCGAAAAAACAGAGGATTATTATCAGCGCGGGCGCATATACTATTATCTGGAGAACTATGAAAAAGCAAAAGAAGAACTGCTAAAGCCGGTAGAGGAAAAGGACAAGACTTCTGCGCTGCTTCTTGGAAAAGCTTATCTGAAACTGGAGGATTCCAAACAAGCCAGGAATATTTACCAGCAGTATCTGAAAGATTTTGGAGAAGCGCCCGAGGCTTATAACGGAATAGCGCTCTGTGATCTTGCGGACAATGCTCCGGATGCTGCAATCGCAACGATACAAAAGGGACTGGCTTTAAATGGAGAGACCGGAAAGCAGGATCTGCTCTATAATGAAATTGTGGCATATGAGCGCAAGAAAGATTTCCAGACGGCAAAGGCCAAGGCGGTCGAATATATAGCAAAATACCCAAATGATGCGGCAGGTAAGAAAGAGTATGACTTCCTGTCCACACGTTGACAGGAGAGAATATGGCGGATTTATTTGATATTGAAAAATTAGAGGAAAAAGTAATTCTGGTGGGTGTCAGCACATCTGATGATGACGATACTATGGAATCGCTGGATGAGTTGACAGACCTGGCATCCACAGCAGGAGCTGTTACAGTCGGGCGTATAATCCAGAATCGGGAACAGGTTCATCCCGGTACCTATATAGGCAAAGGGAAAATCCAGGAACTGCGGGAAATGGTATATGAGCTTTCAGCAACCGGAGTGATCTGTGACGATGAATTATCCCCTGCTCAGCTGCGTAATCTGGAGCAGGAACTGGATATAAAGGTTATGGACAGAACTTTGATTATACTGGATATCTTTGCTGCAAGGGCGTCTACAAGCGAAGGAAAGATCCAGGTGGAGCTGGCACAGTTAAAGTATCGCCTGGCACGTCTTGTGGGGCTTAGAAGCTCCCTGTCGCGTCTGGGAGGCGGAATTGGTACCAGAGGCCCCGGTGAAAAGAAGCTTGAGATGGACCGGCGTCTGATCAAGGACAGAATCGCTCAGTTAGGACGAGAACTGGCTGATGTGAAGCGCCACCGTGAAGTGGTAAGGATGAAGCGGAGTAAGAACCAGACATTGGTAGCGGCAATCGTAGGATACACCAATGCAGGGAAATCAACCCTTTTAAATCATCTTACCGATGCAAAAGTGTTGGAAGAGGACAAACTGTTTGCAACCCTTGATCCCACAACACGGATGCTCGCTTTAAACGGCGGACAGGAGATTCTGCTGACCGATACGGTAGGATTTATACGAAAACTGCCCCATCATTTAATTGAGGCCTTTCGCAGTACGTTAGAAGAAGCAAAGTATGCAGACATTATACTTCATGTAGTAGATGCATCTAATACGCAAATGGAAAAGCAGATGTTTGTAGTTTATGAAACATTGGCGAATCTGGGTGTCACAGATAAAACTGTGGTGACACTTTTTAATAAACAGGACAGGGTTATTGAGAAAGAAACTCTGCGGGATTTTAAGGCAGATAAAACTTTGTGCATTTCTGCCAAAACAGGGGAAGGCTTAGAAGAGCTCAAAAATATTTTAGAACAGATTCTGCAGGAGAAAAATATTTTAATAGAGCGGATATATCCCTATGCTGATGCGGGTTTGATACAATTAATACGAAAATACGGCCAGCTTTTGGAAGAAGATTACCGTGCGGAAGGGATCTATGTCAAAGCATATGTGCCTATGGAAATTTATGGAAATGTGACAGGCTAAATGTTGCAAAATAAAGAGGAAGTACTATATCTAGTGTTATGTGCCAAAAATAATACATAGATATAGTACTTTTTTGGCTTGACGGTCAATAATTTATTTGCTACAATAATTGCAGTCGCTCTCAAAAGAGAGAACGAATGGAGCTTTTTTTGACTGGAAATATGTCATTTACAGTTAGAACAATAGATGAGCTGATGTATGAGAATTGGAAGGAGCATGGGTATGTTTAGAGTAGTAAAGCGTGACGGGGAAGTAGCAGATTTTAATTTAGGGAAGATAAGTGATGCCATAGCAAAGGCATTTGAAGCCACACAAAAGGAATATAATGAGGATATGACCAATCTTCTGGGTCTTCGTGTGACAGCTGATTTTCAGGGGAAGATTAAAGACGGGGTCATCGATGTAGAAAGCATTCAGGACAGCGTGGAAAACGTTCTTGTTCAGGCAGGATACGGAGATGTTGCAAAGGCATATATCTTATACCGGAAACAGCGGGAAAAAATCCGTAATATGAAATCGACTATCCTGGATTACAAAGAAATCGTTAACAGCTATGTTAAAGTAGAGGATTGGCGTGTAAAAGAAAATTCTACAGTTACATATTCCGTTGGAGGCCTGATCCTGAGCAACTCGGGTGCGGTTACGGCAAATTACTGGCTGTCTGAGATATATGATGAGGAAATTGCAGACGCTCATAGAAATGCGGATGTCCATATTCATGATTTGTCAATGCTTACCGGATATTGTGCAGGCTGGTCCCTAAAGCAGCTGATTCAGGAAGGCCTTGGAGGAATCAAGGGAAAGATTACTTCTGCTCCGGCAAAGCATTTATCCGTACTCTGCAACCAGATGGTGAATTTCCTTGGAATTATGCAAAACGAGTGGGCAGGCGCACAGGCTTTTTCTTCATTCGACACATATCTTGCACCTTTTGCAAAAGCAGATAAATTGAATTACCGGGAAGTTAAAAAATGTATTGAGTCCTTTATATATGGGGTAAATACCCCCAGCAGATGGGGAACCCAGGCACCATTTTCCAATATTACACTGGACTGGACCGTTCCCAATGATCTGGCGGAACTTCCGGCTATCGTAGGCGGAAAAGAAATGGACTTCTGTTATAAAGACTGTAAAAAAGAAATGGATATGATCAATAAGGCATTCATTGAGACGATGATTGAAGGAGATGCCAACGGACGCGGTTTCCAGTATCCCATTCCTACCTATTCGATCACCGGAGATTTTGACTGGTCCGATACAGAAAACAACAAGTTGTTATTCGAGATGACATCTAAATACGGTACGCCTTATTTTTCAAATTACATTAACAGTGATATGGAGCCAAGTGATGTAAGAAGTATGTGCTGCCGTCTGCGTCTGGATCTTCGCGAACTACGTAAAAAGACCGGCGGATTCTTCGGTTCGGGAGAAAGTACAGGCAGTGTAGGTGTGGTTACAATTAACATGCCGCGTATCGCTTATCTGGCAAGTAACAAAGAAGACTTTTATAAGCGTCTGGACCGCATGATGGATATTTCAGCTCGTTCCTTAAAGATCAAGAGAGACGTTATTACAAAGCTTCTGGACGAAGGGCTGTATCCATATACAAAACGTTATTTAGGGGATTTCAGCAATCATTTTTCCACTATTGGATTAATCGGCATGAACGAAGTCGGTTTAAATGCAAGATGGCTTGGTAAGGATCTTTCGGAAGAGAAGACACAGCAGTTTACAAAAGATGTGTTAAACTATATGAGAAACCGATTGATTATTTATCAGGAGGAATACGGCGATTTATACAACCTGGAGGCAACTCCGGCAGAATCAACCACTTATCGCCTTGCAAAACACGACAGAAAGCGCTGGCCGGACATCAAGACGGCAGGAAAAGACGGGGATACGCCATACTATACTAACAGTTCCCACCTGCCGGTGGAATATACCGCTGATATTTTTGAAGCATTAGATATCCAGGATGAACTTCAGACCTTATATACTTCCGGAACTGTATTCCATGCATTTTTGGGTGAGAAGCTTCCGGACTGGAAAGCAGCAGCGGCTCTGGTACGTAAAATTGCAGAAAATTATAAGCTGCCTTATTATACACTTTCACCTACCTATTCGGTATGTAAGAATCATGGGTATATTGCAGGAGAACATTTTGTTTGTCCGGAATGCGGTGAGACAGCAGAAGTATACAGCCGTATCACCGGGTATTACCGTCCGGTTCAGAACTGGAACGATGGCAAGACGCAGGAATACAAAAACCGCCAGTTATACGATGTGGACAATTCCTGTCTGCATAAGGTTCACAGCAGCATTGTAACCATATCAAAAGATGATGTGAAAGTAGAGCCGGGCAAGGGAATCAAGTACCTGTTTACCACAAAGACCTGTCCAAACTGTAAGATTGCCAAGGAAATGCTGGGAAATGAGCATTACGTTGTAATTGATGCAGAAGAAAATCAGGAACTGGTACAAAAATTCGGTGTGATGCAGGCACCTACACTGGTTGTGGTAGAAGGTGATAAGGCGAAAAAATATGTAAATGCTTCGAATATCAAAAAATATGTAGATACAAACCAGTAGAAGTTACGGAAATGTGTTTTGAAAGGTATTATGAAATGTGTCGTTGAAATATATGAAAGATTTGTGTTCACGAGTCAGGAATATATTCTAAAAGCGCAGATGCGGCTGACAGTCTGTTAGAGGGCAGATGCTGCATCTGCGCTTTTATAAAACAGGCTGTCAGCTGTATCTGCGCTTTCATGTAAAAAAATCGGCAAAAGAATAAGGCTGCTATACTAAATACATAGTATAACAACCTTATTCTGGTTTCGCTAGATTAACTGAAATTACATTTTTTCAACGTTAGCTGCCTGCATTCCGCGAGCGCCTTCTGTTAAATCATAAGAAACTGCCTGACCTTCTTCAAGAGATTTGAAGCCGTCTCCCTGGATAGCTGAGAAATGTACAAATACATCTGCTCCGTCTTCTCCTGTGATAAATCCGTAACCTTTTTCTGCGTTAAACCATTTCACTGTACCTTTGTTCATTTTGTGGTACCTCCATTAAAATATTGTGCTCTTGAAAATAAAAAAATTCACCAGCTATTACAGATTATATAGGTGTTAAATATAATCTCTAATAACTAGTGAATTACTTTACATCCAATAAATCTTTGATACAAGTCAAATTATAGTCGTTTAAGGGGAAAATGTCAAGCAAAAAATAAGGAATTTAAGGGCATTCTGAAAGGAAAATATTTAAGGGGAAATCCTCTGATTTTTCTCGGTGCGAACCTCTATCTATTCGTAAATAATTATGTTAAAATAATAAAATAAACTAGTGATTTTCTGGGGAAGAGGAGCTTTTCTGTTATGACAGATCATGAAAAAAGAGAAATTATAACCTTTGCAGACAATATTCTGGAAAGATACTTTTGCGAAGGCGATATAGACTATTTTATTTCAACGCTGAGTCAGGATATTATCTGGCTGGGAGCGGGGGAAAAACAGCGGGCGGAAGGCAAGGAGGAAGTCAGCCGCCACTTTCTGGAGGGAAAAGACGATCTGATTCTTTGTGATATGTGGGATAAGCGTTACGTGGTATCTGAATTGGGACCAGATTATTATCTCTGTGAAGGAGAAAGTATGCTGGAAGCAAAACCGGATACGGGCATGAACATGCATACCCGTCAAAGAATCACTTTTATATTCAGAAGAACGGATAAAGGACTTGAGACCATGCATATCCATAATTCAGTTCCTCTGTCAGCCATGGGTGAAGATGAATTATTTCCGGTGGAAGCTGCAAAAGAAGCATTTGAGAAGATGCAGGAGAAAGTGATTGAGCAGAACCGGCAGATTGAACTGATGATGTCACAGCTTCCCGGCGGAATGGCAGTCTGCGGCATGGACGAGTCGTTTACCGTCAAGTGGGTCAGCCCCGGGCTTTGCCGGATATTGGGATGCGGGAGCAGGAACACCTATGACGGAGAACTGCGGATTTCTTTTCGGGACTTTATATTTCCGGAAGACAGGGAAAGTGTGAGGCAACAGGTTGAGAAAGCTTTTGAAGCGGGTGATATTTATTCTTTGGAATACCGTATTTTGCGTCCGGATGGAAAAGTTTTGTGGGTAATGGATATTGGCAAAAAAGTTACAGATGGAATAGAACCTTCTGTTTCCTGCTTTATCACTGATATATCGGAGCGTAAAAATCAGGAATTCAGACTGATAAAGGCAAATCAGGAAGTGAAAAGGCAGGCTGATTTCCTGACACAGCTCTATAATACAATTCCCAGCGGAATTATTCAACTGAGTACGGACCCAAGCCATAAAATTTATTATGCAAACAGACGTGCATGGGAAATCTATGGATATAATGGAGAGGAATTTCTTCAAAATGGGAAAGACACTTTTGATTTAGTGCTAAAGGAAGAAAACCAGCATTTCAGATCGGTATTTGACAATTTAAAATGTACCGGTGATAAAGTCGCCTATGAAAGAGAAGGGGTAGGTAAAGATGGAACCAGGTACTGGGTCAGCGTATTCATGGAGCGGCTAATAAATGCTAACGGCATAGAGGTTATTCAGGCGGTTCTGAATGATATCACAGAGAACAAGCTGCTTTCAAAGGAACGGGAACAGGAACAGCTGCTGGAAAACCAGATTTTACGAGCTGCCATTTATACAGCATATCCATTGATAATGAAGATAAACTTGTCAAAGAATACATATGAATGCCTGACTTCGGGACATTTTATTATGCAGCATGATGACCATGGGAATTATCATGAGATGATAGAAAAGGTATATCCCCTGATCTATCCGGCATACAGGGAAGAATATAAGCGAACATTTGACAAAGATGGGATTTTAAAGAGATTTGAAAGCGGCAGCAATGATATATACACGGAATTCCGGCAGATGGGAGAGGATGGGAGATATCACTGGGTAGCTAATCATGTTATATTTGTCGCTAATCCATATGATGAAGATGTTTTTGCAATCATGCTTTTCCGGGTTCTGGATGAACAGAGAGCAGAGAAAGCACGTCAGGAGCAGCTCTTACGTGATACGCTGGCCGCTGCGGAATCAGCCAATAATGCCAAGTCTGATTTCCTGTCCAGGATGAGCCACGATATCCGTACACCAATGAATGCAATCATAGGAATGAGTACAATCGGGCAGTTGAAGATAAACGATAAAAACAGGATGCTGGATTGCTTCCGGAAAATAGATGCATCATCCAGATATCTCCTTGCCCTGATCAATGATATTTTAGACATGTCTAAGATTGAACGGGGGAAAATGGTTCTTACCAATTCAAGATTCGAATTTACGGAGTTTATAAAGAACCTTACCGAAGTTATTTATCCGCAATCGGTAATGCGGGGGATTGATTTTGAAGTGCACCATGAGGAACCGCTGGAACGCTTCTATATAGGAGATTCCCTTCGCATGAATCAGATTTTAATGAATCTGCTTTCAAATGCTATGAAGTTTACTCACTCAGGCGGGAATATCATTCTGGGGATCCGGGAAGTCAGAAGGTCAAATAGTATTGCAAATCTGGAATTTACAATCTCTGATACCGGAGTGGGAATGACTGAAGATTTTATGAAAAAATTATATCAGCCATTTGAACAGGAAAGTTCAGACATAGCCAGAAACCAGACCGGAAGCGGACTGGGGCTGTCTATTGTGCACAATCTGGTGCAGCTGATGAGAGGTACCATCCAGGTCAAAAGTGATGTAGGAAAAGGAACATCATTTCGGGTGGAAATTCCACTTGGATTGGCAGAAGATGATGCAAAAGAAGAAAATGACCGTAAATCAAAGGAACTGTTAAGGGGACTCAGCGTTCTTATTGTAGATGATGACAGTATTGTAGGGGAGCAGGCATCCATGATTCTTTCCAATATCGGTGCAAAATCCATATGGGTTGATTCTGGACAGAGGGCAATTGAGGAAGTAGAGGCAGCACTGACAAATGAATGTTTATTTGATCTGGCTTTGATTGACTGGAAGATGCCGGACATGGACGGCGTAGAGACAACCAGGAGAATTCGGGAATTAACCGGTCCCAATACTATGATTATTATTATTTCAGCATATGATTGGAGCATGATCGAGGCAGAAGCAAAAGCTGCCGGGGCCGATTATTTTATTGCTAAACCATTATTTAAGGCAACCCTTTATGACACTCTGATACAGCTTCAGATTACGCATAATGAACCGGAAGTAAAAAAAGGGTATCATCTGAACGGACAGCGTGTGCTACTCGTAGAAGACAATGTATTAAATATGGAAATAGCGAAATCGCTCCTTGAAATGCATCAGATGGAGGTAGACACAGCGGAGGATGGGGCCGAGGCACTGGAAAAATTCCAGAGTATGCCGGAAAACTATTATCTGGCAATCCTTATGGATATCCGAATGCCGGTTATGAATGGACTGGATGCTGCAAGATCCATAAGAGGCCTGCTGAGAAAAGATGCAGGAGCCATTCCAATTATAGCAATGTCGGCAAATGCATTTGATGAGGATAAAAACCAGGCTTTTGAAGCGGGAATGAACGGGTATCTGGTTAAACCGGTAGATGTGGATAAATTGTTCCAGACCCTGGAAAAATATATATAATGGTCTGATAACAAATACATAGCAGTTTAATTAAAAGCGGGAGCATTGGGATATTGTTGATTCAATATCCCAATGTTTTTTTAAAAATATCATAAAAAGTACTTTACGTGATGGAGTAATTGTGATATGATTACTTCATCAGATAAAGTAATTACTCTACGTGATGAAGAACAGGGGGTGGAGATTTGATCAGCAGCGATGTTTTAAGGGGGTACAATGACTCAATTCTTCTTAGTATCCTGTCAAAAGGGGATTCCTACGGATATGAAATTTCCAAAGAAATCAAGCGGGTATCGGATGAAAAATACGTTATGAAAGAAACAACTCTTTATTCCGCTTTTAACCGTTTAGAGAAAAATGGATTTATTGAGTCCTATTTTGGTGATGAGACTTATGGAAAAAGAAGGACCTATTTTCGGATTACAGATGCCGGAAAGGAATACCTTAAAGAAAAATGCGAAGAATGGCAACTGACAAAGGAAGTAATTAATAAATTTTTAAAGGAGATGAGCTAATGGACACGATCAGGACATATGTGGATACCATGTTCCGGGGACTTATGATGTCAAGGGAGATGGAACGTCTGAAGGAAGAAATATTGGGTAATATGGAAGAGAAGTACCAGGAATTGAAAAACGACGGAAAGACAGAAAACGAAGCAGTAGGTATTGTAATTTCTGAATTTGGAAATATTGATGAGCTAATTAAAGAATTTGAAATTAATTCAGAAAATTTGGATGGGTGCAGTGAGTCTGATCAGATGAACGGTGAGGAAGTATGTGAATATCTGAAAAAAAGCATGAAAAGCACCCGCCTGGTTGCAATTGGAGTGGATATCATACTGGTGGGAGTGGCTTATTTGATATTGATGTACGGACTTTTGGACGATCGTGGACTGAATGAAAATCTGCTGGTCAGCATTACGTTATTTCCCTTGCTTATCATAATTATTATTGCGGTAGGAATGTTTATTTACTCAGGCTATTCTATGGAGAAGTATAAGAATATTGAAAAAGGAGAATTTCAGATTACTTATGAAACAAAAACATTTTTAGAAAATTTAATGGAGAAAGAAAGATCCGGGTTTATTATATCTGTTATTGTAGGCGTAAGTCTCTGTATTGCATCACCGATTCCCGTAATATTGGGTAAATTTCTGAATGATAAAGCTACATTTGCAGGAGTCAGCATTTTATTGATAATGATTGCGGCAGCAGTTTATATATTTATTGTATTCGGAACCAGATCAGAGTGCTGCAAGCGTCTGTTAAAGATTGAAGAATTTGCACAAGAGGAACAGGAAAAAAATAAAGTGATTGGTTCTGTGGCAGCAGTCGTATTTCCTATAGCGGCATTGATTTTCTTTATCTGGGGAATCGGTTTCGGCGGGTGGAAAATCTGCTGGATTGTCTTTCCGGCAGCAGGTATTCTATTTGGTATTTTTGCATCAGCTTACTCAAATCTTAAGAGAAATTTATAAGATAACCAGAAGCAGTCTTATATCGGTTCTAAAGCCTGATATAAGGCTGCTTTTGATTGTAAGCTTGCAACAAATGTGTATTTATGTTAAGATGGTACAACAATACCCCCTGTAAGCGGTGGGGTACCTGACCCCTGCGTCAGTTGCCAGATGGATTCGCAAGCGAACCCATCTGGCTCGTTGTTCGCAGGAATAAATGAACGAGGTATACAAATGAGTAACGTGGTTTTGATCGGGATGCCGGGCGTAGGTAAGAGTACCGTCGGGGTAATTCTGGCTAAAGTGCTGGGATATCATTTCGTGGATGCTGATATATTGATACAGGAGCAGGAAGGCAGGCTGCTTCGGGAGATTATTGAAGAAGACGGCGTAGATGGCTTTATTGAAATAGAAAACAGGGTGAACAGCCGGATTCAGGAAGAAAATGCCGTAATCGCTACCGGCGGCAGCGTAGTATACGGAAAAGAT
The DNA here is from genome assembly GCF_000797495.1 of Robinsoniella peoriensis. GTDB lineage: Bacteria > Bacillota > Clostridia > Lachnospirales > Lachnospiraceae > Robinsoniella > Robinsoniella peoriensis. The sequence goes on from NZ_JTGN01000002.1 coordinate 594,976, forward strand.
GCTATGGAGAACTTAAGCCGAATTGGAACAGTGGTTTATTTACAATTAGATTACATAGATTTATTTACCCGCCTGGGCGATTTAAAAGGGCGTGGTGTTGTTCTGAGAGAGGGACAGACCCTTCGGAATCTGTTTGACGAACGAACACCGCTCTATGACAAATATGCGGATATTGTTGTCAATGAGGCAGGATTAACGGTGGAAGAGACATTGGATGCAGTTGTGGAAGGTTTGAAGAAACTGGGGATTGCCCCTGGAGACAGATCGAAGTGCAGAAAAAAATAGACAAATAGAAATACATAATTTTGTAACATTTTGCCATATTTTAGGGGTAATAGTGCACAGGAAATGCTATTTGATTGTATTTTTTTTGAAAGATATATGGAAAAAATTACTTAAATTTTAATTTTTGTTTACAAAAGTAAAGAATGTGATATAATATAGTTTAGATATTTTAAAGGGGTAACAGTAAGACAAAATTCGAGGGGTCGTTTTTGTCTATAAGAATTGAAGAGAGTATAAATAAGTATAGAGGTGTCCTATGGAACAATATATTATTAAAGGCGGTAACCCACTGGTAGGTGATGTTGAGATCGGTGGGGCTAAGAATGCAGCGCTTGGAATCCTTGCAGCCGCAATTATGACAGATGAGACCATACTAGTAGAAAATTTACCAGATGTACAGGACGTGAATGTGCTGTTAGAAGCTATCAGTGTAATTGGCGCAAAGGTTGAACGGGTAAGCAGGAGCGCAGTTTTAATTAATGGCTCCATGATTGGCAGTGTCAGCGTGGATTATGAGTTCATAAAAAAGATAAGAGCCTCTTACTATTTATTAGGAGCGTTATTAGGAAAATACAAGAAGGCAGAAGTACCTCTGCCGGGCGGATGCAATATCGGCAGCAGGCCGATTGATTTGCATTTAAAAGGTTTTAAGGCATTAGGAGCAAAAGTGAGCATTCAGCATGGAGCGATTGTTGCCCAGGCGGAGAGACTCGTTGGAAAACATATATTTTTAGATACCGTTTCCGTTGGTGCTACCATTAACATTATGATGGCAGCAACCATGGCGGAAGGATATACCATTATTGAGAACTCAGCAAGAGAGCCTCATGTCGTTGATGTGGCGAACTTCCTGAACAGTATGGGAGCAAATATCAAAGGCGCAGGTACTGATGTAATCCGTATCCGCGGTGTAGAGAAGCTTCATAAAACAGAATATTCCATTATTCCGGATCAGATAGAAGCAGGAACCTTCATGTTTGCAGCAGCAGCAACGAAGGGTGATGTTATGGTGAGAAATGTAATTCCAAAGCATTTGGAAGCCACAACAGCAAAATTGATTGAAATTGGCTGTGAAGTAGAAGAATTTGATGATGCGGTACGTGTTGTCGCATCAAAGCAGTTACGCAATACAAATGTAAAGACATTACCATATCCCGGATATCCTACGGATATGCAGCCGCAGATCGGTGTTACGCTGGCACTGGCAACAGGAACCAGTATTGTAACAGAGAGCATATTTGAAAATCGTTTTAAATATGTGGATGAGCTGGCAAGAATGGGAGCTACAGTCAAGGTAGAAGGCAATACGGCAGTTATCTACGGTGTGGACAAACTGACAGGTGCACAGGTGAGCGCACCTGATTTAAGAGCTGGTGCAGCGCTTGTCATTGCGGGGCTTGCAGCGGAAGGAATCACAATTGTAGATGATATCGTTTATATCCAGCGTGGCTATGAGTGTTTTGAAGATAAACTCCGTGGCCTTGGAGCTGAAATAGAAAAAGTTTCGAGTGAAAAAGAAATACAGAAATTTAAATTAAGAGTGGGATGAAGATACACTCTGACAATCGGGGACGGAGGATTTTAGCAATCCTTTGTCCTTCTTTATTTATTTTTAAATTGTAAACCAGCCAAAGGATTGATTTCTTTGGCTTTTTATGAAAGAGATGGAGGATGATATTTATGGGACAGGAAAAGATATTTCGCTTTGCTATCATGGGGGCAGGAGGTATTGCTGAAAAATTTTGTGATGCGGTTAACCGGCTGGAGAACATGGAAGTAATTGCAGTCGCCAGTAAGAGTCTGGACCGGGCATCCCGGTTTGCTAAAAAGAACAATGTAGCCCAGGCATATGACAGCTATGAAGAGATGTTAAAGGATGCAGATCCGGATGGAGTCTATATTGCAACGACGCCCAATTACCACTTTGAACTTACGATGCTCTGCCTGGATTATAAGAAACCGGTACTCTGTGAAAAAGCAATGATGGTAAATGGAGAGGAAGCAAGACTAGTATTCCAAAGATCCAAAGAGCTGGGAGTCTTTGTTATGGAGGGGATGTGGTCCAGATTCCTTCCTCATAACAAAATTGCTAAACAATGGCTGGATGAAGGTAAAATCGGTAATGTAGAGCTGGCCGAAATTAATATTGGCTTCCAGGCGGGAAATGATCCAAAGAACCGCTTTAATAATCCTGATCTGGCGGGCGGTGCGGCAACGGATATCACGGTTTATTGTTTTGAACTGATGACATATTTTTTAGATCGTCCGGTAAAAGATATACATACCTATATGATTCAATCTGAAACCGGGGTTGATAAAACCGAACAGATATCCATTTTATATGATAATTGTATTGCTAATATGCACGCAAGCATTGCTGCGAAGCTAAATGATGAAGCTGTATTTTACGGGACCGAAGGGAAGATTGTAGTACCGCTGGTTCACTATGGACAAGAGTGTTCCCTGTACCGTGACCGGGAAGAACCGGTACATTTTACAGATCAGACAGAGAATGGATTTATTTATGAAATCCAGGAAATGGTGGACTGCGTGAAACGTGGTGAGGTGGAGAGCAAGGTGACACCTCATGAAATGACAATCCGCTGCGCTACAATGTTTGATCAGCTAATGGGAAGAAAGGGTTAAGCACCAATTCATGCCAATCAAGGTTTATCCTAATAAAAAATTGAATTCTTCTTTATAAATATCATGATATATAGTATGATATTAACTGATACTGTTCATAATCAGAGTAAAGGAGAAAACGAACATGAAAAATAAAAACATGAAGTATATCATTGCCGGAGTTGTAGTGCTCGTTGTAATAGCAGTTGCTGCAGCTGTGTTGGTGACAGGAAATAAGAAAAAAAATTCTGAAGATAAAATGGGAAAAACGGAGCAGTCATCGGAAACATTGACAGAACAAAAAACAGAAAACTCATCGGAATTACAGACGGAGAAAAAAACTGAAAATTCATCTGAAAATCCAGAGGAAAATGTAATTACTGCCATGTATCTCACCTATGGAGAAGAAAACTTTATTTTTATCGATACAAAAAACGGAACACTTTTCACGGCACCGGTGCCGGAGGGCGGTCTGGTTGATAAAGATGGGAAACAGATCAAGCAGGAAGATCTGACCAGAGGAAATATTTTAAAGATTTATGGAAATGGAATAATGCTGCAGTCTTATCCGGGACAGTACCCGGGAGTTACAAAAATGGTGCTGGATCAGACCGGAAAGCCGGAGGATGCGGACCAGTATAATGAGATCATCGACCAGATTTACCAGGAGCCGGATCCTGCTGAGCCTCCATATCTTTCTGCTGAGTACACCCAGCCGGAAGCAGTCGTATCGGCAGCGATTACCCGGGGCGGATACGAGTGGAGCTACGAAAATGAGGATGGAACCACAGGTACTGCAAAAACTGATATGGCGCCGGTCCTTGGATGGAAGGAAATCAATGATCTTACTTTAAATGAACCTACGGATCTGAAACTGGACTTTACGAAAAAACCAGACACCATAGAAATTATCCGGTGGACGGAGGATGTACAGAAGCAGTATAGCGAAGGCAGCGATGTACCCGAGGGAGAAAAGGTAGAGCCGGAAGAGAAGGATGGAGTATTCATTATTCCGGCAGCAGAAGCAGGGTATACCTATCAGATAACCGCAAAATGGGACAACGGAACTGTAGATTTTGGATTCGTGACAAAGAGTAAGAAATAATAATTTTAAAATGATTTATAGCGTGTTTGAAAACAAAGTTCGGACACGCTCTTGGGGGACAGAACAGATAAAGCTGAAAGGATAAGAAACAATGGTATTTTTGGAAAGCACATTGGTGTCCATCGTAAACCTGGCGGTGCTGCTCTTTGAGTACATTGGCGTGGGTGTCATCGCGTATACCGGAATTCAGGGAATTATTAATTATATCCGCAGAAAACCGGAGACGCGGCTCATGCTGGCAAAGGGACTGGCAATGGGGTTGGAATTTAAGCTTGGCAGTGAAATTCTAAGAACGGTAGTTGTTCGCCAAATCTCTGAAATTGTCCTGGTAGCAGGAATTATTGCTTTGCGGGCTATCCTGACATTTTTAATTCACTGGGAAATAAAAAATGAAGAAAAAGAATATGACCTTCATCTTAGTAAGAAAGAAGAGAATTGAATGGTTAAGAGATCTGAAGAGACTGAATCAGTCTCTTTTTTCTTTGACTAAAACAGAAATCTGAATCACATAATTGTCATATCCATTTACTGTTAGTTCATCCAGCAGATAATCTTCGAAGAAGAGTTCATCTAATTCCAGTGCATGTTCTCCCGCAAAAGTAAGCATCCGGCGATAAGTTTCTCCGATCTGTTTCCAACCGCCCTGATGGTAACCATATAAATAAGCCCCTCCCGGCTTTAAGGTATAAGAAACTCCCTTAGGCGGGGAATCCAGGAGCAGATAAATATGCCGGTAATCGTTGTATATACCTTGGTGAATTTTCGTTGCATATTGCAGAAATCCGATCCCATAAGGGCTCTTAATTCCAAGGTTTTCCCCCAGACTAATCAGTTCCCCTATTTTTTTTGCCAGTTCTTTGTCATTATAAGTTGAAGTATGGGTAGGAATATAGTACTGGGGCGCTGTTTCTAATACCTCAATTCTGGAAAAATCTTTTTGCAGAGCTTTTTGAATAAATTCAGATTTAAACCGCAGCCATTTTTTGGTTTTCTTCAGTTTTGCCATTTTCCGGTCGATTATTTTTTCCTCTTCTTCTAAAAGTGATATTAAGGCTTGAGGGCTTTTATGATCCAGGTAGTATTTTATATCAGACAGGGGCATATCCAGCTCTTTTAAATTCCAGATCACATCAAACACATCCAGCTGGGAAATGGAGTAATACCGATAATCGTTGTCCAGTTTTATTTCAGGGGAAAACAGACCGATTTTGTCATAGTGAAACAGGGTGTGCTTGGTGACTCCGGTGAGTTTTGCAAATTCTCCTGTTGTAAAATAAAGATCTTTATTAATCATAAATCTCCCTTCCTTTCATATTTTTTTTAATTTAAATGATATATAAATTGTAAGCTCATATTTTTTTAGAAAATAATTTTTCCTTGACTATAGGGTAACCCGATACCTTATGATAGTAAAGAAATCGCTAAAATGCAATAAAAAGAGGTGTTATATCATGAAAAATTCAATTACGAAAGATTTTAATTTTGTTTCTCTGCTGAGATTTGCTCTGCCTACTATGGTAATGATGGTGTTTATGTCCCTGTATACCATTGTGGATGGTGTTTTTATATCCAGGCTTCTTGGAAGTGATGCTCTGTCTGCTACAAATATTGTTTATCCTGCGGTGAATATACTGATAGCGGTTGGCGTTATGCTGGCTACCGGCGGCAGTGCAATTATAGCAAGAAAAATGGGAGAAAAGAAACCAGAGGAAGCCAGACAGAATTTTACTTTAATTGTAATTTCCGGATTGTTGTTTGGTATCTTGTCCTTAACGGCAGGCAATATTTTTATAGAGCCTATGGTAAAAGCGCTGGGGGCTACGGATAAAATACTTGGGAATAGTATCTCTTATTTACAGATTCTCCTTTTATTTGCGCCTGCATGTGTACTTCAGCTGTTATTCCAGTCATTCTTCGTGACAGCAGGGAAGCCTGTAATCGGACTGGGACTGACTTTGCTGGGAGGACTTACAAATGCTGTGCTGGATTACGTTTTTATGGGTCCGTTGCAGATGGGGATCGGGGGAGCAGCTCTGGCTACCGGAATTGGCCAGGCAGTACCGGGTGTAGCCGGCCTTATCTATTTTTGGAAAATAAAGAGAGATTTATTCTTTGTTAAACCCAAAATGGATTTTGGCGTGCTGAAAGAAAGCTGTCTGAACGGTTCGTCAGAGATGGTTACCAATCTGTCTGCTGCAATTGTAACCTTTTTGTTTAATATTATTATGCTTCGGTTTCTGGGGGAAAATGGCGTTGCGGCGATTACGATCGTACTTTATGGCCAGTTCCTGTTCAATGCTTTATATCTGGGATTTGCAATAGGTGTAGCGCCTGTGTTCAGTTTTAACTACGGAAGTGGAAATGTGATTTTACTACAGCGGATTTATAAAATCTGTACCCGGTTTATTGCCGTTTCCGCAGTTGTAATTACGATCATTGCGTTGGCGGGGGCACCCATAATTGTAGAAATATTTACACCGCGTACTTCAGCAACCTATGAAATTGCCAGCAGAGGATTCTTTCTGTTCTCATTCAACTATTTGTTTGCAGGGATGAATATATTCGCTTCCGGCATGTTTACTGCATTTTCAAACGGTAAAATATCGGCGGCGATATCATTTATGCGTACCTTTGGCTTTATAGTGAGCTGCATTTTGATTCTGCCTTATATCATAGGCGTTGATGGGGTCTGGATGGCAGTTCCCCTTGCAGAGTGTCTCACTGTATTTATCTCCTGTTTCTTCTTCCGCAGAAAGAGGGAAGTTTACGGTTATGCAGTATAAGAAAAAAGTTATCAAGATGATTACGTTCTTGATAACTTTTTTATTTACCATATTTACAGATAAGGTATGCCGGGAATCTCCGGGTAGCTGCCCATGGAAATCAATAATTCCAGTCCTACCTGCCGAGCGGTCAGAACAGCTTCCTTTACGGCGCTGGCATTACCGGATACAGCAAGAATGACTTCATTAGAGTGGCTGGTACCTTTATTCGGGGTCATATACTCGATTATATTTACGCCGGCGGCTTTCATTGCATTATCAGCCATTACAAGACCGATAGCAGCCGGCGAACCGCATAAGAAGCCAAACGCCTGGCCTGCGGGAGCGTGAAAAGCTTTGTTCAGTACCTGCCCAGCACTTGCAGAAAAAGCAAATTCCAGGTGTCCGGCTTCGCTGATATAAAGTTCCCCTGCATACTTATTTGTCAGTTCAAGAGCAATGGAAACAGCCTGCCTGACATCAGAAACACTGTTTCCGCCAAGTACAATGTAATTACCATGTCCGCCCCAGCCCTTGGTATCTCTGGGAAGTTCGATGGATAATACTTCTGTATTGGTGGCTTTCACTGCTTCATCTACAGCAGTGAGCTGTCCTGCCGCACCGGTTCGGGAACTGAAAACACCTATGGTATGATAAGCTTTTCCAACATTCATTTGTTCCAAAAGAGCATCATCGATTCCCGCAATCACCAAACCGATTGTGTCCAGTACCGCGGTTCCGATAAATTCCGTTCTTGTGCAGTTCATGCTGATTGATTTTACATCCATAGTTTTGTTTTCTCCTCTTTAACGATACTTTCATGCATTCAGTATAAAGAAAAAACAACAAAAAGTCAACGAAAACAAATATTGCTTTACAGATCTTTTTCAATAAAGTGCACAGGATATTTATCCCAGTATTTTTTATAAACCCGTTCATCTTGTCCATCAAAATTGAGCTGGTACATTCTGAATGTGGTTAATATATCCTTCGGCTGCCAGTGTTCTTCGTAAGAATATTGATAGTTCATGCCCAGGCGTCTCATGACTTTGCCGCTGCGGGAGTTTTTGATATCATGGGTAGCTGTTACATACCGGAATCCGTCTCTTTTTAATTGCTCTAATACGGCTTTTGCAGCCTCTGATACGATTCCCTTGTGCCAGAATTCTTTTCTTAGTCCATAGCCGAAATCATAGCTGTCATCCATGCACACATGTACATAACCAATGGGCACATTATCTGTTTTCAGGCAGACAGCATATCGGTATCCTTTCGCCTGCTGATATGATCTGGCATAGTTTTCTTTGAAAAAAGTTCTGGTTTCTTCCAGTGATTTCAGAGGAAACCAGGGTAAATAAGTATTCACTTCTTCATCTTTGTAGATGGAAAATAAGGCATCCATGTCATTTTCAGTGAATTTCCTTAATATCAGTCTGTCTGTTTCCAGTGCAGGTGTATTTTGAATCTGCATTTTACTCCCCTTTCCACAACCCGGCAAACGATTTTTATTCGTTGTTCCGATTGTTGTGCTATCTTATTGTACCGTTCCGCTTATCGCTTGTTTCTTTACCATATTCTATCATTTGGTACTCCTAAAGTCACGACATATCTGCTTCTATTGCTTTTTCTATATAATTTTTTATCAAATTTTTATCATTAGAGTAATTTCCATAAAAAAGTACTTGACGAACAGGCGAATAAGCGTTATCGTAGTAGACGTAACAAAATTAAATATTATATTTTCTCTTATTCAGAGTGGTGGAGATACAAAGGATCTGTGAAACCACGGCAACCCCGTCAGAGGAAGGTGCCAACCTGAGCGAGTAATTCGAACAATAAGAGGATTTACTTATCATAATAGATAGGGGGTCCGCTTAGTGCGGACCTTTTTTAGTTTAAAAGCAGGAGCAGTTTTGTGAAGCGGGACATGTTCCCGGCCTCAAGTAAGCCTGCAGGATATGTTAAATCGATCTCGTGAGAAAATATAAATGCTCTTATCCAAAGGAGGATTCTATGGAAAAATTATTATTTACTTCTGAATCAGTAACAGAAGGACATCCGGACAAAATGTGCGACCAGATCTCTGATGCTATCTTAGATGCTCTGTTAGAGCAGGATCCCATGAGCCGTGTGGCGTGTGAGACTGCAACTACTACAGGCATGGTTCTGGTAATGGGAGAAATTTCTACAAATGCTTATGTGGATATCCAGAAAATTGTGCGTGATACGGTAAGAAACATTGGCTATACACGTGGAAAATATGGATTTGATGCGGAAACCTGCGGCGTTATCACAGCCATTGACGAGCAGTCTTCCGATATTGCCATGGGCGTTGACAAAGCGCTGGAAGCAAAGGAGAATACCATGACCGATGATGAAATTGAAGCAATCGGTGCAGGAGATCAGGGAATGATGTTCGGCTATGCGGTAAATGAAACGGAAGAATTAATGCCGTATCCAATTTCACTGGCACACAAATTAGCGCTGCAGCTTACAAAAGTTCGTAAAGACGGCACACTTTCTTACCTGAGACCGGACGGAAAGACTCAGGTCAGTGTAGAATATGATGAAAATGGCAAGCCATCCAGACTGGATGCAGTTGTTCTGTCTACACAGCATGATCCGGATGTAACACAGGAGCAGATTCATGAGGATATTAAGAAATATGTATTTGATGTAATTCTGCCTGCTGAAATGGTAGATGAGAATACGAAATTTTTTATCAATCCAACCGGACGTTTTGTAATCGGCGGACCACATGGAGACAGCGGTCTTACCGGACGTAAGATTATTGTAGATACTTATGGCGGATATGCAAGACACGGCGGCGGAGCATTTTCAGGAAAAGACTGCACCAAGGTAGACCGTTCTGCAGCATATGCAGCACGTTATGTGGCAAAAAATATTGTGGCCGCAGGACTGGCTGAAAAATGTGAGATTCAGTTATCTTATGCAATCGGAGTTGCAAAACCCACCTCTGTCATGATCGATACCTTTGGAACCGGCAAATTATCAGACGAGAAGATTACGGAAATCGTAAGAGAGAATTTTGACCTTCGTCCTGCCGGAATTATAAAGATGCTTGATCTTCGCCGCCCGATCTATAAGCAGACTGCTGCTTACGGACATTTCGGCAGAAATGATCTGGATCTGCCCTGGGAGAAGCTGGATAAAGTCGAAATTCTTAAGAAGTACTTGTAAATTTATGAAAAATTTATAAAAGTCCTTGTTTGTTTAGATGTAAATATGGCTCCTTTATGCTATACTGAAAAGAGAACGGTATAACATAAAGGAGTTTTTGCTATGAAATTAAAAACAAGGCTTATCATAGCCTTTTTTGTAATTATATGTGTCCCGCTTCTGTTAACAGGCGTAGCTCTGTTGGGTTTCAGTCAGTACCAGTTAAAATCCATAGAAGATAAATATGGAATCGACAATGTTTCCTATGACGCATTTTCTAATTCAGTACAGATGCTGAGCATAACCACGAAGCGTATTTTTGAGGAGATGAAGAAGGAAGCCGACAAAGATCCGGATCAGTTTCTGGATGTGGATTATCTGTGTACGATTAATGATAAATTGCAGGACAAGAATTCTTATCTCATTGTGCGCAAAGGAAGTTCCCAGTATTATTCGGGTACCTCTGAAAATAATGCACAGCTTTTTAAAGAACTGCCGGGACCCAATATTTATACAACGTCTGCTGACAGCGGAACGTATATCGGAAAAGATGTAAGGGCATTTGTAAAGCAGATTGATGTTACATTTTCGGATGAAACAGCAGGAAGCATTTTCATTATAACCAGTATGGATAATATGCTGCCGCAGATGAAGTCACTGCTTCGGGATATGTTTATTACAATTGTTGTAATCCTGATTTTAACCGCAGGTCTTTTGAGTACCTGGATTTATTCGGGAATCAGTACACCGCTTCGAAAGCTTCGTGCAGCTACCCAGAATATCAAAGAAGGCAATCTGGACTTTACATTAGTAGCTGAAGGTGAAGATGAGATCAGCGAGTTGTGCCAGGATTTTGAAGAGATGAGGAAGCGGCTGAAGGAATCTGCCGAAGAAAAAGTAGAGTACGACAGGGAAAATAAGGAATTGATCAGCAATATTTCCCATGACCTGAAGACTCCGATTACGGCTGTGAAAGGCTATGTAGAAGGAATTATGGATGGTGTGGCGGATACTCCTGAGAAGATGAATAAATATATCCGTACGATTTATAATAAGGCTAATGATATGGACCGTTTGATTAATGAATTGACATTTTATTCGAAGATCGATACGAACCGTATTCCATATACATTTAGTAAAATTAACGTATCCAGTTACTTTGATGACTGCTTTGAAGAGGTTGGTCTGGATCTGGAATCTAAGAATATTGAGTTTTCTTATTTTAATTATGCAGATGAAGAAACCTGGATTATCGCTGATGCAGAACAGCTGAAGCGGGTAATTAATAATATTATAGGAAATTCCGTAAAGTATTTAGATAAGCCTAAGGGTTATATCAATATCCGGGTTAAGGATGTAGGCGACTTCATTCAAGTGGAAATTGAGGACAACGGAAAAGGAATTGCACCGAAAGATCTGCCGCTTATCTTTGACCGGTTCTACCGTACAGATGCATCCAGAAATTCTGCCCAGGGCGGAAGCGGAATCGGATTGTCCATTGTTAAGAAGATTATAGAAGATCACGGCGGTAAAATTTGGGCAAGCAGTAAAATGGGAACAGGCACAGTTATGTATTTTGTGCTTAGAAAATATCAGGAGGTACCTGTCAATGAGTAAGATATTGATTATTGAAGATGAGGAAAGTATCGCAGATCTGGAAAAAGATTATCTGGAACTGAGCGGTTTTGAGGTAGAAATTGAAAATCGTGGGGATATTGGACTTAAGAGAGCATTAGAAGAAGAATTTGATTTATTTATCCTGGATTTGATGCTTCCGGGAGTAGACGGATTTGAAATCTGTAAATCCATCCGGGACAAGAAGAACACACCGATTCTTATGGTTTCGGCGAAAAAGGATGATATCGATAAAATCCGCGGTCTTGGACTGGGAGCAGATGATTATATGACAAAGCCCTTCAGCCCCAGTGAGCTGGTAGCAAGAGTGAAGGCACATATGGCACGTTACGACAGATTAATCAGCAGTAATGTCCAGACAAATGATATTGTTGAGATTCGCGGTATTAAGATAGACAAGACGGCCAGAAGAGTCTGGATTAATGGAGAAGAGAAGACATTTACAACAAAAGAATTTGATTTATTAACGTTCCTGGCAGAACACCCGAACCACGTATTTACTAAAGAAGAGTTATTCAGCGAGATATGGGATATGGAATCTATCGGTGATATTGCAACCGTAACGGTGCATATTAAGAAGATTCGTGAGAAGATTGAGTTCAACACGGCGAAGCCTCAGTATATAGAGACGATCTGGGGTGTAGGGTACCGGTTTAAGATATAAAAACTGTTCAAAATTGAAAAGAATTATAGTGAGAGCTGTCCTGATTATAAATTGGGACAGTTTTTTTGTGTTGGGAAAATTATCTTAATTTTTCTATTTAAGGAGTTGACATAAACAAAAAAGTATGCTTTAATACACATATAGTTAATTAGTCAAGTAACTAACCAACAAACAAGAGGTGGTTTTCATGAAATTAAACTTTGAGGATGAAAAACCTATTTTTATGCAGATAGCGGAGGGCGTTGAAGATGCGATTCTGACAGAGGCTTTTCAGGAAGAGGGACAGATCCCCTCAATTACGGAATTTTCAGTAACTTATAAGATCAATCCGGCAACCGCCCTGAAGGGAATCAATATGCTGGTTGAGGAAGGCATTGTTTATAAAAAGAGAGGTGTAGGTATGTTTGTAGCAGTGGGAGCGGTAGAGAAGCTGAGACAAAAGAGGAAAGATCAGTTCTTTGAGCACTATATCAGTGGAATGATTGAGGAAGCAAAGCGATTGAACATTTCAGATGAAGAATTATTAGGGATGATAGAAAGGGGATTTAGGAAATGACAGGGATTGAAGTAGTAAATATCAGTAAAAGGTTTAAAGACACCGTGGCACTTGATCATGTGAATCTCCTTTTTGAGGAAGAAAAGATCTATGGACTGCTTGGAAGGAATGGTGCGGGTAAGTCTACATTGCTTAATATTATCAGTAACCGTATTTTTCCGGATGAGGGGCAGGTTCTTATGAATGGAGTACCGGTGAGGGAAAATGATCAGGCATTGGAACAGATTTATCTGATGAGTGAAAAAACATTATATCCGGAATCTATGAAAATTAAAGAAGTTTTCAAATGGAGTAAGGAATTCTACAAAAATTTTGATACGGATTTTGCAATGAATATGGCAGAGCAGTTCCGGTTAGATGTGAAAAAGAAGGTCAAAGGATTATCAACGGGGTATACTTCCATTTTTAAAAATATTATTGCATTATCGGTAAATGTACCTTTTGTTTTCCTGGATGAACCGGTATTGGGACTGGATGCAAATCACAGGGAACTGTTCTATAAGATTTTAATTGAAAAATATAGTGAGAATCCTTTTGCTGCAGTGATATCCACACATTTAATAGAAGAAGTTTCCAGCGTGATAGAGGATATTGTAATTATTAAAAACGGTCAGGTAATCCGATTGGAAACACGGGAAGAGCTTCTTAGCAGAGGCTATACGGTTTCCGGAAATGGAGCGCTTGTGGATACGTATATAAGAGGAAAAGAAGTAATTGGTACAGATGTTTTGGGAGGCTTGAAAACTGCGTATATCATTGGCAGACCGGATCGTGCTAATCTGCCGAAAGGATTGGAGATAACCGGGTTAGATCTGCAAAAATTATTTATCCAGTTGACAAATTAGGGGGAAAGATTATGAAACTGAAGTCGGTATATAAATATCAGATGAGAGAGTACGTTAGTGCCGGAACAGGCTACGCTGCTGTAGTGCTGTCGCTGATTATCTTTTTCAGCGGGTTAGTAATATTTGGGCAGATTGATGCCGGCGGTTCTTTTTCCGGATTAGAATTTGGAAGCATTATATTTGGATTTGTAATGGGATGTTCCTGTTTCCAGGAGGGATTTTTACTTATGATGCAAAATGGAGTTTCCAGAAAGACAATTGTTTTCAGCAGAATTTTAACCATAATAACCAGCAGCATTGCGCTTGCTGTATTAAATGAGCTGATTACGCTGGTCTGCAGGATATTTGTACATTTCAATAAAAACATTATATTTGAAATCAATATTCTCCAGGTTATGTATCCTCAAATGCTGGGTGAAATGGAATCCCTGCCGTTATTCCTGATAAATATTCTGTTTTGGAGCCTGGCGCTTATGATGGCTACGCTGCTTGGATATTGTGTCAGTTCCTTACTGTATCATCTGTCAAGAACAACAAAGATTATTTTAGGAGTAGCCCTCTCTGTATTTGCTGTGGTTTTACTTCCAATTATAGATGTATTATTGGTTAAAGGGATCTATAAGAAATTACTGGACTTTTTCTTAATGGTAATGGGACAGAAAAGCCAGAATCCGTTTATTGCAGTGATTACATTTCTGGTAAGTACGGTAATTCTGGGAGGAATCAGCTATTTGTTAGTAATTCGTGCCCAGGTGCAGAAATAGAGGGAGAAAAATATGAGGTTAAAATCAGTTTTTAAATATCAGTTTCGGGATTACAAAATTTCCTATGTATTATTTTTTGGGATTTTACTGTTTCTGGAATTAGCAAACCTTGTTGGAATTAAGATAAGTGGCATGGAAGATAAGGGAATTTATTTCCGCAACGAATCAATGGTAGTATTGGCCGGGTTTATTATGGGAGCAAATTCATTTCGGGAAAACTTCCAAATGCTGATGCAAAACAATGTCAGCCGTAAAATGATAGCGGCAGGAAGAATTTTAAATACACTGTTAAGCGGGATTGTTCTGGCGGTTATTTGCAGACTGGTTTCCCTGGTTTATGAACTGGCAGCATTGGGAGACGGTAATCTGCGGGCAGGAAATATCTTTGGCAAAATATACCCATCCTTTTGGGAGCAGGCAGGTGGATTGGAGAAGCTGGGGGTGGAACTTCTGTTCTGGTCAGGCTTTGTCATTCTATTTACGATGATAGGATATTTCTTCGGAGCGTTGTATTATAATCTGGGTAAGATTCAAAAGATGGTAATCAGCATTGGAGTTCCGGTAATCTTACTGATTGTGTTGCCGATCGTAGACCTGTATGCTGCAGGCGGCAGAATCGCAAAGTTCTTTTTGGGGATGCTTGCCCTTTTGTTAGGAGGCACGGGGGGTAATCCTGCATGGTCCTTCCTGAGTACTTTGACCGGTTCAGTAATATTTGGCGGTATTGCAGTACTGATTGTATTAAAATCTCCGGTGCAAAAATAAAAAAGAGACGCTATAACCAGTTCTTTTATTGGTTGTAAGCGTCCCTTTTCTTTTAGAAGTCTATCTTAAAATAATAAATCCCATAAATGCAGCATAGCCCAATAGCATGATCCACCCTTCCATACGATTCAGTATCTTGCTTTGCAATGCAAATATAAATACGGCAATGCTGGCAACGATCAGAATCATGATATCGTAAATAGAAAACAGATTGACTGCAACCGGATGGAGCGCTGAAGATGCGCCTAAAACCAGAAGGATGTTAAAGATGTTAGATCCTACCACATTTCCAAGTGCAATGTCGTTTTCTCCTTTTCGGGAAGCAACGATGGAGGTTACCAGTTCGGGCAGAGAGGTACCAAGGGCTACAATCGTAAGGCCGATCAGTGTCTGACTGAGCCCAAAAGATTCAGCTATGGAAACGGCACTGTTAACTACCAGATCCCCTCCGATTACTATGGCAGCCAAACCGCCGATGATGCAGATGCCGCTTAAGAGCGGGGATAACTGCTTGATACCGTCAGTAGAGTCTGCCTGAATTTCATTTCGGCTTTTTAGTGCACTTTTAACGGTGAACACCAGGAAGAGCACAAAGAAAGCAAGTAATATCCAACCGTCGATCTGGCCTACTTCATGGTCCAGAGACAGCAGAAGCAATACCGCGGTAATCACGATGGAGAAGGGAAATTCGCGTTTTAAAACGGAAGGTGTAATACCCATGGGCTTGATAGCAGCGCATATGCCCACTACAACCAGCAGATTAAAAATATTAGAACCAATAACATTACTTAGTGCCAGTTCATTTTGAGCCTCGATGGCAGCGGTGATACTCACGGAAGCTTCCGGCATGCTTGTACCAAATGCAACAACAGTAAGTCCGATGATGACACTGGGGATACGGAGAAGTCTTGCAATATTGGAGCTGCCTTCAACGAAGTAGTCGGCACCTTTTATCAGCAGTACAAATCCTATGATTAGCAGAACATAAGTTAACATTTTTTTCCTCCTTAAATGACCTGTTGTCATCATACTGAATTACCAGAAATTTGTCAAATTATTTTATATAATTTGTCAATAAATAGCAGGGTATCGGTTGTATGAAATAATTATTACCAACTATTGCAAAGAATTATGATCAATGTTATTATTTCCTATATTAAGCAAAAAACAACTGGAAAAATATTTACAGTAAAGGTGTTGTGTAATCAGTCAGAAAGTCAGACCCATACCGGCTTTTATTATTAAAAAATAAAATATGCGAAAGAGGTAATCCTATATGTTAAATATAATCTATGAAGACGGCCAGGTTTTGGTCTGTGAAAAGCCGTCCGGTGTAGCGGTACAAAGCGCGGGAATTGGCACTATGGATCTGGAAAGCAGAATAAAAAATTATCTGAGTACAGAAAATAGTGGAAATGGCGAGCCTTATCTGGGAGTTATCCACAGGCTGGATCAGCCGGTTGGTGGCGTACTGGTATTTGCGAAAACGCCGATGGCTGCTGCGGATTTAAGTAAACAGGCAGGTAATGGGGAGATGGATAAAAGGTATCAGGCTGTAGTATGTGGAAAACTTCCCCAAATCCAGGGAGTGCTTGTGGATTATCTGTTTAAAGACGGTAAAACCAATACGTCCAGAATTGTAAAAAAGGAACAAAAAGGTGCCAAAAGGGCGGAATTACATTATCAGGTTCTGGAAGAAAAAGAAGGCTTGTCACTATTGGAAATTCACCTGATTACCGGGCGTCATCATCAGATCCGTGTGCAGCTGGCTGGTGCAGGAACACCTTTGTATGGAGATAAAAAATATAATCCCAAAACAGCAGGTGACCAGAGAACAACTATCGGTTTATACGCCTGTAAGTTAAGCTTTTTACATCCAAAAACAAAAAAACAGATGGCTTTTTCCTGTGAACCCAAAGGTGATGCTTTTTCAATATTCACGTCCAGATAAAAACATGGCGGATATTGCCATTTGTACCAGATGTCTGTCTTCTAATAATGAATAATCAAAATGAATCTGCACATCCTATTCTTACAATATAGGAGGGCGAAAGGATGGGCAGAGCAGAGAAATATAAAGAAGTACTTATCGTAATAGGGATTGCAATTGCAGTATTCGTTGGAATGAAATACCTGCTGCCATTTGTAGCCCCTTTTTTTATTGCGTATATTATCGTGCGGATACTGAATCCATTTGTAAAGCGGCTGCAGCGCAGGATAAAAATAAAGAAAGAATGGCTTGCGGCTGTGGTACTGGGATTCTTTTCAATTTTACTGATTGGCGGACTGTATTATCTGACAATCCAGCTGTTTGCGCAGATTAAAGCCATAGTATCCAATCTGGACAGTTATGAAAAAGAATTCAGACTGATACTTGGAAACTGCTGTTCTGCGATGGAGCAGACGCTGGGGATTCAGGCAGAAGCCATTGAAGATTTTGTATATCAGAATATTCAGGTTATGACAGACCGTCTCCAGGTATATATTGTGCCGGATATGTTTAATTATTCACTGCAGTATCTGCTTGGTTTTGTGAAAGCGGCAGGATTATTTTTTGCATTATTTGTATCTGTACTGCTTTTATTAAAGGATTATGACGAAATACATGATAAACTTAAAAAGTTTGAATTATACCGCAGAACAGCTACCGTTTTGAATCGGCTTTGGGGACTTGGCGGAGCCTACTTTAAAGCACAGCTCATTATTATGAGTATCGTTTCTGTTATCTGTGTTGCAGGACTTTGGGTGATTCGGTACCCCTATGCCCTGTTGGTTGGATTGCTGATCGGCGTATCGGATGCACTTCCATTTATCGGAACCGGAACGATACTGATACCCTGGGCGTTGGTATGTGCTCTGCAAGGTGATTTTGTACACGCTGCAGCATATGCCACGTTGTTCTTTGTTGCAAATACTACCAGAGAATTTCTGGAGCCTAAGATGATTGGAAAAAAACTTGGTGTTTATCCCATTGTAATTGCAGTTGCAGTGTATGCAGGAATCTGTATTTACGGGGTTGCCGGGGTAATTCTTGGACCATTGACTTTGCTGGCTATTGTGGAGATTTACAAAGAGATTAAGAGAGGGGAAGTAATGGAAGAGTAGATTTTACCTGTTTACCAATGGTTATCCATGTCTAACACAGCATCATTGACAATTCTATTGTATTTCTATATCATATAAGATAGAATAATAAAGAATTAAAATAAATGTTCAGGGAGGCAGATATGTACAAGGTATTATTAGTTGATGATGAAGCCCTCATTCGAGAGGCTATCAGTGAAAATACAAGGTGGAATGAATTGGGTTATGAATTGGTCGGTGCTTGCAAAAATGGGAAAGAGGCAATGGACATGATCATACAGAATCCACCGGATCTCCTTCTTACGGATATCTGTATGCCGCATGTGGACGGCATGGAGCTGACAAAGTTTGTATATGAACAGTATAAAGATACTAAAGTAGTGATTATCAGCGGGTATGATGAATTTGAATATGCAAAAAAGGCTGTAAAATATCAGGTTGTAGAATATATACTGAAGCCGATAACCGCTTTTGAACTTTCTGAAACACTGCTGAAGGTAAAAGAAGCTCTGGATGCAGAACAGCTGAAAAAACAGAATATGAAGAAAATACGTGGAGCCTATATCAGCAACCTCCCGTTGATGCGCGGGCGCTTTTTAATTGGACTTTTGCAGGGAAATGTGAATGAAGAGACAATTCAGGACAAGCTCATGGATTATCAGATCCAGTTAAGCGGCAGCCATTTTATGGCAGCAATGGTTCTGGGGGATGATCTTTCTCCGTTTTTGAACCAGGAAGCGGATACGAAGACCGATCTGGCGTATTTTGCTATTTATAATATAACGGCTGAGATTATGGCATCGTATGGTGCCGGAGTAACATTCCAGGCATTTGAAGAAAAAACCGTAATGATCTTTGCGGGGGATGAAAATCTGGAAGAGAAGGCATTGCGTGTCTGCGAAGAGATACAGGAGGCAATATTAAAATTCTTAAAAATTGAATCTACCATCGGTCTTGGCAGGGTGGTAAATTCTTTGTCTCTGGTCTACAGTTCCTTTAATGATACGAAAAAGTCAATGGAATACCGTTTCCTACTGGGTGGAAATCAGGTGATTTATGCCAAGAATCTAAGGGACAGCCAGGAAAGCCAGAATGTGGACGTCTCAAAGTGGGCAAATCAGATTGTACTGGCGATTAAAACCAACAATGAACATGAAATACGAAAATACGTACTGGGATTTGTACAGTCATTAAGAGATGCATATGTGACAAAAAACAGAAGTATTTTCTACGTACAGAACATGGTGCTGTCCATTATGAATGAACTGGATGCTTCTACATTAAGCGAAAGCGAGATCTTTATAGAAGAAAGAGAACTGTTGAATTCCATCTATGAAAAGGAACATCTGACGGATATAGCGGAAGATTTAATTCAGTTTGGCAAGACTCTGTCCCACAGTATGAAAGACCAAAAGGACAGCTACTGTAAGAAACAGGCACTGCAGGCGCTGGATTACATAGACAAGAATTATGGTGATTCTAAGATCTCCCTGAATTCCGTTTGCCTGCATCTGGCGATGAGTACCAGTTATTTCAGCTCTATTTTTAAAAATTATACCGGGGAGACCTTTATTGAGGCGTTGACTAAGAAGCGGATTGAGAAGGCAAAGTCTCTGATTGAAAATACAGCAAAGAAAACTTATGAAATCGCAGAAGATGTGGGATATAGTGATCCTCATTACTTCAGTATCACATTTAAAAAGATAACGGGGATGACTCCTACAGAATATGCAAAAAAGATGAGGTAATTTATGGATAAGAAAAAAAGGGGTGAGGCAGTACGGTTTCTATTTCACTTTAAAAGTATACGTAATTCGATGTTGTTTTCCTTTACGCTTGTGGTTGTGCTTGCGTTGCTGATATTCCTTCTTTTCTCTTTGAATTACACGGAAGAAACAGTTCTGGACAATTCAAAGGATTATACTAAGCAGTTGGTGGAGCAGGTAAATTCAAATATTGATTCATATATTAGCTATATGGAATCCATCTCCCAGATGGTAACGGACCATTCCGATGTTGTGGACTATCTCTTTGGAGACGGCAGTACTGGGGAATCCTTAAAGCTTCGTCTGCTGGAACAGTTTAAGACCGTTCTGGATACCAGGGAAGATATCTATAATATAGCTGTTATCGCAGATAATGGGAAGATGGTGCTGAACCGTGGAGTAGCGACACTCAATCCCAGTGGGGATATCCCAAATAAGCCCTGGTATTTGAATACGATTAAAGCAAATGGGGCTGCTGTAGTATCCGGTTCCCATGTGCAGAATGCATTTAAAGATAAATACCAGTGGGTAGTTACCTTAAGCAAAGGATTGATTAATCCGGCTACTAATAAAATTGAAGGGATTTTCTTTATTGATTTGAATTACAGTGCCATCAAAAGTCTGTGTGAAAAAATCGAGCTGGGTAATAAAGGATATATGTTTATTCTGGATAAAGACGGAAGCATCATTTATCATCCCCAGCAGCAATTGCTGAACAGTGGTTTGAAAGTAGAAGCAATAGACCGTGTTCTGGCGCAGGAAAATGGCAGCTTCATTACAGATGAAGGTAATGGCAGTAAATTATATACGGTCAGTACTTCCAGGGAAACCGGTTGGACCATAGCAGGTGTTTCTTACATAGGAGAGCTGATCAAGAACAAAGACGAAATGCAGATATTTTATCTGGTAATAGCTTCCGGGCTGTTTGCTTTGGCCATGATACTCGCGGTTGTGTTGTCGAAAGAAATTACAAAGCCTATTAAGGATCTCAAGGATTCCATGAAAGAAGTAGAGCGGGGAAATTTCCAAAATGCAGCATTTGTCAGCAAAGGGGAAAATGAGGTGGCAAGCCTTGGCAAATCATTTAATATTATGACAGGAAAGATACAGAACCTGATGGAGGAAAATGTACGGGAACAGAAGGAAAAGAGGAAAAGTGAGCTAAAGGTACTGCAATCCCAGATCAATCCGCATTTTCTATACAATACCCTGGATTCCATTATCTGGATGTCTGAGGGAGGGAAAAACCGTGAGGTAGTGCAGATGACATCGTCTTTGGCAAAACTATTGCGCCAGAGTATCAGTAATGAGGATGAAATTGTTACCATTGCAAAAGAGCTGGGATACACCCGGGAGTATCTCACAATTCAGAAAATGCGTTACCGTGACCAGCTGGAATTTGAGATAGACGTTCCTGCCCGGATTCAGAGAAAGAGTATCGTAAAGCTGGTGATTCAGCCTATTGTTGAAAATGCAATTTATCATGGTATCAAATATAAAGAAACAAAAGGAATGATCTATATCACCGGAGAAATGACAAAAGAAAAAATCATCCTTTGCATTCGGGATAATGGAGTGGGAATGGAACAAGAAGTGCTGGACCACGTTCTGGAAAACAAACGTCCGGACGAAGTATCTAATAAAGTTGGGGTCTATAATGTCCACAACCGTCTGCAGCTGTATTACGGTAAGGAATATGGTCTGGCTTATGAGAGCACGCCGGGTATTGGTACAAGCGTATACGTAACGATACCAAATGATGAAATGGAGGAAGATGCGTATGACGAAGAGTAAAAAATCCATCCTTGTCATCCTGGCAGTGGGGGCAGTGCTCCTATTCACGGGCTGGGCGCTGATTGGACACTGGCAGGGGAAGACCAGCCCGGTTAAGATAGTGTTTATCCCTAAAATTGTGGATGATTCGGATTTTTGGGGATCGCTTACAGAAGGTGCCCAGGTGGCGGCGAAGGAATATGATGCGAATATGACCATTACCGGAGCAGATTCTGAAAATGACTATATCAAACAAAGGGAGCTGCTGCTTCAGGCGGCAGAGGACAGGCCGGACGTTATCATGATTGCCCCCAGCAGTTTTACGGATATAACGGATGCAATTAAACAGACACTTGAGATGGGAATAAAGGTTGTGCTTGTGGATTCCTCTATCGACCAGGAACTGGGTTTAACCCTGGTGGCAACCGACAATTTCCAGGCAGGACAGAAAATGGGAGATTTTATAAAAAAGAATCTGCCGGATAGTGACCCAGTGATCGGCATTGTGGCCCATGTAAAAGGTTCTTCCACCGCCATGGAGCGAGAGCATGGATTGCGGGACGGACTGGGAGAATACGAAGAAAATATTGTAGATACGGTATTTTGTAATTCCAATTACCAGAAGGCATATGAGGTTACAAAAGAAATGCTGGAAAAAAATCCTGGTATTAATGTCATAGCAGGATTAAACGAATATTCTGCGGTAGGAGCTGCCCGTGCGGTGAAAGACCTGGGTCTGGAAGGAAAGATTACTATGGTTGGATTCGACAGTTCTATAGAAGAAATTCAATTGCTGGAAGAAGGCGTCTTCAAGGGGATTATCATTCAAAAGCCCTTTAATATGGGCTATCTTGGTGTACAGAAGGCAGTGGAAATTGCCCATGGAACCGTCGTAGAGAAAGATGTGAATTCCGGATCGGAATTAATTACGAAAGATAATATGTATACTGAAGAAAATCAGAAATTGCTGTTTCATTTTCGGGAATCTAACTAGTATTACAGTGTACAATTTCATCTTAAAATTGGGGTTAGCTGAGTAAGGGACGCTTTGTAGATGTAGGTAGTGCACGGAAAGATGGGTGTGGGAAACTGGCATGGGCTCCGTCAGCTGGCCGCAGAACTGGTATTTTCTAACCTTTCCGAAGCGCTTTTTGGCGGCACGCGGGCATTCACCGAGAAATCCTGATGCATTTCTCGGTTCAGTACCCGCTTAGTATCCGATGGGAGCCAGTCGAATACTATCCGCCAAAAAACACTCCGGAAAGGTAAGAAAAATACTCAGCTCTGCTCTACGCTTCCTATGCCCATACCAGTTTCCCACACCCATCTTTCCGAGATAGCATTCGTTGATACAAAGCTGGTTTTCTCAGCATGGTGGAACCCCAGGGGGGTGGCATGCTGTACACTATTGGCATCGAACGTATAAAATGCATAAGGCAGCTTTAGCTTATCATTGTGGACTGGTTGTTCATTCTGCTAAATCTTAAGTATCTTATATACATAAAATCTTAGAATCTAAAAATATAAAAATCTTAAAATATAAAAATCTTAAAATCTTAAAATCTTAAAATCTAAAAATCTTAAAAATCTAAAAGACTAAAAAATCTAAATATCTTATATTTCCAAACATCTGATACAATTGCAAACAGCGTCAGCTTGTCACAACCCAGAGTTTCTGCCTGTTGAGAGAATCGGCTTTAGGCAATTAAGTCATTTTGTACACTAAAAGGTAAAAAATTTATTATACAGTAAGATTTTTACCTTTTCTAAGAAGATATTCTATTGTTATATTCACAATTTAGACATATAATGTTCATTAGTTAGAAGAAAGTTATTTAATAACTGCAAAAAAAAGAAATGGAAGGTGAGAACGTGGGTGATGTAATACTGACAATGAAAGGCATTGATAAGTCTTTCCCCGGAGTCCATGCCTTAAAAGAGGTTAATCTGGAATTAAAAAAAGGTGAAGTTCATGCACTTATGGGTGAGAACGGAGCCGGTAAATCAACTTTGATGAAAGTATTAACCGGAATTTATGCTAAGGACAAAGGTACCATTACATTTGAGGGTAAAGAAGTAGAGTTCAAAAGCCCAAAAGAAGCTCAGACAGCAGGTATCGTTATTGTGCATCAGGAATTGAACATGATGAATCATTTGACTGTTGCTCAAAATATATTTATCGGACGCGAAAGCATGAACGGTAAAATGATCAATGACAGAAAGATGAATGTCGAAGCACAAAAATTATTTGATTTATTGAATATTGATATTGATCCTAAGGATACGATGGGACATCTTACAGTAGGAAGGCAGCAGATGTGTGAAATTGCAAAGGCTATTTCAACGGATGCAAAGGTGATTGTATTTGATGAACCGACAGCTGCACTTACGGATGCTG
Source organism: Robinsoniella peoriensis (assembly GCF_000797495.1). GTDB lineage: Bacteria > Bacillota > Clostridia > Lachnospirales > Lachnospiraceae > Robinsoniella > Robinsoniella peoriensis. The sequence goes on from NZ_JTGN01000002.1 coordinate 619,183, forward strand.
AAATCACTGACTTGTTTAAGATCATCGATGACCTTCGCAAGAAGAATATCGGAATTATCTACATATCTCACAGAATGGATGAAATTAAGCGGATTACTGACAGAGTAACAGTTATGCGTGACGGTGAGTATGTAGGAACAATCGTAACAAAAGATTCCACGAAGGATGATATCATCAATATGATGGTTGGACGTGTTGTTTATGAAGACCCCAAAGAACACAGCAATGTACCTCCAAATGCGCCGGTTGTATTAAGTGTTAAAAACTTGAATGCCGGAAAGATGGTCAGAAATGTAAGCTTTGATCTTCACAAAGGAGAAATCCTTGGTTTCTCAGGACTTATGGGAGCCGGAAGAACAGAGACAGCAAGAGCATTGTTCGGAGCCGATAAAAAAGACAGCGGTGAAGTATATATCAATGGCAAAAAGGTTGAGATCAAGAGTCCTCAGGACGCAGTAAATGCGGGTATCGGATACCTGTCAGAAGACAGAAAGCGTTTCGGTGTAAATGTTGAAAAAACAGTAGCTGAAAATACGACGATGGCTTCCCTGGAGAACTTTACAAACGGTCTTTTCATCGATAAGAAAAAAGAAAAAGAAGTTACCAGGAAGTATGTAGAAGCTTTAAAGACAAAAACACCTTCGATTGAACAGAAAGTAAAAAACTTATCTGGTGGTAACCAGCAGAAGGTTGTTATAGCAAAATGGCTTACCAGAGACTGTGACATCCTGATTTTCGACGAACCTACCCGTGGTATTGACGTCGGTGCAAAGAGCGAGATTTATGCTCTGATGAATGAACTTGTAAAAGATGGAAAATCCATTATCATGATTTCATCAGAACTTACGGAAGTACTTCGTATGAGTGACAGAGTCATTATTATGTGCGAAGGCCGCAAGACTGGAGAGCTTTCCATTGAAGAAGCTTCTCAGGAAAAGATCATGCATGCTGCAACATTAAGAGAATAATCAGGAGGGTAAGAGAAAATGGCAGAGCAGAAAAAAGGAAAGTTAGGAAGTATTGGAACGCAGAAATTGGTAGCGGTATTAGCACTGGTTGTATTATTTATCTTCTTTTGTATAGCCGGAAACAATTTTGCTCAATATAGTACATTTATCAGTATTTTAGATTCATCTTATTACATTGGATTTTTAGCAATTGGTGTAACTTTTGTAATTATTACAGGCGGAATTGACTTATCAATCGGTACAGTCTGTGTCTGCTGTGCATTGATCGGCGGTACTTTATTTAATAAAGCAGGTCTTCCGATGGCACTTTGTATGGTAGTAATCTTAGTTTTAGGTATCTTATTCGGTATGGCAAACGGCTTAATGGTTTCTGTAATGGGACTGCCAGCTTTTATCGCTACACTGGGTATGATGATGATCACAAGAGGTTTAGGTTCTATCGTAACAGCAACAGCAAGTGTTACTTTCCCACAGGGTGAGTCAGCAGGAAGCTGGTTTAGAAATATCTTCAAGTTCCAGGGAGAAGGACTTCCGCTAGCCGGAATTCCAACAGGATTTATCTTATTGATTGTATTAGCAATTATTATGTCCATCTTCTTAAATAAAACCCGTCCTGGACGTTACATCCTTGCATTAGGAAGTAATAAAGAAGCAACCAGACTGTCTGGTGTAAACGTAGTAAAATGGGAAACATTAGCATATGTAATCAGTGGATTCTTTGCAGCATTAGCAGGTATCTCCTATGCAGCAGTTTACTTAACCATCATGCCTGGTACAGGTAATGGTTACGAATTGGATGCAATCGCCGGCGTAGTTATCGGTGGTACATCTCTTTCCGGTGGTGTTGGTTCCGTATCCGGTACTTTAATTGGTGTATTCATCATGTCCGTACTGAAAACAGGTCTTCCATTTATTGGATTACAGCCTCACTATCAGTTATTTATTACTGGTTTCGTATTAATCATCGCAGTATTTGCCGATGTTTATAACAGAAGAAAACAGGGTTAATCAGTAGCATCTATTAATGTTATTCAGTCTTCCTGCAATATGCAGGAAGATCAAAATAAAAACTTCAAATTCTATTAAGGGAGGATTTAACAATGAAGAAAAAAGTGATTAGTGTAGTATTAGGCGTATCTATGGTAGCAGCTTTAGCCGTAGGGTGTGGAAGTTCCGAAACAAAAACAACAGAAGCAGCAACAAAAGCAGCTTCAGAAAAAGAAACTACAGCAGCAACAACTGAGGCAGCAAGCGAAGCAGCATCTGAGGCAGCTACAACAGAAGCAGCAGGAAGCGAAGCAACTTCAGAAGCTTCTACTACAGCAGCAGCTACAGGGGATTACAGTGATGTTACAGTTGAAATCGTTGCAAAAGGTTTCCAGCATGACTTCTGGAAAGCTGTTAAGTTAGGTACCGAAAAAGCTGCAGAAGAACTTGGATTAAAAGGAACAAACTTCGTTGGACCGCAGAATGAAAGTGCAATTCCAGAACAGGTTGAGCAGTTAAAGAATGCAATCAATAAAAAACCAAGTGCTATTTGTCTGGCAGCTCTTGATACAGAAGCAGTATTAGGTTCTTTAAATGATGCACAGGCATCAGGAATCCCGGTTGTTGGATTTGACTCAGGTGTACCAGATGCTCCGGAAGGTGCAATTGTTGCTAATGCAGCTACAGATAACTATGCAGCAGGCGAGCTTGCAGCAGAAAAATTATATGACCTGATCAAAGACAAAGTAACAGATCCAGCTGAAACAGTAAGAATCGGCTGTGTATCCCAGGATGCTACATCTCAGTCTATCGGTGAACGTACTGGCGGTTTCATTGATAAAATGGTTTCTTTAATCGGAGCTGACAAAACTTCTGTTGAAGGACATGACAAATACAATGCAAAAGTTGACGGAGCAAAAGTTATCATCGAAGTAGGTATTCCTGCAACAACAGATGATGCAGCATGTGTTACAGTAGCAAATACACTGTTAAACAAAGCTGACTTAGTAGCAATTTATGGTTCTAACGAATTCTCAGCTAAGAATATCGTTACAGCTAATGAAAGTTTACAGAAACTTGGCGCTGACAAAATCATCGCTGTAGGATTTGACTCCGGTAAAATCCAGTTACAGGCAATCAAAGATGGTATCTTCGCAGGATCTATCACACAGAACCCAGTACAGATCGGTTACCAGGCAGTTACTTTAGCAGCAAAAGCAGCTAAAGGTGAAGAAGTAGCTGATGTTGATACAGGATGCTTATATTACACAGCTGAAACTATGGAAGATCCAGACATCGCTCCTTGTCTGTACGAATAATCCGTAGATTGTACTGAACTACTTTTAACTCATAGTTTTAATTTAATATGCTTCAAAACGGAATAGAGAGTGGATTGTAAATTCCCTCTCTATTTTTGTATTTAAATTGCTTGGTAATTAATGGATAAAAGGATAAAATATTCTGATTTTTCAGAATTTTTTATAAAGTAACCAAAAATATACAAGAAAAGGAGAAGAGGTATGAAGAAAACTTGGAAAAGATTTGTGTCGTCAGCAATGACCGCAGCGATGATCGTACCGGGAGTTTTAGCACCGGTAAGCTCGATGAGCGTTAAGGCGGAAGCCCAGGGAGCAAACAGGGAGGGAGTCTACAGCATTGATTTGAGTGATAATGGAACTGCAGCGCCGGCTCCATGGGGGGTAACACCGAGCCAGAATCAATACGATTACCAGAAACAGGAATTAGCTGCGTTTTGTCACTTCGGCATGAATACTTATACCAACACGGAATGGGGTAATGGGAAAGAATCACCAAGCAGTTTTGCACTTGAAAATGATTTTGATGCAGATAACATGGTAAAATCATTGCAGGATGCAGGATTTAAGAAGTTAATCATTACGGCAAAGCATCATGATGGATTTTGTATATGGAGAAGCGAGTATACAGATCATGATCTGGAAAGTACTGATTATAAGGGGGACGTGCTGAAGGAAATTTCCGCAGCATGTACAAAGTATGATATGGATATGGGATTATACTTATCACCGTGGGATGTAAATAATCCGTCATATGGATATCGTGATGAACAGGGGAATCCAACTGATAAAGAGCATGACGTTTTAGATTATAATAAGTATTATAATAACCAGCTCCAGGAGATTCTGGGAAATAACGAATATGGAAATAACGGACATTTCGTAGAAGTGTGGATGGATGGAGCAAAGGGCGACGGTTCCATGGCTCAGGATTATGATTTTGACTTATGGTTTGATACAATCCAGAAAAACGAAGGAATTGCTTCTAAAAAATATGAATCTGATTGTATGTTATTTGGTGCTCAATCCCGCACAACAGTACGTTGGATCGGGAATGAAAGCGGTTTTGCCAACGAAGAGACCTGGTCGAAGTCAAGAGTGGATAAAGAGAGAGATACCATTGACAGCAGACAGGTAGGGGGAGCAACCTCGGGATATCATGACGGCAATCAATGGACAGTTCCGGAGGTAGATGCAAAGATTACATCGGGCTGGTTCTGGGGACCGGGTAAGAAGACACCCCTCAGTCTGGAACAGCTATCCAATATGTATTTCGATTCTGTTGGACATGGTGCGGTTCTGTTATTAAATATACCGCCGAACAGGGAAGGCACGATCGATCAGCCTATTCTGGACCGGGTTGCAGAATTCGGAACGAATATCAATGAGACGTTTAAGAAGAATTTAGCTGCGCAGGAAGGCGTGACTATTTCTGCATCATCGGTAAGGGGAGATGATATTGCGTACTCACCGGATAATTTAAAAGATAATAATGATGATACCTATTGGACCATGGATGATGGCTCCACTACAGGTTCCATAACAATAGACCTTGGATCAACCAAAACATTTGATGTGGTATCCATAGAAGAAGCGATTAAGCTGGGACAGCGTGTTTCTTCCTTTACCGTGGAATACCAGAACCAGGGCGGAGAATGGAAAAAGTTTGCAGAAGGGACTACAATCGGTCCGAAAAAACTCTGCCGGAAAACTCCTGTAAAAGCAGATAAGGTACGCATTAATATAACCGGCTCTTATGCAGTTCCTGTAATCAGTGAAGTAGGACTCTATAAAGCATCCCAGGGATTTGAAGTAGGTCAGGCGATCCCGGATGGCCTGGATAACATCGACATCAAAGATACGGATACGGCAGATGGAATTGGATTTGAAATCGGAAACGGATGGACTCAGGAAACCGGTTCCCAGTACACAAATGGTACGAACATGTGGGCAAATCCAAGAGCTGAAGTAACACTTAAGTTTAAAGGGACTAAAGCGTGGCTTTTAGGAACACAGGACCCGAATCACGGAACAGCAGATTTGTATATTGACGGTGCTTCAGAGCCTGTAACCATTGATACAAGTGCATCCAAGAGAGCAGTTGGACAGGTCTTATATGAAACTCCGGACTTAGAGGATGGACAGCACACCATCAGACTGGTAGTGAAGAACAAAGCAATCGGACTGGAAGCGGCATTATCATTAAATAATGGCGGAAAAGGAATGTTTGAATTAGAACAATCTTCCTATACGGTACCGGAAGATACGGTAAATGAGTTTGTGGTAAAACGTATCGGAGGTTCCAAAGGCAGGGCAACCGTTCTGTTCCAGGATAATCCGGGAACGGCAGTGCAAAGTGAATACATACCTACAGAGGGAATTGAACTGGTATTTGAAGAGGGAGAAACTGAAAAAACAGCCCATGTAACAACAAAACGCCAGACATTAAATACCGGTGATCTGTACTTCAGCGTTGACCTGGTAGAGCCATCCGATGGCACGGTACTTGGATTTAAACCATCTGCCCGTGTAACCATTACAGATGCTGATAAGATCACAAAAGCAATGGTGTCAGAACTGATTGCATCTACCGACTCCCTGGTAAGCGCATATTACAAGGAAGACAGCTGGAACGCAATGCTGGATGCCAAAAAAGAGGCTCAGAAGGTTGTTGATAATGAAAGTCCAACCGGAGTTGCAATCACAAATGCATATAATAATCTGAAAGCAGCGATTGACGGACTGGTGTCCAGAGATCCATATACAGAAGAAGATCCGTTTGTCTTCCCGGCATATAAAGATCAGTCGAAGCTTCTGGAAGCAGAATTTTTTGCCCTGGATCCGATTGAAGGGGATAAATATGTAAGAATTACAGAAAGTGACCAGGCAAGTAACGGAAAAGAAGTAAACTGGTTTGAACCTGGAAATAAGATTATACTTCATTATACAGCTGAAAAAGCAGGTACCTACAATCTGGAAGCTACCTATCGCAGCGGCAGGGCACAGAACAATCCAAATGCATTTGTATGGAGTGGTGACAAGATTGAAAGCGGCAGCCAGGATGTATACGGTGAAGACGGAGCTTCAGAATATCACAAAGTGGTACTTCCGATTAAGATTACAGAAGCAGGTGCCGGAACCCTTATCTTTACAGCGGATGCAAAAGCAGGACCGGTAATTGATAAGTTCGAGATTACACCAAATGAAATTGACTACGTGAAGTTCCAGATAGATGCATCAGCAGGAGAACACGGAAGTATCAGTGATGCAGGTGATAATGAGGTTTATCAGGGAACAGATAAGAAATTTGTGATCACACCAGAGGCTAATTACAAAATTGATGATGTATTAGTAAATGGCGAATCGGTGAAAGACCAGTTAGTAGTGGAGGATGAAGCAGCAAATTCATATTCTTATACTTTTGTAAATGTTCAGGCAAACAGCACCATTGAAGCTTCCTTTGTATTTGACCATTATACAGAAGCACTGCCATTTGCATTCCCTTCCGATGACAGCACAGTTAATTTAGAAGCGGAGCACTTTACCTTATATCCGGTAAATACGGATAAGTATGTAAGAATTTCCGATAAGGCTAATGCAAGCAACGGAAAAGAAATCAACTGGTTTGAAACAGGAAATGTAATTAAACTTCCATTTACCGCAGCTCAGGCAGGTACCTATACACTCACCGCAACTTACAGAAGCGGAAGAAACTCCTCAGCACCAAATGCATTTGTATGGAGCGGTACCAACGTAGTAAGCGGCAGCCAGGATGTATCCGGACCGGATGCAAATGTCTATAAAACAGTAGAACTTCCAATTGTAGTGACGAAAGCAGGTGCAGGTGAACTGGTATTTACAGCAGATGTAAAAGCAGGACCGGTAATCGATAAGTTCGATGTACAGTTTACAGCTCCGGCTGCACCGGTAGAAAGTGTAGAACTGGATAAGACCAGGGCAACACTGACCCAGGTGGGAGAGACCCTGCAGTTAACTGCAACGGTAGCACCTGAAAATGCAACGAATAAAAACGTAACCTGGGAGTCATCCAATCCAGAGGCAGCAACGGTAGATGAAAACGGACTGGTAACAGCAGTTGCAACCGGAACGGCTAATATTACCGTAACCACCGAAGACGGAAATATGACAGCGTCCTGTGAAGTTACAGTAGGGCTTCGGGTAACCGGAATTGCCTTTGACGTAACCGAAAAAACCTTAACGGCTTCAGGAGAAACATTCCAGTTAAATCCTGTATTTACACCGCAGGATGCAATGAACAAAGAATTAACCTGGAGATCTACAAATGAAAGTGCAGCAACAGTAGATCAGAGTGGTCTGGTTACAGCAGCAGCAAATGGGAATACAGAAATTGTAGCCATTACAAAAGATGGCGGCTATGTGGCTGCATGCAGAGTAAATGTAGAAATACCAGTGAGAGCAGAAAGTGTATCGCTGGATCGTACAACTGCAGAAATCACAACAGAAAATGGAAATATCCAGTTGACAGCAACCGTTAATCCAGAGAATGCCACCAACAAAAATGTAAGCTGGGTATCTTCTGATCCGGATATCGCGTCAGTTGATGGAAATGGTCTGGTTACCGCAGTTTCGGATGGGCCGGCAACGATTACCGTTACTACGGAAGATGGCGGATTCACCGCAGTATGTGAAGTTACCGTAGCAATTGTACCAGAGGTTATACCGGTAGAAGGTATCACAATGGATATTACGGAACACACCATGCAGAAAGCAGGCGAAATACTGCAGTTAAAACCGCAGGTTCAGCCGTCTAATGCAAGCAATCAGAAAATAACTTATAATTCCTCCAATCCGGAGGCAGCAACCGTTGATGAAAATGGCTGTGTAACAGCAATTGCAAATGGTGATGCAGTGATAACGGCAACAACAGAGGATGGCGGATTTGAAGCAGCCTGCACCATTAAGGTAGCCATTCCGGTTGGAGTTACAGAGCTTATCTTAGATAAGAAAGAAGCAACCCTGACAAAAGCAGGAGAGACGTTAGAATTACACGAAACAGTAATGCCGGAAAATGCAACAAATAAAAATGTAACCTGGATATCTACGATGCCGGAAGTTGCAGATGTAGATCAGGGTGTGGTAACTGCAGCAGCAGATGGAACGACTACTATTATTGCATTGACGGAAGACGGGCATTTTACAGCAACCTGCCAGATAACAGTTTCCATTGTGAAACCGGTAACCGGAATCTCCTTAAAGGAAACTCATTTAAAATTCAGCAAAGCAGGAGAGACCGCACAGCTGAAAGCAGTCATAGCACCAGAAGATGCCACCAATAAGAATGTTGCCTGGACCTCTTCCGATTCAAAAGTGGCAGAAGTGGACAAGAACGGTGTGGTAACTGCAATTGCAGATGGAAAAGCAATTATCACAGTAAAATCAGAGGATGGAGCATTTATGGCATCCTGTGAGGCAGAGGTTAAGATTGATAAACCTGTAATCTCCGTAACCGGAGTAAGCCTGAATAAAACAAATGCTGTATTATACGGCAAAGGGGCAAGCCTTCAGCTGAAAGCAGAGGTTTATCCTGAAAATGCAGCAAATAAAAAGGTAACCTGGACGTCTAAGGATAAAAAAGTAGCAAAAGTTGATTCCAATGGAAAAGTTACGGCTGTATCTAATGGAAAAACGGAAATTATTGTGAAAACAGCAGATGGAAATATTACAGCAAAATGTACCATTACGGTTAAGGAGGATAATAAACCGGCAGTCGTAAAACCAGGCAGGGTTACGAATGTAAAAGTCAGCAATAATGCAACGCATTCAATGAAAGTGACCTGGAATAAAGTAAAAGGTGCGGATACTTACCGGGTATACGTATACAATCAAAAGTTCAAGAAATGGTCAAAGGCAGGAACTACAAATGAAACAGGCATGACAATTAAAAGACTGCCGGTTGGTATGGAATGCCAGGTCAAAGTTGCAGCAGTAAATAAAACCGGAAAAGGTGCTTATTCAACTGCAGTAACCACAGCTACAAGGCCAAATAAAGTAACATTAAAGTCTGTAAAGAAAAATACGGCAGACAGTGTAAAACTTACATTCAAAAATGTAAGAAGCGATGGCTTTGCAGTTTACATGAAAGCAGGCAAGGGAAAATATAAAAAAGTTGATACAGCAAAAACCACAACAGCCGTTGTAAATAAACTGAAAAAAGGCACAACCTACAGCTTTAAAGTACGTGCGTACGTAAAAGCAGATGGAAAAACCTTCTATGGAAAATATTCCAATGTAATTACTTATAAAATGAAGTAATATCTCTTGAAATTGTTTTCCAACAGTGCAATAATAATAAAGCCATCATGGAATACGGTGTATGGAAGTTTATAAAGGTTATATCTGATGCCTGATTATCAGGCATCAGTTGTATCATAAAATTAAATCAACGCATATGTTAGGAGGACAAACAAATGTTAAAAGGAATACCACAGATTTTATCACCAGAGTTATTAAAAGTATTATGCGAGATGGGTCACAGTGACCGTCTTGTAATCTCAGACGGAAATTTCCCGGCAGAGTCCATGGGAAAAGATGCAATCGTTATCCGGTGTGACGGACATGGCGTACCGGAAATCCTGGACGCAATTTTAAAAGTATTTCCACTGGATACCTATGTGGATAATCCGGTCAACTTAATGGAAGTAATGCCGGGGGATGATGTAGAGACACCGATCTGGGATACATACAAAGAAATCGTTGCAAAGTATGACAGCCGCGGAGATAAAGCCATTGGGAACATTGAGCGTTTTGCGTTTTATGATGAAGCAAAGACGGCTTATGCAATCATTGCAACCAGTGAGAAAGCTCTTTATGCTAACATTATGCTGCAAAAAGGGGTAGTAGTAGAATAGAAGAAACAGGTATTTACCTCACCCGCAAACTGTGACTCACAGCTCCCATATAGAAATTTTCAAACACGCTCTAGAGCTTTGGAAGGTATTCTAAAAAAATACCGGCCAAAGCTCTTATTATATAAGATATTATTACATCCATGTATAAAATTCCAATTTCTGCAAATATTATTTAGGCAATAATGTGTAAAAAATAACATTCCAGTTAAAAGTTTGTCAAATATATATAAAAAATACCGAAAGTTTTGTGTATTATTTAGTGAAATAACTAGACATTATCTGGAAAATGTTTTAAGATAATATTACGGTAAAATATCGTAAAGGAGGCAGGCGTGTGAAATATAAAAAAGATGTTTTTCGTTCACTGGCGATGATAACTCAGATTGGCATCAGCATGTTGGCCCCCATAATTTTGTGCGTATTTGTTGGATACTGGCTGGATCGGAAATTCGGCTGGAATACCACGATCGTTCTTCTTATTCTGGGTATCCTTGCCGGTGGACGCAATTGTTACATGCTATTAAAGGATATGGTGAATACAGGAGGAAAGAAAAAGGATGATTAAGAAGTTAAATCCTGTATCAAAAGAGCTGATTCTTGGCATTCTAATATGTGGGGTTATATTTCAATTTTCACTAATATGGCTATCCGGTTCAAAGGTGCTCTATACTACCGGGTTGTGGATCGGAATTGCAATCTCTGTTTTTCTGGCGGTTCATATGAACTGGTCTATTGAAAATGCAGTGGAAATGGATGAAAAGGGCGCTGTCAGTCACATGAAAAAAATGTTTATGCTGCGGGCGCTGGTAGTGGTAGTAGTATTTTTTGGCACGTATCTGCTTAAACTGGGAGATGTTGTCGCAGTATTTTTGGGGTTATTTGGATTAAAGATAGGAGCTTATCTGCAGCCGGTTCTCCATCGTTTAATTCAAAAAATAAAAAAATAAAGAAAAGGAAGGTGAGAACGTGGGAAATGCGTATCTTTGTCAGGGCCAGCTGCTGGCTGCGGGCGGTGAGGTAGATTTTATGATTCACGGTCTGTTCAAATACAAACTGTTTGGACAGGAATTCTATATCACGACCACCCATGTCAGTATATTGATCGTTATGATCATTCTTCTGGTATTTGCTGTTATAGCAAACCGCAAGATGAAAAATCCCGATGAGATACCGCGGGGATTTCAGAATGCGGTGGAAATGATTGTAGAGATGCTGGACAAAATGGTACATGGAAGCATGGGAAAATACGCAGGCAAATTTGCAAATTACATCGGTTCCATATTTTTGTTTATCTTTGTCAGTAATATCTCCGGACTATTTGGCCTCAGGCCGCCCACTGCGGATTATGGTGTTACGCTGCCGCTTGGTATTATGACATTTGCTATTATTCAGTACAATAATATCAGATACAATAAGTTTGGTGCACTGACTGGCTTATTTAAGCCGCTGCCATTTTTGTTTCCGATCAATCTGATTGGTGAAATTGCGGTACCATTTTCACTGTCGCTGCGTTTGTTCGGCAATATTTTATCCGGTACCGTAATGATGTCACTGATTTATACGCTGCTGGCACCGATTGCAATCGGATGGCCGGGATTTTTACACATCTACTTTGATATCTTTTCCGGCGCAATACAGACCTATGTGTTCTGTATGCTGACGATGGTATTCGTAACTGATAAGCTTCCGGGTGAGGCATAGCTCCTGAACGATTGTGCAGGGTGGCTATTGTTCAGGGTGGATATAACGTAAAATCAATGATGTAAATTCGATGACGTAAAATTAATGAATTAAAATCAATGACGTAAGCAGAGCAGGAATAATGAAAGAGTTTTGAAGTTATCACGCAATAATAAAGAATTATAATATAAAGATCAGGAGGATTTCAGAATGAGCAATATAACAAATGAAGGTTTAATTTTAGCGTGTTCCGCAATTGGTGCGGGGTTGGCGATGATCGCCGGTGTAGGTCCTGGTATTGGACAGGGTATTGCAGCAGGTTACGGTGCAAGTGCGGTAGGAAGAAATCCGGGAGCAAAATCTGACATCACATCTACCATGCTTTTAGGACAGGCAGTTGCAGAGACAACCGGTCTTTACGGGTTGGCAATTGCATTTATTTTACTCTTTGCAAATCCGCTTCTTGGAAAGCTTTAAGAGAAATAGGTCTGAATAATAAGCGAAAGGAGGCGAAACCTTGGAACGATTATTTAATCTGGACCCGCAGTTGATTCATGACGCGGTGCTGCTTATGATCTCGATGTTTGTAATGTTTACTTTCCTGTCATATCTGCTGTTTAATCCTGCAAGAAATATGCTGAAAAAGCGTCAGGATAAGATCAAATCAGATATTGACACGGCTGCACGGGATAAAGAAGATGCGAAAAAGCTTATGGAGGAATACGACAGAAGGCTCAAAGACATCAATAAAGAAGCAGAAGAAATCCTGAGTGCTGCCAGACAAAAAGCACTGAAGAATGAAGCCAGGATCATAGAAGAGGCGAAGGAAGAGGCTGGCAGAATTATGGCCAGAGCAAATGCCCAGGTGGAAATGGAAAGAAAGAAAGCGGCAGATGATATGAAGAAAGAAATAATATCCATTGCTTCGCTTATGGCTGGTAAAGTTGTGAAGGCTTCTATCGATATGGAAGTCCAGGATTCATTAATAGAGGATACTTTAAAGGAAATAGGTGATCAGACATGGCAAAGTTAGCTTCGAAAGTATACGGCGACGCCCTGTTTGAAGTTGGACTGGAAAAGGCAAGATTAGGGGAATTAGAGGAAGAAGTTCTGGCTGTAAAGCGGATTCTTTTGGAAAATCCGGAATTTGAGCAGCTGATGCTTCATCCTAAGATTGACAATGATAATAAGATCAAAGCAATTGAGTCTGTTTTTAAGGACAGAATCTCGGACGATTGTGTGGGACTTTTAGTCATTGTTGTTACAAAGGGGCGTTACAAAGAGCTTCCCCGGATATTTGATTATTTTATTGCGAAAGTAAAGGAATATAATAAAATTGGAATTGCGCAGATTACATCCGCGGTTCCGTTAAAAGATGACTGGAAAAAGAAAATTGAGGCAAAACTGTTAGAGACAACGGACTATGTGAAAATGGAAATGAACTTTCATGTGGATGACAGTCTGATCGGCGGATTGATTATCCGGATTGGAGACCGTGTAGTGGACAGCAGTATTAGAAGTCATCTTGTGGATCTCACTGGGAAGCTTACCAAGATTTCCCTGGAAGCCTGAAATAATAGAAGTTCAGGAACAAGTGTGAAAGAAAATTCAAGAAATATTGATTTATGTAAATTGCAGGAAAGAAGGTGGCAAAGCCTCATGAATTTAAGACCAGAGGAAATTAGTTCCGTTATTAAAGAACAGATAAAAAGATATTCCTCCGAGATGGCCGTGTCTGATGTTGGAACGGTAATCCAGGTGGCCGATGGGATTGCCCGTATTCATGGTCTGGAGAATGCCATGCAGGGAGAACTTCTGGAGTTTCCGGGAGAAGTCCACGGTATGGTTCTGAACCTGGAAGAAGATAACGTAGGTGCTGTATTACTGGGAGATACCACCAGTATCAGTGAAGGCGATACTGTTAAGACAACCGGAAGAGTGGTTGAGGTTCCGGTAGGTGACGGAATGCTGGGGCGTGTTGTAAATTCCCTGGGTATGCCTATTGATGGAAAAGGTCCCATTCGGGCTGATAATTACCGGAAAATCGAACGCGTGGCTTTTGGTGTAATCGCAAGAAAATCGGTAGATACACCGCTTCAGACAGGAATTAAAGCAATTGACTCCATGGTTCCAATTGGACGTGGGCAAAGGGAGTTAATCATTGGCGACAGGCAGACCGGAAAGACGGCGATAGCATTAGATACAATCATTAATCAAAAAGGACAGGGTGTAAAATGCATCTATGTGGCAATCGGACAGAAAGCATCTACGATTGCTGGTATTGTTAAGAAACTGGAAGAATACGGAGCAATGGACTATACGACGATCGTGGCTTCAACAGCAAGTGAACTTGCGCCGCTTCAGTATATTGCTCCTTATGCAGGATGTGCAATAGGTGAAGAATGGATGGAGAAAGGTCAGGATGTATTGGTTGTTTACGATGACTTATCCAAACATGCGGCTGCTTACCGAACCCTGTCTTTACTTCTTAGAAGGCCGCCAGGCCGCGAAGCTTATCCGGGTGATGTTTTCTATCTGCATTCCAGGCTTCTGGAAAGAGCAGCCAGATTGTCGGATGAACTGGGCGGAGGTTCTTTGACGGCACTTCCGATTATTGAGACCCAGGCAGGGGATGTATCTGCCTATATACCGACAAATGTTATTTCGATTACTGACGGACAGATTTATCTGGAAACGGAAATGTTTAATGCAGGATTCCGGCCGGCAATCAATGCCGGATTATCCGTATCCCGTGTAGGTGGTGCGGCACAGATTAAGGCGATGAAGAAAATTGCATCCCCAATCCGTGTGGAACTTGCGCAATACAGAGAACTGGCAGCATTTTCCCAGTTTGGTTCAGAGCTTGACAATGACACCAGAGAGAAGCTGGCGCAGGGCGAGCGGATCAAAGAGGTGTTAAAACAACCCCAGTATAAGCCGATGCCGGTTGCATATCAGGTTATCATTATTTTTGCAGCTACCCGCAAGTATTTGTTAGATATTAATGTGGAAGAAATACTGGATTTTGAAAAAGCCCTGTTTGAGTATATCGATATTAAATATCCTGAGATTCCGGAAGAAATCCGAACGACAAAGCAGATTTCAGATGAGACGGCGGATGCACTTGTGAAAGCAATAGAAGAATGCAAAGCAGAGTTTAAAGAATCCAGATAGGATGAAAATCGTTTAGAAAGGGTGATACAATGGCTTCGATGAGAGATATTAGGCGGCGCCGGGCAGGTATAACCAGTATTCAGCAGATTACCAAGGCAATGAAGCTGGTATCCACCGTAAAGCTGCAGAAGGCAAGAGCCCATGCAGAACAGTCTAAGCCGTATTTTGAACGTATGTATGCTGTGGTTACCTCCATGCTGGCCAGGTCAGGCAAACTGGATCATCCCTATTTAAGACCCGGAAAGTCTCCGAAGAAAGCAGTGATAGTCATTACTTCAAACAGAGGACTTGCAGGCGGGTATAACTCCAATGTTACAAAGCTGGTAACAGCAGGAGCGTGGAAAAAGGAAGATCTGGAGATATATGCAATAGGGCGAAAGGGTAAGGAATCCCTTGAGAAAAAGGGATATCATATCCGGGGGGATTTCAGTGAGGTGATAAATGCGCCGATGTTTCAGGATGCCCAGGAGATCAGCAAAGAAGTGCTGGATGCTTTTGCCCGGGATGAGATTGGTGAAATCTATGTTGCCTATACCTCATTTAAGAATACCGTAGTTCATGAACCGAAACTGATGAAACTCCTTCCGATTGAATTTGCGGAGGGCGAATTATCAAGGGAAGACAGGATGGCGCTTATGAATTACGAGCCTGATGAGGACGAGGCATTAAATATAATTATTCCAAAATATGTAACAAGCATCTTATATGGATCCTTTACGGAAGCTCTGGCTAGTGAAAACGGGGCCAGAATGCAGGCAATGGATGCGGCAACAAGCAACGCAGACGAAATGATAGATAAACTGGCACTTCAGTACAACCGTGCAAGGCAGGGATCTATCACACAGGAATTAACAGAAATTATTGCCGGTGCAGAGGCGATCAGCTAGAGCGTGTTCTAATACAGGCTTTTGCCTGCAATATGCAGTAAAATATGGAAAGAAAAAGGAGTGAGAACCAGACAATGTCAGAAAAAAACAAAGGCAAAATCACTCAAATCATAGGTGCAGTATTGGATATTAAGTTTCCGGAGGGGCATCTTCCGGAAATTTATGAAGCGGTACACATTAAAAGAAACGATGGTGAAATGCTGGTAGTAGAAGTTGCACAGCATCTGGGTGATGATACGGTCAGATGTATTGCGATGGGATCTACCGATGGTTTAGTCCGTGGAATGGAGGCTGTCGCAACAGGTGCACCCATAACGGTACCGGTTGGGGAACATACACTTGGAAGAATCTTTAATGTAACCGGAGATGTAATAGACAATAAAGAACCGCCTAAGGATGTAGCGTATTTGCCGATTCACAGAAAGGCGCCGTCTTTTGAAGAACAGTCCACATCAACAGAAGTACTGGAAACCGGTATTAAAGTAGTGGATCTTCTCTGCCCATACCAAAAGGGCGGAAAGATTGGTTTGTTCGGTGGTGCCGGTGTAGGTAAAACCGTACTGATCCAGGAACTGATTCGTAATATTGCAACAGAGCATGGCGGATATTCGGTATTCACCGGTGTAGGGGAGCGTACGCGTGAAGGAAATGACCTCTATTATGAAATGACAGAATCCGGTGTTATCAATAAAACAACTATGGTGTTCGGACAGATGAATGAGCCGCCGGGAGCCAGAATGAGAGTGGGGCTTACGGGACTTACCATGGCGGAATATTTTCGTGATGAAGGCGGTAAAGATGTATTGCTCTTTATCGATAATATATTCCGTTTCACACAGGCAGGTTCAGAAGTTTCAGCGCTTCTTGGACGTATGCCTTCAGCAGTTGGTTATCAGCCCACACTTCAGACTGAGATGGGAGCCTTACAGGAGCGTATTACTTCTACAAAAAATGGTTCAATCACATCTGTACAGGCTGTTTATGTACCTGCGGATGATTTGACAGACCCGGCTCCGGCTACAACTTTTGCCCATCTGGATGCAACCACCGTATTATCCCGTTCTATCGTGGAACTGGGTATTTATCCGGCAGTTGACCCACTGGATTCTTCATCCCGTATACTGGATCCCCAGATAGTGGGAGAGGAACATTATGGGGTAGCCAGAGGCGTTCAGGAAATTCTGCAGAGATACAAGGAATTGCAGGATATTATTGCAATTTTAGGTATGGATGAGTTGTCGGAAGATGAAAAGCTGATCGTAAACCGTGCCAGAAAGATACAGAGATTCCTGTCCCAGCCGTTTTTCGTTGCCACACAGTTTACAGGGCTGGATGGAAAGTACGTGCCAATCAGTGAAACGATCCGGGGATTCAAAGAAATTCTGGATGGGAAACACGATGATATTCCGGAGAGTTATTTCTTAAATGCAGGCTCTATAGATGATGTTCTGGAGCGTGTGAAATAATAAGTTAAAAGGAAGCATTCATCAATGTCCATGTCTGGGACAGATAGGAGTTTTATGGCGGATGAAAAATTTTTTGAATTGGAGATCATTTCTCCGGACCGGATATTTTATCAGGGAAAGGCAAGTATGGTAGAACTCAATACTTCCGAAGGTGAAATTGGTGTTTATAAAAACCATATTCCGCTGACCACCATACTGGTTCCGGGAATTGTAACCATTACAGAAGCTTCCGGCAAAAAAGAAGCTGCTGTTCATGCAGGTTTTATTGAAATTTTAAAAGAAAAAATAACAATTCTTGCAGAAATTGCAGAGTGGCCGGAAGAGATTGATATAAATCGTGCAAAAGAGGCCAAGGTGCGGGCGGAAAGAAGAATACAGACCCACCCCTCGGATATAAATGTAACGCGTGCCGAAATGGCTTTGCGCAAAGCATTAATCCGAATTGAACTGGCTGGAAAATAAAAAAGAGAATAAAAACCCTCCGATTGGTGATACTTAGGTATTACGAATTGGAGGGTTTTTGTATGAAAAAAATATGGGTTGCATTTATTGTTCTTTTATGGGGCGTTGCAGGATTTCAGATCATACAGGGGAAAGAAGCAGCGGAAGAAAATAAGCTGATTGAGGTTTTCCATACAGTAGGCAGCGAACAAAAGACTAGTATGGTGGAATACTATGGAACATATGATAAAGAATATCTCCCAATTGAAGACCGGGAAGCACTTCTTCGGGAAGTGGCTTTGAAACTTGGAATTACGAAAGGTATGAAGGTAGAGCGGACATACGAAGAAAAAAGGCAGGAAGTTTCATTGACAAAAAAAGCTAAGCATGCTGTGACTACTCTGCGGTTTATCACAAATGAAGAAGGAAAAGAGACAAAACAATATATGATAGCCAGCATTGCTCTGGATAAAGATATGGAAAGTGCGCTGGCACATAAAAAGAAGCTGGAAAAAACGCTGGATGACTATACATCCCAGAGCAGAAGTTCTGCCAATGTAATCGGATCTTATGATGGTAAGCTGGATTTAGATAAGAGAAATGAAGTGGCAGACGAAATCCTTGGTGAAATGGGTGCCAAGATTGTAACTGAGCACAGGGATATGCAGCTCTATACCATTTATGCTTACACTACCTATGTATCGGATTATGTCATGCAGGAAGATCAGGCAGTGAATGTAAATATAGCCATGCGGTATAATGAAGAGGAAGATAAAACATATGTCTATGTGGCGACTCCGGTACTTGGGCTGGATTATTAGATATTTTCAAACACAAGCAGACTAATGGGTTTAAGTTAATATGATTAATTTCCCAGATAAGCTTCACTTTTTTACACAGCAGCATATATTATAGTAAATGCGTAATAAAGGAGTAGTTTATGGAGGAACATAAAAATTATCCCCATAACCAAATAGAAAATTGTCCGTGCTATCCTAATTGTGACGATATGATGCATAAGCAGGGCGGGGAACAGCCACAAAAGCCATTCTGGCCGCCTTTGCCATCACAGCCAATTCCACCGGTCTGGCCATCCATGGGGAGTGATTCAGATCGTCAGGATCCGGGAAGACCGGATCCAGGCTGGGGCAGGACACAGCCGTGGCAGCCATCCGGAAATCAGCATGGAGATCCGGGCTGGGGCGGTCAACAGCCATGGCAAAGAATGGACGATCGTCGGGATATGTACAATCCGGGAGTACGGCCGTGGCAGCCGGGGGATGATTACCAGGGCGGATTAAATGAAGACAGACACCCATGGCAGTCAGATAATGAATGGAATGAGAGATCGTATAGCAGACCACAGCCATGGTCATCCGGAAACATGGAAATGGAAAGTGCCGGACAGCCTGGTAATTCAGATGCAGACATGGGATGGGATATGGAGTCTGACCAACAGGACATGAACATGCCGGAAAATCAAATGAGACCTGATATGGAAATGCCCCAGAACTGGGGAAGTCCATGGATGGATGAATCAGATATGTACGATATTCCGGAATCCGAAATGAATGGCGATATGAATATGCCAATGCCGGAAAGTCAGCCGTGGCCGGAGATGAATATGCCAATGCCGGAAAGTCAGCCGTGGCCGGAGATGAATATGCCAATGCCGGAAAGTCAGCCGTGGCCGGAGATGAATATGCCAATGCCGGAAAGTCAGCCATGGCCGGAGATGAATATGCCAAATGGAAATACGTGGTCTGACTCAGCTATGCCGAACAACCAGGTATGGCCAAGAAGATCCATGCCAAATAGCCAGCCGTGGTCAGGAAGGCAAATGCAGCCGAACCAGGGATTTTCAGGAAATGGTATGAACAGAAATTCAGAAATGCCGGGAATTCAGGTGCGTCCGGATATGGGGAACGGAACAAACCAGATGTACCCCGACATGACAATGCCAGGCAATCAGATGTGGCCCGGTTCAAATATGGAACCGGATATGGAACAGGACATGGAATCGGACATGGAAATGCCGGGAAATCAGATGAGACCTGACATGGGAATGCCGGGAAGCCAGATGAGACCTGACATGGGAATGCCGGAAAACCAGATGAGACCAGGATATATGTACTATCCGAATGGCTCCTCAGATAGAATGCGGAGAGTAATTAATCCGGTATTCCGGAATGAAGAAATGGAAAAAGAAGAGCAGGAAACAGAACATGACCTGGAACGCTTAAAAGGCATGTATCCGGATATTGCAAAAAAAATCCAATTATTTGTAGAAGAGGCATGTGACGATCTGGAATATGCAGGAAGCCCAATGTTTGATGAACAGCCGGATAAAGTAAACATGATGAGAACGGTAAATAGTATTTATGATAAAGTAAGAGAAGATGTACCAGTAGAAGAGGAAGAAGATAAAGATGACCTCTTTGCAATGAATAAGGAAAGCAGAAGAAGATATCCGCCGGGAAAGAACTGGCTTCGTGACTTCGTAGAAGTAATGCTCTATCATGAGATGTTCCAGAGGCGCTGCAGACACCGCCATTGCCGGAGATGGTATTAAGCAATAAAAGTAATGTCGGACTGATGTAAGCGTCTGAAGATATTTAATGAAGAAACCGGTGGCTAACTTACACCGGTTTCTTAAAAGTGAGACAGCGATTGTGGTGCTAACCGCATTTATTGTCTAAAAAAGTTGCATTTAATAAAAATTTATGTTGAGGTTTTTAACTAAAGCCAGTACAATAGAGACATGGTCTATTCATGGGGAGAATCTATGGGACCTGTCTTGTCGTTAAGGGGAAATAATAATGGAAGAATTAATGAAAGTATTAGAACAATATTTAGATGAAAATATGCTGCAGGCGGTTGTAAGCGGGGCTAAAAAAGCGGACATCCCGTCAAAGATCAAAATCCGCCCGGTTTTAAATAAAGAATTATTAAAGTTTCAAACTGCAATTACAGATGGAAAAAAGGAAATACATAAAAATTTTGATAATCTAGAGATGAGAGAACAGTTAAAATCCTGGATGGAGTCTGATTATAAACAGTTACAGATGGATACAGTCGAATATGCGATTACAGTACTGGTGAGCAAAAAGGGGAAAATGACCATTAAGAAAAAAAGGTGGGACAAGCCCAAAGAACCCGTTTCTCTACAGCATAACCGTAAAAAGAAGTATGTGTTAGAGGAAGGCACGCCGATTCCATTTCTGGTGGATCTGGGGGTCATGACTCAGGAGGGGAAGATTGTAAATTCCAAATATGATAAGTTCCGGCAGATCAACCGCTTTTTGGAGTTCGTGGAGGATATTATGCCTCAGCTGGACCGTACACGAGAGGTGACGATCATAGATTTCGGGTGTGGAAAATCGTATCTTACATTTGCGATGTACTACTATCTGAAGATTCTTCAGGGGCTGGATATTCATATGATCGGTCTGGACCTGAAGGAAGATGTCATTGAAAAGTGTAATGGACTGGCAAAAGGATATGGATATGATAAATTAGAATTTTATATAGGAGATATCGCTTCTTATGAAGGCGTGGATCACGTAGACATGGTGGTAACCTTACATGCCTGCGATACAGCTACAGATTATGCCCTGGCTAAGGCTGTGAAATGGGGGGCAGAAGTTATTCTTTCCGTTCCATGCTGTCAGCATGAATTAAACGGGCAGATTCAGAATGATATACTGGAACCCGTATTAAAGTACGGATTAATTAAAGAAAGAATGGCGGCTTTGCTGACTGATGCTTTCCGTGCCGGCAGGCTGGAGGAAGAGGGTTACAATGTCCAGATTCTGGAATTTATCGATATGGAACATACGCCAAAAAATATTCTGATACGGGCTGTAAAGGCCGGTGTGCCAAAAAAAGTCAAAAATCTTGCTGAATGTATGGAATTGGTGGGGGCCAGACCGACAATAAATAAACTCTTAAATGCCAAAGAGGAGGCATGAGGCAAATATGAAAAAGATAATCATACGAATCAGCGTTTTGGTGCTGGTGTTTATAGGTGCGGTTTTTGGCATCAGTAAATATATCAACAGAGGTACAACGGAAACGGCAAAAGAAATGAAAGCAGCCACACTGCCCCTGGTCTATATGACAAATGAAGGAACGCAGCTGAATTGTCTGCATGGTTATGTACAACAGATGCCGGTAACGGCTATGAGAGATACACTGACGCCGCTGACGTCCGACCGGGTACTGGACATACAGATTCAGACCTTCGGAGTTCCCATTGATGATATTTATTTTGAGGTTCTTTCCGTAGACGGAAAAGAATCGCTGGAAAATACAAAGGTAACCAAATATCAGGAGGATGGGGAATATGTTAAAACATCCATAAAATTACAGAATCTCATTCTTATGAATCAGGAATATGTGTTAAAACTGCAGATTAAAAGTGCAGGAAAAGATATTTACTACTACACCAGGATCCTCCAGCAGGACGGACTGCATACAAAGAATTATCTGAGTTTTGTAATGAGTTTTTATGATAAATGCCTCAATAAGAATGAAAGCCAATGGCTGGCATCTTATACGGAGGAGCCGGACGGGACAGGAGATAATAGTTCCCTTGCAAGTATGAATATTCATTCCAGCATTGATCAGTTAAGCTGGGGAACCTTAAGTCCGCAGATCTATTATAAACCGGTTCCCGCGATTAAAGAATTAAATGAAAGTACGGCATCTGTGGTATTGAATTACATCATCTCTGCCAAAAATGATGATGGGCAGCAAGAGCTGTATAATGTTACCGAATTTTATAGAATGAGGGATGCAGATTCCAAAATTATGCTTCTGGACTTTGAACGGAAAACAGAGCAGATCTTTAATCCTGAAAATTCGATCATCACAACAAAAGGTGTAAATCTTGGAATTACCGGAAGAGATGTCACCTATATGACAGATGAAAAGCAGCAGTATTTTGCTTTTGTACAGGAAAATGAACTTTACAGTTACGATGTAAACAGCAATAAAGTCGCCCAGGTATTCACTTTCCGCCAAAAAGATAAGTCTGATTACCGGGATGTTTACAACCGCCATGATATCAGTATTATCCAGGTGGAATCCAATGGAAATATTTACTTTACAGTCAGCGGATATATGAACCGGGGCAGCCACGAGGGAGAGTCCGGTGTGGCGCTGTATTATTATGAAGCTGCTTCGGGATATGTCAGGGAAGGGGTATTTGTAAGCAGTGGAGAGTCCTATGAACTCTTAAAGAAAGACCTGGACATTCTGACATATGTCTCAGATGACCAGGAAGATTTTAACCTGCTGATTGATGGAGATGTCTATCAGGTAAATCTTTCTACCATGCAGGTAGAGAAGATTGTTAAGGATATTAAACAGGGATGTATGGCTGGATCCCAGTCGGGCAAATACTTTGCATGGCTGAAAGAAAATGAGGCATATGATTCCAGGACTATCATCATAATGAATATGGACACAAAAGAAACCCGTGAGATTTCCTGTCAGGATTCAGAAAGAATCCGTATTATAGGATTTATGGGCGAAGACCTGGTATACGGAGTTGCAGATGCGTCGGATATCAATACACAGCATGAAGGAAATGAACTTTTCCCAATGAAGACAATGCAGATTCAAAACAGCCAGGGAGAGACCGTTAAAGACTATACCCCGGGAGGTCTGTATATAACTAAGACAGATATAACTGAAAAGCTACTGACACTTACCAGGATGCAGAAGAACGGAGATACCTTTACCGAAGCCGCGGAAGATCATATTGTGAACAATGCCGCTGATGAAGATTCTGCATTTGGAATGACTACGCAGGTCACGGATAAGAAGCAGACGGAGATGATACTGAGAGTAGGGCAGGATCTGAAAGTAAAAACACCGCAGGTGGTAAGAAGCCGCCAGGTCGTACCGGAGGGCAATCATACAGTATCCGTAAAGGCAAAAGAGAAGAGTGAGAATCTCTATTATGTATATGCCTACGGTAAATTAGACAGCATATATGCCAATGCCAACGCAGCTATCCGAAGGGCAGATGAAATGCTTGGAGTTGTAGTGGATAACCGTCAGAAATATGTCTGGGAACGTGGTAATAAAGAAGATGAAATGGAACTGGATATTACAAAAGTCCCTGAGATTATGAAAAACGGAGAAATGGATGTGGCAAAACTGAAACAGTCCCTGAGTGATAAGACCGTTCTGGATCTAAGCGGTTGTACGCTGGAGATGGTGCTCTATTATGTGAGCCACGGTTACCCGGTACTGGTACAGACTTCGGAAGGAGTCAGAGTTATGGTTGGTTATGATAACTATAATACAATACTGCTTAAGCCCGGAGAAGAAGAGTCCTATTATTATCCGTCGGATGACAGTAAAGAGTTGTTTGAAAAGTCAGGAAATATATTTATCACCTATATTAACTGAGACAGGTAAAGGAACAATCAGCCAGTCACAAGCATATGAAATCATGAACCTGAGCGTGGAGAGTAATGGGGATTTAACAACAGGATCTGAAAATAGGAAGACGCCCTGGCTATCAGCTGGGGCGTTTCATATATTATAGAAGTAAATTCTGCTTTCCCTGAATGCAATTGCCAATATGTGGATATCCTAAAGTAAACAGAAGACAACATACAAAATGCAAAGAATGGCATAATAAGAAAACAGAAAGAGAGGTAAATAAATATGGATGAAAGAATAAAAACGCTGGCACACAACCTGGTGAACTATTCCTGTGAGGTGAAAGAAAATGACAAGGTCTACATCCACTATATCGGGGAGGATACCCAGGAGCTGGCAAGACAGATTATAAAGGAAGTCTATGCGGCAAAGGGAATTCCATTTATCCGGTTTATCAGCAATAAAGTACAACGGGATATCCTGATGGAATGTATGCAGGAACAGGTGGAGCTGATGGCAGAGGTAGATGGACTGGAAATGTCTAAAATGGACTGCTATATTGGAATCCGCGGTTCGAATAATGTATCAGAATTATCGGATGTTCCGGCAGAAAAAATGGCAATCTATGATAAATACTACAATACCCCGGTACATCATGAAATCCGTGTTAAAAAGACCAGATGGGTGGTTCTTCGTTACCCGAATGCTTCCATGGCTCAGCTATCTAATTCCAGTACGGAGGCATTTGAAGATTTTTATTTTAAAGTCTGCAATCTGGATTATGGAAAAATGGATAAGGCAATGCAAAACCTCAAATCATACATGGAACGTACAGATAAGGTCCGTATGACAGGACCGGGGACAGACCTTACCTTTTCAATTAAAGGCATGAATGCAATTCCCTGCGCAGGAAAATGTAATATACCGGACGGAGAAGTATATACGGCACCGGTCAGAGATTCTGTAAACGGGACATTGTCTTATAATACGCCGTCGCTGTATCAGGGATTTACTTATGAAAACATTGTTCTCACCTTTGAAAACGGGAAAATTATTAATGCAGTTGCAAATGATACAAAGAGGATTAACGAAGTCTTCGATATGGACGAAGGCGCAAGGTATATCGGTGAATTTGCTATAGGAGTAAATCCCTATGTTCTGGAACCAATGAAAGATATACTGTTTGATGAAAAAATAATGGGATCCATTCACTTTACCCCGGGCAGCTGCTATGACGATGCGTACAATGGCAACCATTCTTCCATCCATTGGGATCTTGTGTGGATACAGAGAGCAGAATATGGCGGCGGAGAAATCTATTTTGATGATGTATTAATCCGGAAAGACGGAAAGTTTGTGGTTCCGGAACTGGAGTGTTTAAATCCGGAAAATTTGATTTAGAGTGCTTAAAATAGGACACAGAATACTGATTCTGTGTCCATTGTATTATAGAAATAGTCAAAACAGGGAGGTGTAGTTGTGATAGAAATCTTAAATGGAATGCATGAAACCATCAATTACGGTGATTCACAGGGATTTCGCCTGTATCATAATGTGGAATTTGAAGATTATGGGGATCACTGGCATACAGGTATTGAGATTATTATTCCGGTAAAGAACGGTTATACGGTAATTGTGGGAGAGCAGCGGCAGGAACTTGAAGAAGGGGATATAGCGCTGATTAATTCCGGGGTTATCCATGCATTGGAGGCTCCCCCAACCGGGGAACGGGTCATTCTTCAATTTGATACGGCATTACTCTATGGATTAAAGGGTATGGAAACACTTTTATTTATGATGCAGCCGCTGATTTATATTCCAAACAGGAAAGATGTGGAAATTTGGCAGGTTATAAATGAGAAACTGAAGAAAATTATCTGGGAATATGATTCCAAAAGTACGTTCAGAGAGGCGCTGATTTATGCGAACCTGATTGAGATTTTTGTAGAACTGGGACGCAGGGAAGTTTATCTGATCGAGACAGCAGAAAAAATTCCTTCGGCCAAGAAGCAGGTGTACATAGAGGCTGTAATGGGAGCTTGTTCCTATATCAGCTCACATTATCTGGAAAATCTCACGCTGGAAGAAGTTGCAGAAGCAAGCGGATTTTCAAAATACCATTTTACACGCATTTTTAAGCAGTATATGAATATGACCTTTTATGAATACCTGAATTCCAAGCGGGTGAAAAGAGCAGAGGAACTGCTTTACAATCAGGAGATGAGTGTGACAGACGTGGCAATGAACTCAGGATTTTTTTCATTGAGCGCGTTCAACCGGACTTTTCGTGCAATGAAAAACTGTGCGCCCAGCGAGTTTCGTAAGAAATGGGAATGCCTTCAGTGTAAAGGCAAGGAAGACTCCTAAAGCAATATGTGGTGAGAATGGGGCAAGATTTGAGAAGAAATAGTTTGTGCAAAATGCTATCATCGAATTAAACGACAAATCAATATCTATTAAAATATAATCATTCCGGCTCTGTTTTACTGTTATTTACAGAGCTTCGGGATAACCAGAAAAATAGAAAAGAGGATAGCATGATGAGAGCAGAAAAAGTATTAGAATGCCGCAGACGGGCAAAAGAGCTGGTAGGGAAAATGACGCTGGAGGAAAAGGTTTCCCAGACGGTACACAGTGCTGCAGGGATTGAACGGCTGGGGATAAAAGCATATAACTGGTGGAACGAGGCGCTTCACGGGGTGGCAAGAGCCGGGGTTGCAACGGTTTTTCCTCAGGCAGTCGGAATGGCTGCATCCTTTGACGAAGAGCTTGTCTGGGAGGTGGCGGATGCCATTTCTACAGAAGGACGTGCTAAGTACAATATGCAGCAGGAATTTGGCGATCTGGATATCTATAAAGGGCTAACTTTTTGGGCACCTAATGTAAATATTTTCCGTGACCCCAGGTGGGGCAGGGGGCATGAGACATTCGGGGAAGATCCTTATCTGACTTCCAGACTGGGAGTGCGCTTTATAGAAGGACTGCAGGGGGATGACAGCCAATATATGAAAACTGCCGCCTGTGCAAAGCATTTTGCGGTCCATTCCGGTCCGGAGGATGAGCGTCACTCGTTTGATGCAAAGGTTAATGCCCGGGATTTATTTGAAACTTATCTTCCTGCTTTTGAGGCATGTGTCAAGGAGGGAAAAGTGGAAGCAGTCATGGGCGCGTATAACAGGACAAATGGGGAACCATGCTGCGGAAGCCGTACATTGCTGACTGAGATTCTGAGAAAAGGCTGGGGATTTGAAGGTCATGTGACGTCAGACTGCTGGGCAGTAAAAGATTTCCACGAATATCATAAGGTAACCTCATCCGCTTTAGAATCAGCAGCCATGGCAATGGAGAACGGATGTGATCTAAACTGCGGCAGCCTGTATCTGTACCTGACGGAGGCAGTTAAACGGGGGATGGTCAGTGAAGAGCGTCTGGATGAGGCAGTTACAAATCTGCTGAGTGCCCGGATGAAACTGGGATTATTTGATGAGGCAGCAACAGTATACAGTGGAATTACATATGAAGAAAATGATACTGCCGTGCATGGCAGGCTAAACTTCGAGGCTTCCAGAAAGTCCTTTGTACTGTTGAAAAATGAAGGGAATCTGCTGCCATTGGATAAAAATAAAATAAAGACAATCGGCATCATTGGACCCAATGCCAACAACAGAAAAGCACTGGTGGGAAATTATGAGGGGACAGCATCCCGGTATTATACTATTTCCGAGGGAATACAGGATTATGTTGGTGATGATATAAGGGTTCTGTATTCCGAGGGATGTCACCTGTGTAAAACCCGTTTAAGCGGACTGGGGCAGGAGAATGACCGTCTGGCAGAAGTACGGGCGGTCTGTGCCCACAGTGATGTGGTAGTTGCCTGCCTGGGGCTGGATTCCAGCCTGGAAGGAGAAGAGGGAGACGAAGGAAATGAATATGCAAGCGGAGATAAGCCGGATCTTGCTCTTCCTGGACTTCAGCAGGATATATTAAGAACTGCATGGGAGAGCGGGAAGCCGGTAGTTCTGGTACTTCTGTCCGGCAGCGCGCTGGCAGTTTCCTGGGCAGATGAGCATATCCCTGCCATTATAGAAGGATGGTATCCAGGTGCTATGGGCGGAAAAGCCATGGCAAGCGTGATCTTTGGGGATTATTCGCCGGAAGGGAAACTGCCTGTAACATTCTACCGCACGACAGAAGAACTTCCTGATTTCAGGGATTATTCTATGGAGGGAAGAACTTACCGCTATATGAAGCAAAAAGCTTTGTATCCATTTGGTTATGGACTTTCCTACACTGATTTTGCTGTAACGAAAGCTGCAGTCAGCCAGGATACAGTTCAAAAGGGTACCATGGTTACGGTCACTGCCGTGCTGACGAATCAGGGAAAAATGGGCGGTGCAGAAACCCTGCAGGTATACATAAAGGCGAAACGTCCGGGAACGCCTAATGCCCAGCTTAAGGCGCTGAAGAAAGTAGAGCTGAAGCCGGGAGAATCAAAGGAAATCCGTATGGAACTTGCCGACAGGGTATTTGGCATTCGTGATGATAAAGGAGATCTCATATTAGGCGAGGGCAGTTATGAAATATATGTAGGAACCCAGCAGCCGGATGCGCGCAGCAGTGAATTGACGGGAAAACATCCGGTGTGCCTGGAGATAAAGGCTGATAAAACGGAACTGCTGGAAAAGGCGTGTGCAGCTGTATGTTAGAGCCTTCCATATTGTTTGGTGATGGCTGCGTCCTCCAACAGGGCGGAGAAACCAGAGTCTGGGGAACCGGCAGCCCGGGTATGGAAGTTGTGGTGGAACTGCAGAGCCAGACAAGAAGAGCAAAAGCCGGGGCCTCTGGGAGATGGGAGGTATATCTGTGCAACCTGACGCCGGGCGGTCCGTTCCGGATGAAAATAGAAAATGATGCCGGAGAGATGAGAATCATTTCAGATGTCTATGTAGGTGAGGTATGGATCTGTTCCGGGCAGTCTAATATGCAGCTGACCATGCAGAGGGTTAAGGACTGCTATCCAAAAGAAATGATAAAGAAAAATTCCTGGATACGGCATTTTAAAGTAGCGGAGCATTATGATTTCAGCCATACCCTGACCGATTGTGCAGCAGGGGAATGGAAAGAGAGTCATCCGGATAATACCGGCGAATTTTCAGCACTGTGTTACTTTTTTGGGCAGTATCTGCAAAAGGTTAGAGAAGTTCCGGTTGGACTGATCAATGTAAGCGTGGGAGGTTCCAGAATTGAGGCGTGGATGAGTATGGAATCCCTCAATGGATATGAAGATATCTTAACGGAAGCCAGGCAGCTGGCAGACGTGGATGCAGTACAGAAATTTCTGCAGAATCAGGATGATTCCATGATCCAGTGGCTTTCCCAGGCAGCGGCGCCAACCGGCGGGCAGCCGGAAGGTGACTGGAAAAACATTCAGATTCCGGGGTATTTGTCCGATGCCGGACTTTCTGATTTTTGCGGCAGCATCTGGCTGCGGCGTAATTTTACCGTACCGGAAGCTATGTGGGGGCAGCCTGCAAATCTGTGGCTTGGCACTATGACTGACAGTGACAGGACTTATATCAATGGGACTTTTACCGGTGAGACAGGTTATCAGTATCCTCCCAGAAAATATACAGTGCCTGCAGGTGTGCTGCGAAAAGGGGAAAATAATATCTGCATTCATCTGATCTGTAATGATGGGCGCGGACGGGTGACACCCGGAAAGGATCTCTGCATTTTTCTGGGAACTGAGAGGGTTGACTTAAGCGGCAGTTGGGAGTACCGGATACACAAAACGATGAAGAAGGCTCCGGAGATGGATTTTTTATGCCGTAAAGCCGGGGGATTGTACCAGGGAATGCTGGCACCCTGCCAGAAATATACGGTAAGAGGAGTGCTCTGGTATCAGGGGGAATCCAATGATAAAGCACCCGGAGATTACGAAGAACTGTTAAAGAGAATGATTTTGTCTTGGAGGAAAAGCTGGAATCAGAAGAAATTGCCGTTTGTTGTAGTACAGCTTCCAGGGTTTTCCATCGATCTTCCTGAGGAAAACAGCGGATGGCCTGAGATAAGGGAAGCCCAAAGCAAAGCGGCAGAAGCTATCCCTGATACCGCAGTGACTGTAAACCTGGATCTGGGGGAGGATAATGACCTTCATCCATCGGATAAAAAGGAAGTGGCTTTTCGTGCCGTACAGGCAGCAAGGTGCATGGTATATGGAGAAAATATAACTTTTAAAGGGCCGGTGCCAAGAAGCTGGTCTTGTGACAAGGCTGAGGTGAAAATCACCTTTGATGTGGGGGATGATGGAATTCTGATGACGAAAGACGGACAGAATCCCGGTGAGTTCTGTCTGGCTGGAAAGGACATGAGGTTTTATCCGGCTGTATGTGAACTGTATGGTAATCAGGCGGTTCTGAAAAGCGAAGCAGTCCGGGAAGCGGTGTCAGTCCGATATGCCTGGGGGAATGCGCCCAGGCAGGGGCTGATCTGTAATAAATCCGGAATTTTGGCAGCACCATTTCGGTTGGATAAAAGGAGTTTTGGCAGAGGAGAAGGCAATGGGGAAACAAGCTTATAAACAGATACAGAATACATACGGTACGCATCTTTATAACAATGGCTGGGAGTTTGTAAAACTCCCCATATCTGTCACAATAGATTCATTTGATGAGCAGCAGCCAATATTTACAATGATATCAATACCACATGACTGGCTGATCTGGCAGGCGGACAATCTGTATGAGGATGGTAGCGGGTGGTATCGGAAATATCAGGATTGGCAGCGGGAAGAGGATATGCGTCTGGTGCTGCGCTTTGAAGGTGTCTATATGGACAGCACCATTTACATTAACCGTGAAAAGGCTGCAGAATGGAAATATGGTTACTCTACCTTTGAGGTGGATATTACAGCCTATTTGAAAGAAGGGCAGAATGAGATTCTGGTCCGCGTGGCACACCAGGCTCCAAACAGCAGGTGGTACTCCGGGGCAGGCATATATAGGGATGTATGGCTGAAAGTACAGCATCAGTCATACCTTATATCTGATGGCAGCTACATCACAGTAAAGAAGCAGGAAAATCAGGAGTGGCAGATTGACATCCGGACAGAATTATGTGTCAGTGCGAAAGAAAAAGCCGGAGTAGAAGCCGGAATAGAAGGCGGAGTAGAAGGCGGAGTAGAAGCCGGAATAGAAGCTGGAATAGAAGGCGGAGTAGAAGCTGGAATAGAAGGCGGAGTAGAAGCCGGAATAGAAGCTGGAATAGAAGCCGGAGAAGAAGCGGAAAAAGATGCTAAAATGGAAGAAGAAAATTCTGAAACTGCATTCCGGGTGGAATATGAACTCTGGGATATGCAGACAGGAAAACGGACAGCGTTTGCCAGTGGAGAAGAAAGGGTATCGGCAAAGCCCCAGGAAAGGGAAGGCTTCTGGCTGGCGTCCGTAAGTGAGAGGGTATGGAATCCCGGTATCTGGGATGTGAAATCACCTGTCCGTTACAGGATCAGAGTTCTGCTTATGGCAGATGGGAAACTGTGGCAGGAGGAGTTTTACACCATAGGATTCAGATCTATAGCATTTTCACCCGAATCAGGGTTTCTGCTTAACAATAGAAAATTAAAGTTAAACGGTGTATGTGAACATCATGACCTGGGATGTCTGGGTGCGGCATATCATTCTGGTGCAATGCGGCGGAAGATGGAAATTTTGCGTGAGATGGGGGTAAATGCCCTCCGCCTGACCCACAATATGCCGGCTCCCGATGTAATGGAACTTGCAGATGAATATGGAATGCTTGTAGTTTCAGAGGCATTTGATATGTGGGAACGTTCGAAAACACCTTTCGATTACGCACGTTTTTTCCCGGAGTGGTATGATAAGGATGTGGCAAGCTGGGTTCGCCGCGACAGGAACCATCCCAGTCTGATCATGTGGAGCATCGGCAATGAAATATATGACACCCATATCAGTGAAAGAGGGCAGGAACTAACCCGGGTATTGTGTGGGGAGGTGAGGAAGCATGATCCCCTCGGCAATGCCTGCATCACCATCGGATCTAATTATATGCCCTGGGAAAATGCAAAGAAGTGTGCAGATATTATCAAGCTTGCAGGCTACAATTATGCAGAAAAATACTATGATGCCCATCATCTTGAACATCCTGACTGGATCATCTATGGAAGTGAGACTGCCTCAACCGTCCAGAGCAGGGGGGTATATCATTTTCCATACAGCAGGTCTGTCCTTGCGGATGCTGACAGTCAGTGCTCAGCCCTGGGGAATTCCACTACCAGCTGGGGTGCCCCGTCCTCTGAGAGCTGTATTATTGCAGAACGGGACCATGAGTTCTCCTGTGGTCAATTCCTATGGACGGGTTTTGACTATATTGGAGAACCGACGCCCTATCATACGAGAAATTCTTATTTCGGGCAGGTAGATACGGCAGGTTTTCCAAAGGATTCTTATTACATCTATCAGGCGGAGTGGACAGATTATAAGGAAAGGCCAATGGTTCATTTATTTCCATATTGGGATTTTAATGAAGGTCAGCTGATCGATATCCGTGTCTGTTCAAATGCGCCGAAGGTAGCATTATTTCTCAATGGGGAGTGTCTGGGAAGCCATGAAATTGATCATAAAAACGGCAGAAATCTGCTGGGGCACTGGCAGATCCCATATACACCGGGGGAATTAAAAGCCTGCGCCTATGACTGCAAGGGCAGCGTGATCGCAGTTCAGACCCGCCATTCTTTTGGTGAAGCGGCAGCAGTTGTGATGAGAAGCAGCTGCACGCGGTTAGACAGGCAGGGACTGGCATTTATCGAGATATCCGCAGAAGATACAGATGGAAACCCGGTGGAAAATGCGTCAAACCGGATATTTGTCAGGGTGTTGGGACCGGGATATCTTGTGGGCCTGGATAATGGAGACAGCACAGATACCGATGGGTATAAGACCAATTCCAAAAAACTGTTTAACGGAAAACTTTTGGCTGTGGCCGCACCGGGAATGGGAAGGGGAAGTGTGATTGTTGAAGCCGTGTCCTCCGGGCTGGCCGGAGCCAGGATTGAGATTCCAACAGATGATTTGTATGAGCAGGAAGGTATGGAAAAGAAAACCTTTGGAATAGAAATGGAAGAAATGAGAGCGGAAGCTGCCGAAGATATACCGGTTCGCGCAGTCAGGCTGTTTTGCCCGGAGGGAACCAGATTAAATGAAGCGCATCGGGAAGTAGCAGTGTCAGCAGTTATTTATCCGCCGGGTGCCAGTGACCGCAATGTGGTGTGGTGTGCAGTGGATGATGGTGGTATCCCGTCTTCTCTGGCGGAAGTAAAAGCAGATGGCACGCAGGCTAGGGTAACGGCGAAAAGTGACGGGAATTTCCGGCTGCGCTGTATGTCCGAAAGTGGAAGCGGTCAGATAAGAATCATCTCAGAATTGAACTTTGAAGTGTGCGGTTTGGGTAAAGCCTGGCTTGACCCCTATCGTATGATTTCCGGCGGGCTGTATGATTATAGCAGGGGAGCAGTGGGAAATGGCAACGAACATGGAGTTGCTACAGCCAGAGATGGAGAGACTCAGATTGGCTTCCACGGTATAGATTTTGGAGAATTTGGATCAGATGAGATCACACTGCCAATATTTGCCCTCACAGATGAAGAATATCCGATACAGATCTGGGAGGGGATGCCGGGAGAAGCGGGCAGCAGCCTTGTGGGAGAAGTCATCTACCGAAAACCATCTGTCTGGAATGTTTACCAGGAGGAAACTTATCACCTGAACCGGAGGCTTCAAGGAGTGACCGGCATCTGCTTTGTTGTCCATCAGAAAATACATCTGAAAGGATTTTATTTTAAGCGCCTGAAAAAGGCATATCAAAGGCTGAAAGCCGTAGAATGCACAAGCGTATACGGGGATAGCTTTCAAAGGACAGACAGCGGAATTAAGCATATTGGTAACAATGTGACCATTCAGTTTGACCAGATGGATCTGGGGGAACCTGAAGCATTAAAACTAATTATCTGCGGATATACACCATTGGAGAAGAATGCCATTCAGCTTCGGTTTGCTTCAGGTGAGGGAGAATATGTACAGCTTCTGGAATTTGAACACAGAGATCAGGTTTCACAACAGGAGTTCCAGGTGGAAAACAGAAAAGGATACCAGTCTCTGAGCTTTGTTTTTCTGCCCGGCAGTGACTTTGATTTTTGCTGGTTCCAATTTATTGGAAGCACAAATCCCGGTTAAATATCATATGGTGTATGTTTGGTATAAGCAGATAGTTTATCTTAAATTTGGGTTTCGCTGATTAAGACGCTTTGTAGATGTAGGTAGTGTACGGAAAGATGGGTGTGGGAAACTGGCATGGGCTCCGTCAGCTGGCCGCAGAACTGGTATTTTCTAACCTTTCCGAAGCGCTTTTTG
This sequence comes from Robinsoniella peoriensis, assembly GCF_000797495.1. GTDB lineage: Bacteria > Bacillota > Clostridia > Lachnospirales > Lachnospiraceae > Robinsoniella > Robinsoniella peoriensis. The sequence goes on from NZ_JTGN01000002.1 coordinate 653,815, forward strand.
GCGGCACGCGGGTATTCACCGAGAAATCCTGATGCATTTCTCGGTTCAGTACCCGCTTAGTATCCGATGGGAGCCAGTCGAATACTATCCGCCAAAAAACACTTCGAAAAGGTAAGTAAATACTCAGCTCTGCTCTACGCTTCCTCCGCCCATACCAGTTTCCCACACCCATCTTTCCGAGATAGCATTCGTTGATACAAAGCTGGTTTTCTCAGCAGGGTTGGCCCCCTGGGCTGTGGCCGGCTATTCTTTATTAGATGCTGCGCAGTATGTTTCGGCTGTTTGCGTAAAAGAAGATGGAAGTTTGCTCCTTTTTCTGGTTACAGAATGAAATACAAATTCAGTTTTCAAGATCAGTTGCTTTACGCCAGTCGCGTCCGGCATGCCACACCCCCGGGGTCCCATCATTCTGAGAAAACCAGCTTTGTATCAACGAATGCTATCTCGGAAAGAGAAGGGGGCGGACCAGGACATTGGTTTGGAAGGCGTATAGCAGAGCTGAGCATTTACTTACCTTCCCGGAGTGCTTTTTGGCGGATACAATTCGACTGGCTCCCATCGGATTGTAAGCGGGCAGTGAGCTGCGAAATGCATCAGGATTTCGSAGCGAATGCCCGCGGGCCGCCAAAAAGTGCTCCGGGAAGGTTAGAAAATGCCAGTTCTGCGGTAAGCATTCCAAACCAATGTCCTGGTCCGTCCCCTTCTCTTTCCGTACACTACCTACATCTACAAAGCGTCTTAATCAGCTAAACCCAAATATATAAAACGAAGTATTTAATCAGAAACAAATGAGCAGGAGCTCCCGAAAGGAGATGGTGAACTGTTATGGCACAGATTTTAGTTGTAGAAGATGAACAGAATATGCAGGAAATTATAGTAGAGTATATGAAAAGAGGAGGGCATTCATGCCTGACGGCTGATGATGGGATTGATGCGTTGACTATTTTAAAAAATACTCCTGTGGATTTAATGATATTAGATGTTATGATGCCTCATATGGATGGTTTTTCTGTTTGCAGGTTCGCACGGGAAATGAGCGGCATGCCTATTATAATGCTCACAGCAAAAGGAGAGGAAGAAGATAAGCTAAGGGGATACAGCTATGGTGCAGATGACTATATTACGAAGCCTTTTAGTCCAGGGGTACTGCTGGCAAAGGTGAATGCACTTTTAAAACGTTCACTGATGGTAGCGACAGATTTTGTCAATGCAGGGAAGATTACGCTAATACCGGGATCCCACGAGGTATATGTGGATGGGAAGGGGATAGAACTTACCCATAAGGAATATGAATTACTGTACTTATTTATGAAGAACAAAGGACAGGTATTTTCCAGGGATCAGCTTCTAAACCGGATTTGGGGATATGATTTTGAAGGCAACAGCCGTACGGTAGATACCCATATTAAGACCTTGCGGCAAAAGTTGGGAAGTGAAGGCAGTCTCATCGTTACACTTATCCGTTCCGGTTATAAATTTGAGGGATCGTTATGAATAGATGTAATAAGGTAAAAGAATTATTCGGGATTCGCACCGTAAGAAAAAAGGTCTTTTTTCTCTCGAAAGCAGCTGGTGGGGCAATTGTTTTTTTCTATATTCTGGTGGAAGAATTGCCGGTGAGCAGTGCCGCTGCTTCTGTCATATGGTTTTTCCTGATGCTTTGTACAATCCTGGGCGTTAATTATTTATTAGGCCGATATATTACAAATCCGATAGATTTACTCAATAAAACAGCAGGACGAATGGCAAAATTAGATTTTTCCCAGGCATGTACGATCGAATCCGATGATGAGTTCGGAGAATTATCAGTCAGCTTAAATACGCTTGCGTCTAACCTGCAGCAGTCACTTTCGCAGTTGGAAAGCGTCAATGCCCAACTGGAAAAGGATGTAGAGCAAAAACAAAAGCTCCTTGCCCAGCGTAAAGAACTGACAGATCATCTGTCTCATGAAATGAAGACGCCGTTAGGCGTGATTCGTGCCTATGCAGAAGGCCTGCAGGATGAAACGGATCCGGAAAAACAAAAGAAATATACCCAGGTCATTGTTTCTGAAACAGAGCTTATGAACCGGATGATCATTTCGTTACTGGATCTGTCAGCATTAGAAGCCGGTGCAGTAAAGCTTCTGCCGGAACGTTTTGATTTTATAGAATTTACGGAAACAGTTGGAGGCAGGCTGTTAATGGATATTCCGGACGATGATTTTCAATTGGAGTATGAGCTGCCGGGGCAAAAGGTTTATGTCAATGCGGATAAGGGACGAATGGAGCAGGTATTGGATAATCTGATTATTAATGGGAAAAAGAACGTGATACCCGGTGGGATCATAAGGATCTCTGTTCACGTTGCAGACTCTAAGCTGTACTTTTCCATTTATAATCAGGGAATGACGATTCCGGAAGAGCAGCTTTCAAAAATCTGGACGAAATTTTATAAGAGTAACCGGGCAAATCACAACGGTTCAGGACTGGGACTTGCGATTGTGGCGCAGATACTGGCTATGCAGGATATGGATTATGGTGTTAACAATTGTACGGACGGAGTGGAGTTTTATTTTGCAATGCCTATTATGGAGTAATTATTCAACAGCCGATTCCAATGATGGCTCTGAAGAAGGCGCTTGGTCTTTGGGGGGGCAATACCGCTGTTTCCTTTTAAAAAAGAGGTTTACAGGGGGCACGTTAAATAGGGATAAGGACGTAACAATTAACCTAATAAAACGGCTGACAAACAGTGTGTGGAAAAACGAGCGTATCGTCAAAGCGGCGGTGCGCTCGTTTTGTCACGCAGTAGAATGCCATTTTGATGGGTAGGTGTATAAAGTCCCTGCCCTTGGCATTTCAGTGTCTGTAACGCCCATGAATACGGACTTTTATAGCTCCTATTGGGTGACATGAATACACGCATATATCCATTATTTTAAGGGGCACGATACCTCTTTTTTGCGCTCATTTTTAGAAAGTCACCAATTAGTAAGGAACGAAGAAAATGTAAGACGTCTTTCCTATGATAGTGTTGCCTAGTCAGAAGTAATTAGTATTCCTGCGTTTCATTCCGCTTTCTGTTGCTTTTTGCTGATCATCAAAGTTCCTTGTTGTCCAACATCTTCTGGAAAGTCTCCTGGTGTGCAAGAAACACATCGAGTAGCTCAGGCGAATAAATGATGTCGCGGTCCTTGTTCATAATCTCAAGTGCCTCCCCAAAGGTAAATGCTCGTTTATAGGGGCGCACAGCTGTCAGCGCATCGAAGATGTCCGCGATCGTCAGGATCTGAACGTAAAGCGGAATCTCGTCTCCTTTCAGCCCGCAGGGGTAGCCGGTGCCGTTCCACCGCTCATGATGATACAGCGCCATGTCCCGCGCGTAAAGTAAAAAGCGGTCCGCACGGCTTCTGTCGATAATCTTTTGAATCATATCCGCGCCGATCTGCGAATGAGTCTTCATGTAATCAAATTCTTCCTTGCTGAGCGCGGCGGGTTTTTTGAGTACCGTATCGCTGATGCCTATTTTGCCAATATCATGTAGGGCGGAGGCGCGAAGCAAATCTGGTATGCTTTCTTTGCTTAAGCCCTCCTGATAAGCGGGAGTCTCATATACCACCCTCAGTAATGCCTCATAATAATTTGTAGTATGACGAACATGGTTACCTGTGGTACCATCTCTGGATTCAATGATTTCCGCCCAGGTTATGGTAATAACATGCTGTAGTTCCTCAACCTCCGTGGTTTTTTCACAAATGATTTCCCGCAGCTCCATCTGATACTGATACAGTTCCATCTGAGATTTGATGCGGGCGCTCATGACCACATGGTCAAAGGGTTTCCGGATGAAGTCCTTTGCACCCAGGCGGAAGCCCATGCGCTCACTCTGGACATCGTTTTGCCCAGTCAAAAAGATAACGGGGATGTCTTTCCATTCCTTGCGCTGACGGATCTGTTCCAGCGTTTCGTAGCCGCTGAGCCCCGGCATCTGAATATCCAACAGGATCATATCCGGTTTCTTCTGCTTCAGAAAATCCAGCAGCGCCTCGCCGGATTCCAGCTTGGTCAGGCGGTAATCCACCTGCAAAACGCTTTCCGCCAAATCCAAATTGACTGGATTGTCGTCCACCACTACGATATGCTTTCTGCCGTCTCCTTCCTGCCCAAATCTGATTTGGGGGACAGTTGCGGTGGACTGCGTAAGAAATTCTTCGATCTCGTGGAAAGCCGTTTCGTTCCTCTTAGTAAAAACAGCCAGTAGCTTCCCAATGCCGTCAAACCGATCCGTTTTACCCAGCAATTCCATTTCTGCCGCTAATCCCGACAGTTGCACTGCACCGATGGCGGCGTTGGCTCCCTTTAGCCCGTGAATTTCAATGACAAAGCGGTTTTTGTCCGTTTCCAACCACTCTATCAGGGCGGGGAGCTTTTCCTTGGTGGAACGCAGGTAGGTTGACAGAATGCCGGTATAGGCGGTGAGGGAACCCACCATCGCCAGCCCTTTTCCAAAATCTACCTCGCCGTAGGTCATATTCTCAAACCCAATATCAGTCCAGATTGACAAAAGCGCATCCGCGTGCTGCACAGGGGGACCCTCCGAGTGCGCCGCCGCACGCGACTCATTCAGGTCTTTCAGATATTTTCGCAAAACCTCGTTAAGTTTCTGCATTTCAATGGGCTTGGAGAGGAAATCGTCAAATCCCTCTTGCAGGAACATGCTGCGCGCGTCGCTGGTCGCGTTGGCGGTCAGCGCGATTATGGGAAGCGTCCCGCATCCTTCCTTGGAAAGGGCGCGAATCTGATGCAGAGCTTCAATGCCGCTCATGCCGGGCATCATGTGGTCCATCAGCACAAGGTCATAGCCGCCCGCCTCCACGCGCTGGATGGATTCCTCTCCGGAAACAGCGTAGTCAATTTGCATGTGATAAGGCTCCATGAGGCCCTTTGCCACCTGAATATTGACGATGTTGTCGTCCACGATTAGAATGGAGACATAGGGCATCTGGTGTAATTCTCCGACCACCACACCTATATTTTTAGGACTGCCAATACATTCTGAAGAGCCTCGCAATAGGTAGGGCAGATGTAACTGGAACATCGGAATAAAGATATTACTTGATGCCGTATCGATAAACGCATGTTCATTGAGCCGGTATATCGCGATCCGCTGCGACAACGCCTCCTCACCAGCCGGCAGCAGCCTCAGTGTTTGGCTGGACGCCAATATGTGCGTATATGCGCCCTGTGCGGCCTTCCGGATCAACTCGTCCTCCGATTGGCAAATATCGTACCGCAGGCCCAGCTTGTCAATACAGGCACTTTCATAGTCCCGCAGAATATCCGAGGGCTCACACACCAGCAGCCTGTATCGGGCTGGGTCAGGCACAATGATCCCAGGTTCCACGCCGTCGATTCCTTGGCGGAGCGTCACTACAAAGGAGGATCCCCTGCCGTATTCGCTGGTCACGGTAATCGCACCGCCCATCATCCTGCACAGCCCCTGCGATATGGACAGCCCCAGCCCGGTGCCCTCAATGTTGCGGTTGCGCTGGGTGTCCACCTGCGTAAAGCTTGCAAACAGCTTATCCAGATCCTCGGTACGAATACCGATTCCGGTATCCCGAACCTCCATCTCCAGAAGCCATTGCCCACTGTCCTGTTTCCCATTTATAATCAGCCGGATGCTGCCATTGATTGTAAACTTGATGGCGTTTCCGATGATGTTTATTAGAATCTGCTTGACTCTGCCCATATCCCCCACAAAGCTGCGCGGGAGCAGCGGATCAATTTCCACCATAAATTCAATGGGCTTTTCGCCAATACGGACCGCCGCGATCATGGTTAAATCGTACAGCATGGATTCCAGCTCATAGGGTTCTTCGACAATGGTGAATTTCCCCGCCTCTATTTTGGACAAGTCCAAAATATCGTTGATAATGGTCAAAAGGCCTTTTCCGGAATTAAGAATGGTCAGCACCTTGCTGCGCTGGCCTGCAGTCAAGCCATCCCGCAGCAATATTTCACTAATGCCGACAATCGCGTTCATGGGGGTTCGAATTTCATGGCTCATATTGGCCAGAAACGCCGACTTGGCGCTGTTGGCCTGCTGACTATCCTGAGAGACGCCATAGGACCGCAGTGCTAAGAGCAAGAGCCCAAAGAAACCCAGCAGAATAGCCACGCCGATAAAGACCATCTCTTTTGTCATTCTGTCCGCTTTACCGGAGACGACTTCTTCCGATACGATGTTTATAAGATACCAGTCGTTAAACGGGATATTGGCATAATAGGCTACTTTCTTTACGCCCAAATAGCTGTAGTATAAAACCCCTTTGCGCTTGTTGCTTAGATCATCGAGAAAATTCTCATAGCTGGTTCCGTTGGTAAACTTTGCGGTTCTCCACGCTTTAAACAAATTGTTAAAATCGAGGCTTTGGGTGCGCATGATAATCGTTCCATTTTTATCAATGACATAGGAATACCCCTCTCCTCCAAAGCTTTCAAGGCTCAGGGCGGCGCTCAAGTGCGATATCTCCATCATGGCGACCAGCGCGCCCTTGGGGGAATCCTTTCCCATGGGTACTGACAGCAAAATACCGCTGGCGGCCCTGTCCCGAAAAATTTTTCTGGTCAGGTTTGAAATGCTGCTTTCCCCGCGGAGGGCTGATTTGAAATATTCCTCCCCGCTGATGTCCACCGATTCAGACGGCATGGTTGAGTAGAGCATTCCATCCGTACCAGCGCAGCCGATATAAGCAAAATTGTACTGTGTGGCAATTTGGTTGAGATATTCCATTTTGGTGGTATTCGACTCGATGGAACTAACGGCGGAGGCGACAGCCTGGAGCGCATCCTGGGTTTCGGCAACAGCACTGGTCATATGAGAAATTGTATAGGACGATACCTCGTCCAGACGTGTCCGGTTTTCGGCCTCCAATTCCCTGTCAAAGCGGATAATATAGGATGAGATGACCAAAATAAAAACAATGAGGAAAGCCACCAAAATAGCCGATGCGATCATCACACGATTGCGTTTATCACTTGTATTCTTCTTGCCAGACAAAGAAATACCCCCTTATTGCTATTAAATCATGATTTTTTATGTTCCAAAATGAATACGTTTTAGTCTGGCATCATTCATTGCCGTTAAACAATCCTCTAAAGAGATCTCGTTTTGCATATACTGCTGAATGTAGGAGGCGTCAATCTGAGAAAACCCACGCACGCGCGACCAAGCGGTGGACGGATAAAAAAGCTTGTTAATCAGCCGTTCCGCCTCCATATATTGGGGCGTTGTAATGCTGCCGCTTTGGTCGTTAAACACGGGCGCTGTGTAAATGCCCTCGTAGTGCCTGTTATAGTTGCAGGGATCCGCCATAAAATTAATCAGATCCAGTGTAACATCCAGCTGGGAGCTTTCTTTGCTGGCAAGGCACAGGATGATGTTCGCGCTTTCAAAACAGCCATCCTCGGGAACACCCATAAAAGCGGGCATGATGCCGATTTTGGAAGGGTCTCCCGTATAGCTGGTATAAAGCCAAGTGTCCCAGCACAGCATCATCGCATAGCTTCCGTTTTGCAGCGCCTGGTCCATGCCGTTCCAGTCGTTGCCCAGATAATCCTTGCCAAAATAGCCCTGGTCAGACATGGTTTTATACCACTGCACAATTTTTCTCATTTCCGGAACATCTGCATAGGATAGCGTTCCGTTATTCAGGCCGTCCAAAACGGACTGATCCTGTAAAAAGCTGTCCATAGGAAACTGATACAGAAGCATGGTGATTTCTGCGTAGGGCAAATAAACCGGCGTCACGCCATTTTTGAGCAGCGTTTCGCATACATCCAAAAATTCATCCTGCGTTTTGGGGATTTCCAAATTATATTTTTTAAAAACCTCTTTGTTATACAGCATACCGGAAACCGACGCTTCGCCATGCGGCAGACCTATGACTTTTCCATTAAAAACGGCTTGCGTAAGCGCGGTGTCCGAAAGGTCATCGATCCAGGGTGCGTCTGTAAAATCGTAAAAGTTTTCGTCGGGATTCAGGTTCTCCACGTTGGTCCCGCCGTAAGCGAGCAACATGTCGGGACGTTCCGCCCCTTCTGCTGAAAACGCCAGCGGAACCTCTTTGTTCAGTTCACTCTTTGTAAGGGGAACCACCTCTATAAGATTACCGGTTTTCTCCTGATAATCTTTAAACGCGTTTACCATATAAGGACGGGACAGATCATCCCGGTCTCCCCATACGGTAATTGTCCGGCCTGTGATTTCGCCCCACTCATATCGCTGTGCTTCCTGATAAGGCGCTTCATTCTCCTGTGTCTGACTGGAGCAGGCGGAGAGAAGCATAATCGTGGATGACAGCAGACAGGTCACTCTCAGTAATTTGTGGTTCAAAGGGAGTCCTCCAATCCATTAAAACACCTTGTGTATTTTACGAAACAGTTCATTAGTCGCATGATAAATAACATTATACATCAAAAATATTTTGTTTTCAATTCAAAATACTGATTTGGATTGTGTAGTATCAGCAAAGATCCTGGCTAAAAGGGTAGTAAAATTGCGCTGGACTTTTAGAGAAAACGGAATTTCCACTCTGCCCGCAAGGGCGTCCACTCAACGCCGGAGCTGTTGGCGAAAAGCAAAAAAGCTAGAATGGCCAGCAACCATACGCGTTTGCGGGCATAATCCTTTTAGCAGCAAGTAAAAATTGGCGCAAAAATATGACAAGACTACCATATTAAAAGTTATTTAAGAGGATAAGCTTTTATAAAATGGCTGTCCTCTTATCGTTTATAATGCCCTGCTTTCTGGGGGACGTATGGCTTTTTGAACTGTACCCTTTGTCAAGGACATTTTAAAAAGTGGGGCACTTTTTTCGCACCTTTACTTCCAAAGTATCCTGCATACAGGTACACCTCTTTAAATGTCATGGTATTCTATGAAATTTTTTAACTATCCGTATTTTTCTGATATAATTGGCATCCAAGTTCTTCCGGTTTTTTGGCTATGACCGGATGCGCAGGTATTTTGGGAACATCCAGTGGATATTCTCCAGTGATGACAAATTTATAAAACTCATTGGGTGCAAGCT
>NZ_JTGN01000007.1 GCF_000797495.1 Robinsoniella peoriensis
GTGTTACGGCAGTTCAGTGTGAAAGGGGGATGATAAGACGAAATTTTACCTGCTTTCCTGATCACAGACTTAACTGGATGTAGGTTCTATAACCACAAATATACTGTAGTAGAATTTAGAGACAGTTCACAGTGATAACATCCAGCTGGTTTATTGGTTTTTAAGTGTTCTATGCCAATAGCGTACAGCATGCCACAACCCCAGGGTCCCATCATGTTGAGAAAACCAGCTTTGTATCAACGAATGCTATCTCGGAAAGAGAAGGGGGCGGGCCAGGACATTGGTTTGGAATGCGTATAGCAGAGCTGAGCATTTACTTACCTTCCCGGAGTGCTTTTTGGCGGATAGTATTCGACTGGCTCCCATCGGATACTAAGCGGGCAGTGAGCTGCGAAATGCATCAGGATTTCGGAGCGAATGCCCGCGTGCCGCCAAAAAGTGCTCCGGGAAGGTTAGAAAATGCCAGTTCTGCGGTAAGCCTTTCAAACCAATGTCCTGGCCCGCCCCCTTCTCTTTCCGTACACTACCTACATCTACAAAGCGTCCTTACTCAGCTAAACCCAAATTCAATATGAAATTGTTCGCTCCAGACAACATTGCACCAATTAACAGTGATGCAAATGTACTAAAATAGAAACAGTGATTTTGTATATTTCGATGAAACGGTTGGAATATCCTCAAATATATTGACAGTAATCCCAAAAAAGAGTAGTATGAAATACATAAGAAACATGTTTCATGGAAATAATCATTAAAATAAACTTGAATCTAGGAACTCATCATTTTAAAAGATAAGTGTTAGAAATATGTTATGGTTCATGAGGATCACCATAGCATATTTTTATAAGAGAAATGAAACATGTTTCACTTAGAAGAAAAGGAGAAGGACATGAAAAGAAAATTTCTATTGGGAGCCACGCTATTATTGTGCATGGGACTGTTCACCGGATGCGGCGGGAAAGATTATGATTTTTATATTTTCAATGTAAAAAGTGAAAATGCGGATGCACTGGAAAAAGTATGCAAGGCCTATGGAGAAGAGACGGGTCAGAAAATTAAAGTCTTTTCGATTGGTACCACAGACGGTATAGACCTTTTAAGGGCAGATATGAATTCCAATCACAAACCGGCGATCTATTCCGTGAATGCGGAAACAGTGCCGGAATGGGAAGAGGGAGGATTCTTAAAAGATCTTCGGGAAGCATCCACTCCTGAGATGCGGGAGCTTGCAGAAAGTATTCCCCAGGGGATGCAGCTGTCTTCCGGAAACGGAACGAACTATGGCATACCTTATAATGTGGAAGGTTATGGATATATTATAGATACGAAGATGGTAGATGCTTTGTTTGGGGAGAAGAACACCATGAACTGGCTGGAAGATTTTAAAACAGCCACCTATGATGAATTTGAAGCACTGGTAACAGCCGCTGACGATTACATAAAAAATGGTACAGGTGGAACTGTTCATTTGAGCGGAAATGAATATTCTTTCCAGCCGGAAAAAAATGAAATTTCAAGTCAGCTCAATGGTGTCTTCTCCGTGGCAGGAGCTGAGAAATGGACTTATGGTGACCACATGAGCAATTTTGCATTAAACGCAGTGCTAGACAGCCTGTCAGCAGCGCAGAATGCTACCGATGAACAGGTGGATGAATTAAAAACACCCCTGGAAAAATCCATACAGGTGGAGGATCTGATGACTAGCCATGCGGCAGGGGCAAAGGGGACATTAAAGAGAAGTCCTGATTTTATTAACTCCACAACCAGCGGATATGATCAGGCAATCCAGATTTTCGCAGATCATAAATCTATTTTTATCAAGCAGGGAAACTGGGTATACAGCAATATAGAGAAGATTAATCCGGAAATTGTCAAAACCATTACCATGCTGCCTGTGAAAATGCCATTTACCCAGGAGGATATCAAGATACCGGGAATGACTGTAGAAAAATTTAACAGCTCAGTACCGGAATTTGTTCCCAGTTACTATGCCATCAATAAAAAAGCAGAGCCCGAAGAGCAGGAAAAAGCAGAAAAATTCCTATACTGGCTGAATACATCAAAAGAAGGCCAGGATTTTATTATCAATGATTTTGCTTTCATCCCATTTACCGCAGATGCATCCGTAGAATTTGAAAATCCCTTAAATAATGCACTGATTGGATATCTGAGGGAGGGAAATGTGTTGTCAAACCCATTTAACGGAGCACCGCCTACCTGGGGGCAGGAAGTGTATGGCAAGATCCTGATGGAACAGTATTTTATCAAGGAAGACTGGGAACCGGATGCTTATGAAAAGATTGCAGATGAATGTATCAGCCAATGGAAAGCCTTAAGAAAATTAGGGGAGGAAGATTAAGATGGAAAAATATTATAAGAAATGGTTTAAGCCGTTGCTGCTTCCGGCAGTCATACTGTTTGTAGGAGTTATTATTATACCTTTTATCATAGGTGTGTTCTATTCATTTTCCGCATGGAGGGGAACTTATTTCCACGGCGGGGCAAATGCATTTGAATCTTTTGTAGGACTTCGTAATTATGCTAAAGTATTTCAGAACAGCCAGTTTCTGGACGCTTTGATTTATACTTTAAAATTCACCCTTATGGCAGTGATTGCCGTGAGTGTGGCAGGCCTTGTTATGGCGATGATGATCAGTATTTTAAGAAAGGGCAGCGGTGTTTACCGTACGATCTTTTTTATGCCGAACCTTCTTGGCGGGCTTGCGCTTGGCTTTATCTGGCAGTTTATATTCCAGATCGTATATTCAAAAATGTTATTTGGAGAAGAGGGACTTCTGCATATTCCATTTTTAACGAATATGACCCAGGATTCCACAAAAACCCTGGTTGCCCTGGTCATCATGGTAGTCTGGCAGATGGCGGGCTATATGATGCTGATCTTCGTAGCCGGAATCAATAATATTTCCAGTGATTTGTATGAGGCGGCTTCTATTGACGGAGCAGGAGCATTTACAAAGTTCAGAAAAATCACGCTGCCAATGCTGATGCCGTCCTTTACCATTGTATTATTTTTGACCTTATCTAATTGCTTCAAACTGTTAGACCAGAACGTAGCGCTTACAGATGGTAACTTTAATACCAGACTTCTGGCATTACAGATCTTAAGAACGACAAAGGATACCAGACCCCCGGATTACGGTCTTGCACAGGCACAGGCAGTCATATTTTTTATCTTAATTGCAATTGTTGGATTGATACAGGTATCCTACACTAAGAAAAAGGAGGTTGAAATGTAATGAAAAGAAAAGCAGGAGCAGTTCTCGTACGCATTTTACTGGTCATTATGGCAGTATATACTTTGTTTCCAATCGCATTTCTGGTTTTGAACTCCTTTAAGAGCCAGGCTGAAATTGTAGATTCACCTATGGCGCTTCCGGCGGTATGGACCCTGGATTATATTAAAAGTGCCCTGAATCAGATTCATTTTGTACAGGGATTTGGAATTACCCTTTTCATCACTGCAGTTTCTGTGTTTGTCCTGGTTATCGTATCTTCACTTGCTGCATGGATGATGGTAAGAAATAAAACGAAATGGTCTCAGGCAGCATTTTTACTGTTCACGGCTGCCATGCTGATTCCGTTTCAATCTGTCATGTATCCGCTACTCAGTGTATTTGATATGCTGCAGCTTCGGAATCTGGCAGGATTGATTCTAATGTATTGTGGTTTTGGACTGAGCATGTCGGTTTTCTTATACCATGGTTTCTTAAAAAGCGTTCCCCAGTCTTTAGAAGAAGCGGCTGCCATCGATGGGGCGACCATTTTTCAGATGTTTTTCAAGGTGGTATTTCCCATGCTGAAATCCACCACGGTTACGGTAATTATTTTAAATGGTATCTGGATCTGGAATGATTATCTGCTGCCATTTCTGACTATTGGTAATTCAGAGTATAAGACCCTGACCCTGGAGCTTTATTTTGCAAAAATGGTATCAGGACAATACAGTAACTCCTGGGAACTGATTTTCCCGGCGGTACTGGTTACGATTATTCCAATTATTATCGTATACCTGTTTTTACAGAAATATATTATGAAAGGAATTGCCGATGGGGCAGTAAAGGGATGATACCATGGAAAAGAAATGGTGGAAAAGCGGGATTGTATACCAATGTTATCCGAAAAGTTTTCAGGATTCCAATCATGATGGCATTGGGGATATACGGGGAATTATAGACAGGCTGGACTATCTGGAGGATCTTGGAGTGGATGTCCTGTGGATCTGTCCGGTATATAAGTCTCCTATGGATGACAATGGTTATGATATTTCTGATTATTATCACGTAGACGAAAGCTTTGGCACGGATGAGGATCTGGACCTTTTGATCACGGAGGCAGGAAAAAGAGGTATAAAGATATTAATGGATCTGGTCGTAAACCATACTTCTGATGAACATGTCTGGTTCCAGGAAGCATTGAAAGATCCCCAGAGTGAATATGCAGATTATTATGTCTTTAAAGAAGGGGCCGATGGGGGTCCCCCTAATAACTGGCGTTCCTATTTTGGCGGTTCCGCCTGGGAAAAAGCAGGAGATAACCGTTATTATTTACATGCATTCAGTAAAAAGCAGCCTGATCTGAACTGGGAGAACCCGAAACTGCGGGAAGAGATCTATAAAATGATCAATTACTGGCTGGATAAAGGCATTGGCGGATTTAGAATCGATGCCATATCCAATATTAAGAAAAATTTTGAAGCCAATAACTTTGAACCGGACGGAGAAGACGGACTTTGCTTTGTGGGAAAAGGCATCGCCAATCAGCCAGGGATAGAGGTATTCTTATCTGAATTAAAAGAAAGAACGTTTCAGCCCCACAACAGTATGACGGTAGCTGAAGCAAATGTCCCGGACTATCTGCTGGATCAGTTTATTGGTGACAATGGGTTCTTTTCCATGGTGTTTGATTTCAGTTATGCAGATATTGATATTCCACAGACCGGGGAATGGTATAAGCCTTCAAACTGGACACTGAAGGATTTAAAGCACAATATTTTCCACAGCCAGCTGGAAACTCAGAAAAGAGGGTGGGGAGCCCTTTATCTGGAAAATCATGACCAGCCTCGTTCTGTTAATAAATATTTGCCACAGGGAGAGATAAATTATCATAGTATCACTATGCTGGCTTCGCTCTTTATGCTGCTTCGCGGAACACCCTTTATTTATCAGGGACAGGAAATCGGTATGTGCAATATTCCCATGGACAGCATGGATGACTATAATGATCCTGCAACAAAGGACCAGTATCAGCGTGCGGTGGAAGCAGGAATGTCACCAGAGCAGGCATTTAAACTGGCAGGCAAAAGAAGCCGCGATAACAGCAGAACACCAATGCAATGGAGTAATGAGAAAAATGCGGGTTTCTCCGATGCAGATAAAACCTGGCTCAAAGTAAATGAAAATTACCCCGAAGTAAATGTGGAGTGTGAGTTAAAAGATGATAAATCCGTTCTGAACTATTACAAAAAATTAATTCAGCTGAGAAAATCCGGAGAATATAAAGAAATTCTGACAGAAGGGGAATTCATTCCCGCTGATACAGAAGATGAAAATGTAATTGCCTATAGGAGAGTGACTGCAGAGGGTGAGATTTTAGCTATACATAATTATCAAAATAGAGAAGCCAAGATGGTACTGGAAGGCAGCTGGGAAAATATTCTGAGTAATTATGGAGAGATGAAGCTGGAAGGAGACCGGGTTTTACTGAGGGCATATGAGGCATTAGCAGTTGGAAGAAAGTAGTCAGTGCTGCGCAGAAACTTTTTAAAATAGATGTTCCTCTCTAAGAAAATGGAATTATGTTTACATGCTGCTCTAAATGAAATATAATAGCACAAGAGTATGTTTTATAAAATGCTGCTGACTTCATGGGACTGTTTTGTAGTCCGGAGTTAAATTAGAAAGTTAATGGAGAGGAACAACAAAATGGAACAGACAGTTGTGAGAATAAAAAAAGGCGAAGGCCGCTTATTGAAATCCGGAGGGATGTGGATTTTTGATAATGAAATTGACCGGATTGAGGGAGATTTTATCAATGGGGATATCGTCTGTGTAGAAGATTTTGACGGATATTTTCTTGGACGTGGATTTTTGAATACCAGATCAAAAATTACAATCCGAATGATGTCCAGAAAGAAAGATACACAGATTGATGATGCATTTTTGGAGATGCGTGTGAGAGATGCCTGGGAGTATCGTAAGGCAACTGTGGATACATCAAGCTGCAGGCTCATTTTCGGAGAAGCAGATTTTTTTCCGGGACTCGTTGTGGATAAATTTGCGGATGTTCTTGTAGTGGAGTCACTGGCACTGGGCATTGACCGTTTAAAAGTAAAGATACTGGATTTGCTGAAGAAAGTTCTGAAAGAGGATGGCATAGATATTCGTGGTATTTATGAGAGAAGTGATGCAAAAGTGCGCCTTCAGGAAGGCCTTGAAAGAACGAAGGGCTTTCTTTCAGATCCTTTTGATACTAAGGTGGAGATTGTAGAAAATGGAGTAAAATATATCGTAGATGTGGAAGACGGACAGAAGACAGGATTTTTCCTGGATCAGAAGTATAACCGCCTTGCAATCCAAAAACTGTGTAAAGGCAAAAAAGTTCTGGATTGCTTTACCCATACCGGCTCCTTTGCGTTAAATGCGGGAGTGGCAGGAGCATCAGAGGTCCTGGGGGTAGACGCATCCGAACTTGCGGTGTTACAGGCAAAAGAAAATGCTGCTTTAAATGGTTTGGAAGAACGTGTCTGCTTCCTTTGTCAGGATGTATTCGAACTGCTTCCGGAACTTGAGAAAAACGGTGAAAAATTTGACGTTGTCATACTGGACCCGCCGGCATTTACAAAGTCCAGGAATTCTATTAAAAATGCGGTAAAAGGTTATCGGGAGATCAATCTCAGAGGAATGAAGCTGGTAAAAGACGGCGGCTACCTGGCTACCTGTTCCTGCTCCCATTTTATGGATCCGGAACTATTTGCCAAGACAATCCGTGAAGCGGCAGGCAATGTACATAAAAGGCTTCGGCAGGTGGAATACAGGACACAGGCAGCAGATCATCCGATACTCTGGGCAGCACAGGAATCATATTATCTGAAATTTTATATCTTTCAGGTTTGTGACGAAAAGTAGGGAATTGCTGTGAAGCCTGAATCATATAATTGCTGGGCAGTCTGAATTTATGTTGACATAGACTAAGTACTGCAATATAATAAATGAAGTGTAAAAGCACATTAAATTAGTCAGGAAAAGGAATGTTCTTATGATATGCATTTTAAGTAATGTAATGAGAAGAAGAGAAGGCTTTGGACAAAACAGAACGATGAAACGTTGTGCAAAGCCTGATAATAGATAAGCAGATGCTTGGTTTCATCGGAAATGGGCAAAAGTGTAGGATGCTATACTTCTTTTTTGTGTACCATTTTCCGGTGACAGATGCATGCGGCAAGAGGCTGTGGACGATGTTTTGTCTGCAGCCTTTTGTTTGGAAAAATATTTCCGGATAGAAGGCGGTCTCAGGCGGCCTTCTTTTTGTGGGCAAAAATATGAAAGAATGGAATTGCGGGCAGAGTAAAGCACCGTGCAGGAGGAAGAAGAGATGGAACATCAATCAAATCAAGAAGAAAATATATTAGGAACAGGGTCTATCGGCAAGTTGATTGCGAAATTTGCAATCCCCAGTGTTGTGGCGATGCTGGTAAATGCCCTGTACAATATTGTAGATCAGATTTTTATAGGAAGAGGAGTTGGTTATCTGGGAAATGGAGCCGCAAATGTGGTTCTTCTCATAACGCTGGTGACCCTTGCACTATCGCTGCTCATTGGAGATGGAACAGCAGCGTACTTTAGCCTCCGTTTGGGAGCAGGCGAAAAAGAGGATGCAGCAAAGGGTGTGGGCAATGCGATTCTGTTGATTACATCCGTCAGTGTTCTGGCAATGGCTGTGGGTATGCTGTTTTTAGAGCCGATTCTCAGAGGATTTGGAGCAACGGATACGCTGATGCCTTATGCTAAGGATTATGGATACATCATAGTAATGGGGCTTCCTTTTATTATGGTCAGTACGTCTTTAAATTCGGTCATTCGCGCAGATGGGAGTCCCAAATATGCAATGGCGTCCATGATCATTGGGGCATTGGTTAACGGATGTCTGGATCCGGTATTTATTTTTGGCTTTGGATGGGGGATAAAAGGAGCTGCCTGGTCTACATTTATCGGTCAGATGATCTCATTTATCTTATCTGTCTGTTATCTGCGGAAGTTTCGCTGCATTAAAATTACAAAGGAAATTTTAAAATTACGGTTTCAGACGGTACGTGAAATATGCGGGCTAGGCATTTCAAGCTTTATAGACCAGCTGGCATTTTCCATGGTCATGGTTGTGAATAATAATTTAATTGTCCATTATGGTGCGGCAACGGTATATGGAAGCGAAATTCCCCTGACGGCGTATGGAATTTCCATGAAAGTTCAGGAAATTTTATTTACGGTGCTTCTGGGTATTGGAATAGGTATGCAGCCAATTGCAGGCTATAACTATGGTGCAAAAAATTATGCACGTGTAAAAAAGACATATCACATGGCAATTATAATCGGGACTGTCACATCGGTGGCAGCTACGGCACTGTTCGTATTTTTCCCGGAGCCCATAATTCAGTTATTTGGAAATACAGAGCATAAATTATATATGGAGTTTTCTAAGAAATTTTTCCAGACGTATTTCCTGTTCTATATTTTCTTTGGGTTTCAGACAATAACCGGTGTATTTTTCCAGGCGATTGGAAAACCGGCTCAGGCAGCGGCTATTTCCCTGTCATATCAGTTAGTGTTTAAAATATTGTCGGCAGTCCTTTTAACATCTGCAATCGGATTAGATGGCGTGCTGTGGTCCGGTCCAATTGCAGATCTGCTTACGTTTCTGATTTGTTTTACGCTTATAGCGATTCAAATGAAAAAGCTGGGTCAGCAAATAAGCACACAGACAGTTATGTAAGTGTAAATTGATGGATAAGATGGTCATGATTAGGTGAAAACCCACCTTCTTTAAGAAATTGGAAATAATTTGGATTTGAAATTAATATAGTATCAATGGTATTTTATATAAAATAATTGTATAATTATTTTAACAGAATAACATCAGGCGGCATCTTAATACAGTGAGTCTGTAATGCCTGATATAAAAGAGGAAGGAGGTACCGATTATGACCAAGATTGAGCATTTGAAAAAAATACTGGAAGAAAGCCGGTATACGGTAGCATTATGTGGATCAGGGATGATGGAAGAAGGAGGGTACACGGGTGTAAAAAAACCTTTGCGGGCATATGAGATTGAACAGAAGTATGATGCATCACCGGAAGAAATCTTCTCAAGTGCTTTTTACAGTACCAGACCGGAACAGTTCTTTGATTTTTATATTCATGAAATGTTGCAGAATCCGCCGGTAATTACAGAATCCGGTCCTGCGCTGGCAGCCATGGAACAGGCAGGAAAACTCCAGTGCATCATCACTGCAAATATCTACGAGCACGGCAGGCAGATGGGATGCAAAAATATCATTAACCTTCATGGGAGCATTTATCATAACCAATGTCCGCGCTGTAAAAAAGAGTACACCCTAGATTATATGTTAAATGCCAAAGGTATGCCGATCTGTGAGACTTGCAAGATTCCCATACGCCCCATGGTTTCCTTGTTTGGCGAAATGGTGGACAGTAGGCTGATGACGAAAACAACGGAGGAAATCGAAAAAGCAGACGTATTGCTTTTGCTGGGAACAACGCTTACATCTGAAGTATTTGTCAATTATATTAAATATTTTGAAGGCAGTAACCTTGTCATCATCCACGATCAGGAACACTATACAGATACAAAAGCAGATCTGGTAATCATTGAAGAACCAAGAAAAGTATTGCCTCTGTTAGGATATTAGTATGATGTAGTAAGCAGGGATAAGAACAGGCTTTGGCATATTTTGCTAAGGCCTTTTTATACGCTCTTGAAAGGTGGATAGAACGATGCTATACTATAGAAAGTTTAAGAAAAACCATACATAATCAGAAAACATAGGAGAGCTGCACATGAAAACTTCAGATTTTTATTTTGATTTACCTCAGGAATTAATTGCTCAGGATCCATTGGAAGACCGTTCCAGTTCCAGACTTTTAGTATTAGATAGAGAGACCGGAGAAATCCGCCATCAAATTTTCAAGGACATCGCTGCGTACTTAAATCCCGGGGACTGTCTGGTAGTAAATGATACAAAAGTAATTCCGGCACGTCTTTTTGGGACGAAAGTGGGAACAGATGCAAAGATTGAGGTACTTTTACTCAAACGGAAAGAAAATAATATTTGGGAGACATTAGTCAAACCGGGAAAAAAGGCAAAACCAGGTACAAAGATATCATTCGGCGAAGGATTATTAATGGGTGAAGTCATCGATGTGGTTGAAGAAGGCAATCGTTTGATTCAGTTTTCTTATGAAGGGGTCTTTGAAGAAATCCTGGATCAGTTGGGCCAGATGCCGCTTCCTCCGTATATTACACATCAATTGAAAGATAAAAACCGTTACCAGACAGTCTATGCAAAACATGACGGATCTGCAGCAGCCCCTACAGCAGGACTGCACTTTACACCGGAACTATTGGAAGAGATTCAAAGGAAAGGGATTAAAATAGCTCACGTTACACTTCATGTTGGACTTGGAACTTTCCGGCCTGTTAAAGTAGAAGATGTGACGGAACACCATATGCACTCCGAGTTCTACATTGTAGAAGAAGATCAGGCAAAATTGATCAATGATACAAAGAAAAACGGCGGGAAAGTTATCTCTGTTGGGACTACCAGCTGCCGAACTCTGGAATCAGCCACTGATGAAAATGGCATCTTAAAAGCGGGAAGCGGATGGACAGAGATTTTCATCTACCCGGGTTATCAGTTTAAAATGATAGATCATCTGATCACGAATTTTCATTTGCCGGAATCCACTCTTTTGATGCTGGTTTCTGCACTTGCAGGGAAAGAGAATATTATGAATGCTTATGAGACGGCAGTGAAAGAAAGATATCGGTTTTTTTCTTTTGGGGATGCAATGTTTATAGTATGACCGCAGATATGATACAGATATGATACGGAAATGAGAGCGAAAGGCGTTAAGAAAATATTCAAGTATGGTGTTGCTTTTAGTAGTAAAAAAGTTGAAATATCAGTGATGTAGTTTAGATTGAATTCTTTCCAAATATCGGTTATAATCATTAATAATTATAAAATACAGACAACAGTTCATGGAAGACAAATACCCAGGAATACTTGTTAGATGATAAAGAGGAAGAAGGTGAAGTTTTGAGGTGGAATGTGGCAGCGGAATGTATTTCCGTAGTTTTTCTCGTTATCATCTGGTCTTATGCAAGAAAAGGGGATTTGATTCCATCCTTGAAGAATCGTTTATTTCAATGCTGCTTTTTGGCGACGTTTTGTGCTATGGTTTCGAATATATTATCTACGGCAGCGTTGGCATTCCCCCAGTATGTCCCATATCAGTTTTCCTGGGCAGTGACAATCATTTATTTTATTTCAACTCCATTAATGGGAATGGCTTATTTTTTCTATACTACAGCCACAGTATATGAAAATCACAAGGGTATTTCGAAAGTGATTGGTTGGTCAAGTATACCAGGCATATTATATCTGCTTCTGGCGATTGCTAACCTGCCGTGTAAATTACTGTTTAATATAATGCCGGACGGCACTTATACGCAGGGACCGCTTATAATTACCACCTATCTGGTATTCTACATATATTCCCTTGCGGCTATGGTTATTGTACTGATTAAGCATTCCTGGATAGAGAAAAAAATACGCCGGATATTGGCGATCTTTCCGTTTATAGCTATGATTGTTATTGTAATTCAGCAGTTATTTCCTAATATATTGCTGTCGGGATCTGCGGCAACCAGTGCTTTGCTGCTGATTTACCTTTATCTGCAAAATAAGCAGATTTCTTTTGATTATCTCACGGATATACCAAACCGGCAGGAATTTTTGAAAATGCTGGAGCTGATGATCCGGAAGAATGAAAAAACATCGTTTACGATTATCGTATTATCACTGCGTGGTTTTAAGCAAATTAATGATACCTTTGGACAGCAGAGCGGTGATGCATTTTTAAAAGCAGTCAGCGCATATCTGCATACGATTATTGAAAAACAGTATTTGTTCCGGTTTAGCGGTGACGAATTCGCCATTTTGGAAAAAAACACAGAGAAGGAAAAGATTTATCACATTATCGATACCCTTAAGGAGAGAATGACTATTCCCTGGACGGTAAAAGAATATAGCTGTATAATCCAGTCTGCAATGGGAATCGTGAGTTATCCCGAAACGGCGGATAGTGTGGAAGGTCTGATTAATGGAATTGAATATGCAGTTTCTAAGGCAAAGCAGGACCGGACAAAGGCAGTCTGTTATTGTGGACAGGAAATGATGCGGGAATTAAGACGCAGAATACAAATCGCTGAGATCCTGAAAGCAAAATTAGAAAGCAATGATTTTGATGTGTACTATCAGCCAATAGTAGATACCAGAACCAATAAATTTGTCCTGGCGGAATCGCTCTTGCGAATTCCCAGCTCACCCATTGGTGCGGTTTATCCGGATGAGTTTATACCTATTGCAGAAGAGACAGGAATGATTATTGAGATGACCTATCAGATTCTGGCAAAAGTATGCCGTTATATAAATCGTTTGATGGAACAGGGTATTGAACTGGATGGAATTCATGTGAATTTCTCAACAGTACAGTTTACCCAGATTGACCTGGCTGAGAAGGTTTTGAATATTATTGAAGAGCATCACACACCATATTCAAAAATTAAGATTGAAATAACAGAAAGTGTTCTGGCTGAAAGTGCACAGTTAGTAATCGGATTTGCGGAGGAGATGCATAAGCATGGCGTAATGATGGGACTAGATGATTTTGGGACAGGATATTCAAATATTGTATCTGTCATGGAAACGCCTCTGGATGTAATTAAAATTGATAAAAGTCTGGTATGGTCTTCTATGACAGTACCGAAATCAGCAGGGATGCTGCGCAGTATGACAGGCATTTTTCACGACATGGATTTAAAGGTACTGGCGGAAGGCGTAGAGACGCCGGAGCAGGATCAGTTTATAAAAGAATCCGGTATTGACTATATTCAGGGTTTCTTATATGCACGACCTATGCCGGGAGATGACATGCTGAAATTATTACAGGCAGAAAAATGAAGCAGTAAATGACAGGAGAGCAGGACAGTTGATGAATTTTAAAAGCTATGAGCATAAAGCTCAGTATTATGAAACAGATCAGATGGGGATTATCCATCATTCCAATTATATCCGCTGGTTTGAAGAAGCAAGAATTGACCTGATGGAACAGACGGGGCTTGGATATCAGGCAATGGAAGATGCGGGGATTATAAGCCCTGTACTATCTGTGAAATGCCAATACAGAACTATGGTACATTTTAACGACATCGTATTAATTGAGGCCAGGTTAAAAAAATATAATGGCATTAAAATGACACTGTCATACATAGTACGGGATAAAGAGACGAAAGAAATCCGCTGCAACGGAGAAAGTGAGCATTGTTTTCTTTCGAAAGAGGGAAAGCTTTTATCCTTGAAAAAAAGTAATCCTGTTTTAGATCAGATGTTTCGGGAGATCTTATGCAGGGATTGATAAAATTATAAGTAAGGGACAGCTTTTTGTTATCATAAGTCCGGTATTTTTATATTGTCTGTGAAGAAGCAGATTTTGGGGTTGGAAGATTTCCAACTGCAATAATGCTCATGGAAATATGGAAAATACCGGATTTTTGCTTTAATGAAATAATCAAAATAGGTCGAAAACTTTAAAAATGACTGTGTTGAAGAGGTGCAATTTAAATAAGGAGGGATAATTTGATATAATTGTTAATATAATAACAGATTTTTTGCAATATATTTAAAATAATATATAACTTGACACAATTTAAAGCGAGTGATAGAATAATTATATACAAAATACCGAAATGAAATGGGTGGTGATTTGAAAAATAAGTGATAATCACTAACAGAAAAGTATGAGTAAAAGGAAAATGGCACAGCGGGGTGTCTTTTTTTTAATACTTTTATAAGATTTGCAGGGTTAGTGGAAACTAAAAACGGATCAATTTAAAGGAGGTATTATTAATGGGTGATGTTGAACAATTAAGGCAGGAGAGAACCCGGATATTTCAGGATGTATTTGATAACAAGATTCCAAAACGTGTACCGATTAATGTAAGTCTGACGCTGGAAGTTGTTGCGGGATATGCGGGAGTGGATGGAAAAGAAGCAGCATGGCATCCGGAGATTCTGATGCAGGCTGCAGATGAATTGTGCCAGAAAGTGCCATCCGATATCTGTGTTTTCGGCGGTACGATCCGTATGCCGGATTCTTATCAGGCGCTTGAATCGAATAACTTTAAAATGAATAAAGCCGGGCTTATGCAGCATCCCAACACAGTAGGTCTATTGCCGGAAGAATATGATGATTTTATTGAGAATCCATTGGATTGTCTGATTGAGAAGATTCTACCCAGAAATTATAGTGCACTGGATTTTGAAAAAGACCCGGTCAGAGCGATGTTTGCATTAAATCAGGGGATGACCGCAAGAAATCAGTATATGATGAAAAATGGCGCCATTATCGGAGCTCTGACTCAGAAATACGGCTTTTACGCGGCAGATCCTGCAACGAAAGGCATGTGTTATGCACCGCTTGATATTCTGACTGACAATATGAGAAGCTTAAGCGGCATGTGTATGGATCTTCGCAGGAAACGTGATAAAATCGCAGCTGCGGTGGAAGCAGTATATCCGTTTAATTATATGGTCGGTATTCCTAAGAAGATCAGTAATTACGGACAGGTATTCTTCCCACTGCATCTGGCGACTTATATGAAAGAAAAAGATTTTGAAAAATTGTGGTGGGAACCATTCCTTCGCCAGGCAAATGACTATGCATCCCTTGGACTTCACATAAATGCATTTTGCGAGCATGATTGGATGCGTTACCTGGATTATCTCTATGAAATGCCTACCGATACATACCTGACATTCGAGATGGGTGATGCGAAGCTGGTAAAAGAAAAACTTGGTAAGAAGCATATACTTGCCGGTCTATTTCCTCTGGGAATGCTCAGAACGGCTACCAAACAGGAATGCATTGACTATACAAAAGAATTCCTGGATATCATGATGCCGGATGGTAAATTTATCTTCCAGTTTGACAAGGGAGCATTAACATATAACGATATTAACCTTGAGAATCTGATTGCTGTCTGCGAGACTGTACGGGATTATGGGGTATACAAAAATGCGGGTGAGACTGCAGGCATGCAGTTTAATAAAGAAGATTATACGCACTCAGAAGTGGCACCTCTTCAGAGTAAGTATTACAGAACCTGGGAGCAGTATCGGGAATTAAATCCGGAGACACCGGAAAGTGCCAGAGAAGTTGTTATGAATCTGGAAAACGATATTATAAAATATCTGTATTTCTTATGTGAATAAAATTGCGGGAATATAAAACAAACGAAATAAATAATGCGGATGGATAGGAGGATTTTTTATGGCTGATTTTGATAAATTGAAGGATGCAATGGGTGATCTGGAGGAAGATGATGTATTAGAGATGCTGGAGAAGGTAATGGAGGACGGCGGTTCTCAGGCTGGTGAGGCAATGAAAGCCTGCCAGGAAGGTATGAACATTGTTGGCGAACGCTTTGCAAGCCAGGAGTATTTTGTATCTGATCTGATTTTTTCCGGTGAGTTAATGACAGAAGCCATGGATATTATACGTCCTGCACTTTTGTCGCAGTCCAGTGAAAAAGCAGGGAAAATGATTTTATGTACCGTGGAAGGAGATCTCCACGACATCGGCAAAAATATTGTAAAAGCCATGTTGGAAGCCAGCGGCTTTGATGTTGTGGATATGGGGATTGATGTTCCGGCAGCAGAAATTGTAAAAAAAGCAAAAGAGGAAGGCATTCATATTATCGGACTGAGCGGTGTTCTTACACTGGCAATTGATTCTATGAAAGCCACAATCGAAGCATTTAAAGAGGCAGGATTGAGAGAAGATGTTAAGATCGTAATCGGCGGAGCACCGGTTACAGATAAAGTATGTGAACTGGTGGGTGCAGATGCCTGGGCAATTAATCCGGCAGATACAATTAGAACCTGTCGTGAATGGTCCGGCAGTGCAGCATAGGTGGTGAATATATGATAATTATCGGAGAAAAAATTAACGGTGCTATACCCTCTACTGCGAAAGCAATAGCAGCCAGGGATGAAGAATTTATACGTAATCTGGCAATCCGCCAAACGGAAGCAGGGGCTGATTTTCTGGATGTGTGTGCAGGCGGAGCTCCGGAGAAGGAGTTAGATGATCTGACCTGGCTCATGAAGATTGTTCAGGATACCGTAGATACCCCTCTTTGTATCGACAGTCCGAATCCTCAGATTCTTAAGGAAGTGATGCCTCTGGCTAAAAAGAGTGGGATTATTAACTCTGTTTCCGGAGAAGGAGATAAATGTGAAGTTATTTTCCCATTATTAAAGGATAATGATTGGGAAGTGGTTGCGTTAACCTGTGATAATAAAGGCATTCCGGCAGATGCGAAACGTAAGACGGAGATCGCATTCGAATTAATTGAAAAAGCGTCTGCTTATAACATCGCACCGGAACGTATCTATATTGATCCGCTGGTATTAGCGCTTTCCGCAGTAAATGACTCTATGTTAAATTTTATGGAAGCAATCCGAAATATTAAAGCAAAATATCCAACAGTAAAAATAACTTCAGGTTTATCCAATATATCCTATGGGATGCCTTACCGGAAAATAGTAAATCAGAATTTCCTTGCACTGGCATTATCTGCAGGAATGGATTCTGCAATTGTAGACCCGACAAACCGGGATACTTATGCAACGATTTTAGCTGCAGAAGCCCTGCTTAATCAGGATCGGTTCTGCCGGAAGTATAATAAAGCGTACCGGGCTGGGAGAATTGGACCAATAAAAGACAAGTAAGCAGAGAAGGAGGCGTTTCGAAAAGTTATGAAAACTACAATTATAGGTTGTAAAACCCTTCAGGATGAACTGGAAACCGCCCTCCAAAAAACCGGATTATCTTATCCGATCATCTGGGTTGAGTCGGGACTTCACAATACTCCGGATAGATTAAGAGCACGGTTACAGGAAATATTCAGTAAAATTACAGATGCCGAAAGAGTGCTTGTGGCGATGGGATTTTGCGGGAATTCCGTGCAGAACTTAAAAGCAGGAAACTTTGAAGTTATTATTCCAAGAGTAGATGACTGTATTACCCTTTTACTGGGATCGGTTCAGCGAAGAGAGGAGATAGCCAGACAAAAGGGAACATATTTTCTCAGCAAAGGATGGCTGAACGGGGAACAGAATATATGGGCAGAATATCAGTATGCCCAGAAGAAATACGGGGTAAGAAGGACAAAATCACTTTACAGAGAAATCTTAAAGCATTACAAAAGGCTTGGTATACTGGATACCGGATGCTATCCCATTGAGAAGCTGATGGAAGAAACAAAAGAAATAGCAGCTACACTTGAATTAGAACAGGAAAAACTGAGTGCATCTGTGGATTATCTGGTGAAATTATTGGAAGGCCCCTGGCCTGCAGGTCAATTTCTTACAGTCGCCCCGAATGCAATTATTGAATATCGGGATTTGTGGTTGAAATAGGACTTGCGCCACAGGACCTACAAAAAGACGGCATCTGCGTAAATGCGGATACCGCCTTTTTACATTTCCTTTGTGCCGGTCACGGATAAGTTCATAGATGCGTGCCTGGAAAACAAAACTCAGTTATTTAATCTTGCAAGATCCTGGTAAAATCCAGGATAACTGATATTTACACAGTCCGCATCTTCAATATGCGTCGTGCCGCTGCTTGCCAGGGCAGCAATTGCAAATGACATTGCAATACGATGGTCTTTATGGCTTTTTATTGTACTGCCATGAAGCCCGGTTCCGCCTTTTATAATCATACCGTCTTCCGTTGCCTGTATATCTGCGCCCATGGAGGCCAGGTTATTCACCATTACGTCAATGCGGTTAGATTCTTTCACTTTTAATTCCTGAGCATCTTTAATAACAGTTGTGCCTTTGGCAAAACAAGCCAGAACGGCTACCACGGGAAGTTCATCAATAAGTGTAGGTATCATGGAACCGCCCACCGTAATGCCTTTCAGGCTGCTGTGACGGACTAGGATATCTGCAGTAGGTTCGCCGTTGTCACAATTTTCATTTAACAGTGTTAAATCTGCGCCCATTTCCCGGCAGACATGGAGGAGACCATCTCTGGTAGGATTTATTCCCACATTTTTAATCAGTATTTCAGAACCAGGTACAATCAATCCTGCTGCAATAAAATACGCAGCGGATGAAATATCTCCGGGAACGGATACGCTTTGTCCCTTTAACACGGGATTTGGCAGGATGGTTGCAGTAGTTCCTTTACAGGTAACATTTCCACCGAAATAATTCAGCATAATTTCTGAGTGGTTACGGGAAACGAATGGTTCTGTAACGCTGGTAGGGGTATCTGCATATAGTCCGGCAAGGAGAACGGCCGATTTTACCTGGGCAGAAGCCACGGGTGAAGTATAATGTATCCCGTGCAGATGCTTTCCAATGATCCGAAGAGGAGCACAGCCGTTATCCCGGATGCTGATAAGCTCAGCCCCCATCATGGATAACGGATCAATAATCCGCTTCATGGGACGTTTCTGGATCGATTCGTCACCGTTTAAGATACTTTCAAATGACTGTCCGGACAGAATACCGGATATCATACGTGTAGTTGTACCGCTGTTACCGGTATCCAGGGTATCAGCTGGAGCTGTCAGTCCATGGAGCCCTTTTCCATGTATGCGGATGCAGTCCGGGGTATTTTCAATATCAACACCCAGCTTTTTAAAACAGCTGATCGTAGAAAGGCAGTCAGCTCCCTGCAGAAAATTTCTCACTTCTGTAGTTCCTAAGGAGAGTGCGCCGAACATAACGGCACGATGTGAGATGGATTTGTCACCGGGAACTGTGATTTCTCCTTTTAAAGCTTTTGTTTTTTTGAATTCCATAAAACCTCCATATGTAAATCATCCGTTTAGAAAAGTAAAATCCTATCGCTCATAAATGGTATAGCGGTATTTTCTTAATAAATCTACGGCCTTTTTCAATGCGTTTTCTTCATAAAATTCTACCCGCAGGACACCTTCTTCGAATTCACGGTTGTGTACGATCCCGATATTCTTAATACTGATGCCATTGGTGGCAAGAATGGTTGCAAGAGCAGCGATCCCGCCGGCTTCGTCTACCATATCACAGTAAAGCATATGAACCTTTTTCAGAGGACCGCTGGAAGAGTCCGAGATAGAATCCCTGTATTCCCTGGAGCTGTCAAATAATTGATAGATATCCTGGTTATCTTTTTCAGTTAAAGCAGTTTTTACCTGGTTCAGACTATCAATATAGCGGTTTAGAACAGTCAGGATATTACCGCTGTTCGTCATGCAGATCTGTTCCCACATTTCTGCAGAAGAAGAAGCAATTCTGGTAATATCTTTAAAGCCTCCGGCTGCAATTGTTTTCATGGTTTCATTCCCCGTATCAGAATCTTTTACCAGATTTACCAGAGTGGAAGCGATGATATGGGGCAGGTGGCTGATGGCAGCTGTAGCAAAATCATGTTCTTCATAATTTAACACAAGGGGTATTGCTTTTAATGCTGATACAAATGTTTTATACTTTTGTACCATTTCTGCAGGGACAGTGGCTGATGGAGTAAGGATGTAATATGCATTCTCAATTAAATGACGCTTAGCATTTCGAATCCCTGTCTTTTCACTTCCCGCCATGGGGTGCCCTCCTATGAAATTATCTTCCATATCAAGGGCAATGACTTTCTCGTGGATATCGGTCTTAGTGCTGCCTACATCTGTCAGAATGCAGTCTTTTTTTATGAAATCCTTTAACTGACAAAGATAAGCGGCATTGGATTCAACCGGTGCGCATAAAAATATATAGTCGCAGCTGCCAAACTCCTGTGTAATTCCTTCGCAGGCAGCATCAATAATGCCTTCAGCCAGAGCATAGTCAATGGTTGACTGACTTCTGGTATGGGCGATTATTTTCGTTTCCGGGTAAAAATAGCGGATGGCTTTGGCAATCGACCCGCCAATGAGTCCAAGGCCGATAAAGCCAACGGTTACATCATTCATTTAAATGTCCTTTCTGCAAGTTTTGCAAATGGTATCAGTTCGTCAGAAAGTCCATCGAACTGTTCAAAAGTCAGTGACTGCGGTCCGTCGGAGAGCGCGCAGGCAGGATTGTTATGTACTTCGATCATCAGTCCGTCTGCTCCGGCAGCGATTGCACATTTAGCCAATGGTGCTACATAGGCTCTTACTCCGGTAGCGTGGCTTGGATCAACGATGATTGGCAGATGGGACTTGGATTTAATTACAGGGACAGCACTGATATCCAGTGTATTCCTGGTGGCAGTTTCGAAGGTACGGATTCCTCGCTCGCAGAGAACCACATTTGGATTCCCCTCCGCGATAATATATTCCGCAGCATTTAACCATTCATCAATTGTTGCAGCAAGACCACGTTTTAATAATACCGGAAGTCCGGAACGCCCTGCTTCTTTCAGAAGCTGGAAGTTCTGCATATTTCTGGCACCGATCTGGATCATATCCACATACCTGGCAGCAGCTTCGATAGCTTTTTCACTGATTACTTCACAAATAGTGTTAAGCCCTGTTTCCTCCCTTGCGGTTTGCATGTAACGGAGTCCTTCTTCTTCCAGTCCCTGGAATGAGTATGGGGAGGTACGTGGCTTGTATGCACCGCCGCGAACAAATGTTGCGCCTGCTTTTTTAACAGCGTGGGCGATTAAAAGAAGCTGTTCCTCAGATTCAACCGCGCAGGGACCAGCCATGATTGTTAAGTTATTTGGTCCGATCTCTGTATTGCCTACTTTAATTACGCTGGGTTCCGGATGAAATTTTTTGTTGGATAATTTGTACGTTTCTGTTACAGGAACAATCTTATCAACACCGGGAGCGATTTCCAGATTCTGGTTGGATAGTTTAGTTTTGTCTCCAACTACACCGATAATCGTTACTTCCTGGCCCTGTGACAAATGGGTTTCTAATCCTTTGGATTTTATTAACTGCACCACGTGGTCAATATTTTCCTGGGGTGCGTGAGGTTTCATTACAATGATCATAATTTTATTCTCCTTCTATGTTTAGCTCCTGTTATTCTACTATTGAAAAGCTCTTCTGTCAATACTTTGACGCTTTAACGCGGCGAAAATTTGGGGTTAAAAAAATATTTGTTAAAAGTGAATAAAATACTTGAAATATTGTGACAATTTTAGTAAAATATATCCATAGACTAAACAAGGGATGACAGCAGTGTCATTCGCAAATAACTAGTATTGGAGGAATTTAATATGAAAGTGTACACATCAGACAGGATTCGCAACGTAGTTGTCTTAGGGCATGGTGGAGCAGGTAAGACCAGCTTAGTAGAAGCAATGGCTTATTTATCAGGAATTACCAGCAGATTAGGCAGCGTAACAGAAGGCAATACCGTAAGTGATTTTGATAAAGAAGAGATCAAAAGAAAATTCTCAATCAGCACATCCGTTGTACCGATTATTTGGAATGATGTCAAAGTGAATGTTTTAGATACCCCCGGATACTTTGATTTTGTAGGTGAAGCGGAAGAGGCAGCTGCAGCAGCAGATGCGGCGGTGATTGTTATTAACGGTAAAAGCGGTGTGGAAGTAGGTACACAGAAGGCATGGGATCTCTGTGAGAAGTATAAGCTACCCAGAATGTTCTTTGTAACGAATATGGATCTGGATAATGCCAGCTACCGTGAAGTAGTAGAACAGCTTACCGATTTGTACGGAAAAAAGATTGCGCCAATCCATCTGCCTATACGTGAAAATGAAAAATTTGTAGGATATGTAAATGTTGTTCGCAAAGCGAGCAGGAAATGGGTGGATAAAGGTCAGAAGGTTGATTGTGAGACTCCTGAATATTCATTAGAATATCTGGAGAAATACAGAGAAATCTTATTAGAGGCTGTTGCAGAGACAAGTGAAGATTTCATGGACCGCTATTTTAGCGGAGAAGAATTTTCTGTTCATGAAATTATGGCAGCGCTGACCGTAAATGTTTCCGACGGTTCCATTGTTCCGGTATCTATGGGTTCCCCGGTAAATATCCAGGGTGTCGCTAATCTTCTGGATGACATCGTACAATATTTCCCAAGTCCGGATAAAAGAAATTTTGCTGGAATTAATATGAAGACCAAAGAGATCTTCGAAGCGAATTACGATTTCGCCAAGGCAAAATCTGCATACATTTTCAAGACAATTGTAGATCCGTTTATTGGAAAATATTCTTTGATAAAGGTATGCTCCGGCGTTATTAAGAATGATGATACTCTGTTTAATTATGATAAAGATTTAGAAGAGAAGATTAATAAACTGTATGTATTTGAAGGAAGTAAGCCAATTGAAGTAACGGAATTGCATGCCGGGGATATCGGGGCAATCGGAAAACTGTCCCATGCACGTACCGGTGATACGCTGTCTACAAAGACAACTCCAATCCAGTTTGGCAAAATGGATCTGTCCATTCCTTATACATATAAGAGATATAAGGCAAAGAACAAAGGCGATGAAGATAAGATCTCACAGGCATTGACGAAGATGATGCATGAAGACCTGACCATGAAAGCAATAAATGATGGTGAAAACCGACAGTCTCTGCTCTATGGAATGGGAGACCAGCATTTGGATATTATCCAGAGCAAGCTGTTAAGTAAATATAAAATTGAAATTGACCTGGATAAACCAAAGGTTGCATTTAGAGAAACTATCCGTAAGAGTTCCGATGTTGAATCTAAATATAAGAAACAGTCCGGCGGACATGGACAGTATGGTCATGTTAAAATGCGTTTTGAGCCATCGGGTGATCTGGAAACGCCATATGTGTTTGAACAGGTCGTAGTGGGCGGTGCCGTACCAAAGAATTACTACCCGGCAGTAGAAAAGGGAGTTCAGGATTCTATGCAGAAAGGCCCGTTAGCAGCATATCCGGTTGTGGGTGTGAAAGCGGTACTCTATGATGGATCCTACCATCCGGTAGATTCTTCTGAAATGGCATTTAAGACAGCAGCAGTGCAGGCATTCAAGAAGGGCTTTATGGAAGCTTCCCCGGTACTTCTGGAGCCAATTGCATCATTGAAAGTAATTGTTCCCGATAAGTATACGGGTGACGTTATGGGCGATATGAATAAGCGCCGCGGCCGTGTACTTGGAATGAACCCGGATTCTAAGGGGAACCAGGTTATTGAAGCCGACATACCTATGACAGAACTTTATGGATATTCCACAGCACTTCGCTCAATGACAGGCGGAAGCGGAACCTTCTCATATGAATTCGCACGTTATGAGCAGGCACCATCTGATATTCAGGCAAAAGAAGTTGAAGCCAGAGCAAGTAAAGTAAATACAAATGAAGAATAAATTGGAATAGGAAAAGGGGGCAGAAATTTTGCCCCCTTTTTGTAATTAGAGATATACCTATCCTGTAAATATACCGGATACAGAATAGCGGGTGCAGCTGTTTTCTAAAACAGGATTTCTAGATATTGTTGTATATATTTATGCCAATAATGAAATGATACCTTATATATTGGCTGAAGTGAAGCAGCCAGGTTACGGAATCAAAAACGCCCAGGGGGGGGGCAGATGAAATCATATCTGGTGTCAGCACCCTAAGCAAGGAAAAGAGAATTATAGGAGAGTAAAAATGAAAAGCAGTACATGTGTATTATTATATGGATTAAAAGATACGCCAAAAGGAGAGAAAGTCAAAGCAGTTCTGAAAAAGATGGGCATTGAAGCCAAAGATATTCCATTAGAAGAATACTACCAGCCCATAGGTCTGCTGGCAGGAATTCCGGGATTTCAAAAAGAAGAAAGAAAATACACCGGAGGTGGATTTCCGGATGAGATGATGGTGATGCATTTAAACAGCAGCCAGGTAGATGCCCTTTTAGCCAGGTTTCGACAGGAAGGAGTAGAGCGTATCGACCTGAAAGCAATCATTACAGAATTCAACCGTTCCTGGAATTCCCTGCAGCTTTATTTAGAACTGCATAAGGAGCATGAAACAATGACCAGGCGAAATCCATAAGGCATATTAGTTAAACCAATAAAAAACAGCCCGCAAAAATCAGGAAGGGGGCTGTTTTTTATGTAAATAGGAGGTACCATATATAGTATAGGAATTGTAGTGCCTGCGGATGACATTACAATTCCGCCGTAAGCTAATAAAATCAATCTATTTTTTCAAAATAAGATGCATCCTTTCCACATACCGGACATATAAAATCTTCCGGAAGTTCGTCTGCTTCTAATATATATCCACAGACACTGCAGCGGAAGCCCTTTGTCTGGCTTTCCTGATAGGAAGGAGCATTTTTAGGAGTAGTACCTTTCTTTTTGCTATGATAATCGGCATAAGTCAGAACCTGGGAATCAGAAGGGATATCAGCTTCTGTAACTTCTCCAATTAAAATCACATGGGTATCAACGTCCAGTCTGTCTGTTACTTTACAGGAAAACCTTGCTGCAATACCCTCTGTGGGGTAGGGGTTTCCGTTTAAGTCACGCTCATAAGATGCCTGTTCAAATTTCTCGGCGTCCCTGCCAGACTGGAAACCAAAGGTTTTAATGAGTTCCATATCTACCTCTTCGGAAAGTACGACAGCAGAGAAAGATCCGGCACCCTCGATCAGACGCAGGGTTTCGTTATTCTTATTTAAGGCGATAGATAGTCTTGCAGGTGAGGAAGTCACCTGGGCCAGAGTGTTAATCACACAGCCGCCGTCTTTATTTTCGTAATTGGCGGAAACGATATATACACCATAACTGAGTTTAAAAAAAGCTTTTGTATTCATTGTAAAATTCCCTTTCTTAATGTAATTCGGTGATCAGAATTTACAGCTATTGCTATATCATATCTTTCCACGGAAAATGTTTTTGTATTCCTATATTCGTATTATATAGCATAAATTTCCAAATGTCAATAACAATAATTATTACTAATATTGAATTGTTTCAGGTTAATTTGGGTTACCATCACAAAACTACCATTTATCATCCATGGATTCAACACATTTATCGATTATTCTAGTTGCATAAGATTTTAAGAAAAATTAAGACAGATGAAGAGATCACTAATGGAGGGAAATATGGTAATGAAACAGAAAAACAAAAAAATGAAAATCTGGAAAGACAAGAAAAAGCGGAAATGGATATTGATCATCCTGGGAGTCTGTATAATCGGAGCTGGCGGTACTGCATTTTTCATGACCAGAAAAAGAATGCCGGTAGAAGCGGCGGTCCAAAAGTCACAGACGGCAACAGTGGAGAAAGGAAATATTTCCAATACCATTGTGGGTACCGGAACTTTAGAAGCGGATACTGCAAGTGGAATTGAAATACCTTCCGGGCTTGTCATAGATGAAGTGAAAGTGGAAAGTGGTGACAGTGTAAGTAAAGGCGATGAACTGGCTGTAATCAATCAGGCGTCACTGTTAACGAAAATCGAAGATACACAGGAAGAAATTGCAAAACTGGATAAAGAAATTAATGAAGCAAAAGAAGATTCAGATGCAGATACCATTACTACCAGTGTCAGTGGCCGTGTCAAAAAAATTTATGCCGCATCAGGTGATAAAATAACAGATGTAATGTTAGAAAACGGGGCACTGATATTGCTTTCACTGGATGGAAAGATGGCACTGAAACTGGAAAATGTGTCCGGCATTGCAGCAGGAGACAGTGTAACTGTAACGCTATCCAGCGGTACAGAGAAAACAGGAACCGTCGAAAGTGTTTCCGGGAAGACCGGTGTAATTACCCTGACCGATTACGGACCCGAATTGAATGATACAGTTTCGGTTAAGGATTCTGATGGAAAGGAACTGGGAACAGGGAAGCTTTATATTCATCAGCAGCTGGCAATTACAGGTACTGCAGGAACAGTAAGTTCCGTGGATGTTTCGCTGAATGTATCGGTAGATGCAGACGAGACCCTGATTGAATTAAAAGAAAGTGCGTCACTGGGAACTTACCAGGAACTGCTGGCAGCCAGGGAAGAACTGGCACAGTCACTGCAGGAGTTAATGAATCTGTCTGCAAACCCAACCATTACAGCTGATTTTGATGGAATCGTCCAGACGGTAAATGTAACGGCGGGCAGCAGTTCTTCCAATAGCAGTACTTCCGGCAGCAATTCCACGGGGAGTTCCAATTCCTCGAATGGAATGACAGGAGCATCCTATTCCTCAAACTCAGGCAGCCAGCCAGTCTTCGTGACCGCTTCCGCTAAAAAAGAGACAGCCGGAACAGCCAAGACAGTTGGAACAGCCAAGATAGTCGGAACAGCTGTGACAGCCGTAAACACATCGGAGTCCACAAAGGAGCCGGCACAAACACAGATCTCTATTTACACAGAGACAGAGCAAAATAAAACGGAGATTTCGGAATGCACACCGGATATCACAGCGCCTGTAAAAGGGGCTTCACCTCAGAACATACTGCAGGAAACACAAAGTTATGCCGGAAGCATAGTATGGAATCCTTCAGACAGTGTCTTTCAGCCTGCCACTACCTATACGGCGGCAATTACGCTGACGGCAAAGGAAGGATATCAATTTGCTGCCGGTATTGCACCACAGTTAAGCGGAGGTGTCATTTCCGGAATAACCTTAAGCGCAGATAATAGTATTCTAACGTTTTCCGTTGCTTTTCCGGCTACGGCAGAAGAGGCTACAGAGAAGCCGACAGATACACAGACAGACCCGGTAACGGAAACTTCCGGGGGAAAAGAAACAGAGACAAATCCTCAGCCTTCAACAGAACCAAAAGAAACACAGCCTCAGACAGAGTCAGATACGAAGAATGAAAAGGACAGCAATAAGCAGTCTGAGTCACAGAAAAATACGGACAAAAACAACGGACAGGAGACCAATGGAAAGAGCAGTGAAAATTCGGATAATCTAACAAATGGTAACTTAACAAATAATACAAATGGGAATAACAACAGTGGTTCCGGGAATAGTGGAAGCGGCAGTGGAAATGCAGCACAGACAACTGCAAGCGAAAACAGTTCCACAGAAAGTAAATCCAGTTCAGACGACACAACTTCCACCGCATCATCCGGTTCGAATGTTTCCATAATGACGGTATCGCCCCAGGATAACGTAATTCTTACCGTAAATGTAGATGAATTAGACATCTTATCGGTAAGTCTGGATCAGGAAGCGGAGATTACCTTTGATGCCATCGAAGATCAGACATTCAAAGGCAGCGTAACAAAGATTTCCAACTCGGCCAGCTCCAGCGGCGGAGTAACAAAATATCCGGTACAGATCACTATACCGAAAGATGCGTCAATGCGCATCGGAATGAATGCGTCAGCAACTATTACAATTGAGAATAAAGAAAATATTCTGCTGATACCGATGAATGCCCTTCAGGAACGGGGAAATAAAGTATTTGTCTATACCAGCGAAGACGAAGAAGGTGCATTATCCGGAGAAACAGAGATTGAAACAGGATTGTCAGACGGAACAAATGTGGAGGTAGTAAGCGGACTGGGTGAAGGAGATACCGTCTACTACAATAAAACAGGATCTTCCTCCTCTAATACAGAGGGTGGCTTCATGGGAGGTATGCAGGGTGGTGAAATGCCGTCCGGAGGTTTTGGCGGTGAAATGCCATCCGGAGGCGGAGGACCAAGTGGAAGTTCGGGCCAGATGAAGGCACCGGGCGGACAGTGAGGTGACGGCAATGATTATATTTCAGGATGTTTGTAAATATTATCAGATTGGCGGGGAAGAAGTGAGGGCTTTGGATCATGCGAATATGAGGATTAAAAAAGGAGAATTCGTCAGCATTATAGGACCTTCGGGAAGCGGTAAATCCACGCTTATGAACATTATAGGGTGTCTGGATGTAGCTGATTGCGGGGAGTATTATCTGGACGGACAGGAGATAGAACAATATTCAGAACGGGAACTGGGCAGGATACGGAATCATAAAATCGGATTTATTTTTCAGAATTTTAATCTGATTCAGAAGATGACGGCAGAAGAGAACGTGGAACTCCCTTTAATCTATCAGGGTATCCATGCTTCTGAGCGTAAGAGAAGGGTTATGGAAGCATTAGAAAAAGTGGAGCTTTCCAGCAGGATGCATCATAAACCCACAGAGTTATCCGGCGGGCAGCAGCAGAGAGTTGCAATAGCGAGGGCACTTGTAACAAGTCCCTCTCTGTTTCTGGCAGATGAGCCTACCGGAAATCTGGATTCCAGAACCGGAGACGATATCATGAGCCTGTTTCATGAACTGCATGAACAGGGGAATACCATTGTGTTAATTACCCATGATAACAAAGTGGCAAAACAGGCACTGCGCAGAATTCATATTCTGGATGGTCATGTAAAGGAGGTGGAGTGATGGTCTTTCAGTCCTTAAAAATGGCATGGAGTGCCATAACCTCGAATAAAATGAGATCTTTTTTAACCATGCTGGGAATTATCATCGGTGTAATGTCGCTGGTAGTACTGGTCTCTATCGCAAATAGCGCAACCACTTCTGTAACAGATGAGATTTCGAATATCGGAACGAATCTTTTAACGATTCGGATCGAGGATAACAAAGAAAATCCATTGAAGTTATCCGAACTGTCAGACTTTACGGAAAATGAGGAAATTGCTCTGACAGCACCAATAGCCCAAAGCAGCATAACAGCAAAGAGCGGATATACCAGCAGTACGGTTACCACATATGGAACAACAGGCTCCTATCTGGATATACAAGGCAAGGAATTGGCTTATGGGCGTTTCTTAAAAGCGGCAGATATTGACAATCATTCGAATGTAGTGGTATTAAATGAGGATGCGGCTACGGAGATTATTGGGCGTGCTAATGCAGTGGGAGAAAGTATTTCTTTAGACGGCAGAAGTTTTTTAATTATAGGAATTATCAAGAGTGACGAGACCAGCAGTAAATCATCATCCAGATTATCGGGAAGCTCTGGATCAGGCAGGGGGAGTGCTTCTTCTAAAAGTTCATCGTCTACCAGCACCTCTTATGCAAGCCTGGACGCCTATATTCCCTATACAACGCTGACAAGAATTGCCAGCAATATATCATCAGAAATCACGACGTTCTATGCCACAGCTACCAGTGAAGACAGTCTGGATGCAGCAGAAGATGCCATGTCAGAAATGCTGTTAAAGCGTTTTGGACAGGATGAGGATGCATTTACCATACAAAACCAGTCTACGCTTATGGAAACAATGAACAGCGTAACCAACACCCTTGCTTTGATGCTGGGAGGTATCGCAGCGATCTCATTAGTTGTGGGCGGTATTGGGATTATGAATATTATGCTGGTATCCGTAACTGAGCGTACGAAAGAAATCGGTATCCGAAAAGCAATCGGGGCAGGCAGGGGAAGCATTATGCTGCAGTTTATGCTGGAAGCATTGATGATCAGCCTTTTAGGGTGTCTGTTTGGGATATTTTTGTCCTGGGTTATTTTGCAGGCAGCCGGTATGATTATGGATTCCATGAGTTTCCAATTGTCCAATCAGGTAGTATGGATCGCTGTAGGTTTTTCCAGCATTATCGGGGTAGTCTTCGGTATTTATCCGGCAAATAAGGCGGCAAAAAAGCATCCGATAGAAGCGCTCAGATATTCCGGGTGACAACTATAAATGAGCAGGAGCTTTGTCAATAAGCAAATAAAAACGTCCAGACATTATTATCTGGACGTTTTCAAAATCATAATTTTGATAACATCATCATGATTTCATTGCTTCTGGAAATGAACTTTGTCATTTCTTCCGGAGCCAGCTGTTTGTGGCTTAAGAGTGCAAGATCGTATAACTGCTCACACATCATCGGAATATTTTCAGAATCTTTGTTTTCAAAGATATATTTTACTAATTGATTATTAGCGTTTAATACAAGGGTTTCGGAAGATCCAAACATGCCTGGATCCATACCGTACATATTGTACATCTTCATCATATCCTGCATACGTCTGCTTTCTTCAGAAAGAGTCATTACAGAAGAGATGTTTTCGTTTTTCAGCTTTTCAACTTTGACTTCCAGTTTTTCTTTGCCAAGAACTTTGCGGAATAATTCAGTAAGTGTATCTGTAGTTTCCTTTAATTCTTCAGCATTTACTTCTTCCTTGAAGTGCTCTGTCACGTCGGAATCGATGCGCTGGAATTTAACTTCCTCATTTTTTTGTTCGATATGGCTGATGAAAGCGGAATCAATGTTGTGCTTTAAGATAGCCGCATCCAGACCTTCCTCTTTGAACATATTAATGTACTGGCTCTGCTGTACTTCATCCGTAACATAGAAGAGTGTAGTCTTTGGCTTTTCCGATTCTTTTTTATCTGCATCTTCTGTGTTATCGGCACTGGTTTCTTCAGCAGCAGTTTCCTCGGTTTCCGGCTCGTCTTTTTTGTTCTCTGCAATGAAATCAGGCAGAGTCAGATAATTGCTTTCCAGGTTTTTTACAAGAATGTAATCCATCATCTTATCACTGAACTTGCCGTCTTTTAAGCAGCCGAATTTGATGAATGGGCTGATGTCATCCCAGTATTTTTCATACTGTTCACGGTCTGTTTTGCACATGCCGCTTAATTTGTCAGCTACTTTCTTGGAGATATAATCAGCGATCTTCTTAACAAAGCCATCGTTCTGAAGAGCACTTCTGGATACGTTAAGCGGTAAGTCCGGACAATCGATGACACCTTTTAACAGCATCAGGAATTCAGGAATTACTTCTTTGATATTATCTGCGATGAATACTTGGTTATTGTATAACTTAATGGTACCTTCAATAGAATCATATTCCGTATTGATTTTCGGGAAGTAGAGGATACCTTTTAAGTTAAATGGATAGTCCATATTTAAGTGAATCCAGAATAAAGGTTCTTTGAAATCCATAAATACCTTACGGTAAAAATCTCTGTATTCTTCTTCTTTACAGTCATTTGGATGCTTGGTCCAAAGAGGAGCAGGATCACTTAAAGATACAGGGCGTTTGTTTATTTTTACTTTATCCTTTGCAGGAGAAACTTCCACGATTTCTTTTTCACCGTTTTCTTTTTCTTTTTCTTCCGTTTTTGCTTCTTCGTGGATATGTTCTACAACCACATCATCTTCACGAAGATCTGCTTCATCGATGGTTTCGAATTCCTGCTCTGCATTTTCCTTGGAAAGGAAAATTTCTACAGGCATGAAAGAACAATATTTTTCCAATACTTCACGAGCGCGGTATTCGTTAGCGAATTCCAGGCTTTCTTCGTTTAAGAAGAGTGTGATTTCCGTACCTACGGTATTTTTATTCCCATCATCTAAAGTATATTCGGTGCCGCCGTCACATTCCCAGTGAACCGGGACAGAACCTTCTTTATAGGAAAGAGTATCGATGTGTACTTCTTCAGCAACCATAAATGCTGAATAAAAGCCCAGACCGAAATGACCGATCATTTCGTCGTCGTTTGTTTTGTCTTTGTATTTTTCAAGGAAATCGGTTGCACCGGAAAATGCGATCTGTGTGATGTATTCTTCTACTTCATCAGCTGTCATACCAAGACCGGTATCAATAAATTTTAATGTTTTCGCTTCCGGATTTACTATTACTTCAATTTTGTTTTTGTGTTTTTCCGGGAATGAGTATTCACCCATTACTTCCAGTTTCTTTAACTTTGTGATTGCATCACATCCGTTGGAAACCAATTCACGGAAAAAGATGTCATGGTCAGAATATAACCATTTTTTGATAATTGGAAATATGTTTTCGCTGTTAATTGATAAGCTTCCTTTTTTGTTGCTCATAAGTAACACTCCTTTTGTAATTATTTCATTTTTATCTAAAGCTAGTTTAATACGGGAAAAATAAATTGTCAAGAAAAAATTAGCACTCGATCAAGATGAGTGCTAACAAATTTCTATAAACTTTATAAACAAATTATAAACTCATCCATTTTTTGGATATAAACATAAAAAATACCTGAGTTGGAAAGAATAATGATAAATGATCAGAGAAGCTCAAATGCAATTTCTTTCTGCCTGAGAAATTTCTGTACCATGGTATCCCAGGACTGCTCCAGTGTTTTATCCATTGTAAAGATTCGGATGGAAGTACCGGTGATACAGCTCAGATTATGTCCATCATATTTTAAATTTAAAAACAGGCCGTTGATATCAGAAGAGGACATAGGCAGTTTAGTCTGAACTAACAATTTTTCAAGATTGGCAGGGGAGAGCTGAAAGACAAATTTAAAATTCAGCGGCGTACGCTTTCCTTTAATTAATTCAAAACAATAGGGACGTAACTGCATCCAGGACGAATAATTGGTATTGGAAAGGCCTCGTTCTTCCAGTTCATCCGGATTGTAATAATCTTTTTGCAGGCGGCCGTCAATATGAAAGGTATTATAAGTAGTAATAACGGCTTCAGACAGCAGAAAATGGTCAAAAGTATCATTCAGCAATAGTTTTGACATAAATTGTTTGACATCTAATATATGTAGTGCGATCAATTTTTTGCTCCTTTTTTCATAAAAAATTTCATCTGTTATTATTATAACCGCAATGTAAGAAGACGGCAAGCAGGGATTCAGCCGGAAATGGAAAAAACCCCTTTTCAAACGAATTTATATGTGCTATGATTATGTGGTATTAAAAACTACATAATAAGATATGCTAATTAGTACTAGTACATCCTTGTGCAATTAACAGTGAATAAAGACGCAGATACCAGGCATTTTATTTACCAATAATTATGCAATGCTGTACAAGATTGTACTTGATGAATATTCTGCATGAGTGATGCAAGATTTTAGGAGGAATTTTTAATGGATTACAAGATAATTATTGACAGCTGCGGCGAATTGACAGAAGAGATGAAGAAGGACGGTCATTTTGCTACAGCATCACTTTCTATGCAGGTGGATGAGTGCACAATTGTGGATGATGAAACATTTGACCAGGCAGATTTTTTAAGACGGATTGCAGCTAGTCCGAACTGCCCTAAATCATCATGTCCATCACCGGAAGCCTATATGAGTGCTTTTGACTGCGGAGCGCCGAGAGCTTATGCGGTTACGCTGTCGGCGGAATTAAGCGGCTCTTACAACAGCGCAGAGCTTGGCAGAAAGTTATTTTTAGAAGAACATCCGGATAACAAGGTTCATATTTTTAATTCTCGTTCAGCATCTATTGGTGAGACCCTGATCGGTTTGAAGATACAGGAATGCGAAAATGCGGGCATGGAATTTGAAGAAATTGTGGATACCGTAGAAAAGTATATTGCCGGACAGAGCACCTGGTTTGTTTTGGAGAATCTGGATACCCTCCGGAAAAATGGACGTCTCAGTAAAGTAAAGGCATTTGTGGCAACGGCGCTTAAGATCAAACCGGTAATGGGAGCTACACCCGAGGGTACCATTGTGCAGCTGGATCAGGCTAGAGGAATGAATAAGGCATTGGTTAAAATGGTAGATTTTATAGTCGAGAAGGTAGAAAATTCGGAAGAAAAGATTTTGGCCATTTCTCACTGCAACTGCCCGGACCGTGCTAAAATGATAAAAGATGCTTTATTGTCCAGATTATCACTTAAGGATATTTTTATTGTTGATACCGCAGGTATCAGCAGTATGTACGCTAATGACGGTGGCATTATTATTGTTGTTTAAAATAATTGCCGTATAAATGTCAAAACAAGTAAAAAAAACATGCAATTCCTACAAATCTGTGATATAATATAAAAAATATGCTTAAAGAAATGACAGATAGCAGAAGTAAGGAGAAGAACATATGAGTCAGGAGAAAGTAGACCGCTACAAACAAGAAAAAGCAAATCGTGAAAAGCTTCTTAAAAAACAGAAACGCAATAAAATGCTCATGAAGCTGGGCGGTTTGGCAGTATGTCTTGTCATTGTAGGCTGGGTAGGTTTTTCGGCTTTTAATAAGTTCTATACACCTCCGGTGAAAAATTACGAGGTGAAGACTACAGCCGTAGACGATTATTTACAGGGATTAAATGAAACGGAAACAGAAGCAGCAAAATAAT
The DNA here is from genome assembly GCF_000797495.1 of Robinsoniella peoriensis. Classification (GTDB taxonomy): domain Bacteria; phylum Bacillota; class Clostridia; order Lachnospirales; family Lachnospiraceae; genus Robinsoniella; species Robinsoniella peoriensis. The sequence continues at coordinate 34,324 of NZ_JTGN01000007.1, forward strand.
GGACAGCCGGAGTGCGCAGCATTCCGGCTGTAACTTTTTGGTAATGAGGAAGACAAGGAGGAACCGGAAGGTTGCAATTTGATTATATTATAGAAAATAAAGAGGTATGTATTTTACGCTGTTTTGGGGAGGGGAGAAAAGTAGTGATCCCAGGACAGCTGGAAGGATACCCGGTGACTGCTCTGGGAAAATATATATTTTCCAGGGCGTACGACGGGGATGGCGGCAAAAAAGCCATTTGTGCCGACATGCCGGAAGAGGTAATTTTACCGGAAACCGTACAGACAATCGGTGATTATGCATTTTACGGGTGCAGACAGCTTAAGAAGATGGCATTGTATCAGGGCGTCCGTGAGATTGGCGGCGGAGCATTCACCGGATGTGCAAAACTATCCAGGCTGAAGATCAGTCTGGATGGCCCGATGGGATATTGTTTTAAAAATGTAATTGCTGAGTTAAATCATGAGGTGGAAGTAAAATTAAGCAGAGAAGGACAGACTATCGCCAGGCTGCTGTTTCCGGAATATTACGAAGAAGCTGTGGAAAATACACCTGCCAGGATTTTAGAAACCCGTATCCATGGTTCCGGATATACTTATCGGCAGTGCTTTCATAACGGAGAATTTAAATTTCTGGAATATGACCGCCTGTTTTATGATGCAAAAGCATGGGAATCCGAGGATTTCTGTGTACACCTGGCACTTTACCGCCTGGAATATCCCTTGCAGTTGACGGGGGAGCATGAGATACAGTACCGGGAATATCTGTCCGAACACAGTATAGCCGCAGGGATGTGGCTCATTCGTTCTGACCGGATGCATCAGCTGGATTTTTTAAGCAGCCAGATTGTATGGCAGCCGGAGATTTTAGAGCATCTGATACGTTTTGCCGGGGAGCAGGAGCGTATGGAAGCGGTGGGTTATCTGATGGATTATAAAAATGAACACTTTGCAAAAAAGAAAAAGAGCTTTGATTTATAATACTGTGGCGCGCAGATGTCAGAAAGCAATTATAAAACACGCGCTAGAAAGGAGTTAATATGACCGAAGATTTTGCAGCGAGAGAGCAGGAGATATGGGACAGACTTTATCAGGCAGGTTTCGATATCCTGATTAACGCCAGAAATGAGTTATATATTCATATGCGTTTCCTGGACGTGGCACTGTCATCATTTCAATATCAGATGGATATGGAAATGAACAGTCTGGGAACGGACGGAAACGTTATTTATTACAACGCCCGGTTCCTTGGGGGATTATTTCGGGAGAGCCGTACTATAATTAACCGTGCATATCTGCACCAGGTACTGCACTGCCTGTTTTGCCACGTAGTGGAAACAGAGAAACGTGAGGAAATCTACTGGAATCTGGCATGCGACATTGCCGTTGAATCCATTATTGACAGTATGCAGATACGCTGCCTGAAAAAGGGAATGTCCTGGCTTCGGGAAAGCACGTACCGGGAGTTAGGCAGGAGCCTGAAGGTGCTCACTGCAGAAGGTATTTATCTGGAACTGCAAAAAATGGATTTTGGCGTGAATAACCGAAAACTGGATAAACTGATCCTGGAATTCTGCAGGGACAGCCACCAGTACTGGAATAAACAGGAAGATTCGGAAAAAAACAGTGAAATGAACCAGAAATGGCAGGATATCAGGGAGCAGATGGAGATGGATCTGGATATTTTCTCTAAAGAATCCGTGGAGGCATCCGGAGGTTTGCGGGACCAATTGAAAGTCCGTAAAAAACAGGGAGATGATTACCGAAGGTTTTTAAGAAAATTTTCCGTGTTAAAAGAAGAGATACAGGTGGATACGGATCAGTTTGACTATGCATTTTATACCTATGGCATGACCATGTATGGCAATATGCCGCTGATTGAACCGGTTGAATCCAAAGAAGTAATGAAGATTGAAGAATTTGCCATTGTCATTGACACTTCCATGTCCTGTTCGGGACATCTGGTGCGTCTTTTCCTGGAAGAAACTTATCATATTCTGCAGGAGAATGACAGCTTTTTTAGAAAAGTAAATATTCACATTATTCAATGCGATGAAAAGGTACAGCAGGACCGGAAGATTACAACGGAAGAAGAATTACAAAAATATATGGAAGAGATGGAAATCGTGGGAAGCGGAGGAACGGATTTTCGTCCGGCTTTTGCTTATGTGGATGAGCTTTGCAGAAGAAAAGAATTTACAAATCTCAAAGGCCTGTTGTATTTTACAGACGGATTTGGGATTTTTCCAAAGAATATGCCGCCCTATGAAACAGCATTTGTATTTATGCGGGAGGACTACGATGATACGCAGGTGCCTCCCTGGGCGATAAAAATAATAATAGATGAAGAGGAGCTGTCAAACCGGTATCCTGTTCAAAATGATAGATGATATAGGAGAATAGAAATGAATATTAAAAGAGCTAAGGAAGAAATTAAAAATTCCATTGAAGCATATCTGATGAAAAATGAATACGGAGAATATCAGATTCCGTCAGTGCGGCAAAGGCCCCTGCTTCTGATCGGCCCCCCCGGAATCGGTAAGACCCAGATTATGGAACAGATTGCGAAAGAGTGCCGGGTAGGGCTGGTAGCCTATACCATCACCCACCACACCAGACAGAGCGCCATTGGTCTGCCTTATATCGTTGAAAAAGAATTCCGGGGCGAAAAGGTATCCGTTACGGAATATACAATGAGTGAAATTATCGCTTCGGTTTATGAAAAGATCGAAAAAACCGGCATCCGGGAAGGTATTTTGTTTATCGATGAGATTAATTGTGTGTCGGAAACCCTGGCGCCCACCATGCTTCAGTTTTTGCAGTGCAAAACCTTTGGAAATCAGAAGGTTCCGGAGGGCTGGGTGATTGTAGCTGCCGGAAATCCGCCTGAATATAATAAGTCGGTGAGAGATTTTGATGTGGTTACCCTGGACCGGATTAAGAAAATAGATGTAGAGGCGGACTTTTCTGTCTGGAAAGAATACGCCTACCATGCCGGCATTCATCATGCTGTGCTGTCATATCTGGAATTGAAGAAAAATCACTTTTACTGTATTGAGACTACTGTGGACGGCAAGCTTTTTGCAACGGCAAGAGGATGGGAGGATTTGTCCCAGCTGATCAAGGTATATGAAGAAATTGGTAAGAGGATTGACAGGGAAGTGGTGTACCAGTACATTCAGCATTGGAAGATTGCAAAAGATTTTTCTAATTATCTGGAATTATATCAAAAATATAAAAAGGACTATCAGGTTGCAGATATTTTAAAAGGACACATTTCGGATGTGGCAATTGATAAAGTACGGCGTGCGGCATTTGATGAAAAATTAAGTGTAATTGGACTTTTGGTTTCCAGGCTGGATGAATTGTTTCGGATATGTTACCGCAGCGATGCGTTTGTGACAATGGTCTATGAGCAGTTAAAGTATTTTAAAGACAGTTTGGGCACTTATGACGGCACCAGGGACAATACGGATGCAAATGGTGCTGCTTACGAGGCAATGACAAAGCTCACCCGTAAGATGGAAGAAGACACCGCCAGACTGCTTGCTGCAGAGCAGTTAACGAAGGAGCAGGAGCATATCCGCAGAAAAGCGGGTGCCCAGTTGGAATCCTATGAAAATCTGTTAAAAGGAGGAGACTATATTGACAGCCGGAAAGCTTTTGAAGCGGTAAAGGAAAGATTTGCAGACATCACGGATTCCCGCAGTACTTTGATACAAGAAGCGGAAGAGGCACTGAATTACGCGTTCGATTTTATGGAAACTGCATTTGGAGACAGCCAGGAAATGGTTATCTTTATCACAGAACTAAATACGGATTATTACAGTGTATGGTTTGTGGATGAAAATGGCTGTGACCGGTATTACAAATATAATAAAACGTTATTATTTGCTGAGAAACAGAAGGGGATTTTACATCAGCTGGATGAAATAGAAGAGCTTGGGAATATTTAAAGGCATTCGGCAAGTGTATGAAAACAAGAAAGCAGGCAGGACATATATTGCCGATATGTCCTGCCTGCTTTCTTGTTTCTTGCATGTATCTATTTATTTTTTATTTATTTTTTTCGATCTCAGCCATTTTCATTGCACGAACTTTTAATGGAAGGCCAAATAATGTGATGAATCCATCAGCATCATGGTGGTCATATAATTCACCTGTGGTAAAGCTTGCTAAAGATTCACTGTATAAGCTATATGGAGAAGTAGTGCCTGCTTTGATAATATTGCCTTTGTAAAGTTTGAATTTTACTTCGCCGGTTACATATTCCTGTGTCACATCAACAAAAGCCTGGATTGCTTCGCGAAGAGGGGTAAACCATTTTCCTTCGTATACGATCTGTGCAAATTTGTTGCCCATATCTTTTTTTGTTTCCATGGTGGCACGGTCTAATACTAATTCTTCTAACTGGTCATGTGCTTCCATAAGGATTGTTCCTCCTGGTGTCTCATATACACCGCGGGATTTCATTCCAACAACACGGTTTTCTACGATATCAACAATACCGATACCATGCTTTCCGCCCAGTTCATTTAATTTTGTAATAATTTCAGATACTTTCATCTGTTCACCATTTAAGCTGGTTGGAGTACCTTTTTCAAAGGTCATGGTTACGTATTCGCCTTCTTCCGGAGCTTTTTCCGGAGATACGCCCAGCACTAATAAGTGGTCATAGTTTGGTTCGTTTGCAGGATCTTCTAATTCCAGACCTTCATGGCTGATGTGCCATAAGTTACGGTCACGGCTATAGCTGCTGTCTGCTGAAAATGGAAGATCGATGCCATGCTCTTTACAGTATTCGATTTCATCTTCACGGGACTGCATGGTCCAGATATCGGTCATTCTCCATGGAGCAATTATTTTTAAGTCAGGAGCCAGTGCCTTGATGCCCAGCTCAAAACGGATCTGGTCATTACCTTTTCCGGTAGCTCCGTGGCAGATAGCAGTAGCGCCTTCTTTTCTGGCGATTTCTACTAATCTTTTTGCAATACCGGGACGTGCCATAGAGGTTCCCAGTAAATATTTATTTTCATATACAGCACCTGCTTTTACGCATGGCATAATATAATCGTCACAGAATTCATCAATGATGTTTTCAATATATAATTTGGAAGCTCCTGACAGACTTGCTCTTTCTTCCAATCCGTCCAATTCATTTCCCTGTCCACAGTCGATGCAGCAGCAAACTACATCATAATCAAAATGTTCTTTTAACCAAGGGATGATTGCGGTCGTATCCAGACCACCTGAATATGCCAGAATAACTTTTTCTTTCATAGGTGTATCCTCCTAAATATTATGTATTATTTGATTGCTTTTCGCTAATGACTACTATACATCAACTGTCATAATTATGCAAGAGTAAATTTACATAAATTCTAAAAATATTTTTGTGTGATTCGAGGAAAAAAGCATAAGTTCTATTATATAGTAGAAAAGGCATATAAATAGGGAAGAAAGGAATTCTGGTATATCGAAGGCTGTCGGAAATATAATTGCCGGGAAGAAAGTTTTTCCAGAAATTTAAAAAAAGTACTTGCATAATATACACATTCAATGTATAATTATGCGCATATTATTCATGCGGAGGAATTAAAATAAATGAAATCGCAACCCATACCCAGGAACGGCAGATATGCCGCAAAGTGGGGCGTGCAGATGACAGGATATTCAGCACTGTCAATATAAGTTTACGCAGGGAGGCACTAGAAGAAAAACACTTTACTTCGCTGAAATCTTATTATATATTAATAAGAAAGCAGCCTGGAGAAATGAGCAAGAGTTCTATTAGACTGGAAACAAAGGAAAAAAAGAAGAAAAGGAGTTTTGAAAATGATAAAAGCAGGAATTATCGGAGCAACCGGATATGCAGGCGGTGAACTTGTGAGGTTATTATTAGGGCATAAGGAAGTGGAAATTGCGTGGTATGGTTCCAGAAGTTACATAGATAAAAAGTATTCGCAAGTATATCAGAATATGTTCCAAATCGTAGATGCAAAATGTATGGATGACAATATGCAGGAGCTGGCAGATCAGGTGGATGTGATTTTTACTGCTACCCCTCAGGGACTTTGTGCTTCACTTGTTACCGAAGAAATACTTTCCAAAGTAAAAGTCATTGACCTGAGTGCGGATTTCCGTATTAAAGATGTAAAGACCTATGAGGAGTGGTATAATATTTCCCATAAGACTCCGCAGTTTATTGGAGAAGCAGTATATGGATTATGTGAAATCAACAGGGAAGCGGTGAAAGCGGCGAGACTGATTGCGAATCCGGGATGTTATCCTACCTGCAGTACATTGTCGATTTATCCTTTATTAAAGGAAGGATTGATTGATCCGGCTACGATTATTATCGATGCTAAATCCGGTACTTCCGGAGCAGGACGCGGTGCAAAAGTAGATAATCTCTACTGTGAAGTAAATGAAAATATCAAAGCATACGGTGTTGCCTCCCACAGACATACTCCGGAAATAGAAGAACAGCTGGGCTATGCGGCAGGAGAGGAGATCCGGATTAATTTTACACCTCATCTTGTTCCTATGAACAGAGGAATTCTGATCACTGCGTATGCTTCATTGAAGAAAGATGTCAGCTATGAAGAAGTGAAAGCAGTTTATGATAAATACTATGAGAATGAGTGTTTCGTACGTGTACTGGATCAGGATGTATGCCCTCAGACGAAATGGGTAGAGGGAAGTAATTATGTGGATGTGAATTTCAAGATCGATAAGAGAACGAACCGCATTATTATGATGGGCGCTATGGATAATCTGGTAAAAGGCGCCGCAGGCCAGGCAGTGCAGAATATGAATCTGCTCTTTGGGTTTGATGAAACTATGGGATTACAGCTAGTGCCCATGTTCCCGTAAGATGGGATATTTGAAACGTTATTACAGTAAGGTAAATAGTTTCCACATATAAGGAGGAAGAATCATGAAGGTGATGGATGGAGGAGTTACTGCTGCAAAAGGATTTCAGGCAGCAGGGATTTATGCAGGGATTAAGAAAGACAAAAAAGATATGGCTATGATTTACAGTGAGGTGCCATGTGCGGCAGCAGGTACCTTTACCACTAATATTGTTAAAGCGGCGCCTGTTAAATGGGATATGGACGTGGTTTACAATTATCAGAATGCCCAGGCGGTTATTGCCAACAGCGGTGTGGCAAATGCCTGTACAGGAGAAGAAGGGATGGCTTATTGCAAGGATACCGCGGACACGGCGGCAGAACTTTTACATATAGATCCAAAGGCTGTTCTGGTTGCATCTACCGGTGTAATCGGCAAACAACTTCCCATGGTGCCCTTAAAAGAGGGAATCAGAAAAATGGTTCCTCTGCTTTCCGGGTCAAAAGAGGCAGGTACATTGGCGGCGGAGTCAATTATGACTACGGACACGGTAAAAAAAGAAATTGCAGTAGCGATTGAAATAGGGGGTAAAACAGTCACCATCGGCGGCATGTGCAAAGGCTCCGGCATGATTCATCCAAATATGTGTACCATGCTTAGCTTTGTAACAACAGACGCCGCAATTTCAAAAGAGATGCTGCAGAAAGCACTGAGCGCCGATATTAAAGATACTTACAACATGGTATCTGTTGACGGGGATACTTCTACAAATGATACGGTGCTTCTTCTTGCAAACGGAATGGCGGGCAATCCTTTGATCACCGAAGAAAATGAGGATTATAAACTTTTCCTTGAGGCTCTCAATTATGTGAATACCTGTCTTGCTAAAAAAATTGCAGGAGATGGAGAGGGAGCAACTGCGCTGTTCGAAGTCAGGGTAATCGGTGCCTGGTCCAAAGAGCAGGCAGTTACTTTAAGCAAGTCAATTATAACATCCAGTCTCACCAAAGCAGCGATTTTCGGACACGATGCAAATTGGGGGCGCATACTCTGTGCCATGGGATATTCCGGAGCTGACTTTGATCCGGAAAAGGTAGACTTATTCTTTGAAAGTGCAGCAGGAAGGTTACAGATTATTGAAAATGGAGTTGCACTGGATTACAGTGAGGAAGAAGCTACAAAAATCCTGTCTGAACAGGAAGTGACGGCAATAGCAGATATTAAAATGGGTAAGGAAACTGCCACGGCATGGGGATGCGACCTCACCTTTGATTACGTAAAAATCAATGCAGATTACCGCTCCTGATATTCATAAGCAAACAATAGTAAAAGTAAAATGAAAAGAGGATAAGGTTGAAAGAAAATTATGATATAGAAAGGTGCCACGGTGTGATTCTTTCAACCAGTTTTATTGTGGCAGTATTGCAGGCAAGCCTGTAATATGCAATGGGTATAATTATGGAAACAATGGAAAACTGGCTGCAAAAAGCAGGTGTATTAATAGAAGCATTACCTTATATTCAACGGTTTCACGGCAAAACGATTGTAGTAAAATACGGCGGAAGTGCCATGGTGGACCATCAGTTAAAGAAAAATGTAATTCGTGACGTAGCGCTGTTAAAGCTGGTGGGATTTCGTCCGATTATTGTGCATGGAGGCGGTAAAGAAATTACGAAATGGGTAAATAAAATCGGTCTGGAAACCAACTTCGTAAATGGTTTGCGGGTAACAGATAAGGCTACTATGGAAGCAGCAGAAATGGTTTTAAATAAGATTAACAAAGGTCTGGTTTCCATGATGGAAAAACTGGGTGTCAGGGCAGTTGGAATCAGTGGAAAAGACGGTTCGGTATTACGTGTTGACAAAAAGCTTTCCGGCGGTAAGGACATTGGATACGTAGGAGAAGTGAAGAAGGTAAATACGGAGTTATTGAATATTTTATTAGATAATGATGTAGTGCCTGTGATCTGCCCGATAGGCTCAGATGATGAATACCATTCCTATAATGTCAATGCCGATGATGCCGCATGTGCCATTGCCTCGGCGGTAGGAGCTGCAAAACTTGCGTTTTTAACTGATATAGAAGGGGTATACCGGGATCCGCTGGATAAGTCCACCTTAATCTCAGAGATGTCAATTCCCGAAGCGGAAGAATTCCTGGCAAGCGGAAATGTTGGCGGCGGGATGCTTCCCAAACTGCAGAACTGTATCTATGCCATGAAAGCCGGTGTTTCCAGAGTTCATATTTTAGACGGCAGAATCGAGCACTGCCTGCTGTTAGAGTTCTTTACGAACAGAGGGATCGGAACTGCAATCATGGGTGATCAGGAGGAACGATATTATAATGAAGACAATGAATAGTTATATGGAAGAAGCCGAAGAGGTCATATTACATACTTATAATCGGTTCCCCGTAGTATTTGAAAGGGGAGACGGAGTATACCTGGAGGATACGCAAGGAAAAAAATATCTGGATTTTGCAGCAGGGATTGCAGTTTTTGCCCTGGGCTACCACTATCCGGGCTACGATGCTGCTCTGAAGAACCAGATTGATAAAATTATCCATACTTCTAATCTGTATTACAATGTCCCAATGGGTGAAGCTGCTAAAAAGCTGGCAGCATGCAGTGGAATGGATAAAGTGTTCTTTACAAACAGTGGAACAGAAGCGATTGAGGGAGCCATTAAAGCGGCCAGAAAATACGCGTATACGAAAGATGGCTGTACCGATCATGAAATTATAGCCATGAATCATTCTTTCCACGGAAGGAGCATTGGCGCGTTATCAGTGACGGGAAATCCTCATTATCAGGAAGCTTTTAAACCTTTGATGGGTGGAGTTAAATTTGCTGATTTTAACGATCTGGAAAGTGTAAAAGCGCAGATTACCGGCAAAACCTGTGCGATTATCATGGAAACGGTTCAGGGTGAAGGCGGTATCTATCCGGCGGACAAAGATTTTCTGGAAGGAGTTAAGGCAATCTGTGAGGAGAAGGATATTCTGCTGATTTTAGATGAAATTCAATGCGGTATGGGACGAACCGGCAAGATGTTTGCATGGCAGGACTATGGAGTGAAACCGGATATTATGACCTGTGCCAAAGCGCTTGGCTGCGGGGTTCCCGTAGGAGCATTTATTCTGAATGAAAAAACTGCAGGGAATTCACTGGTTCCCGGGGATCATGGAACAACCTACGGCGGAAATCCATTTGCCTGTGCAGCGGTTTCAAAAGTATTTGATATATTTGAAAACGACCATATCATAGATCATGTAAATGAAATTGCTCCTTATCTGGAAGAAAAGTTAGACCAGCTGGTTGAAAAATATGATTTTCTGGATACCAGAAGAGGAAAGGGCATGATGCAGGGGCTTGTGGTAAAAGGCCGTCCAGTGGGAGATATCGTCAAGAAATCTCTTGAAAATGGACTGATCGTTATTTCGGCAGGCAGTGATGTGCTGAGACTGGTACCTCCCCTGGTGATTGAACGTGAGCATGTAGATGAAATGATTGGGAAGTTGGAGACGGTATTAGAAGAAGTGTAAGGACAGTTTTAGATTAGAGACTTTGTGAAATAAGGTGGTATGCCTTAAGAAACGAAGCAGTGACGGGCAGGTGCCCTGACAGTTTAGGAAAATGACAATTTCCCAGACTCGACGGGCTCCTGCCCGTTCGTATTTTCCCTTTTGCTGCCACTTGACTTTTAAAACCTACAGATGTAATATATAAAGTATTACATATGTAGGATATAATGAATTTCAAGTTGTGTACGAAAAGTGAGGAAATTATATGATAAGAAACAGGAAGACTATGAAGGCTTTGAAAAAGCAAACCTCGGTTTCCAGGGTAAAGATTTTAACAGCTGTTTTTATTGGAATGTGTATGATTTTGTTTTACCGGCTTTATCAGCTGCAGATTTTAGGAGGGGAGGACTATCGGAATAATTTTGTTATGAAGATTAAGAAGACCCGTGTGCTGAAAAGCACCAGAGGGAATATCTATGACCGAAATGGGAATCTTCTTGCGGGGAATAAAATGACTTATGGGATAACCATGGAGGATAATGGGTCGTATCAATCCGAACGGGAGAAACAGTTGTCCCTGAACGGGACAGCCTATCAGGTGATCCGGCTGGTACATAGCCAGAAGGAAACATTAACCACGGCACTTGCCATCGTGTTGGATGAAAAGGGGGAATATGTATTTAATACGGAGGGGGTTTCTCTGGACCGTTTTCGGGCAGACGTTTTTGGCAGGGCTTTTATAGAAGATATGACAGATATGGAAGCGGCAGCCGGGGCAGATGAGATTGTGGCATATTTAGCAGGAGAAGACCGTTTTGCTTTATATGAGAAAAACGGGCAGGCATATACGAAGGAGGAACTGGAAAGCAGCGGGCTTCCCAAACAACTCAGCAAAAAAGATGCCCTGGAGATTTTAAATATCCGGTATATGCTGTCTCTTAACACTTTTCAGCGTTACATTCCCGTTACGGTGGCAGTGGATGTATCCCAAGATACCGTGTCGTATGTACTGGAACATAAATCCCAATGGCAGGGAGTGGGGATCAGTGATGAGGAGATCCGGGTATATGAGGGCGGGGATGCCTTTGGGCATATTCTGGGGTATACCGGCAAAATTTCCGCAGAAGAACTGGAGGAACTGCAAAAAGAAAATGAAAACTATACCAGTGATGCTGTGGTGGGTAAATCGGGGATTGAACAATCTATGGAGCAGTATCTTCAGGGAATAGAGGGGTCAGAAACGGTATATGTTAACAATATGGGAAAGGTGGTCCAAAAAGAAAAACCCCCCAAAGACCCGGTTCCGGGTAAAGATGTCTACCTGAGCATAGACAAAGACCTGACTGAAGCCGTGTACCGGATTCTGGAGCAGCGGATCGCAGGCATCCTAACGACTAACATTGCAGATATCAAGGAATTTGATACCAGTAAAATTACAGATTCGGCAGATTTGGTTATTCCGGTCTATGATGTGTATTTTGCTCTTCTGGATAATTCTGTGGTAGATCTCACTCATTTTGGACAGGCGGATGCGACTGCTTTTGAAAAAGAAATTTACGCAAGGTTACAGGATAAACTGGGGCGGGTGATGCAGAAATTAAACTCGGAGCTAAAGGGAGATGGAAGCATCTATAAGGATCTGGATAAAGAAATGCAGGAGTATCAGGATTATATTGTGGATACGTTGCTTATGGAGGAAACGGGTTTACTGGATGCAGGGAAAATAGACAAAGAAAATGAAAGATACCAGTCCTGGAAAAAGGATGGGGATATAAGCCTGAAGGATTTTCTCACAGAGGCAGTTGCAGAGGGCTGGATTGATATGTCACATATACCTTCAAAAGATACTTATATGGATTCCGGGCAGTCCTTAGAATTACTGAGCAAGACAATCAGCGAAAGCCTTGCTGCAGATGAAGGTTTCTTAAAAAGACTTTGCTGGTATATGCTGCAGCAGGAAGAGATAGCGCCGCGGGAGATCTGCCTGCTGCTCTATGAACAGGGGGTTTTATCAAAAGAGGATGCGGTCTATGAAGGATTAGCAAGTGGAAATATTTCAAGTTATCAGTTTGTGATTGATAAAATTAACAGTCTGGAGATAAAGCCGTCCTGGCTTGCCCTGGATCCATGCTCAGGTTCTGCGGTTATCACAGATCCGGGGACAGGTGAAGTGCTGGCATGTGTTACCTATCCCGGATATGATGTGAACCGGCTTGCCAACCAAATGGATGAAGCATATTATCAGAAGCTCTATGAGGATAAATCAGTACCTTTCTACAACAGAGCCACCCAACAGCTTACGGCGCCGGGATCCACTTTTAAGCCGGTCACTGCCATAGCGGGCTTAATGGAAGAAGTAATCTGGTCGGATACAGATGTATTATGTGACGGCGTGTTTGATAAAGTTGAGCCGCCGCTGCACTGCTGGAACCTGTCGGGACATGGGGATATCCCAACGGTTGCAAGTGCGATAAAGAATTCCTGCAATGACTATCTGTGTGAAATATCCTACCGGATGGGACTGGACGGAAATGGTAAATTTTCCGATGAACAATCCCTGAAGCGGCTTACATCCTACACCAAAATGTTCGGTTTAGACCGGAAATCAGGAATTCAGCTTCCCGAGTCGGAGCCTCATATCACGGATAAATTTGCCATTCCTTCTGCAATCGGGCAGGGTACGCATAACTATGCCACGGTACAGTTGGCCCGGTATGTGAATACGCTTGCCAATGGTGGGAGCTGTTATGACCTTACCCTGCTTGACAAAGTGATGGATAAAGAGGGTCACATAACAGAGGAAAACCCTCCGAAATTAAGGAATCAGATCGATCTTCCGGCTGAGGTATGGAACGATGTTCACACCGGAATGGAGGAAGCAGCCGGCAGTAATGCAATGTTAAGCAAGCTGAGTATTAAGATTGCCGGCAAGACCGGAACCGCAGAAGAAACACCCAGCAGACCAACACACGGTCTGTTTGTGGGGTACGCTCCGGCGGAGAACCCGGAAATTGCGGTAGCTGTCCGTATTGCACATGGATTTGCATCCGGGAATGCAGTGGGAGTATCCCAGGATATATTTAAATATTATTTTAAACTTGAGAAAAAGGAGGATATTCTGACCGGAACGGCATCCAGGGCTAGTGATAATGCACATATGGATTAGATATGGGGGCTGAGTAAGGATGATGTAAAAAAAGCTAATATAAAGTAAATTATTTCCAATAGAATCATGTTAAAATTACAGATATGATTAGAGAAGGTAAAGTATGTCTGATTACAGATAAAAGTAGAAATCTGCCTGGCATAAAAGGAGAGGGACATGAAAAACTATTGGATAAAATTTTCAAATTTAAAAATAAAACAGAAGTTACTGATTTCTAATATCGGTATTATTCTGATTATGGTTTGTCTGACAGGCGTATCGGGGTATTATATATCCAGAAACCTGCTGATAACCACCTCGGTAAAATCCTCCGTAGATTTAATGGAACAGCTGAGTTCCAACTTTGATTATGCAATAGAATCTCTGGAGGATTTTATTTTAATGCAGACATTTAATAAGGATTTTTCCGGCATTATCGGGAAAGAGACGGAGAAGGGGAACAGCAAGGCATTATTTGACCGGAAGAAAAAGCTTTTGAATTTCAGTTATAACCTTATGAATTTTAATAAGTACATCAAAGCAGTGCTGGTACAGGATAATTTTGAGAATATTTATTATTATTCAACGGATTACAGCTCTATGAGCCTGGAAGAGCAGGCTGATAACCTGGCATTTCAAAAGGCTTATGAAATGTGGGGGACTACATACTGGAAGCCATATAATGAAGAACTTGTTTTTGCCAGCAGCCTGGTTTTTGACTTTGAATCCATGAAACCCCTGGGGGTAATTTCCATAGGGATTGACACCGCTTATTTTAAAGAACTGTATAAAAATATTTCTTCCGAAAAGGCAAATGAGATATTAGTGCTGAACCAGGACAGGCAGATATTAATCGGAGAAGACAATAAGGGGCGGGAGCTGGCTGAAATCATTTTGGAGAAGTATAAACCTATAAATGAAGAAGGGAAAGAAATCTATTATAAAAATGAAAAATATATCTACACAACCTGGAAGGCAAAAGGGAACGGAATTCAGGTCATGAACCTCATTTCAGAGAAGGTGATTATGGATGGCATTTTTAAATTGTTAACCCCGGTAATCTGGTCTGCTCTACTGGGGGTAATCCTCTCTGCAGCCATAGCTGTTTTGATTTCCGGGCAGATTTCTTCCAATATAAAATTATTGCTTACAAATATCCGAAGCATCTCCAAAGGAGATTTTTCTCAAAAAATTGTCCCGGCAAGCTATGATGACGCCGTACGAGAGCATCCTCATCAAATTTGAGGATGCTCTTTTTGTGCCGGTCTGGTGGGAGCGGTTTTTTGTAGTATATTTATAAATGGAAATATGATATGATTGATGTGAATACAACTATATGACATTTATTTGCAATATACAGCATTGTAAATACAATACAAAGTTGTATTGAAGGAATACAGATGGAATAAAATATACCAAAAGCAGGAGGGGAATATGGAACTGGAATTGAATATGGAAAAAATGAAGAGATTTATGCGTAATTTTTACATCACTACCGGAGTCCGCAGCGCGGTGTATGACAGTAATTATAGAAAAATAATTGCTTATCCGGAGAAAAATACCGGCATCTGCCAGCTGATGCACGAAAATGAAATCAGTAATATGGAATGCCAGAAAAGCAATATGAGAGCATTTAAACTCTGCAACAAGGCAGAAAATACTATCGTATATAAATGCCATGTGGGGCTGAATGAAGTCATCACACCGCTTAAGGACAAAGATGTAACCATTGGCTATGTAATTTTCGGACAGATATCCAATGTAAAAGATAAAGAGTATCTTCTGCAACTAATTGAAGAAGCCTGTGCAAAATACAATATGCAGGATATTGACCTGAAGTCTGAGATGAAAAATATACACGTCAAAACTACGCAGGAGATATTGGCAATTGCCAAAATTTTAGAAGCCTGTACCTACTACATTATTTATAATGATATGATACGCCTCAGTAAAACAGATTTTCTATCAAAAATGGATCATTATATTGAGGGGCATATCAGTGAGACGATTACTGTTAATAAAATATGCAGTGAACTGGGAGTGAGTAAAACAAAGTTATATGAGATTGTCAATGACAGAGTGAAAAAAAGTATTGCCAGATATATTAAAGAAAAGAGAATCGACAGAGCAAAAATACTCTTGCGGGAAACGGAATTGTCCATTTCAGAAATAGCCCAAATGGTGGGAATCGGAGATTATAATTATTTTTGTGCTGTTTTTAAGAAAATGACAGGGTTAACAGCAAAAAAATACCGGGATAGAAAATAACAGAAAAAACTTTGAAAAAATTGTAAATATGGAAATACGCAAAGTTTTTTGGACATTTTATACTATAAATCAAATATGCAAACTGATATAATGCAAATAAGTTATACAGGACGTCACTGATAACAAAATAATTTAATAATTTAATATGGCTGGAGGTAAAATCTATGAAAAAGATGTTAAAAATGGGGATCACATTGGTAATGGCAGTAAGTTTTCTGACCGGATGCGGTTCAGGAACCCAAACGGCAGACACAGAAAAAACTGCAGACGCAGACAAAGAGGATACAGATACCGCACAGGCAGGGGATAAGGCTTCCGGAACGGAAAAAGCTTCGGGGGAAAGCGGAAACAAAGATATCAAATTAGGCTTTGTCTGTATGAATCTTGGAAATCCCTGGTTTGTTGAAGTTAAAAAAGGATTTGAGGATGCGTGCAAGGAACTTGGCGTAACCGGTATGGTTGTGGATTCCCAGTACGATGTTGACAAACAGGTAAGTGATCTGGAGAGTTTAATCAATGATAATTACAATGGGATCATGATCTCTCCCATTGACCAGAATGCGACCTCTGCGCTCATTGATAAGGCAAAAGAAAAAAACATTGCAGTCAGCTGTGTTGCCCAAAGCCAGGACAACGCAGATATGAGATATATTGTAAATGAATATGAATATGGCTCCATTATCGGTGAAAATGCAGCAAACTGGATTAATGAAAATCTGAAGGATCTGGATAAAGTTAAAGTCGCGATTATCTCTCAGGACAATGTTGAGGCTGTGATACCGAGAGGAGACGGTGTGCAGGAAACCCTGGAAAAGATGTGTCCTAATGTAGAGATCGTATCAAGACAGCCAGGGGATACACCTGAGGCGGGGATGAAGATTATAGAAGGTGTACTGCAGCAGACACCTGACCTGAATGTCGTAGCTGCTGTCAATGATTCAGGCGGAATCGGCGGATATCAGGCACTCTCTGCAGCAGGTTTTACCGGAGATGACCCGGTAGCGGTATTTTCTGGTGATGCAACGGATGAAGCTTTAAATGCG
The DNA here is from genome assembly GCF_000797495.1 of Robinsoniella peoriensis. Classification (GTDB taxonomy): domain Bacteria; phylum Bacillota; class Clostridia; order Lachnospirales; family Lachnospiraceae; genus Robinsoniella; species Robinsoniella peoriensis. The sequence goes on from NZ_JTGN01000007.1 coordinate 51,157, forward strand.
ATGAAAGAAGAGGATACGATATACCGTGGAACAGTTGATCTTTATCCCTATCGGGCAGGTTTTGAAAGTGCAAAGAAACTTTTTGAATATGTCCAGAATGGAAGACCGGCAGAACAGGAGGATATCTTTCTGAAACCTGTGGCAGTTCCGCTAAAGGATTTATTAGATGGAACTTATAAAAAATAAATCGTGAATCAGTAAGAAATGAGGGAGAGGATATATCCTCTCCTGAATCCGGGAGGTTTGAAATGCAGAACACAATTTTAAAGGTGCAGGATATTTGCAGATATTATCCTGGAGTTAAGGCTCTGGATGGGATTTCCTTTGAGATCGGACGGGGAGAAGTACATGCCATATGCGGAGAAAACGGTGCAGGAAAATCTACCTTTATTAAAATATTGACAGGGGCAAATGAACCCAGCAGGGGGATTATTGAATTTGAAGGTAAGCAGTATAAGAGACTGACTCCAAGGAAGTCAATGGAACTGGGGATCAATGTTATCTATCAGGAGTTCAGTCTCGTTCCGTTTTTGTCTGTAGCTGAAAATATATTTTACGGAAGAGAAATCAAGAAGCACGGGGTACGGGATATTAAGGCAATGAAACAAAAAGCACAGGAGTTGTGCGGGGAAATGGGAGTAGATATCGATATCAATGCTCGGATCTGTGATTTGGGTATTGCTTATCAGCAGATTGTTGAGATCTTAAAGGCGGTCTCACAAAAGTCCAAATTTATTATCATGGATGAGCCAACTGCACCGCTTACCGTAAATGAGACACAGATATTTTTCAGGATCATTGAGAAGCTGAGAAAAGACCAGGTAACCATTGTATTTATTTCTCACAGGCTGGAGGAGGTATTCCAGATCTGTGACCGTGTGACTGTATTCTGCGATGGAAAATATGTTTCCACTAAAAAGGTATCAGAAATCACTCAGAAGCAGTTAATTTCAAGTATGGTTGGCAGGGAACTTGCGGATGATTATCCGGTACCCCGCCGTAATATAGCAAAGGAGACCATCCTGAAGGTAAATAACCTGTGTAACCAGAATCTGAATCATATTTCCTTTGAACTTAAAAAAGGTGAAATTCTAGGTTTTGGGGGATTGGTGGGCGCGGGGAGGACAGAACTGGCAAGGGCTATCTTCGGAGCAGACAGTATTTCAGAAGGGACAATAGAGCTAAGGTGCAGTCCATACGTCCCCCACACGCCTAAAACAGCATTAAAAGCAGGAATTGGTTTAATACCGGAGGATCGCAAGAATCAGGGGTGTGTGCTGAATTTGTCCGTGAAAGAAAATGCATCATACAGTATCCTGAAAAAGTGTTCCAGGGGAATGATCATATCTGCAAAGACAGAAAATGAATACGTGGAAAAATACATAGGAGAATTGAATATTAAAACTCCTTCGAAGGATCAACCCGTAAAAAACCTTTCTGGCGGCAACCAGCAAAAAGTAGTGCTGGCAAAGATGCTGGCTACCAATTGTGATGTACTGATCTTTGATGAACCTACCAGAGGAATAGATGTTGGCGCAAAATATGAAATATATTCCTTAATGTGTAAATTGGCGGAACGTGGAAAGAGCATTATTATGATCAGTTCAGAGATGTCAGAGCTAATCGGAATGTCAGACCGGATTCTGGTAATGGGAGCCGGGTGCATAACAGGAGAATTAAATAAATCAGAATTTAAGCAGGAGACTATCCTTGAGATGGCATCCGCGGTATAAAGCTTTAGAACGTGTCTTAATAATCATTGCATCCGTCTGGTACAAGCATTTTTCAGACACGCTACAGGAGGAGACATAATGAGTAAGAATAAAAGAGCAACAGCCATATTGCTGAATTATGGGATTTTGGTTGTTTTGGTTATCATGATCGGTATTTTTGCATTGGCATCCAGCAATTTTTTTAAGTTTTCAACCATGTTTACCATACTAAAACAGGTTTCCATTACCGGAATAATCTCGGTGGGAATGACCTTCGTTATGCTGACCGGAGGCATTGATTTATCGGTAGGATCTATAGCAGGGGTGTCAAGCGTTACAGCTGCTATGCTGATGCTGAATAAGGTTCCAATTTTTTTGACCTGTATTCTTGTATTAATAATTGCCGTTTTTTACGGTGCAATCAACGGTTTTTGCGTTACCAGACTGGAGATGCCGCCGCTGATTGCCACGCTTGGACTTCAGACAGCGCTCAGGGGGCTGGCGTATATTGTAACCGGAGGTCTGCCGGTATTTGGCTTCAATAAAGCCTTTGGTAATTTTGCAACAGGAACGGTAGCCGCGATCCCATATCCGGTGATACTGGTGATCCTTATTTTTATCATTGCAATTTATGCACTGGAGAAAATGACAATCGGACGCTATCTGTATGGTGTGGGAGGTAATGAAGAAGCTTCCAGATTGTCCGGTATCAATGTGACCAGGATTAAATTATTCGCGTATGCAATAAGCGGTTTACTGGCCGGAATTGCAGGTCTGGTACTGCTGTCCAGAACAAATAGCGGACAGCCCTCCGCCGGAACGAATTATGAGATGGATGCGATTACGGCGGTTGTTCTGGGAGGTGTAAGTCTCAGCGGAGGAGAAGGAAAACTCTCAATGGTTATCATTGGCGTATTGTTAATGGGAATTCTGGGAACCGGTATGATTATGCTAAATATCAATGATTATGTACAGCAATTAGTGAAAGGATTAGTTTTGATTGCGGCAGTTGCATTCTCTTCCTATTCCAAACGGGTCAGAAGTAAAATGATTGCCGCATCTTAAAATGTACTATAAATGAAAAGGCCGTAAACTGCCTGTGCTGCAGCACTGGCAGGACTTAAGGGAGCCGGTGAAGTCTTGCCGGATTAGGAGGAAAAATATGAAACGTTCTGAAGTAAATAATATCATACAATACGCCGTGGAACTGATGGAGAAGAGAGGTCTGCCGCTGCCGCCATTTGCAAAGTGGGGTCCTGAAGAATGGAAGATGGCAGGAGCGGATGAAAGAGAAATTATAGATAATATGCTGGGCTGGGATATTACCGATTTTGGAAGCGGGGATTTTGAAAAGATTGGTTTGACCATCTTCACATTTCGAAACGGAAGCTTACGGGATAAAGAAACTTATCCCAAGCCTTATGCTGAAAAACTGCTTCTTGTAAGAGACGGACAGATACTTCCTTATCATTTTCACTGGAGCAAGATGGAGGATATTATTAACCGCGGAGGAGGCGATCTTGTGCTGACACTTTATAACTCCAATGAAGATGAAGCGTTTGCGGATACAGATGTATTAGTGACAATTGACGGACAAAAAAAGGTCGTACCGGCTGGTGGAAATGTGATTTTAAAGCCGGGGCAGAGTATTACCCTGAAGACGGGGCAGTATCATACCTGGCAGGGTATACCCGGAACCGGTGATGTGCTGTTATTTGAGGTTTCATCTGTGAATGATGACCGTGTCGATAACCGGTTTCACACGGCTGCCGGAAGACTGCCTGAGATTGAAGAGGATGAACCTGCAAAATATTTGATCTTTAATGATTATAGCAAGATTTGAAACTATTGGCAGAAATTTTTGCATCCTGTATAAAAAACAGATTAAAATCTCATGCTCCATATGAAAACAGATTTAAAATTCCATTTCCACGCAAGACAAATAAAAAAGTTATGATATAATCCTCTTATCACAGAAAAATAGGAGATAATGGTTATGTGGAAGCAGAGAAAAAATATTTTAATTGCCGGATGCGGACGTTTCGGAGCTGGCCTTGCCGGGGAGCTGTCCAGGGGAGGCAGCCAGGTAGTAATTATTGATCAGGATCCGGAAGCATTCCGAAAACTGCCGTTGGATTTTAATGGAGTCCAGGTGCTTGGAAATGCAGCAGATCCTGATATATTGGAAGAGGCGGGCATGAAAGATGCCATTCAGGTAATTACCGCTACCAATGACGACAATATCAATTGTATTGTGGCACAGATGGCAAAACAGATCTATGAAGTGGATACTGTTTTTGCAAGACTGGAGGATATGAAAAAACAATGCCTCCTGGATTTTATGAAAATTAAAGTAATATGTCCCGTAAGTCTTTCCATCAAAGAATATGATCATCTGACCTGCAAACCGGCATCATAAATGAGGGTCTTGCAACGAATTTTAATAAAATACATACAAAGAACTCTTTTTGTGCATAATAAGCAGAAAAACAAAAGGAGTTCTTTTTATGTTGGGAATATTAATTGCACTTTTATCCGGAGCCCTGATGAGCGTACAGGGTGTTTTTAATACGGACGTAACGAAAAATAGCAGTCTTTGGGTGGCAACCAGCTTTGTACAGTTTTCAGCATTAATTGTTTGCCTGATTGCTTGGTTTTTTACCGGACGGGAAAGCTTTGGGGCGATTTTACAGGTTCCGAATAAATTTGCTCTGCTGGGCGGTGTAATCGGAGCTTTTATCACCATAACTGTAATTAAGAGTATGGATTCCCTTGGACCGGCAAAGGCAGCCATGCTGATTGTAATTTCTCAGCTCATTGTGGCATATGTCATTGAATTGATGGGGATTTTCGGTGTGGAAAAGCAGCCTTTTGAATGGCGGAAGCTCTTAGGAATGGGCGTCGCAATCGTAGGAATTGTAATATTTAAGTGGTAATTTAAAAATAGCTATTGTAATCGGGGAGAAAGTTCGTTAAAATATAAGAGATTGCATAGGGGGCCCTTACATCAAAATGATGAAAGGGGATTATGTAATATGAAGTTCAGAATCAAACGCTTAGGCGCCTGCATCCTGCTGAGTGTACTCCTTTTGACCGGATGTCACGATAATGATATGCCTCTGGTTCTGGAGACAGAAACCATAGGGACAGAAGAGACAGGCAGTCAGGATCAGAGTAACCGTCAAAGCGAAGAGCAGCATACGGACGTACAGATAAAGACTGAAATTTATATAGATGTGAGCGGGGCGGTTTTAAACCCCGGAGTCTATGAGCTGCCTTCTGATGCCAGAATTTATGAAGCAATAGAAAAGGCCGGCGGACTTCTTCCCGATGCAGATAAAGACTCACTGAATCAGGCAGAAAAGCTGAGTGACGGGCAGAAGATCAGAGTTTATACATCAGCAGAGGCCGAAACAATGGCGCAGGCTGAGATACCTGCAGCCCCCGGGGCACCAGGAGAAACCAGTATTGTGAATTTGAATACAGCCGATGAGGCAGGACTTATGACACTGCCCGGAATAGGAGAAGCAAAAGCGAAGGATATTATTGCATATCGAACAGAACAGGGTGGTTTTAAAAGTATAGAAGAAATCAAGAACATCAGTGGAATCAAAGACGCAGTATTTAATAAAATAAAAGATAAAATAGTGGTTTAATAAGGAGAATGAAGCATGGGAAAGAAAGTATTAGTTGTTGATGATGAAAAGTTAATCGTAAAAGGGATTCGTTTCAGTCTGGAGCAGGATGGCATGGATGTAGATTGTGCATATGACGGAGAAGAAGCGGTCAGACTTGCAAGAGAGAATGAATATGATATTATGCTTTTAGACGTCATGCTTCCAAAGCTGGATGGATTTGAGGTATGCCAGCAAGTCAGGGAATTTTCCAGTGTTCCGATTGTAATGCTAACTGCAAAAGGTGACGATATGGATAAAATTCTGGGATTGGAATATGGAGCAGATGATTATATCACAAAGCCGTTTAATATTCTGGAGGTAAAGGCAAGGATCAAGGCAATCATCAGGCGTACGGCTAAAAAGGCAGAGGCATCGACCAGAGGCAGAATGGTTGAAGTAGGTGACCTGGTATTAGACTGTGAAGGAAGAAGAGTCAGCATAGCCGGGAAAGAAATTAATCTTACGGCAAAAGAATTCGATGTCCTGGAACTGCTTGTATTTAACCCAAACAAAGTATACAGCAGAGAAAATCTTCTGAACATCGTATGGGGATATGAATATCCGGGCGATGTAAGAACAGTGGATGTACATATCAGACGTTTGCGTGAAAAAATAGAGATAAATCCAAGTGAGCCAAAGTATGTTCACACAAAGTGGGGCGTTGGTTATTATTTTCAGCATTAGTTTTCAGACACATTTTCAGACAGGCTCTGGAGCAGGGCTGTGAAGAGGGGACGAGGCATCTGTGTGCATCGTCCCTGCTTAGAAAAAACGAGGGGATTATGAGACGTGCGAGGGATTTTTAACAATAAATTTATCAAGAAATATGCCAAGAGCCTTCAAGTGCGCATATTTGTAATTTTCTGTCTGGTTGGAATGCTGCCGATTATGGTCCTGAAATTCGGGATTCTGAAAAGTTATGAAAACCAGTCTATTCAGCAACGGGGGAAAATGGTTCAAAACCAGTGCAATAATATTGCGGACCAATTAAGCGATTCGATGTATTTTCAGGGGAATTCATCGCCTGTCATTGATAATGAACTGGCACAACTGGCAAATCTGTACAGCGGACGTGTGGTGATTGTAAATAATCAACTGCGGGTCATCAAAGATACATACGGGATTGACGAGAAAAAATTTATCGTATCAGAGGAACTGATCAAGAGTTTTAAAGGGGAAGATACCCTCCATTATGATAAAGACGGAGAATTTATCGAAATGACCGTCCCTGTAAAAGATGCAGTTACCAAAGAATTAATCGGCGTTATGATTGTAAGCACGCCCACTCAGGATATTAAAGATGCAAGGGATTTATTAGGCAGACAGGTATTCGTACTGCAGATTGTTTTGGCTCTTTGCGTTATTGGAATTGCATTTTACACATCCAAGATTCTGGTGCGTCCATTTGGTAAAGTGACGCAATCTCTGGAAGAGCTTACCGGGGGATTTCTGGAAGACGATATCAAGCTTTTAGACTATACCGAGACACAGCAGCTGTCGGAGGCGTACAATAAAATGCTGGGCCGTATGAAGGCGCTGGATGATTCCAGGCAGGAATTCGTATCCAATGTCTCCCATGAGTTAAAGACACCCATTACCTCCATGAAGGTACTGGCTGATTCTCTTCTAATGCAGGAAGAAGTTCCCAATGAACTGTACAAGGAATTTATGACAGATATTGCAGAAGAAATTGATCGGGAAAATAAAATTATCAACGATCTGCTTTCTTTGGTTAAGCTGGATAAAAAGGCTTCGGATCTGAATATACAGCCTACAAATATCAATGAATTATTAGAGCTCATTTTAAAAAGACTGCGGCCCATTGCAGCAAAACGCAATATCGAGCTGGTTCTGGAAACTTTCCGTCCGGTATCGGCAGAAGTGGATGAAACAAAGCTGACTCTTGCAGTATCTAATCTTGTAGAAAACGCGATTAAATATAACAAGGAAGGCGGATGGGTTCATGTGTCCATCAACGTAGACCATAAGTATTTTTATGTGAAAGTAGAGGATTCCGGAATGGGCATACCCGAAGAATCCCAGGAACATATTTTTGAACGGTTCTACCGGGTGGATAAATCACATTCAAGGGAAATCGGAGGCACGGGTCTTGGTCTTGCTATTACAAGAAATGCAATACTAATGCACCGGGGTGCGATTAAAGTATACAGTAAAGAGGGAGAAGGGACGACTTTTACCGTTAGGATTCCTTTGAATTATGTAGGATAATGGGGAGATACAACATGAAAAATTTCTTTAAACTATTGCTGATTGCAGCAGTGCTGCTGGCTTTGTCCGGATGTACAAAAAAGATGACAGAGCAGGCAAATCTGAAGATTTACTGTACAAACAGCGAAGGAACAAAACTGGTAGAAGAAAATTATAAGGCTTCCTCTGCCAACCCGGAAGACATGATCCGGGAGATGCTGGATAAGCTAAAGGCTGATCCGTCTCCAATGGAGCATAGAAGTGCTATCCCAAAAGATGTTCATATTGCGGGGTATCTGCTGGAGGGTAAACAGCTGATCTTAACATTTGATGATGCTTATCAGAAAATGAACAATGTAACAGAAGTGCTTATGAGGGCTGCAATAGTGAAAACCCTGGTTCAAATCGAAGGCGTGGATGATGTAGTCTTCAAGATCGGTGACCAGGAACTGATGGACGATACGGGCAATCCTATTGGTCCAATGAATGCAGACACCTTTATCGATACAAAAGGAAAGGGAATCAATTCCTATCAATATGCGTCACTGACATTATATTTTGCAAATGAAGACGGTACCAGGCTGGTAAAAGAGATGCGTAATGTGCATTACTCAACAAACACAACCCTGGAAAAGGTAGTTTTGGAACAGCTGATTGCAGGCCCGGTTAATACAAAGCTTCAGCCCGTTTTACCCGCTAATACGAAAGTGTCGAATGTATTGGCTGATAAGGAAAGCTGTACCATTAATTTTGATGAAAGCTTTAATAAGATTCTTTTAGACAGGGAAATTTTACCGGAGGTCACGATTTATGCCATGGTTAATTCAATCATTGATTCCTGTAAAATTACCAGAGTCCAGATGCAGATAGGTGGAAATGCCGAAGTGCAATACCGGGATAAGATTAGTTTCAAAGTGCCGTTTGAACGCAGCAAAGATATTATCATGCAGGTAGAGGGTACGAAACAAGAGAGTACCGTACCTGACAGCCAGGCAGATACGGATATGACCGGAACAGAAAATGATTCCAGTGTTCATGAACCAACCATGGGGATTGATCCAAATCTGAAGCAGGAAACGGATACCACAAAGGAGAGTGACAAGTGACAAGAAGACCGCTTTGTGTCATTTGTTTTCTGGTGATCGGCTGGCTGCTGGTCAGCGGGAAGTACGGGATGAATGAAAATTCATCCTGGACCTCCCGGCTTTATGACAAAAAAATAACCGTCACAGGCCGGCTTGTGAAACAGGAACAAAGCGCCACATCAAATCAATTATATCTGAAAAACAATTCTATTATTTATCAATCAAAATCTTATAAAATTCCAAAACAAAAACAAATTCTTATATTTACCGACGATGTAACAATGTATAAGGCTGGCAGTTTACTAAAAGTAACCGGGATCTGCCGGGAAATGGAAGAGCCGGGAAACCCGGGACAGTTTGATTTAAAAAAGTACTATGAAATTAAAGGAATCCAGATGGTTCTGAATAAGGGAAAAGTGAATAATACCGGCAGTAAGTATTGGCATATCCGGCAGTTTCTGTGGGATCTGAGACAACGCTTTAAACGGACGTTTCTTCAAGTAGCAGGGGAAGAAAATGCCTCTGTACTGACCGCAATGCTGCTGGGAGAGAAAAAGGAACTGGACCCGGAAGTGAAAAGCTTATATCAAGATAACGGGATCGCTCATATTTTGGCAATTTCCGGTCTGCATATCTCCATGCTGGGAATCGCTTTACACAAACTACTGCGCAAACTGGGGATTTCCTGGTACATATCCGGGGGAGCAGCAGGAATTACGATGTGTGCATACGGCTTGATGACGGGATTTGGCGTTTCCACCACCCGTGCGGTTATTATGTTCCTGATGTACCTGCTGGCGGGGATTCTGGGCAGGACTTATGATATTGTGTCAGCACTTGCTCTGGCTGCGGTAATGATTTTAATAGAGAATCCGCGGTACCTGACAGATGCAGGCTTCTTATTATCTTTTCTGGCAGTACTTGGTGCAGCTGTACTGGCACCTGTGATGCGGGATATATTCTCCTGTAAAAATAAACTGCTGGAATCATTTCTGGTCAGCATGGCGATTCAGCTTACAACGGTTCCCATTGTGTTATACTTTTATTTTGAAATCCCCCTGTATGGAGTAGCTTTAAACCTGATCGTGATCCCGCTGATGAGTCTCGTATTGGGATTTGGCATTGCAGGCGGTATAGCTGGTCTTATTTCTATTCCGGCGGGTATCTTCCTGATCTCCCCCTGTTATTATATATTAGGACTCTATAAATACCTCTGTGTTGCGGTACTGCAGCTGCCATTTGCAAAAGTGATCATTGGAAAACCCCAATTATGGCAGATTATTTTATATTATCTTATTTTACTGGCCTTATGTCTGATTAAACAAAAAAAACAGTATGGAGAGGTTGTAAAGTGGGTATGGGGAACAGCATTTATGTTCTTTCTGATTTCCAGACAGCCCATAACAGGGATGAGAATTACTTTTCTGGATGTGGGGCAGGGGGATGGCATCTGTATCCAGGCGCCCGGAGGAATAAATTGTCTCATTGACGGGGGCAGCAGTGATGTAAAACTGGTAGGGAGTAAAAGGATTGAGCCCTTTCTTAAGAGCCGGGGGATTCAGGAACTGGATTATCTTTTTATCAGCCATATGGATGCCGACCATATAAATGGAATTATGGAACTACTGCAGGCATATGCTTTAAACTTAGCAGGAGATAATGCGTCCGGAGTGTCAATCCGGCATCTGATCTTGCCAAAATTGGCAAAAAAGGATGAAGAATATCTGGAAATTGAAAATTTAGCGAAAAAAAATAAAATAAAGGTTCTATATTTTCAAAAAGGTGATAGAATTTTAAATGGCAGGTTTTCTTTTTCCTGTCTTCATCCTTCTGGGAATGCAAATTCGGAAGACAGAAATGAAAATTCTATGGTATTGCAAATGACCTATAAAAATTTTCGTATATTTCTTGCAGGAGATGTGGAAGGAAAGGGAGAAGAAGAGTTAATGGGATCAAAGGAATTGAAAAGGGCTGATATTTTAAAAGTTGCACACCACGGTTCAAAAAACAGCACACCAGACGCCTTTCTGGATAAAGTTCGTCCCCAGATAGGTATCTTGTCCTATGGAAAAGAAAACCGTTATGGACATCCCCATGAAGAACTTCTGAATCGTCTTCGGATGGCCGGGGTGACTTATTATTCCACCACGGATTATGGAGCCCTGGAAGTGACCAGTGATGGCGAAGAAATGAATATTCACGGGATGAAAAACCCAAAAAAATCAGATAAGTAAAATTTTCAAAGAAAAATAAAGGAAAAAACCATTTTTTGCGGAATATATTTAGTATGAGAATGTTAGAGCGTGTTTGAAAATTCATTTGGAACGAATCACCCAAAAAGTGAGACACACAGCTGCCGGAAAGCAATTTCAAACACGATCTGGAAAAGGAGGAGACAGGTGCTGACGATCAGAGAAAAAGCAGAACTTAGAGAAGAACAGATTTTTAGTCCCTATGCATCTTTGAGTAAGAACTCCAGGGGCCGGGACAGAGATGAACCACAGTGTGATATCCGTCCGGTATACCAGAGAGACCGGGACAGGATTTTGCACTGCAAGTCTTTTCGCAGGCTGAAGCATAAGACACAGGTGTTTTTGACTCCCTTGGGAGACCACTATCGGACCCGCCTGACTCACACGCTGGAGGTTTCCCAGACGGCAAGGACGATTGCACAGGCATTAGGGCTCAATGACAACCTGGCAGAGGCAATTGCCCTGGGACATGACCTGGGACACACTCCTTTCGGACATTCCGGAGAAAGTGCGTTGAATGAAGTCTGCCCGCTGGGATTTGCTCATTTTGAACAGAGTGTGCGGGTAGTGGAGTTACTTGAGAAAAAAGGAAAAGGATTAAACCTTACCTGGGAAGTGCGGGATGGGATTTTAAATCACAGAACCGCCGGTGATCCAAACACACTGGAAGGAAAAGTTGTGCGGCTTTCGGATAAGATTGCTTATATTAATCATGATATTGATGATGCAGAGCGTGCCGGTATCCTTCGGGAAGAAGATATTCCACTGGAGTATCGGGAGATTTTGGGATTTACCATCCGGGAAAGGTTAAATACCCTGATTCATGATATTGTAAGAAACAGTGAGGATAAAGCGGATATCATTATGTCACCTCATATAGAAGAGGCAATGCAGGGGCTTAGGTCCTTTATGTTCAAGCACGTTTACCGCAATCCAAAAGCTAAGGGAGAAGAGGCAAGAGCCAGGAATATGCTGCAGGAATTATACTATTATTATTCCAGGCACCTGGAAATGCTGCCAGGCGAATATCTCGAGCTGATTGAAAAAAGAAATGAAAGAGAAGAGCGGGTTGTGTGCGATTACATAGCTGGTATGACAGACCAGTATTCCATAAATAAGTTTTCGGAGCTTTTTATTCCGAAGTCCTGGCAGGTGTAAGGAGAGTTAAAATGTTTTATTCAGATGACATGATAGAAGAAATAAGGTTAAAAAATGATATCGTTGATGTAATTTCAGGATATGTAAAACTGCAGAGGAAAGGGAGTTCCTATTTCGGACTGTGTCCGTTCCATAATGAAAAGTCTCCCTCCTTTTCAGTAAGCCCGGCAAAACAGATGTATTACTGCTTTGGCTGCGGAGCAGGTGGAAATGTATTTACCTTTGTTATGGAATACGAAAATTACACCTTTCCGGAAGCTGTAAAATTTCTGGCTGACCGCGTAGGTGTGGATCTGCCGGAGCAGGAATATAATGAAGAAATGAAAAAGCAGCAGGATTTAAAAAGCCGTATTCTGGATTTAAATAAAATGGCTGCTAATTACTTTTATTTCCAGCTTCGCCAGGAGTGCGGCAGGCAGGCGATGGATTATCTGAAGGGCAGAGAATTAAGCGATGAGACCATCAAAGGATTTGGCCTTGGATTTGCAAATAAATACAGTGATGATTTATATCTGTATTTGAAAAAGAAAGGGATCTCGGACGAGCTGTTAAGCCAGTCGGGATTGATGAACGTGGATGAGAAACATGGAATGTATGATAAATTCTGGAACCGCGTTATTTTCCCAATAATGGATGTAAATGGAAGGGTGATTGGTTTCGGCGGCCGTGTAATGGGGGATGGAAAGCCTAAATACTTAAATTCACCGGAAACGAAGGTATTTGATAAGAGCCGTAATCTATACGGTTTAAACATTGCCAGAACATCCAGAAAGAAAAATCTCCTGGTCTGCGAGGGCTACATGGATGTAATCTCCATGCACCAGGCAGGATTCAAAAATGCGGTAGCTTCTTTAGGTACGGCGCTGACGACTCAGCATGCGAGCCTTTTAAAGCGGTACACAGAAGAGGTAGTACTAACTTATGACAGTGATGAGGCCGGTCTGAAAGCGGCACTTCGGGCTATTCCGATATTAAAGGCAGCGGGACTTTCAGCAAAAGTGCTGGATATGAAGCCATATAAGGATCCGGATGAATTTATCAAAGCTCTTGGAGCAGAGGCTTTTCAGGATCGAATTGATCATGCAGTAAACAGTTTCTTTTTTGAAATAGATGTGATGCAAAAGGGTTATAATATGGATGACCCGGAAAGCAAAACCGATTTTTATAATCAGGTTGCTAAGAGACTTCTGGAATTCGAGCAGGAACTGGAACGGGAAAATTATATAGAAGCCATTGCCTCCAGGTATCATGTGGGATTTGAAAATCTCAGAAAATTGGTTAACCGTATGGCTATGAAGAGCATTTCAGCACCGGAAGTAAAGCAGAGGCCGAAAAACCGGAATGCGGAAAAGGAAGATGGGATGCTGAAATCCCAAAAACTGCTGCTGACCTGGCTGATCGAAAATCCCGGTTTGTTTGCACAGATAAAACCATACGTAGGACCGGATGATTTTACCACAGAGTTGTATCATACAGTGGCAGGAATGCTGTTTGAACAGTATGAGAACGGTGCTTTAAATCCGGCAAAAATCATTAATCATTTTACAGATCCTGAGCAGCAAAGAGAAACCGCTGCACTTTTTAATACCAGTATCCGCGTTGAGACAAAAGAAGAAATGAATAAAGCACTAAAAGAGACAATCGCAAGAGTGATGAATAATAGCATCGAGTATAAGACCACACATCTGGATCCTACAGATATTGTTGGTCTTCAGCAGATTATCCAGGCAAAGCGAAGGCTTCAGGATATTGAAAAAGTGCATATTTCCCTGGATTGAGGACAGAATAGTAATCAGTACAGCATTGATTAGTAAGCCTGAGATCTCGGTGGAAGCTATGAAAGGAAGGATGCAGGATGGAAGAACAAGTACTGGATTTTACGGAAAAATTAAAAGCTTTATTAGCATACGCCAGAAAAAAGAAAAATGTGTTAGAATATATAGAGGTGCAGGAGTTTTTCAAAGGCACTGACCTCACCGAAGAGCAGTGCGAAAAAATTCTGGACTATTTGGATAATAATGGAGTAGACGTATTGCGTATCTCGGATGACGAAGAAGAACCGTTGATCTTAGATGATGAAGATGAGATCAATCCGGAAGAAATAGACCTGTCCGTTCCGGAAGGAGTGGGAACAGATGATCCCGTCCGTATGTACCTCAAAGAAATCGGTAAGGTACCATTGCTTACTACAGAAGATGAAATCCAGCTTGCCATTCGAAAAGAAGAAGGTGACGAAGCGGCGAAGCATCAGCTGGCGGAGGCTAATCTGCGTCTTGTTGTGAGCATTGCCAAACGCTATGCAGGAAGAGGTATGGCTCTGCTTGATTTGATTCAGGAAGGTAATCTTGGACTGATCAAAGCAGTTGATAAATTTGATTACAGCAAAGGATATAAATTCAGTACCTATGCCACCTGGTGGATTCGTCAGGCGATTACCCGTGCGATTGCCGATCAGGCAAGAACTATCCGTATTCCGGTTCACATGGTGGAGACAATTAATAAAGTGATCCGCACATCCAGGCAGCTTGTCCAGGATCTGGGCAGAGAACCTAAGCCGGAGGAAATAGGTGAAGTGATGCATATGTCACCGGAGCGAGTGAGAGAGATTCTGAAAGTTTCCCAGGAACCGGTCTCTTTGGAAACTCCGGTTGGAGAAGAAGATGACAGCCATCTGGGTGACTTTATCCAGGATGACCATGTTGCGGTTCCGGCAGAAGCAGCTGCATATACTTTGCTCCGGGAGCAGCTGGTAGAAGTTCTGGATACACTGACTGACCGTGAACAAAAGGTATTATCCCTGCGTTTCGGTCTGGTGGACGGAAGAGCAAGAACCCTGGAAGAGGTTGGAAAAGAATTTAATGTCACAAGAGAACGCATTCGTCAGATTGAGGCGAAAGCACTGCGTAAACTGCGTCACCCAAGCCGCAGCCGCAAGCTAAAGGACTATTTGGATTAAGAAAGGAAGTTATCATATGCAGTTATCAAAAAGATTGTTAGCAGTCTCTGAAATGGTAACTTCCAATAGCCGCTTGGCGGATATTGGAACGGACCATGCATACATACCAATTTACCTGGTTGAGAATCAGAGAGTGCCCTATGCAATTGCCATGGATGTAAATAAGGGGCCCTTAAACAGGGCAAAAGAAAATATTGAACTTCATGGACTAAAGGAATACATAGAGACCAGGCTCTCCGACGGAGCAGCGGCACTACGGAATGGGGAAGTGGATTCTGTTGTAATCGCCGGTATGGGCGGAGGCCTGGTAATTAAAATACTGACCGAAGGATCAGAGGTTTTGGAAAGCGTAAAGGAGCTCATTCTGCAGCCACAGTCTGAGCTCGCTTTTGTGCGCCGCTTTTTACAGGAAAACCAATTCGCAGTCATTGAAGAAAATATGGTATTGGATGAAGGAAAATATTATCCCATGATGAAAGCGGTACATGGAAAAATGGATTACAATAGAGAGATTGATTTTAAATATGGCAGGCTCCTCCTGGAGCAGAAAAACGAATGTTTAAAATCCTTTCTGGATAAAGAAGAGAAGACTTATGAAAAAGTATTGGTAACTCTTCGGGGTAACGATGGGGATCACGCAAAACAGCGTTTCGCAGAAGTGGAACAGGAACTGGAGTATATTCGCAGAGCAAAGGAGGATATGGCATGACAGGAACAGAAATCATAGAAAAATTAGAGGAAATTTATCCGACTTCTTATGCAGCACACTGGGACAACCCCGGACTGCAGGTGGGAAGAAGAGAAAAAGAGATTAAAAAAGTGTTTGTAGCATTGGATGCTACGGATGAAGTAATTGAGGCGGCAGTTGTTAAAAAAGCAGATATGCTGATTACCCATCATCCCATGCTTATGTCCGGAATGAAAAAAATTAATACAGATGATTTTATGGGACGAAAAATTATCAGGCTGATACAAAATGATATATCCTGCTTCTCAATGCATACAAATTATGATGTTCTGATGATGGCAGGTTTAAGTGCCGAATACTTAGAATTGCAGGATCCCGCCGTAATGGAAGTGACTTACCGGGGATATGAAGGCAATGCTGTCCGGGAAGAGGGATTTGGCAGGGTTGGAAGATTAAAAAAAGAAATGACCTTAAGAGAAGCCGGCGAGCTGGTCAAACAGGCATTTAGTCTGGATACGGTAAAAATATTCGGTGATTTAGACAAAATTGTCAGTCTGGCGGCAATATCTCCGGGATCCGGTAAAAGTATGATCACTCCGGCACTGTCATCCGGTGCCCAGGTGCTGATTACAGGAGATATCGGACATCATGAAGGCCTGGATGCAGTTTCCCAGGGACTTTCCATTATAGATGCGGGGCATTATGGACTGGAACATATTTTTATTAAACAGATGGCTGAATATCTAAAACAAATTTTCCCACAGCTGGAAGTGGAGCAGGAGTTTGTAAAAAACCCTTTTTATGTCCTTTTTTGATTGAAAGGATATACCGCCTTGTGATAAGATAGGAATACAGAGATAAAACTGGATTTTGAGACAGAAAGAAGGAGAAAAGTGTTATGGATGGTTATGGTTTTTTGTTGGATTTGGCGCTCATTTTATTGAGCACAAAGGTGTTGGGACTGATTACCAGGAGGTATCATATGCCTCAGGTAGTAGGTGCGCTGCTTGCAGGGTTGATAATGGGTCCCGCGATGCTGGGAATTCTGAAAGAAACTGATTTTATTCAGGCTACGGCAGAACTTGGTGTAATTGTGCTGATGTTCTGTGCAGGAATGGAAACAGATATAGAAGAGCTAAAGCGCAGCGGAAAAGCCAGCTTTGTCATAGCAGTGTTGGGGGTAATCGTACCGCTGGCGGGAGGGCTTGCAGTGGGTTATTTCTTTAACCGGCCGGGTGTTATTGAATCAGACGCAAATGCATCCCTGTTATTGCAGAACATATTTATTGGCATTATCCTGACAGCTACCTCAGTGAGTATAACGGTTGAAACATTGAAAGAAATGGGAAAATTAAAAACCCGTTCCGGAAATGCAATTCTGGGGGCAGCAATTATCGATGACATCCTTGGCATTATTGCATTGACAATCGTAACCAGTATGGCGGATACATCTGTAAATGTGATTTATGTTTTATTAAAAATCGTTGCATTTTTCATCGTGGCTCTGATAGCAGGATATCTGTTTTACCTGTTTTATAAAAAGTGGAGTGACCCTTCAGAAAGAGGGCTGCAAAGACATGCAATTGCAGCATTCGTATTCTGCCTGCTGATGTCTTACGCTGCAGAACATTTCTTTGGCGTTGCTGATATCACCGGTGCATTTATTGCAGGTCTTATCATGTCCCGGACAAAACGGGCTCAATATGTGGAAGCCAGATTCAACACCTTATCGTATCTGATGCTTTCCCCCATATTTTTTGCCAGTATTGGAATAAAGGTGGAACTTCCGGCTATGACGGGAGAAATTATAGCATTTTCCGTGATATTGGTTATAGTGGCAATACTGACCAAGATCATTGGATGCGGAATCGGTGCAAAGGTATGTCATTATAAAAATTATCAATGTGCCAGGATCGGTGTCGGGATGATATCCAGAGGTGAGGTTGCACTTATTGTAGCAAATAAAGGTTCCAAACTGGGATTGCTTGGTAAAAGTTTTCTGGGACCCATTGTAGTCGTCGTTGTAATTACAACGATTATTACACCCATTCTGTTAAAGATCATATTTAAAAAAGGGCCGGGACCGGAATTGCCGCTCAGTGATTCTGCATTGGTGGATTCATTCGATAAAGTAATTTAATTCAAAAAAATTCATATAATACATATACAGGGTATTTATACAAGTTTTATTACAGAAAGGGGCAGGGGATAATATGGCTGAACAAATGGCATTAGTAGAGTCAAGAGGAGAAAAGAAGAAGTATCCTTACGGTACCAGTTTCTACAAAATAGCAAAAGATTATCAACATCATTATGAACAGGATATCCTGCTCGTCATGGTAAATGGAAGACTAAGGGAACTTCACAGGGAATTAGAGGAGGATTGCCAGCTTACATTTCTGACGGCAGAGGATAAGATTGGATTTGACGCATACCGCAGAAGTATGATTCTTTTACTTCTAAAGGCAATCTATCATATGGGCGGCCATGCGAATATTAAGAAGGTCTGCGCCCATTATTCGGTAAGCGAAGGTTATTACTTTACCGTGGATGGGAAATTAAAGGTGGATAAAGAATTTCTCCAGCATGTAAAAGCTTATATGTTAAAGCGGGTAGAAGAGGATATTCCCATCACAAAAAGAAATGTCAGCATTGCGGATGCCAAACGCCTGTTCCGGCACTATGGAATGATAGATAAAGAAAAATTATTTAAATACCGTACGGTATCTACAGTTAATCTCTATGATCTGGATGAGTTCGAAGATTATTTCTACGGTTATATGGTATACAGTACCGGGTATCTAAAATATTTTGATATGCATCTCTATGACGAAGGCTTTGTTTTACAGTTTCCAACCCGCAGTCATCCGAGAGTTGTACCGGAATTCCTTCCGGAAACGAAAATCTTCCATGTTCAGAAGGAATCACTGAAGTGGGGGAAAATGCTGGATATTTCTACCGTGGGAGATTTGAATGAACGGATTGTCAATGGAGAGATTAATGAACTCATTCTGATTCAGGAAGCCCTGCAGGAGAAAAAAATGGGCGAAATGGCGGAACAGATTTTGAATAATCCAAGTAAACGTCTGGTGATGATCGCCGGTCCGTCTTCTTCCGGGAAGACTACATTTTCACACAGGCTATCGATTCAGCTGTCGGCACATGGTTTAAAGCCACATCCCATTGCCGTGGATGACTATTTTGTTGACCGGGATAAGACGCCGGTGGATGCAGAGGGCAAACACAATTTTGAATGCCTGGAAGCAATTGATGTGAAACAGTTTAACCAGGATATGAACGCGCTGCTTGCAGGAGAACGAGTAGAGCTGCCTCATTATAATTTCAAAACCGGCAAGCGTGAATATAAAGGAAACTATAAACAGCTGGGTGAAAATGACATTCTGGTTCTGGAAGGAATTCACTGTTTGAATGATCAATTGTCCCACAGCCTGCCAAGGGATAGTAAGTTTAAAATTTATATCAGCGCACTTACCCAGCTTAATATTGATGAACATAACCGAATTCCAACGACCGATGGAAGGCTTTTAAGGCGTATGATCCGGGACGCAAGAACCAGAGGAACCAGTGCAAAAGGAACAATCAGTATGTGGCCATCTGTAAGAAGAGGGGAAGAAAAATATATTTTCCCATTTCAGGAAGAGGCAGATGTGATGTTCAATTCAGCATTAATCTATGAACTGGCAGCACTGAAACTCTATGCGGAGCCGTTATTATTCAGTATCGATCCGGATGAGCCGGAATTTTTGGAAGCAAAACGTCTGTTAAAGTTTTTGGATTATTTTGTGGGGATGCCAAGTGAGAGTATTCCGCATAATTCTATCTTAAGGGAATTTGTGGGTGGAAGCTGTTTTAATGTATAAATGAAATGTCTGCATGTTAATGTATAAATGAAATACCTGCATTGACAAAAATAAAAAGAGATGGTAGAATACCCAAAGTAAGTAGAATAAATGGTCGCGGCTGGCAGACCGAAAGGTGCCAGACGAGGAAAGTCCGGGCTTCACAGGGCAGGGATGCCGGATAACGTCCGGTGGAGGCAACTCTAAGGATAGTGCAACAGAAATGAACCGCCAGTTTTACTGGTAAGGGTGGAAGGGCAGTGTAAGAGACTACCGCCTTTCTGGTAACAGAAGGGGCATATGTAAACCCCATCCGAAGCAAGACCGAACGAAAGCATATGGCGGCCCGTCAGCTTTAGGTAGGTCGCTGGAGCCTTTTGGCGACAAAAGGCCTAGATAGATGACCATTCACGACATAACCCGGCTTATCGTTCTGCTTATATTTAATAATATTTTAGATTGAAATGATTTGGACATAAAACAGCCGCAGGCATATTAATTGCCTGCGGCTGTTTTATGTCCGGAGTTCGTTTTTCGAATACACGTTTTCAAATTAACGTCCGGCATATTTTTCTTCACAATACTTACAGCGGTAAACTTCTTTTTCCGGATCAGTTAATACAAAGACCTGATCCAGACCTTGTTCGATAGAAGTGATACAGCGGGGGTTTTTACATTTAATCACGTTTGTAATTTTTTCCGGAAGGGAAAGTGCTTTTTTGTTTACAATCGTTCCATCTTTGATAATATTAATAGTAATGTTGTGATCTATAAATCCAAGGATGTCCAGATCCAGCAAATCAATGGGACATTCTACTTTAATAATATCTTTTTTTCCCATTTTATTACTGCGGGCATTTTTGATTATTGCTACACAGCAGTCCAGTTTGTCCAGTCTCAGATAGTGATAGATAGACATGCTTTTTCCGGCCTCAATGTGATCCAGTACAAAGCCTTCACTTAATTGTCCTACATTTAACATATTTATACCCATTGCATATTGCAGGCTTGCCTGCAATACTGCCACAATAAAACAGGTTGAAAGAATCACACCGTGGCATCCTTTCTATATCATAATTTTCTTTCAACCTTCTACCCATTGCATATTGCAGGCTTGCCTGCAATACTGCCACAATAAAACAGGTTGAAAGAATCACACCGTGGCATCCTTTCTATATCATAATTTTCTTTCAACCTTCTACCCATTGCATATTGCAGGCTTTCAACCTTCTATCTCCAATAAGGTAAGAATTAATGCCATTCTGACATATACACCATATTGTACCTGTTTGAAATAGGCAGCTCTCGGGTCATCATCTACCTCTACCGAGATTTCATTTACTCTTGGCAGGGGGTGGAGCACCAGCATATCGTCTTTGGCAAGTTCCATTTTCTGTTTGTCCAGAATATAGAAATCTTTCATGCGGACATAGTCTTCTTCATTAAAGAAGCGTTCCCCTTGAACCCTGGTCATATAGAGCAGGTCTAATTCAGGAAGGGCTTCTTCCAGGCGGACTACTTCTTTGTATTCCATATGGTTTTGTTCCAGAACATCTTCACGGATATAATCAGGAACACGCAGTTCATCCGGAGAAATCAGTACAAACCGGATACCGGTATAGCGTACCAGAGCATGAATAAGTGAGTGAACTGTTCTTCCAAACTTTAAGTCCCCGCATAATCCAATCGTCAGGTTGCCAAGGCGTCCTTTTAAAGAACGGATGGTCAAGAGATCGGTCAGTGTCTGGGTCGGATGCTGGTGTCCGCCGTCACCTGCGTTAATAACTGGGATAGAAGATTTCATAGAGGCTACCATAGGAGCACCTTCTTTGGGATGTCTCATAGCGCAGATATCTGCGTAGCAGGAGACCATACGGATTGTATCGGCAACACTTTCGCCCTTGGAAGCTGAGCTGGATGCGGCCGAAGAAAAACCAAGTACATTACCTCCCAGATTCATCATAGCTGCTTCAAAGCTTAATCTGGTTCGGGTACTTGGTTCATAAAATAAAGTTGCCAATTTTTTTCCTTCACATGCATGGGCATATTTCGATGGATTGGCTTCAATATCATTAGCTAAATTCAAAATAGTATTTAATTCCTCCACGCTAAAATCTAAAGGACTCATTAAGTGTTTCATAGTTTTCTCCTTTCGCGCAATGAATATTTGCTTTTAATATCATATAATAGATGGTATTGAATTTCAAGTGCTTTTTTCTATATTACAGCCGGAGTAATTACTTGGTATCAAAATAGATTTGAAATGTAAAAGGAATGGGAGGGAAATGCGGCTTAGACAGGGGAAAAATCTTTTGCAATTATGGGGCGTATGAGATATAATAAAAACAAAAGTTTTGGTATTTATTCAGAAGAAATTTACTATGGAATACTGCCTGTTTCCGGGTTTTGAAGGTAATTGGCGGTGGAGGAGGTAATATATGAAGTTTGTAGAGAAAAAAAGAGTGCTGTTTTTTGGACTGCCATGGACGTTCACAAAATATACGATTACGAATGAGTACATTACAGTGAATTCAGGTTTGCTAAATCATGAGGAGAATGATGCATACATGTATAAGATTGTGGATGTACGGCTGGATACCAGCCTTCTGGAGCGGTTGTTTGGACTTGGTACGGTGCATTGTTATGGGGGAGACGTAACGAATCCTACATTGGCGCTGGTACATATTAAGAATGCAAAACAGATAAAGAATTTTATTCTGGAAGCTTCTGAGGAACAACGAATCAAACGAAGAACATTGAATACCATGGATGTTGCCGGCAGTTTTGACGGGGCACAGGGGAATGTGGACTGTGACTGTGGCGGACAGCATATGGGCTAGAGTGTGTTTGAAAATTCATTCCCGCCATCTGCACGCCCCACTTTGCGGCATATTTGCCCCGGATTCAGGTTACGTAGCCCGCTACGTGCCCTTCATCCGGGACAAATCCCCCGCAAACTGTGACGCACAGCTGCCAGAAAGCAATTTTAAAACACACTCTAGAATATGCTCGAAGACAGGAAAAAGGCTGTTACATCGTTTGTATGCAACAGCCTTTATCGTTTTAAAATTTTTTCATAGAGCAGCCCTGTGGCAAACCACAAGGGAGCGTAGTCCAGTCTGATTACTCCTTTTACATTTAATTTTGCATTGCTGTAATCCCAGGGGCACATACCACGTTTTTTCAGGAAAGCACCGGTTAGAAATTCGGTACCGAATATGGCCATGGTGTAGATAAATCCGCGGAAAATAGCGCTTTTTTTATTTATGCGCTGGTAAATTGGACCGATAAAAGCTGCCATTCCATAGATAGGAAACATCCAGATCGAGGATTTTCCGGTTAATTTCAGTTCTCTGCGCCGGAATGAAAGAAAGCCGGTCCAGAGGATTTCCAGACACCAGCCGCAGATGCCGCATTTAATAAAATTATTCTTCATATGGAGAGTATGCGCCGGATTATCATGTATTATACATTTCGTTCATAATAAATAAAAAATTCAGTCACGCCCTGCTGCAGTGCTTTATGTTCCGGGAAGGATGCCACATGTTTATCATTAGAATCCGTATTATTTTGGCAGTATTGCAGGCTGCCTGCGGTATACAACTTATTAATGCAGTATTGCAGGAGGAACCTGCGATATGCAGGGGGTATAAAGATGAATAAAAAAGAAGTTACGGCTACGGATGTAGCAAAAGCAGCGGGAGTATCCCAGGCTGCTGTTTCTATGATCCTCAATAAGAAATACAATGTTTCTTTTTCCAGAGAGACAATTGAAAGAGTTGAAGAGGCAGCAAGGAATTTAGGATATTCAATGGAAAAGAAATCTGCCAGGCAGCAGTCCAGAATGAAGGGGACAATCTTTGTAGTATGTCCCAATCTAAACAATCCCTATTATGGTATGCTGATTGACGGAATCGAACAGGCAGCTTTAAAAAACCGTTTTGATATATTCGTCTGCCAGACGAACCGGAACCTGCAGACAGAAGAGAAATATTTGAAACGGCTTGAAAAGCTTTGCCCTTCTGGTATTATCTATACCTGTATGCCGGCTTTTCCGGACATGGTCAACCGGATGGCCATGAAAATACCGGTAGTGTTTATCGGTGAAAAAAATAATAAATTATTAGTTGACTCCATAGAACTGGACAGCCGGAAGCCTGGCAGTATGATAGCCAGATATCTGCTGGAGCTTGGGCATCGGAAAGCAGGGTATATTTCGACTGCTGTAAATGAAAAACAGCCCGCCAGACTAAGGCGCAAGGAGGGATTTACAGAAGAATTCGAAAATGCGGGAATAGATCATCAGGTATTTATAAAAGAGCCTGATGAGGCACGAAAAGCCCCCTGTCTGCAAAACATGGATATGGAATTTCAAGTGGGTTACCTGCTGACGTTGGAGCTGATCAGGGAGGTGCCGGATATTACGGCAATCGTAGGGTTAAATGATATGATAGCGCTTGGAATCAGAGATGCTCTTTTGCAGGAGAAATACAGAATACCCAAGGATATTTCGGTTGTAGGCTGTGACAATATACTGGCATCCCAGATGCGTGGAATTGATCTGACGACGGTAGATCATTATGCAGGGAAAAAGGGAGAAGATGCCTGTAACCTTCTGATGCAGAAAATGGAACGCCAGAAGAGAGAAAAAGAGATAATGACAGAACATGTGGTTCACAGAGTGGAATATGAACCGCGTTTGATTATACGTGGGACTTCATCTTATGCTGTTTATAATTTAAAATATTAATAATAGACTTCATTTATAATTTGATACCGCCTTTGACAAAACAGAAAAAGTCGGGTAGAGTAGCAGCATAAGAAAATTTCTCAGGAAAGAAGGAGTCCATTATGAAGATAAAAGACTGGCAGGAATATTTAAACAGTGAAATACCATGCAGCTGCAGCAAAGAACATCGCTGCGATATTGATGAAATACTGATAGAAGCGGGTGCGTTAAGGAAGCTTCCGGGCATTTTATCCCGCTATAACTACCAAAATATCTGCGTCGTATCTGACATTCATACGGAGCAGGTTGCAGGTAAGACAGTCTCCGCTCTATTAAATGAAAATGGATATCAATATACGAAGGTAGTGTTTCCGGAAGATGAATTGATTCCGGATGAAAGGATATTAGGGAGCCTGTTGGTTGATTTGCCGCAGAATTGCGATTTGATCCTGGCAGTAGGCTCCGGAACCATCAATGACCTTTGCAAGTTTATCAGTTACAAATTAAATATTGATTATTTTATTTTGGCAACAGCGCCTTCTATGGATGGATTTGCTTCCAATGTAGCTCCGCTGATTGTAAAAAATCTGAAGACCACATATGAAGTTGGGAAACCAAAAGTAATTATCGGAGATCTGGAGATCTTAAAAGAAGCTCCGATTTCTATGATCGCTGCAGGTGCAGGAGATATTCTGGGCAAGTACGTGTGTTTAACAGACTGGAAACTGGCCCATCTGGTTACCGGAGAATATTACTGCGAGTATGTAGAATCTTTGATCCGCAGTTCCATCGAAGCTGTAGTATCAGCTATTTCAAGAGTCAAAGAGCGGGACGAAGAGGCAATAGGTTCCATTATGGAGGGATTGGTTTTATCCGGTATCGCTATGAGTTATGTGGGGAATTCCCGCCCGGCATCCGGAAGCGAGCACCATTTATCCCATTATTGGGAAATGATGTCATTATTCGGAGGCAGCCATGGGGCACTGCATGGGACAAAAGTAGGAATCGGTACGGTTCTGGGATTAAGAATGTACGAAAAGCTGGGTGAAAAACTGGACAATCTGAAGGAAAAAAGTGCTTCCTTTCATCGGGATGCATGGGATCAGCTGATTCGGGAAGCATACAGGCAGGCAGCACCTCAGGTGATTCTGTTAGAAAATCAGGTACATAAAAATGCGGACGATGCTGTTCACAGCCGTGTAAATGAGCTTGAAAAGCATAAAGAAGAGATCAGAAAAATGATAGCAGCCCTGCCAAAAGCAGATGAAATTGCAGGGATGTTAAAAGAAATGGATGCTCCTTTCCAGCCGGCGCAGATCGGAGTAGATCATAAAACACTAAAAAACAGTGTATTATATGCAAAAGAACTGCGTAACCGTTTTGGACTACTGCAATTTTTGTTTGATACAGGAGAATTAGAAGAAATGTCAGAATTAGCTGTGAGGGAATTTTCATGTCAGAATTAAGTAATAAGAAATTATTTTTATTCGATATCGATGGTACCTTATCCGTCGGTGATACCTTGTTTGACGGGTCCAGGGAACTTTTGGAATATATAGAGAAGATCGGTGGAAGAGCATATTATATTACTAATAATTCCACGAAAAGCAATCGGGATTATGTTGAAAAATTTGCCAAATGGGATCTTAGCACTGAGGGAGAGCAGTTTGTCACGTCGGGATACATGGCAATCCGTTATCTAAAAAGTTATTTTCAAAAACAGAAAATATTTGTACTTGGAACAAAATCTTATATTGCAGAATTACAAAAACAAGGCATTTTGGTAACCGAAGCTGTGGAAGATGACGTGGCATGTGTGCTGGCTGCATATGACAGTGAGTTAAACTATCAAAAATTGGAAAAAGCCTGTGAGCTGCTCTATCGAAAGGAAGTTGCTTATCTTGCCACCAATCCCGATCTTTGCTGCCCGGCACCTTTTGGATTTATACCGGACTGCGGTTCGATCTGTAATATGCTGGAGGCAGCCGTTTACCGCAAACCAAAGTATCTTGGAAAACCAAGCTGTGAAGTAGTCGAACTGTGCCTGGAACGGTCTGGATTTACAAGAGAAGAAACCCTGGTGGTAGGGGACCGGCTGTATACAGATATCGCCTGCGGCATAGAGGGAAAAGCACAGACCTGCCTTCTGCTGACCGGTGAAGCGAAGCGGGAAGATCTGGAAAGTACAATTTATAAGCCGGATTATTGTTTTGAGACAGTCCGGGAATTATTGGAATTTATAGAGCGATCCTGATTCGGTGTATACCAGTGCCTCCCGGCGTAAATACGCCGTGAGGTACTGGAGAGCCCAGACAAAGAAGCGACAAAAAAGCTTCTTTGTCTGGGCTCCTTCTTTATGTATAGATTTTAATCCCTAAAATCCGCACAATTTCATTGAATTTTGCTAAGAAGTATAATATAATAAACAATTAAAGTAAGTAGAATTTTATCATAATGAGCAGATCATTATTTAAAAAATAGATTGGAGAATCATGAACTACGAAGAAGCAAGAGTATATTTAGACAATGCGGCTAAATACGGAAGTGTACTTGGTCTTGACAACATGAAGGAAATGCTCGCAAGGCTTGATAATCCGCAGGATAAATTGAAGTTTATCCATATTTCAGGAACCAATGGCAAAGGCAGTGTACTGGCATATCTGTCAACTGTCCTGAAGGAAGCCGGCTACCGGGTAGGACGTTATATCTCCCCGGCATTGTTCCGGTATCGTGAAAGAATCCAGGTAAATGAGATCTTTATTGAGAAGGATTCCCTGGCAGCCCATGTAGCAGCAATAAAAGCGGCGGCAGATGCAATGGAAGAAGAAGGACTGCCGCATCCTACTTCATTTGAGATTGAAACGGCGTTGTCCTTTTTATATTTCAAAGAAAAAAAGTGTGATATCGTAGTTCTGGAAACAGGACTTGGAGGTTTGGATGATGCAACCAATGTGATTACCACCACGGTTATGGAGGTCATTGCATCAATCAGCATGGATCATATGGGGGTACTTGGCAATACCATCGAAGAGATTGCAGCTAAGAAAGCCGGTATTATAAAGCCGGAAACCCTGGTTGTTACCATGCAGCAGAAGAAAGAAGCCATGCAGGTAGTTCTCGACACTGCTAAGGAGAAGAACTGCAGTGTGATGATTGCTTCGCCGAAAAGGGCAAAAGATATCCATTATGGATATGAAGAGCAATCTTTCACCTATGGTGGATACGACAATCTCAGGATTTCCCTTGCAGGAAGTTATCAGATTGCTAATGCAGTACTTGCAGTGGAAGCGGTAAAGGGGCTGGTACGTTTGGGCTACCAGATAACGGAAGAGGTCCTGCGCAGCGCTTTTTTCCACACGAAATGGCCGGGACGTTTTACCCTGATTCGTAAAGACCCGGTATTTATTATTGATGGAGCGCATAACCGGGATGCGGCTCAGGTTTTAAAAGAATCCATCGAACTGTATTTTCAGAACAAAAAAATATATTATATAATGGGTGTTTTTAAAGATAAAGAATATGATCAAATATTAAAAACAACCGCTCCATTTGCGGAAGCAATTATTACAATCGAAACACCACATAACGACAGAGCGCTGCCGGCACAGGAGCTGGCAATTGCAGCAGCAAAGTACCATAATCATGTGGAAGCAGCAAAAAGCATCCGGGATGCACTGGATAAGAGCCTTTCAATGGCGGGGAAAGACGATGTAATTATTGCCTTTGGTTCCCTTTCTTTTTTAGGAGAGATTACCAGAGAAATGGGAGAAAGTGAGGATTAACTATCATGATAGATCAGAGTAAAATCAAAGAAGGCGTTAGACTTATTTTAGAAGGAATCGGTGAAGATACCACAAGAGAAGGACTGATTGAGACACCGGATCGTATTGCAAGGATGTATACAGAGATCGTAGGCGGAATGGAAGAAGATGCGGCTGAGCATTTAAGCAAACGCTTTCATGTGAAAAATAATGAAATGGTATTGGAAAAAGACATAACATTTTATTCTACCTGTGAGCATCATATGCTTCCGTTTTTCGGAAAAGCACATATTGCATATGTGCCAAATGGTTCTGTAGTAGGGCTTAGCAAAATCGCAAGAACGGTAGAAGTATTTGCAAAGCGCCTGCAGCTGCAGGAACAGCTGACAGCACAGATAGCGGATGCATTTATGGACAATCTGGCTCCCCAGGGAGTAATGGTTATGGTAGAAGCAGAGCATATGTGTATGACTATGCGTGGAATTAAAAAACCGGGTTCGAAAACAGTTACCGTAGTTACCAGAGGAATTTTTAAAGATAACGAAAAACTGCAGAACACATTTTATCAAATGTTAAGGTAGGTTGAAGCAAATGGATCGGGTTAATGAAATATTATTGAACAGAACTTACCGGGAATGTCTGGGGAAAATCCGTGTATGTGAAGCAGACCGGATCTTCTGCAAGCACGATATGGCACATTTTATGGATGTGGCAAGGCTTGCATATATTATAAATCTAAGAGAAGGACTGAATATCAAGGAGGAGCGGATCTATGCGGCCGCTCTTTTACACGATATAGGGAGACATGAACAGTATATAGATGGTACACCGCACCAGGAGGCAAGCGCCAGAATTGCTCCGGCTATTTTACAGGCGTGTGGCTTTGCAAAGGCAGAGAGTGAAGATATTATAAATGCCATTGCCCAGCATAGAAACAGCGAAATAAAAAATGAAAAGAGTCTTGCAGGCATTATCTACAGGGCAGATAAGATGTCCAGAAGCTGCTATGGATGTGAAGCTGAAAAACAGTGCAGCTGGAGTGATGAAAAGAAAAATTTAAAGATTCTTTTATAGTTATAAAAACAGAATATAAAGGTGGTTAGAGACATGATGAGAATAGGCAATCGGGATTTTGATGTAGATAAACATACTTATATTATGGGCATTTTAAATGTAACGCCGGATTCCTTTTCTGATGGAGGAAAATGGAATAATAAGGATGCTGCCCTTAAGCACGCACAGGATATGATAGAAGAGGGTGCAGATATCATTGATATCGGAGGCGAGTCCACGAGACCGGGATATACCCTGCTGACTGATGAAGAAGAAATTGCACGTGTTGTTCCGATGATTCAGGCGATAAAGAGCCGGTTTGACGTTCCGGTATCCATCGATACTTATAAAAGCCGCGTAGCCAGAGCGGCGTTGGAAGCAGGAGCAGATCTGGTAAATGATATCTGGGGCCTGAAATATGATGATGACCTGGCAGGTGTAATTGCAGAATATCAGGCACCCTGCTGCCTGATGCATAACCGCAGAGAAGCGGATTATCAGGATTTTATCAACGATATGCTGCAAGACCTGAGAGAAACAATTTCCATCGCGAAAAAAGCCGGAATAGCAGACAACAAAATCATCTTAGATCCCGGAGTTGGATTTGGAAAGACTTATGAAAATAATCTGGAAGCGATAGACAGGCTGGAGCGCATGCATGAACTTGGCTGCCCGATCCTCCTTGGAACCTCCAGAAAATCAGTGATCGGACTTACCCTGGATCTTCCGGCTTCCGAGCGATTAGAGGGGACACTTGCCACAACGGTAATGGGCGTCATGAAAAAAGCTGCTTTTGTGAGAGTTCATGATATCCGGGCAAATGCAAGAATTATTAAGATGACTGAGGCGATCATTGGACGTGCTTGAATATGATAGAAATTTAAAACATATTCCGGAGAGCGGACATATAAAAACATAAGCTGGAGGAACGGAACGCATGGATAAAATAAAGATTAAAGACCTGGAAATATACTGTCACCACGGTGTGTTTCCAGAGGAAAATACATTAGGACAGAAGTTTATTGTATCGGCAACGCTGTATACGGATACCAGAGAAGCGGGAATGAATGATGATTTAACCAAATCCATACATTATGGTGACGTAAGTCATTTTATTACGGAATTCATGCAGAATCATACATTCAAACTCATTGAAACGGTTGCGGAAAAACTGGCAATGGAATTGTTGATCGAAGTTGCGAATCTAAAAAAGGTTAAGCTCGAGATCAAGAAACCCTGGGCGCCGGTAGGTCTTCCTTTAGATACCGTAGCAGTGGAAATTAAAAGAAGCTGGCACACGGCTTATATTGCCATTGGTTCGAATATGGGAGATAAAAGTTCCTATCTGCAGGGTGCGGTAAAATCCCTGGATGAACTTTATGGCTGCCAGGTAGAAAAGGTATCGGAACTGATTACCACAGCACCTTACGGCGGGGTAGAACAGGATGAATTTTTAAATGGAGCCCTGAAGCTTAAAACACTGTTTACGCCTCAGGAGCTGTTAGAAAAACTTCATGAAATAGAGTTGGAAGCCGGCAGGGAGCGGGTAATACGCTGGGGTCCCAGAACGCTGGATCTGGATATACTTTTGTATGATGATATCATCTTAGATACGGAAGATCTGCACATTCCTCATATTGAAATGCATTTGAGAGACTTTGTACTGGAACCTATGGTTCAGATTGCACCATATAAGAGACATCCGCTGCTAAAGAAAACAATGGAACAGTTAAAGGGAGAATTAAATGACTGATTTAACAGAATTAAGAGATGAGATTGACCGTATTGACAAGGAAATGGTTGCTTTATTCGAAAAAAGAATGAGCATCAGCGGCCAGGTTGCAGAATATAAAATTGATACCGGAAAGAAAGTATTTGATAAAGCAAGAGAAGCATCCAAAATTGAAGCAGTTACCAATATGACTCACAATGATTTTAATAAACATGGTGTGGAAGAATTGTTTCAGCAGATTATGGCTATGAGCAGAAAACTGCAGTATCAGCTGCTGGCACAAAAAGGTGCAGTAGGAAGACTGCCGTTTATTGAAGTGGATGAAATCCAAAAAGAGAATATAAGAGTTGTTTTCCAGGGGGTGGAAGGTGCATACAGCCATGCGGCAATGAAAGAGTATTTCGGAGATAAAGTAAATGCTTTCCATGTGGAAACCTGGAAGGATGCCATGGAAGCCATCGCAGAGGGCTCAGCAGATTATGCGGTGCTTCCCATCGAGAATTCTACAGCCGGAATCGTGAACGATATGTATGATTTATTGGTTGATTTTGAAAATTATATTGTGGCAGAGCAGGTGATCCGCTGTGAACATAAGCTTCTGGCTGTTCCCGGTACTAATCTGGATGAGGTGAAAACCGTATATTCCCATCCGCAGGGGCTGATGCAGTGCAAGCAGTTCTTAGACCAGCACAGAGGCTGGAAACAGGTGCCTTTAGATAATACGGCAGTAGCTGCAAAGAAAGTATCAAATGACCGGGATAAAACCCAGGTGGCCATAGCCAGTGCCTTTGCAGGAGAATTTTTTGACCTTCAGGATATGGGTGTTCAGGTATGTTATAACGAAGTCAATTCCACCAGATTTATTATTGCCACTAACCAGAGAATTTTCAGAAAAGATGCAGACAAGGTCAGTATCTGTTTTGAAGTGCCTCATAAGAGCGGTTCGTTATATAACATGCTTTCTCATTTTATATACAATAATCTGAACATGAGCAAAATTGAATCAAGACCCATACCGGGCAAAAACTGGGAGTACCGGTTCTTTATCGATTTCGAAGGAAATCTCAGTGACAGTGCAGTAAAAAATGCACTGCGTGGTATTCGGGAAGAAGCAATCAATATGAAGATATTAGGTAATTATTAGAGAACGTTTGAAAATTGCATATATCAGTATGTGCGATTCCGTCAGTAAAACGGGGAGTGTATGCTGAATTAATAGATAGTCGAAAAGGCATCAGAGAAAGGCAGTCAAAATGGCAGGAATAAATGAATTAATTGTATACAGAAACTTTGAACAGGGACAGGTGCTGGAGGATATGACCTGGATTATGGGACATTTGTATAATGAATATTATAATGTAGAAGATATCCGGGCTTTATTTTATGACTGCATACACGGTCTGGTAGAGCTGGCGGGCAGCTATGGCTTTTCGAAAAATCTATGGCATAACTACCTTACCTTTCTGCTGGTGAATAATGAAAACACCTTTAGCACTGCCTGTGAAATTGTGGGGCCGGTAGATGGCAGCATCAATGCATTAGTGCGTCATGATTTTGAAATCTTAAAAGAACTATTTGATTATGATTTCGAACCGGTAGAAAAGTTTCTTCAGGTGAATTGTTTTAGTTTTGTAAGTAATTATCAGAACATTAATGAAAACAGCAAAATGTTTAACAAGAGAATTCGTGACCGTATCTGCGACCTGAGTGTGAAACTTGGGAACGCCGGAAGCATCGATGAATTTATGGAGGATATGACGACGTTTTACAAAGACTTCGGTGTGGGAAAGCTGGGCCTCCACAAAGCATTCCGTGTGGCGCATGAAGAAGACGGTGTACATATTGTACCAATTACAAATATCGCACATGTACATCTCGATGACCTGGTGGGATATGAGATAGCCAAAAAGAAACTGATCGATAATACAGAGGCTTTTGTTCAGGGCAGAAAAGCCAATAACTGTCTGCTATTTGGAGATGCAGGTACCGGTAAATCTTCCAGCATCAAAGGTATTTTAAATCAGTACTATGATCAGGGACTTCGCATTATTGAAATTTATAAGCACCAGTTCCAGGATTTAAATGAAGTAATTGCTCAAATTAAGAATCGAAATTATAAGTTCATCATATATATGGATGATTTATCTTTTGAAGAATTTGAAATCGAATATAAATATCTGAAAGCTGTGATAGAGGGGGGACTTGAGAAAAAGCCGGATAATATACTGATCTATGCTACCTCAAACCGCAGGCATCTGGTTCGTGAACAATTCAGTGATAAAGAGGGCCGCAGAGATGACCTTCATTCATCTGATACGGTACAGGAGAAGCTGTCCTTAGTATACCGGTTTGGAGTTAAGATTTTCTTCTGTGCTCCGGATAAAAAAGAATTCCAGAAGATCGTCAGAACTCTGGCAGAACGGTATAACATAAAAATGGAGGAAGAGGAGCTGCTGCTGGAAGCAAATAAATGGGAACTGCAGCACGGCGGACTGTCAGGCCGTACGGCACAGCAGTTTATCGATTATTTATTAGGTAAAATACAGGAGTAAACACAAACTATATGGGGGTGATAAAGTGACAATCGCAACATATGCAGCAATTGATGTGGGATCTTATGAAATAGAAATGAAGATTTTTGAACTTTCCGCCAGACAGGGGATGCGTGAAATTGACTGCATCCGTCACAGAATGGAACTGGGAAAGGATGCCTACCGGACAGGGAAGATCAGCGTGGACTTAGTGGAAGAGCTTTGCAGTGTACTTCAGGATTTCCTTTTAATTATGAAAACTTACCGTGTAAATGCTTTTCGTGCCTGTGCAACCAGCGCAGTCAGAGAAACCAAAAATAAATTAATTATGCTTGATTATATCGAAAAGCGCACAGGTATTAAAATTGAGGTGCTGGGGAACTCAGAAGAGCGTTTTCTGGATTATAAGTCAATTGCATCCAGAGAAGCGGAATTTGCCAATATCATTCAAAAAGGTACTGCTATTTTGGACGTTGGCGGCGGCAGTATGCAGATTTCACTGTTTGATAAGGACAGTCTGGTAACAACGCAGAATATCCGTCTTGGCAATATGCGTATCCGTGAACGTCTGTCCGTAATGGAGAATCAGGCGCCCCATATGGAGGTTCTGATCGAAGAACTGATTAACAATGAGGTTTTAGGATTTAAAAAGTTATATTTAAAAGAAAGAGAGATTCAGAATGTGATCCTGATCGGAGATTATATCCTGGATCTGACCAAAAAATCCTTTTTGACAAAAGAAGAATTTCTGAAACTGTATGACACAGTGATCCGTAAATCTCCGGAAGATATAGCTGAGGCATATGAGATTCCTTATGAAAGTGCATCTCTTATCATTCCGTCGGTTATTATTTATAAGCGTTTATTAGAAGAAATGGAAGCAGAGGCGATCTGGGTGCCCGGTGTTTCCCTGTGTGATGGCATGGCATATGAATACGCTCAGAAAAATAAAATAATCAAGTCACTTCATAACTTTGATAATGATATCATTGCTGCTGCCAGAAATATTTCCAAGCGGTACCAATGCAATAAAGGTCATATCAAAGCACTGGAAGACCTGGCAATTCCTATTTTTGACAAGTTGAAAAAAGTGCATGGAATGAATGCCAGAGACCGGCTTCTGCTTCGGATTGCAGTCATACTCCATGGGTGTGGTAAATATATCAGCCTCTCTAATGTGGCGGAGTGCTCCTACAGTATTATTATGGCAACAGAGATTATTGGATTGGCCCATGTTGAGCGGGAAATCATCGCAAATGTGGTAAAATACAATACCATGGATTTCTCTTATTATGACGTGACCGAAGGACGGATTACGGAGATCAGCAAAGATGAGTACTTAAGAATTGCAAAATTAACAGCGATTTTACGTGTGGCTAATGCTCTTGACCGCAGCCACAAGCAGAAATTCAAAGATGTAAGGCTGGCATTTAGAGAAAATGAACTGGTGATAACAGCAGAAACCCAGGAAGATATTACATTGGAAAAGGGGCTGTTTAGGGAAAAAGCAGATTTCTTTGAAGAAGTATTCAGCGTCCGGCCAGTGATTAAACAGAAGAAAATAATGTAACAGGGAGGGAGACAGATGGAACAAATTGATTTTACAAAACCTGAATTTTATACCAACCGGGAATCCAGCTGGGTAGGATTTAATGACAGAGTCCTGAGCGAAGCCAGGGATAAATCCCTTCCGTTATTCGAACGGTTAAAATTTCTGAGTATTACAGCTTCAAATCTGGATGAATTCTTTATGATCCGTGTGGCATCTTTAAAAGATATGGTACATGCAGGTTATATGAAAAAAGATATAGCAGGTTTAACCGCCACAGAACAGATTGATATGATCTTAAAAGAAGTACATGAGCTGGTAAATGTGCAGTACTCCACCTATAACCGTTCTCTCTTGCCGGCTTTAAAGCAGCAGGGACTGGAAGTGGTAGTCTGCCACGAAGATTTAAACAAAGAACAGGAACTATTTGTTGACCAATATTTTGAAGAAAATGTATATCCGGTACTCACCCCAATGGCAATGGATTCTTCCAGGCCGTTTCCCCTGATACGCAATAAATCTTTAAATATAGGAGCATTGATTTCCAAAAAGGGTGAAACCGAGTTTGCTACGGTACAGGTCCCCTCAGTACTGCCCAGAATCATCCGCCTTCCGGAAGGAAAAAAGGGAGAAAAAAGGGTAATACTTTTAGAAGAGGTAATTGAGCGTAATATCCAGAAGCTGTTCTTAAACTATAATGTAATCTGTGCCCACCCATATAGAATCATGAGGAATGCAGACTTAACCATTGACGAAGACGAGGCAGCAGATCTTCTAAAAGAAATACAGCGCCAGCTGAAAAAGCGTCAGTGGGGCGAGGTAATCCGTCTGGAAATCGAAGATAAGATGGATAAACATCTTTTGAAAGTATTAAAGAAAGAATTTAGTATAAAAGAAGAAGAGATTTTTTCAATCAACGGTCCTCTGGATCTGACATTCCTGATGAAGATGTATGGATTGGACGGTTTTGATCATTTGAAATACGAATCTTACCATCCTCAGCCGGTACCGGATATGATGGGAGAAGAGGATATTTTTACCCAGATCCGAAATGGGGATATACTGCTTCATCATCCATTTATGACATTTAATCCCGTAGTAGACTTTGTAAAACAGGCGGCGAAAGATCCCGACGTTCTGGCGATCAAACAGACACTGTATCGGGTCAGCGGAAATTCACCGATTATTGCCGCACTTGCCCAGGCTGCGGAAAACGGCAAGCAAGTTTCCGTATTGGTAGAATTAAAAGCCCGTTTTGATGAAGAGAATAACATTGTATGGGCAAAGATGCTGGAAAAAGCCGGATGTCATGTTATCTATGGGTTAGTGGGACTTAAGACACACAGTAAAATCACCCTTGTTGTCCGCAGAGAAGAAGACGGAATACGCCGTTATGTCCATCTGGGAACAGGGAACTACAATGACGCAACGGCGAAACTTTATACAGACTGCGGCCTTTTGACCTGTTCAGAGCCGATTGGAGAAGATGCTACGGCAGTATTCAACATGCTATCCGGTTATTCCGAGCCAAAGAGCTGGAACAAGCTGGCAGTGGCACCGATCTGGCTGAGAAACCGCTTCTTAAAACTGATCAGGCGTGAGACTAGGAATGCCCTGGAAGGCAAACAGGCTCATATCATAGCCAAGATGAATTCTTTATGCGATAAAGATATCATTGCTGCTCTTTATGAAGCATCGGCTGCAGGTGTGAAGGTAGATCTGATTATACGTGGTATCTGTTGTCTGAAGGTGGGAATTCCTGGTGTGAGTGAGAATATCACCGTACGTTCTATTGTTGGAAACTTTCTGGAACACAGCCGTATTTTCTACTTTTACCACAATGGAAGCGAAGAGGTTTATATGGGAAGCGCAGACTGGATGCCGCGTAACCTGGATAAACGTGTAGAAATTCTCTTTCCGGTTGAAAGTGAACGCTTGAAGATGGAAGTGATACACATCTTGCAGATTCAGTTGGAAGATAATGTGAAGGCACATATTTTACAGCCGGACGGAAGCTATGAGAAAGTAGACAGAAGAGGTAAAGTGAAAATGAATTCTCAGGAGTATTTCTGTGAAGAAGCAATAGAAAGGGCTGTAAAACCGGAAGACGTTGTAAAAGACAGGGTATTTATTCCGGCAGAACCGATAGATAATTGATGAGAAAGCTGTTTTATCATTGAAAATGCCAAAAGGGCAGGAAAAGGGATGAAAATATTAAATTTGGGTTTAGCTGATTAAGACGCTTTGTAGATGTAGGTAGTGTACGGAAAGAGAAGGGGACGGACCAGGACATTGGTTTGGAAGGCTTACCGCAGAACTGGCATTTTCTAACCTTCCCGGAGCACTTTTTGGCGGCACGCGGGCATTCGCTGCGAAATCCTGCTGCATTTCGCAGCTCACTGCCCGCTT
Source organism: Robinsoniella peoriensis (assembly GCF_000797495.1). Classification (GTDB taxonomy): domain Bacteria; phylum Bacillota; class Clostridia; order Lachnospirales; family Lachnospiraceae; genus Robinsoniella; species Robinsoniella peoriensis. The sequence continues at coordinate 88,517 of NZ_JTGN01000007.1, forward strand.
AGTATCCGATGGGAGCCAGTCGAATACTATCCGCCAAAAAGCACACCGGGAAGGTAAGTAAATGCTCAGCTCTGCTATACGCCTTCCAAACCAATGTCCTGGTCCGCCCCCTTCTCTTTCCGGGATGCAGTTTACTGATACAAAGCTGGTTTTCTCAGCGTGGTGGGACCCCGGGGTTGTGGCATGCTGTACGCTATTGGCGTAAAGCAACTGATCTTGAGAACGGAATTTGTTTTTCATTCTGTAACCAGAAAAACGAACAAACTTTCATCTTCTCTTACACAAACAGCCGAAACATACTGCGCAGCATCCAATAAAGAACAGCCTGTCACAGTCCAAGGGTCTCCACCCTGCTGAGAAAACCAGCTTTGTGGCAGTAAACTGGATCTCGGAAAGATGGGTGTGGGAAACTGGCATGGGCGGAGGAAGCGTAGAGCAGAGCTGAGTATTTACTTACCTTTCCGGAGTGTTTTTTGGCGGATAGTATTCGACTGGCTCCCATCGGATACTAAGCGGGTACTGAACCGAGAAATGCATCAGGATTTCTCGGTGAATGCCCGCGTGCCGCCAAAAAGCGCTCCGGAAAGGTTAGAAAATACCAGTTCTGCGGCCAGCTGACGGAGCCCATGCCAGTTTCCCACACCCATCTTTCCGTACACTACCTCCATCTACAAAGCGTCTTTCCTTAGCTAAACCCAAATTTAAGCTAATTGTCTATTTCCCACTCTGCTGCATCTTTATTGCTAATTCAAACGTTTTAGACACCGATGGTTAATACAAGAGGAATTTTTCTATCACTTCTGCAATACCGTCATGGTTATTATCTCTTTGGGTTATGTAGTCACCGTATTTTTTAATATCATCAGCCGCATTTTTCATAACGACGCCGATTGCAGCCGTTTCAAGCATAGAGATGTCATTAGGAGCGTCTCCGGCAGCAATGGTATTGCATTTTGGAATGCCCAGAATACCACATAATACTTCAATAGCATGTCCTTTTGACATGCCCGGGGCCACTAATTCCAGGTACTGGGGACAGGAAAAGATATGTTCTACCTTGCCGTCTGCCCATTCTGAAATGGATTCCTGGAAGTGTACCAGTTTATCATGGTTTTCATAATCGATTACGATTACTTTCCCCGGCTCAGTGGTTAATTCCATCATAACATCAGGCACAATTCTGGAGGTAAGATTTGTCAGTGACTCGTATCTGTGCAGTGCGGGTGTATCATATTCTGAAAGAATATGAGTGTCTGAATAGGTCTGGCAATGCAGCCCCTGTGCATGTGCAGCATCTAAAAGATAGCGGACAAAAGGCAGCGGAAGCGTTTCTTTAAAGACGGTTTTCTTATGGTATAAATCATAGATTTCTGCCCCGTTAAAAGCAATTGCATAACAACCGTTCTGTGTCAATCCCAGTTCTTTTGATAAAACAATTGCACTGGCAAGAGGTCTTCCGGTAGTAATCACGATCTTATGTCCCTGCTTTAAAGCTTTTTGGATTGCTTCATGATTGCCTGATGTAATTTCCTTATCATCATTTAACAAGGTGCCGTCCAGGTCTAGGAATAAGATTTTGATTTTCTTCTCTTTCTCCATAAAATCTTCCAGAGCTTCATCACTGTCACTGATCCAGATATCTTCCTCTGTGGCCGTCAGTCCCAGATATTCACGCAAAGTGCGTGTATCATCACTAAAATTCCATTTGCTGGTATAATCAAAAATTTCATCAAATTCAATTGAACCGTTCATATATAATTCACGAAATGTCATAATTCCTCCATTTGGATGCATAAAAGCATCTTATTATTAGTTAGTATAAAAATATACTCTTCAAATATTATACCTAAAAGTGACAGGGAAGACAAGGGGGAATGTAGCAGCGGGATACAGACCGGCTTTAAGTACATTCCGGGTACACTTGGGTACACTTGGGATAACCTGGGCGGGTTGAATTCTTTCCAAATTGAGGGTATACTAAAAAGAGCAAAAGGATACTTCCAGAAGATATATCATAGAGAAACGGAAAGGAATATTGTGGGTCTGCCCGCAATATGCAATAGGTATAAATAATGAAATATATAGATTTACATGTACATTCAAATTGCTCTGATGGTACTTTTACACCTGCTGAATTAGTAGATTATGCGATTAAGAAGAATCTGTCGGCATTTGCACTGACAGACCATGATACCACGGCAGGGCTTGAGGAGGCATTTGCAGCCGCAAAGGGGAAAGAAATAGAAGTAATACCGGGAATTGAGTTTTCTACAGAATATCTGGGAAAAGACATTCATATTGTGGGGCTGGAATTTGATTACAAAAGTCCTGCTTTTTTAAGCCAGATTGGAAAATTTCAGGATTCCAGGGATTTGCGCAACCGGAAGATGATAGAGAAACTGCGGGACGGGGGAATTGATATTACCTGGGAGAAGATGGAGGAACGATATCAGGATGCAGTTTGGACAAGAGCTCATTTTGCAAGTTACCTTTTGGAACATGGATACGTAAAAGATATGCGGGATGCATTCAGGTATTATATCGGTGACAACTGTCCTTACTTTGTTCCCAGGGAAAAAGTGACGCCTGTTCAGGCAGTTCATCTGATCCGCCAGACCGGAGGAATTCCGATTCTTGCTCATCCGCTGCTGTACCATTTAAAAGATGAAGAGATGGATAGACTTTTGGAGGATTTAAAGAAAGCCGGTTTAATCGGCATTGAAGCACTTTATTCCACCCATGTTGGATTTGAAGAAAGTACAGTCCGCCGGATGGCACGCCTGCACGGACTTCATATCAGCGGAGGTTCTGATTTTCATGGTACACGTAAGCCTGGAATAGATCTCGGCTGCGGCAGGGGAAATCTTAAAATACCATATGAGATACTAAAACAAATGCGTGATGAGCTGCAGAAATAAAATAATTAAAATAAATAAAAAAAGGTAATTGACAAATCCTATGATATAGACTATGATGAATACATACCCCACAGGGGTATATGAAAGGAGGAATAGATTTGAAGACAGAAGTCTATATCATAAAAGGGATGACATGTGCATCCTGCAGCAGTGCTGTTGAACGTGTAACCAGAAAAATGGATGGCGTAACGAGAAGTGATGTCAATCTTGCCACCAACAAGATGACCATAGAGTATGAAGAAGAAAAGGTCACACCCGAAGATATCATGAACCGGGTAGAACGGGCGGGGTTTGCGGCAGAGCAGGAAGTTTTAAAAGATGAGAAAAAAGTGAAGGAAGAAAAAGAGGAGCGGGAGGAAGCATCCCACAAGATCAAACGCAGACTGATCATCAGTATTGTACTTGCGGTTCCCCTGCTTTATATTTCTATGGGACATATGATTCCATTTCCCCTTCCGCTGCCGGGTTTTTTGGATATGCATAAACAACCTCTTAACTTTGCGCTGGCGCAGCTGATCCTTACTACTTTCATATTAATCTGTGGAAGAAAATTTTATATTATTGGTTTTAAAACATTGTTCAGAGGACATCCAAATATGGATTCACTGGTGGCAATTGGTACGGGAAGTGCGTATATTTACAGTCTGGTTATGACAGCGCTAATACCTGAATCCCACATGTATGTTGAACGGTTGTACTACGAGTCAGCAGCAGTTGTAGTAACTCTTGTTATGCTTGGTAAATACCTGGAGAGCCGCAGTAAAGGTAAAACATCAGAGGCGATTCAAAAATTAATGGAACTGGCTCCAGATGTTGCAGTCGTACTGCGAGACGGCACGGAAGCGGAAGTTCCCACAACGGAAGTAAAAAAAGGTGATATCTTATTAATACGTCCGGGCAGCAGAGTTCCTCTGGATGGATTAGTCGTTAGTGGAAACAGCAGTGTGGACGAATCCATGCTGACAGGAGAAAGTATACCGGTAGAAAAGACCGCCGGAAGTGAAGTGATAGGCGGCAGTATCAATTATAACGGTTCCATGCAGGTTGAAGTAACCCATACAGGCAGTGATACTACATTGGCGAAGATCATCAAGCTGATGGAGGATGCACAGGGAAAGAAAGCACCTATATCGAAGCTGGCGGATACCGTGGCGGGGTATTTTGTACCGGCAGTTATTGTCATAGCAGTTGCGGCGGCAATTATCTGGGCATTGGCGGGGCATGACCTGGCATTTGTTTTAACAATTTTTGTATCCGTATTAGTAATTGCATGCCCATGTGCACTGGGACTGGCAACACCCACAGCCATTATGGTTGGTACGGGACTTGGAGCAAAATATGGAATACTGATAAAAAGTGGTGAAGCGTTGGAAATCACCCATAAAATAGATGCCGTTGTTCTGGATAAAACCGGAACCGTTACAGAAGGAAAACCCAGAGTGGTTGAAATCGTCAGTCCGGAGATGGAAGCAGAGGAATTACTTCGGATAACGGCATCCTGTGAGCGTGATTCCGAACATCCTCTTGGCAGAGCAATTGTAGAGGATGCGAAAAATAAAGGAATTCGATTAACAGAGCCGGAAGCGTTTGAAAGCATTACCGGAAAAGGAATTAAAGCAGAATTTGCAGGCAATGAAGTATATATCGGAAATGAACGGATGATATCGGATCTTGGTATTGACCTTGGAAGTATGAAGCAGTCATCGGATTCTATCGCAGATAAAGGCCAGACGCCTATGTTTGTGGTAATCGGCGGAGAATTGAAGGGCATTGTAAGTGTTGCCGATACGATGAAACCAACCAGTACCAAAGCCATTGATGACATGAAGAAGCTGGGGATTACGGTAACGATGCTTACCGGAGATAATAAACGGACTGCCCAGTATATTGGAAGACAGGCACACGTAGATCACGTAATTGCAGAAGTGCTTCCGGGTGATAAAGCAGCAGTAGTAGCTGATCTTCAGAAGCAGGGAAAAAAAGTTATGATGGTTGGAGACGGTATCAATGATGCACCTGCACTAGTGCAGGCTGACGTAGGTACCGCAATTGGAAGCGGAAGTGATATCGCCATGGAATCCAGTGATGTGGTATTAATGAGATCTGATCTCCAGGATGTATACCGGGCAATTAAGCTAAGTAAAGCTACGATCCGGAATATTAAAGAAAATCTGTTCTGGGCATTTATCTTTAACACCATAGGAATTCCGGTTGCAGCCGGTGTGCTGTATGCATTTGGAGGCCCGCTGCTGAATCCCATTTTTGCAGGGCTTGCAATGTCCTTCAGCTCAGTATTCGTAGTAAGCAACGCGCTGCGCCTGAAACGGCTTAAGTTATAAAAACAGATTAATGAAAAAGAGGTGGACAGATGAGCGAAGAAATATGTAATTGTGAAAAACATAAACACAGGGAAGACAAGGAATACAAGGATCTGGTTCACCGGCTGAACCGCATTGAAGGACAGATACGGGGGATAAAGAACATGGTAGAAGAAGAACGTTATTGTGTGGATATTTTGACACAGGTTTCAGCCATTCAGTCAGCATTAAACAGTTTCAATAAAAGTCTTCTGGCAAATCATATTAAATCCTGTGTAGTAGAAGATATACGGGGTGGAAATGATGAAGTCGTAGATGAATTGTGTAAAACGATTCAAAAATTGATGAAATAGAAATTCATCTATGAATTTATATAAGAAAAATTATAAGAAAAAGGAGTGTACGATTATGACAGTATTAAAAGTAGAGGAAATGCATTGCGAAAAATGTGTAGAAAGAATCAGTAAAGCTTTTGACAAGGCAGGGCTTACCTATGAGGTAAATCTGGCAGATAAAACAGTTTCTATTGATGGATGTGATAAGTGTATTGCTACTGCAAAAGAAATTCTGGATGATCTCGGGTTCTAAATCGTGTTTGAAAATGCATTCCCGCCATATTGCATGGACGGGGAGGCGTAGAGCAGAACCGTGTTATACAGAAGAACCGGCAGCCTGACAGTATTTGAAGAAGAGGGGATTCTTTTCATAATGAATCACTTCTTTTTTGAACGTTTAAATATTTTTATTGTAAAATATTAAATAATATAGATGAGGTGACGAGTATGAATCACAAAGCGAAAAAAGAAGATAAGATCAAAATTATCCATTGCTCAGAATTTGATGATTTTAACTACGGGGATATTTTGATTGTAAACGATACCTGGTACGGAGGTGTCTGGGCAAAAGACAGCGCGGGTGTATCGGTTGCTGTAAATGAAGATGCATATGAGATTTTTGAAGCAGCAAAATGCAATAAAAAAGATGTTATAGAAAACCAGATAGAAGTGGTGATGGATGAGTTTACCATCAGGCATGGAAATGAATGGATGCAGGCGGACAGAATTAAAAATCTGCTGAGTCAGACTTACTGGGCGAATACGAGAGATTTGGCTACGATAAATAAGTCGATTGAAAACTCTTTGTGCTATGGTGCATTTCGCAATGACACCGGAGAACAGATTGCTTTTGCCCGTGTGATAACAGATTATGCCACTACGTACTATCTTTGTGATGTAGTAGTAGACCAACGTTACCGTGGCGCTGGCATAGGGAAAGCCTTACTTACAGCAATCGAAGGGAATGTGGAAATCTCATCTCTGAGAGGAATCCTGGCGACACAGGATGCCCATGAATTTTATAAGAAATATGGTTTTCAGGATGAAGGCACTACTTTTATGGGAAAACCCAGAAAGGAGAATAATGATGCTGGAGTACATTGATGGTATGCAAATTCACTATGAAGTAATCGGTGAGGGAAAACCTGTTATTATGCTGCATGGTTGTGCATGTGATTACAGACTAATGCTGGGATGTATGGAACCGGTGTTTAACATGTGTGAAGGATATCAGCGTATCTATATAGATTTGCCCGGGATGGGAGAGACGAAGGCGCCGCTTTCAGTAGGGAGTTCCGATAAAATTATGGAACTCTTAATTACCTTTATAAAAAGAGTGACAAAGGGTTCATTTCTTATAGCAGGGGAATCCTACGGAGGATATCTGGCGAGGGGGATATTGACCAGGTTATCTCAGGATATAGATGGATTTCTAATGATATGTCCCGTAATTGTCCCCGGTCATAATCTGCGAAATGTGCCAGGTAAAGAAGTTTTACAGTACGATGAAGAATTTCTAAGAGGACTTTCTGCGGATGAAAGGGAATCCTATTGTGGATATGCAGTCGTTGCAAATCAAGACATATTTCTGCGTTACCAGGAGGAGATTTTGCCCGGATTGAAAATGGCTGATTCGAGTTTTATAGAAAAACTTCAAAATGACTATGCATTTTCTTTTGACGTGGATAGGAAAAGCCGTGAATTAAGATTTGAGAAACCTGTGCTTTTACTTGCCGGGCGTCAGGATAACTGCGTAGGTTATCAGGATTTATGGAGCATTATAGAAGATTACCCAAGAGGAACATTTGCAGTACTGGATATGGCAGGGCACAATTTACAGATTGAACAATCAGAGATATTTAATAGTCTGGTGAAAGAGTGGATTCAGAGGACCGAAAAAAATAGTATCCAGTAACATGATTTTCGGACAAAAGATGAGCCAAAAAGAATGCTTTTATCTCTTTTTATATGAGATAAAGGTTCTTTTTGGCTTTATTTAATTTGTTATTTATTCAATAAATAGATAGAGAAATTCAAGTATGCTGCAAATATACACCAAAGTAGATAAGGGATTTGCAAATAAGCAGCCAGGGGGTTGATCTTGTAAAATTTAATGATCATGATAATAATAGTGACGATTAAAATGAGCAGCCAAATAAAAGCAAATAAGTAAAAATGCAGGTTAAAAAAGATCAGACTCCAAAAAAAGTTAAGTACAAGCTGCAAAGCATACCAAGTCAATGCATTTTTCGTATTTTCGTTTCCGGAAGTAATAATAAGATAGCAGGATATTCCCATCAAAATATAAAGAATAGTCCATACAATCGGAAATACCACGCCAGGTGGGCTGAGAGGAGATTTGCTCAGCATAGCATAGGTGTCTGCGGAGCTGCGGGTCATCAGGGCAGAAATCTGACCGACTGCCAGTGGAATTAAAATACTTATGATTAATTTATCAAATTTAATCTTCATGTTGTGATCCTGTTTTTGTTTATATATATGAAATAGGAGCAGGAAATATGATAAAATCAGGGGATAAGGGAAAGAGAAAAAGAAAAAATTGTTGGCTAGAATAAGATTTTTAGGCAAAAAATAAGCGGGTGATGGGAATCGAACCCACGTATCCAGCTTGGAAGGCTGGTGTTCTACCATTGAACTACACCCGCATAAAAGTCGGGGTGACAGGATTCGAACCTGCGACCTCCTGGTCCCAAACCAGGCGCTCTAGCCAAGCTGAGCCACACCCCGTAATAATATTTTCGCAAACCAGCGAACGAATAATATAATAGCATATATAGAATATAAATGCAAGTAATTTCTTATATTTTTTTAAAACTTGTCAAATTACTGAAATTATTCAGATTTGATAAGAAGTTGTTCAGTTCCGTGGAATGTTAAACAGGAAGTTTTGATATGTACATTTGTCTATATTGAGAGTAAAATATAGTCAATTAAAAGGATAGTACAAGCAAAAGAGCAGAGAGGAAACAGAATGAAAGTTAATGAATATGTAAATATAATTTCAGAACAGATGAAACGTGCATTGTGGGAAGTAAAAAATGTAGTAGACTGCATACCGGAAGAATTATGGAAAAAAGAATATTGTGAAATGCCTCTGTGGAAACATGTATATCATATGATGCATTCTTTGGATCTATGGTTCATCAATCCCAGAGACAGTCACTTTCAGGAACCAACTATTCACGTTAAAGATTTAAATAACCTGAATGTGGTTTCAAAAAAAGAGTTAATCTATAATGAAATAAAATCATATTTTTCTCAAATAGAGGAAAAGATAAACCAGTATTTGTTGGATTTAAAGGATGAGGAGCTTCTACAACGTCCTGAAGTCTGTGAATATAACAGATTCACATTGATAATGGCACAAATCCGGCACTTACATACACATATGGGAATGATTATGGGATTTATTGCAGCGGATACAAATTTATGGCCCCGGGTGCTTGGGCTAGAAGGGAAAATGCCGGAAGACGGGTACAACAAATTTTTCTAAAAGTAAAAGCTAGGAATTATATCTTTGCCGCTCTGATTATCTTGAAACCGGAACACCAGTTGAAAATGGGGTGTTGCAATTTTTTTATTGACCAATCTAATAAATTAGAATATAATAAATATATAGACGAAAGGGGATCGAAAAATGGATACAGCAAAATTAATTCTCAATCCTGCAAGGCTTCGCATAATGCAGTATATTCGCTTGCATGGTAGTGTCCGAACATCTGATATAGTTGAATACCTGAAGGATATACCCCGGGCAACGGTATATCATCACGTAAAGATTTTGGAAGATAATAAAATCATTGAAGTTGTGCAGGAAAATAGAGTGAGGGGGACACTTGAGAAGGTTTATTCCATGTGTGAAAATGATACCCCAATGGAAAAAGAGACATCTGTTGCCCTCTCTACAGCATTTCATATGGGGTTGATGCAGGAAATGAATGAGTATTTAAGCAGCAATGACCCGGATTGTAAGAGAGATCAGGTATGGTTTACAACGGGGCTGCTTTTTATAACAGATGATGAATACAGGAATCTTGTGCAGGATATTGGGAATTTGTTGAAGCCGTACATAGAAAGAAACCCAGATTCAGGCCGGCCGCTCCGAAAACTTTCCATTATTTCTGCACCGCCACTAAAAGAGGAAGATAAGAAAAATCTTAAAAAGGATAGCCCGGATGTTTAAATAAAACGAGGAGAAATAAAATATGAAATTTCATGAGTTTGGAAATAAAAACAATCCGTATATCATGATGATCCACGGTGGTGGGAATTCATGGTGGAACTATTTGCGTCAGGCACGCGTTTTATCCGACCGTTACTATGTGATTCTGCCTACAATGGACGGGCATGGCGAGGAATATGCCTCAAAATACATTTCAACTGAGGATACAGCAGACAAGTTGATGGCTTATATTAACACTGAATGCAAAGGTCATTTATTTGCACTATGCGGTGTATCTCTTGGCGGTCAGATCGTGATGGAACTTTTATCCCGAAAACCGGACTTGACCCAAAAAGCTATTATTGATGGCAGCATTTGTTACCCAAAGCCCGTTATGGCACGTTTCTGTATGGGATCGATCCGCTTTTGTGGCGGACTTTTATTTAGTAAAAGAGCCTGCCGTCTGCAAGTAGCGATGATGCCAAAACTGCTGCCAAAAAAAATGATGTATCCGGAAGAGCTTGTCCAATATTATATGCAGGATATGCCGCACCTTAGGAAAGAGACACTCTATACCATGTACCGTACTTATATGATGCAATATACGCTGAAAGACAGTGTAAGGAAGACGAAAGCTGAGGTAATGTATTGGTATGGGGAAAAGGAAATGAAGTGTGTCAAGAATTCTGCAAAGATGTTTAAATCTTATGTACCATCCTGTAAGATATATGAGGCAAAAGGATATAATCATGGATATTTATCAATTTATCTGCCGGATGAGTGGCTGGAAATTGCCGAACCATTCTTTCAGAAAGATAAAAAACCTAAGGATATAATATCTAAAGAATAAAAAGCTAAACATAAGATGTTGGATAAAAAGATGCGGGAAAAGAATACAAAGAAACAGGAATAAGATAATATTCTATTGAAAAGCCGGACAAGTGATTATATTGTCACTTGTCTTATTCAATTTTATTACGCTCATCAATTCTTAATAATATTTTACTATATAAGTTCTCACTGAGTTCATCAGTTAGATCCGGACATTCCTCATTAGTAAGAAATTTCTCGTATTCATCTGTGATTAAAATCAATATTTCTCTGATCCGGGCAGAAAATCTATGGTCACAAGATTTTTGAAGTTTCTTTTTTCGTTGGCGTTTATTCATGGTATCCCTCCAGTATTGGTTATACTGATTATATTACATAACTAACAAATTGTGCCTGGTAATTAATGGCAGAATAAAGAGCGTTTTATAACGCTGATATATTGATGTTACAAAGAACGTGTTTGTAAACAGACTTTAATAGTCTATAAAGTTTGATTTTGCATATGCCCAGTGTTTCGAAAAACAAAAGAACAAGTATTTTATGCAAATTCAAGTTTAAAGGACTATTATTATAAATAATTATAAAACAAATAGCTATATGTGTCAAAAAAAATTATGAACCATACACTGAATAGGCTGGTGTAAGAATAGAATAGAGCAGTAACCTACAGATGATATTTCATCCAACGAGGTACTGCTCATAATAACATCTATAGCCTTAAGGATACGAATGTGCCATCCGCTGCTTCCACATGCACGATCTCTAGACCTTTATTTTCTTTTAAAATATCCAGACATTCTCCCAATATCATGCTGATGTATTCTTTCGTTATCAGACAGCAATAAGGTTCCGGTGTATTTACTTTTAATTCTTCAAATATCCTGTCGGGAAGTATTTTTATAACAAATCCAATCATGGCGACCGGCACAGGCATGTAAAAACGAAAATCTTTTGTTCTGATTTTTACTTTCATATCATAAATCTCTATTAGTCAACAAATATTCTGACTGTTGTTCCATCCGCTGCCTCTACATTTACAAAATCGCCTTCAATTTCCCCATCCAGACATTCTGAAATGGCATCCATCATGCTGGTAAGATCGACACCCTTCAGGTCTTTTTCCGGTATGGGAAGTTTACCGGTTACTTTCAAAATCTTCTTAATGGCCCCTACCGGAAACTGGATATTTACCTTATCGCCGGAAATACTGTCGACAATAACGCGGAACATCTTTTTATCATAGCTGCTCTTGACAATAGCGGACTGCTGTACCGGTAAATCTATATTCATGGCTGACATCAGTTCTGCGGCTTGCTCAGCAGTAATTGTTCCTTCTTCTACCATTTTTAAAATTCTCAATCTTTCATCCATAATAAATCTCCTTTTTTGCATCTTATTTTAATTGTGCAATCGCCTGATCTGCGGTAATTTCTCCATTTTCCAGAGCCTTTAGAATTTCCTCTCTTTTAACCGACTGATCGTCTGTTCCTGCTTCATATCCAAGCTTTTTAATTATTGAGTCCAGTTTGGAGCGGACTGTGGGATAGGATATGCCAAGTTCCTTCTCCACTTCTTTGATATTCCCCCGACACCTAATAAATGTCTCTGTAAAATACAGGTCCTCATCTGACAGATAATCGAATTTGCTAAGTCTGAAATTATTTTCAATTACCGTATCGCAGGAATCACATTTAAGTCTTGCAACTGTCAACTCATTGTTACATACCGGACAACGACTAATGATCTTTTGCATACCAACACTTCCTTTCTGTTAATATCAATATAGTATCAAAAATTAAAAATGTCAACCATTAAATTAATATATTCAATATAAATATTAAAAATATTAATGCAGGGTTATATTATGGCATCTGGATGCCATCTGGGAACGGGATGTGGATGGAAGTGATTGCGATTCGATTTACATATGAATCTGACGTGAAATTGGCGTGATGTAATAAACACCAAATCACCTTACAAAGTGAGGAGACTCTTCAGCTATGTCATAAATTTTATAATACCACAAATCTTTTTCTTAAAATAATATACCTTATATGATATAATATGGAAAGATCCGGGAGGTAATAGATATGTACAAAAAAAGCAGCTACGAAAAAAGAAAGATAAATAATTTTATTAAATTCTGCTGTAATGCAAGAGTAGGTGAGATAAAAAGGAGAATAAAAGACATGAGTGAAGGAGAAGTAGTCTGGATTCGGGCAAAGTTGAAATACAAAATTACTGCAAACGAGAATAGTTCTATGAATTTTTCAATGTTAGCACTTTGCATATCAACTGTCTCAATATTAATGACTATTGTTCAATTTTTGATGAATTCTGATAAAATAATTTTAACAGAAGAAAAAATCTTAGAATTGAAAACATTATTTCTGGTGTTGGTTGTATGCATCTCTATTTATGTGATAGGTGTTATGTGCTATTCAGTATATTTATCAGTTAAAAACGCCAAGGCTACAATGGCATTGAGCTACCTCGATGATTTCGGGAAAAAAGAATAGGAGATAGGTCCAGGTACTGCGTTATAAAAATGAGTCAAATGATAACATTTTCATTTGACCATTAGCAGATACTTGCTTTGCATGAAATATAAAAAAATCATTCACATCCTGACAAATCATTTCCAACAATATCTGTTAAACTTATTTCCATTTAAAAATTTTCTCCATAATTATTTTTATAAGATCTTTTTCATTCCACCACTTCTGTAATTCATTGATACCAAAATCATCTTTATTTATTTTAATCCGATGCCGCAATATTGTTTCTTCAAAGAGTCAATTATAATAGTAAGCAAACATGTTGACTTTAAACACTTCTTTTGCTAACTATAAATAATGGAGTATTCCATATAGAATTAAATGATGTAACACATAGATGTACTTGCTTATTGACAAAATGTAATGAGTGTGTTACATTTAGAATGTAAGCAAGCCGTTACATTTTGTGAAGTAAAGGAGGTTGAAATTTGATATATAATCGCATTAAGGTTTTGAGGGCAGAACGTAATTGGACACAGGCTGATTTAGCGTATAAAGTAGGAATATCCAGGCAAGCTGTTATATCAATAGAAAAATATAAGTATGTGCCTTCATTAGAATTAGCTTTCAAGATAGCAGAAGTATTTGATGTTTCAATTAACGAAGTGTTTGAACACAAGGAGGACAAAATCAATGAATGAACAATTAATTATTTTATTTTTCCTGATTATAGGGGTGGCAGCTACACTTTTTCTATATATATGGAAGGCAAAGAAAGAGATTGAGTACAAAAAAGATGAACGTTGGCAAGTTATTCAAAATAGAGCAAATAGTGCTGCAAATGTTTCTAATTATATTTTGATATTAGTAGTTACAGTATTAGATATTCTGGTGTTATATGCAGATATCCAAATATCCCTAACATGGAATAGATTTCTTACTTGGGTTATATTATTCATTGCTATGCGTAATGCATTGGAGCTGGCTGCTTTATTATATTTTGATAAGAAAATGTAAATGAATGTTGAAAAATGTTTAAAGAGCAGGATAAAGTAAGTGCGGCAGTAATTAGTAAATCCCAGTATGAATACCGGTCAATGTCTTCTTGAGTGCTAATACACAGATTTATATTTAGTGACAATTGTAAAGCCCTGCCGCACATACCTATAAACCGCTTTTTATATCTTGTTAAGACTTTTATCATACAATAGTGTTGATTTGATTGCAAAAAAACTATATAAAATGATAAAGAAAATACAAAATAGCCACGAACATCCTCTAAATAGCGCGAACGGCGTTTCAAACAGAAAGCACCACAGAAAACCTAACCCATCTAATTCCCACAATCCAGGGGTAAGATACCAGTCTTTAGGAGTGAGCAGGGTTTGAATGCTTATCATACCTTGTGATTTCAGCACAATAAAATATGCAATAAAAGCTAATTCACAAGTCAGCCACATATTTGCTATTCTTTTGTATCTGCCTGCACGCGAACGAACATCAGAAAAAATATCTTCATCACTGTTGCTGTCTGCTTTTTTAAAATATTGAACACCTGATGATTTTGTACCCACTATATGTTTCCAGCCACTATCCTCAAACATTGTCTCATAATCAAGAAAATCTTGATAGTTGCTGAATTTTCTATAATCTATTCTAAATGTAGCTTTTGGGAAATCAACTTTTTTAAAATGATAACACAAAGCTTTTTTCTCGAATAAATATCCTTGCTTTGCCATTTTGTTAAGCCATTTTTCTTCCTTTTCAAAGCTTAAAAAGAATTTAAATATCTTCATCTAAAATCTCCTTCCGAAATATATGTTCAGTAGTCTTAAGCATAAATTGCATTCTTTGATAATCAGCATATAAAACGTCCTTGCCTAATTCTGTAATTGTATACACCTTTCTGCGGGGATCGTCACTTGGCAGTGACATTATAAGTTTCTTTTTTTGCAAATTTTCAATAGCACCATACATCGTTCCAGCAGCTAATCGTACCTGCCCACTACTTAATTCTTCAACTTTTTGCATTATTGCATAACCATGTGCTGGCTCTATTAAAGCTAGAAGAACATAGTATATAGTTTCAGTTAAAGGTAAATTTTTATCTCTGTTCATCTGTATTGCATCCTTTCTATACAGTCAAACTATATAGTTTGATTATATACAGTGAAGATGTATATGTCAATAGATATTGAAAGAATAGAAAAGAAGCAGGGATTTTCTTGCTTTCTTGCAATTTTTGAAAATCGGGAGAACTTATGAGATTGAATTTATTACCATATAGACAAGAATAGATACTAGTTGGTCAATAGGGGATAAAAATGTGATAGTAATGCTGCCAGTAAATAATACTATGGCTGCAAACAAAAAATTAGTAATGACAATACTGGTATACCAGATTAAGTTTTATATCAAATCCAGACCTAAAACTACATGCGAAATTAGCAGATGCTAATTTTAAATATAATCGAATTAGCAGAAAAGAATTGACGAAAAAGCTGCCAGATCTGGCTTAGAAATAACAATTGGTTTAAAATTCACATTAAACTACAAAATCTTGTGAAAACAATAGTCTAATTAAACCAAAGACATTTAATAGAATCAATAAGAGTACTAAACAAATAATTGGAAAAGCAAATAAAAAGTTGAAGATAGTGCTTAGAGATTCTAATAAACAAAGAATACAAACAGTAAAATCAAGGTACATTTAGCAGTGAAGTTTATTGTCCGTAAATAACAAAGTAATCCATGTAAATGAATATCATCAATTAGATAATAAGCCTGAAACCGCTTAACCGCAGTTATGGGCTTATTTCCTTAAATATTCAATTAGTAATACTATTGTATTTGTCTAAAGAAAGATATGCAATTTGGCAATTGAAGATATTCCCAATTTATATCGGAGAAAGTAGTAGTTATATTAAATCAGAGATGTTATCGTTCTACAACAATTGTCAACATAACTAAATCTTCGTCACCAGTATTGGTAATGCTATGCTCAGAACCTTTTTGGCAAATATGGCATACTCCCGCCATAAGAATTTCCTCTTTGCCATCACAGATAGCTTTTCCGGTACCTGACAATATATAGTTAATATCATCACTTGTTTGATGACTATGCACACCAATAGAACCTCTAGCATGAATACGGCATGGATTAATTTTTCCATTGTCGCTCATAAACATCTTAGCTGACATTTCACCATTACCACCATTCATTCCAGTTATTTTTCGCTCTGCAATTTCATTAAAATTAATAAACATGTTATGACCTCCACAAACTAATTTTGGTTTTAATAGCTTTACTGTTAAGTTAATATTCTATTCTATTCGAACTTCAATATCTTTAAATTTAACATGAACCGTTATATCTTCATCTGTTGTATTTTGCACGGAAACCCCAACCTTAAACCAAGAACCTTTTTTTACATGTATATCTATTGGTTTTCCAGGTGAAAGATATATTGGTCCATAAGCGTTTTTATCTTTACCCTCTATCGTTTTTAAAACGATTTCCGTATCAACTAATCCCTCACCAGATGAAATGGTAATTTGATTATTAAGGGGAGAAATTTCTTCATCAGAATAAACAAATTCTGAATTTCCAGCAGGTACTACAACGCTGATATCAAAATCGGCTCTTTTACCACAACCAGTGATTGCAATACATAACATCAATGATATGGCAAACGAATTTATTTTTTTCATTATTCATCTTCTCCACAACTTTAACTTTAATTGATTTAAATATATCATATAGAAGTAGAAGAAGCTACTAATAAAATGGTAGTTTCTCATAACCGTGTAGAACATCAAGAATATGACCAAATTCATAGTTTGGTAAAGACACAAGATAAATGTTAGGCAATCAAGGGCAATCAAAAAATAAAGACGTAAAAAAAGTGGAAAACCCCAGTAAATACAAGGCTTTTCCACAATTCAATTAACAGTCCGTAGGGGAATCGAACCCCACGACACACTGAAAAACACTGATAGAAAGGGGATTTTTTGCACATCTTTTTTTTAGGCAATCAACTAGGCAATCAAAAGGTACTAATAATAATAGATATGCAACACAATAATGATAAAACAAATATGAGTATTAAAATAGTCATAGAAGCCGTTTCAGATGAAACTCTGTTTTTATGACTATTTTAGTGCTTATTAGGATAATTGTCTATATTACTTATTTAATTTTGTGAAAAAATAGACCATCTGTTGCATTACTATATGTTAATCTATATTTATGACTATTCCAATAATTAAAATCTGTTTGATCCTTAGTATTAGGGAACGTAGGTTCACCAAGAAACGTAGAAATATAATCAACAGTGTCATTAAATGTATCCCTATTATCATTATCATAATAATGAACCCAATACATTTCTTTTAATGTAGTTTCATCGAAGATAAATACAATTTTACCAGGAATGTTATCTATAGTATACTCAGACTGGAATTCCATGTAACGATGAAAAGATTGATCGGCTGTACTGCGACTACTGAGTTCATAGTTGTCTCCTAGTAAATTACTTATATCTTGAGGTTTCATGTCAAAATTTATAGATTCAAAAATATTTATTACCTCTTTATCAGAGTTAGTATTCATAGCGTTATTATTCATCTCACTGGAAGAATCACTTTGACCGATGTTTGTTTTAGGCGACGAATCTTTTTCGCTGTTTTTCATAGTATTCCACATAGTTACAACAATGAAGAAAATAACAATAGAAATACCTATAAATATTATCTTATATTTGTTATTATTGGGAGTGTCTTTTTGTAAACTTTCTTCATTTGATGTTTCTGCATCATTGGTTGTCTCGGATATAGTTTTAGAGGGATATTTATCTTGCTCCAAAATGATCTTTTCTTTTGATAAAAAATCAGAATTACTTATTTCAAATAGTTTTATTTTGTCAAGATTACAATGGAGACAGCGATTACTTTTATTTAGATTGAAATGTCCGCACGTACAGATCCAATAACCGTCTCCTTGATATGGCAAATTTTCACAAATAACAGAATAATTTAATTTATGTACTTCAATTTTGAATTGATCTTTTAAATCATTAAGATCAGTAAGTTTATTAGGTGTGGCAATAGGCATTAAGCATTCAGATGATTGCCATTTTGTACCATCTGCAAAAACAATAGTGGAAACGATGTAATCAAATGACCTTGCCTGTTTAAAAGTTAATTCAATAGGTACAGAGTTTCCAAAATACTCATTAGATTTCACAGATAAATCTAAGTAGAAGCGCTCAATATCTCCTAAAACATTACCCATCACATCTTTTTGCTTAATAATCAAGTAAACAGCACTAATAGGGATTTCCTGAAGATTCCTAAATTTCAACTGTAAAACATTAATATTTTTCTTTGTGTCGATTAAAAGTGCTCCTTTTTCGAGTAAAACTGGGCAATCGTGAGACCATAACATACCATCGATAAAACAAATACGTTCAAATCTTTCCATAGCTGACCTCCTACTGTTCTTTATTATAATGGTGGAAGAGTTTCATTGTAATTCTCTGCAGAAGGTTGCTTAGTATTATTAGATATTTCATTAAGGCTTGATTCGAAACCATTGATTTTCTCTTCAATTAGGGTATTTTTATCATAGTTTTGTTGTAGTAACTCAATAATTTCTGCCAAACCAATGATAACGAGTCCAATAAATACGGAAGAGATACAACACATAATTGCCAATGACCAGTTATAGGTGGATCTTTCTATTCCTGTAAATGAATAAGATACTACTTGATACACGTCGCCTATAACGAAACTCCCTATAACGCCCACAATAATTGTTATCCATCCCATAATGTTAATTGCATAAGCTTTTGAATTTTTCATTCCACAACTCTCCTTTAGTTTAATTTGTTTCAATACTATCATAGATTTGTGTAATATTCTACAATAGATTATAAGAATCTATCATAAAAAGCAATAAATACATTGTATTAAAATGAATACATTATTAAAATGGTATGAATTACATGCGAATTAATGCTTAAATTTATATATTTTATACATAACAGTTGTAATGGTAATACCTGGGAGTTATAATATAAGAAATATTAATTTTATGGAGGGAAAGGGATATGAAGGGAGAGAACAATATTAGGGCAAGAAAGCGAGCAAAAAAACTATTTAGACTTATGATTCTGTTTTTGTTTGTAATATCAATTGGAAGTATATCGATTAAGGCGGAGGCATCCCAAGTTGAATCTAGAAGCAATAGTTTTGCACAGAGAATAACTGAATTAAAAAATGTCTATAAACATGGAGAATACTGGAATAAATATAATGGACTTGATAGAACAGGTACTAAAATATGTCCTTGTAGAAATACAACCTGTACACCTGATTGTTCATGCTCATGTGGAGCGTTCATTTATGATGGTAAGGAAAAAGCATGGCAATGTCATGGATTCGCTTTGAAAATGGCAGACTTAACATTGGGTGGTTATGCTAATTCATGGGAAAAACATTCGAATGTAAATAATTTATATGCAGGTGATGTAGTCCGTATAAATAATGAAACTCACACCATTTTTATTACTAAGGTGTCAGGGGATACTATATATTATGCAGATTGTAATTGGACAGGTAAATGCCAGGTAAATTGGAATGGTGTAATTACTCGTGCTCAGCTACGAAATAAGCTTTCGTTTGTTAGACATAAACCAGGTAATACAAATACTGGAAATGATGAAGATAATATAAAACCAGTGATTTCCAACGTCCAGATCACAGATGTAAATAAAGACGGATACACAGTCACTTGTACCGTTACCGATAATGTGGGAATCGATAGAGTTGAGTTTCCAACTTGGAACGCTGGACAAAGCGGAGGCGGGAAAGACGCAACATGGCTACGGGGCACTATTAATGGTAATACAGCTTCTGTAAGAGTAAATGTGAGAGACTGGAATAATTACGAGGGTTATTATTTCACACATGTTTATGCATATGATACTAATAAAAATGAACTATCAGAAAAAGCAGAACCAACGTACATTGATCGTACAGACCCTAGAATAAGCAATGTAAGGATTGAGCAAATAGACAATACTGGTTATACTATTATCTGTGAAGCTGATGATAACTGGGGAGTAAACAGAGTACAATTCCCAACATGGACAACCAATAATGATCAAGATGATATTATGGAAAATTGGTGGGTGAATCCATCGGCTAGTGGAGTTAAAGATGGTAATACATATAGTTATAGAGTAAACGATTCAGATCATCATTTTGAACGTGGATATTATCGTACTCATATTTATGTTTATGACAGTTGTGGGAATACTGCAGTATATTGTCCAGAGGACATCATGATTAAAAATACTTTTATGGCTAAAAAGTCTGTAGTTTATAATGGCAATCGTTATTCAATTTATGAAGATATACTTGACTGGGAGCAGGCAGAACGTAAATGTGAGGAGCTAGGCGGTCATTTAGTAACAATTTCAACTTTAGAGGAAGAAAAGATTGTTGAATCATTGTTAGATAGTGGAAATCGTGCAAATTACTTTATAGGTGGTACGGATAAGGTAAGTAAGGGGCATTTTCGATGGATTACAGGAGAAAAATTCGTATACACTAAATGGGGAAATGGTGAGCCAAATAATTATCAAGGAAGTGAAGATTATGTAGAAATATTAAGAGAGCAAAAAGTTTGGAATGATGTTAATCTAAATGATTTTGGTAATTACGGCAGAGGATTTATTTTAGAAACAAAAGCATATTACGATATAACTGGAATAAGCTTGGCAAATTCAAACATCAATCTTAGAAAAAAAGGTGAACAGCAAACAATTAAAGCAACCATTTCACCCGCCAACGCAACCAACAAAGCAGTAACCTGGAAGAGCAGCAATCCATCCGTAGCAACAGTTGATCAAAATGGTAAGGTTACAGCAGTTTCAAACGGAACAGCCAATATCACAGTAACGACCCAAGACGGCAACAAGACAGCCACATGCAAAGTAACCGTGAATATACCAAAACCAGCACAACCCACCAAGCCTGTAACCCCGGATAAGCCGTCAGTTAGTGCTACATCTATTAAGCTTAATAAACCGTCCTTGACACTGTATAAAGGCAAGACATACACGCTGAAAGCTACAGTGAAGCCGAAAACGTATAATTCAGGCATTAAATGGAGCTCTTCAGCTAACAAATATGCTACGGTTTCCAGCAAGGGTAAAATTACCGCTAAGAAATCTGGCAGGACAGTAATCACCGCCCAGACGAAAAACGGGAAGAAAGCTACCTGCATCGTAAATGTTAAGGAAAGAAAGGCTACAAAGGTCAAACTGAGCCGTAAGAATCTAACACTGACAGTTGGCAGGAAATACGCACTGAAAGCAACAGTATATCCAAAGAATACAACCGACACGAAGAAATGGACAATCAACAAAAAAGGAATTGTTAAGGTTTCAAGCAAGGGTGTAGTAACTGCTTTGAAGAAGGGGAGATGTAGAATCACGCTTAAGACAAGCAGTGGAAAAAGCGCATATTGTAATGTAAAAGTAGAATAAGATTTGAGGATAGAGGCGTACATTTGTATGTCTCTATTTTTTTGAAAGGATTTATCCATTCTAAGAGGTGGATAATATTACCAATTAGACGAGAATAGATACCAGTTAGTCAATAGGGGGTGAAAAAATGATGAAAGTGTGATATGATAATTCAAATTCAATGTGCAATATACATAAAATAATATGAATATTTTATGAAAATATAGTAAGAAGGGAGAAGAGTAAGAATTTAATATTTGGCAATTCCAGATTCATATTAGTAAGTAGTATGTTCAATGAAACTACCAAAGAGAAAAGGGAGAATATCTATGAAGAGAAAGATGAAGATTTCAGGCAAAAAAGTAGTAAGTAGCTGTTTGGTATTCGCAATGATGTGTCAGTTGGTTGGCAGCAATAATATGATGATCGCAAATGCAGAAAATGAAACGGATGCAGAAACAAAAACCTATATCGTTATGGCAGACAGTTCAAAAGAATTTAACGATGTTACTAGCAGAGCAGCATTTAGTATTTCAGAAGAAGATCCAGAGTTATCGGATAACAATATTGCAGTAATGGAATTATCACCAGAAGAAGCAGAAGAGATGCAGCAAAATGATGGTTTGATTGTGGAAGAGGATATCATAATTTCTGCAAATTCATTGGAAGAAGAGATTATCACAGAAGGTACAGAAGCAGAAACGATTCTTACGGAAAGTGAAGAAGAAAGCCAAACAACAACAGCGGAAACAGAAGTAACGGAAGAGGCAGAGATTACGGAAAAGTCAACAGTGAGCACAGAAACAATTGAAAGTACAGAGAATTTAGCGCAAGAAGATCCTGAAGAGACAGAAACAGAGGATATAGAAAAAGTTAAAAAAAGAGAATTTATGGCTAAATTACGTGAAGCAAGAAACAATGCAAGTGAAACTGAGGTTGAAGCTGACTGGAACTTACAGGTGATTAATGTAGATGAAGTTAATACAAATGCAAGAAGTATACAGAAAGTGAAAGTCGCTTTATTAGATTCAGGAGTAGATTATGTTGACGGAATAGTTCTGGCTGATAGTATTAATTTAGTTGAAGAAGAGGATTATGTGGTTCCCATGTATCGGGATTTAACAGGTCATGGTACTGGTATTGCCAGTATTATTTGTGCAAATGGAGAGGGTGGAATCAAAGGAGTTAATCCAAACGTAGATTTATATTCGGTAAAAGTATTAGATGGTGAAAATAAAGCTCCTTTAAGTCGTATCATAAAAGGAATTTATTGGTGTATTGATAATGATGTGAATATTATTAACATGAGCTTTGGAACATCCACATATTCAAATGCTATGAAAAAAGCTGTAGAAGATGCGTATGATGCGGGTATATTAATGGTTGGAGCATCAGGAAATAACGCAGGCAAAGTGGAATATCCAGCAGCATTTAAAGAAGTAATGGCAGTAGCCGCTACTAATCCAGAAGCAGAGATTAGTTCATTTAGTAATACTGGAAAAGAATTAGACGTTGCGGCGCCAGGAGAAAAGATTCAAACTGCATCATTTTTTGGTGGATCAGTTGTAACACATGGTACAAGTATTGCAGTGCCTCATGTGGTAGGAGTGGCTTCTCTGTTATGGGAAAAAGATTTATCAAAATCGCATGAATTTATACGACAATTGATAGATGCAACCTCTAAAAACATTACAAATTTCGATGAATGTGGACTTATTGATACAGATTATGCAATGCGTATGTACGAAACCTTTTCTGAAAATTTTTATAATTCAAGCATAGAAGGAGGAGATATTATCCCAGAAAATACGGATACTCCTGATATTTTTGAAGAAATCTGTGATAATGAGGCGTATGTAGAAGGTAGATGGGGGGGCAGCACCCATCAGGGCGTTATTGATGATTCTAAGAAAGATAAAGATTTGGATTCTAAGGCTATTGCTATCATGAAATTAGGTGCAATATATCCGGATAAACATGAGGCTAATGTTGTTGGATATGGTAATTATCCGGAATATCATGGCGGTGTTAAGTGGGATAAGGTGCCGGACAAGGAAGTAGTACCTGTTAATTTTGTATCCTGCTATCTATTTTTAACAAGGATAGCGCTTAGGGGAGGAGATACTTCAGTATTTAAAAGAGTACCAATAGGAATGGATGCAAGGATATTTAATAAAATCAAATCGAAAATTACCACTACAAAATTTGGAGATTTGCCTTGGAGCCAAATACTTGCGCAATACGGAAACACAAAAGCAAACAGAAAATATTTCTTATTTGGGGTTGCGATACACCTTGTTTCAGATTCCTTTGCCCATAGGGTCTGGTATAAGAATAATGGTGTAGTAGGGAAGTTTATAAGCCATGGTGATAAAAATGATCCCAAAAAACCAAATGATGCAGATAATGCTAAGATTGTTCCAAACAGGATTAAAGTTACAAGGGAGGCTGTAGATAATATTCTTTGGAATGTGGTTGAACCTATTACTGCGGGCGCTTACTGGGATATTGCCTGGGCATTCGATCTATTTAATGATACATTTGCTAGACAAAATTTATATCAATGTTTCATTGAGATTGCGGGAAGTGATTCAAATTTAATTGAAGAATACTGTGATGTGAAAAAAATTAAAAATGCAACACATACCCCTAAATAAAAAAACAGAAATAAATTAAAAAGGAGATATGCGATATGAAAAAAAGAAAAAAAGTTCTGCTTGCCTCTGTTATCATGATGTTAATGATGGCATTCTTACCTATGAATACCATGGCAGCAAAAAGCAAGATTATTCCGAATGACAAGACGGGGATACCGGATAAAGTATTGTATCAAACCATACTGAAAAAGCTGGGGAAAAGTAAAAACTTTACAGAAAATGATGCAGCAAAGATAAAGCGTTTAAATGCCCATAATGAGGGGGGAAAAAGTAAGATTAAGAGTTTAAAGGGTATTGGTAAGCTTAAAAATTTAAAGGTACTGGATGTTTCTTTTAATAATTTAAAAAAGCTAACAGGGATTGAAAACTTAAATAAATTGACCTCGTTATCAGTACATGGTAATCAGCTTAAGAGTATAAAACCAATAAAGAATTTAGTAAACTTAAAAACGCTGTATATATCTGCCAATAACTTAACATCCCTGTCTGGGATTGAAAACTTAAAAAAATTAACTAGTTTATATGCAGACGGTAATCAGCTTGTGAATTTAAAAGAAATCAGGGATTTGGTGAAACTAGAAACGTTATGGGTTTCTGGAAATAAATTATCAAGCCTTGAAGATATTGAAAAATTAACGGGATTGAAAGCCCTCCGTGTATCTATGAACAAAATAAAAAAATTGCCGAACCTAAATAAATATCCAGATTTAGATGAAACTGAGTTTAAATATAATAATATCAGTGCAAAAGAATTTGATAAAAAACTGCCAAAAGCGTGGCCTAGGGATAGCTTGTGGTATCAGACTACTGTAGAGTTCCAAAATCTGGTAGAAACTATCCACCTGATTGTACCAACTTCCCGTGACAGGATCACTAAACATACGAAGCAAATAACAGGTATTGCAAATAAAAATTCATATATTGTGCTGGAAGATCTCCGTGGCAAAAAGATTGCAGAGGTTAAATCAAACCGCAAAGGTAAATTTACCTTTAAGAATCTGAATCTTATGCAATGGGCAGGTAAAAGATTGGTGTTAAGATCATATATCGTAGACACGTTTTATGATGATGAGTCTTCTACGTTGAGGAAAGTTAAATTTACAGTCCGCAATTAACAACAAATCATCTAAAATTAAACAATATCACAATAACAAGCCTGTAACTGCTTAACCGTAGTTATGGGCTTATTTTAATTAAAAGAGAAAATTATGAAAACAGTAAATACAATATCAGCACTCAAAGCGCAATTAATGAAAAAAATGGAAGCAGCCGTAGCCGAAACAGTAGATGAGTCATTCAAAGATCTACACGTAAACGTTGACAGATTTTACCACTCACCCCAAGGAGGATATTCCAGAATCGGGCAGTTAGCAGAATCCCCACAACATGACGGCATCCAATCAGGAGGAGATACAGTAACCGGAGGTATAAGTCTGGACACGGGCTATCGATACGACCCAAGCGGACGAGACACCCAGACAATTTACGGTTACGCTGAAGACGGAGGATTGATCGGAAAAGGCGGATTCTGGGCAAAAACGAAAGAAGATTTTGAACGCAATATAAAAAGTGCATTTGGCAAACGGTTTAAATAGGAGGAAAAAATAGATGACAAAAAAGGAAATGATAAAGCGGAAACAGAGAAAAGAGTTCTGGGAATTTGCGGATCTAACAGATGCAAGAGTTCTGGATTTAGCGAAAGCGGAAATAACACCCTTAAGCAAAGAAGAGGTCTTTGTCCAGGTAAAGGACTCCCAGAATTATTGGATATCCAACTACGGCAGGATGGTTAATAATCTCAGGAAATATTTCTACATGCACAAGACAGGGAATGTCCACTATACGATTAATCTGGTTGATGAGTATGGGGAGAAGTATAAAAAAGAAACGAGTCCGGCAGAACTGGTAGCAGAACAATTCTTAGAAAGAAACAGTGAGACTACCTGGATTTGGCATATTGACGAAGATCTCAGTAATAACTATTACAAAAATTTATTGTGGGTAAGCTGGGATGAGTACATATCATTAAATAGAGGTTATATAAAAGTGGAAGATATTGACCGGAACCAGGAGTATATCCCCTACATTACCTCATCAAGGAATCGTGCATTTGGTATTTGGCAGGGCATAAATCACCGATGCAACAAAAAGAGCAACAGGAGGTGCTATGATGATTCAGTAATTTGTGATAGCTGGGCAAGAGATCCAGAGTTATTTATGGAGTGGTACTGGGCAAATTATTATGAATGTGAGGGTGAATCTATGGCGGTGGACAAAGATTTGCTGTGTCCGGGAAACAAGGTATATGCACCGGACAAATGTTGTATTTTGCCACAAACCCTGAATACCATGCTGTCTAACAGCAAGAAACATTATTCTTCCCGTAGAACCAGAAGAAATAATCCTGTTTTACCACTGGGAGTTAGATACAGTAGCAGCCATGAGAAGTATTATGGAGTATTTATGCCGTGTGGCGGTGAATCAATTGTGTTAGGTTACTGGGATACGCCAGAAGAAGCATTTGCTGAGTATAAAAGGCACAAGCAAGCAGACATTATTAATATGGCAGACAGGTACAAGAATAAGATACCAAAGCATGTATATGATGCCTTGCTAAAAGTGGATGTCAAACCGTTTGGCGATAATTCCTATCAAGATGATATAGTACATGCTGGTTAATTACCATATATTACCATCCACAACCGGAAGGGAGAGGGATATAATTGTCTTGAAAGGATGTGGTTGGAATGTACAATATTAGTAGTTTAGAACCAGGGGAATGCTTTTACTATGTTTTTGAATACTATTATTTTCAACATCTGAGAGTGCTCAAGAAAAGAGCTGAGATGATGCGGGTAGAAATCGTTGGTTCGGATCAAGACAAAGATGATATACGGATTATTGATTTTGATCAGTGCGTAGATTGTTTTGAAACATTGGAGGAAGCGAGAGAGGTATATGAACGAAATCTGAAAGCCAGAAAAGAAGAACTGGCTGACATTGATTTCTTATTTGATGAACTTATAAATGAAGCTGGGGAAACTACCACAGACAGAGATATTGAACTTTATAAAGAAGCATTTGAGAACTTTAAGAAAACACTGGTAAAGTAAAATTGACGCACTCAAATATTAAGCAAAACGATTGAATCTGATTAAGTATTAGCATATAATATATGTAGTTATGAGATTAAAATACAATTGGAGATAAGAAAAAATGGTTATTTATGCAGTTGACATTGGATCAATTAAGAAAAAAAACTTTGGTTGGTGTAGAATAGAAGGAGAGTCTATCAGATGTAATACAGATATTAATAAGCTTGTTGATACATTAGTTTGTGATTTGACAACTTCAAAAAAAGTCACCCTGGGTTTTGAATGCCCAGTTACAATTAGTATTCGAAAAGATGAAAAATTGCTTACAGCTCAAAGAGATGGAGAGAATGGAAGACCATGGAGTGCAGGAGCAGGAGCAAGTGCACTGGCAACTGGTATGTCAGAAATTGCATGGATTTTTGAATATTTAAAAGATTCTGAGTGCAAAATAAAAGCTACCACTGATTGGAGCAGATTCAATAAAGAAGAGTTTGATTTGTTTTTATGGGAGGCTTTTATCTCTAGCCCAAATGGAAAACCAAAGAGTAGACCCAACAAAGAATCACATATGGCAGATGCAAGAGTTGCGGCACAGACATTCTTAAAATCAATGAAGAACCTTGAAGAATGTAATGCTGTAAAGACAGAAAATACCTATTCAATTATTTCTTCTTTATTACTCTGGTCAGGATTATCTGAAGACATAAAGATACTGCATCAACCTTGTATTGTTATAAAAGCTGACAAATTAATTTAGTTGAACCATAATATTGGAGATAGGGGGATAGTATTTTGGAAGGAGAATGTGATGGATAAATTTGAACTATCCTTATTATTTTATCTAATTGGTGTACCATTGATTGCATCATTTGGAATGCTCCATGTAAAACCCAAATGTATTAAATATTCTCCTCTTATTAGTATT
The DNA here is from genome assembly GCF_000797495.1 of Robinsoniella peoriensis. Classification (GTDB taxonomy): domain Bacteria; phylum Bacillota; class Clostridia; order Lachnospirales; family Lachnospiraceae; genus Robinsoniella; species Robinsoniella peoriensis. The sequence goes on from NZ_JTGN01000007.1 coordinate 116,811, forward strand.
GTTCTTAGCAATATATTACTTTTTATTGGGAGTAGTTTTTTGCTGTCTGATATTTTGACAAATAATTATGACCATACGACTATATTTGCCCTCTATGTGCTAATTCCTGGGCAGGCTCTTTTCAGTATTATCATTGCAATAATTGTTTGGACTATATACTACATCAAAAAGAAAATCAAACATGAGTAATTTACCCTCCCCAATTCTCTTTTATTTTATATTAGGGAATAGGGTGGTTGAAAAATCTCTCGTGTTCGATAATATATGATTAGATACAAGGTTTACTATATATTACACTACTATAAATTATAGCATTATTTTCATTGTGCACTTTGTATAGCCGATTTCACCATGTAAATACTAACTAAAAAAATATCTGCCGAACTTATTATCGAAAAAACTTGGCATTCTTTTGTGCAATATTACTATAAATATAACTATAAGTATATATGTTACTGATTATTAGAATATATATGAAAAAACTTTGTGTTTACAAGCAATTTTTTGCAACAATAATTATAACTGTGAGTAGAGTAAGTAGTGTTTATTTTTATTGAAAGGTATTCCATATAGCAAGAATTTGTGGTAAAATGGAATACGAAAGTGTTCGAGGGGAAATGAGACAATACTTAGATAAAGACTTTTATAAAAGTTGTTTATAAAACTATTTCACAAAACTACTTTACATAATCCACACCCCATAATCAGTCCACAATTCCAACAGAATAGACTTAATAAAAACGGTTTATTAATATACCATATCCATCATCAATACTTATATGCCCTATCTTATTCTACACCAATCCGTAAACTTTAGCTCATTTTTGAGCAGAAGATAAGCGAGCAGGAGTAGGTATCTCTCAATTAATTTTCCAACTTGGAATATCGCATAACAGTTAAATCAGATAATCACCCAGACCAGAGAAATAGTGCAGCATAGTACCGGATTTACATTTTCGTATCACCGGATTACAAATTGTCCAGGAAAAGCAACCATCTCAACAAAGAAAATTTATAGCTGTTATTCATTGGATGTCCAGTAAAACACAACAGAGATTTCCAAATCAGAAAAGAAAGATAGCACACTGTAGATTCTGCCAACAAATAATACTCTGTAATCTTTTCTGATACAGGAGATTGAGCGTAAGCGAAGAAAATACTTTTATGAACGTAGTGAATAAAAGTATTTAGTCTGTTTAATTATATATGTCTGTTTAAATAAGGAATGTCCATATGTCGACGCTGAGCGTCCCTGTGATTGATGTTTTTTACCTAAACAGAGGGACACCTAAACGTCCCTGTGATTTAAATAATACAGTATAATCTAACATTTTTCACTGTGTATTTTTGCACAATGAGATTTCACCCAAATTAGCCAAATATAAGTCGAAGCCACAATTCAATAGAACTGACTTCGTGGAAAATTTTCCACAATGTTAATAATGATACGCTGATAATGTTGTGCATACACCGACTTGCAAAATTTTGCATATCGGGGGAGTCAAGAGATGGTAGTAGCAAGCAATTCATTTACATATATTCAATAAGTTAGGATTGATATTTAGAAAAATTTGGGATATAATTAATTATCTTTTTACTGTAAATAAACATGTGTAATGATAGTTCCTTTTAGAGTGGCTGTATATTGAAGTGGCTTGAAAGACTAAATTGTATTGAATAAAGGGGAGGTAGAAGTGGATTTAAACAAAATGAAATCTTTATCATATGATGAGTTGCGTGCCGAATATAGAAAATTTTTACATAGCCAGGATATTTCAGAAAAAACAATCAATACCGCTTATGCGGACACTTTTTACATTTGGAGGAAGGAAAGTAAAGATCTGTTCTGGAACAGGGTGACTGCTACTGATTTTGAAAATGTGGCAAAAGAGACATTAATCAAGGCTCTTTCTGAGAACTCGACCGGTAATGTTAAATCAAACGTTAATAGTTACTTGTCTCATCTGAGAAGGTTCCGTTTATTCTTAGATTCTGATGAAACTGCTGAGCCACCAACGCCCAAGCGAGAGAATACTGCTATTCGCACATGTACTCGGAAGAAGAAAATGGATGTTGAAGTTCCTGATCCATCAATAGAGCAGGTTGAGTGTTATCTTGTTAAGTGGGATAGCCTGGAAAACTATCACTTGCAGGAGGACGCACTTAATAAACTGTTCTCTGATTTATGCCCGAAAAATGTAGATGTTATTGATGTGCTTTTAAAGGCATCAACGCTTAATGATTTTTATAGTACGAAAATTTTCTCAATCTATCCAGTAGCTAAGCACATTTGCACCCTGGATATTGATTTAAGACTTAAGGCTGGAGATGTGACTCTGGTAAGAGATATCCAGTATGTAACTATCGGTAATACAGAGAAGAATTTTTACTCTTTTGCCTCAAAATATTGTAGCCATCACAATCCTCTCGACTATCCCATTTATGATAGTTATGTGGATGAGGTACTTCGTTATTTTAGAAATCGGGATGGATTCTCAGATTTTCAGGATGGTGACTTAAAGGACTATATTAAATTCAAAGGTATTCTGATTGATTTTCGTGCTTTCTATAGATTAGACAAATATAACCTGAAACAAATCGACCAGTTTGTTTGGTTGCTAGGGAAGGATTACTTCCCTAAGAATTATGAAATAAAAAAGAGAGGGGATAAGCAGTTATGAAGATTCATTATTTCCAGAGATACCATGCGAAAGAAAATGTTGCAACAGCAAATACGATGCTGCTGTTATCTCGTTTATATCAATATTCTTCTGATAAGTTTTTTCGGCTTTTGAAAACGGAATTCTTCTCTGATTCCTTTGAACCTGAAATTGCATTTAACCTACAAGAGAAAAGTGTTGATAGTATACCTGATGCAACCATTACTCAGGAGAGTTTCAAGATTGTAGTTGAAACAAAAATGTCTGACTTGTTCGATTCTAATCAGCTTATGAGGCATCTGAGCTCCTTTGGAGGGGAAAAGTATAAGGTAATGATTACGCTAGCACCAGCACTGATGAAAAATGACAAAAAAGTGACCTTTGAAAAGCAACTCAAAGAATTTAATGCTAAACAAGACCATCCAGTCATCCACATAAACACTACCTTTGAAGGTATAGCAAATGCCATTCAAGAAGTTATCGATGATAAGGATTATAACATGCAAGAAGTACTTGATGACTACCTAAATTATTGCTATAACGATGCGCTTATTGCAATAGCTGATTCATGGAAATTCATGAGAATGCAGCTTGCAAGTAAAACACTTGATTTTAATTTTAAAGAAGATGTTTATTACGATAAAGCTGAGCATGGTTTTAGAGCACATGATTATTTGGGCTTATATAAAGATAAGAGTGTACGTGCAGTTGGTAAAGTCTGTGCTCGAATTACAGCAATTGAAAACGGAAACGGTATACAATATGACGCTGAATTTGGAGAGTTGACTGATGAAAGAAAAGAAAAAATTCTCAAGGCTATCGTAGATGGTGATAAGTATGGTTATGATTTAAAAACGATTAAGCAACGGTATTTTTTTGTGGAAAAATTCTACTTGACGGATTTTAAGAAGATAACACCGAACGCACCTATGGGAACTCGTATATTTGATTTGACAAAAGTTCTTAATACAGATAAGCTATCCGAAACACAGGAAATTGCAGAACAGCTTGCTACAAAGACATGGAATTAGTGAAAAGGTATTATATGGATTTAATGAGTTCGGTATTGGATGAACTCTCTCCTTTTGACGAGGCAGAACATAAGAAAAATCATCTGTTTGATGAAACCAAATTGTTGTTGAAATTATTCATCAATGGATTATATGACATCAATGAAGTACTGGGAAAATAACCTTACAAAGTTGTCTAAAAAAGTGTTGACTGTCCATACTTTAATTGTGAAGGAGATCCATGGCAGTGGGAGGGGATTTATCCCCGAGCGCTAAACTAATACTTATTTATAAGTATTAGTTATCTATATCTATTAATTAAGTCTATATCTATTCTGTACACTTGGAAGGGGTATACCCCTGTTTGTGTTCTAAACATGTGATTCAAAAACAGGACTTTACCCCTGCGAAGTGTACTGTCGTGATTAGTGTACTGCAATAGATTTTACAGTTTCCCATCGGGGACACTGTAGATTCTGCCATGATACATCACAGTCAGCATTTATAGTTGCTGAATATTCCAACGTTAACATTATAATTCTAAGATTTATGTATGTACCTTGTATTTTTATCATTGGCAAGTATGAAATATTCTGTTCTTATGTTGTTATAATGATTTCTGGCTACAATGGGTATTCTAATGTGCTGCTACATTCTTTTATAATATTTCTATTTGGTGGAATCCTAGTAACATGTAATTGATTTCCAACACGATATGTTATCGTTCTACAACAATTGTCAACATAACTAAATCTTCGTTACCAGTATTGATAATGCTATGATCAGATCCTTTTTGGCAAATGTGACAGACTCCAGACATAAGAATTTCTTCTTTGCCATCACAGATAGCTTTTCCAGTACCGGATAAAATATAGTTAATATCATCACTTGTTTGATGGCTATGTATGCCAATGGAACCTCCAGCATGGATACGGCATGGTATAATTTTCCCATTTTCGCTCATAAACATCTTAGCTGACATTTCCCCCTTACCACCATTCATTCCAGTTATTTTACGTTCTGCAATTTCATTAAAATTAATAAACATGTTCTGACCTCCATAATCCATATTTAGGTTTATTAGTTTTACTACTATGGCATAAGTATTTGCCCCATACCTTTTCATTGATTTTGTGACATTTTTTGATCATAAAAGACACTTTGGCATGATTAAGTCATGTTTTTGGAATACCACTTTAAGATTTCCATGTGCAAAAACTCATGTGAAGTGTACTGATGTGGCAAGAAAAACCTAAGTAAAATCAGTATCGCCCGATTTGGCGACAGAGCTTTAAGGATTAATATATCATCGAGGATTCTATTTAAATTTTTATTTAGCTTTATGAGCTGTGATAATAGTATAGCTATGGGCATTTACAGTTATTTCACAATTGTTTATAGCAATATACCAGTTCTTCCCTTTTCTTTTGATAATGGCATATTTGTCCAATATACCCATTCTACACCATTGCACGACATCACTAACTTCAAGTGACAAATTCCTTTTTATACGTTCTAACCCCATTTCTGTGGTATGTAGTTTGTCAATATTCTCAATCAATTCATTCATTATCTGTCCTCACAAAATTCGTAGTTAATCTAAATATAACATATAGAAGTGTAAGAAGCCACTGTAAAATGGTACTTAAGCGTAAATCACCGGGAGTATCACATGAACATTGTGCAAACTTTTGCACGATGTCAAACTCTACCCTGTGCAAAATTTTGCACACCCCCCCAAACTTAACCCTGTGGAAATATTTCCACACCCCCATATTATAAAATCTTAAAGGTAACATCATAAAAGTTATCAGTATTCTGTCTGCGATTGTTATTATGGACTTGTTACCTTCTAACTTGATGGGCGATCAAAGAAGTATTACAGAATAACGATTTAATAATAAATCAGTTTGAATGGGACATAATGTCCCCTACACAATAAGAAAAGAAGTTATGGTGGTGGAAAATTTTCCACCACCGATGAATATAGGGAAGTTCAGCCAATGGACATCCTTAGATTATGATCAAGAAAGGTATCATGTAGATTCAGTGTAACTTCAAACTATGGGGTTCCAAAATGCCACCTCATCAATAGCAGCAAAGGATAAGGATGCAGTCCGTATGTAGGATTCCATTATTTAATTAGCTGACCCGGCAAATCGCCAGTACAGATCAACCATGCCCCATTTTGCGACTTCACTTCAAAGGGATATTGTATTAATTATATATGATTTCAAAACTTATATTCATATCCGATACTTTTATCAAAGAAGTACATAGAATTTTCTGTGCTTATGTTGTTATAAGGATTACTGGCTAGAAAGGGCATTGTGGTGGCTTCAAAGGGGAGTAATTTGTTTATGATGTGGCAGCCAATGAAACGGTGATTTCAGAGTGATCGTTCAGGACGATAACAATTGTTGTGCATCAGGCGCACAACCTCTTTATCAGGTAAAGACGTTCTGATCTATTTCATACCTGACAAATTGTCGGACATGCAGCAGGATTTGTCAACGTGCCGTTCTGAACGACACGTCTGAAGATCAACGTATGGGCGAGAGCCAGACGTGCTTATGACATTGCCATGTACCAAATCAATATCAACGTAGTGACGAGATTACCACGTTGGAATTACCTCAAAATCTCAACTATGTGAAACAGTATTTTACCTGGTATGTAATAAAGGTCGGGAGCATCAACGTGTGGGCGAGAGCCACGCGTCTGAAGAACAACGTGCTTACCAGACGGGCACGTTGGAATTACTTCAAAATCTGGTCTATGCGAAGCAGTCTGTCACCCAGATTAACCCTTGACCAAAACTTGTCAAGGGTCTATACGAACAATCTAGCACATTTGAATGGTGCCTTTCGGGATAAGCACGTTGGAAAAATCTGTTATAGTTAATTAGAATTTACAGAACATGTTGTTAAGGTGATATCTTTTACATTGAATACAATCAAATATTCTGTGCTTATGTTGTTATAAGGATAGCAGAGTAAAGAGGGCATGTGATGTGCCTGAGTGTAGGGCTGTATGGGGAATCATGTACTGATGCCGGTTGTAACTCGTGTTACAGCAAATATGTAAAACAATATGTTTTGAAAAAGTCTGAATTAGACTTATTCGGAATTGATGACTAGCCATTATTTGTAGCAAAGGATATTGGAGAAAAATAAAAACTCACCCAATGAGTACGGGTCAGTTATAAATTACAAAGAATTAGCAAAGAGGTGGAAACCATTATCTGACGTGGCAGAGACACCAGATTACAAGATGAGCTAAAGTTAATTTGATTTTTAAAGGAATGGGTGTTAGGCTATATCTTTTACCTTGAATGCAATTAGATATTCTGTGCTTATGTTGTTATAAGTGTAGCCAGGGTGCAGAGAATGTGTGAGTAGCCTGGAGACACAGTAAAGAACTGGTAGCGGATATTCCAGATTAGCGCAAATATGATATCTGCCGTTGTAACCTGTTATTGTTAATATGATTTTAAAGAAAAGGTCTGTAGGCTATATCTTTTACCTTAGATGGGAGAAAATATTCTGTGCTTATGTTGTTATAAGCGTAGAAATGGTAGAAGAGGTGTGGTGATGGATGATTGGTATATTTGAACCAAAGTCGTGCCGGGAGTGTGTTGTTTGAACTATTAATACAACATAATTTAGCTTAAATTATTACTTGTGATATGGTATAATATGGAATATTATGGGAGGTAGTGAAGTATGTACAAGTTAAAAGATTATGAGCGGGAAAAGGTAAATAAATTTATAAAGTTTTGCTGTGATGCAAGATCAGGTGAGTTAAAGAGAAGGATTAAAAATAGCAAAGGCATCAATGGCGTTAAGCTATCTTGATGATTATGGAATTAAAGAATAGGAGAGAGTTATGAGAAAATTATCTTTTGAGACAGATGATAAACTGGGGCGATTGGAATATGCTAAATTTCTAAAAACAATTATTCTGAACTCTGACCAGTATAAACGAGATTTATTGACCAATGCTTATACAATAGCAGTAGATTCACCGTGGGGAACTGGTAAGTCGTATTTTTTTAATATGTTCATGAATTATTGTGAAGATATAGACGATCTAAAAGTTATCTATTACAATGCATGGGAAAATGATTTTTGGGATAATCCCTTTGATCCATTTATGAATACAATATTAGAGGATGGTATCTTTCAATTGCAAATAGACAATGATAATGCTGCAAATTTAGGCGGAAAAATACTAATAGCTGCCCAAAATATAGGGTATGGATTTGTAAGAACAAAGATGGAAAAACATTTTAATATAGATATTCCAGCGGATCTGGATACATTAGAAGCATTTAAGGGTTATCTAAAGGGAGAAAATAGTTTTTTTGGAGAATATAAATTATTTCGGAAAAATATATCTGAAATGAAAGAGATTATGACTACATATATGGATAATTCTAAGAGAAAGCTTGTGATAATCGTGGATGAGCTGGATAGATGCAAGCCTAATTTTGCAATTCAAACATTGGAAATTGTTAAGCATCTTTTTGATGTAAAAGATATGGTATTTGTCTTTGCTGTAGACATATCGCAGTTAAGCTGCTCAATAAAAACGGTCTATGGACAAGACATGGATTCAACTGGGTACTTATGTCGGTTCTTTGATTATATTAGTAAAATACCAAAAACGGACAGTAGCGATATAATTTTGAATAGGTTAAATATCGTAAAATGGAATAATAAACATAGGAATGATGATAAATTTAAAGATAAAATAAAGATGTTTTTTTCTCACATGCAAGCTCATTTTATATTGACGTTAAGAGATCTTGATACAGTTTTAAAAACCTATATGATAATGTATGACGTGTTCTTGAAGGATTATTTATTGGTGACATCTCATTTTAATTATATTTACTTTATGATCATGAAATATAAAAAGATAGAGATGTATAATTCTATTTTAGATAAACAATATAAAATTACGCAGGAGGAAGAGAGTAAAAAAATTTCAGAAAAATTCAAGTTTTATGAGGGGATAGAGGGCATTGTTATTATTTTGCAAATGGCAAACTATGTAATTGACGATTTGGTTAAAGATGAATGTGGTAAGGATATTGGAATCGAAAAAATATTATTTGATCCTGATTATGAAATATATGATGAAATATCTGGATTATTATATGGACAATATATTTACCAAAAGTTAGAAATGTTTAATTATATGAGTGAAAATTCAGAAAATTTATTATCAACCAGTTTATAATAAATGAAATTTTCCCGTGACGTGTGGATGGAACACATGTGCAGCTACCGGACACCTGACCCATGCGTCAGAATGTAAAGTACCCCCGGGGAGTATGCAAGAGCCATGTCAAGGCAATATATGACGCAAATTGACGTCCTGATTCGTTGAGGGTAAAATTGTCTACACGAACGGCAAAACAGCCTGTATGACCGTTTAAACGCGCTTGACGGCATATTGCGATTAATGGGGTAGTTGTAGGCTACCCCTTAATTTTATGCCTGTAGCAGAGGACTTGTTTCTTGACGCACGCTTGTACTTCCGTAATACTGGCGGATGTCATCAAGACTCAATTTCTTACGGCTTTTCTTCCTGAATATTTCCGTATGGAAGTACCATTTCTTTTTCTCTCCAGCCCATTTAAAGCCTATTTCACCTAAGTATTTCCTATGCGGGTATGTCAGACCATCAAGCCAGATCCAATTACCTATAATCTCAATATTCAGTCCTGCAAGGGTAACAACTTTATTCAGGACTTCCCGCAACTTTTCATCCTCTGAGAAGTCATATTGCATCTCATTGTATGCTGTAGTTTTCCCTTTAGCGGTATGAGCATTTTTCAATTGCTGAAAAAGCTTTTCGTATTCCAGATTGATTACTTTTGTGACTTCCAGAGAGCCGTCAGCGTTGTCAGGATGATATTTTTTGAGTAGTGCCTTGTATTGGCTTCTCAATTCCTGTAGGGTAGTAATACGGTCAAAATAGCTTGTCATAATATGTACCTCCATAAAAAAAGTGCAAAGCCCTTGATAATTCAATAGACTTTACACTTGTATATGGTCAGTACGTGTTATGATGCCTTAAACGCTTTTTCCAAATTATCGACTCTCATTTCTAAGTCAGCTACTTTTGCATTTGCTTCTATATTCTCTTTACGATGACGCATCTCGTCAACTCTTCCATCAAAGAGAGCATCTATTTTCTTGTTTGTTTCAAGTTCTATGGTTAATTCAATCTTTTTCAAGCTTGTCTTTACTTCTGTCATTTCATTTTGCAGATTAATAATCCCAGATTGAATTGCAATCAATATCTCTTTAAGATCGTTATCCATTTTATCCACTCCTTATATGATTATCATATGTAATGATTGTACCATATATGCGGTGCAAAGTCTATTCAATTATCAAGGTACTTTGTTGTCTGTTGATATGATAATTATATACTATGGGTACCCATATTTCAAGACGGAATAATATACAAAAATGGTACCCATAATTTATATATTTTTATGGGTACCACACAACACTATATATTAAGTTTATCACGTTCAATCTTTTCATCAATAGCTTTATTAATAAAACTGTTTAGGCTCTCATCAGTAGTGGCAACGAATTTCTTGATTTCTTCTTTTTTACCTTTCGGCACACGTACCCTCAAGTCTTCATACTTTGTTTTTCTGTATTCTTCTAAGGTTACACGCTCACCGTTTACAATATATGGTTTTTTCTCAGCATCCATTTATTACACCTCTTTAATATTCAGTTGATGGCATATTTCATCAAAAGAAATTGTGTTCCCGTAATTCTCTTTTGTCGCTTGATCAATCATTCTTAGATTCCATTCGTCTGGTGTTACTGTTATCTCTAATTCTTTCTCATCCAACTTCTCATAACTTATCATACGCTCACCCCTATATTTTATGTTTCTTCTATATAATGCAGTATTACTCTGATATGTCTGATTCAGGAATATATTCCATAAGATCACCGGGTTGACAATCTAACGCCGAACAAAGAATAATAATGGTATCTGTATTTATAGTCTCACCAGCAACTATTTTTTGTATGGTTGTTGGATGTATGCCAAAATCACGTCTGAGGTTTATTTTTTTTACGTCCTTTTTTTCCATTTGCTTAAAAAGTTTATCATATGATATTTTACCGGGTAGATATCTCTCTTTTGGCATTTGATCACTTCCTTTCTTAATCTATAAAGTTAGTATACTATAGCGAACATTTAAAATCAATATAATAATCTAATTATGGTCTATGTTGTCGATTACACTATAATATATGTCGTTCTTGTGTACATATCACAAAATATTAAGTTCGTTTTTGTGTACTATTACGTATTGCAATTAAGTTCGTTTTAGTGTACAATGGTCTTACAAGTTAAGCAAGACACAACACTTACAAGAGCCGAAAGCCTTGTGAAATCAACAGTCAATATACCTGTGAGTGAACGACTACGGAATCAATAGTCAGGAAGATTACTGAGAGAGGGTTGACTTGCTAACTTGAAAAAAGCACCTTGATAATCGAATAGACTTTATGCTTTACATATGGTATAATACATACACCACAGATGTAAAGGATGGTAAAAAGATATGACAGATAATGAGTTGTTATTAGCAATTTCCAATATCATAGACAAAAAGATCGAGCCTTTAAAAAAAGATATTGAGGAAATTAAGCAAGAGCAAACCCGTATAAATATTATAATTGAGAATGATATCAAGCGTGATATTAAAATGTTAGCAGAAAATTATTTACCAGCAGCCAAACGGTTTGATAGTGAGTCTGATAAAATTGAAGCCCTTGAATCTGATGTATCGCTACTTAAAAAGGTAGTAACGGAACATAGCGAAAAATTACAGAAAATATCATAGTTAGCAACCACACAATTGCATGTATTATATCATATATAAAGCATAAAGTCTGAATACAAAATCGGGCGGTATGCTTTTTTTATTAATCGACATATTAGGAAAACCAATGGATATAAGAAAAGGAGTGAATTGTCATATGTGTAAAAGCATGAAAGAATTTTCAAGCATAGCAGAAACGCTTTACAATTTAGAGCAAAAAAAAGCAAGCAAGAAAAAAGAAGTCAATGCATTGGATGCAAAGATTAAAGCCTTAAAAAAAGAGACTGCTTCCTATATGAAGAAACGACGGAAAAGTGAAATTAATGTTTCTACTTATAATGTACGTTATTCTCCATACATGAAACCATTTTTTGATCATAAGGCATTCATCGAAAATGAAGAGGATGGTCAGAAACTTTATGAGAAGTACAAGAAAGAAACACCCGTAGAATTAATTACAATCAAAATCGCAAGTGTATGAATCACATAACCGCTTGTTACGATCTGATAACAGGCGGTATCCCCCAGATAGCAAAATTTATTTCTAATGTCAACTCAATTGACTTTAGAAAACTTGTATAATCTGGCTGCTGAAAAATCATATTTCAGTAGGTGTATTAAGTGCACCCAAAATTAAGGAGGATTCACAATGAGTTTCGAAATCAAGAGTTCAAAACTGTTTTGTAGCATAAACAATATCAAGCGGATGAAAATAATACCGCTTAACGATTTCAGCGTCAAGTATAAAGTTTTCCCGAAAGAAGAGTATGCACAGGCATTGCAAGACCATGTAAAGCCAGATGACAGAATCACATATTCCACTTTCAAAAACACGGAACTGCAAAACGTAAATGTGGTATCAATAGAAAAAACAGATTCTTCCTACCGCATGGTTATATTCATGAATGACCTTCTCAGTGAGCTTGAACATAGGTCTAGTGGTTCTTTTGGCTGTATGATTTCAGCAATTGAGTTGGTTCACCTGTTAAGCATGAATAAACGGGGAACCTTGCAATACAAGACGGTTCCTGGCAATAGACAGATCAACATGGACAACTATAACGTTGAAATGGGAAATAATGAAGTACTGATACAGAGAAAAGGCGAAACACTATCGATTGCACTTGATCACATCAGATGCATTCACGTAATACCTGATGGAATGCTGGATCTGATTAAGAAAATATCATGTATATTTATCACAATTACATACGATGACTACACAAATGTGTGTATAGATATTCCATTATAAGGGCTAAGATATTGCAGTAGTAGAACTACAATAATTGATTTGTGGAGGAAAAGATATGAATAAACAGCTAGGATATACAGTTGAGAATGAGTTAAAAGACTACAGAGGATACAAAATCCTTAAGGTAATTGACAACTATGGTTTATGCACACAAACAGTAACATACATGGCGGTAGACGAAGATGACAATGTGTGTAATTGTTCTAAAACATTGAAAGAATTAAAAACATGGATTGATATGATGCAGAAGAAATAAAATGAATCTTCTGACCACCGCACCCAGTCGGGAAACACCGGGAGAATTTAGTTACAATCTGAATGAAACTTTTACAAATCGAAGATACACTGAATTGGATATTTATAGGTATACCGGGAAATAAGTCACTATATAAATTTGATACGCAATCGGAGAACCATGACAGAAAGAGGGGTAATAATGAAAATTGTAGCCTTTAGAGTAATACCATTAGGAGGTTTTTATAGAGTAGTAGATTTTAATGGTACTGCGCTAATAGAGAGAAGAATAGGCAATAGCTATGATATATGCGGGGAGTGCTTACCCACAAAAGAAGCAATAGCAAAGCTAAAAGCGTTAGTGTTTGCTAAAGAAAATTAATTTTTTGAACAAGTAGCTATTGATTTGATAGGGATTTACATCAAAAAATGAGTTGTTAAGGGGGAATATATATGATCTTTATGACAGTGAATTATACGGAACAAGTGATTGAAGCAAACAGCGATAGCGGGAAAGAAACCCGTATGAGAATTACGCACATTGAATCAGATGAATTTGAGAATCTGGTAGCCAAATTACAGAAAATCATGCTAACTGACCAATTATGAAAGGTAGGGAATGACCATGACAATAGAACAATTCAATAAAGATATCGTAGAAGCGGGAAGACTGGTAAAGCGTGCGAGATACGCAAATGCACAACTGTCAGACGTGGAAGCCATGGAAGCTTTTGACAAGCTGGAGGACTACTGTAATCAGTTGGTAGGGACATGGGGGATGGCAAGCGACAGAATACAGAGTCTTGCAATATGGGCGAGTGAGACGCTAACAGGCATCTGAAAGACAGGCGGTGACGGTATAGCCGTGGGAAATTCAGTTTTCCGCCGTACTTTATAAATAAAATCAAAGGAGGGACTTAAATAAGGTTTTTAAAAGGTTCTATTAGAACCCTTCAAAATTTCAGCAAACAGCATGAGATTGTATCAGAATCAAATAGGTGTTTTCGATCCACGAAAAGGTGGAGCCAAACTGACAGGACATAAAATCATTAACATAAAGGAGGATTCTTAGGTATGGGAGATTTAGTAATCGTAAACGGATGTGATGTTTTCACAGATAGTTTGGTGATTGCAGATGGTACTGGGAATGCACATCGAAGTGTTCTTAAACTGATCAATAAACATTCAGAATATTTCACTGAATTTGGCGAATTGACATACCACTTGAAGTGGTCTGATAATTCAAGAAATAGTCAGACATCAGTATGCAGCTTGAACGAAACACAAGCAACTTTCTTGATGACGCTATTTGGCAACAGTCCGATTGTCGTTAAATTTAAAATGGAACTTGTAAAACAGTTTTATATCATGAGACAGCTGCTTTTACAGAAGCAGACACCCATCTGGCAAGACACGAGATCATTATCTAAACAGATTAGGAAGAAAGAAACAGATACCATCAAATCATTCATTGACTATGCCAAAGCAAGCGGAAGTACCCACTCTGAACGGTATTATACCATATTAACAAGGCTTGCGGATAAAACGTCAGGCATTATGAATGGACAGAGAGACAGCGCCACACTTGAACAGCTTAATACCCTGTGCATGGCGGAGAATATCATAGAACGGTGTATCATTGACGGAATCAGCAAGCAGACAGAGTATAAGCAAATATATCAGGCTTGCAAGGAGCGGTTAGCACAATTCAGCGCTATTGCGTTTCTGGCAGGATGACAACAAACATATTAAGGAGGATTACATAATGAATTTTAAAACAGCATACGGAACCATGAGTTTAGGAGAAATAGATCTGAATGACTTACAAATTGAGACAGGCGAAGAAAGTGTAATGACATTTTTTGAGGTACAGCGAGTATCTACAGACCTGATGCAAAAAATACAGGAAGCAATTGAGATAAGGAAAAAGGAATTTACCAAGGAAGTAAGAGGAAAATTTGGAGATTGGAGTGATAGAGAAGTTGTTATAGACTCCATGTTCCTGATGATCCGCACATACAAGAAGAAACTTCAGTATGAAATGATGGTCAATTTCTTTGATCAGGATGACAGGATACGTGAGACAGAGGTTTTTGTGTCGGTTGATTTGTCTGAATACGAAAATGAACTGAAAAAAAGCATGATTAAAGCAATGATTGACAAATTTTTCTAGGGAGGGAATTATCATGAAGATGAAAACAGAGATCGGAACATTAAACTTAGGGGAAATCAATTTGAATGAATTGGAATTAGATAATCAGCGTATATCAATTTTCCTAGTAATTAAGGAAGTATCAGAGGAACTAATGAGCAAAATATTAGTAGCAGCAGAAGCGCAAAAGAACAAATATGATCAGGAAATCATTAATAGGATCGGTGAATGGAGTGATGAGGGGATCAGTATTGAAATAATGTTCCTTTCAATTGAAATGAAGAACAAGAAAATTACATATCAGATAGTTGCTGATTTTTATGATAATGGCAAAAGATGTCGAGAGTCAACAGTCAGTCTACCTGTAAATTTATCAACGTATGATGCAGAGTTAAAGAAAATGTTTTTAAAAGAGGTTATAGACCAATTTTTCTAGGAAGGGATAAGCAATGAAAAAGGAAACAGTTATTTTTGCAGAAACAGTAAACCGAGGAGAAATAAGTTGTATAGGCAAATCTGTTCTGAATACACCCGCAACTCAAAACAAATCAGGGGGCGGAATAAAATGGTTCCCTGATACCTACAAAAGCGATAGAAAGTAAAGGAGGAAACAGTCATGTTGATTAAAATAAGTAGCATTAGAATACCGGAAATTTTTTATAGAAAGCCACCAAGACAGGTAAAGATAGAAGAGCACATGCAGTATTTTAATGAGCATGGCTGTTTCCAGAAACCTGTTACTATAACACAGCGAGGTCTGTTGACAGATGGATTTATCAATTATCTATTAGCATGTGAAATGGGAATGGATTCTGTCGAGTGTACGATCAACACAGAGGTGGTCAGCCGCCGTTTTGGGAAGAATAAACGCATACACAACAAAGATTACAAGCGTAGGGTATTATACACAAGACAGGGCGGACTATGCGCCTGCTGCGGAAAGCAACTACATATAGATCCGGATGGAGATAAAGCAACCTATATGACACTTGATCATATCTTCCCACTGTCACGGGGAGGTATCAGTTCAATGGATAATCTACAGGGTGTATGCCGTAAATGCAATGAGGAAAAAGGAAATCAGATAGATGATGACATCATTGAGTATGCAATGAAGACAGCTTTCGCTTGACACCCCAGAAAGGAGAAGAGAATGGTTAGATCACTTCTTATAAAAAAGGTTGATTACGGATAGTGGTATCTATGGCTGTTCGATGCACATTGACAATTTCATATAGAATTCAGCGTAGAATTGATAATTAAAGGAATAAACGTTGAACGAATCGTTCACCGTCATAAGCATATCATTATATAAATATGGAGGAAATACCAATGCAACCAGTTATTTCAAAAGAGTTATTCGTTGAGTATTTGAGTCATGTTCAGGAAACGCAAGATTTTCAGATAAAGCTGAATAGCGTCAATCAAAGTTTGCAAAATGAAGAAGATTATTACCCGGACTGTACGAACACGGTTTTAAACTTGCTACATATCTTATGGGGATCAGCAGATGAAGAGGAGTTAATCAGCTACTTTGTGTATCAGGCGGATTTTGGACGGAAAAAGGATTGTTTTATGTTCCAGGATGCAGCAGGAAACAGCATTGAATTGTCAACGGCAGAAAAGCTATTTGATTTATTGACAAGCAAAATGGTCAGGCAAAGAAAAATTCTTGACAGCCGAGTGCAGTTCATGCTAGAATTAAAAAATATATAGAAAGACACGCATAGAGGATAATAAATATTCTACGTGCAGCTAACGTACCTTGATAAATGAATATGGTGAAGTGAATGCATAATACAGGGAGAGTTTTCCCTTTATTAAGTATATTCATACCATGCTCAGGTTAGCTGCTGATACGTGTAATACGTTGAGGTGGCTTTTTTATTTGAAGAAATGCAAGAAATTCGACAATTCAGTATTGACAAACAGAAAAATGAGAGGTAATATTATAAAATACGAACAAAAAACAAACAAATGTTCGAGAAAAATTCATCAAATTACATAAAAAAAGCCAATGTAGGTGCTACCAACACCAGAACATCAGCTTTTTAGTTGAGCGCTACCAACACTCAAAGTAATTTAGAATGCACTGACCTAAAAAGAAACAGCGCTATACAAAATCTTTCACAAAAACTATAGCACAAAATTCTTTTTAGGTCAACGGGTAATCAACCCAAAATATTCCAATCAGTTTAGGCAGGTGTAATTTTTATACCAAAAATGAACTTTGAAAATAGAATATGAAGTAAGAAAAGGAGATCAATTTGAGAAGAGTGCAAAAAAATAGCAGTAAAATGCAAAAAGGTACAGTGAAATGGTTCTGCAATATACGGAATTATGGATTCATACAATCAAATTCAGGGCAAAGCTATTTCTTCCATCGAAGCGACATAATCAGACAGCATGGGGCAAGAAAAGCAGCAGCAGGAAACCCGTGTGTTTTTTATCCCTATCCAGAATCGGGAAAACCAGACCGGGCTGTGAACGTGCTAATTGAAGTCTCGCCTAATGTAAATGGATCAACTAAGTATTGCTAAAGGATAATTAGTCAGAATTGATACTTAACAATGATTTAAACATGCATCTTAGTTTAGGAAAAGTCAAAGGAGGATAACAAAATGGAAGTAGTGCAAAGTAATAAGCAGAAAACGCAAAAAGGTAAGATACTCTGGTATGATCCTGGGAAAGGGTATGGATACATAAGAACCAAGGAAAAGGAAAAGTTTTTCTTCCATGCTAATGATACCGTACAAAGATACAACAACATCCAAAAAGGACACAAAGTCACATTTGAATTTGCATCATCAAACAAGCATCCGGTTTACGCAGTCAATGTAGCCCGGGAATATAATCCCGAAAACAAAAGAACATTCACACCTCACAACGAAAGGAAAAAGAAAAATGAAAAGTAGAACAGCAGGAACATTTATTGAGAGATCACAGTTTATCGACAGGACTGGGATATTTGTCAGCCCGATTATGTACGACATGATCAAGAAAGAATTTGCCGATCAGAGTTTATCTGAAGAAGAGTTTCTAAAAAAGTGGAAAGCGGATAATGAGAATTCGATAATTGAAATGAGTATCGATGACGGCATTCATTGTCTGTTTACTGACTATGATTTAACTGGATTGGATAGGTTAGATATAAATTGTGAGGAACGCCGAGCAGTGGAAATTATAGATGATCTTCTTGTGGAAAACTGGAAGCTGCAGCAGGAATCAGAAAAAATGGCAGAGGTATTAAAGAAATCACAGGAAACAGTAAAGAAAGCAATAGGTGCTTACCAAAGCATGTTGGAAATTGTGGCAGAAAAAATAAACAGCATTAACACTCATTGCGAATAGTAGAGGTTCTAGGGGTGCACAAATCTGTGACACCCTTAGAGGAACACTTATTAGATTAACATAGTGCAAAATTTTGCACAAGGTTGCTCCTACAAGCATATTCGTTTTAGACACTTATTATTTTTTATCCAGTGAAGAACATATGTTTTGAATACGAGAAATTTTTAGATCTTAAGGAGGTAGTAATGGAAAATAAGAAACAAGGAAATCTAAAGGAGAAAACTGCATTTCCGATATATAATCAAAAACTTGCTGGTTTTTTAATGATGCAGGGCTTTGTGCTGATGGGGATGGCTGAGAATGAAAAGTATAAAAATAAGAATGTGTTTTACTTCATGGAGTCGGACAAGATAAGACATTGTATTCAAATCTATTTTGGTAATCAAGGCAAACAAATGTAGAAACAAATTAAATTAGCACTGTAACAGATAAATGCAAGAACAGAGGAGGATTTACATATCGAAAACCACACAATAAATCATTTTGAACAACTAGATTATCATACATTTGAGGATATCAGGGAACAGATCTTTCCTAATATTAAGTTTCACCAGAAACAGCTTGATTTCTTCCGCTTCTTTTTTGAAGTACTTCAGACTGAGAATTGCACTGACTACGTGTCCTGTTTGCCAGCAAGATGCGGTATTGGGAAAAGTTCATTTTTACAGGTGCTTATCCAGCAATGTATTCAGAATAAAAGCCAGGATCAGAATGAACCAATCGGACTGATTATTGTGACAGATTCAATTTCCCGGCTGGAAGGTTATGTGTCCAATGCAAGGCAGATCGTGACCGATGACGAAAAGGAAATGGAACAGTTTTACCTCAGAAATAAAAAGAACATAGCCATTTTAAAGTCTGGCAAGGATTTCAAAGAACAGGTAATTCAGCAGAGCAATAAACCTGTATTGCTTATGAGTACCCAGAGATATTTCATGCTGGATACGAAAACGCTTCAAACGTTCCATCATTTCTATATGAATGGAGAGAGACATTTACGCAGCAGGATCATTTTTGATGAGAAACCATATTTCAGCCAACAGTTAGAACTTAGCGTGAAGAATTTGAATGACATTGATACAGCACTGAAAATGGGGCTTGACGATACCGTAGCAGATAAAGACTGGATTATTCGTGAGTTTAATATTTTCAGCCAGCGTATTCAGGATGAAATGATACAGATGGAGAAAAAGCGGGATACTCAATTTTTCTTGTACTGGAGTGACACCAGAACGAAGTCGATGACCAGTAATGATGAATTGTTTTTCCAGATCATCAATGATAATAAGGACAAGGTCATAGAAAAATATAACAGTGCCTGTGTTGACTTGCTAGGATTCCAACAGTTAGCGCAGGATGGAGGTATTTTCACCTGTAGCAAGAAAAGAAATGGCAGTTATGATAAGAAATTTGTGATCTCGGTTGACCATAAAGAGAAATTCTTCTTAAGTGGTGACATTAAAATGTTTGTACTGGATGCCACATGTAACATAGATCCATGCTATGAACTGGATTACGTCAAACTTATTCACTGTGAGCAGTTCAGTGTACCGTTAAACCTGACAATTACCAATTGCAATGTTACAACATCGAAAAATGCGTTGTGCAATAAAAGCCAGAAATCCAAGTCATATACAGATGCCATTGCCCAATATTTAAAAAGAACAGCAGATGACTATCGCAATATGCTAGTTTTGTCTTACTCAGAAATTATCAACAGATTCAAAGAAGATTTTATTTTCATTGCGCACCTCGGAAATACGAAAGGTTTTAATGATTATAAGGACTTGCAGGAAATGGCACACATAGGTTTAAACCGTTTTTCCCAGCTTGCATATTTCTTTATGTACTGTTCTTCAGAACCTAAAATCATGGAAGACGTGAAGAAAAAGACCCAGGATCAAAGCTTGCAGTACTTTGACAATCTTTTTAGGGATTCAGCAATACTTAATGACATCATGTACACATCTATTCTGGCAGACTTTGAACAAAACATCTTCAGATTAGCCATAAGAAATATGAACAGCAAAGAACCAGTGCATGTATGGGCTTTTTATAACAACGAAGATAATGGAAGACAATTTTCTGCACTGTCAGCGATTATGAGAATGCGATATTTACACTTAGGTGTACAATTCGAATATGAAGAAGAGCCACCTGAAATATCTGTGGCAAGGGTTAAAGTAAGAAAGCCAAAGAGTGGTAAAGATATAACAAATCCACAAAAAATTATTAAATGGTGTGAAGAACAACCTATAGGTAAGATTTTCAAAATATCAAATATGTTAGAAGAAACGGGATTAACACAAATACAATACAAAAAGATAAAGTATAAGTCACCAGTTATTAAAGCAATGTTTGAATCAATGAAAACAGAAAAAAGAGGCTATTACAAAAAAGCACTATAAAGGTCCCCTATCCTCTAATATAAAAAATTAATAGAGATTTGGGGTCTATAAATAAAATAGATCGTTCATCAGCTCCTAAAGCTGGTGGACGAAAGAGTAGAATCTTGATTCTGCGACATTCATTATAAGGAGGATAAGATAGGTGAATTATTATGTTTATAGGTTCTTGAATGAAGATGGTGAAATTTTGTATATTGGCAGAACTACTAATTTATTTCAATGTATTCAGACGCAATCCGCATGGTGCAAAAAAGCGCTATTGGAAGAAAAGAATAAAATTGAATATATCAAATTTACATCCGAGGCAGATATGGAGGTATTCGCTTTATATTTTATTAATAGATACAAGCCTAAATACAACGTTTCAAATAAATTTACAGGCGAATTAACATTTTACATAGATGAGTGCAATTGGTGTGAGTATATTAAGAGAACTCCGCTGGAGAAAATAATGAGCCGAAAGCCTAACAACGATGATGTGATGACAAATCCACAGAGAATACTTGAGTGGTGTAATAGGCAACCGAAAGAAAAAGTTTTTAAGATGACTGAATTGTTAAAAGAAACCGGATTAACACATAAGCAATTAGAAAAAATAAGATATAAGAAACCAGCAATCAAAAAAATGTTTAATCAGATGAAGACAGATAAAAAGGGCTATTACAAAATTAGTTAATTACTTTTATGGGGTAAACTCTAATACAAAATATATAAGAGAATACCCCACAAAAAATAGCTGTTATAACATAAGACCACAGGCAAGCTGTGATCCTGCTCCCCAGCTACATAAAGGTGGATTTGAAACTGTAAGTAGCAATAGCTGTGAAGCTCTATTATGTGTCGGTGGTGTAATTTCAACAGAATAAGCATAGGAGAACAAAAATGAATGATGTATACGATGAGTTAAGCTGTTTGAGAAAGGAAATTTCTATTGTGGCAGCAGGGTAACAGAAAGAATTAGAGTTCGGCAGTATAAAGTTCCAACGATAAAACGATTATGTGATGGAATGAGATTAGTTTTAGAGCATTTCACCGGATGTAAGATTGAGATCATATATTTGAAAACAACCTTGAGGTTTGACGTTTATGATGATATTGGGCTGTGTGCGTGTATGGTGTATCAGCACAGATTAAATGTATTACAGGTATATTTAAAGAGATTTGAGGACGGTCACATAGAAACTTATGATTTTGAACATGAAATAGTTTTGAAACACATAGAAAAGGAGAAACAAAATGACATATATTAAACCAGTACCAGCGAAAATAGAAGAGATAAAATTAAATGAGAAATATTTTACACCTAATTATGGTGGAGCGATTCAGGTAACTGTGGTTAAGATAAGCAATAACAGTGTTTTGGTTAAGACGAAAAAAGGCGATCCGTTCTCAAGAGAATTCCGGTACATATTCGATAATGCGAACGACTGTAAAAGAGCCTGTAGGGAATGGGAGGCGAGTAAAAAGAAACAGAAGCATAAAAAGAGAAAATAATGCAAGTGTTAGGTTGTCAGTAACCAGCTTACCAACCATGTGGTACAGCGCAATTTTACGCTCTATTAGTAGCATAGTCGTTGAAGAATATGGTTTCATGAAGTTTGCTAGTGGAAAATTTTCCACCTGCTGAAATATACCTGGACGGAGAGAGACCCCATACTTTACGTACAGGGCTGAGTTATGAAAAAGAGAAAATCTATGTAATCCAATATTGTTGGGATTTGTTAGTTGAAGCACAACGGCAGTCCACTTGATGTATTACTGAGGCGATAGTTCGCTTGAGTGATTCTGTGAAACCGCTGTTCTTCATTTGATGCTATTAGTATACCGAAGATTTGTGTCCATACTGTGGCAAACAGATAAAGCATTTATGAAAAAGCTTGCGATTCTATTAAGAAAAGCATATGGAAATAGCGAATATTGGAAATAAATAGTTTACCAGTCAGGATGATGACATACTTTGAAAGTGATATTTCATGTTGGTAGTGCAAAATTTTGCCTCACCGTATACGGTATTATTTGCGAGGTCCTTTCGAACCTGACAAAATTCTGTTAAAAGATAAGTTAAGTAAATGTAAATTATTTGATGATTTAAATCAGAACGGAGGAATATTATTTTATGGCGAGAGAAAAGAAATGCTCATTTTGTGGAAACTCTGAAAAAGAGAATAAATTAATAGAGGGAGATACATCTTATGTATTCATATGTGAAACCTGCATACAGAACGCTCATGATCAATTATTGGAAAAGAGCCAACAAGAGAAAGATATGATAAATATACAGACGGTAAAACCCTCTATGATAAAGAAACACTTAGACTCATATGTGATTGCTCAGGATGATGCAAAAGAAACGTTGTCAGTGGCTGTTTACAACCACTATAAGAGATTACGAAATGAAACTGATGTCGAGTTACAGAAGAGCAATATTCTTATGATTGGTTCTACAGGAAGTGGAAAAACCTATATTGCCCAGACTATTGCTAAATTTATTGGTGTGCCATTTGCGATAGCTGATGCAACTTCACTGACTCAAGCAGGATACGTTGGAGATAATCCCGAGAATATTTTATTCAGATTGCTAGAAAATGCATCGTATGATGTAAAAAAGGCGGAACAAGGCATTATCTATATAGACGAAATAGACAAATTAAAACGTGTGGGCGAGAATACTTCTACAACAAGAGATGTTTCTGGTGAGGGGGTACAACAGGCACTGCTGAAAATCATAGAAGGCTCAGTAGTGGATGTTCCTATGGGAAGTGGGAAATTTTCTGGTGTCGAATGCATTAAGATTGATACTAGCAATATCTTGTTTATTTGCGGTGGGGCATTTGAGGGATTATCTGAAACAACCGCCAAACCAGAACCGAAAAAAGCTATCGGGTTCAATACTCAAGATATAGAGGTTGACATTAAGGAAAGCATGAATACTATTGAACCATCAGATGTTATAAAGTTTGGCATGAGTCCTGAATTTGTGGGTAGGCTTCCGATAATCACGACATTGAAGCCACTTACCAAAGATGATTTGAAACGGATATTAATAGAGCCTAAAAATGCATTGATCAAACAATATCAGACATTGATGTCAATGGATGGAGTGAATTTAGAGTTTACGGAAAGTGCATTGAACAGAATTGCGGAACTGGCAATCATAAAAAACACCGGGGCTAGAGGTTTGCGTTCAATATTAGAGAAATCCATGCAGAAGATTATGTATAGAATACCTGATATGGATAACCTGAATGATGCAAAAGCGATTATAAATGAAGATGCAATTGATGGAAAAACGAATGTAATTATAAAAAAGGGAAAAAACAAAAAATTAGCAGCATGCTAGAGGAGGAAAAAATATGGGAAAAAGATTCAAGATTCACGGGGATAACAGCACAAATCAATCACAGGAGAAAATTAATAATGATAAAGTGTTTAGCAATAAAAGTGATCTATATTTAAGCGCATACATGAAATTGTTAAACAGTTTAAAGGAATACAAAAAGACGGTAAGAACTATGAGCGATTTTAACGACTATATTAAAAAGATGGTTTTTTATGGAGTAAAATACATAAATTATTATCATGATGAAAATCCTGAGAAAATAGGTACTAAGAGGTATCTTGACAAAGAAAGAACAGAAGCAGAATATGAATTTATTGACGGTATTATCTATCTTTTGGGGTTGATGACTCCTGGAGATATTGTACAGCTATTTCCGCCAGATAAGGTATATGATGGAGCGAAATATTTTGAGAAAGATTATTTCACTACGATGTCAGAGGTAAATAAATACGATGCTGATCAGTTATTAGGAAAAGAGAATGTGAAAAACCTATTGTGGGATTACAAGCAGTACGATTTATTCAAATTTCAGTTGAACTGGATGACCGTTGTAGATGATTTGTGCAAATGTAACGGAAAAAAAGGACTGGCTGGATTTTTTGAAGATGCCGGATTGACTACATTTTCAATGAACGACGATTTTATGGTCAACAACGTGACGGGTGAAATTATTCCAATAGAGAAAAGTAGTTTAAGAATTATAGAACCCGATGAATAGATCAACTTAAAATTTAATATAGAAGACGCTTTTTATTTTTTACCTTTATCAAGAACATATATTCGAGGGAGGGATTAGACATGGTAGAACTATTGCAACATAATCAAGAAACGTATCAGGAAATACAGCAAATATTCAAAACAAAAAACAGAGCATGTGTCGTTCAGCCAACAGGCAGCGGGAAAAGCTATCTTATGCTGAAGCTGTTAGAGGATTATTCTGATAAAAAGACATTGATCATTCAGCCACAGAGATATATCATAGAACAATTTAAAAGCTCTATGCCGTGGGAGATGGAAAAAATTGATGTCCAGTTTTTAACTTATAGCAAGCTTTCTAATTTAGATAATCAAGAAATTGAAAGTATTAAACCAGATCTTATTCTTATTGATGAGATGCATCGTGCGGGTGCGAAGAAATGGCAGACAGGTGTAAAGAAATTGCTTAATACATATCCAAATGCTAAAACTCTGGGATTATCGGCTACCCCTATTAGGTATTTGGATGGCAGCAGGAATATGGCAGAAGAGTTGTTTGACGGGAATATGGCTTGTGATATGAGCTTATCAGGCTCTATTATACGTAGAATTTTACCTTTACCCCGGTATATCAGTGCTCTATACACATTCGATAATGAAGTTGCCAAAACTAGCACGAAAATCGCTCAGAGCCACAACTCGGAAGAAGATAAAGCAAAATTGCTTGATCAGGTTGCGGAACTAAAAAAACGTTTGGATATGGCTAGTGGTGTGTCGGTTATTTTGAGGAAATATCTAACAGGTATTAGTGGAAAGTTCATTGTGTTTTGTAGAGATATAAATCACTTGGAGGAAATGAGATCAGTTGTAAAACAATGGTTTTTAGATGCTGGATTTAGTGATACTAAAATATATGCCGTACATTCTAAGAATCATAGCAAAGACAAGGACTTTAAGACATTTAAAGAAGACAACAGCGATTGCATTCGATTATGTCTTGCCGTGGGTATGCTTAACGAAGGTATACATGATATTGACGGTGTAATTTTATTAAGAAACACCATATCACCCAATTTATATTATCAGCAAATCGGCAGGGCATTATCATGCGATGGGCAATTGACTCCGATTATCTTTGATCTGGTCGCTAACGCACAGTCGTTAGAGGAATGTAATTTAAAGAGCGATCTGGCTGAGAGAATAAAGCGAGAACAGTCAGATAATAAGGACTTTATAAATGATTTTAACCTGGATAGTTTTTTTATACTCGATGAAGTAATTGATGCTGTTAATCAGTTTAAGGATATCGAAGGTCGGCTGATAGGTGGATTTGAGTATGGTTTAAAGAGACTTAGTGAATATATAAAGGAACATGGGGATGCATTAGTCCCAAGGGAATATGTATGCTCTGATGGATTTGCTCTGGGAAACTGGACTGCCAATAAAAGAAAAGAGCACAAAAATAAACTATTATCTACTCAGAAGACTAAGGAATTGGAAAATAGAGGATTTTGTTGGAGTGTTCAAGATATCAGGTTTAAAGAACGGATAGCACAAGTGATATGTTTCGCTGAAAAACGTAAGAAGCTCCCAAGCTCTTGCTCCAAAGACGATTATGAGAGGAAACTTGGTGCGTTTCTCGCAACCCAGAAAAATGAAAAGAAGAAAAAAGGAAAGGGCTACCCTCAGTGGAAAATTAAATTATTGGAATCAATTGAGGGGTTTACGTGGGAACTTGAAAGCTTCAAGACCTTCTATGACTTATTAGTCGGGTATAAAAGTGAGAATGGTAATTTGAATATAAAGTGGGAAGAGAATTGGGGGGAATATAAAATAGGGCAAATGCTAAGATACTGGAAACAAAAATACAAGCATGGAAAAATACCAGACGATAGACTAATGAAACTCAAAAAATTGGGGCTTAAATTAGAAGGTCATACAGATTCACTATGGAATGAAAGACTGGAACTAATAGGATTACTAGCGAATAAAGAAGTAAAGGTAAAAAGTGACGGGGAATATTCATCATTATATTATTACATCACCAAAACCATTAAAAACAATCCGGAAAAATTAACCCAAGAGGAGAGAAAAAATGTAGAGGCTGTAATAGGTTGTGATATTGATGAGATTGGGAACCGCGTTATAAAAAGAAAAATCGAAGTATTTAATGATGAGGGCAATTATGTGGAAACGTATGATTCGTATCAGGCAGCCAAAAGAAAACTTTCTCAAAGGTTTGACATCAAATTTAACGAGGGTTCTATAGGACGAGTATGTAAGGGGATACAAAAACAACACAATGGATTTACATTCAAATACGTTAATGAAGACACACCATTGAAAGCTGATAGAAATTAATATTGCTAACCAACAATAAATAATATCAATTAAAGGGGGACTCAATTATAAGCCGAGAAGTAGAGACACAAACGATTAGAATCAACAAAATGATCAAAACAGAAGCTGGTAAAATTGAAAATAAAATTAAACTTTCAGCTGCTGATGATACATTCACAAGAAATCTGTCCAGCGAAAGTGAACTGCATAGAATACTTATTCACTTATCAGGGAAACACAAATACAACAAGAGCGGGTACGAGAGAGTACCCTACTTGTTTACCTTAGATGTTGGAAAAGATAAGAAACGTTATCAAAGTCTGATAAATAATCAGGGTAAAGTAGACCTTATTATAGAAGAATTAGAAGAGAGCGGTAAAATAAAGCAGATAACGAAAGAATATGCTTCTACCTTTTGCGGAGCAGGACATTCACGAACCCAGAAGAATTTGTTTGTTGAAACACATATCATCGATAAAATGAACGACATCCTGCTATGTGGTATGCCAAAAGATCTGATCTATGACCGCCCTTCTAAATGGAATGCATACTACGCAATGGTGACAACGGACAGCACGCCTGTAAGTTATATGCCTAATATTGTAGTAATCGATGATTTTGAAAAAAATGTTACGGATACCGTAGATATTGTTGAAGTTCTGGAAGACAACGATAAAAAAAGATATAAGGTTGTAGAGCCCAGAACAGAAAATATTAATATCATGCCGTTTGATGGCAGCGGGCTGGTTACGCCCCAGTGTGCTGCACGTTGGGCTATAGAGTTAGGGTGCAGGACAAAAAAGAAAAATGAGAAGGGGGTTCACCCCGGATATCTGCCTTCCTGTTTTCAATTTCGGGCAATACCGGGAATAAAAGGTGAACTCATGGTCTTTGACCTTAAAGATTTTGCAAAGAAGCGTAAAGTATCCAAAATTACAGACCTGGGAGGGAGAGAGTGGGATATCTTTAAAGATCATATAGACGTTATTCTCACAAAGTCCCAGTTTAAATTTCATAAGCAGTTTATGACAGATGGAAAATTTGATTATTGGCTGTGGCGGAATGAATTTGATAAACAATATCACGGATACAAAAGAACTTTCAATGTGGTTTCCTACGCAGAACATCCAGGAGACTTAAAAGAGGACACTATGCTGAGTTATCAACCGTTACAATCCGTTCGTTTTTCCAACGAAGAAATTGAGGAAATCAGCACAAAAGGATTAGATCTGTATGATAAGGTCACTTCCAACCCGGAAGAGTTTCTGAAATACAGACGGTTGATAAAAGATGCTGATAACGATGAGGTTGAAATAACGATAGACAGACACACTCCGCCTTACTATGTGGCATTGCTGAAAGACAAAAGCTTATATAACGATACATATGTCAAATCAAAAATTGATGCAGACCTTAAAAAGTTAAAAAACAATCTCTTATCTGGAAAACAGATTGTAAGGGGTAACTACCAGGTGTTCATGCCAGATGTTTATGGTCTTGCTGAGTATGCTTTTGGCTTAGACCCTAAAGGGCTGTTACATAAGCCTTTTTATGTATATTCAAATTGGTGGAATCAAAAAGGGATAAAAGAGGTAGATATTATAAGGAACCCCGCCATAGGCATGGAGCACCGCATCGGATATATTCAGAATGAAGATGCCATTCAATATTGGTATAAATATCTGACAACAGGTATTGTAACCAGCATGTATGATACTCTGGCATTAGCTCTGAATGGTGCAGATTTCGACGGAGATACCGTTTGTACAACAGATAACAAGTCCTTGCTCAGTTCTGTTAAGCGGGAGATAGAAGCTGGTCATGGCAGATTAGTATTTAAGGATGATAAAATAAATAAGGAAACTGCTTGTAATGGTGTAAGTATTACAGATAGGGCTGCATTAATGCAAGTCAATGCGTTGTCATTCAAAAATTCCATCGGGACTGTCATTGATAAAATTACTAATCTTTGGACTCTGATTGATACAAATGAAAATAGAGTAAGGGATTTTATTAAAATAGGGACAATTGTGGGGGCAGAAACGATTGATTTTGCTAAAACAGGAGAAAATGCCGTTTTACCAAGGGAAATTATCAATTTTCTAGGAGGAAAGGGGAAAGGTTACTGGATGAGGTATCTGCATAAAAATGAAAGCATTGCTAAGAATGAAGAAAAATCGTTATCAGTGGCACGTAATCTCAAAAAACCTCCGGTAACAATCAATAAACTAAAGAAATTCCAGAACTATGATTGTAATATGAACCGCTTGTGTCATTATGCAGAGCAACAGATATTAAATATGGATTTAGAGATGTCTCCAAGCTGTGCTGCCGAAATTTTTGATCACAGAACGTTATTAAAAAGTGTGCCGATTATAAATAGGAAGGTATACCGCAAGCTTGTTGAGTGCCACAATAAATATCAAGTACTGTCTGCGAAGTATAGGCAGGAAAATTTAAAGTCGGAGAGACATCGTAAAGAAGCCCGTGAAAATTTTCGCTGGTTTTATGCAGAGACGAGAACGGAGCTTATGTTTATAGAGCAGGATATAGATAGATTATTAGATATGTTGATTGTAATATACTATGGTGACAAGCACAATGGAAACAAATTTCTTTTTCTGCAAAGGGATATTCTTTGGAATGCTTTTCCCTGGGAGATGGTAAAGAGATGTTCAAAGCTTGAATTAAAAAAAATAGATACAGGTAAATTAGAAGAAAGACATCGTAAAAACGTAGCATTTGTAAAGAAGAAACAAAGAGAAATGTACAATAAAAACAGAGTAGAACTACACTATTTTGACAGGCTATTTGGTGACCGTTCTGTTATCATTACAAAAAATGACCGATCCCACATCAATAAAATCATCGATAAATATTACAAAACGAGTAAAGTAACCAGAAGAGAAAATTGTTATAAGTTGAAACGGATATTAACCATACTTATTTTTTTAAGCAGAAAATGCGAGGGGCATGGTAGAAAAGCAATTGTTGTACGGGATGAGAACGGTAAAATGATTAAAGATGGAAACGGTAAGAATATAAAAAAAATAGTAGAAACCCGTAATTCCCATTGGTTCAAAAAATATAATAATACTCCAAATCAGCTTACTTATCTGGCGTTAGAAAAATTAAGTGGAGTGAATCATAAATATATGGAGACAACTATAAAATTGCTGGAAGAACAAAAAATATTGCAAACAAAAGTATATCCAGATGGAAGTCTGGGGATCAAAGTCTTATTCCAATATTATGAAGGAGATGTATGGATCAGCGATCATGACTATAATAAGGCAGGAACGAAGATACGGGATTATTTTAGAAAAGCATGTTCGTGAAATCTGCACAAAAAATCATAGCATTGACGCAGAAAATTAAGGATTTGTGTAAAAAAGTGCCATATGTATGTAGGACTCAGGGAGTAGCTTTCCCCGGAGATGTCCAATAAAAACAGCCCAGTGCATTGATTTGCGGAGTGTATTGGGCTGTTAAATTATGATAAAAAATAAAATTTGAGAGGAGTAATCATCATGGTTAAGTTATCACAGGAAGAGGTAAGAGAGAGGTATATTCAGCGGTTAATTAGAGAGAAACAAATCTATATATCGGAAGTAACCGGAATACCTTCAACTGTATTAAGCAATTTTAAAAGAGGTTTGGATTTATGGGAGTCGAGCCTTGAAGTACTCAATAGCTATTTAAACGGTGAACTAGATTAGCAGTCCTATTTATTTATAACTAAATTTAATGAAGGAGATTATAAGATGAAGTATACAAAAAATAATGCAAAGATCGGTGATTTACTTATGATAGAAACTGGAAAAGACCAGGTTGAGGGTGCTGTATTTGGAGTTCTTAAAGAGATCGGGATTGAAATTCATGAGAATAAACCAACTGCCTATTACTACATATCTTATACAGACGATAGCAGTGCTAAAATATCAGAGAATGAAATATTCAATATGAAAATATTCAACTGTGAGATGTTTAGCGATAGATTTCAGAATATTATGGAGAATCATAATGTTACATATAAAAACGATTATAGTGAAAGGGATATCGTAAATATAGTACTTGAAAAATGGAGTTGTTTTAGCGAAGGCGAAAAGACGGACTTACTCGAATTGCTTTATAATCAAGAGTATTTGGTATATGTCTTGAATGCCATATTAAATAAGGAAATAATCAATTAAAAATAACATCCTTGCGGGTGTTTTTTTATTACAAAAAAAGGAGTGGAATTAGTGGCAGATGAATTTTTAATAAAAGTTAAAGCCCAACTGGATACCGGAGAAGTAGAAGCAAAGTGGGCTGCAACAAAGGCTAAATTAGAACAACCAATAAAAATTAATGTAGATGCATCCGAATTCCGAAAAGCGGTGGCTGATTCATCGTTTGGGAGTGCAGGAGCAAAAGCGGGAAAACAATATTCCCAGGCTTTTTCGCAAACAGTAGCAAACAATGCCAAAGCGTCAAAAATATATTTTAATACCTTTTCAAGAGGATTAAATTCAAAATCGGGCGATGTTTCCGGGGATGTTTTACGTATTAACCAGTCGTTTGACAAAGCCATAAAATCAGGCATAGGAAAGGAACTGTCTTTCGCAAAAAGCCAGGCAAATGAATTCAAAGCATCCATGAAAAGTCTGGGAGCTACAATTGATACATCCATAAGCCCAAACCGGGTTGCTACTGGCTTAAAATCGCTGGATGAATGGATGGCGAAAAATACTAAATCAACAAAGCAATATGGGGATACACTGAAAGCCTTACGCAGTCAGTTGGCTTCCGTTAATAATGTTGCAGATTTTGACAAGATACAAGGTCAGATTAAGCTGGTTCAGGGACAGGCAGCTACCAAGGGATTGCTCGGTAAAGACTGGCTTGGAGATATGAAAGGCAGTTTAGAAAAATACGGGGTGTTTTTAAGTTCATTTGCTGTAATTAATGGAGCAGTAAGGGGCATAAAACAGACGTTTCAGGACGTATACGATATTGATACTGCAATGACCAGTTTATACAAGGTTACAAACGAGACATCCGATACCTATGATAAATTTTTGGACAGTGCCACACAAAAGGCAACGAAACTCGGACGCAGTATGACAAGCGTAATAGAACAAACTTCGAAATGGGCGAAGCTCGGGTATAATCTGGACGAGTCATCTAAATTAGCGGAGACTAGTTCCATTTATGCGAACGTTGGAGAAGTAGATGATAATACAGCGGTTGCCGATCTTGTCACCACTATGAAGTCTTTTGGAATTGCTTCTAATGAAAGTATGCAGATTGCGGATAAGCTCAATAAACTCGGGAATGAATTTGCTACTGACAGTGCAGCGCTTGGAACGGGTATCAAGAACTCAGCATCAGCCTTGTCATTAGCAGGAAATGACCTCAACGAATCCCTCGCGATGATAACAGGAATGACTGAAATAAACCAGAATGCCAGTGAATCTGGTAATGCATTGAAGGTATTAAGTATGCGTCTTCGTGGTATGAAAGGCAAACTGGAGGAAATGGAAGAGGACGCCTCGGATGTTTTGCCCGTAAGCAAAATACAAACACAGATTTTGAATAGAACCCAAGGTGCTGTTGACATTATGGATGATTTAGATCCTACAAAGTTCAAATCAACCTATGAGATCATGCAGGGTATAGCAGATGTCTGGGACAGGATTTCAGAAACGGATCAGGCAGACTTACTCGAGATTGTAGCCGGGAAACAGAGAGGAAACTCTATAGCAGCACTCATTAAGTCTTTCCAGAGCGGTCAGACGCAAAAAGCATTGAATGCATCCATCAATTCTGAAGGTTCTGCACAGGCAGAGCAAGACAGGTGGATGACATCTCTTCAGGCGAAAATCAGCCAGTTTACTGCCGCAAAAGAGTCTTTGTCCAGTACATTGGTCGATTCCGATTTCTTAAAAGGTATTGTTGAGTTTGGCACCACAGGAGTTACCTCTTTGGATCACATGATCGATAAGTTCGGAACCTTAAAGACAATGATCGCAGGTATTGCCACTTTTTCCGCATTTAGAGGAAAAGGGGTATCAAAATATAACAAAGAGAGCGATAGAATAGAAGCAGGGGGTTTTTTAGGGAACCTGCTTCATAATGTAAATAAACAGAGTAAAACCCCGGATGATATCCTGGATATGAATATGTCTTCCGGTATTATTAAGTCATATAAGGAATCAAATCTGAGTGCATCTGATTTCTTAAAAACTCAGAATCAGGTAGGCGCTTCACTTGCTCAATATATTGCAACAACGGATAAAGCAGAATTGTCAAGCAGCGGGTTTACACAAACTCTTAATCGTACAACAAAAGTTGCAACAGGGCTTGGTGCCGGGTTGAAAAAGCTGGGCGCATTCTCACTAAACTTAGGAACCAATATGCTGATTGGTGCCGGGATAGAATTAGCCATTAGAAAGATCCAGGATTATGCCCAGGAACAGGAAAGGGCTATTCAAAAAGGACAGGATACGCTTAATGAATTTCAACAGCAGCAGTCTTCCCTTGCATCAGCAGGACAATTAATTGAGGCTTCCGGTGATCGTTTTATCGAATTAGGAAAAGGGGTCAATGCCTTTGGCGAAAATATTTCTTTATCTTCGGAGGAATTTGCTGAGTATAATCAGATTGCCAGTGCGCTGGGAGATACACTCCCTAATCTGGCAAATGGATTTACGGATTTAGGAACCCCCATTATTACGGCGAAAGAAAATGTAAAACAGCTTACAGAGGCATTGAAAGAACAACAAAGCGTACTCAACAAAGAAAATATTAGCAACGCTTCTGATTATATGAAAGCATTTAACGCAAAAAATGATAAGGAGCCATTAATAAAATTTGCGGATGAAGCAGGTCTAAAACAAAAAATTGAAATGATAGAGCATATCGATGACTATCTGGCGGGAAATTTTGTATCAGCGAATCGTGATGGCGTGTCGATGACGGAATCTATTGGAATTGATAACAATACCATAAAACAGATTGGTAAAGATCTCGGTTACGATTTTTCAAGTGTTTGGTTAGGCGTTGATAAAGATGCGATCAAAGAAAATCTGGATGCCGTAAAAGAATATGGAAACCAGCTGAAATTACAGCAGGAAAGTGCGGTTCAGGAAGCACATCCGATCATAGAATCTTATCTTGGAGAAACGTCAAACTTTAAAAATTTGACGGAGGATGCCAAAACAACGATTAGTGCATTGGTAAATTCCATTGATTATGAGTTTGCCAGCAGCCATTTCTTTAATAAAGATAATAATCTGGATAGTTCTATGATTAATGCCTGGGCTGACCAAGTGACAACAGACCTGCAAAAAGAAGGTATTCAGGATAAAATATCGGAACTGTTTTTATTAAATGATGATAAATCAGATATGACTTTTAAGGAATACTCACAGAAAGCAAATTCCTTAATGAATGATATCACCAAAGATGTTACCGGGTTATCAAAAAGCCAGTTATCCAGTGCCAGCGGGTTCACGGATGCGATGCAGAATTTTGAGACGCATTATAACCGGGTTAAGGACTCAATAGGGAATGATGTTGACAAATTATCGTTAGATAAATTAGAACGGGCATTTACCATTATCTCTAATACGGATTATGACCTTAATTATGGGCAATTATTAAAGCGCATGGAAGCTGCTGAGAAGGTTCCTCTGGATGTCAACGCTACTCCTAAATTTGACGAATGGGAGGAAGCCTCAGGATCAGAAAATGATGGCGATAAATACGTCAAAATGGCAGAAGGACTCAAGAAAGCCAAGGAGCTATATGATAAGGGGCTTGTCGGAACCGATGACTTCAAAAAGTATGCTGCGTTAATCTCTCCAACAGGCATGGATGATCCGACTAACTTCATGGAGAACTACGGTAAATTTGAGCGATATTTTAATACTGAGGAATCGTCTGGTGTGCAAAATTTTCTGGAAGATCTTAAATCAAAAGGATTCGCAGACTTAACCACCGAAGTAGATGAAAGTGGAAAATCCATTGAGAAGTGGAAATATAATATTGATGATCTCCAAAAAGCCGCCCAGGAAACGGGTATGGGATTTGAGCCATTTATGGCTATGTTCGGCAGACTTCAAGCTTATGGTTTCTCTAATAATATGGTTGCCTCTGTTGAAGATGGAACAAGACATGTTGCTTCCTTATATGGAGAATTAGCGAAAGAAGAAGCAAAGTTAAAAGAGTTGCAAAAGCCTGGTGATTATGAAACAACAGATGAGAACGGCAACGTAACTAAATCACTTGGTAATCAAACAGCTATTGACCAAACAAAATCAAAAATAGATGAACTAAAAGGTAGCATTCAAGAAACGCTTGGATTTATGGATCAGCTGGTTAAACAGTCAAGTGAAGAGCGGGATCAACAGGTATCGGCTGCTAAGAATACAATTGAACAGTTGCAAGCTCAAAAGAAACAGGTTTTAGAATCAGATAATGAAAATAAAGACAGCGTTGCCGCAATGATTCAGGATCAAATCGATGCTTTAGCGCAAGAATATCATATATCAATTCAATTTGAAACAGAGCTTAATACCTCCAATAATACTTTAGATAACTCTATAGAAGCTGTTAAATCAGAAATTGAGCATGTCAATGACAGTTTAGTTTTAACACCAGAAGTAAAGGCAGAAAAATTACAAGCCCTTCAGAGTGAATTAGCACAACTTGTTTTTCAAAAAGATCAGCTTAATTCAGCTGTAGTTATGCAGGTGGACACTAGCCAGGTAGATAGCTCAGTAGGGAGTATTATTACGAAACTGCAGGAGTTTGAAACTGCTAAAGTTCAACTTGATTCGTTAAATGGGATGCAAGAAGCAGGATTAACCGTTGACGCTTCGCAGTTACAAGA
Source organism: Robinsoniella peoriensis (assembly GCF_000797495.1). Taxonomy (GTDB): domain Bacteria; phylum Bacillota; class Clostridia; order Lachnospirales; family Lachnospiraceae; genus Robinsoniella; species Robinsoniella peoriensis. Next base: position 153,005 of record NZ_JTGN01000007.1, read on the forward strand.
AGCCCAGGGACAGGTAGACAATCTTGTATCCGAAATACAAACGCTATCAGATCAAAATCCAGAAATATCTGCTTCTCTTAATTTAAAAACAGATTCGGTAGCTACCATCCAAGCATCCATACAAAACATGACGAAAGAGGTATTAATTGATGCTAAGGTTAACCCGGCTGCCATAAATGCTTATAAACCGGAAGAAAAAGATTCAAAGGTGAAATTCAATCCTGATTTTTCACAAGTCGTTTCAGCTTCAGCACCGCTAAAAGATGGGACAGTTAATTACACTGCTTCATGGGATATTGGAGATCCACCAGTAAAAAACCAAATCGTAAACATTATTAAGAGAGAAGCCAGCGCACAGGGTGGTGCATACGCACAGGGAAATGCATACGCAAATGGCACACCTATGATAAAGTCTGCTCGTTTTAATGCCGGGGTATTAGGTACCGCTTATGCCAATGGCAATGCAAACCCAGTTGGACAAGTACTTATAGGGGAACTGGGAAGAGAAATTGTTGTTGATCCTAATGCCGGGGAATGGGAAACATACGGAGATAACGGAGCCGAATTTGCCCGTTTACCTAAAAATGCTATCGTATTTAATCACCTACAATCCGAAAAATTATTAAGACGAGGCTTTGTTGCTGGTCGTGGAACCTTAAAAGGCGGGGCTTTAGCGAATGGAAATGCCCGGGCTGGAATTGGCGGTGGAGGAGGTTTCTTCCAAGGTGGTGCTGCAACAGGTTCAAATAAGAATAATCAGTCTGCCACAAATCAAAACACAGCCGCAGTAAACTCAAATACTCAGGCGCAAGAAGATAACACCAAGAAAACCAAAGAGTCGAAAGCGGAAATAGATAACTTTGCTACCCGTTTAAGTTGGTTGGAACGTCAAGCAAAAAACATTACAGATTCAATAACAGAATATGTTTCTTTTGCTTTCAAATCTGCAAAAATAAAAGCACAGTCAAAACTAAATGATACACGCATCTCTGCAAATCAGCGGAGTTATGAAGGTTATTTAAATAAAGCTAACAGTATTGAACTTTCTGAGGACTGGAAACAAAAGGTGCGCGATGGGGACTTCTCCATAGATACAATCGATACCTCCACAGATGACGGCAAAAAACTGAAAGAAAATATCGATAATTATCAGAAATGGTATGACAAAGCTCTGGACTGCAAAGATGCTGTTGCTGAACTCCGGAGGGAGCAGACAAAGCTATTCGATGAATTAATGAACATTCCAACCGAAAAAGCAGAAAAGAAAATTGAAAAGCTTAATGATAAGTTAGATCTCCTGGAAGCAAATTATGATGCAGCGAGTTCTGGAAGCTCTGCAACTATCCAGAAAAGGATTCAGTTAAAAGAAAAACTGGAACCACAGAAGAAAACTGCAAAGTCTAAGAACAAAATCACACGGAAGGCAAAGAAAGAATTTAATGCTGCTGATGAAAGAATGGAGGACAGCGCTGATGCTGCAATCAAAGCTGTTAATAAGAGCGGACTCTCTCGGACTAAGAAGAACCGGCTCAAAAAGCAGATCAATGCAGGTAAGAAAATCAGCACAAAAGGATTTTCAGGCAAGAAGCTAAAAGCGGTTGAAGCATATGACCAATCTGTTTCTAAGAGATCATCTGCCAAAAAGTCATATAAATCAGCTAAGAAGGTTTCGGATAAAGCCAATAATAAAGTAGCCCGCACAGAAAAAGAACTTCGAAACCTCAATAGAAATGATGCTCAGGAAACTTATAAAGAACAAAATGCGATATTGGATGAAGAAGTTACCAATCAAAAAAGTCAGTATAACACCTATAAGAAAGCAGACAAAGAAGCAGACAAGAATGTTAAATCAACAAAAAAGACCGTAAAAAGTAAAGGTAATAGTCTACTTAAGTCTAAAAACAAAAATATACAAAAGCAAGAAGCTGCTATTAAAGCGGGTAAAACCATAAGCACAAAAGGCTTGAAAGGTGACGATTTAAAGAAAGCGAAAGCTTATAATGAAGCTGTCAAGAAAAATAACCTGGCTTTAAATGCGCAAACAAAAGCTGCTAATAATGCTGCCAAGGCTCAGGCAGAACTGGCTTCTAAAATGGCGGAAGTTGCCAATCAGCAGATGGAAAATATAAAAGCATTTTATGAAGCTAAAGGAACATATCTCTCATCTAATAGTAATAAGGCTTCTAAAAACAGAGAATTAAAAGTCGCTCAGGGAAAAGCTGTAACCGAAAATGATTTTGAAGCTGAAATTGTTGGAAAGAGAAATGAGAAAACAAATCTAGTATCCCAGCAAAAAGCAATGCAGGATCAATTTAATTCACTGGTGAAGTCAGGGAAAATCAAAGCAGGATCTGAGGATTGGTATAAGTGGCAAGCTGATATTGATGGTATTGGAAACGCTGCATCTGACGCTGAAATAGAAATTCAAAATCTATTAGACAGTCAGAAAAATATCAAAGTAACAAACATGGGTTATTCTTTAGACAGACTGAAAGCCCAAGCAGACAGTAAACAAGATGATATTTCTTTAAATGAAAAGAAGGGAATTCTCGCTACTGCTGGTGACTACAATACTTTAAAAACAAACAGCGAAGCCCAGGTAACAAACCTTGCCGCTCAGAATAAGGAATATGAGGCACAGCAAAAAGGGTTAGATATTAACTCTGAGAAATATCAAGAAATACAGTCCAAGATGGAAGCAAATAAATCTGCAATAAGAGCTGCACAGCAAAATCAAGAAGAATGGAATCACACAATAGAAAACCTTCCTATCGAAAAACTCAAGAAGGAACTGGAATTACTGGATGCTCAAAAGTCAAATCTGGAAAGCATCATTAATCTGAAGAAAGCTCAAAGTGCTGACTTAAGCAAAGATGATTATGATAAACAGCTTAATAAAAATAAGGAAGAAATTGAAAAACAAAAAGCCATAAAAAGTGCAGCCGAAGAAAATGCTAAAAAGTATGCAGGTGATCCTGACAATGAGTACTTCAAACAGTATACACAGGAGGCACTTGATGCTGACACTGCTATAAATAATCTGGAAGCTGATAACGAAGAATTAAAGGACTCCATGCGGAATGACATTTACTTCCGTGATCTTGAACGAATGCTTGAAGTTACAGAGCATTTAAGAAATTCTCTTAGTACAATAGCTTCGCTTATTACTGATGAGATGATGTTTGACGATGATGGCAAAATGACTGATTTTGGGATTACCAAGCTTGCCACAAGTATTAAAGAATACGAATCATACATGGATGATATCCAAACTATTCAGAAAAAAATTGCTACGATTGAGGGACTAAAGGGACAGGAAGGTTATTCTGAAAAAGAGTACCTGGAAGACCTGAAGAATGCACAAGAAGAACTCAATGAAGCAATCAAAAACGGTGGCTCTGCAAGAGAAGCGATCTTAAGTATCATGAAAAGTCAGTCCAAAGCTGAATTAGATGCTATCTTTAAAGTAATCGATGCCCGGAACAAATTACTGCAAAAAACTGAGGATTATTATAATTACGACAAGAACATGAAGAAAAGCAGTAAGGAGCTACAGCAATTAAAAGCTCAAGCAGCTGCTCTGGATGGCGTAACGGATGCAGAAAGCCGGGCACAAAAAGCAAGACTGGATGCACAGATCAAAGAGAAAGAAGAAGAAATTGAAGATACCGTTCACGAGCAGACAATCAAGATTCAGATGGATGGTTTAGACGAGTTAAAGGCTGAATTGCAAGAGGACTACGATAAATACATCAAAGACCTTGCACAAAATCTGGACAAAATTACTGATTTGATTAATGGCGCTACCGACATCGTAACTTCCTCTTTTGGAAAAGTCGGTGAAACCATACAGAAAATGCTTGAAAGTTTTGGAGTTGATCCTGGAAACTTTGACTGGTCTGGTCTTGGTGGTGCTGCTAAAGGCGGAATAATCGAAAAGAAAATTCGCTCAAACGGTGACTCATTGCTTGCTTCTGTAAATCCTGGTGAAACCATCTTGACTCAGGATTTCACGAAAATACTGCCAGAAGCTTTATTTACGATGAAAGCTTTTCATGCTCAGTTTGCGGATTCGTTTACTCCTAAAACACCAAAAATAGTGCCACGAGTAGCATCCATTAACCAGCAGATTGAATGTAGCCTTAATGTTCAGGGAGGAAATACAACTGAAGAGATGATTAAAGTTATTAATCAGCAAACTCCCAAGATTGCCAAGTATACATTGACTGCAATGGCAAAAGACCTGCGCAAGGCGGGGTGGTAACATATTCAGGGGCTTCTCATTGAGGAGTCCCTATTGTAATATAAGACTAGTAATAAATCTTTGTCTTAAATATTGTACATAAAAGATAAATTATAAAATAAAAGAAAGGAATCATAAAAATGTCAATTAAAGCAAGTAATCAATTTACTATTGTAGACATAGAAGAACAAACCTACGAAGACATCTGTACCCACGACACCACAACCGGACTCATCGAATGTACTCACGCACAGGATCAGGGATGTGTAAGGGTTACAGAATTACAGGGGAAATCGGAGCAGGTGCAGAGTACGCTGGGGAAGAATTTATTTAATGGGGTATTCCATGATGGATTTATAAATATAAATACCGGAGCAATCATTCCGCCTCAGTCAGATAATCCAAGTTCAGTTTACTCTGATTTAATTCGCTTATATTCTGGTAAAACCTATATAGTATCTGGTCACAATGGACAAGACATGAGATACCGCCTATTTAATTTAGATGGTTCTTATGCTAAAAGTATTAGTTCCTATGATCGATATACTTCTGACGGGGACTATTATGTACGGTTACTTTGGTATCAAGGCTTAACCAATGAGCAAAAATCTAAAATTCAATTAGAGGAAGGTTCCACAGCCACAGCCTACGAACCATTCATCCCCAACAGCCCCAGCCCAGATTATCCAAGTGTTATTAACAGTGTTGGGGATAGCGGGAAATTGAATGTGGTGAGTTCTGTTGGGCGGAGGAATTTATTTGAAAATTCAGAAAAATTCATGCTAAACCCAACTTGGCTTGGTACTGCAAAAGGTACTGCAGCTGAAGTAGATGAACCCATGTCTCCATACGGTAAGGCTGTAAAGATAACAGTAACGGGAGCGGGTACGGGATTTTATCATATGGGCGGATTGATGCCAATAGATAAAATGACAGTTGGTAAAATATATACTTGGAGCTTATTTCTAAAATCTGATAGCATTACTAGTATAAACACAATTGGACACGAATCTGGAGGTATGACTACATTATCAATATCTTCTGTTTGGAAGAAATATTCTTTCACGTATAAAATGACTGCCTCAAGTCTAAATGCCTTTGTAATATATCCTAATTTTGCAATAGGTGATACATTGTATATTCATAGCTTTAAATTAGAAGAAGGTGAAGAATATAGCGACTGGTCACCTGCCCCAGAAGACATCACCCCCAATAACTTCAAACAATACGAAGACAAGCTATCTCTCGCATCGGTAAACCTTACATCTCCACTTCGTTCTCTTCCAAATGGAATACACGATGTGCTGGAATGTAAAGATGGGATTTGGGGAGTTACGAGGAATATTTCAACTAATCCTATAACATTTCCGCCAACAGGTGGTCATAGTGAATTTACAAAAGTTGGAAATGGAAGTGTTCGGAGAGGTTGGGTTAATAATAGTTTTATTTGTGGAGATCCCAACGAGATTTGTGTCCTATCTGAGAAATATACTGCTGATACATGGAATAACATACACCTTTCGAGCGGTGGTCTTTTTATAGAAAAACCATTTGCTATCTGCGGTTGGGATTATAGTGGAAACTCACGATTCGATATTATGGTACCTGAATCAGTTCTTACAACTAAAGATGCTGCCGGATTGACTGCGTATCTAACGGTGAATTCTCCCGTTTTCTATGCTCAATTGAAGGCTCCAACCTGGGAACCCCTAGACGATCCGTCACAAAAAGCCCTGAACAATCTTTTGTCTTACTCAGACAAAGATTACATATATACAACAGATCCTTTAGCTACAAACTTTTCGATGGCAGTAAAATCACGGGCATTCTATGAAAACTTCAAGCTTCAGGAAGAGATCAAAAATACCAATTCTTCATTAGGCGACTTAGATGACGAAATCAAAGGCGGATTCTACGATGGAATTATCAACGTAAATGAAGCGGAAGCCATCCGTAAAGCTGCCGAAACAATGCATACTCAGGTCACGAACCAATTTAATAAGGTAGATTCTAATCCTTCGCTGACTGGCACACCAAAGTCAACACACCAGGCTAAGTATACTGAGTGTAATAATGCATATAATACGCTTATTTCTAAGATCAATACTGCCATCGATTACTGCTCAGTTAACAGCACGAAAACAGATTCTCAAAAGAAAACGGCTGTTACAGATATGAATACAGCTTTCGGGACGTATAAAACGAAGTTGGCAGATTACCAGAAAGCTTATCAGGATGCTATTGATGCTATCGCGAAGAAGAAGGCGGATGATGCGGTTGATGGTGTTGTAATTGGTGGAAGGAATCTTCTATTAGATAGTGGACGCGTTATAACGTCAGCAGAGTACAACGTGGTAAACTATAGAACCTCTTCGCTTAAACCTAATACGAAATATACCGTTGTCTTGAACGGATATAGCAATGCACCAAATAAATTGGGTGTGTGGTTTAATAGCGGATATGATGGAGGTGGAACATTCCCAGCAACTACAGTGGCAAAGACGCAGTATATAGTGGTAACTACCCCCGGTACACTAAATTCTACAACGGTGTTTATGTTTAATTATCCATCATCCACAGCCACAAACGCAACGATAAATTGGGTGTGTATGTACGAAGGAGAAATTAAGCCGCCATTGGACTGGACACCTGCCCCTGAAGATACAGACGAGAAAATAACCCAAGTTTCTGCTACCCTAACCAGTACAATTAATGATGTCAAACATACCGTTGATAAAAACACCAAGAGTATTACGGATAAGGTTTGGAAAACAGACATCCTCACTGGCATTAAAGATTTAAATGTTGGTGGAATTAATCTCTGGGATTTGTCTGCTATTAAACGGTATGCTTCAGGCAGTTTAAATACAATTGTTGCAGGAACTACAGTTGATGCTAAGACGGGTAAAATAACTGTTACATCAGATCCACAGGCTGTACCTGGTTGTAAGATCGATGTCTCTACACTTACTCGCAATTCAAGCAATATTGGGGAATTAGTTATCACAGGATATTTTGATCGTCCAGATTTAGACGAAAATAAGCTTAAAAATGTCTATCTTTACTACCGTTGTTTTAATGATGCAAATGCAGAAATCCAAGCACATACTAATAAATTAGTACCGGTTGAAGCAAGCAGTAATCTGTTTGCAGGTACTCTTTCTATTCCGGCAAATACTGCTTATATCAATTTTGGAGTCGGTCAATTCCCTTATGTAAAACCATACACACTAACTGGAATCACTGTAAAAGATTCAGCTCTCTATGATATTACAAAAGGTCTTAGGGATCAGGTATCTCAGGCTTATCAAGATATTAGCGGATTTAAGCAGACTGTCAAGGATACCTATACTACTAAAACGGAATTTGATCAATTGAGCATTGGTGGAAGGAATTTGTTTACCAAGTCTAATTTGAACAAATACAGTAACTTGGAGCAATGGACTATCAATGGATATGCAACTGGTACCCTTGATTCTGTCAATAAATATAATGGTTACACAAGTATAAAATTAGTTACAACAAATGCAACTGGTATGAATTCTAAAAAAATAACTCTTTTAAAAGGTAAGACATATACATGGAGCTTTTATATTAAAGCAACAGAGGCATTTGTACCATCCTCTATAAAAATTATGCACATGCAATTATCAGATGGCTCAAACATTCACTGCGAGGTAAATCGTCGTTTTAGTCCTTCAAATGTTTTAGCTAATACCTGGACAAAAGTATCAGCAACATTTGATACTCCGACGACAGCAGAAACATATACTTGGTCTGGATATATATGGTACCTTACCAATAATCAGACTTACAATGTATGCTGTTTTAAATTAGAAGAGGGAAATAAGGCTACCGATTATACAGAAGCTCCAGAAGATACCGACGAAAAGTTTACTAATTATACCACGACCACTGACATGAACTCATTAATTAACCAAACAAAGTCAGACATTGAACTTGGAGTATCTAAAGCATACACAAGTAAAACCGAGGGAGATAAAATAACCCAAGGTTTAAATAAGTGGATATTAGAGGTTTATCAGCTGACCAGTTCTTCTATGCCAAATCCTAGAGTTGCGGATATAGAGAATATTCGGGGGAAAGTGCCGACTAAGATTATTGAAGTTGCGGATACTGCGATGAGTGCTAGTCTTAATACTGGTGATTACTACATTGGACATGCGTTTACTTATCTCTATTTTGATGCTGCCTATACATGGTCTGGAACAATTAARACAGATGATGAGGGCGTAGTTTATCTCAATGGTGTTAAAAAAGTATCTACAACAACTAGCGTGGCTACAAATATTTCTTTACCATTTCAAGCTGGTTGGAATGTTCTTGAGGTTGTTTATAATGAAGGAACTAGCAATGACGGTTGGTTATTCAGTAGTAAATTATCKACATTATCTCAATGCAAGATCATGAACTGCTATGCTCAGGTGTCGCTGAATGCGAGTGCTTTAATCAAGGTTACGGCTGATGCTATTAACAGTAAAGTTGAGAATAATTCTGCTTATAGTGAAGTTGTTCAGAATGCCGGGAAAATTAAGTGGTTAGTTGCATCGGGAAAAGATCCTGCCAGCATGGAGTTGACACCGGAGGCTTTAAATGTCGTTGCTAAATATATAAATCTTAATGGCGATGTTAAAGTTAGTGGCAATATGCTGGTGGATGGAGCTATAACAGCCCCTAAGATTGCTGCTAAAGCCATTACCGCTGATAAAATAGCTATCGGCGATTTCACAAATTATGCCCAATTAAATGTTGATACTTTGTCTAAATGGGGCTTCACTTCTGTGGATGAGACATCTGCAAGTGCTAATCCTTGGTTTAAAAGAAATAATATTACCAGAGATTGTTTTATTAGCGAATGGTATCCTTGTAACGGTGGAGAAAGTTTTAGGATTAAAGCTGATATCAAAACGACAGTAAAAGGTTCTTCTACAAATGGGGGAACAGATAGTGACTTTAAAGGCGTTACTGTTGGTGTCTACTGCTATAGTAATACTAACGCAATTTCTATATATTATGCACAACGTGTTACTAATCAGACGCAATCCATTTCCAGTGCAGTTACATTAAACAGTAATATCAGGAAATTTGCTGTGTTTGTTCAGATAGAAGGATGGGCTCCATTTACAGGAGAATTATTTGTCAGAAATGTTCAGGTGACGAAAATGTCTACGGGAGAACTGATCGTTGACGGATCTGTAACTGCGGATAAAATGAATGTTAAAGGACTGACTGTAAGCGATGGCTCAAAAAATACCTTGGCAATTGATAATGCTGGAAATGTTTCTTTAGATGTTAAAAGTCTTAGAATTACTGGAAGTGCTGCCGCCACTCAATCTGAGGCTCAAGGCTATGCTTCCTCAGCTAAGTCAGAAGCTATTTCAGCTGCAGCTTCCGATGCCTCTACAAAAGCAAACAACGCTAAAACAGATGCTTTAAACGCTGCAAAAACCTATACGGACAATGGGTTGGGTAGTAAATTGGATACCTCATGGATGACGCAAAAAAATGTTTTTGATAAGCTAACAAATAATGGATCGTTACAAGGCATTTATATGGAAGGTGGCAAACTCTATATTAACGGTGAGTATATCAAAGCTAATTCTATTGATGCTGACCGTTTGATTGTCGGTATGAATCCTAACCTCGTAAGATACGGACTGGATACGATGGAGCAATATTCTACGGTTCCTAACTATTTAAGCACCAGTGGAACAACAATCACCTTGGACTCAACACAGTATTATTGTGGTACAAAATCCATTAAGGTTTTGGGCACAACCTCAAATAACTATATCTGTCTGGGAAATTCCACTAATGATTTCGGATGTGTGCCTGTAACCGCAGGTAAAAAATACATCATATCCTGTTATGTAAGGCATACGACAACCTCCAGAGCGAATGTAACCTTCAACATAGTCGGACACACTGAAATTTCAAGTAATGCTACAACTTCAACAGCAAGCTTTAGCGATATTGTAACCAATACTGATGGTTGGAAAAGACTTGTTATCAAGTATACTGCAACCTCTACGTACCCGTATATCTCTCTTAGGATAGCAACCGGAAGTTCAAATATCCCAGTTTGGTTTGATGCTTTCCAGATTGAGGAAGTAGATGATTTGGGGAAAGAGCCTGGAGCATTTAAACAAGCTGGAACTACTATTATTAATGGTGAGAATATCACTACTGGCACTATATCTGACGCATTAGGCAACATAAGTTGGAATCTTGCAAGTGGAGTTTTGAACGCAAAAAAACTAAGCATCGATTCTATTAATTTTAAGTTGACAGAAGCGGGTGTTGTTACTGCCAAATCAGGAATCATTGGTGGTTGGAATATCACCCCAGAATCTATGAACCGACAGTTTACCGCAAATAATAAAAATTATTGGCTATATTTTGACACAGGAACAACTACTGATGCTTATGCGGCATTTATGTTAAGGACTAAAGCTACAACAGCCAGTGCCTGGGAAGATAAATTTTCAATCGCATGGAATGGCAAGATGACTGCTATGGACGCGGATGTACGGGGTAAAATTACTGCTACAAGTGGAAGCTTTAATGGAACAATTGAAGCTCAAATAATTAATATCCTAAACAAAATGTCTATATATTATAATGATTTAGGTGTAAAAAAACTAACCAGTGTAATAGAAATACCTAACAGGACTAGCGAGGGTGCACATTCTGATTTAATGATTGGTGGTGATACATCATATCTGACTCTAAAGGCTAGTGATCAGATTCGTAGTTATACACCACTCAATATAATGAACTCAATTATGGAGTATGGGGTTTCTTTATCCAATAAATATCAGGCAAAAGGAAGCTATTCTGCATCAAATCACACGCATACAGCAGCACAGGTAGGGGCTGCTACAGCAACTCATTCCCATAGCGCAGCTCAAATAGGCGCAGCTGAATCCTCGCACCAACACGGGCAATTACATCAAGACGGAAAAGCAGTTGTGACAACTTCAAATGGCGGAACTATATTTAGAGCAGCAGAGGTTCGTGGAAATAATGTGGTTACTTTAGGATCTTCTACTTACAAATGGACAAGACTATGGGCTGTACAAGGAACAATCAGTACATCAGATAGAAATGAAAAAACTAATATAGAGCCATTGGACGAAAGATATGAAAAATTATTTATGGATTTAAAACCAAAAATGTTTAATTGGAAGAACTTCACAAATAAAGATCATCATGATAGGAGACATTGTGGGTTAATAGCCCAAGATGTTGAAGACGCCACTTATGCCAACGGTTTATCTCCAGAATTATTTGCAGCTGTTTGTAAGGATAATCTTGAGAAACCAACTGAAGATGGTCGCAATTGGAGCTATGGTTTAATCTATAGTGAATTACATGGTTTAGAAATACATATGATACAAAAAAATATTGCTGAAACATTTGAACTTAAAAGTCAGATTATGTCGTTAAGAAATGAAAATGATAATTTAAAAAGTATAAACGATGAAATAATTAAACGATTGGAAAAAATTGAAAAAATTATTGATGTATTTTAGTCAAATACAATTGTAAATATATCCCATATCGTCTATAATAAAATCAAATATATCAAGGGAGGATATGGGATATGAAGAAGATTCTTGGCAGTTTTGTAGTTATTCTAATTGTATTTTTTTCATTAAATACTACAATAGAAGCATCTGGTAACAAAGTTAAGATGGGAGACAATGTATATGTAACATTTGATTATTCAGAAAATCATTTTAAAGCTACTATTTCAGGAACGGGAGCTATGTATGATTATGATTTAGATGGTTATGAATCCAGTGGACTATTGAAAAACCCCTTCATGGGGCTTACAAAATTCACTGGATCTATAATAATTGAAGAAGGTATAACTAGTATAGGAAATTATACTTTTTATTGTTCACGTGTGTATGAAGCAGAACTACCTACTACATTAAAACGTATAGGGGATTATGCTTTTGCAAGTTCAGACTTATCTGGCATTAGATTTCCTGAAGGTTTAACTGAAATTGGTAAATATGCTTTTTTAGGTACTATGTCAGATTTCTACAGACCAACACTTGAACTACCGCAAAGTATAACTAAAATAGGCGAGAATGCTTTTGCTGGTTGTCGGATGACAGGAATAAAATCAAATATTAAGGATCTGCCTTACGGAATATTTAGTGACTGTGAAAAAGTTAATTCTGTCAGCTTAGGGAATAATTTAAAGTCAATAGGAGCTAATGCATTTAATAATTGTAAGGCATTAAAAAATATAATATTACCAAATAGTGTTCAATCCATTGGCGGATATGCATTCAATGGTTGTATTTTATTAACCGACATCAACATCCCCGGCTCAATGCAAACTATCGGAGCCAACGCATTTGCAGGATGTCGTAGACTTTTCAACGTAACAATGCAGGAAGGTGTTAGAAACATCGACGATAACGCTTTTAATGGTTGTATACGTCTTCAGACAATGACACTGCCAGCATCAATCCAATCCATAGGGGATTACGCATTTAATCAATGTACGATGCTTCGTAGCGTAATGATTCGTAATGGCAACACAAATCTCGGCTCAGGAGTCTTCAACGGGTGCCCCGTAACACTATCAGCATCAAAAGGTTCCAGAGTCCAAGCATACGCGAAGAGCAACGGAATAGGCTTCAAAGATAACGGTAGTTATGCTGTGCCATTTGTAACTCAGGAATATATTTCAGGCAGTTTCAGATACAAAGTCCTGACATCAGGATCAAACGGCGGTACAGTCCAAGTAATCGCCCCAATCAACAACAAGAAAACGAAGCTCACGATTCCTGATACCGTAAAACTCAACACCTACAACTTTACGGTCACAAGCATCGCAAAGAACGCTTTCAAATCCAACAAGAAACTTAAGACTGTCAATATAGGCAAATACGTTACATCAATCGGAGACAGAGCATTCTACAACTGCTCAGCGCTTACAAGTGTAAAATTCGGCAATAGAGTCAACGAAATCGGTAAAGCTGCATTCCGTGGCTGCTCGAATCTGAAAAAGGTGAAGTTACCGACTAAAGTTACGACAGTTAAAGATGAACTGTTCTACGGCTGTAAGAAGCTGACGACAGTGACGTTGAGTAATAATACAACTTCTGTTGGTAACGGAGCTTTCTCAGGATGTAGCAGTTTAAAGAGCATTACTCTTCCGTCACGTGTTAAGACACTTGGAAGCAAGGCATTCTATAACTGTAAGAATCTGAAAAAGATTACGGTTAAAGGAACTGCGCTGAGAAAGGTTGGAAGTTCTGCACTGAAGAAGATAAACAGTCGGGCTACGATAAAGGTTCCTAAGAGTAAAGTAAAGAAATATACAACTCTATTTAAAGGTAAGGGACAGAGTAAGACGGTTAAAGTAAGTAAATAAAGGGAGAAGAAGATCGTATGAAAAAGGTAAAAGTATTATTGGCTACGGTTTTGGTAATATCATTGTGCTTAGCACCTATAAGTGCAAGTGCTGCATCAAAAAAAGAGATTAAAAATGTTCAGACAACGGTAAAGAAGTTTTATAATGCGGCAAAGGTTTATAATGCACCACGTATGAAGAGTTGTTTTGTTAATCCAAGCGATATGAAAGTTTTTATTGAAAATAAAGAAATGGCTAAATTTTGTAGAAAACAGAATAAAAAACTTAAATATTCTATTCGTTCCACTAAAGTTAAGGGAAAGAATGCCACAGTAAAAGTAAGGTGCACTTATGCTAATGCATATAAACATATATATTATGCTTGCGGTGATGTAATATCTTATAATTTACTATATCCTCAATGTACGCCAGAAGGACTTAGAAGATATCAATATGAAAGAGTTCTGGTCAATATTGATGATCTTGGAATAGATTCGAATACTAAAACAATTACGTTAAACCTGAAAAAAGTAAAGGGAAAATGGAAAATAAGTAATGCAACACGGAAAATAATGGATTCAGTAAATTGCAATTATGAAAGCGCTTATCAGGATTATTTTGCAGAATATGATTAAGAACAATTAAAAATGTCATAAAAATCAATATGGACTGACTTTATGGTAAATTGCAGTATTTTAAGTATCTATTGATATAAAACATCTGATTTTACAAGACTTTTCCAATGGGACTGCAAAACAATTGAATCATTTATGTAGACAAAGTCAATTTAATAGTATAGTAAGGTAAATTAGAAATTTGTGGAGGTAAAAGATATCATGTTAAGACCAAAAGAGGTAGTGTGTAAGTGGGTAGATGCCTTTAATAATCACGATGTAGAGGCAATTACAAGTCTTTATCACGAAGATGCAACAAATCATCAAGTAGCCAATGAGCCTGTAGTTGGAATAGAAGCAATTCGTGCAATGTTCACTGATGAATTTGCTATTGAAGATATGACTTGCATTGTAGAAAATATATTTGAAGATGGGCAATGGGCAATTTTAGAATGGAAAGACCCATTAGGCTTAAGAGGCTGTGGATTTTTTCATGTTGTTAATGGAAAAATTCTGTTTCAAAGAGGATATTGGGATAAACTATCATTCTTGAAACAACGCAACTTACCTATCGAATAAATTCCAGTTTAAATAAAAGATGTCAGGACATCAGATATCATAAATTATTTGGTGTTTTGTTAACCGTATGAGAGTCTATCGAGTAGGTAGGCTCTTTTATTATGCCAAAAATCAAACCACTCGTACAGATTTTACGAGAGGAACATATAAAATTAAAAATCATGGAGGATTTGAATATGAAAACAATCACAATTAAAAACTGGGCAATCACAAAAATTTATGAGGATTTATTACCATTTTTATTAGGAAACAAGAAATACCCACAGAAATTAAACTGGACGATGTATAAAGCTGGACAGAAGTTTGAAGAAGCTGCTATCCGTTATAACACTGAATATAGACGTTTACTGCACCAATATGCGGTAAAGGACAAAAATAATAATCTGATTACGGATAGTGCTGGTAATGTGATTATTCCTGATTGCCTGAATGATGTATTTATCCATGAGTGGCTAACCTTGTCAAATATTGACGTAAAATTACAGATGGAAGAAGTAGATGAAGAGATCTTCAACTATGATGATTCAAAAGGTCAATACGAGACGCTAAAGCCACATGAATTGCGGGTGTTGAAAGAGATCCTGTGCGATCCCGAGGATTACATAGGCAAGTGGGTCGCGGAACACGACGTACCAGTGGAAGAGTGCCGCATATATTGATCAAATGAAACTCCGGTTTTCTTGCTACTCAAGGGTAGTGGGGAAGCCTTATTTTATTGTGCAAAGTTGTTCCGGGCACAGTTAGTAAAATCTATGGGATGAACTAACAATAGGAAAATTGAGTTTAAGATCCAAGTCACCAAAGTTTGGTAGGGGTCTTAATAGATTAAATTAAAAAAGAATAGGAGATTATTATGGGTAAAGTAAATGTAGAGGTAAAAGAATTCATGGGCATGGATGTAAGGGTTATTGAGAATGAATGGATGGTGTTGAAGGATATGTTCTCAGCACTGGGGAGAGTCCGAATTAATGGTGGATGGACGCATGAAAAAAAGAAATTGTTAAAATTTCTTGAAGAACTGGGCAAAAAAGACCTCTACCAAACATCGGTAGACGTTCCGGTCAAGAAAGGACAGTTGGAAAATGTAGAGTGTCTGAAATTAGAAATAACGCCACTAATACTGACACAGTTTAAACCAACAGGTAGGAAAAGCGTAGAAGCTCTAAATGAGTGGTACAAATTCATGAAATTTGTTGATGATATATTAGTATCCCTAGAGGTACATAAATTTATAGTAAAAGACAAAGGAACTCAGAGAGAACAAATTGACAGGTTGTCAAATGCTAAAGGTGATCCCAAAATAGCAAATATGCAAGTAAATATGATTATGGCTAAACTGATAGGTGTATACGACCAGGGTATAAAGAGAGTAAAAAAGGAAGAACTGAGGGTGTACAAGGATCAGACAACCGTGGATTTGCTGGAAGTGAGAGAGTTTGTAATGGAGAAGTTTATAAATGCCTATGAATTTACGAGGAGCCATAAATCTGCTGGTGAGATGGCGTTAAAGTTGGCGAAAGAGAAATATTCCAAAGGGTTAAATTTGGTTGCGTAGGGAGTAAATAAGATAAATGATATTGGCTGCTCTGTAATATGGGCAGCTATTTTTGAGGAGGAATGTACATATATGGTAAAAAGCAACAACGAGTTATTGCAGTATGCAATCAGTAATGGTATCATTAATTTTGAAGATGTGCAGAAAAAAATAGATATGGCAAAGAGAGAACAAATTTTAAGAAAGCATCCATTTGAGATATGGGAAAGTGAAAATGGTTATTGCTACACGTATTTGCCTGACGAAACGAAGAAGAACGGAAGACGGCAAATAAAGCGTAAGTTGAGTAAAGGAAAAAATCCTGATCAAGCCATTGAAGATGCGATTGTCGAGTTTTATCAAAAGCAGGAGAGTGATGAGAAGAAAAGGAACACAGCTACTTTAAAAACAGTTTTTCAACAATGGATGGAATATAAGTGCTTTCACACAAATTCTTCGTCTTATATGAAACGTATAAGTAATGATTGGTTTAGGTTTTTTGAGCCTGAGAACATATCTGTAATGCCAATTAAGGACCTTGATGTATTATTCTTGGATAACTGGTGTCATAAGACCATAAAGAAGTTTTCATTAACAAGCAAACAATTCTACAACATGGCAATAATATTGCGTCAGGGGCTGGATTACGCTGTCAGAACGGGTGTTATAAGTGAGAATCCCTTCTTGGAAGTTGTAATTAATAGAAAGATGCTTCGGAAGACTGAAAAGAAGGCTGATGAAACACAAGTCTTTAGTATAAAAGAAGAGCCTCAGATTATTGCTTTTGAGAAAGAGCGTTTTAATGAAAATGGATTTACAGTTCACCTGGGGATTATTTTGGCTTTTAAGATAGGGTTAAGGGTTGGAGAGCTTAGTGCATTAAGCATCACTGATTTTAACGAAGACTTATCCTATGTCCACGTTCATGCTATGGAAGTTTTAGAGTATGATACAGACGATAACATATCGTACCACGTGAAAGAGCGTAAGGTAGTTGACTATACGAAATCATGTGCAGGAGATAGAACCGTATATGTTCCGCAGGATGCAAGGAAACTTGTGAAGCAGATCATTAAAACCAATATATCTAATGGAATTTGGGAAAAGGGGTATTTATTCATAAGAGATAATGGAGAAAGAATCCAATCACATTCGTTTTCAACTGCATTATTAAGGTGCTGTAAGAAACTAAATTTAACAAATAGGAGTATGCACAAAATAAGAAAGACTTATATATCTGCGTTGATTGATGGGAATATAAATATAAACGAGATCAGAAAACAGGTGGGGCATGAAGATGAGAGAACAACACTCAGAAATTATTGCTTCAACAGATATACGAGGAATCAAACGGAAGAACAGATGGAAAATGCACTTAAACTAAAAGCATAAATATTTACATGATTATTTAGGCAATCAAGGGCAATCAAAAAATGAAGACATAAAAAAAGCGGAAAAACCCAGTAAATACAAGGCTTTTCCACGATTAAGAGAGCAGTCCGTAGGGGAATCGAACCCCTGTTTCCGCCGTGAGAGGGCGGCGTCTTAACCGCTTGACCAACGGACCTCATCGCTTGGTACTTGCATATCATATACCATTTTAGAAAATTTTGCAAGTACTTTTTTTGATTTTTTTTAATTTTTTTGCAAATTACGACAATTTTAAATTACAGGGTGGATTTCCCGGAAATTATTAATCAGTAAAGGTATGGTGAAATGTTAAATTGACCGATATTTGTAAAATATATTTTATATTTCCCGAATTTAATTACTTGTTCTTTACAGTTATTTTACTAAAGAAAGGTGGAGGAAAAACTTCTATTTTAGTAGGATGATTTCTGTAAATTATTAATTAATTGAAGGGAAGGTAAGAAATGAAAAACAGAATGAAACGCATTACGGCACTAATTGTGACAATTGCCATGTCGATATCAATGGTAATGACTCCATCGCTAAATGCAATGGCTGTTTCCGGGGAAACGATTCCGTCGATAGCAGAAGACAAGGTCTATCAGAGTCAGAACGATGAAAGCGAAGCAGCACAAAGTAAAATAACAGATACGGAATCTGAATCTGAATCTGAACAGACAGGAAGCGTAGAAGAACATCAGAACTTTTCTGAGGATGGCAGAAATACGCTGGAAACATACCAGGCAGAAACAAATTTTCCGGAGACAGAGCAAAGGCAATCGGATGATAAAGAATCGTCAGAACCTAAAACTGATGAGTCAGACACGAGTGCAGGCAGCGATAATAATTTAAAGCCAGAGAATAACTCTGATCTGAAAACTTCACTTTTGGATACAATTCGTAATGAAATTTCTGGAAATGACATTAAGGGAGAAAATATAATAGTAACTGCAGCAGTGGATGGTGAGACTAAACCGGATAGTCTCTGGCTGTTTTACCGCCAGTTGCCGGATCAGGAATATACTTCTGTTGAAATGACACAAGTTGTTGGCCAGGATAATCCGGATAGCTATCAGGCAGTTCTGGAGCGGGATGAGCTATATACAGACAGCCTTGAATGGTTTACCCAGGCATTTTTTGGCGAACAGTCGGTAAAAAGCAGCGATGAAGATACGGTACTCATTAGCTCGGTTGACAGCGATGAAGCGTCGCCTCTTTTAATTACAGAGGCTGTGCAGGCGTCCCCTAAGGGTGCCGGCTATACCTGGTTTGAAGTGTATAACAATGCAAATGAAGCAGTCAATCTGAAAGATTATATTTTCTATTACGTTTATCCTACCGGAAGCTGGCTGGAGTGGTTTACGGATGGATATAACAGCACAACGGCTTCCAAGGTACCAAGCGGCCATATATCAGATAAAGATGTGATCTTACAGCCGGGAGAAAGCTGTATTTTCTGGCCGGGCGGAACGGTATATAGTGAGTCTAAAGAAACTGCAATGAGGGAATATTATGGGATATCTCAGAATGTCCAGGTTATTCATATTAAGCATGGCGGTTTTCATGCCAGTCAGGACCGGACGGTACGTATTGGAAAATCAACGGATGATATTATTGCAGAATGCAGTGTCAGCGGAAGCGATAATCCGGCGCCTGCAAAAAAAGTATCTGATCAGTTTACCTATCGAAAAGATGGAAATATGGGGTATAAGGTGTCGACTCAGGCAGAACCAACACCTGGAATGACAGCATCATGGCAGATGCCGGACCAGCCGATGGATTTGTCGGCAGAGACCTTGTTAACCAATGCTGCGGCAGAAGAATTTGAAGACAGGATATCGTTTTCAGTTGATGTGAGCGGAGCTTTGGGTGCGGTAAATATATATCTTTCTTATCAGCAGGCAGGATTACCGGCTGAAAAAGTGCAGATGAAATCCAAAAACAAAAGTGCAGAAGCAACGTTCTCGGTTGATCTGTCGAAAGATCTTCTCTGGTCGGATGAGGTGACCTGGCACGTGGAATCGTCTGATGGAAAATTAACAGAGAATATTACGATGGCTGTAAATCATGGCGATCTTGACTACACAAAGGAGCCGCCCCTTATTTTTACGGAAGTGCTGCCAGTTCATGAAAATGGACAATACACCTATGCAGAAATATATAACAATTCCAACCAGACGATAAATCTGGGTTATTATACCCTTTATTATCAGTATCCGACGGATGCAGAAGCAGGCAAAGTATCTAAGAACTGGACAATAAATGCCCCGGATATCTATATGGAGCCCGGAAAAAGCGTTGTTTTGTGGTTGAGCAATAATGGAACTACCGTAGAACAGTTTAACACAAATTTTGGAACAGATCTGGTTGAAAATAAGGATATTGTTCGGATTGATTATGCTGGATTCCATGGCAGCGACTGGCGAAAGTTAAGTATTGGACGTGCCTTTGATAAGGTGATTGCAAGTGTTACTTTCAATGAAAATGGTGCTGATTGTAAACCTGGAGAGAATACTGCCATTCAGTACACTTATCCAAAAAGCGGCGATTATAAAGAAAGCATAAAGGTATCAAATAAGCTGCAGCCATCACCAGGAAATACGCATACATGGCAGGTACCTTCCGAAGATAAGCGGGTAAATTTCCCGGGTTACCCGGAATATCCGGATACAGGGGCTTCTCCGGTTGTGAAAGAACGTACGGATAATCCGGTGCCGGCATCCATTAGTGAAGGAGAGGAATTATTTGCAGCTTTTGATTGTACCGATGCTATTGGATTGACTTCCATGGCAATCAAGTACCGCTTTGATAATGAAGAGACATTTCGCACTGTTTATGAAGCAAAGCAGCGGGTAAATGGACGTTTTTTTGCCAGAATTCCGGCAAATGAAATCCTGGGACATAAAAGCCTGGAATTTTATGTTGAGGGATACAACCTTTACCGCAGTACTAAGACAAAAACCTACACCGTAGGAATCAATGGAGCAAATGATTTTGAGGGCATTCGTCTGAACGTTAATGACGCAAGCGTTGTAAATGGAGTAAAGACAATCACTGCAAATAATGGCAAGAATAATAAAGATACAAAGATATTAATTAATAATAAAAAAGAAGATACAGCAGGAGTACTAGAAAATGGTGCTTTTCTTTCGCTGGAAACAGGAGGTCAGGATAATTATTTCAAAAATGTTGTAACAGCTCCATATGGGGAGAATAACCGGGAGATCATATCCTATCTTGGAAAATGGACAAATCTGGCAGACCGCGCATTTTTGGTAGATAACAAATACTTTGCAGTAGATGAAAATGGAAACTACGTTGTTACATTTACTATTTGGGCAGGTGATTCCGGAACACCGTTTGAAGATATCTATCAGCCATCCGAAAACCATGAAGATTTTACGGTGAACAATGTAAAATTAGTGCTGGGAAATGGAGAAGTAATCGGGCCCGACCGCGCTATGCAGGATTATACCTATTCAGGGGATTCATTCCAATTGGATCTGGAGAATCCGGAAATAGACAGGACATATAAGATCGGAGACACAAAAAATGGTACCATGGCGCCATCATTGGAACTGCATTTTACAATACCTGCTGATAAACTCACCGCAGTTGGTACAAACTGGGATACTTCAAAATTGATAGATGGTGTGTATGAAGTAAAAGCTGTTTCAGAAGAGAAAAAAGCTACAGCAAATGTTACCGTAGATAATACGGCACCGGTTATCCGTCCGGGGATACAGAATCATGACGTATTAACAGGAGATATTCTGTTTGATCCTGAAATCACAGATGCAAATGGAATTCAGGAACAGATGACCTGGGCACGTCTGGACGGAAATACCATTTCACTTCCATATAAAATTGCTTCAAAAGATATGGAGGCAGGAGAGCACACATTTACGGTAACAGCATATGATATCTGCGGAAATAAAACTGAAAATGAAGTGACATTCACAACAAATACCGTTAATCCTTCCGGAATTACCGCAAAAACCAGCGAAACAAAAGCAGATCAGGCGAAACTGACAGTGGAGGCTGCACAATTAAACGGGAAGAGCGGAACAGCAGAATTTTATAAAGGAAGAGCCCTGACCCTGGAAAATGGATCGGTAACCATGGTACAAAGTGATGGGAGCAGCCAGATCACACTGGCTGCTGGAAATGAAGAAATGAAGGTTACCTCACCTACCGGCAATCTTCCTTATCAGATCTTTACCGTTAAGACGGGGACCGTTAAAAGTACGGACCGCATTGCCGCAAACTGGGATGGTAATGCAAGTTATGCAGACGAAACACATGCGACCGCTATGTACGTATACAATACAAAGGAAAACCGATGGGAACTGCTGAAAAAAGCAGATGATACCGGAAGCATTAAGGCAGTATTCCAGGTAGAAAATCATGTGGTGCAGGACACGGCATATCTTTTGGTTCAATGCAGAAGCGCAGGTACTCCACAAGTATCTCCGGGAAAAGCAAAAAGTGCGGCACTTTCTGGCTGGGAGGGTACGCTAAGACCGGAGCAATACGACTTTTCCATGGCATGGATTACAGATACCCAATATTATGCAGAAACCTGGCATGACCATTTTTCAGCTCAGAATCAATGGATTGTAAACAATGCACTGGATTGGAAGATTCGCTACACCATCCATACAGGAGATATTGTAGACGAATGGGATATGCAGGATCAATGGCAGCGTGCGGATCAGGCAATGAAAATATTTGACGATAACAATATGCCGTATGGGGTATTGGCCGGAAACCATGATGTAGCAGCAGGAAATGAGTATTACAATAATTACTGGAATAATTTTGGTGAAGACCGGTTCTCAGATAAGGATTACTATGGAGAGAGCTACAAGAATAATCTGGGACATTATGATCTGCTGACGGAAAATGGACAGGATCTCATTATTCTATATATGAGCTGGGATATTTATCAGGAAGAGATTGACTGGATGAATCAGGTATTGGAGCAATACAAAGATAGAAAAGCAATTTTGTGTTTCCACAGATATGCAAATGTTAAAATTACAGATGACAGCATCTTAGATTATGCCGGAAAGGTGATTCAGGAAAATGTAGTAGCTAAAAATGAAAATGTAATCGCAGTTTTAAATGGTCATTACCATGGTGCATCTATACAGGTAGACGAATTCCAGAATGCGGATGGCACACAGCGTCTGGTATATCAGATCTGTACTGATTATCAGTCAGATCCGGAAGGTGGTTCAGAGTATATCAAATTCCTGTATTTCGATCTTCAGAATGATAAGATTTATATGAATTCCTATTCGCCTGCGAAAGAAGATTTTAACTACTTTGATTCACCAAAGCTGGAGTCTTATGGCGCTGGAACCATTGCAATTAATCAGGATATCTATGAACTGGATGTTGATTTTGATACCTCAGCCAAATCTTTGGAAACCAGCCGTTTTGCTGCGGCAGTATACACGGATGAGCTGATCGGAAGAGCACCTGTTTCTAACGGCAAGGCAGAGTTTAACTATAGCGGGCTTTCGCCGGAAACGGGATATGGATGGTATGCCAAAGTGACTAATGATAACACGGGAACTGCCCGGTCAGATGTAGATATATTCTATACTACGAAAAAGCAGCCGGAACCGTCCAGGCCAGAACCGCCAAAACCGCAGCCCCCCAAACCGGATGAGCCGTCAGAACCCGTTGCTCCTGAAGTAACCGTTGGAAACACCGCTCTTAAAGTAACAGCTTCTTCCTATAACAGTCTGAAGCTCACCTGGAAAAAGGCAAAAAATGCTTCGGGCTATATCATTTACCGGAGTGATAAGAAAAATGGAAAATATAAAGTAGCTGCCTCCATAAAAAAAGGATCTCAGACTTCCTATACGGACAAAAAGCGTAAATCCGGAAAAACCTACTACTATAAGATACGAGCATTTGGATATATAAATAATAAGAAGAAATATGGAAGCTATTCTGCGATTAAAAGCTGCAAAGTTGTTCCGGGAGAAGTTAAAATTGCTTCTGTTTCCAACAAAAAAACGAAATCCTTATCCATCAAATGGAAGAAGACAGATGGTGCCGATGGCTATAAAATATATCGTGCTGCCGGTAAAAATGGGACATTCAAAAAAATTAAAACCATCAAAGTTACTAATACTAAGCGAAAGTCCTTTACATTTACCGATAGCGGACTAAAAAAAGGTAAAACTTATTACTACAAAATAAGAGCTTACCGTAAATCTGGAAAAACAAATATAACCGGGAAAGCTGGCAAGGTAATAAGTAAAAAAGTTACCAGGTAAGAACTGATTTTCCTTCAAAGCACTGGACAAATCCATGATTTGGCACTAATATAGAGGTATCATTAGGCTGCTGCCATATATGCCAGGGAGGAACAAGAGATGAGAGGATTTAAAACAAAGAGAATATTAGGGCTGTTATTTGCCATGGTTTTTGTTTTGTGCGGAATTGGAACAATCGGAATGAATAAAGCTGAAGCAGCGGCAGGAACTGCTTCAGCTGCAGATCAACAGATATCCAAAAGTAAAGACACCCAAAATAAGGGGATGAATGTACATTTTATTGATGTGGGTCAGGCGGACTGTATTCTGGTGGAGTCAGCAGGAAAGTATATGCTGGTTGATGCAGGAAATAATGATGATGCAGACACAATTTTAGATTATTTGAAAAAACAGGGTGTGAAAAAGCTGGATTATGTAATCGGAACACATCCCCATGAAGATCATATCGGTTCATTATACACTGTAATTGATACATATGACATCCAGACATTAATCATGCCGGCAAAAGCCCACACAACGAAGACATTTGAAGATGTTGTAGCTGCAATTGAAAAAAAGAAGCTTAGTATTACCGATCCTGTACCGGGTAAGAAATACAAGCTGGGTGATTCTGAATTTACCATTTTGTCACCCAAAAAGGGCAAGGACTATGGCGATAATTATAATAACTGGTCGGTAAGCATTAAATTGGTAAATGGAAAGAACAGCTTTGTACTGTGCGGAGATGCTGAAAAAGATTCAGAGAAAGATATGCTGGATTCCAAGATCGATCTGAAGGCAGATGTATTAAAACTTAGCCATCATGGCAGCCGCACGTCCACAACGGATGCATTTCTAAAAGCTGTACAGCCTGCATACGCGGTTATCAGCGTAGGGAAAGATAATGATTACGGACTTCCGGATGAAGAGAGTCTTAAAAAGTTATCTGAGAATAAGATTAAATATTATAGGACAGATGAACTGGGATCCATCGTGGCATCCAGCGATGGGACTGATATTACCTGGAAATATACTTCCAATAAAGAAGATAAAACCGGTAAATCAGGCGATATAAAAAATAGCCGGAGCGAACAACAAACTACGGAATCAGCAACAGAGGCTCCGGCAAAAGGAACGGATTTTATCATTAATACGAATACCGGTAAATTTCATAAGCCCGGATGTTCATCCGTAAAACAAATGAACGAATCCAATAAGCAGTATTATAATGGAAGCAGGGATGATTTAGTTTCCAAAGGATATGATCCCTGCAAAAGATGCAGCCCGTAAATTAAATATCAGACGAATCAGAAAAGGAACCCTTTTTCAATATGCGGGTTCCTTTTTAATGCCTGTAAAAGTTACCGGATGAAGAGGCAATTTGATTTTTACTTGCATTTTTAATCCGGATGTTGTTATAATAGCGGTTAGGTAAATGATAAGTTATGAAAGGATAATGAAAATGGCAAAGCAAACGATGACATATGATGCGAGCAGCATCTCTGTACTGGAAGGCCTGGAAGCAGTTCGAAAGAGACCAGGTATGTATATTGGTAGTGTTTCCAGAAAAGGCCTCAATCATCTTATATATGAAATTGTCGATAATGCAGTGGACGAGCATCTGGCTGGATTTTGTGACCGGATCGAGGTAACACTGGAGAAAGACGGTTCCTGTACGGTAAATGACAATGGACGTGGTATTCCGGTGGGGATGCACGAGAAGGGAATGTCAGCAGAACGTCTGGTATTTACGACACTGCATGCCGGGGGAAAATTTGATGATTCGGTATACAAGACAAGCGGCGGACTGCATGGTGTAGGTTCTTCTGTCGTAAATGCATTATCTACGTATCTGGATATTAAGGTAAGCAGGGAAGGTGCGATTCATCATGACCGCTATGAAAGAGGAATTCCGGTCATTGATTTGGAAAACGGACTGCTGCCGGTAATTGGAAAGTCCAGGAAGACAGGTACACTGATTAACTTCCTGCCGGATCCGGAAATATTTGAAAAGACTAATTTTGCGGCGGAGGAAGTGAAAAGCCGTCTCCACGAAACAGCTTATTTAAATCCGACTCTTACAATCGTATTTGAAGACAGGCGGGGAGCGGAGACAGAACATATTGAATTTCATGAACCAGATGGAATTATTGGGTTTGTAAAGGATTTGAATCAGCATAAAGAATCCCTGCATGAGCCCATTTATTTTAAAGGAGAAGCGGAAGGCATAACAGTAGAATGTGCATTTCAGTATGTCAATGAGTTCCATGAAAATGTATTGGGCTTTTGTAATAATATTTATAATGCAGAGGGCGGAACCCATTTGACCGGATTTAAGACAACTTTTACCACCGTCATGAATAATTACGCAAGGGAATTAGGGATTTTAAAAGAAAAAGATGCCAACTTTACCGGTGCCGATATCCGAAACGGACTGACTGCCGTAATTTCTATCAAGCATCCGGCTCCGCGTTTTGAAGGCCAGACAAAGACTAAGCTGGATAATCAGGATGCGGCAAAAGCTTCCGGAAAGGTGACGGGAGAAGAGGTTGTCCTTTACTTTGACCGTAACCTGGAAACTTTAAAAAGTGTACTTTCCTGTGCCGAAAAAGCTGCTAAAATTCGAAAATCTGAAGAAAAAGCAAAAACGAATATGCTGACAAGGCAAAAATATTCCTTTGATTCTAATGGAAAACTCTCCAATTGTGAAAGCCGTAAACCGGAGCAATGTGAAATATTCATCGTAGAGGGAGATTCCGCAGGCGGATCAGCCAAAAATGCAAGAGACCGTAACTACCAGGCAATCCTGCCTATCCGTGGTAAGATACTGAATGTTGAAAAGGCAAGTATTGATAAAGTACTGGCGAATGCTGAGATTAAGACAATGATCAATGCTTTCGGCTGCGGATTTTCTGAAGGCTATGGCAACGATTTTGACATATCGAAACTGCGTTATAATAAAATCATTATCATGGCAGATGCCGATGTGGACGGTGCTCATATCAGTACACTTCTACTGACCCTGTTTTACCGGTTTATGCCGGATCTGATCTATGAAGGACACGTGTATATAGCAATGCCGCCATTGTATAAGGCAGTTCCATCCAGAGGTACGGAAGAATATCTCTATGATGATAAAGCACTGGAAAAATACCGCAGAGCCCATAAGGGACCCTTTACGCTGCAGCGATACAAAGGTCTTGGAGAAATGGATGCGGATCAGCTTTGGGAAACTACCCTGAACCCGGCCACGCGCCGTTTGAAGCTTGTGGAAATAGAAGATGCCAGAATGGCATCCAATGTAACGGAGCTTTTAATGGGGACGGAAGTACCGCCAAGAAGGGCATTCATTTATGAGCATGCCTCAGATGCGGAACTGGATGTATAAGTTTGTCAAACTGCTAATTGGTATAACGATGAAGGAGCATTTAAATGGAAAATATACAGGAACAGATAATTAGAACAGAGTATTCGGATGTAATGCAGAAATCTTACATCGATTATGCAATGAGTGTTATTATAGCCAGAGCGATTCCCGATGTGAGGGACGGCTTAAAGCCGGTTCAGAGAAGAACGCTTTATGATATGTATGAACTGGGAATTAAGTATGACCGTCCTTATCGTAAATGTGCCCGTATTGTGGGGGATACCATGGGTAAATATCATCCGCATGGTGACAGTTCTATTTATGAATCCCTGGTGGTAATGGCACAGGAATTTAAAAAAGGCCTTCCTTTAGTAGACGGACATGGTAATTTTGGTTCAATTGAAGGGGATGGAGCGGCGGCAATGCGTTATACGGAAGCAAGGCTGCAGAAAATTACCCAGGAAGCTTACTTAAATGATCTGGATAAAGATGTCGTGGATTTTATTCCAAACTTCGATGGTACAGAAAAAGAGCCGGCTGTATTGCCGGTACGTCTGCCAAATCTTCTGGTAAATGGTGCGGAAGGTATTGCGGTAGGTATGGTAACCAGTATCCCGCCCCACAATCTGGGAGAGGTGATCGATGCGGTAAAGGCAACGATTAAAAATAATAAAATCACAACGGAAGAGTTAATGCAGTATGTACAGGGACCGGATTTCCCAACAGGCGGCATCGTCGTGAATAAAGATGATCTTCTTCAAATATATAAGACTGGTGCAGGTAAGATTAAGCTCAGAGGAAAAGTAGCGTTTGAACCTGGGAAAAACGGAAAAGACCGTCTTGTAATTACCGAGATTCCCTATACCATGATGGGTGCCAATATCGGGAAGTTCCTAAATGATGTGGCAACCCTGGTGGAGACAAAAAAAACCAATGACATCGTGGATATATCCAACCAGTCATCCAAAGACGGTATCCGTATTGTTTTGGAACTGCGTAAAAATGCAGATCATGAAAACCTTGTGAACATGCTTTACAAAAAAACACGTCTGGAAGATACTTTTGGTGTAAATATGCTTTCGGTGGCGCAAGGTAAGCCGGAAACTCTGGGTATCAAAGCAATTATTGAATATCACATTGATTTCCAGTTTGAACTTGCCACCAGGAAATATAAAACACTTCTTGCAAAAGAATTAAATAAGAAAGAAATCCAGGAAGGATTAATCAAAGCCTGTGATGTTATTGATTTAATTATTGAAATCTTAAGAGGCAGCAAAAACCAGAAGCAGGTAAAAGAATGCCTGATTAATGGTGTGACAGAAGGAATCAAATTCAAATCTGCAGCTTCCAAAAAGGCGGCCGCGTCTTTGAATTTTACGGAAGCCCAGGCAACTGCCATTTTAGAGATGCGTTTATATAAGCTGATAGGGCTTGAAATTGAAGCACTGCAAAAAGAACACGAGGCAACTCTTAAGAATATCGCTTCTTATGAGGATATTTTAAATAATTATAAATCCATGGCGAAAGTGATAATTAAGGAACTGGATGCCATCAAAAAAGAATATGCCAGACCGCGAAGAACAGCCATCGAAAACGCTGCAGAAGCTGTTTATGAAGAAAAGAAAATAGAAGAGATGGAAGTGATCTTTCTTATGGACCGGTTCGGATATGCAAAAACAATTGATGTGACTGCATATGACCGGAATAAGGAAGCTGCGGACAGTGAAAATAAATATGTCCTTTCCTGTATGAATACGGATAAGATCTGTATTTTTACAGATACCGGGAAGCAGCATCTGATCAAAGTAATGGATGTGCCTTACGGAAAGTTTAGGGATAAGGGCAAGCCGATTGACAATCTTTGTAACTACAGCAGCAGTGAAGAACAGATCGTACTGGTGGAAACCCTGGCTAAGGTGAAAATGTCGGTTCTGATATTTACCACGAAAACAGGAATGATCAAAAAAGTGGAAGGAACAGAATTTGATGTGGCAAAGAGAACCATTGCCGCAACGAAGCTGGCGGAAGAAGACCAGGTGGTATCTGTCACCTGCCTTGGAGACAGCGGGCAGATCGTACTGCAGACAGATCAGGGCATTTTCCTGAGATTTTTATTAGAAGAAGTTCCGCAGAAGAAAAAAGGCGCTGTTGGCGTGCGGGGGATCCGTTTGTCTGAAAATGATTTCATCCAGGAAGTTTACTATCTGTCATCACAGGATGACACTACGATTCTATATAAAGATAAGGAAGTACAGTTGAGTAAACTCCGCCTTGGCAAACGTGATACCAAGGGAACAAAAATCAGAGTATAGTCCGTGAAAATCCAATAACCGTCCGTGCAGTCTCCGTAAATACGCAAAGGCGGACAGCCTCAGTGAAACCGGGCTTCAGGTAGTTTCTCCCAAATTGGGGGTTGCAATTTACAATTCACGGTGCTATAATGAACAAGATGATGAATAAATTACTAGAGTATGAGTGGGCGAAAGTCCACTCATCTTTATTGTGTAGAACAGAAAGGCGATGCAGATGACGAAAAAAGAAATCTATGAGCAGAAAACAGAAGAAATCCTCTTATCAATTGTAAAGGAGCATGCATTTGAACTGGTTGATGTGGAATATGTGAAGGAGGGTGGAAGCTGGTACCTGCGTGCATATATCGACAAAGAAGGCGGAATCGCAATTGATGACTGTGAAGTAGTGAGCCGCGCATTAAGTGAAATTTTAGACCAGAAGGATTTTATTGAAGATGCTTATATCCTGGAAGTGAGTTCTCCCGGACTAGGAAGGCCGCTTAAGAAGGAGAAAGATTTCGTACGAAGTATGGGTGAAGAAGTAGAAATCCGTACTTATCGTGCTTTTAATAAACAGAAAGAATTCGTCGGAATCTTATGTGCCTATGATAAAGAGAGCGTAACTATTGAATTAGAAGACAAAGAAGAAATGAAGTTTGAGAAATCGGATATTGCGCTGATCAGGCTGGCGTTCGATTTCTAATCAAGGAGGAAAAGTATAATCATGAATAACGAATTGTTAGAAGCGCTGAATATTCTGGAAAAGGAGAAGAACATCAGCAAGGATACATTGCTGGAGGCAATTGAACAGTCACTGATTCAGGCTTGCAAGAATCACTTTGGAAAAGCAGACAACGTTAAAGTCTCAATTAATCCGGATACTTGTGAATATCATGTATTTATGGAAAAGACAGTGGTGGAAAAAGTAGAAGACAGCGTTATGGAGATCAGCCTTGTTAATGCGATGCTGATCGATTCCAAGTATGATGTGGGTGATATCGTTAATGTGGAAGTGAAATCCAAAGAGTTTGGACGTATTGCCACACAGAATGCGAAGAACGTTATTTTACAGAAAATCCGTGAAGAAGAGCGTAAAGTACTCTTTAATCAGTACTACGGCAAAGAAAAAGATGTTGTTACCGGTATTGTTCAAAGATATCTTGGCAAGAATGTAAGTATCAATATGGGCAAGGTAGACGCAATCTTAAATGAAAATGAAATGGTAAAAGGTGAAATCTTCAAACCTACAGAACGTATTAAAGTATATGTACTGGAAGTAAAAGATACACCCAAGGGACCAAAAATTCTGGTTTCCAGAACACATCCGGAACTGGTGAAACGTCTTTTCGAATCTGAAGTAACCGAAGTTAAGGATGGAACAGTAGAGATCAAAAGCATCGCAAGAGAAGCAGGAAGCAGAACGAAGATAGCAGTATGGTCAAACAACTCTGATGTAGATCCGGTTGGCGCATGTGTCGGCTTAAACGGTGCAAGGGTTAACACTATTGTTAATGAACTCAGAGGCGAGAAGATCGATATCATCAACTGGGATGAGAATCCTGCAATACTTATTGAAAACGCCTTAAGTCCTGCAAAAGTAATCTCAGTTATCGCAGATAATGATGAGAAAACGGCTAAGGTTGTGGTTCCAGATTATCAGTTGTCACTGGCAATCGGTAAAGAGGGACAGAACGCAAGACTGGCAGCAAGGCTTACTGGATTTAAGATAGATATCAAGAGTGAAACCCAGGCAAGAGAATCCGGTGACTTCTATGATGATCCTTATGAAGAAGATATTTTCGAAGAGGAAGCAGAAGAAGGATTCTTTGAAGAAGAAAATTATAATGAGACGGCAGATGAGCAGGAATCATTTGCACAGAACATTATGGAAGACCAGGAAGCATATACAGAAGATGAATTATTTCACGAAGATGAACTGATGGAAGAAGACGGTTTTGATGAGGATATTCTTGAAGAAGAAGCTTCTCTGGAAGGCAGTCCGGATCCGGAAGATAAGTAATCGAAGGAGTACAGTATGAGCCAGGTTAAAAAAGCACCTATGCGAAAATGCATCGGATGCCAGGAAATGAAAAACAAAAAAGAAATGATGAGAGTCCTCAAAACACCGGAAGACGAACTTGTCATTGATACGACCGGTAAAAAAAATGGTAGAGGCGCATATCTGTGCTTTTCAAAAGAATGTTTTGAAAAGGCAGTGAAAAGCAAAGGGCTGGAGCGTTCATTAAAAATGAGTATCCCCCCATCTGTATATGAAGGTTTAAAAAAGGAGATAGAGCATATTGAAACAAAATAAAATTCTGTCTCTCATTGGTTTGGCAATGAAAGCCGGCAAAGTTGTAAGCGGCGAATTCTCGACGGAGAAAGCAGTAAAAACAGGGCAGGCATGTCTTGTAATTATCTCCGAAGAAGCCTCCGATAATACCAGAAAAAAATTTCAGAATATGTGTACGTACTATGAAGTGCCGATTTATTTTTATGGAACGAAGATTGATCTGGGTATCGCCATTGGAAAGGAGTTTCGGGCATCTTTAGCAGTGACCGACCAGGGGTTATCTACTGCCATAGAAAAGCAGCTTAGTAACAGTAATTAACGGAGGTAGTAATATGTCAAAATTGAGAGTGCATGAGTTAGCAAAAGAATTAGGGAAACAAAATAAAGAAGTCATGAATTATCTTACAGAGAAAGGAATAACGGTAAAGAGCCATATGAGTACAATAGAGGAAGGTATGGTGGATGACATCCGTAAAAATATCGGAAAAGGCACTGCTAAACCTGCAACGGGAGCAGGGGAAGTAAAGGCACAGGAAGCATCCACATCTACAAAACCGGAAAGTAAAGAACAATCCACAGGAGAACCGGTAAAGAAAAAAAATATATCACAGGTATTCCGTCCGCAGAACAGCCGTACCGGAATGCAGCAGCGCCCGGGTCAGCAGCGTTCACAGGGACAGGCAAGAAGACCTCAGGGAAATACAGGTGCAGTACAGCATCCACAGAGCCAGCAGACAGTGAAGCCACAGGAAAACCCGGAAGTTAGGGCGCAGTCAGCAGCTCCGGTAAAACCACAGGTTCAGCCGGCAGCCGGAAGTGATGTACAGGCAAAACCTGTTTCCGTACAGCCGACGGCAGCTCCGGTACAGCATACAAGTGCAAAAGAACCGCAGACAGCGGCACCGGTTACCCCAAACAGCAGACCACAGGAAACGGAACAAAGAACTTATAACAATCAGGGTGGCCAGAGACCTTATAATAATCAAAACAGCCAGGGCGGCCAGAGACCTTATAATAATCAAAACAGTCAGGGTGGTCAGAGAACCTATAATAATCAGGGCAGCCAGGGTGGTCAGAGACCTTATAATAATCAGAACAGCCAGGGTGGCCAGAGACCTTATAATAACCAGAACAGCCAGGGCGGTCAGGGTGGCCAGAGACCATACAATAACCAGAACAGCCAGGGCGGTCAGGGTGGCCAGAGACCATACAATAACCAGAACAGCCAGGGCAGTCAAGGCGGCCAAAGACCTTATAATAACAACGGCGGTCAGGGTGGTCAGAGACCTTATAACAACCAGGGCGGTCAGGGTGGTCAGAGACCTTATAATAGTCAGGGCGGTCAAGGCGGCCAAAGACCTTATAATAACAACGGCGGTCAGGGAGGCCAGAGACCTTATAATAGCCAGGGCGGTCAGGGCGGCCAGAGACCTTATAATAGCCAGGGCGGTCAAGGCGGCCAAAGACCTTATAATAACAACGGCGGTCAGGGTGGTCAGAGACCTTATAATAACAACGGCGGTCAGGGAGGCCAGAGACCTTATAATAACAACGGCGGTCAAGGCGGCCAGAGACCTTATAATAACCAGGGCGGCCAGAGACCATACAATAATGGACAGCGTTCACAGGGACAGGGATCTTATGGTGCAGCTTCAAGTGCTCCAAAATCAGATCTGGCTAAACCGGTTACAAAAGAGTCCAGAATCAGAGCAGATAAATTTAACAAAACAGATAAATTTGTAAAAGAAACCAAAGGTAACCGTCCAAATCAGAAGAATAGTAATTTCAAGGGTGGGAAAGCTATTAGCAAGACTGCTAAACCAGTTAAGCCGATGTCTCAGCCAGTAGAAAAGAAGGAAGATGAAATCAAGACAATTATCTTACCGGATATTTTGACAATTAAAGAACTTGCAGATAAGATGAAAATCCAGGCTGCTGTTATTGTTAAAAAATTATTCCTTCAGGGAACAATGGTTACGGTAAATCATGAAATCGATTATGATACTGCAGAAGAGATTGCATTGGAATACAACTGTATTGCAGAGCATGAAGTAAAAGTAGATGTTATCGCAGAACTCTTAAAAGAAGATGACGATGATGATACAACATTAGTAGCAAGACCTCCGGTAGTATGTGTTATGGGTCATGTTGACCATGGTAAAACATCCCTTTTGGATGCCATCCGTAATACACATGTTATTGCAAAAGAAGCCGGTGGAATCACACAGCATATCGGTGCTTATGTGGTAAATATTGATGGACAGAAAATTACATTCCTGGATACACCGGGACATGAAGCGTTTACAGCTATGCGTATGCGTGGAGCGAACTCTACAGATATTGCCATTCTGGTAGTAGCTGCAGATGATGGTGTTATGCCGCAGACAATTGAAGCAATCAACCATGCGAAAGCCGCTGGAATTGAGATTATCGTTGCCATCAATAAAATTGATAAGCCAAGTGCCAATATTGAAAGAGTAAAACAGGAATTATCAGAATATGAACTGATTCCGGAAGACTGGGGCGGAAGTACGATATTTGTACCGGTTTCAGCACACACACAGGAAGGTATTGAGCAATTGCTCGAGATGATTATTTTAACAGCAGAAGTTGCAGAGTTAAAAGCAAATCCAAAGAGAAAAGCCAGAGGTCTTGTGATCGAGGCAGAGTTAGATAAGGGAAAAGGACCGGTAGCGACAGTTCTGGTTCAAAAAGGAACATTAAGAGTAGGTGATCCGATAGCAGCAGGTTCCTGTTATGGTAAAGTACGTGCTATGATGGATGACAAGGGAAGAAGAGTAAAAGAAGCAGGCCCTTCTACTCCTGTTGAAATTTTAGGTTTAAGCGACGTACCAAACGCAGGCGAGATATTTGTTGCAACTGACAGCGATAAGGAAGCAAGAAGCTTTGCAGAAACCTTTATCAGCCAGGGTCGTGAAAAACTGCTGGAAGATACGAAAGCAAAAATGTCCCTGGATGATCTCTTCACACAGATTAAAGCCGGTAATCTGAAAGAATTCGGAATTATCGTCAAGGCCGATGTACAGGGTAGTGTAGAAGCGGTAAAACAGAGTCTGTTAAAACTTTCCAATGAAGAAGTAGTCGTTAAGATTATTCACGGCGGAGTTGGTGCTATCAATGAATCTGACGTTATACTGGCCTCTGCATCCAACGCAATTATTATTGGATTTAATGTCCGTCCCGATGCAACGGCAAAACTTACCGCAGAACGCGAAGGGGTAAATGTAAATTTATACCGTGTCATTTATGATGCAATCGCAGATGTGGAAGCAGCAATGAAGGGAATGTTAGATCCTGTATTTGAAGAAAAGGTACTGGGTCATGCAGAAGTACGCCAGACATTCAAAGCATCCGGAATTGGTACAATAGCAGGTTCTTATGTTCTGGACGGTATATTCCAGAGAGGCTGTTCCGTGCGTATTACCAGAGAAGGAAAACAGATTTTTGAAGGACCGCTTGCATCACTGAAACGATTTAAAGATGACGTAAAAGAAGTTAAATCAGGTTATGAATGTGGTCTGGTATTTGAAAAATTCAATGACGTGCAAGAGTTTGACCAGGTTGAAGCATACACAATGGTTGAGGTTCCACGTTAAGTAGAACGGAGTTTTATATATGAGAAAAAACAGTATTAAAAATACACGTGTCAATGCAGAAGTCCAGCACGAGCTGTCTAATATAATCCGGGGTGAAATAAAAGATCCCAGGATTAATCCGCTGACTTCCGTGGTTGCCGTAGAAGTAGCACCGGATTTAAAAAGCTGTAAAGCGTATATCAGTGTTCTGGGTGATGAAAAATCCCAGGCAGATACGCTGGCAGGATTAAAAAGTGCAGAGGGTTATATCCGCAGGCAGCTTGCCAGAACGATTAATCTTCGTAATACGCCAGAGGTTCGCTTTATCTTAGACCAGTCAATTGAATACGGTGTGAATATGTCGAAACTTATTGACGATGTCAACAAAGATATCAAAGAGACAGAAAAGGATGATGAGAATGAATAACATAGCATCTGAACTGAATCATGTGAAAACGGTAGCTATCGCCGGCCACATCAGGCCGGACGGTGACTGCGTGGGTTCCAGCATGGGAATGTATCTCTATTTAAAGAAAAACTTCCCGCAACTTACAGATGTAGATGTGTATTTAGAAAAGATTCCTGACTCTTACCGCTTTCTTCAGGGAACAGATGAGATTCACCATACTTGTGATAAGGAAATGGAATATGATCTGTTCATTTCCCTGGACTGCGGAGATAAGGAACGTTTGGGCGAAGCTGCAAAATATTTTGAAACAGCAAAACGCAGGATGTGCATTGACCACCATATCAGCAATTCAGGATTTGCAGATGTGGATTATATTGTCCCGGAAGCAAGTTCCACTTCAGAACTGGTTTATGATGTGCTGGACAAAGATAAGATTACAAAAGAAATAGCAGAAGCACTCTATATGGGAATTGCACATGATACGGGAGTATTTCAGTATAGCTGTACTTCAGCGAAAACCATGCGGGCAGCTGCAGATCTGATGGAAAAAGGAATTGATTTTTCCGGTATTTTAGATGATACGTATTATAAAAAATCATATGTTCAGAATCAGATACTCGGAAGAGCGCTCTTAGAGAGCATTATGGTTCTGGACGGACAGTGCATTATCAGTGCTATCCATCAGAAAGATATGGTTTTTTATGGAGTGGAACCAAAAGATCTGGATGGTATCGTAAGCCAGCTTCGCAATACAAAAGGTGTTGAAGTGGCAATCTTTATCTATGAGACGGGCAGCCAGGAATTTAAGGTGAGTATGCGCTCTAATGGTATTGTAGATGTAAGTAAAATCGGTGCATATTTCGGTGGTGGCGGTCATGTACGTGCTGCAGGCTGTACGCTGCAGGGAACGATGCATGATGTGCTTAATAATTTAACAAAACATATAGAAAAGCAGCTGTTACAGGAGAAAGAATCGTGATTCATGGAATTATAAATGTTTACAAAGAGCAGGGGTTTACTTCTCATGATGTGGTAGCTAAGCTTCGCGGGATTCTAAAGCAGAAAAAAATCGGTCATACCGGTACATTGGATCCGGATGCCACGGGAGTTCTCCCTGTATGTCTGGGAAAAGGTACAAAACTTTGTGATATGCTCACAGACAGGGATAAGACCTATCAGGCGGTGTTGCTGCTTGGTACCGTTACAGATACACAGGATACCAGCGGAACCGTATTAGCTCAAAAAGAAGTAACTTCCACTGAGGAAGAAGTTCAGGAAGCGATACGAAGCTTTACCGGAGATTATGAACAGATCCCCCCCATGTACTCTGCATTAAAAGTAGATGGTAAAAAGCTGTATGAATTGGCTAGAGAAGGTAAAGTTATTGAACGCAAGGCAAGACTGGTTCATATTCATGAAATTAGGATAGATGAGGCTGCACTGCCGCGTGTCACCATGACTGTTTCCTGCTCAAAAGGAACTTACATACGTACTTTGTGTCATGATATTGGTGATAAACTTGGCTGTGGAGGCTGCATGGAAAGTCTGATTCGCACAAAAGCTGGTTCTTTTGTGATTGAGGACAGTATTACCCTGGGTCAGATAGAAGAATTGCGGGATAATGGAACCCTGATGGATCATATCACGCCAATTGATGAAATGTTTTTAGAGTATCCGAGGGTTGATATAAGAGAAGAGTTCCACAAATTATTATACAATGGCAATATGTTTTATGATAACCATACGGCAGGGCAGGTTCCTATGCAGGATGGACTCGTAAGAGTTTACGATGCCGGGGGACAATTTTTTGCTGTTTACGGTTACGAAAAAGCCGAAAAAAGATTTAAGCCGGTCAAGATATTTGCCGTTTAAGGTCACTGGAGGGACAAAAGAGTATGGAGTACATCGTAGGAACGACAGAATTTAGCTGTGAGGAAGCTTGTGCAGTTACCTTAGGTAAATTTGACAGTTTACACAGGGGGCATCAGAGGTTAATACGGCGTGTCAGACAGCTTCAGCGAGAGGGATTGAAAGGTGTGGTATTCACTTTGAATTCCAACAGGTCTGAAGTATTATTAACCGGAGAAGAACGCAGGTCACTTCTGGAAGACCAGGGACTTTCCTGCCTGATTGAGTGTCCCTTTGTACCGGAAATATCACATATGGAGCCGGAAACATTTGTATCTGAGATCCTGGCAGGCCGCCTCCATGCAAAGTATCTGGTAGTAGGGACAGATTTTCATTTCGGATATCAACGAAAAGGAGATTACAGGCTTCTGCAGGCCCTGCAGACTAAATATGGATTTCAGGTCGAGGTGATTCATAAAAAGAAGTACGAAGGAAAAGATATCAGCAGTACATTTGTAAAAGAAGAATTAAAAAAAGGCAACATGGGAGTTGTAAATGAACTACTGGGACGGCCATATGGAATTATCGGAGAAGTACTTCATGGAAGGAAAATAGGCAGAACACTTGGAATGCCTACTACCAATCTGATCCCGGAGAAAGAAAAGTTATTGCCGCCTAACGGCGTATATGCATCTAAGACCGTAATTGATGGGAAAATGTATCCCGGCATTACCAATATCGGTTATAAGCCTACAGTCGGCGAATCATTTCGGGGTGTTGAGACGTATATTTTTGATTTTGACCAGGATCTTTATGGCAAGACGATTGAGATTCTGCTCTATACGTTTGAGCGCCCTGAAATGAAATTTGATTCCTTAGAAAAATTAAAAGAGTGCATGCACAGAGATATTGAGTTTGGAAAGGAATATTTTGGTGAGCAATAGATGTTAATTTTAAGCGGGGTATTCATTTTTATTGGAGTAGTTCTGGTGATTGGTACAGCTGCCTTCCGGTATTACTTTCAGGGGAAAGAAGATTATCAGGGACGTGCTGACGGTCAGGTTGTAGATCTGGTTATGGATAAACCGGACGACGAAGGCGAGAGAGCCGGAATACATCATTATTATTATCCGGTAATTGCATATTATGCTAATGGGCTGCTTTTTAAGGAGCGTTATGAAAAGGGAAGTAATCCAAGTGAATTCAGAATGAAACAGCAATTAAAGATATGTTATAATCTGGAAAAGCCATATCATTTTAAAATTCTGCAAAAAGATCCAAGATCATATCTGTTGACCGCTGTTTATTTAATAGGGTTTTTGTTCTGTATTGCAGGTGGAATAACCTTCCTTTTATTTGCAACGAGAGGTTGACGTAAGAATACAGATGTGATATACTATCGAAGTGTGTAAGGCCGTGCTTACAAGTAAGTTTACGTTCTCTTATACACGGCAATACAGCCGATATTCAGAATTTTGGACAACTCCGACCATGTTCTTAGTATCAGGCGATCAAATAATAAGGAGGAAATCAAAATGATTTCAAAAGAAAAGAAAACAGCAATTATTAACGAGTATGGCAGAAAAGCTGGAGATACAGGATCACCTGAAGTACAGATCGCTATCTTAACAGCAAGAATTCAGGAACTTACAGAGCATTTAAAAGAGCATCAGAAAGATCATCATTCAAGAAGAGGTCTTCTTAAAATGGTAGGTCAGAGACGTGGTTTACTTGCATATTTAAAGAAAACTGATATTGAAGGATACCGTACTTTGATTGCAAAATTAGGAATCAGAAAATAATTCGGACAAAGTTGGGGGCGGAGGAATCCGTCCCTTAAGTTTGTTTCGCAACCCGTAAACCGTTAACCAAATCATGTAGCATCACAGAAGCCGAGACCACTGAAAAGCAGATTTCAGTTAAGTCTGTTTTTCAGTTGTTTCGGAAAGTATGCTGCAGCAAATTAAAAGGAGACAAAATATGTTCAAAAGTTTTTCAATGGAACTGGCTGGAAGAACTCTTACCGTAGATGTAGGAAGAGTTGCAGCACAGGCAAATGGTGCAGCATTTATGCACTATGGTGAGACCACCGTATTATCAACAGCTACTGCTTCAGAAAAGCCGAGAGAAGGAATTGATTTCTTCCCTTTAAGTGTTGAATATGAAGAAAAATTATACGCTGTTGGAAAGATTCCGGGAGGATTTAATAAAAGAGAAGGAAAGGCATCTGAAAATGCAATCCTGACATCCCGTGTAATCGACAGACCAATGAGACCATTATTCCCAAAAGATTACCGTAATGATGTTACATTAAATAACCTGGTTATGTCAGTAGATCCTGATTGCAGCCCGGAATTAACAGCAATGCTGGGTTCCGCTATTGCAACTGCTATTTCTGACATTCCATTCGACGGATCTACTTCTACCACTCAGGTGGGGCTGGTAGACGGGGAACTGGTATTTAATCCAAATGCGGCTCAGAAAGCAGTATCTGATCTTCAGTTGACCGTTGCTTCTACCAAAGACAAAGTCATTATGATCGAAGCAGGTGCAAACGAAGTTACGGAAGCAAGAATGATTGAAGCTATTTTCGCTGCACATGAATTAAATCAGGAAGTAATCAAATTTATCGATACAATTGTTGCTGAATGCGGAAAAGAGAAGCATACTTATACAAGTTGTGCCGTTCCGGAAGAATTATTTGCAGCAATGAAGGAAATTGTAACGCCAGAGCAGATGGAAGAAGCTGTCTTCACAGATGACAAGCAGACAAGAGAAGGAAATATCCGTATTATTAAAGATAAATTAACGGAAAGCTTTGCTGAGAACGAAGAATGGCTTGCAGTATTAGATGAAGCCGTTTACCAGTATCAGAAAAAGACCGTTCGTAAGATGATCTTAAAAGACCACAAACGTCCGGATGGAAGAGCAATCAACCAAATCAGGGCATTAGCAGCAGAAACAGATTTAATTCCAAGAGTTCATGGTTCTGCAATGTTTACACGCGGACAAACTCAGATCTGTACCATTACCACGCTGGCACCTTTATCGGAAGCGCAGAGAATCGATGGTTTAGACGAAGCTGAGACTTCTAAGAGATACATGCATCAGTACAATTTCCCAAGCTATTCCGTTGGGGAAACAAAACCATCCAGAGGACCGGGACGTCGTGAAATCGGACATGGAGCTCTTGCTGAACGTGCACTTATTCCGGTATTGCCTTCAGCAGATGAATTCCCATATGCAATCAGAACCGTATCCGAGACTTTTGAATCGAATGGTTCTACTTCTCAGGCTAGTATCTGTGCATCCAGTATGTCCTTGATGGCAGCGGGTGTTCCAATTAAGAAAGCGGTAGCTGGTATTTCAGCAGGACTGGTAACAGGAGATACAGATGATGACTATCTTGTACTGACAGATATCCAGGGACTGGAAGATTTCTTTGGAGATATGGACTTTAAGGTAGCAGGTACCCAGGATGGTATCACAGCAATTCAGATGGATATTAAAATCCATGGCCTAACAAGACCAATTATTGAAGAAGCGATTGCAAGAACAAAAGAAGCAAGAACTTTTATCTTAGATGAAGTTATGAATAAGGAAATTGCAGAACCTCGCAGTGAAGTAGGCAAATTTGCACCAAAGATAGTGCAGATCAAAATTGATCCGGACAAAATTGGTGATGTAGTTGGTCAGAGAGGTAAAACAATTAATGCAATTATCGAACAGACCGGTGTAAAGATTGATATCACCGATGATGGTGCAGTATCTATCTGCGGTGTAGATAAAGACAGCATGGATAAAGCAATCGATATGATCAAAATCATCACAACTGATTTTGTGGCTGGACAGTTCTTTGTTGGAAAAGTAGTAAGTATCAAAGAATTTGGCGCATTTATCGAATTTGCTCCGGGCAAAGAAGGAATGGTTCACATTTCTAAAATTTCAAAAGAGAGAATTAACCGCGTAGAAGACGTTCTGACTCTTGGAGACATGGTTAAAGTAGTTTGTCTTGGCAAGGATAAAATGGGCAGAATCAGCTTCAGTATGAAAGATGTAGATAAAGAAAATAAAGAAAATAAAGAGAACAAAGAGCATAAAGAATATGCAGAAAAGAAAGCTGAGAAGCATTCAGAGCAGTAATTTTATTCTCTTATATAATTAAAAAGAAACAGTCAAATTTGAGCTTCCCCTTATGGGATATCAATTGGCTGTTTCTTTTTTATTTATTTTAGTCTACCATAGCGTACATCAGAAAATTTACCATAGAGTTTTGTATTTCCTTTGATTTTGCAGGCGCGTATCTTATAATAGTAGACTTTCTTTGGTTTTACTTTTTTATCTGTGTAACTGCAATTGTTTTTTATGGTTGCAATTCGGGTAAACCCTTTATTTTTATTGGCAGAGCGGTATAATTGATAAGAAGTGGTTCCGGTTTGCTTCTTCCATGTGATATGCAGGGATTTACCGGATACACTGGATATTCTGGATATTTTCCCTTTAGACGGAACAACCTTTATCATACAGACTGCTTTTTTATTATTTTCCTGCTTTGATGTACAGGTTATTTTCGTAGTTCCAAAATTTTTTGCGGTAATCTTACCTGATTTTGAGACCGTGGCTATTTTTTTGTTCCTGGAAGTCCAGGATACTGATTTATTCGTTGCTGACAGGGGAACAACCACTGCCTGGAGCTGTTTTGTTT
This sequence comes from Robinsoniella peoriensis, assembly GCF_000797495.1. Classification (GTDB taxonomy): domain Bacteria; phylum Bacillota; class Clostridia; order Lachnospirales; family Lachnospiraceae; genus Robinsoniella; species Robinsoniella peoriensis. The sequence goes on from NZ_JTGN01000007.1 coordinate 195,569, forward strand.
TTCCTTTTACCAGGGTAATGGTTTTTCCCTGTTTTATATTTACAGAAGAAACTGGAACATCTTTCCAGATCTTAAAGGAATAGTCTCCGGTATTGGTACGCTTATTCGTTCCCATGGTTATTTTTAGCAAATAAGTTTCCCCGGCATACAGGCTGCAGGTGAATGTCTTTGATTCCCCGTTCCCCGCGCTCTGCTGATAGAGCTGTTCTTCATAAGATGTGCAAAGATACACATTAGCTTTCTGGGAATCTAAAGCACTGGTTTCAATATTTTGATTGGTAAAACTGATATGATAGGTTCCGTCTGAAGGAGCTTTAAACTGATACCAGTCAATATCTCCGTTGCCATCCAGGGAAGAGGTGTATTTTTGCCCAAGTGCAGCATTCGATGCCTGGCTTGAAATATCGCTGACAGTGTCGTAACGGCAGCTGATCTGTATGCTGTACTGCCCGGTATTTTTGGAGGGATTCATTCCCGGATTTACCGACACATAGTAGGTTGTATTTTTCTCTAATTTCAGATTGATATTACCCTGTTCATTTTCTTTCAGATGAATACGGCTGTTTTTGAGGTCAATCAGGTTTTCGGTACGAAGTACAAAATCGGGTTGGGATACCGCAAGTAATCCAGTAGGAATACTTAAATTTTTACAGGTGATATTATAATATGCATCCTGGCTATTCGTAGTAAACTGGTACCATTTGCTGTGGGGTATTGTTCCTTCCAGGCGGTCCATATACCGGGTATTGTATTCTAACACAGCGGCAGATTTAGGACTGCTCCCGCCGTTGACCGGCTTCTCGGCGGCACATACCACCAGCCCCGTTGTATAAGCAAGGCAGAAAGCCAGGGTAAAAAGCATCATCCTTTTTTTAAATTTCTTCATTACAAATCCTCCCTTTATTTGATTTTTTATATTTACATTAAATGTGTATCTTCAAGCCGTTTTTCAAAGAATACATTTAGTCTGATCAGCGGTTTGCGTAAGATCAGACCGAGCATCAGGGCAAGAGGAACGTATACCAGAAGATGAAGCAGATCTTTGATATAGCTGCTGCCATAGATTCCGGCTACCGTCTCTCTCATTGCATTGATGCCATAAGTAAATGGCAGGAATGGATATACATTCTGGAAAAACCGGGGGGTCACTTCAATGGGGAAGGTTCCTCCCGCGCCGGCAATCTGAATAACAAGTAAAATGACACACAGTGCTTTGCCAATATCTCCAAAGGAAACGGTCAGTGTGTAAATAATATTCGTATATACAAAGCTGGATAACAGCCCTGCGGCCACAAACAGCAGCGGATTCCTGCATTGTATCTCCAGGAAATACAAATCCCCCATACAGATAATAAATGCCTGTATCAGTCCCAATGTCATGAAAAGCAGATACCTTCCAAGATAACAGTGGGATGGGCGTAAATTCTTTAGTTTTTCATCTTCGTCTACCCGGACTTTCAATATGGCAACCAGAACAATGCCGCCAACCCAGATAGCTAAAGTAGTATAAAAAGGTGCCATTGCCGAACCATAATTTTCTATCGGATAAAAGGAAGTAGTTTCCAGCTGTACCGGAGATGACATAAAACTGCCCATAAGATCAGGGTCATTTTGTATAATCTCCATCAATTTCTGCAGCTTTTTATCTTTCCCCACAGAATTTAACTGTGAAATTATATTCTGTATTTTATCGTGTGTACTGCTGATCACATCTTTTGTGCTGGATAAAGCCTTTTGCCCTGAGGTCAGGGAAGAGCTCATGCCGTCAAAAATACCGTCCAGATTGCTGAGGCTGCCATTGGTGCTCTGCAATAGTCCGGAAAGGTCACTGCCAGTTTTGGTAATTTCATCCATCAGGTTATCAAGCATCGGCTGTACCGAATTTAAATAAGAGGTACGGATACCGGAAATGTCATCTTTACTGCCGGAAATTACCGAAGAAATGGAATTACGGGTTTCACTGCTGATGTCAGAAGCACTTTTTATACTTTCACTGGTAGCATTTATTTTATCAATAATAGACTGCTGGTTCTGACTGGATGTATTAAGTTTATCAATCAGATTGTTGATTTCATCTTTGGGTTCCGGCAGCTGGGCATTTAGGTCTGTCAGTATATTAATATTTTTCGTATTCATATCAATGATTGCCTGGGCAAGCTGGGTTGTCTGGGCAAGCTGCTGGGCAGCATCGGAGATATCATTATTAATATCACCAAAGGCCTGTGAGGCAGTATTTGAAATGGAATCGTAGATATCCTGCGCCGAATTCAATACGTTGCTGAATGACTGGTTTACACTGTTTAAAGAGGACTTAGAAGTATCCAGCACGGACTGGGAATCGTTAATTGTCTGCGTACCGTTTTCCAGTGTGGAACTGATATCCGGCAAGGTCAGTTTTGTTGTGGAAAGCAGCGTAGTCACACCGTCAATTGTTTCTGAAAAGGCATCAATCGTGGAACTGTACTGGCTCAGATCCGAATCCACAATCTGTAGTACGTTAATCAGACGGTCAATTAATGTATTGCTGTTTTCCTGTAAATCCCCCGTGGTAGTATTCAATATTCCTGCTATGGTTTCGGTAGCTACGCTGATAAAGGTACTGTTAACCTGCTGCTGAATAACGCCTACACCTTTATCCGTGATCTTGGGCGCAATAGCATTCTTTTTTTCGTTGATATAATATTGTATCTTCGGGCTTTCAATATTCGTTGACAGTATGCTGGATATTTTCCTGCTGAAATCCTTGGGTATAACTACAGCAGCATAGTATTTGCCGGATTTCACTCCGTCAACGGCAGATGCCGTATCTGTAAACTCCCAGCCGATCTGATCATTCGCTTTTAGATTATCGATAATCTGTGAACCTACATCCAGATTCATCGTATCCATTTTATATCCGCTATCTTCATTGGAAACGGCAACCTTGATGCCGGATGTGCTTCCATAGGGATCCCAGTTTGCTGCAATATTAAACCAGGCATATAATGCAGGAATAATACTGACTCCGATTACCACAATCATTGCCATTACATTTTTACTTAGACGTGATAAATCCCGAACATAAATTTTAAATATTTTTTTCATTTTAGCCTCCAATTATAATTTGCTGATATTTTTAAAATACGCTCTGCCGTCACCTTCCAGCTCGGGTTCCGGCTCACTCAGGTGGAGTTTTTGTTTATAACGATAATCAATGTATTCCACACAGATTAAATATCCGGAGGAAAGAATAATCGAAACAATCCAGGCAGTAAGAAAATTCAGTTTTGATTCCAGGCTAAACATAAGTATTAAAAAAACAGCCGGAATGATAAGAATAGCCAAAAATCCACACCGGATTAACATCGGATATTTTTCACGGAAGCGATTGTAAGAACCGATGAATTCCTGATGTGCCACTTCTTTATCAATATTTTCCCGGGCACCAAAATAGATCAGAGATTCCATCAATGCCTGTCTGGATGTCTTTCCCTCAAGAATCCGCTGCTCATAATCAGATTGTAAATACAGAAGCAAATTTTGCTTAGCGGCTTTCGTTTCTTTGGTATCAGGCATATCCAGAAATAATTCATCTAAAAAAAGATTAAAGTCTTCCATATAACGTCATTGCCTTTCTAAATAAGATAGGGATATTTTAGCACGAAAGAATCCACAATACAATACAAAAATGACCAATCGTCAGTTTTTGGTTTCGAAGTAAGATATGGCTTGTTTATATTTAGATATCTTAAAAGAGAAATAGTGAAATAGCACAATATTTTCCATGTAAATGGAATATTATTGTGAAAGATTGGAATAGCACACCAGGATAAAATTGAAATATTTGGGTATTTTCGTTTATTTTAGAAATCAGGTAATATAGAAGTGAAAAAGATGTGAATAATGAAGTGAGACGGCGCAGCAGATAATGGGAAGTGGCTGCTGCGCCCGGTTACAATAAACATGATTGGTTTAGTATTATACTTATGTATTATTATCCGTCAATTGAAGCAGGTATTCCACCGACTTATCAAAGAAAACTTTTTCTGCAGGCAGGGACGCATTCTTTTCTAAATGTATCGTGATATACATCTGATCCTCCAGAGTAACGATACCAAACAGGCGCTTTGCATTCGGAACAAGGGGCGGAAGAAAAATAAAATCGGAAATATGATAATCCCCATATTGTGCTGATATAGGAAGCTTTCCTAAATTTGTAACACTAATGCTTTTCGGATTATGATTGTAACCGAACATATTTTGAATTATGGCGGAAGTTTTGTTCTGATATCCTCCATAAGCAGAAAAATAGGCTGAGTCTATCAGGCCCGGTTCTAAACTATCCATAAATTTTAAAAGAAAGAATTTTTTGTAAGGGTTGTTCAGTTTCCGGTATATGAGCTGATGCACTGCCTGGGCATTCTTCCAAAAATCCTTTTTGGTGTCATACCGGTAGCGGATGGAGATACCGGTTGCATAATTTCCCATTCCGGTGAATTGTTCCGGGCGTATGCTTGCAGCTATTCCCACATCTGACAGTTCATTAGCTGATTTGATAAAAGCAGTGATTAAAATGCTGTTTATTGTAATCCCATATTTTTTTGACTGGCTTCTTAATGCTAGCAGCAGAGATGGCGGAATTGCTGAAGTATAGGCAATTGTTTCATGGCAGGACCAATATTTTCTAAACATGTTAAGATATTCGTCATAAGAAAAGGGGTTACCTGTTTTTCTCCATCTTCGGTTTAATAAGTTTACCATTAACTGCATAATGGGATTTAAACTGCAGTTTTTGAGGATCAGCTTACGATCCGGCAGCAGAAGTGGTTTATAAATCAGAGTTTCTGCAGCCAGGGCATTCATGATATCTTCTGCTAAATAAGCGATGGATAATCCGTCTCCTGCTAGATGATGTGCGATTATAAGCAGGCGGGTTCCATTCTTGTCCGGCAGAGCGAAAAAACGGATCAGCTCCCCGCCTGGCAAATCAAAAGGTATGGATGCCTGCTTCATTACGACATCCATCCAGTCGACTTCTAAAACTTGAAAAGTATAGATGCATCTTCCGGAATGTTCATAAAACACCTGACCGTTTTTTTTAAACCCCAGACGGCAGGAAAAAATCTCATTGTTTTGAACCGCTTTATCAATAGCTGATTTTAATGTGTCTATACAAAGGTTTTCCCGTATGCAAAAGGAAATAGCAATATTTATGTTTGGAGAGAATAAGTGGGTACGTTCTTTTCGAATTTCATTATTTTTGTTTTCCATATCATCTGCCCTTTCTTTTATGAGCTTGTTGAAATGTGTCAGCGGGGTTTTTATTTCAGCAGAAGCAAGCCTGGCTGTAACATATTGAGTTTATACCTATATTATTTCATTCCATTGCCCTTTATAAAAGTCTTTAAATACTTCAATTAGCAAATTGCGGATTTCATCTTCCGGAAGATCTGTGGTATTTGTGGCTGCAATGGAAGCGATGCCATGTGTAAATATCCACATTTTAGTAAACACTTCGGCACCAACTGATGCAGGTACTCCTTCGGCAAGCTGATAAATACTATTCAATTGGAAACTATCTGACATGCACAGCAACTGAAAAAGATGTTTTTCTTTTTGCGCAAGCGCTACGTAATGCAAACCCATACTTAAAAAAAGAGGAGTATTGGGATCCGAAGAAGGGGTAAGCATTACTTCAGTAAAATAGTTTCTTGTTTTTTCGTATAATGCTTTTTTCAATTCATCCATATTTTTAAAAATATGAAAGATTGGCTGTGTAGAACATTGTAATTCCTTAGCAAGTAAGCGTGCAGTAATATTTTCATAACCCATGAGTCTGGTAAGGGAAAAAGCTTTTTCTACAATATCTGAGCGGGTAAGCTTTGATTTAGGGGGCATGATTTAGTTTTCTCCTTTTTGTATAATAACATTGTTATATAACAATGTTATTATACGGCGGTATTTATATTATGTCAAGAAGATGAATGGTGTTGCGAAAAATTATTTTATCAAAAACACGCTCTAGAAAATTTTGCAAAAGATCCAATAAACTGAATATTTAAGTTGAAACTGCAAAAATAATATAAAAAGCACTTGACAACACCCACCAATTAGTATTAGAATGAAAAAAACAAAAAGCAAAACCGATGAGAAAGAGTAGTAAGCTTATCAACAAAATTCCAGAGAGCTGCAGGTGGTGTGATTGCAGTATTGAGTGATTTGCCGAATGGACTTTCGAGGGCAGTCTGAAATAGAGATAGTGGAGTGATCCGGTATTAAAAGAGTAGGCACTGTCGGGAACCGAACCCGTTATCAATCAGGAGTGTATGATAGTACATGCGAAAGTGGACATTATGTTAATTTGAGTGGTACCGCGATAATAATACGATATTATTACCGTCTCAAGCGAAGGCTTGGGGCGGTTTTTTAGTGTATTTATAAATATCACAAAGAAATCAGATTAACGTTCCCATTAGTTTTGTGATTGTTTGATACTATTAATCAAAATTAATGAAAATAAGGAGAATTTATTATGAAAAAGAAAATTTTAGTTACAATTTTAAGCGTGGCAATGGCAGCAGCAATAACAACAGGATGCGGTTCTGCCGGCACCGGTTCTGCCGGCACAGATTCCACATCAACAGGTGGATCTAATAAAACGGAAACGGGATCAGGAAGCAAGGAAACCACGGTTGCAGACAGTGCCAAAATGGCTGACAGTGGTGCAGCAGAGACGGTTTCGGGTGATTTAGTGGAGGGTTCCTTTAAAATTGGAATTGCTCAATTTGCACAGCATGGTTCCCTTGAGAACTGCCGTGAAGGATTTTTAGAAGGCCTTGCAGAAGAAGGATTTGTAGAGGGCAAAAACCTTGAGGTGGATTATCAGAATGCAGAAGCAGATATGGGAAATGCTAATACTATCGCACAGGGGTTTGTAGCAAATAAAGTAGATCTGATGTGCGCGATTGCCACACCTAGTGCCCAGGCATGCTATAATGCGGCAATGAAAACAGATATTCCTACCATTTATACTGCCGTTACGGATCCGGTTGCAGCAGAGCTAGCCAAAGAGGACCAGATGCCATCCGGAAACGTAACAGGTACCAGTGATAAACTTCCTGTGGAAGCACAGCTGAAAATGATTCGTGAAATGCTTCCCGAAGCGAAAACCATCGGTATTTTATATACAACCAGTGAAGTAAATTCAGAAAGCAGTATCAAAGAATATGAATCCTTAGTAGATAAATACGGCTTTACCCTGGAAACAGCCGGAGTAGCAACAATCGCCGATGTTCCGTCTGCAGCGGATACATTATTAGCGAAGGTAGACTGCCTGAACAATTTGACAGATAATACCGTTGTAAGCGCACTTCCTACTATATTAGATAAGGCATCTAAGAAAAACATCCCGGTATTCGGAAGTGAGATAGAGCAGGTAAAAATTGGCTGTATGGCATCAGAAGGAATTGAATATATTGAACTTGGTAAACAGACCGGAAGAATGGCTGCAAAAGTGTTAAGAGGCGAAGCAAAAGCTGATGATATGAAATTTGAAACAATTACAGAAAGCAGTCTGTACCTGAATACCAAAGTAGCAGAGAATCTTGGAATTACAATCAGTGATGATACAAAAGGAAGAGCAGTAGAAACTTTCACAGAAATTACAGCACAATAGAAGATAATCAAAAATCGTAGGATAACAGAGGTAAAGATATGTCCATACTAATAGGTGTTTTAGAACAGGGAATCATATATGCCATCATGACCTTAGGCATTTACATTACTTACAAAATATTAGATTTTCCGGATTTGACAGTAGACGGAAGTTTTCCATTGGGGGCGGCGGTAACAGTTACTCTGATGGTGAATGGGGTAAATCCTTATCTGACCCTTCCCATCGCATTTGCAGCCGGAGCACTGGCTGGTATGCTTACGGGCATCATTCATGTAAAATTTAAAGTCCGCGATCTGTTATCGGGAATCATCATGATGACTGCGTTATATACCATTAACCTTAAAATTGCAGGCAAAGCAAATGTTCCGATCTTTAGTATGGACAATATGTTTGATAATTCATTCTTAACGAAAATTGTACCGGAATTCCTGGTACCTTATCAGACTTTAATCATTATTGTAATTGTGGCATTGGTGGTAAAGCTTTTATTAGATGCCTATATGAAGACGAAATCCGGTTTTTTACTCCGCGCAGCAGGTGATAATCATGCATTGGTGACAGTCCTGGCAAAAGACAGCGGAAAGGTTAAGATTCTGGGTCTGGCTATTGCTAATGGTCTTGTGGCACTTAGCGGTTGTGTTTATACACAGTGGCAGAGGGTATTTGACATTTCAATCGGTACCGGCACCATGGTGATTGGTCTTGCCAGCGTTATCATCGGAGTAAATCTCTGTAAATTTATCCCGAAAGTGAATAATACTACGGCTGTCATTGTAGGAGCAATTTTATACAGGGCGTGTGTGGCAATTGCAATGCAGCTTGGTTTTGGGGCAAATGACATGAAATTAATCACGGCGGTACTGTTTTTTGTAATATTAGTGATCAGTATGGACAGGAAGAAGAAGGTGAAGGCACATGCTTGAATTAAAGAATATTAATAAATATTATAATCCCGGTACGATCAATGAAATGTGTCTTTTTGAAAATTTTAATTTTGAGGTGAAACAGGGAGAATTTGTATCCGTTGTCGGCAGCAACGGTTCCGGTAAAACCTCCATGCTGAACATTATCTGCGGCAGCATAGATATTGATTCGGGCAGCATACTGATGAATGGGAAAGATATCACCAGTGCAAGGGATTTTAAACGGCATCAGCGCATTGGCCGGGTTTTTCAAAATCCGTCTATGGGTACCTGCCCAACTATGACGATTCTTGAAAATATGTCACTGGCTGACAACAAAGGAAAAAAGTACAACTTGAAGCCAGGCATCAATAAAAAAAGAATTGATCATTACAGAGATAGTCTGCGCCAGCTGAATCTGGGGCTGGAAGATAAACTGGATGTGAAGGTAGGAGCTCTTTCCGGGGGACAGCGCCAGGCTATGGCACTTTTAATGTCTACCATGACACCTATCGAATTCTTAATCCTGGATGAACATACCGCTGCACTGGATCCCAAGACGGCTGAGATTATTATGGAATTAACAGGGAAGCTTGTAAAAGAAAAAAATCTCACAACAATCATGGTAACGCACAATCTGAGATACGCAGTAGAGTATGGCAACCGTCTGATTATGATGCATCAGGGAAATGTAATTCTTGATAAAAAAGGGAACGCAAAAGAAACAACAGAAGTAGAAGAGATCCTGGATTTGTTTAATGAGATCAGTATCGAATGTGGAAATTAAAAATTTACCGGAGAAATGTGCGGATACCAGGAAGCGCTTTGTTCTCCGGTTTTCTTGCTATTTAAATTATATTTTTTAATCAGAAATCAATCCGTCCGAATCCAAACAAGGGATTTAAGTCTTGACGTCAGGGAATGAAAATGGTAAGATAATCACTGGCGTAAAAACACGATATGGTGTGCAATTATAAAATTTTTACTAAATATTGTTACTGAAAGGACGATAGACGTGAGGTATCATAATATTACAAAAGACGATATGCTAAATGGAGACGGACTGCGGGTAGTACTTTGGGTATCCGGATGTTCCCATTGCTGTAAGGATTGTCACAATCCGATAACCTGGGATCCAAATGGCGGTGTAACTTTTGACGAAAGTGCTAAGAAAGAATTATTTGCTGAATTAGAGAAGACTTACATATCCGGTATCACTTTCAGTGGTGGAGATCCATTGCATTCAAAAAATAAAAAAGACGTAGAAGAGCTGGCAAAAGAAATACGGAATAAATTTCCTTTAAAAACAATCTGGCTCTATACCGGATCGGCCTGGGAGAGTATCAGAGATTCCTCTATAATGAAATATCTGGATGTTCTGGTTGATGGAGAATTTGATTGTGATAAGAAATCGAAACAGCTGCATTGGAGAGGCAGTTCTAACCAACGGGTAATTGATGTTCAAAAATCACTGAAACTGGGTAAAACTGTTCTGCACTGCGAATAGTCAGCAGCATATTTACATAACAATAGGAACACAGTATAGGAGAATTAAATGCAGAGAATAGCGAAATTTCATAAAGTAAGTTATAAGCAGTTTGAGGAAGGGTACAAAGATGGATTTCCGTCAGCATCTGAGTCAGAAGTCAAACGCATATATGAAGAAATTAAACTACCAAAGAGAGCAACCACAGGTTCTGCCGGATATGATTTCTACAGTCCCTTTACATTTACACTGAATCCCGGTCAGACAATCAAAATTCCAACCGGTATCCGTGTAGAAATGAACGCAGACTGGGTATTAAAATGTTATCCCAGAAGCGGATTGGGATTTAAATTCCGTCTTCAGCTTAATAATACAGTAGGAATTATAGATAGTGACTACTTTTATTCAGACAATGAAGGCCATATATTTTCGAAAATAACTAATGACAGCAATGAGGGAAAGGCAATTACGGTAGATGCCGGAACTGGTTTTATGCAGGGGATTTTCGTAGAATATGGGATAACAGTAGACGATGATGCAACCGAGCTCAGAAATGGCGGATTTGGAAGCACAACAAAATAAAAAGAATATCCGTTTTTATTGATGCCTTTCCATAACGGGAAGTATCAATGAAAACAGGATATTCTTTTTCTATCTATTAAAATAAGATTACAGCAGCCGATAGAAGGAACTTTGCTTAACTGTACATCTCCTGAAGTTCGGCTGCTTCAAATTTATGTAGTAAATCTCCTGAGGAAAAATCTTTTTCTATGTATTGCATTAACTGCCTTACCTTGCTATTTACCATAGAATCATCTTCCAATTGCCAAAAATGTCTGATCAGTCCTTCAAGAAATTTGAAAAGAACCAGTTTCCGTGATGAAATGGATCGAATGTGTCTCATAGAATAGATGATAAGGTCTAAATAAACACTTTCTCCTGTAGAGCACTCCCCATCGATAGAGAGAATACCATTTATTGTAAATATTACAGTAACTGCAGTGAGTGAATTGAGATCAATTTCTTCTTTTTCCAATTGTTCAGCAACTATCATCAAAGCATAACTATACCAGATAGCTTCATCTCGTGTTAAAGACTCAGTCGCGGAAAAACATATTTTATCCTTTATGTTATCCGGAATGATTGGTTTGTAAAATGGAATACAATGACTAATTCGCAAGTGTAAAGCCCCCTTTCTAAATTATATTAATTATACACCATTATTTGGAATGAGGTCTTAAGAATAGCTTAAGTTAAGCTATAGAAGTTTTGAATATCATTGGATATATATATGATGAGTTGGTAATATGGAGACAACGGGATTCGAACCCGCGGCCTCTCACATGCGAAGCGAACGCTCTCCCAGCTGAGCTATGTCCCCATAACCTTATTATAGTACTTAAATTAAAATATTCAAGATAAATATGCTTTGTTACAAGTTCTTTTCATTGAAAGCCGGATTTCTTTATGTTAGACTATGAATACTGAATCACATATCCGGACTTTAATATTTGAATCACGAAAAAGAGAGAAGGTAAACTATGAAGCTAAAAAAGAATTATAAGGAAATCATCATAGATACTATATTTGACATCATCGGTTCTTTTGCGCTGGCGATTGGTATATATTATTTTGCTGAAAAGGCCAATATTGCGCCGGGAGGTGTATCCGGCATTGCAATTCTCATAAAATACCTCTGGGGACTTCCAATCGGAACCATGACGCTGGTTATTAATATTCCCATCATCTATCTGGCATTTCGGTATCTGGGTAAGAAATTTACATTTAAAACCCTTCGTACTCTGATTATCAGCAGTTTAATTCTGGATTATTTAGTAACACCATATTTCCCACAGTATGCAGGCGACCGCATGCTGGGTGCCATCTTTGGCGGAGTTTGCATGGGATTCGGACTGGGTGTTATTTTTTACAGAGGATCTACCACTGCAGGTACTGATATTATATCCTGTCTGATTGAAAGAAAATTTCCTCATGTGCAGATCGGCAGCGCCCTGATGCTGGTGGACTGCATTATACTTGGCCTCTCCATCATTGTATTTGGAAATATTGAATCCGGCTTATTTGGAATGGTAGCTCTGTTTTGTCAGACAAAAGTGATTGATGGAATGATCTATGGTCTGGATAAGGGAAGACAGGTAGTGATTATGTCAGATAAAAATGAAGCTATTGCAGGCAGAGTAATTGAAGAGTTGGAGAGAAGTGCCACCTTTATTAAAGGACAAGGTGCATACAGCCAGAAAGATTCCCTGGTTTTGCTGTGTGTGGTACGTATTCAAGAATATCACCAGTTGAAAACCATAGTATATAATGAAGATCCAAACGCTTTTATGATTGTAACGGAAGCAGACCAGGTGCTGGGAGAAGGGTTCAAACCGATTACAAAGCAAAGATAGCGATAAATATAAATATGCTTAAAAGGAGTTTGTTTACATATTATGATTGATAAAAAAGATATCGTTAATTTAAATTTTTTAAAAAAAGAAGCCTGTACCGGAAGTTACCAGGGCATGAGATATAAAATTGAGCTCGTTGGAAAAGTTCTTATAGTATCAATCTGGGCGGGGCCTTATTGCTCGGATGTTACTCCGGATGAGAAAAAGCAGTTTAAAGAATTCGAAGCAAGTGATCAAAGTCTGGATCAGGTAGTGGACTGGTTAAATGAAGAGTACAAAAACCAAGAAGAAACCTGGAAACAAGTAACCTATTAATAATGACTATGGAGAAAAGAAAAATGAAAACACCAATATTAGAAACCGAAAGACTTCTACTGAGATCTTTTTCCATGGACGATGCACAAGCTGTATTCCAGGGATGGGAAAATGATCCGGATGTTGCAAAATATATGTTTTGGACAAGCCATAATGAAATCAAAAAAACGATAGAATGGCTGATCTTTGAAACCGGGAAAGAGGATGCGGATGACTGGTATCGCTGGGCATTTGTGAGAAAAGACACTGGTGAACTAATAGGAACCGGATTGATCTATTTAGAAGAAGAATACAATAAATACGAAATCAGTTATAACCTTAGTAAAAAAACCTGGGGAAATGGATACACAACAGAAGCAATGAAAGAAATTATCCGGTTTGCAGCAGAAGAATTAAATATTAAAGAAATTGTAGGAAGACATGCAATAGAAAACCCGGCTTCTAAGAATGTAATGACTAAGCTGGGATTTCAATTTGTAAAAAATATCCCATATGAGTGCAATGGTGGTACAAAAACCTACGAAGGGAAAGAGTATATATGGAAAAGACAGTAATATTTGATTGGGACGGAACAGTTGCAGACACAGAAACCTTAATACTCCAATCCTGGATTGAAGTTGGCGAAAAACATGGTTTAGGTGATTTGCGAGACCTATGCTATCGCTGTATCGGCACTACAAATCTTGCAACGCGCAAAATATTTTGTGATAAATATGGTGCGGATTTCCCCTATGACGAATACAACAAAGAGATGCTGATTAACTTTAATAACAAATTAAATAAAGATGGTATACCGCTCAAAAAAGGGTTGTTAGAGCTGTTACAATTTCTAAAAGAAAATAACTGTAATATCGCAGTTGCTTCATCTACAAAAATTGAAATTTTAGAGGATGAAGCAAATATGGCAGGCATCCGGGATTATTTCCAGGTGATAGCCGGTGGAGATATGGTTCAAAAAAGCAAACCGGAACCTGACATTTTCCTGAAAGCCTGCGAAATGCTGCAAGTGAGTGCAGAAGATTGCTATGTACTGGAGGACTCCTTAAACGGAATGCGTGCAGCCCATCGTGCGGGTATGAAACCTATCATGGTTCCTGATCTGATTAAGCCAAATGACGAAATGATAAAAATAAGTTTAAAAATATTCCCTTCCCTGATCCAAGTACGGGAATATTTCCAGGAAGCGTGGAGTGTGTAGACAGATTTGAAAAAGTTATTCAATCCGGCATAAGTTATAGAATGTTGGGGAATTAATTTCGTCAATCCGGTATGAAATCCATAATTTAAAAATATAAATAGATCATCAGGATCGTTAGGGATAAATAGGGGCGGATGAACCGCCCCTATAGATCAATTATTTGCAGGAATCACAACTGCATTTTGTCGGCATATCAAAAGACGGATTAAATGCATAGAAGTTTTTAAAGTCCAGTTCATCCTGAACCGTACGAAGTGCTTCACCGAATCTTTGATAGTGTACGACTTCTCTTGCACGCAGGAAACGGATTGGATCGATTACATCCGGATCTTTTACAAGTCTGAGAATATTATCGTAGGTAGTTCTTGCTTTTTGTTCAGCAGCAAGGTTTTCATGAAGGTCAGTGATCGGGTCCCCTTTAGACTGGAATTCACATGCATTAAAAGGAACTCCTCCTGCAGACTGCGGCCAGATCCCAACTGTATGGTCAACGTAATAAGGTGCAAAACCGGAACATTCAATTTCTTCCATTGACAGGTTTTTGGTCAACTGATGAACAATTGTGGACACCATCTCTAAATGTGCCAGTTCTTCTGTTCCGATATCGTTTAAAACGCCCATTGCTTTTCTGTTGGGCATTGTGAAACGCTGGGAAAGATATCTCATGGAGGCGCCCATTTCACCATCAGGTCCACCGTACTGACTCATTATAATCTGGGCAATTTTAGCATTTGGAGTCTTAATATTTACAGGATATTGTAATCGTTTTTCATAATTCCACATAGGTTAACATTTCCCCCTTTCCCATGGCCAAGGCTGCATTACCCATTCCCAGGTTTTACTCTTTACATCATCCGTGGTATCAATGGTAAGCGGACCGTAAAGGGCAGCATATTCTCTTAATGCTTTGTCACGTTTTTTAACATGTTCTTTACAAAAAGCCAGTGCTTTTTCATCACATGGATGAGTATCTAAATACAGAACCATATCATTTACAGCGAAACTTACTTCATTTATATAGCACATCAATTCTTCCCTTGACTTTTTTGGGCAAGGTGGTTCTGGTCTGCATTCCGGTTTTACCTGAGGTTTTTCAGGACGCTGGCATCCGCAGTCCGGTTTTACTGGTTCACAGGGACGCTGGCAGCCGCAGTCCGGTTTCATCTGAGGTTTTTCAGGACGATGGCATCCACAGTCCGGTTTTACTGGTTCACAGGGGCGCTGGCAGCCGCAGTCTGGTTTCATTTGAGGTTTTTCAGGACGATGGCATCCACAGTCCGGTTTTATTGGTTCACATGGACGCTGGCAGCCGCAGTCCGGTTTCATCTGAGGTTTTTCAGGACGATGGCATCCACAGTCCGGTTTTACTGGTTCACAAGGGCGCTGGCAGCCGCAGTCTGGTTTCATTTGAGGTTTTTCAGGACGATGGCATCCACAGTCCGGTTTTACTGGTTCACAGGGACGCTGGCAGCCGCAGTCCGGTTTTACCTGAGGTCTTTCAGGGCGCTGGCAGCCACAATCTGGTTTCATCTGTGGCTGGCAGGGACGCTGAGAACCGCAATCAGGTCTCATCTGAGGTCTGTTGTCCGGTCTGTACATGTTTTGGCAAGACTGGCGCTGGTTCATATTGTTAAAATTTCCATTTCTCCAATTATTCATTAACGGCAACCTCTCTTTCCGCAAAATGGTTTGCAAAGTTCCGGGAAGATAGTACCAACCTCAAGGGCCTTACACAGTTCGAACTTATCTTGAAATGTTTGCCATGGTACGTAAGCCATTGCTACCGGCATATCTTCCAGGCAAGTACAAGGTCTTGTTGTTTTATAATCACAAGGTGTACAATTATTCATAAAGTCTCCTTTTTCATTAATCTTAATTTCAATATTATCTTATGAAATACCTTTAAAAACGTGTCATATTACGGATAAAGTTTGTAATAATCATGAAATGTGATAAAATAAAGAAAACGGCATTTGGACGGACAGGATGTCCAAATAGGAGAGAGGTTGAAAAAATGTTTGTGATAGACAGAATCGAAAAAAAATACGCAGTGTGTGAAATGGAAGATAAGACAATGATCAATATTCCGATAGAGAAACTGCCATCCGGTTGTAAAGAGGGCAGTTGTCTGGAATTAAATGAAAATGGGGAATATATTATTTTAGAGGAAGAGACCGTTCAGCGTAAAAAACGGATGGAGGAGCGTTTTTCGCGTTTGTTTCAAAAATAATGTAGAAAAAATAGATACCTGGCTGGACTGTTCCTGACGAATAAAAGGGTATTGTTAGCCATGGCTAAAAACCTTTCAATTGACAGGAATTCAAGCTTCCTATTTTCAGGGGAATGTGGTATTATAATCCATAGACAAAATGAAATGCAGTTATAAGTGGAATTAAGGAGTTTATAAATGGTTCAGAAAACGAGAAATGCAGGACGAGCAAATCAACCGGCAAAAAAAAGAAAATCAATAAGAAAAAGATTACAGGGAGATTTTCGGTATTACGATTATAACCTTTTGGCAAGTGTTATCCTGCTTACCTGTTTTGGATTGGTTATGTTATATAGTACAAGTGCATATGAAGCACAGATAGAATTTGGTACAGATATGTATTATTTTGGAAAGCAGGCAATCATCAGTGCGGTCTGTCTTATAATCGTATTACTGTTTTCCCAGATCGATTACCATTTTTATGCAAAGTTTGCACTTTTTATTTACATTATTGCAAATATTTTGCTGATTGCTACGAAGTTTGTAGGTAGAACCATTAATGGGGCGAGGCGTTGGATCTTTCTGGGTGCATTGTCTTTCCAGCCGGCAGAGCTCGCCAAATTGGCAGTTATATTGTTTCTGCCCTTCTTAATAGTGAAACTCGGAAAGAATATGAAAGGATTGAAGGCACCTATGATTGTAATTGGATTCGGTGCTGCAACTTCTTTATTTACATATGTGTTTACGGAGAACCTGAGTACGGCAATTATTATTGCTGGAATTACGGTGATTTTAATTTTTATTGCTCATCCGAAGACCCTTCCCTTTGTCATAGGCGGCTGTAGTATGGCAGCGTTAATCGGATTACTGGTTGCTTATCTTGCATCGGCAGTTCAGAATTCGGATAATTTCCGTATTAATCGTATTTTGGTTTGGTTAGAGCCGGAAACCTATTCCAGTCTGGGCGGTTATCAGGTTATGCAGGCATTGTATGCCATTGGTTCCGGAGGTCTTTTTGGAAAGGGACTGGGCAATAGTGCTCAGAAATTAGGATCACTGCCGGAAGCCCAGAATGATATGATTTTCTCAATTGTATGTGAAGAACTTGGTATTTTTGGTGCAGCGATGCTTACCATTTTGTTTATTTTTCTGTTGTACAGGCTTTTATTTATTGCGCAAAATGCACCGGACCTGTTGGGATCTCTGATTGCAACCGGAATATTTGCCCATATCGCATTACAGGTTGTATTAAATATAGCGGTTGTAATTAATCTGATTCCAACAACAGGTATTACGCTTCCTTTTGTTAGTTACGGAGGTACCTCTGTCATGTTCCTGATGGCAGAGATGGCACTGGCACTAAGTGTATCCAGGCAGATTAAGTTTAAAGAGCAGGAAGAAGAAACAAAAGAAGGGAATCAATTTACGGTGAGAGGTTAAACAAATGATATTATCCGATGGAAGAATAGGAGATACTTATGTAGTGGCAGGACTTCACTTGGATGAGGGAATCACTAGAAGACTGGAAGCACTGGGTATATTCGAAGGCACAAAAGTAAAAATCATGAACATGAAAAAGAACGGAGCAGTGATTATCAAAGTGCGGGGCACTAGATGGGCGCTGGGAAGAGAATTTGCATCAGGGATTGAGGCAGAGGAGTGGCAAAATGAAACAGACAATTAATGTGGCATTCGTAGGTAATCCGAATTGTGGCAAGACCACGTTGTTTAATGCGTATACAGGTGCGAATCTGAAAGTGGCAAACTGGCCGGGCGTTACGGTGGAACGTAAGGAAGGTCAAACAAACTACAGAGGCCAGCATATCAAACTCATAGACACACCCGGTATTTATAGCCTGACATCCTATTCAATCGAAGAAAAAGTAACCAGAAAATGTATCATGGAAGAAGATATCGATGTAATCGTGAATATTGTGGATGCATCTGCGATGGAACGGAACCTCTATCTGACCACACAGCTGCTGGAACTTGGTAAACCTGTAATTCTGGCTCTTAATATGATGGATATTGTAGAAGAGCGTGGCATGGAAATAGATCTGCATCGTTTGCCCGAATTACTGGGAGCGATTCCGGTCGTACCCGTTTCAGCAAGAAAACGAACCGGTTTGGATGTATTGATGCATGCGGTAAAGCATCACTATGAAGAAGGACCAAATGAGCAGGTGATTCACTATTCTGATGATATTGAAGAAAAGATAGCAAAAATACAGGAAATTCTGAAAGTTAATCATCCGAAGATTCATAATGAACGGTGGATGGCAATCAAGCTTTTGGAAAAAGATGAAGAATTAATGGTTCAGTATATGGAAGAAACAAATAGTGTGGTGGACCGCAGTTACGAAAAAGAAATTATTAATCAGAAATATGACTATATAGAAGAGGTCATGGAGGAGTGTTTGTTTTATCGAAATGAAAAAGCAGCATCTACTGACCGGATTGACGAAATACTGACACACCGCATATGGGGTGTTCCTATATTTCTTGGCATTATGGCACTTGTCTTTTTTCTGACTTTTGTTGTGGGGGATGCACTGAAAGGTGTATTTGAAATCGGTTTGGGAGCTTTTTCGGATGCTGTACATAGTCTTCTGTTAAATATAAAAGCGGCAGACTGGCTGATTTCTCTGGTTGTGGATGGTATTATAGCAGGTGTAGGCGGTATTCTTACATTTTTACCTAATATTTTTATTCTTTTCCTGGCGTTAGCTATTCTGGAAGACAGCGGTTACATGGCTCGTGTGGCATATGTAATGGATAAACTTATGGGAAAAGCGGGCTTATCGGGCAAGGCATTTTTACCGATGATTCTTGGATTTGGATGCAGCGTTCCTGCTATTATGGCGACCAGAGCGTTAGAGCGGGAAGAAGACCGGAAAAAGACGATTCTGATTACCCCTTTTATGTCATGTTCAGCCAGACTTCCTATTTACGTATTATTTGCAGATATGTTTTTTGGTAAATATGCGATGGCAGCTGCATTTTCCATGTATGTGATCGGAATGGTAATTGGTATTCTAATTGCCCTTGTGAAGAATAAATTAGATTCGAACAAGAGAAAAAGTCAGTCTTTGCTGATAGAACTGCCGGAATATAAATTGCCCAATGCACGTACAATATTTATATATGTATGGGAAAAAGTAAAGGACTATCTTACAAAAGCAGGAACTACTATTTTTATAGCATCCATTGTGATCTGGTTTATATTAAACTTTAACTTTAGCGGTATGGTCGAGGATGTTTCCTTAAGTTTTGGTGCCATGATCGGCAAATGGATGGAGCCGGTCTTAGCTCCTGCCGGATTAGGTATGTGGCAGATTGGGGTTTCCCTGATAGCTGGTTTATCTGCTAAAGAAGTTGTAGTATCCAGTTTTGCAGTATTGTTTGGTGTTGGAAATGCCAATTCTGCTGCGGGAATGGCACAGATTATCGATAATCTTGGAAGTGCGGGGTTTGGCATGGTAAATGCCTATGCTCTGATGATTTTCTGCCTCTTGTATACGCCTTGTGCAGCTACAGTGGCAACAATAAAAAAAGAGACAAATTCCTGGAAGTTTACGTTACAGATGGTATTATTCCAGTTATTGCTGGCTTGGGGGCTGGCAGTACTGGTATATCAGGTTGGAAGTCGGATATTTTAAAGAATGGAGATGAAGCGCCGTGGGATGCTTCATCTTTTTGTTCAGAATATTAGAATATTTGATTTATTCTGTCAATTGATGATGTATTAATGGTGTTATAGCTGCAGTATAATGGATGGGAAGAGACCGGGGATATCTGAAAAGTAAAATTTGATTAGATAATTGTAAATAACTGGTAAAATATTTTACCATATTTTCTCAGTATTTCTATAAAACAGGTATTTCCTGTAATTAATGTTTATTATGGTCGAAATATAGATAAAATTGTAGGAATTCAACTTAAATTTGATTGATTAAATTTGTGTCTGTGCTATAATTATAATATTAGAACTTAGTGGAGAGGATGATCCAGAAGTGAGAAAAGCGCTTGCAAAAAACAAAGGAGCATCTATGCTTCTGGCAATTTGTATCTTCATGGTACTTGCTGTTATTGGATTTAATGTGTTAGCCGCGGCATCTGCAAATACATATAATTCCAGAGGGCAGTTAGCGAATGAACAGGCGATCCAATATGTGAATTCTATTTATGAAATTGTTGATGGTATGATACAAGGCGGAGAATTTAATCTGGATGCCTGTCTGGAAGAAGAAGGGACAGAAGTGTCCGGTATGACTGCCGTTTTAGGTACTAATAATCTGGAAGATAGTAATGGGAATAAAATAGACGTATCGATTAAGTTTGCAAGGGATACAAATGCAAGCGTCACTCAAAAAAATCGTATCAAAGCGCAGATAACTATAAACTATAAAGCCAGAGACTATTGTATTACATCAATTTACCTGCAAGATAAAAGTTTGCCTGAACAAACAAAATACACTTTAATAAAATGTGAAGGTGTGGTGTCAAGTGATAATGAATAATCTGATTCATAAGGTGAAAAGTTTCTCCCGCCTCAGAAATGTATGTTTAAATAACCGGGGCGAAACGATGATTGAGTTAATAACCAGTTTGGCGTTATTTGCAATGACAATGGTTTTAGTTGCTGTTTTATTTTCTAATGCGAATCGTATTCTGATTAAAAATAATACCATTCAGAAAAACCTGAATCATCAGATAAATAATTTAGAACTTGGAAATGAACTGACAACAATTAAAAGTGATATTGATATGACTTTTATACTTTCAAAGGATGGCAGTACTGGTGTGGAACCGATAAAAGTAAATACAAAGGTAAAATTAGTAAAGCCATTAAGTGGTGATTCGGAAGGTACTATAGATTCAACGCTTGCAAAGTTTCAACGGGTTGTAGAGTCTGAAAGTGGTGATGGGTCATGAAGATTAATTTGTGTTTAATATCAGATAGAAAGAAAGGGTTTACTCTAATAGAAGTAATTTTAACGGTTACATTAGTTGCCGTTTTCTTTACAACTGTTGCAGCGATACTCCCCCAATGGTTTAAATCCTATCAGAACGTGATCAGTGCAAGTAATGCCAGCCAGATAGCGAACAGCGTTATTACAGCCATCGATGAGCAGATCACTTATTCAGGTTCTGTGAAAGTAAAATCCGGCAGTCCGGACAGCATTTATTATCAGTACAAAACGGGAGAATATCGGGAAATTGTATTGGGTGATGATTGCAAAGTCATTCCAGGATTAGTATATGATGATAAATATTTTATAAATAATAAGTTGAAAATACATGCAGAAATTGCAAAAGATTTTGTAGAATCAGCTACACCTTCAGAAAAGAATGTATGTAAGTTAACGGTAACATTAATAAATAGAAATACTGGTAAAACGGTTATTGAAAAAGTTCGTTATATTAGACTTTATGGACCTGAAAAAAGTTAGGGGGACAGGTATGATCCTTTACAATTACGCTGCAAAAGATGCGGCTGGAAAAATACATAATGGCAAAATAGAAGCCAATGGGGATGATGAATTCTATCTTTTTTTAGATAAACAGAATTGGTATTGTATATCCGTTTCAAGAACAGATCTGCTTCGCGAAGCACAGAATCAGTCGGAATACCGCTTTAAACCAAAGGAAGTGGCATTATTTTGCCGGGAATTTGCTATTATGCTGTCATCCGGAATGAATATGCTGACTACACTTCAGCTTTTGTATGAACGCTGCCGTAAAGCTAAACAAAAACAATGCTATATGCACATGATAGAAGCGATAGAAAAAGGAGAGACTTTGCATGATGCTATGAGGAAGCTGGGGAAAACATTTCCGACACTTCTTTCTTCTATGGTTTTGGCTGGAGAGGCCAGTGGATCGTTAGATATCGTGATGGAAAAGATGGCGCAGTATTATGAGCGGGACTATCGTTTAAAAGGGAAAATCCAAACGGCTATGATCTATCCAATACTATTGATGTCGGTAACCGTTGCTGTAATAATTCTTTTATTTACGGTCGTACTTCCACAGTTTTTTACAATGTTTGAGGGGCAGGATCTCAATCCCCTTACCTCATTTTATATGAAACTTAGTGTATTTTTAAAGAACCAATGGTATATTCCATTAGGCATCATTATTGGCATCATTTTACTGATACATTTTTTGAAAAGAGATCCGGGATTTCGTTTAGAATATGATAAAAGTAAATTGAAAATTCCTTTAATCAGTAAGCTTTTAGAGAAAATATTAATATCCAGATTCGCCAATGGTATGAGCATTTTATACTCAAGTGGTATTTCAATTATACGCTGTATGGATATTTGCAGTACGGTAATATCCAATACGTATCTGGAATTCAAAATGCAGAGAGCCACAGAACAGGTGGAAAAGGGAACATCCCTGTCCCAGGCTTTAGAAGAACAGGGATTGTATGACAGTATGGTGTGGTCCATGGTTCATATTGGTGAAGAATCCGGTAATTTAGATGCGATGTTTTTGAAGCTTGCAGAATATTATGAGGAAGAATCAGAAAGTGCAACGCAAAAGATGATGGCGATTATGGAACCGGTGATGCTGATTATTATAGCAATAATCGTGGGTTCGGTAGTGGCAAGCGTCTTAATACCGATATATGGTATGTATCAGACGATTTAGAAAGGAACTGACGAAAATGATACTATCGATTGAATTTACGGCAGAACATATTCATATAGTGGAAGAAGATGTAAATGCCAAATCCATAACTGTAAAACGTTTTATAGAAATTCCTATGCCGGATGGTTCTTATTTGAATGGAGTGATTGTTAACACTGCAGCCGTAGCGGCTGCTATACAGGTTGCCGTAAAAGAGCACCGTATTCATACGAAAAAAAGTATTGTTACCGTAAGTGGTGTAGACATTTTACGAAAAGAATTCCAGGTTCCGTCAGGTAATAATAAACACACCCGGGGAATGGTTGAAAATGAGCTGAATAAGGCCGGAATGCTCAGATCAGACTACTTGTTTGACTATATTATTAAGAAGAATATCCAAAAAGATCAGGCAAAAAGTGAAACAATGCAAAACGTAGATGTATACTTAATGCCGAGAGCTTTGGTAAATAATTATCTCACTACCTTGCGGAGGGCGGGGCTTACTCCTTATCGAATTGAGACAGTCAGCAATAGCATGGAGCGACTGGCATTCCTGCTGAAAGTCGCCGATGGGGATGATATGTCGATTCTTTGCTGTGCGGAAAGAGACCAGATAGGTCTGTTATTTACAGGGGCAGGTACTAAAATGATATACCGAAGCACGCAAATTAAAGCAGAAGATACGATTGAAGAAAATGCATTTATTGTATCTGCCGTACAGTCGCTGAACAGGGAAGTAGATCCGATTGCAATTGCACTGGAAGAAATTGTTGAAAACGTTTCTAAACTGGTACAGTTTCATTCTCAAACAGGGAAGAAGAATAAAGTCGGGCAGATATTAATGTATGGAGATCTGTCAAGGGATTCACAATTCCTAAGCCGTATTGAGAATGCAACGGGCATCACTACAATAAAGTGCGATTTTCCCGATCATGTAACCTTTGCGGGGCCGGGGGATCTGACCTGTTTAAATGCTATAGGGGCATCTGCAGGCGGTTTGTATGAAGTTGCAGAAGAAAAGGATATTGATTTTTTTCCATTAATGAAAGAAAAGAAAGCGGAGAAGACTACAAAAAAAGATCTGATTCCGTTAGCGGCAGGCATGGGGCTCATTTTGATTCTGTCCGGAATTTATGCACTGCAGTCTTCGAGTAATATGACGGTTGAAGCGTCTGTTCAGGTGAGCCAGGATTTTATTAACGATCCTGAGAATCAGAAATTATATCAGAAAGCAAAAGCATTACAGGACTACACCATATCGCTGGCTGAATATAATGAAACATGTAATCAGTATATAGATGTTATTAAGAATACGCGGAGATTAGAATCAAATGATTTTAATGAACTGGATGCCAAAAAGCCTGAGGATGTAACAATTAAAAGCTATGGTTACAGTAATGGGGAGATTACCATTTCCTGTGATACCACAAATCAGGATGGGGCATCTGCTTTTGCTAAAATTTTATCTGATTCCGGGTTATATACGGATGTAAAATATACAGGATTCAGCAGCGGAAGCAGCGAAGATGGATCAGCAAATTATACTTTCCAGTTAGTTTGCACTTTATGGGCGCAATCGGGAGGTGTATCAGAATGAAAAAGAGCGAAAAAATACTTCTGCAGATTTTGATCTGTGTAGTTTTATTAGCTGTGGTTTGGATGTTTTTTCTAAAACCAGCACTTGAAAAGAAAGAGGTTCTAAGGGAAAGGGAAGAAGCAGCAAGAATAGAGCAGGAACAAATGCAGGCATTAATAGAAAAAGCCACACTTGAAGATGAGTTATTAGTTCAGCAGAATATTTCTAAAGAGAATTATGAGTTTTTTTATTCCGTATTAAACAGTTATAATATTGATAAAATTGTTAATGATCTTGCTAAAGAAAATTCGTTATATGTACAAAGTCTTCAAATCGGAGAATATACAGATGCATCCTCCGATTTTGTGATCGAGACGGAAGAGACACCGGAAGCAATTGATGAGTCTGCTGAGGAAACAACATCAGCTGATCAAGTCATAGAAGCAAAGGTAGAAAACCAGGCAAAATTATTGAAAAGTCAGGTATCTATTTCCATATCAGGTACCTATGATAATATTTTAGCTTATGTTAAGGCTTTGAATGCAAAAAGTATTTGTCTTAGGATAGATAGCATTTCACTCTCAGAAAATAACAGGGATGCAACGGGAAATGCCAGTCAGAATGCAACAATAGGCTTATCTCTCTATGGTATCAATAAGCCTAAAGAACAGTCAGGGAATGAATCATCAGAAACCAAGTAAAGACAGATACCAGGTTATAAGC
Source organism: Robinsoniella peoriensis (assembly GCF_000797495.1). Classification (GTDB taxonomy): domain Bacteria; phylum Bacillota; class Clostridia; order Lachnospirales; family Lachnospiraceae; genus Robinsoniella; species Robinsoniella peoriensis. The sequence continues at coordinate 220,685 of NZ_JTGN01000007.1, forward strand.
TGCGAACCAAAAAGAGCGGCGAACAGAAAACCGAAACATAAGAAGGGTCCAAAGGGAATCAAAGTTTTTTTATCTGCTTTTTTTCGGATAATTAAAAGTATGGACCAGCAAGAGGCGAGAATACAACCGGCAAAGGCACCCAGCAACACTAATTTCCATCCAAGGAAAAGCCCGCTTACAGCGCAGAGTTTAACATCGCCTCCGCCAAATCCGCCTGTTATAGCAGCGATGAGAAGCATGGGAATGCTGATCACTGCCAGCCCGATTAATTTTTCAATAAGTTCATTGGGTGTTACGATGATGTTGATTACAGCGAGAATGAAAATAAAAACCTGCAGGGAATCAGGAATCGTCATTGTTTGGATATCAGTGATTGAAACAACAATAAGACAGCAGAAAAACAAACAAAGCAAACCGCTGTAAATGGTAAAACCATGAGCTAAAAATGCTGCAAGGAAGAGAATTCCTGTTAATGCTTCTACCAGCGGATATTGCACAGAGATAGGTGCCTTGCATTTGCGGCATTTGCCTCTCAATATGAGATAACTGAAGATGGGAACCATGTCATAAGGCTTAAGGGTCGTATGACAGGAAGGACAAAAGGAACGTCCTTTTGCGATATTGAGGTGCAGGGGAATTCGGTAGATACAGACATTTAAAAAGCTCCCGATAACGAATCCCATAACAGTAATGTATGTCAGCCAAAAATATTCCATTGTTTTCTCTCCTTCGTATTGTTTTGCAGATGAATTATAACACAGATAGAATCAAAGGGGAATAGTATGTTAAAAAACTTACGACTGGGTCAGGTTCTTATAGAAACCGGATATATTACAGAGCAGCAATTAGAAGAAGCCCTGGAATACCAAAAAAACAGCAGTATGAAAAAAATGCTTGGAGATGTACTGGTTGAACTGGGATATATCACAGAGGAAGACCGGTTAAAAGCATTGTCTACGCGTATGAATGTCCGCATCATGGATTTCGAACAGTTAAAATCAACCATTGAAGCAATTTCACTGGTTCCCAGGGAAACTGCTGAACGCCTTATGGTGATCCCGCTTCGTGTAGATCAGAATAATTTAGTTCTGGCAACCGATAATCCATTGAATTATTATGGGTTTGAAGAATTAGAGACGCTCACCGGAAAGCAGGTTGTTCCGGCACTGGCTTCTAAAGCAGACGTAGAAGAAGCCATTAAGCGCAATTACGTAAATAAGACGATGATCAGCGCGATCGATGATGTACATAGAGAATATACGGGAGAATCGGATGTGAATGTATCCGAATCTTTCCAGCAGATGATGGACCGGGTAGACAGTTCGCCCGTGGTAAAATTAGCAAATACCATTGTCATTCAGGCATGCAGTATGCGAGCATCCGATATTCATATAGAACCTTGCCAGAATAACATCCGTATCCGTTTTCGTATCGATGGGGATTTAATGGAAGCAATGGTATTAAATACCACGGTACTGGTTCCGATTACAACACGTTTTAAGATTATGGGCGGATTGGATATTGCAGAACGCAGGGTTCCTCAGGATGGACGTTTCAGTCAAACGGTAGGAAATAAAAATATTAATTTCCGAATTTCTACACTTCCGTCCGTCTTCGGTGAAAAAATCGTAGTCCGTATTTTGGGTGATAATGCGATAAATATTGTGCAGGCAAGGGAATTGGGTATGAGCGAAAGCAATTATCAGAAGTTTGAACGTCTGCTTGCGAATCCAAACGGAATTATAATGGTTACCGGACCAACCGGAAGCGGAAAGACAACAACCATCTATTCTGCACTTCATGAATTGTCCCGACCAGATGTCAATGTGGTGACAATTGAAGATCCGGTAGAAAAATATATAAAAAATGTAACTCAGGTTCATATCAATACAAAGGCAGGATTAACATTTGCCGCAGGGCTTCGTTCTATCATGCGTCAGGATCCTGATATTATCATGGTAGGTGAGGTCCGGGATCAGGAGACGGCTGTGATTGCAGCACAGGCAGCAATTACAGGGCACCTTGTACTGACTACCGTCCATACAAATGATGCGGCATCCGCATTTATGAGATTAATAGACATGGGCGTGGAGCCCTACATTGTAGCATCTTCTGTAATCGGCGTAGTATCCCAGCGACTGGTTAAAGTGATCTGTGAGGATTGCAAAACGGAATATACCCCGACCGAAGAGGAGTTACTGCAATGGAGTGCCGACCGTCCAATGCCGGAAAAGTTTTATCATGGCGCAGGCTGTAAAAATTGCAATCACACTGGATACCGGGGCAGAACAGCAGTACATGAAGTTATTATGGTATCTCCGGACCTTAGAAACTTAATTATGAAGCATGCTTCTGCTCAGGATATTAAGAGGAAAGCAAAAGAATATGGATTTACGGATCTGAAAGAAAATCTTATGGATCTGATTGAACAGGGACGTACTACCATGGAACAAATGATAAAAGTAGCTAATTTCATCGAATAAAAGGGGGATTTATGGGCCAGATAGATGATTTAATCCAACAGGGAAGAGCACTTGGATGCTCCGATATCCATCTTACCTTCGGACTTCCGCCAATGGCGCGGAAGAACGGGAAATTAATTAAAATGCAGGGGCATGAGGTTTTGGATGCCCAGCAGCTTCAGGTGTCAGCTGACGATATGCTGATTAAGTGCCAGATTCAAAGACCGCAGGATCCATTGGAAGAAATAGATTTCTGCTATGAAGCGGCAGACGGAAGCAGAAACCGTGTTAATATTTATTATCAGCAGAAAAAAACGGTAATCGCCATACGATTGCTAAGCGCATATATTCCTACCATGGAAGAACTGAAATTACCTAAAATATTAAAAGATCTTGCCATGCTGAAACGGGGACTGGTACTTGTTACCGGACCTACCGGAAGCGGTAAATCCACAACATTGGCATCTTCTTTAGACTATATCAACCAATGCCGGAGTGAACATATTATTACAATCGAAGATCCGGTTGAGTATGTGCACCAGCATAAAAACTGTATGGTAAACCAAAGAGAAGTCGGAGTAGATACCAACAGCTTTGCAGCTTCTCTAAGGAGTGCACTCCGTGAAGATCCGGATATTATCCTGGTTGGAGAAATGCGGGATCTGGAGACCATAGCATCGGCAGTAACGGCAGCCGAAACCGGCCACCTTGTTTTTTCTACACTGCATACAACAGGAGCAGCACAGACAATAGACCGAATTATTGATGTATTTCCTCCGTATCAGCAGCAGCAGATCCGGACACAATTAGCTTCGGTTTTAAAGGCGGTAATATCCCAGCAGCTGATACCCACAGCAGACGGAAATGGCAGGGTAGCAGCCCTTGAAATATTATTGATAACAGATGCCGTTGCGAATATGATCCGTGAAAATAAATGCCACCAGATTACTTCCGTATTACAAACAGGCGGCAGGCTGGGTATGCAGTCCATGGATGGACATTTACTGGAACTGGCACAAAACCATATCATAAAACCGGAAATGGCGGTTGACTATGGTATCGACAAAAACATGTTAATGCAAAAGCTTTTCGCGTAATTTTTTTGCATCCTCAATGTGATATAAATTTGATAAATCCCCAAAGGGTTTATACATACAAAAACATAAATTTAAGGAGGTATGAATTATGACATTCATGCAGAAGCTGAGAAAATCAGCGAAAGAGAAGAAAGGTTTTACACTAATCGAATTGATCATCGTTATTGCTATTATTGCAATCCTGATCGCTTTGATCGCACCTAATTTGGTGAAGTTTTTATCAACGGCAAGAAAGACATCTGTAGATGCTAATGCTAAGACGGCGTATACTTCAATTCAAACATTGCTTACAGAGAAGGAAACTCAAAATATACAAATTAAAGATGGGACGTATGTAATAGAAGGCAATGGTACTACAGTTACGATAACAACCAAACCAACAGCTGATTCTACAAATGTAGTATTAGTTGATGACGATCTTAAAGATTTTTTTAATGCCAAAGAATTAAAAGGAGTAACTATAACAGTAATGATTGATACTGGAAATATTTTAAAGAGTGTTAAATGGGAGGCAAATGACAAAACCGGTAACTATCCTTCCGTTTAAAAGTTCTTTATATAAGGCAGGTAATAACCTGCCTTAAATAAAATTATCCCTATTATTAAGTGCAGAATAAAAAATACTACATTTACTAATATGAATAATACCTAATTTTTATCTCAAAAATATCACCCCAAGAAAGGATGAACTTATAATGTTTGCCAAAATAAAAAAAACACTCAAAGAAACAAAAGGCTTCACATTATTAGAAATGATTTCCGTAATCACCGTTGTAGCTATCATAGGTACAATCGTAACAGTAGCCGTATACGGCTATATGGTAACCGCATATATGCTCAAAGCAAATCAAACAGCGGAAACTGTTTTTTACGCTGCGCAGAATTATCTGACACAGCAAAAAGATATGGGTGCATTAGAACAATTTAATGAGCGCATTTCTACATATGATACCGGACTAAACACTGCCAGAATGGAAGACATATTGCAGTTAAATGGTTATTTTCCGGATGATGATCCCAGTGTTAAAGAGGAGTGGGAGAAGAACCATAACAGCAGTAAAATAGTCTCCGTATTTGTTAATAGTAAGAAGGGATATTTAGGAAACAGAGAAGACATGTCATCAAAGGATAATGATCTGTATTTTTATAATCCTTTCTGGACAGAGATCATCGAACCAAGTATAAAGGATGAGAACATTACCGATCATTGTTTTTTACTGGAATATGATGAGGCAACCGGTATCGTTCTTAGCGTTTTTTATTCCGAAAAAATAGATGATTTTTGCCGTAAACCATCTATTTATCCATATGAACTGAATAGCAGCGAAAAATATAACGTGGTAAAACGCGATACCAAAAGTCTGAAAGAAAAACGTCAGGGCTACTATGGAATCAGTATGTCCAACTATGCCAACAGCAAGGTGGAAGTATATCAACCGGCTGTAAAATTAGTGAACAGTGACAGACTATACTTAGAATGGCAGGATAAAAATTTACCACTTGAAGGAGCAGGGGCAGAGGCAGGAAACCCTGCTTTTTCCGCCGATTCTTCTCTTGCGGGGAAACTATATTATGATGTCAAAATAAAGTCAAAAAACAGACCTGATTTTAGTATTTCTATACCAAAAATCAAAGCGGTTATTGGTACCCCGACTGATTGGAAAACAGCTGAAGAAAAAGCAGGTACCTCTTCTAATCCAATTTTTATTTATGATAGCAGTACCAATACGTACTCTTTGAGCTTGGATTGTATCCATTACAGTATATTAGAAAAATATAAAGGGATTTTGTCTACCGATAATATTTACTGTGAAGTAACTCCGAAATTGGAGGGGATGTCCGTTTCAGAAGAAAAAGGTGTTTCCAATTATGAAAGTGCCAGCTTTGGGGGTGGAGAAAAAGAAGCTGATTATAATGGAGCAATGGTGGATGCAGGCGGAAGCGGCAAAATGGAAACCGGATTAGAAGAAAATAATTCCACTTCAGATTATCCTTATACCATTAAATATGCCCGCCATCTAAACAATATGCGAAATGTAACTGCAGAATCTTATTTTCTGCAGACAGGTGATATTAACTGGAAGATTCCGGAATACAACAATGACAGTTCCCATTCTTTGATGTTAAGTAAGAAACTTTTTGAACCAATTGTGTTTGTAAAAGAAGTAAAAGCGGATCAAAATGATCTTACCAATATCGTAACAGAGTTTAAAGGAAAATATGATGTTGAAGAGACATTAGATGAAGACAATAATAAAAGAAATTTCAAAATAGCCGGCATCGATATCAAAGCAGATGCCAAAATCGGAAATAATGTAGGACTTTTTGCGGTAAATAGCGGTGAGATTAAAGGACTGCGTCTCCTTAATACATCGGTATCCGGAATTACAAATGTAGGTGCCGTCACAGGCACAAATAATGTTTCCGGAAAAATTACAGATGTTCAGGTACAGGCAGCGGTGCAGGCAGAAATTATAAATAGCAGCGGTGAGGAAAGTGATACCAATGAAGTTACAGATTTTGGAAAAAACATTGGCGGTGTTATTGGTTTAAATAAAGGAGAAGTGTCGGATATTACCACACTGCCAGTCGTTAACAATGAATCGAAAGCAATACAGAATATTGTATCCGGTACCTATAATGTCGGTGGTATGATTGGATTAAACTATTCGGATAAAGTAACTTCCCTTAAAAATTATAACAATTTGGGAATCGTAACCAATGGTGACGAAGTAATACAAAATTTTGGCGGAATAGCAGGACAAAATGAGAATGCAGGTAAATTATCGTCTTGCGTTAATAAAGGTGTCATTAGTCTAAATAACAAAAATGAACCGGCGGAAGATGATTCCGGTACATCAACCAAAGAACCTCTATATATTGGCGGAATTGCAGGCTATAATGAAGGTAAATTAAAAAAATGCGAAAATGTACTGGACGAAACATATTTTTCCGAATGCGATAAGCTTTTAGAGACTTGTTTAAATGCTTTAAATAAAGAAAACGGAACATTACCCTCTTATTCAGGAAGGGGCGTTGGCGGTATTGCAGGTGGTAATTTTGGTGAAAAAGCAGAAGTCATTGACTGCTTTGTAAATAATGCCGTTCTGGGTAAGGATTTTGTAGGCGGACTCATCGGCATCAATATGGGAAGTGTTACAAACGAAGGACTGATATCTTCCATACTGGAAAATTTAACAGGGCGAAAAGAGGATGTCAGTGGTCTTGTAATTGGAAGCGGCAACATGGTTGGCGGCATTTTTGGATATACAGATGCAAAGAATACAGAGATTTCTAATTATGTTAATTCCTCAAATGTTCTGGGTGCATCTATGGTCGGCGGCATTATGGGTATGAATGGGGCAGATTTTAACAGCATACAGGAATTATTGGATGCTGACTGGATTGGAAATCTGGATGACCTCGTTTCCGGTACCGATGAATATTATAAGAGACTCATGCAGAAAGATCTGAATGATACTGAGAGAAATAATATAGAAAATGCTTTGCGTAATTATTACTCTGAATTAATGCAGGGAGGATTAGCAGCAAAATACATCAACGATGTAAATAAGATAAGCAACTGCACCAATATGGGATTTGTTTATGCAGCTAAACGATACAGCGGAGGTATTACCGGAGTAAACTATGGTGAATTAAACAAATGTATTAGCAGCTTTGAAGAAAAAGAAAACGGTCTGGTTAATTCAAACTACGATTTTCTTACAACGGCAGACTGTGCAGGAGGGATAGCAGGATTAAATCTCGGAACTATAACAGGTGATGGATCCAATAATTCAAACAGTAATAACTATGTATATGGCAATTCTTTTGTTGGCGGGATTGTTGGATGGAATGTATCCTCCATTAGTGGATACCGCAGTATCTCCGGGTCTGTACGGGGCCGGAACAATTATGTGGGCGGATATCTGGGAATGAATTCTGACTTAAGCGGTATAAATGGTGTTGAGGTAGCCTACAATGGCGGTACGGACTCACAAATTACCGGTAAAAATTATGTAGGCGGAATCATTGGCTGTAATATTGTTCCGGTTGAGAAAAATGATCAGTTAAAGGTTCAGATCACAGGAACTACAACCGGCAATATTTCGATCAAAGGAGAAGCCTATGTGGGAGGAGTTATCGGTTATCATTCCTGTATTGAAAATTTGAATAATGTTCCCATCCAATGTGCAAGTCTGACTGCATCATACCCTTATGGTGTCTTTGATGCGAATACTTCGCAGACACAGAATGAAGCACAGAAAATCATAACGAACTTTGTAAGCTGCAGAAATACTGCGTCGGTAACCGGTTCCCGTTATGTTGGCGGAATTATCGGCTGTAATGAAAAGGGCAGTAATTTAGCGGTAAATTCAAGCAATAATTATGGCGATGTATCAATTGTAATCCCGAATGGCATTCAGATAGAAGAAGATGCGGCAACATCGGATCAGATCACAGGGACTTCCTATTTTATCGGGGGAATTACCGGCAGAAATACATCGACCGGTTTAATTCAACAATGTTACAACGAAGGAAATGTAAAATCCCCAAGCAAATATCTGGGCGGACTGTGTGAAGTAAACGAGGGAATCATCCTAAACTGCGTCATAGGAGATGCAAAAAGTTTTAAAATTGAAGGCAAGAGCAGTGTTGGAGGAATCGTCGGATTAAACCATACCACAGATCCATCAAACCCGGCACGGGTTGAAAAATGCAGCGCCAATCAATATGCTTCCATCGTTGGCGGCAGTAATACCGGAGGTCTTGTAGGTACAAATGAAGCTTCCATTGTTAATTGTACTACGTATGCCAATGTATCTGCGCCGGGCGGGGATAAAGTAGGCGGTATAACCGGTTTTAACAAAGGAAGTATATCTGGTACGGAAATCGGAAGTGAGCGGATTATACCTGCTGTAGTGGGCAGAAACTATGTTGGAGGATTGATCGGAGTTAACGAAGGAATCCTTTTACAAGACGGCTCTGACAACGAGACAACATCCCAGGGGGTGCAGCCGACTCTGGAAAATTTAGTGAACCGGGCAAATGTTACAGGGGAAAATTATGTCGGCGGTATCGTAGGCAGCCATAATTCCAAGACCATAAAATCCTGCAGTAACTATGGCAATATTACATCAGAGAAAAAAGATTCATCGGATAATGTAATTGGTTCCGGTTATGCAGGCGGTATTACCGGGGTGAATGAATCGGGCAAAGAAATAACCGATTGCCAAAATTATGGAAATGTATCCAGTAATTTCGGTCAGTCCGGCGGAATCGTAGGCATGAACTTAGGCTCGATACAAAGCTGCTACAATCGTTTCGGAACCATAAGAAGTGATTATGCTCAGGCAGGAGGCATCACAGGAACCAACTCCGGCGTCATTCAGGCCAGTCATAACCTGGGGAGTGTAACAGGTGCTGTCACAGGTACAGAAAATAATGCTATTGGCGGAATTGCAGGTATCAATAACAGTGCTTCCCAAGGTTTAGCAGCAGGTGACATTAAGGACTGTACATCAAAATTAAATGATACAAATTCAAACTCTGTTACAGGCAGTAATATAGTGGGCGGCATTGTGGGTTGGAACCAGGGATCTGTTACAATGAAAAAGAACAATGGTGAAAACAATAATGTTTCCATTAATATCAATGTAAATCAGGCTGCGGTTAACAGTACCTCCGGAAATACCCCGTTGATCGGCGGCATAATCGGAAAAGACGACAGAAAAGTGACGGCTCAGAATCCGCCAGGCATTGAAAACTATATCTACAGCGGAACCATTCAAATTAGTGAAATGGCACAGACCTTATATGCCGGCGGAATAATCGGCTATAATAACAAAGGGCATATTGTGAAAAACTGTGAATTCAGAGGTACTGTCAGCGGACTTGGAAACAGAAATTTCGACGACAAGGGCAACCTGAAGACGGATGGAGGTGTAGGCGGTATTACCGGGCGCAATGCGGGAACGATATATTTAAACCAGATTGGAGATAGTAATGAATATGGTATTAACACAACGCCCGATACCCCTTCTTCCATTAACGGCTGCACAAATGTAGGCGGAATTGTGGGAATTGGAGATAAGGACAGCAGCATTTTATGTGACACACCCAATAATGGTAATGCAAAAAAAGGCTATATCGTTAATTATAGCTCGGTAACAGGTGTTTTAAATGCAGGCGGTATTTATGGCAACAGCAGTGTTGCAATAGATAGCTGCAAAAATAAAGGGGTTATAGGTGGAAAAACACGTATAGGAGGAATAAGCGGGTCACATAATAATTCAGCAAATATTACGGATTGCGAGAATACATCAGAAGCTCAGATTAATCCTTTGCAGGAGAATGCCAGCGAATTAGGCGGTATCGTAGGATATGCTGGCAGCACTACGATTTCCAACTGTAAAAACATGGGAATAATCTGTTATGCAGATGAAAATAATCAACCTGCCGGTATTACAAATGTAGGTGGTATTGCAGGTAATGGCTCAACATCTACGTTTATAAATTGTAAGAATGGTACAGCTGGTGAAACCCTGGATTTCCTAACCTGTGATGTCCGTAATGCAGGAGGGATTGTGGGTAATTATGCAGGTCCCAAACCAGGAAAGGACGTAAAGAATGCGGAAGATCTAAATACCCTGGTAAAAAACTTTGATTCCTGCAGCAATTATATGAATATAGTTATGAATGGCGATTTATGCGGAGCTGTTGGAGGGATCGTGGGCAATGCTTCCGGTAATGACCTGTATCTGATTCTTAATTCCTGTAACAATTACGGTAAAATAAAAATGAATTCCAATAAAAAACTGGATATTTATAATTATCAGAATTGCGGTATGGGTGGAATTGTCGGCTATGCAACTACAAAAGTATATATTAAAGATTGTAACAATTCCGGAGTAGTAGATGTCAATAATTATGCCCAGGTCGGAGGCATCATAGGGGTAATAAAAAGTAAAAGCAATGCAGTTTCAGTAGGTTTAATAGAAAGCTGTAACAATAACGCAGCCAGTACCATAAAGGGCGGCGGTGATGTAGGAGGTATCATCGGAAGACAGGAAGATGGAGCGTACCTGAAAGTTCAGAATAATGAAAATAGTGGTTCCATTTCCGGAATTCAAAACGTTGGCGGAATATTAGGGCGTATATACCAGGGAACTTCCAGTGCTTTTAATACAGGAGAATACAGTAACTGCACAAATAAAGGCAATGTTTCCGCCATATGGAACAAGGAAGCAAATGCAACTCCCTCCGGTATAGGCGGATGTGTCGGTTTTGTGCCATATGCGGGAGAATTATTTACAAATTTAATTAATGATGGTGTGGTATCTGTTGATGAGTCGGTAGGTTCCAGGACTGTGACAGGGGTAGGCGGTATCGTAGGATCATTGGGCAGTACGGCAAATTCAAACAGTACGTTTAAAAATTGTTCGAATAAAAAGGACTTAGTCTTTGACAGGGCGGATATCCAGATTAATTCCCTGGGAGGAATTGCGGGATCCATGGCTTCACCGGCAGGAACTGCACTAAACGGCTGCACAAATTATGCAAGTGTAATATCCAACGATTCATCGGTCAATGTGGGCGGCATCGTAGGTGCTCTTTCTGGCGGAACGATAACAGCATGTTCAACCCGAATCCCGACAGGGTCAGCAGTTCCTTTCATACAAGGGGGCCAGCGTGTCGGAGGAATCGCGGGTTATGTCAGCGGCGTTGCCACAAAGGTTATGAGTGATATTAAAATTGATCCCGAGAATGAATCAAAACAGTTCAGGGCTACTTATAACACATTTCATGTGACCGCGGATAAAGAAGCAGGGGGAATTGTAGGAGAATTAGCAGGTTCGGCTATTTTATCTGTTTACAACACCGGAAATGTATCCGTTAAACGTGTGGCGGCAAGTGAACTGTCCAATGTAAATTCTGCGGGCGGTATTGTCGGGTATGCAAATGATGCTTCCACCCTGAATAAAGGTATCGTAATCAATTGCTACAGCCTTGGCAAAATCGGCTGGACTGACGGAAAGGCGGCTTCTAAAGATGATGTATGCGGTTACATTGGCGGAATTATAGGTGCTCGCAGATATATAGGAAACGGCAGTGACTTACGTGATAAAACATGTACGGGAGCCAGTATACGTGACTGCTATTTTATCAGTGACAGAGTAGCTTCCACCCTGCCATACTTAAAACTCGGCAATACCCCCTTACAATTTCATCAATGGATGGTTGGTAATGAACCGTTTGCGAAATATAATACCGACAATGGTGACAGTCAAAGCTATACGGTAAAGGATGCAGCCGGCGAAAAGGGTTATTGGAATGAAGCAAGTTTTGATGCGCTTCTTGATACAATAGGAAAAACAGATGATTTCACCTGGGATAAAAACGATGAACTTACAAATGTAAATAACATCCTGCAGAATTATTTTTATGAGCTGCCGATACCGGATACCAAGGAAGTTACCGGCGTAAAAGGAACAACCTACGAAATGAAATGGAAGGGATTAGTCGGCTTAACCAGTGGTTATGAAGTATCTATCTATACCAGTTATAAATATGTGGATGGGATTAAGACAGGTGATGGGGCAGCAATATGGAGCAGTCATTACGACAGTAATAATCTGGAAGGACTGACATTGAATCTTAAAAATATTGCAGCTAAATATATGGGACAGAAACTGTATTTATCCATTCAGGCTAAAGGATACAGTGTTGGTGAAGGGGAAAATAAAATTGATATTACCACCGATAGTAAAACGTCCATCGTACAGTCCTTTGTGATGATGCCGCCATTACCGACAGTAGAAGTTCCGGATCAATTGGATATACAACAGGAATCCAAGAGCAGTAAGGTAACGCTCTCCATAAAAAATTTAAACGATTATTACAAAGATAGTCCTTATAATGATTACAATGGTTTGCGGGAATTAAGTCAGGGGCATCTCTTAGAAAATAATTTATATGAGATGTATAAAAACGGAACGGCAAAGATCAAAGTCATTGATTATTTCTTAAATAGTGAAAATGATGCATATTTTCAATGGCATTCCAATGAGCATGAGATGAATATTAACTGGGAAACGGGAGAAGCCACCTTAACTATTGACTATAGCCAGCCGGGTGAAAAATATGAAAATAAGTTCTGGCATGCGTATTTAGTACAGATATGTATCTCAGACCAACAGAACTCAACGTCGTTAAACCCGGATACGTATTCGGATAATATGGTTAAATATCGTTATTTGTCTTCCGATACGGAAGAAAAGAGATTTTTATTAAGTACGACTACCAGTCTGACACCACCGAAAGGCCTGGAAAAGACTTATACCGGTACCACCGCAGAACCGGCATATAGTTTAACCTGGCAGAATCCCAACGAAAGCAAAGAGAATGTAAAAGGATACAAAGTAGTGATAACCAATCCGGCTACAGGAAAATCGATTGAAAAAGAACTGCTTAAAACGGAGGCCCTGCGTTATGATTTAACCTCAGAAAATATTAAAGAATTGATGGGAGATGATTATCCAAAACCAGAAACGATAAATAATACACTAAACTGGTCTGTTACAGCTTTAAGCGGAAGCAATGTGGAAGACAAAGTATTCTATAAAGATTCCGAGCCAGCCACAGATTCCATTACCCTTGTGCTGATGGAAAATCAGGTGAACTCCATTACAGGCGAGGTTCCCAGTGCTATTTATTATCCATATATTGTAGATTTCAAATGGGAGGATCCATCATATTCAGCAAATACTAAATATGAATTTATGTTTACGGTAACATCAGAAGGTAAGGACGTAACCAAGGAGGCAGCACTTAATTATTCCACCGGAACTACTTGTCAGGTTGATTTACCCAAAGCATTAGACGCCGATTATAATATCGAACTGACGGTTAAAAAGGTGGGAATTATCGGGCAGACTCTGGACTCGGCAGTTTCTGTCGGCAAGTTAACCGTGAAAAAGTCACTGTCAGCAGTGGCTTCACTGACACATTCAGAACCTCAGATTGATGCGGAAGATTCTGCCAAGATAAAAGTGAACCTGGACTGGAAGATACCGGATGGGGTTAATGAAACAAACTGTTCCGGGTACTTATTTGCGATATTACCGGTTGGTGAACTGCAGATGGATAACGCCATTACAACAGTTGTAGACGGCTGGGATACAGTTAAAACAGAACTGAAATTTGATACATCCAGTATCGGAAATGATTATTTTGTTTATGCGTATGCCTTAGGTGTGCAGGATGTTTCCTCTACCTCTATTGGGAAATCAATTTCCATGGTGCTGCCGAAAGACCGCTTAACAAAACCGGTACTTAAGGGCGAAATCCAACATGAAAATGGTGTGGTAATACCGCCGGAAGATGGATGCGGCAGAGACGAATATCCGGCACTGAAGTATGTATTCAGCTGGAAAAACGACAAAAACGAACTGTCTAAGATCAAAGGCTGCCGTATCAAGCTGATAGATGATGAAGGAAACCTCATATCACTGAATGGAAAAGAATATTTAGATATTACCGATTCGGGAGTCATGGCAGAAGAGGCAGGCTACACACTTACAAAAGATCTGTCGCAGTACGCCGGAAAGACTTTGAGCATAAGTATTGTAAAACTATCAAATTCTATCACAGCGCTTGCATCGGAAGCCGGGGTTCTTCAATTTACGGTTCCAAAAACGAAACTTGAAAGTCCGGAAAACCTTGAAGTTCTTGTACAAATGGGTAATGGGGCAACCGCTGGTGATAATTGCACGGAAGCAGAATTCAAGGATATGACCTATGTATTTTCATGGGAGAATAACCCGATTGATTCAGGAAAAATAAAAGGCCATAGGTTTATATTAATGGATGGGGATGTGGAAATCAATTTTAACAATGGGGATTATGTATTAGACGGTGAAGCAGAAGAGAACAGTATTAAAATGGATTTATCGTCATACGCCGGAAAAACCCTTACAATGAAGATCGTAAATATTCCGGTTGATGAAAATGAACTTCTGTCTGATGCCGGCTCTATAGACATAAACATTCCTCATCTGACGCAAGTAAAATTAAATCTGCAGACAGAGCCTTCCGCAGCTAACAAGGATGCAGTTCCTGACAGCGAAAAAGAAACTGCTGCTATGGAAAAGGAAGTAAATACCGAAACAGAAAATCCAGAGAAGTGAAAGCTTCCCTGGATTTTTTTATGTAAAAAAACATTCTTTTTATTTTGTAGTTCAAAATAAATTCACAAAATATTTCTTGACAAAACACACCTGCTCTTATATACTTTGAATATCAAAATATTTGATGAATAAAACTTAATTTCTGAATTAAAAGGAGAAAAAACCATGTTAGAAAAAATGAAAGACATTATCGCTGAGCAATTAAATTGTGAAACTGAGAATATTACATTAGAGACTTCATTCAAGGAAGATCTGGGAGCTGATTCTTTAGATTTGTTTGAGCTGGTAATGGCTTTGGAAGATGAGTATTCTGTTGAAATCCCTGCAGAAGACCTGGAAGAACTGACTACGGTTGGAAAAGTTCTTGATTACTTAAAAGCAAAAGGTGTAGAAGAATAAGTAAAATGGCCAGCGCAGCAAAACGCTGTACCTGACAGTCATACTACAGAATAAAAGTCGGCGGGATCCGTCGGCTTTACTATATGTTTCGTTTTGAATGGAGGTCCAATATGACGACAAGAGTAACCGAACTTTTAGGAATCGAATATCCCATTATCCAGGGCGGTATGGCATGGGTAGCTGAGCATCATCTTGCTGCTGCAGTTTCAAATGCAGGAGGTTTTGGCCTGATCGGTGCGGCAAGCGCTCCGGCGGAAGTGGTACGGGAAGAAATTCGTAAAGCAAAAGAACTGACAGATAAACCATTTGGGGTCAATATAATGCTTTTAAGTCCTCATGCAGATGAAGTGGCTAAGGTTGTTGCCGAAGAAGGTGTTAAGGCAGTAACCACCGGAGCGGGTAATCCGGAAAAGTACATGGAACTGTGGAAAGCGGCAGGCATTAAAGTAATACCTGTAGTTGCTTCGGTAGCCCTGGCAAGAAGAATGGCAAAATACGGTGCAGATGCAGTCATAGCCGAAGGTATGGAATCCGGCGGACATATTGGATCACAGACAACGATGACGCTGGTTCCCCAGGTAGTGGATGCGGTAGATATTCCCGTGATAGCAGCCGGAGGAATCGGTGATGGAAGAGGATTTGCAGCAGCTATGATGCTTGGAGCTGAGGCTGTGCAGATAGGTACCCGTTTTGTAGTGGCAAAAGAGTCCATTGTTCATCAAAATTATAAAGACAGGGTCATAAAAGCAAAAGATATTGATTCAGAAGTTACAGGGACTACAACAGGACATCCGGTCCGTTCCCTGAGGAATAAAATGACAAGAGAATACGTGAAATTGGAAAAATCAGGAGCTTCCTTTGAAGAGCTGGAATATTTAACTCTGGGATCTCTGCGAAGTGCAGTAATGGAAGGTGATGTAATCACTGGAACTGTGATGGCAGGCCAGATCGCCGGCTTGATAAAGAAGGAACAAAGCTGCTTGGAAATGATAGAGGAAATAATGACAGAAGCCGGGAAGTTATTAAATACTAACAGACAGGTCTGTGATATACATGGAGGTAAAGTATGAAAAAAATAGCATTTGTGTTCCCGGGACAGGGTGCGCAGTACATAGGCATGGGTAAGGATTTTTATGAGCAGTATGAATCCTGCAAAGAGATCTTTGATCTGGCATCCGGAGTAACCGGACTGGATATACCTGCGCTTTGTTTTGAAGAAAATGATAAATTAAATATAACAGAATATACACAGGTATGTATGCTGGCTGTATCGGCAGCGATCTTAAAAGTTCTGGAAGAACAAGGATTGAAGTCTTGTGTAAACGCAGGATTGAGCCTTGGAGAATATGGTGCATTAGCTGCTTCCAGTGTATTAACCCTGGAAGATGCATTTAAGGTAGTTCGTCAGCGAGGTATCTTCATGCAGGAAGCAGTTCCGTCCGGCGGCGCAATGGCGGCGGTTATCGGCATGGATGGAGAAAAAATTGCAGAGGTCTGTGAAAAAACAGATGGTATTGTCAGTGTGGCAAATTATAATTGTCCGGGACAGATTGCAATCACAGGCGAAGAAGCAGCAGTGCAGAAAGCCTGTGAGACACTTAAAGAAGCCGGTGCAAGAAGAATTGTTCCCCTGAAGGTAAGCGGACCATTTCACTCTGCTATGTTGACAGATGCCGGCAGTAAGCTTGGTAAAGTATTAGATGAAGTAGAAATTCATGAGGTGAAAATCCCTTACGTTTCCAATGTAACCGCAGAATACGTAACAGATAAGAATCAGGTAAAGGATTTACTGCAAAAGCAGATCTATTCATCTGTACAGTGGCAGCAAAGCGTTGAAAATATGATTGCAGAAGGTGTAGACACCTTTATTGAAATCGGACCGGGCAAAACCCTCAGCGGATTTTTACGCAAAATCAACCGTGATATGACAGCATTAAATGTTGAGAAAGTAGAAGATGTAGAAAAAGTATTATCCGCTTTGTCAATGTAAAGATGCAGAACATGCCTGCGAAATGACATGTACCAAAAAAGCATGTACCATAAGTAAAGAACCCGCAGGTTTAATTATAAAGGAGTATATATGTTAGAAAATAAAGTAGCATTAGTAACCGGATCATCCAGAGGAATCGGGAAAGCAATTGCATTGAAACTTGCTGCAGAAGGTGCATTCGTGGTTATAAACTATAATGGTTCCAAGGATAAAGCGGAAGAAGTAGTTGCACAGATTAAAGAAAACGGAGGCAATGCGGTATCCTTCCAATGTAATGTGGCTGATTATGAAAGCACAGAAAAAATGATGAAAGCGCTGATTGCAGAATACCAGCACATCGATATTTTAGTGAACAACGCCGGAATTACCAAAGATAATCTAATCGTGAAAATGAAAGAAGCGGACTTTGATTCCGTAATCGATATAAATCTGAAAGGGTCATTTAACACAATCCGCCATTTATCCAGACAAATGTTAAAACAGAGAAGCGGTAAAATCATCAATATCGCATCGGTATCCGGTGTACTTGGAAATATGGGGCAGGCAAATTATTCTGCTTCCAAAGCAGGCATTATCGGGCTTACAAAAGCAATGGCCAGGGAACTGGCGAGCAGAGGCATTACTGTAAATGCAATCGCACCAGGATTTATTGCTACTGAGATGAGCGACGTATTATCCGATGCTATAAAAGAACAAGCCATTGCCCAGATCCCGTTGAAACGATTTGGAAAAGTAGAAGATGTGGCAGAAATGGCAGCCTTTCTGGCTTCTGACCGAGCAGATTATATTACAGGTCAGGTAATCAGTGTAGACGGCGGTATGGCAATTTAAAATCACCTGCAAATGAGCAGATATAACGGAGGTAGCAGCATGAGAAGAGTAGTAGTAACAGGAATGGGCGCAATTACACCGGTAGGTTTAAATGTAGAGAGCTTTTGGGATAGTGTAAAAAAGGAAAGAACAGGATTTGCTCCGATTACCAGATTTGACTGTACGGAGTATCGGGCAAAACTGGCAGCAGAGATCAAAGATTTTGTTGCAAAAGATTTTATGGACTTTAAAGCAGCTAAGCGTATGGAATTATTTTCCCAGTATGCAGTTGCTGCATCAAAAGAAGCAATCGAAGATTCGGGATTAGATATGTCAAAAGAAGATCCTTATATGGTAGGATGCTCCGTAGGTTCCGGAATCGGCAGTCTTCAGGCAGCAGAAAGAGAACACACCAGGCTGGTAGAAAAAGGTCCCAGCCGTGTAAATCCGCTCTTAGTACCGCTTATGATTTCCAATATGGCAGCCGGTAATGTTTCTATCCAGTTTGGTTTGAAAGGGAAAAGTATTAATGTGGTAACTGCCTGTGCAACGGGTACGCACTCCATCGGTGAAGCGTTCCGTACAATTCAATTCGGAGATGCAGATGTAATGGTTGCAGGCGGTACGGAAGCTTCTATCTGCCCCATCGGTGTCAGCGGATTTGCAGCATTGACTGCTCTTTCCGGTGCAACAGATCCACAGAGATGTTCCATTCCGTTTGACAAAGAACGAAGCGGTTTCATTATGGCAGAAGGAGCTGCTGTGGTTGTTCTGGAAGAACTGGAACATGCGAAGAAACGCGGTGCCCGCATTTATGCCGAACTTGGCGGCTATGGCGCAACCAGCGATGCTTATCATATTACTTCTCCGGCAGAAGATGGGGAAGGCGCTGCAAGAGCGATGTTAAATGCAGTAAAAGAAGCAGGACTAAAACCCGAAGATATTACTTATATCAATGCACACGGTACCAGCACACATCATAATGACTTATTTGAGACCAGAGCCATCAAAAAAGCCTTTGGTGATCACGCTTATAATATCCGCGTTAACTCAACAAAATCTATTACGGGACATATGTTAGGTGCAGCCGGATCCATTGAATTTATCACTTGCATCAAAGAAATAGAAGAAGGTTATATTCATCCTACGGTAGGTTATAAAGTACCGGATGAAGAACTGGATTTAAATTATGTTGCAGGAAAAGCAATCGAAGAGCCGCTGGAATATGCAATCAGCAATTCACTTGGCTTTGGCGGACACAACTCCAGTATTTTAGTGAAGAAATATAGAGAGGAGTAATCACATGGAATTTGAAAATTTATTGACTTTAATCGATAAAGTAGCGTCTACCGATCTCACCGATTTTTCCATTGACAATGGAGATGTTAAAATCTCCATGAAGCGGAAACAAAAAGATGTGATAGTAACAAGCGTTTCAGAAGGAATGCTGACACAGCAGTCGTCTGTACAGAATCCTGTGACTGCTGCTTCGCAAACCATGGATGGCGTTTCTGTACCTGATGGAAATACTGTAAAAGCTCCGTTAGTGGGAACTTTCTACAATGCGGCTTCTCCCGAAAATCCGGCATTTGTTAAAGTTGGAGATGTGGTAAAAAAAGGGCAGACCCTCGGTATTATAGAAGCAATGAAACTGATGAATGAAATTGAAAGCGAATTTGACGGTGTGGTGGAAGCGATTCTCATAGAGAATGAGCAGATGGTGGAATACGGTCAGCCGTTGTTTGTAATTAAATAATAAAACTTCACACCAATCAGGAGGTACGATTATGGCATTATCAACGAAAGAAATTATGGAGATCATTCCACATAGACAGCCGTTTTTATTAATAGATACTATTGAAGAATTAGAACCCGGCAAACGTGCAGTAGGTAAAAAGTGCGTAAGCTACAATGAGCCGTTTTTTGCTGGACATTTCCCGCAGGAACCGGTTATGCCGGGCGTGTTAACCATTGAAGCACTGGCTCAGGTAGGAGCGGTGATCATCTTAAGTGTACCGGAGAATAAAGGCAAGGTTGCTTATTTTGGAGCAATCAATTCTGCCAAATTCAAAGGAAAAGTATTGCCTGGAGATGTATTAATGCTGGAAGTAGAAATGATTAAAGTAAAAGGTCCAATCGGTGTGGGAAAAGCAACTGCGACCGTAGACGGTAAAGTAGTAGCCATAGCGGAATTGACTTTTGCAATCGGATAGGAGATCATATGTTTCAGAAAATATTAATTGCTAACAGAGGAGAGATCGCAGTTCGTATTATTCGGGCATGCCGTGAACTTGGAATTAAAACGGTAGCCGTTTTTTCAGAGGCAGACCGGGAAGCCCTTCATACACAGCTGGCAGACGAAGCAATCTGCATCGGACCGGCATCTTCACTGGAAAGTTATTTAAACATGGAACGCATTTTAAGTGCTACGATAGCAGCAAAAGCAGATGCAATTCATCCTGGCTTTGGTTTTCTGTCAGAGAACAGTAAATTTGTGGAAATGTGTCAGAAATGCAATATTACGTTTATCGGTCCCAGTGCGGAGGTCATTAACCGTATGGGAAATAAATCAGAAGCCCGTGCCACCATGATGAAAGCGGGAGTACCGGTTGTTCCCGGTACCAAAGAACCGGTCTATACAGCAGAGGAAGGCAAACGGATAGCAGGAGAAATTGGTTATCCGGTTATGATCAAGGCTTCCTCCGGCGGCGGCGGAAAAGGGATGCGAATATCAGAATCTGCAGAAGATTTCACGGAGAATTTCCAGACCGCACAGATGGAATCGGTGAGAGGATTCGGTGATGATACTATGTATATTGAAAAATACGTGCAAAATCCGAAGCACATCGAATTCCAGATCATTGCAGATAAATTTGGCAATGTGGTACAGCTGGGTGAACGAGACTGTTCTATTCAGAGACATCATCAAAAAGTAATTGAGGAATCTCCAAGTGCCGTTCTTACACCGGAATTGCGAAAAGCCATGGGCGATACCGCCATTCATGCTGCTAGGGCAGCTTCATATGAAAATGCAGGAACGATAGAATTCCTTTTAGATAAAAATAAAAATTATTATTTTATGGAAATGAACACCCGTATTCAGGTGGAACATCCGGTAACCGAAATGGTTTCCGGGGTAGATTTAATCAAAGAGCAGATCTATATTGCAGCAGGACTTCCACTCAGTGTGAAACAGGAAGACATTACCTTAACCGGTCATGCCATTGAATGCAGAATTAATGCGGAGAATCCGGCTAAGAATTTTATGCCCTGTCCCGGAAAGATAAATGAAGTACATCTGCCGGGTGGATATGGGGTAAGAATTGATACTGCCGTATACAGCGGATACGAAATTCCACCCTATTATGACTCTATGATTGCAAAAGTAATTGTGCATGACAAAACGAGAGCTTCTGCAATTGATAAAATGAGAAGTACTTTAGGTGAGCTGGTTCTGGACGGCGTCACAACAAATGTAGATTTTCAGTATGAAATACTGAATAATGAAGATTTTCAGGCAGGCGATTTCACAACCGATTTCATAGAAGAACATTTCTAAAAGAAACCGGTTGGAAGCGTACAGATTGATGCAATGAATTTCAAACAACATGCCTGTGATCCTGTTAGAAATTAAGGAGAGTATAAAATGTCGAAGCTTAAGGATATGTTTAAAAAAACTTCCTACATTCCAATCGGACGTTTGGATGAACCTAAGAAGGAAGAAAAACCTTCTGTAGAAGAAGATGCAGCACCCTGCGTACCGGAGGGGCTTTGGGTAAAATGTCCGAAATGCGGTAAATTGCTGTATAAGCAAGATGTAGTAGATAATCATTATGTATGTCCAAAATGCGGCGGTTATTTTCGGATTAAGACGAAGACCAGACTGCGTATGGTTCTGGACCATGGTACTTATGAATCATGGTATACTGATCTGCCACAGCGCAATCCCCTGGATTATCCGGGATATGAGGAAAAATTGGAAGCACAAAGGGAGAAAACACATCTGCACGAGGCAGTTACAATCGGCAAAGGCAAAATCTATGGAAAAGATGCCGTAGTCGGTGTCTGTGATGCACGTTTTTTAATGAGCAGCATGGGATATGTAGTAGGGGAGAAAATAACCCGCGCATTTGAACAGGCAATTGACGAAAAATTACCTGTTATCTTATTTTGCTGCTCCGGCGGTGCCAGAATGCAGGAAGGAATTGTTTCTCTGATGCAGATGGCGAAAACTTCGGCTGCCATTAAACGCCATTCCGATGCCGGACTTCTTTATATTCCAGTTCTGACAGATCCCACAACAGGAGGTGTAACTGCTAGTTTTGCAATGTTAGGAGATATCATCCTTGCCGAGCCGGGAGCCCTGATCGGATTTGCAGGTCCAAGGGTAATTGCACAAACCATCGGGCAGAAACTTCCGGAGGGATTCCAAAGAGCAGAGTTCCTGGTGGAAAAAGGTATTATAGACGGTATTGTGGAACGAAGCGATCTTAAACTGCGTTTAGCGATGCTCATTGACATGCATGAGAGCAGAAAAGGCTATGCCTCTTTTGAAAAAACAACTGGAGAACTTGGCACACTTTTATATGGTGCTTCTGACTCTCCCGATACCATTCTATCTTCCGTTGGCAAAGCGGTATCCGAAGGATCTGATTTTGATACGGATATGTCTGCCGGTGAATCATTTGGTGATGGGTATAAAAAATCGGCCTGGGAAAAAGTTCAGATCTCCAGGATGGCAGAACGTCCAACCAGTCTGGATTATATTGAAGCGATCTTTGAACATTTTACCGAATTACATGGGGACAGAAGTTTTAGGGATGACGGCGCAGTAGTTGGCGGTATTGCTTACCTGAACGGACAGCCGGTAACGGTGATTGGTCAGCAAAAGGGGAAAAATACAAAGGACAATATTACCCGGAACTTTGGAATGGTATCTCCGGAAGGTTATCGTAAAGCACTTCGCCTGATGAAGCAGGCTGAGAAATTTCACCGTCCCATTATCAATTTTGTAGACACGCCGGGAGCAGCCTGCGGAATTGAAGCAGAAGAGCGGGGACAGGGTGAAGCAATTGCCCGTAACCTGCTTGAGATGTCGGCCTTAAAGACTCCGGTTCTGAGTATTATGATCGGGGAAGGCGGGAGCGGAGGTGCTCTTGGATTAGCGGTAGCAAATGAAGTGTGGATGATGGAAAATGCCACTTATTCGGTTTTGTCACCGGAAGGTTTTGCATCAATTCTGTGGAAAGACGGAAAACGTGCAAAAGAAGCCTCTGAAATTATGAAAATAACAGCAGAAGACCTGAAGGATCTTGGCATTATTGAGCTTATTATACCGGAGCGGGAACCTGCTATGGTGGAAAATATAGCAGAAATAGCAGTTTATATGAAGAAAAATATCTGCAGATTTCTGGAAGACCAGAATAAATTACAGATAGAGGAATTTGCCAGTCAAAGGTACCAGCGCTTCCGAAATATGTAGCAGACAGTCAACCATATCGCAGGCTTGCCTGCGATATGCATAGGAGGTAAGAATGGAATTAAAACCGTTAAAAATCGGGGATTTAACAGCTAGAATACCGATTATCCAGGGAGGAATGGGCGTAGGTGTCAGCTTGTCAAGGCTGGCTGGAAATGTTGCTGCCTGCGGCGGCGTTGGCATTATCTCTACCGCACAGATTGGCTATCGGGAAGAAGGATTTGAGAGTAATCCGATTGAATCAAATTTAAGGGCAATTGCCAATGAAATTAAAAAGGCACGCCAGATTGCAAAAGATGGGATTGTGGGTGTCAACATTATGGTTGCTACGAAGCGTTATGCTGAGTATGTGAAAGCTGCGGTTAAATCCGGGGTGGATTTAATTATCTCCGGTGCCGGTCTGCCTACCATGCTGCCGGAATTAGTGAAGGATAGTAAGACAAAGATAGCACCCATTGTATCCACCATCAAATCCGCCAGCGTGATCCTGAAGATGTGGGAACGCAAATCAGGGCGACTTCCGGATCTTGTCGTGATTGAAGGACCAAGAGCCGGCGGACATCTGGGGTTCTCACTGGATCAGCTGGAAAACTTTACACCGGAAGTCTATGAAGAAGAAATCAAGGGCATCATAGGGGTCGTAAAAGGATATGCTAAAAAATATGAAACCCATATTCCGGTTGTGGTTGCCGGAGGGATCTATACCAGAGCGGATATCGATCATGCGCTAAAGCTTGGCGCCGATGGTGTACAAATGGGTACCCGATTTGTTACAACCTTCGAATGTGACGCCAGTGACGAATACAAACAGACTTATCTGAATGCATCAAAGGAAGATATTGCAATCGTAAAAAGCCCGGTAGGCATGCCGGGACGGGCAATTATCAACGACTTTATGGAACATCCAAAGCCAGGCATCGGAATTAATGGAAAATGTCTGCAATGTCTGGAAAGATGCAATCCGGCAACCATTCCTTACTGTATTACCCGGGCGCTGATCAATGCAGCAAAAGGAAATACTGAGGATGCATTGCTGTTCTGCGGTGATAATGCGTACCGGGCGGATAAACTGGAACATGTGAAGGATATCATGGATGAATTAACGAAATAAAAATCTGAGGACAGTGACTTAATTGGCACTGTCCCCTTTTATGTTCTGGTAAATATCAGGGATACCATGATTACGCAAAATCCGGTATGCGTTTCATAAGATACAAAAAATATTAAGATAAACATTTTCAGACCCGGGATGACAAAAGAAAATGTCAAAATTTATAATTTAATCGAAAATAATGGTTGTAATAAAAACCACTTTCGGTATATAATGTGACTTAGGCTGTAAATCAGCATTAATATAAGAAGGAGGAGAATTAAAATGAGTAAGGTTAGAACACGTTTTGCACCAAGCCCTACCGGACGTATGCATGTAGGCAACTTAAGAACCGCATTATACGCATATTTAATCGCAAAGCATGACGGCGGCGATTTTATGCTTAGAATAGAGGATACTGACCAGGAACGTTTTATGGAAGGCGCACTGGATATTATTTACCGTACCCTGGCAAAGACAGGTTTAGTTCATGATGAAGGACCGGACAAAGATGGCGGAGTAGGTCCCTATGTACAGAGTGAACGACAGGCACAGGGAATCTACCTGAAATATGCTAAAATGTTAATTGAAAAAGGCGAAGCATATTACTGTTTCTGTGATAAAGAACGCCTGGAATCCTTAAGACAGGAAGTGGCAGGCAAGGAAATCATCGTATACGATAAACACTGTCTGAACCTCCCAAAAGAAGAGATTGAATCCAAATTAGCGGCAGGCATACCTTACGTAATTCGTCAGAATATGCCAAAAGAAGGTACTACAAAGTTTGAAGATGAGATCTATGGAACAATCGAAGTACCAAACTCAGAACTGGATGATATGATTTTGATTAAATCAGACGGATATCCTACCTATAACTTTGCCAATGTTGTGGATGACCATTTAATGGGAATTACACATGTAGTTCGCGGAAATGAATATTTATCTTCCGCACCGAAATATAACCGCCTGTATCAGGCATTTGGCTGGGAAGTACCGGTATATGTACATTGCCCGCTGATTACCAACGAAGAACATAAGAAGTTAAGTAAAAGAAGCGGTCATTCCTCTTATGAAGATTTACTGGAACAGGGATTTTTAAGCGAAGCAATTGTAAACTATGTAGCATTGCTTGGCTGGTGCCCGCAGGACAACCGTGAAATCTTCTCCCTTCCGGAACTAGTGGAAGTGTTCGATTACCGTCATATGAGTAAGTCACCTGCCGTTTTTGATGTCAATAAGTTAAAATGGATGAATGGCGAATATATGAAGGCCATGGATTTTGATGTGTTCTATGAAAAAGCATTGCCATTTATCAAACAGGCGCTTACCAAAGATCTGGATTTAAAAAAGATTGCAGAAATGGTGAAGAGCAGAATTGAAGTTTTTCCGGAAATTCCGGATTTAATTGATTTCTTTGAATCAGTTCCGGAATACGACAGTGCAATGTATACACATAAAAAGATGAAGACAAATGAAGAGACTTCTTTGGCTGTCTTAAAAGATCTTCTTCCTCTTTTGGAAAACCAGGATGACTATAGTAATGATGCTTTATATGCCCTGCTTTCCACTTATGTATCCGAAAAAGGATGTAAAAACGGATATGTTATGTGGCCGGTTCGTACTGCTGTGTCCGGAAAGCAGATGACACCTGCCGGTGCTACGGAGATTATGGAAATCATCGGTAAAGAAGAATCAATTGCCCGCATCAAAGCTGCAATTGAAAAATTGGGTAACTAAGTAAGGGTCATAAATACACCCAGTGGGGGGCGGTGCAACCATGCATCGTCCCTATTAAGGGCTATAAAACTGATTTTAGGCGCATTGAGTGCGCGATTGGAGGAAATACGAATGAGTTTTACTAAGGCTCAGTCGCGGGCGATTACCCACAAAGATGGTCCCATGATCGTGCTCGCCGGACCCGGTTCCGGAAAGACAACCGTTATCACAGAGCGGACAAAATATCTGATTCAGAACTACGGGATTAACCCGATGGAAATACTGGTCATTACTTTTACAAAAGCGGCGGCACAGGAAATGCGGCAGCGTTTTTTACGTTTAATGGAACAGGAACAGACCCAGGTTACTTTTGGAACCTTTCACGCAATATTTTTTGGAATATTAAAACATGCCTATCATTTTACCGGAGAAAATATACTCCGCGAGGATCAGAAGCATCAATATCTAAAAGACATTGTAGGGCGGATGAATCTGGATATCGAAGATGAGGCGGATTTTATCGGAGGCATTATTTCTGAGATCAGTCTCGTAAAAAATGATCAGATCCCATTAGAACACTATTATTCGACGACCTGTTCGGAAAATGCATTCCGTGATATCTATCAAAAATACCAGCAGCGCCTGGAAAGGGAAAACCGCCTGGACTTTGATGATATGCTGGTTTATACTTACCAGCTGTTAAAGGAACGGCCGGATATCCTGCTGGGCTGGCAGAACCGGTACCGTTACATATTGGTGGATGAATTTCAGGATATCAATACGATTCAGTATGAGATCGTCAAGATGCTGGCGGCTCCGGAAAATAACATATTTATTGTAGGCGATGACGATCAGTCAATATACCGGTTCCGTGGTGCGAAACCGGAAATAATGTTGAATTTTCCAAAAGAATTTAAAGATACAAAGACCATACTGCTGGATCAAAACTTCCGATGCACCGGTAATATTGTAAAAGCAGCCGAACTTGTTATCCGGCACAATCAGATGCGCTTTCAGAAGAATATGAAAGAGGTAAAAGAATCTGGTGATAAGATCGAACTCCACACATTTGCAAATCAGCCTCAGGAATGTGCTCATATTATTAAGAAAGTGCAGGAGTATATCAAACAGGATTATCAATACAGCGATATTGCCATCCTGTTTCGGACAAATACCGATGCCCGGCTCTTAGCTGAGAAATTCATGGAATATAATATACCTTTCAAAATGAGGGACAGCATGCCAAATATCTACGATCACTGGATTGCAAAAAATGTGATCAGCTACATTCATCTGGCACTTGGAAGCCGTGAACGCCGGGAATTTCTACAGGTTATGAACCGTCCAAACCGGTATATCGGAAGAGAATGTGTAGATGAAGCGCAAGTATCATTGGAAAATCTCAAAAAATATTATGATGATAAGCACTGGGTAGTCGAACGGATCGAACAATTGGAATATCAGCTGAATATTTTAAAAAGGATGAACCCATATGCAGCGATTAATTTTATACGTCATGGAATCGGGTATGAAGCATATTTGAATGAGTATGCAGATTTCAGGAAGATAAAAGCAGAAGATCTCTATGAAGTATTAAATGAAATGCAGGAGGGAGCAAAAGACTTTAAGACATTTGAAGCCTGGTTTGCCCATATTGAAGAATACACAAAGGCTCTGAATGATCAGGCAAAAGAGCAGAATAGGGTATCCAACGCGGTGACCTTTACCACGCTGCACAGCTCCAAAGGCCTGGAATTTGCAAATGTGTTTATTATTGATATAAATGAGGGGATTATTCCCCACAGAAAAGCCATATTGGATGTGGACATGCAGGAAGAACGACGTATGTTCTATGTGGGTATGACAAGAGCAAAAGAACATCTCCATATGTATTCCATACGGGAACGCTATGGGAAGAATCTGATGCCTTCTGTGTTTTTGGAAAATTTGAAGCAGGATGTGAAAACAGCCGGTTGATTACTTAATGAATATCAAAAAATCCCCTGCCGGAATTAAACGGTGGGGGATTTGTGATATACCAAAATATTATTCATTACTGACAAAGATTATTCTTCGTCTTCTTCCTCTTCAGCATCTACTATTTCATCATATTCCTGGCCATCCAGAAACTCATCAAATGCATCAGCTGCAGCTTCATATTCATCATCGTCTTCAATATTCTCTAACATTGG
Organism: Robinsoniella peoriensis; assembly: GCF_000797495.1. Lineage (GTDB taxonomy): Bacteria > Bacillota > Clostridia > Lachnospirales > Lachnospiraceae > Robinsoniella > Robinsoniella peoriensis. The sequence continues at coordinate 249,109 of NZ_JTGN01000007.1, forward strand.
ATTTCCATTTTCTTCAGAGAAGCGATATAAGAAAACTTCTCCCTCTTCGTTTTCACCCTCTTCATTTAATGGAAGAAGGGCAATATATTCTTTGTCACCAGCCGGGAAGATTGTTAATACCGCACATTCGACAACGTCGCCATTATCCATAGTAAGAGTTACGGTAGCACCTTCTTCATGGTCGTGGTCACATCCGCATCCACAGGAATCACAGCCGCCACTGCAGTCTAAATCGTGTTCATGTTCGCTCATAGTAAGTACCTCGCTTTAAATGTTATTATTTAGTATCTCCCCATCACTTTATCAGATGTGCCATAGAATTGCAAGCCTTTATTTTGTCTGTTTGTTAATAAATTGCGGATGCAGTTTTGAATACATGATTCTTTGGGCACTGTAGATACCGTAGTAGCCGGAGAGCATATAACTAACCCCGCAGGCAATACAGAACAACAGCAGATTGGAAGAGCCAAAAAGCTCGATACTAAGGAGAATCGATGCAATCGGACAATTAATGACCCCGCAGAATAAAGATACCAGACCGATTGCCGCAGCAAGACCCGGATCCATCCCAAGCAGACTTCCGACCGTGGCTCCCAAAGTAGCTCCAATGCAGAAAGAAGGAACAATTTCGCCGCCTTTAAAACCGGCACCAAGTGTTACTGCTGTAAAGATCATTTTTAATAAAAATGCTTCCGGTCTGGCTTCTCCGTTCATCGCCTTATAGATTAACTCCATACCGGTACCATTATAATCACGGCTTCCCACAAGGAGCGTTAATCCAACCACCAGGCAGCCGCCCACAAAAAACCGCAAATACATATTCTTCAGGAATTTCTGGTAAAGTTCTCCTGCTTTATGCATGATAATGCAAAAAATCATGCTTACCAGAGCGCAGACAGCCGCCAGCACAATAATTTTTCCACCCAGCGCAAGTCCGAATGCATGCTGAAGCGGTACGGAAAATGTCGTAGGTTCTACACCCAGATACGAAGCCAGATGGTTGGCAATAATTGCAGAGATCAGACACGGCACAAATGCGCTGTAATGAATGATACCCACACTGATGACTTCCATGCAGAAGAAAGCCGCAGTTATCGGTGTTGAAAAGACGGCAGAGAAGAGAGCACTCATACCGCACATCGTAATCAGATGGCGGTCTTTCTCATTTAAATGGATGAAATGACCAAACCAGGTACCGATACTGCCCCCAATCTGAAGAGCTGCCCCTTCTCGGCCGGAAGAACCGCCGCACAGGTGGGTAAGCGCAGTACCGATAAATATCAGGGGCGCAAGTCTGGCAGGTGCTTCCTGGGACGTTCGAATGGATTGCAGGATACTGTTGGTACCCTTATCGTTTTCCATTTTACAGATTTTGTACAGAAATCCTATGAGCAGGCCGGAAACCGGCAGCAGATAAAGCAGCCAGGTATGAACAGACAAAAGATCCGATGCATAGTGAACACTGAAATGAAATGCGGTACCAATTGCTCCGCAGATCACCCCCATCAATATTGCACACAGAACCCACTTAAAGAAAATGAATGTGAAATCCATAGAGTAACGCAGATGAATCTTGAATTTACTTCTCATGATTATGTAATCAACCTCTAATCTTTATATAATTTCTCTTTCTTTTAGTTTAGTGTAACCAGACACAAAATGCAAGGCTGAATTGGGATTGGATTTTATTCAGTACATGATTAAAGTGCCGTTGAATCACACACAGCCCGCGTTTCTGTGCACAAACGACCTTTACTTTTATGATTCGGTATATTATAATCAATCTATCTATGTGAATAGACGAAAGTGAAAGGGCTTATTGCAGGTGAGCCTGTAATATGCAAAGGTAATAATATGAAATTAATATCATGGAATGTAAATGGACTGCGTGCCTGCGTCCAAAAAGGGTTTTTAGATTTCTTTCGGGATATAGATGCTGATATTTTCTGTATTCAGGAAAGTAAGCTGCAGGCAGGGCAGATAGATCTGGATTTAGAAGGTTATCACCAGTATTGGAATTATGCAGTAAAGAAGGGATATTCCGGAACTGCGGTGTTTACGAAAGAGGAGCCTGTCAGTGTCAGTTATGGTATCGGCATGGAAGAACACGACCAGGAAGGCCGGGTAATCACTCTGGAATTCAAAGATTTTTACCTGATAACGGTATATACGCCTAATTCTCAGAACGAATTAGCGAGACTGCCTTACCGGATGCAGTGGGAAGATGATTTTCTTAAATATCTGAAGAAACTGGAAGAGAGCAAACCAGTGATTTTCTGTGGAGACTTAAATGTGGCTCATGAAGAAATTGATTTGAAGAATCCGAAAACCAACCGCAAAAATGCGGGATTTACAGATGAAGAACGTGAAAAATTCACACAGGTGGTTCGTTCCGGCTTTATCGATTCCTACCGCCATTTTTATCCGGATCAGGAAGGTATATACTCCTGGTGGTCTTACCGTTTTAAAGCCAGAGAAAAGAATGCAGGGTGGAGAATTGACTATTTCTGTGTTTCCGACTCTTTGAAGGACAAGCTGGAAGATGCAAAGATCCATACGGAAATATTCGGCTCCGACCATTGCCCGGTAGAATTAGACATTGATTTGTAGAATAGGAATGAACTTATGAATTTATTGACGATAGAAAATCTGACACACGCTTTTACAGAACGGAAATTATTTGATCAGGCTGATTTTAGTATTAACGAAGGTGATAAAGTCGGTCTGATCGGAATTAATGGAACAGGTAAGTCTACGCTGCTGAAAATAGCAGCGGGACTTGAGATTCCCGATTCCGGCAAGGTAACCAAAGGAAATCAGGTTACCATACGTTTTTTGTCCCAGAATCCTGAATTTAATGAGGATATGACTGCTCTTGAAGCAGTTATGCATCTAAATAAGACAAAATTAAATGAATGGTCTTTAGAGAGTGAAGCAAAGTCCATGCTGAATAAGCTGGAAATAGAAGATTTCAATCAGAAGATCAGCCAATTGTCCGGCGGACAGAAAAAGAGAGTGGCTTTGGCGAATATACTGCTTGCCACAGCTGAAATTCTGATACTTGATGAGCCTACCAACCATCTGGACAATGCCATGTCTGAATGGCTGGAGGAATATCTGAACCAGTTCCGGGGCGCACTGATTATGGTTACTCATGACCGTTATTTTCTGGATCGTGTATCGAACCGTATTGTTGAAATCGATAAAGGGCAGATTTACAATTACCCCGGAAATTATTCTGAATTTGTCCGTTTAAAAGAGGCCAGGCAGAATATGGAAGTTGCAACAGAGCGCAAGCGGCAGAGTATCTTAAAAACAGAGCTGGAATGGCTTGCCAGAGGTGCCAGGGCACGTTCTACTAAACAAAAAGCCCATATTGCCAGAATTGAGGAAATGAAGGAACGAAGAGGTCCCCAAGAAGATCTGTCTGTTGAAATGAACTCCATCTCCACCAGGCTTGGACGAAAAACAATAGAAGTAACCGGACTGTCAAAGTCTTATGGCGAAAAAGTACTGTTCAGAGACTACTCATATATATTTTTAAAAGGCGAGCGTATTGGTATCATTGGTCCAAATGGATGTGGAAAAAGTACTTTGCTTAAGATTATAAACGGTATTACAGAACCGGACTGTGGAACCATTGATATTGGACAAACTGTGAAGATCGGTTATTTTTCACAGGAAAGTGAAGCAATGGATGATTCTATGAAAGTCATTGATTACATCAGAGAGGCTGGCGAGTACGTTCAGACTACGGAGGGCACGATAACTGCGTCCCAGATGCTGGAGCGGTTTCTATTTGACGGGACAATGCAGTGGAATCTCATCGGCAAATTGTCCGGTGGTGAGAAACGGCGTCTGTTTCTTCTGAGAATTCTGATGACGGCTCCAAATGTTTTAATTCTGGATGAGCCCACAAATGATCTGGATATACAGACTCTGACGATTCTGGAAGATTATCTGGACAGTTTTGACGGAATTGTAATTACGGTTTCCCATGACCGTTATTTTCTGGACAGGGTAGTGCGCAGGATTTTTGCATTTGAAGGAAATGGAGTCATACAGCAGTACGAAGGCGGATATTCTGATTACCTTATTGCATGGGAACTGCGGAATCCATCCGGAGATAATCAATCCTCCGGAATTCAAAAAGAAACTAAAAATGTTAAAATAAAAGACAAGAAATTAAAGTTTACCTATCAGGAACAAAAGGATTTTGAAACAATTGATGAAGATATAGAAAATCTAGAGGAACAGCTGAAACATCTGGAAGAGGAAATGCTGGAAGCGGCCAGTAATTATGGGAAACTAGGCGAATTGATGCAGCAAAAGGAAGATCTTTCCGTTAAACTGGATGAAAAAATGCAGCGCTGGGAATACCTGAATGACTTGGCAGAACGGATAGAACAGGAAAGGGCAGGTAATTAATTGTGGAAGAAGAGAAGCTGGAGATTGATTTGGTAGTCAAAAAAGGAAATTATCTAAGGTTAGGTGTTACAAAAGAGGAAGATGGAATCAACTTTGCCGTGGCAGTAGCGGGCAGCCATGAAGTGAAATTAGTGCTTTATAAAAAAGGATCTCCCCACATTGCCCAGGAGATCCCATTTCCAAAAGAACATCTGATTGGCGATATCTTAGCCATAAAAGTTTGTGGTCTGCGCTGGAGTGAATATGAATACAATTACTGGTCTGACGGACAGATTTTTCAGGATCCTTATGCCCGGCTGATTGTCGGCCGTGAGCATTTTGGTGAGGCGGTATCACTGGAAGACGGTGACGCCATCCGCTGTGGCTTTGCTTTTGAAACATATGACTGGATGGAAGATACCAATCCGCAGATACCATATCAGGAAATTATTTCTTACCAGCTTCATGTGCGGGGCTTTACCAGACATAATGGTTCTAAGGTCCGCCACAAAGGAACATTTCTGGGGTTACAGGAAAAAATACCTTATCTCAGGGAGCTTGGCATAAATCAGGTAAAGCTCATGCCGGCATATGAATTTGATGAAATCAAAAAACTGCATGCACAAATGAGTATGTCCTATGAGATGAGGCAGGAGGAGATGCCCCGGGTGAATTATTGGGGATATGAAGCCGGTAATTACTTTGCGCCCAAGAAATCATATGGGGCATCAAAAGATGTAATCCGTGAATTCAAAGATCTTGTGCGTACAATGCACGCAAATGGTATGGAAGTGATTATGGAATTTTACTTTCCAAATCAGATCAATCCCCGATTAATTATGGACTGTCTCACATTCTGGGTAACCAATTACCATATTGATGGATTCCATATACTGGCAGATCAGGTTCTTTGCAATATGCTGGCAAAAGATCCGTTATTATCCAGGACAAAAATCATGGCAGTCTATTTTCCAACCGAGGAGTTTTACAGTGAACCCCCATTTCCGGAATATGAAAATCTGGCTGAATGTAATGATGGGTTCCTGATTGATATCCGCAGATTTTTAAAGGGAGATGAAGACCAGCTTAACCAGTTTACATACCGCATACGCAGAAATCCTGCCGGGCGGGGAATCATAAATTATATCACCAACCACGATGGATTTACACTGATGGATCTGGTTTCCTATGACGAAAAGCACAATGAGGCAAATGGAGAACAAAACCGGGACGGATCCAGTTACAACTATAGCTGGAACTGCGGTGTGGAGGGCAAAAGCAGAAAGAAAAAGATTCTGGACCTTCGCATGAAACAGATTAAAAATGCATTTCTCCTGCTGCTGCTGAGCCAGGGAACACCCATGCTTCTGGCAGGCGATGAAATCGGTAATTCCCAGGAGGGTAATAACAATCCTTACTGCCAGGACAATGAAATTTCCTGGGTTGACTGGAATCTGAATAAGAAAAACCAGGAAATATTACAGTTCGTAAAGGATGTTATTGCATTTCGGAAACGACATAAAATTTTACATATGCCATATGAATTAAGAGTGATGGATACGGTTTCCTGCGGTTATCCGGATGTATCTTATCATGGCAGCAGAGCCTGGTATGGGGCATTTGAGCATACGAACCGCCAGGTCGGTGTAATGTACTGCGGATTCTATGCCGGTGAGGACATTTTCCTCTATACTGCATATAATATGCATTGGGTGGAGCATGAATTTGCCCTGCCGCATCTTCCTGAAAATTTGGACTGGTATACAGCAATTGATACCGGGAAAAGCGATGGAAACTGTGTATACGAAGAGGGCAGCGAGCCTCTTTTAGAAGTTCAGAATATCTTCACGGTTTTACCAAGAACAATCGTTGTCCTGATCGGAAGAGCAAAAGAGAAAGACAAAAAAACAACGAGGTGTTGACATGAAAGCTTTGGCGCATTTTAGAACTATTACGAAGCATAAATTTCTGGTAATGAAGCATTGTTTCCGGATCGGCCTTTATAAACAGGGGCTGCTGCATGACATGTCTAAGTATTTACCTTCCGAATTTCTGATCGGATGCAAGTATTATCAGGGTACAAGAAGTCCCAATAATGCGGAACGTGAAGTTAAAGGATATTCCGCTGCATGGCTCCATCATAAAGGCAGAAACAAGCATCATTTTGAGTACTGGACCGACTATAGCCTGGAACAGAAAGGCGCTGCCTTGGTTGGTGTGAAAATGCCAAGAAAATATGTGGCGGAAATGCTGATGGACCGGATAGCAGCCTCGAAAGTATACAATGGAAGTAAATATACCGATCATGACCCGCTGGCTTATTACCAAAACGGAAAGACACACTACCTGCTTCATCCAGAAACAGCCGATCAGCTGGAAAAGCTGCTGCATGTCCTGGATAAGCATGGTGAAGATGTGTTATTTGATTTTGTAAAAAACAGATATCTGAAGAAAAGGTGCGGTTTAGACCGGATACACAAGCCTGTCCGGTGTGATGCGGTAAAGCACCTCATTTAAATATTTATCTGCGAGATAATTTGCCATTCCAAGATTCATATCCAGATAATTTCCACAGTCCCTGGCAGATGCGCCGGGGACTTCATCTTTAAAGTCTCTGATGAATTCAAATAATCCAATCATCAATTCGACGATATCTTTCGATTCAAAATCCCCATGTAACAGAAGATAAAATCCGGTGCGGCAGCCCATAGGACCAAAATAAATGACCTTATTCCCCATTTCTTCGTTGTTGCGAAGCCAGGTTGCAGCCAGATGTTCGATGGCATGCATCTCTGCGGTATTCATGACCGGTTCTCCGTTTGGTTTTGTCATGCGAAGGTCAAAAGTGGTAATTACTTCACTGCCCACATGATCTTTTCGTGATACGTATACCCCGGGTAACAGCTTGATATGGTCTATGGTGAAGCTTGTTATTTTTTCCATATAGTACACTCCTTTCTGTTTCGGGTACAGACTGATTACCAGCCACCCTGTATTTCTCCTTTATTTTATCAGAGATTGTGTATGGATACAACCTTGACTTTCATAGTTTCAGGTGATAAACTTTAACCAAAGTAAATGGAGGAAATTTAGACATGATTAATGACAAAAAAGTTTTATTCAGCGGTATGCAGGCAACCGGTACATTGACTTTGGGCAATTATCTGGGCGCTTTAAAAAATTGGGTTACTTTAAGTGATGAGTATGAGTGCTTCTATAGTGTTGTAGATCTTCATTCCATCACCGTTCGTCAGGATCCGGCTACACTTCGCAAGAGAGCCAGGGCGCTTCTGACCTTATATATTGCAGCAGGACTTGATCCCGAAAAAAACTGCATCTATTACCAGTCACATGTTTCCGGACATGCGGAACTCAGCTGGATCTTAAACTGCTATACTTATATGGGCGAACTCAGCCGTATGACACAGTTTAAAGATAAATCAGCCAAACATGCAGATAATATCAATGCCGGACTCTTTACATATCCGACACTTATGGCAGCAGATATCCTTTTATTCCAGACCGACCTGGTTCCGGTAGGAATCGACCAGATGCAGCATCTGGAGCTTACCCGTGACATTGCACAGCGTTTTAACGGAATATATGGAGATGTTTTTACCGTTCCGGAAGCTTATATCGGAAAAACCGGTGCAAAAATTATGAGTCTCCAGGATCCGGCGAAGAAGATGTCAAAATCCGATGAAAATCCCAACGGAAGTATTTATCTGATGGATGATCCTGACACCATAATGCGAAAATGCAAACGTGCCGTAACGGATTCAGAAGCAACTATTTTGTATCGTGATGAGCAGCCGGGAATTAAAAATCTTCTGGATATCTATTGTGCCTGTATGGGCAAGACACCGGACGAAGCAGTGAAGGAATTTGACGGACTGGGCTATGGCGCATTCAAAGAAGCCATTGGCGAGGCTGTTATTTCCGTTTTAAAACCGGTTCAGGACCGTGTAGCCGAGTTAAACAAAGACAAAGGTTATATTGACGGTATAATCAAAACAAACGCTGAAAAGGCAAATTATTACGCTACGAAGACTCTTCGTAAGGTACAGCGTAAGGTAGGATTTCCGGATCGGATTAAATAAAGTTATTAGGAAGGGGAAATAATCCCCTTCTCAGACTGTAGCCACATTTGTCGCAGCAAGTAGCAAAGAAGGGGATTGTAATGGAAATAAATAATAAGAAAAATCATTTCTCTCGTATTAGAGTCTCTTTCATTATGCTTCTTTTTGCTATGTGCTTAACTATGAATGTGTTTTTTTGCAGTACTTATAATCTTAATGAATTATTAGATACGGCAACTGTAATTGAAACGTGGGCAATTTCAGAAAGTATCGTTACCAATGAAGACGGTTATAATACTACCGGCTTTAAGGCTTCATTTTTGAACAAAAATACTTCTTATAATGAACCTGGAACCAAGAATATATGCTCAATACTCATGATAGCAGCTATCCCAAAAGGAATCAGCCTGCTTCTTTTTCTTATTATAGTTTTTCTTTTTTTCTTCTTGACCTTATTTATATTATTGCCTGATGAATGGTCATTAATTAATCAGAAGGTACGTCTGGACAATTGAATCAAATCCTTTTCAAATCATTGCAAGTGTGTTGGTGGTTATAAGTCATTTTTAGAATCAGACAATGGCTTCTTTTTTGTATGCAAATAGGTAGCGGGTATAAGCGGATATAAACGAATACTTATTACGAGAGTGAAGCAAAGCAGAGATTGAATTGGAGGAATATGAATGAAAGAAAAGATATATAAATTATTTCTCACCCTAATGGTGAGCCTGTCCCTGGGTTCAGGTCCCATAGCCCAGAATGAGATAGTCAAGATGCTTGAAGCTTTTTCGGGAACAGGTGATGCGCAGATTCAAGAACTTGAAGAAGATAAAGAGTCCGAAGAAATAAGAAAGAAGAAATTGCCAAATTATTTTCAAGATAGGGGTATTGAATAAGGGAAAAAATATAGTTTATGTACAGTCTGGGAAGGGGAAATAATCCCCTTCTTTTTTTATTTTCAGAAAATTCTTTGCTTTTCCCGGTATCAGTCAATAGTAATTAATAAATTCTAATAATAACCACAGAAAATAGTATGTACATTTTGATTCAGCTTAAATATAATGACGATAATTTATCTATTTATGTAAATTCTGAAGATAATGTGGGGAAAGGGTAAAATATGCTTTAGTTTTTAAATAGATAAATGAGAGTGAGAGAAAAAGGAGAAGGTTAAGATGAGAAAAAAAGAGAGATGGAAAAGTATCATTGCAATCGTTTTGTGCTGTTCCATGATTCTGCCATCAATGGCGGTATCGGCGGCTCAGGTGCCGGAAACGGAAATGGTAACTGAGGCACTCCAAAGTACCCCGGTTGAAAATCAGGAGATTGAAACAGAACTTCTGACAGAATCTGAAACATATCAGGTGGAAACGGAATCCCAAACGGAAACGGAAAATCCATTGGACAACCGTACTTCCACAATCGAAAAAAGTGAGGCTCTTTACAAACTTGCGGCTGAACAAGTTGGGAAAACTTATGTAAGTGAACAGACGGGCAGGGAGCAGGTGAATTTTAACAGGGAGTGGAAATTTATCCGTAATGATATCCCGGGAGCAGAATCCGTGGACTATGATGATTCCCAATGGGTGGATATCGGTATTCCTCATAATTTCAGCATCCCTTATGAAATGCAGGCATCTTTCTACGTGGGATACGGATGGTATCGTAAGGAATTTGAAGTATCGGACAATATGGTTGGAAAGATAATTGAATTGGAATTTGAGGGTGTTTTTCAGGAGGCCGAAATATATGTAAACGGGCAGCCGGCAGGTACACACCGCGGCGGTTACTCTGGCTTTGTATTTGACATTACAGATTATCTGAATTCGGGGAAGAATCTGATTGCAGTCCGCGTCAATAATATCTGGCAGCCGGATCTTGCTCCAAGAGCAGGAGACCACCAGTTTACCGGAGGAATTTACCGGGATGTCTATCTCAATATTACGGATGAGGTTCATGTAACCTGGTATGGAACTTTCGTCACCACTCCTGATTTGTCTAACCCCGGATTCGACCCTTCTGCAAAGAATATTCCGGATAATTATGCCAGTGAGGAAGAAATCCTGAATAATATTGCGCAGAAACAATCTAACGTAAGCGTCAGTACCGAAATAAAAAATGATTCGCTGTCTGAGGCTTTGGTAAAAGTAAAACAGGAAGTGGTGGACAAAGACGGTATAGTGCAGGCTGTATTTGAATCGGCTGAACAGAATATTTCTGCAGGATCTGCTGCAGAAATTACTGCGGTCAGTGAAAAAATCAAAAACATACAGTTATGGGATACTGAAAATCCATATGTGTACCAATTATATACTACCGTATACCGAAATGGTGTTCCGGCAGATACCTATGAATCCTCTTTTGGCTTTCGCTGGGCGCAGTATAAAAACGACGGGTTCTATTTGAACGGAAAAAAAGTAGAATTAAATGGAGCAAATGTACATCAGGATCATGCAGGCTTTGCGGATGCAGTTACCAACGAAGGATTCATGCGGGACGTATCCATGATCAAAGAGTGCGGGATGAATTTTATCCGCGGCTCCCATTATCCCCATGATCCATCATTTGCAAAAGCCTGTGATGATCAGGGAATTATGTTCTGGTCAGAGTGCAATTTCTGGGGGATGGGTGGATGCGCCGGAAAAGACGAACCGGCAATAGGCACATCTGCGGACTGGTTTAAGGATGCATACCCGCAGAATCCTGCAGATGAAGCAGCTTTTGAGCAGAGCTGCCTGGATTCCCTGGAAGCTATGATACGCGTAAACCGCAACCATCCCTCTATTATTAACTGGAGTATGGGAAATGAAGCGTTTTTCACAAATGGCGGCATGGATAACGGAAATGATGCTTCTGCAAATGGAACTGCGCCGAAAGCGCTTGCGCTTGTAGACAAAATGCGGAATCTGTCACACCAGCTTGATCCTACCAGAAAAGCAGGAATGGGCGGAGCGCAAAGAGGCGGGTATGCCGATCTGGCGGTCTGTGATATTGCAGGATACAACGGAGACGGAGGAAAATTTGAAAATACCTGGATGCCCAATGTAGTTGCGGAATACGGCTCAAAGACTGCAGACCGGCCAGGCGAATACCGGCCATTTTATGATCAGATACAGGGCAGTGACGAATATAATTATCAGCTAAAACCAAGTAGCGCAGGCCTGGTTCTTTGGTGTGGCTTTCATCACGGTACCATCGGCGGTGACGGGCTGGCTAAAATGGGTATAATCGACTACTATCGCCTGCCTTTAAACAGCTGGTACTGGTACCGGGAACAGAATATGGGTATAGAACCGGAATCCTCCGTATCCGGTGCGGCATCTCAGATAGACATTACGTCCTCTGAAGAAACCATTACGAACAACGGTACAAAAGACACCCAGCTGATTGTTACCTTACAGGATGCAGACGGCAACTGGGTAAATGAAACTAAAGCGGTAACCCTGAAGGTGGAATCCGGCCCCGGTGTTTTCCCAGGAGGTAAAACATATAAGTTTACCCCCGGCAAATCAATGCGGGATGGAAAAGCAAGCATCGAATTCCGCAGTTACTATTCGGGAGACAGCATTATCAGCGCAACGGCAGAAGGTCTTGGGGTATCCACAATTACAATACATACAGATAATATGTCCGAAACCGATGACGGTTCGGAACCGGAAGATTTTTATAATGCAGATAAGTGGGGCAGTGTAACTGCTAAAATAGAAGATCCCATTATATATGGTGAAAACAATGCCGCTTCCGGAAGACCCCTGTTCCCTAGCAGCAATGATCAGGACAGTGCACTGGCAGCAGACGGTAATATGGCGACATCCTGGCAGGCAGATAATACCGGCAGCGGGGAATACTTTATGGTAGATCTGGAATTTACATTATACCTCTATAACATCGGACTGGGATTTAACAAATCTCCCTATCCATATAAAGTCGAAACAGCTATGGATAAGAATGGCCCATGGACCATTGCTGCAGAATATACAAAGGATACCATTACATCCAGGAAAGCAGAAGAATCCCTGGACGGGCCGGAAGCCAGATATGTTAAGATAACCTTTACGGACGTTCCGGAAAATGAAAAAGCCTTTCTCACGGAACTGAATGTATATGGAAACCCCTCCTCAATTACACCTCAATATACCAAATACAGTGCTTACCTCTCCGATGTAGTGGATTACGACAAAGTCTCCACTGGATGGGGTGAAAAAGGAAAAGACAAGACCTGCCAGGGAAATCAGATAAAGGTAGGGAATAAAGTTTATAAAAAAGGAATCGGTCTTCATGCTGACAGCACCATTATTCATAACCTGGACAAAAAGTATACGCGCTTTTCCGGAGTGGCGGGCATTGATAATGAAGTGGATGGAGGCAATGCAATCTTTAGGATCTATGCCGACAACAGCCTGATTTATGAAAAGGAACTTTCTGGCGGGGAAGCCGATGAATTCAATTTAAGCGTCAGCGGAGTTTCGGAACTGAAGCTTATGACAGACGCCAACGGTTCTGAATCCCAGGATCACACAGACTGGGCGGACGCAAAATTGTACGGAGCCATCCGGGACATCAGCAAAAAAAGCAAAAGCATCCGTACCGCCTATGTGGGAATTACCGAAGGCTTACAGGCAGGAGAAGACTTCACCGGGATATTATCCCTAAAAAATACTTCGGAAGATTTACAGCCTTTGTGTGCTTCACTGTCCCTCTATGGACCGGATGGAATGCTGGCAGGCTTCACAATGACTTCCGACGAATTCTATCCCGGCGCCGCAAAAGATCTTCCCCTGACGCTCAATATGCCTTCTGATATAAAAGGATATGAAGCCATTCTCAGTGTGTGGGATAAAAATACACTGGAAATAATTTCAAATACAATCATGATCTATCCGGATCCGGATAAACTGGAATCCGGATCAAAGACGGAAACTGCCTGGACAAAAGTTGATGGTGAAGACAGCCTGCTGGAAAAGACAGGCGACTGGCAGCTGTGGCCATCTTCCGATGCTTACAACGGAAGTGAGACCTTCCTGGGTGACAAAGGCAATCCGGTAAAAGATGGAGATTATATCGCCCTTACATTTAACGGAAACTATATAAAAATAGGTGCAAAAGCAGATGGCGGACAGCAGGGTGCCGATGTTTATATCGATGGAGAACCTGTCGGACATATTAATAACAATGAGAATGTTAATGTATACAAAGAAGTCTATGCATCCGGTTATCTGGAAGACGGGGAACATACCGTTAAACTTGTACCTGCCGGAAAATTTGGTTTGGACTATTTTGAATATGGAGTGGAAACTGTGTCTGGCGGCGATAATGAGCCATTAACGGAAAGTCCGATTCTCTTATCACTTGGCGGCTTAATGAAACAGATTGAAGGGGATGCCATGAAAAACTATACCTTTACCAGCAGGAAGTCTGCAGCAGATCGTATAGTCGAGTCTTATGGTGTCTATTTAAACAAAGAGGCATCCAAAGAGGAGATCCAGGCGGCATCTGATGCACTTGAAAATGCGCTCAGGGAACTGATCCTCATAGGAGATACAGCCACCTTGGAAGATACCGTCAGTACTGCACAAAATCTAATTCAAAAAGGCCAGGGTAATTATACAAATGCAAGCTGGGCACAATTGCTCGCCGCATATGAAGAAGCGGCCGCTGTATTAGAAATAGAAGATCCTTCAGCAGATGAGATACTGGCTGCAGCAGAGCAATTAAATCATGCTATGGCTTCCCTGATCCAAAAAGAGGATACCTTTAGACTGAGAGAAGCAGTAAACAAAGCAAAGACACTCTTCGATAAAGGCCAGGGCAGTTATACCGATACGAGCTGGGCAGTTTTCAAAACTGCGTATGACGGGGCAGTAAAAGTGTTATTCTCAGCAGAACCATCCGCTAAAGAAATACAGGCAGCTCTGGATAAACTAAATTCTGCAATGGCAGGTCTGCAGTTAAAGCCGGATACTTCCCTGTCAGATGCAAGAAAAGCGCTGCAGGCAGAAATTACAGCATGCAGCGCAATCGTAAAGAAAGGACAGAAACATTATACTTTAGCAAGCTTCCGGCGTTTAAAAGATAACCTCAGTGAAGCAGAAAAGATATTGAGTGACAGCAGGGCAAACCTGGATAAATTAAAATCTGCGAAAAATTTACTCTATGCCGCCAGACTTACCCTTTCTGTTTACAAAATCCCTAAGAAAGGTGCTTCCTATACCGTAGGAAAATTAAAATATCAGATACTGAAATCTTCTGCCGGCAATGGGACGGTTTGTGTGAAAGGCGTTAAAAACAAGAAAACCTCAAAACTTAAACTCCCCAATACGGTTACAATTTCCAGTTATAAGTTTACAGTTACGGAAATTAAAAACAAAGCATTTTACAAAAATACAAAGTTAAAATCCATTACCATTTCAAAGAATATTACAAAAATCGGTGATGCTGCATTCTATGGAGCAAAGAATCTCAAGACCATTAAGATTGAGAGCAGTAAGTTAAAAACGGTAGGAAAAAATGCTTTGAAAAAAATTCATTCCAAAGCTGTCATTCAGGTTCCGTCTAAAAAATTAACATACTATAAAAAACTCTTAAAAAATAAGGGACTTTCTTCAAAAGCGAAAATAAAAAAATAACCGTTTAAAAGAAAAAGAGAACAGCCTTGTGCCAATCCGGTACCGGCTGTTCTCTGATATGAAATTATTCAATTATTCTTTCAAATCCACTTGACACTAATTACATTATATGATATCCTTTTTGAAGATAAATACGGGATTGTGACTGGTAATGCAGGCGAGACCATCTTTGAAGCGAGTATGATAACTTTCTGCAGGGTTGGTTTTTTTTATGTTTGAAACTGCATAAATCCTGTTTATACTTTTTGAATTCTGACAAATGACATTATTTGATCAAACATGTTTGGAAACGGAATGGAGATAAGACAGGAATGTATGAGATAACGAAGATTATCAATAATAATATTGTATGTTCCGTTGATGAAGATGGGCAGGAAATCATCGTCAGGGGGCTTGGCATTGGATTTAAGCAAAAACCTCATGATATAATCCCCGGGGAGAAAATTGAAAAAGTTTATAAAATGGAAAGCCCCAAGGCATCCGGCAAATTACAGGAATTAATGGCGGAAATTCCACTGTCATATGTGGAGACCTGTACGGAAATTATCGATTATGCCAGGAATACCGTAGGCAAAAGATTAAATGAAAATGTTTATATTACTTTGACAGATCATATCAGTTTCGCCATTGAACGCAAGCGTCAGAACATGGAGTACCGGAATGCATTGCTGATGGAAATCCGTAATTTTTATATACAGGAATTCCAGATTGGCTGCAAAGCTCTGGAAATCATCAAAGAAAAGCTGGATGTAGAATTATCCAGGGATGAGGCAGGTTTTATAGCCTTACATATTGTGAATGCAGAATTAAACACGGATATGTGCGACATGGTGAATATCACGGAAATGATACAGCAGGTGCTGGACATCGCAGAGAAATATTATCAGATGAAATTAGATGATCATTCTCTGGCCTATGAACGTTTTATAACACACCTGAAATTTTTCGGACAGCGGTTATTTTCTGACCGGATTACGAAAGATGATGATGTAACTTTTCAGAAAATGGTTAAGAAACGTTATAAAAATGACTATAAATGTGCAGAAGAGATCCGGACCTTTATCCGGGAGACATATAAGAAAGAAATCACTGAGGAAGAGATGATTTTCCTCACCATTCATTTAAGAAGAGTATCAAATACTGTATAATCTGGATTGTAACTGGTAATGCAGGCTAGACCGGAACAGGATTTGGTAGTAGATATCTACAGCTGGGGTATACTACTATCATGTTTTCTGTTACGGTCTTTTTTTGTGCAGAATCAGATTATAATATATATTTTTTCAGGAGGAATCAGAGAAATGAAAGATAAAATTTTTGGTATATTACAGCGTGTAGGCAGATCTTTTATGCTGCCCATTGCTATTTTACCCATCGCGGGACTGTTTCTTGGAGTCGGCGGTTCATTTACCAATGAAACAATGCTTGAGACCTATCATTTAATGAAGATCATGGGGCCCGGTACTTTTATTTATACGATTTTGACCGTACTAAATGCAGCCGGAAGTATTGTATTCAGCAATCTGCCTATTATTTTTGCCATGGGTGTTGCCATCGGTATGGCGAAAAAAGAAAAAGAAGTTGCGGCATTGTCCGGTGCCATTGCATTTTTTGTTATGCATGCTTCCATAGGTGCGTTGATTACTGCACAGGGCGGACCGGATAGTATGCTAGAAGGTGCAACAACTTCCGTTGTTGGTATCACCTCCTTACAGATGGGTGTATTCGGCGGTATTATTGTAGGGCTTGGTGTGGCAGCACTCCATAACCGTTTTTACAAAATTCAGCTTCCACAGGTACTGTCATTCTTTGGCGGAACCAGATTCGTACCGATCATATCGGCAGCTGTCTATATGATCGTGGGTATTTTGATGTTTTATATCTGGCCATTTATACAAAATGGTATTAACAGCCTGGGGCAATTCGTTATGAATTCCGGATATTTTGGTACCTGGTTATACGGTTTAATTGAAAGGGCATTGATACCTTTCGGGCTTCACCACGTGTTTTACCTGCCATTCTGGCAGACAGCGGTAGGCGGTACTGCAACGGTTGCAGGTGCCTATGTAGAAGGTGCACAAAACATATTCTTTGCCCAGTTAGCGGATCCTGGTATCACACATTTTAGCGTAAATGCATGCCGCTTTATGTCGGGTAAATTTGTCTTTATGATATTTGGACTTCCCGGTGCGGCGCTTGCCATGTACCGCTGTGCAAAGCCGGAAAAGAGGAAAATAGTGGGCGGCCTTTTAATCTCAGCAGCCCTGACTTCTATGATTACCGGTATTACCGAACCGCTGGAGTTTACCTTCCTGTTTGTTGCACCATTAATGTATGCAATTCACTGTGTCCTGGCAGGACTGGCATATATGTTCACGCATATTTTCGGAGTAGGAGTCGGCATGACTTTTTCCGGCGGACTTATTGACCTGACGCTTTTTGGTATCATGCAGGGAAATACGAAAACAAGCTGGCTGTGGATTGTACTGATAGGTATTATATATTTTATTATTTACTATTTCCTGTTCACTTTTTTAATAAGAAAATTCAATCTGAAGACTCCGGGACGTGAAGAAGGGGAAGAAGAGGTAAAACTTTACCGCAGGGCAGACGTTGATGCAAAAAAAGGAAAAAATCAGGAAAACAGCGCCAGTGAAATCATCGACGAACAATCAGCCATGATAACACGGGGACTAGGAGGAAAACTTAATATCAGCGACGTAGACTGCTGTGCCACAAGACTTCGTATAACGGTAGCAGATAAAGAAAAAGTAGATCAGGGCATATTAAAAGCCAGCGGCGCCGCCGGCGTTATTATGAAGGGCAATGGAGTCCAGGTTATTTATGGACCGAAAGTAACGGTAATCAAATCAAACCTGGAGGATTATCTGGCAAATCCTGCAAGCGACAGCGATAAAGATCTGATTTTTAATCAACCGGAGATTGCAGATGAAACGAGCGGGGAGTATAATAATATGAACAGTACCCATGCAGAAGCTGAAACGCAGGAGAAAAATTCAACTGGTAAAAGCTACACGGTTTATGCCCCGATGAACGGTAAATCCATTCCGTTAGAAGAAGTCAATGACGGTGTGTTTTCGGAAAGAATGTTGGGAGACGGTGCTGCGATTGAACCAGCGGACGGCAGGGTAACTGCCCCCTTTGATGGAGTTGTATCTATGGTATTTGACACCAAACATGCTATCGGACTTACCTCAGATAATGGTATAGAGCTTCTGATCCATGTGGGAATCGATACCGTTCAGCTAAATGGAAAATATTACGATATTCACGTAAAAGACGGAGATCGTGTAAAAACCGGAGACCTTCTGGCTGTTGTGGATCTGGACGGCATAAAGAGTGAACGTTACAGAACGGTTACACCGGTCATTGTTTCCAATACAGATGACTATCACACAGTTACCGTCGTAAATACCGGTGACATACAGAGCAAGCAGCAATTGCTTAAGATTTATTAATAAATTGGTTATTTGTGCAGTCCGGCAAACCAACATTTCGGATAATTCCAAACTGTTTCCGGACTGCCATAACAATAGATAAAAGACGAAAGGTGGAAATTTTATGAAATCATTTAATTATGTAATTACAGACGAGATTGGAATTCACGCAAGACCGGCAGGACTCTTGGTAAAAGAGGCAAAGCCATTTACCTCCAGGCTGACCCTGAAAGCTGGTGAAAAAAGTGCAGACCTCAGAAGACTGATGGCTGTTATGAGCCTTGGGGTAAAACAGGGTGCTGAAGTTACCGTAACCGCTGAAGGAGATGATGAAGCTGCTGCAATCGAAGCAATGGAATCGTTCTTTAAAGCAAACCTGTAAAAAATAAAGAAAAACCCATTTTAAAACACTCGGTTCTGCGATCAATATTTCGCATCCGGGTGTTTTTCACATCCCCTTTTCTTTTCCCCGAAATAGTAGTATAATGACACTATATTAACATTTTCACACTAGGAGGAATGACTATGACAGTAGACGAATTAATTGCTATGCTTGAGATGCAGGAAGAAATTCTTCAGTTTTCTCATTTTACAAATGAAGATGCATGGGAACTTGGAAATCTGATTGTAATGGAAGCAAAGAGAAGAAGCCTTCCGGTAGCGGTTAGTATCCGTTTGAATAATGGGTATGTGGTTTTCCAATACGCATCGAATCGGACAAACATGGACAATGAAAGTTGGATGGCAAGAAAGTTCAATACAGTACGCAGGTTAGAGCAGAGCAGCCTGCGGGCTTACATGCTGCTTCGTAAAACAGAAGAAACCCTGGAGGAGCGTTTCATGGATCCCAAAGACTATGCAGCCTGCGGCGGCGGTTTCCCGATTCGTGTGGAAGAAGTCGGTGTCATCGGCGGTGTAATTGTATCCGGCCTGGATCACGTATCCGATCATGACCTTGTTGTAAAATGTATCAGCCGGTATCTGCACATCGATGAAGTCCCTAGAATACGCGGCAATATTTAAGGGAAGCAGAAAGCGTTTCGCGCAGTCTTATTCCCACTCCTCAAACTGCATATCCGGTGGCAAAGGGGAAGTAAAAACCAGTTTTTCTTTTGTAATCGGATGTTCCAATTCCAGTCTGTGGGAATGGAGTGCCTGACGTTTGATTCTGGTATATTCCGGATTGTACAGGAAGTCCCCCGGCAGGGGATGTCCCAGATATTTCATATGCACGCGGATCTGATGGGTACGCCCGGTTTCCAGCTTTAAGGAAACCAGGGAGTACCCATTTTTATATGACAGGCGCCTGAAATAGGTCACCGCCCGTTCTCCACGTTCAAAATCAACAATGCGTTCAATTGCAGAATCCTCTTTTCGGGCAATCGGTGCATCAATTTTACCGGAATCAGGTGTTTTCCCAATAGCAGCAGCCAGATATTCCCGGTGAATTTTCCGGCTTTTTACCATATCGGACAAGATAGCAGCGCTCAGCATATTTTTTGCGATAATCAAAAGCCCTGTGGTGTCTCTGTCCAGGCGGTTAATACAGCGGTAAGTAAATGCCGTTCCTTTATTGGCGAAGTAATCTGCTATACCATTGGCAAGCGTATTTTCATAATTATTGATGGAAGGATGTATGGGCGTATCGGCAGCTTTGTCCAGAATCAGTATGTCTTCATCCTCATACACAATTACAAGTTCCATTTTTACAGGTACAATCTGACTGGAAAATCCTTCTTCCACGATCTGTACCGTTAATTCATCCCCCTCCTGCAATTGTTCTGAGGTATAAGCCCACTTCCCATTTTTTAAAATGCCATATTCTGTACGTTTCAGATGGGTAAGGATATGTCTGGAATAGCCCTTTTCTTTCAGAAAAGCAGTGATATTTTTGCCTGAGCTGTGTAAATCTATGTGGTAAGTCAGTATTCTTTTCATTCGTGTTTCCGTCTTTATTGCCCGCTAAAAAATAACCGCAGGCAAAACCTTTCCTTCCTTTTGTTCTATCGTAAAGCCCTTTCTAGTTTACAGTACCGGCTTAAGACTGTCAATGGATTGATCTTGGTATGCTATACTTATACAACTCAACGTTTTAAAGTATCAACGCTTTAAATCTCTACCAAATTTATTGAAAAAAGTGTTTTTTGCTTTTCATATATACAAAATTCGTGTAAAATAGTTAGAGAATAACTTAAAAAGGAGACAGATATGGAGAGAGAGAAGTTTTCCTCCCGGTTGGGCTTTATCCTGATATCGGCAGGATGTGCAATCGGGTTAGGAAATGTATGGCGTTTCCCCTATATTACGGGAAAATATGGAGGTGCGGCATTCGTTTTAGTTTATTTATTCTTCCTGCTGATTCTTGGATTACCAATTGTGGTAATGGAATTTGCAGTAGGGCGTGGAAGCCAGAAGAGTGCGGCACTGTCATTTGACGTATTGGAACCCAAAGGAACAAAATGGCATTTATACAAATTTGGAGCAATTGCGGGAAATTATCTGCTGATGATGTTTTATACCACAATCGGCGGATGGATGATTCTCTATTTCTTCAAAATGGCTGCCGGGCAGTTCGAGGGCATGAATTCGGAGCAGGTCTCAGGAGCTTTTGGAGAGTTAATGGGACAGCCGGTACTGATGACCGTTTGTATGATCGCTGTGGTTATTGTATGCTTTGGCATCTGCGCGAAAGGATTGAAAAACGGTGTAGAAAAAATCACAAAGATAATGATGGTCAGCCTGTTAGCACTTATGATTATTCTTGCTATCCGTTCCGTAATGTTAGAAGGCAGTTTCACCGGACTTAAATTTTATTTATATCCGGACTTTAGTAAATTAGTGGAATCCGGGATATCAGAAAGTATTTTTGCAGCTATGGGTCAGGCGTTCTTTACTTTAAGCCTGGGTATTGGTGCATTGGCAATTTTCGGAAGTTATATTGGAAAAGACCGATCATTGACCGGAGAAGCAGTAAGTGTTACCATTTTGGATACTTTTGTTGCACTTATGGCAGGTTTAATTATTTTTCCGGCCTGTTTTGCTTATAACATTAAGCCGGACAGCGGTCCAAGCCTGATATTCATTACATTACCCAATGTATTTAATGAAATGAGCGGTGGAAGAGTATGGGGAAGCCTTTTCTTCTTATTCATGTCTTTTGCGGCTATTTCAACAATCATTGCCGTATTTGAAAACATTATTTCTTTTGCAATGGATCTCACCGGATGCAGCAGAGGAAAAGCAGTTGCAGTAAATCTGATCGTAATTATTATTCTCTCGATGCCATGTGTATTAGGATTCAATCTGTTAAGCGGATTTACTCCTTTCGGACCGGGATCAAATATATTGGATCTGGAGGATTTCATTGTCAGCAATAACTTACTGCCTCTTGGCAGTCTGGTATATCTTTTATTCTGTACCAGCCGCTATGGATGGGGATTTAAGAAGTTTACTGCAGAAGCAAATGCGGGTAAAGGAATAAAGTTTCCCAATTGGGCAAGGGTATATGTGACCTGGATTCTGCCGATTATTGTATTGGCTATCTTTATTCAGGGCTACGTTGTAAAATTCTTTTAATTGCAAATTTTCCAACACAAAAGGCATGCTCATGTGATCAAAACATGGCATGCCTTTTATATTACATTGTTCCGTTCTTTTTATGCTATTCTTTCACCAGTACTTTTTCAATCTCTACAATATACATCGTGTGGTAATCCTTCTGGGGATACCATTTTTCGTCACAGCTCTTATCAATAAAGCATGCGGGATCATATTCCTGTGCATAGAGTTTACGGCATACCATAACGGTATTGGCTTCTTCGAAGTATGGGGTATCCTCTTCCAGTGTAACCGTAAGTCCTGATTTCTGGATTTTATCCTCATCTCTGCCGGAAACAGTTCCCAGGTAAGTTAATGTTTTACGGTAGGAATCATCCAGTACAGACAGTGAAAATGTGGTGGAAGCGTCTATAAACTCTTTTGTATAACGCTGGGGACGGATAAATACATATGCTACATTTTTTCCCCACATTATGCCCACACCACCCCAGGATGCTGTCATCGTGTTGCATTTGTCTCCATTTTTAGCTGTTACCAGCAGCCATTCTTTTCCAATCATCTGAAATGGATTTTTCTGTAATTCTGTTGCTTTGATTTCTTTAAAACTCATGATACATACCTCCTAATTTGATTTTACTTTGTTCCATAATTCGTTATAGGTCTGGTCTACCTTATCTCCCAGATAGCGGAAGGTTTCACAGCGGTTTAATACGGTATCATCCGGAAAAGCAACCGGATTGTTGCGGATTGCATCGTCCTCTATCATTTTACGCGCCTCTGTATTCGGTGTAGAATAGGTAATGTAGTTAAAATTCATCAATGCAATATCCGGACGGCATAAGAAATTAATAAAAGCTTCCGCATTTTCTTTGTGTTCTGCATTCTTTGGAATTACCCAGGAATCAATCCACATATTAGAACCTTCTTTTGGCACTACATATTCCAGGTTCGGATTCTCCGTCTTAGTATAAATTGCTTCTCCGGAATAAATAACGCCCAGGGCTGCCTCATTTCCGATCATCTTATCACGCACCTGGTCAATGACGTAAGCCTGAACCAATGGTTTTTGCTTAATCAGAAGATCTTTAGCCTCGGTCAGTTCATCCAGGTCGGATGAATTCAGGGAATAGCCAAGTTCTTTCAGGGCTACGGCAAAAGCATCCCTGACGCTGTCCTGCATTAAAATATTATCTTTGTATTTCGGATCCCACAGTACAGACCAGCTGTCAATCGGTTCGTCCACCATGGTCTTATTGTATAGAATACCTACCGTCCCCCAGCAATATGGCACGGAATAGAGATTTTCAGGATCAAATTCCCTTGATTTCTCCAGATAAGTTTTTCCGATATTTTTAATATTTGGAACATTGTCAAAGTTTATTTCCGCCAGCAGGTCATTTTCCCGCAAACGCTGGATCATATAATCGGAGGGGCAGACTACATCATATGCAATTGCTCCTGATTTTATTTTAGGATACATGATTTCGTTTGTTTCGTATTCCTCATAGATTACATCTATGCCGGTTTCCGCCTCAAACATGGTAATTACTTCCGGATCCAGATATTCACCCCAGTTATATACAATCACCTTGTTATCGCCGGCAAGAGAGCCCTGGGAACCATAGTAAAAGCCTCCTACCACAATCACGAACGCCATAAGTGCTGGAATAACTTTTTTAAAGATACCGGTTAACTTTGTTTTCTTCTTTGCCGTTGTTCTTTTGTCATGAACCTGTTCTTTTGGCGACATGTTTACCATAATCAGCAATACCAGCACAGAAACAAACAGAAGAGTGGAAAGCGCATACATTTCCGGTTTGATTCCCTTACGTACTTCAGTATAAATTTTTGTTGACAAGGTGTCAATCCCCGGTCCCTTTGTAAAGTGGGTAATTACAAAATCGTCCAGGGACATGGTAAATGCCAGCAAAAATCCGGACAATACACCCGGCATAATATCCGGAAATACAACTTTAAAAAAAGCATACAGGGGAGAAGCTCCAAGATCCAGCGCTGCTTCATAAGTACTGCGCTTGGTTTGCTTTAGTTTTGGAGCTACACTCAACATAACATATGGAATATTAAACGTAATGTGCGCCATCAGGATTGTACTAAATCCCAGTGTTACATGAAACGCTATGAAAAGCAGCATCAGAGATACACCCGTCACGATTTCAGCATTTACCATGGGTATGTTGGCAAGGCCGTTAAAAAGGGTACGGTATTTTCGTTTCATACTCTGAATGCCGATTGCAGCCATGGTGCCGATCAAAGTAGCAATCAGTGCCGAGAGCAGTGCTATGATCAGCGTAGTGTAAAAAGCATTCATGATCTGCTCATTCTGGAAAAGAGCTTTATACCATTTTAAAGTAAAACCGCCCCATTTAGCGCGGGTCTTGGAAGCATTAAATGAAAGTACGATAAGGGTTGCAATGGGTGCATACAGTAAAATGAAAATTAAGATCAGGTAAATTTTTTGTGCCGCTTTTTTCATTAGAATGTAGCCCCCTCTCCATCTTTATCGTACTTAGAAACCAGAGCCATACTTGCAATTACGAATACCATAAGCACAAGAGACAGCCCGCTGCCCAGATTCCAGTTGCTTCCCTGCTTAAATGTCTGCTCAATGACGTTACCAATTAATAGAATCTTACCGCCTCCCAGCAGGTCGGAAATTACAAAAGTAGTAAGTGCCGGAACAAAAACCATGGTAATTCCGCTGATAATGCCTGGAAGACTCAGCGGAAAAGTAATTTTTACAAAAGTCTGAAAATTATTGGCACCTAAATCCTTTGCCGCATTAATCACATCTTTATCTATTTTACTAAGTATATTATATAAGGGCAGTACCATGAAGGGAAGAAAATTATAAACCATGCCTAATACAATCGCATAGGGTGTATTAATAATCTCAAGCGGTGCTAAATGAAAAAATGTTAAAATATCATTCAAAACACCGTTTTTCTCCAGGAGATTCTGCCATGCCATCGTTCTCAGTAAAAAGTTCATCCACATAGGTAAAATAAAAATTAAAACAATAAAACTGGACTGGTTCATATTAGAGGAACTTAAAATCATCGCCAATGGATATGCCAGCACCAGGCAGATCACGGTACTGATCACGGCAAGCAGGATCGCCAGGCCTAAAGCTTTTAAGTTTTCTGCTGTTGTAATCCTGGCAATATTCATCAGGGTAAAAGATCCGTCTTCTGCAGTCAAACCATAATATACAATCATCAGAAGGGGAATAATTATAAAGGAAACCGCCCAAAAGAGATAAGGTCCGGCTAATAGTCGTTTACTCTTCAATATTTACCGCCTCCTCATCTTCTGAAATAGGTTTGTTCATAATCTGGATATCAAAAGGATCTACATGAATGCCCACTTCCGTTCCCACGGGGAAGAGATCCGTGCTGTGTACAAGCCATTCGTGATTATTGGCCAGTACCTCCATTTCATAATGGACGCCTTTGAAGATCAGATGGGTTACGACACCTGTTATGGTTCCTTCTTCTGGTTTAACAAGGTCAATATCTTCCGGGCGGATCACTACATCCACAGGTGTATTATGCCCAAATCCCACATCTACACAAGGGAAGGGCACACCCAGTATTTTAACAAGTTTATCTTCCATGAAGGTTGCCGCAATAATATTGCTGTCCCCGATAAAATCCGCCACAAATGCATTTTCTGGCTCATTGTAGATATCCTCTGGAGAACCAATCTGCTGAATGTATCCCTGATTCATGACCACAATCGTATCAGACATGGTTAAGGCCTCTTCCTGGTCATGTGTCACATAGATAAAGGTAATGCCCAATTCGTTTTTTAGCCTGATTAATTCATATTGCATATCCTGACGCAGTTTCAAATCCAGGGCTCCCAGAGGTTCGTCCAGCAGAAGCACTTTCGGCTCATTTACAATTGCCCTAGCAATTGCAATTCGCTGCTGCTGGCCGCCGCTTAAGGAATCGGGAGAGCGGTTTTCATATCCCTCCAGATTAACCAGCTTTAAGGCATATTTTATTTTATCATTAATATAATTTTTACTCTTATTCTTAATTTTCAATCCGAATGCTATATTTTCAGAAATAGTCATATGTGTAAAAAGTGCGTATTTTTGAAATACTGTGTTTAACTGACGTTTATTTGCCGGAAAATTCGTAATATCTTTACCGTCAAAAATTATATTGCCGCTGTCAGGGTTTTCAAATCCTCCCAGAATGCGAAGGGTGGTAGTTTTGCCGCAGCCGCTTGGACCAAGCAGTGTTAGAAATTCATTCTGCCGTATATAGAGATTAAGGTCATCCAAAACTTTTTGTCCATCATAGGATTTTGTTATATGCGTTAAGTCGATTAATTTATTACTCATGTCGTACCTCCTGATTTAAAAGCTGGGCGGAGAGCTGACCCAGATCAGGACAGCGCTGCTTTTCCCTGTATTTTTAATATAATGTCTTTGGCTTGGATTAAAATAAAAAGATTCTCCCTTTTTTACCTTATAAATACGTTTACCAATATACAGTGTAATATTCCCCTGTAATATATATCCAAATTCTTCCCCTTCATGGGGATTGTCCGGATAAGTGCTTCCGCCGGGTTCTAAAGTCAGGCGGATAGGCTCCATAATGTTTTTCTGCGCGTTGGGAATGATCCATTCAATTTTATTGAAAAATTCAGAGTCAACCTTCTGAAAATAGTCTGTATCATGAAATACGACCTGTTCTTCCGTCGTTTCACAGAAAAATTCATTCAGATTGGTTCCCAGACACTGGAGTATATCCACCAGAGTGGCGATGGACGGAGAAGTCAGATCCCGTTCCAGCTGGGAAATAAAACCTTTGGAAAGTTCAGCTCTGCCAGCCAGTTCTTCCTGGGTCAGACCCTTGGCAATACGCAGTTCTTTTAGCTTTTGTCCGATAACCATTTTCCTACCTCTCAACTAATAGTATAAATAAACATAAAGTTTAGCAATTGTAAACAGAAACAATATAGCATAGAATGATCGGAATGTCACGCACTATTTGCTAAATTTTTCTTCTGATTTCTATTAACAAATAGATAAGTTTATGGTAAGATATAAGAAATTAATGAGACATAAGTTTTTAGCTAAGGAGGATAAGATAATGAGCAAGAGTAAATACGTTGCTTATGTAGGTACATATACACATGGAAGCAGTGTTGGTATTCATATTTATGATTTAGATATTGAAGAGGGGACAATGAGTGAGCGGAATGTGGTTTCGGTTAATAACGCTTCCCATATTACGAAATCTCCAAACGGACAATATCTGTATTCCATAGCAGATGAAGGTGTTGAAGTATTAAAAATATTCCCCAATGGAGATTTAGAGCCCATTAACCAGGTAGATATCGATGGGATGAGAGGCTGTTTTCTTTCTACGGATCTGGATGGTAAGTTTTTATTTGTGGGCGGATACCATGACGGTAAAGTCAGCGTTGTACGGATTCACCAGGATGGCCGTCTTGGCAGTGTAGTGGACGGTATTTTCCATAAAGGCCTTGGAAGTGTTGCTGAACGTAACTTCAGACCCCATATCAGCTGTGTAATGCCAACACCGGACGGAAAATATCTCTGTGTCGTAGACAACGGAATTGACCATATAAAGCTTTATACCGTGAACCCCACCTCCGGAAAATTAAAATTATATGATATCTTAAGATGTGAGCTGGAGTCAGGTCCCAGGATTATACGTTTCAGCAAGGATGGAAAATATGCATATGTTATCTGTGAACTCAGCAATGAAATTAACGTATATACCTATGACGGCGCAGGTAAGTCCCCTCAATTTGAGCTGATTCAGACAGTACGCACACCAATGGACCAGAAAGAAGGCGGTTGTGCAGCTTCGGGCCTGAAGATTGCTCCAAGTGGAAAATACCTGTATTGTTCTTCGGCAGGAGACAATAGTGCAGGAGTATTCCGCATCAATCAGGAAAACGGAATGTTAGAAGAGGTCTGCATTTTACCAATCAGCGGGGATTATCCAAAAGATATCGATGTGTTCCCGGATGAAAAGACATTAGTTGTCCTTAACCATGAAAGCAATGAAATTCGCTTCTTTACCATCGATTATGAAAAAGGACTATTAATAATGAAGGGCAAACCGGTCAAAGTTGAAACGCCAAATTGCATTTTGATTTCAAAAGTAGAAGAGTAAATTCATTAAAGACAGCCGCAGGTTTGTGCGGCTGTCTTTTCTTGTTACCTGTGAAAAAATCTGATCAGATGGTCCATCTGGGAAGTCATGCTGGCAAATAACATATCCAGCAACGTGATAGCCGTCATGGATTCCACCACAACCACAGCACGGGGGACGATCACCGGATCATGTCTTCCTTTTACCTTGATCTGTATGCTTCTGCCATCTTTTGTTATGGTAGACTGTTCCTTTTTAATAGATGGTGTAGGCTTAATGCCTACCCGCAGGAGAATATCGCTGCCATCACTGATTCCTCCCATTATTCCTCCGGAGTGATTCGTGAGTTTTACTTTATGCCCCTCTGAAGAAAGTGTATACTGGTCATTATTTTCGCTGCCAAGAGCCTGTGATACGGCAATGCCGTCACCAATTTCAAAAGATTTAACGGCACCTATGGATAGAAGCGCTTTTCCCAGGTTCGCATTTAATTTTTCGAAAACCGGATCGCCAACGCCCGGTATCATATTTTTTACAATGCATTCAATCATGCCGCCGGAAGAATCTCCATGCTGCATACATTCCTCTAAAAATGCCCCAGCACGCTGAGCAGCTTCGGCATCTGGCATATATAGTGGATTTTGGGAAATAATACTACGGTCAAAATTATTATCATCTATTTTGACAGGACCGATGGATCTGGTGTAAGTCAGAAGCTGTACACCCAGAAGATCCAGTATTTTAATTGCAATGGCACCGCCGGCTACACGCCCGATGGTTTCCCTTCCGGATGAACGTCCGCCTCCGCGGTAGTCCCGGAATCCATATTTCGTGTCATAAGTCAGATCTGCATGCCCCGGTCTGTAGTAATCAGCGATTTCTCCATAATCAGAAGAACGCTGTGTTTTATTATAAACAATCATGGAAATCGGAGTCCCTGTTGTTTTTCCCTCAAAAACACCGGAGAGGATTTCTACCGCATCGTCTTCTTTACGGGGAGTAGAATATTTACTTTGTCCGGGTTTTCTTCGGTCCAGATTTTTTTGAATATCCTCCTCGCAAAGAGCCAGCCCTGCCGGACAGCCGTCTACCACAACTCCGATGCCTTTTCCGTGGGATTCTCCCCAGGTCGTTATTTTAAATTGATTGCCAAATGTTGATCCTGCCATAATATCCTCCTTGTACAATATGCTTCAGCCATTCTTTATTGCCTCTTACTAGTATACCTAATTGTTAAAATATTGTAAAGAGATGAAAAAAATGATGGCTTCGATTGACAAATAGTTTTTTAGTCTTTATAATGTCCTTTAGTTGCAAGATATTTTGGAGAAAGAAAGGAAGTGTGATTCCATGGAGGGTGGTCCTAGTCCTAGGGAAAATAATAGCGAAGTTCATATAGAAAAATACGCATAGGACAGGCCTTCGGAAGATTATCCTGTTCTATGGATAATTGAAAGGAGATTATGGAGTCATGATCAAAATTTTTAGGACAATTGATGGTGCAATTCATCAGGTAAATGAAGCACAGGAGGGTTGCTGGATTGCTCTGGTAGACCCAACAGCAACAGAAATATTAGACATCGCAAATGAATACAATATTGAGGTAGATGACCTGCGGGCACCTCTGGATGAAGAAGAACGGTCCAGAATTGAAGTAGAAGATAACTATACGATGATACTGGTGGATATCCCTGTCATTGAGGAACGTAATGACAAAGACTGGTACGGAACAATTCCAATGTCTATTATCGTAACGGATGAAATCATTTTTACCGTATGCCTGGAGGATACGCCGGTGCTTTCCGCTTTTATGGACGGCAGGGTACGGAATTTCTTTACCTACAAGAAAACCCGATTCATATTACAGATTCTGTATAAGAACGCTACCATGTTCCTGCATTATCTGCGTATCATTGATAAGAAAAGTGAAGTCGTGGAGAAAAAACTTCATCTGTCCACGAAAAATCAGGAATTGATTGAACTGCTGGAACTGGAAAAGAGTCTGGTGTATTTTACAACTTCACTTAGGTCGAATGAAGTTGTCCTTGAGAAACTGCTGAAAACCGAAGGTATTAAACATTATCCGGAAGATACCGAACTTCTGGAAGATGTTATTATTGAGAATAAGCAGGCAATTGAAATGGCAAATATCTACAGCGGTATTTTAAGCGGTATGATGGATGCATTTGCATCGGTTATCTCCAACAATCTGAATATTGT
Source organism: Robinsoniella peoriensis (assembly GCF_000797495.1). Taxonomy (GTDB): domain Bacteria; phylum Bacillota; class Clostridia; order Lachnospirales; family Lachnospiraceae; genus Robinsoniella; species Robinsoniella peoriensis. The sequence goes on from NZ_JTGN01000007.1 coordinate 279,618, forward strand.
AATGAAATTTTTAGCAACAGTGACCATTGTAATGTCTATTCCGACCATGATCTTCAGTGCTTATGGTATGAATGTGAATTCCAGCGGTATGCCATTTTCCGGCAGTCCCTATGGTTTCGCACTGGTTATTTTGTTTTCATTAATTTTAAGTCTTGTTGTAGCTTTGATTTTTTCAAAAAAGAATTTATTTTAAAGAAAGGTAGTATAAATGGACTTTATAAATAAACTGGAACGTAAATTTGGCAGGTACGGTATCCGTAATTTATCCTTATACCTTATCATCTGCTACATCCTGGGTTACACTTTTAATGTTTTTCAGCCGAATATCATGAGTTTTTTAACGCTGGAACCTTACTACATTCTCAGAGGTCAGATCTGGCGTATAGTTACCTGGATATTAGTGCCGCCGGAATCACTTAGCATATTTACGGTTATCATGTTGTTCTTTTATTACTCTTTGGGTACTTCTCTGGAAAATACCTGGGGTGCTTTCCGTTATACGCTCTATATTCTTGCCGGTCTTCTATTTACGGATATAGGAGCATTTATCCTGTATTTTGTACTGGGCGGCGGTAAACTGTTTGGTCCTATTTTCAGTACTTATTACATTAATATGTCAATTTTCCTTGCATTTGCTTTATGTTATCCCAATATGCAGGTGTTATTGTATTTTGTTATACCGATTAAAATCAAGTGGATGGGAATTTTATATGGAGTATTTATCCTGTTTTCCTTCTTTAAATCCTCTTGGCCGATTAAAGTTGCAATTATTGCTTCCTTAATGAACTTCATTATTTTCTTCCTTGGAACAAGAGATTTCAGGAGAGTTTCTCCGGGTGAAATAAGGCGGAAAAAGAAGTTTAAACAGGAAACAAGACAGTCTTCAGGCGGTCTTACAAAACATAAATGTGCAATATGCGGCAGGACAGAACTGGACGGAGAAGATCTGGAATTTCGTTTCTGTTCCAAATGTGACGGCAATTATGAATACTGTCAGGATCATCTGTTCACACATGAACATGTGAAAAAGCACCACCGCTAGAGCGTGTCTGAAAATTGCTTTCTGACAGCCGCGCGTCACAGTTTGTGGGATATTTGTCCCGAATGAAGGGCGCGCAGCAGACTGCGTAACCTGAATTCGGGGCAAATATGCCGTAAAGTGGGGCGTGCAGATGGCGGGAATGAATTTTAAAATACGCTCTGGAACTCAGGTTTTCTATGAAAATAAGAATATATCTCAAACAACATCAGGAGGCGCATTATGAAAAAAACGAAAATTATATGTACAATGGGACCAAATACAAACAACAGGGAATTGCTTAGTGATCTGGTAAATAACGGTATGGATGTTGCACGTTTTAATTTTTCCCATGGTGATCATGAAGAACATCTGGGCAGAATCCAATTAGTTAAAGATGTCCGTACAGAACTTGGAATTCCGGTGGCTATGCTTTTAGATACGAAAGGTCCGGAAATCCGTACCGGAGTATTAAAAGACCATAAAAAAGTACAGTTAAAAGAAGCCGAAGAGTTTACTCTGGTAATGGAAGAAATCGAAGGCGATGATAAGAGATGTTCCATTACTTATCCGGAACTTACAAAGGATGTTAAAAAAGGCGATTTTATTTTAATTGATGACGGCTTAATTGAACTCGTTGTTAAGAAAGTCTCAGAAAGAGAAATTGAATGCGTTGTCGTAAACGGCGGTGAACTTGGTGAGCGTAAAGGAGTCAATGTACCAAATGTCAGCGTAAACCTTCCTGGTGTGACAGATAAAGATAAAGAAGATATTTTATTTGGAATTGAGCAGGACTTTGATTTTATTGCAGCATCGTTTGTACGTAATGCCCAGTGTATCCGTGATATCAAAAAGCTTTTAAAAGATAATCACGGCGAACATATCAATGTTATAGCTAAGATTGAAAATGCCGAAGGCATCGCAAACATAGATGAAATCATTGACGTGGCTGACGGAATCATGGTAGCAAGAGGTGATCTTGGTGTTGAAATACCTGCTGATGAAGTTCCATACATTCAGAAAAAGATTATTAACAAATGTAATGAACATTACAAACCGGTTATTACTGCAACCCAGATGCTGGATTCTATGATCCGCAACCCTCGTCCAACCAGAGCAGAAGCGGGAGATGTGGCAAATGCAGTATATGACGGCAGCGATGCGATCATGCTTTCCGGAGAGACAGCAATGGGCAAATATCCTTTAGAAGCATTGAAGATGATGGTGAAAATTGCTGAAACTACGGAATTACATCTGGATTATAAAATGCTTGTTAAGAACAGTAAAAGCAGAAGAAAGAAAAATATTTCCAGCGCAGTTGGATTTGCTACCGTATCTACTGCACGTAACCTGGACGCAGCCTGTATTGTAATCCCGACTATTTCCGGACAGACAGCGAGATTAATCTCTAATTTCAGACCGGAAATGCCAATATATGCTATTTCACCTAATGAATGTACCGTACGCAGAATGCAGCTGTATTGGGGCGTTTATCCGATGAAGGGAAATAATGAAAATACGACAGAGCATATTATTTCCAGCCCGATGGTTACATTACGTCAGAAGAATCTCGTAAATAAAGGGGATCTGGTAATATTTACGGCAGGTGATCCTGCTACCAATGTTGTTACCGGCGAGGGTGCAATAACGAACATGATGCATGTATTACAAGCAAAATAGATTGGATTGTTGAGAATGAAAAAAATATTTACTGAATCAAAATTACGAATTGTCATGGCTTCTGCCGTGACAATTATTCTTATTATATTAACTATACTGGCAGTGAACGGCGATGGGATGCATAGCGGCAAACTGGTGCTTTCACTGCTTTTATCTGTTGCAGCGGGTGTTTTAATCGCTTTAAAATTTAAGCTGCCAAAACCCTTGGGAATCGCAGCACTTATTTTAATTCCCATTCTGGCTCTGTGTACGATGGAATTTTACACCCATGTACCATGGGATCTGACCGTATTAATATTTATCCTGAACCTTATGTTTTACTATCTGCTGTACGCAATCGGCACTTTTTTACTGGGTTCCACAAGATGGGGATATATACTTGCTACGGCAGTACCAATGTTTTTCGGGGTTGCCAACTACTTTGTTGTAAGCTTTCGTTCTTCGCCCATCGTACCATGGGATTTCATGTCGCTTGGCACAGCGATAACAATTACAGATAATTATACTTTTACCTTTTCTTATCGTTTGGTATTTGTACTTATTGGTTTTATCTATTTAATGATTATTGGCGAAAAGACTGTTTTTTCAGTTAAAAATATAAAAGTTCGTTTAATAGCCCTGATTCTATCTGTTATTCTTATGACAGGTTATGTAACTGAAGTAAAAACGGACACTGTTAAAGATATGTTCGGGTTGGATGATATTTTATTTACTCCCAATGTATTGTATCGTAACAATGGCTTTATGGTGGCGTTCCTGGCAAATCTGCGCTATCTGGATATAGACAAGCCCGAAGGCTATTCACCGGAAGAAGTAACAAAAGTAGAGCAGGAAATCGAAAAGGAAAAGACATCCTCTGTCAATGCTTCTGCGAACGAGACAAAAAAGCAAAAGAAACCGAATATCGTCGTGATCATGAATGAAGCATTTACAGACCTGGCTTACCGCGGTGATTTTGAGACAAATGAAGATTATATGCCATTTATCCGTTCCATGAAAGAAAACACCATCAAAGCGGACATGTTCGTATCTGTAAAGGGGGGTAATACCGCCAATACCGAATTTGAATTTCTGACAGGCGATTCTATGGCATTCCTTCCAACCGGAAGTGTCGCATACCAGCAATATGTAAAAGGATCCATGCCAACGCTGGCAAGTTATCTGAAAGGTATGGGGTATGGTACCACCGCTATCCATCCTTATTATGCAACCGGATGGAGCAGAGATAAGGTGTATGACTATTTTGGTTTTGATCAATTCTATTCCCAGGATGATTTTGAAAACCCGGAAACAATCCGTGGCTATGTCAGTGACAAATCAGCATTTGATAAAATCATTGAAACTTATGAAAATAAGACCCCCGGAGAGCCAATGTTTACCTTCGAAGTTACTATGCAGAACCATGGCGGTTATAGTAAAGAGTATCCCGGATTTGAGCCATCTATAGAATTAACACAGATTCCGGAAGAGGAGAAGACCTTAAGTGTTATCTCTACGGAACGTTACCTTACTTTGGTAAAAGAAACAGATCAGGCTTTTGAAGAGTTAATTAATTATTTCAGCAATGTAGATGAAGATACCATTGTGGTAATGTTTGGCGATCATCAGCCATCTGATTATATCGCTAATGCGATCCTGCGTCTGAATAATACTGACCAGGAATCCTCCATTGAAGAATTTCAGAATGGATATAAAGTTCCAATGATTATGTGGGCTAATTATGATATTGAGGAGCAGGATATTAATCAAATCAGTGTAAATTACTTAAGTGGACTGTTAATGGAACAGGCAGGACTTCCCCTGACCGACTACCAGACCTATTTGCAGTCACTGCGTAAAACACTCCCTGTTATTACGGCAAACATTTATATTGACAAAGATGGTCAGTTTTATGAATATTCTGATGAAGCTTATAAAGATCAGTTAAACCAGTATTCTATATTACAATATAATCACTTATGTGATAATAAAAACCGGGTAGATAAATTTTTCGGAGGTTAATACCGGGGAATTTATCTGTTTCGGATACAGAAGATATTTCGGGGAGTTATGACAAATGAAAAATATAATTACGAAATCAAAAATAAGAATAGGTATATCCATTTTAGTAACCTGTACACTTATATTACTTTCCAGTTTGGCGGCAATGCACAGTAAAGGGCATGCCGTCAAGCTGGTTCTTTGTATTATGATATCTTTGGCAGCCGGTATATTAATCAGTATTGACCTGAAGCTGCCCCGGCTGCCTGGTATATTAGTCACGTTGATCATTCCTATCCTTTCCTTTACCGGAATTGAAGCTTTTACCCATCGGGTAACTGATTTGAAAATGCCTGTCTTTCTCTTGAATTTAGTATTTTATTTTCTTTTATATGCAATTTTCAGTTTTTTGGTTAATTCTGTCAGATTAGGATATATACTTGCAACCTCAATTCCAATGATTATGGGTACGATCCATTATTTTGTTATTCAATTTCGTTCCTCTCCACTAATGCCATGGGATTTTCTTTCTGCAAGAACAGCATTGTCCATAACGGATAACTATTCCTTTACCTTTAGTTATAGATTCCTGCTCGTAATTATGGGTTTTTTGTATTTAATGATTATTGCAGATAAAGTTCAGATCAGAATAAAAAATCTTAGGATACGTGTAGCTGCACTTCTTCTTACAATCTGTTGTATGGGAGGATATGTCACTTTCGTAAAATCGGAAAAGTCTACAGAATTTTTTAAGCTATATCACACTTTATTTGCAGCAAAACGAATTTATATCAGAAACGGGTTTGCGGTCTCGTTTATATCCAACTTCCGATATTTACATATACAAAAGCCAGAAGATTACACCCCAAAAGAAGCAGAAGAAATTATGTCTGAATCAAAGGTGCAGGTGGCTTCTGCAGCTAATACAAATAAAAAAACTTCAAAAGATAAGCCCAATATTATCGTAATAATGAATGAAGCCTTTTCAGATCTGTCTGTCCGTGGAAAATTTGAAACCAATGAGGACTACATGCCTTTCATCCACTCCCTGACAGAAAATACCATTAAATCTGATATGTTTGTTTCAGTAAAAGGTGGAAATACCGCAAATACAGAATATGAGTTTCTGACAAGTGACACTATGGCATTTTTACCCAGCGGAAGTGTGGCATACCAACAGTTCGTACGCCAATCCATGCCCGCACTGCCAAACTATTTAAAAAGTCTGGGCTATAAAACAACTGCCATTCATCCGTACAATTCAAAGGGGTGGAACCGGGAAAATGTATATACCTATTTTGGATTCGATACTTATTTTTCAATAACGGATTTCAAAAAACCAAAGAAAATCCGTGACTATATCAGTGACGAGTCAGCATTTCAGAAAATTATTGAAATCTATGAAAACAAGGCAAAGGATGAAAGAATATTTACCTTCGAAGTAACCATGCAAAATCATGGTGGCTATGATAAAGAGTTTCCGGGGTTTGAACCAACCATTACCCTATCACAATATGCCGATAAGAAGAAATCCGATAATGTGCGGGCGGCGGAACAGTATCTGACATTAATTAAGGAATCGGATAAAGCTTTTCAAGAACTCACCGATTACTTTAAAAAAGAATCGGAACCTACCATAATCGTAATGTTTGGAGACCATCAGCCCGCTGATAATGTGGCAAAACCTATTCTGAAACTGAATCATATCAATCAGGATGCTTCTGTGGAAGAATACCAGAACGGTTATATCGTACCTATGGTTATGTGGGCAAATTATAAGCTGGAGAATCAGGATATCCCTATGATAAGTCCAAACTATCTCAGTGGATTACTCCTTTCCAATGCCGGGCTGCCTTTAACTGATTATCAATCTTATTTAGAAGATCTTCGAAAGACAATACCTGTTATAACTGCAAATGTATACATTGATAAAGATGGAAACTATCACCAGTATTCCGAAGATTCTTTTAAAGAACAGCTAAACCAGTACTCTATTTTACAATATAATCATCTAAGTGATTATAAAAACCGTGTGAATGACTTTTTTGGCGGTTAAGTATTGACAAATAAAAATGTGCATATTATAGTTGACCCGAAGACTACATCTGATGCGAAATCAGCAAATAAGCATAAGAGGAGAAGCATTATGAAGAAAGAAACTTTTGTAACAAAAGAACAGCTGGAAGAAATAGTAAATAAATATCCTACACCATTTCATCTCTATGATGAAAAAGGAATACGGGAAAATGTAAAAGCTTTGAAAGAAGCCTTTTCCTGGAATAAGGGTTATAAAGAATATTTTGCCATAAAAGCAACACCAAATCCATTTCTGATCAATATCTTACAGGAGTATGGCTGCGGCTGTGACTGTTCTTCCAAGACAGAGCTTATGTTGGCGAAAGCAATCGGCGCAACCGGCGATGATATTATGTTTTCTTCCAACGACACGCCAATGGAAGAATTTCAATATGCACATGAACTGAATGCTATTATTAATCTGGACGATATTACACATATCGAATTTCTGGAAAAAGCGATTGGAACGCTGCCTAAGAAAATCAGCTGCCGCTATAATCCGGGCGGTTTATTCAAAATCAGCAATGATATTATGGATAATCCCGGAGATGCCAAATACGGCATGACAACAGAACAGATCAAAGAGGCTTTTAAAATATTAAAGAGCAAAGGGGTGGAGGAGTTTGGAATCCATGCATTCCTTGCAAGTAATACGGTAACAAACGATTATTATCCAATGCTTGCTAAAGTATTATTCGAAACAGCCGTAGAGATTCAAAAAGAAACCGGTGCCCATGTAACATTTATCAATCTATCCGGAGGAATCGGAATACCTTACCGCCCGGATCAGGAATCAAATGATATCCGTGCTATTGGAGAAGGTGTTCGAAAAGTATATGAAGAAGTGCTTATTCCTGCCAATATGGGTGATATTGCCATTTATACGGAGCTTGGAAGGTTTATGATGGGACCTTACGGATGTCTGGTTACCAGGGCGATTCATGAAAAACATACCCATAAAGAATATATCGGGGTAGATGCATGCGCTGTCAATCTGATGCGTCCGGCAATGTACGGCGCTTATCATCATATTACCGTCATGGGCAAAGAAAACAAGATTTGTGACCACAAGTATGACATAACAGGATCTCTGTGTGAAAATAATGATAAGTTCGCAATTGACAGAATGCTGCCTGAAATTGAAAAAGGTGACCTTCTGGTAATTCACGATACTGGAGCACATGGTTTTTCCATGGGATATAACTATAATGGTAAACTGAAATCTGCTGAGATACTCTTAAAAGAAGATGGAAGCACCGCTTTAATCCGCCGCGCGGAAACTCCACAAGATTACTTTGCTACATTTGATTGTTTTGATCTGTATAACAAGTTAGTAGAAGAGTAGTATTTGGCCACAGCTGCCTGATCTCATTGCATTCTGCCTCATAAAGGATTGGTGTGTTTTTAATACATCCGATCCCTTATGGGGCAGTTTCCATTCAGAAAAGTTCTTATTGTCGATAAATTAGGAAAAATAAAAAAAATTCAAAAAATGCTTGCATAATTTGGTATCTTATGTTAGAATTATTTTCGTTGAGAGGAACACATCAACTTAAGCCGGCGTGTCGGAATGGCAGACGAGGCAGACTCAAAATCTGTTGTGGGCAACCACGTATGGGTTCAAGTCCCATTGCCGGCAGTAATATCAGTACTTTTGAAAAGCACCTGTATATGGTGTCTTTTTTTTGCTTGAAATCATGATCCTGTACATAGTATATTAGAGCAGATAATTATAGCTTAAATTTGGGTTTTGCTGAGGAAGGGGACGCTTTGTAGATGTAGGTAGTGTACGGAAAGATGGGAGTGGGAAACTTGTATGGACTCCGTCAGCTGGCCGCAGAACTGGTATTTTCTAACCTTTCCGAGATTCATGTTACCGCCACAAAGCTGAATTTCTCAGCATGGTCGGACCCCCTGGGCTGTGGCAGGCGGTTCTTTATTGGATGTAGCGTAGTATATTTCGGCTATTTAAGCGTAAAAGGAGATGTAAGTTTGCTACTTTTTCTGGAATGAAGAAACAAATCACTGTGATAAGTTCAGATTGTAAGCGGGCAGTGAGCTGCGAAATGCATCAGGATTTCGGAGCGAATGCCCGCGTGCCGCCAAAAAGCGCTCTGGGAAGGTTAGAAAATACCAGTTCTGCGGTAAGCTTTCCAAATCAATGTCCTGGCTCGCTCCCTTCTCTTTCCGTACACTACCTATCATCTACAAAGCGTCATTACTCAGCTAAACACAAATTCAAGAAATTGTCCGCTGTATTACCAGAGGTTACAGAAAGGAAAAAATATGCAATATACAATTCCACACTATTTCAAAAAATTTCAATGCACTGCATCTGCATGTCCGGACACCTGTTGTGCCGGCTGGGAAATTGTCATCGATGAAAAAACGGTAAAGAAATATAAAAAGACAAAAGGTTCCTTCGGTAACCGCCTGCACAATTCCATAGATTGGCAGAACACGGTTTTTAAGCAGTGTCAGCACCGTTGTGAATTTTTAAATGAAGATAACTTGTGTGATATTTATAAAGAAGCAGGACCTGCAATGTTATGCAAAACTTGCCGTACTTATCCCAGACATATTGAAGAATATGAAGGCTTACGAGAAATATCGCTGTCCCTTTCCTGTCCGCCTTCAGCTGAATTGATACTTGGCTGTAAAGAGCCGGTACGGTTTCTAACAAAAGAAAAAGAAAATATTTCTGAGGAATATGAGGATTTTGATTTTTTACTGTTTACCAAGTTAATGGATGCAAGAGATGCCATAGTTCATATCCTGCAGAGCCGTAATCTGGACTGTACTATCCGAATGGCTATGGTACTGGCTTTTAGCCACGACTTGCAGACCCGTATAGAACATGACCAGCTTTTCTCTATGGATGAACTGATCACCCGATATCAGAGTGAAAAAGCTATATGCTTTTTCCAAAAAAAACAGAAAGAATATGAAAACCGGGCAGAAAAACGCTGTTTCGAAATGAAAAAAATGTTTCACATATTTGATCAATTAGAAATATTAAGGAAAGACTGGCCGGAATTTGTAAGCAGCAGTCTGAGCAGTCTCTTTGATGATGGTGCCTCTGCCTATCAAAAAAACCGCAGCAAATTCCAGGAAAACGCCGGATATAAAAGCAATACACACAATACCTGGGAGAACTGGTGCGAACAATTAATGGTTTATTTTATATTCACCTATTTCTGCGGTGCAGTATATGACCGTGAAGCCTATTCCAAAATGAAATTAGCGGTAGTAAGTACCTTGTTGATTCAGGAGTTGGCTCAGGCTCTGTGGCAAAAACAGGACGAAAAGCTAAGCTTTAAGGATTTTACGCGAACGGCGCAGAGATTCTCACGGGAAATAGAACATTCTGATTTAAATCTCAACCGGTTGGAAGATATTTTCTCTGTAGAAGAGACTTATGATCTGGAAAATTTGTTGCTTTGTATTTTTAATTAAAAATATTTCAAAAATATACTTGACTTTAAAAATATGGTAAGTTATACTAATTAAACAATTTGCTTAAAAAATAAAAAAATTAATGAAAGGAGGCAGGCAAAATGAGAAACTTTAGATTTATTAAAACGTTATTAAATGAACGTATAGCTATCAATAACAAGTTGAATAATCAGCGGACATTTTGCCTGCCTTTTCAATGAATATCGTTTTCTTAATGGAGCAGTATGCCTGTTGAGATGTCATTGCGTAAGCACGATAGGAATAGAATAAGGACAGTTAAAAAGCGCCTCTGGTCATTCAGAGGCGCTTTTTTGCTGTGTCGGAAACGGCACAAAATACAGTAACTATTTACATAACAACGAAAAGTATGGAGGGGAAACAGAATTATGGAAAGGAATAAAACAGGAAAAGTGCGCCTGATCGCCCGATTCCTGAAAGGAAATCTGCACCTGTTTGTATTTGCATTGGCATTTTCAATGCTGAATACCGTTTTTAACTCATTAACACCTCAAATTGTCCGAATCTCTGTCGACTCGGTTATCGGTGGCGCAGACTGGCAGCTGCCGGGGTGGCTGATAGAGTTTCTGCATCTAAAACAGCTGCAGAGCTCTGGAGGAAAGGCTTTACTTGCTGCGGCTGCGGCCGTTATGGTAACTGCAGTGATGTCCGGTATTTGCAGTTACTTCAGCAAAATGGGCATTGCCAAAGGATCGGAGTCTTTTGTAAAAAGTATCCGGGACCAATTATATGCCCATATACAAAAGCTGCCATTCTCCTGGCATGTGAAGCATCAGACAGGCGAAATTATTCAGCGATGCACCTCTGACGTGGACGTTGTACGAAACTTTGTCTGTAACCAGATGGTAGAAGTGTTTCGTACCAGTTTTTTAATTATTTTATCTATGGGGATTATGTTTTCTATGAATGTGAAAATATCTCTGGTGGCTCTTTGCTTTATCCCTGTTATAATGGGATATTCCGGATTTTTCTATTCCAAGATCGCCAAAAGATTCCTAAAAGCTGATGAAGCGGAAGGAGAGTTATCCAGTGTTGTTCAGGAAAATCTCACCGGTGTTCGGGTAGTAAGGGCATTTGGCCGAGAAAAATTTGAAATTGACCGGTTTGATCAAAAGAATGAGGCATTTTCCAGCCTGTGGATCCGCCTGGGCCGCCTGATGAGTGCTTACTGGGGAATCGGAGACTTGATCACAGGACTTCAAATTCTTACTGTAATCTGCGTTGGAGTTGTAGTGGCTGTAAACGGTCAGATAACACTTGGAGAATTCCTGGCATTTGTTTCTTATAATGCTACCATGGTCTGGCCGGTAAGGGGACTTGGACGAATTCTATCCGAAATGAGTAAAGCCGGTGTATCCATAGAGCGAGTAGCTTATATACTGGATGCCAAAGAGGAGCAGGACAGCCCAAGCGTAGAAAACGGGCCTATGGACAGAGACATTCATTTTGAACAGATTAACTTTTCCTACGGTACAGGTTATCCTATTTTAAAAAATGTTGATTTTACTATACCGGCAGGCACTACCTTTGCCATTCTGGGCGGAACCGGAAGCGGCAAATCTACTCTGATGCATCTGTTGAACAGGCTTTATGACCTGCCGGAAGAATCCGGCAAGATTACCATTGGGGGCAAGGACATTGCCAAGATGAGCCGGGAGTACCTGCGCAAAAATATCGGTATGGTTTTGCAGGAACCATTTTTATTCTCCAGGGCAATTCATGAGAATATCGCAATTGCCAACGAAGATGTCTGTCATGAGTCCATCCGGGAAGCAGCGCGGATTGCATGTGTAGATGAAGCAATCCAGCATTTTCACAAAGGATATGACACCATTGTAGGCGAGCGCGGTGTTACGTTGTCCGGAGGACAGAAACAAAGGGTTGCAATTGCTCGTATGCTGATGCAGAACGCACCAATCATGGTATTTGATGACTCTCTTTCAGCCGTCGATGCCGAGACAGATGCCAAAATCCGGGAGGCATTACAGGACCAGATGGGAAAAGCTACCGTTATCTTAATATCACATCGTATAACAACACTGATGCAGGCAGACTGCATTCTGGTACTGGATGACGGCAGTGTGGCACAAATGGGAACTCATGAGGAATTGATTGCACAAGAAGGTATTTACAAAAACATTTATGATATACAGATGAACAATGATGATCGTCTGTTACTGGAAGGAGGGGCAATATGAGCTACGAAGAGCAGGAATTTACAAAATCATTTGATATAAAGATCTGGAAAAAGATCCTGCCGTTTCTAAAACCATATAAAAAGATTTTTATCATGATCATCGCACTGAATGTATTCTGCTCACTGGTAGATATTGCACTGCCATTATTTCAGCGCTATGCCATTGATCATTTCATTGAAGAAAAAACCGTTGACGGTATTATAGGATTTGGTGTAGTTTACGCAATCGTAATCCTGCTTCAGACCCTGAGTGTTATATTCTTTACCAGAGGTAATATGAAAGTAGAAATGAAAGTGGGCAGAGACTTAAAAAAGGCTTGCTTCGTACATCTGCAGACATTATCTTTTTCTTATTACAACGTAACGCCGGTTGGATATATTCTGGCAAGAGTCATGAGTGATACTAACCGTATCGCCGGACTGGTAGCCTGGAACCTGATTGATGTTCTATGGGCATCCACATATGTATTCGGAGTATTTATAGCCATGTTGATTCTGAACTGGCAGCTTGCCCTGCTGGTTATACTGATTGTTCCTGTAATTGCCCTGCTGACCGTATATTTTCAGAATAAGATTCTAAACTGGAACCGGAAGGTCCGTAAGATCAATTCCAAAATTACCGGGGCCTATAACGAAGGAATCATGGGTGCAAAAACATCGAAAACCCTGGTAATCGAAGATAAGAATTATGATGATTTTCAGGGGATTACAGAAGAAATGAAAACCTCCGGGGTGCGTGCAGCCAGATTAAGCGCTGTTTATATTCCCCTGGTCATGCTGTTCAGCTCTCTGGCAACCGCTATGGTACTGGCTAAAGGCGGTAATATGGTATTAAAAAACCTTTTGATGATCGGAACCCTGTCTGCATTTACATCCTATGCGGTAGGAATCTTCGAACCGATACAGCAGCTCGCCAGAAATATTGCAGATATTATCTCGGTACAGGCAAATATTGAACGGGTTACCGGTTTATTAGATCAGGAACCTCAGATCGTTGATTCGAAAGAAATCACAGACAAATATGGGGATTCCTTCTATCCTAAAAAAGAAAACTGGGAAACACTTCATGGAGAAATTGAATTTAAAGATGTTTCCTTTCATTATCCGGATGGTAACGAAGAAGTACTAAGCCATTTTAACCTGAAGATTCCGGAAGGAACCACCGTTGCCATAGTGGGAGAGACCGGTGCCGGTAAAAGTACCCTGGTGAATCTGGCGTGCCGCTTCTTTGAACCAACCGAAGGAAAAATACTGATAGACGGGAAAGATTACCGGGAACGCAGCCAGTTATGGCTGCACAGCAACATCGGATATGTCCTGCAAAATCCCCACTTGTTCTCAGGTACCGTCATGGAAAATATCCGCTATGGCAATTTAGAAGCAACTGATGAGCAGGTAATTGCTGCCGCAAAGGCTGTATCGGCCGATCTTGTGGTGGATAAGCTGGAAAATGGATATCAAAGCGATGTAGGAGAAGGCGGTGACCGCCTGTCCACTGGCGAAAAACAACTGATCTCTTTCGCCCGGGCAGTATTGGCGGATCCCAGAATCTTTGTATTGGACGAAGCAACTTCTTCCATTGATACCCAGACAGAACAATTGATTCAAAATGCTACAATGCAGCTGCTTAACGGAAGAACTTCTTTTTTAATAGCCCACAGGCTGTCTACAATTCGCAAAGCGGATGTGATTCTGGTAGTAAAAGACGGTAAAATTATTGAACAGGGAAAACATTTGGAACTGCTAAAACAGAAGGGATATTATCATGACCTTTACAGTAAACAATTTCAGGAAGAATCTTCCCGAAAAGTATTAGCGTAAAGATTTGGGGCTGAATAATTCAGCCTCATTTTTTATACATAAATTTACCAATATATCAATAATAATTATCATTATTAAAATATACATTGACTAAGATACAAACTTGTGATAGAATGCAATTAAGTTAGCAATAACTAACTATAACAATTAATAAGATCAGCAATTTTTGGAATACTACAAGCTGACAATAATTTTAAATATGAAAATCTAAGGAGGAAACAAATTATGTCATTAATCGGAAGAGAAGTAAGTGATTTTAAAGTACAGGCATACGTAGGAGGAGAATTTAAGGAAGTAAGTAAAAGTAATATTATGGGAAAATGGTCGGTATTCTTTTTCTATCCTGCAGATTTTACCTTTGTGTGCCCCACAGAGTTAGAAGATCTTGCTAATAAATACCAGGATTTTAAAAATATCAACTGTGAAATCTACTCAGTATCCTGTGACACCCATTTTGTTCATAAGGCATGGCATGATGCTTCAAAAACAATTCAAAAAATCCAGTATCCTATGCTGGCTGATCCCACTGGGACTTTAACCAGAGATTTTGATGTCATGATTGAAGAAGATGGACTGGCTGAACGCGGCAGCTTCATTGTAAATCCGGAAGGAAAAATCGTTGCATATGAAGTAATCGCAGGAAACGTAGGACGTAATGCCGATGAGTTATTCCGCCGGGTTCAGGCCTCCCAGTTCGTTGCAGAACATGGCGATCAGGTGTGCCCTGCAAAATGGCAGCCAGGTGCAGAAACACTGAAACCAAGCCTGGAGCTTGTAGGACTGATTTAATATGGAAGAGTTATATGATGTAATTATAGTAGGCGGAGGGCCGGCAGGCCTCTCTGCCGCTATCTATATGGCCCGCGCTAGATACCGGACACTGATAATAGAAAAAGAAAAATTTGGCGGACAGATAACCATTACTTCAGAAGTAGTGAACTATCCCGGCATACCCAGTATCAGCGGCAGTGAATTGACCGAAGGAATGCGAAAACAAGCAGAAGCATTTGGTGCAGAATTTCTTCTGGCAAATGTGGAACAATTAGATTTGAATGAAGATATCAAAAGGGTTAAAACTGACCGGGGAGAGAAACGGGCCCTGGGTATTATACTTGCAACCGGCGCATCTCCCAGAAAAATCGGTTTCCCAGGCGAACAGGAGTTTCAGGGCCGAGGGGTCGCTTACTGTGCTACCTGCGATGGAGAATTTTTTACCGGAAAAGATGTTCTGGTGGCAGGCGGAGGCTTTGCTGCAGTAGAAGAAGCAATGTTTCTAACCAAATATGCAAGGCAGGTGCTTATTCTGGTACGGGGGGAATCTTTTTCCTGTGCCAAATCAGTTTCAGATGAATTAGCGAATTACGAAAAGATAAAGGTATTGTTTCATACAGAAATTAAAGAAGCAGGCGGAACAGACAAACTTCAATATGCATTGCTATACAACAGCCAGACCGGGGAAACCACACGGTTTGAACCGGAGGACGGCAGTTCTTTTGGTATCTTTGTATTTGCAGGGTATGCCCCCGCAAACAGCCTGTTCAAAGATATTGTTGATATAGATGAGCATGGTTATCTGATCACCGATATGAACCATAAAACAAGTATAGACGGTGTTTACGGCGCAGGAGATATCTGCGTAAAAAATTTACGCCAGGTAGTGACAGCCGTTGCAGACGGCGCCAAAGCCGCTACTTCTCTGGAAAAGTATGTTTCGGAAGTCCATGAGCGAAAAAATATACCACCGATTCCGATACCGTTAAAAGCCCACACGAGTGATAGCGCGTCAAGGGAAGCAAATAACCATCCGGAACAGGAAGAATCCCATTCCGATGGAGCATTTATTCCTGCTACCATGAGAAGTCAGCTGAAACCTTTATTTGAAAAGTTTACCAGACAGATCCGATTAAAAGCATTTTTGGATCAAACTCCTATATCACGGGAAGCAGAAGGATTTGTACAGGAAATGGCGGAATTGACTTCCTGGATCGAAACTGAAATCATACAGGATGCAAACATACCACTGACACCGTCCATAGACTTATATGAAAGTTCCGGATTATCTCTTGGATTCCGGTTTCATGGTGTCCCGGGCGGACACGAATTCAATTCTTTTATTGTAACTTTATATAATGCAGCAGGGCCGGGACAGATGATTGATGAGCAGCTATTGGGAAAGATACGGGCTATATCCGAACCGGTTAAAATAGATATTGCCATCTCCTTATCCTGCACAATGTGTCCGGACTTAGTTATGGCTGCAGGCAGAATCGCCATTGAGAATGCTAATGTCCAGTGTGATATTTTTGATCTGAATCATTTTCCGAAGCTCAAAGAAGATTATCAGATCATGAGCGTGCCTTGTATGATAATCAATCAGGAGCATGCTTATTTTGGGAAAAAGAGCATCGAGGAAATTCTTGGTCTTATAGATGAAAACAGTTAATATACTGATACAGTAATGCCTGGCAGGTTATTACTGTATCAGTTATGGTCAGAAAGAGGTGCGGTATGAATCAATTAGAAATAGAAAAAGTAATCGGTAGGGAAATCATTGATTCCAGGGGGAACCCAACAGTAGAAGCGGAAGTTCATCTCAAAGACGGAACCATAGGAAGAGGTGCTTCTCCAAGCGGAGCCTCAACCGGAATCTTTGAAGCACTGGAACTTAGAGATAATGATAAGACCCGTTTTAAAGGAAAAGGGGTTCAAAAAGCAGTTCAGAATATCAATGAAATCATAAATCAGGTCCTCTCAAATATGAATGCCGGTGACATTTATAAAATAGACAGCGCAATGATTGCAGCAGACCAGACAGAAGATAAATCAAAGCTGGGCGCCAACGCGATCCTTGCCGTTTCCATAGCATGTGTACGCGCTGCTTCTTTATCACTTAAAATGCCTCTATATCAGTTTCTTGGCGGCATCTCCGGAAATAAACTGCCGGTGCCTATGATGAACATTTTAAATGGAGGTGCACACGCTTCCAATACGGTAGATGTGCAGGAATTTATGATCATGCCGGTTGGCGCTTCCAGTTTTAAGGAAGGGCTTCGCTGGTGTACTGAAGTTTTTCATACACTGGCATCCATATTAAAATCCAGAGGCCTTGCTACTTCTGTCGGGGATGAAGGTGGATTTGCACCGGATCTTGCCAGCGATGAAGAAGCTATTCAGTATATTCTAATGGCAATAGAAGAGGCAGGATACCAACCCGGAAGAGATTTTGTGCTGGCGATCGATGCAGCAGCCAGTGAATGGAAAGGTGAAACCAGCGGAATTTATCTGCTTCCTAAGTGTAAAAAGAAATTCACCTCCCAGGAACTGATTGCGCATTGGAAAATGCTCTGTGATAAATACCCCATTTATTCCATTGAGGATGCGCTGGACGAGGAAGACTGGCAGGGCTGGCAGCTCCTTACAAAAGAACTGGGAAGCCAGGTTCAGTTAGTGGGAGATGATCTGTTTGTAACGAATACCAAGCGTCTGAAAAAGGGTATTGAATTGGGCTGCGGAAATTCCATCTTAATTAAACTAAACCAGATTGGAACGGTGTCGGAAACACTGGAAGCCATCAAAATGGCACAGCAGGCAGGTTATACGGCAATTGCTTCCCATCGCTCTGGAGAAACGGAAGATACTACTATTGCTGACCTTGCAGTCGCCCTCTCTACCGGTCAGATCAAAACCGGAGCTCCAAGCAGAAGCGAGAGAGTTGCCAAGTATAATCAGCTGCTCCGTATTGAAGAAGAACTTGGTAATGAAGCAGTGTATCCCGGTATTCATGCATTTAACAGACACTAAATATTATTGACACAAAAAAAGCAGGAGTAAAACGGCTTTATGCCATTTAGTCCTGCTTTTGCATTTGGTTTTCCGATGCTTTATCTGCTTCTTATCTGTTATTTATCAAATATCTTCAATGCTTCCTGAAGCTGTTTATCCTTTTTCAATGGAACATTCGCTTCTTTTGCCTGTTCCTCATCTGCTTCTATCACCACATCCGGTTCCAGTCCGTTACCCTGGATGGAATAGCCGCTTTTTGTGAAATAGCTGGAAATGGTAAGTTTCACGGCTGTGCCATCTTCCAGAGGAATAACATTTTGTACAATTCCTTTGCCAAAGGAAGTAGTTCCTGCTAATGTACCCCATTCATAATCCCGGATTGCACTTGAAAATACTTCTGCCGCACTGGCTGAATTTCCATTCATTAACACGACCGTTGGAAGTTTTACTTCATGCCCGTCCTGACCGGATATTTCATCAAGGCGGCTGCCATGTTTATCTTCCGTATATACGATCAATCCATCCGGCAGAATATAATCCAGCATGGAAACCACGCTGTCAAGAAGTCCGCCGGGACAGTTTCTAAGGTCATAAACAATTTTTTCCATTCCCTGTTTCTCTAAATCATCAATTGCATTCTTAAACTGTTCAACCGTTACTTCATCAAATTCACTGATCGCAATATACCCGACTTTATCCGGAAGCATTTTATAAGTAATGGTGTCTACTTTTATTTTTTGACGCTTCATGGTTAATTCCAGGGTTTCATCTGTCGATTTACGGTAAACCGTAATCTTAACATCGGTTCCTTCCTCCCCGGATATCATTTCAACGATCTTGTTTAACTCGGTTCCTGAAACATTTATATCGTCTACACCAATAATAATGTCATCTACTAATATTCCAGCGCCTTCTGCCGGACTATTTTCATAGACCTTAGCAATACTGGCTTGTTTTGTTATATAGTGCTGGTTAACCAGTACTCCAATTCCACAGTAATTTCCGGAAGAAGATTTTTTCATTGATTCAAAATCCTCTTTATTGTAATAAGCAGAATAGACATCGTCCAGCCCATACAGCATCCCCTTGTATATCCAGTCCTCAACCTGTTCATTATTCTCATCAAAATAATAATACTTGTCGATTAAATTCTGAATAGTGCTGATCTTATTTGATATACGGGACACATCCAGTTCTTCTTTTTTTCCGGATTCTGTCCCGTTCTCACTTTTAGCGGCAGTTTGCTGTGCCCCATTGGTTTCACCCGCGACAGATCTGGAATCCCAGGCCTTGCTGTTCGTATAAATCAATAAAGACATTATACAGATGATCCCCATCGCTGCGGCGCCTGTTATAATGCCTTTCCAATAAGAATTTTTATGATCTCTGTTCTTATCCTCCAATGTTTTGTCCTCCTTGCACTCTCTATATTCAGTATGGTACGTTCCTATTAACTATACCCGTTAAATATTTTAAGTATACAAGGATTTATCAACAGAGTCAATGTAAATTACTTAAAAAACACTTTATATCCTACCATCAAATCTACCATTCTGTTATAACTTTTCACACCGTCCGACTGACCATTCGCTTTTAAATAAGTATCATTCATTTTTACAGCTGCCTTTGCCACTTTTGTATCATAGCGTTTCCAAAAGCTATTATTGGCAGTAAGGTCTGCTTCTACAATGGGGTTAATCTGTCTGCGGATTCTTTTGTAGGCTTCTTTATCCGACTTGCTTAAAACATTCATGCTGGATATCCAGGCGGTAAGGCTGCCGCTGTAACGAAATTCCGGTACATCCGATTTTTCACATGCCAGATATGCTATAAAATTTGCTTCATCCTCCTGCATAAATCCTTTTAAGTGGGAGAGTTCATGGCACGCAGTAAATGGGATATTATAAGGAAGCATATCTCCATTGTAGTTTGCCTCAATCGTAAAAGGCGAGTAGATGCCGCTTAAATTCTGAACGGATAAAATACCGGATGCCCACAATTTTTTAGGTCTTGGATAATAATCCGACAATCCGATATAGTCTTTACTGACCATCTTCATAGCCTCTACTGCCTGATTCTGTACGGTTGTGTCAACAATACAGATACCTTCCGTATTGCGTTTCACCATTCCTGCCCACAGATTTACTTCTACGGTTAAGTCCTCACACAGGATAGCCAGATCCGAAGAAGTGTAGGAAACAACCTCAAAACCATTATGCTGTGAAAAGGAAACTCTCTGATAATTAATGCCGCAGTTAATGGTATATAAAAAAAATAGAATAGCCGCTCCATGAACCAGATATAAAAGGCCTATGTAAATATGCGATAATTTTTTCTTTTTGCGGACTACTTGCAAAATAAATATGAAAATACTAATGACACAGACGATGATAGCGATATAGAGAAATATTTCTACCAAAGAAAACGGGAATATGGATTCCAATCGCCCGATACAGTTGACCAGGACCGGATAAATCGTTGCCGAATACCATTCTGCAAATCCTTTGTATTCTTTTGCCAGAAATAGCAAAAAGAGGCTAAAAACGTATAATAACATACTTCCAAATAATTGTAACAGTTTTTTGTTGTCATCTACTCCAATTTCTCCCATAATTTGCCCACCTATCACAAAAATTCTAATAATTACATTTTAGCAAAATTCGACAAATTTTTCTACAAAAAACAGAAATGTTCATACAATGTTTACATGTTAATTTTTACCATTAACCCTACCATATTTTATGGGCAAATGTGATAAAAAAAGTACTAAAAATCATAAAATATTACTCTTGTGGAACCAAAAGAAAGAGTAATATAATGATAACATACAAAAGATGGAAAGGAGGTAAACTGATGACAAAGATGCCCGTTAATTTTCAGAGTCCTGAGGACATCATTAAATTTGTAAATATTGTAAGCAGTTATGATTATGATGTGGATTTAAAGTGTGGACACTACGTGGTGGACGCGAAATCCCTGGTCAGTGCATTTACGCTGAGTAATTCCACTAATATTGAGATGCAGATCCATGGCGATGATTGCAATGAATTGTTAGTCCATGTTGCCGAATATTTATGCAATTAGTAGTAGAAATAAGAATGTCATTTGATTAATGTTCTATAGACGGCACATAATCAGATCGGCATTCTTATTTTTTGCGTTTATAATTTTATACAGCGGGACCGTGCCCGTACCTTGAAATAATTGTGGACAAACCCTAAAATAATAGGTATGATAAGCTAGAGTATGTTTATTTTTAAAACATGCGCTGGTAGTCCAAAGAGGACAACCAACTATATACATAAGAATAAATTAATAGAAGGAACAAAGGAGAAATTTTATGCTTCATATCGTCATATGTGATGATCAACCCATTATTGCCGAGAAAATTAAAAATATCATAGTTAGTCAGATGGCTGATACTAATGAAGATTATCAATTAACTGCAAAATATAACGGAAATGATCTGCTTGCATTTGTATCTGAAAATCAGGCAGATCTAATTTTTCTGGATATTGATATGCCGGACATCTCAGGCATGGAAATTGCATCACAGCTTTATCAGTCAGGAATCAGCAACCGCATTGTCTTTGTAACCAGTCATGCAAATCTGGTTTTCGATACTTTTAAGTATCACCCGTTTCAATTTATAAGAAAAGAGTATATGGACACAGAACTGCCGGAAGTCTTGAATGGCTTTCTTGATCTGAACACAGATGAGAATCAGGTACTTGAGATTACAGATGCTGACGGCATACATCTCATTCCAATTAAACAGATCATATTTATGGAAAAGATAGACAGAAAAATTGCTATTATTTGCAACAATGATAAAACCTTCCAGGTCTGGGCATCACTGCGTGATTTTGAAACAACCTATGCTAAGAATGGCCTGTGCAGAATACATAATGGCATTATGGTGAATCTGAAGTATGTTTCAAGTATCGAAAACGACACTGTTATTATGGAAAATGAAATGGAACTTCCAATGAGCAGAAGCCGTAAGAAAGATGTAAAACAGCGGTTTATTACATATATGAGGGGGCGATAAATGAATATACTTTATACAGTAACTAAATACTTAGCCAGTCCGATCGAAAACTTTCTGATTTTATATTTTCTGGTTAAATATCTGGACTATAAAAATGATTCAACTTCAAGTAAAGTAGGCGGTGTGCTAGCCGTCATATTTGTTACGCTTATTGCACAATTTACAGGAACATTCTACAGAAGTGACGTGATACTCCCCATTGTTGCAATTTTTGTTCTGTGGACATATTGCAGATGGGCTCTAAACGGCGGGGCAATGCTTCAAATGCTGTGTTGTTTTACACCATTTATTATGATTACATTGATCAATACACTTACATATCAATTAGTTGCAATGTCTTTTAATATTAGTATTGATGCTTTGTTAACATCAGATTCTTATATGATGATCTGGATATTTATCATTACCAGAGTTTTGCTGTACGTATTTATACAAGTCATATTACGCGTAATGAAACGTAGTAGGCTAAACCTAAGAAAGCGGGAGTGGATTACCTTTCTAATCGTTTTCCTGGTATCTTTTATAACCGATACAACCTTATATTTAATGGTTAGAAATAATCCGACAGATGAAGCTATGAACTTTAAGGCTCTCATCATTCTCATAGGCATTATTATCATTGATATTTATATCTATCATTCCATTTTATCTTTAAGTCAGGAAAATCAGGATATTTTGCATATGGAACTGACAGAATTGAAATGTAAAGAGTTGGAGAGACAGCTGTTCCAGATAAAAGATGCTGAAAATAGAGAAACAAAAATGCGTCATGATTATAAAAATCACCTTGCTTGTATACAAACACTTTTAGTGGAAGAAAAATATGATACCGTAAAAGATTATGCCAAGAAAGTATCAGACTTTTATCTTCAGCAGTCAACAGCTTCTGAAATCTGCAATAATCACACCATCAATGCCGTTCTTCACGCTAAATCGGATGTTTGTCAAAAATATGGTATTCCTTTAGATATCAAAGTAGCGGGAGATACAAGCATGCTGGATGGAGTTGATACCAGTATAGTTTTATTCAATCTCCTGGACAATGCAATTGACGCAAATATGCATAATGAGAATAAATGGATTTCACTGGAGATGTATCAGGAAAAACGGTATTTCAATATTTTTGTAAAAAATCCAATTAAGGAATCAGTTTTAAAGAAAAATCCAAAGTTGATATCTACAAAAGGTTCTTCTGGAAAGCACGGGCTGGGACATCTCAATGTAGAGGATGCTGTAAACAAGAACGGAGGTATTGTAGAATATTACGAAAAAGACAATACATTTATAGCACATATTATGATGAAAATATAAACAAATTACCAGTTAGACGATAAATCAGACCAATTAGTCAATTCGTATTGAAACTTTTAGAATTAATTGGTAAAATCCAATAGAAATGTAAAATTCTATGAAGTTTATATAGGGATTTAGGTGAAGTTATGATTTCTAAGTGTGCTAATGTGGTGACTGATTTATGTGTCCGGAAGATGATCATTCAAGGCACTGAAAAAGAAGTATACCAGTATGGTTTTGAATTAATAATATCAACTGCAGTCAATATATTCTGGGTATTATTAATTGGTATTGTTTACCAAAGAATTTTTTTAGCTTTATTCGGGTTTTTAATTTTTGCATGGATTCGGACCCAAAGTGGAGGATACCACGCAAGTTCTTATTTCAGATGTAACTTTTCATTAATTATTGTATTTGGATTTATCATGACATCTGTTCGTTTTTTTAAAATTACAGATATTAATTTCGCCTTTTTTGTACTGGCATACATATATGTTCCACTTTTTATGTGGCAGTTTTCACCAATTGAAAACTTGAAATCCCCTTTAGACACTACTGAAATTCCTCTTATAAAAAGAAAAGTTTTATTGAGAGTACTTATTTGTGAAGTAGTGGGCATTTGCGGATGGGTATTCGGTTTCAATGAACTCGCTGTTTTAGTTTTGTTTGTTCTTGTTACCGTTATCATATTAATAATTATAGAAATATTGAAAAGGAGGCGATTAAATGAAAACCTGTATTAAAAAAAACCTGTTAAAAGTTGTTGCAGCTGCTGGACATGCTGTAGCATTAGAAGGTGGTGACTGGCCATCATGGTATGGAATTTACCAGCCATCTAAACCAGAAGCTTTAAAAAAATCTAATGGTAAAAGTACCAAATAGGATTCAAAAATTACCAACTAGACAAGAATCTAATCCAGTTAGTCAAAAGCTATTGTAATTTTTTCAAAATGAGTTAATATATTGGTGTTCAGACAATTATTAACTCATTATCCTTTTTCGGAAGCTGTCTGATTTGATTACTGTTATCGTTTGAGGGAGTACTGCGTGAAGTGGGGAACGCGTGTATATAAATATATATGAGCGATAATAACGTACGGAAATTTTTTTAATAAACGAACAGAATCAAATCGGCTTCATAATACGCCTCTGTAATATGCCAGACGCCTTTATCTGGGATATTACAGAGGCCATTTTTATTTTGTAATGGCAATTTTGAATAAGGTGTGTTAGAATCATGTTAGTTTAAATTTTGCCTTTCGGAGGAAAGCATATGGATTGTAAAACTGCCCAGCAGATGATTTTGCCTTATATACAGCGAAAATTAAATGATAAAGAACTCGAAAAATTCATTGAGCATATCAAAGAATGTCCGGAATGCCATGAAGAACTTGAGATTTATTTTACGATCTATTTTGCATTGGAACGTCTGGATGATGAAAGCCATATAAACTATAATATCCAGAAGCTGCTGGTTGATGACCTGCATTCTTCTGAGCATCGTGTCCACCGCAGAAAGATCATGCGTTTTTACCGGCATTGCTTTATGGCTGTGGCGGAACTGGCTCTGTTAATCGTTCTTTTTACCCAGTTTCAGATGTGGGGAAGTAATAAAACGATTCAGCAGACAACAATCTATGAATTTGTCTATGGCAATCCAAAATCCGAGATCGATGAAAATTTAAAAGATATACCTCAGATCTACCAGATTGAAACTATGGATTCTGAGAAAGCTTCCGGCAGTGAAAAGAGCAGTGTGAAAAAAACTCCCGAGACGGAAAGTTCTGCCAATTCTGCCAGCGAAAAATCCACAAATAAAAAAAAGAAGAATACAAAGAAAAAGAATGCAAAAAATAAGAGTACTGAAATTCAGACTACAAAAAAGTAATTGGAGATATCTATGAGTAAAAAAATTGTTTTAATAGATGGACATAGTATTTTAAACAGAGCATATTACGGAATTCCCGACCTGACTAATTCGGAAGGACTTCATACCAATGCGATTTACGGATTTTTGAATATCATGTTTAAAATATTATCCGAAGAAAACGCGGATTATCTGGCAGTGGCATTTGACTTGAAAGCCCCTACATTCCGTCATACAATGTATGCGGATTACAAAGGCACCAGAAAGCCTATGCCGGATGAACTGCGCCAACAGGTGCCGGTGATGAAAGAAGTTCTCCAGTCTATGGATATTCCGCTGATGCAGCTGGAAGGATATGAAGCAGATGATCTTTTGGGCACCGTTGCAAAAAAAATGGAAAAAGAAGGTCTGGTGGTTTCTATCGTTTCCGGAGACAGGGACATGCTGCAGCTTGCAACAGACCAGATCAAAATCCGCATTCCCAAAACGAAACGTACCGGTACGGAAATAGAAGATTACAATACCAAAGATGTAATAGAAAAATATCAGGTTACACCCCCTCAGATTATTGAATTAAAAGCACTGATGGGGGATGCTTCTGACAACATACCGGGAATCCCGGGGGTTGGTGAAAAGACGGCAACAAAATTAATTGTTGAATACGGATCTATTGAAAATGCCCATGCTCATGTGGATGAGGTGAAACCGAATAAAGCCAAAGAATCTCTGAAAAATCATTATGATTTGGCTGTACTGAGTAAGGAACTGGCTACGATTAACATAGAAAGCCCTCTTGAATTCTCTCTGGAAAGTGCAAGAATTCATAACCTCTATACCCAGAAGGCTTTTGAAATGTTTAAGCGTCTGGAGTTTAAAAACCTGCTTTCAAAATTTGACTGCGAAGCACCGGCTAATACAGTGACCGATTCATTTGCGAAAGCTGATGACTTGGGTAAAGTAGAAGAGATATTTACAAATGCCTGTAAGAAAGAGCATGTAGGCTTACAGCTTTTTATAGAGAAAAACTTGCTTTTCGGGTGTTCACTCTGTTTTGGAACTGCAGATATTTATTTTATACCGGTTCAGGGATTCATATCCGAAGATTACCTGACAGGGAAAATTCATGAAATGATTCGGGCAGTCCCGGGCATTAGTACCATTAATCTGAAAGAGCAGTTAGGGTATCTTGCAGTAACCAGAGAACAGCAGCCGAAATTTGCTGACGCAGCCATTGGTGCTTATCTGGTGAATCCGCTAAAGGACACATACACATACGAAGATATTGCCAAAGAGTATCTGGAAATGATGGTTCCTTCCAAAGCAGAACTGTTGGGTAAAATTTCTCTGACAGCGGCAGCGGAAGATAAGGAAGCAGAACTGATAACTTATGCCTGCTACGCAGCTTATGTTGCTTTTGCTTCCACACCTAAAATCCGGGAACGCCTTGTGGAAATGAAGATGGATCATCTTTTTGATGAAATTGAGATGCCCCTTGTTTATACACTCTTTGATATGGAGCAGGAAGGGATTCTCGTAGAATCGGACGCACTGAAGATCTATGGGGAACAGCTTCAGATCCGTATTACGGAACTTGAGAAATCTATTTACGAGCAGGCAGGAGAGCAGTTTAATATCAATTCTCCAAAGCAGCTGGGTGTTATTTTATTTGAAAAGTTAAAATGTCCTAATGGCAAAAAAACAAAAACCGGGTATTCTACTGCCGCGGATGTTCTGGAAAAACTGGCTCCGGATTTCCCAATCGTAACCAATATACTGGAATACCGCCAGCTTACAAAATTAAAATCCACTTATGCAGACGGACTTGCGAATTATATCTCTTCTGACGGCAGAATACACAGCACCTTTAATCAGACCATTGCGGCAACTGGAAGAATCAGCAGCACAGAACCAAACCTGCAGAATATTCCCATCCGTATGGAACTCGGCAGACTTATACGTAAAGTTTTTGTTCCAAAGGAAGGCTGTGTATTTGTAGATGCCGATTATTCCCAGATTGAATTACGTGTTCTTGCACATATCTCAGGAGATGAAACTTTAATAAATGCCTATAGAGAAGCTCAGGATATTCACCGGATTACTGCATCCCAGGTATTTCACATACCATTTGATGAGGTTACCGATCTGCAGAGACGTAATGCAAAAGCAGTAAACTTTGGTATTGTCTATGGCATCAGCTCTTTTGGGCTCAGTCAGGATCTGAGCATCACCAGAAAAGAGGCATCGGAATATATTGAGCAATACTTCATCACCTATCCCAGAATCAAGCAGTTCCTGGATGAAACCGTAGAAGCTGCTAAAAAAGAGGGATATGTAACGACCATGTTTGGCAGAAGACGCCCTGTTCCGGAATTAAATTCCAGTAATTTTATGCAGCGTTCTTTTGGAGAGCGTGTAGCGATGAACTCTCCGATACAGGGAACTGCTGCAGATATTATTAAAATAGCTATGATTCGGGTAAATAACAGTCTGAAAGAAAAAGGACTGAAATCCAGATTGATCCTTCAGGTACATGATGAGCTTTTAATTGAAGCAGCTCAGGATGAACTTGCTCAGGTAGAACAGATTTTAGAGGCTGAAATGACAGGCGCTGCTGATCTGGCTGTAAAAATGGAGATCGATATGCATACCGGTAATAACTGGTATGAGGCTAAATAGATAGGAGATATGATTACTAATGAAAGTATTAGGAATCACCGGCGGAGTTGGCGCCGGTAAAAGCACCGTTTTAGACTATATTGCAAAAATGTATCATGCGAGAGTCATTCAGGCTGACCAGGTAGGACATCTTCTGATGTCCCCGGGCCAGGTATGTTACTACCGCATTACAGAAACATTTGGAAGCGGAATTCTAAAGGCCGACCAGAATATCAACCGCAGCAAGCTTGCTGATATAGTTTTCCAGGATCACGAGAAATTGCAGAAACTAAATCAGATTGTCCATCCTGCGGTAAAAGAATATATTGTAAATGAAATCAAAAAAGAACGCACTGCCAAAAAAGTTCCTTTTGTTGTGATCGAAGCGGCTCTTTTGATTGAAGATCATTATGAAACAATCTGTGATGAATTCTGGTATGTCTACACATCCGATGATGTACGCAGAAAAAGACTGAAACAGGCACGTGGATATTCCGATGAAAAAGTAAAACAAATCATAAAAAACCAGATGCGCGACAACGTATTTCGCCAGCATTGTCAATTTGTAGTTGACAACAGCAGCAATATTGTAGAAAATACATATGAACAAATTGACAGGGGATTGATAGAACATGAATTTTTGTAGTATAACAAGCGGAAGCAGCGGAAACTGCATTTACGTAGGATCAGAACATGCCAGTCTTCTTGTAGACGTAGGCTTAAGCGGCAAAAGAATTGAAGCCGGATTAAACTCCATTGACCGTAAAACGGCCGAAATGGACGGCATTTTAATTACACATGAACATTCTGACCATATTAAAGGCCTGGGAGTTCTCGCCAGAAAATATCAGATACCAATCTATGCAACCGGCGCAACCATTGAGGCAATGAAAGCCTATACACCACTTGGCAAAGTAGATGATTCTCTTTTTTGTGAGATCTATCCGGATGAGCCATTTTGTATTAAGGATCTGGAAGTAGCACCATTTTCTATTTCCCACGATGCGGCCGATCCGGTAGCGTACCGCATTAACCATGAAAATAAATCCGTTGGTGTGATTACCGACCTCGGACATTATAACGATTACATAGTAGACCATCTTCAGGGACTTGACGGCGTACTTCTGGAAGCGAATCACGATATTAATATGCTTCAGGTAGGGAGTTATCCTTATTATCTGAAACAGCGTATCCTTGGAAACAGGGGACATCTGTCTAACGAAAATGCAGGACGGCTGCTCTGCCGGATTCTTCATGATGGATTAAAAACAATTATGCTTGGACATCTCAGCAGAGAAAATAATTATGAGGAGCTTGCATATGAAACGGTCTGCTCAGAAGTGACTTTAGGTGAAAATCCTTATAAAGCCAAAGATTTTCCAATCCGCGTGGCTCACAGGGATGAACCAAGTGAATTATTTGCGATATAAAGCCATAACGTACCGGATCTTTGCTAAGGCCGATCTGGTGCGGAATTGACTTACATATATAGATTAATGTGAAAGAGGACTCCGGTCCCCGAAAGGAGAAGAAATGAAAAAAACAATTATCACAGTCGTAGGAAAAGATACCGTGGGAATCATCGCTAAGGTTTGTACTTTCCTTGCAGAAAACAACGTTAACATTCTGGACATCTCTCAGACAATCGTACAGGGATTCTTCAATATGATGATGGTTACCGATGCAAACAATTCTACAAAGTCTGCAGAAGAATTGGCAAAAGCACTGGAAAAACTCGGCGACGAAATCGGCGTAAGCATCCGCTGCCAGCATGAAGAAATCTTCAACATGATGCATCGTATCTAGAGCGCGTCTGCGGGCGCCAATCTGTCACTATATGAAGAAAGGTAATAATCTGTTATGATAAATTTATTTGAAGTAAGCGAAACAAATAAAATGATTACCCAGGAGAATCTGGATGTAAGAACCATTACTCTGGGTATCAGCCTGTTAGACTGTATTGATTCTGATCTGGGAAAACTAAATCAGAAAATCTACGATAAAATCACGACTCTGGCAAAAGACCTGGTTTCTACCGGTAAAGATATTGAAAGAGAATATGGAATTCCCATCGTAAATAAGCGTATTTCCATAACCCCAATTGCTTTAGTTGGCGGAAGCGCATGTAAATCTTCTGATGATTTTGTAACCATTGCAAAAACACTGGATAAAGCTGCCAAAGAAGTCGGCGTTAACTTTATAGGCGGATATTCCGCTCTGGTCAGCAAAGGAATGACAAAAAGTGATGAATATCTGATTCGTTCGATTCCAAAGGCTCTTGCATGCACTGAGCGCGTATGCAGTTCCATCAATCTGGGTTCTACCAAATGCGGTATCAATATGGATGCGGTGCGTCTGATGGGCGATATGATTCTGGAAACAGCAGAGTACACCAAAGAGAACGATTCTCTTGGATGTGCAAAACTGGTTGTTTTCTGTAATGCTCCGGATGATAATCCTTTCATGGCAGGTGCTTTCCACGGTGTGACAGAAGCAGATGCAATCATTAATGTAGGTGTCAGCGGTCCGGGTGTTGTGAAAACAGCTTTGGAGCAGGTGCGCGGAGAAAGTTTTGAAGTATTATGCGAAACCATTAAGAAAACGGCATTTAAAGTTACACGTGTAGGACAGCTGGTAGCCCAGGAAGCATCTAACCGTCTGAATATTCCTTTTGGAATTATTGACTTGTCTCTGGCGCCAACTCCTGCCATCGGAGATAGTGTAGCTGATATCTTATGTGAAATCGGTCTGGAATATGCAGGTGCACCCGGAACAACTGCAGCACTTGCACTTTTAAACGATCAGGTGAAAAAAGGCGGTGTTATGGCTTCTTCCTATGTAGGGGGATTAAGCGGTGCTTTCATTCCGGTCAGCGAAGACCAGGGTATGATTGACGCAGTTCAGGCAAATGCACTGACCATTGAAAAATTAGAAGCAATGACCTGTGTATGTTCCGTAGGCCTGGATATGATCGCTATACCGGGAGATACCAAATCTACTACCATAGCAGGTATTATTGCTGACGAAATGGCAATCGGTATGGTAAACCAGAAAACAACCGCAGTACGTCTGATTCCGGTTATTGGAAAAGGCGTAGGAGAGATCGTACAATTCGGCGGACTGTTAGGTTATGCACCGATTATGCCGGTCAACAAATATGGCTGTGATGCCTTTGTAAACCGGAAAGGAAGAATTCCGGCTCCAATTCATAGCTTTAAAAATTAAAAATCAGGCGCGATGCTTTTGTATAAGCATCACGCCTTTTTATATGAAACAGGTAAAGTTCGCACCAGCTAGAGCGAACAAATTTGGGTTTAGTTGAGAAGGGGACGCTTTGTATATGTTGGGTAATGTACGGAAAGATGGGAGTGGGAAACTTGTATGGACTCCGTCAGCTGGCCGCAGAACTGGTATTTTCTAACCTTTCCGAAGCGCTTTTTGGCGGCACGCGGGCATTCACCGGGAAATCCTGATGCATTTCCCGGTTCAGTGCCCGCTTAGTATCCGATGGGAGCCAGTCGAATACTATCCGCCAAAAAACACTCCGCAAAGGTAAGTAAATACTCAGCTCTGCTCTACGCTTCCTCCGTCCATACAAGTTTCCCACTCCCATCTTTCCGTACACCATCTCCATCTACAAAGCGTCCCTTTCTTACCTAAACCTGCTATGGCTCTACCAGAATCTGCCTTGTAATTTCATTATATCTGTGATCCTGATATAAATTGGTTACTGCACTATGATATACCTGTGCGCAATAGATATCACAGTCCAGCATCATTTTTGCAGTATTACAAGCCCGCGTGCCCTCTAAAAGTGTATGCGCAACCGCCATTTTTGTAAGGATGGGCAAATCACTTTTTTTCTTAATTTCTGACAACAACACCGAAGCTTTTTTACGAAATCCCAAAACGCGGATGTAACAGGCCGCATTGTCTGATCTTACAGACTTAAGGACTGCATCTCCTTTTATCCCCAGTAAAATATGCATTAATGCCCTGCGGATTCTGGTTTCCGTAAACTGGCGGGTTTTTAAGAGCGAAACAAATGCTTCCAGCCCCTGATAGGAAAATCTCAGATTCCACATTCTTTTTGCCAATTCGTCAGTAACATCAAAAAATTCTGCAAGTTCTTCTGGATTAGCTGCCGACAGTAAACGATAGTGCAGTAATTGTGAAAAATCTGCACTTTTTACCGGAAACGACTGTGCTGATTCCCGCTTTAAAATAGTATAAACCGCATCCGGAACCTGATCTTTTAATGGATCTGCGTCCGGATCTCTGTACGAACAGCCGGCTCCTGCCTGAACTTCCTGTATCACACGCCGTATGGCAGTTGCTGAACTGATTCCGGCATGAAGCGACTGGTCGTGATAACCACTGGTAATACGGTCAATCGTTACCGGAACCATGCTGCTATTTATCTTTTTTAAAGCTTTCAGATACTCTATACCCAGGATGTTATTCGGTGAATCCAGCACCTCTTCCCACTTAGATATATTTCCGTCTCGTTCCTTCATATGCATTTCCCTGAGATAGGAGAGCAGCGCCCCTTCTCTGGCTGCCGGAAAAGATATTCCTTCTGCAAGGAGGGTTTTTAACGTACTTTTGTATTGCGCAGGTTCTGTTGTCAGAACTTCTGCAATTTCATTCAGAACCTGAATATCACCACACTCACTGCCAAAACAAATGGCATCTACAATCCCAAGTGAATTTAAAAGCGAGACTGCACCCAGTGCAAAATATTCCGCACTTGCACATGCAAAATATGCAGGAATCTCCAATACAAGATCCGCTCCGCATGCCAATGCCATTTCTGCCCTGGAAAACTTGTCAATGATCGCAGGTTCTCCCCGCTGCAGAAAGTTCCCGCTCATTACAACCACCACAAAATCAGCGCCTGTTTTTAATTTTGCCTGTTCTAAATGATATCCATGTCCATTATGAAACGGATTATATTCCGTAATCAGTCCAACAACCTTCATATAATGTTAAAATCCTCCATTCTGTAAATCCAAAAATCCCATAATCATCTATCGATTATACCACACTCCATCCCCTTCGTACATTCCTCTTATGTGCCTATAAAATTTCTCCGGTACCTTTCTTTTTCATCCCGCAAATCGATCAAACCAAAACAATCAAAAAATAAACAACAAAATACAAAACCTGATTTTAAAAAATATAATCAAAAATCAAAACGTTTGATCTCAAAATACCGCCTGACGATCCAAAAATCCACTCCTGATATCAAAATTTTATCCAAAAATACAATTTTACCCCCGGTGTATGGAAAAAGATACACCATAACGGTTGAAATTAGCCATTTATAGGGCTATAATTAAAAAGAATGAAAGGTTGTTAAACATTGTTAAAATATTAATTAACTTGTATGCCAATATGGTATCATGTATAATATTTTTATGACGGTTTGGGGACCTAAAACACGAAAGGAGTCAGAAATCATGGGATTTATTGACGTAATCAAAGAAAGAGCGAAATCAAACAAAAAAACGATCGTACTGCCGGAAACAGAAGACCGCAGAACATATGAAGCAACCGCCCAGATCTTAAAAGAAGGCGTTGCTAATGTAGTACTTGTAGGTAGCGAAGAGGCAGTTAAAAAAGGCAGCGAAGGATTAGACATTACAGGAGCTATCATTGTAGATCCTGCAACTTCAGATAAGACAGCAGGCTACATAGACAAGCTTGTAGAGTTAAGACAGAAAAAAGGCATGACACCGGAACAGGCAAAAGATATTTTATTAAACCAGTACCTGTACTATGGTGTTATGATGGTTAAAATGGGCGATGCAGACGGTATGGTATCCGGAGCATGTCATTCTACCGCTGATACTTTAAGACCATGCCTTCAGATCTTAAAGACAAAACCGGGAACAAAATTAGTATCTGCATTCTTCCTGATGGCAGTGCCAAACTGCGAATATGGTGCAAACGGAACATTTATTTTCGCAGATGCAGGATTAAACCAGAACCCAAATCCGGAAGAATTGGCAGCAATTGCAGCTTCTTCTGCAGAATCCTTCCAGTTATTAGTAGAAGAGGAACCGATCGTGGCAATGCTTTCCCATTCTACCATGGGAAGCGCAAAGCATGCAGATGTTGACAAAGTAGTAGAAGCAACCAGAATTGCAAAAGAGCAGAATCCGAATCTGAAATTAGACGGTGAATTCCAGTTAGATGCTGCAATAGTACCAAGCGTAGGCGCTTCCAAAGCTCCAAACAGCCCGGTAGCAGGTAAAGCAAACGTATTACTGTTCCCAGACCTGGATGCTGGAAATATCGGATACAAATTAGTTCAGAGATTAGCAAAAGCAGAAGCTTACGGACCTGTAACACAGGGTATTGCAAAACCGGTAAATGATTTATCCCGTGGATGCAGCGCTGAAGATATCGTTGGGGTTGTAGCGATTACAGCAGTTCAGTGCCAGGCACAATAGGAAAAATTTACCTACATAATTATACGGAAGTTCTAAAAGAATATAATAAAATGAAAAGAAAACCAACGGAGGTATTTTTTAATGAACGTATTAGTTATCAACTGTGGAAGTTCATCTCTTAAGTATCAGTTAATTAACTCTGATACAGAAGATGTATTGGCAAAGGGGCTTTGCGAAAGAATTGGAATCGAAGGAAGCAGACTTGTATATCAGCCAAAGGGCGGCGAGAAAGAATTTACAGAAAGCCCAATGCCAACTCACAAAGAAGCCATCAAAATGGTACTGGATGCATTGGTAAATGAAAAGACCGGTGTAATTAAGAGTCTGAAAGAAGTTAATGCAGTCGGTCACAGAATCGTACACGGCGGCGAGAAATTTGCTTCTTCTGCAGTAATTACAGAAGAAATGTTAAATGCTGTTGAAGAATGTAACGATCTTGCACCTCTTCACAACCCTGCAAACTTAATTGGTATTCGTGCGTGCCAGGAATTGATGCCTGATGTACCGATGGTTGGTGTATTCGATACTGCATTCCATCAGACAATGCCTGAAAAAGCATATATGTATGGTCTGCCTTACGAATATTATGAAAAATATAAAGTAAGAAGATATGGTTTCCACGGAACTTCCCACAACTTCGTATCCAAAGAAACAGCAAAATTCTTAGGACTTGATATCAATAATTCTAAAATTATTGTTTGCCATTTAGGTAACGGTGCATCCATTACTGCTGTATTAAACGGCAAATCCATAGATACCTCCATGGGATTGACTCCTCTTGAAGGACTGGTAATGGGAACACGTTCCGGTGATATTGATCCTGCTATCTTAGAGTTCCTGTCCAAGAAAGAAAATATGGACATTGATGATTTAATGAACATGTTAAATAAAAAATCAGGTGTTTATGGTTTATCCGGAATCTCAAGCGATTTCCGTGACCTGGAAAATGCTGCTGAAGAAGGAAATGAAGCTGCAATCCGTGCCAGAGCTGTATTCAATTACCGCGCTGCAAAATATATCGGTTCTTACGTAGCTGCTCTCAATGGTGTTGATGCAATTGCCTTTACAGCAGGACTTGGTGAAAATGACTCTCTGGTACGCCGTGATATCATCGCATATCTTGGATACCTGGGCATTACTTTAGATGATGAGGCAAACAAAGCAAGAGGCAAAAAGACTCTGCTTTCCACACCGGATTCTAAGGTGAAAGTTGTTCTCCTTCCTACCGATGAAGAACTTGCAATCTGCAGAGAAACAGTAGCTCTGATTTAGTTTAAAACTATACCGGAATAAGGCGGAGACTGCGAAAGTCTTCGCCTTATTTATATAATTCGGCGGGTGCTGATTAAGGATGCTTTGTGCACTGCCTATATCTGCAAAGCGTCATTAATCACAAAAGCCCACTTTATTGTAAAATTATGTTGACAAAAACAAATTGAATATGTATAATAATTTAGGTGTGGATAGGAGGGTCATAATGCTGATTGACTTAAACGGTGTTTTAAAAAACGACGAATTAGTAATGCAGACTGATGCAGGACTGGAGCTGGAAACCTTTGTTTCGAAGCTTGGCAGTTTTCCTATCATTAGCAGTACCCCCGTTTCTTTACAGATTCAGAACAAAGGAGACAGGAAACTGCACATAACAGGGAGCGGGATGATAACTGTTTTGATTCCCTGTGACAGGTGTCTGGAAGACGTGAAAACTGAAATTAAAGTTCATATTGACAAAGAAATTGATATGAATATAGATGAAGCAGAACATCAGAAAGCACTTGATGAACACAATTATATTGATGGATATAACCTGGATGTGGATAAGCTTGTCTATGGCGAGATGTTATTGAATTGGCCGATGAAGGTTTTATGCAGTGAAAACTGCAAGGGAATCTGTAATCAATGTGGCGCCAATTTAAATCTTGGGACTTGCAACTGTGATCATACAGATTTAGATCCAAGAATGGCCAAAATCCGTGATATCTTTAGCAAATTTAAGGAGGTGTAAACCATGTCAATCTGTCCAAAAAATAAATCTTCCAAAGGAAGAAGAGACAAGAGAAGAGCAAACTGGAAAATGTCTGCTCCAAATTTAGTGAAATGTGCTAAATGCGGCGAACTTATGATGTCTCACAGAGTATGTAAGAACTGCGGAACATACAATAAAAAAGAAATCATATCTACAGAAGCTTAAGATATGATAAAGCATCTCGATGGAGATGCTTTTTTTACGTGCTTTTCTCCTGTTTTTTACCCCTTTTACGCAGAAAACTCAAAGAACTTATGTACTTCGTAAGATTCTCTGAAAATATCTATTGATTTTCTGTATGATGTTTAGTATATTAGTTAATAGAAATACGAGGAGGAAATAATATGCAGGAATTAGTTCGGGTCGCAGTCGACGCTATGGGTGGTGATAATGCCCCGGCAGAGATTGTTAAGGGAGCCGTAACCGCAGTGAATGCGAGAAAAGATATTAAAGTATTCCTGGTAGGGCGCTCGGAAGATGTGCAGAGAGAATTATCAAAGTACACCTATCCAAATGAGCTAGTGGAAGTTGTTCATGCTGAAGAAATTATTGAAACAGCAGAACCGCCGGTTATGGCTATTCGAAAGAAAAAAAGTTCTTCCATTGTAGTAGGGCTGAATCTGGTAAAAAAAGGCGAAGCAGATGCTTTTGTTTCAGCTGGCAGTACCGGAGCCGTATTAGTCGGCGGACAGCTCTTAGTTGGGCGCATCAAAGGAATTGAGCGGCCGCCTCTGGCACCACTGATACCCACTAAGACCGGTGTTTCATTGCTGGTTGACTGTGGCGCAAATGTAGATGCAAGACCATCTCATTTAGTGCAGTTTGCAAAAATAGGTTCTATTTACATGGAAAATGTAGTAGGTATTAAAAATCCTAAAGTCGGTATCGTTAATATCGGTGCAGAAGAGGAAAAGGGCAACGCTCTGGTAAAAGAGACATTTCCACTCTTGAAGGAATGTAAAGACATTAATTTTATCGGAAGTGTGGAGGCCAGAGACATTCCGGCAGGCGTATGCGATGTCATCGTTTGTGAAGCATTTGTCGGAAATGTAATTTTAAAGTTGTATGAAGGTGTGGGTGCCACCCTGATTTCAAAAGTCAAGGCCGGCATGATGACAAGCCTTCGCAGTAAGATTGGCGCCTTACTGGTAAAACCGGCATTAAAAGAAACACTTAAATCTTTTGATGCAAGCCAATATGGCGGTGCACCTTTACTTGGGTTGAATGGCCTTGTGGTAAAATCTCACGGCAGTTCTAATGCGTCGGAGATTACCAACTCCATTGTTCAATGCGTGCAGTTTAAGCAGCAGCAGATCAATGAAAAAATTAAAGAAAAAATTAAAGTAGATTAGTAAAAGAGAGGATTGATGATTATGGAATTCGAAAAGTTACAGAAAATTATTGCCGAGGTACTGAATGTTGATGCAGATGAGATCACAATGGAGACTACATTTGTAGATGATTTAGGAGCTGACTCCTTAGATGTATTTCAGATTATCATGGGAATTGAAGAAGAATTCGATATTGAAATTCCAAATGAAGAAGCAGAAAAAATTGTTTCAGTAGGCGATGCGGTAGAACAAATCAAAAGTGCAATCAACTAAAACGGTTTTTATGAGGGTGTTGCAAAGCAGCACCCTTTGTTGTATAAATACGTTTTATTTATTACAGCCGCAGTAAATGCGGCATAGGAGGATAATGTGAAGTATGCTTCACATGTGCTTTATTACAGCCGCAGCAAATGCGGCACAGGAGGATAACTATGAAATCAACCAGAAAATTAGCAGAACTGGAGAGCAGGATCGGATATAAGTTCCACAA
This sequence comes from Robinsoniella peoriensis, assembly GCF_000797495.1. GTDB lineage: Bacteria > Bacillota > Clostridia > Lachnospirales > Lachnospiraceae > Robinsoniella > Robinsoniella peoriensis. The sequence goes on from NZ_JTGN01000007.1 coordinate 317,818, forward strand.
TTTCGATCTTCTGGTACAGGCCATGACTCACAGTTCTTATGCAAATGAGCATAAAGCCGCCAGGATGAAAGATAATGAACGCCTTGAATTTTTAGGTGACGCAGTGTTGGAAGTTACCAGCAGTGAGTTTTTATTCCACAATTATCCGGATCTGCCGGAAGGGGATCTGACAAAGCTTCGTGCAAGTATCGTCTGTGAGCCCACTCTTGCCCTGTGTACGAAAGAAATTGAGCTGGGCAGTTATTTACAGCTTGGTAAAGGTGAAGAGCATACCGGAGGCCGTCATCGTGATTCTATTGTGTCTGATGCCATGGAAGCCCTCATAGGTGCCATTTATTTAGATGGTGGTTTTGCTAATGCAAAAGAGTTTATTTTAAAGTATATAATGAAAGATATTGAAAATAAGCAGCTCTTTTATGATAGCAAGACTATCCTGCAGGAAATAGTACAAAGAGATTTTAAAGGTGATGAGATCGTGTATACCCTGACAGGGGAAGAAGGCCCTGACCATGATAAGAAATTCATTGTAGAACTGCATATCGGTGAAAAAAATGCAAGCCAGGGAATTGGACGTACCAAGAAAGCTGCTGAGCAGGAAGCGGCCTATCGCGCCATCATCGACTTGAAAGGAAAGACAAAAGAGATATGTACTTAAAAAGCATAGAAATCCACGGCTTCAAATCTTTTGCCAACAAAATTGTCTTTAAGTTTCACAATGGTATTACCGGTATCGTGGGACCAAATGGCAGTGGTAAGAGCAATGTTGGCGATGCTGTCCGCTGGGTATTGGGTGAGCAGCGTGCAAAACAGCTGCGTGGTGCCAGTATGCAGGATGTTATCTTTTCAGGAACGGAAAACAGGAAACCTATGGGGTTTGCATCCGTTGCCATTACGCTGGATAATGAAGACCATCAGCTGCCCATTGATTATAACGAAGTAACCGTAACCAGACGCGTATACCGTTCCGGCGAAAGTGAGTATCTAATCAACGGTACCACCTGCCGTCTGAAAGATGTCAATGAGCTTTTTTACGATACCGGTATTGGTAAAGAAGGATATTCCATTATCGGACAGGGACAGATTGATAAAATTTTAAGTGGAAAACCGGAAGAGCGCAGAGAACTTTTTGACGAAGCAGTAGGTATTGTAAAATATAAACGCCGGAAACTGGCCGCCCAGAAAAAGCTGGAAGATGAGAAGCAAAATCTGGTTCGTGTTAACGATATACTATCCGAATTAACGAAACAATTAGGGCCCCTTCAGAGACAGGCTGAAACCGCGAAAATCTATCTGAAGAAAAAAGAAGAATTAAAGACGGTAGATGCCAATATGTTTTTAATGGAGATGAACCGCATCAAAGCCCAGCTTCGGGAAATAGAAGAAAAGATCTCCATTTCCAATCAGGATCTGCAGTCCACAAAAGCCAATTATGAAAGTGCAAAAGTGGAGTACGAGCGGATAGAAAAAGAAATGGAAGAGTTAAGTGCTAAGATCGAGGAAGAAAAAGAACGCTCCAATAAAAACCAGTTGTTAAAACAGCAGTTAGCCGGACAGATTAATGTCTTAAAAGAGCAGATTAATACGGCAAAGCTAAATGGTGAACATTTACAAAACCGTATCCTGAGCATACAAAAAGAATTGGATGGAAAAACACAGCAAAAAGACTCGCAGCAGACAGAGCTTGGTCTTCTAAAAGAACAGCTGGATAAATTCCAGGCTGTAGAAGTAAAAAACAAAGCGGTCGGCTTAAAGCTCCAGGAAGATACCGGTATTCTGGAAAGCCATATTGAAGAGGGCAAGAACCAGATTATTGATTTATTGAATAAGAGAGCATCTACAAAAGCCAAGCTGCAGCGCTATTCTACAATGATTGAACAGATCCAGATCCGAAAAGCAGAACTGAGCCAGAAAATCCTAAAATTAAAAAGTGAAGAATCTGAGCAGGAAGAATCTCTTGCTGCATATCAGAAGGATTACATGGAAGTTTCCGCCCGTATTGATGCTTTAAGTGAAGAAAGTACAAAGTATGATAATGAAGTAACCGAACTGCAGCAGATCCTTTCCCAGCAGAATGAACAAATGGAAACCGGGCAGACCGCTTACCATAGGGAAGCATCCCGTTTGGAGTCCTTAAAAAATATTACCGAGCGATATGATGGATATGGCAACAGCATACGGCGCGTTATGGAACAAAAAAACCGGGAAACGGGAATCATGGGCGTTGTTGCAGATATTATTAAAGTGCAGAAATCTTATGAAACCGCAATCGAAACCGCTCTGGGCGGAAGTATCCAGAATATTGTTACCCAAGATGAACATACAGCAAAACGTATGATTGATTTTCTAAAACGGGGCAAATACGGACGGGCTACCTTCCTTCCTCTGACAAGCATTGGCAACCGAAATGGATTCACTAATGAGAAAGCTTTAAAAGAACCCGGAGTCATTGGACTGGCAAGTTCTCTGGTAGATGTAGAAAGCTGCTATGAAGGGCTTGCAAAATACCTGTTGGGCAGAACCGTTGTGGTTGACCATATTGACAATGCAATTATCATAGCAAAAAAATATCAGCATACCCTTCGTATTGTTACACTGGACGGAGAATCCCTAAGTCCCGGAGGATCTATGACCGGTGGTGCATTTAAAAATTCCAGCAATCTTCTCGGACGAAGAAGAGAAATTGAAGAATTAACGGAAAGTGTTGCACTTTTAAAGAATGATATGGAAGAGCTCCAGAAATCCATTGACGTGAACCGGGATAAACGGCGCATCCTGCGTAATAAAATTGTAGAGCTGAAAGACAGCCTGCAAAAAGAGTATATCGTCCAGAATACGGCGAAAATGAAGATTAAGCAGATGCAGAGCCGCAACACGGAAACAAAATCCGGATACGCCCAGTTAAAACGGGAATCTTCCGAAATTGAAGCACAGATCGCAGACATACGGATAGAAGAATCGGAGATCCAAAAAGAACTGGAAGAATCTGTATCCCTGGAGAAGAAAACAGAATCTCTGATCCTGGGACTTCAGAAGGAACTGGAAGTCAAGAAACAGGAGCAGGATGCACATAACAGCAAATCAGAAGGAATCCATCTTGATCTGGCTAATTTAAAACAAAAAGAAGAATTTATACATCAAAATATATCACGTATTAACCATGAGATGAAATCCTTACAGGAAGAGCGGGAATCTATTAAAAATGATATTCTGGAAAATGAAAAGGATATTCAAAAGAAAGCCCATGATATACGGGAGATAGAAATATCCATTGCAAAAGCTTCGGAACACGAAGGCGAATCGAACGGACAGGTAAAAGAGTGGATGGAGAAAAAAGACAGCCTTTATACCAGTCACAAGTCTTTCTTTGCCAAACGGGAAGAGCTGTCTGAACGCATGGCAATGCTGGATAAAGAAAATTTCCGTCTGGCAAGCCAGCTTGAGAAGCTGGAAGAGAGTAAGGAAACCCAAATCAATTATATGTGGGAAGAATACGAACTGACGGTAAGCACCGCTCATGAATTTAAAGACGTTTCTTATGAAAACCAGGGGCAGCTGAAAAAGGCGATTCAAATCCTCAAATCTGATATCAAAGGTCTTGGTTCCGTTAATGTCAATGCCATTGAAGATTTTAAAGAATTGTCTGAGCGCCATGAATTCCTCAGCACACAACATGATGACCTGATTAAGGCAGAAGAAATACTGCTTGGCATCATAGAAGAACTGGACAGCGGAATGCGCGCCCAGTTTAAAGAAAATTTTGCCATTATCCAGGCAGAATTTGACAAGGCATTTAAACAGCTGTTCGGAGGCGGCAAAGGCAGCCTGGAACTGGTGGAAGATGAAGATATTCTGGAGGCGGGCATCCGCATTATTTCCCAGCCGCCAGGTAAGAAGCTGCAGAATATGATGCAGCTGTCCGGCGGTGAGAAAGCATTGACAGCAATTGCCCTTCTCTTTGCCATTCAGAAACTGAAGCCATCACCTTTCTGTCTTCTGGATGAAATTGAGGCAGCGCTTGATGAGTCAAATGTTACCAGATATGCAAAATACCTTAATAAGTTGACAACGAATACACAATTTATTATTATTACACATAGACGTGGTACAATGGAAGTTGCGGACAGACTGTATGGTATCACTATGCAGGAAAAGGGTGTATCCGCACTGGTATCCGTTAATTTAATTGAAGATGAGCTAGATAAGTAGGAGAGTGGCAGTATTGCAGGCAAGCCTGTAATATGCAATGGGAATAAGGTTGAAAGAAAATTATGATATAGAAAGGATGCCACGGTGATTCTTTCAACCTGTTTTATTGTGGCAATATTGCAGGCAAGCCTGTAATATGCAATGGGAATAATTATGGAAGAAAAGAAAGGGTTTTTTAAACGGCTTGTGGAAGGGCTGTCAAAAACCAGGGCTAATATTGTTGCTGGAATTGACTCCATTTTCAGTGGCTTTTCCAGTATCGATGACGATTTTTATGAAGAGATAGAAGAAATCTTAGTCATGGGTGACCTGGGTATTAATGCCACTACCGCTATTATCGAAGATTTAAAAGCAAAAGTGAAAGAGCAGAAAATCAAAGAACCTTCCGAATGCAAGCAGCTGCTGATTGACAGCATCAAAGAGCAGATGGATGTAGGTGAAACAGCATATGAATTCGAAAACAAACAGTCAGTGGTGCTGGTTATCGGTGTAAACGGCGTTGGAAAAACCACCAGTGTAGGAAAATTGGCCGGTAAATTAAAAGATCAGGGAAAAAAGGTAATTCTGGCCGCAGCAGATACATTCCGCGCCGCAGCAGGAGAGCAGTTAACCGAATGGGCAAACCGGGCAGGTGTGGATATTATCGGCGGACAGGAAGGTTCTGATCCGGCTGCTGTTGTATATGATGCTGTGGCATCAGCGAAAGCAAGGCATGCGGATGTGCTGTTATGCGATACGGCAGGCAGGCTTCACAACAAGAAAAACCTGATGAATGAATTGGGTAAGATTAACCGTGTGCTTGAGAGGGAATATCCGGAAGCTTACCGTGAAACACTGGTTGTACTGGATGGCACCACCGGACAAAACGCATTGGCACAGGCAAGGGAGTTCAGTGAAATTGCGGACATTACTGGTATTATTTTAACAAAACTGGATGGGACAGCCAAGGGCGGCATTGCAGTTGCAATCCACTCTGAACTTGGTATACCCGTGAAATACATTGGTGTGGGAGAAAGTATTGATGATCTTCAGAAGTTTAATGCAGATGAATTTGTAAATGCATTATTCAACGTACAAACCCCGGCAAATTAGAGAAAGGCGATAAAATGTTAACGTTAGATAAGTTTGAGGAAGCTTCCGAGGCAGTGAAGCAGGTTACACAGGAGACAAAACTGGTTTACAGCCAGTACTATTCAGAACAGACCGGCAACAAAGTATTTTTTAAGCCTGAAAATATGCAGCGTACAGGAGCATATAAAATCCGCGGCGCTTACTATAAAATCAGCACATTAACCGACGAAGAAAGAAATAAAGGGCTTATTACTGCCTCTGCAGGCAACCATGCACAGGGTGTGGCATATGCTGCAAAAGCATTTGGTGCTAAAGCAGTAATCGTAATGCCAACCACCACACCGCTCATTAAGGTAAACCGAACCAAAAGTTATGGTGCTGAAGTTGTATTATACGGAGACGTATATGATGAAGCATGTGCCCATGCATATGAACTTGCCAGCGAGCACGGCTATACCTTTATCCACCCGTTTGATGACCTGGCTGTAGCCACAGGGCAGGGAACCATTGCTATGGAAATCGTACAGGAACTTCCTCTGGTAGATTATATCCTGGTTCCGATCGGGGGAGGCGGACTGGCAACGGGAGTATCTGCCCTTGCCAAACTTTTAAATCCCAATATCAAAGTAATCGGAGTTGAACCAGCCGGTGCCAATTGTATGCAGGCTTCCCTGGATATCGGGAAAGTTACTACCATGCCCAATGTTAATACCATAGCAGACGGTACAGCCGTTAAAACACCGGGTGAACAATTATTCTCATATATTCAGAAAAACCTGGATGGAATCATTACCGTAGATGATGATGAATTAGTGGTAGCATTCCTTGATATGGTCGAAAACCATAAAATGATTGTAGAAAACTCCGGCCTTCTCACTGTAGCTGCTTTAAAACATATGGATGTGAAAGGCAAGAAAATCGTATCCATTTTAAGCGGCGGTAATATGGATGTTATTACCATGTCTTCTGTCGTACAGCTGGGATTAATCCAGAGAGACCGTATCTTCACCGTATCCGTACTGCTTCCGGACAAACCGGGAGAACTGGTACGCGTTGCTACTGTAATTGCAGAAGAGCAGGGTAATGTCATTAAACTGGAGCATAATCAGTTTGTAAGTACGAATCGCAATGCAGCCGTGGAATTGAAAATTACGCTGGAAGCTTTTGGTACGGAACATAAAAACAACATCGTAGACGCACTGAAAAAGAACGGTTATAAGCCTAAGCTTATCCGTCCAAACCTGTAGGAGCTTGAATTACATGTATAGGTGGCTTAAAAAATATGTAGATCCCTGGGCAAAACTCTATTCTATCATACCCTTGGTATCCTGTTTTGTCCTAAACAGTGTTATTTACTTTGGAACACAGCATTTGTGCAAAGACTGGTATCACTATGATTTTACTCTGTCAATCGACCGGATGCTTCCATTTAAACCGGGCTGGGTTTGGATTTACGTGATCTGTTATTTATTCTGGATTGTGAATTATATCATAATAGGACATCTGGGCAGGGATTCGTTATATAAATTTGTAACTGCTGATATGTCCTCCCGTATTGTCTGCATGCTGTTCTTCGTATTGCTGCCAACCACAAACGTGCGGCCTGAGCTGATCGGAGACAGTTTAAGCGTACAACTGCTGGGCTGGGTGTATAAAATGGATCTTCCAATGAACCTCTTTCCTTCCATACACTGCCTGGTAAGCTGGTTCTGTTATATTGGTATCCGGGGTAATAAGCAAGTCCCCAAATGGTACCGTATTTTTTCATGTCTGTTTGCAATTGCAGTCATGATTTCCACGCAATATACGAAGCAGCATTATATTATTGATATATTCGGCGCAGTTGCCCTTGCTGAAATTGCTTATTATTTAAGCAGCAAATATAAATATTATGAGTTTCTTAAGAAAGTTTTTGGAAAAATAAATTGTAAGATACGCAAAATATTGATAGAATATTGATAAATTTATTCTATAATTATCCAGAGGATAATTTAGAAAAGAGGGAAATGCGTGGAATTTTTAAAGAAAAACAAAAAAAACATACTTCAGATCCTGTTTCTTTTTGCTCTTTTGGGCTTTACATTTTATGAATTGTTTAAAGGACAGGAACTGGGTGCCATATGGGAAACCATAAAAATGGCAAAAAAGGGATATATCTGGTTTGGTATTGCCCTGGTAATCGTATTTGTCTGCAGTGAATCGGTAATCATCCACTATATGATGAACTCGCTGAATAAGAAGATCCCTTTACGAAATTGTGTAAAATACAGTTTTATCGGATTTTTCTTCAGCTGTATTACCCCTTCCGCTTCAGGCGGACAGCCGGCTCAGATCTATTATATGAGCAAAGATAAGGTGGAAATCCCAGTTGCATCACTTGTACTGATGATTGTCACCGTTACTTATAAATTCGTATTAGTATTAGTCGGGCTGGTACTGATCATCGGATTTCGTCCGCTGGTGGATAACTACATGAAAGATACAGTATTTTTCTTATATCTGGGACTGATATTAAATGTAGGATGCGTGGCACTGATGTTTATCTTAATATTTCTGCCAAATTTCACAAAAAAGCTAATGCATTTAGGTCTGCATATTTTAGAAAAGGTCCGTATTTTGAAACACAAACCGGAAAGAACAGAACGTCTTTCAAGCGCTATGGATAAGTACCGGGATTCCGCCTATTATTTCAGAGATCATAAGCTGGTTGTTTTCAATGTGATTCTGATTTCCATCTTCCAGCGGTTTTGTCTGTTCTTTTCAACTTATTTTGTATACCGGGCATTCGGGCTTCACGAATTCAGCGCTTTTGAGATCGTCACCTTACAGGCAACTATTTCTATTTCTGTAGACATGCTTCCGCTGCCGGGTGGTATTGGAGCAAGCGAAGCGTTATTTATGTCTATATTTAAACCAATTTTTGGTCCGGCATTAATTTTATCGGGAATGCTGTTAAGCAGAGGTATCAGTTACTATGCACTGCTGATAATCAGTGCACTTGTAACCATTTATGCCCATATCAGCATTACTAGAGCAGCCGTGAAAAGAGAAGCGGCAAAGAGGGAGAAGGATAATATACCATGTGGATAGGATTTTATAATTATACGGTTATTTTAACATATTTAGGACTGATCAGTTCTGTATACGGAATGACAGAAGCATTGGATGGCCGTTTTACGACGGCAATTGCCTGTCTTGTAATATCCGGTATCTGCGATATGCTGGATGGTAAAGTTGCCCGTACCAGAGAACGGACGGACGATGAGAAAAGATTTGGAATTCAGATTGATTCCCTTTGTGATTTGATTTGTTTTGGTGCATTTCCTGCATTTCTGGGATATGGGCTGGGACTTCGGGGGTTCTGGGGAACAACGGCCATGTGTCTCTATGTATTGGCAGCTGTAATCCGCCTTGGATTTTTCAATGTTATGGAAGAAAAGAGACAGCAGGAGACCACAGAAGCCCGCAAACACTATCAGGGTCTTCCCGTAACATCTATCGCAATTATTTTTCCGGTGGTTTATCTCTTGCGTCCAAGTTTTGGACAGCAGACATATCTGCGGATACTGATCTGGGTAATGCTGCTTGTAGCATTTCTGTTTGTCAGTAAAATAAAAGTTTATAAACCAGGAAATAAAATGATGATCGTTATCATTGTAGCGGGAGTCATAATACTTGGCAAGCTGTTACACTTCTATTAAACACGCTCTTGCCGAACAACATTTTAAGAAAGATATGCAATAGGTGGTAAGGTTGAAAGAAAATGATGAAGTAGGAAGGAAGCCACGCTGTGATTCTTTCAACCTGTTTTATTTGTGGCAGTATTGCAGGTACGCCTGCAATATGCGATGGGTGTAAAAATGAAATACATCGACCGAAAAGGAAAACTATATGAAAACGAGGAAACGCAGGATAAAATCCTGCGTAAACTTTATGCTTCCCTATGGGGAAGATTATTGTTAAAACCTCTGATCCGTCCCGGATTTTCCGAATTAGCCGGAAAATTTCTGGATACCGGGGCATCCAGATGCATTATTAAGCCTTTCATACAAAAGAATAACATCGATATGTCACCATATGAACCCAGAGAATATCATTCTTTTAATGATTTCTTTACCCGTGAAATCAAACCGGAAGAACGGATGATTGATTATGACGAGACGCATCTGGTAAGTCCTGCTGACGGTAAAATCAGTGCTTATCATTTGGGCAATACCAATCGATTCTTCGTCAAGAACACCTGTTACACCATATCCTCATTATTACAAAACCAAAAGCTGGCAAAACGTTATAAAAACGGAGCAGCGATTATCATTCGGCTAAGCGTTGACGATTATCACCGTTATTGTTACCCCTCGGATGGTTTGAAATCCTCCAATTATTACATTCCCGGAGTACTTCATACGGTACAGCCGGCAGCCTGTGAAACCGTACCGGTTTATAAAGAAAACCAGCGGGAATATACGCTGATTAAAACCCGCTGTTTCGGTACACTTCTCCAGATGGAGGTAGGTGCGCTCCTGGTTGGACGCATTAAAAATTACCAGCAGGAAGGCTTTGTGAAAAAAGGACACGAAAAAGGGAAGTTTGAATACGGCGGTTCTACAATTATACTGCTTGTAGAACCGGATAAAGTTAAAATAGCACCAGAATTTTTTGAAAATACAGAGAACGGATATGAGACTTTCATTAAGATGGGAGAGTGTATCGGTAAAATTTAATTTTGTCAAGAAAAAATACTTGACAAGAATAACTTTATCGTATATGATAATCAAGGTGATTACAAATGGAAAAATTTGTGGAACAAACTTTATTATATGATTTTTACGGTGAGCTCCTGACGGAACATCAGAGAAATGTCTATGAAGATGTGGTTTTAAATGATCTGTCCTATACGGAAGTCGCGGAGGAGCAGAATATAAGCCGGCAGGGTGTACATGATTTGATAAAAAGGTGTAATAAGATTCTGGATGATTATGAGAACAAATTACATCTGGTTGAAAAGTTTTTGTCTGTGAAGGAAAAAGTAGAGCAGATTCATGCGCTTTCAAAAGGACAGCAGGGGCATGAGGAGATTGAAAGAATATCCAATGAGATATTAGAGGAGTTGTAATCTATGGCATTTGAAAGCTTATCAGATAAACTGCAGAATGTCTTCCGCAATTTACGAAGTAAGGGACGGCTGACAGAAGCAGATGTAAAGACTGCATTAAGAGAAGTAAAGATGGCTTTATTAGAAGCAGATGTAAGCTTCAAGGTTGTTAAGCAGTTCATCAAGGCTGTTCAGGAAAGAGCAGTCGGACAGGATGTTATGAACGGCTTGAATCCGGGACAGATGGTTATTAAGATTGTAAATGAGGAACTGGTTAAGTTAATGGGTTCCGAAACTACGGAGATCGCACTAAAACCCGGTAATGAAATTACAGTCATTATGATGGCCGGACTTCAGGGTGCCGGTAAAACCACAACAACGGCAAAGATTGCCGGTAAATTAAAGTCAAAAGGCCGAAAGCCATTGCTGGCAGCCTGCGATATCTATCGCCCGGCAGCAATCCAGCAGTTACAGATAAATGGTGAAAAGCAGGGTGTGGAAGTCTTCTCTATGGGAGACAAACAGAATCCTGTAAATATTGCAAAAGCCGCTATTGAACATGCGAAAAGCAAAGGATTAAATGTTGTAATCCTGGATACGGCAGGACGTCTTCATATTGATGAAGACATGATGAATGAACTGATTCATATCAAAGAAGCAATTCATGTTGACCAGACAATTCTGGTTGTAGATGCCATGACCGGTCAGGATGCCGTAAATGTATCCGAAATGTTTAATGAGAAGATTGGTATTGACGGCGTCATTGTAACCAAGTTAGATGGTGACACCCGTGGTGGTGCCGCATTATCTATAAAAGCAACCTGTGGTAAACCGATCTTATACGTCGGCATGGGTGAAAAGCTCTCGGATCTGGAACAATTTTATCCGGAGCGTATGGCTTCCAGAATATTGGGCATGGGTGATGTGATGTCACTGATCGAGAAGGCACAGGCCAATATCGATGAGGAAAAAGCCCGGGATATGGAACAGAAGCTGAAAAAAGCACAGTTTGGATTTGACGATTACTTAGAAAGTATGAATCAGATGAAAAACATGGGTGGAATATCCAGTGTATTAAGTATGATGCCTGGATTCGGCAGCAAAGCCAAAGATATTGAAGGAATGATCGATGAAAAGGATATGGCAAGAAAAGAAGCAATGATTCTTTCCATGACACCGAAGGAACGTTCCAATCCGGATATCCTGAATCCATCCCGCAAAAAACGAATTGCCGCTGGTGCCGGAGTAGATATCAGTGAGGTAAATAAACTGGTAAAACAGTTTGACCAGGCAAGAAAAATGATGAAACAGTTCCCTGGCATGATGGGAGGCAAAGGTGGTAAAAGAGGTAAGTTCAAACTTCCTTTTTAACATATATTGAGAATAAACCAAGGAGGTGAAAGACAAATGGCAGTAAAGATTAGATTAAGAAGAATGGGACAGAAAAAAGCTCCTTTCTATAGAATCGTAGTAGCTGATTCCAGATCACCAAGAGATGGAAAATGTATCGAAGAACTCGGTACTTACAATCCAAACATCGAGCCTAGCGAATTCAAAGTTAATGAAGAATTAGCTAAAAAGTGGCTTGCTAACGGTGCTCAGCCAACAGAAGTAGTTGGTAAACTCTTCAAAATAGCTGGTATCGAAAAGTAGAACAGAGGTGAACGTGATGAAAGAATTAGTAGAAGTAATTGCAAAGTCTCTCGTTGAACATCCGGAAGAAGTAGAAGTAACTGAAAAAGAAACCGGCAAATCTATTGTTGTAGAATTAAAGGTTGCTCCATCCGATATGGGTAAAGTTATCGGCAAACAGGGACGTATTGCGAAAGCAATCCGTTCTGTAGTCAAAGCTGCTGCTTCTAAGGATGATAAGAAAGTGATTGTGGACATCCTGTAGCTTTTGCTATAAGATTTCATAACGGTCAGGCCTCGTGAAAACGGGGCTTTTCTTACTTTATAAAAAAGTACGGTTTCACAGATTATTTTTAATAGAGAAGAACCCTCCAATTTTAACAAATGAAAGGAAGAGAAAATGGAAGATTTATTACAGGTTGGCATCATTTCCTCCATGCATGGCTTACGGGGCGAGGTAAAGGTATTTCCAACTACCGATGACCCGAACCGGTTCAAAAAATTAAAATCTGTCATTCTGGATACCGGAAGAGAAACAATGGATCTGCAGATCGAACAGGTAAAATTCTTTAAGCAGTTTGTAATCCTGAAATTCAAAGAATACAACGATATCAATGAGGTGGAAAAATTTAAAGGAAAAGGGTTATTTGTAACCCGGGAAAATGCCGTAAAGCTTAAACCAAACGAATACTTCATTGCTGATATGATCGGAATGCAGGTATGTACCGATGACGGAAAAGAACTGGGTATCCTTACCGACGTATTGGAAACCGGAGCAAATGATGTCTATGTGGTAGAAACTCCGGACCGGAAAGAAATTCTCCTTCCAGCCATTAAAGAATGTATCTTAAACGTTGATATCCAGGAACGGAAAATGGAAGTACACTTAATGGAAGGATTGGTGTAACCTATGAATTACCACGTATTGACCTTATTTCCTGAAATGATTCAGGACGGTTTAAATACCAGTATCATCGGGCGCGCAATGGAAAAAGGACTGATTTCCCTGCAAACCACCGATATAAGGGACTATTCCACCAATAAACACCATAAAGTAGATGATTATCCATATGGAGGCGGTGCTGGAATGGTAATGCAGGCAGAGCCTGTATATGGTGCCTGCAAAGCCGTTTCAGAGAAAATAGGATACCGCCCCAGAGTGATCTATCTAACCCCTCAGGGCAGCGTATTTAACCAGACTATTGCAGAAGATCTGGCAAAAGAAAAGGATCTGGTCTTTCTCTGCGGACATTATGAAGGAATTGATGAGCGGGTATTAGAAGAAGTCGTCACAGACTATCTCTCCATTGGTGACTATGTCCTTACCGGCGGAGAACTGCCCGCAATGGTCATGATAGATGCCATTTCCAGACTGGTACCCGGCGTTTTAAACAACGATGAATCTGCACAGTTTGAGTCTTTTCAGGACAATTTGCTGGAGTATCCCCAGTATAGCCGTCCCGAGGAATGGAATGGCAAAATAGTTCCGCCGGTTTTACTGTCCGGCCACCATGCCAATATAGAAAAGTGGCGGAGAGAGCAGTCTGTCATACGCACAGCCCTGCGCCGTCCTGATCTGTTGGACAAGGCTCAGCTCACAAATTCTGAACTGGAATTAATCAGCAGAATATCAGAGCCGGAAGCGTAAATATTGTCCCTATTCTTTAGGATTTATTAAAGAATTTTCTTAAGGATTTATTAAAGAATTTTATTTGACATAATCCAACAAACATGATAAAATAAATAGCGTTGTGAGAAAAGAGATGGTCCTCTGTTACAGACAGTATTAAGAACATCCGATATAAATAAGGAGGCACACAATGAACGATATTATTAAGAACATCGAAGCAGCTCAGTTAAGAGCTGACGCACCAGAATTTAATGTTGGTGATACCGTAAAGGTATATGCAAAGATCAAAGAAGGAAGCCGCGAAAGAATTCAGGTTTTCGAAGGAACTGTTTTAAAGAAACAGGGCGGAAGCAATAGAGCTACATTTACTGTTAGAAAAAATTCTAACGGCATTGGTGTGGAAAAAACCTGGCCGCTTCATTCCCCAAGCGTGGAAAGAGTCGAAGTAATCAGAAGAGGTAAAGTAAGACGTGCAAAACTGAATTACTTAAGAAACCGTGTTGGTAAGAGAGCCAAGGTAAAAGAGTTAGTAAAATAATGAAATGAACCAGGGACAAATACTTAGGTAATTGTCCCTATTTTCTACTAGAGGCAATTGTGAGGTGCATTATGCGAAAAGAACGTGCAAGGAGCAGAGGGGATCGCCAAGGGGAAAAGAAAGAAACGAATACACTAAAATCTATCTTAGGATGGACATTCGAAATCATTGTAGTTATTTTATTTGCATATATCCTGGTATTTTTCTTTGGACAAGTACGGACAAACATCGGTCAGTCTATGGATACGACCCTGTCCGGGGGAGACAAAGTCCTGATTAATACCCTAGCGTATAAACTGGGTGGGCCTTCCAGAAATGACATTATATCATTTAAGCCAAATGGCAGCAAGACCAGCCACGCTTATATCAAACGCGTAATCGGACTTCCTGGAGAAACTATCCAGATTAAAGAAGGCATGATTTATATTAATGACAAGGTATATCTGGAAGATGCGGACTATCCATCGATCAGCAATACCGGTCTGGCTGATCAGCCCATCGTTTTGGGTTCTTCTGAATATTTTGTTTTGGGAGATAACCGCAACAACAGCGAAGACAGCCGCTACGCAGATATTGGCAACGTCAATATTGACGATATCGAAGGCAAAGTCTGGCTTCGTGTCTCACCAGCCAGTGAGTTTGGTTTCGTGAAGTAGAAAGGGCAGAAATTTATGAATTATCAATGGTATCCGGGTCATATGACAAAAGCCAGACGTATGATGCAGGAAGATATAAAATTAATTGATCTGGTTATTGAGCTTGTAGATGCCCGGATTCCACTAAGCAGCAGGAATCCGGATATCGATGAACTTGGAAAAAACAAAGCCAGACTGATTCTTTTAAACAAAGCAGATCTGGCAAATGAGAAGCAAAATGAATTGTGGTCGGCATATTTTAAAGAGAAGGGTTTTTTTGTCGTCAAAGTCAATTCCAAAAACGGTACCGGTATCAAGGCTATTAATGGCGTTATACAGGAAGCTTGCCAGGAAAAGATAGAACGTGACCGCCGAAGAGGCATTAAAAACCGTCCGGTCAGAGCAATGGTGGTGGGGATTCCCAATGTAGGAAAGTCCACTTTTATTAATACCTTTGCAGGTAAAGCCTGTACCAAAACAGGTAATAAACCTGGTGTAACAAAGGGAAAACAATGGATCCGTTTAAATAAAAACGTAGAACTTCTGGACACTCCTGGAATTCTATGGCCAAAGTTTGAAGACCAGACAGTGGGCCTTCATCTGGCAATGGTCGGATCCATTAAAGATGAAATTTTAAATGTAGATGAATTAGGCATACAGTTGATTCACTTTTTGAAAGAGCACTATAAGGGAGTGCTTACAGAAAGATATGAATGTGATGAGTCCGGTACTGATGTAGAAGTATTGGAACAAATCGCGGTAAACAGAGGCTGCCGCTTAAAGGGAAATGATTTAGATTATGCAAAAGCAGCTTCCACAGTAGTTGAAGATTTCAGGAGTGGAAGATTGGGGAAAATCACTATTGAATTTCCGGAAAGAAAAGTTTAAGATTAAAGGGACAAGAGTATAAAGAAAGTGGTGACGGAATGTCAAAAGGGGAAAATAAAGAACCGGGCGGTGAAGAGCCGTCCAGGAGCGTAGTGCGTGAACTTTTAAGCATGTTGATGTACATAGTGATCGTTCTCGTGCTGGCATTTGTAGTAATACATTTTATAGGACAACGTACCCAGGTTAGCGGTCCTTCCATGATTCCGGCTCTGGAAGATAAAGATAATCTGATTGTTGATAAATTAAGTTACCGTTTTCAGGATCCAAATCGTTTTGATATTATCGTCTTCCCTTATTATTATGAAGAGGAAACGTATTATATCAAACGGATTATCGGACTTCCCGGAGAAACGGTACAGATTAACAACGGAACCATCTATATCAATGGCGAAGTACTGGAAGAAAGTTACGGAAAAGAAGTGATGCAGGACAGCGGAATCGCCGAAGATCCAATTGTTCTTGGCAATGATGAGTATTTCGTAATGGGGGACAACCGCAATCAAAGTAAAGACAGCAGGGATCCCCATGTAGGCAATATAAAGCGTTCCGATATTATCGGACGCGCATGGGTAAGAATCTGGCCTTTCAGCAAATTTGGTGTACTGAAACACCAATAAAATCATAATGTTTGGAATAAGCCGGAAATGAGCAGGTGTAAAAGTCTGCCATTGCCGGCTTCATTTAATATATACTAATAAGTAAAGGAAGCGGTGGACAGCATGAGTCAGAAAAATACTGAGGAAAACAAGGAGAGAAGCATGTTAAGGGAGCTTTTAAGTATGTTACTGTATATAGCCATTGTATTAGTAGTAACATTTTTAATTGTTCATTTTGTAGGACAGCGTACACAGGTGGACGGATCCTCTATGTATCCCACACTGGAAAACCGGGACAATCTGATAACCGATAAGATTACATACCGTTTCAAAGATCCGGAGAGATTCGATATCATTGTATTTCCTTATCAGCACGCAGACCATACCTACTATATCAAACGAATTATCGGACTTCCGGGAGACACCGTGCAGGTCATAGACGGAAAAGTTTACATCAATGGTGAAGATTTAAATGAACATTATGGCAGAGAGACTATCGATGATCCCGGAACGGCTGCAGAACCGATCACTCTTGGCGACGATGAGTATTTTGTAATGGGTGATAACCGCAATAACAGCTCTGACAGCCGTGATCCCAATGTAGGGCTTATCCACAGAAAGGATATTATCGGCAGGGCATGGCTTAGAATCTGGCCATTCAGTAAATTCGGATTCTTGAAGCATCAATAGAAAACAGAGGTATTTATGAATAAAAAAATATCAGAGATAAAAGAAGAATTTGAGCATGCCGGATCAAAGGAGCAGCTTTTGCAATTAATGGAAACCTATGCTCCTGATACAAGGACCGGTGTGATCAGTCTGATCAAACGCTATCAGAAAAAAATGGATGCTCTGGAAGCCGAAAAGCAGCGTCTTGAAAAAATGATGGAATATGAGAAAGAATATGAATACATCGGATATGCCTGCGGCATCGACGAAGCCGGAAGAGGACCTCTGGCAGGTCCCGTAGTTGCCGGTGCCGTTATCCTGCCGCAGGACTGCAGAATCATGTATCTCAACGACTCTAAGCAGCTGAGTGAAAAGCGGCGTGAGGAATTATTTGATGAGATTATGGAGAAAGCTCTTGCAGTTGGCGTGGGAATGGCAGGCCCTGCAAGGATTGATGAAATCAATATACTGCAGGCCACCTACGAAGCCATGAGAACCGCAGTATCAAAGCTGTCCATTGTTCCCCAGATTCTTCTTAACGATGCGGTTACCATTCCGGGCATTACGATACCACAGGTACCCATCATCAAAGGAGATGCCAAAAGCTTATCCATCGCTGCGGCAAGCGTAATCGCCAAAGTAACCAGGGACCGGCTCATGAAGGAATATGATGCTGTTATGCCGGAATATGGTTTTGCATCCCATAAAGGATATGGTTCAGCCACCCATATCGCAGCAATAAAACAGTATGGTCCATCTGCAATACATAGAGCTACCTTTATCAAAAATTTTATCTGACAGGAGATTTTGATTGAATAAACGTGTTATTGGTACCATAGAGGAAGACAAAGCCGCTGCCTATTTACAAGCGCAGGGCTTTGTTTTATTAGAACGCAATTACAGATGCAGGATAGGAGAGATAGATATCATCGCAGCCGATGGTTCCTATCTTGTTTTTGTAGAAGTAAAATATCGAAAAGACAGCGGGAGAGGTACATCTCTGGAAGCCGTCAATTACCGAAAACAGGCTGTAATCTGCAAGGTTGCCCGCCATTATCTTATGATACACCACAAGGCGGAAGATACACCCTGCCGTTTTGATGTAGTTGGCATCGACAACCATAAGATCACACTGATTAAAAATGCATTTCCTTTCCAGCTTACTTAAGTTCGTACTTCAGAACCAGAAGTCAGTAAATTCCATCTCAAAAAGGAGGATATCACATTATGAATATCAAAAGAACCGGAGGCCACGTGATTTGTACGGTTAAAAACGAAACTACTGTACCATTTCTTTCTTTTCCCATGCTGGAAGATACGGGTGTTACCGTACATGGCTTCTCTACCCGCCTTGGGGGAGTCAGCAGGGATCATCTCACAAGTATGAATCTCAGCTTCTCCAGAGGTGATAAGGAAGAGAACGTTCGTGAAAATTTCCGCCGTATAGGGGAATCCATCGGCTTTTCCTGTGAAAATCTGGTATTTTCCGATCAGACCCATACCACTAACGTAAGAGTCATCACAGAAGAGGACCGGGGAAAGGGATTTGTGAAGCAAAGAGATTACAGCGATATAGACGGTATGATTACCAATGTACCGGGGCTGGTTCTGTCCACTTTTTATGCCGATTGTGTTCCCCTTTTCTTCGTGGATCCGGTTAAAAAGGCAATCGGACTGTCTCATTCCGGCTGGAAAGGAACCGTAGGTAAAATCGGCAGGGTAACCGTTGAAAAAATGACGGCTGAATATGGTTCGGATCCAAAAGACATATTTGCAGCAATCGGTCCTTCCATTTGCCAGGACTGCTATGAAGTCAGCGAAGATGTTATCCTGCAATTCAGGGAAAATTATGATCCGGCCTTATGGGATTCCTTGTTCTATAAAAAAGCAAACGGCAAGTACCAGCTAAACCTCTGGAAAGCAAATGAATCTGTATTTCTGGAAGCCGGAATCATAAAAGAACACATCAGCATAACCGATATCTGCACCTGCTGTAACCCGGAAATCCTGTATTCACACCGTGCTTCTCAGGGAAAGAGGGGAAACCTTGCCGCTTTCCTGGCTCTTAAGACTGTACCCAAGCAGCTATAAAAAAGCCTTAAGCACAGCATACACTGCCCGAACCTATTGATTGTTACAAAAATGTAAGGTTAAAAACCAAAATGTAAGGTAAATCCATAGCAACAGCCGCCTTCTTCTTTTATAATAGACTTAAATGGAAAACACGTAAACTTTTACAGAAAGAAGGAGGGTTATAATGAAAAGTTTTCTTCTCACTGCGTTAAGTGCAACATTTGGATTTATCGGATTTTTATGGGTAGCATCAAAAGCTCTGCATATCCTGCTATACCTGATTGATCAAAAAATTGTACGATGACAACTGATACATATGAATTATTAAAACCAGACCTTATATTCATACAATGAAAAAATGAATATAGGATCATTATCTGTCATTATATTGACAAGATCGCTGTCATAATTATATAAACGCAAAAATAAAAATGGCCTTTCACAGCCATTTTTATTTTTATATCTTTATTTTCTTTTGTTGTACTTCTCCAGCAATTCATGAATCTTATCCGTAGGAGACTGTACACGGCTGATGGAAACATCATGATTCAGGGAATCAATGATACTTGCCAAAAACTTTGTCATATCAGCTTCTTCATAATACGGGCGATCCAGAAGTTCCGGCATGCGGTAATTCAGGTTCGTTGTAATTACTTTTTCAATATATCCCTTTTCATAATACTCATCAAATTCCTGCAGACCATCTGTGAAAAGGCCGAATGTTGTACATACGAATACTCTTTTCGCCTGACGTTCTTTCAATTGTTTTGCCACATCCAGCATACTTCCGCCGGAAGAAATCATATCGTCGATTACGATCACGTCTTTTCCTTTTACGGAATCTCCCAGGAATTCATGGGCAACGATCGGGTTCTTACCATTGATAATCGTAGAGTAGTCACGGCGTTTGTAGAACATACCCATATCCACACCCAGGATATTAGAGAAGTATACGGCTCTGCTCATAGCACCTTCATCCGGGCTGATAATCATTAAATGGTCATTGTCAATTTTTAAATCCGGTGTGGACTTAATCATTGCTTTTAAGAACTGGTAAGTTGGCATGAAGCTGTCAAATCCGCTTAATGGGACAGCGTTTTGTACTCTTGGATCATGGGCGTCAAAGGTGAGAATATTGGTAACTCCCATATTGATTAACTCCTGTAAAGCAAGAGCGCAGTCCAAGGATTCGCGATTGGAACGTTTATGCTGTCTTCCTTCGTATAAAAACGGCATTACAACATTGATTCGTCTTGCTTTTCCGGTAGCAGCAGAAATGATACGTTTTAAATCCTGAAAATGGTCATCCGGGGACATATGGTTTTCATACCCGCATACAGAATAGGTCAGGCTGTAATTACATACATCAACCATAATAAATAAGTCGGTTCCACGAATGGAAGATTTAATCATCCCTTTTGCTTCTCCGGTACCAAATCTCGGGCATTCGCAGTCAACCAGATACGTGTCCTGGCAGTATCCCTGGAAAGCGATGCTGTCCTTTTGATGGGTAGGGGAAGTGTGGCGGAATTCTACCAGATACTGATCAACGACTTTTGCAAAATCGCGGCAGCCTTCCAGCGGAATTATTTTCAGTGGTGCCACAGGCAGTGATTTACATAATGGTTCTAAATTTGGCATAAATTAACCTCCAAAAAATACGTATAATTGAAATTATTACATATACTTATATTAAATCTTTATAAATACCACTCTATTTATATCATTTTGAGTTGTCTCCGTCAAGATAATTGTCGTATAAAAGAAAAAACAAGAGATTTTTGTACAAAAATAAGAGAGATCTGTACCAATCTAAAAATCAGACGTTGCATTTTAGATTTGAATTTAGTATTATATAGGAAACAAAGGAGTAAAGATCAGATTATGAAAAAAACAAAACATATCATCGGCCGTGTTCTTGCCGGAAGCATTGCAGAGGAAATGGAAATCGAACCTGGCGATGTTCTGGTATCTATAAATGGTAAAATAATAGAAGACGTATTTGATTATCATTATCTCATCAACGAAGAATACCTGGAGTTACTGGTTGAAAAAAGCAATGGTGAAGAATGGGAACTGGAGATTGAAAAGGAATTCGAAGAAGATCTGGGCATTGAATTTGAAAATGGTTTGATGGACGAATACCGTTCCTGCCGCAATAAATGTATATTCTGCTTTATTGACCAGATGCCGAAAAACATGCGTGAAACCCTCTATTTTAAAGATGACGATTCCAGGCTGTCTTTCCTGCAGGGGAACTACGTTACACTCACAAATATGAGTGACCATGATATCGAACGGATTATCACCTACAAGCTGGCACCCATCAATATATCCTTTCATACAATGAACCCTGCCCTGCGCTGTCAGATGCTGAACAACCGTTTTGCCGGAGAAGCACTGAAGAAAGTGGACAGACTGTATGAAGCAGGGATAGAAATGAACGGTCAGATTGTTCTATGTAAAGATATCAACGACAAAAAAGAACTGGAATATACCATTGGGGAACTTACAAAATACATTCCTCATTTAAAAAGCGTATCTGTGGTTCCTGTGGGAATGACACAGTACCGGGATGATTTATTCTCCCTGAAACCTTTTACAAAAGAAGATGCAATAGAAGTACTGGACTGTATACACCGCTGGCAGAAGAAATTATTTGCCGAATTCGGTACGCACTTTATTCATGCCGGGGATGAATGGTATATACTTGCCGGAGAAGAAATGCCTGCGGAAGAGACCTATGATGGATACCTGCAGTTAGAAAATGGTGTGGGAATGACAAGGCTTCTGTTAAACGAAGTAGAAGAGGAGTGTCAGAAACTAATCGGTAACAACCGAAAACAAGAGCTTTCTATTGCTACCGGTGTCTTAGCTTATCCTTATATAAAAAGCTTAAGCGAAAAAGTCTGCCAAAAATATCCCGGCATTCAGGCCTACGTATATGAAATTAAAAATAATTTCTTTGGAGAGCGGATTACCGTTGCCGGGCTCTTAACGGGAAATGACATTATTTCACAGTTAAAAGGGAAAGATCTGGGGCAGCGCCTCCTGCTTTCTGACAATGTCTTACGAAGCGGGGAAGACGTCTTTTTAGACGATGTAACGGTATCTGAAATGGAAATTGCTTTACAAACGAAGGTAAGTATTGTAAAATCAAGCGGTCGGGCTTTTGTCGAAGCCCTGATACAAAAGGAAGAATAAAAGACACAAGAGGTGAAAATATATGAGTAAACCAATCGTTGCAATCGTAGGAAGGCCAAACGTTGGAAAGTCCACATTGTTCAATGCTCTGGCAGGAGAAAATATTTCTATAGTAAAAGATACGCCGGGTGTTACAAGAGACCGTATCTATGCTGATGTAGAATGGCTGAATATCAATTTTACATTAATAGATACCGGCGGTATTGAACCGGACAGCAAAGATATCATATTAGCGCAGATGAGAGAACAGGCTCAAATCGCTATTGACACTGCAGATGTTATTATATTTATAACAGATGTACGTCAGGGACTGGTAGATTCCGATGCCAAAGTAGCAGACATGCTTCGCCGTTCCCAGAAACCGGTTATTCTGGTCGTGAATAAAGTAGATAATTTTGACCGTTTAATGTCCGATGTATATGAATTCTATAATTTAGGAATTGGAGATCCCGTTCCCATATCAGCTATTTCAAAGCTTGGAATTGGCGATATGCTGGATGAAGTTACAAAGCACTTTCAATTAAATGATACCGAGGATGAAGAAGATGACAGACCGCGTGTAGCCGTAGTAGGCAAGCCAAATGTTGGAAAATCTTCTATTATAAATAAACTTCTGGGTGAAAACCGTGTGATCGTTTCCAATGTTGCAGGAACCACAAGAGATGCCATCGATACTGCAATTACGTTTAACGGACAGGAATATGTATTTATTGATACTGCAGGACTTCGAAGAAAGAGTAAAATCAAAGAAGAGCTGGAGAGATACAGTATTATTCGTACCGTTACCGCAGTAGACCGTGCAGATGTAGTGGTCGTAGTTATCGATGCAGTAGAAGGCGTAACGGAACAGGACGCTAAAATTGCCGGCATTGCCCATGAACGCGGTAAGGGAGTCATTATCGTAGTAAATAAATGGGATGCTATTGAAAAAGATGATAAAACAATCTATAAATATACAAACAAAGTAAAAGATACACTTTCCTATATGCCATATGCCGAAATTATGTTTGTTTCCGCAATGACAGGGCAGAGACTGAATAAGCTTTTCGAAAATATCGATATGGTAATTGAAAACCAGTCCATGCGTATCGCAACCGGTGTCTTAAATGAGATTATGACGGAAGCAGTTGCTCTGCAGCAGCCACCATCGGACAAAGGAAAACGTCTGAAATTGTATTATATTACCCAGGTAGCTGTGAAGCCGCCTACCTTCGTCATTTTTGTGAATGACAAAGAGCTGATGCATTTTTCCTACACCAGATATCTGGAAAACAAAATCCGGGATACTTTTGGATTCAGAGGAACATCGCTTAAATTTATTATTCGTGAACGTAAGGAAAAGGAGAAATAATTGGTTATGGAACGTATCATCTGCTTAGTTATCGGATATGTATTTGGTCTTTTTCAGACCAGCTATATTTACGGCAGGATGCATGGCATCGATATTCGTGAACATGGAAGCGGCAATGCCGGAAGTACAAATATGCTGCGGACTCTTGGAAAAAAAGCAGGACTGATTACTTTTGCAGGGGACTGCCTCAAATGTATCCTGGCGGTAGTAATCATCCGCCTGGTGTTTGGCAGGTCACATCAGGATATCCTGCCCCTGCTGGTATTCTACGGTGCGGCAGGCACGATTTTAGGGCATAATTATCCTTTTTATTTAGGCTTTAAAGGTGGAAAAGGGATTGCCGCAACTGCAGGACTTGTGTTATCATTTAACTGGATTATGGCAATCCTTGGCATTGTTACTTTTTTTACGACTTTCTTTACAACTCACTTTGTATCACTTGGTTCCCTTCTGGTCTATGTGGGAATCATGATCGAATTGATTGTACTCGGTCAGACCGGATTTTTTGAAATGACCCAGCCGCATTTGTATGAGCTGTATGCTATTGGTGCTTTTCTAGCGATTCTTGCATTCTGGAAGCATCGGGCAAACATCGGGCGTTTACTAAGCGGTACGGAAAACAAAACCTTTTTAAGTAAGAAATAAGTCATTACATAAAACACAATGGGGGTAATCATATGGTTAAGATAGGCGTTATTGGAGCCGGCAGCTGGGGTACGGCTCTGGCGGTATTGTTGCATAAAAACGGACATGAAGTTACGATCTGGTCTATTATAAAAGAAGAAGTGGATATGCTGCGTGAAAAAAGACAGCATGAATCCAAACTTCCGGGTGTGGTAATTCCAGAGGACATAACAATTACAAACGATTTGAAAGAGTCTATGACCGATAAGGATATTCTGGTTCTTGCCGTTCCTTCTCCTTTTACGAGAAGCACCTGTAAGATGATGAAAGAATTTTTAAAACCTGGTCAGATTGTTATGAATGTAGCAAAGGGAATCGAAGAGAATTCACTGTTTACCCTGACCGATATTATGGAAGAAGAGCTGCCTGGCGTTGATGCGGCTGTTTTATCCGGTCCAAGCCATGCAGAAGAAGTTGGAAGAGGCCTTCCAACCACCTGCGTTGTTGGTGCACATTCGAAAAAGACCGCAGAATATCTGCAGAACATTTTCATTAGTCCTGTATTTCGAGTTTATACAAGCCCGGATATGCTTGGTATAGAGTTGGGTGGGGCATTGAAAAATGTAATTGCACTGGCTGCAGGTACCGCGGACGGACTGGGCTATGGCGACAATACAAAAGCTGCTCTTATTACCAGAGGAATTGCAGAAATTTCCCGCCTTGGCATGAAAATGGGTGGAAAACCGGAAACTTTCTATGGTCTGACAGGAATTGGGGATCTGATCGTTACCTGTGCCAGCGTTCACAGCCGTAACCGGAAAGCAGGTTACCTGATTGGTAAAGGTTATACCATGCAGGAAGCCATGGATGAAGTTAAAATGGTAGTCGAAGGAGTCTATTCTGCAAAAGCCGCTATGGGGCTTGCGAAAAAGTACGATGTAGAACTGCCGATTATCGAACAGGTGAATAAAGTTTTATTTGAAGGAAAGAATGCTGCCGAAGCAGTAAATGAATTAATGCAGCGAGACAAAAAGCTGGAGCATTCTGATTTGCTTTGGTAAGGAGGATATGAATCATGAATTATTATACTGTAGGCATTGAAGGTATGCCAAGACTTCTGTTGGAGATCGAAGATCCACTGGGTAATTTTCGAAAGAAATTATATCCGGCAGCATTTAAAAATTACTTTGAAAAAAATATGGTTACTTTCCAGGCTATCGAAAACGGTTACCAGGATGTAGTAGACAAAGATCAGTTTCTGTCAAATATGGCTAATGCCCTTGTAGAAACTGCAGATGAAAAGATTCAGGCTCAGGGTAAAAAGAATAATCAGGAAAAATTATTAATGGATTATAATTTGTATATGGCTGTTTACGTACTACCTGCCATATTGGAATTCCATGGTGAATCCTCCAAACCTTTAACTGAAAAATTACTGGCTGGGTGGAAAGAGCATTTTCCGAAGACCAATATACAGGCAGCAACTTATGAGCATATTGAACATGGATTTCACCGGAAATTCTGTTATATTACTACTGCCGTCTGTGAAACTTTCGGAAAGCCGGATGATTGTTATGAATTAACCATTCTACGTAATTACCGTGACGGTTATCTGATGGATCAACCGGAAGGAGAAGAAATCATCAAAGAATATTATGATGTAGCTCCAACCATTGTGAAACACATTAATAAAAATCCGGAAAAGTCGTCTATTTACCAGGGTGTCTGGGATAAATACCTTCATCCCTGCATTCAGATGATTGAAGACAATAAAAATGAAGAGTGCAAGGAACTTTATATACAAATGGTCAGGGACTTGCAGACAGAATATTTTTATAACAGATAACTGTTATGAACAGAACAGAAGCCAAAAGGGTTTTGTTCTGTTTTTTTATGCATCAGATTCTGCTTAAGTGGGAATGCTACGATTAGCATATTTGAATAAAAAACAGGAGGAATTATAAAATGGCTAATGGAAACAATGATGATAAATCCGGCAAAGATGAAAAGAAAGAGCAGCAGCAGGAAGAAATCAAGGAAATGGGACAAATAACCCTGGATCATAAGATTCACCTTTTGACTGTAATCGGAGAAATTGAAGGTCACGAATGCCTTCCTTCAAACAGCAAAACTACGAAATACGAACATGTCCTTCCCCAATTGGCAGCAATTGAAGACAGCAATGATATTGAAGGCGTTCTGGTTCTGTTAAATACCGTAGGCGGGGATGTGGAAGCAGGACTGGCAATTTCTGAAATGCTTGCTTCCTTAAGCAAACCCACCGTATCTCTGGTTCTGGGCGGAAGCCACTCCATAGGCGTTCCTATCGCCGTATCCACCGATTATTCCTTCATAGTAGAGACAGGAACCATGGTTATCCATCCTGTACGAATGAGCGGTACCGTAATCGGAGCACCTCAGACATACGATTACTTTAAACAGATGCAGGACCGTATCCTTGGATTTATAGCCTCACACTGTGATGCTAACAGGGACCGCCTGGAAGAACTCATGTTAGACACCGGAATGCTGACCAAGGATCTGGGAACCATTCTTGTGGGTAAGCAGGCAGTGGATGAGGGCATCATTAATGAAGTTGGCGGGATTAAGGATGCACTGAAGAAAGTTTATGAGTTGATTAAAGCGAAATAGGGTTGATAAAAGGACGCTTTGTAGATGGGGGTGGTGCAGGTCAAGAGAAGGGGGCAGTGAGCTGCGAAATGCATCAGGATTTCGGAGCGAATGCCCGCGTGCCGCCAAAAAGCGCTCCGGGAAGGTTAGAAAATGCCAGTTCTGCGGTAAGCCTTCCAAACGCCTGCCATGGTCCGCCCCCTTCTCTTTTCGAACACTACATCTAATACAAAGCGTCTATTATCAGCAACCCACTCCCTAAATTTTCTTCATTGTAAATTCTCTCAATATATGCTATAATTAAGCGCTATAATAAAAATGTTTACACTATATAAAAAATATAAGATACAGTTCTTCTTTGCAGTAGCGGGGAAATGGACGAAGAGGAGAAATGGTTATGTCAATATTAGAGTCTATCCTGCTGGGACTGGTACAGGGGATTACGGAATTTCTGCCAGTCAGCAGTTCGGGACATCTAGCTATTCTACAAAACGTATTCCACATCAAAACAGATGGAGGAATGTTGTTTGATATTTTGCTTCACGTAGGTACGTTAGTCGCAGTTTTCATCGTATATCGAAAAGATATCCTGAGAATGATTGTGGAAGCAATCTGCATGTGCATGGATTCTTTTCAAAATGGGAAAACCTTTCTGCACAATCGGAAACACGATGATGCACTTCGCTACAAGAAAGTAGTACATAACAATTATCGTAAATTTGTTTTGCTTGTAATCGTATCTACGATTCCTACCGGAATTATTGGCTATGCCGCCAAAAGTCTGGTTGCCGCAGCAAGTATGACACTGGTAATTCCGGGTGTTTGTCTGTTGCTGACCGGAGTTCTTTTGCTGGTATCTGATATTTCAGAAGACGGTCATAAAATTCCAAAAACAGTTTCCTACTCCAATGGTTTTATTATCGGTATCTGCCAGGGAATAGCTACTCTACCTGGTCTGTCCCGTTCCGGAACCACAATTGCGGCATGTCTTTTAAGCGGGTTTGACCGGAAATTTGCTGTAAAATATTCATTTATTATGTCAATCCCTGCTATTTTAGGGGCAGCAGTTCTGGAACTAAAAGATATTGGAAAAGAAACAATTACTTTTTCCCAGTTTGGTATTTACCTGATTGGAGCTATTGTTGCCGGTGTAGTAGGTTATGTATGTATGAAAACTATGCTTGTAGTAGTACGTAAGAAGAAATTTAAAGGATTTGCATTCTATTGCTTTGCAGTAGGTATATTTGCAATTGTTGCGCATTTTGTATTTTAAGTAAGGAGAGACAGATTCATGACTGCGAATTCGCAAAGAACCAGTAACGGAACGAAGAAAGGAAGCACCGCCAGAAAAACCAGTACGGCGAAGAAGACAAACGGAAGAAAACCACAGACCAAAAACAAAAGACAGACTTCCAGGAAACAGTCTTATAACAAACCAGGTGCCATACTTCGGGATGAAATTATATTGTGGGCGATATTGGCAGTTTCCGTAATTATCTTAATCAGTAATTTCAATCTCGGGGGTTCTCTTGGCCAGAAAATCAGTTCCCTTTTTTTTGGTGTGTTTGGTTTTATGGCATATATCGTTCCATTTATTTTATTTTTTACAACAGCATTCATCATTTCTAACAAACAAAATTCAGCCGCATGGAGAAAAACGGCAGCTGTATACGCATTTTTAATTGCTCTGTGTTCTATTTTTGAATTAATCGTAAACAGTTACGATCCGGAGAAAAAAATTCTCGAATTTTACCAATTCAGTTCTAAGTATAAGACCGGTGGCGGTCTTGCCGGCGGATTGCTCTGCAAGGCATTTTGCCCAACTATCGGCATCGTAGGCGCCTATGTGCTTATCATCATTCTGATGCTGATCTGTATTGTTTTAATCACTGAGCGTTCTTTATTTGCGGGTATGAAAAACAAAACCAGCAGAGTTTATGAAAACGCAAGAAAAGATGCTTCCAGAAGAAAAGAAATCTCCGCTGCAAAAAGACAACAGCGGGATATGCAAAGAGATCAGCAGAAACAGCAGGAGTTAAAAGAAGTACTGGATCAAATCCGTGCTGAGACTGCGGGCGTAGTGGTAAAACCACGGGAAGAAGCAGCCGCCGGGAAGCGAAGTACTAAAGCCAGTAAACGGCTGGGTAAGAAGATATCAGGAGTGAGTATGGATACGGCACTGCAGAACGGCGACAATACCTTTGATGAAATACATGAGGTAATACCGTCTGTTCCCCCGTCTCCGGCCATGGCACAGATTGACTTTACAATACAGCGTAATGACAGTGAGACAGCAGCGCCTGCTAATGACAGCAGCGATGGTATTACGATCATGGATTCCGAACCGGGCAACCCGGAGACAGAAATCGAAAAAGAATCTTCTGATATTGATTTTGTGATTACAAACAATAATTCGGACGATATAACAGATACGGAACCGGTAATAGACGAGTCTATTTTTGATGTGAAAGACGAACCTGCTCCTACCCCGGAACCTGTTTTTGAAACGTCACCGGTAATGGATCCTATAGAAGAGGAAAAAATGCCGGATATCACGGTTCCGAAACTTAAATTTCCAGATGCAGCTCCTCCGGCCAAAGTGAACAGGAGCTCCAAATCTTCTCCTGCAGAAGTACAGGCGGGAATCCAAACGGTAGAGCAGGAAATGGAAATAACCGCACAGGTTGTAAAACCCCAATATGTATTCCCATCCATCGATTTGCTGAAAAAACCAAAACGAGGAAAGAATGGAGATACAGACAAAGAATTGCGTGAAACAGCAATTAAACTACAGACTACTCTTCACAGCTTTGGTGTTGACGTAACAGTAACCAACGTTAGCTGCGGGCCTTCTGTAACAAGATATGAACTAACCCCCCAGCAGGGTGTAAAAGTCAGCCGTATCGTAAATCTTGCAGATGATATTAAATTAAATCTGGCTGCAGCTGATATTCGAATTGAAGCACCGATACCTGGCAAATCTGCTGTTGGTATTGAAGTTCCAAACCATGAAAACAGTGCTGTTATGTTAAGAGAACTTCTGGAATCAGATGATTTTAAGAATCATCCCTCCAATCTGGCATTTGCTGCCGGTAAAGACATTGCCGGAAAAGTAGTTGTAACGGATATTGCAAAGATGCCCCATCTTTTGATCGCAGGGGCTACCGGGTCCGGTAAATCCGTCTGTATCAATACCATTATCATGAGTATTTTATACAAAGCGAAGCCAGAAGATGTGAAACTCATTATGATCGATCCTAAAGTCGTGGAGTTAAGTGTTTATAATGGAATTCCTCATCTTATGATTCCTGTTGTAACCGACCCTAAAAAAGCAGCGGGAGCCCTGAACTGGGGCGTAGCTGAAATGACCGAACGATATAAAAAGTTTGCGGATCTAAACGTGAGGGATCTGAAGGGATATAATGCAAAAATTGAATCCGTTGCAGATATAGAGGATGAAAATAAGCCGGAAAAACTACCTCAGGTCGTTATCATTGTAGACGAGCTTGCAGATCTTATGATGGTGGCACCGGGAGAAGTAGAAGATTCCATCTGCCGTCTGGCACAGCTGGCGCGTGCTGCCGGAATTCATCTGATCATAGCGACCCAGCGTCCTTCGGTCAATGTAATCACCGGTCTGATTAAAGCGAATATGCCGTCCAGAATAGCATTTTCCGTTTCATCCGGTGTGGATTCCAGAACGATTATCGATATGAACGGGGCTGAAAAGCTGCTGGGTAAAGGTGACATGCTCTTTTATCCACAGGGATATCAAAAACCTGCACGAGTTCAGGGTGCTTTTGTTTCTGATTCCGAAGTTGGTGATGTGGTAGAATTCCTCGCTCAGACGAATATGAGCGGTGATTATAACAAAGAGGTAGAAGAGCAGATCAGTAAAGTCCAGCAGGCTGTTAACGACAGTTCTTCCGGCGGCAGCGAAGTAGATGCTTATTTTACAGATGCAGGAAAATTCATCATTGAAAAAGATAAGGCTTCTATCGGGATGCTGCAGCGCGTATTCAAAATCGGTTTCAACAGGGCAGCCCGTATTATGGATCAGCTTGCTGAAGCAGGGGTTGTTGGCGAAGAAGAAGGCACGAAGCCCAGAAAAGTTATCATGTCAATGGAAGAATTTGAAAATTACATTGACGAGTACATTTAATATTGAATTTTTGATAGGTTTGCTTTATAGTAGTAATGAGGTAAAAAATAGAGCCTATAAGACTCTGTTAAAAATAGGAGGATGATTATGTACAAAATACGTAAAGCAGAAAAACTTGCGGACAAGATTTTTCTCATGGTAGTTGATGCACCAAGAATTGCCAAACATTGTCTGCCAGGACAATTTGTCATCGCAAAAGAGGATGAAAAAGGGGAGAGAATTCCACTTACCATCTGTGATTATGATGCAGAAGAAGGAACAATTACCATCGTATTCCAGATCGTAGGTGCTTCCACAGAAAAATTCTCAAAAATGCAGACGGGAGATTATTTCAGAGATTTTGTAGGACCTTTAGGACAGCCTTCTGAACTTTGCACAGAAGACCTGGAAGAAGTAAAAAAGAAAAAAATCTTATTTGTAGCGGGTGGTGTTGGTACAGCTCCGGTATATCCCCAGGTAAAATGGCTGCATGAACAGGGAATTGCAGCAGACGTTATTATGGGTTCAAAAACGAAAGATTTATTAATTCTGGAAAAAGAAATGGAAGCAGTTGCAGGCAATCTTTATGTCACAACTGATGATGGTTCATACGGCAGAAGCGGTATGGTTACAAAAGTCATTGAAGACCTCGTTCAGAACGAAGGAAAAGAATATGATGTTGTAATCGCAATCGGTCCGATGATTATGATGAAATTTACATGTCTGACCACAAAGAAGCTGGGTCTTCCTACTGTTGTCAGCATGAATCCGATAATGGTAGATGGTACCGGAATGTGCGGCGCCTGTCGTTTAACTGTAGGCGACGAAGTAAAATTTGCATGTGTAGACGGACCTGAATTCGACGGACACTTAATTAATTTCGATGAGGCCATGAAAAGACAGCTGATGTATAAAACAGATGAAGGCCGTGCAATCTTGAAATTGCAAGAAGGAGATACACATCATGGCGGATGTGGAAATTGCGGAGGTGACAAATAATGGGTGACGTATTAAAAAAGGTTCCGGTAAGAGAACAGGCTCCGAAAGTCAGAGCCGCCAATTTTGAAGAAGTATGTCTTGGATACAATCAGGACGAAGCCATGGAAGAAGCAGTACGCTGCATCAACTGTAAAAATGCAAAATGTATTACCGGCTGTCCTGTTTCCATCAATATCCCGGGATTTATCAGTGCAGTGAAAGAAGGAAATATAAAAGAAGCTTATAACGTTATTTCCGAATCCAGTTCCCTCCCGGCTATCTGCGGACGTGTATGCCCTCAGGAGAGCCAGTGTGAAGGAAAATGTATCCGCGGAATCAAAGGTGAACCTGTTTCCATCGGTAAACTGGAACGTTTCGTAGCTGACTGGGCAAGAGATAATGATGTTAAACCACCTGCACCGGCATCCTCCAATGGACATAAGGTAGCTGTGATCGGTTCCGGTCCTGCAGGACTTACCTGTGCCGGTGATCTTGCAAAAATGGGATATGATGTTACTATATTTGAAGCCCTTCATGAGCCGGGCGGAGTATTAGTATATGGTATTCCGGAATTCCGTCTTCCGAAATCAGATGTTGTTGCTAAAGAAGTAGAAAACGTAAAATCTCTTGGCGTAAAGCTGGAAACAAACGTTATTATAGGTAAATCCACAACCATTGATGAGTTGATGAATGACGAAGGATTTGAAGCGGTATTTATCGGATCCGGCGCAGGTCTTCCAATGTTTATGGGCATTCCTGGCGAAAATGCAAACGGAGTATTCTCCGCAAATGAATATCTGACCAGAAATAACCTGATGAAAGCATTCCGGGAAGATTATGACACACCAATCGCACGTGGGAAAAAAGTAGCAGTAGTCGGCGGAGGAAACGTTGCAATGGATGCAGCAAGAACAGCTCTGCGTCTGGGTGCAGAAGTACATATTGTTTACCGCAGAAGTGAAGCTGAACTTCCAGCCAGAGTAGAAGAAGTACATCATGCAAAAGAAGAAGGCATCATCTTTGATTTATTAACCAATCCGATTGAGATTCTGGTGGATGAAAACGATGCTGTGAAAGGCATGAAATGTATCCGCATGGAACTTGGGGAGCCGGATGCATCCGGCAGAAGACGTCCGGTGGAGATTCCGGGATCTGAGTTTGAATTAGAACTGGATACGGTAATCATGTCACTTGGAACTTCTCCAAACCCATTGATTTCTTCCACAACCATCGGTCTGGATATTAATAAACGTAAATGTATTATCGCTGATGAAGAAACCGGTAAGACCAGCAAAGACGGTGTTTACGCAGGCGGAGATGCCGTTACAGGCGCAGCTACCGTTATCCTTGCTATGGGTGCCGGAAAAGCCGCAGCAAAGGGAATTGATGAATTTTTAAAAAACAGATAGTTGGTAAAATCAATTATCATTATGTATAGAATGAGGGCGGAAGTGGTACCTTCCCCCTCATTTCTAATATAAAAGTTTTAGAAAATATAAAATCACAAAAAAGCATAAGGAGCAATCGCTATGGTAAAACACATTGTACTTTGGAATTTTATAGAAACTATGTCAGCAGATGAAAAAAAAGAAGCGGGGCTGAAAATGAAATCTGTCCTGGAACCTCTGAAAGACGTAATACCAGGCGTCATTTCATTAAAAGTAGTTCTGAATGAACTTGACAGCAGCAACCGTGACATCGCCCTGATTGCAGAATATGAGAGCGTAGAAGCACTGAATAATTATACCGTTCATCCTGCACATGTAGAAGCCGGTAAATTTGTCAGAAGCGTAACCTGCAACCGTGCCTGCCTGGACTTTTAATTCTCAATGAAAATAACATTAATTACCGTAGGCAAAATAAAAGAAAAATATTTTACAGAAGCAATTAAGGAATATGCCAAACGCCTCAGCCGGTACTGTAAGCTTGAGATTCTGGAACTGGCTGATGAAAAGACACCGGATGGGGCAAGTGAAGCAGAAGAGATGCAGATTAAAGCAAAAGAAGGCGAACGTATCCTAAAAGCCATCAAAGAGGGTACTTATGTATTTGCTCTGGCAATTCAGGGAAAGAAAATGTCTTCCGAAGACTTCGCAGACACAATCAACCGTCTTGGCATCGGCGGTGACAGCCATCTGATGTTTATCATCGGCGGTTCTCTGGGACTGGATGAGCGGGTATTAAAAAGAGCTGACCGCCTGATCAGTTTTTCTGACATGACCTTTCCCCACCAACTCATGCGGGTAATTTTATTGGAGCAGATTTATCGTTCCTATCGAATTATACAAAATGAACCCTATCACAAATAAATCATTTATAAAATGAAATCTTAGATTATGCTATAGCAGAGGATTACATGATAAGAACAACAACGAAGTAATTATGAAAATTTTTTACTCAAAGAAGATCAGAAAGCAAAAGTTATTTTCAGAAATGAAAAGACTTTTGCTTTTTTATTATGCAATTTCCATTTCTATTGACAATATCAGATCCACCCATTATAATAACAATAGTTATATAACTATTGTTATTTATAAGGAGTGTTATGCCTAAACAAAAAATAACCAAACAAAAAATTCTGGATTCCGCTTTTGAATTACTGCGTTATAGCGGTCATGAAGCGGTGAATGCACGCAGTGTAGCGAAAGCGACAGGCTGTTCCGTCCAGCCAATTTACAGTTATTATGAGAATATGTCTGAGCTTATGCTTGATTTATTTGACCATACCCAGCAGTTTTTAAGCCAGTATATTGAAAAAAATGCATCACAGGAATGCTACTTTGCGTCCATTGGCAAATGCCATATCGGATTTGCCAAAGATGAGAAGTTTCTATTTCGTTTTCTGTATCTGTCTGAATATATGAATGCTGCTAATTTTGAAGATATTATCCGACAGTGTACCAGAGATGATGTTACGGAATCCATTATGAATTCCCTTGATTTGAATAGGGAAGAATCAAAAAAAATTTACCTGAACATGATGCTCTATACTCACGGCATTGCTTCCATGATCGCTACAGGAGCCGCGGATATTCCCTATGAGGATGTACAGAGTTTAACGGATGCGGCATTTAGAGCATTTTTAGACCAGTCCAGAAAGGAGACTTAAACATATGAAACTCATAATTCATGATCTGCAGAAAGAAGAATTTCATAAACTTATGCCGGATATAAAAAAAGATACCCTGATTATTGGGGATGACCAGAGTATCCATCCATGCATTGGCTGCTTTGGCTGCTGGTTAAAAACACCTGGCACCTGTATGATACGCAGCGATGCCTACGGTGACATGGGTTATCTGATTTCACAATGTGAAAAAATAACCCTCATCAGTAAGTGTTGTTATGGAGGCTTTAGCTGTTTTGTCAAAAATGTATTAGATCGGAGTCTGCCTTACCTCCATCCTGATTTTGTAATTAAAAATGGTGAAATGCATCACAGACAGCGCTATCAAAAAGAGTTAGAGCTGAACGTGCATTTTTACGGAGAAGATATCACTGATCAGGAAAAGGAAATTGCTAAAGAACTGTTAAAAGCAAATTCCATTAATTTGTACTGTAGCTTAAACTCTGTTACTTTTTCAAAAAGTCCTTATCAAATAAAAGGAGGCTCTGAGATATGAAAATTGCACTGATAAATTGTAGCCCCAAGACCAAAGACAGCAACTCAGAATTCCTGTACCAAAAGCTTCTGACTCTTTTTGCGGGGAAGGCAGAGTTGCTAGAAATGCATCTGCGGAAAAAAGAACTTGATGAAGATTCCATCACCCATATTTGTGAATGTGATACTCTGTTATTCATTTTTCCACTCTATATAGATGCACTCCCTTCCCATATGACCGGATGCCTGGTTCAGCTGGAAAGTGTATTGAAACGATACATACCAAAGAAAAAACGAATGGTATATGCAATCGCTAACTGTGGTTTTTATGAAGGGAACCAGAACAAAATTGCTTTGGATATTTTAAAATGCTGGTGTCTAAAGGCAGGTGCCGACTGGGGATATGGCATTGGAGTGGGCGGCGGCGGCATGCTTCCTATGCTGGGCAAATCTTCAGCAGATAATGGACCTATGAAGAATATCATTCATTCACTTGATCATTTTACCGATATGATTTTATACGGAAAAACAAGAAATAATATTTATATATCTCCTGGATTTCCCCGATTTGCTTATAAATTTGCAGCAGAAATGGGCTGGAGACAGGGGATTAAACGAAATGGTTTGAAGAAAAAGGAAATTCACAGACATGCGGTAAACCAGATAGAACAATGTAAATTTAAACAGTCTGATTCATAAAAAAACAGAAGTTTATCAGTATACGATAGACTTCTGCTTTTTTTGATTGGCTTCCTTGACACGGTAATGTATAATAGCTGTAGAATGTAAAACAATTCAATTTTTGATACAGGAGGCAAACAATATGAGAGATGAATTACAGAAACGCTGTCAGCTTTTTATAGAAAACAGAGATATTGTAAAATACGCATTCGGTTGGGAAAGTGCCTATATTTATCCACTGTGTGCAAGCTTATATACAATAAAAGGAATACATGCAGATGCCGGAGTTATGAAGGACTGCCGGGATCTCCTGAGGGAGAAGACTGGTTTTCTCTCTAATTTCAGAGGCATATCGAAAATGGCAACGGTTACCATGCTTTCCCTTTCTCCCAACGCGGAGTATAAAATGAACCAATTACTGGATATTTACGGGAGGCTAAAGGAAGTGTTCTGGGGATCTGAATACCTGACCGTAGCTGCATCTGTTATATCGGATATGGCAGAGCCCCGGCAATACGAACAGATTACCCAGAGAACCAGAATGATTTATAATCGAATGAAAGAAGCACATCCTTTTCTTACATCGGGAGAAGACAGCTCATTTGCTGCCCTGCTAGCCCTTTCCGAACTAGATGATATCTATATAGAGCAGGAAATGGAACGGTGCTACTCACTTCTGAAGCCATACTTCTATTCCGGTAATGCCGTACAGTCCTTAAGCCATATCCTTGCACTGGGTGAAGGATCTCCAGAGCAGAAGTGCACAAAGGCAATAGAACTATTTGAATATCTGAAATCCCACGGCCATAAATACGGCACAAGCTACGAATTGGCTTCCCTTGGAGTTTTGGCACTGTTAGATACGGATGTGAAAACCCTGGCGCAGGATATCATGGAAGTGGATGATTATCTTCATTCCCAAAAAGGGTTCGGTGCATTTGGTATTGGCGCAAGGCAGCGTTTGATGTATGCAGGCATTCTGACCATGTGTGACTACATGCCGGAGTTACAGCCTATGAAGACGGCAGCACTTAATGGAGTGGTATCACTTGTGATCGCACAGCAGGCGGCACTTTGTGCTTCCGCAGCCGCTGCCAGTGCAGCCGCAGCATCTGCTTCCAGTTCATCGTGCTGATAGGGACACCCGGGATGAAATGTCCGCAAAACAACTGGGCATGACCCATGACGGGAGATTTTCCCTGCAGCAGTATGTACGGCTTGTAGAAGTTAAATTCCCCTCTGACGGGAAATCAAATGACTAACGCATAGGGGAGCGTGCCGATGACGGATTGCATTTTCATACACCCCCTATGTAAATATACAATATAAATCAGGAGATCAGATACATGAAAGATAACAGTAACTTAGAAAAAATGGAAGCGCTGATCGCTTCCTATCCCATCTGCCAATACGGCTTTCTGGACACCAGAGAACTGGTTTTTTCAGATCACGTCAGGCAGATATGCCAACAGGAATGTGAGTGCTACGGTACAACCTGGTCCTGTCCGCCGGCAGTAGGCAGTGTGGACAAATGCAGCAGAAAATGCCTGAACTATCGAAAAGCACTTTTATTTACCACTTTGGCTGAGGTCAGCGATACCGCTTTACTGGAAGAGACCCTGGCTACCCGTAAAGATCATGAGGAGGTCACCAGAGGGTTGCTTCTGGATATCAAAAACAGCATGTATGAAGATTGCATGGCTCTTT
Organism: Robinsoniella peoriensis; assembly: GCF_000797495.1. Lineage (GTDB taxonomy): Bacteria > Bacillota > Clostridia > Lachnospirales > Lachnospiraceae > Robinsoniella > Robinsoniella peoriensis. The sequence goes on from NZ_JTGN01000007.1 coordinate 355,766, forward strand.
CCAGTGAATCCTGCCATATCTGTGAACAATGCACTTATCCGGATGCTCCCTGCCGCCACCCGGATAAAATGTTTCCCTGTATTGAAAGTTATGGCATCCTGGTAACCGAATCCGCCGAAAAATGTCAGATCGATTTCTTTTATGACAGCACTACCGTGACCTGGTTTGGAATGATTTTTTTTGACAGGTATAAGTAAATAATTCTCTCATATATTGTGTAATAAAAGGCAAAAATAGTATATGAGTTCGAAGAAAAAGCCGTTGTATTATAAGATGACCCAGGCAATGGAAATACCAGACGACCTGACTCTTGGTGCAGTACTGGTATCACTTACAGGACAAGAGGAAGCCTTTATCGAAAATTATAGAGGTATTATCGAATATACGGACAGCAGGCTTATGTTAGCCACTAAAACCTGTAAATTGGAAATTCTGGGAAAACATCTGGTAATTATGTATTATACCAGCGATGAACTGAAAGTGAGAGGACATATCGAACAGATAAACTATTTATAAACCAGGAGGGGCTCTGTTTGATAAAAAGGCTGTTGCAGTTCATAAAGGGCTATGTTAGAGTCCGGGTACAGGGAAATTCCTATGAACGGTTTTTAAACCTCTGTGCCAACCACTATATTTACTTATGGAATTTACTACCTACCGATACCTGTTACGAAGTGAATATGACAATTAAGGATTTTCGCCAGATCCGGCCTCTGGTCCGTAAGACAGGGACAAAAATTGCAATTAAAAAACGTTATGGGCTTCCCTTTTTTCTGCACCGCCACAAAAAAAGGAAGTTATTTCTGGCAGGCTTTCTGGTCTGCCTGGCAATGTTGTTTTTGCTTTCCTGTTTTATCTGGGATATCCGTATTGAAGGAAATTACTCAGAAACAAGGGAAGTGATATTGGAATACCTGAACGAAAACGGTGCCGGACACGGTGCTAAAAAATCCAGCATTGACTGTAAAGAACTTGCCGCTGCACTGCGGCGCCAGTTTTCAGACTTTATCTGGGTATCGGTGAAAATTAAAGGTACCCGCCTTTTTATTGATGTACAGGAAAATACCGATCTGGAACTGGCAGAAGAAAAAGAATACGATGACAGTGATATTATTTCCAATGTAAACGGAACCATCGTAAAAATGATTACGAGAGCCGGTACTCCCCAGGTGAAAGTGGGGGATGAGATCAAAGAAGGCGATTTATTAGTACTTGGGAAACTGGATATTTTAAATGACAGCGGAGAGGTAAGTAACGTGCGATATGTCCCCTCTGATGCAGATATCTACGTGAAAACCACTTATCCCTATGTAAACGAATTTCCACTTGCCTACAAAAAGAAGCAATATACCGGACTGGAAAAGGAAGGCTTTTATCTGAAAGTATTTCAGGATATCATTGGAATAAATCGTCCTTCTTCGAATTTTGAGCAGTCCGATACCGTAACGCAGGAATACCAGGCAATGCTGACAGAAGACTTTTATCTGCCTTTAAGCTTCGGCAAATCAGTAGTAAAAGAATACCAGATTGTGGACAAAAAATACAGTAAAGATGAGGCAAAAAAGAAAGCTACAGAAACTCTTAATAAATTTCTTGAAAAAATTCAGGAAAAAGGGGTTCAAATATTTGAAAATAATGTTAAAATAGACGTAGGTGAGAAAACCTGTAAAGCAGAAGGAGAATTAATTTTGATTGGGAAAGCAGGCAAAAGAGTCCCTACTGAAGTCATTACTTCTCCGCAGGAAGGAACTATGAGTGAATGAGCATCGTTGAAATCATAACCTCTGTTCCCATGGAACATGAGAAGAATGTGTTCGGGCAGTTTGACCAGCACATTAAGAAAATTGAAAAAACACTGAACGTAACGATAATCTCCAGGGAGGGCGCCTTAAAAATTCTTGGAAGCGAAGCCGCCGCCCTGAAGGCGAAGAACATTATTTTACAGCTGGTGGAATTATCAAAAAAAGGCAATATAATCAGCGAACAGAATGTAGATTATACGATTGCCTTATCTTTTGAAGATAAAGAATCTGCAATTGTTGAAATCGACAGGGACTGTATCTGCAATACCATCAGCGGTAAACAAATCAAGCCAAAGACACTGGGTCAGAAAAAATATGTGGATGCCATCCGTGAAAAGATGATTGTATTTGGAATCGGGCCTGCCGGTACGGGTAAAACTTATCTTGCGATGGCAATGGCAATTAATGCATTTAAAAATGATGAAGTAAGCCGCATTATTCTGACCCGGCCTGCCATTGAAGCGGGAGAGAAGCTGGGCTTTCTGCCCGGTGACCTGCAGAGTAAGGTTGATCCGTATCTGCGTCCGCTGTACGATGCCCTGTATCAGATTATGGGGCCGGACAGTTTTCAGAAGAATATGGAAAAAGGATTGATCGAAGTTGCACCACTGGCATATATGAGGGGACGAACCCTGGATAATGCCTATATCATTCTGGACGAGGCACAGAATACTACGCCTGCACAGATGAAAATGTTCCTGACCAGAATCGGTTTTGGATCAAAAGTTATTGTTACCGGGGACTTAACACAGAAAGATCTTCCCGCTGCTGCAAAATCAGGTCTGGATGTTGCCGTTCAGGTTCTGAAGAAAGTAGAAGATATTGCATTTTGTATGTTAACCAGCAAGGATGTTGTAAGGCATCCGTTGGTACAGAAAATTGTACAGGCATATGATGATTTCGAAAAGAGATCTAAGTCCCGGGAGTCCACAGGTAAAGTCCGGCGTACGAGAACTTAAGTGGAAAATATAGTAAAAACAGAAAGGACATCACAATATGACAATACAGTATGAAGAAGAATGCCGGATACCCTTTTCTTTTGATTACCGGGCAATGGCTGAAAAAGTAATCCGGGAAGCTCTGGACTACGAGAAGTGTCCCTACGAAGCCGAAATAAACCTTACTTTAACTTCGAATGAAGAGATCAGAGTCATGAATTATGAATACCGCGAAATCGACAGGGCAACCGATGTGTTGTCTTTTCCTATGCTGCAATATGACGAACCTGCCGATTTTGAGTATTTGGAAGATGTATGGGCGGAATGCTTTAATCCGGAATCCGGGGAATTATTATTAGGCGATATTGTAATTTCCGTAGAAAAGGTTTTGGAACAGGCAGAAGCTTATGGGCATTCTGCAGAAAGGGAATTTGCTTTTTTGATAGCGCACAGTATGCTTCATTTAATGGGCTATGACCATATGGAGCCGGAGGAAGCGAAAGTTATGGAAACCAAGCAGGAAGAAATTTTAAATGCGCTGAAAATAAACAGATAAGAAGGACGAAAACTATGAAAAAATTAACAGTACTTGCATTATTGACTTTGACAGCAGTTACTTTTACCGCCTGCCAGAAAAAAGGAGAGACCGAACCTGCAACACAGACAGCACAGAATGATACCACAGCTGATCTGGAAACAGATTCAGAACTGGAGACCGGTTCATTTACCGTCAATAACACGGATGACCAGAATCCCACACGTGAGACACCAAACGCCCAGGGGCAGGTGCACAGCTATCTGACAGGAGCATTAACCGATGTCAATCTTGCATATAAGCGTCCGATTGCGATTATGCTGAATAATATCATAGACGCCTGCCCACAGGCAGGTATTGCCCGTGCAGGCATTGTATACGAAGCACCGGTGGAAGGCGGCCTGACACGTCTTATGGGCATCTTCGAGGATTATACGGATATGGAGAAAATCGGTTCCGTAAGAAGCTGCCGTGACTATTATGTACGGTATGCCTTAGAATTTGATGCAATCTATACACACTTTGGACAGGCTGTTTATGCTTTTGATCTGTTAAATTCTGACCGGGTTAATAACATCAGCGGACTGGAATACCAGGAGAAAGCCGGCAAACTAAAAGGCTACGCAGGAGAAGATATTTTCTACCGCTCCTCAGACAGGCCTTCCCCACACAATGTATATATCAGTGCCGAGGGAATCGAAAAAGCAATTGAAAAGAAAGGCTACAGCACAGAATTAGCGGATGATTATACCGGACATTATAAATTTGCCAAGGACGGCGAAGAAGTTACCTATACAGATGGTTCCGCCCAGCATATAGAGCCGGCTTACCAGATCAACAAACCCTGGTTTGATTACAACACAGAGGACAAGCTTTACTACCGTTCCCAGTACAAGAAAGAGCAGATTGATCAGCTTACCGATGAGCAGCTGGCATATAAAAATGTAATTTTCCAGTATTCCCAGATAGAGAATTATGACGACAACGGTTATTTGAACATAGACACAAAATCAGGTGGAAATGCAATTGTATTTTCAGACGGTACTTACCAGAAAGGAACCTGGAAGAAAGATGATGAATGGGGTCCTGCAAAATACTATGACGCCTCCGGGAAAGAGATCGTATTAAATCAGGGCAAAACCTGGGTCTGCATTGTACCTAAAAATTATGAAAGTAATGTAGTAATTCAGTAGTTAAATGCTGCCGTCCGCGGCAGGATATTTGGTCTGCGCTTCGCTCCGGTCGTTGCCAGACGAACGTCCACTGGACGTTCAGCAACCCTCGGCAGTTGCCAAATGGTTCGCAATCGGCGCCCGTTTGGCTCGCTGCTCGCGGGAATAAAACATGAGATGAACGAGGTATGACGTGGGAAAGAAGAAGAAGAGTAATTCGTTTTTAGTGCAGGGTACGATTCTTGCGGTAGCTTCTATTCTTGCCAAGATTATAGGCATGATTTACCGCATTCCGCTGACAAATATTCTGGGTGATGAAGGAAACAGCTATTATTCAACAGCAAATGAAATTTACACCATTCTGTTGATGGTATCCTCCTTCAGTCTCCCTTTGGCAGTATCCAAGCTGGTATCTGAACGGTTACATTTAGGACAGAAAAAAAATGCATATAAAGTTTTTAAGTGTTCCCTGAAATTTGCGGTAATCGCAGGAGGAATCGTCTCTGTTTTAACCTTCCTGCTGGCAGGTGTGATTTCAAAAGACATTATGAAGACAGAAATGGCTTCCTATGGACTGCGTGTGTTAGCTCCGGCAGTATTTATATTTGCGATCGCAGGAGTATTCCGTGGTTTCTATCAGGGGCATGGTTCTATGGTGCCTACGGCAGTGTCCCAGGTCATTGAACAGATTGTAAATGCTGTGGTATCCGTTGCCGCAGCAGGCATATTATTTAATTATGGAGCGAGTCTCGTCAAGGAAAAAGGCAACAGTTCCCTCGCCCCGGCATTTGGTGCTGCCGGCGGTACACTGGGTACGGTTGTCAGTGTTGCTGTGGCACTTATTTTCCTGGTAGCCATATTCAGCTCCTATCAGCGAAATTTTAAAAAACAGATGCGGCAGGATCCAACCAAAAGGCTGGAACCAGATGCACTGATCTACAAAGCAATCCTCTGGACAATCATTCCGGTTGTTTTAAGTACGGTAATTTACAACATTATTACTGTATTGGACCAGGGTATTTTTAATGCTGTTTTATCCGGTCAGGGATTCTCGGAAAAGCAGTATACCACCATCTGGGGCGTCTATGTGGGAAAATTCCGGGTATTAATGAATGTACCCCTGGCACTTGCTTCCTGCCTGGCACCGTCTGTGGTTCCCAGTCTGACTAAGGCGATGGTCGATCATGATTTTAAAGATGCCTCTTTAAAGGTGCGCAACACCATACGGTATACCATGGTACTTACCATTCCTTGCGCTGTTGGAATGGCAGCACTGGCTACTCCCATCATGAAACTCCTGTTTAATGACGGACGTGCCCTTACTTCCGGAATCATGCAGACCGGTGCATTAATGATCGTTCTGTTTGCGCTGTCAACGCTGACGACGGGAATACTTCAGGGCCTTAACCAGTTGAGGGCTCCATTAATTCACGCAGCAATTGCCCTGGTACTACATATATTTGTATTAATGTTTTTATTAACAAAAGCATCTCTGAATATTTACAGTGTTGTCTACGCAAATATATTCTTTGCCTTTGTAATCTGTATACTAAATGCCCTTTCCATCCGGAAACATCTGCATTACCGTCAGGAGCTGAAAAAAACTTTTTTAATTCCGCTTCTGTCATCAGCAGTTATGGGTCTTGTCGTATTTGGGGTACAATGGCTTTTAAATAAACTTATGGGCAATACAGTTTCCACGGTTATTGCAATTTTAATCGGTGTAATCGTTTACAGTGTCTGCCTGATTAAGCTTAAAGGCATCAAAGAGCGGGAAATACTGGATCTTCCAAAAGGCCGGCTGATGGTAATAATATTAAAAAAATTCCGCATTTTATAGAAAGGCAACCGATGAAACCGATAAAAAGAGTAGCTGTAATCCATGATATGTGCAGTGTGGGAAAAGCTGCTATGACTAATATACTACCGGTATTTTCCATTATGGGAATCGAACCCTGTCCGGTACCGACTATGATACTTTCCACTCATACCGGCGGTTTTGGAAAACCGGTAATGATGCCGCTTCCATCTTTTGTGACAGAAGCGGCCAAACATTTTAAAAATAATCAAATTTCTTTTGACTATATATTTATAGGGTATCTGGGCAATATCCAGGTTGTCCGTGAAGTTTTGCAGTTTTTAAAGTACTTTCCGGATGCAGATGTTTTATTTGACCCTATTATGGGAGACCATGGAAGCTTCTATATGAATTTTGACGAATCTTATAATCAGGCAATGTGGGAATTGCTTCCCTATAGTACACTGGTGACACCCAATTATACAGAAAGCTGCCTGCTTACGGGAGAGTCCTGTCTGGAATACAGCAATGAAGAACAGATCGCACGGATAGCAGAAAAGTTAAGGCGAAAAGGCTGTCGCTGTTCTGTAATTACAAGTGTTCCATTACAGGATTTTCCACAATCCATCGCATTGTGTGAAGGTGAAACAGTAGAAATTCTTTCAAAAGCCAGCACCGGAAGATCTTATCACGGTACCGGTGATTTGTTTGCCAGCGTACTGCTGGGGAAACTTATGAAAGGTTTATCTTTGGCTGCTGCTGCTAAAGAAGCACATCAGTTTGTCTGCAAATGTATACAGTCCAGTGATCAGAACGGATATCCTGTAAAAGAAGGAGTTCTCTTAGAGCCAAATCTTAAATATCTATTGCCGTGAACAATGAGCCAAGCGGATGCGCTTGCGGAACCATTTGGCGACTGCCGCGAGGGTCACAAATTCCGCGTAATGCGGATTTTTGACTGAATAGTGACAAAATTCGTGAATAAGTAATCAAAGAATGCCGATACTATTTCCAAAGGAGTGATCTTATGAAATGGAAATATAGTGTCGGCGTTTTATTTAGTGTCTGCTTATTGTGTTTCGCCTATTATGCCAGCTACCGCTGGACACAAAGCTATGATCTGCAGCCCGGACAAGATAATATATTGAATATGCAGGCAAAAGACGTATCTTTTAGCAAAGATAAAAAAGTATCCGCATCCGATGTTTCTGATAAAGGAAAATTCTATCTAAAAGAAGAAAATGGAAAAATAACCGTATACCGTACGAACGGGGATATCCTCTATGAGTATACGAACATCAATATGAACCGCCTCCCGGAAAGTGTACAGGAGGAGATCGAAGAGGGTAAGTATTTAAAAGATTTTAGTGAGTTGTATGATTTTTTGGAAAACTATTCAACTTGAGAGAATAGTTAGGTTTTTCTGAGTAAAGACGCTTTGTATTAGGAGGTTGTACGATAATGTGGGTAATGGCAGGCCTTGTTGATTACACAAAGCGTCCTCAATCAGTAATCTCCAACTACCACTAGACGATTCCATAAAAATGGTGTAAGATAGTTTGGAAATAGTGAAGGAGGCACAAAGTGAACATTCGTGAAAAACTAATAGATAAAAAAAGAATCGTTGTAAAAATCGGTTCCTCATCTTTGACACATGAGGAAACAGGTGCATTGAACCTGACAAAACTTGAAATTCTGGTACGTGAATTAAGTGATCTTCGCAATATGGGGAAAGATGTTATTTTAGTATCTTCCGGTGCAATTGCGGTTGGAACAAAAGCAGTAGGTATGGAATCCAAACCGGATGAAATAGCCAGAAAACAGGCATGTGCCGCAATTGGACAGGCTAAGCTTATGATGATTTACCAGAAGCTGTTTTCGGAATACGGACAAATGGCTGCCCAGATTTTAATGACAAAGAACACAATGGTAGATAATTTAAGCAGAAAAAATGCATTGAATACCTTTCAGGAATTATTAAAGCTTGGCGCAATTCCTATCGTTAATGAAAATGATACAGTATCTACCTATGAAATGCGCTTTGGTGACAATGATACTCTTTCAGCCATTGTAGCCGCCCTGGTTGGGGCAGACCTTCTGATTCTGCTTTCTGATATTGACGGACTGTTTACCGACGACCCTAATCAGAATCCCAATGCAAAGTTTATAGATATCGTAGAAACTCTGGATGATCATTTAATGGGCATGGGAAAAGACAGCAGCAAAAGCAGCGTTGGAACAGGCGGAATGGCAACCAAACTGGTTGCAGCCAAAATAGCTACTTCCGCAGGTACCGATATGGTAATTGCCAACGGGGAAGATTTTCATGTTCTACATAAAATAGTCCAGGGACGTAACCATGGAACTCTGTTCCTGGCAAAATCCGATGCAGATTTCTTCCTGATTGATTACCTGGAAGAAATGCAGTAATATAATACAGTAAGTAGTTTAAGGTTGAAAGAAAATTATGATATAGAAAGGACGCCACGATGTGATTCTTTCAACCTGTTTAATTGTGGCAGTATTGCAGGCTTGCCTGCAATATGCAATGGGAATCATTATGAATCAGGAAAAATTAGATCGAATCAATGAACTGGCAAGGAAATCTAAGGCCGAAGGACTTACCGAATCAGAGAAAAAAGAACAGGCAGATCTTCGAAGAGAATACATTGAATCCATCCGCAGCAATCTTAGAAGCCAGTTAAATAATATTGATATGCAGGAAGAAGACGGCACCATCATTAATTTAGGTGAAAAGTATGGAAAAAAAGGAAATTAGAACACTGATATTTCAAAAACGTGCACACCTTACAGAAGAGCTAATCCGCTCAGACAGTTATGCAATCTGCCGCAAAATTATAGATTCAGAAGATTTTCAAAAAGCAGAGTGCATCTACGTCTATATGGATTATAATGGTGAAGTTTCTACCAGAGAACTTATCGATGAGGCCTGGCGGCAAAAGAAACGTGTAGCGGCACCAAAGGTAACAGGTGCGGATATGGTTTATTATTATATTCATTCTTATGATGATGTAGCTCCCGGATATTTTCATATTCCGGAACCGGTTACCACAGACCAGGCGCTGGAAGAAAATGCCCTGTTAATCGTACCCGGCGTGGCTTTCGATACTGCGTGCCACCGATGCGGTTATGGCAAAGGATTTTATGACCGCTATCTGAATATACATAAAAAACACAGAACAATTGCGATTGCTTTTGATTTTCAGTTAGTAGGCAGCGTCCCATCTGATGCACATGATATCCTGCCTCAGATGCTGATTACACCTACTGCAAGCTATTTTGCATAACCGGAAACACTGATACCCATAAAATGATTGTGAGGAGGATTAAGATGCAAACATTACAGGAAATCGGGCAGAAAGCCCAAAAGGCAAAGCCATCATTACAGACTTTAGAAACCCTGAAGAAAAATGCCGCACTGGAAGCAGTAGCAAATGCCCTTTTAGAGGAAAGCGACACCATATTAAAAGAAAATGAAAAAGACATCGAAGCTGCCCGTGCAAATCAGATGAAAGAAGGACTGGTTGACCGCCTTCTTCTGACCCGCGCACGAATTGAAGGAATGGCAGAAGGTCTGACACAGCTGGTTACTTTAGAAGACCCGATTGGAGAAGTTCTTTCTATGAAGAAGCGTCCCAACGGACTGATGATCGGACAAAAAAGAGTTCCCCTTGGAGTAGTTGGCATCATCTATGAATCCCGCCCCAATGTTACGGCAGATGCCTTCGGACTCTGTTTTAAAACGGGAAATGCAGTCATTTTAAAAGGCGGAAGCGATGCAATTCATTCCAATAAAGCAATCGTTTCCGTAATACAGAATGCATTAGCTGATTTAAATATTACCAGGGATGCAATTCAGCTGATTGAAGACAGTAACCGGGAAACGACTACTGCATTTATGAAATTAAATCAGTATGTGGATGTACTGATTCCCAGAGGGGGCGCCGGCTTAATTCAGGCAGTTGTCAATAACAGCACCATTCCGGTAATTGAAACGGGAACTGGAAACTGCCATGTCTATGTAGATGAAACGGCAGACCTTAATATGGCAATTGATATCATTTTCAATGCAAAAACCCAGAGAATCGGCGTATGCAATGCATGTGAATCCATTGTTGTACATAAGAATGTAATAAATAATCTGCTTCCGGCACTAAAAAACCGTCTGGATGAAAAAAATGTGGAGCTTCGGGGCGACCAGCCTGCAATGGATGCTGTTTCGGGTATTCTGCCTGCTGTAGAAGAGGACTGGGGCAGTGAATATCTGGATTACATCCTGTCTATAAAAACCGTTACATCCATAGAAGAAGCCATTTCTCATATCAACCGGTATAATACAGGACATTCAGAAGCAATCATAACGAATGATTATTCCCATTCCCAGAAATTCCTGGAAGAAATTGATGCTGCCGCTGTCTATGTAAATGCCTCTACCCGCTTTACGGACGGATTTGAGTTTGGATTTGGTGCTGAGATCGGAATCAGTACGCAGAAACTTCATGCCAGAGGACCAATGGGTCTCCTTGCACTGACGACAACAAAATATATCATTTACGGGAATGGTCAGATCCGTAAATAAAATTTAAATTCCAGATTGGCGATCGTGATTGCTGATCTGGAGTTTTGTCATATTTGCACATTTTAATTCATATACTGATAAGAGGAAGGGGTGTGCAGATGTGGTAAAATTAAATCAAACTTATACATATGATGAAATCATGCAGTGTATCTATGAACTGGAATGCCGATTTTCCGATCTTTTGAAATTGTCCGTCATAGGATACAGCCACGATGAGCGAAAAATACCAATGCTTCAGATGGGAACGTCTGAGAAATGCCTGATTTGCAGTGCCGGGATACATGGCAGAGAAAGCATTAATCCGATCTTAATGTTAAAAATAATTGAGGATTACTGCATTTGTCCGGAATCCGGGAGTAAACTGTTGGAAGAATACAGTCTTTGTTTTCTGCCGCTTATGAATCCGGACGGATATGAAATCGCTTTATGCGGATATCAGTCCATCCGCAATCCAATCTACCGCCATACAATTTTAATGGATGGTATCCCCTACGAGGAATGGAAATTCAATGGCCGGGGAGTGGATATTAACCGTAATTTTCCATGCAAATCATTCCGGGTGCAGGGGAGGATGCTTTATCCCGGAAGCGAGAATGAAACACAGGCTTTAATCGGAGTATTCAGGCAATTTCCAAATTCAGTTGGGTACATAGATTTTCACTCCAGAGGACAGATCATTTATTACTTCCGTAACGCAATGCCAGCGTCTTATAATAAGGAAAGTGAACGAATGGCAAAACACCTTCAGTCACTTGCCCATTATGACCTTGGCAGCAGTGCAGAAGAATTCGGGGATGTAAGCAGTGGTGGAAACTCCGTAAACTATTACTCAGAGATATTCAAAAAGCTGGCTCTGACAGTGGAAACCGTCGCAGACGAAGCCGTATTTCCCCTGGATACCGAATATCAGATCCATACTTATGAAGAAATCAAAAAGATTCCTTTTTCTTTCCTTGAGAAATATTCTAAAAAATAATGATCGCTTTTTTTGTCAGTTTTTGTTATAATATTTTCATATGCCTTGAGCATGTCTGAAAATTACAGGTACCTGACAAGTACAGCATTGCGAAATGATAAGGAGTAAGATACATGAATCTGGAAAAAGAATTTGAAGAAGCATTAGACAAAATAGATTTAAATAAAGAACCCCCGGCAACGGAACCTTCTCGTCAATACTATTTTATAAAAAAGTGCCGTGAAATGGTTCGCCAGCAAAGCGAACATCTGGGCCGGAGGTTAACTGCATCCACCGTTACCTTTGGCTGTCAGATGAATGCCAGGGACTCCGAAAAATTAACCGGTATCCTGGAGCAGATCGGATACGAGATCATAGAAGATGAACATGCAGATTTTGTAATTTATAATACCTGCACCGTAAGGGAAAATGCAAATCAGCGAGTATACGGCAGACTGGGTGCTTTAAACAGCATCAAGAAGAAAAATCCCCACATGCTGATTGCTTTATGCGGCTGCATGATGCAGGAACCAAAAGTTGTTGAAAAATTAAAACAAAGTTACCGTTTTGTAGACCTGATTTTCGGTACTCATAATATCTATAAGTTTGCTGAATTAATTGCCACACGTTACGATTCCGGCCGTATGGTGATTGATATCTGGAAAGACACAGACAAAATCGTGGAAGATCTTCCAAGCGAACGGAAATATCCGTTCAAATCAGGCATTAATATCATGTTTGGGTGTAACAATTTCTGTAGTTACTGTATCGTACCTTATGTGCGTGGAAGAGAGCGAAGCCGGAATCCTAAGGATATCGTCCGGGAAATTGAACGTTTAGTGGCAGATGGCGTGGTGGAAGTCATGCTTTTAGGACAGAACGTAAATTCCTATGGAAAGAACCTGGAAACGCCTATGAGCTTTGCCGGACTTTTGAAAGAAATCGAAAAGATTGAAGGACTTGAACGAATTCGGTTTATGACCTCCCATCCAAAGGATCTGTCAGAGGAACTGATTGAAACTATGAAGAACTCGTCAAAGATTTGCAGACACATGCATCTTCCCCTGCAGTCCGGCAGTTCCAGAATTTTAAAAGAAATGAACCGTCATTATTCGAAAGAGCAGTATCTGGATCTTGTGGACAGGCTTCGCTCGGCTGTACCTGATATTTCCCTGACCACAGATATTATAGTAGGTTTTCCGGGTGAGACGGAAGAAGACTTTCTGGAAACGCTGGAAGTAGTGAGAGAAGTCCGCTTTGACAGTGCGTTTACCTTTATTTATTCCAAACGTACCGGAACTCCCGCAGCAGCCAAAGACGATCAGGTGCCGGAAGATCAGGTGAAAAACCGCTTTGACCGGCTTTTAAAAGAAGTGCAGGAAATTTCCAGAGAGATGTCAGCCAGATATACCGGCGCCGTTCTTCCAGTGCTGGTAGAAGAGGTAAACGACCACAATAACAATTACATGACAGGACGTTTAAGCAATAACCTGCTGGTACATTTTCCGGGTACACCGCAACTGCTTGGCAAAATTGTAAATGTACACCTGCAGGAATGCAAAGGCTTTTACTATATGGGCGAAATTGTAATATAGAGAGGAACAAAAAGCGTGGAACAACTAACACCAATGATGAAACAATATATGGCTACCAAGGAACAGTATAAAGATTGTATTTTATTTTACCGCCTTGGTGACTTTTACGAAATGTTTTTTGATGATGCCATAACTGCATCAAGAGAACTGGAAATTACATTAACAGGGAAAAATTGTGGACAGGAGGAGCGGGCGCCAATGTGCGGCGTTCCTCATCATGCTGTAGAAGGCTATTTAACAAAGCTGGTAGCAAAAGGCTACAAGGTGGCGATTTGTGAACAGGTAGAAGACCCGAAACTGGCAAAAGGAATTGTAAAAAGGGAAGTTTTGCGTATCGTAACGCCCGGTACCAATTTAAATACCCAGGCTCTGGATGAGACCCGGAATAATTATCTGATGTGTATCGTCTATATGGCCGACAAATACGGCGTATCCATTTCTGACATTACAACCGGCGATTATTTTGTAACTGAACTGGATTCTGCCCGGAAATTAATGGATGAGATCACCAAATTTTCTCCAAAAGAAATTATTTGCAATCATTCCTTTTATGTCAGCGGTATGGATATCGATGATCTGAAAAACAGGCTTGGCATCACCGTATATTCACTGGAATCCTGGTACTTTGACGATGATTTGTGTAAACGGTGCCTGATGGATCATTTCAAACTAAACAGTCTGGAAGGACTTGGACTGGCTGACTACGACTGTGGCGTCATTGCTGCTGGAGCAATCCTTCAGTATCTGACGGAAACCCAGAAGACATCCCTTGCCAATCTGACCAGCCTTACTCCCTATGTAACAGGAAAATATATGATTATCGACAGTTCCACCAGACGAAATCTGGAACTGTGTGAAACCCTGCGTGAGAAACAAAAACGCGGCTCCCTTCTGTGGGTTCTGGATAAGACCAAGACCGCCATGGGCGCCAGGATGCTGAGAAGCTTCATTGAACAGCCGCTCATTGACAAATCTGAAATCAATTCCCGTCTGGATGCCATTGAAGAATTAAATCAAAATGCGATTTCCAGGGAAGAAATTCGGGAATACTTAAATCCGGTATATGACCTGGAACGGCTGATCAGTAAAATCAGTTATAAATCAGCCAATCCCAGAGATTTAATTGCTTTTAAAAGTTCCCTTTCCATGCTCCCCCACATTAAATACCTGCTGGGTGACTTTAAAAAGGAACTGCTTATGGATATCTTTGAGCAGATGGACGAGCTTAAAGACCTGTGTGATCTCATCGACAGCTCTATTATGGATGAACCGCCAATTACCATAAAAGAAGGTGGAATTATCAAAGAAGGATGTAATGAAGAGATCGATAAGCTGCGCCATGCAAAAACCGAAGGAAAGACATGGCTGGCTGAATTAGAAGCCAAAGAGAGGGATAAAACCGGGATCAAAAACTTAAAAATTAAGTTTAACAAAGTTTTTGGTTACTATCTGGAAGTTACCAACTCCAATAAAAACATGGTTCCTGATTATTATACACGTAAACAGACTCTGGCAAACGCAGAACGATATATTACACCGGAATTAAAAGAGCTGGAAGATATTATTCTGGGAGCAGAAGACAAGCTGTTTGCTTTAGAATATGACCTCTTCAACGATGTGCGGGACCGGATAGCTGCAGAAGTTGTTCGAATTCAGACGACGGCAAAAGCCGTGGCTAAAATTGATGTATTTGCCTCTCTTTCCCTGATAGCGGAACGCAATAACTTTGTACGCCCTATAATCAACGAAAAAGGGGTCATTGATATAAAAGAAGGCCGCCATCCCGTAGTGGAAAAAATGATATCCAATGATATGTTTATTTCCAACGATACATATCTGGACAATGGCAGTAACCGTATCTCCATTATCACAGGTCCTAATATGGCGGGTAAATCCACTTATATGCGCCAAAGTGCCCTGATTGTATTAATGGCACAGATTGGCTGCTTTGTACCGGCGGCAAACGCAAAAATCGGCATCGTAGACCGAATCTTTACCCGTGTGGGTGCTTCTGACGATCTGGCATCCGGGCAAAGTACCTTTATGGTGGAAATGACTGAGGTTGCCAACATACTGAGAAATGCCACCTCCAACAGCCTGCTGATCTTAGATGAAATCGGACGGGGTACCAGTACCTTTGACGGTCTGAGTATCGCCTGGGCAGTGGTAGAACACATTAGCAATCCAAGACTTTTAGGTGCCAAAACCCTTTTTGCCACCCACTACCATGAACTTACGGAACTGGAAGGCAAATTAAGCAGTGTCAATAACTACTGTATTGCCGTAAAGGAAAAAGGAGATGATATTGTCTTCCTTCGTAAAATAGTCAAAGGCGGTGCAGACAAGAGCTATGGTATCCAGGTTGCAAAATTAGCCGGGGTGCCGGAAAGCGTTATTGAACGTGCCAAACAGCTGGTAGAAGAACTGAGTGATGCGGATATTACGGCAAAGGCAAGGGAAATCCAGGCTGACACCGGCAACAAAACAAAAGTCAAAACAAAGAAATATGATCAGGTAGATTTAGAGCAGATGTCTCTTTTTGATACGGTCAGCGACCAGGATATTCTTCAGGAACTAAAGGAGATGGATATCAGTACACTGACTCCAATTGATGCACTTAACACAATTTACCGTCTTCAGAATAAGTTAAAGAATCGGTGGTGATACAAGTGTGAAACAAAAATCATTTCAAACTTTCTATTAGCGCAGTACCGCAGACTAATCTGCGGTATGCAGGAGGTATAAGTTTGAAAACAAAAATCATTTCAAACTTTCTATTAGTGCAGTACCGCAGACTAATCTGCGGTATGCAGGAGGTATACGCATGAAGACGATCGAAGTTTTAGATCAGCAGACAATCGATAAGATAGCGGCAGGAGAAGTGATTGAACGCCCTGCTTCCGTGGTAAAAGAGTTAGTGGAAAATGCCATTGATGCAGGCGCAAATGCAGTAACCGTTGAAATCCGGGATGGCGGTACTTCTCTGATCCGCATTACGGATAACGGAGAAGGGATAGTTCAAGGTCAGGTTCCCCTGGCGTTTCTACGCCACGCTACCAGTAAAATCAAACGGGTAGAAGACTTGCTGGGGGTTACTTCCCTTGGATTTCGCGGAGAAGCGCTTTCCAGCATTGCTGCCGTCTGCCAGGTGGAATTAATTACGAAAACCGCAGGCAGTCTTACCGGTACCCGTTATATTATTGAAGGCGGGATCGAAAAATCCATAGAAGAAATCGGTGCTCCTGAGGGTACGACTTTCCTTGTGCGCAACATTTTCTTCAATACTCCCGCCAGAAAAAAGTTTTTAAAATCCAGTATGACAGAAGCAGGTTACATCAATGACCTGATGGAGCGTCTGGCATTATCCCATCCCAATGTTTCCTTTAAATTCATTAGCAATAACCAGACGAAAATGCATACCTCCGGGAATGATAACCTGAAGGATATCATCTACAACGTCTATGGGCGTGACATCGCAAACCATCTCATCACCCTGGAGAATGCCAATGAACAGGTATCTCTGAAAGGCTATATCGGTAAACCGATTATTTCCAGAGGAAACCGCAATTACGAAAATTATTTTATAAACGGGCGTTATATTAAGAGCAGCATTATAGCCCGGGCAATCGAAGATGCCTATAAAACATTTATGATGCAGCATAAATATCCCTTTACCGCCATTCATTTTACCATGGATGGAGACTTACTGGATATCAATGTACATCCCACAAAGATGGAGCTGCGATTTGCAGATAATGAAAAAATGTACCAGCTGGTTTATGACTCTGTTAAGCAGGGGCTGACTCAGAAAGAACTGATCCCGGAAGTTACCGTCAAAGAAGATAAAACAGAAAAAATAATAGAAGCAAAAGTTCTGCAATCCATTCCGGAGCCTTTTGAAAAGAAAAGACTGGAACAGATGCGTGAGAAAAGCAATTATCAGGCCTCGCCGGCAAAACCTTTTGCACCGAAATCAGATACTTCCCGATCTTTTGCAGAAAATGCACCAGTTCCGCCACGTAAGCCCGTATCCTCTGCATCATTCGTTACCCCTGCGTCGGCAAATACACCTGCCAGCCATTCAGAACGGAATATGCTTCCGGACGCTCAGGCTGATACATCTGTACAAACGGATGCAGCGGGAACTTTGCATAAAGCTTTGCATAAAGACGTTGCCGCAGACCTAAAGAAGACTTCAGAATCGCTGGTAGAATCAGACCTGAAGAAAACAGCAGATTCAGATGCTGCTGCAGATCAGGCGGACCAGGCATTGATAAAATCTTCCCAGCAGCTGGACCTCTTTGAAGGAAAACTGCTTTCGAAGGAAAGTGTATCCGAGCACCGGATTATCGGACAGGTATTCGGTACTTACTGGCTGGTTGAATTCCAGGAAAAGCTTTATATCATTGATCAGCATGCGGCACATGAAAAAGTTTTATATGAAAGAACCATGAAGAATCTCAATGACCGCACTTATACTTCCCAGTATTTAAGCCCGCCCATTATTTTGACACTCAGTATGCAGGAAGAAGATCTGTTAAATCGTTACATGGATAACTTCACCCAAATCGGTTTTGAAATCGAACCATTTGGAGGCAAGGAATATTCCATTCGCGCTGTACCCGATAATTTATTCGGGATTACCCAGCAGGATCTGTTTATCGAGATGCTGGACAGTCTGGGTGAACAGACCGGGCGTATGAAAGCAGAAGTAATTAACGAAAAAATTGCGTCCATGTCCTGTAAAGCCGCTGTAAAAGGCAACCATAAAATGACTGCCATGGAAGCAGAAAACCTGATTGCCGAACTTCTCACATTAGAGAATCCATACAACTGTCCTCATGGAAGACCTACGATTATTTCTATGACAAAGTATGAAATGGAAAAGAAATTCAAGCGTATTGTTTAATTTGAAGAAGGGAAAGGTTCCTATGAAAAAACCACTCATTATATTAACCGGTCCCACAGCCGTTGGAAAAACCGAGCTATCCATCGCCCTGGCGAAAGCAGTAAACGGCGAAATTATCTCTGCTGATTCAATGCAGGTATACCGTGGAATGGATATTGGCTCTGCAAAAATAAAGCCCCCGGAAATGGATGGGATACCGCACTATCTTATAGATGAATTTGATCCGGACGAGGAATTCCATGTAGTGAAATTCCAGGAATATGCGAAAAAATATATGCAGAAAATCTGGAACAAAGGAAAAATCCCGATTTTAACAGGCGGCACCGGTTTCTATATACAAGCTGTTTTATATGATATTGACTTTACGGAAACCACAGGCAACATTGCTTACCGGCAGGAACTGGAAGAACTGGCATCCATAAAAGGAAGTGAATATCTGCATGAAAAACTGCGCATAGCAGACCCCAAATCAGCTTTTGAAATTCATCCAAACAATGTGAAGCGGGTAATTCGGGCACTGGAATTTTACCACGACACCGGTCAGCCCATCTCCGAACACAATGAGCAGGAGCGCCAGAAAGAATCCCCTTATAATTTTGCATATTTTGTTTTAAATGATTTGCGGTCAAACCTGTATGATCGAATCAATATCAGAATAGACCGTATGCTGGAAGAAGGACTTTTAAAGGAAGTTGCGCAGTTAAAAGAAAAAGGTTATACCAAAGAAATGGTGTCCATGCAGGGACTTGGCTATAAAGAAATCCTGGATTATCTGGAAGGAAACTGCACCCTGGAAGAAGCCGTTTATATCTTAAAACGGGATACCCGGCATTTTGCTAAGCGCCAGATTACCTGGTTTAAGAGGGAAAAAGATGTTATCTGGATGGATAAAGACCATTTTGCTTATAATAATACGGAGATACTCCAAGCTATGCTGAGCATTTTGAAAGACAAAAAAATAATGTAACACGTTCTATAGCGTGTCTGAAAATTGCTTTCTGACACGCTATAGGCTCTGACATATGCTTTTGAAAGGATATTATGAATAATTACAAAATAGACGAGATGTATGAGACACTTGGGATTAATAAAAAAGTGTTTGCATATGGAAAAGAGATCGAAAGCGGACTCAAAGACCGTTTTGAAAAAATAGATGAAACCGTAGAATTCAATCAGTTAAAAGTCATCCGCGCATTGCAGCAAAACCGTGTATGTGCAGAACATTTCACCTCCAGTACCGGTTATGGATACAACGATGCCGGTAGAGAAACGCTGGAAGCTGTTTATGCCAGTGTTTTTCATACGGAAGCTGCCCTTGTTCGCCCGCAGATAACCTGTGGCACACATGCTCTGGCAGTAGCACTTTCCGGAAATTTAAGACCAGGTGATGAACTTATTTCTATTTCCGGAAAACCTTATGACACATTAGAAGAAGTCATAGGTATCCGTCCTTCCAACGGTTCCCTTGCAGAATATGGGGTATCCTATAAACAGGTAGACCTTTTAGCAGACGGAAGTTTTGACTATGAAAAAATAAGGGAAACACTAAGTCCAAAGACAAAAATGATTGAGATCCAGCGTTCCAAAGGCTATCAGACCCGTCCAACACTGTCTGTTACAGCCATTGGCGAGGCAATTGCATTTGTGAAATCCATAAATCCGGATATCATCTGTATGGTAGATAACTGTTATGGTGAATTTGTAGAATGCATAGAGCCTTCTGATGTAGGCGCAGATATGGTAGTCGGCTCCCTGATTAAAAATCCGGGCGGGGGACTGGCTCCCATCGGCGGATATATTGCAGGTACCGAGAAATGCATCGAAAACGCTTCTTACCGTCTGACCTCTCCGGGACTGGGAAGAGAAGTCGGCGCGACATTGGGCATCATGCAGTCCTTTTACCAGGGTCTTTTCCTTGCCCCGACCGTAGTGGGCGGAGCACTGAAAGGCGCTGTTTTTGCTGCAAATATCTATGAGAAACTGGGATTTAAAGTAGTTCCAAACGGGCAGGAAAGCCGGCACGATATCATACAGGCAGTAGAATTTGGTTTCCCTGAAGGCGTCATTGCTTTTTGCGAAGGCATTCAGGCTGCCGCACCGGTGGACAGTTATGTTACACCAGAACCCTGGGCAATGCCGGGATATGACAGCGATGTCATCATGGCTGCCGGTGCGTTCATTCAGGGTTCCTCCATTGAGTTGAGCGCAGATGGTCCTATTAAACCGCCTTACGCTGTTTATTTTCAGGGAGGGCTTACCTGGCAGCATGCGAAGCTGGGAATTTTAAAATCTCTGCAGCGGCTGATAGAAAAGGACTTAGTACAGCTTCCTTAACCGGAAGATAAGGAGTGTATTATGAAAAATGTTTTCGTCATCGGAGCAGGTGCTTCCGGTCTGCTCGCTGCAATTACAGCCGCCAGAAACGGGGCCGCCGTCACCATATTGGAAGGCATGGAAAAGCCAGGTAAAAAGCTTCTTACAACCGGCAACGGTAAATGCAATATCACCAATACTGCCATGTCCGATCCAAATGTCTTCCGATCCAGTGACCCGGAATTTGTAAAACAGATTCTGGAGCAATTTGGCGTATCGGATACACTGGCGTTTTTTGAAGACCTGGGACTGCTGCTCAAAGACCGCAGCGGCTATATTTATCCTTACGTGGAACAGGCATCGGCTGTTTTAGACCTGCTTTTAATGGAAGTAAAAAGGCTTTCCATAAAGCTGAAATGTATGGAAAAAGTAAAACAGCTTTATCATGCACAGGGAAAATGGCAGATCCAAACAGCCAGCTGGACATATACGGCAGATGCTGTGATCTTAAGCACCGGGTCAAAGGCTGCCCCCGTTACCGGATCAGATGGCAGCGGCTATGAACTGGCTGAGAGCGTGGGACACCGGATTATTCAACCTCTTCCTGCACTTGTGCCATTAAAAGCAAAAGGAGACTGGTTTAAAAGCCTTGCCGGGGTACGCAGTCATGCCCGGCTGACACTTTATGCAGATCAGAACTGCATTTTGACTGAGACAGGTGAATTACAGTGGACAGATTACGGCATTTCAGGAATTGTGGTATTCCAGCTTAGCCGTTATGCAGTCCGGGCTTTACAGCACAATAAACATGTCATGGTAAGTGTGGATCTGATGCCTGATATTCAAACAGAAGATCTGGTAAAAATAATGCAGAACCGATGCCTTCATTATCCCAAACGGTCGGCAGAAGAGATTCTGACTGGTCTTTTAAATAAGAAAATAATTACGGTAATACTGAAAAAAGCCAAAATCAAAAATACGAAGCCGGCATCTTCCGTATCTCCCAAAGAAATAAAAGAACTTACTGACTGTATTAAAAACAGTTTGGTGCAAATCAGCGGTTTCCGTGATTTTTCCCAGGCTCAGGTGTGTTCCGGCGGTGTTCCTACAAAGGAAGTACAAAATATAACCCTGGAATCCAGAATCGCCCCAGGGCTTTTCCTTACGGGAGAAATTCTGGATGTTGACGGAGCCTGCGGCGGCTATAATCTGCAATGGGCATGGTCCAGCGGTTATGCAGCCGGATTTCACAGTGCCATATAAAATAGACAGAATAAAATGAGATAAAAAAGAGGAGGATATGAATGATTAGGATTCCCCAGATAAAATTACAGCCGGAACATTCCAGTGAAGACTTGACAAGGGCAATCTGCAAAGAGCTGAAAATAAAGGAAACAGAACTAAAAAGTTTCCATATTATAAAACGTTCCATAGATGCACGCAAAAAGCCGGATATCAAATACAGCTATACCATCGATGCGGAGGTTGAAAAAGAGCATTTGATATTAAAAAAATGCAAAAACAGCCAAATCGTAAAATCCACGCCGGTTTCTTATCAAATACCGCCTTGTGGAGAAGAAGCATTAAAAAACCGTCCGGTTATTGTAGGAATGGGACCTGCCGGATTGTTCTGCGGCCTGCTTCTCGCAAAATGCGGTTACCGTCCATTGATACTGGAACGGGGCGAAGACGTAGATGCACGCCAGGAGACAGTGGAACGCTTCTGGAAAGGAAATCCCCTGAATCTATCCTCCAATGTCCAGTTCGGAGAGGGCGGAGCAGGAACTTTTTCTGATGGAAAACTAAACACCATGGTAAAAGATCCCAAAGGCCGCGGCCGTTATGTACTGGAAACATTTGTGGACGCCGGTGCGGACAGTTCTATTTTATACCTGAATAAGCCCCATATCGGTACGGATGTCCTTCGCAGCGTAGTAAAAAATATGCGAACAGAAATACAGCGTCTGGGCGGAGAAGTACGATTTAAAAGCCAGATGACAGATCTTCAGATCCGGGACGGGAAACTTGAAAGTATCTGTATCAATGACAGTGAAATCTTAAAAACGGAAATTGTGGTTCTGGCAACCGGTCACAGCGCCAGAGATACTTTTACCATGCTTTCAAGGAAACCGCTTGCTATGTCGCCAAAATCTTTTGCTGTAGGGCTTCGTATCGAACATCCACAGAGTATGATAAACGAATCCCAATATGCAAGAACCGAACTGAAAACGCTGCCTGCGGCTGATTATAAGCTTACGAAAAAACTGGATAACGGCAGAGGTGTATATTCCTTCTGTATGTGCCCGGGTGGCTATGTGGTAAATGCCTCTTCTGAAAACAACATGACTGCAGTAAACGGTATGAGTTATCAGAAACGAGACGGTAAGAATGCCAACAGCGCCATCGTCGTAACGATCACACCGGAAGATTACGGTGCGACAGATCCATTGAGCGGTGCCAGATTTCAGCAGAGTCTGGAACAGAAAGCTTATCAGCTGTGTAATGGCAAAGTTCCGGTACAGCTGTTTGAGGATTTTGTAAAACATCGCAGCAGCAGCGGGCTTGGAGATTTTGCTCCCGCAATAAAAGGTGCATATGACTTTGGGAATTTAAGAGAATGTCTGCCAAAATTCCTGGGCGACTCAATCGAACAGGGTATTCTGGGCTTTGACCATATGATCCGGGGTTTTGCAAGAAAAGATGCCATTCTTTCCGGAATCGAGAGCAGGACGTCATCTCCTTTGCGTATTACAAGAGATGATTTCTTTGAAAGTACCATAGGCGGTTTGTATCCCTGCGGGGAGGGTGCCGGCTATGCAGGAGGGATCACCAGTGCGGCAATGGACGGCTTAAAAGTAGCGGAAGCTATTATCAAAAAATTCCATTCTTTTTAAGACATCACAAAATTTTAAGATTAATAAGTGTGTACTTTGTCATAAATCTATGATAAAATGATGATTATTTATAGTCTTGTTTTGACAGGATAAATCCTGATTCAAGGCTTCCTGCCGGGAGAGCTTGAAAGGGAATACTATGAATGAAGCAATTACAATGAAAGAATTACCTACAGATGACAGGCCTTATGAAAAATGCCTTGCGATGGGAGCACAGGTGCTGTCAGACGCTGAACTTCTGGCTGTTATCTTAAGGACCGGATCCCAGGGGATTCAGGCACTGGAACTGGCACAGGAGGTTTTGCAATGTTCAAAAGTAGAACATAACCTTTTGGGTCTCCATCACTTAAGTATTTCCGACCTTATGAAAATGAAGGGAATCGGAAAAGTAAAAGCCATACAGATCAAGTGCATTGTGGAATTGTCCAGAAGAATTGCAAAATCTTCTGCAAAGGGCAGCCTATGTTTTACAAAACCGGAAACAATTGCAGACTATTATATGGAAGATTTCCGTCACTGTACCCAGGAACAGATGCTTTTATTAATGCTGAATACCAAAAGCAGGCTCCTGTGTGACCATATAATTTCAAAGGGTACGGTAAACGGAGCACTGATTACGCCCCGGGAAATTTATCTGGAAGCGCTACATCATCATGCGGTATTTATTATCCTTGTGCATAATCACCCAAGCGGTGATCCCTCTCCAAGCAGAGAGGATATCCTTTTAACCAAGCGGATCCGGGATGCAGGTCTTATGATTGGCATTGAACTGCTGGATCATATTATTATTGGTGATAAAAAGTATTTAAGCTTCAAAGAACGAGGACTTTTGTAACTATGAGGGAGAGAAGAAGCCATGTTATTAGGAATTGACCTTGGCACAGACACGATAAAAATATGTGATAAAAATAATAAAATAATGATTGCAGAAAAAAATATGATTGCAATCCGGGACGAGCTCCAGGTTATCGGCATCGGAGACGAAGCATACGAAATGTATGAAAAGACGCCTGTGAATGTACAGGCCGCCTGTCCTATGATGCATGGTGCAATTGCTGATGCCAAAAATATGGAACTGCTTCTCGTGGGACTTCTGCGGCGGTGTTCTTCCCTTTTACCAGTTCATCCAACGATTTATATTGCCGTTCCAAGTGACATTTCCGCAGTGGAAAAGCGGGCATATTACAATGTGTTAAGCGGTAATATTAAAGCGAAAAAAATCTGTCTGGTTGATAAAGGAGTCGCTGATGCCATAGGCATTGGACTTCCCATCGATGTACCAATTGGAAACATGGTAGTAAATATCGGAGCCGGTACCACTGATATCTCCGTATTAACCGGCGGGCAGATACTGCTCAGTAAAATGCTCCAGTATGGAGGCCGGAAGTTAGATGAAGATATCTGTACCATGGTACGGCGTATGTTTCAGCTGAACATTGGTATGCGGACGGCAGATAAACTGAAAAATGCCCTGGCTTACATCATTGATGGGCCGGCTGCTTCCCTTGAAGTATATGGTATCAGTACGGTGTCCGGATTGCCTAAAAGCGCTGTGATACCGTCTCTTTCTGTAAGTGTCTGTATCATGGAAACCATCGACAGCATTATCCAGAACATAAAAAGTACACTGAACCGCATACCACCGCAGTTTCTGGCAGATATCCGGAAAAACGGCATTTATCTAAGCGGCGGTGTCTCCGGGATACCGAACCTGGCGGAATATATGAGAAGAGAACTGGAAGTTCCCGTATATCTTGTCAGAGAACCTGTTACCAGTACACTTCGCGGACTTCTTGCTATCATGAATCATAAAGAATTAGAAACGTGTACTTATTCATTAAAAGATCTAACAGGAAATACCATATAAAGAGGAATCGTTATGAAGAAAAAGAATTCGATAAAAAGCAAAGCAATTTTACTGATCATTTCAGCTGTATGCGGTGTTATGATTGTACTGTCTTTCACAGTAGATATGAGCAGCGGACCGCTGAAGCAGGTTGGCGAATTTGTAATTACCCCCCTGCAAAGCGGTATTAACCAGGTTGGAACCTGGATCGCTGGAAAAGGGGATTATTTCCAGAATTCTGCAGATCTGGTTACTGAAAATAAATCCCTGCAGAAAAAAGTGGATGATCTGACGATTGAAAATACCCGTCTTATTCAGGATCAGGAAGAATTAAACCGTCTTAGAGATCTCTACGAACTGGATCATCAGTATGAAGACTACGAAAAAGTCGGCGCCAGAGTAATCGCAAAACAAAGCGGAAACTGGTTCCATATGTTTACTATCGACAAGGGCAGCAATGACGGATTTGCAGTAGATATGAATGTCCTGGCAGGCGGAGGCCTTGCCGGAATCATTACTGAAGTCGGGCCGAACTGGTCTACAGTCCGTTCCATTATAGACGATTACAGCAATGTAGGCGCTATGGTTTCCCCAACGAATGAACAATGTATTATTGCCGGTGATCTCAGGTTAATCGATGAAGATAAGGTAAACCTGATTAAATTAACGGATACTGACAATAAAGTAAGTGTTGGAGATAAAGTAGTTACTTCCAATGTCAGCAGTAAATTTTTGCCTGGCATATTGATTGGTTACATCAGCGAGATAAATGACGATTCTAACCACCTGACAAAATCCGGATATATTTCTCCGGCTGTTGATTTTAGAGATATCCAGGAAGTACTGGTAATCAAATCTTTAAAACAGCAGATCGAAACTAAAGAGACGGAACCAAAGCAGACGGAAGCCAAAGGTCTGGACGAAACCGGTGATACCGAAAGTGAAACATCATCTGAGACGGAATCACAGTCAACGGAAGCACCTAAGTCCGTTGAGTAACATACAGATAGGAGATAAGATATGAAAAGCAAGGTGATACTTTTTTTTGTGCTGTTAATATGTGTTATTCTACAATGCACATTGCTGCCGGCACTTTCTATCGCTTCTATTACACCAAATTTACTGATCATTGTGACCGTATCCTTTGGGCTGATGAGAGGTAAACGTTCCGGACTGTGGATTGGCTTTGTCTGTGGACTCATGGCAGATCTTCTCTTTGGTGATACCATGGGATTCCATGCCATCATCTATATGTATATTGGTTATTTAAACGGATTCTGCTACCACATATTTTATGATGACGATATTAAAATGCCGGTTGTTTTAACCGCTGCCAGTGACCTGGTATATGGAATCATTGTTTATGGATTCCAGTTCCTGCTTCGTGGAAGGGTTGACTTCTTCTTCTATCTGAGGCGGATTATCATGCCGGAGGTCATCTATACCATTGTATTGACATTTCTGTGCTACCGTATACTATTATTTATCAACCGTAAACTGGAGAAGTCAGAACAGAGGAGTGTAAATAGTTTTGTTTAAGTATGTAAAAGATACCATTTCAAAAGCAGCAAAGTCGCGTATGGTAATACTTGTAGTCGTATTCCTGATACTTGCATTTATACTGGTATACCGCTTATTCACACTGCAGATTGTAGAAGGTGAGAGTTACCTGAACGACTTTACCATGCAGATTGAAAAAGAGAGAACTCTAAAAAGTACCCGGGGAATCATCACGGACCGAAACGGAAAGTTACTGGCTTATAATAAGCTTGCCCATTCTGTTTCATTTGAAGATACCGGAGCTTACGATAACCTTACCATGCATGAAAAAAATCTTGCCCTGAATGGCAGCATGTATGGCATACTGAAGATTCTCGAAAAAAATGGAGATAAAGTAACCGATAATTTTGGAATTACCCTGAACAGTGCCGGAGAGTATCAATTTGTCTACAGCGGAACAAACTTGCTGCGATTTAAAGCAGATATCTATGGACAGGCTTATATTGAAAACCTGACCGAGGCGCAGACCAATGCATCCGCCTCCCAGATGATGGATGACCTTTGCGCAGAGAAAGGGTACGGTGTACTTTCCAAAGAAAATACAAAAGAAGAACTGGCTAAATATGGTCTTCCGGAAACGTTGACAAAAGAAGAAACTCTCAGTATTGTAATAATGCGAAGCAAAATAGCCGCAAACAGTTTCCAAAAATATTTAGCGGCAACTCTGGCTACCAATATCAGTGATAAATCCATGTCCACAATTATGGAAAGCAAAGATAAATATCCAGGTGTGGATGTAGTGGATGACACAATCCGGGTCTATGATAACAGCATCTATTTTGCGCCGATTATCGGCTATACCGGTCAGATCTCTTCCGAAGAATTAAATGAGCTGAACAAAGACAGTGAAGTGTATAACCAAAACGACATTGTAGGTAAAATCGGTCTGGAACAGGTTTATGAAAACCAGCTTCAGGGATTAAAAGGTTCTGAAAGAGTATATGTAAACAACCTTGGAAAAATTCTTAAAAAAGATAACCGTGTGGAACCCCAGGCCGGAAATAACATTCAGCTGACACTTGATACCGATTACCAGATAGCTGCATACCGGATTCTGGAACAGTATATAGCCGGTATTGTTTACACCATGCTTATCGATACGAAAGAAGTGAATATAGAAGATTATGCTACCACAGATGATATCAAAATTCCGGTATACGACGTATATTACGCACTTTTTGAAAACAACGTTCTGGATGTAAACCATATTTCATCAGCAGATGCCAGTACAACGGAAAAGCGGGTATACCAACAGTTTTTAAGTGAACAGTCCAATGTTTTTGCTGCTATCAAATCGGAACTGACCTCGGATTCACCGGCGGCTTATAAAGACTTGGGTAAAGATATGCAGGCCTATATGACCTATGTGGTTAATAATATGCTGATGGAAGGAACCGGTATTCTGCAGAAAGATGCTATTGATAAATCTGATGAAACATATCTGGCATGGACGAATGACGGGAGTATCAGCCTTCAGGAGTATTTAACTTATGCAATTTCAAAAAACTGGGTTGACATCTCCAAAATACCGGTAGATACGGAATATCTGGATTCCAAAGAAGTATACAGCGCGCTTTCCGACTATATTGCGAAATATTTATCTACGGACACGCATTTCAGTAAAAAAATCTATCGATATATGATAGAATCCGATACGTTAAGTGCTACTGATGTATGTCTGATGCTCTTTGACCAGGGTGTTATTAAAATGAACGAGGAAGATTATAATTCCCTTGCCTCCGGCAGTCTGACTGCATTTGACTTTGTACATGCCAAAATTTACAGCCTGGAACTTACCCCTGCGCAGTTAGCGCTTGATCCATGTTCCGGATCTTTGGTAATAAATGACCCGAATACTGGAGAAGTACTTGCCTGTGTGACTTATCCGAGTTATGATAATAACAGGCTGGCAAATGATATGGATTCCGAGTATTATGCAAAATTGGCTACTGACTTGTCCAGCCCGTTTTATAATAAGGCAACTCAGGAAATTACGGCTCCCGGTTCTACCTATAAGATGGTGACGGCTGCCGCAGGTGTTACCGAAGGTGTTATTGGAATTTATGATACAATTAATTGTACCGGTACTTTTGACTTAGTTGATCCGCCAATCAATTGCTGGAACAAATTCGGACACGGTGCCGAGTCGTTAGTTACTGCACTACGTGACTCCTGTAACTTCTATTTCAACACGATTGGTTATACGTTAGGTGACGTAGGTGCAGAAGATGGCAAAGCCGTAGATGAAGTAGGTATCGAAAAGCTTGCTAAATATGCTGAGATGTTCGGTTTCGATGCTCCTACCGGAATTGAAATCGGTGAAACAGATCCTCATATTTCCGACAATGGTATGGCACCATCCGCAATGGGACAGGGTACCAATGCATTCACAACCTCACAGCTCTCCAGATATGTAGCAACGATAGCAAATGGAGGAACCTGTTACGACCTGACACTGCTTGATAAAATTTCGGATTCCGATAACCGTGTACTGGAAGAGAAAAAACCAAAAGTTCATAATAATGTTGAATTGGATCCTGAACTCTGGACTGCTATTCATACAGGTATGAATGAAATGGTAAAATCAAATAATATTCTAAAAAATATCAAAACAGATATGGCAGGTAAAACCGGTACGGCACAGGAAACAGGCGTACCCAGTCATGCTCTTTTCGTTGGGTATGCACCTTACGATAACCCGGAAATCGCCATCGCCGTTCGAATTACTAATGGTTATACCTCTACCAATGCAGCTTCTGTTGCAGGGGATATGGTGAACTATATATTTAAAAACAAGGAAGCAGATGAAATTATACCTGGACATGCTATTCAGGTAGACGCAAACACTCAGAGATTCGACTAACATCCATCTGTCAGGCAGCGTGTAAAGGAATCCCTTTACACTGTCTGATACAGGCGGTACCCCAAATTACTGCGGTACTGAACGATGTCAGGGTTGAAAGAAAATTGAGAAATGAAAGGACGCCACGCTGTGCTTCTTTCAACCTATTTTATTTGTGGCAGCATTGCAGGCAGGCCTGCAACATGCGATGGGTATCACTATGAATCAAAGTTCCGTCATTATTAAAAGCAATAAGTATGGACTTATTGTAATACTGGATGATAAACTTCCCTTTGATGAATTGCTTCAGGCAGTCGCAGATAAATTCCTGGAATCTACAAATTTTTTCCAGGATGCTAAAATGGCGATTACCTTTCGGGGGAGAGTACTTACGAAACAGCAGGAGAAAGACATGGTTTCTGCCATTGTAAATAATTCAAGAATCCATATCCTATGTGTGGTAGACGAAAGAAAAGACGATGAAGAGTACTATAAAAATGCCGTCACTGCTGCTATGGAAGAGTTGGACAGGCGTGACGGACAGTTCTATAAAGGTACACTGCGTGCAGGGCAGGTATTAGAGGTTGAAACCAGCATTATTATTCTCGGGGATGTAAATCCAGGGGGGATCGTGACTTCCAAAGGCAATATAGTAGTACTTGGTTCCTGCCGTGGAAATGTATATGCAGGTGCCAGCGGCAACCGGGAATGCTTTGTTGCCGCACTGGTAATGAAACCTAACCAGATTCGCATTGCCGATAAAATAGCGCGA
Source organism: Robinsoniella peoriensis (assembly GCF_000797495.1). Lineage (GTDB taxonomy): Bacteria > Bacillota > Clostridia > Lachnospirales > Lachnospiraceae > Robinsoniella > Robinsoniella peoriensis. The sequence goes on from NZ_JTGN01000007.1 coordinate 386,297, forward strand.
AGCGCAATCACAAAAAAGGCAGATACCGGGGAATATGCCATTGATCCCAAGATTGCTTACATAAAAGATGATCATATCTTTGTTAAAAACATATCTCAGGATGCGTTAAATGACATCTCCCTTTAACAACCAATTGAAATCTAATCCCCGTCAGGCTGATGGGGCATTAAAGAATGAAAACACACCAGATAACGAAAATAAATAAGTGTTATTTTGGAGGATAGAGCATGAGTGAAGTAATTGTAATAACGTCCGGAAAGGGCGGCGTTGGTAAAACAACCGCTACAGCCAATATCGGTACCGGTTTGGCGAAATTAAATAAAAAAGTCGTTTTGGTTGACACAGATATCGGGCTTCGTAATCTGGATGTTGTCATGGGACTGGAGAACCGGATTGTCTACAATCTTGTGGATGTTATAGAAGGAAACTGCCGTTTAAAACAGGCACTGATCAAAGATAAACGGTATCCCAATCTGTATTTGCTGCCATCAGCACAGACCCGGGATAAATCCGCAGTCACTCCGGAACAAATGGTAAAACTCACAGAAGATTTAAAAGAACATTTTGATTATATCCTGCTGGATTGTCCCGCCGGAATCGAACAGGGCTTTCGTAATGCCATTGCAGGCGCTGACAGAGCCGTTGTAGTAACTACACCGGAAGTATCCGCCATTCGGGATGCTGACCGCATTATCGGGCTTTTAGAAGCCGCTGATATCCGAGACATTGATTTATTAATAAACCGTCTGAGAATGGACATGATTAAAAGAGGAGATATGATGTCGGTAGAAGATGTAATCGATATCCTTGCCGTGAATCTGATCGGAGCCATTTTAGACGAAGAAAGCATAGTTATTGCCACCAATCAGGGTGAACCGCTGGCTGGAAACGATACCCGTGCCGGACAGGAATTTTTAAGTATCAGCCGTCGTATTACTGGGGAAACTGTTCCTATGACGGATCTAACTAAGACAACCACGTTCTTTTCAAGATTTTCCAACATTTTCAAGAAAAATTGAGAGGAGCCGGCATGATAAATTTCCATGGATTTCGAAAAACATGTTCTAAAGATGTAGCCAGAGACCGGTTAAAGCTTTTGCTCACCAGTGAGCGCCTGGATTGCTCTGCTGAAAATATGGCACTTATGAAAAAAGACCTGATCAAGGTAATACAAAAGTACATGGACATTGATGAAGAAAGCATGGATATACATATTGACGTGATAAATGAGATAGAACAGGGTGCAGGGAATGTTAAAACAATACAAATTAAAGGATTATAAATTTAGATTAGTTATATGGGTTACGGCACTGTCCATACTGGGCGTAATGGTTGTTGGAAGCGCACAGGAGGATTTAATGTCCAAGCAGATCATCGGTCTGATTCTTGGACTTGTCTGTATGGTCATCATTTCCTTGATTGACTATACCTGGATTATGAATTTTTACTGGATCGCCTATCTGGGTGGTGTTATATTAATGGCATTGCTTCCTGTATTGGGCAGGGAGGTAAACGGAGCACAGCGTTGGATCGTAATCGGAGGTCTTCAATTCCAGCCTTCCGATATTGTAAAAATTATATTAATCGTATTTTTCGCCAAATTTCTTTCTAAATATGAAGAAAAACTGAATAGCCCTAAGATTATATTACCGGCATTGGTACTGCTTGCCATTCCATGGTATCTGATATACCGCCAGCCTAATCTTTCAACGAGTATTCTGGTTGTTTTAATTTTTTCTACAATGATGTTCGTTGCGGGGTTGAGTTATAAAATCATTGGTGGTATTATAGTAGTAGCTGTTCCGGCAGCGGTGTTATTTTTCAGCATTATATTACAGCCAAACCAGACGCTGCTGCAAGGTTACCAGGCAGGCCGTATTCTGGCATGGTTAAAACCGGAAGAGTATCCCGAGCTGGCATATCAGCAGATGAATTCTGTCATTGCTATTGGCTCCGGCCAGCTGTATGGCAAAGGTCTGGATACCAATCTTGTTTCATCCGTGAAAAACGGTAACTTTATCGCAGAGCCCCAGACAGACTTTATCTTTGCCGTTGCAGGTGAGGAATTAGGATTTCTGGGATGTTGTATCATTATCATTCTGGAACTTTTGATTGCGGTAGAATGTATCCGTATTGGGAAAAAAGCAAGAGATTTAGCCGGAACATTGGTATGCTGTGGTATGGGAGCACTGATATTCCTGCAGACATTCATCAATATCTGTGTTACAACGAGGATATTGCCAAATACCGGTCTGCCGCTGCCATTTGTAAGTGCAGGTCTGACATCGCTGGTTACGCTTTTTATAGGTATCGGAATTGTTCTGAATATAGGACTTCAGGTTCGAAAATATTAACGGAGGTAAAGAGAGAATGAATATTGGCTTAATTGCACATGATTCCAAGAAAAAACTTATGCAGAATTTTTGTATCGCCTATCGGGGGATTTTATTAAAAAATGATTTATACGCAACAGGAACTACCGGAAGGCTTATTGAAGAAGTAACATCTTTAAATATCCACAAATACCTTGCCGGTCATCTGGGTGGAGAGCAGCAGATGGGAGCACAGATCGAAAATAATCAGATTGACTTAGTAATCTTTTTAAGAGATCCGCTGTCACCTAAAAAACATGAGCCGGATGTGAAAAATATTTTCCGCTTATGTGATACCCATAACATACCTCTTGCAACCAATCTTGCAACTGCGGAACTATTGATTAAATCATTAGACAGAGGAGATTTAGAGTGGCGTGAAATGTACAAGTAATAAACGATTAACTCCAAGAGAATTACGGCATCAGCAGCAGAACAGGCAAACTATGAAAACCGTAATCACATTTTGTGTTTTACTGGTTGTTTTACTTGTAATACTTGGCTTTTTAGCATATTTCTTTTTAATAAAGGGCCAGAAGGATGCTGAACTGGTGATGCCTTTTGACCGCAATCAGGTAACCCTTGGCTTGCAGAGAGATGAGGCTCAGACGACAAACTACGCTGTACCATTTACCCAGGATCTCTGTGTAGCAGGTGCAGATGTTCCAATGGATGGTCTGAATTTAACCTCTAAAGGTGCAGGATTGTTTGATCTGACCAAACATGAAGTATTATATTCCAAAGATGTTCATGAACGTCTCTATCCGGCCAGTCTGACCAAAATCATGACAGCCCTTGTAGCGTTGAAATACGGGAATCTGGATGATGTAATTACTGTTGATGAAAGTGCTCTTGACATCGATCCGGAATCTTCTGTCTGTTATCTGCAGTTAGGAGATAAATACACCTTAAGACAACTGCTTTACGGCCTTTTAATTGCATCAGGAAACGATGCCAGCGTAGCAATCGCAGAACACGTAGGGGGCAGTGTGGAAGAGTTTGTGCAGATGATGAATCAGGAAGCTTATGATATCGGCGCTACAAACACACACTTTACAAATCCTCACGGATTGCAGGACGAAGAACATTATACTACCATTTATGATGTATACCTGATGTTCCAGGAAGCACTCAAATACGATGATTTTTGTGATATTATCAATCAGAAAAGTTACGTTGCCAAGTTTAAACTGGCTGACGACACCGAAGTGGAACGTGTGTGGGATGCTACCAACCATTACTTTATGAAGCTGGCACAGGCGCCGGAAGGAGTTACTGTATTTGGTGGAAAAACAGGTACTACGGATGAAGCAGGAGCATGTCTGGCACTGATGAGTAAAGACCCGTATGGAAACCCATTTATTTCAATTATCATGGGTGCTGAGACCAAAGATCAGCTATATATTGAAATGAATGATTTATTGTCTAAAATTAACAAATAGAGGTTGTAATTTCAAAACTTATGCAGTATAATTGTACATATAAAATCGTGCATGAAGAAACTGAAGGAGGAGATTACAATGATACAGATAATCGCAGGCAAAAAAGGAAAAGGCAAAACAAAGCTATTACTTGACAAGGTGAATGCCGAAATTAAGTCCGTACATGGTAATATTGTCTACTTAGACAAAAGCGCTAAGCATATGTATGAATTAAACAATAAGGTTCGTTTAATTGATACATCGGATTTTTCAATCACTAATTGTGATGAGTTCGTAGGATTTATTTATGGGATAATTTCTCAGGATAACGATTTGGAACAAATGTATTTAGATAGTTTCTTAAAGATAGCAAAATTGGAAAATGATGATATTACAGCGACTCTTCAAAAACTGGAATCTGTCGGTGAGAAGTACAACATCACGTTTGTGTTGAGTGTATCTGTGGATGCTGATGAACTGCCGGAAATTGCAAAATCAAAGGTAATCATATCCCTGTAATACATAGAACGAATATAAGGCTGGGTCCTTTTGTGGATACCCAGCCTTTTTTGCGGCATGTAACAATTAATCTCTGCCCATCTGGCCGATGCGGCCATAGATACTAATCATATATAATCCCGCAAGCCCAACCAGAGCATAAACAATTCTTGAAATCCAGCTCATATTGCCGAATAAAAAGGCTACGAGGTCGAATTTGAAGAATCCGATTAATCCCCAATTGATCGCACCAATGACCACAAGTGTCAATGAAGTATAATCTAACCATTTAGAATTCATTTGCTTTTTACCTCCTTATAGTGGTTATTTTCTATTTTTTCCAATTTACTAAATTTTATACAAAAATCTAGGTTGTCCAATCGAAATGAACGTGGTAAAATGTTCGGGAAGGGAGGCTACAATGTTGCCTATTAAGAAAAAAAACAAAAAAATAACGAAAATGAAGCGTTTTCCACTTTTTAATATCGGTACTCTGATGTTTGGAATCGTTTTTGTATATATGATAATCTGCATAGTGATATATCTGACAAGTACTCATGTAACAGCCTATGAAGTCACAGCCGGCCCGCTGTCCGGAAACTACCGATTCAGTGCTTTGGCATTAAAGTCCGAAAAAATAGTAACAGCCGAACAATCCGGCAATATTAATTATTATGCCCGGGAAGGCTCAAAAGTAGGCGCCGGAAATAACGTTTATTCTATTGGCGGAGCGCTTCAGACAACGACACCTGCCACGACGCCGGCTACAACAACTGATACCCAAAAAAAAGAATCAGAAACCAATGCTGAAGGACAGTCAGAGTCCTCATCCGGAACCGAGTCAGAAACTACCCAGGTACCAGCCGAAACTGAAGCTGCAGTTGATTATCTGGACAGTAAAAGCTTATCCAAGGTAAGAAGTAATATGGCAAACTTTGCTTCCGGTTTTAACGAAATGTCTTTTCAGAATGTCTACAATTTTAAAGCAGATACCGAAAGCACTGTCTTAGAACTGGCAAATGAAAAAGCGTTGTCCGATCTGGAAAACTCTGACGGTCAGCTTTCTGTTCTGGGCAGCCTCTATCAGGCTCCACAGGAAGGAATAGTAGTATATGCGGTAGATGAGTATGAGAATCTGACCATAGAGGATATAAAACCGGAATCTTTTGATCAGAAAAATTACCATAAGCAGAATCTCCGTCTGAATAAATCGGTAAAAACAGGAGATGCGGTATATAAACTGGTCACCGATGAAAACTGGTCACTGATTATTCCTCTGGATAAAAAACTGTTAACGGAACTGACCGATAAAACAACAGTACGTTTTCGTTTCCTGAAGGATGGCACTGCATTTAACGCAGATTTCTCCATTATTCAGAATGGAGAAAATTCTTATGGAAAACTGGATATTAGTAATTCTGTCATTCGGTACGCCGGAGAGCGTTTTGTAGATATTGAGCTGGTGTTAAACAGAGAGACCGGACTCAAAATACCAAAAAGTGCAATCGCGGAAAAGCAGTTCTTCAAAATCCCTAAAGAATTTGTTACAGAGAACAAAGAAAATGACAATGAAGTCAGCATTCTGAAAGAGAGCGTGGGAAAAGACGGAAAAACTGTAACGAAATACATAACTGCAACTGTTTATGAAAAAACGGATACGGATTATTATGTGGGTACGACGCTTTTTAAGGTGGGTGACTATATATTGAAGAAAGATTCTTCCAAAAAGTACCAGATTTCAGAAACTGGAAGCCTGCAGGGTGTTTATAATATAAATAAAGGATATGCCGTATTCCGGGAAATTACTATCATAGATGAAAATGAGGAATACTGTATTGTATCAGCGGGTTCTTCATACGGCCTGTCTCAATATGACCGTATTGTTCTGAATGCAAATACGGTAAATGATGAAGATATTGTTTATTAAAGCTGAGGATATTGTCTATTAAGAATGAGGATATTGTCTATTAAGAATGAGGATATTGTCTATTAAGAATGAGGATATTGTCTATAAAGCAAATAAGATAGTTAATTAAAGATATTGATATAGTCAATTAAAGCTAAAGCTATAGTCTATTAACAGGAGGATTCAATGATGTTAAAAGAAAATCTATATGATATACAAAAGCGGGTAGAAGCCGCTTGTAAAAGGGCCGGACGGGACAGCTCAGAAGTCACCCTTATTGCAGTCAGTAAGACAAAACCCGTAACTATGATCGAAGAAATCATGGCTGAGGGAGTCGTTGATTTCGGTGAAAATAAACCACAGGAATTAAAGGATAAATACGAAATTCTTCCAAAAAACTTAAAATGGCATATGATTGGCCACCTACAGAGGAATAAAGTGAAGTATATTATAGATAAAGCCTGTATGATCCATTCCGTAGACAGTTTACGTCTGGCGGAAACCATCCAGCAGGAGGCAGAAAAACAGGGGCTGGTCATGCCTGTGCTGATTGAGGTAAATATTGCCAAAGAAGAGTCGAAATTTGGCGTATCCCTGGAAGATACCGAAGAATTGGTACGCAAGACGGCGAAACTCCCTAATCTCAGAGTGGAAGGGCTGATGACAATTGCACCTTTTGTCGAAAAAGCTGAACGAAACAGGGTATATTTCGAAAATTTAAGAAAATTATATGTTGACATCAAAAGCAAAAACATTGATAATGTTAATATGTGCAATTTGAGTATGGGCATGACAGGTGACTACGAAATTGCCATTGAGGAAGGTGCAACTCTGGTACGCGTTGGGACAGGCATCTTTGGTGAAAGAAATTACGTGAAATGATAAAACGATAGGAAGATAGGAGATTTATAATGAGTGTTTTGGATAAGTTCTTGAATGCAATGAAGTTGAATGACGACGATTACGACGATGATGATTTTTTAGATGATGAAATCGACGATTATGAGGAAGAACGTCCGAAAAAGCGTTTCTTTAATAAAATAGAAGAAGATGACTATGATGACTATGACGATTATGATAACAGGTCCGCTCAGGTTCCAAAAATGAAGAGTCAAAATAAAGGGCAGCAGAAGGTGAAACCTGTTCATCAGCAGCAAAGCACTAGCAGTAAAGTATCACCTATGCGTCCCAGAAAGTCAGGGATTGGTATGGAAGTATGTGTAATTAAACCAAGGAGCATGGAAGATGCGAGAGAAATTACGGAGACACTTCTTGCAAGCTGCACAGTGGTATTAAACATGGAAGGATTAGATCTGGATATTGCCCAGAGAATCATAGACTTTGCTTCTGGTTCCTGCTATGCTATCAATGGAAATCTGCAAAAGATCAGTAATTACATTTTCATTATAACTCCATCGGGTGTAGATGTCTCCGGTGATTTCCAGGAAATATTGAGCGGAGCGTTTGACGTACCCTCTATTCACACAGGTTACTAGGTTTCATTATGAATAAAGACGAAGAATTGTTTCAAAAGCGGCTGGCTGATCTGGCTGACCGGGCTTTATCGAAAGGTATCACGCTGTACAGTGATTTTATGAATCTGAATGAACTGAATATTTTTCATAGCTCTACCCAAAAGTTTTCCTATATCAGCTGGAAAACTTTTGGTGGTTATGAACTCGCAGAGCGTCAGATGGCAGCCTTTATTCCTGATGCTTTTTCTTTGCGTTCGGAAGTAGAAATAATAGAGAATTTCCCTATAGCGTGCATACAGATCGCACCATTAAACCAGAAATTTGCAGATGTACTGAATCACAGGGATTACTTAGGCGCCATTCTAAATCTGGGAATTGAACGAAGTAAAATAGGGGACATCCTGGTGATGGATCAGTCTGCCTATCTTTTTTGTTGTAAAGGAATGTCTGAGTTTATCTGCAAGGAACTGACACGTATCAAACATACGGTAATATCCTGTAAAGCAGTTCCTTTTTCTGAGCTCGCTTATACGCCCAAAACAGAGCTCATCAAGGGGACAGTAGCTTCTATTCGTCTGGATTCCCTTTTGGCGCTTGCTTTTAAAACTTCCAGAAGCAGCCTGGTATCTCTGATCGAAACCGGAAAAATCTTTGTAAATGGGAAGTTAATTACTTCCAATGGTTATGCCTTGAAAGAGGGAGACATAATATCAGCCCGTGGCTATGGGCGTTTTCGTTATGTTACAGCACTCTCTCAGTCAAAAAAAGGGCGAACCTTTGTTGAAATCGAAAAATATATATAGGAGAAACCACCTTATGAAGTATACAGCAGAACACAAAAGCCTTCCGGTACATAAAGAAGGAAAAGAAATTTATCAGATTCATTTTGAGAATGATTTTGAAAAATTAGAATCTTATTTAAGCGAACTGGATGTAAAAACTAAGAAACTTTGTATCGTAACCGATTCAAATGTAGGCGCACTTTATGCCGGTACACTTACCGGGATATTGGAAAAAGTGTGCGCCAGAGTCACTGTATTCACTTTTCCTGCAGGAGAAGAAAATAAAACATTGGATACCGTCAGGAATTTATATGAACATCTCATTTTAGAACATTTTGACCGAAAAGATATGCTGGTAGCTTTAGGCGGCGGCGTTGTCGGTGACCTCACCGGATATGCTGCAGCTACCTACCTGCGGGGCATTTCCTTTATACAGGTTCCCACTTCTCTTTTAGCCCAGGTGGACAGCAGTATCGGCGGTAAAACCGGAGTCGATTTCGATCGTTACAAAAATATGGTAGGTGCTTTTCATCAGCCCAAAATGGTATATATGAATATGTCGGCACTGAAGACACTTCCGGATGAACAATTTTACTGCGGTATGGGTGAAATTTTAAAACATGGCTTAATCAAAGATGCCGGTTACTATGAATGGGTAATCGAACGGATGAGTGAAATTACCGAACGGGACAGTCAGACACTACTGGACATGGTTGAGATCAGCTGTAAAATCAAACGCCGGGTCGTAGAACAGGATCCATATGAAAAAGGAGACCGGGCACTGTTAAACTTCGGGCATACCATCGGCCATGCCATTGAAAAACTGAAAAATTTCGAATTGCTTCATGGACAGTGCGTTGCTCTGGGATATGTTGCCGCAGCGCACATTTCCTGGAAACGGGAACTGCTCAGTACCGAAGAGTTCTTTGAAATCCGGGATATGAATGTGGGATTTGATCTTCCTGTATCTTTTTCAGGGCTGGATTCTAAAGACATCCTGGATGCTACCAAACTGGATAAAAAGATGGAAGCCGGGCAAATCAAATTTATCTTACTAAAAGGAATCGGCCGTGCTTACATTGACAAAACGGTAACGGATGAGGAAATACTTGCTGCTGTCGACTTTTTAAATGCGGAAATAGAGGATGAAAATGAATAAAAATAACAAAAAATTAATATGCTGGGTAATGGGCATTATTGCTTTCGCTTTATTACTAGGACTGGATCAGTTCACAAAGCATCTGGCTGTATCCAATCTGGCAGGGCAGGAGCCATTTGTACTGATCCCGGGCGTCTTTGAACTGCAATACCTGGAGAACCGCGGTGCAGCTTTTGGTATGTTTCAGAACCAGCGATGGCTGTTTCTAATTATGGCAGTGATTATTTTAGCTTTTATCGGCTACTGCTATCAGAAATTCCCGGTTACAAAGCATTATCTTTGGCTTCGCATTACCTGTGTTCTCCTTGGCGCAGGTGCGGTTGGGAATATGATTGATCGCGTTGTAAATGGATTTGTAGTTGACTTCTTCTACTTTTCCCTCATCGACTTCCCGATCTTTAATGTAGCTGACTGCTATGTGGTTGTCTCCCTGATCTTACTGATTATCCTAATCTTTTTCTACTACAAGGAAGAGGACTTCGCCTGTCTGTCCCTCAGGCATAAAACTGCATCAAAAGAGGAGAACTAGATGGAAACCATACATTTTACCGTATCCGCAGAAGATAACAGTCTGCGGATTGATAAATATCTGTCGGATAATATGGGCGAGATGTCCAGATCTTATCTTCAAAAACTGCTCAAGTCAGAAGATGTGAAGGTAAATGATAAAACCGTTAAGGCAAATTATAAGGTGGCTTCCGGTGATGTGATAAGCGTTACCGTACCAGAACCGGAAGAAGTAAATATCCAGCCGGAAGACATTCCACTGGATATTTTATATGAAGATGAAGACCTTATTGTGGTAAATAAACCAAAAGGCATGGTCGTACATCCCAGTGCCGGTCATTTCAGCCAAACCCTGGTTAATGCCCTTATGTTCCACTGCCGTGAAGAATTATCCGGTATCAACGGCGTTATGCGCCCCGGAATCGTTCACCGGATAGATATGAATACCACCGGCTCTTTGCTGGTATGCAAAAATGATTTTACACACAATCATATTGCGGAACAGTTAAAGGAACATACTATTCAGAGAAAATACCGGGCTATCGTCCACGGCGTCCTGAAAGAAGATGACGGTATTGTGGACGCCCCCATCGGCAGACATCACACAGACCGAAAGAAGATGGCAGTAAACTATAAAAATGGAAAACCTGCGGTCACTCATTACCATGTCTGCCAGCGTTTTTCCAATTTCACGTATATTGAATGCCAGTTGGAAACCGGTCGTACCCACCAGATACGTGTCCATATGAAAAGTATCGGACATCCCATTTTAGGGGATGATGTCTACGGTCCCATAAAGTGTCCTTATCACCTGCAGGGGCAGACACTGCATGCTATGCTCCTTGGATTTATACATCCCAGAAAAAAATGCTATATGGAATTTACGGCACCTCTGCCAGAGTATTTTATAAATTTACTGAATAAATTATAATAATTAAGTGAAATTAGTATACATTGTACCAAAATTGTTTTATAATAGTAACATAAAGCAAAGGTAGAAAGGATGTGTTTTGTATGGCTTGTAAATCAATTATAACAATCGGAAGAGAATTTGGTAGTGGCGGTAAAGAAATTGGTATGAAGCTGGCAGACTCCTTAGGCATCAAGTGCTATGATAAGGAACTTCTCGACAGAGCAGCAAAAGACAGCGGCATCTGTCAGGAATTATTTGAAAATCATGATGAGAAACCGACAAACAGTTTCTTATATTCACTGGTTATGGATACATATTCCATGGGATATTCATCAGCAGCATTCTCAGATATGCCAATTAATCACAAAGTATTTTTGGCTCAGTTCAATGCTATTAAAGATATCGCAAAAGAAGGTCCATGCGTAATCGTCGGCCGTTGTGCAGACTATGCGTTAGCAGATTTTCCGGATTGTATCAATGTCTTTATCCATGCAAGTATGGAAAATAAAATTAACAGAATTGCCGCTAAATATGACCTGACGAATGCAAAAGCAAAAGATCTGATTATTAAAACAGATAAAAAACGTGCCAGCTATTACAATTACTTTTCCAGTAAAAAGTGGGGGGAAGCAACCGGATATCATCTTTGTGTAGACAGTGGTTTTCTTGGTGTTGACGGCACCGTTGAAGAACTGTTAAGTTTTATTAAGATCAAAGAAAGCAGATCATAAGTCAGAAAGGGAAGCACCGAAGATGAAATTTGTAATTCAAAGAGTAACACATGCCAGCGTTAGAGTTGATTCCGAAATTATTGGCACTATCGAAAAAGGGTTTCTGGTACTGATTGGCATCAGCCAGACAGATAACCGTGAAACAGCGGATTCCCTGGTAAAGAAAATGACCGGGCTTCGCATCTTTGAAGATGAAAATGGTAAGACCAATCTGTCCTTAAAGGATGTGGATGGCAGCCTGCTGCTGATTTCCCAATTCACGCTTTACGCAAACTGTAAGAAGGGCAACCGCCCAAGTTTCATAGAAGCCGGTGAACCAAAGATGGCAGAAGAGTTGTATGAATACATTATTGCAGAATGTAAAAAGCAGGTGCCAAATGTCCAGAGAGGCAGTTTTGGTGCCGACATGAAAGTAGAGTTATGTAATGATGGACCTTTTACGATCATCTTAGAATCCTGACTTCAAAGCTGTAGGATAGCCCGAAGTTTACATAACAATATTACGTAAACTTCGGGCTTTGTTTTATATTTTAGAAAATCCGGACACAATATATGTTATAGATGCATTAAAAGATCTGACAGATGTAGTGAATTTATTTTTGAAGACAATGGAATCGGAATGAAACCTGAATTTATAGATCATATCTTTACGAGTTACAGGCAATAAATACCGCATTGACACACATAGATGCAGAAACGATACTAAAAAAGATACCCATCATCGCCATGAGTGCAAATACTTTTGCAGAAGACATAGACATGGCATTACAATCCGGTATGAATGATCAGCTGGCAAACCCGCCTGACATACCGCAAATTATGAATATTCTAAACAAATGGTTGTAAACAATATTAACAGAAAAACACTAGGAGGTTTCAATTGAAAAAGAACACAAATATAGGCAGCGTGAAAATAATCCCGTTGGGAGGCTTTGATAAAATAGGTATGAATATTACCGCATTTGAATACGAAGACAGTATTATCGTCGTAGACTGCGGGATTTCATTTCCGGACGAAGATATGCTTGGAATCGATAAAGTTATTCCGGATGTCACTTATTTAATCGAGAATAAGGATAGGGTTAAAGGATTTGTCATTACCCATGGCCACGAAGACCATATCGGGGCTCTGCCATACATCCTGCCCCAGATCAATATTCCGATCTATGCAACCCAGCTGACTATGGGATTAATCGAGCATAAATTAGAAGAAGCCCATCTGATGAAAAATACCCGCCGTAAAGTAGTGAAGCATGGCGGTATCATTACCCTGGGCTCCTTCCGTATTGAATTTATCAAAACCAATCACAGTATTGCGGATGCCAGCGCACTGGCAATCTATTCACCCGCTGGTATTATCGTGCATACCGGTGACTTTAAGATCGACTATACACCGCTGTTCGGTGATGCAATCGACTTGCAGCGTCTGGGCGCACTTGGTAAAAAAGGTGTACTTGCTCTTATGTGTGACAGTACCAACGCTTTGCGTCCCGGCTTTACTCCATCAGAGATCAAGGTTGCAAAGACATTCGACACACTGTTTGAAGAAAACAAATCACACCGGATATTTGTTGCCACCTTTGCTTCTAATATAGACAGGGTACAGCAGATTATTAACACTGCATATAAGTTTGGACGTAAAGTTATTCTGCAGGGGCGCAGTATGCTGAATGTAATTCGGATTGCATCGGATCTGGGCTATGTTAAAATACCTAAGAACACCCTGATCGATATTGATCTTATGAAGAATTATCCCGACGAAAAACTGGTTTTAATCACAACCGGAAGTCAGGGAGAATCCATGGCAGCTTTGTCCCGTATGGCTGATTCCACCCATAAAAAAGTCTCCGTAAAACCGGGGGATGCTATTATATTAAGCTCAACGCCAATTCCCGGAAACGAAAAAGCCGTTTCCAAAATTATAAATGAATTATCCATGAAGGGCGCCAATGTTATTTTCCAGGATACCCATGTATCCGGACATGCATGCCAGGAAGAGATCAAACTGATCTATTCCCTGGTTCATCCGAAATATGCTGTGCCAATGCATGGAGAATACCGTTTCCGTGCTGCTCAGGCAAACCTGGCACAGTCACTTGGTATCCCAAAAGAAAATACATTTCTGATTGAATCCGGCAATGTACTGGCACTTTCCGAAGATAAAGCCAGTGTTATCGGACAGGTTCCTGCAAGAGGCGTCATGGTAGATGGACTAGGCATCGGTGATGTGGGGAATATCGTCATGCATGACAGACAGAGCCTGTCTGAAAATGGTATCATGGTTGTTACCGTTACCCTGGAGAAAGATACAAACCAGGTTCTGGCTGGACCGGATATTATCTCCAGAGGATTTGTTTATGTCCGGGAATCCGAGGAATTAATGTCCCAGCTGCGCAGCCTTGCCGCTGATACGCTGGAACGCTGTAATAAGAAGAAAATAACGGATTGGGGTAAAATTAAATCCGCACTCCGGGATGATCTTGGAGATTTTCTGTGGAAGAAAATTAAAAGATCGCCTATGATACTGCCAATCATTATGGAAGTATAAATAAAAGCTTTTACAAACAAGGAGCATTTCGCTTTGATATTACGCGAAATGCTCCTTGTTTTATGTTAGAGCACACTCCCATAGTAGAATGAAGAAAACGTCCTACGCTGAAAAGATCCAGCTGCTTTATAGGTTTTATACGTTCTCTGCCATGGTCCGCCCCCTTCTCTTTCCGAGCACTACATCATTTTTCAAAGCGTCACCTTTCTCACCTAAACGCAAAAACATTAATCAGTTTTCTTCTTTTTCATGGACAGCAGTTTATCCAGATAAATTGATTTCATCTGCCTGCTTGCCAGCATCTGCTTCACCGGTGGAAGTTTTAAAATAGTTCCGAATACAGCTGCCATCGCTCTGTGGTTGGCAAAGGCATGATTATCAAAAATCAGGTTCTGAAGCGTTCCCTTTTCGATTGCCTGCAGTACAAACCGGTGGGTACTGTTTACCGGAGTAATAATCTGAACCGCCCGGCGTTTCAGCTCAATGGCTTTTGTGGGACAGTTTCCAGCACACACACCGCAGCCAAGGCAGATATCCGTATCAATAACGGCATTCTTGTCCTCCATTTTAATTGCCAGGATTGGGCAGACTTTTGCACACTTGCCGCAGGAAATACATTTTTCTTTCGATACCTCCGGTATATAATTTGTGGTTGCAACCGGCTGCATGGGGCTGAACTTCCTTGCTGCCTGTAAGGCCTCACAGCAGCATCCACAGCAATTGCAGATAAACATTGGATCTTCCCTTACATTCTCACCTATCTGTACCAAATTGGACGCATAAGAGCGTTCCAGCGCATCGTAAGCTTCTTCTTTGGAGATAAGCCTGGCATGGCCTCCGTGTTCTGCAAGAGAACGTGCCACATTTCCAAAGGTCAGACAGACATCCAGGGGAGCATCAATTTCACAGGGATGTCCCGCATGAAACATCTTGTGCCTGCAGTAACAGGTGCCAAGTCCGATATACTGCGCATCTTCCACAATGTGGCTGGCACGCTCATGATCCAGTATATGGAGTGTATTTTCTGTAGACAATACCGGTTCCTGTACAAAAACGCGCCCCAGTCTTGTTTCTGTTGCATAAAAGAGATCTTTTACAAAATCCTCCTCCACATTCATGTACTGATAATACAGTTCGCTTAAATACTTCTGATCAATGTCCCCTCTGGTCCTCATCAGGGCAAATTCAAAGAATCCGGCCATAGGCGGCGGCATCACAAATTTTCGTTGTCCATTATGAAAAGAATCAACCAGTAATGCTTTTTCACATAGGTGATCCAGCACCTTTTCTGCTTTTAATTCTGTCGTACCCCAGATCTGTGCCGCTTTTTTAGCCGTAAAAGGCCGTATCGGCAGCAGCGATATCCATTTTGCTTCTTTTTCCGAATATAAAACCTCAAGGATTTTGTATAGTGTTTGCGAAGCAGGAGCACCCTGGGTAAACCAATTAATTCGTTCTTCCAAATTTTTATAAGCTTCTTTTGAAGTAATATGTCCCATATTCTCACGCTTTCTCAGTGTCATTACACCAGTTTCATTTTGTATTGCAATAGAAATATTTTAAAGTAAAATATTTCTATTGTCAAATTACTTTCGGGACATTTTTTAAATTAGCAGAGCTTATGGTCTTTGCGGCATGGTAAATGAAGCTAATGCCCGATTCAGATAATCATTAAAAGGCTTCATTTTACGGAAGATATCAACAGACAGATCCAAAAATCCATCTACGTCAGCAAACTGTGCATCACTGATTGCATATTCCAAAGCCCATGATTTATGTTTCAGAAATTCTGCAAGGGGATGGTTCTTATCATAACCTCTTGGAACATTTTTCAGCTTTTCGCCAAATACCTGGAAATTCTCCCGAAAATCCTGATTGTTTATAATATCCAAAAATTCCACACCATGTCCGGTCAGGTAGTCCCGTACTAAAGTGGTGGCATCCGGGAATTGCGTGGCAAAGACACCGCCGCCAAGTATGGATTCCCCGGGTTTCACGCAGATAAAATATCCTGCCGGAATAGGGAGACGTCCTGCGGATGAAATATGTGCACGAAAAGAGGGATTATATGGGGATTTGTCCTTGCTGAAACGGGTATCCCTATTTAATCGAAACACCAGATCTTTTGCTTTCAGCCATGCGATGGAATCGTCAAACGCTGAAATCCGTACAATCGTTTCCTGGATTAGGCCTTCAAATTTTTCCTTTGCTTCCTGATACAGTTTCTTATTTTCCTGCATCCATTCCAAAGAATTGTTTTCCTGCAGCATTGTTAAAAACTCTAAAATTACCTTGTTGTTCATCTTTGTCCTCCTTGATGATTGCATAATATATGCGCTTTTAATTCGTTACACTTAATTAGACAACTGTGGCTTGCGGTTGTGACATCTTTTTTAAGAAAATTTTCTATTTACAATACCCGTTGCACCGTTGTATGCTTATAGCGTATAGCCGATATACAAATAGAAACTTTAAGGACAGATAAATAAGCTTATGGATAACCTGGAAAAGAAACAATTACGATTTCAAAATGCCTGTCACAAAATACGATATGGCAAAAAAAACTTCAATGGCATCGGAACCCTGTCAGAAAAGACGCTCCATGCAGTATTAAAAGAATATTATGAGCCACGGGCTGACCATCAGGAAATACGGGTAGCTTCTTACGTAGCAGATATCATGACAGACCAGGAGATCATTGAAATACAGACCCAGAATTTTAACAAACTCAGAAAAAAGCTGGAAGTATTTACGGAAGTCAGTGACGTTCGAATCGTTTACCCTATAGCCAGTACCAAATGGCTGCTCTGGGTAGATAAAACTACCGGTGAGATATCTTCACCCAGAAAAAGTCCGAGACGTGGTAACTCTTATGATATTTTCCATGAGCTGTACAGAATTAAGGAGCTTCTTAAAAATCCCAGAATTAAGTTAAGCATTGCCATGATTGAGATAGAAGAGTACCGCTATCTGGATGGATGGAGCCGTGACAAGAAAAAAGGATCCTCCCGCTGCGAACGGATCCCGATAGCCCTAACGGATGAAATCCTCATAGACAGCCGGGAAGATTACCATAAGCTGATTCCCCCGGGGCTAAAGCCTGATTTTACATCCAGAGACTTTAAAACTGCTTCTAAGCTGTCTCTTTCCAAAGCACAGCTGGCATTAAATGTGCTATATAACTTAGAAGTTGTTCAAAGAACGGGAAAGAAGGGAAACTTGTACACCTACTCTACGGAGCGTTGATTGCAAAGTTCCCCCGGGTGGTTTATGCTGATAATTGGAGGTGAACGTAATGGATTGTAATAAAGTGGGATTGCTGATATTGGAATTGCGTAAAGAAAAGAATATGACACAAAAAGAAATTGCAGATGCCATGAATATCAGTGACAAGGCTATTTCCAAGTGGGAGAGAGGACTTGGCTGTCCCGATGTATCACTGCTTAGTGAACTATCCCAAATATTAGGAGTAAATATAGAAAAAATACTGCAGGGGGATTTAGACCCCAACCATACAGACGGAGGCAATATGAAAAGAGTAAAATTTTATCTGTGCCCGACTTGCGGCAATGTCCTGACAAGTACGGCAAAAGCAGAACTTTCCTGCTGCGGCAGAAAATTAGAACCCCTGGAAGAAAAGCCAGCGGATGCAGATCATCAGATAACGGTAGAAGACATCGATGATGAAGCCTATATTACCATAAATCACGAAATGACACGGGAACACTACCTTACCTTTGCAGCATATGTTACCTGCGACCGGTTACAGCTAATCAAATTATATCCCGAACAAAATGCAGAACTTCGCATCCCTAAAATAAGGAGTGGGAAATTCTACATCTGCTGCAGCAATCATGGTCTGTTCTCGCTTTTACCGCCCCGAAAGAGCCGGAAAAGTGAAAATAACTAAATTGCAGGATGGTATGGATGCAGTCAATATTACTGTTGACTGCATCCATTTTTACAAAAATTCTATTTCTATTTTTTCTGTTGGCTGACCTCTCATTTCACTATATATTATATCGCAGTAATCTATATTTCCCTTATTATCCAGTTCTTCGGTAATATGTAATAATATTTCCAGACTTTCCTTTCTGAAATTCTCCTTTACGGGCGGCACAATCTGTTGAAACGCCTTCTTATGTATAACGCGTCCTTTAACAATGTAAAAAAGCTTCCTGCCACTGTCAGTTTCCAGATTCAAAAGTACATGCCCCTTCATCCAATGGTCATAAGAATCTATCCCCTTTTTCAAGTATTTCAGGTTTTCAACAGCATCCCGATAGAATGCCGCTGTTTCGTATTTTTCTTCTTGTGCAGCTTTGCTCATTTTCTTTTGCATCTCTCTTATAAACTGTTCCCGTATAGAAGCTTTCTTACAAAATTCCATCAGCGCCCGCTGTGTATCCTCCCAGTTATCCCGGGTAAGCGGTTTGGGAAAGATATGATAGGTAAGCTGGTATGTTCTTTTCACTTTCTCAATCGGATACACATTTTTCATAAAGTCCATAATCTGCAACAGTGTGCTTCTGCTGCGAAAAGGCCCAAAGCAGTTTTCTTCCCTGCGGTTAGCAATGGAAAGCAGTCTGTCCGGAAATGTCTGTCCTACCTTCAGGTAAACGTACCGGTCATCGTATTTCATCATTACGTTAAAATAAGGGCGGACTTGTTTAATAAGTTCACATTCCAAAAGCATAGCTTCCAGATGGGTATCGGTAACCACATAGTCGATATCTTTTATAAAAGGTGCCATTCGATTTACCTTATCCCATTTTGGAGTTTCCACAAAATAAGATTTCACCCGTTTCTTCAGGCATTTACTTTTCCCAATATATATTATTTTTCCTTTTTCATCCAGCATTTTATAGACTCCCGGGGCTTCCGGAAGATGTTCTAATTTTTCTGAGATCTGATCTGTCATAGGCGCACCATGCCTCCGCTTTATCCTTGGTTTATAACACTTTCCATTATCATAATATAGAATTGCGCCTGCGTCAAATTTTCCCTGGAGCGTGTTTGAAAAATACTATTGGCACTGCATGAAATTACCATTCCGGAATCTGATGACAAGAAATTACGATATAGAATCATTATTTCCGGTCATCATTCCTCACTGTATCCGTTATGCATTCCTGCTAAAATAAAACCATCAAATACAGCAGGAGGTATTAAAATGAGAAAAGCTTTTATATGTCCAACCAAATACGTACAGGGAGAAGATGAAATCCGAAACCTGGGTTACTTCGTAAAAACATTCGGATCATCCGCATTACTGATTGCCCACCCGGATGATGTCAGCCGAGTTAAGGAAAAGCTGCTGATAACTGCAAAGGAGTATCAGATCTCTTTTGTCGAAAGCGGATTTAAAGGCGAATGTTCCAGACAGGAAGTAGCACGCCTGCAGGAACTGGCAAAAGAAAAAGGCTGCCACTGTACCATTGGACTTGGCGGCGGAAAGGCGATTGATACCGCAAAATGCGTTGCAGCAGGCGAAGCTTTGATCATTGTTCCCACGATTGCAGCTACCGATGCCCCAACCAGCCACTCAGCAGTTCTCTACACACCGGAAGGTGCATTTGATGACTATGCATATTTCAAACAGAGTCCCAGTGTTATCTTAATTGACACCACGGTAATTGCCCAGGCACCTTCCCGTTTTCTGGTTTCCGGAATGGGAGATGCCCTGTCTACTTATTTTGAAGCAAGGGCAACTGCTGCCTCCTATTCAAATGTAAATGCCGGACTTCCCTGCGGGTTTCGGGAAGGATACTGCGGTCCTGCCAAAGGTACTAATACCGCAATGGCGCTGGCATCTCTGTGCTATCAGACTCTGATGGAAGATGGGGAGAAAGCCAAAACAGCCTGTGACTGTAATCAGGTCACTCCGGCACTGGAAAATATTATTGAAACCAATATTCTATTATCGGGGCTTGGATTTGAAAGTGCCGGACTTGGAGGTGCTCATGCCATTCATGACGGACTTACCATTTTTGAAGGTACCCACAAATATTTCCACGGTGAAAAAGTAGCCTTTGGTACACTGGCGCAGTTAGTCCTGGAAAATGCTCCTTCAAAGGAAATTGAAGAAGTTTTGGACTTCTGCCTTAAAATTGGACTTCCGGTTTGCCTGGAAGATATCGGGGTGGATCAATTTACGACGGAAGAACTGATGGAAGCTGCAAATAAAGCTTGTATTCCGGAAGAATCCATCCATGCCATGCCTTTCCCGGTAACACCTCAATCAGTGGCCGCTGCAATCATTACAGCAGACCGTATCGGAAAAAACTTCAAAGAGGAAAGCAGGTGCGGCAAATGAAAAAAATAATAAATAATCCTCAAAATGTTGTTATGGAAATGTGCAATGGCATTGTCCTTGCACATCCTGATCTGGAACTCATACCGAAATATAAAATTATCAAAAAGCGAGACGTAAATAAGGAGAAGGTAATCCTGATCAGCGGAGGCGGCAGCGGGCATGAACCTGCACATGCCGGCTTTGTAGGCGATGGACTTCTGGATGCCGCCGTATGCGGCGATGTATTTGCTTCTCCCTCACAGATTCAGGTATATCAGGCAATCCGGGAAACAGCCGGGGACAAAGGCACCCTGCTGATTATTAAGAATTACAGCGGTGACATAATGAACTTTAAAAATGCAGCATATCTGGCAAAAGAAGATGGCATATCTGTTGATTATATAAAAGTTGATGACGATATCGCCGTAAAAGACAGCCTGTATACCGTTGGTAGAAGAGGCGTTGCAGGTACCGTGTTTGTACATAAAATTGCAGGTGCCGCAGCGGAGAGGGGTATGGATTTAGCACAAGTGAAGCGCCTGGCTGAAAAAACCGTAGCTAATGTAAAAAGCATCGGCTTTGCCTTTACCTCCTGTACGGTTCCAGCCAAGGGGACGCCTACTTTTGTTCTTGGTGACGATGAGATGGAATATGGCGTGGGAATTCATGGTGAGCCGGGGATTAAGCGTGAAAAACTCATTACCGCCGATGAACTGGCGATGAAAATGGTGGATGCACTTTTAGAAGAGCTTAAGCCGGATACGGACCAGGAAATTGCCCTTCTGGTAAATGGCTTTGGTGCAACCCCTGCCCAGGAATTATACCTGTTGAATAATTCAGTAAATAAGGAACTGGCAAAGCATCCGGTTATAGTTTCCCGAACCTTGGTAGGAAGTTACATGACCAGTATCGATATGGCAGGCGCATCTTTGTCTATTCTGAAACTGGATGAGGAATTAAAGGGCCTGCTGAGCGCCCCCTGCAGTGCTCCGGTTTTTACGATTCAGGATTGGAAGCAAAGTATTCCTTATACCCCAGCCGGGAACATGTCTGGTACCGGAGTTAAAGCCAGCTATGAGATCGAAACAAGCCCGGATTACGCAATCATTCATCATAACTGTATCAGCCTGCAGAATATGGTTTACATGATCGATTGTATGAGTGCATCCGTAATAAGAAATGAAGTACCCTTCTGTGAGCTTGATTCCCATGCAGGAGACGGCGATTTCGGTATGAGTATTGCCAAAGGATTCCGCCGGCTTAAAATGGAATGGAACGAGATCATCACCCATCATACAGACACCATCGGGAATTTCCTGGATGCTTGTTCTCTGGTTATCATGGAACACTGTGGAGGAGCTTCCGGTCCCATCTGGGGATCTGCCTTCCGTGCAGCAGGAAAATACGCGCAAGCAAAAACGGAGCTGACCATTTCTGAATTTGCACAAATGCTGCAGGCATCAGTAAAAGGGATTCAGGCAACCGGAGAGAGGTCGTTTGGAAGAGGTGCAGAAATAGGCGATAAAACACTGATTGATGCCTTTCTTCCCTGTGCAAATACCTGGAGCCTTTGTGCTAAAGCCGGGGAGGATATTTCCACCACTCTTATAAGGGCCGCTAAGGCAGCAGAAGACGGTGCCAAGGCCACAGAAAAAATCGTTGCCCGCATGGGCAGAGCCGGAACAGTGGGAGAGCGGAGTCTTGGATATCCGGATGCCGGAGCCTATGGGCTGGGTGTCATATACCGGGATATAGCAGAAGCAATGAAAGTGCATGGAATCGATTACTAGATATACAAGTAAACCATTAAAATATTTCATTTATGAAGGTAATTGTGAAAATGATATCTTTTTTACACTTACCAAAGAAGATGCGATTAACCGGTTAAAAGATAAATTACAGTAAACAGAAGTACCGATTCCAATACATGAACCAGAAACTCCAAAGAAATGATCCCATACATGAACCAGAAACTCCAATGAAATGATCCCATACAAAAACCTTGTGAAGAAGACTCCCCTGCAATAGGCGGACCATTCTTAACAAGGTTTTTTTACATGGAAATCGGCATACTCATAAGAAACAGGCTGTAAATATGGCTAATTCTACAGACTCATTTCTGTGAATAAGTAACTATTGTTTTCTTTCCCAAATTATATTATTCTTAACGTAAAGATTATAGTTTCCTTTGGAAATTATTTTATTTATGAATGAAAATTAATTTTGGGGGAGGTGGTTTTATGAAACTGGAATGGATGGGAGAATACCGGTCATTTGTGGAGAAATTGATTAAGTATGCAAATGTATATGCTTCAATTTATAACAAAGAGGATTATTATGGAACAAGTATTCCGATTTCATTTTCACAAATCCAGGTATTGGAATATTTACTGGAAAATGAGGAACTCAATCTGAACATGTCTGAAATTGCAGGAAGGCTGGGAATCAGTCCCAGTGCTTTCACAAAACTGGTAAATAAATTAACGCAAAAGGATCTGTTGGAAAAGTTTTATCTGGAGGGCAACCGGAAAAATATTATTATCCGGGTAACGGATCATGGACGACGCCTGTATCAGAATTACTCCAATTATATCTATGAAAAATCCTTCTCGAAAATGTTCCGTGCCGGAGAAGGACTTCCGAAAAAATATCTCCCCGTCGTAGCCCGAATGCTGGAAGCAGGCATCTGGCTGGATCAGGAGAAAGAAGTAAAAACACCCCAGGTATTAATTCCGGTTGGAAAAAACCATAAATAGTGCAGGTAGATGATTTTAAAGGAGGACCGTGTATTATGAATAAATTACTTGCCATTGATCAGATCTTCGATATGGAACAATGGACGAACCTGCAGCGCTCCCTGGCTGAGGTGACAAACATGGCAATCCTTACCGTGGATTACAAAGGTGTACCGGTAACAGAACATAGCTGCTGCCATGAATTTTGTAAAAAGGTACGGAACGATCCGACACTGGGCAAATTCTGTCAAAAGTGTGATTCCAGAGGCGGATTGGAAGCGGTACGGATAAATGAGCCCTATATATACCAATGCCATTTCTCTATAGTTGATATTGCTATCCCCATTATTGTGAATGACAAATACCTGGGTGCTGTAATGGCTGGACAGGTACGTCTGCCCATTCATAAAGATGACAGCTTTATGGAGAAGATATTCAGTCCCGCCAACCCCAGAATTATCGAGGAAGCAAAAGAAAATTTCCGACAACTCTATAACGAAATCCCATTTTTATCCTATGAGCGTATGCAGATGATTGCTATGATGCTTTATTTTCTCTGTAATTATATGGTCAAAGAAGCAATTCACAAAGAACAGATTATAGAAATGTATGAAACTGTAGTCAACAGACACCAGGAAATCCTGGAGGAGCCTCCTGGCGCTCATTATACGATGGAATCCGCCCGTAAAATGAAAGCAGCTCTATCTAATGTAATTTTGAATTCAAATATAGAAAATGCCGGATGTGATGTTCCTGTCTCCACAAACAGCATTATCATAAAAGCATTTGATTACATCTACCACCACAAAGGAGAATCGCCTTCTTTGAAAAACATGGCTGCATACTGCAATGTCAGTTCCAGCTATCTGAGCAGGCTTTTCACAAAAGAAGTGGGAGAAAGTTATTCTTCTTTTACGGCCAGGTTAAAAATTGAATGGGCAAAAGCTCTGCTGGAATCATCGGATGCGCCCATTTCCGAAATCAGTGATGAACTGGGCTACAGCGAAGCCGGTTATTTTATAAAATCCTTTAAAAAGTATGTAGGTGTAACTCCGGCTGTGTACCGCACTTAAGGAGGGCACTACATGAAAAAAGAAATGGAATTTATCTCTTTTGACGGAACAAAATTATTTATGGTAAAGAACGAAGTTGAACATCCAATAGGTGTCTTTGTCATCGTACACGGGCTGTGTGAGCATCTTGGAAGATATGATTACGTCACACAGAAACTGAATGATCATGGATTTTGTGTGTACCGCTTTGATCATCGGGGACATGGCAGATCGGAAGGCAGAAGAGTTTATTACAATAAGTACACACAGATCAGTGATGATGTGAATGCCGTAACAGAGATGGCAGCCAAAGAAAATACCGGACTTCCTTTATTTGTAATTGGTCACAGCATGGGCGGCTATGCCACGGCATCCTTCGCCACCAGATATCCCGGCAATGCAAGGGGAATCATTTTGTCCGGTGCTTTGACAAGATATAACCATAAACTAGCGGGCGATCTTCCTATGACGATACCGGAAGATACCTATCTGCCGAATAACCTTGGGGACGGCGTATGCAGTGATCCGGAAGTTATCGAAGCATATGATAAGGATCCTTTGGTAGAAAAGGAAATTTCTGTTGCACTGTTTAACAGCCTGGGTGAAGGTGTCACCTGGCTTTCCCAAAACGGAACATCCTTTACAGATCCTGTTCTTATACTCCATGGATGCTGTGACGGACTGGTAAGCGAAAAAGATTCCCGTGACTTCTTCGGAGATATTGCTTCTAAGGACAAAACCCTTAAAATCTATGCAAATCTTTGCCATGAAATTTTAAATGAACCATGCAAAGATGAAATTATTGCAGAGATATTAGCCTGGACAGCTAAACATATGTAACACATAAAAAACAGACTGTTTGAAAACCTCAAACAGTTCTTTTTTATAACGGAAATCTCATGGATACGATACCGTATAACGGTTACAATACTTTTGTGCAGTAAATAAACCTACTTAACGAAAGGATGCGATATCATGGATATTTGGGAATTACTTTTCAGAAGCGTCCTGACAATTATCATTTTATCAGTTATGACAAAGATCAGCGGCGCCAAACAGATTGCGCAGATGACCTTTTATGATTATATTGCAGGAATCGTAGTCGGAACACTTGCTGGAGAGCTTACAATCAATCATACGGTACCTATTTATTACGGTATTCTTTCTATCCTTATTTTTTTTCTTCATTCCATATTGCTTTCTTTCTATTCCAGAAAGAGCATTACGCTGAGGAGGATCTTAGTTGGTAAGCCAATTTTTCTTATTGCAAATGGACTCATACAATACGATGGGTTAAAGCAGGCCAAATTTGACATCAATTTACTGTTAAGCCAGCTTCGCACTCAGGGTTATTTTGATATCAGTGAAGTTCAATATGCCATTCTTGAGCCGGAAGGCAGTATCTCTGTAATGCCAAAAGACTTTGCACGTCCACCGAAATCCTCTGATTTTTCCTTTCCGGCTAAGGATGATTCCCTCCGGGCAAATATCATTATTGATGGAAAGATCATGAAGCACAATCTGGCGCCTTATGGTAAAGACCAGGTATGGTTGATGGAAGAACTGGATAGGCAGGGATACCAGGATCTTAAAAAAATAACCCTGGCTACACTCAGCGACTCCGGGATTTTAACAATTCTTCCCAAACACAACAACAATAGCAAACGTTCTTCTTTAATGTAATCAGCTGTTTTACCTAAAGGGAGCAATAGGAGTAAACCATGAATTGATATGAAGAGTACAGACGAAAGGGACAAGTTAGGGGTGGATTCTCCGATTACAAAAAAATCGAGAGGGAGTCGACCTCTTTTTGGCATACTTATTTTTATTATCATACGACAATAAAAGCAAAAAATCAAACTGCATTTCAGTTACAAAAACGGCTTTTGGTTTACAAATCATGTATTTCAATTACAAAAGTGGCATTTCGTTTACAAATATTTAATTGTCAGTTACAAAGATGGCCTTTCACTTTACAAAGTGGCATCTCGTCTTACAGGTGAGTAATCAAACTGCAATCAAGTGCGTATTTTTATGTATAGCAATATAAATATATCGAAAAACGATAAATTATACTTGAATATCAATATTTTCCATGCTATAATACAAACAGCTTAAGAAGCAATGACTTATAAAATCATTTTATCTAATTATATTGTAAAAGGAGGCAATCAAATGAACTGGAACAAAGACAAGAGTCTGGCGCTGTCCAGAATCTGTGTACTGTTATTTTCTCTCTGCCTGATTGCAGGCTGCATTGGCGCTCCATGGCTGTTTGGGATATTTATAAAGACAGTGGGGCCGTACTTAGACAATAAACTGACTTTATTTTTAATCACGGTATACACATCTGCGGTATTTGTAGCAGTTGCACTGTACAATTTACATTGTCTGTTAAACAATATCCGTAAAGACATTGTATTCGAAAAATGCAATGTAAAATGCCTGCGTCACCTTTCCTGGTGCTGTCTGGCAGCAGGTATGATTTATCTCTTAAGTGGATTTTACTTTGCACCATTTTGGGTACTGGCTGTTATGGCTTTATTCATGAGCCTGATTCTAAGGGTGATTAAAAATGTATTTGCCCAGGCTGCCGAACTTAAAGAAGAAAATGACTATACCATATAGAAGGGATGTGCCGGTATGGCTATTATAGTAAATCTTGACGTGATGATGGCACGTCGTAAAATCAGTTCCGGAGATCTTGCTGAAAAAGTTGGGATCACACCGGCTAACCTGTCAATCTTAAAAAATGGAAAAGCAAAAGCAGTCCGTTTTTCGACATTGGAAGCCATTTGTAAAGCATTACAATGTCAGCCTGGTGATATTCTGGAGTTCCTGGAAGAAGAATAACCGTACGTAATCGTACAGAGGAGGTTTATTTTATATGGAAAATCAAGAAATGGTAAGCCAAAGCGGCCTGCCTTGTGAAAGTGCGCCTATTTTAGATCAAATATCAACGGTAAACGAATCAAAGCCCCTTATTTCCGATGGTAAAGACAAAGGATTTGCGTTAACCTATCTGATACTCGGCTATGGCCTTGTATATGTTTTTTCGTCATTTCTTAATTTTAACCGCAATATAGCACTGTTCACGATAGCATATGTTATCGGAGTTCTGGCATACGTCTTTGCCCGCAAACAAAGACCTGCGAAGGAAAGTTTCTTTTGGCTGGCTATTCTGCTGGGTGTGGGAATTCCCTATGGTTTTTGGAGCGTTATGAGAGTCATTCAGATACTGGCACTAATCGTGATTGCCGCGTATTGGACACTTTCCGTAACCGGAATACTACTTAAGGACAATAAATCCAGTGAATGGGTAATGCTCGACTTATGGAATGCATTCATTATTATCCCCTTCTATAACTTCACTTGCCAGTTTCGCGTACTAAAATCAGCACTCCGAAAATCCAGGTCAGGAAATAAGGTGATTTCGGCAGCTTTAGGGCTTTGTATTGCCATTCCGGTTCTGGCTGTCGTGCTTCCGTTACTCTCAAGTGCAGATAGTGGTTTCCGACAATTATTAGTTGAAACAAGAGATTATTTTTACCGACATTTATTTGCAAATATTCTTCGTTTTGTGTTATCATTACCTATATCAGCTTATATGTTTGGACTTATATATGGATGCCTTTATCACCGCAATACGGATCATTTTCATATGGATTCCATCAGTAAAATAATGATAAAGACTCACTGTATCGCAGATACTGCCATTGATACAGCGGTCCTATTAGTTTGTATATCCTATGGGTTATTTATCGGATTACAAAGCAGTTATTTATTTTCAGCATTTGCCGGGATACGCCCCGAATATTTTACCTATGCCCAATATGCCCGTCAGGGATTCTTCGAGTTATGCATTATTGCAGTCATCAATGTACTGATTATCCTCGGAGCAAACGCTTTCAGCAAAACACAAAAGTGCGATAACAGGATTTTACGATGGATAAATGTTATCCTTTCCGTTCTGACCCTGCTTTTGATTGCAACAGCAATGAGTAAAATGTTCTTATATATTTCTGTGTACGGCCTTACGGTAAAGCGGATACTGACAAGTGTCTTTATGATTTGGCTGACCACAGTATTTCTAATGACTATAATATGGCAGTGGAAGAGGATTCCAATCATCCGGCTAGCAATTATTATTGGAGCAATTCTATTTTGTTTTCTATGTATCCTGCCTGTCCAACAATATATTGCAAACTTTAATATGTTATAAGAAACTAAATAATAAGTTGTATATACCCCCTTTTAAGAATCGTAGATTTAATTCGTTTTGTGTAATAAAATTATTAAAATTGTAATAAGGAGAGAGAAACCATGGATAGAGAAGACTGTCCGGTTCAAAAACTGGGCTATGAATACTTTGAAAAGGTAGTCAATATGATCGGCGGTAAATGGAAGATGCGTGTACTTTATATACTTGGCTTAAACAAAATTTTATCCTATGATGAATTAAAAAATGCACTGGGAAATGTTCCACACAACAAGTTGACCAAACAGTTAAAAGAACTGGAAGAAGATGCACTTATCATCCGAA
This sequence comes from Robinsoniella peoriensis, assembly GCF_000797495.1. Classification (GTDB taxonomy): domain Bacteria; phylum Bacillota; class Clostridia; order Lachnospirales; family Lachnospiraceae; genus Robinsoniella; species Robinsoniella peoriensis. The sequence goes on from NZ_JTGN01000007.1 coordinate 415,234, forward strand.
CAGAAAATTCAAAGATTCTTACTAAAGTAGAATATTCATTAAGCAAAAAGGGATACGATCTGCTTCCAATGTTATTAGAAATGTGTAACTGGGTATTAAAATATGAAGTGGAAAAGTTTGCATCAGCGGAAAACCAGACACATAGCACTGTTAATTAAAGAACCATATAAGTAATTAGACAGAATTACTCTTTAATTGATGGAATTTTAATTCTGTAGATAAATAATAAATAATTAAAATCGCAAACTTTTCCAAACACATGTTCTGAGAGGTATAAATTGACAGAAGAGTACATACAAGAAATTTATCTATGGAAGATCCTGACGAGTAATCGGATATTTACTAATTATGAAACAAGTAGTCCATAAAGTTTGAATTCACAATTTAGACGCAGGATATTTTACACACTGCAAGACGGTGTAATGTGATGTTGCGGGCTGGTCAATTATTTTACCGAAGTACACGTTTTACAAAGATATACCATAATAAGGTTGGCAAATATATTGATTATTATGGTATATCTAAAAAGATTTAGCAGCGTAAACCTATAATGATATCATTTTAAAGTATAATGATAAGACAAGCATAAACAGATACAATGAAATAACATAAATAGATTATAAAATGAGTATGAACATAAGGACCAAAATATTAACTTAAACTAAAAACCACGGTGATCAGGCAAAATAATATAAATAGCCGGTTATACAGTGTTTCCGTGTTAGTTAGTCGGAAAAAACTGTATTTGTCCGCTTAACTATTCTAACTCCCATCTGCTTTTAAAATATCCGGTTAATTCCTATATTACCGAATATCTATAAATAATGTCTATTTTCGTTTTCTAAATTATACAGCCATGTTCTTTTTTCCAAAACCATAATCTGTTCACCCTTCGTATCCAACTCTCCGTTAAGCATAAAACCTAAATTTTCATATAAAGTGAATGCCCGCTGATTATCCGGATAAAGACTCAGATAAATTTCGCTGCATGAGTATTTCCGGAACAAATACGCAATAAGGCTAGACAAAGCTTTTTTTCCGTGACCTTGCCCCTGAAATTTGTGATCGATTAATAATCGGTCCATCCATACACGTTTTTCCGATAAAATCTTTCCATACATGGTAAACCCGATTAGCTGGTCTCTATAGTAAATTCCCCGTGGCTGCCAATCATTCAATTCTTCCGCCTCTTTTAGGCATTCCAACGGGGTTTCTATGAAATGCTTCTGTTCTTCTGGCAGATGCAAATTCAGTATATCCTGTAAATTTGATTTCGTTACTTTTTCAAAATGGTATTCGATATTTTCACCCACCTGAACATATGTTCTGTTTTTGCTGTCATTACAAGATTTCTCCATATTATTTTTCATTTTTCTTTACTCCTATGAATATTTACCTATTTTCCTACCAGTATACCACAATATGGTACATTAATTTTTAAAAAAACCGCCGAGAAAAAATACTCGACGGCCAACTGGGGCTCTTTTACGTTGTTACTATAATGCTTTTATGTTCTAATATCTCTATTAGGAAGAACTGATTCCTCTATTGTTTTAATTCTGTTGAGTAATAAGGTACGACTATCCTTTGTCCATAATGCACATCTTCTGTTAACATAGAATTAATATTCAATACTTCGTTTATATAGCTATTTACAGAATCATAATCATCGGTAATATATTCATTTGCTATACCCCATAATGTATCATTATGTCCTATACGGACTTCTGTATAGTATTTGTATGTCTGTGGTTTTGTCTTGCTGCTTGCGCTGACAATAAAGCTATTGCAGGCAATTAAGATCATTGCTGCTATTACTAACGAAGCCAGACTTAAAATCACTCTGCGGTCAAATAATAACTTCACCATTTCATTTTTCATAGAATGCATATTCTCTCTCGTTCCCATAATAACTAAATCCCCCTTCTACACTTGATTGTATTCATTTTTGATTATTTTATACAAAAAACTTGTTCGAACATTTGTTACGAACGAGTGTTCGATTTACTGACATTATATTACAAGAACAGACGTTTGTCAACACTGTTTCGACAAAATTACGAACAAGTATTCTAAACATTTGTTTGCATTTTGCACAAAAATATGATAGTATAAGGAAAATAGATGTATTAGGAGGTATGTGTAATATGGCATATGGCAAAATTTCTAAAAAACAAGCTGAAATATTAGAATATATAAAAAATGAAATTTTAAACCGTGGTTTTCCACCAGCAGTTCGGGAGATCTGTGAGGCAGTACATTTAAAGTCGACCTCTTCTGTTCATTCCCACTTGGAAACATTAGAGAAAAACGGTTATATCCGACGTGACCCTACGAAGCCAAGGGCGATTGAAATACTCGATGACAATTTTAATATGGTCAGACGTGAGGTTGTGAATGTTCCAATTGTTGGAAGAATCGCTGCCGGCCAGCCTATCCTTGCAGTGGAGAATGTAGAAAGCTACTTTCCTATCCCATCCGAGTTTATGCCGAATGCACAGACCTTTATGCTTACCGTTAAAGGTGAAAGTATGATTAATGCCGGCATCTTCGATGGTGATCAGATTCTCGTACAAAAGCAGAACACCGCACAAAATGGTGATATCGTGGTTGCCTTAATAGATGACTCTGCTACAGTAAAAACATATTATAAAGAAGATGGGTACTATCGCCTGCAGCCGGAAAATGATACAATGGAGCCAATAATCGTTGAAAATGACGGACTTTGTATACAGGGAAAAGTAATTGGAGTTTTCCGTTTCATTCATTAAATCATGCATTTTCGTTTCTATTTATAAGGAACAACTTAACTTTTACATATTTAAAGGAGCTATTTCACTGAATGATAAACTGAACCTTTACAGGTCAGTAATAATTATATCATCGGTGTATAGCTCCCTCTTTTTACCAAACATTATTACGTTATTCCACTGACTCTCCTTCTGTATCCTGCTGCACTGACCATTGTGCAAACACTTTATGTCCAATACGTACACAGTTATCCGGCTGTAGTTCTTTAACCATCCCTACCCCCTGACCGGAACCGGAATTAAAAGCCAGTTTCAGGATACTGTCAGCCTGTTTTCTTGCGTCATTGATAACCGTTCCCAGCATCTCTTTATTTTCTACCGCTTTGATTGCAGACTCTGTTCCATCTACCCCCACAACCTGGATTTTCCCTTCATATCCTGCCTTTTTAATTGCAGATATTGCGCCTAGAGCCATTTCATCATTATTACTGAAGACTACTTCTATCCTATCTTTGTATTCTTCCAGCCAACCTCCCATTTTTTCTTCCCCCTGGGATTTTTGCCAGTTTGCAGTGGCATTGGCAAGCTTCTCCAGCACGATATTATTGTCTAACAATGGCTTCAGACAGTATTCAGTACGGATCAGGCTGTCCTGATGTCCCTGTTCTCCCTCCAGAATAACATATTGAATCCTGCCGTCATGGTTGCGGTCTACGCTTCCTGGGTCTTTTAGATATTGTTCTAAAACGATTTCACCCTGCATGGTTCCGGCTTCCTCCGGTCTGGAACCTACATAATAAACTTTATCCCATCGCTTCATATCCGCGCTAACCGGCTCCCGGTTAAAGAATATAACCGGTATATCCGCATTCTTAACCTTGTCAATTATCGTAGCTGCTGCAGTCCGGTCAGCAAGATTCATGCAGATCACATCATATCCCTGAGAGATGAATTTATCAGCCTGTTCATTTTGCAAAGTCTGGCTGTTCTGACCGTCTACGATATTCAGAGTAATGTTGTAACCCTCTTCCTTTTCCATCTTCTTTACCGATTCTTTCAATCGGCTGATAATCGATTCAATAAACACATCATCCTGATAATAGACCGATACACCTATTTTCAATTCCGGCAATTGCTCCTTTTTCTGTTCTGTTGCCAGCGTACTGCATCCAGCCAGACAAAGAATGACCATAGCTGCTTCCATTAATAATTTTTTCACCTTCATAATCTCTCTCCTGATTTACCTTACAAAAGGGAATAGTAACCTCTGATTCTCTTCTGAATACATGTGTTCGTGATCCACAATTTTAAATGCAATTTCTGTTCTTTCTTTTTCTTCCCTGCCGTTGATTGCATTGATGGCATCCCTCACTCCCAGATACCCCATGCTGTAATCATCCTGGACAACAATGCTGACAATGTTATCATTTTCCAGATAACGGATAACCTTGCTGCTGCTTCCCACACCATACAGCTCTGTAAGCTGCGGCGGATACTGATCTTCATATTCCTTTAAAGCCTTTGCGGCATTTTCCAGTATTTCCGTATCGAACGCCACAATCACATCCACATTGTTTGTTCGCAGATAGTTTAAGATGGTTTCACTGCTGTAGTCCGCCTGCTCCCATTCCAGTATCTCATTATAACTGATCTTCATGGTATCCCGAAATGCTGCCTCCCGGTCTAAAACGCTGCTGCAGGAAATGTCTCCGTTAATCAGAAGCACTTTTTTACGGAAATTTCCATGTCGCATCACTTCTTCTGCCAATGCAGTTCCCATCTTCTTATTGTCACAGGCAATAACTTCATAAGGCAGCTTGGAATCCACATTCGATTCCACAAGAACCACCGGGATATTTCTTTTCATTTTAGCCAGAGATTCTGCCATATGCTCATGATCTACAGGAGCGATAACAATGGCGTCTGCATCGGAATTCACTTCCCGTTCCAGTAATTCGATTTGTTCTTCCAGTTTATTCGCTTCCTCATTCCCCAGACTGATCATGCGGATATTTGCATTCAGATCTGTTCCTGCCTGCTCTGCCCCCTGTTTAAAATTCTCCCAGCTCTCACTCAGCTTTCCTCTTGTAATAACGGAGATATTTTTCACCGGAATCTCTTTTACATTTGTCTCCCGGGATAAGATATAGAGGCTGAAAAATAAAATTGCTCCTAATATGAAGACAGGAAAATAATATTTCTTTTTCAAAATGCTCCTCCCTCCTGACCGATCTCTTCTATCGGAATCCTTGGCAAATGAATCGTCACCCTTGTCCCTTCATCCGCTTCACTTTCTACGTGTACGCCGTAATCCCTGCCAAAATACAGACAGATTCTTTCATGCACGTTATTCATTCCGATACCGGAGCCTCTGCTCCTTACCCGCTGTTCCCTTGATAGCAGGCTTGCCAGTACATCCGGTGCCATTCCGATACCATTATCACATACCTCTATGAAGAGATCCTCATCCCTGATATAAGACTTAATGACAATCTTGCCCCCATCATCTTCTAACATGTATTCCATTCCGTGATAGATGGCATTTTCCACCATAGGCTGAATAATCAGCTTCATAGTAGCCAGCTGCAAAGTCTCTTCCTCCGCCTGAATCTCATAAGTAAACTTATTTTTATAACGGATGCTCTGTATGGTGAGATAGTTGCGGGCATGTTCTAACTCGTCTTTAACCGTGATAATAGATTTCCCTTTACTGATACTTATCCGAAACAGTCTCGCAAGGGAGGTAACCATGGTAATTGCTCCTTCATAACGTTCATTTTCAATCATCCAGATGACAGAATCCAGCGTGTTGTACAAAAAGTGGGGATTAATCTGGGTTTGCAGCGCATCCAGTTCACTTTTACGTTTCTGTTCCTGCTCCACTACAATGTCATCCATTAATTTCTTCATCTGTTCTACCATAGAACGCACCGTCTTGCCCAGATGCATAATCTCGTAGGGACCACTGGCTGTAATTTCTACATTCAAATCTCCTTTTTCCAGCTTCTTAACAGATTTTTCCAGGCGCTTAATGGGGTTTGCAATTCTGGCGGATACCAAAAGGCTGACAAATATTAATACGAATAATCCAAAACAAAAGATAAACAGAACAAAGATCCGGATCTGGGAATATTTTGCCACAACTTCTGTAAGGGGCGTAACTGCCACCAGTTTCCACCCGGTATAGCCTACGGTTTTTATGGTTACCAGACGCTTTTCGCCCTGAAAGATCTCCGTATGGTTTCCATCATCTAACCCTGCTGCTTCCACATTGGATTCTTTCTCTAATTTCGAATATAATAACTGCTGCTTTGGATGATAAATAATCTCTCCATCTGCATCCATGAGATAGACATATCCGGAATCACTGATATTTGCACTTTGGCACACCCGCTCAATTCCGCTGAAATTCATATCTACCAGCAAGACGCCATTTTCCCTTTTGCCATTCTTCGTGATTTCAACATCATTACTCATCGATACTACCCAGCGGTATCGGTTATCCGGGTCATTAAACAGATTTTGTACATGGGGTTTTGAAAAATGCAGATTTTCAATCTGAGCTTCCGCATTTCTGAACCATTCCTCATCCCTAGGATCAATATTTTCTTTGAGATTAGACAAGGGAGCTGCAGCTTCAACCTTTCCGAACAGATTAAAAATAGCGATACTCACCAGCTGTTCCCGGTTGGTGTTGTAAAGCAGGTCCAGCTGCTCTACGATGGTGTCTTTGGCAAGATCCGCATTTTTAATTACCTGATAATAAACAGAATTGGAGACATTCATAATATTTCTCAAATAAGTATCCAGAAATTGATTCGTCTGGTCAATGACATGCTTGTTTTCCTGTTCCACCATATGCTCTGCCGTATTGGTAAAATTCAGATAGAGGGGCACAGCAATCAATACCATTCCAACTACGGAAAGCAGTGTAAAATAAATGGAAAGCATGTTCTGAATGCTTTTTTTCTGGTACCATTTTTTTGCTTTAGATATGTACTTTTTAATTATTGGAATCATAGCAACCTCTATTAGGTATTACGGTATCTGGATGGGGACACACCAAACTTTTTCTTAAACACATAACTGAAATAGTTTGGTTCCAGATATCCTACCTTTTCTGCAATCTGATAGCTCTTGTCGTTGGTTGTATTCAAAAGTTCCACTGCTTTTTCCAGCCTGGTTTCTGTCAAATACCCGATAAAACTGCTTCCGGTTTCCTTTTTGAAAATCGTAGAAAAATAAGTAGGACTGACATGAAGGAGTTCGCTGAGCCTTTCTACAGTCAGCTCACTGTCTGCATAATTGTCCCGTACATATTGTACTGCCGTATCCACCATATAACTGGACGTATGAACACGCTCACTTTTTATCATACTGCTGATCCGCAGGCTGATTTCCTGTACCCATCTTTGCAGGTTGTCCATGGAACCCAGTTTTTCCAATTGATTGTCGTTATTAAAGTTTTCACCTAATGCCTCTTCCAGATCTAAGCCATAAGTCTGGCAGAGACGCAGCAGGGAAATCTTAATTTCCATAAAATAAATCCGGTACTGCTCTATTTCCAAAACCGTATCACCGAACTTGGCAAATACCTCTTCAATTTTTTCTATAATGTCTTCTCTTTTTCCCATTTTTATAGCAGTGACTATCGCATGTTCATCCTGACCTTTAAACTGCAGCAGCACAGAAGTATCCGGCTCCACATCACCGATATAAATAGCTCTTCCGGACCCCAGAACCAGTCTGTAATCCAAAGCAGACTGCGCTTCTTTTCTGGCGTAGCGTAAGGTCTGTGGCTCATGGCACATAAGGCTGATACCACCGGATATCACAAGCCCGTAAATTTTCTGGGACTCCCTGCATACCTCATCAATTCCGGAAATCAGATCATAGATTTCTTCTCTGCATCTGGCATTGACGATAATTGCAATAATATCTCCATAGAAAAAACTTGTAAAATCACAGTATTTTCTAATTTCCTCATCTACGAGATGTTTGATCGTGATAGGAATAAGAGCATCATCATGATTTTTAAAGATATTTTCTACCGACTCTTCCAAAACCCCCTTTTCAATCTGAATCAGGCAGACGATAAATCCTGTGGCATCTACATTAATTCCCGCCATGGCTGCACTGCGGTTAAATTGCTCCTGGGTAACCCTCCCTTCCAGAAGGCTGACTAAAAACTGCTCCCGGATAACCGGAAGACTGTCCATATAATGCTGCCTGAGATTCTCCAGATTTCTCATACTTTCATACCGTTCATCCAGAGAAAGCCTGAGCTTTGTCAATATTTTTCCCATATCCTCTGCATTCACAGGTTTAAGTACATACTCTACTACATTAATAGAAATTGCTTTGTGGGCATATTCCAGATCGTCAGAACCGGAAAATACAATCAGCTTCGTAGACGGATTTTTCTTGCGCAAAGCTTTTCCCAGTTCAAGTCCATCCATAAAGGGCATCATAATGTCTGTCATCATCACATCCGGCTGAAGCTTTTCAGCCAGATCCAGAGCCTCCTTGCCGTTTTCCGCACTTCCAATCACCTGGAAACCATACTTTGCCCAATCAATTTTACGGATAATCCCCTCCCTGATTTCTGCTTCATCGTCCGCTATAATCACCTTATATAAGTCCATATACACTCCTAAAAAATATATTTTTTTATTTAAAAATTAACGCGAAATTATTTTGTTATTATAACATAAAAAGATGCGTAAAGGAATTTTTTCTTTCCATTACGCATCTTTTTCGCGTGCATATTAATAATTGAAAATGCTAATATAAATTCCTTTGTATGTTAAAATATAATCCCACAGATTAGTGCCGCTATAATTGCCAGAACCAGGCTGAATATAATCCTGTCCATAGTTTTTAGCGAAACATTTATTCTGCCATAGAGACAGTCCCGCACGGTTTTCTTTTGCTCTATATCATCCTGCTGCTCTGCTGATGATAAATCATTTATTTGTTCTTCCATATCTTTATGTTTACTCCTCCATAAGTTCTAATCCTTTTCCTCAATGTATCATTTTGTTATTTCTTAGCAAGATATTTACGTACATCCAATGATACGGCAACGATAATAATTAAACCACGAATGATATATTGCCAGTATGGACTTACGCTGATAAAAATTAGTCCATAGTTGATAACCTGTAATAGAGTTGCTCCAATCAATACACCTGGAATGGTTCCCACACCCCCTGTAAAGGAAACCCCACCAATTACACATGCTGAAATTGCGTCCAGCTCATAATTTAATCCGGTGTTGCTGGTTGTCGATCCTGATCTAGCAGCCTCTAAGAAACCTGCAATTCCATACAGCACACCAGAAATCATGAAGATAATCATAATATTTTTTACAACATTAACTCCAGACACTTCAGCTGCCTCCGGATTACCGCCAATTGCAAACATGTTTTTTCCAAGCTTTGTCTTATTCCAGATGATATACATAATTACTGCAATTACTGCCAGATAACATACCAGATATGGAATCTTAAATTCACTGGTAATTTGAAAACCGCCCGTTACAAAATGAATATATCGCTGATCAAGATTAGCAACCGGCTGTGCCCCAAGCGGCGGGCGATCAATATAAAGACAAGATACACCATATGCTATTAACTGAGTGCCCAAAGTAATTATAAATGCATGTACCTTCAACTTAGCAACACCAAACCCATTGATTAATCCAAATATAACTCCTACCGCAATTGCACCCAGCAGAGGAACAAACAGCGGTAATGCCGGAAGGTTTGGATACATTCTTGCTGCATATGTAGTTGACTGCAGCAAAGATGCTGAAATGATCGCTGTAAGACCTAAGATACGGCCGGCAGAAAGGTCCGTTCCCTGTAGTACGATCAACCCTGCAACCCCTAACGCCAGAATAGCTCTTGTAGAAGCCTGGCTGAGTATATTCGTAAAATTACCAAGTGATAAAAAGCTTGGTTCTTTTATGATAAAGAAAACGATCATTAGTATCAATACAATATATAACGCGTATTTTATGAGAAATTCTCCAACGTTAAATTTCTTTCCTTCTGTTTTTAATTTTTCCATATCTGCACCTTCCGTTCTTAAACATATTTCGCTGCCTGAGCCATAATCCGCTCCTGATCCAGCTCTTCAGTATTTGTAATTCCCGACACATGTCCATTTGACATAACTAGTATACGGTCACAGATGCCTAGCAGCTCGGGCATCTCAGAAGAAACCATGATTACTCCTTTTCCTTTTGCAGCCAGGTCAATAATCAACTGATAAATTTCATACTTCGCACCAACATCAATTCCTCTTGTTGGTTCATCTAAAAGTAAGATCTCCGGCTCTGTTAATAACCATCTTCCTATAATTACCTTTTGTTGATTTCCACCGGATAAACTTCGTATTGCTGTCTTTTGGGATGGGGTTTTAACATTCATACTGTCAATTACCCATTTAGTATCTTCTATCATTTTTCTGTTATCTAACAGTCCCATTTTACTATAACGGTCTATATTAGCGATTATGCTATTAAAAAGAATATTCAGACCGCCAAAAATACCTGTCGCACGACGCTCTTCTGTCAGAAGGGCAAATCCATTTTTAATTGCTGTTCTGGAATCTTTATTATCGACAGGTTTTCCGTGGAGCAGGATCTCACCCTCGCTCTTATGGGCAATGCCGAAAATGGTTTCGATTAACTCTGTTCTCCTGGATCCTACCAGACCTGCAATTCCAAGAATTTCTCCCTTATGAAGTTCAAAAGATGCATCAATAACGGAGGGCTGGTATTTCCCGGTTAAATGTTTTACCTCCAGAATGACTTCTCCCATTTTATTGGTCTTAGGCGGAAAACGGTTAGTCAGATCACGTCCAACCATCAGCTTAATGATCTTATCCGTGGTCAGTTCTGCCGCAGATTTGGTATCTACCCACTGTCCGTCACGCATGATGGTAACTTCGTCTGATATTTCCAAGATCTCTTCCATTTTATGAGATATGTATACAATTGCACATCCCTGGTCTCTTAAACGGTTAATAATGCGAAACAGATGATCTACTTCTTCCTGAGTAAGAGAAGAGGTCGGCTCATCTAATACCAGAATCTTCGCATTGTAAGATACCGCTTTGGCGATTTCTACCATCTGTCTTTGGGATACAGACAGCTTCGCCATTTTTGATTTGGGATCTACATCGATTTCTAATTTATCAAATACTTTTTTTGTTTCCTCATACATAGAACGCTGACTGATAATCCCACCTTTGCTTGGATATCTTCCCAGCCAGATATTATCCATAACATCTCTTTGCAATACCTGATTCAATTCCTGATGTACCATTGCAACTCCATTTTCCATTGCCTGTTTGGGATTGGAAAATTTAGTCTTCTTTCCCTCTACGATTATCTCTCCGCCATCTTCATCATAGACACCAAATAAACATTTCATTAAGGTAGACTTTCCGGCGCCGTTTTCACCCATCAGTGCATGGACGGTGCCAGGCCTTAATTTTAACTGTGCATGATCAAGGGCTTTTACACCTGGAAACTGCTTTTCAATATCTATCATTTCCAAAACATATTTTTCTGCCATATTCCATTCACCACTTTTCCTTTACTTAGCAACTGCACAATGAAGATTACCTACACTGTGCAGTTACCTATTCCATATTTATTTGCCTGTAAATTCCTGATAAGGGATACGGATTGCATATCCGGTATCATCAAACTGATATTCTGTTCCATCAATAGCACTTTTGCCTTCAGCCAGGTTCATGCCTGTTGTAAATAACGCTTCTGCCATTGCAGGTGCATCCTGAAGAACTGTTCCAGACATAAAGCCCTGTTTGATTAAATCCTGTGCTGCTTCTGTTGCATCTACGCCATATACCGGTATAAATTTTTCTGCATCGCCATTGTTATATCCCTGTGCCTGTAACGCTGCGATAGCCCCCTGTGCCATTCCATCGTTATTTGCAATAACTACTTCAATCTTATCACCTAATTTAGAAAGCCATGCTTCGGTTGCATTCTGTGCCAGAGACTGATCCCAGTTACAAACCTGAATTTCCAGCTGCTCTGTTTTAATCCCTGCTTCTTCTACTGTCTTAACAGAATATTCTGTTCTTGCAACTGCTTCCGGGTTATCCGGCTCACCTTTTAACATTACATACTGCAGAACGCCATCGCCGTTTTTATCATATTTAGCTGTATCTGAGCTCCAAAGGTCTGCAATCATCTTGCCCTGGATAATCCCCGCATCTTTTGCATTGGTACCTACAAAACATGCTTTGTCATAAGATTTAATTGCTGCCTGGTCAACTGGCTCTCTGTTAAAGAATACAACCGGCTTGTCCGCTGCTTTGATTTTATCCACTACGGTCTGAGCCGCTCCGGTATCATTTAAATTAACCATTAGAAGATCCACATCTTTTTGAAGAATGGTATCAATACTGTCATTCTGTGTAGGCTGGTCACCCTTACCGTCATAGAAGGTAAAGTTAACCTTGTCCGGATTTTCTTTTTGAATCTTTTCCAGATTCTGTCTAACGGTAGAGATATAAGTATCATCAAATTTATAAAGAAATACTCCTACTTCCTTTACCCCGGCTGTATCTCCGCTTCCTTCATCTGTCTTTGCAGTGTCTCCCTGAGCTTCTTTTGTTTCAGCAGTTGTACCTGCTTCTGTGGTTTTCGTTGTTGAATTTGATTCTGTGGTTGAAGAACCACAACCTGCCAATAAAGCTACTGATGTACATGCCGCTAAACCTAGTGCTAAAAATCTTTTTGTCTTTCTCATGGAATGTCCTCCCTTTTCTTTGTACATTTTGTACATGTTTTATATTCATCTTTCGTTGTTATTATATATTTTTTGGCCATAATACTCCATACAAATTTATTAGGAAAAATATAGAATTTCTTAAGCAAAAACAGTGAAAAAATAGATCCTCTTCTATAAAAACTTATAGATGAGGACCTATTTTATCATCTTACTTTTTTATTTCGGGCATATCCAGATCATCGTTTCGAATGATTATTTTGCTTGCAATTTGATCTCGTTGCTGTACTTACCATAAACATTCTTACCTTTTGATTTCCTGTAAGCACGTACTCTGTAAGTATAAGTTTTTCCTTTTTTCACTTTCTTATCTTTAAAAATGGTGGTATCACGGTCTACAATTCCAATACGGCTCCAGGTTTTGCCTGTTTTCCTGTAAATTCGGTATCCGGTTACAACAGAAGATACTTTTTTCCATGTTACTTTTACGCTTCCTTTTGATGCCTTGGCTCTTATAGCCGGGCTCTGGGGAACTGCTTTAATGGAAACTTTTTTATACTTGCTGTAAACTGTTTTACCATCTGCTTTCTTATATGCCTTTACTGCAAATTTGTATTTCTTACCAAGCTCAGCTTTTTTGTATACATAGGATGTAGTGCTGTTTTTCTTGATTGTTTTAACTGTTTTCCATCCCTTGCTGGTCTCGTTCATTACTACGTATCCGTCAGCATCAGCAACTTTATTCCAGCTTAATTTAATGTATCTGGAAGCCTGATTTGCCGCTTTTACAGTTACGGTAGATGCCTGCACCTTCGCTGCTGCTTCTTTGTCTGGGTCTGCTTTTAATCCCTGAATTGCTTTTGTCAGCGCTGCAGTCTGGGCATCGATTGCTGCCTGGGTTGCTTTTGGATCTGCCGCTACTTTTTCTGCTGCTGCAATAGCTGCAGTTAATGCATTAAAGGATGCATCGGTATAGTTGCCTTTTTTAATTGCCTTTGCTTCAGCAATCTTAGCGTTTAATGCAGTCTTAGACGGCTGTGGTGTTACAACTTGCAGGTTCTTAATTGCTGCATCCAGTGCTTTTACCTGGGCATCGATTGCTGCCTGGGTTGCTTTTGGATCGGCTGCTACTTTTTCTGCTGCTGCGATAGCTGCAGTTAATGCATTAAAGGATGCATCGGTATAGTCGCCTTTTTTAATTGCCTTGGCTTCAGCAATTTTAGCATTTAATTCTGTCTTTGTTGTTTCCTGTACTTTTACCATCTGCACTTTTCCAACAACAGAAGAACTCTCTGCCTTAACTTCTACTTCAGCTGCTCCTGCCTCGTAACCAGCTTTTGTAAATGCCAGCTTATAAGTTCCGTAAGGAATTTTGCTAAAGTTATAGATACCGTTCAGATTGGTAATCGTAGAAGCAATTTCATTGCCGTCTGCGTCTGTTAATGCTACATTTACCTGATAAATTGGTGTATCATTTTCATCTGTAATAGAACCTTCAATTGCATTTGAATTTTCTACTGCATCTAAGCTTGTTACTTCCAGGTTGTCAAAGATCATGCTGCCGCCGTTGCGTTTGTTAAATCCTACGGATCCTGCTTCATTAAATAATCCGCTCACAACTGCCTCGTTCATGACTTTCTGTCCGTCTACCCAGAGGGAAAGTTTGTTTCCAACTAACTGTGTCTTAATGTGGCTTGTCTTTCCGATTTCCATATTCGGTCCGCTGAACATTCCGGAATAGTTGTTATCTGTACCATTCCAGTATTCCCAGAACCATTTGCCTTCAGAATCACCATATCCCACATAAAGTCTCTGGTTATGGTTATTTGCTCTTAATACAAAGCCGAAACGAAGCGGGCTTGCCTGAGGCGTTACATCTGCTTCAAAGATTCCGTCTTTAAATTTCGGTGCTGCTGTGTCAATAATACTTGGGCGGTCGGAGCCAAATGAGGCTTTCAGCGCGCCGCTGCCATTATACTGCACGGATTCGATTTCAACCTGGGATGGATTGCCTGCCAGATTTTGAATACTGTCTACTCCATTTTCGAAGTAATTGAAGTATTCCGGAATCTCTTTCACCTGAAGTGTGAAATCAAAGGTGGTCATCAAATCTGCCACCGGTGTTACCTGCTGTGCGTAAAGGGATGCATAACCATCTTTTACAACCTTTGCAGAATAATTACGGATAAAGATATTCTCTAACTTGTAGCTGCCCTTGTCATCCGTGCGGATTTCAATTGGAGCCAGGTTATTGGAGGAAAGTGTAATCTGTGTGTCTGCAATTGGTTTTCCATCTGCATCTTTGACTGTTCCGCTGACGGAACCAATAATTGCAACCAGCTTTTCAGTTGCAGATGTCAGTTTATCAGTTGCTGTTTCAACCTGTTCTTTTGTCGCATTCTGGTTGTTTAAAACTTCTTCTGCTTCTGCTAAAGCTTCCGCAAATACACCCCAGGTTTCATTTGTGTAATCCTGCTGGAATTTTGTGTTTGCTGTGTTAATTGCTCTTTGCAGATCTCCTTTTTGGATATCGCTCACTTCAATTACCAGGTCATCCAGAATAAAATCTTTGTAACCGCTGAAGTTTTTCGCTCCATCACCTGCACTGGCATATTCTTTCAGATCCGGTGCTGTACTGGTTGAATAAATACCAAACCAGGACTGTCCGGATTCTCCTCCGATTAAGGAGAAGCTATATTCCTTTGTCTGACCAATTGCTTCCGGCATGGTGTATAACTGAGTATTGCCTGCAAATTCTCCTTCGCCTACCGTTACTTTATAGGTGTCCCTGCTTCCCATCTGATATTTGAACTTGACGTTATAGGTAACACCCGGCTCAAAATGGAAGTTCTGCGGAATTGTCTGGTAGATCATGGAATTGTTGGAGGTAAGTCCATTGATTTTAACAGACCAGTCGCCATTTAATACATCGTCTAATTTCTTCTGTCCCTGTTCATTCGCGTTATATCCAGCCTGGGTATACGGTGCATGAAGCTCAGAGAGATGGATACGGTTGTCGGTAACTGCGCCGGCACCTGAGCCCGGACCTGCAATTACAAATGGGAAAATACCCTGGGCATTATTTTCAAAATCCTGCTGGAACATGGTAACCATACCGTTCTTGTCTGTTTCTTTTACAAGATCCATACCGGTTTCCACAACACGCAGATCATCAAAATACGTGTCTCCGTCACCTTGATCCCGTTTCAGAGTCAAAGTAACTTCACCGCCTGCCGGTGCTTCAAAGAATACATACATATTCTGAACATAGCTGGTTCCGCCTGTTGTAGCTCCGCTTCCCGTATGATGTTGATTTGATGAAACGATATTCTGTACAATAGAGCGTCCCGTATAATTAGAAGCAATTTCCTTGCCATCTGCATTTACGGTCATATATGCTTTCGCATTGCTTCTGTTATCAACTCCTACATACAGTGCATATTTCTTTCCTGCTTCCAGATTTGTTAAAGCCTTACTGGTTACGGATACGTCGCCGCTTAATTTTAACATCGGGTTTTCGCTGGAGTTACGGAAGATTTCAGCCAGACCGGTTCCTGCTTTTGTCCAGTAAGAATCCAGACTGCCGCTGTTGAATCCAACATCATAAATATATGGTGTGGACTGCCAGTCTACCGGAAGCTGTCCTTGTTCGCCCTGGTATACAACGTAAGGTGTCTCTGCTTTCATATTTGCTAAGGTTACATGACCATTGGCTACCGGAACTACGGTTTTATTCTGTTTGCCCTCATCGGTCAGTTCATATACAACAACATTTGCAAGGCCTTCCCATCCGCCTGGAAGTTCCCAGGTAGTATCGCCGCCTTTGGTATTCCAGTGATACAGTTTTTCCTCTGATGCAATCTCGCCGTTTGTATCCCAATACCATGGAAGCAGATAAGTCTCATCTCCCGGATTAGATCCGTCACCGCCGGTAGGTGCACCTTTGGAAACTACTTTTCCATTTAATGTGATTGTTCTGGAACGGTAAGCCTTAAGATTTCCTGCGTAATCATTGGAATCTCTGGATACAACAACGGTATTCTCTTTTGCGTCATCCTGCAGTGTGATTTCCATTTCCGGTGTCCACTGGAAGGTTCCGCCGCCGTTCTTCATAGTTACCGGCTCTCCGTCTACCCACTTCATTACCTTATAATGTTGCAGGAATTTGGTCAGTACGTTATGGGTAAATGTGGTATTGATATAGTTGCTGTAATCGGTTCTTCCACTCCAGCCCTCAAAGTCGGTCATGTTTAATCCACCCAGCAGAGGTGACTGTGCAGCGCCGTTATAGCTTGGGTAATCAGCAACCCAGGAATCCTTCTGGTGGTTACGTAAGAATCTCATTACTTCACTGTTCTGTCCCTTTGCTGCATATCCGCCATACCCCAGATCTGCTGCCCAGTGCTGCAAAGTAGAATCATATTCCTGTGTGGGACCCCATTCTGTGGTAAAGCGCCAGCCATGGTCATTCATCTGTTTTGCAATCTTTCTGGATTCCCATGCATCCTCATTTCCACTGGTATTATTTCCCCACACATCCAGGTAGATAAAGTCCAGATTATTTCCAACTTTTGCCTTTAGTTCATCTAACCTGCCTTCACGCCTGTCGCTTGCAAGATCATACATACCATTGATACCGATTCCCTGATCTAACCAGTTCCAGCCAAAATTGTGTCTGGATAAATCATCATCGAAAGCTTTTGCTTCCGGATACATTTCACTTGCATTGATGTGGATACCAAACCGTGCGCCTAATGCCCCGCCTTCGGTCATTAATTCGTTCATATCCTTGGCACCGCCGATTCTTTCACCGATATTACCATAATCGGGATGTCCGGAATCATGTCCTTCGGAACCGTAACCTTTTAAAATGATGCTCTGTCCCAGTCCATCAGTATTCAGATAAACACGTTTCACACCATCTAATGTTGTAAGGAATGGGTTGGCTGCCTCACTTCCAAAATTCATTGCGATACGCTGTGATACTAAGTCAGGCACTTCCTCTGATTTAAACGGATTGTTCATGATTGCACGATATGCAATTGCACCATCCTGCCAGTCAATCTGATCATCCGCATTCTCATCACCGGTAATGACTACTTTTGCGCTTGGCATAACATCTTTATCATGTTCTACTACATACGCTTTTTTCACTTCATTGACTGAAGGTTCTACCTTGCGGTCATAATACCATAAGGTGCTGGAAAGCCCCAGTGATTTGCCGGCAGCCAGATTCGTTGTTTCCGCCCAGACTCTGGTATTGCTGGATCCGCCGGAACCAACATAAGCTGCTTTATGTGTACCGTTATACTCTGAATTACTCCACAATCCGGCACTTAATTCATCATTGGATACAAAACCATACATGAAATCTTCCTTGGAAAATGTCATGCCGTCTTTCACATCCACATAGCTGTCACCGGAGATGGAGGTATTGCTGGATACCTTAGCTGCCTTTAAGTTTGCGCCCTTTTGGGTGCTTCTTACAGAAATCAGGCTGTGATGGGGTATTTCAATCGTCTGAACCGGATATACATCATTATCCAGGTTATTCAAAACCTTCGTAATGTCAAATGACAGTTCATTATCTTTTACTGCGATTATGGCAGTCAGAACAGCATCAATATTCTGTCCTTTTAAAGTCATCGTATAGGTAGCTTTATCCTTATCAAACTTCACATCCAGATTATCTTCCGTTACCTTAATTTCGGTCCCATTGATTTTAATTACATCGATAGCTTCGGTCTGACCGTAGAATACTTTTCCCTTTAAATCACCTTTCATGGTGTATTTTACAACACTTGGGAATTTCTCTGCCACATCAACATCCATTTGATCGGAGGAGATTGTTCGATAGGCTACTTCCGGTGCTTTTTCCAGTACAATATTTTCAACCGCAACAGCACCTTCAGTTACCGTAATTTCCTTTTCAGCAACAAGATATCCTTCTTTTGTGACGGTAACTTTATACTTTCCAGCTGCCACATCAGCAAAATTATAATTACCATCTTTATCGGTTTGAACAGTCTTGCCGTTTAATTTTACCGTTGCACCTTCTACCGCCTGTGTTTTCCCATCCACATTTTCCATTACTTTACCGGATACGGCAAATGTTTCTGCTTCGGCCTGACCAGTATAATGAATGTCTTTCAAATAGACGTCTGTGAGTTCAGTTCCAAATGTCCCTGCCTTAATACCTATTTGATTTCCCTGTTCTACAATTTTGCTAAAATCAACATCACTGAATAAAGCAGTTCCATCTACATAGAAATTAGCCTTTTTATCTGCAGTCCATTCCACTTTAACCTTCACGGTAGAACCTGCAGCAGGTACGGTGCCAACATTGGGACTCCATGGGTCAGTTGCTTCCCCGTATTTCTGCCAATACCAGCCGGATGCATTGTAACCAAAGAACATACCGTGGTTCTGGTTATTGTATCCTATGTAAATACCGGTACGATTCAGGCTCCCTGCCTGTTCTGTCTTGAAATTTGCTTCAAAGTATCCCGCTTCATTAAAATTATATTCTTTCCCATTTGTAAAAATAGCAGGAGGATTAGTTGCACTTGGGTTATTTCCATTAGCTGATCCGGATTTTAAATGAAGGTATCCATCTGCCACTTCACAGATTTCTCCACCTTTTTGCGTGGAAGTATCCTGTGCCCAGCTATCATGAATACCATCCTCCAGAGCGCCTTTGTTGTTTTCCTCAGTAGTTTCCTGCTTTGCATCAAGAGGCATTTCTGTTTCTGCCAGTGCTTCAGATTCGGATTCAGTAACGATTTCTGTCTCTGTTTCAGACTGTGATTCTTGTACTTTTGAATCATTTTCTGAAGAATCAGACTCATCATTTGCTTCTGTTAAATTCGTTTCTCCCGTCTCATTTTCTCCCTCTGACGGCTCAGTTTCAACACCATTATCAGCCGCATTTTTGGCACCACCCGGTACCACTTCCGCTTCCATATTTACGTCTTGTGATTCTGTTCCATTGCCTTCCGCGTATGCCGTAGCAGGTAATGCAGAGCTCAAAACCATAGACATGGATAGCATAAAACTTAGTGACTTAGTTAAGTTTTTTCTCTTCATAAACTCTTTCTCCTTTGATGGATTTATAACATAAAAAGCATCAGATCAATCGCAGCCGGCTTTCACAATTGACCGAAACTTATGCTATACATATTGCCAATTTTTTAATGATATTGCGCGTTTTATATAGCTGTTTTTATCATTGAAACTATTATAACATTTCTATAGTATATATTTATTTGTATATTCGTTTCCTTTTTTTGCACTAATTGCACATTTTTACCAACTCTAATTTTGTGCTAAATCCCTTCATTATCTGTCTTTTTCCCGTACCTGTCTCCAAGAATTCTTTCTATTCATTTTGTATTTTAAATTTGCATTATCTGCAGCTAAATTATACGAAATATGAGCAAAAAAACCGGCAGCAAAAATCAGTTTAACTACTGAAATTTGCTGTCGGTTTTTCTCAGACTCAGATACATAATTAGAAAGATTGCAGACTTATTTTATTCAGGGAACCCGCAGCTGTCTTAAACAATAATTTAAAATAGCAGCGTAGGTAGATGCGTCATAATGAAGGCCATCCGCTGTTCCATATCCATTCTCAATTAAATAATTATAAGTATCAATATATCCTATTTTTTGTGAAAGTGTTGCTGTCATCGTACTATTAAATTGTTCTACTGCGGCATTTGTCACACTGCCGCCATAACCATCCACAACCGGATTAACAGACATAAAATACACATCTGCTCCTGCGCCAACCCAACCGTCAATTTTACTATTTAAATATCCAGCATAATCACCCGGCCGGTAAACATCATTTACACCAAGATTTATGACGATCGCACAATTTGGTACAATGCTGGCATCTATCACCGGTGCAGCTTCCGATACCAGCCAGTCATAACCCATGCTGACCTCGCAGATCCACTGACATAAAGGATGATTCGCAGCCGAACTCATACCTACAAATCTGGAATCTCCAACCATGATAACCTTATCGTATACCTGAAGCTGATCTCTTGAAAATTCCGACTCTGCTGTCTCTTTTTTCCCCGTTCCTTCGGTGTTTTCAGCATTTTCAGCATCGCCGGTCTGTTTACTTTCTTCCTCATCTTCCTGACGCAGTACTAACTGGGGACCTTCCTCTTTTATGGCTTCATCCAACTCTTCTTTTGTCTGAATACCAAGTTCCGTACTGAGATCAAAAGGAAGTGGACTGCCTTCATCAGTATCTGGACTTTTTTCTGATATTTCCACTGGTTTTGCAGATGCATGAGGTATAATGATCGTATTTTTTATTATTAAATCTAGATTCGCTTTTGATTCTATTCCTGTTCCAAACCGGAGATTAAATGGAAGGTCACTTGCCCAGACAGTCATTGAATTTTGATACATTCCTGCTGAGAAAACAATCATAAATGTAACAGCTAAATGGATTCTTTTTTTCATAAATAAACGCCCCTGATCCTAAAATTTAATTATTATTGAAACAATCCTTTTATCCAATTGATAAATTTATCAATTAAGTTTTCTGCCTTTGCAGCAGTATCTGATTCTGATGAAGATTCCGTCTGATCCGCAGCATTTATACTGCCTGATTCATTTTCTTCCGGAGTAATTTCAGTACCGGTCTGGCTATCCATACTTTCAGAATCTGCCGGATTTTCTATTGTACTATTCTCTGTAGTTTCCATGTTTGATTCCATACTATTTGTCTGAATTTCTGATGCATTTACCGTCTCTCTTTGTGATGCTGAGTCTGTTTCCAAGACCGCTCCTGATTCAGTTTTTTTCGTTTCATTTTCTCCTTCAGTTGTTGGATTTGCCTGATCATTTGTGGCATCTCCTACAACATCTCCAAGTATAGAATCATTGGTGTTGTTTAGAATATTATCCGGTGCAAGCGTCTCGGATTCCTGATTATTTTCTTCTTTATCAAACAAATTTGAAAAGAAATTCTTTATAGAATCCCATAACTTTGAAAAGAAGTTCTTTTGTTCCTCCGATGCATTATCCAGGGCATCTTTTACATTATTTTCTACCCGGTTTAAAGTATCTTTTAGGGATTCATAGTCATAATCCTGTGCACCGATTTTTTCCATCAGGGAAGTAAGAGATGCAACCTGTTCTCCGGTAAGTGTAACAGAAGCTTCACTTGCTGCCTTTTCAACAATCCCTTTTATTTCCTCCGGACTGGTTACTTCACCTTTGATCACTTCCATTTTTACACCATTGATCAACTGGATAGCTTTATCTTTTCCGATCGTATCACCAAGCTCTCCGGTCTGAATCAGTTCATCCGTGGCAAGCTGCTTTTTTTCTTCGCTTAATGTGCCATCGGAAGCTTTTTCATACGCTTTTAAAATTCCAGTCAATGCTCCCGTACCCGATACTTCGATGGGGCATGCCGCAACCACATTACAATTTGTAACGCCGGCTGTTGTCAGAGTAGATGCAATCATATTACTGGTAACCCAGGTCAGATTTGCTGTTTTTACCTGTATTCCGCCGGAAGTTGTCGGTTCAATATAAGCACAGCTGTAAGTCCTTGTCCCAATTACCTCTTCGGAAGCAATCCCTTCCAGATACTGGCGCTCTTCTGTATTATTTACTTCGATTACCTCAACCGCATTTTTCTCTACTCCAAAGTATTTAAACATCGTATCTTTTTGTTCCTGAGACAGATTCGCTCCAAGAGTCACCACCTTACTGCTGTCTGCAAAGGCAGTGATCGATACCAGACAAGACAGGCAAAATGCCGCCACTGTCATTTTCAATAATTTTTTCTTCACGTTTCTCCTCCAATCCGAGATTTAGAATCCCTGCATCTTGTTAAAGCACTTCAGACACGAACTGGTCTGTCTGCTTACAGATGTCCATTATTGTACCATATTTTGTGAATTTTTACTATCATCTGGTTTATTCTTAAGTTTTCCATAATAAAATTAACTTTTATTTTACCTTCAAAAGAGTTATAATACTAGAGCGTGTATCTTCAGTTACTACTTACCATAATGAGTTCGAAACCTTCCTCATTTAAAACAAAACTAAAGGAGAAAATTATGAGAAACAAAAAAGTATTATTTATGGCACAGGCGTCCATAATTGCTGCGATCTATGTAGTGTTGACAGTCCTGTTTGCCCCATTCGGATTTGCCAGCATCCAGGTCCGGATATCAGAGGCGCTGACAATCCTGCCTTTTTTTACTCCGGCTGCAATTCCGGGATTATTTATTGGATGTATATTTGGTAATCTGATCAGCGGTGCAATTCCCATCGATATTGTGTGCGGCAGCTTTGCAACACTAATTGCAGCATACTGTTCTTATTTGCTCCGACGCAGAAAATATCTGGTTGTGCTTCCACCGATTATTGCCAATACTTTGGTTGTGCCTTTTGTCCTTTATTATGGATACGGCATCAATTTACCAATTCCACTGATGATGCTTACAGTGGGAATCGGAGAAATTCTCTCGTGTGCAGTCCTGGGACTTATTGTACTTAACGTGCTGGATAACTATAAACATATTATTTTTCGAAAATGGGTAAGTTGAATCTGTTACAGTTTTCATGCCAATAGTCGTGGAAAATACATAAAAAGAGCCTGAATGGGCTCTTTTTATGTGCTTAAATCTTATACCATTTTATTTCGTTCGCTTCCATACTAAGGTTGAAGCTGCTTCCGTCTCCACGGTAAACAACGGTTTCCTGTGGTTCATATGTGTTGTTGACCACGCAGTATTTACCATTTTTTATGTAAGCATGAACCTCAACATTATAATTCGTACTAAACCAATTATGGATATTTTCTTCATCATGGGTACTCCATAAGATTGAGCGGTAGAGCATACGGCTGTTTTCAAAGCTGTAAGGAAGTCCGCTGATATAAACGGCACGTCCCTTTCCGAATTCATTGACTGCCAGCTGCACTTCTTTTTCCCGCTGAACAAGTACCTGAGTTCCTTCCAGTGCGAACATATTTTTCTTGCCTTCGCCAAAATCAATCACTTCTCCGGAATCTTCCATAATAAAATGTTTGTGGTTTTCCCAGTTATATTTATCATAGCCAAGGGTGAATCCCCGTTCTTCTTCTACACCGAACACATTTGCCAATTGAATGAAACGTCCATTTTCCTGATGGGCAGTAGGTTCGCCAACACCGATAATACCGCCGCCATTGTGTACAAACTTTTTAATACTGGCAGCAATTTCCGGATCGCACCACCATTCACCGCCGGTATGTGCTGTATCTGCATCGCCTACGTTCAGAATCACATCAATATCATTGAGAATCCCGGGATTTTCTTTGATATCCTGGAAACTAATGAACTTTACGTCAAATGGTGCACCAGCCAATGCCTCGATTACACCGGCATACGAATAATTCTGTTTGTAGTAAAGTGCATGATGAACCATATGACATCCCCAGGCTCTCATTTTACCCCAGCAGTTTAAGACTGCAACTTTTTTAATACAATAAGGAACTGTGCCTTTGATATTTTCATAAAGTGTCCTGAATTCTTCGCAGACATCCTCTACATAATCGACAAATTCCGGAAATTCCAGCGCCAGTTTCAGATATCCGCCATAACCGATACGGTCAACAGGCTTTCTTAAAATAGCACGTCTTGCAGTTACCCAGCCTTCTTTTGCTTCCTTTACAGGATCTTTTCCTTCACAAAAAGTGTCCGGGAAGAAGTATGGCAAAAGTCTGCCTTCTGTATATTTTACACCCTCAATATCACTGATCAGGCGAAGGGTAGAACCATTTCCAACACTTCCTACCACCGCATCCAGTCCCAAAGACTTGAATTCTTCCATAAATGGTTCTGTTCCAATCCAGTGGTCTCCTAAGAACATCATTGCTTCTTTCCCGCATTCATGGGTAAGTTCTACCATTTCTTTTACAATTTTGGCAACTTCCCTTCTCTGGAATGCCTGGAAATCCTGGAATTCCTTTGTGGGAATGCGGTATTGGTTATTATAATAACCCTGATCGATAATATATTCCGGGCGGAACGGGTATCCCATTTCCTTTTCAAACTGTTCCAGAATATATGGACTCACCGATGCGGAATAGCCATACCAGTCTACATATTTTTCTCTGGCAAGTTCATCAAATACTAAGGTGAACTGATGAAAAAATGTAGTGAATCGAAGTACATTTACGTAAGGATGGTCCTCGATAAACTTTTTAAGTCTGTCTAAAGTATAGGCATGAGTCTTTGGCTGTCTTACATCAAAAGTAATCTGATGTTCTACATCCTTCCAGTCATTCGTTACTGCATTATACATATGTACCGGATCCCACATGATATAAGCCAGAAAACTAACCGTATAATCATGGAACGGAACTGCCTTAAGTGTCACATCTCCAGTTGCTTCATCATAGCTCCAGGCATCTGTCGCAACTGCTTCGCCAGTAGTTCGGTCAATTACTTCCCACCAGCGTTTGATATCATCCCTGCAATTGGGTGTCAGCATATCCGGATATAATCCTTTCATCAGATGAATGGATAATTGATTTTCTTTTGCTGTATAAAACGGTGTCATCAGATACATCTGCTGTATCTCTTCCGGATTTGCCATCGCCCAGCTATTATCTTTACGGGTCGTATAATAAGTAGAGTAAATTTTAGCATCCACATCACGAAGTTCTGCCGGGAAATCTGTACCGTCACAATCCCGGATCGCATCTGCTCCCCAGCGTTTCATGACTTTTAGAGTTTCCGGAATTACATCTATGTCGGTTGGTATCGTAACACGACCTTGCTTTTGGTTCATATAAAAAGTCCTCCTAAATTATCCGGAGCCTGCGCCCCGTTTATTTATATTTTCTGTTATAAAGCCAAAGTAAGAAAACCAGCCCTGCCAGACCCACCAGCATCATACACAACCATGGTGCGCCTACATTTTTCTGCCCGATCACAATCAGTGATACGCAGACTACAAATATAATGAAGACTATTATGCCAGTGATTACTTTTTTTGTTGTTTCATTCATAATATTATCCCCCTTATCCTTTCAGGCCGCCAAGTGTCATTCCCTGGGTCAGCTTCTTCTGGACGCACATATAGAGAACCAGTGTCGGAATCATAACAATTACAAGTCCGGCATACATCTGGCCATACTCAACTGCTGATTTCTGAGCCGCCATAAGGTTCATAAGGCCCACAGGCAGAGTCTTGATCTCCGGCTTAGTAAGCAATGTCATAGAAATAATATATTCATTCCAGAATGCAAGGAAGTTAAATAAGATGACGGTTACAACACTTGGTTTTGCCATGGGCATGATAACCTGTACCATGGTGCGGCAGTAGCCGGCGCCATCCACATAAGCAGCTTCTTCATAATCCTTTGCCAGTGATTTAAAATATCCAGACAGAAGGTAAATGGTAAAAGGAAGTGCTGTAGCTGCATAAACGATTGATAAAATAAACAGATTATTCAGGAAAAACGGATGTCCTAAGATTCCGCGGGCTATCTTATCTCCATTATTCAGCATTAAGAAAATCGGCACTACGATATAGTTAACATTGATAAACAAACCGGCCATAAATATAATATTCCAGAATGCGCTGGATTTAAATTTAAATCTGGCAAGAACATATGCAGCCGGAAGTGCAATCACAACCAAAAGAACAATTGCAACTACGGTAACGATTGCTGAATTTAACATGTAAGACCCCATGTTGGCTTTCTGCCAGGCATCCACAAAGTTTTGCAGATGTATACCTTCCGGTATGGACCATGGATTTCCATAAAACTCAGAATTTTGCTTAATAGAAGCAATAAATACCCAGGCAACCGGAACGATAATTACGATTGCTAATATTGTTAATACAATATAGATGACCGCTTTATAAACTTTTGAACCACTTGATTTCTGATCATTTTTCATTCCAATCCACCTCCTTAAAATTCCAGTTCTTCACGTTTTGTTACCCCATTCAGAATTGCAGCCAGGGCAAATGAGAATAAGAATACCATAACGCCGATTGCCATACCATATCCATAAGATGAATTTGTATATGCCTCCTGGTACATGTAACTCAAAAATACGCTGGATGCTCCATCAGGACCGCCATTTGTCATTGCTCTTACGAACAGGAAACTCATATTGATGGTACTGATGATAAAGAACGTAAGCGTTGTACGAATATTCGTCCAGATCAGCGGAAGTGTAATGGAGAAAAACTGTGTTATGCGTCCTGCTCCTTCCAGGCTGGCAGATTCATATAAGCTCTCCGGTATGTTTGCCATACTGGCCATATACATAACCATGTAGTAACCAATTGCCTGCCATACCATTGCAATCACAATACTGTAAATTACGATTTTTTGATTTCCCAGCCACAATGTTGGATTATCAACGCCTGCCTGTCCTCTGAACAGATTCAAAAAGGAATTTAACAAACCAAGATTCGGATCATAAATCGCTGAGAAAATAGCACTGATAACAACTACGGATAAAATGTTCGGTATGTAGAAAATTACTCTGTAAAAATTTTGTCCTTTAATCTTTTCACGGGATAACATAGCCGCAAAAATCAATGACAGTGAAAAAGTAACGATTGTTACAAGAACAATTAATAATACTGAATTTTGAAATGCCTGATAGAACTTATCGCTCTGAAACAGCTTTTGAAAATTCTGGAGTCCCACAAAAGTTTTATCATCTGTATATCCACCCCATTTAAACATAGACATGCGGAATACGTCAATTGTAGGTATAATCATAAATATTATAAACAGGATTACGGCGGGAGCTAAACAAAAGAATATGAATCTCCCTCTCCCTCTTCTATTTTTCATGGCTTCATCTCCAATTCTAAATTTGCAGCTGTAATACTGCCTGATAAAAAACAGACGGTGAACATTCATTCACCGACTGTTTTTTCGTTTATAAATGTTACTTTAAAGCTGCACGCAGCGCATCGCTGTCTTTTTTCACCTGCTCTACCCATTCATCAACGGTCTTATCACCACTTACCAGTGAGTTGATCGGATCGAAGAATGTAGTACGAACTGTGACACCTTCTACTGGATCTGTAGTTGCAAATGCGTCCATAACAGCAACAGCACCTGTATCGTAGATTGAGTAGTAAAGTTTAGCATCGCCGTCTAATTTGTCTGCCATACCCTGGATTGGCTGAACTGCTCCGCCTTTTTCTGCGAAGATTCCAGCTGCTTCATCTGTATACAGATAAGCAATAAACTGTTTTCCAAGATCCTGGTTTTCTGCTCCCTTAGGCATCCAAACCTGCTCAAAGAATGTGTAAGAAGCGCGTTCTCCACCGTCTTTTACAGCCGGAAGAGCTGTGAATCCCCATTTGAAGCCATCTGCACGAGGTGCATCTGCCATTTCACCGATAACCCAGTTACCATTTGGCATAAATAATGCTTTGTTATCCAGAATCATCTGCTGATTCTTACGGAAGTCATTGTCATTTGCATTTGCCGGTGTTGTGCTTTCTGTGTATGTAGCCAGTTTAGCAACAATATCAAATACTTCTTTTGCTTCCGGTGTATCCCAGATACCTTCTTCATAACGAAGTGCTTTCTGGAAATTGTCGTTGCCCATTGCTTCATGCATCAGTGAATAGAAGAATGCATCAAAATATCCTGCTGTAGGGTATGTAAATAATGCAATGCCTTCTGCTTTTGCTTTGTCGCCTAATTCCCACATTTCATCCCATGTTGTAGGAACTGTCCAGCCTTTTTCTTCTAACAGCCCTTCATTATAGAATAATCCGCAAGGACCATAGAACATAGGCATAAGATAAGTTTTGCCATCACCATAAGGATTTGTTATGGAGTTGTCAACGAAACCTGGAAGAATCTTATCACCTACTGTTTTGTCTTCGCCAGGAACTGTCATTGATAAAACATCTGTTAAGTCAACAATATTGTTGTCTTTAATAAAAGTTTCTGTCAACGCAGATTCTCCGCCTACAGGACGCATGATAACATCCGGATAATCACCGGATTTCATTGCTGGTGTAATGATATCTTCTAATTTCTTGTCAATGGTTAATTCAACTGTAACGCCAGGATTTGCTTTTTCGAAAGCTGCACAAACTTCTTTCCACATATCTTGTCCATAAGCTGTTTCTACTGCTGCTACTTTCAGAGTCTGCTCTTCTCCGGCTGCCGCTGTATCAGCTGCCTGCTCGGTATCAGCTGCTTCAGATTTAGCTTCTGTTGCCGCATCTGTTCCTGCCTCAGATTTTGCTTCTGTTGCAGCGGTTGTATCTTTTGCTGCTGATGTGTCAGATGAACTACCACTTCCACACGCTGTAAGACCAAGCGTCATAGCTGCTGCCATAGTCATACAAAGTACTTTTTTTACCTTTTTTGCCTTCATAACATTTTCCTCCTAATAATTTAAATGTTTGATACGTTGCCGCATCATTACTTTGTACATTAAGAATAATCGAAATTACGGGATTTATCAATACATATATTGCTCCATATTTTATATTTATTGCTTTTTACTTCTAAATAAATAAAATACATTTTACACAAGACTTTTTATACTTTATCTCTCTAAAGTTTCAATTCACCCAATATATTGCACAATTTTTTTCTGTTTTATCTGGTTTTATTATTTTATTGTAATAACAAAAGACATCTGATATAATCATTATATCTAAATTGGATTTTTTTCATTAGCGCAATATAACTAATATTATAGGAAAATTTTTTTAACATTCGACAGAAAACGACAGAAAAATCCCCATAACTATATGAATTGGAAGGGAGAAAATATGGGAAATACACGCTATCAACTGACAGAATCAGGACATGAAAAAATGCCGGTAAAACTGCTGTATGTAACTTCTGCCCGCTATGAAGGAGACTGGCCGAGCATTAAACATTCTCACTATTTCACGGAACTATTCTATGTACGAAAGGGTGCCGGCAATTTTATTGTTGAAGATAAATCCTTTCCCATTATAAAAGATGATCTGGTAATAATCAACCCGCATTTGGAACATACTGAAAAATCCCTCGACACCACACCTCTTGAATATGTAATCTTGGGGGTCGAAGGACTTAGTTTTTCTTTCGGCGATAATCAGGAATATACGGTTTTTAACTGTCAGAACAACAAACATAACATGATGTTCTATTTTACCTCTATGCTTCAGGAGATTGAACAGAAGCAAAAAAATTACGAACTGGTTTGTGCGGATCTCCTTGAAGTTTTAATTATTAACCTGATCCGCCATGCAGATTTTGCATTTGAAATCGCTCCTGCCCAGAAAGCAAGCAGGGAATGCAGCCGTATTAAGCGTTATATCGACTCCAACATTTCCGATAACATTACACTGGATACCCTGGCGGAGATGGCTCATCTGAATAAATATTATTTTGCTCACGCTTTTACGGATTCCTACGGACTTTCACCTATTAATTATCTGAGCGAAAAACGGATACAGGCCAGCAAAGAACTGCTTACCGCTACCGATCACAGCATTGCTGAAATTGCCCAGCTGTCCGGTTTTTCTTCTCAGAGTTATTTTGCCCAGAGTTTCCGAAAAGCCTGTGGGATGAGCGCCGGAGACTACCGCAAGATGATGAAGAAAACATAAATTTCCTGTAACCAAAAATATATGTAGTAGAATGAAGAAACAAGCTGCAGTGAGAAGATCAGCTGCTTTATGCATTTTATATGATCTATGCCAATAACGTCCGGCATGCCACAACCCCGGGGGTCCACCATGCTGAGAAACCGAGGGCACTGAAAAACATATGTTTTTAAATCCTTCCTTATTAATAAAACACAAAATCCACCAGACTCAAATTTTTCTGGTGGATTTTTGTACATTTTCTATGGATGATTCCTTTTTCTGAACTAGGGATTCCTTTATTTTTCCCCCATCACTTTCATGATTCGTTTGAGGTTCACTGCAAATATTGCCATCGCCCCCTGCATTTCCATGCCAATAAGACCTGATGATGACGCAACGTCATAACCATGTCTATGTTTTAACTCGCTGTTTTTTGCTTCTATCTTATAA
>NZ_JTGN01000032.1 GCF_000797495.1 Robinsoniella peoriensis
AACCAAGATAGGGCAGAAATCCTTTAAGGGTTACAAGAAGCTGGAACAGATTACCATTGGTGCAAATGTGACTGCGATTGGACAACAGGCATTCTATGGAGACAGCAGACTGACATCTATTACCGTTAAATCAAAGGTACTGAAGAATGCATACAGCAAGTCACTGAAGGGAATTTCTTCAAAAGCAAAGATTAATGTTCCGAATTCAAAAGTGAAAGAGTATAAGAAAATATTTAAGAACAGAGGACAGAAGAGCAGCGTAGTAATTAAGTAAAATCAGTATCAGCAGCATCATAATCAGAAACAATGCCTTTTTCCCGGCAGAAAACGGTTTAACCGCAGCCGGGAGGAGGGCATTGCAGCAGAGAGAAAAAGGAGGCACATCATGAAACAAAAAGAAACGAAAAAGATAATGGCACTTACCCTTGCAGCTGCAATGACATTTTCGGCGCTGCCGGTGGAATATGCCAATGCGAAAGAGGCAGATCCCATGCCGAAGACACCATTAATTCAGTTTGATATGGAAGTACTGGACGGAAGCAGCCTGACAAACCTTGCTAATGGAGAGGCAGTTGCGGTTACCGGAAATCCGAAGCTGGAAAAGGGGAAGGAAGGGGAAAATGCACTGCGTCTGGATGGGGATACCTATATCGATTTAGGAACCAGTTTTCAGCCGGAAAAGGATTACACGCTGATGGGATGGATCAAACAGGACCCGGGGGCTGCAGACGGGCAGGCTTTTGTATCCCGCAGTTACAGCAGTGTTATAGATGACCAGCTGGGAGTAATGTTAAAAAACGGTACGGTTATCCATGAGGTGTCTTTTAAAAAGGGAAGCGGCAATACAGATTATCAGGCTATCACCAGTCCTGGAGATGCACCTGCGGGAAGATGGAATCATATTGCGGTGATTCGCTCAGGTCCGGAAGTAAACATTTATATTAACGGTGCTTTGGCACAGTCACAGGGGGGCCTGTCGGAAGAGGCATTTGCCGAAAACAGTAAAAATATGTATGTGGGAAGAGACTGCGATAAATCCGGAACACCGTATACACAGCACGCATATCGGGGATTAATGGATGATCTCCGTCTGTATGATACTGCGTTGGATCAGGAAGAGATAACAGAAATTTATGAAGCATGCCGAAATGGTTTTATTGTGGAAGAAGTCAGCAATGGAAGACTGGTGTTAAAGCTGGATAAAGAACCCCAGTCGGCACCGGATATTTCAGATTTCACCGTGGAATTTAAAGAAGGGGACAAGTATCTGCCGAACAGTCTGAAAAGTTGTGATTATGACCATGATACCCAGCAGGTAACACTTACTTTTGATGAATTAGAAAATCATACACAGGGAGATAAGATATTTTCCATAAGTATTACTTACCAGGATGATATGTTGACCGAACAACTGACCGTAGCTCCGGCGGGGGATAATCAGGTTCCAGAGGCAGTAACAGGTGGTGTAATCAACCTTTCCACAAAACTGGGAAATGAACCCCATGTAAAAGGAATGCTTGAGGTGAATTATGAATTTAATGATCCGGACGGTGATTCGGAAGGAGATACAAAATATCAGTGGTATGCATCCGATACAATTGACGGTGAATATGTACCCATAGAAGGAATCCGTACACGTACTGTGATCCTTCTGGATCAGTATGTAGGAAAATATCTGAAATGTGAGGTTACGCCTGCAGACTGCTATGGCAATGTGGGAGAGCCCAGGATGAGTGAGCCAGCCGAAGCACCGGTTCAGGCAACAAAAGGCAATCCTCTCACAGACTGGATGTATGAATCGGGTTATGGCGTGTCCCATCACTTTTTATCCAATTACTTTAACCTTCCTCATGTTTATTCCAGCCCGGAAGAAAAATGGGATAGGAACAGCATGACATGGGATGAGTTTGTAGGGCAGTTTGATGCCGAGGCATATGCAAAAGAGATTCACGACACCGGAGCGAAATTCGTGATTCTTACCGTAGGGCAGAACTCGGGCAGCTACTGTGCTCCAAACCTGGTATACGATCAGTATATGCGTGAAGCAGGCCTGCTTGGCGAAGGTGAGGCTAATCCAAAAACAGTTTCTATGGAGAATGACCTTCCGATGCGTATTGCGGATGCATTGGAGAAGTATGATATTAATTTAATTCTGTATCTGCCTTCTAATCCTCCTCACAGTGCCAGCTGGGATGAAACAGGTACACCAAACGGCTATGGGTATTTTTCTGATTACCTGGTAACGAAAAAAGTATTTGACTATACTCCGGGAACAGATGGTATTCCAAATCAGAGATCCAGGAAAGTGCTTTCTGAAATGGTTGAATGGTGGTCCCTTCATTATGGGGAGAAGATATCCGGCTGGTGGTTCGATGGCTGCTATCCATGGGGAATTCTTCAGAGTCAGATGGACATGAGCCTGGAGTACAATCTTTCTACTTTGGCAAATGCTGCAAAAGCAGGCAATCCATACAGCATTGTTACCTTTAACCAGGGACTGGATGTTGGCTGGGCATTTAACAAGAGTAATCCTTATCAGGATTACACGGCAGGAGAGTCACAGGGGTTGGATACGTTTCCGGTAAAAGGACGCTGGGCAAAAGACAGCACAGACTGTCAGAATTTCATGTTTGGTCCGATTGGAAACCGGGATAACTGGTCGGCAGGCTGGGGCTGCAGCGGCACCTCACGTACCGAAGAATTCATGATAAATGCAATCAAAAA
Source organism: Robinsoniella peoriensis (assembly GCF_000797495.1). Lineage (GTDB taxonomy): Bacteria > Bacillota > Clostridia > Lachnospirales > Lachnospiraceae > Robinsoniella > Robinsoniella peoriensis. The sequence continues at coordinate 2,725 of NZ_JTGN01000032.1, forward strand.
TGGAATGGGAAATGATTATGCCATGGGATTTGATACCAAAGTAAATATATTTGGACATCTGGATCCTGATCAATATCAGCAGCTTGTGGCAGTAAAGGATGCAATCAGAGGCGGGGATGAAATCCCGGCAGACCTGATACAGCTGCAGTCATTATATGATGCAGTATTACAGATGAATATGGATATCTATACAGAAGACAGTGCAGCTGCCCTAAATGAAGCAATGGGTATTGCATACGCTGTCCTTCAAAAAGAAAATCCCACTAAGTCAGAAGCCGCAGATGCAAAGTCCCGGCTGCTGGTAGCGATGGCGGGACTGGAGAGGATAGAAACAGAGCCGGAACCGATAACAGATAAATCACTGGCAAAAGCATTGTACAGCGCTTATGGGAAACTTGATCTGTCCGGATACACAGAAGAAAGCGCGGCAGCATTTGCGGACACACTGGAAGCATTACAGCTGATCATTGAAAAAGAAGATGCAGCTCAGGAGGAAGTGGACAGTTCCATAGCGGATCTTCTGGCTGCGGCCGCAGCATTGAAAGTTATACCGGAAGAACCTGCGGAACCAGAAGTTAAGACAGACTTCTCTATTCTGAATGTACTTTACCAGGGATATGCCGGACTGGATACCGGAAAGTATACTACAGAAAGTGCAGAGGCTTTCCTTGCAGCACTTCATCATGCAGAGGAAGTACTGAATAACCCAGATGCAGACCAGACAGCAGTGGATGAAGCAGCAGCAGCACTGGCAAAAGCAGCAGCAGAATTAACAATAGAGCCGGAAACACCAGAGATCACAACAGATAAAGCAACTTTAAAAGTGCTCTATAGTGCCTATGCGGGACTGGACACAGCGAAATACACCCAGGCCAGTGCCAATGCACTGAAAGATGCCGTTGCCCGGGCGGGAGCTGTATTAAACAATGCACAAGCAACCCAGGAACAGATTAATCAGGCGGCATCCGGGCTGATGGCAGCAGCAACCGGACTGGAACTGAAACCGGTGAAACCGGAAGAGCCTCCCAAACCGGCAGCACCTGCACTGAAAAAAGGCCAGATACTTACTTATAAAGGAATCCGGTATAAAGTGACCAATCCAACACCGGGCAAAGCAACTGTATTAGTAGCCGGGGCTTCCAACAGAAATGTAAAGAAAGTAACTGTTCCATCAACGGTAACGTTAAAAGGAGTGAAATGCAA
>NZ_JTGN01000026.1 GCF_000797495.1 Robinsoniella peoriensis
CTGATGACCCTGTATATCTGTTCATGGACAAGAAACGTGCACAAGGCAAGCCGTACTATGTCTATATGACAGCTGGTGCCAATAAGTTTCTGCGCATTTACTATGGTCGGGTGAAAGAATATCTTTCATCCCGGCCTGTATCAGAGTAATCAACCTATACTTTTCCTCAGACCGGCATTTTCTGGCGGTCTTATTTTGATACCTACTTTTCAACCTGTATAAAATTTTCAATGTTCTTTAAATTTTAGCTTGACTTTTTATTTGCAGGCTTCTGTAATGTACTGTGTTCCATAACAACATAGCTACTTGTTACAAAATTATTAATAACAGCTGTATTGTATCATGATACTTTTGTGTATACCATGCAATTTTCTTTTCCGTACCTACAATTTTCTTTGCATATTGACGTATTTTTTTATTCTTATTTATTTTCTTTGCACGTATATGTTATTTGCAGAATTTATTCACATTTTTATTAAAACAGATTTGTAATATTATTGTTTTCTGTATTGCAAAAAGGCGGGATTCCATTAAGCCCTGCCGGGTTATCTGGTCACTCGCCTTTTGCTTATCCTCCATTAATAGGATATTCCATTTTATCCAATTTTAACCGTTTTTGCCTGTCCTTTCCCATTCAGCAATTTTCTATACTGTTTCCGTTTAGAAGCCGGTACTTTTATACTGGCTTTCTTATAAATATTCTTAAATGCATTTTTGCCAACCGTCTTCAGTTTTTTGCTTTGGATGGTAATCGTTTTCAGCTTCTTGTCATTTAGGAATACCTCGCTGCCAATTTTTATAACGCCCTTACCGACTGTTACTTTTGTAAGTACTTTACAACCGCTAAACGCTTTGGTATCAATCTGTTTAACATTGCTGCCTACTTTCACTGTCTTTAATTTTTTATTGTTCATAAAAGCTTTTTTCGCAATACTTTCTACCCTAAATGTAAATGCTCCACTCTTAACAGTAGACGGTATCGTGATCTTCTGTAAGGTCTTCTTGGCTGGTCCCGTAACCTGGACAGAACCTGTCGTTTTAGCCGTGGCTGCTTTTGTTACCTTGTAATTTAAATTGCCGGACTTGAATTTATATCCCTTTTTGGGAGATACCTTCTTTTCCCAGCGGGCATAGATTATAACATTCGCAGATACCTTGTAGTCAGCTGACACCAGGCTTCCTCCAGTCCTGGCCGTATACCATCCTCTAAAATTATAATTATCTCTGATGGGGGTTGGCAGTGCTCCAATCTTATTATCCTTCTTTACATTCCTCTTTCCATCTGCTGCTACTGCAAGCTTCCCGCCATTAGGATCCAGGGTTACGGCATAAACAGTGTTCTCCACCACTATCCCTTTTGCTTCTGTTTTTACCATCAGAACTTTACTTACAGGAGAGGCATTGTATACATCTGTTTCTGCCAGCCTCTGATAGAATTGATACTCTTTATTAGGAGTCAATCCGGTAAATACCGGAGATGTCTGCCACTTTTCGTTATCTCTTTTATATTCCATTCCGGCTGTAGATGACAACGTCACACTCGTTTCTGTTTTACTGCTTACCGTTGGCGCAGCTAAAGCCTTCGTCTGGCTGCCTTTGTTTACAGTCAATACCGCTGTTACTTTTTCTCCAGCTGCATGGGTTGGCGTTGCCTGCGTTATAAGTCCAATTGCAAAAGTTCCCGCCTTGGTTACTGTCAATGTCCTGCCATCATTCGGATCGATCTTTCCTGCTCCAGTTGCCGTTTTTGTGTTTTCAATGCTGTATGTTGCCTCTCCGGCACCCTCGGCAATATCAAATAGATTTTCAAGTTCTGATAAGTCGATCGCTGCACCTTCATAAGTAACCGTTTCACTGCCAGGAGCATTCATTACTGATACGATCGTTGTAGCTGTAATTGTAACGGAAGCATCGGGCATCACAAAGGAATAATATCCATTTTGTTGTACCTCAAGCCGAATCTCTTGATCTCCATATTGTATGAATACACCACTTATTTCTCTGTCCCCCTCAGCAACAACGTTGAACCGCACTGTATCACCAGGAACTACATCACTTCGTCCGTCAATGGTTATGGCAACGTCATCTGCCTCACCAATCGTAACCGGCTGTGACGGTTGATGATCAAATTGCAGCCAGGATAGATCCGGACCATCCGCAATTATATACAATTTCAGTCTGTGTCTTCCCGCAGCCAGGTAGACACGCTGGGGATCTAGCGTTGCCCAATTAGTCCAGCCACCTGTACCTTCAAACATCGTCCATTTTGTCAACAAGATGCCATCAGCCTCAAGTGCAAAATCTGTCTGGACTGGCCATGTTCGAGGTGATGCCCAACGCATACTCAGATTATAATAACCGCTTTCTTCCACATCTACGTTATACAAAGCATAAGCACCTGGGCTTGTGCTGCCAAGAGTCTTCTTGCCTGTCTCACTACCGCTGCCATTGGCACTGACCATACCCTCAAGATAGTACGGTGTTTCTCCCAACTGCAAACGGTTGGTATCGTCACCACTAACCGGTTTAATTACAGTTGGTTCAGGAACCTCAGGCTCAGGTGTTGAAGTAGATTTATCTTCAAATGTAACGTAATCGAACTGAACCTCCATTGGTTTTGTTGAAGCACTATTATATGCAGCTAAAGCAAATGTAGGATTGTTATACGCCTGCGTTGTTGCCCCCATTGGCGTATAGTTCTCTCCATCTACGCTCACCGAGAAAGTATATGTATTTTCCCGTTTTGTTACCTTGAAATACAAGCTGTCGCTGATAAGCGTATCTTCGTTCTTGGGGTAGGTGTGATTTCTTGTAATTTGAGCTGCATTAGTACCCATTTTGTTAACTCGGATGGCACTGGGACCATTGCTAGTTCCCCCTACATATTCATAACGGAACCATATAAAATTACGGTCCGAGTTGCCTTCCATAATTTTGATACCGAAAGATTGATGTGTCTCACTGAAAGCCGTTGCGTCAAACGTGGCATGGGTTACACTGTCCCAGTCTCCTGCCCCAGACTGAGCGACAATATTATTTGCCGTGGGATTCGCCGTGTCTCCGGCATTCCATGAGCCATTTTCGGTAATTATTTGGATATATCCGTCATGCTTAGAAAAGTTTTCATTCTGATTAAGGACTGTCCAGAAATCATTTAGCTCTTCGGATTCAAAGTTATCGCTTTGAGGTGCGGATACACCTGATATACATTTAACATAGTACTCAATCGCCTGATGATCGCTCTCAGACCGAATGATAATAGTGCTTTGCTCTTCATCGATAGTATAAGAAGCACTCACTCCATCAGGAACCGTATATGTAACTTCTGCATCTTCAAGATTACCATCAATCTTCATCTCATAATTCGTTCTGTTTACATAGAAACCGGGAACTTCCACACCATTCACCTGGATTCCGTTAAGATAAGCATATTTCGGATTCTCAACGCTGACAGGCATGCCCGCTTGATTTGAAAATATTACCCGGTAAATGTTTTCGACACCTCCAGCGGATGTTTTAATTGTGGTAATCGGTATTTCTGGAGTCGCTGAGATAAGTTCTACGTTTATATCTGCTGAAGCATCATAAGTTACATTGGGTGTATCTGCTAAATCCCGGCTATAAAGCACATAATCCAGCACAAGCGGATCAAAGTTAGTGATTTTTTCACCATCCAGATAGATCGCATCTAAACGCGGATTTCCTGTCTCGGCTTTCTCTACCGTGAATATCTGGTCCTCGGGAACCTGGTACGGATACAATTCAAGATTATTTGCTCGGGCAAAGGCTGGTGATTTCAGTAAATACTTCAGACAATTTATCGCACTTCTTTGCACCTCTGCCCTGGTTATACCATCGGATGCTGCTAAAGAGGGTTCTAATGTATTAGGGTGCGTTCTTCCAGACATAGAGACATCACACTGTGCCTGCACCAAATAGGCGTGATTCGTCAAAGTGCCTCTGCTGCCAGTGTAAGAATCGGCACGCGGACCCCAGTCAGTCATTACCATGCCGTCCCACCCCCATTCATCACGAAGTATAGTGGTGCAAAGGTCGAAGCTATAGTTAACATACTCTCCGTTAACCCTATTGACTCCGGTCATAATGGTATATGGGTTGGATTCCTTAACCGCAATTTCAAATCCTTTTAAATAGATCTCCCGCAATGCACGTTCTGACATCCTGGCATCAAACTTATCGTTAATTTGTCCTTTATTATTTCCTACATAATGTTTTAATGTAGAAGCAATTCCTGCCGATTGGAGCCCCTTTGTATAGGAAGCCCCCATCTTTCCACTCAGTACAGGATCTTCAGAAAAATATTCGTAATTCCGTCCGCAAGCCGGATCTCTGATAATATTCATACCGGGAGCCAAAAGCACGTCCACCTTATTAAGCACACACTCCTGCCCCAGCAGTTTATATACCGCTTCCACAAGGTCATCATTCCAGGTACTGGCCATGCTGATTCCTGACGGTATAACCGAAGCACTTCCCGTATGACGAATACCCGATGGTCCGTCACAGGTACTGGCCACAATGACACCAAACTTCTTCAAAGAATCTGTGTGGCCACCGAATGCACTGGCATTTCCAGGAATACCCTGACTGTCGTTCATACCTCCGGCACCTCTGCAGAGTTTTGCAATATCATCATCACTTAGCTGAGCAACAAAATCTTCTATAGTATTCTTTTTATCATATACATCACGCAAGGAAATACCTTTATTTCCAGTAGGCTTAATTTCATCCGGTATTGCGCTTAAAATGCGTTTTTCATAATCATCTGCCGTTCTAACGGCTTTCGGTACAGCTTCCGAACCTTGAACAATATTGCCGTTTCCATCATCCGAAGCAGTAATTCTGTTAAAATTCTCAGCGGGAGGCGATACCTCCTGCAGTTGCTCAACGAGTGTCAATTTATCAACAACATATCCCTCATAACCATCTGCCTTTGGTGCACGAACAGAATTTCCTACATATATTGGATAAATACCTGCCTCTAAGACATAGGCAAACCGATGACCAGTCTTTCCGGCATCATCATACGAAGCCATAGCACCAACCCGGAAGCTGATAGACATATCTTGGGACTCTCCAGGCTGTATAATTCCTGTTTTCGTATAGGCAGCCAGGGATCTTGACGATTTTCCAAGCTTGCCCTGCGGTGCGCCATAATAAATCTGAACCGTTTCCTTGCCCGCATAGTCTCCGGTATTGGTCACCTTAACCTGCACATTAATAGTATCATCAGTAATGCCATCCGAAGATTCTGTTACCGTTACCCCAGTCGTTACTATATCAAACGTTGTATAGCTCAAGCCATAACCAAAAGGGTATAGCACGGCATCTTGCCGGAATGTTTCAAAATAACGGTATCCCAGAAAGATATCTTCTTCGTATACATTTACGTTTTGGTTAGCAAAATCTTTTGAAGTAGTATAATCAGAATATCTATTCGCTATGGTAACCGGGAGCTTTCCAGAAGGATTTACATCCCCTGCGAGTACTTCAGCAATTGCCCGTCCGCTTTCCATCCCCCCTTGCCACGCAAGAATATATGCATCTATATCATATTCCTGCTTTGCAATCCATTCCATATCCATTACGGATCCGGTGTTAAACACCACAACAACTTCATCAAATGCATTGGATACCTGACGCAGCATATCTTTTTCAGCAGTAGTCAGATAATAACTCCCGTCATTAGCACCCATTTTCAAATCGACACCTTCACCAAAACGACGACCTATTACGATTACTGCCGTGTCAGATTTCTTTGCAGCATCCGTAACCAGGTTGTTCTCCAAAGGCATCTCCGGAAGAGAATGTATACCATCCCGCCAGTTATTTCCTGTAGTTATATTACTTCCGGGGTTTGCCCTTTCCCAATCAGTATATACTTTAGCCAGGTCTTCATTCACTTTAATATTGGGATTCTGGCGAAGTCCGTCTATGATTGTTGTGATATAGGATGGAGTTACATATCCCCCCGAACCGTAACCAGTATAAAATGTATTGATTTGCGTCCGTCCAAAAACTGAAATTGTCTTTCCTGCTAAGGGCAATACATTGTTTTCATTCTTAAGTAAAACCATAGCTTCATTTGCTGCTTGCTTACTGATTGAAGCCAATGAGGGCAATTCCTTGGCACTAACTGTAATACCCGAGGACACCGTGCCCAATAATAAGATAATACTCATTAGCATTGCAAGTAATCTTTTTGCAATTTTCATTTTATTCTATTCTCCTTTTCTCATAACCCTGCTTCATGCTGCTTTCTAACTTATAACATAAAACATTCTTTTCTTCTCCAGGTTCTATTCAGCCAAATATACATCGGTATACTGTAAGCCGAACATGATTGCATCCTGGTGATTGTTCATAAAAATATCAACATGACCATACGGTGTACCCCGATCCTCAACTGTATAGATCTGTCCTCCAATGATCAGTTTTGTGCCAAAATCAACTCCTCCCATTGCTACGGTCCTGTCCTCAACCGGCATAAGACCGCTGGCAGTTGCTCCGCCTGACCAAACTCCACAGCACTTTGGACAGGCACAGTATGCGGTTAATTTAAATTTACCCAGATATTTACCATATGTAACTTCTTCATCTTGATACGAATAATCGGCTAAAGCATTTTCGTCTTCTTCAGAAATAATCCTCACTGCCCATGCTGCCACATCCCAATTGATTCCTGCATTTACGATCCCTGTAGCGCTGCTCTGTGCCTCTATTGTCTCACCATTTCCAGCACACATTACAACATGGTAAATATAGTTGTTTCTTTCATAGAAGATCAGATCTCCCGGCTGTGCTTGCTCTACCGGGATCCGGGTTCCGAACTTCGCCTGATCCTCCGCAACCCGGGGGATGTTGTAGCCAAAATCACCATAGATACTCTGTACAAACCCAGAACAGTCTGCTCCCTGTGTCAGGCTTGTTCCCCCCCAAACATAAGGATTTCCTATAAATTGCGCTGCATAACTGATTATCGCTTCCCTGATATGGCTTAATCCACCATTTCCATTTTCTGGTTCTTGCTCCTCTTCATAATCAGCTGCCGCTTCTTTCACCGAAAGATAGGTATAATAGCAAGCACGGTTTTCTTTTGGCCTGATATATTCTTTAGCAGTCAGATAAGATTCCTCGCCACCTTCTGTAACCTGCTCCTCAATACCTTCTACAATCAGTGTATTGAATGGAACAAATCCTCGAACATCCCCCGATTCAATGAAAACCCACTCTTCCTCTTCGTCTTCGATGATAAAGCAGAGCGCACCCTCTTCAAGAAGTCCGACTGCTTTTGATTTTTCATTGCTTTTGTTTTCATCTTTTGCTGGAATCCTGTCCATTATTTCTATATCCACGGTTGGCGATGCATATACTTTTTCTGCTATCGTCTCATATCCAGTGGTACGGGTATAATAAAAGGATTCATTTTCTAGAGGTGACATTAACGCTACGGCTGTCTCCAGGCATTCTTCTTTATTTTGTTTTACATATTTCTCGGCCTTTTTCCCAGTCATCAAACCTTTCGACAAGATAAATCCCCGGACTTCCCCGGACTCCACATAATACCAGTCATCTTCTTCCTCGGATAAAATGTGCAGTACTCCGTATACTTCAAGCCTTCCTGTCAGTTCTGACCCTTCGTCCTTTTCCTCGTATATCGGAATCTTATCCCGCTTTGCGATGGCATAGACCGGATCTGTTTTAAAAAAACGGAAATCCTGGTTAGTATCCTTGTCTTCAGGTGCCGCCAATATCTGTAGACCAGGTGCTAATAACATCATCCCAGAGACTACGAAAATAGTGATCATCTTTATAAACTTATTTCGATACGCTTTTCTTTTTTCCATATGCATACAGTACTATTAGCATAGATACTGCCTCCATGATTAGCCAAAGTGTCGTGTTATTTTCATCACCTGTTTTTGGTGCGGTTGTTTTTTTTGCGGCAGATCCGGATGATGTAGTGTCAGTCATCTGACTCTTGCTGGTCATCTGTGTTGTTTCCGCTTCTGACTCGGTTTCATCTTCCTCCACATCGCCTTCATCATTTTCTTTTACTTTATAAGTACTTTGCTTGACATCTGTAGTCAAATCTGCAGAACCATTCTTCATTTCATTGACCTTGAGCTTCAGTTCGTAAACATCTCCCACTTTCGCTGATGACATCAGATCAAAGTAAAGATAAAGCATATCCCCTTTCAACTTAACTCCCTGTGTTGAAGAAAAGATCATCTCTATCGTTCCCTCTGATGAACCACTATTATTTACATCATTGATCCGACTCGTCATATTATTATCTTCAAAAGCCTCTAAATCTTCTGCGTCGGCACTATCAAGAGTCATTATATTTGCATCATAGGTGATTGTTATTTTTCCATTGGTTATTTCTTTAGTTGATGCAATTGCACATGATGCTGTAAGCATATCTTCACCTGCGGACATGTCATCGATAGTGAGCGTTAGCGTAATGTCTTTATTTCTACTATTAGTATTAGTACTAGTATTTGTGTTAGTATCATTCGAATCATCTTCATCATCATTGGAGTCATCGTTATTTGAGGACCTGGCCCTATTAAGTGACAGCCCCCTATCATTTAACACGGGTCCCTGATCTTCAATTCCAGAAACTTTCTCCGAACTGCTTTCTTCTCCTGCTTCCTTACTCAGAACCATGGTTTTTGGTAGTTCGGTTTCCAAATCTTCACCCAGTCTTTCTCTAATCTTATCGATACGCTGATAGTAATCATTACGGGTCTCTTCTATATTCAGAAACTTTATCATTTCTTCCAATTCCGCTTTTTTTACCGTCACCTCTAACACTTTTACTATTACATTTGAATACTCCACCAGACACAAATCGTCTTCCAGGACACAGCCATTAAAGATCACTACTACTTCCGAGAATGTTTTTGACACCTTTTTTATGTACTCTTTCTGCTTTTTCGTTAAGGAAACCTTCTGTACCGGAATACTTGTCTCGGTACCTTCTATTCCCGGACTTTCTATTTCCGGACTTTCTGTTTCCGGACTTTCTGTTTCCGGGCTTTCTGTTTCCAGACTTTCTGTTTCCGGGCTTTCTGTTTCCGGGCTTTCTGTTTCGGGGCTTTTTTCTAACAACTCAGCAGTCTCAGAAATATTGGATTCGGATACCTCCTGGTACACCTCACCTAACTCAGACATCTCTGTTTCAGCAGTTTCCACCAGCGCCTCTGTATCTGTTGCCTGTCCAGACAGTTCTGTTTGGGGAACTTTTTCCACTGCTGCTACCTGTGGCTGCAATATGACGACAGCAGTTTTTTGTATCTCTCTTTTTCCCTCTTGAATCATATTCCATTCTTCTTCACTGACACTCGCCAACAGATCTTCTTCTTCCTCCTGCCACCTTACATAAAGAAATTGTTCCAGACTATTCTCTTTCTCTGATTTAGCTACAGTGATTTCTTGATCTGATGCATAAACTGTCAATGAAAACAATGACACCAGAATGAGCGACGCTATCCCTTTTACTACTAATTTGTTATTTTTCATATTTCCATGTCCTTTTGTTAAAATATTCTTGCCCTTTTGAGTGACTTCTTTGGATCAACCTGATAATCGCCGGCACTTCTGCTTTTCCGATGGTAGAAATGGCAAATTACCTTGATATTATTTAACTGTTAATTTGATTTCAACCGATTTGCTGCCACATTTTACTGTGATCTTTGCAGTTCCTTTCTTCTTCGCTGTAATCTTGCCAGCTTTATCGACCGTTGCAACCTTAGTCCTGCCTGATTTATAAGTCACTCGATCCGTTGTTTTCACCGGCGAAACCCTGGTCTTAATTTGAGTTGTCTTACCACGCTTTAATGCTATTTTCTTTTTACTGGTCACACTAAGCGATTTAACCTTCTCAGCCTTTTTTTGTACCTTAATGGTAATTGTTTTGGACTTATTTTTGTCTTTTGAAGTTATTACAATTTTTGTGGTACCGGATTTTAAACCTGTAATCACACCACTTTTTGATACCTTTGCAATTTTCTTATTCTTCGAGGTATAAGTAACTCCCTGGGCTGCTTTGGCAGGAGAGACCACACCCTTGATTGTAACTTTCTTACCCTTTGTAATGTAAATGGTTGTGGTTTTCTGGTTCGTTGCCAGGCCAATTGTTGTTACCGCCACCTTTGAAGCTTTCACAATTTTCTGAAGTTTAGACTCTGCATTTTTCAATGAAATAAGTGCTGCATTGATCTGCTCTTTTGTTGCATTTTGATCACCATAAATCTTTCTGGCATCTGCCAATACCTTTGTGTATTCGTTCCAGCTTTTTAAGTCATAATTCTCTTTCTTATAGTTACCGGATCTGTTGATTTGTGTCTGCAGATCCAGAAGCTCTTGCTGCGTTGGCTTCTCATCACCACTTGGCTGAACCGGCTTGCGCTGTAAACTGCTGATTGCTGCTAACAAGTCTTTTTCAGCCTGATTCACTGCTTCCTGGGCGGAATTGGCATCAAGCAACACTTTTTTAGCCGCATTCAGTGCATCTGCAAATTTGCTATAGCTTTCAGTTGTATATATATCCTTATTGGGGATAACCTCCTTCTCTGCTTTTGCGATACTGTTCTTTAAACCGTCAACCACCGGCGGAACCGGCTTTTTCTCCAATCCGTCAATTGCTGTCTGTAGTGCCGCTTTGGAATCATCTACCATCGTCTGAGATGCGGCGGCAAGTTCCATCACATCCTGTGCTTCTTTTAATTCTTCCTCAAGTTTCTGCCAGCTATCTGAAGTGTATTCTTCTTTCGTCAGATTGTCGACGGATGCGATTAACTCCTCAAGTTCTTTTTTATCGGCTCTTTCTTCCAATAACGCAAAATCAAACCAATTAACATTCAAACTTCCAGAAACAAATAAAACTTTAAACTCATGTTGACCGGCCGGTATCTCAACTGCTGCTCCCTCCGTCGTAAACCATTTCTGCCATCCGCCTGAATTATGACTTGTCTTTATTAAACCAATTTCCTGATCATCAATAAATAATTTCATCTCAGCTGACCCACTTACTGTAGCAAGCCTACTTTTGACCTCATACAAGCCAGTCTTTTCAACATCCACATAGTAGGATATAAACCGATCCTCATATGTTCCTGTTGTATTCAAACCACCATCTTCATCTTCACAAGACTCCGTACCAATACCTGAGCTTTTCTCCACCCATTCAACCGCTTTGACCCGGCTGATTTCTGATCCGGTAATGTTATGAACAACCGGTTCCGGAATCAAACGATTCATCGCATTGGATTTGAGAATTAAATTGAGTACTCGCTTTGCGCAAATTTCCATATCTTCTCTGGTTATAAAACCAGCTTTTAACGCACTGACCAGATGGTTGGGTTTTCCATCCGCCATTTTCAGATCGTTGCCGGCTAATGTCTCCCGGTACTGGGTACTGTCATTCCACCAGTCAGACATAACCAAACCATCAAATCCCCATTCATCTCGAAGAATAGTCGTCAGCAGAGCATAACTTTCGCTGGTTTCTACACCATTGATCGAATTATACGTGGACATCACACACCATGGATCTGCTTCCTTAATTGCAATCTCAAATCCTTTTAGATATATTTCACGTATAGCCCGTTCCGATATTCGACTGTCACTGTTATTGCGCGCTGTTTCTTTGTTATTCGCAATAAAATGTTTCACAGTTATACCGACATTCTGAGACTGTACACCTTTTGTAATTGCCGCAGCTATTTTCCCGGTAACCACCGGGTCTTCGGAATAATATTCAAAATTTCGGCCGCATAATGGATTCCGGTGAATATTCATTCCGGGCGCCAGCCATATATCTGCACCATTTTCTGCCGCTTCGACACCGACTGCTTTCCCCAATCTTTCAATTAATGCTACATCCCAGGTACATGCCAGGAGAGTTGAACAAGGCCATGCCGTACATGAAACATTTAAACGGATACCAGCAGGACCATCTACCGTCTCAGTAGCAGGAATTCCATATTTCAGAGAATTACCGATGCTGCCTGTACCACCCGGTAATACGGTACTTTGTCCCCCCAGTAAATTAGCAACCTCATAATCTGATAACTGTGATACAAACTCATCCATCAACGTTACATCTTCTGCAACTTCTCTGAACATAATACGTCTGCCTGCTCTAACAGATGCTGTGGTACGTTTAGCCGCTGATGTATCACTCATTTCAGATGTGGCACGCTGTGTAGAATTTTCAGGCAGTTTTTCCAGGGTAAAGTAATTCAGATTCCCCATCTGGCTGTTTACAATAAACTTCAGAACACATTTCCCCTCAGGTAAATTAATCGTACCTGTTTCCAGATCAATGAAATTAAACCACTGATTTCCCGATACCCCGGTATATGGCAGATCCAATCGGAAGTTATTCTGTTTTGTCCACCCAACATAAGCATTTGCACCGTTTACTATATCGCCTAATCCATTAGCCGACCGCATGGTTATTTTATAGGTTCCCGCTTCGGCTACCTCCAGTCCATAATTAACCCAGTATCCGGCGGTATGTAAATTCTTAAGGCTTGTACCACCTTTATCATCACCCGCGTTAATAGATTCTATATCAACTACAGAATGTTTCGTTGAAAAATCTTCCGCCTCGATTTTGGTTGTTTCCTGCGCCGTTACCTGATGGTAAGGTCCTGGTTCCTCCGGGATTGGATTGTCACTTTTTACAAGTTTAAAATAATCAAAGATATCATCCCAGGCATTATGTAGTGTAAACTCAATCTTCAGTACAGATTTACCTTCTGGCAATTCAATCGTAGCCGGACTTGTTTCCTGAATATTCCATTTTCCACCAGTTCCCGGAATGCTTACTGGTTTGATAGGTGCACTTAAATCCTCTACATAAACAGCTAACCCATTTGCAAAAGTATTTTTAGTATTAGACACACCCAGAGTAAGATCATAGGAACCAGCCTCTTCCACATCTAGGACATACGTCAGCCAACGGTTGGTTCCGGTATCCGAAGTATATATCTTCATGCCGCAAATAGATGAGTCTTCATTAAAATCCATAATGGCATGAACATGTTTTTTAGTAAAGTCTTCAGCCTGAATTTCAGTATAACGCCCATCGGCATATACCGGAATTCCCCATCCCTCATACATGTCGAGATTTTCATAGCTGCCATCAGCCAATAACCGTTTGTCCAGCTGTTTTGGTTTCAGCTCTTCCGTCAACTGCTCAACTATCTGATAATCCATATGGAGTGTATGTACAGCGCCGTTTTCTTTCGCATTCCTAACCGAATTTCCAACAAATATCTCATAATCTCCTTCTTCCAGGATGTATGCCGACTTCTGCTGTTTCCCGGTATCATCATAGCTAGCCATATCATCAATATTAAATGTTATCGTTAAAGTCTCTGTCTCACCTTTTTCAAGCAGCCCTGTTTTAACAAATCCAGCCAGTTCCATTGCCGGCTTGCCAAGCACCCCCTGAGGTGCACGGTAATACAGCTGAACTACTTCTTTTCCCGCTGTATCTCCTGTATTCGTTACGTCAACCGTTACATCAATAGTTCCGTCCGAATCATCTACTTCTTTAACATTAATGTCAAAGGTTGTATAAGATAGGCCATAACCAAACTCATAGTTTACTTTTTCATAATCCGGATCAAAAGTTTCAAACCAGCGGTATCCGACAAAAATATCTTCTGTATAGCGAACATACTGCTGATCTTCCAAAAATGTTTCTGATGTGGGATAATCCATAAAGTCCTTAGCAAATGTATCCGTCAATTTACCTGAAGGGTTAACATCTCCTACCAGAATGTCCGCTACTGCCAGCCCGCCTTCCATTCCCGGCTGCCAGGCTAATAAAACCGAATCCAGTTTATCATAATCGTCTACCCACGAGGTGTCCACGATACCTCCTACGTTAAGGACTACGATAAACTTATCAAAACCTGCATCATTAACCTGCTGAAGCATTTTTATCTCATCATTACTTAAATAATAATCGCCCTTGGAAGCAGACCGGTCACTGCCTTCATTGGAATATCTTCCAATTGCCACCACTGCTGTCCCGGAATTTTTTGCCACTTCCTTAACCTTATCGTTGGTTAACGGCATTTCATTTTTATTTCCGTTATTACGCCACTGTGTATATTCATCCGCCAGTGGTTTGTATATTTTAACTTTCTTGTCGTTTTCTTTCATTTGCATTCCCTGCAGCAAATTACGAACATAGCTTACTGTTACATCACCAGATCCACCGCCTCCTTTGACGAAATCTATCTGGGTTTTACCAAATAAAGCTACTGTCTCATCTGATGCAATAGGCAAAGCATCATTTTTATTTTCCAGTAAAACCATCCCTTCAGTTGCAACTTCCCGGGATAACTCAATATTGCCTGGAGCTGATTCAGCTTTTACCTGTAAACTGTCAAAGCTAACATTTCCAGTAATCAGCATCACTGCCAGCACACTGGATATTATTCTTTGTATCAACTTAATCTTTCTCGTTTTTGATTTATTCATATTCCCTCCACTTTTGTTTTCATTATTTTTGTCACAAAATATAAAAATAGTTACTTTTATAAACAATTATATCAACATTTTTCACAAATTAAATATATTTTTCTTTTCACTATCATCAAATTTCTTTTATACAGCTTAATTATATACATTTCTTTGTGAATTTTATACAATTTTGATACCATCATGATAAGAGCGTTGAACTCTTCTGGCCTTTTTTCATGAACTTGCTTTTGTATGATTTAAGTTTTGATCTTGGAACCATGATAACCGCCTTGCCATAGATGCCTTTCAATGCGTTTTTTCCGACACTCTTTATCACTTTGGAATAAATGGTTATTTTTTTCAGTTCCTTATCATTATAAAATGCCCCAGTTCCAATCTTTTTTACATTCTTGCCGATCGTCACTGTTTTAAGCTTCTTATTGCCCTTAAATGCATACTTACCAATTTCAGTTACTTTATATTTGTAGTTACCAACCTTGACTGTATCCAAAACCTTAACTGTTTTCAATGTATTCTTCACTGGTTTGGTAAGGCTCACAGTTCCGCTCCTGATGGATGCGTTCAATACTTTGAATTTGTAATTTCCGACTATATAAGTTCTTCCTTTTTTCGCAACAATTACAAAACTCTTCGTGACGCTTCCCTTATAGCTGCCCCGTCCGGTGATGGTAAGCTGAGCAATACCGGGGTATTTATTATTCTTATAAAAAACAGAGTAATCCACATCTTGTTTCAGAACTTTACTTCCATCTTTTATCGTAACGGATGGTTTTAAAACACATCCGGTATGGGTTTGTGCTTTCATGCTGCTAATGGACAATTTTGATATTTCTTTCTGTACAATCGGCGGTGTTAACGGCTCTACCGGCGGTGTTAACGGCTCTACCGGCGGTGTTAACGGCTCTGCCGGCGGCTTTACAGGCACCAATGCATTCCTTGCGTCTGCCAGTGCAATCCTTGCTGACTCTAACTGTTCCTTTGTTGCATTTACATTAATTACTGCCGTGTGTGCCGCTGTCAGTGCAGTTCTTAAAGCAGCCCAGCTGTCTGCTGTGTAATCCTCCTCTGTCAATCCATTTACCTCTATAATAACATTCTGCAGGGCTAATATTGCCTCTTCCATCTCTTTAGAAGAATCTTCTCCTGAACCCAGCTTTGCAATTGCCTGTATCACTTCATTCAGCTTACTTACATTTGTAACCGTTGTCTTATCTGGTAGAGAATCATAGGCTGCATATACTGCATTCGCACGAAGCTCATCATTTTCAGTTACTGCGTCAGCATCCGGAAGCCGATCAATCAGGTTTATTACGGTTTTCTGCGCCTCAGACCCGGTCAAATAAAACTGTACATAGTCGATATTCGGTGCATCCGCACCATTTATCCCTCCAAGAACAATGGTATTTACTCCAACCTCCAGCTTTACTTCCACAATTGCCGGAGCAGCGTTCGTTTTCGTCTCATTTGATCCTTTACAGCTTACCGTAGCCTTCGTTCCGTTTGCAGAAACCTGCATATACCCAGAATCATCGGCTACATAATAGATTCTCATCGCAATTGTACGTGCCGAATCGGAGCTCATCGTCAGGATCACAGTTCCGTTTTCCGCTCCACCCATATTTCCGACAAACTGCCCGCCAGAGCAATCCTCGGAGTATGACGGCACAGCGCTTCCCGAAAGCAGCCCGGCCTCCGCTTCCACGGTAAACATATCCGGATCAGGGATCGTTCTAACTGTTTCTGCAGATGCATTCAGGATCCATGCAACTGCTGCGGAGCAGCCCCATGCTGTATGGTTCCTTATGCCGTCTATTTTTTCCAGTTCTTCTTGACCTTTATCGTTTATTATTGTTTTAGCTTGATACTCTTGAATATTTTCAGCCGTCTGTTCCGTGAAATCTGTCCACATCAAGCCATCGCTGTTACGTTTCCTCCATGTGGATAATGCATTATCCTGCATCCAGGAATCATATGCTGTAATACCTGTTTCTCTTGCCAGATAACCCAGCCAACGCCCCAGTATACCTTTGAATGCTAACGAATCTGCATCACCTTTACTGGATTCTCTGCTCATTACATTGCCCTTGATCTCATCTCCCATTTTTGCTGCTGTATACGCTGCTGCCTTTTTAGCACGCTCCAGATATTTGACGTCTCCGGTATATTCATACAGCATGGTATTCGCTCCGATAAAGGTACCCTGATTATAAGTGAATTTCCAACCAGTTACCTTGCCATCCTTATCCATATTGTCTAATACAGCACCATCATCTCCAATCAGATGATCGCTTACCCAATCGATCATGAAGATGGCTTTGTCGTAGTATTCCGTTAGTCCGGTAGCTTCTGCCAACAGACAGGCTGCGATAGCTCCCGGACCATTTACGCAGGCATTTTTTTGTCCTTTGTCTGTAGTCCACCAAATACCGCCGCCTAAAGTATCGTCTGCCGAACGATTATAGCACAAAGAAAAGTTTTCAAGCGCAACATCCAGATATTTTTCTTCCCCAGTCAGAAGATATGCCCTTGCGGAACCGATAACCATCCACATAATATCGTCGTTATAGCTATTGCCTGCCCAGTTCCTGCCTTTCATGTCTATAAATCCATCAAAATACCGGCTCATTACATCCTCATATTTCTGATCACCAAAACGTTCATATGCGTCAACCATTGTTTCGAACATCTCGGCACTCTTCCAGAAATCATTATATCTACCTGCCGATTTACGGTTTCTCACCCTTCCCAGTCCATTGAATTCTTCATAATAAAACATTTCCAGGAAATTGTCATAAGCTTTTCTGGCACTGATGGGTTCATTGGGATCACTCTCATTAAGATCCCCTGGGGATACTGCAGTTACTGCTTGTGCAACCGCAGCATCTGACAATATCGCCAGCATTGTACCTAACAGTATGGCAAAAACAAATGCAAGCAATTTGGGAGTTATTCTTTTTCTTACTGCCATTTTTCTCTCCCACCCCTTACTATTTAATAGTTACAGTATTCTTCTGGCCCTTTTTAATAAATATTTTCCGATATGATTTCAGTTTGGATTTTGGAACCTTGATAATCGCTTTTCCATTAATACCTTTTAATGCGTTTTTACCAACACCCTTGATCACCTTGGAGTTTACCGTTATTTTTTTCAGCAATTTTGCGTTATAAAATGCCGATGAACCAATCTTTTTCACATTCTTGCCGATGGTTACTGTTTTAAGCTTCTTACTGCCCTTAAATGCATTCTTGCCAATTTCGGTTACTTTATATTTGTAGTTACCGATCTTTACCGAATCTGGAACCTTGACCGTTTTGAGTGTATTCTTAAGCGGTCTGCTAAGGCTCACCGTTCTGATCTTGGTGGATGCACTCAATAATTTGTATTTGTAATTTCCAACTGTATAAGTTCTTCCTTTTTTCGCCAGAATTACAAAAGTCTTCGTAACACTTCCCTTATAACTGGCCCTTCCGGTGATAATGATCTGGGCAGTTCCTGGATTTTTGTTATTCTTATAATAAACGGTATAATCCACATCCTGCTTCAGTACTTTACTTCCATCCTTTATCGTTACTAACGGTTTTAATGCAGCGCCGCTATGCGTTTGTGCCTTAATGCTTCCAATTGTCAGTTTTGATAATTCTTTCTGTACAACAGACGGTGTTACCGGCTTCCTGGTAAGACCTTGGATTGCTGCCTTCAACGCCGCTGCTGCCGCATCCACTTCTTTCTGGCTGGCTTTTTCCGACAGGACAGCTGCCGCTGCCAGTGCATTTTTAAAGGTTCTTACACTTTCGTCTGTATACTGCTTCAATGCTTCAGCAGAGATAGCATTGGCTTGCTCTATTACTTCATTTAACAACTTCATAACAGCAACTTCCGATCCCGGATTCTTAAACTCTTCCAGTCTCGCTTCTGCATCAGTCAGCTTCTTCAGGGCTTCTGGCTTAACCAGCAGCTTCTGCGCATCAGTCAGTTTCTCATATGCAGCACGTGCAGCAGTTATTTCTGCCTCTTTCTCCTCTGTAATCTCTTCTCCAATTGCTTCTATTGCTTTCACTACTGTATCTGCAGCTTCCTGATCCAGGAATCCCTGCATAAAGGCTTCTGCGTCAAGAAGCATCTTGTATGCTTCCTCAGAAACCAGCTTCTTCTCTTCCTCTGTCAGCGCGTCATACTTCCCACGGATCTCCTGAACGATACTAAGCTGCTCATAATCGTCAACAGTATCAAGCTGGCTCATGATCAAATCCTCTACCTCTGATGCCCCTGTGTAATCCGTCCTTGTCAATACAATCTTAACAAGTGATGGAGCATTGGCGTCAGGATTTCCAAATACCAGTGTATTTTTTCCCTTGTTAAAAAATACTTTTGGGGCAGTAATTACCGAAGCTGCACCTGGGTTATTCCAGCTATTTCCCTCCGGACAGGTTACTCTGACTGCATTGCCGGTATCACCGTTTATAGTGATAACAAAATCTCGGATATTTACTCCTACTGCACCGCTGCTATTTGCTTTGCTCAGATAATAAATGTCCAGGTTCCAGGTTGCTGCCACGTCGGCTGTGAACTCAAAAGTAACGGTACCTTCCTCACCTGTTGCATCATTACCATGACCAATCCACCCCACATATCCCTGACCAGGCGCAAAATTTTCTGCTGCCTGACCACCCAGTATTCCATCTCCATCTGCCTGCAGAACCGTTCCCGCAACTACATCTCGATATGGTCTTGTCAATTCTGTCAAATTCTCGCTTGCAGTTCTCTCATAAGGAATCATCGTATATTCATAAGTATAGGTACTATCGGTTTTATACTTATATTCATCATGAGTGTCACCGCCACAGCTGGCATTTCCGGTTCCCTCCGAACCAAAGTTAATGGAAACAATGGTTTCTTTGCGTTTCGTCAGTTCATATGGATGTTTTGCATCGGTCATATCATCCGGGGTGAAATGAAGGGCAGTTGCTTCTACCGTATTTGCTGCAGCGAATACCATCGCATATTCTCTTGTACTGTCAGTAACTGTGAACCACTTCGTATCTGTTAATGTGCCGGTATCCTGTGTCTCAACATACGGATAAAACAGTTCAGAAGCTGTAGTGGCATATTTACCGATTGTTGCACCTGATTTTCTGTCATACATTGTTTCAATAGCCTTGTTATCAAATCCATTACCATAGTAAGTTACATCTTCATAACCTTCGGGCAAAATAAGATTTGCACCAAAACGTTTAAATCTCTTCTGGTTTGTCATTGTTGCATCCACTGTGGAAGTTATCGTAACTGCACCGCTGCCATCAATCGTATATATTACTGTTTCTTTTAGATTTGCTATGTTGTCAAACGTAAGATTCGTAGTAATCACCTGCTGACCGTCGCCGTTCTTTGTTACTGTTACTTCGCTTAGAGTAATCTTATCGTCTGCTTTCCGCCAATCTCCAATATCATTTTTGTCATTGTTGGTCAGCGCCCGCCAGAAGTTCGGTCGTGGTCCCTGATCTAACAATAACTCACCCTTGTAGGTATAACTTTCCATAATGCCGGTTTTTTTATCTAACTTAAAGCTGAATTCCTTTCCAGTTACTGTAATTTCGTCAGTTCCTGACTGGTCTATCTTTACCTCTTCTGTAGAAATTTTCTTTACTGCCCTCTGTACAGTAACCGGAATCTGTAACTGTTCATGTGCAATTTCATAACCTGTAAATGCCCACTCTGTATCAGTTTTCAGACGCACAGACAAATTTAGATAATACTCTGCTCCCGCTTTCTTAACGGACGGAAGATCTTCCAGGTACGGTATCGTAATGTCCATGTTCTCTCTGCCTGCCACATCTACAGTCATCGTACCGGTTCCAATTTCCTCATCGTCTTCCATCAGGCTCCATACAAGATCATATTCGTTCAGGTTAGCAAAGCTTGATTCATTATAAAGTTCTACGATACCATCCTTAAGCTTTGTATCTGTAGATGTGAACCAGAAATTCTGATACTGATACTTAACTTCATAAAGTTCAGGCTGGGGATCTCTGTCCGGAGATAGTAAACCATTTACACAGAAAGAACCTTTATTGGGCTTGTCACCCCAGTCACCTCCGTAACCGAAATAAGATGTTTCAGCCACTTCTTTGTATAGGTTTGTATGAGCATTTTCCTCAGTATATGGATTATAAACACCTGATGTGTCAGTCTCCACTGAAGAATAATCAATCCAAGCAACTACGTCATCAGAATTAGCTATAATTGTCGGATCATTGCTGTTTTGCTTTTTGATTTCATCTGCGGAAAGTGCTCTGTTGTATACGCGTGCTGCTGCTATCTCTCCGTCAAAATCGTAAGAAGAATCCTTATCCGGTGCATAACCAATTGCCAAACCATAGTCACCATCGTTAATCTGTGCATTTGTTGTGCCTTTACCTATTTCATTACCGTCACAATAGAAAATCACATTACCTTTGTCATAGGTTATTGCAACCTGATGCCAGTTATTCAACCAGTTATCCGGTGTGTCCACCAGCACTTCATTCCAATTACCGTTATAAGCAAAGAATTCCAGTTTTGTATTATCCTTATTAATCTTAAGGGCTAACTGCTTATCTCCTCTTGCCATTAACACCTGATTTGCGTCATTGCTTGTCGGCTTACAAATCACCTCCATGGTAAAGGATTTGTTGCTTCCGGACAATGCATCACTGTAAACAGAACTGTTTGGCATAAGAGTGTATCCTGTCACACTTTTTGACGAAACGGAGGTCCCCGGATTCGAATTAATTTTTAATGCATTTAACTTGCCTTCCAGTGCATTTTTGCTTGAATCCTTTACTGTATACTGAACTGGAAGACTGATGAATCTTGACTGATCTACCCAATCCCATATAAATCCACCAAGGAGGTTAGGAGCGCTTCGAAAAGCATCCCAATATTCTTTTATGTTACCAACTGCATTCCCCATGGCATGGTTATACTCACATTGGATATACGGGAACATGTTTCCATCCTTAGCCTTATCAAACACTTCCCAGACACGTTTATACATGGTGCCGTAGATATCCACACCATTTTCATCAAAACAACTCTCGTTATGAACCGGTCTTGTTAGATCATTATTTTTAAAATACCAGATTAAATCATAAAACATGCCATCTGCATAATTTTTGGAATCCGTTTTATAGTAATTCTCATTACCAATAGACCAGAACAGAACGGATGACCTGTTCTTCAAACGATTAAATGCAGTAATGGTACGATCCATAACCATTTTCTTGAACAGTTTCTGGGCTTCTCCATTTCCTTTATTTGTTTCCGAAATTTTTGTTGCCGGGTCATTCATAAGGTCATGGGCTTCAATATTAGTCTCAGCCATTACATAAAGACCATATTTGTCACACAAATAATAAAGATATTCATCATTGCTATAGTGTCCGGTACGGATTGCATTTACATTAAACTTCTTCATAAGTGAAATATCTTCCCACATCACATCCTGGGGAACATGTTTGCCATAAACCGGATCCGTATCATGACGGTTCACCCCTTTTAGATAGAATGGTTTTCCATTAATGAGCATTTGCTGAAAATCCTTCCGGTCTATATTCAGCTTACCATTGTCGTCTACCGTTGCTCTTGTAAATTTAATCTCACGGAATCCCAGCTGCTGTGAAATACTCTCGATATAATTACCTGTCTTCCTGTTATATAGTGTTAAAACCATTGTATACAGATTCGGATTCTCACAAGACCAGAGCTTCGGCTCATAAATCGTCTTTATTTCAGACTTCGTGAGAGTTGTTTTCGTTCCGTCAGGGCTTGCAGCATTAATTCCATCAAAGGAAATAGTAAAGTCCTGCATAAACGGTGATCCGTCTGCATCAAACAGCTGTACATCCACTGCATAATCGGTAACCTTTGTGTCACTGCTGTTACCCAATGTAACATCCAGTTCCAGATTTGCATTTGTATAATTGTCAGTTAGATCTGTACGTACAAAATAATCATTGATATGTACTAATGGGGTAGAATATAAATAAATATCACGGAAAATACCACCGTCATATATCATATCCTGATCCTCGAACCAAGTTCCATCACAGAATTTATGAACTTTTACTGCTAGCAGATTTTCTTTTCCATCGTTTGTGAGATAATCTGTGATATCAAAGCTGTGCGGGCTGTAGGAATCCTCACTGTAACCAACTTCCTGCCCATTCAAATATACATAGTATGCTGCTTCTACTCCCTGGAAAGAAATATAAACCCTTCCATTGTCTGCAAGCATTGTATCATTCAGATCAAACGTTTTTCTGTACAAACCTACCGGATTGTAATTTGTCGGCGCTAATGGAACTTTGACATTTTTGTCATAATCCGTCTGAAAGGGCATGTCTGTATTTGTGTAAATAGAGAAGTCAAATCCATAATAGGTCCAGCTGTAGGGGAGGATCAGATTTTTTTTCCAGTCCTTTTCAGTATTTACCGTGTAATCCTCCTTATAAAAGTTCTCGTAATCGTTTCCCTGTGCCTGATCCTGGTTCTGCAGAACCACAAGATCCCAGTCATTTTCCTCTGTACCAGTCAAAAACTGTACATAGTCTGAAGCATCTCTATCATAGTCTCTGGCTCCTGCTATCGCAGCCTCAACAGAATGATATGGTACTGATGTCGTAGAACCTGCTGTTGCAGACTGCACATTTATGCCATAAACATCAACTCCTTTTACCTGCTTACCAAACTTATCCGTATACTCTGTTCCCATCCACTCCTGATGAGTAAACTTTTCTTTTTTGTTTACACTTGCATCTTTTACCGGAGTGAGCGGTGGTAACGTGTCTATAGTCCACGGATCATTATCTCTTGTTACATTTCCCGCCGCTTTTACTATCATTGGCGAAAAGTCCCACTGGGCACCCGGAAGTCCGGTAATGATTACTCCAACCGCCAACACAAATGCCAGTGTTCTGGATATAATCTTTTTTAACTGCATATTTCTTCCCCCTAATATAGCTTAATTTACGGTTACTTTTTAATAACCACTGTTTCCTTCTGGCCTTTCTTCGCAAATCTGCTCTGGTATGATTTCAGTTTGGATTTCGGAACCTTGATGACTGCTTTTCCATTGATACCTTTCAATGCATTTTTACCGACACTCTTGATCACCTTGGAGTTTACCGTTATTTTTTTCAGCAGCTTAGCGTTATAGAATGCCGATGAACCAATCTTCTTTACATTCTTGCCAATGGTTACTGTTTTAAGCTTCTTATTACCCTTAAATGCATTCTTGCCAATTTCAGTTATTTTATATTTGTAGTTACCGATCTTAACCGTATCCGAAACCTTGACTGTCTTGAGTATATTTTTCACCGGTTTTGTAAGGCTCACCGTTCCGCTCCTGGTGGATGCACTCAATACTTTGTATTTATAATTTCCGACTGTATACGTTTTTCCTTTTTTCGCCGTAATCACAAAAGTCTTTGTTACGCTTCCCTTATAGCTGCCCCGACCAGTGATGATGATCTGGGCCGTCCCTGGATTTTTGTTATTCTTATAATAAACGGTGTAATCCACATCCTGCTTCAGTACTTTACTGCCATCTTTTATCGCCACTAACGGTTTTAATACAGATCCTGTATGGGTTTGTGCCTTCATATTGTCAATTGATAGTTTTGATATATCTTTCTGTACAACAGACGGCGATACCGGCTTTTTAACGAGACCTTTGATTGCTGCCTGCAATGCTGCTGCTGCCGCATCTGCTTCTTTCTGTCCGGCTTTTTCCGATAGGCTAACTGCAGCTGCCAGTACACGCTTAAAGGCTCTTACACTTTCGTCCGTATACTGCTTTAGTTCTTCCTCAGAGATAGTATTAGCACGCGCAATTGCATCTTTCAGCGCCTTCCTGTCAACAACAACTTCCGGCTCTGCTGCCACAAGTGCTTCTACCGCAGCTTTAATCGCTGCTATTGCATCATTCACTTCCTGTTGTGTTGCATCCTTATTTTCTGCCACAGCCTTTCCTTCATTGACGGCTGCTTCTAAAGCTGCCCAACTGTCTGATGTGTAGTCCTCATCTGTATACCCTCCATCTTTGATTGCTTTGATCACTGCATTAAGAGCTTCTTTTGCCGACTCAACATCAGGATTTGTTGGCAAGATATTTCCTGTCTCTTCTGCTTCTGACTGCGTCAGTTCGACATTAAAGAAGTCAACATACGGTGCATACTCACTTCCTTCTACTCCGGCGAAAACAATTTCATTTATGCCGGCCTGCAATGGAATATCCAGTCTTATAGGATCCTCACCGATATCAAAATATGCTCCGGTAAGCGGTACATCCAGCACCTGTACAACTACACCATTCACACTAACTTTTAACTTGCTGCCAAACTGTGAACAATAATATATTCTCAGTTTACGTTTTCCTGCATTTTTACAGATCACCTCATAGGTCGCTGTCCCGTCAACTTTATCCCCATCATTCTTAATAATTGCATAAATAAATGTTTGCCCTTGCTGCTCTACTTTATATTCTTTTGCACCTCCTGCAAATGTTCCGGACTCTCCCTCAATCTTGTGCATGATCATGCCTTCACCCGGATTATCATCTGGTTCATCTTTATTATTCGGCGGCTTTATGTCCATATTATAGCTACCCACTATAATACGATCCAGATTCGGTGCGTAAGCAGATGTATTTCCAACAACGATGGTGTTGTCTCCCGCCTTCAAATCCACGGACAGAGATACTTTTTTAATAGTTGTTGTCCAGTCTGTATTATTGCCCGGGCAGGAAACCTGCTGTATGGGACCATCATTGACAGTAACTTCAAAATTACGATCGCTCTGGGTAATGTAGTAAATCTCCATCGTGGTGCTTCCTGCTAATGCTGCATTAACATTAAATGTAAGCTTATTGCCGCTTCCATTGCCGATATTTCCTACGTACTGGCCACCAGAACAGGACGAACCAGTGCTTATACTGCAGGATCCGCCAAGCGCTGCTTTCTCTGCTTCAAAACTCTTACTGGAGATCTGGTTGAGATCTGGATAGTCAGATCCAAATATATCAATCTCATGTATAGAAGCATTTCCGCCATTGTTTGATCCGGTCACTTCAATCTTTACATAGCGGCCAGAAACATTTACACTATCCGGGACATAGCCTGTAACACTGTTGTTACTGCGGTCAATAATCTCTGTATAGCCTGAATCTTTATTATCGCTGACATAAATTTTATACTTATATTGTCTGCTTCCACTGTTTGTAAACCAGGAAATACCAATCATACGCATATCTGTCTTAGCACCAAGGTCAATCGTATATGTCTGTGGATAGTTAGAAGAATTTGCCGCCCATCGGGTATCGTCTTTTCCATCCACTGCATGATTCATAAGATTGACTGCACCTGGCTTATTCTCTTCTGAACTTGCCGTCACCGTTTTATGAAGTGCCAGACTCTGGGGAATGAAAGTATAAAAGTCCGTGTTTGACTCATCTTCAGACATAGCAGCCAGTATCATACCCGCTTCTACATCACCTGATTCCTGATAAATAAGCATTCCATCCATATATTTATAGACGCCTATCGCTGCATTTACATCTGATGAAATCACTTCCCTGATCGTACTTGCATCCAATGTCTGCGGTAGCTGGATCGTCTTATTATTGGCATTGATACGCAGTACATCTGACTGTATATCTGTCGCATCACTCTTGGCACGTAACCACGTCACGGTATCTGTATAGATCTCATCGCCCTTATTCGCTACAAGGTAAGCAACATTTTCGCTCTTGTTCAGGATAACATTCTCCCAGACGAATACATTTGTCTGAGTCAGCTGCTCCTGTGTCAGCGTTCCAATTTCTTCACCATTCATATACAAGGTTGCGCTGTCACAGTTGGAGTATACTTTCACCTGAATAGATGCCTTTTCTCTCTTAGTAAATCTTCGGCTGGTAATATAAGCAACGGGGTCATTACTCCAATCAGCCTTGTACAGATAAAAAACGTCCTTCTTTGTCTCACGGTCAAAGGTTACCATACCCTTAGTATTAATACCCTGCAGACCACCCTCGTTACGGCCGTCTGACCCAAAGTCAAACATATTCCAATAGTAGGTTCCCCATAGATATTCACGTGCATTGATATCCCTAAGGAATTTCTCATTAGATTCCATCTGGTATTCCTCAGACTGGAAACTCCCGGCATTCTTGGTAGGATTTTCCGTGTGATGATTAATGCTGGAACCAATACCATATTCAGAAACACCCATCGGACGTGTTGGTTCAGATTTGTGCAGATCGTCATAGGTGCTGCCCAACTGTTCATTTGTCCCAAAATACCAGCCGGGATAACGGTTCCATGCCTGAAGATCACTCGGCCATTTTTCCGCCTGATTTTTATCTGTTGCCTGTACCGTGAGACGCCCTGATGTATCTTCCTTCTTGGCAAGTTCATTCAGTTCATTCATGAAGGATTGCATAACCTTATCTTCCTCCGAGTCTTTAGATCCTACTCTTACTTCATTTTGCAGACCCCAAAAGCAGATAGATGGACGGTTGATGTTCTGACGAATCATTTCCACCATCTGCTGCTTTGTCACATCAAAGAAACTTTCTCTATCACTATCAGGATTACTGTAACTACCACTTCCCCCAATTTCATTAACGAAAGGAATTTCCGCCCAGACTACAATGCCATACTTGTCACATAATTCATAAAAATATGGATCATGCGGATAGTGAGCGAGACGGATAGTGTTAGCGCCTATCTCATAAATCATAGCGAAGTCCGTATCATGATCTTCTTTTAAAAGTGCATTGCCCTTACCATCTTTATCCTGATGGCGGCAAACACCACGCAGAGGATAGGATTCACCATTCAGGAAGAACCCTTTATCATAATCCACTTTAAAGAAGCGGAATCCTACATAGTCTGTAAGGCTGTCTACCTCTTTTCCATCTACTATAACGGTCAGATCTACCTGATAGCGGTATGGGTCCTCTTTACCATTCCACAGCCTCGGATCTTTAACTATAATGTCTTTGGAAAACTCCTGTTCCTTTCCAGCATCAATACGAAACTCCTGTTCTACAGTCGCAATAGTCTCCGTACCTGTCATAGACGCTACATCAAACAGGGGTTCAATCCCATCCACTTCCTCAAACATCTCCGGCTCTCTCAAAACAGCTTTTACCTTAACTGTTTTTATCTGACTGGAATTGTTGACAATCGTGGATTTTACACTTAGATTTGCGCTGGATTTCGAGACATTGCCAGTTGTCAGTTTTAATCCCGAAGAAGCATAGTCCATCGTGTTTACATGAACATCTTCTGTTAATACCAGAGATACATCTCTGTAAATTCCGCCATAAAATGTAAAGTCAGCCGAAAGCGGTGCAATATCTTTCACTTTTTCATTATTTACTTTTACCGCAAGGACATTGTCCTTATCCGGTTTCATATGCTCAGTAATATCATATCGGAATGCAGTATAACCGCCCTTATGTGTGCCTACTTTATCACCATTTACATACACATCTGACTGCATGTTAACGCCAAGGAACTCTATGTAGATCCTTTTGTTGTTGTATGCAGAATCCCAGCCAAGTTTCTTGCGATACCATCCATCACCTCTGTAATAGCTGCCGCCATCCGCTCCATCCTCTGCATTCCATGTATGCGGAATGTTCACGTCCTCCCAGCGGGAATCATCGAAATTTGTGTTCTGTGCATTACTAACGCTGGATTTTTGGAACTTCCAGCCACTTCCAATGTCAATTTTCTGACGACCTGTCTCTGCCGCATTTGCAACAGTTGTGTATGACAACAAAGACAACACTATACCTAACAGCATGGCAAGAACAATTGCAATCACTTTTTGAGAAAATCTTTTTCTAACTGTCATTTTCAACCCTCCTATAAAATATGCTACCCACTGATTCATTTTAGCCTTTCAACTAATCTACAACTGAAGTTAAACTGACGGATAGGAAAAAACGGGAGAAAGCTTATCGTTCTCTCCCGCCTCAGATTTATCGCATCAACAACTAATCTCTCTATTTTTTAATAACTACCGTATTCTTCTGGCCTTTTTTCGCAAATCTGCTCTGGTATGATTTCAGTTTGGATTTCGGAACCTTGATGGCTGCTCTGGCGTGGATACCTTTCAATGCATTTTTACCGACACTCTTAATCACCTTGGAGTATATGGTTATTTTTTTCAGTGCCTTATCGTTATAAAATGCCGCTGTTCCAATTTTTTTCACATTCTTACCGATGGTCACTGTTTTAAGCTTATTATTTCGCTTAAATGCACTCTTGCCAATTTCGGTCACTTTATATCTGTAGTTACCGATCTTTACCGTATCTGGAACCTTGACCGTTTTTAATGTATTCTTCACCGGTTTAGTCAGACTCACCGTTCCGCTCTTGGTGGATGCGCTTAATACTTTGTATTTGTAATTTCCTACTGTATAAGTTCTTCCTTTTTTCGCCAGTATCACAAATGTCTTCGTCAAGCTTCCCTTATAAGTACCCTTTCCTGTGATAATGATCTGAGCAGTTCCTGGATTTTTGTTATTCTTATAATAAACCGTGTAATCTACATCCTGTTTCAGTACTTTACTGCCATCTTTTATGGATATTATCGGTTTTAAAGAAGATCCGGTATGGGTTTGTGCCTTAATGCTGCCAATTGACAGTTTTGATATTTCTTTCTGTACAACCGGCGGTGTTACTGGTTTCTTAACAAGACCTTTCATTGCTGCCTGCAATGCCGCTGCTGCTGCATCTACTTCTTTCTGGCTGGCTTTTTCCGACAGGCCAGCTGCCGCTGCCAGTGCATTTTTAAAGGTTCTTACACTTTCGTCTGTATACTGCTTCAGTGCCTCAGCAGAGATAGCATTGGCTTGTGCTATTGCATCTTTCAGTGCCTTCCTGTCAACAACAACTTCCGGCTTCACTGCCACAAGTGCTTCTGCCGCTGCCTCGATTGCTGCGATTGCATCATTCAATTCCTGCTTAGTAGCATTCACATCTGCTGCTACAGCTCTTCCTGCATTCACGGCTGCTTTTAATACTGCCCAGCTTTCTGTTGTGTAGTCAGCTTCTTCTAATAATTCTGTGGATGTAATTACTGCTGCAAGTGCTTCTTTTGCTGCTGTAATTTCAGGATCTACTCCACCTGCTTTTCTGACCTCAATGTAGTCCACGTTCGGTCCATATTCAATGCCAACTCCAGTAAGAACAATCGTATTTATTCCCTTATCCAGGTTAACTTTGACTTCTATCGGTTTTGCAGCTGGTACATCCCAACCACCTGTTACCGGGCAATTTACTGAATTTTCAGTTCCATTCACCTGTACAGCCAACGGACGTGATGCTGACGTACAATGGACAATTGCTACTATGTATTCACCAGCTTCATCAGCTGCTACTTTGAATGCTGCGGCTCCCTTGCTCGTTCCACCAATATTTCCCACACGTTGTCCGCCTGAGCAAGCCGCTGCCGATGATATAGAAGCACCACCGGAAAGTTCTCCTGTCTCTACTTCAATCTTGACTCCTGTCGGTCTCGCAAGCCCTTCCATTGCGCTTTTTAGTTTTGCCACAGCGTCTTTCTTTTCTTCTAAACTTGCGTTTGCTGCATTTTTCGCTGCCGCATAAGCATCAGAAAATGATTTCCAGCTATTTGCTGTATAATAGTCTTCCTTGTCTTCGTATGTTTTTGCTTTCTTCAATACTGATTCAAGATCTTTCTGAATTACTGCAGCCTCGTCTATTTCACCTGCAATATGGAATACTAAACGCTCCCCATCTTCGTTGGCGAATTTCTCTGCAACCGGTATTGCCAGTTCCTGGGTTCCTGTAGCATCATACAGCTTCAGATTGCCGCTTGCATCACACTTAACTATCGCACCTTCATAAATGTCTTTGTCAATTGAGAGACTATTCTCACTCTTTAAAGACTGTATAAGGCTGTAATTCAGCGCTGTTGCACTCTCACCGTAACCAATCACACCTGAAAGCACCGGATTCTCCAGTACATTTTCGCCGTTCTCAAATACAATTCCGTAAAGAATTTTATTTGCATTGCCATCTTCCATCTTTGCACCTGAGTAATCAGAATATGAATATTCTTTACGAACATCCTTGGTCATCAGCACGTTCTGGCAATTCTCTAAGGTTACATTGTCTGCCCAACGCATCGTATATGCCCACCCTACTGGGTCTCCCATTCCATCATGTTCCGGATATCCGCTTCCGATACCTCCCGGTAATCCCGGAACTGAAGTGTATCCACCAGGCATTTCCATGTACACATTCTTGAAAAGTACATTGGTAATACGATGTTTGTTAACATCCGTATTTCCTCTTGACGGGTTAAGTCCTACCAGCATGGAAGCATGCTCTATCTCATTCTTGTGGCTAAATGGTGGTTCCATGGCATTACTAAAATTCATATCCTCTACAACCACGTTATTAATAAAGCCCAGATGCTTTTCCAGTCCGCTGTTTGCCCTTTGACGATCACCTACCATGAAAGCAATCGAGTTATCCACATCAATCATGTCGATACGTTTGAACGTAATATTCTCTATTTCAGAACCGTCTACTGCCTGCAGGGTGATACCGGACATTCCTACGTTCTTAATTACTATATCCTCACAAGTATAATTCTTAAAATCATCATAAGAGTCTGTACCAAATTTGATACCGTTACAATAAGACTGTAAAGACGTATTTCTCATATCGCAATTGATACTTGGAAACGCATTTCCACTCTTTGGACAGAACGCATCATCACCTGCTATGATATGGCAGTTCTCAATTGTAATGTTACTGCAGTTAACCGGGTCAATACCATCGCGGTTGGGTGCAATATGGTTTGTGATTGCAATGTTGCGAAATGTCATATTGGTACTCTCATATGGCACCAGGGTCCAGTGCGGACTGTTTATAATGTTGATATTCTCAACATGAAAATCATTTGAAGATGTCAGATATAATGCACACGGACGCTGATTCCCCGGATCATTTTCATTGAAACCATAAAATCCATTGCCGTCAAGAGTTCCACCACCGTTAATACGGAAGTTTTCCGTCCCCTCAATAGAACGGATAATACCACAGCCGAGCTGATGGTTTCCGTTATATCCAACTATTCCATTATATTTCGGCTGGAAATGGATATATTCGTTACGGTCCATCTTTGCAAAGATTTTTGCGGATGCATCAATAAACAAAGTCATGTCGCTTTGCATGGTAATCTGTCCGCAGTAGAAAGTGCCATTCTCAAGCAGCACGGTCCCTCCGGTGTAGGCGGCTGCCCTGATTGCTTCATCAATCGCTTCTGTATCATCAGTGATTCCGTCGCCTACTGCACCATAATCCTTTACGTCAAATATTTCTCCCGCTTTAAGCCCTCTTGCCAGAGAAGCACTATCATATACCCTTACGTTATCAACGTAAAGTACATTCTGCTCTTCTACAACATAAGATACGGAAGCAACATCATCTGCATCGCTTACAAATGCTGCCCGGCTGCATCTCTTTGCACCGTCAATATAAAAATCATAACGGTTGGTATATGTATTCAGCACCAGCTTTATCTGATACCAGTTTCCTGCAGGATAATAGTTGTTAGCAATTTCCTGGCTGCAGATGTATTCCCAGTTTTCTCCGTTACTGATAAAGAAGCTGTTGCGGTATGCAGCAACCTTAATCACATCATTCCCCTTACTGTCACGGACTACCGGAACAGTTACCCAGGTATTTTCCATTGGTTTTACCTTTGCTTCGATAGTTACGTCACCGGTAAGTGCTCCAAAACTACGGGTTGCCTCTACCTTGGAATCTCTGTTTTCAATCTGCAGGCTCTTATCGGAGGCAAAGGGAACTTCTGAAACCGCAGCATAGGTTACGTTAGAAACTGTCCAGTTTTCAGGATTTGCAGTACCGGTTGCTTCACTGTTAAAGTTGTCTTCTACAGCAAAGATTTCTGTATCATCATGCATAAGCAGGTTATCAACTTGCAATATACCTGAGCCTGAGGACCATGTGATGGTTTTAATGTTTTTCGCATCGCTGTCACTAAATGGGGCATTCTGCACCTTGCGCATATGATCAACCCAGACCTCGTAGGTTCCCTTATCAATATCCACGAGCATTTTGATAATATACCAGGTGTCCCTGGTATAAGCCATAACTTCCTCATCACCTGCCCTGATGTAACCGTCGGTGCCGAAGGTCAGCTCCACAGCCGTCTTGCCGTCTGCCGATTTCATAACAGGGATAGACATCGCCGTATCATCTGTGGAAGATCTTACCTTTCCTTCGTATACGACTTTTCCGGTAATCGCTTCGTCAAAGGTCTTGACCAGTTCGCCATCTGCCTCGATGATCGGGTAACGGTTCAGATTCTCGGCATCATCAATGATGGTAACCGTCTGTTCCGGACCGTAAATCTCCATCTCGCTAAGCTGTATCGCATTCTTTTCCAGGGTGTTGGAATATCCAACCAATCGGACATAACGCGCTTTAGTCTCATCAAAAGTAATGGTATTGGTACTTTCATTCCCAGTTGGGGCATCCGCCGGGTCAAACAGATATTCTGTTTTCTCTTTTACGGTAGTAAAATTCTTACCGTCAGTGCTGACCTGCACTTCGAACTCCTGCGTTCTCGGAGCCCAAGTAGAAATTCCTTTCTTCCTAAGTTTTAACGTTACTTTATTTACTTTACAAAGTGCCTGCAAGTCAATCGTCAGTTCCGCTGCCGGAAACTCGTCCCCAATTGGCTGACTCTGCCAATAGGTATCGATATTTCCATCCACAACACTGGCGTTGGTATTGCCGGCGTGGTTTACTTTATAGGAAGCTCCAAATGCCATATTGTCACTTTCAGAATAAAATTTCGTCTCACCGCCGCTTCCCAGCTGGCTTAACAAGACATTACTTCCGGTGTAACCGGCAGGGACATCCTCGGATTCATCAAAATTGAATACATCATTTAGATAGTAACGGTAGTTTTGATCCGCTAAATTCTGAGCAGGCTTTTCGCCTTCCTCTACAACAGCATTATGTGTCAGAGCATTAGACACCGCTTCCCCATTTTGCGGCAATACCATATAAAATACATTGTTGCCTGAACCATTATACTTATTCATTGTAACCAGACCTGCGGGGTAGGACCTCTTTGCCAGCCAGAATTCATTACCATTATTAAGCTTCAGAGTTCCGTCTGTCTTTGTAAAACCAGCCAGAGAACTTGGTACGCTGCTTTGTGCGGTATCAATTGCCGCATAAATCTCAATATCCTGTTCCGCATAAAAATGATGATCCCTACTCGGCTGGTTTTTGATACGGTTTAAAATGTAATCACAGCCGATAAACTTATCAGGCATGTCCTGGATCTCATAATCGGACTCTGCATAGTTCGTCACATCACTCTTTGTCGGGTCCGGATCAATCGTATAAATGCAAGTTCCTTTCTGCAGATTAGTTTCCGTACGGAACCAGCTGGCATCCCAACTACTTGTGGAATACCGGGTAATACTTGGTACCGGAGGTGCCTCGTCAATTACACTTGTCGCAGCGCGGGCGGCGGTTAAATCCCCCAATTCAGTAGTGGAATCAGTTGCTGCCACCGTAATCCCCGGTGTCGAAGATACGATTACGGCTAAGGACAACACGGTTGCACAGACTCTTCTTTTGAACATTTTTCTTATTCCTCCTCTTCCCAAAGTTTCTAATTTATTAATAAAAAAACAATTGACATACGACCCAAAATGTGCGGCCGCTCTTGCAATATATTAGATGCTGTGAATCTCATTTATTGTGATTCCGAGAGATGATCTTAATTTAATTATAGTTGTTGATTTACATAAGTAAAAGCGGATTATTTGGGGATTCTTAGCATATTTTTAACATCTTCTATGAATCCAATCCCAGGTAGTATTTCAGAAAGTAATAAACTCCAGTAGGTGTCAAGTCCGTTATAAAACCGACTTATGATGAGAGCGTGCTGTAAAATACAACACGCTCCATTTTTCTTTACTTTTTAATAACTACTGTACTCTTCTGGCCTTTTTTGGCAAATCTGCTCTGATATGATTTCAGTTTGGATTTCGGTACCTTGATGACTGCTCTGGCATGGATACCTTTCAATGCATTTTTACCGACACTCTTAATCACTTTGGAGTATACGGTTATTGTTTTCAGTGCCTTATCGTTATAAAATGCTGCTGTTCCAATCTTTTTCACATTCTTTCCGATCTTCACTGTTTTAAGCTTATTATTTCGCTTAAATGCACTCTTGCCAATTTCGGTTACTTTATATCTGTAGTTACCGATCTTTACCGTATCCGGAACCTTAACCGTTTTTAATGTATTCTTCACTGGTTTGGTCAGACACACCGTTCCGCTCTTGGTGGATGCGCTTAATACTTTGTATTTGTAATTTCCTACTGTATAAGTTCTTCCTTTTTTCGCCAGTATCACAAATGTYTTCGTCAAGCTTCCCTTATAASTACCCTTTCCGGTGATAATGATCTGAGCAGTTCCTGGATTTTTGTTATTCTTATAATAAACCGTGTAATCCACATCCTGTTTCAGTACTTTACTGCCATCTTTTATGGATATTATCGGTTTTAAAGAAGATCCGGTATGGGTTTGTGCCTTAATGCTGCCAATTGACAGTTTTGATATTTCTTTCTGTACAACCGGCGGTGTTACTGGTTTCTTAACAAGACCTTTCATTGCTGCCTGCAATGCCGCTGTTGCTGCATCTACTTCTTTCTGGCTGGCTTTTTCCGCCAGTCCAGCTGCCGCTGCCAGTGCATTTTTAAAGGTTCTTACACTTTCGTCTGTATACTGCTTCAGTGCCTCAGCAGAGATAGCATTGGCTTGAGCTATTGCATCTTTCAGCGCTTTCCTGTCAACTACAACTTCCGGCTTCGCTGCCACAAGAGCTTCTAATGCTTCTGCTATTGCTGCTGTTGCATCATTCACTTCCTGCTGTGTAGCCTTCTCATCTGCTGCTGCATCTTTTGCTGCTTTCACGGCTGATGCTAATACCTTCCAGCTTTCTGACGTGTAATCTGCTTCTTTTAACGCTTCTGCTGTTGCGATTGCTTTGTTCAGCGCCGTCTTGTCAACTTCTTCCTGTGCCTGGGTATCAATTGCTACCGGTACCTTTACACCATTGTAAGTAAAATCACTGAATGTGATGTCAATGGCAGTGTCTYCACCACCSGACCCTGCATAGAATCCTACACAAAGATTTGCGCTTGCTGCCAGATTTGCATTCGTCGTCGTCTGGGATGTTCCTTTGTTGGTAATTACTGTCCAGGTTTCTCCATCGTAACTATAGCTACTGGTAAATGTATTTCCAGTTTTTTCAAGCTTCACGTAAACATCAACGCCATAGTCTTTATCCTCACAGTAAAATTCAGTGGTACGTCCTGAGGCTGTTGACATTACGCCAAATCCCTGGGGATGGCTGCCACCCAGCATGCCTGAGTGATGGCGTCGTCCTGCTGCTACCGACTGGCCGTTTGGATCTGCTTTGTCAAAGACTGTGATAAATCCACCCTGGTAATTCGCCTTAAGGCCGCCAGTCATCTTTGCTGTGATCGTAAAGTCCCTGTCACCTTCCGGTACGTCCATGGAGAACATATTTTCCCAGTTTCCTGCACCAAGTACTCCATTTTCTGTTGTTATTGTTGCCGAACCGGTATCTTTGATCATGACATTCTCATTCGCATTTAGGATTGACCATGTTTTTTCATCAAGAACATATCTAGCCGGGGTAACCGTTACTTTAATTTCTGCTTTTACTGTCTTGTCGTATGCAGAAGCTACCGTCACGGTCGTCTTTCCTTCTGCTACACCTCTGATTACTCCGCGGTCACTTACCGTTGCGATTGCTTCGTCTGCAGTACTCCATGCAACATCTTTGAATTCTGCATTTTCCGGACTGAGCGTTATTGCAACCTGATCCGATAAATGTCCTTTTTCTACTTTCACCTCTGCCGGCTCTGCAGCGATTGACTTAATACTGTCCATCTCTGCTGTGGGAACTGCACGCAACGCATATCCGCCGCCATAAAGTACATCTACCTCTAATACTGTTTCATTTGTAACATTCGGGATAATATCCATATCCACATCCCGTCTGCCATTTTCTCTGTAAAGCAATACTGTATACTCTTTGTTTTCGTCAAGACACTCTAATGGAACCTGCATAGTTCTTGGTTCTACACTGATGCCGGAGACATACCAGTTATTTCCGGTGCGTCTCGCTATGCTTACCTGCTCGCCAACGGCTCCGTCAACCAGTTTGGTTTCATCCCATTTTTTCGGATAGTTTTTATAGTAGGACATTCCTTCCGGAATACTTCTGTAAACATCCGGTGCAGATCCCATGCTGTGAATTCCGTCTTCCACCAGTGCTGTCAAAGCGAACTGGAATCCCATTGTCGTCTTATTGTAATCCTTGGATCTGATTTCTTCCGTAACCTCTGCAGGTCCGATTGCTGCCCGGATAAACGGAATCATGGTATACTGTTCCGCCGTAATTCCTCCTGCTTCCTGTCCACGGATCGCTTCACGTCCATATACGTTTGGCCAGGTACGGATTTCACCGGTCGGTTTATTTGCTCCGTGTACAAGAAGCATAAGTCCGTATTTCGCCGCATCTTTATACAAATCATCATATAACTGCATCCGGCCCTGGCCCTCGCCATCAAAGAAGTCCGGCTTAATTCCTACAATRCCTTCTTTTGCCCATTCAGAAAAGTGCCTGTCRCGTTCTTCCTGGGTATCAATATCGCTTACATGTACCCATGCCCACAGGCGAACTCCGTTTTCTTCCGCACACGCYTTTACTTCCGGCCACCAGTCATACATGCCGCTGACGTTTCCACGTCCGCCCTTATTCCAGCCTTCGTCAAGAATATAATARTCCCATCCTATTTCTGCCCCGAACTTAATCCAGTTCAGATGTGTTTCCGCTTTTGACTGGTCACTGACTCCGCTTCCCCAGTTGGTTACCCATGACCAGGAAGATAATCCAGGATCTACCCAGGATTCAAAGTCGTATGTCTCATAATCTGCCGGGGTACTCAGGTTCTCAATCATTGTATTTTCTACAATGTCTGCCGGAGTACCTGTGATTGCCGCTCTCCATGGAGATTTAAATGGCGTGGTTGTCACTACATCCTTCGTCTGCTGTTTCGCAAATGATACATCCAGCATCCCGTTTTCTTTTACGGTAAACATMGAACCACAGTAACTTCCGTTCAGGTCCGCTTCTGAGAACAGCGTCCATACCCCGTCTTTTCCATATAAGAATGGCATAGAGGGAGTTGCATCCACTGCCAATCCTTCCGTTGTAGTTACCTGATACTGACTTTCATAGTTCCAGGTAGCTGAGGTATAGTTCATCCAATATACATCTGCTTCTTTTGGAAGCTGCAAGCCCGATACTTCATTACTGATCCTGATCTCTTGTTCCCCATCTGTGCGGACCGCATATCTGTAAGCGGTTCCGTCATCATATGCACGGATTACCAGGTCAAATTCCACAGAATCATTGTTTTTCACTGTAAATGTGAGCGTCTGCTCATTACAGTGGTCTGTATACTCATCACTTTTACCGGAAAGCACCTTATAGCTTTTGTTGATTTCTTTTACTTCTGAAGCTTTCTTAAATACAAGCCCTTTTGAAAAGTCGCCTAGACTGGTTACTAATCCAAGTGGTGATGTTCCAATATTTTGTACCTTGTTCTGTTCTGCACGATATTGAAGTACTCCACCTGTGATCATTTCAACTGCCATCTTTGTATTGCCATCCGGAGATGAGAGTTCCCATGTCTTTTCAACAATATCTCCAATCTGAATTGACAGATCGGCTGTTTTTGTAATACCGCCCACGGTTGCTGCAGCGGTAATTACGACTTTACCATTATGTACACCGGTAACAACACCATCTTTACTAACCGTTGCCACCTCTTCATCACTGCTTGTGTAAACTACTGAATCAAACTTTTTAATTTCATTTCCATCATAATCAGTACCTGCCAGGCTAAGTGCCTGCGTAGCCGCTATTTCCATTTTAGCTTCACCAGAAAGCACGACGGATGCTAATGCACTTGTATTTATACCCATCGGTACTGGTTGTCCACCGATTCTCAAATCAGAAAATGTAATGTTTGTAGGATTATTTTCACCGCCGTTTGCTGCGGCGATTGCTACATAAATATTTTCAGGATCAATCAGCCCGTTTCCCTTATCTACATACTCTGTATTTGTATTACTGTCAATAATCTGATTCCAGTCTTCTTTGTTGTCACTGTACTCCGCTGCATAGAAACCAGTGATTCTTCCGTTCTGCTTCTGCAGCTTCAGATAGAACTCATTGCCGATATCAGCAGCACCTTCATAATATTCGTTTGGTGAACCACCATTCTGCATAACACCCATGAGCATGCTTGTTCCATATTTTCCGCTAAGATATCCATGATATCTGCGAACCACGGCAACGGCATTTTCGCGGTTCTTTCCGCTTGCGATCATTAGATGAGCACCCTGATAGTTTGCTGTAAAATTCCCTTTGACTTTTACCGTAAAATCATAGTCTGTCTGGTTTGGAATCTTATAGTAAAGAATGTTTTTCATTCCCCCTGCAGTATCTACTGTTCCGCCTTCTGTTGTGATAGTTACGCTTCCATCCTCATTAACCACCAGATTTCCTTCTGTCGGATTTTCTATTTCCCATCCGGCATCCAGCACCATGTCTGGTTTTTCCGGCTCTACAGCTACAAGTGCCTCTATCGCTGCTGTTATTGATGCAATTGCCGCATTCACTTCCTGTTCTGTAGCATCTATATTTCCTGATACTGCTTTAGCATCATTCACTGCTGTTGCTAATATTTCCCAGCTTTCGGCTGTGTAATCTGCTTCTGCCAAATCTTCTGCGGATGTGATAGCATCATTCAGCGCCGTCTTGTCAACTTCCGGCTTCACTCTTTCGTTATACAGGCTTTGTACCTGCTCCGCCGTGAATGCTTTGTCATAAACCGAAATGCTGTCCATTGCACCTGTAAAATGAGTATCTGTACCTGACACATAAGGCAGGAATCCAAAGTAGTAAT
This sequence comes from Robinsoniella peoriensis, assembly GCF_000797495.1. Taxonomy (GTDB): domain Bacteria; phylum Bacillota; class Clostridia; order Lachnospirales; family Lachnospiraceae; genus Robinsoniella; species Robinsoniella peoriensis. The sequence continues at coordinate 39,684 of NZ_JTGN01000026.1, forward strand.
GATCCGGTGTGGCTCCATCTGTGGCAAAACCAAGTAAAGTCTTATCACTGGATTTACAAGTCCCTCGTTCCACTCCATCTACATAAAGCGTTCCGGTACCATTTTCATTTTCAACAAACGTAACCAACTGCCAGGTGTTCGTCAAATACGGGTTGCCGACACCCGCTACCTTGTGCCCGCCAGTGCTTCCGGATGCATTACGGTAGAATACCGTATCTCCGCTGGTGTTATTTCTTCCTATGATCTGAATACTTGCACCAAGATCACCTGCATCTGCATTTTGGCGTGAACCATAAGCGAACAAAGTGCTGCTGAACGTATCCTGAGCGGTTTTTACCCACATGGCAATCGTTGCTCCGTTTCCCTGTGCAAGGCTCTTCATCGGGTCGTTATCTCCCGGTGTATAAGTAATACCTGTCGCAGCATTATCTCCGCCTTCCGGGAATACTGCAATATCGTTTGAATCTTCATCGGTTTCAAAGATTACATTCTGAGCAGTCGCAATCGCTTCTTCACCATTTGCGATGCCAACTACACTTGTAACATTGTCAACTGTTTCAGTCTTGGAAAAATCAAATTCTAAGATTGGTCCAACCGACACGCTCTCAAATACTTCTTTTAGTGCTTGCGTTTCCTGTTCTGTTTCGTAAATAAGGTCCGTCTGTATATCATCCCGGACCTGTTCGTTTGCAAACGCCGGCATTACTGATCCTATCGATAGTTGAATCGATAACATCACTGCAACTGCAGCATTCACTTTTTTAAAGCCTGATCTCTTCTTTTTCCCCATACTTCCTCCTACTACAATATATTTATGGTTAATATCCCTTACAGCCAGTAAGGAATTATCCATCTTGTTGCTTAAGCTGTATAATGATGGAGCAATCGGTATAACGGATTCCTCCTTGGGCTTCGCGCCCGTACAAAAGTCTGTTAACCAGCTCCTCATTCGCAGCGTTCGTTTTATGCAGGTTGATCCACCTTCAGGGTGCGTTCGTGTCACACCACAGTAGATTGAATAGGCAATGAGTAAAA
>NZ_JTGN01000029.1 GCF_000797495.1 Robinsoniella peoriensis
GCAGGATCATAGCCATGATCTGCGAGGATCTGCCGCGGAATCTCCCCTAACTGGTATTCCGAGTAAAAGATCTCCTTGAACTCCCTGGTAAAGGTTAATTGGAATTTGGACACCTTGTAGGTGTAAGGATTTTGACGAAGCAGCAGCATTTGTTCATTGGTAAAAGGGTTTTTGGTCATGGTATTCCTCCTGTTCTTAGATAAGAATACCATAAGCCAAGAGAGGTGTCTAAGCCAAAAGAGGCCTCAGCAATCATCCAAGACAGTTGTCCCAGAATCAGGGTATACCAGCAAGGCATGTCCACAATTGGGGTTCTGAAAGGTGAGGGGGTGTCCATTTATATGGAACTAATGGGAAGGGATGTCTAAAAAAATGGGAGCCCCGCTAAATGATGTGTCCACACTTATGGGTACATTATAAAATACTCAGCTCTGCTCTACGCTTCCTCCGCCCATACCAGTTTCCCACACCCATCTTTCCGAGATTCATGTTACCGCCACAAAGCTGGTTTTATCAGTAGGTTGGAACCCCTGGGCTGTGGCAGGCTGTTCTTTATTGGATGCAGCGTAGTATGTTTCGGCTGTTTATGCGTAAAAAAAGATGAAAGTTTGCTACTTTTTCTGGAATGAAGAAGCAAATTACGGTGATAAGTCCAGTTACCCTATGCTACTCGTTCTCAAGATCAGTTGCTTGACATCATTAGCTTTATGCCAATAACGTCCAGCATGCCACAACCCCAGGGTTCCATCATGCTGAGAAAACCAGCTTTGTATCAACGAATGCTATCTCGGAAAGAGAAGGGGGCGAGCCAGGACATTGATTTGGAAAGCGTATAGCAGAGCTGAGCATTTACTTACCTTCCCAGAGTGCTTTTTGGCGGATACAATTCGACTGGCTCCCATCGGATTGTAAGCGGGCAGTGAGCTGCGAAATGCATCAGGATTTCGGAGCGAATGCCCGCGTGCCGCCAAAAAGGGCTCTGGGAAGGTTAGAAAATGCCAGTTCTGCGGTAAGCCTTCCAAATCAATGTCCTGGCTCGCCCCCTTCTCTTTCCGTACACTACCTCTATATACAAAGCGTCCTTCCTCAGCTAAACCCCAATTTAAGATGAAATTCTTCCCTCTATACCATTTATTTCTTCTTCCCAAGTGCCAGCGTAGCCGTAAAGAAACTATACAAAGCCGCTCCAGCCAAAGCACCCGCACCCAAAATGGTGAGAATCTGTTCATTATTTTTATTCGCTTTTACAATAAAGTAACGGATTACTAATGCTACAATAATCGTAACTCCATTTACAGTGCTTCCAACCAGCAAGCCGGTGGCAAACAGAATACCAATCTGCTTCTTTCCGCCGATAAACTGGATTAATGCGCCTGGGAATGCCCAGATAATCAAACATTTGGCTACCTCTGAACTGGTACCTGCCTCAATTGTTGTAGCAAAAGTCTGTGCAACCGGTGCGAATAATCCCTGGTCAAAATATTTATGAGCCAGAATTGCAACCATTACAAATGCAACGGTAAATGCCAGAATCTCGCTTAAATACTGCTGCTTTCTCCCTGCTTTTTCCAGCTCCGGATCTGCTCCATTACCTCTTAATATATATCCGCATTTCAGATCATATGCCATATCTGAAAATGCAGGTCCCGTAGCAGAAGTGTAGCCGACCATAAGCGCCAGTGGTACCGGCGGAAATCCCAGCAGCAAACCTACCAGCAGGAAAATGAGCGCAGTTGCAAATCCAGGGAACCATCCGGAATGCATTGCCGAAATACCTACGATTAACTCAGATCCGATTGCTGCAAAAGCCGCATAAATAACCCAGAGAACAAATTGCGGAAATGACATCTGTGTTACCAGTCCGCTGATTACAGCCAAGAGCAGCGCTACCACAAGATATGCTATATACCCTAGTCCAAGAGCCTGTTTCATCTGGGACATACTGGTGGTAAATTTACCTGCGTTGCTTGCCTCTTTGCCTTTTCTTTTAAATAGCATCATTCCAACCTGTATGAGCGCAACAATACCTGCACCAATCATGATTCCATGAGGCATATATTTCAGCAGAGCAACATTGTCAAAGCTGTATCCTTCTCCAAACAGATTACCGGCAATGACAAAATCATGCTGAAACAGATTCAAAGAAATTGCATTTGTTTTAACGATTCCGATTACAATACTGCCGGCTCCCAAAGCTCCCATGGCAAAAAAGTCTCCAAACCAGGACACGCCAAGTAAATCCATTGGTATTCCAATCCATTTACCGACAATACCTCCTGCTGCACCTACGATTAACAGCATCGCCTTTCTGCCTTTTTCTACAACAGCCAGGATTGCCTCAGCCGCTGCAACCCCCGGCGGCCATGCGCCGGCAGCCGGAAACATCTCCGTATCAAAAGTTTTATAAAGAATCGTTGCATCGATAATTGTTGCCAGAAATACACCGATCAGCATTGGGAACATCAACTCCGGATGACCCATAAGAACAGGAATTCCGATCGGAAGTATCAAACTGTTCGCAGCTGAAAATGTGGCACCTGAAATCGCGGTCTGAATCAGGTTCTGGCTATGTACATTGCGGTATTTCTGCAGCAGCTTAATCGGTATTCTGGATAAAATAATTGCAAACAGCGCTCCAATAATCGAAGTATTGGGAGTTACACCTGTTCTTACAATCAACTCAAGCCCAATGATGGCACCTATAGCACACATAATCAGATTTAAGATCAGAATATGCGGTGAAAATGCTTTCGGGTGCTCGGATGCAGTAATCTTAATCTCTGTCTGCAGGTCTTTGTTGTCATTCATAATCGCTTCCTCCTTTTGTGTCTTTTGCACAATATAATATCCGTAATCGCAAAAGATAGTTCCTGTAAGGTTCAAAACTTTACTGTTTTAAACTCTTGAATTAATTGCCATTATATTGATTTTTTCAACAATTGTCAAGTTATTTTTATTTAATTTTCACAAATTATTTATTTTTATTTTACAATTATGAAAACCCGTACATTTTAAATCTTCTTGTGCTTAATGCACAATATACTGTCAATATTTTTGGTCACCGGATGTATCGACTTTACACTTTTTCAATGCTATACTTTTGTTAAATTTTCAAGAAAAGAGGTATCGGATTATGTTAATGAAGCAATTAATTGAAGCATTTGATATTTTAGACAGCAGCACTGTAACTGGCGGGGACGTAGCAGTATACCTGCGGGGCATTCGTCCGGATGCCAATATTGAAGTATATGAATTAAAGGGACCAAAGGGCTCTACCGATATGGTAAAAGTCAGGATTCCGGGAACCAACGGTAAGACAAAGGGGGGAACTGCTCCTACGATCGGTCTTCTTGGGCGTCTCGGCGGCATCGGGGCGCGTCCGGAACGACTGGGTTATGTTTCCGACGGTGACGGTGCTCTGGCTGTAGTAGCTCTGGCCGCCAAACTTTTAGATATGCAGAATAAAGGAGATTTTCTGGATGGGGATGTATTTATCTCCACACACATTTGCCCGGATGCGCCTACCGCCCCGCATAAACCGGTTCCATTTATGGGATCTCCGGTGGAAATGTCCCAGGTGAATCAGGAAGAAGTATCTCCGGAACTGGATGCCATCTTATCTTGTGACACTACCAAAGGAAACCGTATGATTAATACTCGTGGATTTGCCATCTCCCCTACAGTCAAGGAAGGTTACATTCTAAAAGCTTCCGAAGATCTTCTGGAGTTAATGCAGATCACAACCGGCAAACTGCCCTATGTATTCCCGCTGTCTACCCAGGATATCACACCATACGGCAATAACCTGCACCATATTAACAGTATTCTCCAGCCTGCTACGGCTACAGATGCTCCGGTAGTTGGCGTCGCTATCACGGCTGAAGTAATGGTACCGGGCTGTGCTACAGGCGCAAGCCATATCACAGATATCGAAGAAGCGGCCCGTTTTATGCTTGAAACAGCAAAAGCGTTTACCAGGGGTGAATGTGAATTTTATGATAAAAAGGAATACGAATTAATTCAGTCTCTGTATGGCTCCATGAAGCATATCCAGACACTGGGGCGCGTCTGAAAACGAAGCAGAAAGGATGTTGTGGAAATATGAAAGTTGGGGCAATCACAATCGGACAGGCACCACGGGTTGATGTGACCAGTGATATCATGGAGATATTTAATGGTAAAGTAGAATTGCTGCAAGGCGGCGGTCTGGACGGACTGACCCGCACGGAAATCGAAAAATTCAAACCGGAGGAAGGGGATTACGTATTGGTATCACGGCTCACAGACGGAAGTTCTGTTACATTTGCAGAACGGCATATACTTCCCAGGCTGCAGCAGCGGATTTATGACCTGGAAGAACAGGGTGTAAAATTCATCATGTTTTTCTGTACCGGAGATTTTCCCGATACTTTTAAATCTAGTGTACCACTTATTTTTCCATGTAAAATATTAAATCATATCGTACCGCTCCTGACGAAGACATCGAATATTATTACCGTGACTCCCTCTCCTCTTCAGGTAGCGCAATGCGAAAAGAAATGGAGAAATTATGTAAGCCAGGTCACTTCCGTCCCCGCATCTCCATACGGTGATCAGGAAACCTTAAAGGCGGCTGCATATAAAATCAGGGATATGGATGGAGATCTGGTGATTTTGGACTGCATTGGATATACACAGGAAATGAAAGAGATGTTTTCTGCGATTACAGGCAAAATGATTGTTCTTTCACGAACAATTCTTGCCCGGGTCGTTTCGGAACTGACCGATGTCTGATTCATACAGCAACCGTCTTACAATTATTTCTATTGAAGCAAATGACGCATTTAGGAGATGAATTTTTATGAGTTTAAAAGATAACGCTAAAAATATTTTAATAAACTGCCTGGATGCCAAACCGGAAGAAACGGTACTGGTAGTTACAGATGACTCCCGTTTCCTCATAGGACAGGCAATTTATGAAGCTGCAAATGAACTGGGGTGCGAATCACTGCTTCTTCGGATGAAAGAACGAAACGTATCTGGTGAAGAACCTCCAAAAGCAGTATCTGAGGCTATGAAATGGGCAGATATCGTAATTTGTCCCACTGCAAAATCCCTGACCCATACCAATGCCCGGATAGGCGCAGTAAAAAATAATGCCCGGGTGGCAACCATGCCCGGTATTACGGAAGCAATGTTCGAAAATGGAGCCATGACTGCGGATTACTCTGCTGTAGAACTTCTGACCGAAAAGGTTTCACAGCTTTTAGATCACGCTTCTACCGCCCGGCTAGAGAAAGACGACTGTATTCTCACCTTGGACCTGAAAGAAAGAAACGGTATACGAAGTCCCGGCGTCTACAGACATCCTGGCGAAAGCGGAAATCTCCCTTCCGGTGAAGCATACATCGCCCCTAACGAAAACGGTTCCGATGGCGAAATGATTATCGACGGCTCCATGGTTGGAATCGGTAAACTGGACTCTCCGCTGCACGTGAAGATAGAGAATGGAAAAGTCCGGGAAATAACCGGTGAAAAAAGTGAACTGCTTTCTATTTTATTAGAGAATGATAACAATGCCACTCTTGGTGAACTTGGAATCGGAACGAATGAAAAGGCAATCCTAAGCGGGATTATTCTGGAAGATGAAAAGGTATTTGGTACGGTACATATCGCATTTGGCACGAATACTTCCTTTGGCGGTACAAATAAAGCTGACTGCCATATGGACGGCATCATTTTAAAGCCAACCCTGTATCTGGATGATACCCTGGTAATCAAAGAGGGGATTTTTGTCATATCCTGACAGAAAAGCGAAAATAAAAAGGGAGAAAGAATGAAAAAGAATTTTAAAATTGGTCTGATACGAGTTCTGACAACCGATGATACAGAGCTTATGAATATGCATGGCCGCATAATAGAAAAAAATTTCCCAGGTCTGATCGTAGAATCAAAATGTATTCCCGACCAGCCGGAAGGTATCCACAGCCATGAACTGGAACAAATCGCCATCCCCAAAATAGTTGAAACTGCAAAAAGTTTCCATGATCCGGACATGATTATTGTGAGCTGTGCCGATGATCCCGGTGTCGCTGAAATCAGGGATGCTCTCCCCGGCATTCCGGTTACCGGGGGCGGGGAAAGTACAGCTGCCCTTGCCACAAAATACGGCGATAAAATTGCAATTCTCGGCATCGTAGACTACGCACCCAAAGCATACCTGCGAATGATACCGGAAAAAATCATTGCTGTTGAAAAACCGGAAGGTGTCAGCAGCACCCTGGACCTCATGACGGACAAAGGTCACGCTGCCTGCATGGAAGCAGCAAAAAGAATCAAAAGTATGGGTGCCCAGGTCATCGCTCTTGGCTGCACGGGGCTGACCACGATCGGCATTGCAAAAGAAATCGAACAAGAAACCGGCCTGCCGGTTGTAGATCCGGTGCTGGCAGAAGGCCTGTTTGCCTGGTTTGAAGCACTGCGCCGGAAATGACCTGCAGATAATCATGCATCAGATATAATGGCGCATTTTAAGTGCCAGTCCCAATTTAAAAAGATTATCGCTGTCATCCAAACTGTAACCGCAAAGGCTCTCTATCTTCTTAATCCGATACGCAAGTGTATTGCGATGCAGAAAAAGGGACTCTGCAGTAGTATTTCGGACACCCATATGTGCAATTAGCGTTTCCAGTGTTTCCAGGAGATGTCCTTCATTTTTCTTATCGTATTCCAGAAGCTGGCTTAAAATCCCATTGGTGTACTCTTTGTAAAACGGATCCTTGCACATGCGCTTCAGCGCCTGCTCAAACCGGATCTCTTCAATATACATGATATCGGAACTTCTGTGAAGGCGTCCGATGGAGATGGCATCCCTGGCTTCTTCATAGAGCTTGCCAAGGTCAATAAACTGCTCCGCTACGGACGATATCCCGGCGGATACCCGCAGTCCCCCCTTATCGTGAATCCTCTGGGATATTTCTGCGAATACCTGTTTCAGCATCTCCACCGTATAAGACTGGGAAAGAATGCAGGTAAAACTGTCATTTTTATTTACAACCGTACATTTCACCTGTTTCCTGCCGACAGAATCTTTAATCATATTAATGACTGCATCTTTTGTATTTTGGATATCTTCTTCATTTTTATTCTGAATGTAGGATTCAAAATCATCGATATCCATAACCACCAGACGAATAGGCGGCTTGATCCAGTTGAGGGCATTTGCCCGGTAATCCGCTTCATCCGGAATCTTGATATTACCGGTTAAAATATCAACAAAAAGATTGTTGTCCATAACCTGTGTACTGTATTCAAACAGCTTTAATTTTGTAAACTCCAACAGATTATTCTGCTTTTCTACAATCGCCACCATAATTGGATAGCTCAGCTCAATGAATGGCAGGTCATCCGGCATAAGAATCAATGGAAATCCCAGCTGCTTAGCCAGCTCCACCACAGGCTCCGGAAAGCTTTCCATAAATCTGGATTTTATTGCAAGGGCTGCTGCATCCTTTTCGTACAGAGCCTTAACGAGACTGCATAATTTATCAGCATCATCACGAAATGCATAGCCAGTTGTAATATAAAAGATATTTTTACGAATCCATGGCTCGATATCCGGCTGTTCAATGGAATCGATAAAGGAAACATCCCTGGCGAGTCCTTTTTCTCCAGCCAGGAGACGGCATCCAAGCCTGGATGCAATCTCATAAGCCTGTGCAACGGTAATTGCCATACTACACCACCTTTTTCTTTTGATGTTACATTTACTTATTCTATACCGTTTATTATACCAAGAAAAACTAGGTTTTCCCAGACTTTTTTAACAAAGGAGGTCTCTATGACTGATGATTTATTAACTTTAATGAAATCCCGACGCAGCTGCAGGCATTTTCTGGATAAAGCAGTCCCCTGCAAGCTTCTAGAAACACTGATAGAAGCCGGGCGCTTCGCTCCCTCAGCCAGTAATGTACAAGCCTGGAAATTTTGTCTGATCACAGATCCGGATCTGGTACGTAAAGTAGATCTTTTCAGCCCGGGCTTAAGCGGCAAACCTCCCGTAATCCTGGCAATCTGCTCTGACCGTGAATATGCAGGAAAACGGGGCGGAGTAGCTGCCAGCGAAATCCTTGCGACCATAGATGCCTCCATGGCAGCTGAAAATATAATGCTGGAAGCAGTTTCCCTGGGTCTTGGAACCTGCGCAATCAAATCGTTTAATAACGCCGCTGTCCGCAAACTGCTAAAGCTTCCCCCACAAATCGAAATAGAACTTCTGCTCTCCATTGGTTATCCGGATGCCGATCCCCACATTCCCCTTAGGAAACCCCTGGAAGAAATTTTATTTTACAACGAATGGAAGGAGACATGCATTAATGAATGAACAAATCAATAAAGACCGTTGTTTTGAATTATTAGTCTATCTGGTGTCCAGTGCAGCCGGATTAAAAAAAGAGCCGCATATTTACGGCTCCCTCCGTCTCATCGAAGCCTCCAGACAACTTGGACAGATCCTCGCTGATGCGGATGATACCAAAAGTGCTGCTTTTAGAGAATTGATAGATACCATTGAAAACAGTAAAAATAAATGTATGACGGATCAGGATGCTTTTTATCAAATGTTAGAAGAAGCATCGTTAAAACTGGTAGACTGCTGTTAAAGTCTCCATGAACAAAAAGGGCTGCAAACCCTTCACCCGGATTTAGCAGCCTCTTCTATAATTAAAAGTTAAATCTTTTGGCAGATCTTGCAAAGTTCTGTATATTCTATGTTCATATGGTCATAGACCTCTAAAACCGGTTTGCAGGTATTCCTCACATTTTCCATAATTTCATCAAAATGTTTAATCATAATATCTACTGTCTGATAACACAACAGCCCGTTCTCTTTCATCTCCGATAAAATACCAACAATTTTCTCTTTACCGAATGCCTCTTTGTAGCTTCGCCTTCCGTACAGCGCACTTACAATATCCGCAATTGCAACAATCCGCTCACTAAGTGTCAGATCATCGCTTTTCAACCCCCTGGGATATCCCGATCCGTCTAACTTTTCATGATGTCGTAAGGCAATTTTAGCAACTACAGGTTCAATTTCACCATTCATAATTTCTTCGGTTATATTTACATGGGTTTTCATAATTTTCATCGCCTGAGGACTCAGCTTGCCCGGATATTCCAGTATTTCAACCGGTATTCCAATTTTCCCCAGATCGTGCAGCAGAGCGCCATAATAAATTTGTGTGACCTGGTTTTCGTCAAGATCCATCAGTACAGCCAGCTCCCGGCTGATACTTGTTGTTGTAATCGTATGTATCACGGTAAACGGACTCCGAAAATCAATAGCATAGACAATCATTTTCAGATAAGTATCAATTTCTTCCTTTGCGTAAGATGGATTCCCCAGGGACATAAAAACCTCTTTAGATATATTAAGCTTTTCCTCATGATTACTTCTTAAATTCTCTAGAACATGATCTTTTTTCTCCACGTTTAAAAATAAATCGACAACTTCAGAGGAAAACTTTTTCTCACGAAAACGCTCTAAAAAATTCGTAATATCTTTCACCTCACCCGTTTGCATGCACACATCCATCCGATCCGCTAAATTCACAATCTGAGCCCATTTAATGATATCACTTTGCAAATCAGGTATCCGGATAAGCTTTTCATAATCCGTATGATGAAACAAAATTACGGATGACAGCTCCGAAAAAGGTGAAAGGTACTTCAAAAACAGGTAACCATAGATAGAATGATTCCAGACATTTCCTGTTTCGAATTGCACCATATCATTGATTTCTTCTGTTTTATATGCTCCAACATCATGTACCATCGTGAGAAAGCAGAGATCCCTTATCCTTTTTTGGTCTGAAATACCCTCTGCTTCCAGCATTTTAAGAACAATATATGCCACTCTGATTCCATGGTCCACCAGACGCTCGTCCACATGATTCAACGTCCGGCACACGATTCCCGCCATATTTTTACTGCTAATCTGTTTCATTTCACTCTCCTGCAAGCAACCTTAGTAAGTTGTTCATTTCTTTTTGTCAGATATAACTTTATTATATATGAAATTATTTATACTTACAATTAAAAACTTACAGGAGAAGTACTTTCTTTTTCAATACTTCTAATAGATAAGAGCGTATTTCAGACACGCTCTTATCTGCAGATGCTCTTGCGCATTTTTCTTATGCGCTTTATAACTATTTTCTTATTTAAAGTATCATACAACTCTGGTTATTGAATCCAGAATGTATCCGCCATCAGCAGCCAGTTTGCCCTGAAAAGCTGCATGATCTGCCAGTAACCGGCACCGACCAGACCAAATTCCTGAATCAAACCAAACTTTGCCCTTATACTTCGTACATCCTCAAACCATACTTCATGTTCTGTCCCTCCATCCATATAGTGAAAAAAAGGTGACTGCGCCACTTCATCATACTGTATCTCTACTCCATATTCGATTGCAATCCGGACAGCTTCTATATTTCCAATTGTCCGTGCTCTGGTAACTCCCCGCTCATATGGAAGCGGCCAGTCATATCCATAATTAGGGATTCCCAGCTTGATCTTTTCCGGCGGAATCTCAGTTATGGCATATTCGACGACTCTTCGCACCATATTTAGCGGGGCTACTGCCATTGGCGGGCCGTATGTGTATCCCCATTCATAAGTCATCAGCAGAACCCGGTTTGCCGCCGCTCCCAATGCCGGATAATCCTTCCCTTCATACAGCAATCCTGCCTGGTCTGCAGATGTCTTAGGTGCCAGGGCTACCGAAACCTGGTAGCCCAGTGCATTAAAAAAGCCAACAGCATTTTGCACAAATCTGGTAAAAGCGTCTCTGTCTTCAGCCAGGATATATTCAAAATCAATATCCAGACCCTGATATCCCTTTTCTGCCATAACAATCCGAAGATTCTCGAACAGCTGCTGCTCGGCAGCCGGATTATTAACAACAGCTGTGATGAGATTATTATTAAACTGCCCATCTTCCCCAAAAGGCGTTAAGGTCAGGATTGGAATTGTTCCAGACTCAATCGCCATCATAATCACCCAGGTATCATCCATGACAGGTGGAACCAGTTCTCCCTGACTTGTAAACCCATAAGAAAAAATCGCTATTTCCGTCAAATAGGGAAGGGTCTGTGCCAGAACCCAGGGACTTATAAAAGGATATGCATAACCGTTAGATACAATTTCCCGTCGATCCGCATTTTCATTTACCCCCGGCATCAAAAGCGCCTGGCCAACAGCAAGCTGATATGGATACTCCAACTGATTGTTATATATCAATGCATCCAAGGATGCTCCATATCTGGATGCTATCGTATTCACACTATCTCCGCTTTGAACTACATATATCCACATTTTATTATTACCTTACACTTTATCATAATTAATATATGAAAAAGTCCCGTAAGCGTTTGAGTTTACGGGACTGAATATTATGATCCATCAGAAATTAATGATTTGGATTTCAAAACATTTCTTTGAAATTAGTGTGTTCCTCTATCTGTGCCGTCACTTTAACCATCTTGGAAGTATCCCCCAGTAAAATCGCTCCGCACAATCTGTTATTTGAAAAATAATATTTTTCATAGATCATCTTCATGGGATCTTTGAATTCTACTGTTTTGTATTTTATATCCGGATTCTTGCCATTATCACCAATGGCAAATAAAGCCGTATCCATTCCATGAAATGTTAAAGCTGCATTTACGGTCTCATAAGCAACGCTGTCACCTGCTGCATTGGCTCCGGCTACTTTACCCATCTCCAGTGCCTGAGGCCAGATGGCGTAATTGATGCCTTCGTACTGGGCGCAGTCACCACAAGCATAAATATCTGTAAGATTGGTATGCATTTTTTCATCCACTACAATCGCACGGTCTGTCTGTATTCCTGCTTCCTGGGCAATCTTTGTATTGGCTCTTACACCTGCTGAGACAATAACTAACTCTGCCGGTATCACTTCACCGCCAGCCAGGCGAACTCCTGTAACGGCACCTTCACCTTCAATTTCTTCCACATTTGCTCCGATACGGATATCCATTCCTTTATCCAGTATGATATCCTTCAGCATATCACCGGCTCCTGTATCCAGTTGTCTGCCCATTAACTGATTTGCCACTTCTACAATGGTTACCCGGCATTTTGCTTTACTCAGTTCCCATGCGGCTTCCAGCCCCAGGACACCTCCTCCGATCACGACAGCATGTTTCACATTCGGAAGCATTTTTCCGATCTTAACTACATCTGACAGTCTTCGGATTGCAACTACCTGTTCCTTATCATGTCCTGGAATTGGAGGCACAAAACATTCAGAGCCAAGGGCATAGATGCATTTATCATATTTTAGTTTTAACCCATCGGAAAAAGCGACTTCTTTTGCCTGGGTATCGATACTTTTTACTGTTTTATCCAGTACATTAATTATATTCCTGTCCTGGTACCACTTTTCATCATGAATTGCAAGCTGTGGCGGGTTAAAAGATGCCAGCATAGATTTCGTAAGCATTGGACGGTTATAGCTTAGTACTGATTCATTGGATACCATTACGATAGAACAGGTCTCGTTCCTTTCCCGGATAGCTTCTGCTGCACTCACTCCTGCTGCGCCATTACCCAGAATTAAGTAGAATTCACTGGTATTGTTCTTGTAACTTACTTCATCAACCTCTACCGGAACAAAATTTTCTTTTCCAACTCCGCAGACCGGGCATATCTCTATTCCTTCTTCAAAAATTTCACCGCAAACCAGACATTTTACCAGCTTCTTTTTCGCTGATTTTTCCTTTGTCCTGGGATTTTCTTTATCCAGCAGCACACATCCGAAATCATAGCCATAATCGTAAGCTTCAATCAGATCATTTTTTCCAGGCTTAAATTTAATCTTCAGACCATCCACAACTTTCATGCGCAGTTGTTTCAAACGCTCCACGATGTGGCTGACACCTTCTCCGCTCCAGCCAAAGCTGCCAAAGGCACTAGCCAGTTTACCGCCATGAGTACATGCGAACATGGAAGTGGTCAGATCCCAGATCGGCTTAAGTGCCTCTCCTACAATAGTTGGTGTTCCAAATAAGATACCATCCGCAAATCCGATATCCGCAAGGACTTCATCTTTATCTGATGTCACCATATCATGCAGATGTACATCTATCTTGCCGCTTTCCCGGATTCCTTTCGCTATTTCTTCCGCAATTTCCGCCGTATATCCATAGGCGCTCACATATGGGATTACCACTGTTTTCTGCTGATTTGGATTGATTACGGTACTCCATTGCCGATAAGTATCCATGATTTCTTGAATATTACAATCCAGAACCGGTCCATGTCCTGTGCAGATCATATCAATATCCAGATTTTCTATTCTATTCAATGCTTTTAACATGTACGGCTTAAAAGGCCCGATTATATTATCAAAATAATATTTAAGTGCTCTCATATAGCCATCTTCATCCGTAACCTGGCTGCGCAGAACACCGTCAAAAGTATAGTGGCTTCCAAAAGAGTCGCAGGTTACCAGCACTTTGTCTTCTGCTATATAAGTATACATCGTATCCGGCCAATGCAGGTTTGGCAGAATCATAAAATGAAGGGTCTTATCTCCCAGGGAAAGGGTGTCATTCTCCTTCACTGCAATGCTGTAGAAGTCCCGGTTTACAATGTTTTTTAGAAAACTGATGGCTACAGCAGTACCAACAATTTTAATATTCGGATTCATTTCTATCAGTTTTTCCACACTGCCGGCATGGTCCGGTTCCGTATGATCCACTATAATATAATCAATCTTATTGATATCCACCAGCTGCTCTAACTCTTCGAGATAAGTGTCAAAAAATTTAAACTTTGCAGTCTCAAACAAAGCTGTCTTTTCGCTGCCTTTTATCAGATATGAATTATATGTGGTTCCAAACTCCGTTTCCATTATAATATCAAAGACTCTCAGATCCTTGTCTTTAATTCCGGTCCAATATAAATTTTTCTTTAATTCTAAAGTCTCCATACTACACCTCTCCTTTGCGATTGCATTTTATATCTGCTATTTTAACACATATTCCAGTCTAAATATATGCTTTCGAAAAATTTAAGAATACTGCCCAGCGTATTTGAAAATGCTCCCAATCCGGTCCTGACACGCTCTGGATAGTATACTAAAGGTCGTCCACAAGTGCTGTACTTTTGGCATAGGCTGTGCTTCTGGCCTCAAAGAAATCTGTCTTTATCAGATTTGCATTGCTGTACTGGCTCACCCAGGACATACTTGCAGGCTCTTCATCATGTCCTTCATACAGCTTTTTAAAACCAAGATTGGTACAGCGCAGATTCCCGAGATATTTAATATAATCCGTGATCATTTCTTTGGTAAGTCCTGGTATTGCATCTCCGATCACGTAATGTCCCCAGCGGATTTCCTGTTCGCAGCCTTCCCGGATCATCTCACGGTACACATCTACTTTTTCATTAGTGAACAATCCCGGCTCTTCTTTTTTTAACTCCAGAATTATGTTCCGAAACAACCACAGATGTGTATTTTCATCCCGGTTAATGTAACGGATTTCCTGTGCAGAACCGGGCATCTTATGATTTCTTCCTAAATTATAGAAAAACATAAATCCACTGTAGAAATACACGCCTTCTAAGATATAATTGGCTACTACCGTCTTTAAGAATGTATCGGAATCTTTTTTCTTCTGGAATTCGTTATAAAGCTCCCCGATAAAGGTGTTTCTTTCCAGAAGGTAAGCATCGTTTTTCCACTGGTATAGCACCTCATTCCTTTTCTGGGGTTCGCAAATGGTATCCAGCATATAGCTGTAACTCTGGCTGTGTACCGCTTCCTGAAATGCCTGTATGGATAGGCACAGATTTACCTCATTTGCCGTAATATATTCTGCAATTGCAGGCAGGTTCGCTGTCTGTATACTGTCCAGGAATACCAGAAAGGACAGTATTTTATCATAGGCACGGCGTTCCTTGGCTGGCAGACCCGGATAATCTTTCACATCTACGGTCAGATTAATTTCCTCCGGTACCCAAAAATTATTCATCGCCTGACGGTACCAGTCACTGACCCATCCATATTTCATATTATTAAAATCATTCAAATTGGTTGTATTTCCGTTAATCATCCTCCGGTTTCTTACGTCAATATCTCCTTCGGGATTAAATAACGGCTTTTTTCTTAATTTTTCCATGCTGCAAACTCCTCCTTAACTGGAACATACTTCACATTCTTCTACCTCCAGGCTTTTGGAGCGTATATAATAAAGTGTCTTTACCTCATTTTCCCAGGCTGAAATATAGAGGTTCAATACCTGTCGAAACGTGTAGTCATTTGTAATATACAGGTTTACACTCTGTGCCTGGTCAATATGCCGCTGCCGGATACCGGCTGCCCTCACTGACCATTCCTGATTAATATAGTGTGCATTTTTATAGAGCCAGAATGTTTCATAAGATAAATCCGGAGCAACTCTTGGCATAAGCCCGCTCTTTTTCTCTTCTAAAAAATACCGGTTCATAATGGGATCCACGCCTGCAGTTGTCCCTGCAATGATACTGGTGCTGCTGGTGGGAGCCACAGCCATAAGATATCCGTTTCGTATTCCCTGCTTACTAATACTATCTTTGAGTTCCATCCACCGCTCATCCGAATAGCCGCGCTTAGCAAAATAGGATCCGTTATCCCAGTCACTCCCTTTAAAATAAGGATAGGCACCTTTTTCTTCTGCTATTTTTCCGCTTGCCTTAATTGCAGCAAAATTAATATTTTCAAATACCTTATCTACAAAATCCAGATGAGCTTCCGTCTCCCAGCCGATTCCGTTTTTCGCCAGCATATGATGATATCCGCTGACTCCCAGTCCGATAGCACGGTAACGCTGATTGTTGATCTTCGCATAGGGGACCGGATAAAAATTAAGATCGATAACATTATCCAGGGCGCGGACTGCGCTTTCCACAATCTCCTCTAAAGCAATCTTATCGGTAACTTCTATATTCCCCAGAGACAGACTTGCCAGATTACATACTACGTAATCCCCCGGTTTCGTTACGGAGACAACTACCGTTTCACCATCTATGACTTCAACCCGCTCTTCTACCTGCTCTACGGGGCTCATGTTCTGGGCGATTTCCGTGCAGAGATTACTGCAATAGATCATGCCTTTATGTTTATTGGGATTCTTATCATTTACCTGATCTCTGTTAAAAGTAAAAGGCGTTCCTGTCTCTACCGCACTTTTAATAATGAGGCGGATCAGTTCTTTCATGGGAATTACCCTTTTATGAATCCGGTAGTCTTCCACACAGGATTGGTATTTTCTTTCCCATTCATCTCCAAAACTGTCTTCCAGTGAATACCCTTTAACGGTAAGTATTTCGTGAGGGCACATCAGGTACCAGTCCCCTTCGATATCCTCTTTTGCCTTTTTCCAAAATAAATCCGGATAGCAGACTGCCGGAAATACATCATGGGCTTTCATGCGGTCATCCCCATTATTTGTTCTCAGGTTCAGGAACTCAGGCAGGTCTTTGTGCCATGCATCCAGATAAACTGCAACTGCACCCTGACGGACTCCCAGCTGGTCTACTGCTACTGCCGTATCATTTGCAAGCTTAATCCAGCGGATGACGCCCCCTGCCGCCCCTTTAAATCCCCGTATTGTGCTCCCTGCTGCTCTGACTTTTCCAAAATACAGTCCCATGCCGCCGCCAAATTTACTGACCTGGGCAAAATTGTCTATACTTCGGTAAATTCCTTCCAGGCTGTCCGGAACCGTGTCAATAAAGCAGGAAGAAAGCTGATGATAAGGCTTTCTGGCATTAGATATGGTTGGAGTTGCCATGGTAACCTGCAGCGTACTCAGCATATCATAAAACCGTTTCACCCAATCACTTCGCCCTGTCTTCTCCTGCATTCCAAGGTGCATGGCAATTCCCAGAAACATTTCCTGCGGTGTCTCCAGCGGAGCATTGGAGCGGCTTAGGATCACATAACGGTTTAGCAAAAGCTCTAATCCGGAATAGGTAAAGAGCTGATTGCGTTCATCCACTAAATATGTTTCAAATAAATCTATTTCTTCTTTACTATAGTGTTCTAATATATAACTTCCATATAGATCTTCCCTTGTCAGATAAACAATCTTTTCATAAAAACTATTCAGATTGTATTCTTCCATCTGTACGGTAAGTTTCTTTTGAAACTGCAGCATCAACAGGCGCGCAGCAATAAACTCCCACTTGGGAGCTTCCTGTGTGGTAAGTTCTACTGCCGCTTTCGTCAGCATTGCCAGTTTCTCTTTCAAGCGCATATCTGGTTTCTGAAATGCCAGAAATTTAGCCAGAAGATGTTCCAGACTGTACGGCAGATCCATGTAGGATTTCTGAACATCCTTCAGCACAGAATCCAGTGCCTGAAATTCCATAAAATATGTCATAATGCTCTGCCTTGCTGCCCGTTCCCGGCTGCGTTCATTCCGATACAGTATAAAGCTTTTCAGTGCACCGTAATAATTCATTTCTGTCAATGTAATCTCAATCTGGTCCTGAATCATCTCTACCTGAAGAGGTACCCCTTTTTCTACCAGCTCCATAACTTTCACTTCAACAGACGCCGCTATCTTCTCCAAAATTTTATCCGTGCACTCCTGATTCACACTTAAAAAAGCAAGTCTGATTACATTCTTTATTTTATCCAGGGTATAATCTTCCGACTGCCCATTCCTTTTCAAAATCTCCATATTCAGTAACCTTCCGCATTCATTATTTAGTATTAGTTATCATTACTATAATGATACTAGCACAATATATAGCATTTTGCAATTATTTTATTTCTACATTTAGTAGATCTTAAGCTTAAAATTTTATACACGGTGTAGATTGAACAATTTCATCTTAAATTGGGGTTTCGCTGATTAAGGACGCTTTGTAGATGTAGGTAGTGTACGGAAAGAGAAGGGGGCGGACCAGGATATTGGTTTGGAAGGCTTACCGCAGAACTGGCATTTTCTAACCTTCCCGGAGCACTTTTTGGCGGCACGCGGGCATTCGCTCCGAAATCCTGATGCATTTCGCAGCTCACTGCCCGCTTACAATCCGATGGGAGCCAGTCGAATTGTATCCGCCAAAAAGCACCCCGGCAAGGTAAGTAAATGCTCAGCTCTGCTATACGCCTTCCAAACCAATATCCTGGTCCGCCCCCTTCTCTTTCCGGGATGCAGTTTATTGATACAAAGCTGGTTTTCTCAGCATGGGGGACCCTGGGGTTGTGGCATGCCGGACGTTATTGGCTTTGATCACATAAAAACCAATAAACCAGCTGGATGTTATCATTCTGAACTGTCTCTAAATTCTACTACAGTATATTTATGGTTATAGTACCTACATCCAGTTAAGTCTGTGATCAGGAAAGTAGGTAAAATTTCGTCTTATCATCCCTCTTTCACACTGAACTGCCGTAACACACTCTGCTGCATCCAAAAACGAATAGACCGTCACAGCCCAAGGGTCTCCACCAGGCTGAGAAAACCAGCTTTGTATCAACGAATGCTATCTCGAAAGATGGGTGTGGGAAACTGGTATGGGCGGAGGAAGCGTAGAGCAGAGCTGAGTATTTTATAATGTACCCATAAGTGTGGACACATCATTTAGCGGGGCTCCCATTTTTTTAGACATCCCTTCCCATTAGTTCCATATAAATGGACACCCCCTCACCTTTCAGAACCCCAATTGTGGACATGCCTTGCTGGTATACCCTGTTTCTGGGACAACTGGCTTGGATGATTGCTGAGGCCTCTTTTGGCTTAGACACCTCTCTTGGCT
>NZ_JTGN01000031.1 GCF_000797495.1 Robinsoniella peoriensis
TGTCTCATAATCTGCCGGGGTACTCAGGTTCTCAATCATTGTATTTTCTACAATGTCTGCCGGAGTACCTGTGATTGCCGCTCTCCATGGAGATTTAAATGGCGTGGTTGTCACTACATCCTTCGTCTGCTGTTTCGCAAATGATACATCCAGCATCCCGTTTTCTTTTACGGTAAACATCGAACCACAGTAACTTCCGTTCAGGTCCGCTTCTGAGAACAGCGTCCATACCCCGTCTTTTCCATATAAGAATGGCATAGAGGGAGTTGCATCCACTGCCAGTCCTTCCGTTGTAGTTACCTGATACTGACTTTCATAGTTCCAGGTAGCTGAGGTATAGTTCATCCAATATACATCTGCTTCTTTTGGAAGCTGCAAGCCCGATACTTCGTCGCTGATCCTGATCTCTTTTTCCCCATCTGTGCGGACCGCATATCTGTAGGCAGTTCCATCGTCATATGCACGGATTACCAGGTCAAATTCCACAGAATCATTGTTTTTCACTGTAAATGTGAGCGTCTGCTCATTACAGTGGTCTGTATACTCATCACTTTTACCGGAAAGCACCTTATAGCTTTCGTTGATTTCTTTTACTTCTGAAGCTTTCTTAAATACAAGTCCTTTCGAAAAGTCGCCTAAACTGGTTACTAATCCAAGGGGTGATGTTCCGATATTTTCTACCTTGTTCTGTTCTGCACGATATCGAAGAACTCCACCTGTCATCATTTCAACTGTCATCTTTGTATTGCCATCCGGAGATGAGAGTTTCCATGTCTTTTCTGCTACAATCTCTCCCACCTGAATTGCAAGATCAGCTGTTTTTGTGACTCCGCCCACAGTTGCTGCAGCGGTAATTACGACATTACCGTTATGTACACCGGTAACAACACCATCTTTACTAACAGTTGCCACTTCTTCATCACTGCTTGTGTAAACTACTGAATCAAACTTTGTAATTGTATTTCCATCATAATCTGTACCTGTCAGGCTAAGTGTCTGCGTAGCAGCTACATCCATTTTAGCTTCACCGTGAAGTACGGTGGATTTTAATGCACCTGAATTTGTACTGAATGGTACAGGTTCGCCGCCTACTCTCAAATCAGAGAACGTAATTTCTGTAGGTGTATTGCCGCCACCGTTTGCCGCAGCGATAGCTACATAAATATTCTCAGGATCAATCAGACCGTTTCCCTTATCTACATACGCTGTATCACCGTCAATAATCTGATTCCAGTCTTCTTTGTTGTCACTGTACTCTGCTGCATAAAAACCAGTGATTCTTCCGTTCTGCTTCTGCAGCTTCAGATAGAACTCATTGCCGATATCAGCAGCACCTTCATAATATTCGTTTGGTGAACCACCATTCTGCATAACACCCATAAGCATGCTTGTTCCATATTTTCCGCTAAGATATCCGTGATATCTGCGAACTACTGCAACAGCATTTGCGCGGTTCTTTCCGCTTGCGATCATCAAATGGGCACCCTGATAATTGGCTGTGAAATTCCCTTTTACTTTAACCGTAAAATCATAGTCCGTCTGGTTTGGAAGCTTATAGTAAAGAATATTTTTCATTCCTCCGGCAGTATCCACTGTTCCGCCTTCTGTTGTGATCGTAACACTTCCATCCTCGTTAACGACCAGATTTCCATCTGTCGGATTTTCTACTTCCCATGCAGCATCCAGCACCATGCCCGGTTCTTCCGGTCCCGCTGCCACAAGCCCATCTACTGCTGCTTCAATTGCAGCTTTTGCATTCTCCACTTCTTTCTGGGTAGCATTGTCATTTGCTGCTACTTCTTTTGCTGCTTTCACTGCTGCAGCTAATGCTTTCCAGCTGTCTGTTGTATAATCTGCTTCTTTTAATTCTTCTGCATCTGAAATTGCTTTATTTAGCTCTGTCTTGTCAACTTCCGGCTTCACTCTTTCGTTATACAGGCTTTGTACCTGCTCTGCCGTGAATGCTTTGTTATAGACCGTAATGCTGTCCATGGCTCCTGCAAAATGAGTATCTGTGCCTGACACATAAGGCAGGAATCCAAAATAGTAATGATCCGGTGTGTTTCCATCTGTGGCAAAACCAAGCAAAGTCTTATCGCTGGCTTTGCAAGTTCCACGTTCCACTCCATCTATATAAAGCGTTCCGGAACCATTTTCATTTTCAACGAATGTAACTAGCTGCCAGGTATCCTTCACATACGGGTTACCGACACCCGCTACCTTGTGCCCGCCAGTGCTTCCTGATGCATTACGGTAGAATACCGTATCTCCGCTGGTGTTATTTCTTCCTATGATCTGAATACTTGCACCAAGATCACCTGCATCTGCATTTTGGCGTGAACCATAAGCGAACAAAGTGCTGCTGAACGTATCCTGAGCGGTTTTTACCCACATGGCAATCGTTGCTCCGTTTCCCTGTGCAAGGCTCTTCATCGGGTCGTTATCTCCCGGTGTATAAGTAATACCTGTCGCAGCATTATCTCCGCCTTCCGGGAATACTGCAATATCGTTTGAATCTTCATCGGTTTCAAAGATTACATTCTGAGCAGTCGCAGTAACTTCCTCACCATTTGCGATGCCAACTACACTCGTAACATTGTCAACTGTTTCAGTCTTGGAAAAATCAAATTTAAGGATTGCATTTGTGTCAATTGCTTTCACAAGCGCTTCCACTGCTGCTTCAATTGCTGCTGTTGCATCATTCACTTCCTGCTGTGTAGCCTTCTCATCTGCTGCTGCATCTTTTGCTGCTTTCACGGCTGATGCTAATACCTTCCAGCTTTCTGACGTGTAATCTGCTTCTTTTAACGCTTCTGCTGTTGCGATTGCTTTGTTCAGCGCCGTCTTGTCAACTTCTTCCTGTGCCTGGGTATCAATTGCTACCGGTACCTTTACACCATTGTAAGTAAAATCACTGAATGTGATGTCAATGGCAGTGTCTCCACCACCCGACCCTGCATAGAATCCTACACAAAGATTTGCGCTTGCTGCCAGATTTGCATTCGTCGTCGTCTGGGATGTTCCTTTGTTGGTAATTACTGTCCAGGTTTCTCCATCGTAACTATAGCTACTGGTAAATGTATTTCCAGTTTTTTCAAGCTTCACGTAAACATCATTGCCATAGTCTTTATCCTCACAGTAAAATTCAGTGGTACGTCCTGAGGCTGTTGACATTACGCCAAATCCCTGGGGATGGCTGCCTCCAAGCATGCCAGTGTGATGGCGTCGTCCTGCTGCCACCGACAGGCCATTTGGATTTGCTTTGTCAAAGACTGTGATAAATCCACCCTGGTAATTTGCCTTAAGGCCGCCAGTCATCTTCGCTGTGATCGTAAAGTCCCTGTCGCCTTCCGGTACGTCCATGGAGAACATATTCTTCCATTTTCCATCGCCTAGTACTCCACTTTCTGTTGTAATTGTTGCCGAACCGGTATCTTTGATCATGACATTCTCATTCTCATTTAGGATTGACCATGTCTTTTCATCAAGAACATATCTAGCCGGGGTAACCGTTACTTTAATTTCTGCTTTTACCGTTTCGTCGAATACAGAAGCTACCGTCACGGTCGTCTCTCCTTTTGCAACACCTCTAATTACTCCGCTGTCACTTACCGTTGCAATTGCTTCGTCTGCAGTACTCCATGCAACATCTTTGAATTCTGCATCGGACGGACTGAATGTAATTGCAACCGGATCAGATAAATTTCCTTTTTCTACTGTTACTTCTGTCGGGTTTGCAACGATTGAAGTGATGCTATTTACCTCATCCTCGGGAATTGCACGTAATGCATAGCCACCGCCCTTAAGTACCTCGATCTGTAATACTGTTTCATTTGTAACATTCGGGATAATATCCATATCCACATCCCGTCTGCCATTTTCTCTGTAGAGCAATACCGTATACTCTTTGTTTTCATCAAGGCATGCTAATGGAACCTGCATGGTTCTTGGCTCCACACTGATGCCGGAGACATACCAATTACTTCCGGTGCGCCTTGCTATGCTCACCTGCTCGCCAACGGCTCCGTCAACCAGTTTGGTTTCATCCCACTTTTTCGGATAGTTTTTATAGTAGGACATTCCCTCCGGAATGCTTCTGTATACATCCGGTGCAGAACCCATGCTGTGAATCCCGTCTTCCACCAGGGCTGTCAACGCGAACTGGAATCCCATCGTCGTCTTATTGTAATCCTTGGATCTGATTTCTTCCGTAACCTCTGCCGGTCCGATTGCTGCCCGGATAAACGGAATCATGGTATACTGTTCCGCCGTAATTCCTCCTGCTTCCTGTCCACGGATCGCTTCACGTCCATATACGTTTGGCCAGGTACGGATTTCACCGGTCGGTTTATTTGCTCCGTGTACAAGAAGCATAAGTCCGTATTTCGCCGCATCTTTATACAAATCATCATATAACTGCATCCGGCCCTGGCCCTCGCCATCAAAGAAGTCCGGCTTAATTCCTACAATACCTTCTTTTGCCCATTCAGAAAAGTGCCTGTCRCGTTCTTCCTGGGTATCAATATCGCTTACATGTACCCATGCCCACAGGCGAACTCCGTTTTCTTCCGCACACGCTTTTACTTCCGGCCACCAGTCATACAT
>NZ_JTGN01000019.1 GCF_000797495.1 Robinsoniella peoriensis
GGGCAGGAATGCGCGGATAACCTATACTTTTGATATAAAAAAATGTAAAAAATGCCTTTATAGAGAAGGATGCTACAAAGAGGGAGCGAAAAAAAAGACATATACAGAGACGGTCATCAGTGATACCCATAGCGAACAGGCACAATTTCAGGAAACGGAATATTTTAAAGAAAAAGTAAAAGAGCGTTATAAGATAGAAGCAAAAAACAGCGAGTTAAAACATAGACATGGTTATGACGTTGCGTCATCATCAGGTCTTATTGGCATGGAAATGCAGGGAGCGATGGCAATATTTGCAGTGAACCTCAAACGAATCATGAAAGTGATGGGGGAAAAATAAAGGAATCCCTAGTTCAGAAAAAGGAATCATCCATAGAAAATGCACAAAAATCCACCAGAAAAATTTGAGTCTGGTGGATTTTGTGTTTTATTAATAAGGAAGGATTTAAAAACATATGTTTTTCAGTGCCCTCGTCCAGCACGGCATTGCGGGTGGCAATCATGCACTTGTTTACACCCTGTTTTTCTGTCCAGCACTTGTTTTCCATCGGCTTTTTGTTGTTGATATACAGCAAATTCATGGTGCCGTTACCGATGTCTGCAAGAAGATTGGTTCCCATGAAGCTGGAAATCAGGCTGACAATGGCAGGATAACCTTGCGGATAGAGGGTGCAGCCTGCAAAACGGATATGATGGTACCGTTGCCTTGCACGATTAGTTTAAGAGAAAGAGGGCTGAAACACATTGAGCGCAGATTGAGCGTAAATTGACAAAAAAGCAACAAAAAAACAGCTACGCAATTCAAATGATGCGTAACTGTTTCTTAGGGATTATTGTGGTTCGTTAGAGTGCCAGCGGTTTAAAACGTTGCCTGTATCAATCCTGGACTAGAGCACTGCCCTTTTGAAATCGAAAGCCAGTCAATTTGTATCAATGATGATATCAGAAAGGTAATCCACGTTCTCCTTACGCAATAACAGTCAACTGCTAATGACTGCTAATGACTTTAATTTAAGCCTTCTATTTGAGACATCTTTGTAATAGTATATTAAAGAGCCGGCAGATTGTACCGCTTTTTATCTGTCCGCCATTCCGGTCACTTAAAAAATAAGACCTGATAAGGAGATGTCCATGAAACGTATATCCATCGCTATTTTAATTTCCATGTTCATATGTCCCGCCATACTCCTAACGGTATATGCAATGCCGGATTGGCCTTCTGATGTCTGGATTCAGGCGGAAGCTGGCGTAGTAGTTGATATGGATTCCGGTGCAGTTCTTTTGGGTCAGAATATTGATACACCCTATCCTCCTGCAAGTATCACGAAGCTTCTGACTGCCCTGATCGTTATAGAAAACAGTAATTTAGAAGACATTGTGACTTTCTCTGAGGATGCGGTAAATAACGTGGAAGAAGGCAGCGGGAACAAGCTCAATGTTGCTGCAGGTGATCAGTTAACCGTAGAGGACTGCCTTTATTCCCTGCTCCTGCACTCCTGCAATCAGGTGGCAAATGCTTTAGCAGAGCATGTTGCCGGAAGCCGTGAGGCGTTCGTACAGATGATGAACGATAAAATAGCAGCACTCGGATGCACCAAGAGCCACTTTGCAAATCCATCCGGTTTAAATGATGATACACAGGTTGTCACCGCATATGAAATGGCGCGCATCGCTCAGGCGGCATTTTCCAATCCAAAGCTTCTGGAAATTGATTCTTCCCTGTCTCATGATATCAGTCCGACTCTTAATAATCCCAATGGGATCACGATATATATGGAACATAAACTGGTCAGCACCTCCGATGAAAACAGCGAATTCTACTGTCCATTTGCCATCGGAGGCAAGACCGGATACACCACCCCTGCGGGAAATACCCTGGTCACTTACGCGGAACAGGACGGCCGTAGACTGATAAGTGTCATCTTACGGGGCACACCTTCCCAATATTATCTTGATAGCAAGGCTCAGCTGCAAAGCGGCTTTCAAAACTTCAAGAACCTGGATATTTCCAAATACGACAATACATCCAATCTCTTTAAAGAACCCGTTACCATAAATGGAAATACTTACGAACCGTCACAACTGGAACTTGCCGGTAACAGCATAGTATCCGTACCTGCAGATACTACTGACTTTAAAGGAATTAAACGTATCTTAATCAAAGGGCTTCCGAATAATCCACCTTCCAATGCCGTCGGCGTCATCCGGTATGATTATGGAGAACATCACCTGGGTTACGCATACCTGTTAAAAAAAGACAGCAATCAGGCATCCGCAGAAGTTTCGGCTACCCCTAGTTCATCAGGTACTCCGCAAGAATCGGATACTCCGCCAAGCGAGAGCACGCAAAGTCATCAAGATGCCGATCTGCCGCCTACTGTTGAAAGCAAGAAGGATGGTATTGATCCCCAGAGTAAACTTTTGTTTTTAGCCGTGTTGATTATAGCGGGGATCGCATGGTGTGCTGTTTCATTTGGGTCAGGGAAAGAGGATACACAGTAATAAGTGTCGCTGCTACTTTATTAGAAAAGATAAAGGAAACTTGCATAAAAAAGGATCAATCGTCCCGCTGATCCTTTTTATGCCCCAAACAATATTTGCTATAAATTTACAATAATGAGAAGTCCCAAAAATGCAATAACCCCAATTGTCCCAATGCAGGCTAATATATTTAATACTTTGTTGGTTTTATCCTTTAACAGCTTATAAAAAACTATATAGATCAAACAACCAATTACACCTCCAAGGGTATTTCCAATTAAATCCGTTATATCAGTTGCTCCAACTGCGAATATAAATTGTAGTATTTCCAGCGCTAAACTTGTAAGTGCAATCGGTACGATTTTTTTCAAAAATGACCAGTTACTTTTTAGCATACAGATATACAATCCAAAAGGGATAAAAATAAGTACATTGTTAATTATTTCATCAAAATCCATTTTCCCATTAATTATTACAGATCCGGCAAAAGGAATTAGATTTACTCCTCTTAGATGTGGTAAGCCTTTTAGTGTAAACTGCATTTTTAATAATATAATCCATACTAATACAAAAACATAGATTATAAACAAGATCCATGTTAATTTCCTTTGACTCTTATTCTCCATTTTCTCCTCCTTATTCTATAATAGAAATATACTAACACAACTATCCTTTATATTTCTATTATTAATATTCTTATTTTTCTATTATGAATATTCTTATTTTTCCTTATCTTCTATATTTTCTTTTTCAAAGGCAAGGCAAATAAGCCGCAAATTTACAGTAAGATATTTGCTGTAAAAACATCCTAATCTATATTATTATACTCCCATGTGTTACAATGAAACTAATTAATAATCAAAGTGTGAATATAAGCGTTGTAATCATCACAGGCAGCTTGTGGAAATGAATTTACAAACAGGTTCTACGCAGTATTTGTGATATCTATGAAGGAGCAAATATGAAACTTGAATATAGAAATGCCAAAAAAGAAGATGCGAAACTTCTGACAGATATTTATAATAAATCATTTTATGATGATTATATACATTATAGTGAATATCCCAAGTACATTTTTCTATAAAACGGTAATATTCGATTTCAGCACTACTGATCGGTTTGTTCGCTTTGCAATAATAATTATGTTTATGTGAAAGGAGGTATGTTGCATGTTAGCAGCTTTTATGGGGCAGTTCGGTATGTTTTTAAGTATCCTTTTCAATGTCTTAAAATTAATATTATATGTTCTTGCCATATTGGCTTTGATTAAATACTTAAGAACTAAATAATCTGCAAAAAGGGTAAACCGTATATACCGTTTACCCTTTTTCTCGTTTTATATCCCACTTTTCTTGAAAAATCCAATTATTACGGTCATTTTACCTCCAAAGTTTTAGAAAAACAATATTTACTGTATAATTTCCCCTATCCTGAAAAAGCTATAACTAAATCTAACTTACTGCCTGAACGGCTGAATGGAGGTCTTTATGAATAAAAAAGGATTTTACTGGACGATGGGAATCATAGCTGCTCTTTTAGTGGTTCTTCTGATCTGGCTGTTTTTTGCCGGAAGAAATAAAACTGCTCCTATGCCAAACACAGATACAAACACCACCCAGGTTACTACCAACAGCAGCGGTGCTGACCACGCAAACAGCAATACTAACAGCAATGCTGCTGACCACAGCGGTATGATTCATGATAATACGAACAACCATGGAGATAAAAATCTGGCTTCCTATTTGGATGAGCAGGACGATGATATGGAAGATATGATGGAGGACATGGAGGAGATTGACAAAACAGGCTATGCTGCTATTGATTTTTTAAACGGAATGCTTCCCCATCATGAAGCAGCTATTTCCATGTCGCAAAGCTACCTGAAATACGGCGGTGCCAACGAAGAATTGAAAAAACTTGCAAACGATATAATTGACGTCCAGAAACAGGAAATTGATCAAATGCAAACACTCGCTAAGGAATTAAAAGCTGCCGGCAGACAGGATCAGGATCAGGAAAATGCCTATCTGGAAGAGTATAAAAAGATGTTTTCTTCCCACCAAATGAATCACTCTACTGCTAATAATGTAGAAGCCGCTTTTGCTGAAGGCATGATCATGCACCACCAGATGGCAGTTGATATGGCAGAATCTATTTTAAAATATACAGATGAAGAACAGGTAATCTCACTGGCTCAAAATATAATCACCGCTCAAAAAGAAGAAATTAAACAGATGGAAAATCTCTTAAAAGAAGTAAATTGAATCATTTTTTCGCAAATCGACTCGAATCGTGTCGTAAAACGAATTGACATATTCCGCTCGGAATTATATACTATAGAACGTGTTAACTTCTTAATTCGACACATATGATTCATAGCCCAGATCCCACGTCTGGGCTATTTCATTTTGACACACCTGGCATACGTTCAAAATATGGATTATCTGAAATGATCTGTAAATCTCACATTCTTACCCGAATTAGAAACATCCATGCACGATTGGTAAAATTTACTACCATTACAAACCCCGTAAACCCAGGAAATAACCGAAAAAATATGAAATTAATATTTCATAACATAAAACCGGTATTTCAATACATTTCACAACTACATTTAAAATTAATAGTTATAATATAATTGTATTTAATTTTTCAATTTATACTCCGCAACTCCCACACGTTGCGGAGTACTCCCCAAATAATATTCTTATTGTTCATAATGAATTACTACATTTAATGCCCGTTCAACATCAGCGGCTTTTTCTATCGCTTCCGGCAGTTCCTCACCAACGTTAATTTTATGCCCTGTGCCGGGTCCATGTTGGTAAACTGCCACATCCGTACCGCAAATACTTTTTTACCCTCCTTTTAATCTTTCAATAACATTGCTTTTATAATAGACTGTTTCCTTTTTCACATATTTCATATATCTCATCATATTTGTCTTCCATCAACAAATTTACTTTCTTTCTGCGGCTCATCCTTAAGCTTCGGAAAACAAAATACGGCAGTATCCAGCCTGCAAATGCCGGGAAAGCAAGTAAAATGCAGAGCCAGATAATGGGGGGTTCATTTGTCACGGCAAATACAGAACCTGCCATACATACTGTACCCAAAATGCCAATCGTTATCGCCATTATTGTTGGCATGGCTGTCTCTGACTTCTTAGCGGCATTAATTTCATCCATACATGCTTCGAAGTGCCGCTGCAGACGGGTCAGCTCTGCTCTGTTTAATATTTTACGGTCCCTTTTTAAACGGAGAATAACTTTTGAATTCTTCTTTACCGTCTCTACATTTTCATCTGATATCCATCCAAAATTTTTGTAACCATCCAGATAACGGGATAACTGTTCTTCCTCAATCTCTACTTCCTTATATTCATATCCCACAAAATCCTTTCCTTCTTTCACAATACCACTCATTCTCTACTCACCTGCCTCCGTAATCGGGATCCGCACCGTAAAGGTGGTGCCCTGACCCATTACACTTTCTGCCAAAATTGTATACTCCATTAACTGCAATACACGTAACGCTATTGCCAATCCCAGTCCGTTCCCTTCCGTTGCGTGGGAGGTATCCCCCTGATAGAATTTATCAAAAATGTGATTTAATGTTTCTTCACTCATGCCGCAACCATTGTCCGATATCTGAACAATGATTTCTTTTTCCGTGGAACTCTGCTTTAAAGTTACGGTACCACCGGGTTTCGTAAACTTAATGGCGTTGGATATCAGATTGTTCCACACCAGTTCCATAAGATTTTCATCTGCAAGAATAATCGCCTCATCTTCCATCTCTGCTGAAAACTCAATTTCTTTTTGATCCCACAGTGTTTCGAAATGAAGCACACATTCACAAAGCTGACTGCATAAGTCATACTCACTTGCTGCCGGGTGAATCGTCTGCTTTTCCAGTTTGCTCAGCTTTAAAATATCTGTAATCAGTTGGGACAGCCGTCTGGAAGACTGTAATATGTTATCTGCATATTCCTGAACTTTCTCCTTTGACAGATTTGATTTCCCCAAAAGTTCGGCATAATTTTGGATCACAGCCAAAGGAGTTTTGATCTCATGGGACACGTTTGAGAGAAAATCTGTTTTTAACGTTTCAATACTTCCAAGCTCCGCCACCATTTTGTTAAAATCTGCAATCATGACATCCAGATAGTCCGCCTTATCTGCTGTGTGAATGGGTCTAACATAAACTGAAAAATCACCGTTGGCAACATCCTTCGTCGCTTTTACAAACTGCTTTAAAGGTTTATCATAATGCCGGACTATCTGCCAGCGTATAAGTATAGTAAATGCTGCCGAAACCAGAAGCCAGTACGCAGTCATTCCAAAAATATATCCTTTGGGAATGGATGCAACATCAATGTATGCTCCTAAAATTTTATTCTGCGTGGTAGTCAGGAAAGCCAGTACAAAAAACGTAACCACAAATATGCGGATAGGGAAATGCTTGACTTTTACGCGGGGATCGGCATATTCTTTTTCGCTCATAATAACACCGCCTTATATCCGATTCCGCGTACAGTCACAATTTGAAATCCATCACATCCCGAAAATTTATCTCTTAGTTTTGTCACATAGACATCCACAGCCCGAAGGCTGGTATCACAATCAACACCCCAAAATTCATCCATCAGCTGTGCACGGGTAAAAGTTTTTTTTGGATAAGAAAGCAGCTTATACAGGATATGGAACTCTCTTGTGGTAATTGGGATTTCCACATCATTGACAATCGCAGTCATAGCATCCGAATCCATCACCAGATTACCTGCTGCAAGCTTTCTTTCCGTTTCAATATTGGCGCGGCGCAGCAATGCCCTGACCCGAAGCAGCAGTTCATCAAGTTCAATGGGTTTCACCATATAATCATCAATCCCCAGCCGGAACCCTTTCTGTTTGGATGGCAGATCATCTTTAGCCGACATAAACAGGATGGGAATAGAGCTATTCACCTGACGCACCGTCCGGGCAAACTCAAAACCATCGATTTCCGGCATCATAATATCAGAAATAATCATACTGCAGATTGATTGATACATCTCATCATATGCCTCCGCCGCACACATACAGCCCTTAGCCTGAAATCCGCTGTCATTTAAATATGTACAGACAATTTTATTTAACCGCTCATCATCTTCCACTACTAATATACGAATCATTCCGTACCTCCTTTTTTCTTTCAGAAACCAACGCACTCAAAGAACTTCTCATTATTTTAACATATAATCTATTTGCTGCATTCTTTTTTTATCCGGTTTACCCGGATCACCATGATCACTCCCAGCAGCGTGGCTGCACTTCCCATCAACACACCCATTAATCCATTGGACAGGGATGGATCGTAGCCGATTTCACGCTCATGGGTAAATGACAGCAGTGCCGTCTGGGTCAGAACCAGGCAGATCAGAGAAGATGCCAGATTAATCATTTTAATTGCATGGATTAAAAGAGTATGATTATGGCGTTCTAAGATAACTCCCCGGATATTCAGCGTTAACTCCGTAAATGTAAAAGCTGCAATGGTAATTCCCACATAGGGATGGTACGAACTGACCTCTGGATAGAAGAAAAGCCTTGCAGAGTAAGCAATATATAACGCACTGGCTATAATGAGAACTTCTCCGGAAAGCATATAATAGCGGCACTGTAGTTCCCGGCTTTTCCCTTTTGAGATCCCGGATAACGCAAAAAGCTTAGCCAGAACCATACCAAAAGTATAAAATGCACTGACACAGGTAAATACAGAAAATGAGAGTATTCCCATAATCAGCTTCCCGGCCCCCACAAGAATATTTCCAATACAGGATGCTCCGGTAATCTGCAGAGAACGTCTTGGATTACAGATTCTTTTTACTTTTTGCAGCAGTTCTGTTTCTCTCATTTTCTTCATTGGTGATACCCCGTTTTAAAATAAAGTATATTTGTTGTATGATAGGATTGATTATAAATGAATTTTGTTTGTGATTTGTTTGAGAAATGTTTCTAAATTGTGAATTACTTGTGTATTGATAATGTCCGTTGGTAATGTCCGTGCTTATGCAGCAAGCCCCTTTTTGCTATTTATTATTTATTACCTTGACAAATCAAAAATGAAACCCTATAATAAAACAAACAGACAGTCTGTTTATTGGAGGATTAATATGAATAGGGAAGAAAAAAGTAAAAATAGTAAAGAAAAAATAATTCAATCAGCATTTTCTTTGTTTTCAGCAAAAGGATATGATGCGACTTCTACACAAGATATTATAGATCTATCTGGTCTGTCCAGAGGCGCAATGTATCATCACTTTAAGAGTAAGGAAGATATCTTAAGAAGTGTAACAGAAGGATTCTATTCACATATGAATAGTTTCTTAGAAAATCTTGTTGCAGATACTACTCTTACATCAAAAGAAAAATTGATGAAACTTATTACTCATAGCGCGGAGGATTATACACATAAACAAATGGTAGATTGCTATTGGAGTGAAAAAATACCGTTTGCTCTATTAGAAGAAGTACAATACCTTAACAATGTGGCTGCTCCATATTTTTGTAAAATAATAGAGCAAGGCGTTGAAAACCATGAATATGAATGCGAATATCCGCAAGAATTGGCTGAAATTCTTATTTTTGCTGTCGACGTTTTACTCAACCCGACATTATTCACTCGTAGTTATTCTGAAGTATGCAGCAGATTAGACTTTTTATTTTTTCTTTTAAAGAAAATGGAGATACCAATTATTGATAGTGATGGAATAAATAAAGCCAAAGAACTATTCAAACAGGAATTATGATATAAAGGAGGAGAATGTGAATAATACAATTAATGATAATATACAATGCAATTCTGTGGAAAAAAGAAATATTCCACCGTTAAAAAACTTTAAACTAATGGTCTTAGGGCAGATCATATCAATACTAGGTTCTTCACTATTACGATTCGCGTTATCGTTGTTTGTTTTAGATAAAACAGGTCGTGCAGATGTGTTTGCGACTTTATTTGCTATTTCTAATATCCCACTCTTATTAGGTCCGTTTGGTGGGGCCATAGCGGATCGGTTTAATCGTAAAAATTTAATGGTAATCTATGATTTTTGTAGTGGTACGATTGTATTTTGTTTATTTCTTTTACTTTTAACTGGAAATACTTCTATTGTAGTAATTGGTATCATAATGATACTGCTTTCCGCAATCAGCGCAATGTACAATCCAACTGTTTCAGCCAGTGTACCGTTACTGGTTGAAGAAAAAAAGATTGAAAGCAGCAATGGGATTGTAATGGCTGTTCAATCATTGGCAATGGTTTCTGCTCCAATTATAGGTAGTCTTTTATATAGCGCTATAGATTTTAATATTCTCATATTAGTATGTAGTATATTATTTATACTATCTGCAATTATGGAAATTTTTATTGATATTCCCTTTAGCAAAACCAGGGAAAAAGGACATATCATACATACGACTATATCTGACTTAAAAAGTGGCTTTATATATGTAGTAAAAGAACCTTATATCTATAAATCCGTCCTATTTGCAATGGCACTAAATCTTATAGTGACACCACTTTTAGTAATTGCAACTCCCACAATTCTTCGTCTGGTTATGGGAAGTACAGAAACAATGTATGGTCTAGGCATGGGTCTGATCAATTTTGCAACAGTCGTTGGTGCATTGACGGTTGGTATTTTTGCGAGAAAATTGCATTTTAATAGAGTGTATCGCTGGGTGCTGGTTATGAGCGTAATGTTCCTTCCTATAGCAGTATCAATTTTACCATCGGTCTTGAAATTTGGATATTTACCTGCATTTTCAATTTTTATGTTAGGGGCAGTTCCGCTATCCGCTATGATACAAATACTTTCTATCTTTGTAGTTAGTAAGGTTCAAAAGCAAACACCAAATGAAATGTTGGGCAGAGTCATGTCAATCATGATTGCCGGGGCACAATGCAGTACACCAATTGGACAAATTATATGCGGAAATATACTGGAAACCTTTAGCGGTAATTTCTACTTACCTGTATTATTTATTTGTGGAATAATGATAATTATATCAGTCATAACAAAATATAGTTTTAAAAATATAAAATTGAACTGTGAAGGAGGAATTTAATATGCCATTTACCGAAATATGTATTTATCAGGTCAAGCCGCAAAAGGTGGACGAGTTTGAAGCACTCATGCTTGAGGTTAAGAGTTTTTTAGAAAAGCAAGTAGGACTGCTTTTACTTCGATTTGTCAAAAGGGAGTATCATATAGACTTAAAACAAATTAAAGAGGGGCTTCCCCCTCCCAAAATTACGCGCATTGTAAAAAGCGTTAAGTACATGCTTTATTGGGAATTTGATACTAAAGAAAGTTATGGAACTGCACAGAAAAACCTTTACGATAGTTATTGGAAATCTATCGAAAAGTGCTTAATAGTGCCACATGACAAATATTTAGGAGAGGGGTTGTTTTGACGGGCAACGGCAAGCCCCGGCCAAACTGGCGGCCGGCCTCACCGCTAATTCCGTTTCGTCCTTACAGCTTGCAGGCTTAACGGGGTATCTGCCGTTCTACCTCATACAGCGCCTCAATATTCTCAATCGGCACATCTCCTTCAAAAGCCTGGCTTGCCATTAATATGTAACCGCCATCCCGATTCAATGTTTTAATAAAACGCCTTGTCTCTTCTGCAACTTCCTGAGGTGTCCCATAAGGGAGTATTCCCTGCGTGTCGATTCCGCCGTGAAATGTGATTTTTCCGCCAAACTCTTCCTGGAGGCTCTCCGGTTCCAAACCCGCAACTTTTTGGATCGGCTCCAGTACATCCACATTGCACTCAATCAGTTCCGGTATAATAGGGCGCACGGCGCCGCAGGAAT
This sequence comes from Robinsoniella peoriensis, assembly GCF_000797495.1. GTDB lineage: Bacteria > Bacillota > Clostridia > Lachnospirales > Lachnospiraceae > Robinsoniella > Robinsoniella peoriensis. The sequence goes on from NZ_JTGN01000019.1 coordinate 11,344, forward strand.
GCTGTTGGTAAAACGCGTTGTATTTATGTGCCAGTGCGGTGAGCTTTTTCGTATTTTCTTTGAAGAAATCTCTCCACATGTCCACACTGAATAAGAGGGAAATCTGGGTACCATAATCATCGTGGGGCCTTAAAATGTCAATTCTGCCCTCTCCAGCCTTAAAAATTCTTTCATAATATTCCAGTTCAAAAGCTACCATGCGGTCTAATATACGCTGTGCCACTTCCGGTTCTTCAATCATCATTACAAAAAAACGATCCATATCAATCAGAAATGTTACTATCTGGAAAGGTCCTTCATGTCCTACAATAATAGCCTTATCCGGATATTTATCGCATTCTTCTTTGATAACGCTATAATCAAACCAATCCGGATCAGGGAATGGATACGCATCCACTTCTTCTATGGTTGTAACATCATTTAACGGAAAATAGGATGTCATACCGTACTCATCAATAGCTGTTTTATGGATGGTAGTTTCGTATCCCCAATAGCTGGTGGTGACTTTCTGCCCTTTTTCGTTTACATACTCCTTGCATTTTGGTCCGATGTATTTTGGCGAAACCGGTACTACATCGATTTTAAACTTATCTAATAACTGGCTGTAATCCGTAAATTGATAGTGCACCATTAATTTTTCCACTACGGAATCTACAGCTTCAAATGCCGCCGGTGTCCGGTCCGGCTTCTGGTGGGCAATTGCCGCCCTGACTCTTTCTCTGGATGTCATAATTATCCTCCTTCAGTACCTTATGATAGCCTTATTGTACAATTTACCCCCTCTTACAGCAATGAAGAAAACAGTACATTTTATTGTATATTTTAAAACTAATTATAAACTTCAATTGACAATTTTATACCATGATTTATAATGGAGATATACTCATATTCGATGTTTCCATATGTGGGTTTGCATTTTACTATTGACAATTTAGAGGTTATTATATGACAATTGATGAAAGAATAAAAAACGTACTGCATTTCAACTACCGTTTATCTTCGCCACCAGCAAACGATAACTTTTTATTTCACGTAATCCGTGCCGGATGCAGTTATTTTGATGAAGATTTTGAAATTATCCGTGACAATAATTACCCTTATTATACGGTTCATTTTGTTTTCGACGGATGCGGAATTTTTCATATCTCAAAAAAAGAACATCTCCTGAAAAAAGGAGATGCATTTATTATTTTCCCCGGAGAGGCCCATGACTACAGCAACTACAGCCATTCTTCCCTGGGACTGCTGTGGATTGAACTGTCGGGCAGTAACTGTAAAGAATTATTCAGTTATCTGCTATCCAATAATCAATATGTTTTCAAAAATGTATCCACTGAAAAAGCCGGTCAGCAGCTTCTTGATATTTTAGAATATTTAAGTCCCCCGGTTACTATAAATAAATATGAATTATCATCTAAAATTTACACTTTTATCATGTATTTGTTGGATTTAATGACCGGTATTCCCACAAAAAATACACCTGCGCTTATTGTAAAAGCACTAACTTACATCGATGAAAATTTTACCGGTCAGATTCAGATTCGTGACATAGCAGACAATCTTCATATCAGTCATACTTATCTTACGAAACTGTTTCAGAAAAATGTCGGTGTGACTCCTGTTAAGTATATCAACATGAAGCGCATTGAATATGCCTGTTATCTGCTGCAGAATACGGATTTGAGCTGCGAATCCATCAGTGATAAGACAGGGATCTACGATAATGCATATTTTCATAAGATGTTTAAATCCGTGAAAGGGATGACCCCTGTTCAGTACAAAGAATCCCTATAAAGATCACCGGGGATTGTTATCCCCACGATACTCCCTGGGACTGCACCCTACATATTTTTTAAATATTTTGGAAAAATAGTTCTGGCTGTTAAATCCGGTCTCATAAGTGACTTCTTTGATGCTTTTTTTCTGATGAAGCAGACGCTTTGCCGCTTCAATCCTCCTTTCTGCAAGTACATCCGTAAAGTTTTTCCCGGTGTTTTTTTTGAACACCCGGCTCAGATAAAATGGAGAGATGCGGAGAGATGCGCAGATATGCCGCCATATCATCCAGTGTAATGTTATGGCTGTAATTTTCTGAGATATACATCATCGCCTATTCCACAATATAGTGATTATTGGTCCGGTTAAATTTCAGGATTCCCTCCTGCATGGTAATCAGCTGCATTTCCAAATAAAACGTTAATTCCTTTGTATCGTTTAAGGTTAGAATTTCTTCTAAAGACACTGTAAATTCCGTGAGCAGCGCAACCTCAGCATATTGCTGCATAAGGAACGATTTTGCTGTTTTATCTATTATCTTGTCATAGCTGCAAAAAAATAGCAATATCTTGTCACTATGACAAGATATTGCTATTTTCCCGAAAAGGAATTGCATTGCTGACAGCTCTCCTTAATTTAATCAAGGCTTTTTATCAACCGGAATACCTGCTCCGCCGCATTTGTAATATTGGTAAGCGCCACCCGGCTGTCCATTGCCTGCTCTAATGTTGTTATCTCCTGTAAGATGGGAAAGTATGCATCTATCCCTTTTTCATTGCATTTCACTGCATCTTTGGAGACACTGCCGGCAAAGGCGATCACTTTAATTCCATGTTTTTTGGCAAGACCTGCTACGCCCACCGGTGCTTTTCCCATGGCAGTCTGTAAATCAAGCCGTCCTTCTCCTGTAATCACAAAATCTGCGTCAGCTATCTCTTCTTCCAGATCAACCGCTTTCATCACCAGATCAATTCCGGGCGAAAGCGTTCCGTTAAGAAAGCTTAAAAATGCAAATCCAAGCCCGCCTGCTGCACCTGCACCCTGATATCCGGAATAATCATGTCCAAAAGTGTGGGCAGTGACATCTGCAAAATGCTGCAGATCCCTGTCCAGCGCCTCTTTCATCTCATCCGTTACACCCTTTTGGGGACCATAGATCCAGGTTGCTCCGTTTGTACCACACAGTGGATTATTAACATCACACGCTATCCGGAAAGTACACTCCCTGATCACGGGATTTACGGCATCCGTTTTGATGGATGCGACCAGCTTTAAGCTGTCTGCGGAGATACCCACCGGATTTCCTTCTTTGTCCAGAAACCGGTACCCTAACGCAGTGAGCATCCCGATGCCGACGTCATTAGTAGCACTTCCGCCAATTCCTATCATAAAATTGCGGCAACCTCTGTTTATTGCATCCAGGATCAATTCTCCCACACCAAAAGTCGTTGCTGATAACGGTTTTTTATCTCCTGCTTTTACAAGAGTAATTCCGGCTGCCGCTGCGATTTCTATGACCGCCTGTTTTTTATCCGGTATGAATCCATATGCGGCATTTACCGGTTCTCTCATCGGACCGCAGACATAACGGCTGATATAGGTCCCTCCGCATCCTTCCACGAAAGCTTCAACGGTGCCCTCACCACCATCAGCCAGTGGTTTTACAATGACCTCTGCATCCGGATAAACCCGTTTTATTCCTGCGCGTATGCCACCGCCTGCTTCCATGGAACTCAGGCTTCCTTTCAAAGAATCAATAGCAACTACCACTTTCATACAATCATCCCTCCACCTGCAGACGCAGCTTACCTGCCTTCCTTTTATACCTCCTGCATATCGCAGGTTCCGCCTGAGATATGCATTAATAAGTAGTTCGAATGGAACTTTCACACTTTATCTCTTCAATATATTTCACATTATTCTCAAGATGTTCCCTCATTACCTCCACAGCACCCTTTTCATCTTTTGCTATGATTGCATCAATTATTTTTCCATGATATTTCAGGGCAAGATCCCAGCCCATTTTTTCGATAATGGTCGTCACGTAAGAATTGATGACTTCCCTTAATATTTCATTTGTCTTTATAATCAGAGGATTTCTTGTCATCTGGCTGATTTTAAAATGAAACTCGGTATCCATTACCGCAAATCCTAAGGAATCGGACTCATCCTTTTTCTGGAGCATTTTCTTATGAATTTTCTTTAATTCTTCAATATCCTCCTGGGTACCTCTGCGGACTGCAAGCCTTACCGACTCCACATCGATGATCTGGCGGAATTCAAATACCTGTTCTGTTTCCTGCCCGCTTAAATACACTGCCGGCACTAATGCCTGCATATTCTCACTAATATCAATCACTTTCACAAAAGACCCTTCGCCCAGGCGGGTTTCAATCAGTCCCAGCGTCCCTAACTTCTGCAGTGCCTGGCGGACAGTGATCCTGCTGACACCCAGCATATCCGCCAAAGCATTCTCCGAAGGAAGCTTATCCCCCTGCTTCCATTCTCCATCTATAATCATCTGTTTTAATTGATCAAATACCTGCTCCCCGACATTCACGCGCTTGATTGGTTTTATACTCATACGTGCCTCCATCTTTCTGCCTGTACGTTGTCATACAGATACAATCATCATACCTTCTTTTTAGCATGATTGCAACTGTTTTTGTAAGGCTTTTTCTTATGAATATCCATATAAATATAATCTTTTCCGCCTGATCTGTAGGGGCACTCTATTTTTCCAATTTCCCCACTGCCGAATTGCCGCCACTGCTGCAAACCACTGCGGCCTAGAGCGTGTTTTGAATTCATTCCTGCCATCTGCAAGGCGAAGGATGGAAGCGGAGTGATTCCTCCGCTGACTGACGACAACGCAGCAGTTGGCAAAATAGGCAGTGCTGTCACTATTGTTACTGTCCGGATGGAGTACTGGTGCCGCCGGGCGACACTAGATTCATCATCTGAAATATTTCTTAAAAAACGCAAGTGCTTTTGGAGCACTTACCCCATAATCATGGGTATATGCCTCACAGCTGACGCGTCCGTCATAGGATACAGCTTTCAGTGCATCTATAAAGGGCTGATAAGTTTCTTCCTCTATGGACTCCGGGTATACACGCCCATCCGGTCTTGCAAAATGAACGTGTCGCAAATACTCTTTTCCTTCTTTCAACAGGTGTTCAACCGGTTCTTTTTCTTCCGTCAAATGATAAAAATCAACCAGTACCTTAACATTCTCTCTATCCACAGCCCTTGCCAGCCGGCATCCTTCTTCAAAAGTATTGATTAGGTTACACTCCTGTCTGCGAAGGGGTTCAATCACGATTGTAATATCCAAGTTATGTGCAATGTCATTTACCTGCTGCAATAAAGAAACTACCTGTTGGTATCCCTGTTCCAGGGGGAATCCGTCCGGTACATTTTTTGCAGGCCCGCTGCCGAACACTACATACTTCACACCTAACCGGTGTGCCCGCTCTAATGCCTCTGCAGCATAATTCAAATTGGCTTCCATATCTGCATCCGGACCTGTAAGCCGGTAACCGGTTGGGAAAAAATTATTGCAAACCTCACAATTTACACCGGAGGTGTCTACACAATGCTTTAATTTCCCGAATTCATCCTCACTCAAATCCATCATCTGCGCAAGGGGTAATTCTGCATAATCATATCCGCAAGATACTAATTGTTCCAGGAATTCGATGCCCGTTCCGTCTGCACCCTCCGCTATCATATTTAGACAACAACCAAATCTCATTTTCTTTTACCTCTTTTTATACTGGGATCAATCATGACTTTTATATAATCATCCGGGTTCATATGCAAATCATCCATAGCATCTTTTACTTCCTCCAGAGAAATTGTTTTCGTTATCAGCTTTGCTGCATTCAATCTGCCGCTTCCAATTAAATCCACTACTTCTCCAAATTCTTCATGGGTATAGTTAAAGGAGCCAATCACTCTGCGGGCAGAGCATACGATATCCTGCATATTAATTTCCATTTCCTTTTGGGACATTCCCACCCAGATTGCCTGTCCGCCGATTTTCAGGCACTTAATGGACTGGTTGGCTGCAGCCTGAACGCCCACTGCCTCAATGGAAGTATCAATCATCCTCCCATCCGTATATCTGGAAACAGCTTCCATATAATCTTCATCCTTAGGATTAATTACCTCATCCGCTCCAAAGGCTCTTGCCGCAGCAAGTCTTGTATCACTTAAATCCGAAACTATGATCCTGCCCGGATTCTGTAATTTTACAATCTGCAAAATGCAAAGCCCAATGGCACCGGCTCCAATAATCAGCACATTCTGGCCTTCTAAATTTCCTGCCTTCTTCACCGCTCCGTATGCAACCGCATAAGGCTCTGCCAAAGCACCGATTTCATAATCCGTATTATCCGGTAACTTATACAGAAGTTTTTCGGGTACTGCTGCATATTCAGCCATCGCCCCGTTTACCGTCAGTACACCAAAGAATCTTTTATTCAGGCACATATTTGTCAGTCCTCTTTTACAGTTTTCACAGGTACCGCAGAAGTGAATCGGCTGAACGATTACTCTGTCACCCTCTTTAAACTTTGTGGCACCTGCCCCCGGCTTCACTACCTCAGCCGCGAACTCATGCCCCATCGTCATTGGTGCAATCCTTCTTCCCGTCAAACCCAGATATCCGTGCACATCACTTCCGCAGATACCACATGCCCTGACTCTCAGAAGCACTTCCTGTTCCCGGGGAACCGGCATCTGCTCTTCCTGTATTTCTAATTTGCCTGGTCCCATATATTTTAATGCTTTCATTACGTTCTTCCTCCTTTCAAACACACTCTAGAATACCGGGAATACCAATGCCCCGATAATTGCTAATATAAAGATACAGATTGCTGATATAAAAGACCCCAGTGTATAAGTTTTCAAACCGCCGGTCACCGTTAATCCCGACAAATTCGTTGCCACCCAGAATCCACTGTCATTTACATGCCCCACACTATTTCCGCCTGCCAGACATGCCATGGCAATATAAACCGGATGTATGCCCACCGTTGGTGCCAGGGTTGCCATAATCGTCATAGAGGTTAGTCCTGCTACCGTACCGGAACCCTGAGCTACACGGAAGATAAATCCGATGAAGAATGCCAGGAACAATACCACAATGGCAGAACTAGTATCCAGTCCCAGCTTGTCAACTAAAATTGTACCAATATCGGTTGCTTTGATCACTGCACCGAAAGAACCGCCGGCTCCGGTAATCAGAAGAACTACTCCGGCAGCCTTTAATGCTTCTCCGGCAGAGTTTTCAATATTTTTCTTACCAATATATTTATAACCTAATAAATAAGATGCCAGTGCGCCTAATAGAAGAGCCGTTAATTTATTGCCCAGGAACTGGCTGATTATTGGCTGATTCTCTTCTCCAAATATTGCCGTTCCCACGGTTCCGCATAAAATGCAGATAATAGGAACTACAATTGGCAGCAGCGAGATGAAAAAGCTTGGTCTGTTCTCCTTGATCACTTTACCCTGTTCTTCTAATTCTTTCACAACATTTGAAGAATGATTTACATCCTTTTCCTCATTCCAGAAATGCCTGTCATGAATTTTGGTATACAAAAATACACTAACCGTTACCGTAATAATACCGAAAATCAATCCGAAGATCAGCATGATGCCCAGGTCAAACCCGAAGATATCCGGTGCTGCCAATGGATTCGGGGTTGGCGGAACGATACAATGGGCAGTGGTTGCACCAATCGTAAGTGCCCCCGTTGTATATGCCATCGGTTTGTTGATCTGCCTTGTAATAGCAATTCCGATTGGAATCAGAATCACAAAGGTAACATCAAAATAAACCGGTATGGATAATACAAAGCCCGTAAATGCAATGGCATATAAAGCTTTTTTAGCAGGGAATTTTCTGACAAGCGTTTCTGCAATTACGCTCGCCCCGCCGCTGTCTGACAGCAACTGGCCTAAAATAACACCAAATCCGATAGGCAGTCCCATACTGGACATCATGCTGCCGAAGCCGTCTGAAATCTGCGTAATTGTACCCATGACACCCAATTTTGATGCAATCCCCATATATAAGCAGGCAATAATCATTGCAATACTTGGGTTGATTTTCAAAACCATAATTAAAAACAAAATAATTGCAATCGAAATGACCAGATTAATAATTAATAAAGTACCAACGTCCATAAAGACCCCCCTAGTAGATGATATCTGCCGGAATTCGAGCTTGTTTGAAATTTACTTTCTGACACACCCCGGTCCGAACAGATTCAGATTATCCGCGGATTTCTACACCTGTAATTTTTTCATAATACTTTGCAATTGCACTGTGATCTTGCTGCCCGCATCCGTCAGCACGTAGCGTCTGCAGCATTTCCATGGCCAATGCGGTCATCGGAAGCGGTGCGCCGACTCCATGGCCTGTTTCCAAAGCATTATTCAGATCCTTAATATGTAAATCAATTTTAAATCCCGGATTAAAGTTGCCTGCTGTAATCATTGGTATCTTAGCATTCATAACTGTGGAGCCTGCCAGCCCGCCTTTAATTGCGTCAAATACCCTCACCGGATCCACTCCTGCTTTTGTGGATAACATAAATGCTTCCGATACAGCAGCAATATTCAATGCCACAATAACCTGATTGGCTAATTTCGTTGTATTTCCTGCACCGATGTCACCACAGTGTACCGCACTGCCCCCCATCACCATTAGCAGATCATACACCTGGTCGAAGACCTTTTTATCTCCGCCAACCATAATTGACATGGTTCCGTCAATTGCTTTTGGCTCGCCGCCGGATACCGGTGCATCAATCATTTTTACTCCCTTTCCGGCACATGCCCTGGAAATCTCCTGGGATGCAAGCGGTGCTATCGAACTCATGTCAATTAATATGCTTCCTTCCTGTGCACCTTCCAGAACTCCGTTTTCTCCCATAACAGCCGCTTTTACATGTGGTGAATTAGGCAGCATGGTAATAATGGTTTTACACTGTTGTGCAACTGCTTTGGAAGATTGTGCGGGAACTGCCCCATCCGCTGCCGCTTCCTCAACATTTGCCTCCATTACGTCAAATGCCACAACCTCATATCCCGCTTTTAGCAGGTTTCTAACCATTGGTTTCCCCATGATTCCCAGTCCGATAAAGCCTACTTTCATTTTCATTACCTCCATTTTCTAAAATGTTTTTGATTTGTGATTATTCTAATCAGTTAAAGTTATCCATCTTTTCGATAGCTTCCACAATACGCTCTTTCGTCAGTCCGTGGTAGTGCAGCACATCCGCATAGTTATGTGCGCTGCAGCCGAATGTGTCATGAATTCCTACAAACTCAATGGGTTTGCATTCTTTGCAGATTGCCTCTGCAATAGCAGATCCCATCCCTCCGGCTACATTATGTTCTTCTGCTGTCACGACTGCTTTTGCATCTTTTACAAGCTGGATAACAGCCTCCTGATTCAATGGTTTTATAGTGCTGACATTGACTACCTTTACAGACACTTTTCCTTCCAATTCTTCTGCTGCTTTTAATGCAAGCCCCACCATAATTCCGGCAGCAAATACAACGATATCTTTTCCTTCTTTTAAAACTGACGGCATCCCGATCTCAAATTTTTTGCCTTCCGGCGTTACATTTTCATAATCATTTCGATTCAACCGGATATAACAGGGACCATTGTATTCTGTAATTGCCTTTACTGCTTCCACGGTTTCATTGGCATCTGCCGGACAAATTACCGTCATGTTGGGGACAGCCCGGAAGATTGCCATATCTTCCACACACTGGTGGGTCGCCCCATCACCAAAATCAGACATTCCCGAAGAAGAACCACATATTTTAACATTTAATTTTCCAATTGCGATCGTCTGGCGGATCTGATCAAATGCCCTTCCTCCAGAAAATACGGCAAAAGAATTTGTAAATGGGATTTTTCCGGTTTGTGCAAGCCCTGCCGCAACCGATGTCATGTTCGCCTCTGCAATACCCATTTCAAAATGCCTGTCGGGATACGCTTCTTCGAACAGCTTACCCATTGTAGAACCTCCAAGATCAGCATCCAGCACTACAATATTTTTGTTTTCTTTTCCTAACTCCACCAGTGTTCTGCCGTAAGCGATTCTCTGATTTGTATAACTCATTCTCTCAGCCTCCTTTAAGATAATTCTGCAATAGCCTGTTTATAATTTTCTTCTGTCAGCATTCCATTATGAAATCCCACTACATTTTCTGCGAAGCTTACGCCCTTGCCTTTTACAGTATTTGCAACAATCATGGTCGGTTTTCCTTTAACCGTATCTGCTTCATCCAGCGCACTTAAGATTTCCTGCATGTTGTGTCCATCTATTTCAATGACATTCCACCCAAAGCCTTCCCATTTCTCAATTATGGGATTCGAATTCATCCGATCCACAATTTTACCGTTTGCCTGCAGCCCGTTTCTATCCAGAATGGCTACGAGATTATCTGCCTTATATGCACTTGCAGCCATAGCCGCTTCCCATATCTGGCCTTCTGCCATTTCACCGTCTCCGCAGAGCACATATACTTTCCGGCCGATCCCGTCCAGTTTCATCCCCAGTGCCATTCCAAGACCAATTGACAGCCCCTGTCCCAGTGAACCGGTCCCGGCTTCAATCCCAGGTGTTTTCAATACATCCGGATGCCCCTGCAGGTAAGAACCGATTTCTTTGGTGGTCTTCAAATCTGCCACCGGGAAATAACCGGCTTCTGATAAAGCTGCATACTGCAGGATTGCCACATGTCCCTTACTTAATAAAAACCGGTCTCTGTCCTCCATTTTCGGATTCACGGGATCATGTTTCATCTTGTAAAAATATAAAGCAGTTACGATGTCAGCAGAAGAATTAGATCCTCCGATATGACCGGCAACCCCTACACCGATGCTAACGACCACATCTTTTCTGATTTGCTTTGCTTTCGTCTGAAGCTCTTCAATCAACTTATTGTCATAAACCATTCCATTTCCTCCTTCACTATTTTGTATGTTGTTATATGTCAGTTGTATTACAGGTGATGAGTAGAATATTACTCTTCTCTGGCATTTTTGTCAATAGAAATGGTTTATTTAATATTTTTTTGTTTATTATATATAATTTATTATTTGAATTTTTGTTTATATTTTTATTAGATGAAAAAAATTAAATAAAGTTTTCAGACGTCCGTAAACTCTACGGAGCGTTTATTGCTTTTATTCTAATTTATAGATATGCTTAGATTCGGTAAAGAAAAACAGGCTGTACTTAGGAAGGAAAAATAATGAGTAATTTTCAACCAATAGATATACCGACATGGCCTATGACACAGGCTTTTTACTGAAAATGGCATCAACCAGCTATACCGTCAATGTCAATATGGATGTGACAATTCTTAGAAAAAAACTAAAAGAATGCGGGTATAAGTTTTTTCCGGAAAATCTTCAAAGTAAGGGTTTTGCACAGTACGAGAACCGCCCCGGCTCATATTCAGCCGGGGCGGCAGCCCTTTCCCTCATTTATAATCACTCAGGATACTAAAACTTTCAATTCCCCCGCATCCATCTCGCATACCGTATCACACAGCATCTCAATATCGGCGGCATTATGGCTGACCAGGAAAATCGTCTTTCCCTGGTCATTTAATTCCAACATCAGATCGTACACTTCCTGCACTCCCCGCTTGTCCAAACCGTTAAAGGGCTCATCTAAGATTAAGATATCTGGGTCTTCCATGATCGCCTGGGCAATCCCCAGCCGTTCCCGCATTCCCATAGAATATTTTCCCACATGCTTCTTTGACTCTGCATCCAGCCCTACGCGCCGGATTGCACTCCGGATTGTTTCATCATCAATTTCCCCTCTTAACGATGCCAGTAATTTTAAGTTCTTAAACCCGGAAAGATTCGGAAGAAATCCCGGACTTTCGATAATCATTCCTAAAGATTCCGGGAAATCGATATCCCTTCCTACCAGTTTTCCCTCTACATAAATCCGTCCTTTAGTTGGAAATAAAAATCCGCAGATACATTTTAACAGCACCGTTTTTCCGGATCCATTCATCCCTACAATACCGTGCACCATTCCACATGCAAAATCATGCGTAATATTCTTTAATACTTTCTCCTCACCAAAATCTCTGCACACATTTCTTAAACTGATTGCAATATTCTCCATCTTATTCACCATCTCTATCCCTCTGCCGTATTCCAAACCCGCCTTCACTATTGCCGCAAATAAGTTCTTCACTACTCATTTAGCTGCAGGAAATGAAATTCATATCTATGCGCCATTTTGCAGATAAGCAGTAAAATAATTATTAAAATTCCCCCAAACATGCCTGTACTCATCCATATCCGGGGAAGATAATCATATCCAAAATTATGCATATAATAAGTGGCATGATTAAGAGGAGAGAGCCATCCAACTGCTAAATTTGCTTTATATTCCATCGTCTGGGGTAATTGAAACAGTGCCATAAAAATCTGAGGACTCAACAGCAGTCCGTACAGATTCAAAACAAAAACACTGATTACTCCCATAAACTGGCTTTTACAGAGATTAAAAAGCAGCATAACAGAGGCAATCACCAGAGAATACAAGGTAGTCAGTAAAAATATAACCGCTGCACACTGGTATGGATAAGACATTTCCATGGTCTTAACAGATGCCGGCAGTGCGATCTTTACCCCAACGCCGGAATAACCAAGAAGAGCCCCCGTCTCGCTCCACATATTCCCCGGAAAAGACAGAGGAGCGCAGATGATACAGCTGACCGCCAGTAAGAAAGAAGTATAAAGCACTGTAGCAAGCACTACATAGATTACCTGCCCCCATACCCACAGGGACCGCTTCGTCCGATAAAGATAATAAGGGGTTCCCTGGCTGATAAAAGGCATGTCTGCAAACAGTAAAATCAATAGCAAAGAGGATATCATAATGGAATTCCCATCTCCGAATGTCCATACAAAGGCCTCCAATATCTGCATATTTGTACCGTAACTTCTCGCCAGGGACACTGCTTTGTCCGATAACATCAGACAAAGTACAAATGCCAGGGCAAAAGTCATAATGACTCTGGGATTCTTCTTCCATAGACGGAAATTATAGAACGCAATCTGAAAAGACTGTTTTATGTCACGCATCCTTCAGCCTCCTTTCCATGGTTATCACAAAAGCCGCTGCTGCTGCAAAACCTACCACAGAAACCATCAGTCCGGCTTCCCAAATCTGTATCACCCTTGGTGCTGCCCACTCACGGGGATTCAGTATATACAGAGAAGAATAATATCTTTCTTGAAATGCATTCAACACATAATACAAAATAAAAGGTGTGGTATATGCCATATATTTGTTTTTCATTACAGCCGCAAAAAATCCCCCCAGCAATGCCCAGAGGCTGCCGCTAAAACAGGTGAGGACTATCCACCCTGCCGCTTCCGTAAGGTGGGGAAAAATTTCTGTTTTCATGAAAATCCCCTGCTTCGGATCTATAAAAACTACCAGTGTTATACCTGCTAAGAGCAGCAGCACCCCAAACAATACTATCAAGCCGCCGGATAAAGCTGTCACAATTACTTTTGAACTAAGATATCGTCTCCATCCGGTACGTACAAGTCCTGCTAATGCAAATCGGTACTTCAGTTCATCCGAAAATGCAGCCCCATAAGCAAGTGAACTAACCAGCGGAATCGCCATCAAAAACAATTCTGAATGGATCACCGCTTCTGCTAAATAAATCCAGCTGCCATGAGAATCATAAACCCTGTTTTCCTTCATATATGTCACTGCAGGCAATCCACCGCAGATGCCTGCGATGACAAGTCCTATAATGCCGGTAAGGAATCCCATAGATAACACTGCCCTTTTCCAGTCTGCGAAAAATACTTTTCTCATCTTCATACCTCCTGCATATAGCAGGCCCGCCTGCGATACTGCCTTAATAAGTGGTTTAAAAGGAACTTTCAGACTTCTCCTGCCTGTTGCCGTAACTTTATGAAGGATTTACAAAACCTCCGTCAATCCCATTAAGAAATACCGTTTCCGGCATCGTATACATCTCACTGCCCTCGTAAGAAGACTGGACTACAAATACCCAGACCGGAATCAACCAGACATGATCGGGAGCATTAAAGGCCGTGGAATAAGCCGCTTTTAATTCTGCACTTTTTACCTTGAAAGTGACTACTGTCTGATCTTTATCTGCCCCACCTGCACCATCTGGCGGCAGACCGATATACTGCAGATGTTCCGCCAGCCTGTCCTTGATTTTATCAAAAGGCAGAAGTTTCGTATTTTCTGCAACCACCTGATACAACTCCGCCATATTGGTCCAGGAAAATCCCACGACTCCGTCTTCCGTAACCGTTATTTCGATTTTTTCCGGTTGAAAAGGAGGATTATAAGTTAGTTCAGGCATATCATTATGCAAAGTACCTCTAATAGGTCTATATTCCGAAATTCCATCCAGATTCCAACTATACAGTAACGTATAGGCTGCTTTGTTCTCTCCCAAATCTGAATCATAATCTTCATAGCCATGCCCCCATATAGGGGGATTCGGAAACCAAACGGCCTTCTTGCATTGTTCCAATGAAAGACCGGTAATCCCCAGATCCTTCAATATTTTATTTCCTGTTTCAACAGCATCATCTATTGCTATTGCCGGATTTTCCATTGCTGATTCACATCTCTGTATAAAATCCTCTTTGTCATCCAGATGTTTGCTCCCCTGGGGATATCTGTTTTTCCTATCCCATATACAATCTTCCTTATCAGAATTCAGGAATTCTTCATCATAAACATCCCCAATAGAGTATGAAAAGTAACCTGCAGTTCCTGCTTTTTCATTGAGGCTGAAAGCTTTTATTATAGGATCCACTTTTTCTCCTGTTTCCACTACTGCCCAAAAACAGTTATTCTCAGTACGTACCATCTCATCTTCAGTACCCCACCACATATATTCCATTTCTGACTGGACCGGTTTTGAAAACTCCGGCTTCCTATATATTTTTTCCTGCTTTTTATCCGGTGCTTTTTCCATTAATTCTTCCAATCGCGGCTTCCATTCCATTTTGCTGAGCATAAGAAAAGTGCCCTCTCCGTATATCCCTGATTTATTTTCTATATTAGTAATCTGATGTGATAACTCTTCTTTTGTCATTTGCGGCTTTTGATAAAACTTCCTCCCTTTGAAGAAATAATCGGTCAATTTCTTCAACTGCTCATTATCAAAGTTCGCTTTTTTTAATTCTAATACCGGAGTATTACTTACCGAGAGCCTGGGTATGTCCACATCCGCGTCTACTGTCACACGTCCATCCATGCGCTCCATGGTTTCCTTCCAGTGTTCCGGTGCATCAATCTGTTTTAATTCTCCATCTTTCACCTTGTCAATTATGCATCCTTTGGGAAGTCCTTCTGATTTATTAACAACCGGTGCCTGGTCAGGCGTTTTCTGACAGGCAGTTACCGTACATCCTAACATGACGGCCAGCAGAATCATACCATACCACTTTTTTCTATTGTTTTGTCTGTATTGTTTATTTTGTCTGCTTCGTTTTCTTATTTCTTTCACCATCGCACATCCATCCCTCTTTGGCATATTTACCGGTGTCTTTTCATTTACAAAAGCATAACAGAAAAATATCCCCTTTTTATTCTTCTGCCTTAAATCGAATACGAAATAAATTCCCGGCAGATGTATTTTCAGCCTCGCATCTCATTCCATGCAGACCTGCAACCTTTTTAACCAGATACAGCCCATATCCCAGATGCTTCTCCCTGCCTCCGGACAGCTGTTTCCCACTGGAAAAAAGTTCAAACATATCCCTCTTCCAATCTTCCGAAATAGGTTCCCCTGCATTTTCAATTGAAAGTTCTTCTTCATCCAGCATAATACGAATATAACCACCAGGTGTCACATAGGAAACAGCATTAGACAGCAGATTTGATACCAGTTGTTCAAAATAATTCTGATTCACTTCTTTTTCCACCCGTTCTATATCCATCTGTAAATCGATGTCTTTTTCCAAGAGCAGAGGGGCAATCCGGTTCAGAGATTCCATTACCAGTTTCGCCAGATTTGTCCTTTGCAGCTGAAGCATGAAATGTATGGAATTTATCTGCGACAACGTCATCATCTGGCGAATCATAGTATCCATCTCTTCTGTCTTCTGGTTAATCATATCCAGATAATATTCCTTTTTATATTCCAGCTCTTTTATCCGCAGATTATCATCACACATCCGTATAATTGCCAGCGGCGTCTTCAGTTCATGGGTCATTCCATTGATAAAATCCTTACGATCCTGTTCCATCTGCTGCCGCTTTTCTTCTGTTTTTATCTGGCCATAAGACAGATACAGCGCACATAAGCCTAAAATAAAGAACATGACCAGATAAGCCCACTTCAGATTTACCAAAGATGTATACAAATGCCTTCCGCTTGCCCGTATTTGAAGGCAGATATACGACCTGCTGTTGAGTAACGAAAACCTCATACGGGTCTCCATCTGTGTTGTTAGAAATCCAGAGGTCAGGGTCTTCCCATTATCCCAATTCATTTCCTGACCGGATGCGGTGTTCATTGAAATTTCTTTCCTGTTATGCAGCCATTCCTCCTGCTCCCAGTAATTCCACTCTTCAAAACCATCCTGGTAGTAAGGAAATCCCAATATCTGTATTTCTCTGTATTTTTCGTTTTCAGATATGGCGCTTATTTCTGGAGAAATCCATTCCATTACAATTTCACTGCCGGACTGACAATAATTCTTCCCATCATACTCTGATTTCCATGAGCGTGAGGTTAATAACCAGGGATCCTGCTGTGCTTTCTCTCCCTGTTCTCCACTGACCCACTCTAATTTTTCAACATACAGACCCGTTAAAAACCCTTGCCCATCCCTGCTATCGGTACTGCAGAGAAAACGATATTTCGGTGGTTTCGATTTATTCCTGCTGTTTTCTTTTATAGCCGTTATAAAAACATTTTTCTGCTCTATAGAAAACAGCTCTTCCGGAAATATCAGCTTCGATTCAGTCGTTTCTCCATCCTCTATTTTAACATTCAGATAATTTTTACTTTCCGCCAGTAAATCTTGCTTATCATTGTAAACCAGGTAACTGTAATATTGGTTCTGGAAGTTTCCATTCAGACTGCTTTTCGCACTGTCTCCCACTTCGTTAACGATTTTCTGAAAATCCTCTTCGCTGCTTTTTACTAATTTTTCATATATATAATTTTTCTTTTGTTGAAATGCCTCCTGTCCCAGTTTCCTGTTTCGTAAAGTATCGTAGGTAGTTATGATACATGCACAAAGCAAAAACAAAAGTAAAAAACAACCTCCGGTTTTAAGCAGAATACGATATTTTTCCTTTTTGGTCATATATTTCTCCCTTATTGAATCTGAAAAGAATAGCCTGCTTTTGAAACCGTTCGGATATAGCTGCCTGCATCTCCCAGAGCCTGGCGCAGCTTAACGATATGTTTATCCACAACCCGGTCCAGAATCTCGGCATCCACTCCCCAAACCTGGTTTAAAATCTGTTCTCTGGACAGTACCCGGTTCTCGTTCTCCATAAAATACAGCAGGAGCTGATATTCTTTGTCTGCCATGATACACTCCCGACCTGATGCAGTTACTTTTCTCTGTTCCGGATTAAGCGTGAGGATGCCTTTCTGTAATACCCGCTCCTTCCTGTCCTTACTGGTCCGCTGGGCCAATGCATGTACCTTCGCCAAAAGTACCGGAAGAGAAAAGGGCTTTGTTATATAGTCATCGGCACCGCAACCATATCCTCTTAACTGCATATTTTCCGCTTCCAATGCAGTCAGGAAAATCACCGGAATCTCCATGTTTTTCCGAATCTCCTTACAGACTTCAAATCCATTCATATCAGGAATCATTACATCCAGCAGCACCATCTGAACCTCATTCCTTTGCAGATAAGCAAGCGCTTCCCTGCCATTATCAAAACATGCTGTCTGCCATCCCTGTACGGTAAAAAAGTCCGCTACCATCTCCTGAATAAGCATTTCATCTTCCACTAAGAGTAATGTATTTTTCATTCTTTATTTTCGCCTTTCTATTAAGCAGTAAAATATTATACAAGTTTACTATAAAAATGTCTTCTTTTTATGCTTTTGCTGTATTTTAACAGCTGTTCCCATTTCTAAAAATAAAAAAGCCGCTGTACTCCCTTATGTCTCATCAAACAACAGGAAAGTACAGCGGCCTTATTCCAGCGCAAGCTTAAAAATGTTAATATTAATTTGCGGTCCAATTTCCAAGACATTCTATAGTAAAATGCTAAAATGCTTCGATTATCTTCTCAGCAATTTACACAAAATATCATGCAGCACCTTAAAATCAAGAGGCTTCGCCAGATGCGCGTCCATTCCGGAATCCAGTGCCTCCTGAATATCTTCCTCAAAAGCATTGGCGGTCATCGCAACAATAACAATATTTTTTGCATCCTCTCTGTCCAGTGCACGGATCGCCCGGGTAGCCTCGTATCCATTCATGCCGGGCATCCGGACATCCATCAGAATTGCATCATAGGTATTGGGGGCTGTATTTTGGAATGCCAGTACTGTTTCTGCCCCATCCATCTTCACAACCGATTCTGCTCCGTGCATCTGAAGCAGTTCACAGAGAATTTCTGCATTAATGGCATTATCCTCTGCTACCAGAAAGCGGCGTCCTGCAAATATTTCATCCTGGGAAGCAGCTGATTTAACCCTTCGGACATCTTCTGCGTAAATATCCGGTTCACCCTGCGCTGCCTCACATTCCAGTTCCACACGGAATGTAGATCCCTGATTAAGCTCACTCTCAACAGATATCTCTCCATTCATCAGATCCACTAATCCCTTAGTAATACTAAGACCAAGTCCTGTTCCCTCCACATTCACTGCTGCACTGCTGCGTGTGAACGGTTCAAAGATATGCCCGAGAAATTCTTTGGACATCCCTATCCCCGTATCACGAACCGAGAATCGGTAACGCACCCATTGCCCGCCTTTGACGGAAGGCACTTCCTCCACCAGAAACTGAACCTTACCGCATTCCGGGGTAAACTTCATCGCATTGCCCAGAATATTGATGAAGATTTGATTGATACGCAAAGAATCCCCATAGAAATATTCATGGCAGATCCCCTCCGTCCGGAGTTCAAACTTCAGTCCGGACGCCGTGACCTGGGGTGCCACAATAGCCGTCAGCTGCTCCAGCAGCTCAGACATCGATATCTTCATGCGGTTTAGCGTGATATTAGACCGCTCGATTTTGCTCATATCCAGAATATCGTTGATCAGACTAAGCAGATGCCTGGAAGAAATAGAAATCTTCTGCAGACAGTCCTTCACCCGCTCCGGTTCTTCAATATGAGCTGTTGCCAGCGTAGTCATCCCCATGATCGCATTCATAGGTGTACGAATATCGTGACTCATGGCAGACAGGAAATCGCTCTTGGCACGGTTTGCTTCCTTTGCAAGTGTAAGCGCATTTTCCAGGGTCTTTTTCGCCTGCCTTTCAGCCGTCAGCATATCCGTTACATCCGCCCGAACCATACAGACCGTACTGTGGTTTACATCTCCCCACAGTACATTAATCTGCTTATACAACAAACCGTCCCTGGATTGGTAAGGAAGGACAAAGTCATAACCCTCCGGCTTTTCTTCCAGACGCAGAAGCATGTTCTCCAAACAGAACCGCTGCAATATTTCTGCCCGGTCTTCCTCTGTACCATAATGGTCTGCAAATGCTTTTGCATTATCATAATTATCTGCAATATATGGAGACAGGTTTTCCAACACGGTCTGACGGGTATATGTCACAAGTCGTTTGGTGTTGACATCAATAAATCCCGCCAGTTCAAAAGTATAGGCAATCATATTAAGCAGACCCTGCTGCTCCCGCACAGATTCCGTAATGTCTGTACGTACCAGACAGACCCTCCCAAGTCGCAGATCTACAGCAGAAACAGTCATATTTTTGGTACGGATTTCACCTTTTTCATCAATCGTAGAAAAAGCAAACGTATAGGAACTCTTCTCCGTCAGCCTCCGGTAAATTTCATCAGGTGTCAGTGCCCTGGCATACTGTTCTCTGTCCTTGGGCACAATGGGAGACCGAAGCATATCTGCAATCCTTTCCGAATGACAGCCTTTGGTTGCCGGTAAAAAATCTGAATTCTCATTAAATGTCAAAACCGTATACGAATCCTGCTTAAGATTTAAATCTATGACAAAGTCATAGTTGGTGACTGAAAGCTGGTGCAGAATCCGGTCAGATATGGTCTGCTCCGTAATATCCGTTACCGTCAGTATCCCGGTGATATCCCCGGTATCGGGCACCTCCACCAAATTTACCTTAAATTGAACATAACGTCCAAAATCTTCCCGCGGCATTTTTATAAAACACTTTAGGATCTGTTCCCTGTCATTTCTTTCAAAAGCCTCCAGCGCAGGTGCATTCAGATAGGTCTTTAAAAATGTCTGCCTTTCCTTTTCATCAACAACAAGTCCTGCTATCCCGGTAAAAAACTCTTCCCGTACCGTACCAAGAGTTTTTAAAAGGTCTGAATCTGTAAGATCAATTATTTCCAGAATCTTATTCCGCGTGATATTGCAGTGGCCGATAATCAGTGCATTGGGTACCGGAATCCGATAATGCTGTATAATCATATCCTTATACTGCTCCCGGAGCTGTTCCTGTTCCCCTAATTCCCTGGTCATATCATGATAGACAGCATAAACCCGGCTCTCTCCATTCTCATTCTGAATAAGGGAGAGATTATTTTTCACCCATACATAACTATTGTCGCCCTTTTTCAGACGATATACCATTTCACACTGGTTCTCACCGCTGGAAATATATGCTGTCAGCTGCTGGTTCACCATTTCCTGATCATCCGGATGTACACCCGCCAAAGCATCCTTCTCGTATAGCTCCCAAGCATCTTCCAGGGTCATTTCGGTCAGTTCTGCAAATCCATCAGATAAAAACTCAGGAACCATTTTCCTGTCCTTCTCATAACGGACAACCGAAACTCCCCCCGGAAGATTTTTAACTAAAGTCTGAAAATACTGCTCCAGACGTTCTTTTTCCTTTCGAATCCGAACCTCTTCCGAAATATCCCTGACATAATTGACATACGCCGGAATTCCATTCCACTCCGTTTCACGAAAACGTATACTGTAACAGGCGTCTGACTCATCAGACATGATCTCCTGTTCTTCCCCGTCAGGCTTATTATTTTTCAATGTGCAGAATTCGCAGGGTGCGCTTTTGCCATGCATTGCTTCATAGCATTTAAGACCGATACAATCCACTTTCTTGCTGAAAAGACTCTTGGATTCATTGACATAGAGCAGATCATAATTTCTCTTGTCGATCACATAAATTCCATCCGCGGTTTCGTTGGCAATATTCTGAAACAGGTGCGTCTCTGCCGACATGCCGGTAAAAACTGCATAAAATTTTGAGTTCTCTGACAGAGGTCCCATACGTCTTCCATTGAGATGAATCCAAATCAGACGGCCATCTTTATGACGCATACGATAGGAGACATCCAGAACTTCTCCGCTGGCAAGAGCTGCCTGCGCCGCTTCCAGAACCCGCTCCCTGTCCTGCTCGTATACAATGTCAAACACATCATGCCTTGCCATCTCTGAATATTCTTCCCGTGAATGACCGGAAAGTGCCATTACCCCATCCGAGAAAAATGTTGGGATGAAACGCTTTCCTTTTACCAGATAACTGGCAATGCCACCTGGTATGGAATTAACCAGATGATCCATTTCCAGCTGTGCTTCCTGCATCTTTTCATTGGCTCCGGCAAGTTCCTTTTCCAGATGCACCTGTTCGCTTACATCGCTGTATACGCCATATAATAATTTTTTTCCGTCAGCCTGTTCCTTTACCGCTCCCTCAAGATGAATCCAGCGGTATTCTCCCAGCCGGTCATTGAACACCCGGTAAGTTTGACGGACGAATCCATTACTTAGGATTGCTCTTTGGATTTTTCCCTGTAAAAGCTCAAGATCTTCCGGATGAACCCCCAGAAAATCTGTCTTCTGTTCCAATAACCGTATATGTTCTTCTGAATACCCCATAATTTCATAAAATGCAGAGTTATGGAATAATGGAGAGATGCACCCGGCTTCAAATTCATAAACGCATAAGCCGCAGGGAATGCTTGTGAATGTTGTCTGCAGCTCCTCTTTCACCGCTTTGAAGTGATTTTCTTCCCGTTTTTTATCCGTAATGTCCAGTATGTACTCGATATGAGCGGATTTGCCTCCCCATTCGATAATTTTCCCACTGAGCTGGTAGGTCCGGTTATTGCCGGGATGATGGAATTCACGGACAAAAAGCTCGGTCCGGCTCATGTCTCCTGCATGACAAAAGGGGCATGGCCTGTCATAACCCGCCGCTTCATAACAAGTAATCCCACCAATGCCAGGATACTGAAAAATCAAATCCTTTACTATCTGATTGGCATAGAGCAGTTCCATATTCTCAGCTGCGCTTACATATATAGCTACCGGGGCATTGTCCAATATGGCCTCCATCTGCTCCGTTGAAAGGGAGATATCCTGCATTATCCCATCTTCCTCATTATTTAATTCCCCCATCCTCTCAGACCTCCTTTCCATAGATGAAATCATATAGAGTCTGATACAGCCGGTCTGGTTCAATGGGTTTTGCCAGATGGGCATTCATCCCCGCCGCCTTGCTTTTTTCGATGTCGTCATCAAAGGCATTGGCAGTCATGGCAATAATGGGAATGGTCTTAGCATCCACATTACTAAGATGACGGATATTGTTCGCCGCAGTCAATCCGTCCATCAGAGGCATCCGGATGTCCATTAGGATGGCATTATAATATCCCGGCTCTGATTTGCTGAATAATTCTATAGCCCGCAGTCCGTGTTCAGCCGTGTCCACAACAAATCCCTTATCCTCCAGCAGCATGGCAGCCACCTCCGTATTAATCATATTATCTTCCACCAGCAGCACACGGTTGCCGGTGAAATCGTAATTGATCACCTCCGTCTGCTGAGCCTGTTCTTCCTGCTCTCCCAACGCTCTTGTGAATGCGGAGACCAAAGTAGATTTAAACATCGGCTTGCTCATCAGTAAATTTACCCCCGCAAGCTTTGCCTCATTTTCAATCGAAATCCAGTCATATGCCGTCATAATAATGATCGTAACTTCCGGGCCTACAATCGCACGGATACGCCGGGCAGTCTCAATACCGTCCATTTCCGGCATTTTCCAGTCAATGAGAATCATGTCATAGTATTGGGATTTATCCCACAGATCCTTGACCCGGTCAATTGCCTTACGGCCGCTGTCTACCCATTCCGCCCTGATACCTATCTCCTGAAGCGTATTGATGGTACTTTCACAGACAGCTACATCATCATCCACCACCAGTGTTTTCAAATGTGAAAAATTGTGATTTGTTTTCTTCTGGTTGTGACGAAGCTTTTCCTCCTCCGTAATACCCAGCTTCACATCCACGGTAAACTCTGAGCCGATTCCTTTTATCGACCTGACAGTTATTTTTCCATCCATCATATCCACTATGTTTTTGGAAATAGCCAGACCCAGCCCGGTTCCTCCATACAAAGCAGTAGTTCCGGAGCTTTCCTGAGAAAATGGCTCAAAAATATGTACCAGATACCCTTCGCTCATCCCCACGCCGGTATCATTGATGATAAAACGAAGAACGGCATCATTTTTCGTCTTCCTCTGCTGCGCTGCGGAAAAAGTGACCTTTCCGCCTTCCTTTGTAAATTTAATCGCATTGCTTAAAATATTAATAAGGACCTGCTGCAGCTTCATCGCATCGCCTATGTAATAATCATCCAGTACAGGATCCACAATACACTCATATTCCACCCCTTTGGCTGCCGCCTGGGAATAGCAGATAGAGTTAATCCCGGTTAAAAATTCCTCCACAGGTATCTTCTCTTTTTTCAGCAGCATCTTACCGCTCTCGATCCGGCTCATATCCAGAATATCATTAATCAGTGCAAGCAGGAATCGGGAGGAAATACCAATCTTAGAAATACAGTCCGCAACCTGTTCATCATCACCAATAGAACGGGCAGCGATTGCGCTCATGCCGATAATTGCATTCATCGGTGTACGGATCTCGTGGCTCATACGGGAAAGAAAGTCCGATTTTGCAGCATTGGCCTGCTCCGCGGCAACAAGAGCCGCCGACAGCTCCTCTTTTTGTTTCTGTTCCTGCCGTACAACATCCGTGGCATCATTACACGTTACACAGACCCGTCCCAGATCCTGGCTGATATAGAATATCTGGAAGCGTTTGACATGAACCATACCAAATTCATCTTTCATCTCCACAATAAAAGTATAATTATCCTGCTTTACCAATGTCTTTTTCATATATCCGTAATCCAGCTTAGCAAGAAATTCTTTCTTTGACGGTTCATCCATAAACTGGTCGGCAATGACACGTATTTCCTGCTGAAAACCATCCTGACACGGAAAGATATTCTTCTGGCTGCTGCTAAAAGAAAACAGACGTTGGGAATCCTGCTGTATATCAATTTCCATAATAATATCATAATCCAGTTCTGTGATTCTATTTAGCAGCTGTTCCTGCAATTTCTGCTCCGTAACGTCAAACATATAGAAAAAAACGATCACGTCCCCCGTTTCAGGGTTCAGCGAAGAACGGAAACTCATACTGCCCCAAAAAGTTTCTCCGCCTTCACTCCTGCATAAGAAATCAAAGTGATAATCTACTTTACCGGCAGCATGGTCAGCCAGCAGCTTCTCCCTGCTCAGGGTATTGCGGATCTTTTGCCCATAATCCCTGTCTACAGCAGAAGCTGATATACTCTCGACAGTCTCTTCATAGGTATTCCCTACATGTGCAATTGCTATATTCGAAGAGGCTGCATAACTTTCCAGCTTATCCTTCGTGACATTAATCCGTCCCTGAATACTTCCTCCTGCGGAAGACAACTCTGCAAAATACTCCAGTTCCTTTTCGTACAGCTCCCTCTCCCTCTGCTGCAGCAGTTTTTCTTCCGTAATATCAACAAAAACACAATAGAAATACTTCTCATTATCCTCTTCTGTAAGAAGTTGGGCTTTAATCGAAATCCACTTTACCGTCCCGTCTTTACAGATCAACCGGTTCTCATTCTGTATGGTATTTCCATCCGCCAGCTGTACTTTCAGCCGCTGCGCCATAACTGACAGATCCTCCGGATAAATTACAGATGACATTTTGTTGCCCATTGCTGAAAATTCTTCACGGGAATAGCCAATAAATTCAAACAGCCCGTCATTTGCATCGATTACAGAAAAATCGGCATCAAATCGGCAGCGAAACACTGCACCGGGTATGTTATTATAGATATGAAGCACTTCTTCCTGTGCCTGCTTTTGAGCTGTAATATCAATACAAACTGAGGTGATGGCAGGCTTGTTGTTCTCTGCAGTCATCTTAAGCCCTGTATCATGAACCCAGATGTAAGTACCATCTTTTTTCTTCATCCGGTATTCTACGACATATTCTCCTTTTTCCTCTATCTGGACATCCACCTCATGATCCACCCGTTCCCTGTCATCCGGATGCATACATTGGGTTATCATTCCGCCAATATCCGAAATAAACTCTGCTTCACTATCATAGCCCAGATATTCCAGCATCCGGCGATTAATAAAATAAAAAGGAAATCCCGGTTCAATATAACCGCCCATCATTCCGCCTGCCAGGGAATCATTTAGAAGTGCCTGCCGCTGCTTCATCACATTTTCCAGAACCAACGTTTGCGGATAGTGCTCCCCGCCCCTTTGGCTGCTGCCAGGTTCAGCAAAGTGCAGGCTGCATACCAGCCATCTGTTACTCTGCCTGCACAGTGCAAAAAAGCCGTGCAGGCGCCAGGCATACACGGAATTTCTGAGTGTAAACTCAGCAGTCATAATATAAATTGCATCGTTAAAAACCTGCTCGTGGATAACCGTCAGTTCCATTTCAAACGGTTCCGGAATTTCCCGGATATCAGTAAGAACATAATTCGCCATATCCGTCTTCCCCAAGGCAAACTCTTTCTCCCCCGTGCCGATAAATTGGATATCATCCGCCAGGAATTCCGTGGCCAGCGCTGCGTCCCGCTGTTCAAACCAAGAACTGCAAAATAGCCGGACTGTCTGCCGTGCAGAAATTTGTTCTTTCATATCATTTCCTCTTTCCATAAACAAATATTTCCTTTATTATAATTTTTCACTTGCTAAATTGTCTGAACACCTATGGCATGACCGAAGAAATGCCGTAAAACTTAACGTCACACTGCCTGATAAACCGCCGGTTTATACGGTTAGGATTACAGAGATATTTCGAGTTATTTCGCCTGAAAATATTATTTTCATTTTAGCATAGAAAAAGTGGTTGTGCAATCATTTCAGTGAGTGGTTTGGAAGATCCAGAAGAATTGTTTTCGTGGACTGTAAGATGATTTGTATTGACTGATTAGAAATAATATGCTATTATTTATATGACCTTAACCAAAAAATAAGTCATATAAAGGAGTGTACATGCCTAAATTTACAGCGACAGAACGTGAAAAGATTTTCTCCCTGCTTTTGGAAAAAGGCAAAACGTTATTTAATGAAAAAGGATTCTACGCAGTAACAGCAGAAGATATCTCTTTAGCAGCCGGAATAGCAAAAGGAACCTTCTACCATTTTTTTGACAATAAAGAACATCTATATATGGTGATAAATAATCGTTTGCAAGCTAATATTTTTGAATTCCTGCTTACAATGCTGGAAGAACATAAAAGTTGTCATAATGCTGAAACTTTTTACCGTATGTTATGCTATGTAATGGAAAAGTTTATTGAAAATCCACTTATTATGAACATTGATGCACAGTTATGGGAACGAATTGTAGCAAAAGCACCAAAATCGTGTATAGATGAGAATAATGATAGAGACTTGGAATTAATATCCATGTTAGAAAACTCGGGTTTTATGTATCGATATAACTTAGAAATCACAACTAAAATCTTGCAGATGCAGTTTATTCAATTATCTTATCTTAAACATGAAACACAAGATATTGAGTTGATGAAGATTGTATTAAAGGCATTGTCAGAGCATCTAATACAGGAGGAGAGAGAATGCTAATTAAACCATTAAATGAAGAAGCGATTAAACAAGCTGGCTGGAATGACACTTATATTTCAGGCTATTCTGAACGGGTACATATTTTTTATTATCATGCAGAAGCAGCCAGTAAAAATATAATTGTTTTACACACACCTGTAATTGCTGTAAAAAATTGTTATGAATGTTATGAACAGCTTGGCAGCATTTATGGTTTCAATGTATTTGCTGTGGATTATGTACCGGGCGAAGGAGAGTGCAGTGGTACGACAAAAGATTTTACACTTCCTAACATGGTTGCAAATTTAGATGCCGTGTATGAGTATGTATCTGGAAAATATTCGGGGGATATTCATCTATTGGGTTATACGGGCATTGGCGGCATTATGGCACAATATTATTTGGGAACAGGCTGTAAGTTCAAGAGCTTTGCGCAATTTGCTTGTGGAATTTACGGAGACATAGCTCCTTTAGGACTTCCGAAGTTCCTTGCAAAACCGTTAATTCAAGTTTGCCGTCTATTAATCAGGATAAAACCAACTTTGGCAATTACCTTTACCCCACCGCCAGCAAAAGGTTATCATGCTGAATTGGATAATGAGTTTTATAAATCTTTCCGCTTACGGGATGCCAACTTTTTCATCATGAAAATAAATACACTGCTCCGAATGCTGGAGTGTATGGTTGGAAAAGAAAGCTTATTAAAAGTGCCCCTTGCCTGTCCGACTCTGGTGTTTAAAACATTACATGACCGTTATTTTTCTTGCGATTATTTCAATCAGTACTTTGATGCATTAACCTGTGAGAAAAAACTCGTTGAGATCAATGATGTCCACAATAGCTATTTTATTTCCCCAGAGCCTTTTATGAAAGAAATTGCTGCATGGGTGAATAGCCATTAACTAAATTCCCTAAGTGCAGGTATTCCACCAACTTCATTTTTTCTCATTAAAAACTTTCCAATAATTTTGTATAACCCGCTTACGCCATGCAAGCAATATATTAAAGCATATAACCAGCCCCGCCAAAATGATTACAACAACGGGATTCATCCCGCAAACATCCAGAAACTGCGTCACATCATCACCTACCGGTGCTTTTCCATTCAAATAAAGCAGCGGTACTAAAATCCATGCTGCAGCAGAGAAAGTAGCCCCTATTATAAACATAAAAGAAAAAATCTTATAAAACACATTTTGCTTCTCTTTCTGATACAACAGCAAATAGATAATGGAGACTATAACCGGCAGCAACATGCCACCCGCCTTAAGCAGCGCAGAAGTTAACGGCTGATAAACACCGCCTACAGAACTCATATGAGCCTGTAAAATACTAAAGTCTGTTATTCTGGCACCGCAAAATAGTGCCACTAACGCATGTCCCCCTTCATGAAGAAAAATATATAGGGGAACCATAATCAACGCACTCAAAAATAACAATAAAACATTTTTCTTTTTTTCATTCATTTCTGCTTTCCCTCCCTCAGCACTTCATCCTAATTATGTTTTCACTAAATGCGTTTCTATAAAATAGCCAATTTCCTATTTGTACAAGTATCTGCCGTCTGTTCTCTGGCTCTCTCCGGCCTTTAATATGCGACCTTTGTTATCTCTTCTCTTTTCTGACACGCTGTCATACTACTTTCCGTATTGGAAAGAGCCTGGATACGACTAACACTATAATAGCATATGCAAAGCTCATTTTCATTAGATATCGTCCTGTTGGGATAAATGTCGCGTTAATAATGTGATTGCGAAAACAAAAGCGGCAAATGTTCCTTTTCAGAACTTTACCAGCCAGAATCTGCTTTGTATGTAATAAAATCATGATTCATATTTCCGAAATAATAATGACGAAATTGATAAAATCTCCAACTTCCATTTCCCTGGCAGCTAATGAGAATTTTTCTTATTAACTGCTTTCCTCTTGGCATTTCCAAAATTTTATAGTATGATACACTGGTTAGACGCGCCTAACTTCCATAATTCTTTTCTGTATGTCCAAGATCATATAACCGTTCTCTGCCGGGCCCCACAACCGCAAACGAACGATGCTATGTCAGAATGTAAAACACTATAAAACAAAAAAGGAAAATGCAAATGATTAAACACAAAGAATTTACTTTTATGATAATTTCTGTTATTTTATGTGCTGCACTATTTTTCGTAAAGATTACAGGAAACGCTGTGCATACTCTCATTGGTTTTCTGTTAGTTGTCATCTCCTCTGTTCACCTGTATGCGAAATGGAAAAAATACAGGTATATGCCGCCAAACCTCAGATTAGTAGATCAAATTTTAATACTTTCATTCGTATTCATATTGATTTCAGGAATTGCATCCCATATGTCAGCAGGTCTGCTGATATTCAAAATAATACATAAACTGTCTGCTCTGGTTTTTTGCATCGGTTTAATCGAACATACCGTGCAGCACAAGCAATTCCTGATAAAGAAGAAAGGATAAGAAGCAGGATTGCCACTGTAACTTATACTGTCTTTTCCGAACGCTCCGTTACAATCTGAAGCAGCACAGCTGCAATAATTATAAATCCTTTAATAATATCCTGTGGATAAGACGGAACCGCCATAAGATTCATAATATTTCCAATGAGCGCCAATACCAAGGCTCCCACTACAGTCTTTATTACAAATCCGTTTCCGCCCGCCAGACTTGCTCCGCCGATTACACATGCCGTAATGGCATCCAGCTCCTGCCCCATTCCCACGGAGGCACTGCCGGTAGAGCTTCTTGATGCCACAAAAATTCCTGCCAGGGCAGCCAGTACACCGGAGATTGCATAGACAGAAATCAGATAACGTTTCACTCGTATTCCAGCCAGTTCAACCGTGGTCTCATTGCTTCCCACAGCTATTACAATACGTCCAAATGCCGTATATTTCTGTATGAACCAGAAAATCACCACTATAAGCACTGTAATTATAATAATAGGATAAAACAGTTCTTTTTTTACCAGCAGATCCAGATACCCCTTATCTAATTTGATTGGAGTTCCATTGGTAAGTACAAATGCCATCCCACGGGCTATTGTCATCATTGCAAGAGATGCCACGAATCCCTGCATCTTCGTATAAGCAACCAGTACACCGATAAAAGTTCCCATGAGCAGCCCAGCCGCCAGTGATATGAGAATTGCCAGGAATAAATTCATGGAAAAATCTCTGATCAGTATGGCTGTCAGGGCTGCACCGAAAGCCATAACAGAGCCTACCGATAAATCGATTCCTCCGGTTAAGATTACAAACAGCATGCCGATTGCCACACAGATCGGTGCTGCCTGCTGCAAAGCAATATTTCTCAGATTCATTACTGTCAGAAAGTTTTCCGACAGCAGACAACAGACAATAAATAAAATGATAAAGATAATATATGTATTATTTTGAATGAATAGCTGCCGTATCCGGCGCTTCTTTTTCTCCTGCTGCATCCGCTTATACCCCCATAG
Organism: Robinsoniella peoriensis; assembly: GCF_000797495.1. GTDB lineage: Bacteria > Bacillota > Clostridia > Lachnospirales > Lachnospiraceae > Robinsoniella > Robinsoniella peoriensis. Next base: position 41,756 of record NZ_JTGN01000019.1, read on the forward strand.
CATATTTAATTAGATTACTTTCTGCCAGCTCTTCCTTACTCAGTTCCCCGGTAATCCTGCCCTGAAACATAATCATGGCTCTGTCGCACATGCCGATAATCTCCGGCATTTCTGATGAAATCATAATGACTGCCACGCCATTTTCCGCAAGTGTATTCATTATCTTATAAATTTCTATCTTGGCGCCAATGTCTACGCCCCTGGTCGGTTCGTCAAAGACGATACATTTACAGTCTGCCGCCAGCCATTTGGCAAGAGCTATTTTTTGCTGGTTCCCGCCGCTCAGGCTATTTGCATTGTCCTCGGCAGAGCCATATTTTGTTGCCAGTCCGGTCAGTAACTCACAGACATATTTTTTCTCTTTCTTATGATTGATTACACCAAATCTATTTGTTATTTTCCCAATTGCAGCCAGCGTGGTATTCACACGGATACTCTGTTCCAATAGAAGTCCCTGCTTTTTCCGATCCTCCGGAAGCAGACCAAACCCGCTTTTGATCGCTTCTTTCGGATCTCTAAAATTCACTTTTTTCCCAAAGTAGATTATATTTCCGGAATCTTTCCGGTCGGCTCCAAAAATGGCCCGCATTGTTTCCGTTCTGCCTGATCCCACAAGGCCGCTGAATCCCAGTATTTCTCCGGATTTCACATGGAAACTTACGTTATTGACCAGCTCACCGGCATTCAGTCTTTCCACCCGGAGCACTTCTTTTCCAATCACTGCATGCCGCCCGGGAAATAACTGGGTCAGATCCCTGCCCACCATCATATTGACCAGCTTTTGTTTATCAATGGAATCAGTTGGCACCGTACCCACGTAGGTGCCATCCTTTAGGATCGTGATATGATCACTTAGTTGAAATATCTCTTCCAAACGATGGGAGATATAAATGATACTGGTTCCTTCCGATTTTAATTTCCGGATTACTTCAAATAATTTTTCGATCTCGGAAAAAGTCAAAACTGCAGTTGGTTCATCCAACACCAATACCCTGGCATTGCGTGTGAGGCATTTGCAAATCTCTACCACCTGCTGATATGCCACACTCAGGGTACCTACCCTCACACCGGGATCTATTTCCCCGAATCCCAGTTTTTCTAACTGTTTCTTAGCGTCCAACTTTAATTTTCTCCAATTAATGGTCAGCTTTCCTGCAGACAATTTATCAATAAAGATGTTTTCCGCCACTGTCAGATCCGGTGCCAGCATAAATTCCTGGTAAATAACTGCAATTCCATGCTCTTTCGCATCTTTCGGACCGTTTATTTTGATCCGGACACCATCGACTAGAATTTCCCCGTCATCCTTCTGATACGCGCCGGATAAAACCTTCATCAGAGTTGACTTGCCTGCCCCGTTCTCTCCAATCAGAGCATGTACCTCTCCTTTCTGAACTTTTAGCGAAACACCGGTCAGTGCCTTAACGCCTCCGAAATGCTTGGTTATATTTTTCATCTCAAGTCTGTATTCATCCTGCATAGCATCCCTCCATCTTCCGGCAATCTAAAATCCGAATTGATAATGTTCATCGACGTTTTCTTTTGTCACCGCAACTGCCTCCGTCAAAATAACATCTTCATAGCTCTTCCAATCCTTCTTATCCACCAGAATCTCTTTGGCAACTTCTATGCCTTTTTCTGCAACTTTATATGGAGAATTTTCTCCTGTGCCAAAATATTTTCCTTCCTTTATCAGATCATATGCTTCCTTTGCACCATCTGCTGCTGCAACCATATCCACCCCTGTGATACCTGCATTTTCCAGTGCTTCCATTCCGCCGAACAGCATCTGGTCATTTTCACCCAGCATACAGTTTAAATCTTTATTTGCTGTTATTAAATCTTCCGCCGCAGTTAATCCTTCTTCTCTTGTTCCTGCACCCCAGCCTTGTCCGCGCAGCGTAAATCTGGCCTTCTCATTGGATGCTTTTCCATTTTTCATTAAATCATCTTCAAATTCCTGCGCCGCTTTCCACGCTTCCTCTTCACTGTATCCTGCTCTGCTTTCGATGATTCCACAGAATAATCCCAGCCTTCTTTCCATACATGCCACATTTCCTTTCAGTGCACTCAGAAGTACTGCAATAATTTCCTTGTCTTTGTCGAACTGTTCACCATATGCTTTTCCGACCAGCCGTCCATTCTGCTTATTATCAGAGTATATGGTAGTACATTGATTACACTCTCCCACTCCGCTGTCCAGATTAATGACCGGTATATCTGCTTCTGCAGCTGCATTGATACTTGGAATGCAGGCATCCGGCTCCACACTGTCCAGAAAAATCAGATCCATCCCCTGAGTAATAAAAGTCTCTAAATTTTCAGCTTCTTTGCTAGTATCACTGTTCGCATCCAGAACGGTACACTTCCATCCCTTTTCCTGGGACAGTTCTTTTACAGCCTCCACCAGGCTGACGAAATAGGGGGAATCCTGTGTCTTTATTGCAAAACCGACTTTAATATCCGATGTTTCCTGTACATCCTCCGCTTCCTGTCCTGCAGCCGCTGCTGTTGCCGCTTTTGTTTCTTCACCCTTCCCATTGCTGCCACATCCTGCCATTGTTATTACCATTGTGAAACATAACACCGCACTTAATATTTTCTTCAACATACCAATACCTCCGCTTATTTTCATTAACATATGATTTTACCGCAACTTCCCACACATGAATTCCCTTCTCCGCTTGTGCTAATTTTTCAAACAAGCTCCCCAGCGTGTCTGACAATTGCTTTTTTGCCAGCTGTGCGTCAAAAAGCTCTAGACATACACTCCGATTTCTTTCGCCAACCGTGCAAAATTCACAATATTTTCTAATGGCATATCATCCATGAAATTACTGGTAGGCGCCATAATATATCCGCCTTCTTTTCCCAGGGACTGCACTCTCACCTCCATTTCCTGCTTCAACGTTTCCAGGGAGCCGATCAGCGCCGTCTGCTCATCAATGCCTCCATGGAAGATCAGCTTATTTCCAAACTCCTTTTGGAGCCGGAACGTATCCATATCGTCTGCACTTGGCTGAATGGGATTTAATATGTCAACTCCCGTAGCAATTATTCCGTCCAATATTTTATAGACAGATCCGCAGGTGTGATGGAATATCTTTACCCGGGGTGCTTTTGATTTAATAAAATCATTTAATTTTTTACGCCTGGGAACGATCATTTCATTAAATAACTCCGGAGATATAATAGGTCCCCTCTGTGTCCCATAATCATCCCCCGTCTCCACAATCTGTATGTACTCGCCACATGCCGTTAACAGAACATCATACAGCCCCATCTGAATTTCCAGTGTTTTATCCAGCAGTCTGTTGGCAAATTCCTTATCCACCAGCATATCAACCAGCATATTTTCCATTCCCCGCAATTCCCAGGCAAGTTCAAAAAATCCATGTGATACTGCTCTGGATGCAATTGCATAATCAGTGTGATAATACAGGTATTCTGCTCTTTCCCTCATCCCCCTCGCACGTCCGGGAGCATAAGGATCCGGCCAGGGATAGGTATCAATATCTTCTATTTCTGCATCCTCCAGGGGACTGCTGTGCCCCTGGGACAGGCCGTTGACCAGCTTTTTCTTAATGCCGAATTCATTTGTGATCACACCTTCCTCATCGTATACCGGCTCATATCCATCGGGCGGCAGCAAGAAAACATGGCGAAAATCTCCTCCCATCTTTTCCATCAGTTCATCATTATACAATGCAGAACTCTCATCCGGCCGAATCACAAGATCCTCGCTTTCCACCTGGAAATATTCCTTTACCCGCCTGAAGGTGGGATTGGTCATACCCGATGCGGTTGAACCGATATCAATTGCTACACGGTCCGGTCTCCTGTGTTCCAAAATACACTGCACTCTTTCTCTGGGTGTCATTTTTGTTCCTCCTTGTTATGCATTATCTGATTATTTTAGCAGCTCTTTTATCTATAACTGTAAAGCTGCCAGTTCTCTGAACTGCTCTTTCATTGCGGAATATAGCTTTGTATATATTCCATACAGACGGTCATACTTTTCAGCGTTTGCTTCCTCCACGGATACCGGTTCAAACTTCAGATATTTTTTTCCGTCCTGAAACGTATTCAGAATTCCCGCTCCATATGCTGCATTTATCATATTTCCCATTGCAGTAGCCTCTTCGCACTCTGCCAGATACAAGGGTCTTGCAAGTACTTCTGCAAATATCTTCATCCAGATATTACTCTTTGCTATTCCGCCAGCTATTCGAAGTTTTTTGGCTACGGCACCTTCTTTGCCAAGTAATTCCATGATCTCCCTCACTGCCAAAGCGTTCCCTTCCATAATTGCCCTTAAAAAATGTTCTCTCCCATGATTTGGGGATATTCCAAAAAAGACGCCTTTCATACTACCATCCCATTGAGGACATCGTTGTCCCACTAAGGTAGGAAGGAATAATAGTTTATCGGCACCCGCCTTCACCTTTTCAGCCATGCGGTTCATTTCTTCATAAACAGAATCCGAATTAAATTCCTGCATGAATTTATCCCGGAACCACCTGTAATTTCCTCCTCCAAAATCAACCCCCGCCATATTGCACCATGTCCCCGGAACAATATGGTGATATACATGGAGGGAACCACTTCTAACCGGCCTGTTAGTACATACTCCAAGGGCGGTGACAGTACCCCCGGTAATAAAAGCATCGCCTTCTTTTGTAATTCCGCATCCAAGACCGCAGGAGACTGCATCCATGGCACCTGCCACTACCGGAGTTCCCATAAGCAGACCAGTGTTATCACCAGCCTGTGCAGTAATATTTCCCACCACATCAAAGCACTGGTAAATCAAGGGCAGTTTATCCATATCCAGTTCACAGGCTTTCACCAATTCCCCGGACCACTCCCCCTTCTCAACATCAAACAGCTGGGTCAATCCTCCTTCCGAAAGATTGCAGGAAAATATTCCGGTCAGCTTATAGGCAAGAAATCCTGCAGCATTTAATATCTTATAGGTATGCCGATAATGCTTTGGACAATTGTTCTTAAACCACATCAGCTTAGGTGCTATATTGGATTCATCATTGCGGTTACCATTTATCTGCGTGAGTATTTCCTGCCCCACGTTGATATCGATCCATTTCTTTTCCATAACGGCACGGCGATCTGTCCAGATCATTGCATTGTGAAGTATTTCTCCGTCTCTTCCTATTGGTATCATGGCACTGCTCTGGCTGTCGATTCCCACCACAGCAATCTGCTGGCTGCTGATCCCGGCTTTCCATAATACTTCCCGGATTGTTTCACAGGCACCCCTCCACCACTCATTGGGATCCTGCTCTGCAGCACCGTTCTCTCCAAAAAATGTTTTATGTTCTCTGGACGCTATGCCAACCATTACACCTTCGCCATTAAATAAAGCCGTCTTGCAGCTGGACGTCCCCAGATCAACGCTGATAATATACTGTTTATCCATTTTCTCTTCCTCGTTGTTTATTCAATGTTTATTATTTGTTTATTGTGTTTGTTTTGTTTATAGTTACATATAATCATATCCTGTTCGTTTTGTCAAGATGTTTTTGATGTATTTTATAATTTATTGTCTTTTTTATTCATTTGTTTGTTTAATTCATATATCATTTATTATGGTATTGAACATTTTTTTTGATATCACTCACACTTGTACACAAACAAACATTTTATTCCAAGAATCCTATTGTAATTTTTTCTACTAAACTATATAATAGAATAAACAAACATAAGGTAACTATGTTTTATTTGTGTTTGATTCTTTTTGAAAGGAACATAAAATTATATGAAAATCAAACGAACAGATCAAATTATTGAATATATGCGTACTCATGGCGGTGTCGCAAATGTTGTTGACTTATGTGAGAAATTCGGTGTTTCAGATATGACCATCCGAAGAGATCTGCAGACACTGGAAAATAACAAGTCTGTAATCCGGCATTACGGAGGCGCCACCCTGATACAGGAAATAACCTCCTCTGTAAATGCCGCTCCATTTCAAACACGGCTCAATGTAAACCAGCAGATTAAAATGAGTTTAGGACTGGCTGCAGCAGAATACCTGCAAAAAGCCAGCATACTCCCCACCTGTAATGCAGTATATATTGCCTCCGGTACAACTTTGTACAGTATGGCACTGCAAATCAATTATCCGTTAAGTAATACTACCCTGGTTACAGACAACGTAAGCGTATCCCAGGTATTGGCAAGCCACCCGGACTACACAGTAATTTCTATCGGAGGCCAGTTAATTCTCCCTTCCCTGAATGCAGTGGGGCATGTTGCTGAAAATATGATTCGCAGCTTTTCATTTGATTATGCCTTTATCAGCGCTGCTGCCATCGATGAAAACGGTTATATTTATAACTACAATTATATAGAGGCCGGAACTTTTACTGCCGTTCTGGAATCCAGCCGCCATATTATTGTAGTTGCCGATTCCACTAAATTTATGAAAAAAACCTTTGTGCAGCTCTGCCAGCTGAAAAAGGGATACACCCTCATTACAGATTCGGGTATATCCCAGGACTTTTATCATACTTTGGTTAAAAATGAAGTTGATGTGATTGTAGCACCATGATGGTCAGATATCTCTGACGGTGGGAAGATATTTGGCTTTTGCATATAAAAAGCCGATAACCATATATATTTCATAGGTTATCGGCCCTGCCTCACCAAACACATTTTATTGCATTTTGCATTTCTAAATTAATAAATCCCTTTCTTTACTTTATGGCTCGTAATCACTCCTCCAATCACCCAGAATCCAACAATCCAGATCATTAAGTAGATAACTTGATCCATGTAATTAAAGAATTTCCCACCACCAGCAATTCCCTGAATCATATTCATGTATGCCTTTTGCGGTATGAGATTTAATACATTGTCTAGCAGAGTGTTGTTATCCGAAAATGATATAAAACAGCCGGCTAATATACAGGTAATTACCGCAATACCACTAGCTGCCAGCGAAGTATTCCTTTCAATCAGCGAAGAAATGAACAGGGCAAATGATGTTGAAAAAACTGTAAGAATCCCAAGTAATAACGCCATCATTCCAAGGCTATAACCAAGATTTATTCCAAAGCCGGCATTTGCAATAACAATTGCAACATATGTTGGTATGAAAAGGAACAGAACTGTTAAAATACCCTGTGAGAAAAGATATTGTTTTTCACTTACAGGCGCTGTCATAATCCTGCGAAATGTTTTCTTAATTCGGTCTTCCGGATATAGTATCGTTAAAGCTACCGCCTGCATAATCATAATCATGAAAATATATCCCAGTATATTCGTTCCTGCACCCCTTTTGTTTTCTATTTCCATTTTGCCGGTATTAAAATAGTTTTCCATTGCAGATTGTTCTTTTTTACTTTTGATGGTTTCAACCCGATAAGTTCCATCCTTATTTTGCTCGATGACAGCTGCATATGTCCCCATAAGCAGGGCAGATTCAGGGGGCCTCTCTTTCACAACATCTATTTTATATTTGTTATTTTCCGATATTTCCCGGGATATCCCACTTATATCACCAACCAAGGCAACGGATAATTTCATTTCAGCCCTTTCAGAAAATATCACAGCAATTCCTATGAAAACCGGTACAATAATTATGGCAACTGCCAGAATCTCTTTATGTGTAAGAATACGTTTAAAGTTGTTTTTAATTAAATTTATACAATTCATGCTACATAGTCCTCCGGTTTAAATGTAATCTGGCAGATTGCAATACATATGACTGACAGCAACAGCATCATACCCATTACAGGAAGAAACAGATGAAAGTTCTGGTCATAGATTATCTGAAAAGCACATTCTGTTACCCATCTTACCGGTGAAATAACAGATATCATTTCCACCATTCTGCCAAAGCTCGCTGTAGGAAAAAATATGCCTCCAAAAAAGACGAATACCAGTATAACAAGGGGTATCACGGAATTTGCTCCCTCTTCACTTTTTAGAAGACAACAGCACATAATGCCGAAAGCAGTTCCAAATAGTGCAGCAAAATTAATCAGCAGCATAATATAGACCAGGTTTTTTCCGCCAAAATTTATATGGAAGATAAACTGCCCGAGAAAACAAATGAAACTGTATGAAATACTGCCCAGAATATAAGTAGAAATCATTTTTGACAGATATATTTTCACTTTGGAAACCGGTGCATAAATAATCCGGGTATTTCCTCTCTTTACTTTTTCTTCCATAAATGTATTTGATGCTGTCATTGCTATCAGGAATGCCACAAAAATCATCATTGTGATCCCATTGTAGTCGAAAGAACTCACATTGCCTGCTCCAAAACTGCCTGATGTTACAAGTCCCATTACCCCAATTAAGATAAACGGAAATATGGTATTGACTATGAGCAGCATTGGATTTTTGATAATATTCATAAAATCGAATTTTATGATTTTTATAAAGTTCAAACTAATCACCTTCTTAATCTCTTAATTTTCGTCCGGTCAATTCAAGAAACACTGTTTCCAGGGACGCCTCTTCACTGCGCATACTTTCAATTTTACAGCCATTTGCAATGATTACGGATATAATATCATTTAGATTTTCTTCTGATTGGTCCGAAGTAACTGCAATATTTGATTCAGAAAAAACAACTTCCCGAACACCTTTCAAGTCCAGAAAATCCTGCTCATTGCATTTTTCCTTTTCCTCAACCTCAAAGTAATACGTGACATCATTATTTACTTTCTGATTCAATTCTTCTTTTGTCCCCTCCGCAATAATCGTTCCTTCGTTCATAATAATAATCCGGTCACAGATTGCCTCCACTTCTTCCATATAATGTGTGGAATAAATAACAGTTGCCCCTCTCTGCCGTAAAGTCCTGATTGACTCTAAAATGTGATTCCTTGACTGCGGATCAATCCCCACCGTAGGTTCATCCATGATAATCAGTTCCGGCTGGTGAACGATGGCACAGGCTATATTCAGCCTTCTTTTCATACCACCGGAAAAAGTTCTCGGCTTATCATCCTTTTTATCATATAAACCGACTAATTCTAAAGCTTCTTTTGCCCGTAATTCTAATTGCTTCCCGTTTATTCCATAGAGACTGCCAAAGAAACGTACATTTTGAATGGCTGTAATTTCTTCATAGATAGCTAAATCCTGAGGTACTACCCCCAGCAACCGCTTAATTTCCTTTACATTCTTCTTTAAATCCCGGTCAAAAATCGTGACCTCTCCCTGATCCATAGAAAGAATGGTTGACAGAATATTAATCGTTGTGCTTTTTCCAGCCCCATTTGGTCCAAGGAAACCAAGAATTTCTCCTTCATTCACCACAAAGTTAATACCATTAACCGCTTTCTTTGTATGATAGCTTTTCTCCAGATTATGGACTTTAACAATACTATTCACTTTTATTTCCTCCATTATGGGCATGATATCGGCTCCGGTCAAATTCTTCCAGTGCTTTCTTCTGGCTTTTGGTAAGCTCTCCGTCTCCAACCACCCGATTATCTACATCTTCCTCAAAACCATCCATTTCTTCTCCATCATAACGGTACATTTTTTTGAGCAGGCTCCATAAAATTTCAAGTTCTTCCGTTGTAAAACGCTGAAAAACATCGGCAAAAAACTTTAAGGAACGTTCCGAACACTCCATCATAACCTGCAAACCAATATCAGTTATTTTAACATTCACGGCTCTTTTATCCTGTTCACTGGGTACCGTAACCACATACCCCTTTTTTTCGATGGCAGTAATTAAATGCTTTACACTTTGTTTTGTAGTACCAAGCTTTTTTGCAATATTATTCAGTGTTGTTTCACCTTCTTTTAAATGCGCTGCCGCAAGCATAGCCATATACTGCCGGGAAGTTAAATCCTGCATAAACTGGTCTCCTTTTACCTGTAGTTTATTGGTAACAGAAAAAAGTGTGGCATATGCCTGGTTCATTAGAAATAAATCATTTGCGTATTTCATTATATTCTCCTTTCATACGACAACATGCTGTCTAAATGTATGTTAACATTAAGACAGCATGTTGTCAATGTATTTATGAAAATATTTAAAAGGTTCCTTTTATTAAACGGGCTTTCCTCTTCATTGAAAGCTTCAAATTCTTTAATTTATAAATTATACTAAGATATTATATACCACGAAAGATTATATCTGGTCGTTTATGTATCTAAAGGTAAGTTTATTGACATGAACCATACGGTAGTTGATTTCATTTCTCTCTTTCATGTCTTCTATATCTTATCTGCCACTTAATTCCAAGGTTTTCTAATTTTTCGCATTTCCATTTACTTATTTTATTCAGGCGATAGCATTTCCTTTGATAAAGGAGCCATTCTCCAAGAGGCATTTGCTTATATATCAAATTCTTGGGTATATCAATGTTCCCAAATTCTAAATAATACGCTTCGCAATATTTATACCCTGTCTCCCATGTTCTTCTCACCCCAAGTGTCCACATCATCCCGATCTGGTTTAACAGATAAATTTTTCTGGCATCAATTTTATAAACGCCCTTTTGGTGGTATGCAGACCTCTGTCTTTCGATCCACCGACCAAGAAGAAATCCTTCTCGTGTTTTATAATTCACAGGTATTTTTAAATGATGCTCTAAAGAATAAAATTCTTTTGCTAACGCATACCACTCATCCCACGATAAACGTGTATATGTTTGTTTTTTGGTAGATTCAAAAGTACTCATGATTACCTCCCTTCTGCAAAAGTTTTTTCCTCCAACTCCCGAATATATTCTAAGATTTCTTTTTGTCTCATCTTTTATTCCTCTCTTTGAGAGCGTGTTGGAAAGTTTAATCAAGATATGCGGTCGGGTTTGTGAGAAAAATTTATTTCTTCCAATGGAATAGAATATTCATTAAGTGGTATTATTACGTCTATGGTATTCATAATACCAACTGCACTGCTTACATATGGCACCCACTCTTTTAATTTTGTATATAAAGTTCTGATCTCGCTAATTGTGATATTCCTTCCGCTTAACATCCCTCTTAAAATTAACAATATCTCTTGTTTATCGGCAGAACATATATCTCTTCTTTTCTTTATCAGATCACAATAATGCTTTAATTTTCTATGATTCTGAATTTTAACCTGAAGATTATCATAATCTGTGATACTCACATATATAACATCTCCATTATATAAATTAAATTCCTGCATCAATTGATACCTGTACTGAATTTTAACTGCAGGAAACTGCACCATTCTTAAAGTCTCTATGATTCTGTATTTGATCCTGTCATCCGACATCACAATACTATTTACTTTATATGTATTTTCAATAGCTCTCATTTTTTTTCTCTGCCATATGTACACTTTGACCGTAAAGTATTCCTTACCATTTATAATCCGTATTCTTCCTCTTAAATCTTTTTTTTCATATGTCTTTTTGTTGTCTTGTATCATAAGAACTCCATATATAATTACGATAAAAATTAGTGTTAGTGAAATCCAGTAAAGTCCGATCATCCCGTCTATTTTACCTCCGGATCTTCAATATTAGTGATTCCCAATAAAGCATTCATTTTCTTTAACATTTCCTTTGAATTTTTGAAGTAAGTTTTTTGTTTACAGCCACTGTAACTCATTATCCCATGCCAGGTATTATCTTCTAAAGATAAGATATTAAGGGCAAAGAAATATATTTTAGGTTTGATAGAATAACAGTTTTTTTCCGGATTTATAACAGGTTTTAAATAAGCTCTTTCTTCTTTTGTTAATTTTCGAACCAGGGTATCCGCCATAATATACATTTGTGCAAAATTCTCAAAATATATTAGTTTCCGGTAAAAGGGACTGTAAAAATATCCACAAACTTTATTTTCCACAATTTTTGTAACTGAAATAAATATGGTTCCGATTCCTCCACTTAGAAATCCTATATCCTTCTTTGATTCATTCATATGTCTCACAGCACTCCTCCCTGTTATTTCTCTACTCTAATTAAACTTGATACTATCTGCCTTATACTAACTCTCTTATTCTGGATCCCCGTGGTATTAAAATATAGATATTTTCTGCTACTTGAAATAACCGGATTTCCAGAACAAAAATTGCTCCGCTTATAAAGTCCATCATTTTCTGCTTTTCGTTTTGTTCCAAATTTCCCATGTTCATCAGAACTACCTGGTATTCTGCACTTTCTACAATGTCGTACATGTTTTGCTTTTCTTTTGGTGTGAAAATCCGTACACTTTTACCTGACAAATCATATCTTTCATCTTCATCGCCATACTTTTCTCTGTTTAACAAGCCCATATGATAACCCTCATGTTCTTTTTATTTTTCTTCCATTTTAGTTGTCATAACTTCCCCCAATATTACCATTTACTTATCTTCCACCCGCTCACAATAAACCACATACCTTTGATAATTATATCCATACGGATGACACGTAATTAACGTCACTAAATCACGGTTGGGCTGTATCAGTATCTGATCTATATCCGTTGGGATGATTACTTTAATTTCAACCACCGCATAGGTTAGTGTTTCCCGAAAATTTTTAATTGTAACCGGATCTCCTATCTGTAAATCCTCTATATCCCTGAACATAGCTGCATTACTATATCCCCGATGAGCCGCTATAACTGCATTCGTATTATTGCCGCCTACCGGAAGCGACGTTTGCGATAAATGCGCCGCCCCTTTTATCATATTCTCATCAGTTGCGCCTAAATATATGGGTAATTCAATTCCCATTCTGGGTATCTTCAGGCTGCCAATCATATCCTCATCAAATCCCCATTCTTTTAAGCTGAAATCTACCTGTTGATAAGAAAAAGGATCCACTAAATCTTCCTGACCGGTTCGAAATAGCTTTCGGTTATATTGCACTATTTTCTGATATAAATCTTCATGTCCCAGATTAATCTCTTTTTTCCCGGATGCCGGTTCCGATTTCACCGCAACACCGTTCTTTTCATCCGCCTCCAAATAATCGCTTTCCATCTTCTTATCAAATTCTTCTATAATTTTCTTAGCCTGATCCGCATACATATATTGGCGTATATGAGGATATAAAATTATGCTAATTCCAAGTAACAGGAAAATACCCGCTGCTGCAAGTGCCATATTTCTTTTCATTCTATTCCCTCCTGTTTCTGCTTTTCCTTTTTAACATTTTATAGAATATTAAAATCAGCAATAGAATAAAGAATATACATGCACCTGTGACCAAATATTCCATATGAGATGTCCCCTCAGTAACTGCTGCTTCTGTTTCCTTTATCCCGCTCGTATTTTCTGCTTGTTCCACATCCGCAACTCTGGTACCTCTGACTAACAGTCGATGACTGTTCACTCCATAGGGCGTACACGTTATCAGCGTAACCAAATCTCTATCCGGTATAGTCCGCAAATCCTGCACTTCATCCGGGCTGATTACTTTTATCTGATCCACTTCATAGGTCAGTATCTTGTCTAAAATATATAAATAAAATTGATCACCTTTTTCTAATTTATCCAAATCTGTAAATAACTCTGCTGCTGGTAATCCTCGATGTCCCGACAAGACACAATGATTACCCTTTCCTCCAATAGGCAACGCTGTATCTTCTAAATGTCCCACTCCTTTTTGTAAAGACTCTTCCTTACAGCCATGATAAATGGGTAAATCCACCTTAATTTTCGGAATCTTTATATATCCCATTATTCCGTCTACATCTAAAATTTCTTCGTAATTATCCGGGATTACTCTTCCACTGCCGGGCACAAAAGGATCTCCGATCACTGCTCCCGATAGTGAAGCATTATATTTCTCCGCAGCTTCCCACTCTGCTTTTATATCTTTCTCGTTTGATTTACTAACTTTATTTTGGTAATTTGATATTATTTGAATTTGATTTTTGATTGCAATATAATTACTCACAGTCGGATAGCTAAGTATTCCAACACCTAATATAAAAATGAAAACAATAAAACATGTTGCTAATTTTTTACTCATTTATCCACCTATCCAGAAAGGAAGTAGGGTCTTCCTACTTCCTTTATTATTTTATGGCAATTTATTATTGTGCTTTTTTTCTTGCTTTGAATCCCATGAATACAGCAAGAAGGATTAATGCTAACCCGGAAGCTGTGAACATTACGGTTCCCATACCGCCAGTTACCGGTAAAATTATTTTATTTTTATTTATGATAGTTTTAGCTATTGCACTATCTAAATGGGATGTAGCGCTCACTTTTACCTCTACTGGATCTTTTAATAAACTAAAATTCGTTGGCGCCTTAGTCTCTACAATCCAATATGATGTTTCTTTTGTTGTATCGAAATCTTCTCCCTTAATGCCGCCATAAGCAAGTCCATAGAATTTTACCAACCCGGTATCATCTGATATTACAGTATCCGTAAATCCGGTGCCTGCATTGTTAATTACAGAAATAGGATCTGTTCCGGCCCTGGCATCTTTCTCGGAAGCATAAATTTTAAATTCAGCCCCTTTCAGTGCATCTCCTTTATCATCTGTCTTTTTGATTTTCACTCCACCAGTATGTACTTCCGGTCTTTCATCCTTATCAGGATCATATGGTTTACTTGGATCAGTTGGATCCATACCATCCGGTACGATAACTGGGGCAGTTGACTGATCTTGTGCATTTGTATATTCCAGAGTAGCTCCATTAGGAATGGCAACGCCAAGTTTTGCTGTTTCATTTAATTGTGTAGTAAAATGAACATGGACTTTTTTAGCCCCAAGTGCTGCAACCTTTTTAATTCCCGCCTCTGTCAGTGCAACTTCTAATTTTCCGCCATATTTACCTACAGGTTTTGTCAACTTATAATCATCATCTAATACCAAAGTGCCGTTAGCAAGTTCAGTATTGTCTTTTGCTGCAGCACATACTTTTACATTTCCAACATAAGTTAATTGTGTATCCAAATTATCGGAAATATTATATTTCTTAGATGCTGTAATGCTCTTATCCGCATTTTCCACTACCATATTCGTAGGTACAGTTGATGAGATAATCCACTCATGGTCTTTTCCTACCGTTGCTGCATGATCCTTATTAGGGATATTTACAACATGTTTGTCGATAGCAAGTTTTTCATTCTTAGGATACACATGAACATCATAGATCCATCCATCTCCAGTCGGATTCGTCATTGGAACACTTACAAGAAATGGTGCAGCCGGAGATACTCCTGTTACGCTGTTAGTCTCCTGAATTTTATAAGTTCCAAATGGCAGATCACTAAATGATAATGTTCCATCATCTTTTGTAGTTCCTTTGTCTGTACCATTAGTAGCAAAATTTGTATCATAGTCAGTGCTGGTTACCGGGTCCGTATCTTTCGCCAGTTTACTGATGTTAAATGTAACACCTTTTAATGGTTTTGCTCCCGCAGGAATTTTATCCCCTGCAACCTCATTTCCGTCGGATGGCTTGCCTGCATCTGCTATGTCATCCATAAGAAACTTGTGAATCGTTATTGAGCTGTTTCCGTTCCTTGCCGGATCTGGTAATGCCTCTTGCGGCAAAGTCGTTGCAAAAGCAGTTGTGGATAGCATTCCGATTGCCATTACAGAAGCCAACACCATTGTTGTAACCTTTTTAAAAAATTTTTTCTTAACCATAGTTTACTCTCCTTTTCTTTTTGGTTTTCTTTTTACTATGATGAATAATATAATTGCACCTCCAATGAGGATAATGCCTGTTACTGTAAAAATAATAGTTCCTATGCCACCCGTAAGAGGTAAATCTGTCTTCTTGAAATTGGGTAATACATATGACACTTCATTTCCTGCGTCTTTTTTTATAAACGCTGGCGGCTGGGGATTCCCGACTGCTTTTATTTGAATTGGTTCCTGCGCATTTGTTATGTCTACGCGGATTCTCCATTGTCCCAAGGGCAGCGCATAGTCCGGATTAGTTTGGATTTCTACCAGCTGATAGTCCCCACTGGGTAAATCCTTAAAACTAACCAATCCATTTTGATCACTTGCAACCGTTTCTCTTTCTTTCCAGCAATTTTCAGGATCATTGGTCACGAGTACATCATGCTGAGAATCATCTGCATGGTTTTTGCTGCATATATACAACGTAAACTTTACATCCTTTAATGGTTTGGTATGATCATCCCCGTCTACTTTAAGGAATCGAAATGGAACCGTAAGCAGCGTATTTGTAAATTTAGCAGCTTCTGTATTCTTATCTCCGCCTTTTGAAGAATAAGTGATGCTCTTTACTTCCAGCTTGTCAGTACCCGGTATTTTGGCAATCACTACTTCCGCCTTATATTCATTTATGTCGTAGATATAATCAGGATCCTTATCATCTAATTCTGTAATGATAAAATGATAAGTCCCTTCTGCACCAATGGATAAGGCTGAAAATTCAGCAATACCATCTAAATCATTTGCTTTTACCTCATCAACCGCCGGAGTGACAGCAGATGTCTTATCATTTACCAAATGGAACTTAAATTTTCCTTCTGGAACAACAGCTTCACTTCCATTTGGCGTAACCAACTTTTTATCAGCCTTTAAATTAAATTCAACTGGTGTCAGTGTATCTAATTGCTGAACGGATAACGTTTGTGTAAAGGATGCAGATACTTTTACATTCTGGTATAACTGACGGGCATCATTGATTTTTGACTCTGCTTTTGCAACTATTGCATCTGCATTTTCGGTATCTGTGACCGTAAATGTCTGATTGTCGGCAGTTCCCCCCTGGTTACCCTCGGTCCATTCAATTGTGATGGATGCAAGCTTTCCGTTAGCGGGCGCTTGAACCTCCAGTTTTACAGGGTCTTTTGTATCCCCGCTTAACATAAATACTCCATCTGTCTCTTTACTACCATCCGCAGTTTCAAGCTTGTTGCCGGATCCTCCTTTAATAATGATCTTCCCATCTTCTACCACGAAAGGTACCTTAGCCGGGTTAATTTCATATCCTTCCGGAGCCTTTATTTCCTGGAAATAATACTCCGCTGCGGTAAGCCCCTGCGTTACTCGCAACAAACCGTCGGCATCTGTAGTCAAGTTTTCCATTACCAGATCGTCGGTTCCTGTGCCGTTCTTTTTATAAAGATTGTAGACTGCACCGGCTTTTCCTTTGTTGTCATCGGCTCCCAGTTTTTTTAGGGATACAGAATGAGATGTGGTTAGTTGGGCTGGTTCGGTTTTGGTGTATATTTTTGTTACAAAAGGAACAAACCAACTTAAAGAAGCTGAATCAACTATCGCAGTATCTACAAAACTTCCATTCCAAGTAAACCAATTCATCTGCGAAATCTTTTTAGACTCTAGTCCTATGTAATAGGAGCCAGTCTGTTTTATATCTATAACTTTTATATTTTCCAGTTGGCCGCCAGGCATAGATTCTGGCGAAACCTTAGGATTGTCAACAACAACTCCATCGTTATTAACTATATACATGACATCTTCAGTAATATAGATACGTTCATCATCTCTCCATAAATCCAAGTCAACTGTATATTCTCTAGAAAAATTTCCAGAGTCATCACTGACAAAAACTAGCTCTTTGCTTTCTAAAAAAACAGGATTTAGACTAAAAGAAGGATCAAATCTAATTCTTCCACCAATCCAATAAGGATATTTACTTACCGGATTTCCCGTAACTGTTATTACCATATTCTTTTTTGGAGTGCCATAATGTAACTTTTCAGCCTGTGTTACCTCCGTTTGATCTTTAGCATCAGTAATTGATAGCGGAGTAATATCAGTTATAAGGTTATTTGAAACATTTAAGCTACTAATGGATTTAATTAAAGGTACACCTTTGATACTTTTTATCTTTCCTGCCTCACCCTTACCCGTCCCATCCGCATTAACATTTCCAGTAAATGCAGCTAATAACTCCTTAACTGAAATAAAGCTATTTACCTCCAACGTATTCCCATTCAAAAACTTCGTCGGATCTGCCACTATAGAATCATATATAGCCTGCGCAAAATTCCGGTCCTCAATTCCAGCTGCTACAATTGCATCTACAGTAAACTCACTTGCACCTAGTTTCGGCGTAACCGTCTTATTATTCAGACTTTCACTTGCTTTTTCTGAACCTTTTTCTTCATCCTCCTTTCCTTTCTCACTCTCTGTCTTCTGTGTATTTGTCTGTTTTTCTGATTCTTCTTTCTTTCCTGTTTCTGAGTGTTTCTCTGTGTCTGATTGCTTTTCGGTTTCAGGCTTTGTATCACTCTGTTTTTCTTCTGTATCTGTTTGATTTTGTGATTCTGATACCTGCTCCGTTTCTTTTTTATGCGTTTCCTTAAGTTCTGTTTCCGGCAGTTTCGATACCTCTGACTGTTCCGAAATTCCTTCCACTAATGATGCTGCCTCAGACTGCTGTAACCATATGGGACTGGCTGTCATACATACAACAACGCATAAAACAAATGCAACAATCCTTGTTATACTTTTTTTTAATTTCAAAGCATTTACCTCCTATCCATAAAAATTTCCTACATCTTGTGATTTCCTACCTCCCCATTTGATATTAATACTCCCTTACCCAAAACTTTCGGGCGGTTGGAGCCCATATATATATAATATTTGACTATTTCTCTAAAATTTTTATAGTCAAACAACATGGCCTTTATCCATTTACACTATTCAACGTTTGAATATCAGTAGCACTCCAATTCAAACAATACGCAATCATCAATCCAATGCACAAAACACTAAATCCGCAAATCATAATTTTAACTGCCAGTGCTTGTCCCTGATTTTTACTCTTTTCAAGCCAAATGCCTGTCCCAATTGCAGGAAACAGGATTGTCACCACTATATAACGAAAGTTCATCGTACAAATAAACGGATACTGAAAGCAAAATTTTATATATGAGATAAGCAGCACTGCGTATCCTGCGACAATCATGCCTTTTAATGCGCCATCCATACTTCTTTTTTGAATAAGCACACGGATCAGTATCACGTTCATCAAAACAGCAGCCAGAATACTGGTAATTAGCAATATGACTGCAAACCATTCATACAGAGTTCCCGTCATTTGAAAGGCTTTTTCATCAAACAAAGCCGAACGGAATAATTCTGCCCATATATTATGTTCCGCTCCCGGATTCCATTTGTTCCATGCATGACTCATAGACTCTGCCCCTGGAATACCAAGCCTTTCCCATACACCATAATTTCCTACGTATTGATACTGATCTATTTCACCCAACATAGGCACATAAGTAAATGGAATCTGATACAACATTCTTAATCTGACTACCCATGCCATTCCAATAGGAATACAAAGCACTCCAAAAGCCAGAAACTGACGACAGATTTTTATCCATTGATCTCGTTTTCTAACCATTTCCATCAAAAATACAATTCCAACACCGGGGGCTAAAAGACCCACTGATGTTTTTGTGAGCATCCCCAGGCTAATCGATAATGCGATCAGCAAAATTCTGCTGATACTTTGTTTTTTATACCATCGAACGGTATATAGGAGGGTACTCAATGAAAATAAAACCGCAAGGCAGTCATTATTCAAAGATGCGCTTAATACTGTAAAAACCGGATGAAAAATCAATACACCTGTTAAAATTAATAAATTACATTCTTTTATTTTGAATTCCTGTAAAATGCGATAAACAAAATAGGTACTTACTGATCCATAAAATAATGTAAGAATCTGTAAATTCTCCATACACAGCTCGTAATTAAATCCCAGCATCCGGTTGATCCCTATCCAAACAGCGGAAATGATATGATGCAGCGGCGGATTATAAAATGCCCATATTCTTGTTGGATCAAAGTTTGGTAATTTTTTGAATTTATATAAATATTCAATATATCCAAAATGCCCGGATCCAATTTCATTTGTATCCCATCCGCCGACGAAATGAACATCATGCTGTCCCAGTTCATAAGGGGAAACCAGGATAAAAAGTGCTCTGATCAAAAAGCTTCCTAAAAAAATACCCGTAATTATTCTTCTCTTATTAAGAGTTCCCTTAAAATAACAATAGCCATAATACGCAAGGTATCCGGCAATTATCAAAACAGCCAGGAATCGTTTGTTTCCCAGGATTACACGCTGAACAAACTCTATGGAACCAACAGCCCATATACAGATACAGGAAAATACTATTGCCAAAATTGGATACCTGTACATCATATTCAGCCCTTTTCTTTCCTGACTGTTTGAAATGTTTTTATTCATGCCTTAATCCCCTTATGCCCGTTTACTTTCTAAGAGCATTTTCCTGCTTATAAAGTTATAAACCATCACAATAGCTGTAGCTGCAATCTTGGAAATCATATAGTGAATACCAGCTGCCTCTACCATAACAACCATTACGAATTGGTTAATTCCCAACCCCACTGCACTCAGAATAATAAATGCAAGAAATTCTTTTTTCTTATCTGTTTTCCCTCCTGGGCGGAATACGAACTTCATGCTTAACAGATAATTAACGGCAACAGAAACTGTAAATGAAACACTGCAGGATACGAGGTAATGTAAATGAAATAATTCTGTTAAAAAGGTCATCAGTCCATAATCTATGACAAAACATAAAAATCCAACCATTCCAAATTTTAGTATTTGCTCCATCAGGTTCTTCACGCCGGTTTCCCTTTCATTTCACAGGATTTACTTTCCTCATGGTATTCTTTTTCCGTATTCACGTTCCAAATCGCTGTTTTATCCTTATTCCCACTCCTGATATTTTTCACTGCTTCCAAAGACGTTGCCATAGAATGGTCCATATTATTGTAACGGTGTTGTCCGTTCCGTCCCACACAGTATAGATTTTCAATATGATCCACCCACTGGATCAGTTTATCAATCTGTTTATATGTATCAAAGTATGCCGGATACGCCTTTTTTACTTTCTTGCAATGATAGTCCTTCACATCTTCCCTGCTCTCTATTACCCCCATTTTAATCAGTTCTTTTACTGCTATTTCCACACGCTCATTACTTTCTAAATTCCAGAAGTCATCATTTTCATTACAAAAATACTCCAGGCCCAGCCAGACATTTGATTCAGCATTGGAAACAAGATATGGTGACCAATTATTAAAAATCTGTATTCTTCCCAATTTAACGTCTTCATTTTGTACATAGATCCAGCAGTCCGGTACGATATTGTTTATGGTTCTAATGCTTGTTTCATTTTTTATTTTAAGCTTGTCTGCCAGAAGACCAATGGTAACAAAATCCCGGTATGATAATCCGTTTGCTATTGTCCTTATCTGTCCGGGCACATATTTCCCCATTCCAAGCACCAGATCTTTTAACGGCATGGAGGAAATAAAAATATCCCCCTCTATTTTCTTTTCCATACCGCTTTGCTTATCCCAGTATATTAAGCCTGTCACCTTATTTTGGGCAGCTTCAATCATTCTGACAGATGCTCCATGCTGAATCCTGCCACCCTTTTTCTGAATTTCTTCGGCGACCAGTTCCCAAAGCTGCCCCGGTCCCAGCTTGGGATATATAAATTCTTCAATTAAAGACGTTTCTTTTTTGTCACGGATAAATATGTTTTTCAGCAGTGCAAAAACAGATAACCCCTTAACCCTCTGCTCTCCCCAGTCCGCAGAAATTTCACGCGGATGCCTTCCCCATAATTTTTCTGTATACCCTTCAAAAAACATGGAATATAAAACTTTTCCAAAACGGTTGATATAAAAGTTCTCCAATGAATTTTCAGGAAGTTTATGTAAACAGGAGCCCAGATAACTGCATCCCGCTTTTATAGTCTGCAATACTCCCATGTTAATAAAAGTCTGAGGTTTCATAGAGATAGGATAGTCAAAAAATTTTTCATGGTAATATATCCGGGAAACTCTTTGTCTTAAAAGCATAACCCTGTCATCTTTTTCCGGATCGGGGCCTCCCTTTGACATCTGTTTTACCCGTCCCAAAACCAAATCATCATAAGATGGTTTCCCCTGAATGGGCATTATATTTTCCCACCATTGCATAATTCTTTTGTCTTTGGAAAAAAAACGGTGACCTCCTATATCCATACGTTTCCCGTTATATTTCTCAGTCATGGAGATACCGCCAATATCCGGCGTTTCCTCTAAAATAACAACCTCATATTTTAATGGATCCTCTAATAATTCATACGCTGCCGTCAAGCCTGCCGGACCGGCTCCAATAATCACTACCTTCTGCATATTTTCTCCCCTTTGTACGTTTTCGCTTTAACCGTTTTGCTCAGAACTCTTCGCTTAGACTTCTTCGCCTGAATCTCTTCTTCATTAGAACTACGGTGTCTTTGTGTCAAACAAACCTTTCCAGATTACGGCTGCAGCCACCCCGCCCAACAACGGTGCAACTATAAATACCCATACTTCCATCAATGCATTTCCCCCCAGAAGCAACGCCGGTCCAAGAGAACGGGCAGGATTTACAGAAGTACCCGTAAAATAAATACCAAACAAATGAACCAGTGTCAGCGTTCCCCCGATTACCAGACCGGAAACACTGCTGTTTTCCTTTTTGCTGGTAACTGCAAGAATTGTAACAATAAATACCGCAGATAATACTATCTCAATAATAATTGATTTCCATACACTTCCCTGGTAAAACCCATTTGCCCCCAAGCCCATATCCGTACCAATTAACAACCGCAGCAGTGCGGCTCCAGCTATGGCACCCAATACCTGAGCTACTGCATAACCGGCAAAATCTTTTAATTCCATTCTTTTTGTCAGCAGCATACCCAAGGATACCGCCGGATTAATATGACATCCCGATATACTTCCAATAGAATATGCCATGGCTATAATGACACCGCCGAATGCCAGCGCAGTGAGGAGATAAGACGCATTGGCTTCACCGTTGCATCCCGTTACTGCTGCGACACCACAGGCAAATAATACTAATACAAAAGTCCCAATAAATTCTGCAATATACTTTCTCATATCATTCCCTCTCTTTCACGGTTTTCAGCACTATTTCCATTTGATGCTGTAGGCTCCGGAAGTTGATTTTAAGTTGCTGGATCTTGTTACTTTAATATAGTAGGTACCTTTAGGAAATTTATCTCTTGTAACATACTTATTCGTACCTGACTTCACGATAGCGCTGCTCCCTGTAATAAATACATTTTTATCTGCTGCCGCAATCCTGAAGTTAATATAATCGTTTGCTTTTGCGCCATACCATAATGTTATCTTTTGTTTGTTTTTCAGATTGATCTTATACCAGTCTGTCTTTGAACCGTTTTCTCCGGCTGGCAAAACTCCGTTTACGGTTTTATTCCTCTTAATTGCAACTGCTTTTCTCTGGCTTGAACCGCTTTTCTCTTTTACGGAAGAAAAAGAATACGAGAGATTATAAAGTTTCTCCCCTTCCACCTTGAGATAATAGGTCCCCTTCCTGACTCCATAATAGCCTGTGAATCCTGGCTTGGAATAACTGGAGAGGTAGGTCTTATAGTCCTCCATTGGTTTCTTTTTTGAATTACACAACAGAACCCCCATACTATACCGGTTCACACTGTATGCAGAACGTCCCCATCCGGTCACTTTTATATAACCATTTCTGGGAATCGTGATTTTGTGATAAACTGAAGTATTATAATCTGCTTCATTTCCAATGTAAGTCTTCCCTGATGACAGGCTTACCTGTCTGGTTCCTGCCGCCATCGCAGTCATTCCCAGCATAAACACGCCCAAAATAACCATTGTGCTAAAGGCGATAACATGTCTTTTTAAATTTTTTATTGTCTGCAATCTCTTCATATCATTCCCTCTTCTCTCTTTTCAAATTTTCTATCGTTTCTCACTCTTTGCCATTCTCTTATCCGTCATCCCTCTTCTTTTACAATAAAAACCGGTCTCCCCTTACACTCTAAATAAGTTTTAGACAGATACATTCCTATAATTCCAGTAGCACAAAGCTGCAGTCCTCCCAGAAATATTACGATACCTGCCAGGGATGGCCAACCTGCTACCGGATCACCAAACAGTAAAAACCGTACGATCAGCAGCAAGATTAATAAAAATGAAATACCGCATAATGCAATCCCTCCAACAGAAGCCAATGCCAGAGGCGTGGTGGAAAATGCAATAATTCCTTCTATGGAATATCCAAACAGTTTTAAAAATGACCATTTTGTATTTCCTGCTGAACGCTCTCTGTTTTCGTATGCGATATACTTCGTCTTAAAACCCACCCATTCAAAAATACCCTTACTAAAACGGTTGTATTCATTCATCTGCAGTATTGCATCCACTACCTGGCGCTTCATAAATCTGAAATCTCTTGCACCGTCTACAATACCCGTTTTAGAAATGCTGTTCATCAGTTTATAAAACCGTCTTGCGAAGAATGACCTCAGCTTTGGTTCGCCTTCACGGCTGCAGCGTCTGGTCGCCACACAATCATAGCCACCTGTTACAACAGCCTCATACATCTGTGGAATTAGATCAGGCGGATCCTGCAGATCTACATCCATCACCGTAACAAATGCTCCTTTTGCTTTCATAAGTCCTGAATAAATGCCTGCCTCTTTCCCGAAGTTCCTGGAAAATGAGATATAGCGAACTCTATCGTCTTTCTGATGCAGTTCACGTATAACAGACAGAGTTCGGTCACTGCTTCCGTCATCCACAAAAATAAATTCAAAGCAAAGGTTCTCCGGCATATTTTTTAGCATTTTTTCCATCTCATCATAGTAAATGGGAATGGCTTCTTCTTCGTTATAGCAAGGAATAACAAAGGAACACAGCTCTTTCATCTTTTCCATAATTACGCCTCCACCTCTATATTCCGCTACTTTGCAAGGTATACATCTCCATATTGAAGCCCAAACTGAAGTGCTTCTTCGTGTGAATTCAAATAAATATCCACATGGCCGTAAGGTGTTCCCCGGTCTTCCACCACATAAATTTTCCCGCCTATGATCAACCGTGTTCCAAAAGGCAGACCTGCCATCGCCACCGTCCTGCCCTGGGTTGCTGCAGTGCCGCTGGCTGTAGCTCCGTCGGCCCACTGTCCGCAGCAGATTGCGCAGTTACAGTAAGCAGTCAATTTGAAGTTGCCTAACAGTTCACCAAAATCCACCCTGGCTGCTGCAGTATAAGCAGAATCATAAGAAATACCTGCTTTTTGGTTTACTTTCTCAATCTGTTCATTATCAGTATCCGATATAATTCTAGTAGCCCAGACAGATTCCCCCCTGCTTACTTCTGCTGTAATAATTCCAATATCGGAATTGGCTGCCTGTACCGTCTGTCCATTTCCGATATACATAACGACATGATAGATATAGCCATCTTTCGCATAGAAGATAAGATCTCCGGGCAAAGCATCTTCCACTGGTATCTTCGTGCCATATTGTGCCTGGTCTTCTGCAACTCTTGGAATGGAGTACCCATATGTACTGTAAATGGTCTGTACAAATCCGGAGCAGTCCGCTCCATTTGTCAGGCTCGTTCCTCCCCATACATAAGGATTCCCAACAAACTGCAGTGCGAAATCAACCATAGACGTTCGTATAGGGCCGGAAACAGATCCTTCTTTGACTGACGTAAACGTATAGTAAAGGCTTTTATTTTCCTCAGGCTTTTTCGTCATCTCAGCTGACAGAAGATGCTCCTCTCCCTCTTTTTCCACAATCTCCCTCGCTTCATCTCCCAGAATCATTTCATCACTTCTTACAAATCCTCTTACATCACCGGATTCTACAAACAGCCAGTCAGCATTATCATTAGCCAGTAAGTAACACAAGGTATCCTTCTTTAATTTTCCTACCGTTTCTGCACCGGCATCTGTGGATTCCATTACAGCAGTATTTTTCTGTGCTATCACATAGACCTTGTCTGCCAATGTCCTGCGGGTAGTAGTTCTTGTAAATGCAAGCGCCTTATTCTCCAGCGGATCAATGAGGGCTTTTGCATAAGTCAATGCCCCGCTTACTTCCTTCGATATTTGGTGCAAGTCACCTTGATAACTATCCTCACCCTGCGCTTCTGTTTCTGTATATTCTGACTTGGTTTGTCTGTCTTCCCCGGACTTTTGCATCTCTTCATCCGGCTCAGCTATGGATTCACTCTGCACCGTTTCCCTTTGCTTATCCTCTGATAACTCTTCCAGCAAGAGCGTATACGATACCTGACCGCTTATTTCAGATCCATTATCCGGTTTTTTCGGATTCGAAATTATTTTGGGTTTATCCTTTTTCTTATCTGTCTGCTTTTCGGTCTGTAAGTCCACCGAGTAGGATGTATTACTGTCCATTAATCGATCCAGGCTCAGTTCGTATTTCACAAAACTGCTTTCTCTTTGCTTGATTAGTGCCTCGACATCCTCACCGGTCTGAATCATCCCGCTCTTTACAAACCCTCTTACAACTCCGGATTCAATGTATGTCCATTCCCCTTCCTCTTTCAGGATATAGCAGATATCATCCATATTCATTCTCCCGGCTTTTCGTGAATCTTCCTTCATTTCTTCATAGACCGGTACCACTTCTTCGCTTGCCATAGCGGCTTTCTTCTTCACTGTTACGAAACGAAAGTCGTCTTCTATCTGGGGCAAACGGACGATCTGCTGGTTTGCCAGCAACTGTTGGTTTGATTGAAACTGCCTCTGGGTTTCAGCGGTTTCCGCTTGATCTTTCTTAATGTCTCCCTCTGCTTCGGAGCCGGGTTTCTTTGTTATATTGGTGTCTGTATCTGTTTCCGACGGAATTTCAGTATCTGTTCCTGGTAGGCTTTCCGGCTCTGTTCCTGGTAGGCTTTCCGGCTCTGTTCCGGGATGGCTTCCTGGCTCTGTTCCGGGTTCGCTGCCTGTATCTGTTCCTGGACGGCTTTCCGCTTCTGTTCCTGGCTCACTCCCTGGCTCCTTTTCTGGCTCACTCCCTGGCTCCTTTTCTGGCTCGCTTCCCGGC
Source organism: Robinsoniella peoriensis (assembly GCF_000797495.1). Taxonomy (GTDB): domain Bacteria; phylum Bacillota; class Clostridia; order Lachnospirales; family Lachnospiraceae; genus Robinsoniella; species Robinsoniella peoriensis. The sequence goes on from NZ_JTGN01000019.1 coordinate 68,590, forward strand.
TCTGTCTCCGGCTTGCTTCCCGGCTCCGTCTCCGGCTTACTTCCCGGCTCTGTCTCCGGCTTGCTTCCAGTATCCGTTCCTGGCTCGCTTCCAGCATCCGTTCCTGGCTCACTCCCAGCATCAGTCCCAGATTCGCTTCCGGGCTCCGTCTCTGGCTTGCTTCCAGACTCTGTTCCAGAATCACCCCCGCCATCCATTCCAGGCTGGTTTCCTGCTCTCATCCTTGGCTGCTGTTCAGGCTGGGTTTCCTTCCCCCCCGCTGACAGTAACTCTGCTCCTGCCCCGGAATCTCCCGTCAGGTTCCCGGCATAAACTTCAGGAAGTGAAGCAGCATTTACCCCATGTACCGGAATTGGCATTAATATAACAACCGTCAATAATACTGCAGCAGCCTTTTTATAATGCATTTACCATTCTCCTCTCCGGATCACCGTCTTATTGCGCTTCTTTTTCGTCGTCCAGATCTAACTGTGACAGATCACTCAATTCCTGAATATTTACCGTATTCCCTATGTAGTTAAACAGATCCTGGTAACTCTTGATTGCATTTTGCTGCATCATGCGATATCTGTTATAATCCTCACTTACTGCCTGAATTACTTTACTGGCTCTTTCATTTGCCCTCTGCATAATTCTTTCTTCTTTTCTGATTGTCAGATCCAGTTTTACCTTTGCTTCCCGCTTCATGCTCTCTGCTTCAAATCGGGCATCCTCTAAAATTTCTGCTTCATCTGACCGAATTTTTGCAACATAATCAATTCCTTCCTGCTTGGCATCTTCTTTGATCTTTTCTGCTTCTGAACGTATTGTTTCAGCATCTTTACGGGCTTTCTCAATCAAGTCAGCAATTTTTCTGTCTGCCTCTTTTTCCTTCTCATCTATCTGTTTTTTTACAGCGGTGAGATATTCATCTGCTTCCTTCTTCGCATTATCAAATATACTGGAAAACCGTTCCATATCCAGAATCTCTTCATTACTACTTTTCACTTCCGACTCTTCTTTTTCCCTTACCGCATCTTCCCATACCGATTTTTCCCAGGCTTCTTTTTCTTTTACCAGTTTTTCCACAGCATCCTTCAATTGAACGTTTTCCTCCATCAAAGTATTCATTTCCTCTGAGACATCCGGCTTTCTGCTGCTCACCGCTATATCCTCCACGGCTTTATTCCAGTTTTCACTTTCTTTCGTCAATTCCGTTATTCTTTCTGTCAGCATTTCCTTTTCACGTTGTAAACTCTGGTATTGTTTTTTAAGATCTTCCAATTCTTTTCGTGTTTCATTGTCTGCTTTTAACTGTTTTTTCAGTAATTCTTTTTCTCTTCGCTGGTCTTCTAAGAGATTATTGAAATTCCCTACTTCCAATTGACTATCCACCACTTGCTTATTTAAAGCCTTTATCTTAGTGTTTGCCTCCTCTAATCTATTATAAATACCTTCACATTCTTCTTCTTTTTCCTTTAACTCTTCATCAATGTCCGCAACTCCCTTTTGCAGGATTGCAATATACTTCTCTACTTCCTCTTTGTTATAACCTCTGCGTTCTTCTGAAAACGTCACTTTATTCATCTTCCTTATCCTCTCTTTACTGTTTTATTTCTGCCCAATCTATCGGACAGCCTGAACAACATAGCGGTCCTGGTTTGTTCCATCCCCCGTACAGGTTGAAAGCGTGAGCACTCTGTTGTCAATATTAAAGTCCTTTTTCTCTGTCTGAATACCCGAATTTAGACTCATCCGTTCTAAAAATGACAGATAATTATCATCGGGCTGTGCAAACAGGGTATAACATTCGTTTGCCACAGTTACTACCTGTGCTGAAAATATTTCATATCGGTAATTATTATCTTCCGTCAATATCCATACATAAGGATTTCTGTCATATGCTCCTTCTAACGTCATTTTTTTTAATTTCCCGAACATACTGCCATCCGCCATGTTATGTCCGTATATAACCGTATTGCAATCTTTAAAATCGCTTGAATTCTCCCAATCCATAAATATGGAACCAGCAAAATTGTAGTTTCCTTCTATCGTTCTGTGCAGGTAATAGTCATTATCTTTTCCTTGTACCACCGGATAGCTGATATCCAATGCTTCAATATAAATCCATGCCAGTATCTGGGAGTTCTTTTGCTTCAGGGTTTTAAAATCCACGCTTATAGGCGCTGTTAATTTATTTTCTTTCGCCGGCGTTTCACCTGCATTTTTTCGTATGCCGTCTTTATTTTCTTTCTCAATGGTTTTCATCTGTTCCGGGATCTGTTCTACAACTTCTTCCTCAAGCTTTTGATACTCCTCTTTCCCATCTGAATAATCAGCATTCGTCTGATATAATTGAAAAAAAGAATATATCATTATAAAAATTAAAACGAGGATGAGCAGATTGAAAATTTTATTGGAGATGCCTTTTTTCTCCTCAATTTCCGGCCTGTTTTTTAATTCAAAGCTTTTTAATTCTTCTTCCAGTTCCTGCTTTCTGCGTGCCATCTTTTCTGCCCCTCTTCTGTTTTAACCTCTGGGCTGTTTTCTTTCTCCAAAAATAAAAACTATCCGCTATTTCTGTGTAACAGATACCCGTAAACAACATTAGTAAAAGTAAAACAAGTGCCAGTCTGCTTGATGCATGCCAGATCTGCCAGAACAGATGCTGGTATCCGGTCAGCGTAATCGTTCCATAATTGTATTTGTAAATACCAAGCTTTTCACTTAGATTATCTACCAGCAGAAATGTAATATCCGACTGTTCTATCTTTGTCACAATTTTGCTTCTGCTAAAAGCCAGACCCATGGAATAAGTGTTATCCATTACTGTCTGGTTCCCGGTAATTCGATAAGATACCGGATTTTCGGGAATATTATGTATCAGTACATAGTCTGACAGATCATTTCCCTTCTCTTCCTCCATTACATACCGTACCTTCTGCAGCTGGTTTCCTTCATTGTCCAGATAATAAATATCATTCCCTTTTTGTCCAAAATACCAATTCTCCTGACCCCCGTCGGAAAGTATGGTATAACTCTTGCTGTTCCTGCTGTCTGCTGCATAAATTGTCTTTCCATAACCCACATTGTCATATTCAATCGGTATAATCTCCTGACCCTGGTAATTCGCAGCTCCAACCAGACCTTTTTTTTCTGTTATGCGCAATGCATCTACATGTCCATTAAAAAATTCAATATCGTCATATACAAAATCCAGTATTTTATCTCCACCTGCCGTAAAAGCTCCGTATTTTCCATTTCTTTCGCAGATAAATACCCTTTCTGTCTCTTTTTCTTTTGTGTTATTCTCATCATTGTATAAAATACTGTCCAGATACTCGGCAACCACAACACCACTGTTGGTTACCAGCGTTCTGCCCTTGTCACCCTGATATACAAAATAACTGTTTTGAAAAATAAACCGGGACTTTTCATTTGTTGAATTAAAAAACCGATCCTGTTCTCCTTTTCCAATTCGGAACAACTCACGATTCTGATAATTCTTTACAACATAATCCTTACCGTCATCATAAGTAATCAGTTCCGATGTAATCATACAATCCGTTTCCGCCCCAACATCACATAATAGCGTGCCATCACCAGCATTATATACACGGTAAAAAGTATCTTTTGTATCGATCAGCAGCTTATTATCTTGGGCAAAAACCGGCATATCTACATTCTCTGTTCTGGGACCCTCGAAGGTTAAAATAATATTTTCATTTCTGTCCTCCAGTGTACAGGTTCCCTTAAAAATTCTCAGCCTTCTGTCCCCTCCGTCAACATACCGGTTAACACCGTCATAATTTCCTGCTACTCCTTCATAGTTTTGAATATCCATATTGCCTGCCTCAGCAGCATCTGTATCTGTAGTGTCCCTATTCTCGGATTCACCATTATCTTCCGCTTCATTTCCGGATTCCGTTACTCCATTTCCAGTTCCGCCAGTTCCTTCTGCGTTATTATTTCCGGCACTATCTGTAGTTTCCGAACTGCCCTCTGTCCCACTCTGTTCTTCCGTCTGTCTGCCCTCTGTTCCGCTCTGTTCTTCCGTCTCACCTTCCTCTGTGCTGTTTTCCTGAAGTTCGCTTTCCTGAAGTATATCTTCTGTCTCAGGTTCCGTTTCCCGTTCCTGTATCTTTTCTTTATCTAAGTTCCCACTATCAAAGAAATATCTGGTAACGGTTCTGGTATCTTCATGGATTACTCCGATATATCCGCCGTCATCACTCATTGTCAAGCTGTCATATTCTAACGGGATCAGCGTTTCACCTTTTTCCGTTATTACTCCATATTTTTTATAAGCATAATATCCTCCGCCTGCCCCCGCATTGGAAAGTTCACCGGTTCCTGCAATAAACTGGTTCTCCTGTGTTTTTTGTAAAAACCCGTATTCTTGTGGAATTACAGTCTCATTTTTATCATTTACAATTCCCACCTTACGGTCGGAGATCACCCAGAATAAGTTTCCTTCGTGATACATCCCATCTTTGATTAATTCTCCGGTCCACGGATCAAATATCGTAGATTCGAATGGGAGTACCACCTCTCCTTCGTAGTTGAGCGCTCCTGATTTACCATTCTCTGAACTCGTAGCAATAATCAATCTGCTGTTCTCGTCGGTTACCACATTAGAGACTTTTTCATTAAACCAGGTAATCTTACTACGGTTAAACCAAATTCCACATTGACTCGCCAGCATACATACAAGGCACACTGCTATAACTTGCTTAATAAGCCGATGGTAAGACTTTTTTTGAAACAAATATTTTAAATTTAGATTTTTAAGTCTTTTTTTAATCTTCATTTCCCTTTTCCATTTCCGTTATCTGTCCGCCGCGATTTTCCTTTGCATCTCTTCTTCTGCTGCAGATGCACAACAGAACCATAACTGCCAGACTGAGTAAACTGATCCCAAGGCCCGCATATAAACCTGGCGAAGTATACTTAAAAATAACTTCATGTTCTCCTGTTTCCAGATCCAATGCGATCAAAGACTGATTAATCGGCATTATTTCAGCCTCTTCACCGTCTATAAAAGCTCTCCATCCTTTTTCATAAGGAATAGTGGTAAATAGAACTCCATCTTTTTCTGCATGTACCTTTCCTCTGACGTACCCATCCCTGCCTTCTTCAATCAGAAGCGATTCACTGTTCAAATCTTCAAATGCCCGGTCCATCTCCTTCTGATGATATGCATACATAGAAAGGCTGATCTTACCAAATGTCACACTCTCTTCCTGGATCCCTATCTTCAGAGTTACCTTATCTCCCTTTTTTACATTTCCCACATGATAGAAATGATTGCTCAGCTGCTTATCTGCAATTAACTCATCATTTATAAAGATCTGGACTCCGGATGTATAAGCTGCTGCCAGACGCAGATACAGATCTTCATCCTCTTTTACTACTGCTTCAAAGACGATATGATCCTTTCTGCTGCCTTCTGCAGATAGATATCCAAACTGCTGGTTATCAATAATCTGAACCTCCACATCATTCTGCTCTTTTAACTGAAACTCCTGCTCTATGAACACCTGATATTGTTTGCCCGTCATCAGATGCAGCAGCTGCGACTGATTATAAAAATAATCGGCATTCAGAGATTTCCAGTCCCTTACCTCGGGTTCACACATATATGCTATTGGCAGTATCTGCTTATTTTCATATACATCAACATTTCCGGTCTGTGTACTAAGTTCATAACGGTTATCCAGACGACTGGCATCACCATTTAATACCAGTATATTTTTCAGACCAAAAAGTGTATTAATAACCGGCGTTCCACTGGCATATCCAAAATGATTACTGCTGAAAGAAAAACCAATATTCCCAAGAAATGTTGCCATTGTGCTGTTTACCATAGATCCAAATAAACCAGTGCCGTACAAGTTATACGCCATCCCCTCATTTTCTACTGTAGGATTTGACAATTCCTGCCGGTAAAGATCCTTACCAAGTAATTTTCTCGCTTCATAGACATCATTCTGGCTCCTGTAAAAGTCAGTGACGGTAATTCCGCCCTGTAGTTTACTTCCCGTTACAGCACTTGCCAAAAGCTCCAGGCATATAACAGATATCATGATTCCCATTACGAATTTCCGGTCTTCTGCTTTTATTACGTACCAGATCTGCATAATCATATATCCTGCTGCTAATGCCACGCTAAACCAGAACATTTTAATTGAAATATTTTCACGCTGCAGAACATACAGGGCAGATAGACCAGCGATGACGCAGATGTCAGCCAGCAGGATCTGCCACAGGGGATACTTCTTTAAATTGCAAAAAGCTTCATATGCCAGTAACAGAACTACAAAAATTAATAAAAATACAAAACGGTTCGGAATTCCGACCTGATTATGAAAACCATGCCAGATAAAGTTAAGGCATTTTTCATTCGTGCTTAAAAATAACAGCAGTATGAGCCCAGCCATTTTTAATTTGCTGCTTATCTTTATTCCCCTTTTTAAAAAATAAAGCAAAGCAAGTCCTAACATAGCAATTCCAGCGTATAAATTTGCATTATAGGAAGCATTATTCACAACAGAAACCGGATCAGAGAAGGCAAATATCCCCCCTTCTTTTCCAGCTAAAATATTAGAAAATGTCGTCATTAATTCTATTTGTGGCAGCTGTTCATTTACGGAGGTCTGAGACACTCCAATATATGCCGGTATAAGAACCAGGCAGGCCATTCCTGCCGCTAAAACAGAAGAACCAGCAAACAAAAATCCACGCTTAAAAAAGCATTTAATATTTTCAAACTGATAAAAGAAAAACCATATTACTAAAAAGATGCAGATCATATAAGTAATGTAAAAACTGCTCCATAAAGAAAGCGACAAACTAACGGCATATAACTTCCATTTACCATTTTTCAGCAGTTTCTCCAGACCTGTAAGTATCAGAGGAAACAGTGCAAGACTGTCCAGCCACATAATATTAAAAGAATACCCAATCATAAAACTGGACATGCCATAAGCGCATGCAAATGGTAAAATTCGTAAATCATGTTTATTTCCCCGGCTGCCAATATAAAATGCGAAACTGAGGCTGCACAGCACCAGTCTTAAACCAATCAAAAAATTCATTGCAAAATCCAGGCCATCTGCTGGAAATAAAAGTATGATCAAATTCAATGGAGATGAGAGATAGTAAGACCATAAGCTCAAGAAATTAAATCCCATACCTCCGCCAAATGAATATTGTAAAGACTGTCCTTCTAAGAGACGTTCTCTATACTGGCCCATAAATGGATAATACTGATGAATTGCATCATTTGTCAGAAATGAATTATTACCAAAAGGAGCATATCCCATAAATATAGAAATCAAGACCCAGAACAAAGCCGAGACTGCAAGTACGATTACATACACACGATTTTCTTTTATCCATTCTTTCCAGTTAAATGATTGTTTTGCATTCATTTTTTCTTTTTTTTGCTTGTGTGTAAAAAGTTCCATTCCTGTACTCCTTTTATTTCATCAGACTTATTTTATGAAAAGGAAAAACCCGTGCAACAATATGTCCGTCAATTTTCTCCTTGGGAATCGTCCCTATTTCACTGTATCTGCTGTCCATAGAGACCGTTCGGTTATCTCCCAATAAAAAATACTGCCCCTTAGGAACTTTGGCTGGATAGTGAATATCACCCGTGACAATCGTGGTATCCATAATATAATCCTCTTTTAATTCTTCTCCATTGACATATAAATTACCAGTCAGTGGATTTATATCAATCACATCACCGGGCACCCCTATTACACGCTTTACCAGTTCCTCTTCCATTCCTTTTCCGGAATGACAAATCACAATATCTCCCCTTTTAGGTTCATATCCCAACTTTATGTATATCAATAAATTTTTATTTTGCAGCGTAGGCTCCATACTCTCACCATGAACTAACGCAAATCCGCCTACTGTTAAATTTATCAGAAAAATAACAAGCCCCACTGCTGCCATTTGAAGAAAGAAATAGAGCCACTCTGCAGCTAATTTTTTCTTTTTCTCAATGTGATTTTTCACTATAATTACCCTAATTCTGGATTACTATGGTCATTGCTGCTTTCATCGTTCCGGTCACTTCTTTTCCGTCCACATCGTAGACATAATAGGTGAGTGTAGCCGGATATGCACCTTTTGGCAGGTTTTTGGTAAGTTTAATTGTGGGGATATACTGCTCAGGATAAATGAGGTCATCACTGCGGTACAGCTCTGATCCATCCTCATCTAAAGTTAAAGCTACCGTACACGGAAAACTATTGCCCGGGCTGTTTACAATATCTACCTTGCCCTTTGAAGTTCCATTCTGAAAAATCGGCTGGCTATTTACATTAACTGTAAACATAGATTCATCTATTTTCTGCTGCAGTGCATCTCCCAATTCCCCTTCCTTCATTCCTTCCGGCAAACCATTCATAATAGCTCCCTCTGCAGCTATACCTGCAGTTTCGGCTTCATCTGCTGTATTGTTTTTAAACTTTGATGAAAGCGCAAACGCTGTGGTTGAAAGTATCAGAACAACTGCAATCAGCAGAACCCATTTTCCTTTTGACTTTGGCTCAGGCTCATGCATTTCCGTTGTTTCTTTTTTTTGTTCCTCCAGTTCTTCTTCATAAGCCTTGTTTAATTCATCTAGTTTCATCTGTTTTATAATCTCCTTTAAATTTCTATGACTGTGTCATCTATCTGCCTGCTCATGGGTTTCAATAGTAGCTGTCACCTGGTGTTCCCCTACCACTGTCTCCCCCTTTTCGTCATAAAATGTATAATAAATCGTTGCATTATAGATTCCTTTTTCAGCTGGCAATCCGGTGAGTTCTGCATCTTCCACGCTGTCGCCAGGTTTTATCAACTCTGACTGATAGAGATAAGCCTCTTTTTTCTCATCTATAGACAACTTAATTTTAAGGGGATATGCACAATAAGGTGGATTTGCTAAACGCAGCGCAACCGTTTTTCCATCCGCTTTTACATCTAAACTGGTATTCACATACACATAAATCTGACCTTTATCTACACTTTTATTTTTCCAGTCTGCTTTTTCTTCTTTAGTGATGAAAGATGGATATTTATTTCGGATATCACTGCTGTTCATTTTATTCACTCCCAGAAATATTCCTCCTATTATTACAAGAATCAACGCAGGAATTACGGCAGCCAAAATATACAATTGCTTTTTTCTTCCCACTATATTTCTTTTTTTCTTACCCGCTCCCCTATTTTTCGCTCTTTCCGGGGGCTTACCGAATTCTTCCTTTACACTCTTGGAAGATTCAAATTCTTTTTCCAGCTGCTCCAATGCGGAGAGTCTTCTGTTTTCATCCATGATCTACCTCTTTAAATTATTATCGTCAGCCTGATAGGCTGACGAAAAATATTCTCCAATATGCATTTGGGAACTCCCCGCCTATTGTTTGTTTCTTGCAGTTCTCTGTTTTATCACCACTGCTAAAATGATTACTGATACAATCAGTAAAACCAGAAATATCAGATTTCTGTTTAAATCTCCGGTTTTTGCATTCTGAGTCAGCTTATCATTTAGTCCATTTCCAACCTGAGTGGTTGATGGTTTTGACGATTTAGATGACGAAGACTTACCTGATGAAGCTGTACTTCCATTCTTTGCCTTTACCGTACCATCAACATCCACCTTTCCATTTCCCTGCACAGGTTCTTTATTCCCGGGAGATTGCTGCTGAATTGTTTTACTCTCTGCTTCAGCCGCATAAGCTCTGTACGGTAACGTTAAAAGCAGAGAAATCGACAACAAAATTCCCAGCAGCAAAAAGATATTAGTTTTACACGCTTTTCTTCCTATCCTTTCTTCCATAAAGTCCTCCTTGTATTGTAATTTTCAACGTGGCCCCTTGAGAAACAGCTGCATCTTTTCAGCTGTTTCTCAAGGGGTCAAGTATTTCTCAACCCCAGTTAAAAAAATAAGTAGCCAACGTATTTTTTGTTTTTTAAACTGTCCATTCTAATGAACGGACAGCCATCATATGTATTCAGTTATTATTTGTTGTAGCTATAAACCATATTCAATTTGAAATTACTTTTCAGTTCTTTGCCATCCTCGTAGCTTGTTGCAAATTTAGTTGTAACACCTGTTGCAGCTCCATTCTGGTCAGCAAAAAATAAATCTGTTGAAGATGGATTTACAGCATCTCCTGCTGCTCTTGTTCCTGCCGCTAAAGTTCCTAATGCTGCCTTGTTTAAATTAGCACCTAAATCCTGTGCCGTTCCACCCTTCAGGTTCAGATAAACACCAGCAACCTGATTTGAATCTTCTGCTGCATTGATGCCGCTTACAACTTTAAAGTCTCCTGTTGCATTTGCTTTTGTTACTGCTACACTAACTGTCTTAGGAACCGGCACTTTACTAGACTGGATATAACAGGACTGATTTAAAATCGTACCTTTTACTGATTTATCACTGGAAGTAAGCTGAATATTAGCATCGGCACCATTACCTGCTACCAGGAAAGAAAGGTATGTAGGTGCAGTTATAATAAGCTGAGCAGAATCTTCTGTTCCATCGCCGCCCCAGTCAGTTGTGGTACTGTTGCTGTCCAAAGGTTTTGCAGATCCTGTATAGCTAGGAAGTGAAGGGTTAACAGAGCTACCACTAGAATCAATAACAGCATCTTTAGTCAGCCAACCGTCTACATCCACACTTGCTTCTGCATTAGCGGGAGTATTATCTCCCTCCGTTCTTTGATTTAAAACCTGATCCGGTGTGGCTGCAAATGCTCCAATTGACATGGACGCCGCCATTGCTACTGTTAAACCTAACGCGATAAATCTCTTCTTGTTTTTCATATGTTTCTTCCTCCTAAATTAAGTTTGGCTACTATATATAATTAACGCCATTGGCTGTTAATCCGTTATTATTGTCCGCTTCCAAATGAAAATGAAAGCTTCATAGTATGAAATCCATTTAATACAATAGTATTGTCTGTAATATCACTGGGCTCCTGATAATAGCGCTTTGTCTGCGGATCTGTATATGCACTTGGAACTGCCAGCTGAATCTTTGATTCACCATATGGTGCTCCGAACCAGACTTTATCCACAGTTCCCGCACTATCATCTAATGAGATTCTTTGCTGTCCATCCACATTCGCCAATGCTTCCAGCGCTACCAGTGGATGAGTAGAAGGCTTCGCCATCTGTTCCGCAGTTACCGTTGCAAAATCAACTAATGAGTAACTGGACGTGGCACGTGTCTGAATTCCTTTATAACCCACATTTGCCACATGCTGTTTCTTGCCATAATCCTTTTGCTGTCCATCGATTAAAATGGTATCTTCAAATGAAGCACTTTCATTATTTAAAACAGCAGGAGGCGCAATAAATCCTTTTTCTGTTCCATTCAGACCGCTGGTATAAATATTAAAGATAATTCTTGTAGGAACGGTTATTTTTAATTGATTAACCGCTTCCGGAACGCGGACTGCCTGATAACGGCCATAAACTCCGCTTGTATCCGCTGTATTAGTTCCTGTCAGCCCGAATGTTTTACCATAAAGGTTATTTGCACTATAGGATGGATCCAGGTACTTAGTATCCTGATCCCCTTCTGCAAGTCCTCTGACAAAAGCTTTTCCGGTTACCGGGTCGGTAACAGCTACATCATCTTTTAACCATGTACCATCTATATTATCTAATACAGAGATCATCTGATAATTCCCCGGTATGGTAAATGCGGATCCCTTAATACTTAAGTCTAAGTTTTCAGAAACTTTGCTATACAAGGTAAGATCCAGTTTTTTAGCTTTTCCTGTAATACCCTGGATTGGTTCTTTTCCCTTATCAGCTGCAGCACTCACCGTACAGCCTTCATTGATCTTTATACTTGTAATATTTTCGCTGATAACAAGTCCTTCACCGTTGATATTTGTAAAAAGATTATCCATATCGCCAGCATTGCTTCCAAACGTCACTATACCATAGCTATCCAGATTCAACTGCTTAGCGCTTACACCTTTTACTGTAATATTAAATTTTTTATCTTCTGACCCTTCAACAATCACACTTTTATCAGCTTTTCCTATTATCTCTAACTCATGGATGTGATCCGTATTACAGCTTACAAAGGCATTGCTAGTCATAACAATTGTCTTACTTGTAACCGTGAAACCACTTGTAATATTCTCATTCTTTGCATTTTTTAATGTTCCTGCGGCAATGTCTAAAACAAGCGGGCATACGTCTGAAATTGTATTTGACCATTTTGCTGTCAAAGTCACATCCTGAGCAGGCATCCGAAAGGTATCATTAGGGTTTAACTGCTGTTTCTCCTCACTGCCTACTAAAACTGGTACATTGCTTTCCCATCCTGCAAATATCCAGCCTGCTCCTGGAGATGTCAGCCCTTCTTTACCCAGAACAACGACATAAGCATCTGTCTGGTAAGGGCTATTGCTATCCGTTATGCTGCCGCTTCCGTTTCCTGCACTGTAGAGCACTTTATATGTCATCTCCCAATGTGCATATAAAGTAACATCTCCCGTGGGAGTATAAGGTGCTTTTACTTGGGTGCCGCCTTCTGCTTCCGTAAACCATCCCTTGAAAATATAATGCTCCGGATGTTCTGCTGTTGGGAAAGAAGCAACCGCATCTCCTTTTAAAACGGTATCACTAGCTTTTTCCGGAGTACCGCCATTTCCGTCATAAGTCACCGTATACCCGTCTTTAGCTGTCCATACCGGATAAAGTATCAGGTTAGTCAGATCTTTAATCGCATCTCCCGGTTGGTACTCTGCCGTCTCTGCTCCGGAAACCGTACTCCATCCACCAAATTCCTTACCTTCCGGTGCTGTAAAATTAGGCATCGTAAGAGGCTGGCTTGTATTTTGTGTGGGATCATTATTCAGAATTTTAGCGTTTTCTGCCTCTTCATCCGTATAATAGATCTGCTGATATTGTGCTGCACCTTCCGAATCATCGAATTTATACAGCATTTTTTTACCTGGTATAGTTATACTTCCAAGAAGCAGATGACATCTGACAGAAAAGACTTCTTCTTCATCCACCGAACTTCCAGTAACAGTTGAGCCATATCGGTCGTCTACATCCCTTAACCGTATATTTTTGATAATTTCCCCTGGTTCTGCCTTAAAGTTGAAAAACTCCAGTTGAAACTCTTTATAGCCAAGACCATCATGTCCGATCTTTATGGCTCCCTTGTCCGCATCTTTATACCACTTAAATATAGAACGGAAACTCATTAAATCCAAAGGAATATCCTCTTCATTCTGGTAAGGTTCCACAATACTGCCACTGTCCATATCCGGCACATTTTCTAAAGATGGCTTTGGCAGGCGTTTCGGCCAGGACCATTCCAGTGTTCCTCCTGAAATTTTTGAAAATACTGCAGGATCCATTATCAGCCTTACCTTCATCGTAGCATTATACTGACCCTTTGCTAACGTTGTATCAGTCATTGCTTTCGTATCATATACCTTATAATCGATCCAATTCCCATCGATATGCTCTTCACTTTGCCATACCGGATATAAAACCAAGTTCTTAATGGCATATTCGCCTTCTGCATCTTTCTTATCTAATGCTTCTCCTGCGCTAAAATCTACGTTCTGACTATTTGGAGTTATGCTCCATCCCAAAAATGGATGCTCTCCCGCTGAAATTCCCGTAGCCGCAAGATCCAGTATGGTTTTGCCTGCCAGTTCTTCATCCGTCTGATACTGTTGGGTAAAACTTACCGTACCCTCTTCATCCGATTTGTAAACAATCGTCCTTCCCGGCATACGCACCTTTCCTTCAATTACTTTTTCTCGCACACTGACTACTTCATCATCAAGTGCCTTACTCCAGACCGTTAACGAAGATTCACCTACATTTTCCCGATAATAATCCCGAACGCGAATTTTTTGGATTTCTCCCGGCAATGCTTGTATGTTGGAGAATGCCAACTTAAATTCCTTTGAGCCAATCCCATTTTCGTCTGGTGTAACAACTCCCCCATCAGGCGCTATATACCAACGGAACATCTGACGGATACTTTTATATCCGGACTGCTCATCTTCTGGTAGAATATAACCGTTTCCATCATCACCTGCCTCAATTGCACCAAGGGGTGGAGTCTCACTCAAAATAGGTTTTTCCCATTCCTCTGGCCAGGACCACTCTACGGATCCACCCTGTATTTTGCTTACGGCTGCCGCATTAACCGATATCCGTGCGGTTGTCTGGACATTGTAAAATCCCATTTCTCCTGTCTGTTCTGCCACCGTATCAAACACCGTATAATTGGCACCAAACTCATTATCCGGCAGAGCCTCTCTGGCTTTTATCTGTGCTGCTACCCAGATATTAGACAAAGCTGCACTTATAAAAACCAAACACATCAGCAATGCTATATATCTTTTCTTCTTTTTCATCATGGCCAGTTTCTCCCCCTCCTAATTGTTCAGAATTTCTTCTAGCATTTCAAGATCCTGTATGGTAATACGGTTTCCACTTAATGCCTCACTGTTCATATCCGCCATAATTTCCATGTATTCATAAAGATCCAGAGTTGTTCCAGTTCCCAGAAGGTATTCGGTAATAATGCTGGAATCTGCCACACGGACTGCTCCATTCATATCCACATCTCCAGAGACAAATACAATACAAGATGCCTGATTTTTTTCATTCCCATCGTAAGTAATCGTAACCCTTACAATGCCCGCCTGTCCTGCTTTTGCCTCTGCCTGGATCTCTGCTTTGTCCCCAGCCGGCTTGATTACACTTACCGGGAGTTTTTTTATTTCCGCATCGTCCTGCCCTTCCTTTAATAATGTTCCTGACCAGCCATAGCTATAATTACCGCTTGTACCTGTCCTTACATAGCGTTCAAAGCTATAGCTAAATTTCTTCATTTCCTCTGCTGAAGCGTATACACCATTAATTTTAACCTTTGGTAAGGCTTTGCTGCTTGTCATACCGGCGCTATTCTTTATTTTAATCATGGCATTACCACCATCAAATCCGTCAAATGTAATATCCTTTTTAGCATCTTTCCATATTGCTTTCAAAGTTATATTCTGAGCTGGCATGATAAATATATCATTAGGATATAGTTTTGTAGTGTCTGTACCATCTACCTTTACTGCAATACTGCTTTCCCAAAAGTCGAATAGTTTATCTTTTGGAGGCATTATATCGGCTGTATCCGAAACTGTTATATTCTCCCCTGTTTTATAATAAACCGGCAAGGGGATACCACCCTGACCCGCATCCAGATCATAAATCACACTAAACTTTTTCTCCCACTGGGCATATAATGTAACATTATTCTCAGGTATATATGTATCTCCGGCATTACCAACTTTTTCACCATTTTCTGATGTGGTAAACCAACCTAAAAAGTCAAAATTCTCTCTAGATGCATTAGGAAGTGTTGTACTTTCCCCTACTTTGACCGAATCTTGTGATTTTTCTGCTGTGCCTCCATTGCCATCATATTGGACTTCATAATATTCCGCATTGTAATAAAACACTAATTCATGAGCTGTTTTATAATCATTTACTTTAAACAATTTTCCACTTGTCTGGTTTCCACCATCAATACTATATTTTCCTGAAAACTTATAGCCTTTGGTATCTAAATCTGGTGCATAAAATGTTTTTGCATTCACTGTATTAGCTTCCCATATACCATTTTCATATGCAATTGTATTTTCATTAACTGTATATGCACTATTACTTACAGGTGGTGCTGTCGTTGCTGTAGTAGTCGTTGTTATTGCCGCACCTCCTGTATATGGGATAACATTACCTTTTTGATCAACTAATTTTACTGTCGTTGTATTCCAAAATCCGCCTGGGACATCCGGAATCCAATACAAAAAGCCGTCTGCTGCGGCAATCCAAGTATCATAATCACCGCTTGCAGCATTAATTTCTATATTTATTCCTGGCGTAATAAGATTAGAATTTACCATTATTTCAGCATTTTTTCCTCTAAGATCTCGTTTCCCATCTTTACTTATTGTTCTTCCAAAATTATATTTATTAAAATCCTGACCTATACCAACTGTGCTTATTGTTCCACCAGTACGTCCGGTATAAGGATATGATTCAATAGTTCTTAATAATCCATCATTATTTACAGAACCAAAGATAATTTTCCCCTCATAACCCCCTCCAAAATAGCATAAACTCATATCTTTTAATTTTGATTTTTCAGCTACTGCCGCATGGTCTTTCCACGTTTTTGTAACATCCATATAACCGATATTGGTACCTGCAAAATTATCATAGATTCTCGCAGATCCTCCAACATAACTATAATTCTGCAATAATTTTCCACCATCTAACGTTCCATTATCCAACATACTATGAATTTCCTCAATTGAAAAAGTACCTGCATATTTTTGTCCCATATAAGTTGTAGCATCTCGTGAATGAACAATGCCAGAACTCCATGCTGCAGCTTGAAGATAATTATCTCTTATTTCACCACCTGTTATGACAAAACTTCCTCCAAGGCCATCATACATATCAACTGCTGATTCATTATCACTTATATTATGCCAAATGAGTCCGCCAGTCATTTCAAAATAGCAATTGAATCTTCCGTTGACCGCAGCTCCCCATCCAGAACGGCATTCCTCGATCGTTCCGCCTCGCATAAAGAACCTTCCGCCCTGATCAATTCTTACGGCATTTCCATCTGCATCACCACCACGATTAAACCTCCTAATCACTGATGGATCATTCATAACTAACGTACCATCATAATCTGCTAAAACACCTGCTTCACTTGAGACAATATCATTACCCTCCAGAATAATATTATCCAATACAAGTTCTGTACCTTTCCCTTTCACTCTGAAGATATTGTATAAATATGTATTTCTACGATTTAGCGTCCCTCCGCCAGTCACTGTAATTTTTCTTCCTGTGGGTATAGTTATTGTACTTGTAACATCAAAAGACTCACCAAAACTAACCACAATATCTGAGGTTGCTTTTTCTATTGTGTTTTTCATATCTGTAAAACTTATGACAGATATTGTACCATTGTTTATTTCACTAATTGATAGACTTTCATCCATCTGTTTTTTGTAAGAATCTTTATCTTTAGATTTATCGTTGTCAACACTTTCCGTTTCTAATAAATCTGTATCCTGCAGTTCTGTCATTTGCATGTTTTCTGTATCAATATTCTCTTGGTTTTCTGTCGCTGCTGTTTCTAATCTTTCAGTCACTTCTGTTTCTATAATTTCTGTATCTTCTAAATGTTCTGTGTCTTCTGTATTTTTTGTATCTTCTACATGCTCTGTATTTCCAGTTTCTTCTTTTGTTGAGTCTATTTCAATTAGACTATCTGTTCTCACCCAAAAATATTCTAAGCTTTCTTTCTTTATAATCTCTTCCGTTTCCTGTAACGGTTCTGTACTCTCATGTTCTTTTTCCATTTGACCATTTTTCATATCCTGTTCTACTTTGACAGCTTTACATAACCTCCACAGATTATAATTGCCGCCATTTCCATCGTATTTTTCCATATATGGAACTTTGACTTCCTGAGTTTCATCAATATTTATTTTAATATAACCAGCACTATCTTCTGAACCTCCTTTAGAGACATATATCATTACATCTTTTTCATTAGCAACTTCTAAATTCTCATATCCCTCAGAAGCAAGCTGCTCAGCTGCCTTTTCAAGCCCTATTGACCATGCCTCATTAAACTCCTCAGAAGGTTCAAATACATCCACCTCCGTACCTGAATCATTGTATGTAAGCAAAGTTTTATTTTCTGCACTATGCTCATCCCCGAGAGCATAAGCAATTGGTATTCCGCCAATGCAAATACACACCGCCAATAGATATGCCAAAATCCGTCTAACATTTTTATTATTCATCTTCTTTTCCATTCGCCTACCTCAACCATCTTTTCCTCTTCTCAATTTACTGTGTACTAACATAGAATTTCAAATAAAATTACCACTCACTAGTAAAAAAAACACAAAACGACATTATTACTTCGAAAGTAAACATATTCATTTTTCTGCTCCCTCCTCATCGTGCGTAACCCACCACTGTATTTCCACTTAATTCCTACCCTTTCCATCATATTTAAAATATGTTATAATGCTACCTTAAATAAAAATTATAATGGGAATACTAATTCCATTGGCGCGTGTAATTTTCATGAAATTACTGATTTCGCGAAATAGCCCTGGTTTTCTTATAAATTATAGGTTTCATCCATTTTAAGGCTGACGGCTCATGACGGCTTATATTTTTGGTTTTAAGCTGCCAATCGCTTCATCTTCTTCATAGACTGCTGAATATGTTCATTTGTAGAATGTCCATACCAATCCATAGTAAGCTTTGCTGAAGTATGACCCAGCAACTCCTTCAATGCTAAAATATCCCCCCCTCTTTCCATGAATCTGGTGGCAAATGTATGTCGTAACGTGTGAAAATGTACACCTTTTATTTTCAGGGATTTTGTTATTTTTTCAATATGATACTGCAGTACTCTTGGATCTATAGGCCTTTCTTTAACTCCAAACATAAAATTAGCTTCAGTCCCTTCATGTTTCTTTTTTAAATTAGATAATAAACGAATCATAAATTCAGGCAATGGAATAAACCTTACAGAAGCCTGGGTTTTGGGTTTAGAATACAAAAGAGTTGTCTTATTATTCGTATTTCCATAATCATGAATTCTTTGTACTGTGTGTGTAATTCGCATCCCCTTTTCTAATTGGTCAAAATCTTCCCACTTCAATGCGCTGCATTCACCTACACGTAATCCAGTATAAAGTGATAGAAGAATTGCCAGATCTTTCTTTTTTGTCTCATCCAGTTTCTTTTCCAATGTCTTTTGTTCATGTATCGTCATAAACTTAGCTTTTTTCTTAGTTTCATTCTTCTTTTTAAATGGAATAGCCGGTACTTCATGAATTAAATTAGACTCGTAAGCACTTTGTAATGCTGCTATAAAACGTTTGCAAATACTATGAGAAGTTGCATATGAAATGTTCTTATCTAAGATATTCTGATACAGTTTTTTCATACTTTGTCTGTTCACTCCGACTAGCGGCTCATTTCCAATTGCAGGCAGTATGTGCCGTTCTATCTGCCCTCGGTATACAACATACGTAGACTCCTTTACATGAGGCCGTATCTCTTCTTCCAGCCAGTATTCCAGCCAGGTCCGCAGCTTCCCATCTCCAAATACCTGCTTCGTATCTTTTAATAATCCTGCCAGATTCTGATTTCCTTTATAAATTTCTAACCTTTTCTTAACCTCCGTATATGTTTTTCCATATACATAACTAAATGCTGTTTTTCCATTATCTTTTTTCCCGGTAACATATCTTCCTTCCCATCTTCCATCCTTTCGTTTATATATATTCTCTCCACGTCTTGCCACGTTATCTGTCCCCTTTCTATTTGACGGCTTATTGACGGCTTAAAAATTTTCATCTGATATTTGCTTTTGATCCATAAAGTCCATATATTTTTCTACTTGTCCATTAATCAATACATTTTTATTTAGATATTGACATTATTTGACAAATATGGTAAATTATTACCATAAACAGTGATATTACAAATGGTATAGATCATATTTAATATCACGAAATCAGTAATTTTGCGAACGGGTCATTGGTTTTTAATTCCGATGAATAGTTCGTTTTTTTATGCCTTTTCCTGGGTCATTATAATGAAATAAATTCTTATATGTTAA
Source organism: Robinsoniella peoriensis (assembly GCF_000797495.1). Lineage (GTDB taxonomy): Bacteria > Bacillota > Clostridia > Lachnospirales > Lachnospiraceae > Robinsoniella > Robinsoniella peoriensis. The sequence continues at coordinate 88,295 of NZ_JTGN01000019.1, forward strand.
ATCATGGTATAAGCGGTATTTCTTTTGCCCTAATTGGTTAATTGGTGATGGGAAGGATTTGTGAAATAATGATTACAGTGATTTTTTGCGATGATGAATTGACTGTTATACAAAGATATATTAAGTTGTTTGACAACATAAAAAAAAAGATAAATGAACAGATTTGTATAGAAATATATACCAGTGGTGAACAGGTATTATTTCATATTTCAGAAAGGCCGGAAGCGGTAGCTGTGCTGTTTCTAGATATTCAAATGACAGGTTTAGACGGCATTGCTACCGCTAAAACCCTTCGTAAGATGGGATGTTTTGCAGAAATTATTTTTCTTAGTGCTTATAAACAATATGTGTTCGAATCTTTTGAAGTACATCCATTTCATTATTTATTAAAAGATATAATAAAACCAAAGTACTTTGAAACTGTCTTCTTCAAGGCTTTGGAAAAATACAAACAACGGCGGGATCATTTTTATTCCTTTCGTACTTCTGATTCATTTGTTCATCTCGATATTGCACATATTTTATTTATTGAGGTTTACCAGAAAATGATAACCATCCATTGCCAGGATCAGGTTTATCGTTTTAGAGGTACGATTTCGAAGCTTTGCAATGAATTTATTCCCCATGGTTTTCTAAAACTCAGTCAGAGTTGTTTAATTAATTATGATTATCTGGATTATATAAAAGAAGGTACCGCTTATCTTTCTACAGGAGAAGCTCTGCCTATATCGAGGCGGTACCGTAAGGATGTAAACACAGAACTCAACAGTCGGGTTTTATCAAATTATTCGTCTCTATATAATATATAGAAGGAATTATACATTTTTTTCTCCACACTCTAAATGTACTTCTGCCAGACATCTGCCTTCATGGATACAAATATCAAAACTGCCTTGATAATTTTTCAAAGCTTTTCTGATGCTTAGTAAACCATAACCATGCTGCATGGAATTCCTTTTAGAGGTAACCTTAAAATTAACATACGGAGATTCCACCGTATTTTCAATCTGGATAAATAAAATTCTATGGCGATATACCATTATCATTGATATTTCTTTCGGAGATAATTTTAATTTTTCAGTTGCTTCAATGGCATTATCTATCAGGTTTCCCATAATAGAAATCCAATCATCATCTTTGATATTTAACTGGCGGGGTATTTCTAATTTAGTTTTAAAAGTAATATTTTTATTTTTTGATTCCATTTGTTTTTCTGTTAAAATCGCATCCAGTACAGGATTTCCTGTTTCAAAATATTTTTTCGGACGTTTCATTTCATTTATTAACTTTCCCATATAATTTAAGCATTCCTTATTCATCCCCTGTTCCACCATAGTATAAATAGATAACATTCTATTTTTCATATCGTGCCGGAAAACAGTCAGGTCTTTATAGGATTGTATCATTCCAGCATAATGCCGAACTTGTGTTTTTAAATGTATTTTTAATGCCTGATTCTGAACCTGCTCCCGGACTGCTCCCGAAAAAAAAGTGCAATAACGATTTAAAATAAAACATAATAATATAAAAATAGTGATATAACTTGATCCAACTCCTATTCCAAAACTACGGTATACCTTTGGATAGAAAAAAAATCCATCTATAATAAAAGTAAAAAAATAAAGGACCGATATCAGCTGCCTTCCTCTATCTTTCGATCTTATATGTGCTAATACTGCCATTCCAAGACCGATTGCGGCGGCTGGATACCAGACCATCTGCATGTCCAGATAACCAAATTTATGCGTAAATTCTCCCAGGGTTCCTATGTAAAATAAATACCTATAAAAAGTTGTTGTTGTTTTCAGAATTTTCCTCCACTTTTTGTTTTCCACATATCCTAAATATTGTATTAAATAAATAATGCCAAAATAGAAACAGAAATAATTGATATAATAGATTAATACATAATTATTGAGAAATTGCAAAATTAACCTGCATTCTGTTAGGAGCCATACACCGATACACATATATGCTTTTCCCACATAATTTCCCTCCTTAACCGGTATACAATAAAAAATATTTAGAATCGCAGATGTTATAATTGATATACTTCCCATAAGAAAAATCAAAATGCCAATTATAGATTGCGGCAGTTCCTTTTTTAACTGAGCTGTCACTATATCCGTCCTGTTACCAATTAATACGGTTGGTTCTCTCATATACGAGATAGGGTAACTAGAACGCATTTCCATTACCAGTTCCATACCATTATATCCTTTTGGAAGGTCTACAAACAAATAGAGCATCCTTGTGACAGGGAGTTCATGTGTGCCGCAACTAAAATGATATATTTCTTTCCCATCCAACTTTACTTGTAATTTCGAATACGTTGACCCTATCAACAGACACGGGTTGTTGTACTCTTTCGCATTCAATACTTTACTAACTGTAATCCTGTGTTCTTTTCGATAACTTAATGTTTGTGATAAACCCTCTTTTTGAAAAGAGTCCCATACGACAAGCTCACTCTTGACTAGGGATTTCTTCATAACATCCGGCATTTTGCCTCTAAACGATAATCCTTGAACTAATAAAAAAATAAATATTACAAAAATAAAACCGGGAAATACTTTTCTTACCTTCACCATACTAGCCATAATCTATGCCTCCTAATTAATCTAATTTTTTGCACCACTTATAGGAAAACCTTTATCAAAGTATTCTTAGGTTTGCAGTACAAACAAATTATATAATAAAAAACACATCTTAATTGAAGTATGCCAAAGTGAATTTTCAAAAAACGCAGGTCAGATGCAAGTAAAGGAGCTATTCTCCCTTTCCGCTTCTGCCTGCGTTCTTTTTACTTAATATTTGAACTAACCTGCCCTGTCTCTCAATCCACTAGTATAGCTGAACTAATCCTATAACCTACAAACCGGAACTGCCTGCTTCGCCCCCATGACCGTATTCGCTCCATAATTGAACTTCGGTGCCAGCGTGGAATCCAATTGATATCCATAAGCTTTCGCATTATACTTTTCAATGGCATATTGGACACTGTCAATAGCTACACAGAAATCCTCTTCCTTTTCATATGGTTCCGATTGAAAATAAAGCATTTCACAAGGTTCCAGTTCAACCACATCGCATCCATTTGGAATAGCTCCTGCATAATCGTAAGGCACTTCCACTCCTGCTGCTACGGCAGAGGTTCCTTCTTTCACCAGATGTGCCGGAAGTTCCAAAATGGCCGCCAGATCATATTTCTCAGGAATGCTGTTAAATAAACCTTCCCAATCACACCCTGCTTCCTGGCAGAAAGAAAAGTAATCCACAGCTGTTGCCGAACGCATCAGTATTATCTTTCTTTTTGGTCTTGATACTGCAGTAATCATACATAATTTCATTTCTTTACACATACTTCTGTCCTCCTTGTGATTAATTAACGTAAAATAATTTCGGATCGGGTACTGAACAAACAATGGAATAGGATCCGGTGAATTCCGGTACGAACTGGGCGTAACATGGAAAGCCTCCCAAAATGCCTTTACATATCCCTCATGGGATTGATAACTGCAGTTCAGTGCAATATCCAGAATTCGCTGGCTGCTATTCAATAATTCCAGGGAACTATCCGACAGACGGATTGCCCTGACGTACTCTTTCGGTGTCTTTCCGATAAATTCCTTAAATATTCTGTCTCCGTGCCTTTTCGAATATCCTCCGCAGGAATACATTTCTTCAAAAGAAAATTCTTCACTTTCCACATGATCCCGTATATAATCCTGCATCCTTTGTACAGCATTTACTTTTTCCATGTCCCACTGCTTCATTCCGATACCTCTTTCTCATTTTATATCTTTTCAAATTTATTTTCTTGAACTGATTGGACAAGATTTTTTCTCCTGCCGCTTCCTCTTTTATTATAATGCTTTTTCACCTAACAGTGTTAAAAATTAAATATCATAAAGGCAAAGCAAAACCGGGCGCGTCCTGCGCCCGGTTTTATCCCTACCAGTAAATCTCCCAATCCTTTGACAATCTCGTAAGCAGCTCCATATAGAAGTAATCTCCCCAGATAACACATTCATCCACACCCCTTGCTGCACTTTCCGGGATGGGGTTATAAGGCGTGGATTTCGCATACACACCATGAAGCAGTAACCCGTTGGATTCCCCCACATCACCGACACTATAGTCTTCTGCCAGTGACTGCGCAATCTTCTCTGCAAATTCACTATATCTTTGAGCTTCCTCTTTTGGCAGATACTTTGCCATTTCCAGCATACCGCAAGCTGCTATAGCGGCCGCTGAGGAATCCCTTGGCTCCTCGCCATCCATAAATTCCAAATCCCAATAGGGAATCAAATCATCAGGAAGACGTTTGATAAAAAATTCTGTTACCCTGTAGAACAGGTCAATACATGTTTGATCTTTCGTATAGCGATATCCCAGTGCCATACCATATATTCCCCAGGCCTGTCCTCTTGCCCACGCGGATCCGTCCCGGTAACCCTGATAGGTACATCCCCGTACAGGAGCACCCGTTTTGGGGTCAAAAAAGAAGGTATGGTAAGTAGAAGAATCCGGGCGTATCAGATTTGCCATACTGGTTCTAGTATGTGCCAGGGCAATCGCCCGGTACTTTTCATCTCCCGTAACATCCGATGCCCAATATAAAAGGGGTACATTTAAAAGACAGTCAATAATCAGACGGTAATTTTCTTCCACTCCCATAGTGCCCCATGCCTGTATAAACTGTCCTTTTTCCTGAAAGCGTGTCAGGAGCTGGTCCGCTGCCAGAACCGCTGCCTTCTTAGCGGCTTCACTACCCGTTAATTTGTATCCGGCAACGCAGGAAAGGGAATAAAGAAATCCCAGGTCATGGTGATCCACATCAATTTTTCTTTCCATACGGTCTAAAAAGCTGTCCACCTCTTTTAAAGCTTCTCTTTTGAAATCCTCATTGCCTGTCCGCTCATATGCCAGCCAATACTCACCGGTACAGAATCCGGTAGTCCAATCCACATTCTTTACAGACGGATAAAAGTTATTCTCACTGCAGGAATGCCGGAAGCAATCTCTAAAGTTGTCCAGATTTTCATGCAATAGCGCACATGCCCGATCCAATGATTTATTTAAATACTCAGTCATCTATTTCCTCCATCTACTGTCTACGCTAATGGAATACATGCATTCCATGCACAATTCATGGTAATAAAATCAACATCCGTTCCGTCATTTGTGGCTACAAACAAATGTGTTGCTTCTCCATTTTCATCTATGAGCAGAAATGGCCGGTCCATATTGCCCATCTTACGCACTTTTCCATCATCCCAAAGTATGTCACGGGTGAATGACGGTCCTGACCGGACATTCCATTTGACACCGTCTTCACTGGTTGCATATACACCGTCTCCGATATTTCCTGTATAGATGCCGTTAAAGTCTTTGGCAATCATGGCATACCCCGTGTCCGTTCTCCAGATAAAAGGATCTTCCACTTCACCGCCATCCTCAAATAAAGGTTTATCCGTGATTCTTTCATAAGGTCCCGACCAATGGGGTGCCCATGCTGCCCCTAATTTCATTCCGCTATACATCTCATTGCCTGATTTATATTCTCCATAAGGAGGTTTCTTCCAGCTTCTGGTCTTATATACTAACAGGCAGCTGCCATCCGGATTGATACAAGGTGCCGGATTAGAAGTGAAGAAATCATCAAAGTGTCCCGGGCGGACATCCAGTAAAGGGCGGTCAGAACGTTTCCATGGACCGAAAATGCTCTTTGACGTTGCCATTCCAATCCGCTTATTGCTGCGTGAGCAAATCCACTGATAGCTTTCAAAATTCAGGCTTCCATCCTGGGGTATATCCGGATATGGATATGTAGACCCCATGTAGAACAGTACGTAGGTATCACCATGCTTTTGAATTACCGGGTTGTGTGTAATACGTCCATCCCAGTATCCTGCGGCTCTGGGAGGTAACACTACCTCCTCAAATATATAGGGACCCTCAGGAGTCCCGGAAACAGCTCTGACAACCTCACTGTCTATCCCCCAGCCCGGATGAAATTGATAAGTCTTTTTCCACCTGGAAGCAAACATATGGTAATTTCCATCTTCGCCTTTTATTACGCTTCCACACCAAACCCAGTAATCCTCCATGGAGAATCCACCCTTCAACGGTGCGGGTTTAAAAAATTTATGTAATTGACATTCCTCTCGTCTCATATTTATTCCCAATGCATATTGCAGGCAAGCCTGCAATACTGCCACAATTAAACAGGTTGAAAGAAACACATCGTGGCGTCCTTTCTGCATTGTAATTTTCTTTCAACCTTACCCTGCTTATCAATCTTTATTTTATTTTGTCTGATTACCCTTTTAATCCACTTGTAGCAATACCTTCTACGAAATAACGCTGGCAGAACACATACAATATTACAATGGGAATCAGGCTGACCACGCTTGCCGCCATAATAAGCTGGTATTCCGTAGAATATTGTCCTACAAACATCCGGATTCCAAGTGGTATGGTTTTATTAGCTTCACTGCTGAAATAAATCATGGGACCCATAAAATCATTCCACACAGTTACAAAAGTAAATATCGTCAGTGTAGCCATTGCCGGTTTAGCCAGTGGAACTACAATTCGCCCAAAGGTTCCATACTCCGACAGACCATCAATACGTGCTGCCTCTAAGAGCTCATCTGGAATTCCCTGGAAAAACTGTTTTAACAGGAATACACCAAATGCCGCAAAGCTTTGAAGCAGAATATATCCCAAATGGGTATCTACCAGTCCCATTTTTTGCAGCATTACATACTGGGGAAGCATAAAAATCTGCCACGGAATCGCAATGGTTGCCACATAACACAGAAATAATGTATCCCGTCCTTTGAATTTACACTTCGTAAATCCATATGCTGCAAAGGCACAGGTTGCCAGCTGAATAATCGTAACAATTACCGTCAGTTTTGTACTATTAAAGATAAACAGGGCAAAATCTATTTTCTGCCATATTTTGATATAGTTTCCCCATTGAAATACCTCCGGAATCCATTGTATCGGACTGGTAAATACTTCATTAGAAGTTTTGAGGGATGCAGACATCATCCATATTAACGGCAGCAGCGTCACCACTACAATGATACTTAGTCCTGCATATATCAAGGTGCGCACTACCGGATTTCTCTTTTCTACCATTTTCTCTTACTCCTTTACATATAATCAGAAAACTTTTTCTCCATTCGGAACATCACTACCGTAATCGTTCCCACTATGAGAAATAGAATCATAGATGCAGCACTTGCCATTCCAAAACGCATATAAGAGAAAGACTGGTCGTAAATATATGTACTAAGCAAGGTAGTCGCAGTACCCGGTCCCCCCTCAGTAAGTACAAAAATAAGGTCAAATGTCTTGAAGCTGTTAATCGTAAGCATCATAAATACAAAAAAATGATTTGGTGTCAGCATTGGAAATGTAATTCCTTTAAATATCTGCCACTTAGATGCTCCGTCAATCTTAGCCGCTTCATATACGGAGGAAGGAATGCCCTGAAGAGCAGCCAGATAAATAATCATAAAATAACCCATATTACGCCAGATACTGACGATAATAACTCCAGTCAGAGCCCAGTCCGTAGAAGAAAACCAACCCGGAAGATATTGTTCTGCAAATCCCACTGCTTCCAGAGCTACGTTAACAGGACCGCCGTCTTTCATAAACATAGCTTTCCATACTGCTCCGATCGCTACAACAGAAGCTACATAAGGAAAAAATATGGCACTCCTGAAAAATGTAGTCCCCTTTAATTTCTGATTTACTAAAATAGCAAGTCCTAACGCAGCCGCCATACTGAGTATGACGGTAAAAAAGCTGTATTGCAGAGTCTGTGTTAAGGATGCTTTGAACACCCGGTCACCGAAAATAGCAAAAAAGTTATCCAATCCTGCAAACTTCATTTCTGTAAACCCGTCCCACTCCATAAAGCTGAGAACAAATGAAAATACTACCGGGATTAATACAAAAACTGCAAAGCCAATAAAGTTCGGTAGAATAAATGACATACCAACCAGGGTATTCCGTGTTCCCAGAGACATTTTTCTACGGCTCTTATCCTTTTCTCTTTTAATAATCAAACCTCAATTCCTCCTTAAAACAACGGTGGGCACTTACATACCTTTCCGTAATATTATCATTTATCCACCTTAAACGTTTACTTCTGGATTTCTTCACTCCGTTCAGCCATTTCAGCCAAACCTTCTTCAATACTTACCTCTCCTAACATAATAAGACCATGAACCTCTGTCAGCACAGAATCCACTTCCGTAACGTTTTCCCCAATCGGTCTGTCTGCTGCAATGCTCTTCACCTTGAATGCTTCTGCAAGCCCTTCCGGCATACCTTCCAATGAAGCAATTTCCGTTAAAACGCTGTCATTAAGCCGAGCCGGAACAGCGCCGACTTTCGCATATTCGCCAGCACATTCATCACTGCTTAAGAAATTAATAAATTTCCATGCAGCATCCTGCTTCTTGGATGTAGGGTTTATAACCAGTGGTGTACTTGCTCCAACGGTATATCCTGCTTCTACGTTTTCCGGGTGAGGCATTGTCGCTACTCCCCAATTGGTTACTTCTGTATCTCCGGCTTTAATAGCAGCTGTTAAGGTAGTCACATACCAGGTTCCCATAGGCATCATTGCAACATTACCTGCCTGAAAAGCACTGGAGTAATGAATATTAGCACTTTGCAGCGAACCAAAGTCCTGTATAATTCCATCATCCTGCATACCTACAGCCATTTCATAATAAGGTTTAAAGAAATCATATCCGGTGCTGAAGTCAAGTGTATCATGCTTTCCGTCCTGAATACCTAAATTCTGTACCTGTGTCTGCCATGTATGGATATAAGCGCCGTATACATCCTCACTAGCCACTTCTCTGGCTGTCTTTTCAAATTCTGCCCAGGTCATATCATTTGTCGGATACGCAACCCCTGCTGCATCAAATAAGTCCTTATTGTAATACAATACATAATAGTCTGTACGAACCGGCATCGCGTACTGTTTTCCTTCAATATTAAACGGCTGGTCCGTACCGTTAAATCCGGTCATGTCCACATTATCTTTTGCAATTCTATCCGTCAAATCTAGCATCTGGCCTTTTTTGTACAAGTCATACGTATTAGGCGCATCTTTAATGAAGTATGCATCTAATTCGCTTCCTCCATTTAACATCACATTTAATTTTGTATTATAATCTGTAGACGGGATATCAATAACCTCTACCTTAATATCAGGATATTTTGCTTCAAATGCAGCAATTGCATTGGAAGTACTGTCATTAGAGGTATAATCCCATGTTGCCAGCTTAATACTTGTCGCCTCACCGGAACCACCCGTTTCTCCTGCGTTTTCCCCTGACGTATCCCCGGCGGTTTCTCCTGAACTTTCTCCTGACGTATCTCCTGAATTTTCTGATGCTGTTGTGGTTCCTTCTGACGCTGCCTTGCTGCTCGTCTCCTTAGGAGCGCCTGTCCCACCGCATCCACTTAATAATGACCCGCAAATACTAATCCCCATAATGATTGCTGCTAATCGTTTCATACTTACCTTCTCCTTTTTTGTATTTTTTACTTTTTTGTTGGCTTTTCTTTCTGTCATTATTATATCAATTTGCATAACAAAAAGTAAACTCAGCATATTTTTCCGTTATAATACTATTTTACATTTTGTTATTTTCATCTATTACTTTTTTACGATTTAATACTATTTTTCGAATTTTTTTCACGAATTGAAACGGATATTCTTTTATGTTATAATGCGAATTATAAAAATAAATATATGTTTCTTCGGAGGCTGAATGAAAATTTATAAAATACAATTCAAAATTTTTATATCTACCGTTTTATGTGTTATGCTGGTAAGTCTTTTGGGAACAATGTATCTATACCAATATATTAATAAGCTGATCTATGAAAAGTCTCGTCATATTGATGAGATTTATTTAAATACTGTTTCTGAGCAGATCACTTCCTATCTGGATAATTCCATCGAGTTAGGTATGCGCTGCGCCAACGATACTTCTGTAATTCGTGCTCTTAATGCTTCTTCCCCCGGTAGCAGTCATTCAAAAGTATATTCCATTAATGCTCAAAAGCAGCTGAATGCCTATCTGGATAGTTTTATCGCCTATGCCTACGTGGACAAGTTAATTGCCTTTAACACAGACGGTACCATCGTTCAATCTATCAGCGCCCGTGAATTCGGTTCCCCAAATGATTATAATGAGTTGATTAATACAAAAATAGCCGACATACGCTATTTAAAACCAGATCAGTTAAGTCCTTATACCATTAGTCTGGATACTTCCATAACCAGGCAAAACCGGACCGCTCTCACCTTGCTCTGCCCGGTCTATGGAAAAAGTAATCAGTCCGTATACGGATATATTTATATCGAAATAGGCCTTAGCTTATTTTCCGACCTGCTATCGCCCTATGCCCAGGTAAACAATCTGTTTCTGATTGATGATGAAGGGAAAGCCCTGTCACAGCGTCCGAATATTTTACCTGCTGATATCTCTCTTTCCTCTATTGGAAATGGAATATATAACTTCGGAGATGCTTCATATGAGTTTTCCGGTAATCAATTTCCTGATATCGGCATGACTTTGTACAGCTGTGCCCCATTTCCTGTAATGGGAAATGACCGGAGCCATTTAATTTATATTATTATCCTGGTATTATTTATGGCACTATTAGTTGGTGCAGTGCTTGCGTTCCTTTCCTCCTACATTCTATCTCTGCCTATTCAGCGGCTGAATCAGCGGCTATGCAAAATAACCCAGGGTGATTTTTCGTTTGATGCCGAAATCGAACGTCCCCATGATGAAATAGGCGCGATCGGACACACGGTAAACGAAATGTCCAGCAGCTTCTTAAATCTCTTGCGCAATACCCAGGAAATGTACAAGCAGCAAAAAAATATTGAAATTGCCCTGCTGCAAAGTCAGGTTAATCCGCACTTTTTATATAATACTCTGGATTCTATTTATTGGATGGCAGTCATTCAAAAGAACACCGGCATTCAGCAAATGACCCGCAGCTTAAGTAATTTATTAAAAAATCTTGCCAAAGGAACCGAAGATCACATCCCCTTACAAGAAGAACTAGCCCTGCTAAATGATTATATTTCGATACAGGCAATCCGCTATATGGATGCTTTTGAGATGAAAGATCTGATTCCCCGAGACTTATACCATCACCGGATTTTAAAATTTACGCTGCAGCCGTTAATCGAAAATGCCATATTTCATGGAATTGAACCCAAAGGCATTTGCGGTATGATTTTATTAAAAGGGCATACCCAGGATGGTTACTTGTATATCGAAATCGAAGACGATGGAATGGGAATTCCTCCTGACAAACTGGAAACTCTGTTAGATACACCAAATCCGGTTAAAAATAAGGCTTCCTTAAATAGTATTGGTATCTATAATGTAAACAAGCGGCTGCAGCTGATCTATGGAAAAGAATGTGGTCTTCACTACGAAAGTGAACCTGGTCATTATACAAGGGTAACGATTAAAATCCCTTTGGAAGATTAATCCAATTATAGAATATGTAAAGAAGGTGAATTTGTATGTACAGTGTACTCTTAGTAGATGATGAACCACTTATTTTGTCCGGAATTAAATCCCTGCTAAACTGGGAAGCAAACGACTGTAAGATCGTAGATACGGCCCGAAATGGACAGGAAGCTTCTGATAAAATTCGTGCGTTAGAACCGAACATCGTTTTTTGTGATATTAATATGCCGGCAATGTCCGGTATTGATCTCCTTCAATTAATATCCAGGGATTATCCTTCTATTGTATTTGTAATGTTAACAAATCTGCAGGACTTTGACCTTGTTAAGAATGCTCTCCATTATCGTGCCGTAGACTATTTGGTAAAAAGCCAGTTGGAACCGGATGTGCTGGAACATTCCCTGACCAATGCGAAAAAGGAATGGGATAACCGAAATCTTTTAAACAATGCAGATTATATAAAAAACCAGGGTAAAGTGATCCAAGAACTATTATGGAAAGAGATTTTTTTAAGACCTACTCCTCAGGCGCTCAGCAATGCCCCTTTGAGTGATAATGGCCACCCTTTTGATTTGGAATCCTATACTGCTATTTATCTGATCATGGATTATAGCTTACAGGATCATACAAAAGACCATGGTGAATTATTTACCTGGGAAAAAGACCTGGTCAATGCAATGGCTCAAAAGCATTTTTCATCCTTCTCCTTATTTGAGCCGGATCATTCCAGTGACAGCCTTGTAATACTTTGTTCCACGCCCAGGGAACCAAGGGCATTCAAACAATTAATGGAACAGTTTTATCAAAAACTATGCTCTTCTTCCGCTAATATTACACAGGTATCCATTTGCATGATGGCAGCAGAATGCTTTCATGGCTTACAGGCTATGGCTGATTGCCGCGCACAGCTTTTTGCAATGGTCGACCATTTTTACAACACCGAACAGCCTTTTTTACTGGGAAGCAATATTACTCCCATTTCCTATATGTCACTGGGGCTTACCGGTATATCCTCACATTTACTGGAAGCTCTGCGTGAAAAGAATGCAGTAAGATGCAAGTCCCTGCTGGATAAGGCAGCTTCCCGTATTCAGAATATAAATCATGAACGCAACAGTGCTATCTGGCTGTGCAGTGAACTGTATACAACAGTGGCGGAAATATTCCATAAGAGTATTCCTGATTCCAGACTAAGTACTTATTTTTCCCAATCAGAAAACATGCTGGATCAAATAGAACATATGCATACACGATCCCAGATTTTAGACTGGCTGGAACATCTGAATAAATGTACAATTTCAGCAATTGAACAGGCGAATGCTGACCGGTGCAGTTTTGTGGATTCCGCCAAACAATACGTGGAAGATCATATTGAAGAACGTATCAGCCTTTCCGATGCTGCCGATTATGTGAATATATCTCCCGCCTATCTGTCCTCTATATTTAAAAAAAGATATGGAGAAAGTTTTATTGATTATGTCAATAAATGTAAAATGGAATATGCCTGTAAACTTATTAAGGAAAGGAAATACTTAATATATGAGATTTCATTTCGACTAGGCTTTAATAATGCCTATTATTTTACGAAAACGTTCAAACGTTATACGGGATTGACTCCTATGGAATATCAGAACGCGTTAAAAAATGATGAGGTTAAATAGACGTAAACTATAGATAGCATGCTGAAATTTTGCACAGTCACAATAAAGTAATCTGTGCATTATATGGACTTCCAACACAAACTGTCATTTCTGAAAAAAAGGAACGAAGTTTACCACAATTTTAAACACACGCTTGAGGGTGTCTGAAAATTGAATATTATAAAGATGTGAGAAAAAGTTTGTGGTAGGGATATGCGTGCCAAGTTTAGGAGGTGCAGCAGGCTGCACTGACCAAATTTGGCACATACATACGGCAAAGCGGGACATGCAGATGGATAAAATGAATTTTAAGCAAGCTCTACTCCCTCGCTGCCTCTGCCATGGCCAGAATGTTTTCAGGCGGAACATTTCCCAACAGCTCTTCATGGCTGGGGGAGACTACCAGACCCGGACCTAAAATGTCTTTCACACGGTGTACCTCATCCTTAATCTGCTGCGGAGATGCGTTTACAAAAAAAGACTGTGCATCAATTCCGCCCACAAATGCGAGATCATTTTTGTATTGCTGTAATTCAATAGCACTCATACCATATGCCTGCGCCTGAAGAGGATGAAGAATGTCTACTCCGGCATCGATCAGATCCGGTATGATTTGATAAATGGATCCGCAGGAATGTACCATGACCTTTTTCCCATGCTTCTTACCCACATCAATCAGCCTCTTTAGAGATGGCATCACAAATTTCCGAAAAAGTTCCGGTGAGATCATAAGATTTCTCTGGGTCCCAAAGTCATTTCCAATAAACATCACATCCGAGCGGTGTCCTGTCTCTTTTAACATTTTATCGTTAGCTGCCACATAGTAATCTACAATATGCTCCGTAGCCGCCTCTACAACTTCCGGATCCGTATACATTTTCACGAAATAGTTTTCCATTCCGAAAAAATTACATAAATCCTGGAAAAATCCGCTCCATATCCCACCCAGTATCATTTTATCCTGATGTTGATCCATCTGGGCAATCACCTCTGAAAAGTCAAAATGGCTCACATCCGGCCATGGATATGCTTCTATTTCACTAATCTCCTCACATTCTGCAAAACATCCGGGACAGCTTAAGGAAATCCCTCTCTCCATATTCCAAAAGTAATCAAAGGCAGGTTTTCCATCAGGAGCATGGTAGCAGTTTACGCCTCCAATCCAACGGATATCATCATTTAAATAGTTAAAAACAGCTTCCCTGTCCGGACGAATCTTCCAGGCATCTGCAAGCAGCGGAATAATATCATCACTTGGATGACCTGTCCACATTGCCCCTTCCGGCACTTCTTTTCTTTCAAAAACCCTCATTACTTTTTCTCTCGCATTCATAATGATTCCTCCATATTATTATCTTCTTATTATTAACTTTATCTGCTACAATAAGCCAAATCTCTCATTTTCCACTGCCGCACATAGCGCATGGTATACGGGAAGATGCAGTTCCTGGATCCTGTATGTTTCCCTTTCCGGTACCGCAATTGTTACATCACAGAGATTTCCCAGTATACCTCCGCCTGCTCCCGTAACACCAATTGTATTCATGCCAAGCACTTTTGCCACTTTTACAGCGTTTATTACATTCCGTGAATTTCCGGAAGTTGTGATGCCAATGAGCACATCACCACGTTTACCATAACCCAGTACCTGTTGGGCAAAAACAGTATCCGGAGATACATCATTGTTAAAAGCGGTCATCAATGCGGATTGGGATGTTAATGAAATTGCAGGGAGTGCTTCCTGTAAATAATCCGCCAGGTCCTCTCCCTGAAATTCCCGTTCCATTTTTTCTCTCAGTTTGGCTGGTAACGGACGTTTCAGCCGGAATCCCTTCATGAGTTCTCCAACGATATGTTCTGAATCGGCTGCACTGCCGCCATTTCCGCAGACAAGCACCTTATTTCCCTGTCGGTAACTTTCCGATAAAATAGAAAAAGCGGTTTCAATTTCCCCTGCATATCCTTTTAACGCAGGAAAATTCATATAAAGGCAATTAAATATATCTTTTGTTTTTTCTTTCATTCTGCCCCTCCATATTCTGTAACTGCTCCTGATCAGTAATTCATCCTGTTTCTATACCTGGTCCTGCTTCTGTATCTAATCCTGCCCCATTCCATCCCCTGAACCTAATGCCGTAGTCAATGCCGCCATATCCCCAATTGACTCTGCCAGCCTTGACGGAAGGATTTTGCAGTTTTCAGCCGATGCCGGGAGACATTCTCTTTTCACTGCTCTGGTTACAGCCGGTATAAGCAAATCATAGTTCCTCGCAAATATACTTCCCCCTATGACCGCCTGCGGGTTTAAGATATCAATTAAAATAGCAATGCCTCTTCCCAGATATTCACCTGCCGTATTGCAAATTTCCCTGCACAGTTCATCTCCATCTTTAGCAAGGTTAAACACATTTTTCGCCGTAATCCCAAACTCCGTCAACGGATGCTTTATTCCATTCTGGGTAAGCTCCATTACCTTTAATTCTGCCAAATGGGCAATACCGCCGCCGCTGCCAAATCCTTCAAACGCACCGCTCTTTCCAAATCCCACGGGTCCGAATTCCGACAGCCTCACATGTCCCACCTCGCCTGCCAGATCCTTACTTCCTGAATATAATTTTCCATTTAAAATCAATCCTGCTCCCAGCCCCGTACCACAAGTCAGAAAAACCATGTCTGAAACCCCCTGACCCGCGCCGAATTTCCATTCCGCCAATGCCCCGGCATTTGCATCGTTTTGCAGATACACCGGTAATCCAAACCTTTTTTTCAGAAACGTTGTAATCTCTACATGATCCCATCCCGGCAGATTCGGTGGGGAGAGGATACATCCTTTTTTTGTGTCAAGCGGTCCCCCGCAGCTGATGCCAATACCGCTGTAATCCTGTATCTCATTACCTGCAATTTTATCTATCAGTTTTTCTATTTTCTCCAGTGCACAGTCAGGTCCCGGATAATATTTCGTTTCAAAAGTTTCTTTTGCTATGATTTTCATCTGCTCCTTACCGGCTACTCCGGCAAGAACCGCACATTTCGTACCTCCAATATCAACACCCAGTATTTTATTCATATTCCACTTCCTTCAGATACAAATAAGGTTCTCTCCAGTTTTATTTTTTCTTCTGCTTCCATAGATTTTAATTTATTTAAAGAATAGTGCAGTCCTATTTTCGCCCACTTTCCTGATCCCGTACTGTGATATGGCATTAATTCTGCTTTACAGATACAGCCAAATTTTTTCAGGAGCTTTTGCACCGTCTTTAAATGTACTTCGTCATCATTCACACCTGGTATTATGGGACATCTGAGAATAACATCCTTTTTTGCTTCATTAAGCAGCTCTAACGTTCGGTAAACGTCTTCATTTCCCCTGCCGGTATATTTCATATGCTTATCACAATCCGAAAGTTTAAAATCCAGCAGAAACAAATCCGTAACTTTCATGATCTCAAATAAAGAATCTCCTGCACCGATACCATTTGTTTCAATTGCCGTGGAAATCCCACGTTCCTTACAGCCCTTCAATAGGCTAAGTAAAAAGTCCTTCCAGATAGCAGGTTCCCCGCCGGAAAATGTGACACCGCCGCCGCTTTTGTCATAATACTTCTTATCTCTTACGGCTATTTCCAGGATTGCGTCACTGTCCATCCATTCTCCAATCCGTGTAACTGCCCCTGTTTCACATACTCGCAGACATGCTCCGCACAATGTACATTTTTTAAAATCAACCTCATGCTTCTTTCCTTTAAATCTATGTACCTTCTGTAGACACACCATGTCACATTTGCGGCATCCCATACATTTGGAATAATCATATCCAAGCTGGGGTTCCCGGATAAAAGACTCCGGATTATGGCACCAGCTGCACCTGAGATTGCATCCTTTTAGAAAAACAGTCGTTCTGATTCCAGGCCCATCATCAAGACAGCCTCTCTGAATATCAAAAATGCACCCTTTTATGTCCGATTTAATATAGTGTTCTTGCAATTATCTCCCTCTGCTCCTCTTCCTGTAATTCTACAAACCTGGCGCTGAAACCGCCAACCCTGACCAGCAGGTTTTTATAGCTCTCCGGCTGCTGCATGGCATTTTCCAAATCTTCTCGCCCAATTACACTAATCATAGCCTGGCTTCCTCCCGACTGAAAATAAACAGTTAGCATGGCACGTACTTTATCCCAATATTCAGAAAACATTTGCTTTGAAAATTTGATATTCTGAACACACCCCGCATGAATAGTAGGATTCAGCTTAACCAGTGAATTCAGCATGGCTGTAAGTCCATTTTTATCATTTCCATTGAAAGGATTATTGGCATTTGCCATAAACGTATGTGCCAGACGACCATCCGGGGATGCTGCAGTATGTTTGCCCAGAACGGTATTGGCATTATTGTTAATCGTAACCGTAAGATAACTGTGAAGATTCGTATACTTCTTCCCTGCTTTTGCGGTTTCCCTACAAATATGTTCGTGTACCATCTGCGCCATGGCATCCGCCTCATCGTGATCGTTTCCATATTTTGGGGCATCCAGCAATTTACACCTTACTTCTTCATAACCTGCAAAATTACTCTTTAATGCCTTAAGCAGCATACCTGGATCTATTGATTTTTCCTCGTAAACCAGCTGTTTTATCGCTGTTAGACTGTCAGCCGTATTAATATTTCCGTATGCTTCTAATGTTCCTCCCAGATATCGCACTCCTCCATCCAGCAATGCCCGCCCCCGTTCCATACAGTCATCGTAAAGCAGGCTGAAATAAAGAAAAGCACATTGGCTGTTCGCAATTTTATATTCTGTTTCTTCCTGTATGGCAAGGTATTTCAGAAAATACTCGCATTGCTTTTTATAAACATCTACCAGTTCATCAAAAGTATGAAAATCCTCTATACCGCCCCATTCCGGCGCCAGCTGTTCTCCTGTATGGATGTCATGTCCATTA
The DNA here is from genome assembly GCF_000797495.1 of Robinsoniella peoriensis. Lineage (GTDB taxonomy): Bacteria > Bacillota > Clostridia > Lachnospirales > Lachnospiraceae > Robinsoniella > Robinsoniella peoriensis. The sequence continues at coordinate 106,421 of NZ_JTGN01000019.1, forward strand.
TTTAAAGTCACTTCCAGTACCTTTAACAAATTAATCAGTCCGCTGGGTGTTCCGATGCTCTGGTGGGCAATTACATATTCCCCGCATCCATAAGGACAGTAGTCCTGTGCAGTCCGGAGACTGACACCAAATGCTTTCTGTACAGCGGGAATATTGACTTCATCGCTATAGAGCATAGGAAACGTAGCACCTTTACCTATACAGTCAAAAGCTTTTTTCATAATCCACTCCGGTGTTTCATGAGAAAACCGCAATGTCAGTTGAGGAACTACATCCATTCTTTCCATCGTAGCCTGAATTGCAAGCCCGCAGAACCGGTCTGCCGATTCTGTATCTTCTCTTCCTTTTCCACCGATCACCACCCGGGTGTCATAAGGTTTGTTCCGCACAGAGAGCGCTTTCCACATCCCATTCAGAAGTTCCTGCGCCCTTTCTTCCGTGATCCTGCCACTGTCCACATCTGCTGTGTAATAGGATGCCAGATACGTATCCATTCTGCCCAGATTCAGGCTGCCTGACTGAAGCCAGTACAAAACCACTAATTGAATGGCTTCCAGAAAGCTCTCCGGCTTTCCATTACTGATATGAAGCAGTGCCTCGGCCAGTTCTTTCAGATGATCAGCACGTTTATCTTCTATTGGTTCTTCCAGCATTTTCAGTACCATCTGCCGATAATACAGACAGGTATCTGCTAACGCTTCCAACGCAATTTCCATGCCCTGATAGAATGCTGCATCCTTCTCATCACAACCTTTCCGTTTATAAGCAAGCATACAGCATAATTCTTCTATCCCATGCTCTAACAGATACCCATAATTTAGCTGGGTTCCCGAAATACGGTAAAGTGTATATGCCGCTGCTCTATCATAGGGATAAAATTTATCCGGGATTGCTTTGTTAAGCTCACGATTGTATGCTTTTTTTATTTTCCCAATAGTATGGTTGTCTTCCCAGAACCTTTGCAGCTCTTCCATTATCATTATCTGATCTGCCGAAATATCCTCATCCATTATTTTCTGAAAATGATATTCATCAAAATAGTACCCTAGCTGCTGACATTCCTCCTGAGGATTAAACCCAATGGGCACAGCCCCCAGCCTTCCGCCAAACAGATCCTCATCCGTCATATTTCCCATCACTGCTGGAAACTGTACCTTCAGACACATGGCCTCCCTGATTGGAGCCGGCGCATCCTCATACTTCCGGTAAGTATCCGTAAATTCTTTCATTACACGAATTTTTTCACTGGTAGAAAGCATGCTTTCATTCATAATCGTAAACATATCTGCCTCCTGTTCCGATATCCGTAAATCTATCCTTTTTTCTCTTCTTCAAATATAATTTTAAATGTTTTTATTTCATATGGGGTCATCTCACAGGAAAATCCTTTTCCTTCAGTCTTAATCAATGCCAGCTCCTCTTCCATCAGATTGCACTCAGCCACTTTGACTGGCACTTTCCCTAAGGTAAATTTCACCTGTCCCCGGTACTGCATACACTCGTAAGCACGTAATATCCAGCCATTTCCGTCTTCCGCTTTTTTTACGGTTTCCATTACTACATTTTTGCTGTCTGTCCCTGCAAATGAAAAACTCTCCGGGAGATATCCAACTTTATTTTTACTTTTTCTGCGCGCATATAACGGATAATTAAATTCATAAGCCTTGCGGTCCGCTCCTGCTTCTTTCCATGATGAACCATGTGGCAGAAGAGCATAGGAAAACAGATGTTTGCCCTGATCTGCATTTTCATCCGGATAAGAGGATGTTTTAATTAAAGTCAGGCGCATTTTGCTGTCTTTAATATCCCAGCCATATTTACAGTCATTTATCAGTGTCACCCCATAGTTCCCTTCTGACAAATCTGCCCATTTATGTGCACAGACTTCAAACTGGGCATAGTCCCAACTAGTATTGGAGTGGGTAGGCCTTTGCAGATTTCCAAACTGAATGTCATAAGTTGCATTATTCGAGCGGATATCCAGTTCGAATCCCGTTTTCAATAAAGCCTGTCTCTCATGCCAGTCACACTGGGTATCAAAACGTATTTCCCGGCTATGCTGGTATACAGTAACTCTTTGACAGATTCTGGATCGGTTAAACCGATAGGTAAACCGCAGCACTGTCTTCACTGGTCCGCTTTCTTCAATTACGGACTCTTCTAAATCTATAATACTATGACATTTCTCATACGCATAAATTTCTGTATTCCAGGCGTCAAACTGATGGGGCTTGTCTTCAAATACACACAACTCATTTCCAAGCCCTCCGCTTTTTAATACGTTCCTTTTGAATTCTTTATCATATAGAACCGCGATCTGCCCATATTGATTAAATCGAATCCGGTAGTACGGTGTTTCCAGTTTGCCATCCCACATCTCCGTTTCCTGATGAATATGGTGCTTTCCCTTCTCCCACCGGTAAAATTTATAACCACAGGACGGGACCTCATACAGAAGATATTCTGCCGAAATTCTGCCTTCCTCCAGATAGTATTGTGCCTGCACGATCTCTTCACCATCCATCAATACCCTGTCTAAAGGAACATCATCCATTCTTAAATACCCGCTTCTCTCCCATGGCAGAGAATTAAATACCGTTACACCGCCGGTAAGAGATCTTATGGCGCCTGTAATTTCATCCAACGCACTGTTTCTTATTTCTTCACCCTCCTGCCGGATTGTCCGATAGGACTCTGCTGCATCCTCATAGACTTCTCTTATACCAGAACCTGGTATAATGTCATGGAACTGGTTGGTACAGATTTGTTTCCAGTTTCTTTCAAGGGCTTTTGAAGGATATTTCTGTGTTTCAGCCAGAATATCTCTGAGGGAGGCAAACAATTCTGTATCGTGATACAGCACCTCTGCTTTTCTGTTTTCCCGCTTTACAAATCCCTGAGAAGTATAGGTTCCTCTGTGATATTCAAAATAAAGCTCGCCGTCCCAGACGGGTACTTTCTCATTCTGCAGACGTTCTTCCAAATCCTTTGCAAATTCTTCTATATGCTTCATACTGACTTTCGGGATGCCAGGAAGATCTTCCATTACTTCGTAGGCTTCCAGCATTTCCCTGGTAGGGCCTCCTCCTCCGTCACCCCATCCAAAGGGCATAAGCACCTCCTGATTTATTTCCTTCTGCTGGTATTTTTCCCAAGTCCCCTTTACTTCCCAGGGAGCTATCACACCATTATAAGTGCTTCCCCAGGTTACATTTTTTTCCGGACAGGTTCCCAGCTGGGTCAGAATCTCAGATCCGTCCATGCCCTTCCATAGAAACGTATCATAAGGAATCTTATTGTATTGGTTCCAACTCATTTTGTTCGTCCAGAACAGGCGAATCCCGCTTTTTCTTAAGATCTGGGGAAGCACCCAGGAATATCCAAATACATCCGGCAGCCATAAAACCGTTGTATCTTTGCCAAACTGTTCTCTGATATACTTCTTTCCGTATAAAATCTGGCGCACCAGAGATTCTCCTCCGGGTATATTCGTATCCGGCTCTACCCACATTCCGCCTGTTATCTCCCATCTTCCTTCACGAATCTTTTCTTTTATTCTTTCATATAGCCTGGGATATTTATTCCCAATCATTTCATAAAGCAACGGTGAACTCTGTGAAAATATATATTCCGGATACCGGTCCATCAAATGGAGCACGGTAGAAAAACTCCTGGCTCCCTTATCAGCAGTATGGCTGAGCCGCCATAACCATGCCATATCAATATGGGTATGGCCGCATACTGAAACAGTCGGTTTCCCGCTTCCATCCATGCTCCACGCCTTCCATTTTTCCTTTAGAAAACCATAGGCACTTCTAATGCTGTTATAAAATTCTTCACTGCCCTGGTTGCGGTAATCAATACAGTTAAAACTTTGATCCAGGTTTTTAATCAGCGCAATTCTGCGATAATCCTCTTGATCCATTTCTTGAATGGTTTCCAGCAGAATCTTCGCCAGATAATAATACTTCTCCGTATCTTTATGAACTGTTTCCAGCCAGATTCCCTGAAAATGCCGCATTTGTTTTGGCTGGTTCATCCCTGACCATACCCGCAGGGCAATACTAAATTCTGTTCCGCTTGCCTCCTCATCGCTCAGGCGCATCCTCGAATGCCATTGATCAAAAGCACAGGCTTCCGTTCCATTTATCCAGAGCAGAGCTTCTGCCTTTATTTCCATGGATTCCTCAGGCCCTGCCTCCACCTTTAGATCCAGTGTTTTCTTCCTAAAAGCTTTTGGTATCCTGATCTTTCCTCTGATCCAAATAACCTGGTCTCTGCCGCCCCAGACCTGTCCGCCCCTTAAGTCCGTCCACCCGGAATCATCAAATACGGTCTCACTATACCGTCTGTCATCCTTCTCAAGATAACATAATTCCGTTACCGGAAGTGACTCCATATGGATATAACTCTCCAGTTCCCGTATGCGATGCCCAAGCTTTTCTAACACATATCTGTCCATGTTTTACCTCCAGTAAACCTATCGGTTAAAATAATCCATTTTAATATTTGGGATTCCGTTATTCTCCTTCACCTGGTGATTCAAAAATCCGGACTCAGATTTCGCCGTATATTGTACCTTTATTTCTGCTGATTCATTTGGAAATAGGGTAAAGTAACTCCGGTCACAGAGCAGATCATACGATTCCTCACAATACGGATGAATATGCAACACCGGAGTATTTCCTGTATTTCTGATTTCTGCCTTTATTACCCCATCGTTTTCGTTTTGCTGCTTTACCACCAACTCGCCCTTTTCCATTCCCATTGCCGCTTCATAAGGCATTCCATCTCCGCAGCCAAAGAAATATAGATTTTCACTGCTTTGCTGATTCATTTTTACCCGTAACCTGACTATAAACATTTCATCCTGAATCTGGGGTAACCTAAATTGGAGATTCATAGCCTTTAACGTTTTCGTGCAATCCGCTTTCCCTGCCTGCTCTTTTTGAAGGATGCTCCTTCCCTTCAGATCTATCACTTCACAGGTCAGCAAGTACTCCATATCAGCTTCCGGCTGCTCTTTTCCCACATAGACCGTCCCCTGAAATAATTCACCCGGCTGGTAATCCAGTTTCCGGTAATCCATAGAAACTGTAAGATCAGAAAAAACTGTTTTACTCCAGTAGTATGCCATTTTGGGTTCCATGTAATAATCTATCAGACTGGTGCAGTACACATTAGGCCAGGGTTCATTGATCTGCCAAATGATACTTCCGCTGTTATGGAATTTTCTTCTCCGGTTTGCTTCTAAAATATATCTGAGTCCCTCAGCCTGCAGCCACTGGCTGCATTTAGACATCTGCTCCATATTGTTCCGTTCTCCAAATATATCCTGATCCCTTTTATAAGTACACCACCATTCTCCATGATGACGGTATGCCATGTTGTCCTCTGCCGGCAGTAGATTCCGGTACTCATCAGAAAGAAATTTTTCCAGGCTTCTTACGGAACACATTCCTTCTGTCCCGAATTCACTGTGGAACAGACTGTCAGAACCTGCATATAATTCATAATGTTCCGGATTCCCCATATAGTTCCAGTTTCCGTGTATGTCATGGCTGACACCTTCCTCTTTGTTTATAAACTCATTAGGACCGGACGCTGATGTGGGCAGAAAGAGCCTCTGGGGATCCATTGATTCCACCAATTTTTTTAGCATTGCAATATTCTCATCTTCATAACCTGCCGGCACAAAATCATTATCTGTTAATTCATTTCCCCCGCTCCAGACGGTCAATGAAGTGTGGCTGCGGATCCTCCGTAATGCCGATTCCGCTGTTCTTTTCAGCAGATTTAAGAAAACAGGACGTTTTGAAGGTGTATTATCAATTCCCGAACTGGACTGTATAAATTCCTGCCATACTAAGATACCGTACTGGTCACACAGCCGGTAGAATACATCCTTTTCAATGACCCCTCCACCCCATACGCGTACCATATTTACATTCATATTTTTCATCATTTTAATGAGATGCTCATAATGGCTGTCCGAAACATTTCCATAAATGTGATCCAGCGGTGTCATATTCACCCCTTTTATGTAGACCGGTACCTCATTAATACAAAACGTATACGGCAGCGCATTTTCAGGACTGCCTTCATTGTTCCGGTACTGTACGCTCCGGATACCGATTTCCGCCTCGTAATTATCCAGAACCCGGTTGTTCTTTTTCAGTGTCAGCTTAAGTTTATAAAGTTCCTGACTTCCATATCCGTTTGGATACCACAACAGTGGATTTTCCACCACAAAACTCCCGGTTACCCGTTTTGCTAATACCGGAAATACCTGTTGTATTTTTATGCCATCCTTTTCCAGAATTGCTTCTGCTTCATATTTCCCCTGCCCTGAATATCTTTCACTTATTTTCACTTCAAAGCTGATAAATCCCTTACTGTCCTGATAATCCGAATAAATACAGGGTTCTTCCAGGAGGGCTTCATCTTCAAACCTTATATAACAATCGTCCCAGATCCCCAGATTCACCAACCTGGTTGAAAAATCCCATTTATAGTTAAAGCGGCTTTTTTGTGTAAATGTCTGTGATGTTTTTCCAATCTGCCCCATCTCATCCGGCGCATGCAAAATCAATACTTTTAATTCTATATCTTCTCCGGATGCTGCTTCATTTGAAATATCCAGGGTAATTGGTTCAAACATTCCTTCATGCCGGCATTTTTCCATTCCATTTACATAAATAATTGCTTTATAATCAATTCCTTTAAAAATTAATGACTGGTATTTCCCCTGAATTACCTTGCTATGTACCACTGTTTTATAAAGCCACCATCTGTTTTCCACCCATTCACATTTGAAACTGTCCATATCCTTATATGGATCGGAGATCAATCCTGCCCTGTATAAGTCATAATGTATACCACCAGGAACCGTGGCTTTAAGCCATTCTGTAATTCCAAGCAGTTCCTTTCCGGTCTCCATACTGCGGTCTTTCAACGGAACCCATGGATAATATCCTTTTACTTTCCATTCACAATTCGATAAGCTGTAAACCATATGCTTTACCTCAACTTTCCTGATGCCATAGTTATCCCTTGACTGCCCCGGCAGCCACACCTTCAATGATATATTTCTGAAGCAGCAGATAGATTATAACCATCGGCAGCATCATAAAGACAATATCCGCACTCACCAGCGTCCATTTCAGACCATACTCCGTAGTGAACGTATACATGCTCAACGGCAGGGTTTTTATGGAGCCATCCGTGAACATCATCAGGGGAAGAAAGAAGTCGTTCCATACTCCAAGACCATTTATAATCCCGATCGTCGATATCTGTGCCTTCGTCAAAGGGAGCATAATCTGGAAATATGACCGGAAATGTCCGGCCCCGTCAATCTGCGCCGATTCCAGAATTTCTTTGGAAACCGTCTGCATAAACTTAGTAAATATAAAAATACAGGTAGCCAGACCTGTTGCTATGTAAATAATAATCAATCCGAATCTCGTATTCAGTAAATGTAATTCTTTATAAATCATAAATAATGGAAAAATTACGGTTTGAATTGCAAACACCAGCGGAATCAGAAACAGGGCAGAAAATAATTTTGCATGTCTGAATTTCATGCTGGTCAGCGCGTAAGCCGCCAGGGAGCCTATAAAAACCTGTCCAAGCACAGCACACACGGTAATGGTCAGACTGGTAAACGTTACCCCCGGTATATCGGCATCTTTCCATACTTTAATGTAATTATCCAGATGAAGGGGAAAACCCGGCAAAAAATTTGACTTCATAAATTCCGGTTCTGTCTTAAAGGAAATTATAACTACAATTAAAATAGGTGCCATTACAAAACACGCAATTACTCCCAGAAGAAGAATCTTCAAAAACTTCTGTAATCGATTATTTTTTGTGATCATAAAACCCCCACCTCTCTCTTACTTAAAAGCCGATTCTGGACATAGGAAACCAGCAGAATCATAAGGAACATAAGGAGTGACATGGCAGATCCAAGTCCTGCATCCTTTTGCCTGAAAAATGCATCCACACTTGCCATGGCAAAAGTCTGGCTGGCGTGTCCCGGCCCTCCATTGGTCATAACATACATCAGGTCGAAAGCTTTTAATCCGCCCATGGTAGCCATTACTGTATTAATCGTAATGGATGGTGCAACCAGCGGCAGTGTAATCTTAAAAAACTGATGTACTTTATTAGCACCATCAATAGATGCTGCTTCATATAACTGGTTTGGTATGGACTGCAGTCCTGCAAGGTAAATTACCATATTGTAACCGGTCCACTGCCAGACGTTTACAAGCACAATGGAATACATGACAATCTTAGGATCGGAAAGCCACTTGATATTAGAGAGAAATTCCCAGCCAAAATGGTCTGCAAGCAACCCCAGCGGCCCCATGACCGGATTGAAGATCAAAGACCATGCATATCCAACCGCTACCATGGAGACCACACAGGGCAGAAAAAATACCGTTCTGAACAGATTTCTTCCACGAAAGCTCCTGTTTAAAGCAACTGCCAGCAGAAGTGCCAATACACCCTGGATAACTACAGTTAAAATGGTAAACTCAAATGTATTGAGCAGCGGTTCCTGAAGACTTTTATCCGTAAAAATTTTTATAAAATTTTTTAAACCAATAAATTCAAAATTTGGTGAAATTCCATTCCAATCCGTAAACCCAAGAACAGCCGTTGCCACCATTGGTCCGGCATACACAAATAAGAAAATGACAATTGCCGGCAGTATAAACAGATATGGCAGCCAATTCTTTCCTTTCTTCTTTGCTTTTAAATTCATATTATCACCCATTGCATATTGCAGCTTCCCAGAGCGCATTTTAAAATACATCTCCGCCATCTGTATATCTACGTTTTGGCTATACCTCCGCAACAGCAGCCTTTCTCTTTAATCATTTTTTTAAACCCAGACGTATAACCTTATTTTTAAAAACAGATGGAAAATCACTACTTTTTAAGTTTTCATAGTTTGTGATTTTCCATCTACTTTTGATCATACTTTCGATTATGACGCAGATCTCTCCCTGGAATCAGCTAATCTCTGCGCCAACTCTTCTGGCGTAATAACATCCAGGAACATTTCCTGCAGTAGTTTGTCAAATTCAGAGTTATCCTCTGCATTCTGGCTGGAATAAAAGAAATCCACACTTTTTTTATTGAGAAACGGATTAAATAAGTTCATTGCAGAGTCACCCTCTAACTCGACTCCCTTTACGGGGCTAAATGACTTCATCTGATCCGCAATGATAGATGCACCTTCTTTGGAAGACATAAATTCAAGGAATTTATTTACTTCTTCCGGATGTTTTGAACTGGATATTCCGGCATTAAAAGAGCCTACGGAAACTGGAATTACGGTCTCATCCGTACTTTCAACCGGAATTGCAAACACCCCTAAATCAAACTCTAACTGGGCATCATCAAAAACTGTAGCCTGCCATTCTCCCTGGCATAGCATAGGAATCTGCTGACTGACAAAAAGTGACACAGCATCATCTCCCGTAAAACTCATAGAATCGGGGTGAATATAACCGGCATTGTAGAAATCGTCTATTTTCTTAAAAGCATCTGCAAACACCGGATCCGTATAAGAAATTTCACCGCTGTTTGCCTTTTCAAATATTTCTGGATCTTTGACAATCAGGTCATGCATATAAGTATAGATATCAAAATTAATTGGCCAGCCATCTTTACATCCATTCGCCATGCTGTATGTGCCTTCTTCTTTAAACTTATTGCAGGCATCTATAAACTCCTGATAAGTTTCCGGAACTTTAATTCCATTCTCTTCAAACATGGTTTTGTTGTAATATACACCGATCAGGTTTATAGCATCCGCAATACCATAGACCTTACCATCTTTTGTAATCTTATCCAGCATGCCCTCTTTATAATTCTCCAGATATTCATTACCGGTAAGATCCATCAGATATCCGGCTTGTACATAATCAGCAATGCTTTCAGGACGTACTGTAGTAACATCAATATCTGTACCGGAGAGCATTCTTACCTGTTGTGCTTTTAAATATTCGTCAATATTTTTAACTACCTGATAATTTACTTTTATTCCTGGATTTTGCTTTTCAAACTCTGCGATCAGCTTCTCGGGATGCCTGTCCGCCTGAGAACGATATGTAAAATAATTGATCTCCACAATCTCTTTGGAAGCCTCCTTTTTATCCGCATTTTCCGAAGTACCTTTTTCTGTACTGGCACCGGATGTTAATGCCTCAGTCTGAGTTTCCTTTTCTCCGCATCCTGCCAGCACAGAGGCTGTCAGTGAAACCATTAATAATGCCGCAATTGCTTTTTTCATTTTAAATCCTCCTTAAATATTCTGAATTTTAATATGCTCTAATATTAACATTACATGTACCTGTTTTCCATGATGCCATACTGACATAATCTTGTGTTTTATATGCATACTCCATGCATTTATAACATTTTCTAAACTATCTTGTGTTTTTTATGACATAATGTTGTGTTTTTTTTAGAACTGTTTACTGCCCTATATTTCCTGCTTACATGTACTTCTTTTTCTGATATAATTAGGTTCAAATTCAGGAAAAGAGGATTGTAAAATGGGGAAGCGATTTAAAAAAACTTTTTCCGCAAAATTGATGGTACTTCTCATTTTTGTCATTTTTATGCCCATGGCAATTTTAAGTACATTCATCTCATATAAACTTTATCACACTGCCATGCAGAATGATGCCAGGATGAACCAGAGCAGCCTGGATTCTATTTCCAGCAGTTTAAAAGTCTACTTTGACGGCTTTACTCATATCACGGACTCTATTTTTATTTCTGAAAGCCTTCAAAATCTATTGCTTTCAAAGCCGTCCACACCTTACGAAAGGCTATTATCCGACCGTAATTACGATGAGACTATACAGAATATTACCATTAATAACTATGACATAGAAAGTATCTATTTAATGGCAGAAAATGGCGCTGAATATTTTTCCGGGGGAAACCGTTATATTACCGATATCCGGAAAAAGTGCAAAGAACTTTCAGATATTAAGAGTTACGATTTTCCTCTTCAGACTGGTTTCTCCACTTCCAGTTACCTGACTGGTAATGTACCCGTTTACATAACAGTAATCATGCAGCCTGTATTTAATTTAGACACCCGTGAATATCTGGGCATGGCCGTACTGCAATTTCATGCCAATATTTTGAACAAACTTCTGGATTATAATGCAGATACTACTTTTATTACCGATCCCAGTCAGAATATTATTTACGATTCATCGAATAAAAACCTGAATCTTACATTAAAAGATTTATTCCCGGACGGTTTGGAACAGCCGGTTCAGTATCAAAATGAGACTATGCTGCCCACCTATATGCTTCTGGAAAATGGGTGCTATCTGATTCAGCTAAAAGATTATGAAACCAGTAATATCAACTTCTTCATGGAAACCGTTCCGGTCATCTGGCTGTTTTTCGCCTGTACCATTGTTTTTATTATTGTAGCCATTTTAATGGCAAATAAACTTATTTTTCCAATTAAGGTACTGCAGTCTGCCATGACTACAATTCAGCCGGACGGACTCAGCAGTTATGTACATATTAAGACCCATGATGAATTTGAAGAACTGGGCAACAGTTACAACCACATGCTCAACCAGTTAAAATTATTTATAAAAAAATCCTACAACCAGGAGATACAGCACTTGAATGCAGAATTTCGTGCTCTGCAGTCCCAGATTAATCCGCATTTTCTGTATAACGCATTGGAGAGTATTAACAGTATGGCACAGATTAAACACCAGCCGGAAATTTCCCGAATGACTTGCTGCCTAGCCGATATGTTCCGGTATACGACACAGCAAACGGAAAAACTGATTCCTCTGAGATTTGAAATACAGCATGTTAAAAATTATTTCCAACTTCAAAGCATAAGCTGCGACAATAAAGTTTCACTTCAATACAAGATTCCCGACCGGCTTCTGGATTATCCCGTTCCAAAAATGATTCTCCAGCCGATTATAGAAAACTGTTTTAACCATGCTTTTGGCAATAAAAATCTTCAAATTATATTGAGTACGGATTTAGACGATAAGACCCTAAACATCAAAATTTTTGATAACGGGAAAGGATTTGATTATGAAAAGCTGAAAGAAATACAGAAAAAACTGCAGCAGGATGATCTCTGCTGTGACCATGGTACTTCCATAGGACTGCTCAATATCAACAAGCGCCTGAAGATGCTCTACCATTCTGACAGCGGGCTGGAAATTCTCAGCGCTGCTGATGAAGGAACCACAGTCCTTCTTAAATTTATCGAAAAGGAGATTTCAGATGTATAAAGTTTTAATTGCAGAGGATACCTCTCTAATCCGCCGGGGAATTATCAGTATGGTTCATTGGGACCAGCATAACTGCATCCTTGCGGGAGAAGCAGAGAATGGAAAAGATGCCATAAAAATGCTGGAAACACTATCCCCGGACATTATATTACTGGATGTTAAAATGCCCTATATTGATGGAATAAAAGTGTTGGACTATATCACAGAAAGCCATATAAAGGTAAAAGTCATCATGATCAGCGGTTACAGTAATTTTGAATATGTAAAACATGCCCTTCGTTCAAATACGGTTGATTATATCCTGAAGCCCATTCACGAAGAGGAACTGAACCAGGCAATTGCAAAAGCAGTAGGGCAGTTAAGCAGTTCCGGCTGCAATTCTTTACCGGAAAGATCACATGACCGCCTGCTATCTCAGATGGAAGAAAATATCTACAGTACCTTTGGTGATATTTTTGATTTATTTTCGGCCCAGACTTTTTTCTGGGTAGCATCTGTAAAAAATAAATACAATGATTATGCTTTTTTCAAAGATAGAATCCAGACCCTGATCTCTTCATCCATCCACACCTTATTCAACGAACATCCGGATCATATGGATATTATTTTTTATTCGGCTTCCAGGGATGATTTCTCCGCCGTCACAGATCTGATGCAGCGTATCTATATGCTTGCCGATACACTGCTTAAAAATCTGCTTTATATAGGAATAAGCGATATTCATACTTCTGACTATATTATTACAAAAGCCTATTATGAGGCTCATAAAGCACTGTGTAACAAAATGCTGCATCCCTCCCGTTTCCTGTTACTATACCGGGATTTCAGCCATAAAACATATAATCTGGAAGATGTATTTCATGCAGAACGGCCGTTATTAAACTTTTTACTTGCAGGTAACAGCACCAATGCTATTACTCTCTGTGGTGAGATCTTAAAAAAGCATCTAAACAGCTCTGATATTAACCTGGATGAATTCTGCATGCTGCTAACAGAATTTTATTGTACAATTTCTAAAACCGGTACGGATCGAGTATGTGAATTACAGCAGGAAATCAGTTCCCTGCACAACCTGGAAAACCTGCTCAATTACGATACTACCGGTCCTTTAACGGAAACCTTATATAAATACTGTGCTTCTATAACTACTGAGGTTATAAGCCGCAGGACAAATATTGATACTTCCGTACTGGAAATACAAAAATATATTGAGCAGCATTTTTCAGAATCGATTACATTAAAAAACCTGGAAAATTTGTTTCATCTGAATGCCTCCTATATCAGTGTCACATTCAAAAAGATAACCGGTACAGGCATTAATAAATATATAAGGAAATTACGCATGGAAAATGCCATAAAACTGCTTTCTACAACAGATTATAAAATGTCTGATGTCTGTGAAAAATCCGGTTTTACAAACTATGTGCATTTTTCGAAAGAATTTAAAAAATATACCGGCGTGTCACCAAGTGATTATCGTCAAAAACAATAATTTCTGCATTGAAAAATCGGTTCTTCCGGATAAATCGAGTGAAAGTGAATTCCTTTAATTCTATGAATACCTTTCACTCTTTTTCACCTACCAGACAAACAAACACCATGCATTATTATTTAATAGTACAGCCCCCCCATTCATTATATGCTATTCCTATATTGAATTTAGTCGCTATCTATCGTATGTAAAGATCATCTCGCTAATAAAATTTATACTTTGTGAGAACACCTCTTATTATTTTCCATTCTAAAATTTAGTCGCTATCTTTTCAAATCAGCCTTTACATTTCATTAAATAATCCCCGATTTTAACTGGATCCGGCACTCCTATCTGATTCTGTTATTAATTTAGTACGCTATTTTCTGCATGTTTTTATGGCTTTCATCTCGCAGTTTTTCACTATTTTAGTCGCAAAGTCTGATCAACCATAAACTATACTGAATATTTTCCACGTACTGCGATCCAACTATTCACAATTTAGTACGCTATATTCAGCCTATTTATTTGGATAGTACTGACCCCTTCTTTAAGGATTTTAATCATTGCCGCTGTGATTTAGTCTCTAAAATACTATTTTTACTATTTTACATGGACAGACTTTTTATGTATTCATGCCATAAATCAGTATCACGAGACCCGACAAAAGAATTTTTAGACCTGATTATTTTAGACCTTTACATATTTAGTGCGGGATTTCAGGCTTATTTTTTTGAAAATATTTCTTATTCTCATTACAGTTTTTATATTTAGTACGCAAATTCCTGCACATTTTTTTATATTTTTTTCTATTAAAACGTTAGTTACTTCATCGTAGACATTGAACTTTATTGTCATTTATATTAAAATTTTTATATAAGCAAAGATACCTCTATTATTTAGTGCGCGATTTCCTGCACATTTTTTTGGCTTTTACTCCCACTTGAGACACCAATATCTTAATAATTATATTTTTTTATCCTAAAATACGCTCTGATATTAATAAAAACAGAGCTGATGGCGCATAAATGACCTTCATATCCCCTCATATTTCAGCGAATTAAATTTAGTCTCTATCTTTTTCAAAATACAACCTTTCCGGTATCTGTCTGAATTTAGTCGCTAACTCTATCAAAATAATACGTTTTCAAATTTAGTCGCTATCTTTTCACATTATATCGCCAGACCGAAAAAAACTATTTTATTCTGATTGATTTTACTTTACATAATTTAGTCGCTATCTTCTGACATAGCCCCTTTTTAATCTCTCAGGTAAAATATATATCAATGCCGGATTGTTTGTTTTTATAATTTAGTCGGTATCTCAAATACAGGAAATTAAATTTAGTCGCTAACCCTCATAACTTCCAGAAAAATTTTTCCATAAATTTACCATTTAACCACTGAAATTTGCTTGATACCCCCAATTTAGTTCGGAAAAACATGCAAGTTTTTTTAATTTGATATATTTAGTGCTCAATTCTGTGTATTTTTTTATGGAGACCTTTTATTTAGTTCGCTAAAATCGGCACGTTTTTATGGATACTAAAGCAGGGGGGAACATACTTGCCTTTATTTTTTTACCACTTATAAGAAAATACATATGATTACAAAAAAATCAAGGATTTAGTCCGCCAAAACATGTCTATAATTATAAAAAACGGCATATTCTGATCAGTCTTAATTTAGTACGGAAATATATGCATATATTTTTGAAAAGTTTTTTAAAATTTTTTTTCATAATGCAAAAAGGAGCTGAAACCCTTAATTTTCAAAGATTTCAGCCCCTTTTCCCTTTACAGCACATTTTCTTTATTTTCACTTATAAAGTGCAGGAAGATAGGTGAAATCAAGACTTTTCTAAATTCAGTCCGTTAATTCCTGCACGAAATTATTGTTTTACAAACTCCGATTTTTATTGTATATTATAGAAAAAAGTGGATAACCTATAAAATTTTGGCGATTTTACATTTGGTTATCCACTAGACAAAACATTACCGTTAATATTGTAGTTTGGCGATTCCAATATTAACGCGCTTACACCGATATTTTTACCGATGGGCTTTATAGCTTCATTGTACTATTAAAGTACGCCTTTTTCAAGTCCCTTGTGTAAATTTTGTCGCTATCGTACAGTTTTTTTGGCAAATATGAGCAAAGGGTGGTAATCTCTTACATTCTTATTTTTCGATTTCTTATCCTGAATAGCTCATTCGCTTTCCAACTTGATTATTATAGGGTGTTTAAAATTCATTCCCGCCATCTGCATGCCCCACTTCGCGTATAATATTCGCGTATAATATTCGCGTATAATATGCTCCTAAAATAGTCTGCGTAGCCCGCTGCGCCTCCTGTTTCTGGAACATATTTACCACAAAGTGTGACGCACAGGTGTAAGAAAGCAATTTAAAACATGCTCTAGTGACTAACATTTGAAATAACATGTATTAAATACGAGGTGTGCTGGAAATGTTACTTAACTTGAATAATTTTGCCCGTGTTGGCAAAGGACCTGCTTTGAAGGCTATTGGTCTTCAAAAAAACTATAAGGAATATTATACAGAGTATCAACAGCTGGATGAAACCGCATCTGGCTGTTTTGCGTGTCCACATTTTAAGTACAAATCCTTTTTAGAATATATGCCAGAGGAGATTCAGAAAAACATATGCCATCAATGCGGCAGTTGTCCCAAAGCTGTTTACAAAACTGCTTACAAAACTCACATAAAATACATGAACGAAAAAAATATGTACGGCTATCAGCCTCGCCTGAAAGGAAATGCACTAAAACTGCTAATCACTTATCATTTTCTTTCGCCCAATCCTCGTGGTTTTATTTCTGATATATCTGAAAAAGAACTGGCGGAGTTTATCAAATGTGATATTAAAACAATCAAATATTCCAATGAAATACTTGCTAAATATGGCTACATATCTTATCACGCAACCGGCTGGGAGAAAAATCATATTTCTATACTGCTTCCTGAATACAACACCTATCACCTTACCGCTTCAGAAGGCGGCAGAGGCTACGCAACGATTAGCAAAGAACTTCTTCAGCAGATTATGAATATAAAGGATATCAATCAGCTACGTATTTACCTGCGTGCTATTCTGGAATCTGATGCATCTTCTGCCCCCCAGGTTAAGCTGGAGCGTTCTTATGAACAGCTTCGCCGATATCTTCCCGGCTACTGCAAGCCCAATGTAATCAAAAAGGCCTTGGTTACAAAAAGTGATATTTTCAATGTTGAGTATGAAAACAGCAAAATTGTATTTCACTTAAATGCGGCCTATAACACACGGCAGGCAAAAATACATCTGATCGAAGAAAACCGCGGTGAAATACAGTCTTACATAACTGCTTTAAATGATATGCTGGATCAATACAATTTATTACAGGAACGTCCGGATGACGAGATCGGCGATCTGGCAGAGCAGCTGCGGGCAAATGGAATTAACCCATACTTAGACACTAATAGAAAATTATCCAATACATATCCTCCTGTTATATTAAAGGATAACGATTACCGGGATCTTGGACTTTTAAGTACCACCTATTCCCTATCCGTTGTAAAACAGGCTGTTTTAGAAATTTACAATTCCTATATTCTTCTAAAACGTCCAATCGAAAGTTTTGGTGCTTTAACCAGGACAATAATCAAAAAAGAAGCCCTTTTTTCAAAAGCTTCCTGATCGAGGGCTTTTTTGTCGTGCCCTTTTTTAACTGAAAAGGTCTATTTTGGGTTTACCTGCTCATTTTTCCATCCATATTTTCATCATTTTAATAAATTTACTTTCTTTACTGCTAAATTCTCATTTATAGATGGAAACTTTTCTTCCACATTTGGAAAGTTTTCACCCACAATAAACTATATTTCATCCATAGTAATACACTTTTCATCCTATTAAGAAATTATTCATCCACTCTAAGAATTTTTTCCTCCACCCACAGAAATAAAGCATCCACAAACCGGATTTTTACTCCACTTTTAGAAAAACTATTCCACATTTTTCAATTCTCTTCTTCTTCTATTACTCAGAAAGCTTGTAAATAAAGGGATTTTGTCATTTGGATTTAGCAATTATGTTTTTTTAATTATGTTCTTATAAATATGTTTTTAATTATGTAATAAATATGTTTTTGTATTTATATAAGTTTCCTATTTATTTTTTAGATAACAAGATCAATATGCAGATGATATAGAAATATATCTTTTATTATATCATGAATCAAAAATGTATAGAACTTGTAAACCATTTCTATACCATCTAAATCTATACCAATTAAATCTATACCAGTCCCCTCTCCCATGTTCATCCGATTTTTTTGAAAAGAATAAAAACGAATTAAAAGTAATATTATATTTTTTTAATTTGGAATAGAAAAATAGATTTAGTGGAAATCATTTGTTAATAAAAATATTCAAAGATATTCTGACAGTCAATCCACTGTATATAAAACGATGCCATAAAATGCCTTAAAACAACTTTTTTTGACATTAGGCAATAGATTGTAGCCTCAATAATGAAAATGGATATATGGGCAGATTATAACGTTTTAAAGGGATTGCTAAAATCCTAAATAATATTAAATATGGCTAAATATAATTTGTGTAATTATATAATTAAAATACGACATAATATATTGTTATATATGTATTTGCAAAAATAATTGGGAAAATATAAAAAAATTTTACTGTGGATGTTCACAATAATGATAAGTGGGTGGATGTTTTATATCATTATTATGCGATCAAAGATAATGTAAAAAAAGTACTGCTTTTCTGCTCAAGCAATATCAAGAGCAGATGCTTCAGGGGAATGGGGTATTGCTAAGATTGTGAAAATAGATTTTCATGAAAAGGAACAGGAATGTAAAAACGTTATGTTATCGTGTTAGCCATTATAGAAGTAATCGCCAATTATCGTAGAATTTATTATGACTTTATCTGCTGCTCAATATTTTGTCAAATACCAAATTATTCTAACACACCTTTAGTTTTCTACGAGGTATTAGTAGCATTAGCGGCATTTGCACTGTAGGATACAATATAGCTATAAATATTGCAGACAGTTCATGATCTTATTTATCAAGAATAGAATGAACAGAAGAACTCACAAAATATTAAATTAGGTGTTGTTGAAAAGAGACACTTTGTGTAACCGGGTGTGCGTGGGTAAGAATTGAAGCGGAACCAATTGTAGGGACTAGGGACTTTGCACGACTTATTTCTCCTACGCTCCTGTACTTCTTATCTAACTATATTCAGGTTTCCCCCTAAAGCAGATTTTTCAGCATTGGGAAACCTTGGAGATGGCTTGCTGTACTTTTTTGGAAGTAATTAAAGGGATTGGAAAACAAAAGACGAAGATAGCATAGCTTATACTGTTGTATACGTTTATTCAGATATTATATATGAATAAGATTAGTTTCTGAATATACTCCATTTATCCGTAAATGTATATAATCCTGTTTGGTAGATAGAACACCTAATTCGGGAGGTTTACTTGCTAATTAAATTTTACATCTTAGTCTGCGAGGAATAGATTAGTGTAATGTATCTATGGAAAGCGTTACAGAAAGCTTTCCTACATAGTAGCAGGTTAGTATCACTAATATACGTTATCTGCATATGCAATATGTCCTAACTTAACTAAACTTAAGTAAAAGTATATCCTATAGCCAATTATATAGGGCTCTATTTAATGTAGTGGCGCATAAAGAGATGATGTTTATTTAAGAATTTCCGCCCCGCGGAAAAATATGTATATTTTATTATAACTTCAAAGAGAAAACTTCTTATTAATAAGAATAATAAAGAAGCATGTTATTCATCTTAAATATAAAATAAATGCGATAAGTAAACGAAAAGCTATTAGCATAAGATGAGCTGCGTTAACCATCATTATAAAGTAACCAAATTAACTGGCGAGGTTCATGTCGATTTGATCTGTTTAACAGTTTAGCAGCATTTACTATGATACTACAATGATTCTGTAAGGGGGGACAATCTTTATGATGGTTGAAAGTCTTTTGTAACTGATGTCTAGCAAACAACTTGGATGCAATATGTAATTCTTTAATTGAACAAACACAGACATCACTTCGGACAACGTGATGTAATAGTCAATAATTCAGTTAAGCGAAGCAAGATATTTTAGTCATAGTGTTTATCAACTGGTAAATGAAAATAGTATCAACAGCAAGAAGCTCAGATTGTAAAAGGGTAATTTATGCATTATCTATATGAAAAGTAAAGAGATTCGGCTTATATACAATTTAAGAACTGGTCAAGGACCATCTCTATCCGTATTCTTTTACATTGCCTAATGAGGTGGCCTAACAGAGTATAGGTGTATCCAACTGCGTATCGTTTTCGTTATCAGCAGCGTGAGTATTTCCGACGCGTGAGACAATATTCACTTGTATCCGTATAAATGTTAAGGATGTAGTATGGACCTTTTATATTCAAATACAAAAAATCAATTTTAATTTACAGAACTATACATTACAAAATGTCTGGTGGCCGACAATTGTGCTGTGATAGTTAAAAGACATAGTATGTATCAGCTGACGCTTAACATTATTTATTTGGATCTGCTATGCTGCCTTCATGTGAAGACGCTGCCAGGCGATAATGATACAACTTATTATCAGTATATCATAAATGTTCCCGATTTCTATCATCTCTAGTATGTTTGGTACATTTTATGTATATTGTAGATTTCAGCTGTTAACTTGAAATTTATCAAGATAACTTTGTCAGATAGTATCATTTGTACAGGAATACCTGTCTGATTTATAAACACAGAAGGTCTTGAGGACTGTCCACTCTTTATCGCGGACGACTATATAGGAAGTGGGATCCATCTATATTATAAGGAAGTCAACGTTTATGCAAATGCCTATTAGCGCTACTAGGCTTCTGGTATTGGAGGTTCCATGTATTTATCAAGTGATAGAAACTTAAGCTTGAAAAGCATAAGGCCAAGAGCGTGTTTTAAAATTAAAAGTTGCACAAAACAAATGTTTTGCATCCCCGTTTTATGGTAAAATAAAGAAAAAGGGGTGTTTTATATGTTGAGACGATATGAATTAACAGATGATGAATGGAATCATATAGTAACTTTACTTCCTCCTGAAAACACAGGAAAACCAGGTCGTCCCTCAAAAGAAAACCGTACCATGCTTAATGCAATGATTTGGCTGGCGCGAAGCGGAGCCCCATGGCGTGATCTTCCTGAGCGTTATGGGCC
>NZ_JTGN01000018.1 GCF_000797495.1 Robinsoniella peoriensis
AGACTGCTTCAGAACCATGAAAACAGATTTTGAGGCAAGACCGGTTTACCGTGGAAGTGATGACCGGATAAAGGCCCATTTTCTCACATGCATCCTTGCAGTATTACATTTCAGGCTGCTGAAACGCACCTTAAAGGGTACCTATACCACAGAGCAGCTGCTTCAGGTGTTAAGGAGCATCAATTTTGCTGATATAGAAGAACAAGGCTTTATGCCTGTATATGAACGGCAGGAAATAACAGACGATCTGCACAAGGTCTGTGGTTTCCGAACAGACTATCAATTTTTAACGAAACGTAAGATGAAAGAAATTCAGAAAAAAAGTAAAAACAGATAGAACATTACTATATTTCATGTATGGGGCATAAAGTGCCACAAACCCATTATTTTCAAGGGGTTGTGGCACCTATAAATCCCTACATGTGTCAAAGATGGGATTATAACACTTTTTCTGTGCTTTTGCCAGAGGTAAAGAAGAATAATCGTGCGGATAGAAAGAAAAAATCGCAAGAAAGAAAACTCTCTTTAGAAGTAAAACAAATCATATCTCATCGTCTTAGATGGACATTAGGACGGTGGGATGCATAAAGAAAATCGGAAAACAGCGAGAGCTGTGCGGAAATTCGATGTACCACCGTAATTCGTCATGCCCATTTCAGCATACGGAGCCGGTGCATTGAAATTCATAGGTTCTTTTGCATCCTGCCGGACCTCTCCCTCAGACGGTAAAGGAACGAAGATGCAAAAGAAAGAAAATCTACAGACAAGCAGTGAAAGCAAACAGTATTACATTCCTATGGAGCTAACAGCAGAAACGTGCTATTAAGGTTGCTGTATCAGAGGAGCAGTATTACGAGAATATGCGTTCTCTTTGGCGCAAGGACAAGCGTCAGCAGAGAAAGGAGCCTAAGGCATCGCTGGACAAGATGTACGAGGAAATAGAGTACGAAGCCACCGATACCTCAGACCTTGAAGCTGATATTATGAAGAAATTCAGCAATCAATAAGGTGCTTGGCGGCAAGCAGAGGGCTATCACGGTTCTGAAAACGAATATCTCTGAGGTGCTTGGCAATGCCTACAGTGAGGAACTGGAGCGTATCAAAAAGCAGATTGAAAAGCAGACGCTTCTTGTAAAAATGACGGTGGCATCAGAGGATTATTCAGAGGTAGTGGATAAGATTTACGTCCGGCAGAAGGAGCAGGAAGAATCGGTGGCTAATGTGAATTACAAGGCGGGAAAGGAACGGATTTAGGAAATGATTGAATATTTCAAGTCACCGCCTACGATGAACAGTTGGTGCGTAAGCTGATTGAGAAAATAACGGTGTATGACGATCATTTGGACTTTCTGTTCAAATCAGGGATTTAGATTGAGATTAAAGGATAAACAAATAGAATTACGAAAGTTGGTACTCTGCGGGAAAGCGGGGTGCTTATTTTTTGGGAATGCATTGAAAAAAGCATGGAAATACAGTATAATAAATTATCTGATAAGTATAATTTGTTAAAAACAGTGCAGGCAGTGGAGATTTGAATGTTGAAAAATAATATAGAAGTAGACGTTAAGGTTAAATGCATAGAGAGCGGTATGACACAGGCACAGCTTGCGGAGAAGATTAAAACTACGAGTCCGTATGTCAACCGCATCATCAAAAAGCAGGACGGTGTTGTGAACAAGACTTTTGTGCAGATGCTGGAAGCCCTTGGGTATGATATTGAAATTAGCTATGTGAAGCGAGAAGAATAAAAAGTAAAGTCACGAAAATGAACTGTTGTAAAATATGCAACCGTTCAAAATGAGGATAAGAAATATGAATACTGAAAAATTAGCGAATAAGCCACTCATAGATATCAGCAAACGGAGTGCAGATGATATGAATGCGGTAATTGAAATAGGTTACCAGGATATGTTAGCGGGCAAAATAGTTCCTGCTATAAAGGCATTTGCAGATATAATAAAAGATTATGGACTGGAGGACTACCATGTCAAAGAAGAAAGATGAAATAACAATACACAGCTCGGCAGCTGAATACCTTACCTATGTGGCCGCTGTCGGTGACAATGCAGACAGCATGGAAATGCGCTATGAAGATGAAAATATATGGCTGACGCAGAAGATGATGGCTGCGTTGTATGATGTAGATGTGAGGACTGTCAATGAACATATTAAAAAAATATATTTGGATGGTGAACTTACAGAGGAGGCAACTATCCGGAAATTCCGGATAGTTCAAACCGAAGGTTCAAGGCAGGTGAATCGTGAGGTTATCCACTATAATCTCCAGATGATTATTGCTGTCGGCTTCAAAGTCAACAACGACCGTGCAGTACGTTTCCGTAAGTGGTCAGGGCAAATCGTAAAAGATTACACGATCCAAGGCTGGACAATGGACAAGGAACGGCTGAAAAAAGGTCACATGTTCACAGATGAATATTTTGAGCGACAGTTACAGAATATTCGTGAGATTCGCCTTTCTGAGAGGAAATTTTATCAGAAAATCACTGACCTATATGCTACAGCCTTTGACTATGATAAAGATGCAAAGACTACCAAACGTTTTTTTCAGACCGTGCAGAACAAGATGCACTGGGCGGTTCACAGACATACAGCAGCAGAGTTGATTGTGGAGCGTGCTGATGCTGAGAAAGAACATATGGGATTGACCACTTGGGAAGCTGCTCCGGAGGGAAAAATTGTCAAGTCAGATGTGTCTATTGCAAAGAATTATTTGAGCGATAAGGAAATGTCCTACATGGAAAGAATTGTATCCTTGTACCTTGATTATGCGGAGTTGCAGGCTGAAAGACAGATTCCTATGAGTATGGAGGACTGGGCGAAAAGGTTAGACGGTTTCTTGGAATTTAACGGTAATGAGATACTGACAGACGCAGGTAAGATCAGTGCGGAGCAGGCAAAACTTCATGCAGAAACTGAATTTGAAAAGTATCGTATTGTGCAGGACAGAATGTTCATGTCTGATTATGATAAGTTTTTGCTGGACTTGGAAGAACAAGCAAAAAATGAATCTGATTAAGGATAAAATACAGTAGTTGCAAATTTTGTAACTATTGTGGTTATTAACAACATGATATAGGATTAGTTGTGAAATAGACCAAGAATCTACCTGTCGGAAATTCCGACAGGTTGCTGAAAAGAAATTTTGTAATGCAAATATGATAAAGTGACTGGAAGGATTGAACTGAAAAAACTGGAAGTTTTTTAGAAGAAAAATAGAGGATTGGCAGGAAGCCTATATGGACAGGCTCAATAAGGAATATATAGAATTACTAAGTGAAGATGCAAATCCATCAGATAAATTTTGGAGCCTGGAGGAGCGGATAAAAAAGATAAGAAGAAAAATGGTGATAGAGCGGAAATGAGTCGGTCGAACCTGATTTAAAATATTATTTCGCTTATGAATGAAAGCGCAATTTGTTTTGAAGATCTCGGAGAATTTAGTGATCAGTTAAGGGAAACAGTGAGATCTATTGTTGAAAAATAGTTTGGTTATATGAAATTTAGAGATTGAGTCGGAATTGTAAATAGAGTGAATGCAAAATCTGTAAAGAATGTTATGTTGATAAAAACAGAATAGGAATTGAGTTATGAATTAATTAATAAAACCAATATAAACACAGTATAATGGATATAGATTCAGAAGTAGATTAGAGGCAAGATGGGTTATTTTATTTGACACAATTAATCTTAAATATGAGTATGAAATGAAAGGTTATGAGATGGAAGAAATTCGATATCTTCTGATTTTTACATATCTAGCCTTGATAGATGGTTTGAAATCAAGGGCAAGTCATTGAATAATTATGAAATAAAGAAATGAGAAGGATTTTGTTCTAGAAAGGACAATAAGAATATTAATTTTTTTTTAGTTTTAATTGAGGCATATCCGACTAGTTAAGAAAATGACAATGAAAATTGTTCGCTGGGAACAGAATGTTGCATCAGATTTTGTTGATGATATTACGGAAGATGGTAAAGCGACTGTCAGTGATAACAGATAATGCTCCTACATACGAAGTAAGTGTAGCATGAGAAAAAGTAGATCCTTGGTTTTTGTTTGACAAACTGATTAGAGATTTTTTCCTATATACTATGAACAGTTTTGATTCAATAAGCCAGATAATCAATGCAGGTTTATTGGCAAATAAAAGTAAAAAAGTTGATTCTGTGGATATTCAGATAATGGTTAGGTACTTTGGACAGCAGACATATAGACAGGTATTCCTCAAGGCTCTGATAATGCTATCAAAACTACCTGCTCAGACCATGAAGAGCACGAAGCCGCCAGATGGTTAACCAAAGAAGAATTAGATAAAGTAAACTGGCTTCCAGCAGATGTTGAGATCGTTCATATATTAAAAAGAAACATGTAATTAAAGTATTTGTGTTATATCATTATAGTTTAATTTACAAAGAAAGAAGGGATAAAAATGCCCAATCCGCCCATCCATCAAATCCTCCCAGTATCTACAACCGTGGAATCCGGCTACTTGGAAAGTATGCTGGATAAGTTCTCTTCCAGTTACAAAATTTATTGGTTCAAAGGAATTTTCACAGAAATACGAAAAGGTGAAAGAATTCTGGAATACAAAAGACTTGTAGCCAGAATGATAGCTGCGGCATGGTATCCTGTAGTGTATTATAATTTAAGTCTTGGGCATTCAGATAAATTGGCAGATGCTATTTGGTATATTCACAGAGAATTAAAGGTTCCCAGAGAAGAGCAGGAAGAAAAGATCGTAGAGTTTGTTTATTGTAGTGAAGATAAGCTTTTATTAAAAAAAGTAAAAGACTTTACCAATATGGTACCTTATAGATTAATCCGGCCATTTTATCAACGGGAAATTGAATTTGAAAAGAAAACGGATCATACTTTCAGAGATAAAGATGTAAACGGACTGATTGAAAAGTATAATAAGAATGATCACAATCATGCTTTGTACGTAATGGACCGAATAAATGATACCCTTACGGTTTCGAAAAGCTGGTCTGATTATATCAAGACCAATGCTGCAGTGATAGAAGGGTGGATGCATTACAAATTAATTGAGTATATTCAGGCACGCAATTTGAATGTTCCTGCAATTCCGTTTAAAATATTTCCACCTATACAAAGGAAATTGTCTGAAGCGTCAAAATATTGGGAACTGGTACAGGAGAGAGAACATTTACCGGACTTATACACTGGGCAGCCATTTACGAAAGAAAATAAGGAACGGTTTGGAACGGTTAGCATCGACCATTTTATACCCTGGAGCTTTGTTTTACATAATGAAATATGGAATTTATATCCGGCGTTTAAAAATGTAAACAGTCAGAAGGGAAATAAATTGCCGGACTTGGACCGGTATCTTAATGGCTTTTGTCAGTATCAGTTTCAGGCCTTTCTAGCTGCAAAGAAGATACCGCAGATCAACAAAAAGACTATGGATCAGTTTCTTACAATCAACCGTGATATACGCCACATCGATAATTGCGCAAGGGGACGTGATGCCTTTGTCACATCCCTTAGACAAACAATAGAACCCCTGTATCAGATTGCCAATAACCAGGGCTATGGAATCTGGTGGTACGAGCAGTGACGCATTTATCTCAGTAATTAAAATGAAAGCAGAGGTATCAAGATGGATCAATTATTCCAGCCATTTCATATAAAAAATCTCAAAATTAAAAATCGTATCTGTTTTCCACCTGTAGTATGTTACAGTGCAGGGAGGGAAGATGGTTCTGTTACAGAGCAGCACATTGAACATTACAGGAATATAGCAAAAGGAGGGACTGGCTTAATTATTCAGGAAGCAACCTGCGTAGATGAATTAGGCCGCCTGTCCAGACGACAGCTTGGTATCTGGAAAGATAGTCAGATAGAAGGTCTTTCTGCCATTGTTCAGGCTGTACATCAGGAAGACTGTCCAATATTTATACAGATACATCATGCAGGTGTTGCAGGTGTGGAAAAGGAGCTTTTGTGCCCTAGCAATTATCGCTTTCAGAAAAACGGGGGGCGAAAACGCTGGAAGAGAAATGACGTTGGAGGAAATACATAGGACCCAGCAAGCGTTTGTGGATGCTGCAGTCCGCGCTTACAAAGCGGGATATGACGGAGTGGAATTACATGGCTGCCACCAATATCTGATGTGTGAGTTTTTTAATTGCAGGGTAAATAGAAGAAAAGATGAGTATGGAAGGTATCCCCAGAAATTTGCGGTTGAGATTTTAAGAGCTATTAAAGATAAAGTCCCTTCAGATTTTGTGGTGGGTATTCGTTTGGGAGGATTTGAGCCTGATTTGGAGGCATCACTGAGATTTGCAAAAATACTGGAAGAGGAGGGCATTGACTTCCTGGATATTTCTTATGGATTCTCTGGTGAAGATGAACCGGCTGCACCAGAAGAATTTCCTTTTCAGCCATGCATTTATGCGGCTCAGGAGATTAAAAGGGCGGTATCAGTACCGGTATTTGCAGTTAACAGTATTATGAGCCCGAAAATGGCAAAAGACGTACTTCAGAAAACCAATGTAGATTTAGTAGATATTGCGCGGGGAATCATGGTAAACCCAAACTGGGCAAAAGATGCACTTGAGGGTCGAAATCCTGGTAAATGTCTGCATTGCAAAGAGTGTACCTGGAGCAGGGAAAAGGAGACGTGTAAAGGAAGGATACTGCTTAAAAGGCAGAGGGAAATTGTTCAATAGAATTGTTTGTTACGGATGCCTTTCGTTTAGTAGAAATCTTTATCCATAAAGTTTTTCCTCTAATATAATTGTTGGGCAGTCGGGGGCTGGCTGTCCAGCGTAATAGAGTCAACTTCGGAAGAGAACAATTTACGAGTAACACTCACTTTTAACAAGTTCTGTAGTATGCGTGATTTATAAGAAGAGAATAACACATAAAAGGAAATGCGGGAGACTTTAAGGGGTTTTACTCCATCGATGGCTTTCGCTGAAGGACGGATTGATGAAAAGGAAAGCACTTTTTTGGAGTACGCTGATTGTAATTGTTATATTTTTTCTACTTTATTTGTATAGTTTTACAACTACTAATGCCAGCAATTTGTATTTAACCGTTGACTATGAAAATAACAATGGATGGGAAATCTCAGGTGTTGAAAACGGAGAAGAAAAATCTTTAACTGCCACTCAGGCAATAGACTATACAAAAACAGTTTTTTTACGAAGAACGATATTAGAAAACTGGGCATCGTACAGCAAAATTTATATTGATACTGGCAGAGCCGTTTTAGTTTTTGTAGATGAAAGTTTAGTGTTTAGTAACTATCAAACGGATTTATCCGTACCGGGAGAATTGCCACGGATGCAAAAGCCTCAAAATCAACCTTTTTCTTTGGTATTTT
Source organism: Robinsoniella peoriensis (assembly GCF_000797495.1). Lineage (GTDB taxonomy): Bacteria > Bacillota > Clostridia > Lachnospirales > Lachnospiraceae > Robinsoniella > Robinsoniella peoriensis. Next base: position 7,377 of record NZ_JTGN01000018.1, read on the forward strand.
CTTTTAATCCCTCGTGGGTGGGTAAAACCATTACTGTAGTAACGAGGGTGTATGACAATGAGCCATATGGATCTATTGGTTTTGAGCTGGTGAGTGATGATGTTCTTTTGTTTCAGCATGAAGCATGGGTAAATCAACATGCTTTGCCCGGTGCCATTTATGGAATCATTTCGGTGCTGTTGTTTGGCTTGTTTTTGTTTCAGCTTTCAACCTCGAAAAAAGGGTTTCCTATTTTATTACTCGTTTTTGCCTCCTTACTGCAAATGTTTTGCTATATGAGTGTCTTAAATGAAAACCCATTGCCGATGATAGATAGTGGCCTGGCGACGGCATTTTATTTTTTGTTTCCCCTCTTATATTTGGGAACTAAAATGACCAATTTAAGAAAAATGTATTTTATTACGATTCTTTCTGTCTGGAGCATTTATTTTATCCTCTATACAGCCACATTTGTATTACATTTGCCCTTGCCATATTGGTTTGATAAAGTAGAATTGTTATGCTTTATACTCCTTGGGATTATGTTGTATTATTGTTTAAAAGAGCGGCGGACAAATACTTTTTTACGATACTTTTTGTCATTGCTTGTTGTGTTTTTGGCAGGGTATACGATGTTGTTTTTCGCCTCGGCAGCGCTTAATAAGCCTCTAAATCAGTACATGATTATCATATTTAAAGAAGCATTTCGTTTATACTGCAGACCACTTTTGTTTTGGGTGTTTACTACGATATTGTTTGCGCTGTTTATTCTTGCAGTGTGGGAAGTTTTGCAGGATAGAATTTGGGTAGCAAAACAACTAGAACGTATGAAAAGTGAACAAGCTATGCTAGATTTACAAATAGAAGCCGCGAAGGAGCAATTGAATGCCTTGCGTACCGCCAATGAGCAGACAGTCATCTACCGCCATGATATGCGCCACCATTTATCACTGCTTTCCGGTTTTGCCATGGATGGCGATATGCAAAAAATAAAGGAGTACCTTGTGGCAGCTGAGTCTGATATTAACGCAGTAACCCCTGTGCGTTACAGTGAAAATGAAACTGTGAATTTAATTTTATCCTCCTTTGACGCTAAAGCGAATAAAGTGGGTGTATCCCTGTGTGCGAAGGTTCAGCTGCCTGCAGTGCTTGAGGTCAACGATACAGAGATTTGTTCATTACTCTCCAATGGACTGGAAAATGCCATTACTGCCGCTGCAAAGCTGCAGGATGAAACGCTGCGTAAAGTAGATATCCGTGTCTTTGTCAAAGATGGAAAGCTCCTGATTTCCATCAAGAATGCCTATGCGGGTACCCTTGAAATGGAGGGTAAGTTCCCTAAAACACAAAATAGGGAAGAAGGTCATGGCTTTGGTATCAAAAGTATGATTGCCATTGTAGAACGGTATGGTGGATTGCACTCTTTTAAAACTGTAGATGGGGTTTTTGTCATTCAACTCGTACTGCCGATCATACAGCGGTCAAAAGTCAGCCTTGCTGTCAATGAACCTTAAACAGTAAAATATAGTCTGGAAAAATAAAGGGTGATCTTTCCCATAGCCTGTCTTCATACAGACAGGTTACAAATTGACAACCACCCCCAGGAAGTGTATAATATGTTATCCTAGTATTTTAATAGGAAATAACAATATAAATAAACGGCCTTTTATCACATTGCTTAAAATGTTAACCATGAAGCAATGATAAATTGGAACGGTTAAGGATGAGCATAATGGAATCTATAAATATTGAAGAGTTAGAATTAATAAATCAAAATGAACGTATAATTATTGATATAAGAAACAGAGAAGATTATGAAAAAGAAACCATGCCGGGGGCGATCAACATTCCGCTGGACGAATTTGATGCCTCTCTTTTAGATATCAATCAGGCAAAAATGGTTTATGTTCTTTGCCATACGGGAGAACGCAGCAGAGATGTGGTGGATACATTGCAGCTTGCAGGCTATCAGGCATTTAATATAGAAGGCGGCTACCGCTCTTACCTTCGCCTGAATTTAAGCAGACTAGTTCAAAAAGATGATGAGATAAAAGAGCGCAGGTCAGATATTGAGCGAAGTATCATAAAGAAATATAAGAAAACCGTATGGAGACAGTTCACCAAAGGAATCAATGAATATGAAATGATTCAGGACGGTGATAAGATAGCGGTCTGTATTTCGGGTGGTAAGGATTCCATGCTGCTGGCAAAGCTTATGCAGGAATTGAAAAAGCATGGCAGGAATAATTTTGAGGTTGAATTCCTGGTGATGAATCCCGGATATAATGAAGAGAATTGGACGATTATTGAGAATAATGCTAAGCTGCTGGGGATTCCGATTAAGGTGTTTCATACCGAGATTTTTGACATTGTAGCAGGTGTGGATGACAGTCCCTGTTATTTATGTGCACGTATGAGAAGGGGCTATCTGTATTCGAAAGCAAAGGAGCTTGGGTGTAATAAAATTGCTTTGGGACATCACTATGATGATGTGATTGAAACGATATTGATGGGTATGATGTACAATGGGCAGATTGAGACTATGATGCCAAAACTGCATAGCGCTAATTTTGAAGGAATGGAGTTAATTCGTCCTTTATATCTGGTAAAAGAGGCAGCAATCAAGGCATGGCGTGATACAAATGATTTGCATTTTATTCAATGCGCCTGCAGATTTACGGAAAATTGTGCAAGCTGTGGTGGAGCAAAAGGGTCAAAACGGGATGAGATGAAAGAACTTATTCAACAGTTCAGAAAGAAAGATGAAATCATCGAAAAGAATATTTTCCGCAGTGTAGAAAATGTAAATCTTGCAAAAGTGATAGGATACAAAAAAGATAAAAAGAAATACAATTTCCTTGAAAACTATTAAATGAAATGCCTTTACAGGTCCCCGCACAGCATTCGCAATGCAATTTCCCATAATGAGGCTTTTATGACGGATTTTGGTTAGGAGTTATCATTCTATTCCCTGACAGACAGGCATATGATGAACAAATCGTATTTGGAGGTCAGTCAGAATGAGAAAACCGGACAGACTTGAGCTCGCCAATTTACCAACGCCAATATGGTCTCTTGATGGGATGGACTACTGCAGGGAAAATGCCAGACTTTTTATGAAAAGGGATGATTTTACCGGATTTGAGATGGGTGGAAATAAAGTACGTAAGCTGGAATATGCATTAAAACAAGGGATGGATCAGGGGGCAGAGGTATTTATTACCTGCGGAGGGATCCAATCAAACCATGTCAGGGCAGTTGCATCGGCAGCGGCATTGTTTTCCAGAAAGGCGCATCTGGTTTTGAGTGGCAGTGATATGCAGCCGGATGGAAATTATTTTCTGGATCTGCTTTTTGGTGCCAGCGTGCAGTTTGTTTCAGAGGAGGATTATAAATACCGCAGACAGCAGCTTATGGAGGAGATCAGGGCTTCTTATACCCGAAGGGGGATTCAGGCATATATTCTTCCGGAAGGAGCTTCAAACGGAATCGGATTTTTTGGGTATTATCAGGCATATGAAGAAATTATGATGCAGGAACGTCTCTTACGGGAGCCGTTTGACACGATTTGTGTGGCGGTTGGGTCGGGAGGAACATACGCCGGGCTTTATGCGGCAAATGAGATGTATGGATGCCGGAAACGGATTGTGGGATTCAATATCTATGATAAGAATGCAGATGCAGAAATGCAGATAGCCGGAATTATTGAAGAGGGGCTGCGTGTAGGTGGGTGCCGTAACCGGATAAGTTACGACCGCATTCATATAGTGTATGATTATGTGGGAGAAGGTTATGGGATAACTTCATCTCAGGTGATGGATTTTATCCATAAAACGGCGCTTCAGACAGGCATCCTGCTGGATCCTGTGAATACCGGAAAAGCCCTGTACGGGGTGGTCTCCGAGTTATATAAACGAAATCCGCTTTTGACAGGAAATGTGCTCTACATACATACCGGTGGCCAATTTGGCATATTTCCGCAAAAAAACAGATTTTGTTTATAACTTTACTTATAAAACACTAAAAATACCGGAATAATTTGGAAGATTTCAAACGTTACCAGGCTGATTCGGTTGTCCAAAGGACAGGGCAGGTGTTATAATACAGTACAGCTTGAGCTATTAAGGGGGTATAAGTATGATTATCAGAAAGCTTAAACCGAAGGAAAATAATATTTTGGAAGAGATGTTATATAATGCAATCTATCAGCCGGACCAGGAACCAAAGCTGCCCAGAGAGGTTATCTATCAACCTGACTTATACCACTACATAGAGAATTTTGGAAAAAAGGATGATCGATGCCTGGTTGCAGAGACAGAAGGGAAGATTGTCGGGGCAGTATGGACCAGAATTTTAGCAGGAGCGGATCCGGGTTATGGAAATGTTGATGCAGTTACCCCGGAGTTTGCAATTTCCGTAAATAAAAGTTACAGAGGTCAGGGAATCGGAACCCGGCTGATGGAAGAGATGATACAGTTGTTGAGGGAAGATGGTTATGCTCAGGCATCCTTAAGCGTGGACAAAGATAATTATGCTTTGAAGATGTATGAAAAAACGGGATTTCAAATAATAGAAGAAAAAGAAGAAGATTATTTAATGTTATTGAAACTTTAACCAGGTCACAAAACTTAATAAGAATGAGAATAGAAGAACAAAGAATAAAGTACAGGGAATAAAAAATAGAGATTAGCAAATAGAGAATAGAAGAACAGAGAGCAGTGTATAAAAAACAGAGAACAGGCAGCGGGGATTCCATATACCTCAGCTTCTGTTCTCTATTTTTGTCCACGATCTTTAAATTTTTAGAAGTTGCCTATTGCTAATTTTAAAGAAGGGGATTATAATGTAAGTAAATTAATTCCCAGTAAAATACTCGGAATTAAAATATACACAAATACAGGAGGTTTTTAAAATGTCTAAAGAGTTACTACAAATAAATGATTTATCCGTAAGTATAGATAACGGTCTGATTTTACAGCATGTGGACCTGAAAATGAAAAAGGGGGAAACACATGTCTTAATGGGCCCAAACGGCGCCGGAAAATCTACTCTGGGAAATATCCTGATGGGGAATCCACAGTATCAGGTTGATCAGGGTTCCATCTTATTTGAAGGCAGGGACATTACAGAGGAGTCCACAGATAAACGGGCAAAGATGGGAATGTTTCTTTCTTTCCAGAATCCGCTGGAGGTTCCGGGAATTTCACTTCAGAGTTTTATCCGCAATGCCATTCATCAGCAGACCGGGGAGAAGTTAAAGCTGTTATCCTTTCAGCGTTCCATGAATAAAGCTATGGAATTGCTCCAGATGGATCCTTCCTATGCCGAAAGAGATCTGAATGTAGGATTTTCCGGCGGAGAGAAGAAAAAATCGGAGATCTTACAAATGCTGATGTTAAAGCCCAAACTGGCAATCTTAGATGAAACGGACTCCGGACTTGATGTGGATGCGGTCCGGACTGTATCTAAAGGGATTGAGGAATACCAGAAGCAGAAGGATGGTGCACTTTTGATTATTACCCATAGTACGAAAATTCTGGAATATCTGCATGTGGATTATACCCATGTTATGTTGAAAGGGAGACTTGTGAAAATCGGCGGACCAGAACTGGTAGAAAAAATTAATAAGCATGGATTTGAACAGTTCTATGAGGAGATGGGAGATGAGCCAGCATGAAAGAAAAGACCTATGTAGATGATATCGACAGAAGTATATATGATGTAAAAGATGATGAAAAGGACTTTTACCGGGTACGGGAAGGTCTGACACCGGAAATTGTGGAGCAGATATCAAGAGAGAAGAAAGATCCTGCATGGATGGAGTTGTTCCGCCTGCGCTCTCTTCAGATCTATAACCAGATGGAAGTGCCCCAGTGGGGACCTGCACTGGATGGCTTACATATGGATCAGATTGTTACCTATGTAAGGCCTAATACTGCTATGAGCGGTAAATGGTCTGATGTTCCCAAGGAGATTAAAGAGACCTTTGAAAGACTGGGGATTCCAAAAGCGGAGAGGAAATCCCTTGCAGGAGTGGGAGCCCAGTATGATTCAGAACTGGTCTATCATAATGTGAGACAGGAAGTGCTGGAACAGGGCGTCATCTATACGGATATGGAAAGTGCGCTGAAAGGTGAATACGCAGATATGGTGAGAAGGCATTTTATGAAGCTGGTAACACCGAGAGACCATAAATTTGCAGCGCTCCATGGAGCAGTGTGGTCAGGGGGATCCTTTGTTTATGTTCCACCGGGCGTATCCGTAACCATACCGCTGCAGTCCTATTTCCGTTTAAATGCACCGGGTGCCGGACAATTTGAACATACACTGATTATTGTGGATGAGGGCGCAGACCTGCATTTTATCGAAGGCTGTTCTGCACCGAAATACAATATAGCAAATTTACATGCAGGCTGTGTGGAGTTATTTGTAAAGAAGAACGCTAAGCTTCGCTACTCTACTATTGAAAACTGGTCAAAGAATATGTTTAATCTGAATACCAAACGTGCCATGGTAGAAGAAGGAGGAACCATTGAATGGATTTCCGGTTCTTTTGGTTCACACGTGTCTTACCTGTATCCTATGAGCATTCTGAATGGTGAAGGGGCAAGGGCAGAATTCACAGGGATTACCTTCGCGGGAAATGGACAGAACCTGGATACGGGAGCTAAAATGGTGCATAAAGCGCCCCATACATCTTCTGTTATCAATACCAAATCAATTTCTAAATCGGGTGGAAACAGCACTTACCGCAGTTCGGTAACGGTGACGAAAGAAGCAAAGCACAGCAAAGCCTCGGTATCCTGCCAGTCTCTGATGCTGGACAGCGAGTCCAGGTCAGATACTATACCGGCAATGGATATCCGGACTTCGGATACGGATATCGGACATGAAGCAAGAATTGGTCGGATCAGTGATGATGCTGTATTTTACCTCATGTCCCGAGGTATCAGCGAAGAAGAAGCAAAAGCAATGATTGTCAGTGGTTTTGCCAATCCGGTATCCAAGGAACTTCCACTGGAATATGCAGTGGAAATGAATAATCTGATCCGCCTTGAGATGAGCGGATGTATCGGATAGAACGGAGGATTAAAAATGCAGATAGTATGTAATAAAAAGGTGAACAGACTTCCGGTTCCCACCTGGAACTGGTTAAAAATAAATGATAGTCAAATGGATTTTAATATCGATGCGGTACAGGAAAAAATGGAGTGCAGTTTTGAGATTCCAACTGGAATACGTGTTATGGAAACAGAGGAACTGCAGCGTTTCATGCCTGCTATGGAAGGCATAGAAACAGGAATGGGTGAGGAAACCGGTGAATTTCTTCAGGAGATGCAGACAGAGATTACCGGATATCTGGCTGAAAAGGAATGTCGGGTGGCGGACCCCCTGTTTTTACATTATACCAGCCAGGATCATGGCGCAGCTTTTGAAGATCAGCTGATATATGCCCGGGAAGGCAGCGAAATGACGATTATTATGGATTACCATTCCCGAAGTGACAGCGAAGCACTGTTTGGGATTCGTACCAGGATTTATGCGGAGAAAAATGCGGTAGTGCGTATCATTAAGCTGCAGCTTCTGGGGCGGGACGTTATACATTTCGATGATATGGGAGCCGTTTGTGAGGAACAGGCAAGGGTTGAGGTAGTTCAACTGGAGATCGGAGGAAACAGGGGATGGTCAGGCTGCCATACCCGGCTAAAGGGATATAAAAGCAGTTTTGAAAGCGGAACCGGATATCTTTGCAGAGCGCAGCAAAAGCTGGATATGAATTATGTGGCAGTGCATGAAGGAAAGAAGACTGACAGCCGAATGGAGGTAAAAGGAGCACTGCTAGACCAGGCAGAAAAGGTGTTCCGGGGTACGATTGATTTTAGAAGTGGTGCAAAAGGCAGTGCAGGTGAAGAGCAGGAAGAGACTTTGCTATTTGGCAGGGACGTAGTTAATAAGACAATTCCCCTGATCCTGTGCCAGGAAGAAGAGGTTGATGGAAATCATGGGGCAACCATAGGGAAAATTGATGAATCACTTCTATTTTATATGCAGACCAGAGGAATTACGGAAGATGAGGCTAAGGAAATGATTATTCGTGCCGGTATAGATGCAATCTGCCGCCGGATACCCGATGAAGCTTCCGTAAAAAAGGTTCAGTCCTATATAGAGGAGGTGTTTCAATATGAAACATAATTACAGAGAAGATTTCCCTATCCTGCAAAACAGGGAACTGATTTATCTGGACAGTGCAGCAACTTCTCAAAAGCCCCGTCAGGTAATGGATGCGATGACCCGTTTTTATGAAGCAGAGAATGCGAATCCAATGCGGGGACTGTATGGACTTAGCATACGGGCGACGGAGACCTATGAAAGGGCCAGGCATACGATAAAAGAATTTATCGGTGCCAGGCATGACTGTGAAATAATATTCACCAGAAATACAACAGAATCCATTAATCTGGCGGCATACAGCTATGGGCTCTCTAATATAATGAAAGGAGATGAGATCGTGGTGACCATTATGGAACACCACAGTAATCTCCTTCCATGGCAGATGGTGGCTAAGCAGACCGGTGCGAAACTGATTTATCTGTATTGCAGCGAGAATGGAAGTATCCCCTGGTCTGAGGTGCAAACTAAAATCGGCAGCCGCACAAAACTAGTGGGGATTGCCCATGTATCGAATGTAATCGGATGTACGAACCCAGTGAGGGAAATCATCGCATATGCACATAAAATGGGTGCCGTTGTATTAGTGGACGGTGCCCAGGCAGTTCCTCACATGGCAGTAGATGTACAGGATCTGGATGCTGATTTCTACGCTTTTTCCGGGCATAAATTACTGGGGCCCATGGGGATCGGTGTACTGTATGGCAAAAAGCAGTTGTTAGAAGAAATGCCTCCATTTTTGACCGGTGGTGAGATGATCGATACGGTTAGCCAGCAGGATGCTTCATTTGCACCGCTTCCCCATAAGTTTGAAGCCGGAACGGTAAATGCACAGGGAGCAGCAGGATTAGAGGCAGCGGTCTGTTATCTGAAGGAAGTGGGATATAAGGAAATTCAAAAACGGGAAGAGATTTTAGTAGAAAGAGCAATGGAAGGAATCCGTAAAATTCCCCATGTGCATCTCATCGGTTCCGGAAATCCAAAGGAACATAGCGGTATTCTGACATTTACCATAGACGGCGTACATCCTCATGACATAGCGTCTATAATGGATTCTGCACATATTGCAATTCGGGCAGGGCACCACTGTGCAGAACCGCTGATGAAATTCCTAAATGTGAATGCCACGGCGAGAGCCAGCGTATACTTTTACAATACGGAAGAAGAAATCGATATTTTTCTGGAAAATTTAAGACAGGTAAGGAGGTGGCTTGGATATGGGGCTTAGAGAATTATATACCGAAATTTTAAATGAACATAATCTCCATCCAACCCATAAAGAAGAGATGGAACACCCTACAAAGGTATTAAGAGGTGTGAATCCTAGCTGTGGGGACGATATTCTATTGCAATTAAAAATCGAAGACGGTGTAATTACAGACGGGACTTTTACCGGAACAGGATGTGCCATTTCCCAGGCATCCGCAGATATGATGCTGGATTTAATCATAGGAAGAGAGGAGCAGGAAGCCCTGGAACTGGCGGAGTTGTTTGGGAAAATGATAAAAGGAGAAGCAAAGGAAGAAGAGCTGGAGGTATTGGACGAAGCTGCGGCGCTGAAAGATATTTCCCATATGCCGGCACGTGTAAAGTGTGCGGTACTTGGATGGCATACTATGAAAGAAATGATTTCCTAGTCGGACAGTATCATATGTGCCAACGGTGTACCAGATTACTTGTCTCTCGTGTCATTCGCCGAATGAACATGCAAGCATTCCGCTTGGTTGTCCGGGGAAATAAAGTATTTGAAATATTTGTCAAAATGTGCGAAAATAGGATTGTCAGAAAAGGCAGGAAGAATTTCTGTGTAAGTAGTTGAGCTTGTCTGTAAGCAATTCTAACAGGCTTTAGAACAGATACGCGATCTAAAGGAGAAAAATGGAGACAAGAGAAGAGGTTATCCGGTTTTGCCAGACATTTCCCGGTGTCTATGAAGATTATCCATTTCATGATGATAACTGGACTGTTATGAGGTGTGGAAAAAATAAAAGAAGTTTTGCATACATCTATGAGAGAAACCAGCGAATCTGGGTAAATATTAAATGCAGTCCTGAATGGGTTACATTCTGGCAAAATGCATTTCCATCCGTAGTGCCGGCATATCATATGAATAAAAAGCATTGGAATTCACTGATTCTGGATGGAACGATACCTGATAAGGAAATCAAAAGGATGCTGGCTGAAAGCTATGACCTGGTAAAAGACAGGTAACGGACTATGATTTTTCTAAAATATCTGAATAAATATGCTTCACTTCAGCCATAGTAATACTGAGGTGATGATATGAATAAAAAAGAGTTGGAACATCAGAATAAAAAGAAGAATCTGGAAGAATTCAACAGTGTAACCCAGAAGGTGAAACCAGAAAATCAAAATCAGACGCACAATGTAAGAGAAGAAGCAGTAAATCCAAAAATCAGGCAGGTATAAGCACCCGAAAGGGTGCTTTTATCAGGAAAGGGGTGGGAGACATGACGGATCATAAAGGCCGGATATCAGATAATAAATGCTGGACAGCAGATCATAAAAGCCAGATATCAGATCATAAAAGCCGGATTATCAGAGAAATAAAATACCGGGAACTTCGCAGACAGATACGGGAATGCCGTGCCTGTGAGGAATTGTTTGGTTATGAACCCCGTCCTATCCTGTTTGGAAACGCAGATGCCAGAATCATGCAGATCAGCCAGGCTCCGTCCAGGCGGGTCCATGAAACGGGTAAGCCTTTTAACGATGCCAGCGGACAGAAGCTGCGTCATGATTGGTATGGCATTACGGATGAAGAATTTTATAATCCGGACTTCTTTTATATTGTTTCAGTTGCCCACTGTTTCCCAGGAAAAGCTTCTGGAGGAGGAGACAGGAAGCCTCCGAAGGTATGTGCCGGAAAGTGGCTTTTGCAGGAAATGGAACTGGTCAATAATGAGATTTATATCCTGGTTGGCAAATATGCAGCGGACTTTTTCTTCCCTAAAAGCAATTTCACGGATTTGATTTTTGAGGATCAGAGGCTGAATGGGAAACCGGCATACGTTCTCCCCCATCCATCTCCACTGAATGTAAAATGGTTTTTAGACCATCCTGCATTTGAAGAAAAAAGAATAAAAGAAATACGTTATGAGATTCACCGGATTTTAAATAAGTAATCAGAAAATGAGGCATAAAGAATGAAGTCCAAAATGAAGATGAGTTTATGGAAAAAAATAGCCATAATAACGGCAAGTGTGCTGGTAGTTATGGCGGGAGCATTTTTTATTTATACAGGGAGTTACTATCATGCGGAACATCCTGTTTTAACAGAAGCGCTGGCGCAGGCTGACGGCAGCAAGGGTGTGGACATTACAAGTAAGGGAAACAGTTATTTTTTTACTCCATCCGATCAAAAACCGGAAACGGCGCTGATCTTTTATCCAGGAGGAAAGGTAGAGTATACTGCATATGCAGATCTTATGCAGATCATAGCGAAAGAAGGATACCTTTGCATATTAGTGAAAATGCCGTTTAATCTGGCTGTCTTTGATATGAATGCTGCCAAGGATTATATGGATACATATGATACAATTAAAAACTGGTATGTGGGAGGCCATTCTCTGGGCGGTGCCATGGCTGCAGAATTTGCAGCAAAGTATAGCAGCCGGCTGGCGGGGCTTATCCTATTGGGCGCTTATCCAGCATCCGATCTTAGCAGCAGCAGTCTGAAAGTACTCAGTATGTATGGAAGCATGGATCAGGTCATGAACCGGGAGAAGTTCAAAGAAGGTCTGAAAATGATGCCAAAAGTGCATGAAGAAATCGTGATAGAGGGAGGAAATCATGCCCAGTTTGGCAGTTACGGAAAACAAAAAGGAGACGGCGAAGCTGCAGTTTCCCAGGAAGAACAGCAGAATACAGCAGCAAAAGAGATTACCGGATTTATGAGTGATAATCCGTAACACAACAAAGGAGAAATGATTGTGGAGTCCTATACACATGAATTTATAGAACCGAATGATGCGATTGACATTAATCTGAATTATTCTATTGACGAGGGAAGTGTAGTTCCCAAACACTTTCATGACTGGATTGAGATTGTTTATCTGGTGAAAGGCAGTTTGGAAGTGTATGACAACAACCGGATGATTCCTTTGAAAGAAAATGATTTCGTGATAATTAATACAATGAGCATCCACTCCACCAGATGCATTGGCGGGAATCAGGCTATTTTACTGCAGATTCCCATTGCATTTCTGAAAAAGTTTATGCCGGATGTGGTAAATTACAGCTTTGAAATAGACCTCGATACGGAGGATGAGCGAGTGAAAACCAGACTTAACAGAATCCGAATGCTTATGCAGGACCTGCTTCTTGCATATGAAATAAAAGCAGAAGGATATATATTTCGCTGTTATAGCCTGGTCTTTGAACTGCTCTATATCTGTATACATTCTTTTTCGCGGCGGATAGATGAAGTGACCATGATGAAATCACAGAAAAACCAGCTTCGGATGCGGCAGATTATGGACTATGTGAACCGGCATTATAACGAAGAAGTTACGCTGCATGATATCGCGGATACAGTAGGGTTAAATCAGATATATTTCTCCAGATTTTTTAAACAGCAGACAGGGATCACATTTCTGGAATATCTGAATACAGTTCGAATGGAGAAAATCCACAAAGAGTTGCTGTATACCGATTATTGTATCAAAGATATCCTGGAAAAAAATCATTTTTACAATTACAAACTCTTTATGAGAATGTTTAAAAATGCCTATGGCTGTACGCCAAAAGAGCTTAGAAAACGTATCTCAGCCGGAAATCCGGAAACAGGCCGATTTTAAAAGTTAAAATCGACCTGTTTTTTCGTTTGATTTGAACCTACACAAAACGGAGGATAATTGTTATATTAGGACTAACAAAAACAATTAACCGGATAGATATTAGAAGGGAGAAGCAATATATGAAAACTGTGACCCATGTAATGAGCAGGGAAAGTGATTATTGGAAAGAAGTGGAGGTGCAAAGCGGGGGAGAAAGTAAAGATACCCTTTTGCTTACAACAGATTACCGCCAGAAAGTACTTGGATTCGGAGGCTGTTTTAATGAACTGGGATGGGATGCACTGCAAAAAACAGATGAAGATACAAGGGAAGCTTTTATCAAAGAATTATACGGAGAAGAAGGCTGTGCTTTTTGTATGGGAAGGGTTCCCATTGGCGCCAACGATTTCAGTCTGGAATGGTATAGCTGTGATGATACCGATGGGGATTATGAACTGAAGGATTTCAATATTGAAAGAGATAAAAAATATACACTGCCCTTTATTAATGCCGCCCGTAAGTATTGTCCGGATTTAAGTCTTTTTGCATCGCCCTGGAGTCCGCCCATCTGGATGAAGACAAAGAAAGCTTATAATTTTGGAAGAATCCGTATGGAAGAAAAAGTATTGGATGCCTATGCCAGATATTTTGTGAAATTTGTGGAAGCATACAGGGAGCAGGGGATACCTGTGGATATGGTTCATGTTCAGAATGAGCCGATGGCGGATCAGAAGTTCCCTTCCTGCCTCTGGTATGGTTCTGATATGCGGGACTTTATCAAAGGATATCTGGGGCCGGAATTCGATAAGAGCGGACTGGACACCCAGATCTGGCTTGGAACTATTAACGGGCCTTTTGTAGATTTCAGATGGCCGGGAAACGGTGCCCCTTATCATGAATTCTATGATCAATTTGCCAATACCATACTGTCAGATAAGGATGCTAGAAAATATATCACTGGTGTGGGTGTGCAGTGGGGCGGCAAACATCAGCTGGAGCAGATCGAAGCAAGTTTTCCTGAAATGCATATCATGCAGACTGAGAGTGAGTGTGGAGACGGCTTAAATGAGTGGGAACAGGCGGAATATATTTTTATGCAGATGTGGTATTATTTCCGCCATGGTGCAGAGCGTTATACATACTGGAATATGGCATTGCCGGAAGGGGGTATCTCTACATGGGGCTGGTGCCAGAATTCCCTTGCAACCGTAGATCCCGAAACAGGAAAATTAACCCTGCAGCCGGAGTTCTATCTGATGAAGCATTTTTCCCATTTTGTGAAACCGGGAGCCAGAATAATCCGTACGACCGGATACTGGACCTCCAATGCTATTGTATTTGAAAATCCAAATGGGGAAGTGGTCATAACCCTGATGAATAGTATGGACCGTGACCGGGAATTTACCTGTGAATATCCGCAGGGGCAATTTACGGCTGAGATTCCGGCACACTCTATTCATACCTTTGTTGTTAAGCCGGAATAATGTAAGGGGCGCTTTGGCGCCTCTTTTAAAATCTGTTTACATATTTTCCAGCCCGTGCTAAAATGAATGAAACATATTTCATAAGGAGTTGGTAATTATGGCAAGTATTCGTGATGTGGCTAAAAAGGCCAATGTGGCAGCCTGTACAGTTTCCAGAGTATTAAACGGTACAGCCCATGTGGCACCGGAGACGAAAATGAAGATAGAGCAGGCGATGAAAGAATTAAATTATATTCCAAATGAGCTTGCCAGGGGAATGTTTCGGCAGCGGGCAGGGATCATTGCTATGTTAGTGCCGAATATCCGGCATCCGTTTTTTTCGAGTCTGGCTGGATATATGGAGAAAGAGCTTTATGAATGCGGATATAAGCTGATGCTTTGCAGTACAGATGATGATTTGGAACGGGAACAGGAATACATGAATATGCTGAAATCCAATATTGTGGATGGCGTAATTATGGGAGTGAACAGTCTGGACGACAGTGAATACGAGTCTTTTCAAAAGCCTTTGGTCATGTTGGATTATCAGGTAAATCAACAGATTCCGGTAGTTGCTTCCAATCATGGACTGGGCGGCAGGCTTGCAGCTGAAGAATTTATCAGAAGCGGATGCAAATCAGTGATTCATATCTGCGGAGAGTCGAAGAAAAAGGTTCTTTCTTATGAATCACATGAAGAATTGGAGCGGGTACTTCAGGAGCACAAAATTGCATGCAGGAGAGTTACTATCCCCTGGAACGATTTTGATTTTGACGGATATCTGGGCCTGGCGAAAACAATTTTGCAGGAATCTCCGGAGATAGACGGTCTGATGTCAGCAGACATGCCCTGTACGGCGTTTTTGAAAGCAGCAGTGCAGTTAGGAAAACGAATCCCGGAAGATTTCTGTGCAGTGAGCTATGACGGAACCTATGTAGTAAATATGAATCTTATAGATATCACAACAATAAAACAGCCGGTAAAAGAGATAGCAAAGCAGACGATTGCCGTATTGAAATCCTTGCTTGAGGGAAAAGCCCCCAGGCAGAACAGGTATGCATTAAAGGTATCTCTGGTAAAAGGCAGTACCACTAGGACTGCAACGAACAGTTTATAGTGGCTTATGGCTCATGATTCAATACAATTTTATGGGTTATTACTTGGATTTGAGACTCCTGCTGGTTTATTATATTTGGGTTTTGCTGAGGAAGGGGACGCTTTGTAGATGTAGGTAGTGTACGGAAAGATGGGTGTGGGAAACTGGCATGGGCTCCGTCAGCTGGCCGCAGAACTGGTATTTTCTAACCTTTCCGAAGCGCTTTTTGGCGGCACGCGGGTATTCACCGAGAAATCCTGATGCATTTCTCGGTTCAGTACCCGCTTAGTATCCGATGGGAGCCAGTCGAATACTATCCGCCAAAAAACACTTCGAAAAGGTAAGTAAATACTCAGCTTTGCTCTACGCTTCCTACGCCCATACCAGTTTCCCACACCCATCTTTCCGAGATAGCATCCGTTGATACAAAGCTGGTTTTCTCAGCCTGGTGGAGACCCTTGGGTTGTGACTGTCTGTTCGTTTTTGGATGCGGCAGAGTGTGTTACGGCAGTTCAGTGTGAAAGGGGGATGATAAGACGAAATTTTACCTGCTTTCCTGATCACAGACTTAACTGGATGTAGGTTCTATAACCACAAATATACTGTAGTAGAATTTAGAGACAGTTCACAGTGATAACATCCAGCTGGTTTATTGGTTTTTAAGTGTTCTATGCCAATAGCGTACAGCATGCCACAACCCCAGGGTCCCATCATGTTGAGAAAACCAGCTTTGTATCAACGAATGCTATCTCGGAAAGAGAAGGGGGCGGRCCAGGACATTGGTTTGGAATGCGTATAGCAGAGCTGAGCATTTACTTACCTTCCCGGAGTGCTTTTTGGCGGATACAATTCGACTGGCTCCCATCGGATTGTAAGCGGGCAGTGAGCTGCGAAATGCATCAGGATTTCGSAGCGAATGCCCGCGGGCCGCCAAAAAGTGCTCCGGGAAGGTTAGAAAATGCCAGTTCTGCGGTAAGCCTTCCAAACCAATGTCCTGGTCCGCCCCCTTCTCTTTCCGTACACTACCTACATCTACAAAGCGTCCCCTTACTCAGCTAAACCCCAATATATATAAAAAAAAAGCCCGGTGCCCCCGGGTTTTTTTATTTAAAAGAATTAGGAATCTATTTTACAAAACATATTGAAAATTCACATTGCAAAAAACCTGTTTCAAATCCATATTTTAAGAAAAGAAACCGTTTTATATGCAATGATTTTAAGCTTAAAAATGAATATATTGCAAAAAGAAAGCAATATGTGGGTAGTGTTTGGCAAAAAATGCAATGCATTGAAAAATAATCTGCCCTATAATTAAGAAAAACCATAGGAAAAATTGTACAATCTATCCAAAGTAAAACAGACATTGGATGTACGGAATATCAGAAAGGAGCTTGGAATGAGTTATGACAATGCATGGCTGAATTACAGGATGAGGCAGGATTGCCGTGATAAAAAGTATTTTAGTAAGGTGTATGCCGGGGATAACTGCCTGTATACGCAGACAGCAGTCAGGGAGCTGGAAATAGCGGCACGTGGGATACTGGATATTAAGACAGAGCGTGTGGGGAATTGTGAGACAGCAGGTATCTGGCTGAAGCTGGATCAGAATTCAGAGGCTGGAGAAGAGGGATACCATATCCGGGAAAAGGATGGGAGGATTATCATCAGCTCTGCAGGAGACAGAGGACTTTTATATGGGAGTTTCGCCCTGATCCGACGCTTGCAGCTGGAGCAGACGCTGGAAGGAATCTGCATTGAGCAGGTACCATCCAACCCTTACCGTATGTTAAACCATTGGGATAACATGGATGGCAGCATAGAAAGAGGATATTCCGGCAATTCATTCTTTTTTCAGGACGAGAAGGTCCTTGTAAATGAACGTACCCGTGCATATGCCAGGCTGGCAGCATCGGCAGGGATCAATGCATCCGTAATCAACAACGTGAATGTAAGAGGAAATGCAACAAAACTTATAACGGATGTGTATGGGGAAGAACTCAGACAGATGTCGGAAATATTTGCACAATACGGTATCCGCCTGTTTCTGAGCCTGAATTTTGCAGCCCCTATGGAACTTGGTGATCTTGATACGGCAGATCCTTTGGACGATAGGGTGAAAGCCTGGTGGAAAGAGGCTATGGCAGATATTTTTGGAAGAATCCCCAATCTGGGAGGATTTCTGGTAAAGGCGGATTCCGAAGGACGTCCGGGACCTTTTACCTATGGCAGAGACCATGCGGACGGAGCAAATACACTGGCGGAGGCAGCAGCGCCTCATGGAGGAGTGATTATCTGGAGGTGTTTTGTATATAACTGCCAGCAGGACTGGAGAGACAGGAAGACGGACAGGGCTAAGGCAGGATATGAAAATTTTATGCCGCTAGATGGAAAGTTTAAGGAAAATGTAATCCTGCAGATTAAGAACGGTCCTATGGATTTCCAGGTCAGAGAACCGTTATCCCCCCTATTGGACGGGCTTCAGGATACAAATCAGATACTGGAGGTTCAGATTGCACAGGAATATACCGGGCAGCAGAGGCATACCTGCTATCTGATCCCTATGTTTAAAGAAATTTTAGATGGATCCTTCCGGAAAAATAACTGGGGCATGGCTGCAATATCCAATACCGGAAATGACGAAAACTGGACGGGGCATGATCTGGCGGCAGCAAATCTATATGGCTTTGGAAGACTGAGTTTTGATTCTAAGGTTACCGCAGAAGAGATAGCAGAGGAATGGGCAGTATGTACTTTTGGAAAGAATGAAAAAGTAACAAAAACAGTTGTGAAGATGCTGCTTATGTCCTGGCCTGCATACGAGAAGTATACATCCCCTCTGGGAATTGGGTGGATGGTAAATCCAAATCACCATTACGGTCCCAATGTAGACGGATATGAGTATGACCGATGGGGAACATACCACAGGGCTGATCATTTGGGAATCGGTGTGGACAGAAGCTCCCGGGGTACGGGATATGCCCGGCAGTACCGGGAACCGCTTGCATCCATCTATGAGAATATCCTGACGTGCCCGGAAGAACTGCTCTTATTTTTCCACCATGTTCCTTATACCTACCGTTTGAGATCGGGAAAGACGCTGATCCAGCACATCTACGATACGCATTTCGAAGGAGCGCAAGATGCGGCTGAACTGGCAGTCCTGTGGGATTCACTGGAGGGATGCATTTCAGAAAAGGTATTTGAGCGGGTAAAAAAACGACTGGAACATCAGAAGGAACATGCAGGAGAATGGAGGGATCAGATTAATACCTATTTTTTCAGAAAAAGTATGATCCCGGATGAAAAAGGACGGCATATTTATGAATAAGTTAGAAAGGAAATCGCCCAAGCCAGCTTGCGCTATTCAGAGGTATGAAGATGAAAAAAAGTAGTGGTGATATGTTAAAACCAAAAGTATCCGGGAAGACAGTGACGTTTGGTAAAAAAGAGTCTCTGCTTCGCCATATAAAAAAGGAATGGAAGCTGTATACTTTCCTTATACTTCCAATCCTGTACTACATATTATTTAAATATGTTCCGGTCATCGGAAATGTGATTGCTTTTCGCCGGTATAAAGGAGGACCAAACATTTTAGGCCAGGATTGGATTGGACTGCGCTATTTCAAACAGTTTCTGACCGATCCCTCGTTCTGGAATGCGTTCTTTAATACCCTGAGGCTTAGCATCGGTTATCTGCTGATCCGGTTTCCGGCGACGCTGATATTTGCCCTGCTGATCAATGAGATCCGGAAAAAAAGGTGGAAAAAGACGGTACAGACCATTTCCTACCTGCCACATTTTATCTCACTGGTTGTAGTATGCGGTATGGTTAAGGAATTACTGGCAACGAATGGTCCGGTTAACTCCCTGATTGCTTCTCTGGGATTAGACAAGATTCCTTTCCTCTCCGAACCGGGCTGGTTTGATGCTGTCTATATCGGTTCCGGTGTCTGGCAGGCATTGGGGTGGGGAACCATCCTCTATCTGACCGCCATGACAAACATAAATACAGAGCTGTATGAGGCGGCGGCAATAGACGGGGGCGGAAGGTTCAAACAGGCAATACACGTGACAATTCCCGGAATTCTGCCAACCATTATGACACTGTTGATTATGGATATCGGGGGTATCGTAACTTCCAGCAATATGCAGAAAATATTGCTGCTGTATAATCCATTGACCCAGGAACGCGCGGATATCATTGGAACACTGGTGTATCGAATGGGTATTGCAGGAGGAAATTTCAGCTATGCGGCGGCAGTCGGATTATTTGAGGCTTTAATTGGGCTGATCCTGGTAACCAGTGCAAACTTCCTCTCGAAGAAATTTACGGATACATCACTGTGGTAGAAAGGAGCAGAATTATGAATAGGAAGCCAACAAAAGGATATCTGGCATTTCAGGCGGTAAATACGGTTGTCATGGTGCTTGTGATCATCATCACCCTTTATCCGTTTATCTATCTGATTGCGCAGTCCTTAAGCAGCGACGCTGCAGTCAGCGCCGGACAGGTTACGCTGTTCCCCATTGATTTCAGCCTGGAGACATACAAGTATATATTAAGAGATGATTCATTTTTTAAATTTTACGGCAACACCATATTCTATTCCATAGCCGGAACGGCAATTTCCGTATTCGGAACCGCTATCCTGGCATATCCCCTGTCAAAACCCAGGCTGCGTATGAATAAATTTTTTATTCCGTTTGTGGTGTTCACCATGTATTTTACAGGAGGCATGATCCCTAACTACATACTGGTAACACAGTGGCTGAAGCTGGGAGATTCCATATGGGCAATCGTACTTCCAGGAGCGATAAGTACCTTCAATCTGCTGTTGATGAAATCATTTTTTACAGGACTTCCGGAGGAACTGGAAGAAGCGGCGGCAATGGACGGCATGGGAGTCTACGGTGTATTCGCAAAAATTATTCTGCCTCTTTCCAAGCCGATCCTGGCTACGATGACATTGTTTTATCTGGTAGGGATGTGGAATGAATGGTTTGGACCGTTCCTGTATCTGGAATCCAGGAACAAATGGCCTATCGCGTTATGGGTAAGACAACTGGTAGAGGGGGCGAATCAGGTGGACATCGGTTCCACCGCAGAGGCAAGCAGCGTGCAGGCAACATTAAAATCAGCAACAATGGTACTCACTTCATTACCCATTATCTGTGTATACCCATTTGTACAGAAATATTTCGTGCAGGGTATGACAATGGGAGCGGTGAAGGGATAGGCGCGTCCAGGAAAGGGCGATTGGTTTAATGGGTGGAAGTCCCATACGGTAAGGCGTAGCGAGCCACCGTTAGCGAGTCTTGGGTGCTGACTGGTAACAGGCAGGGCTAAGCGTAAGTGGCTGAAATGCAATCGTGAGATGCCATTGAAGGTATTGATGCCAGCACTAAACCGAAAGCTGGTGGGACACTACCGATACTACGGATTAACGTATAACGTACAGTCGTTGGTGAAGTACCATTATTACACTACGCAACTGCTGTTTCAGTGGATGAACCGCAGAAGTCAGAAGAAAAGCTACAACTGGGAGGGATTCAAGCAGATGTTGGATTATTATCCGATGGTATATCCCAAGAGATATTTTAATCTCTATGCGTAGCTTGCAACTGTAAATGTTATTATGAAGAGCCGTATGCGGGAAAGCCGCACGTACGGTTCTGGAGAGGATTTCATATGGTGACATATGATTTTACTAAACCATCCGGAACTTAGTTGTGTAATAAAAATTATTATTCAAGGAGGAATTAATATGAAGAAGAGATGGACCGCACTAATGATGGCACTTGTTTTGGCAGGGACACTGACTGCATGCCAGGGAGGAGAAAAGGAATCAGCGTCAGGCAGCAAATCTGATCTGTCAGAATCTGCATCAGCCGGAGCACAGCAGGATTTGGATTACGAATTTGGAGAAGACGTAACCTTCCATTCAGATGAACCGGTTGAATATACCATGATGTATTCGGATCATGAAAACTACCCGGTTAAGGATGACTGGAGGCTGTGGAGTGCAATTAAGGAAAAGTCAAATACAACTTTTAAACTGACCTCGGTAGCCCG
This sequence comes from Robinsoniella peoriensis, assembly GCF_000797495.1. Classification (GTDB taxonomy): domain Bacteria; phylum Bacillota; class Clostridia; order Lachnospirales; family Lachnospiraceae; genus Robinsoniella; species Robinsoniella peoriensis. Next base: position 28,956 of record NZ_JTGN01000018.1, read on the forward strand.
GTCAGACTACAATGATAAGGTGACTGCAGCCATAAACAGCGGAAGCGCGCCGTATATTGTTCCGAAAATCTATGATTCAAAGCCATTTGAGGACAGCGGACAGATCGTCGCTGTCAGTGACTGGGTGCAGTATATGCCCAACTTCCAGAAACAGGTAAAAGAATGGGGAATGGAAGAAGATTTAAAACAGATACTTGCGGCAGATGGCAAATATTACCGGCTTCCGGGCATGTGGGAATCAGTGGCAGGCGGATACTCCTTCATTATCCGTAAAGATATCTTCGAGGCTGCGGGAGTAGACATGAGTAAGGAAGCGCAGTGGACCTGGGAAGATTTCTATACGGCGCTTATGAAGGTGAAAGAATATACCGGCAAAGACAATATCTGGTCTGATCAGTTTCAGCTGGGGTGTGCAATGAACATAGCAGCTAATGTGTATGGCGTTAAGGCCGGAAATTCTGCTGACGGCGGAGACTGGGGGCTGCAGGATGGAATGAAATTTGATTTTGACAAGAACGAATTTTATTTTGCAGATACTACGGAGGACTATAAGGAATTTCTGAGATACTTTAATAAGGTCTATCAGGAAAAAATTCTGGATCCTGAGACCTTCACTCAGGACAGCACCCAGGCACAGGCTAAATTCTTCCGAGGTGATTCTTACGTCCTGACAGCAAATTACCAGATATTATCTGATATTCAGGCGCAGAACAAAATGCAGGTGGATGGTGCAGAGCTGTATTTTATGACAACCCCGTCAGGTCCAAAAGGAAATCTGAAAGTATCCAGCGCTTCCGGTCGTTTTGAGAATGGAATTGTGATTACGAAAAATGCATTGGACGATCTGGGAGAAGATGGGTTTATCAAAATGCTCCGCTTTATTGACTGGCTATGGTATTCTGATGAAGGGCACGAACTGACTCAATGGGGTGTTGAGGGAGAGACCTATACAAAGGACGACCAGGGAAATATTACCCTGAATTCAGATATTTATTACAATGGTTTTAACCCGGATGCAAAAAAACAGTTGAATGTGGAATATGGTTTTGGAGGCGGTGTTTTTGCATACGGAGGTAATGTACAGATTCAGCTTTCCAAATTCACAGAATCCGAAAAAGAGTGGAATGAGAGGATTAACGCAAATAAAACAGATCAGAAACTGGCGCCGCCTGTACTTGCTTCGGAGATGCAGAAGGAGGAACTGAATCTGATTAAAGTACCACTGATGGATTATGTTAATACTGCGGCACTGGAATTTATCACAGGTAAGAGAGATATTGACAAAGACTGGGCTTCTTATGTAGCTGACTGTGAATCCAAAGGGAGTACGAAATATACGGAAGAGGTCAACCAGATATTTTTAGACACAAAGGACATTCTGGGAATGTAAATCGTAAATATGCACATATATACCGTGTGCAGGAAAGAGGGCTGGCATACCGCACAGCCCTCTTATTTGGCAGAGCAGACGATACGGAGGAAAACTTATGAAGCAAAGGAATACACATATAATGAAACCCGAAGATGAACGCCAGTATATGCTGAATGATAAATTTGAAATCATGGAAAAGTATGGGGTGCCTACGGGTGCCCTGCAGATTCATTTTCACAATTTTTATGAGATATTGTATATAGTGGACGGAACTTTTAACTGCCTTATTGATAACACCACATATTACCTGAAGCGCGGAGACTTCCTCCTGATAGACAGAAATCATATGCATCATTACCAGTATGTGGAGAAACAGCATGAGGATTCCAAGCGGATACTGCTGTGGATTACAAAAGAATTCTTAAATGAGCTGTCGGGACCGGAAGTGGATCTGACCGGCTGTTTTACTATGGAAGGGGCACCGGCTTACCATTTTCCGGCACATCACGAAGATAAACTGGCAGATTACCTGTTTCAGATCCTGTTTGGTATTTCCACAGAAGAGGGGATAGACGCAGAACAGATGCTGATAGAAAAATCCTTTCTGACTTTATTTTTTGTTTATTTAAACCGGCTGTGTGCCCGACAGAGGTTTCAGTTTACGGAAGAGGAAACCACAACCAGTGAAATGATGAAAAGAGTAATTGAATATATTGACCGGCATATCGCGGAAACCATTGCAATCGAGGATCTGGTAAACCTTACCAGCATGACAAGGTATCAGTTTCTGCGCACCTTTAAATCCATTACGAGTATGTCCATCCATGATTTTATTATAAAAAAGAGACTGCTTGCCGCCTGTGAGCAGATCTGGCAGGGGAGCCAGATCTCTGATGTGTACAAACGGTGCGGCTTTGCAGATTACTCCTCTTTTTTTCGGAATTTTAAAAAGGCATATGACATGTCACCCCGGGAGTTTAAAACCTATTTTGAACAGGCTGAGTAGCAGTTTAAAGTGTTTTGCTTTCCGGAATCGACCAATGCTCCAGATAGGCAGCCTCCGCCGACGGTGGATAATACATCTCAACCCCAAAGGCGGCTGTACGGATCTGCTGTTGTTTTAACCAGCGTTCCATGAACTTATCCGCTTTGAACACCGCATCTCCGTACAGCTGGGAGATATTTTCCGCTTCAAAACCACAGACCAGATATTCACAGGCAGGCATTTCGAAGGTCTGATAGCCATGGACTGTTGTACCTGGAATGATTTCTGCACCGGCCATGTAGATGCAGTTCCCTTCTTTTGCATTCCCCAGATACAGGGCACCAAGTTCATTGCCCTCCGGCAGCAGATTGGGAATGAGAGGCTTGATTTTATGAAAATCCTCCCAGAGTTTCGCACCTGCGGCAACTCCGGTAGTTTCGCCGCCCATAAGCTGGGCAATTGGAATCTCACCTTCAATGCCGGCAAATGTTCTCGGCTGATCCAGCTTCCGGCGGAAGATTTCAAGTACCATTCCGTCTGTGATTAACGGAACATTCTCGTCTACCATTACATAGTTTAATATGAGATCCGGTTTGATAAAATGATTTAAAACCACTGGATCAGCGCGATACTGTTCCGGAGTGATGCCAAAGGTTTCTTTAAATGCCCTTGTAAAATTTGAGTGGCTGGAAAATCCGTACTCCATTGCAATATCTACAATGCGGCTGCTGCTGGATTTAAGAATTTCCGAGGCTTTTGACAGTTTACGCATTTTTATATAATCATAAACTGTTTTATTAACGAGGCGGCTAAAAAGCCTCTGGAAATAGAATGGAGATAAAGCTGCGATTTTTGCCAGGGTTTCGATTTGTAATTCTTCATTTAAGTGTTCTTCTATATAATCGATCGTGAATTGTATTGATTCCCATGCGTGCATAATCTGCACCTCCTTTATTATTGTTGGCAATGAGCCAAGGCAGACATGCTTGCATGTCCATTTGGCGGCTGCCGCGATGGCTGGAGCGAGCGTGTCTTAAAATTGTTTTCTGGTTGCTGAATAGAATATACCATATCTCAAGTAAATTATGCTTATCAAAGAGTGCTCTTTTTTCCTTTCTTTTTTCTTTCCTCAAATTTCTATCAATAATGTTAAGAAATATTAAGTAAATGTTACAATTGTGAGGATATTACAAACTTATATCACAATATTTCGTTAAAATATTCCTATTCTGGAATGATTGGGGAGAAATAAATGGCGATCTTAATTAAAAATATTACAAAATCTTTTACAAAGAATGATGACACAAAAATGCTGGCAATTCTTGAGAACCTTTCCCTGAGTATTGAGAAGCAGGAGTTTGTTTCTTTTGTAGGGCCTTCCGGATGCGGAAAGTCCACGCTGCTGAGAATTATGGCAGGACTGCTGGATTCAGAAGAAGGTACAGTGGAGATTGGCGGAGAAGTAGTAAAAGGACCCAGCAAAGAAAGAATGATGGTATTTCAGGATTATGTACTTTTTCCGTGGATGACTGTTTACCACAATATAGCAATGGGTCTTAAAATTGGAAAAAATGATAAGGAAAGAATTCAGAAAAAAGTGGACTGGGCAATTGATCTGGTAGGGCTGAATGGATTTGAAAAATCCTATCCTAACCAGTTATCAGGAGGCATGAAGCAGAGAGTGGCAATTGCCAGGGCACTGGTTATGAATCCAAAAATATTGTTGATGGATGAACCCTTCGGGGCGCTGGATTCATTTACCCGTATGAAATTACAGGATGAGCTGGTCCGCCTTTGTGACAGAAAAGAGTTTACCACCTGTTTTGTAACCCACGATTGTGAAGAAGCTGTATACTTATCTGACAAGATAGTTGTATTTACAAACTCTCCTGCAGAAATTAAGGAAATCATTACGGTGGACCTGCCAAAGCCCAGAAACAGGACAAGTCCGGAATTCCAGGCGATCAGGAACAGGATTCTGGAACTGGGTATCGGTGCATGAAAGTATGGGGGATATTCCGGTACAGCGTGATGCGCAGCTGTCAGAAAGCAATTTTCAGACACGCTCAAGTACCTATTAATATAGGAGTATATAATTAAAATATTAACAATGAGGAGCACAGAAATGCAAACAGCAACGTTTAGAACATTGATTGGAGACATGGCGGAAAAATACCAGGATCGATGCTTTGTCACCTGCGCGAGAACACTTCGGTCCCTTACCTATATAGAATTGCGTGATAAGATTGATGCAATGAGCCTTCATCTTCGGGCATTGGGACTTCGGAAAGAAGATAAAGTCTTACTTATGATGGAAAACAGTATTGAGTTTGCCATAACCTATTTTGGAGTTACCGACACCGGAGCGGTGGTAATTCCAGTCAATACATATTTAAAGGAAGCGGAGCTTTCTTATCTCATCACGGATTCTCAGGCGAAAGCAATCATTACAACTGAGAAGTTCGTTGAAAATATCCCAAAAAAATATAGAATGAAACAATTGTCTATGGCAGATGGGCATATCTTCCTGAGCATTGGACTGAAAGCTGCCAGTACACCGGGAGCACCGGAAATTCCCGAAACAAAGCCAGAGCCGGATGACGTGGCAATGCTGCTTTATACATCAGGAACTACGGGGCATCCCAAGGGAGTAATTTTAAGTTACCGGAATCTGCTGGCGAAAGCAGAGCATATCGCGGCGGCCCATAAGCTGACAGAAAAGGATGTGGCGCTGTGTGTACTTCCCTGGTTTCATATTAATGGACTGGTAATCACCCTGATTACACCTTTATTTTCAGGCGGAAGTATTGTGATAGGCGGCAAATTCAGCGTGCGCAGCTTCTGGAAGGATATTGAGAAATATAAGACTACCTGGTTTAGCGGGGTTCCTACGATGTATTCCCACTTGCTGGCGAAAGGAATCCCGGAAGACGTGGATTTCAGTTCCATGCGTTTTGCAAGATCCGCTTCTTCGCCTCTGCCGGTAGCAGTTCTGGAGGAGTTTGAACAGAAATGCGGTATGCCCATAATAGAATCCTATGGTATAACGGAAGGCTGCAGCCAGATTACCACAAATCCCATGCCTCCCCTTGCAAGAAAACCCGGTTCTGTGGGACTGACCTTTGGAAATGATATTAAAATCGTGGATACAGAGATGAATGAACTGCCAATAGGATGTCTGGGAGAGGTTCTGATTAAGGGAAATAATATAACCAGAGGATACTATCATAAGGAGGAAGAGACGAAGAAAGCTTTTACGGGAGAGTGGTTCCACTCGGGAGACCTTGGATATCTGGATGAGGACGGATATCTGTTCTTAGATGGCAGAATTAAAGAACTGATTAACCGTGCAGGAGAAAAGTTCTCACCCAGAGAAGTAGATGAGATTATTTATCAGATGGATGGGGTAGAACTTGCCGCTACCGTAGGCGTTCCGGATGCAGTGTATGGGGAAGAAGTAGCTGCTTATATTAAAGTGAAAGAAGACAGCAGCCTGGAAAAAGAAGATGTAATCACCTACTGCAAAGAAAGGATAGCGAGCTATAAAGTTCCGCGGATGGTATTTTTTGTAGAGGATATTCCCAAAGGAGGAAATGGGAAAATCCAGCGATTAAAATTAGTGGAGATGTTTAAGAAAGGACAAGGGGTAAAGGAATGAGAAAGTGGAAGAAATTAGTAGGAATGGCAGCGGCAGCAGCAATTTTTGTATGTGGATGCGGAGCAGGGGAGACAGCAGCAACATCCGCAGAGACAGCAGGAATGACGGCAGAAGATGCTGCCAGTGACAGCACGTCACAGGAAGTAGCAGACAAAGATACGGAACAGGATACCCAGGGCAGCAGTGAAGCAGCAGGCGGTGACAATGTAATACGGGTTGGCTCCATATTGGCACTGGGGACGGCAACTCCTTTCGTTGCACAGGAGAACGGGTTGTTCGAAGGAAGCGATATCTCTATCGAAGTAACCCAGTTTGCGGATGGTTCTGCTCTGATGGAAGCATTTGCAGCAGGAGAACTGGATGTTGCACTGTCCGGTGTCATACCAGTTGCTACCTGGATTTCAAAAGGTATCGACATGAAGGTAGTTGCTTCTGCCAATGGTGGCGGCCATGTACTAATGACCAGAAAAGATACGGGAATTACATCGGTTGAAGATTTAAAAGGAAAGACAATAGCCGAGCCAAATATCGCTACTGTGACTGATGCATTATTAAGAAGTAAAATTCTGGGGGATGCAGGTCTTGACCCGGATATGGATGTTACCCTGATTCCGGGTATGAAGCCGGCTGATATGGCAACAGTTCTGATGGTTACGAAGGAAGTGGATGCAATGATTACCTGGGAGCCATTTGCTGCCCAGGCTGAGAAGGATTATGAAGACATTACAGTTCTCTATGACACAGCAAAAGAAATTAAGGAAGAGACCGGAAGCAACGCGTTTTATCCTGTTAATGTAGTGGCGGCTAACCAGGATTTCATTGATAACCGACCGGAAGATCTGGACAAGTTCCTGGATATTTACAAGAAGACAGTTGACTATATCAATACAGATCCGGGAGCCAATGCAGTACTGGCAAAGGTTCTGGATATGGACGAAACAACAATCCAGAATGCCCGTGAACGTATTGACTATACATTTGACATAGATCAGGCAGCTACCCTGGAGACTTTACAGTGGGCAGCAGATCTTGGATATATTGACAAAGTGCCGGATAAATCAGAAATTTTTTACGAGAAAAAATAGAGAGGTTTGTAAAGTCTTATGAAATATAAAGCAAAACCGTTTTTACAGGGTTGTATAACCATCATTGTAGTAATTATTATATGGAGCATTGCTTCAAAAACGGGGCTGTTTGGGAAACTGGATCCGGATACCGCAAAGCTGCTTCTGCCTATGCCAAATGAGGTGGCGGCAGAGTTTGCGGACATGATAAAAAGCGGATATCTGCTCAGTAATATCTGGGTCAGTATGCAGCGGGTCCTGATTGGGTTCGGAATTGCAGCTGCAATCGGACTGCCCCTTGGAATCATCATGGGCATCAGCGAAAATGTCCGGAATTTTATTTACCCTCTGGTTCGTTTCTTTTCTCCGATACCGGGAGTTGCGTGGGTTCCACTGGCAATCTTGTGGTTTGGACTTGGAAACAATGCGGCGATCTTTATCATTGTAATGGGTTCGTTGTCACCGATTATTGTAAATTCCCTCCAGGGAGTTCTGAACGTAGACAAGAAGCTCTATGATGTTCTCAGTATTATGGAGGCAAATACCTGGCAGGTTGTAAAATATTGTATCATCCCAAGTATTATCCCCTATATTGTTTCAGGGTTTAAGCTGGGGCTGGGATTTGCCTGGAGGGTAGTGATAGCAGCTGAAATGGTAGGCGTGCCAAAAGGTCTCGGCTACGTATTAAGCGTGGGGCGAAATACGGCAAATACGTCCGTTACGATCATCACGATTATCAGCCTTGGCATTATTATGATGCTCATGGAAGAAGTATTGTTCCGGTTTCTTGAAAGCCGAACGAATCAATGGAAAAAATGGCAGTAAAATAAGCCGCAGAAGATGCGGCGCTGGAGGAATTATATGATTTTTTCATCTTATCAATTTATACTGGTATTCCTGCCGGTAGTGGCGATTGTGTATGGCATACTGAATCGCTTCCATTACTATTACCTGTCTAAAGTATGGATGGTTCTAGCATCCATGTATTTTTATGCACAGGGAAGTTCGGATTTCTTTCCGTTCTTTTTGGGAAGTGTCTTTGCAAACTATATTGTAGGAACTACTCTTTGCAGAATGCAAAAAGACAAATACAGGTTAGAGCGTAAGATTCTTATGCTCGCAGGTGTACTGGGAAATGTTGCGTTACTTGGGTATTACAAATATTATGATTTTTTTATAGAAAATATCAATCAGATAGCAGGCACAGACTTTTTACTGAAACGGATAGCGCTGCCGATTGGTATTTCCTTTTTCACATTCCAGTTAATTGCATTTCTGGTTGACTCCTATCGGGGAGAGACAAAAGAATACGGCGTTTTGGAATATCTGTTATTCATAACATTTTTCCCGCAGTTGATTGTAGGACCGATTGTACACCACAAAGAAATTACACCGCAGTTTGAAAATGACGAGAATATGAAACTAAACTACCGCAATATTGCCCTGGGCGTGTTTATCTTCGCCATCGGCTGTGGTAAGAAAATGCTGCTGGCAGATCCGCTGAACAACAGTGCGGCAGATTTTTACAGCTCAATCAAAGACTCGGTAACCATGTGGGAATCTTGGTTTTATACCATAGAATATTCCGTATCCTACTATTTTGACTTGTCCGGCTATACAGATATGGCTATCGGACTGGGACTGTTTTTCAACATAAAGCTGCCGGAGAATTTCAATGCACCATTTCGGGCAAGTAATTTCAAGGTATACTGGCAGAGGCAGCACATGACGCTTTCACGATTTCTTGGGGGATACGTATTTAAGAATGTATTCCGCAAAGGCGTAAAATGGCGGAATTATTACATAGCTACCATGGTGACCTTCTTAGTGTCGGGTATCTGGCATGGGGCAGGATGGAATTTCATAATCTGGGGACTCATGAATGGTGTCCTGGTTTGTATTGGCGCATATCAGAGCTATCACAAAAAAGAACCGCCATACCTGATCGGTGTTATCATAACCTTTTTCTTTATCGTACTTACAAGGGTTATATTCGTGGCATCGAATATGCATGATACCTGGGTGGTATATAAAGGAATGTTTGACTTTAAAGCGCTGATAGATCTGGGAGCTTCCCAGGTATGGCAGGAGATCTCCCATTTTGTGGCGGATCACCAGACGGTGGGACTGATTACCGTAGTTGGGCTTCTGATCTGCTGGTTTGCGCCAACCACAAGGACAATGGCGGAGAGATTTAAGCCGAATGCTTTGCATTTCTTATATGCAGGGACGCTGCTTGCGATTTGTATCTGTAAAATGAATCAGGTAGTACAGTTCCTGTACTTTCAGTTTTAGGAGGACAGCGAATGAAGTATAAAAAATGGGCAGTCGGATTCCTGGTATTTGTGTTAGCGGTATTTGGATTTATCTGCGGAATGAATTATTTTGTAGATCCCTTTGGATATTTTGCATTTCGGGGAGGCGATTATGATGCCCTTGGTACGATTGAAGTGAATGACAATAGTTACAGCAGGTTCTTTAAAGCGGAGCATGTAAAAAACTATCAGGACCAATACGATGGGTATATCATAGGCGGTTCCAAGGCGGGAACCTATCTTGCGGAAAAAATGAGTGAGATTGACGGATACCGTTATTACAATATGTTTTCCACGGTAGGAAACTTTAACGAATATTATCTGAACACAAAATATCTGGTGGAAAATACAAATGTTAAAAAAATTGTGCTGAACATCAGCGGAGGTGAAGTCCGCAGGTTTGAGGCAGAGCATGTGGGAGACCTGTATAAGGTTCCGGCACTTATTTCCGGAAAGTCCCAGGCAATGGAATTTATTGATTTTATGTTAAAAGATGTCACGGTAAGCCTGGATGAGCTGAAAGAAAAATGGAAAGAGAAGGGGACACAGACATTCTATCCGGAAATCGGGGATGGTGCCAGGAACCTGGAAAAGTATTATTTAAGGAGAGATGAGAACCCTCAGAAATTCACAGAGAAGTTTGTTACAAATAAAATCGATAAACATTTAAAAACACTCTTTACAAAACCTAGTGAAAGGCCTTATTATGAAGAGAACCTAAATGCTTTCAAAATGATAAAAGAAGTGTGCGATGAAAATAATGTAGAACTGATGGTGATTATTGCCCCATCCTTTATCGGTGAGATGAGTGAACATGAGAGTGAAGACTACTGGCAGTTCTTATATGACATCATATCAGTATCAGAAGTTTGGGATTTTAGTGGCTATAATGATATTGATCTGAATCCCTATAATTTTTATAATGAAGGCCATTTTTTCTATGAAGTATACGATTTGATGGTTGATACAATAAAAGGCACACGTTCCTATGAAGGGTTTGGTACTTACGTTACAAAGCGCAATGCTTATGAGCATATTGAAGAACGTAAGAATGATTATTACAAATTGAAGAAAGAATATGAAGAAACAGGCACCGTGAAATTAGGTGGATTTGACGATGCCAGCAGAATTCGTTAGGAGTAGTGTGAAATGAGGAAAAACCGTATTTTAGTTGTTGAGGATGAATTAAAACTGGCAAGGACGCTGTCGGATTTTTTGAATATCAATGGATATGAGGTAATAGTTGCTTATGACGGTCAGCAGGCTGTAGAACTTTTTTATCAGAACATGCATAAATTAGATCTGGTGTTGCTGGATATTATGCTGCCGCATCTAAATGGATTTGAGGTACTGGGAGAGATTCGTCAGAAATCTGAGGTGCCTGTTATTCTGCTCACGGCTAAAAATGCGATTACAGACCAGTTGAATGGTTTTAATAAAGGTGCGGATGACTATATTACCAAACCTTATACACTGGCAATTATCAAAGCCCATGTAGAGGCAGTCTTAAAGCGTGCAGGAAAACTTAAGGATGTTTTATTTGCAGGAGAGCTTAAGATAGAGATTGCAAGCCAGAAGGTTTATTTAAAAGAAGAATTTTTGGAAACTACGCCAAAGGAATTTGAACTTTTGGTGTATTTCCTGGAAAATGAAAACGTTGTACTTTCCAGAGAAGCTATTTTGAATTCAGTCTGGGGTTACGATTATAACGGAGATACCAGGACGGTCGACACCATCGTGAAGCAGCTTCGGAAAAAATTGACGGATCAATGTCCTTATATTAAATCTGTCTATGGCGTAGGGTATCTGTTTGGAGTAGGAGAACATGATTAAAAAAATAAAAGGCAATATGATTATAATGCAGTGGGCATTCCTTTTGATCGTTGTTGGGGGAAGCAGTCTTGTATTCAGTCTTTTTGCAACAGATTACTATGTTGGACAGAAGAGCAAAATGATGGAAGAAGCATTTGAAGAAATAAAATCGGTGGATTTAAAAAAGATAGACAGCGACGATAAAAATTTGTTTAAAAGTTATGAAAATGAGAACTTTTCGTTCGTCATTGCAAATGCTAATTACGAACCTGTTTATACAACAAGGAAATCAGGACCGAAAGCCCAGGTTTATAAAAATGTGAACCTTCATATTGAAGATTTTACGGAACAGCCCAAAATTCGAAGGAATATGTCAAAGGTTATGGGATTGATTCGATTTCCGGGAATTATCAAACAGGATGGAAATCTGTATTATGTGAGTATTAAGGAAGAGATTAAGTCAGCATACAGCTCCTTTAAATATACCCAGACCTTCCTGGCAGTAGTAATTGTTATCTCCCTTTTGATAGGCAGTATCATAATGTATATACTGTCGAACCGTATTGCAAAACCGATTGAAGAAATTGGTGAGGTCGCGAAGCGGGTTGCCAAACGGGATTTTACCAGAAAGGCAAGAACGGATACATCCTTTCAGGAAATTAACAGCCTCGCGGCAAATATCAACTCCATGTCCGAGCAGATTCAGGAATATGTGCAGAGCCTGGAGGGTGATAAGGACCGGTTAGAGATTGAAAATGTGCAGCAGGGCAAGATTGATGAAGTCCGTAAAGAGTTCATGGCAAATATTTCACATGAGTTAAAGACACCGCTGACGGTTATTTCCAGTCAGGTAGAAATGCTTCAATGTATGGGAGATGAGATTGACCGGGAATATTATTACAATTCAATTGTAGAAGAAGTGTCAAAGATGTCGGATATGATTGGGAATATGCTCAATCTCACTGTGATAGAGCATCATATGGATACGATGCAGATGGGTAAAGTAAATTTAAGTGAAATGATGCAGTACCTGATGTTTAAATACGATGCCCTGTTCAGGCAGAGCCAAATCAAATGTAGTTTCCATATTGAACCGGAATGTACTGTATTGGGAAATCGGGTATACCTGGAACAGGCAGTTGGGAACTTTATGATGAATGCTTTTAATCATACGCTGCAGGGCGGTCTGATTGAGGTCAGCCTGACCCGAAAAGAAGGAGATGTCTATATAGAAGTATACAATGAAGGAGAACCGATTCCGGCAGAGGATATAGATAAGATCTGGAGGAGTTTTTACATGAAAGGTGACAATGATATATCACCGCAGGAAGATAGATCCATGCATGCAGGGCTTGGGCTATATATTGTCAGAAGCATTGTAGGTTTACACCATGGTGAATGCGGTGCTGTCAACGTAGATAATGGTGTGGAATTCTGGATGAGGCTTCCTGGTAATTTGTCCGGAAATGAAATAAATGAAGACGTAAACCGCAGTAAAAAAGTGATTGGCAGAGACTTGGATACGCAAACTAAGTAGTAACATATCCCAGAAAAATATTTAAAACAGGATTAAGCCATAAGAAAAGTACAATCTGAAGAAAGTCCGGAACCCGGTAAAATGGGGAATGGAGAATTCGGACTGTACTTTTTTTGGGTACTTTTTTGATAAAAAATATTAAACAATTTCTTCTTGAAATGTATTATAATAAAGGATATCCGGGTTTAGAGAATGAGAACGGGTAATACTAAGAAAAGTAATTTTTATAAAGAGAGAAAAGAGGTGTATCTATGAATTCAGTAATTTGGGCAGCAGGAGGTACCGGATTCACATTTTTGATGACGACTCTGGGAGCTGCCATGGTATTCTTTTTCCGTGGGAAAGTAAATGATGGAATCCAGCGTATTTTTCTGGGATTTGCAGCAGGTGTTATGATTGCCGCATCCGTATGGTCATTGCTTATACCGGCAATTGATGAGGCGCAGGCACAGGGACAGATTGGGTGGCTTCCGGCAGCAGGAGGATTTTTACTGGGAGGCGCATTTCTTTTGATTCTGGATTCACTGCTTCCCCATCTGCATCCGGGAAGTAAAGAGCAGGAGGGAGTATCTGCATCCTGGAAAAGAACTACCTTGTTGGTTTTTGCTGTGACCCTTCATAATATTCCGGAAGGAATGGCAGTTGGACTGTCTTTTGCGTTAGCAGCCCAGCATGGCGGTGATACAGCATTATATGCCGGTGCCTTTGCTTTGGCGATTGGTATCGGAATACAGAACTTCCCGGAAGGCGCAGCTATATCACTGCCCCTGAAGCAGGAAGGCGTCAGTACGGGGAAATCATTTTTGTATGGAAGTATGTCGGGAATAGTAGAGCCGATTTTTGGTGTACTGACTGTTCTGGTGGCAAAAAATATAGAGCCTTATATGCCATGGCTGCTCTCATTTGCAGCAGGTGCCATGATCTATGTTGTAGTAGAAGAATTAATACCGGAGGCACATTTAGGAGAACATTCAAATGTAGGTACGATGGGCGTTATGGCTGGATTTTTGATTATGATGATATTAGATGTGGCATTGGGGTAGTATGGCAGCGAACAGTTTGTGAACGGTCCGCCCCCTTCTCTTTCCAGAATGAAAAAGATAAATTTTTGATGAAAAATAGAAAATAAATATATTTTACTATTGTTTCCGTATCAGTGTCTGTTATAATAGAAAATATTGATAATGATGGCAGTTGTGTTGTAATTATATAACAGAGGAGCTTTGAGAGCATGGATATTGGAAATCAAGGTGTAAGTTTTGTAGAAAAGTTTCTTTATTATTATTATAAAGAGTGGAATCCTGAAAAAATAACAGATATGATGGATTGTGAAATCCTTTGGTTCGAGACGGGGATTGATACGTTCTATTCTGGTCAGGATGCAGTGCTAAAATTGGCAGAAGAAAAACGGACAGCAAATTTCCATAGCTATGAGATTACAGAGCCGTTATATAAAACTAAACGTCTGGGAAGAGACTATTGCCTGGTGTTGCTAAAGGCGCGGCTGAAAGAGAAGTCAGCCGATAAGTTATGTAAAAGCAATGAAATACTGATTACAGCAATCTGCAGGTTAACAGATACGGAAGAAAAATTATGCTATTTTCATGTTTCTGCACCGGCAGCTGATATTGAGGCAAGGAATTTGGAACTACTGATGTTAACCAATAATGTTCCGGGTGCAATATTTTGCTGTAAATATGACGAATGCCTAACTCTGACGCAGATGAGTGAATCATTTTTGGAAATGTTCGGCTATACACAAAAAGAGATAGAGGAAAAGTTCGCGAATAGTTTTTGGGAAATGATAGACGCAAGGGATCGTGAGGCAACTCTGGAAGAGGTAAAAAAGCAGCTTGCCCTCAGCGATACCAAAGAAATAGAGTATCGTATCCGAAAAAAAGACGGCAGCGTTGCCTGGATTTTGGATAAGGGAAGATTGATCACAGCCAGTGATGGGAGTGGTATCTTTTATTGTGTATTGGTTGACATTACGAAAGGGAGACTTGCTCAGGAAGAACTGGCAATGAGTCTGGAACGCCATCAGATTATTATGGATCAGACAAATGATATAGTATTTGAATGGGATATTGAGAGGGACAGTTTAAGTTTTTCTTCTAATTGGGAAAAGAAATTCCATTATGAGCCTGTAAAAGAGCGGTTTTTCGCGTCGCTATCCTATAATTCTCATGTTTTTCGGGAAGATCTGCCCGCTTTTAGAAATGCATTTGATCAGATTCGAAGCGGTAAAGGTTACATGGAGATAGAAGCCAGGGTTAAAAAGACGAAAGAAGAATACATCTGGTGCAGATTTCGGCTTACTTCCCAGTTAAATAAAGATGGGATTCCCATTAAAGCGGTCGGGGTAATCATTGATATAGATAACGAAAAAAAGAATTCCCAGCAGCTTTTGGAAAAGGCTGAGCGTGACCCGCTGACGAAACTCTATAATAAAGGTACGGCGCATGCTTTGATTGATAACTACTTGCAGAGCAGTAATATGGGAAAGCAGTCTGCGCTGATGATTATTGATATTGATGATTTTAAAATGGTGAATGATACTCTGGGGCATTTATTTGGGGATGCATTTCTTGTAGAGATCACATCAGATGTGCGGAAACTGTTTCGTGAGTCTGATATTGTAGGACGTATAGGCGGAGATGAATTTATTGCTTTTATTAAGGATATTCCTGGCAATGCACTGGTGTTTGAGAAAGCACGTCAGGTGGTTGAGGCATTTCGCAATCTGCCTATGCAGGAGAGCTGGGATAAATCCATATCCTGCAGCATAGGAATCT
Source organism: Robinsoniella peoriensis (assembly GCF_000797495.1). Lineage (GTDB taxonomy): Bacteria > Bacillota > Clostridia > Lachnospirales > Lachnospiraceae > Robinsoniella > Robinsoniella peoriensis. The sequence goes on from NZ_JTGN01000018.1 coordinate 44,494, forward strand.
CTGTATTTCCGAATGACGGTCAGCATTTCCAGGAGCTTTATAAGAAGGCAGATTATGCTTTGTATCAGGCGAAAAAGCAGGGTAAGAATCAGTATGTACATTATGACGATTCAATTGGCGACGGATTTCCGGGAATACCTGTCTCGATGCCAACGGCAGTAAATGAAAAAATTGACTCTAATGAAGGCATGGGGAACACCCTGAACAGTAAGCTGGTTGAGTATATATTTAAAATACTTTATAAATCCATTGATGTGGAAGCTGCGGTAAGCGCGATTCTGGAAATTGTAGGGCATCAGTTTAATGTAAGCCGCGCATACATATTTGAAAATACAGAGGATGACCGGTATTGCAGCAATACCTTTGAGTGGTGTAATACCGGCGTGAAGGAAGAAATCGATAATCTGAAGCATGTGTCTTATGATTTTGATCTGGGAGGAAACTATGTAGCAAATTTTAACGAAGATGGAATCTTCTACTGCAGGGATATTATGGAATTACCGCCGAAACAAAAGGCTATTCTGGAACCACAGGGGATTAAGTCTATGCTTCAGTGTGCCATAACAGACAATGGAGAGTTCAAAGGATATGTTGGTTTCGATGAATGCAGGATGAACAGGTTCTGGACCCAGGAGCAGATCACGACACTAATTTTTACCAGTGAAATACTAAGTACTTTTCTGTTAAAGAAACGTGCACAGGACAGTGTGGTTCAGACATTGGAGGGGATGCAGAATATCCTGGATAATCAGAATTCCTGGATTTATGTAATCGGTGCAGAATCTTATGAGATGTATTATATCAACCAAAAGACAAAATCGCTGGTGCCTGATGTAAGAGAAGGCATGTGCTGTTACCGTAAATTTTTTGACAGGGAGGAACCTTGTGAAAACTGTCCGGTAAAGGATCTGGATGATACTGTAAAAAACTGTACCAAAGAATTCTATAATCCGATACTAAATGTCTGGTCCAGCGCTGATGCTTCAAGGATCCGCTGGAAAGGGAAGGATGCAGTCCTTCTTTGCTGTCATGATATAACGAAATATAAAATATGAAAGTATCCATGAAAGCATTTATGATAAGGTTAATGAAAACAGCGCGGAACATATCGTCCGCGCTGTTGCTGTCTGTATTTATTTAAGCATTAAACATGATGCGTTCGCTGCTGAATGCTTTTGCAATGATTGCAGTTACTGCACCGCCCACCAGAACGGTAATTCCAAGAGTCATGGCAAAGTGAAGTACAGTTAATTCTCTGGTAAAGATTTCGCCAAGTGCTATACTGCAGTTATAGATTGGTATCAGGTATTCGTAAGTTGCGTGACCTGAGGATGGAGAAATCATGGTAAAAAGTCCTGCAACAATAACAATGATGTATAAAGGAGTTACATAAGATGCTGCTTCTTTCACAGTGCGGGCGAATACCGATACAATTCCAACCAGTGCCACATATAAAAATGCAAGAGCTATGATAATTGCAGCAATCATAATAATCTGCCCCGCAGTAAAGGTAACCGTCATATTTTCCGCACCCATAGATGCCATGGACTTGGGAAGAGAAACAGTTAAAGCAATAATATATACGGAAGCGGACATAATGGACAGCGTCATTAGTGCCAGAAGCTTGCCAAGGGCTATTTCAAAACGGCTGATTGGTGTTACTAACATGCTGGCCAGAGTACCGCGTTCTTTTTCGCCGGTAATCGAGTCGGTACCCAGTGACATCGTTCCTGCAAATAAAAGGATAGTTACCAGGTAAGGCAGCAGCATGGCAAGGAATTGACCGGAAGCTTTAGCATCATCCTGAATAATGGAATTCTGATTCGTGTTGTCAATTGTAAATATGGTTATCATATCCAGGTTACCCAGCCGGTCAGCCAATAATGCCTTCTGATATCCGTTCAGGGATGTTGTGAATTCGTCGTGGGCATGTTGGGAATAATTTTCTGACGGATTATAAAAAGTCTGAATGTCAGGAATCGGATCCCCCTCTTTATAATTTGCAATCTGCTGGCTGAAATCCTGAGGAAAGACTACCAGAAGATCGAGCTTACCGTTATAAATGTCATCTTTTGCAGCATCCAGAGTTTCGTCTGCTTTCAGATAGGAAACATTTGCTTTACCGATAAAATCCGCCATATGTCCGGCCATATCTTCCGGCGCATTCTGGATAGAAACCGTTGCAACATGCTCTTTGGTATTCTGTGATTCCTTATTGCCCAAATAACCCATAAGGCTGTAAATTCCAACCATAAGTACAACGGGAAGGATAAATAGTGAGAAGATCATTTTTGAATCTTTGAAGACACGCTTTAATTCTTTGCAATAAATTGCTTTTGTTCCGTTCATGTTTATACCGCCTTTCCATAAGTCTGGTACAGTTTAAAGAAAGCATCCTCCAGATCGTCACATCCTGTCTGGTTTAAGATATCTTCCAGTGTACCTTCTATTGTTAATTCTCCGTCAATAATAATCGCAATACGGTCACAGAGCTTCTCTGCTTCGGACATGATATGCGTAGACATGATAATTAATTTACCTTCTTTTTTCAGCTTCTGCAGATAATCAGTAACTGCACGTGCCGTAATGATATCCAGTCCTGTTGTGGGTTCATCGAAGATGATTACCTTGGGATCGTGAATTAAGCTTACTGCAATGGCGGCTTTCTGCTTCATACCGGTGGACAGTTCTTCTATTTTCTTGTTTTCAAATTCCTTTATTCCGAAATGTTTGAAAAGCTCATCCCTGCGCTGGTTGATGGTTTCTTCTGAGAGCCCGTGCAGTTTTCCGAAAAATCCCATGAGGTATTTTGGTGAAAACTGAGGATCCAGTTTGATCTCATTTGTTAAAAATCCTATATTTTCACGAACTTTGGCGGAATCCTTTATAGTGTCATATCCACATACGGATATGCTTCCGCTGGAAGGCTTCAGGAGCGTAGCCATACAACGAAGGGTAGTGGTTTTGCCGGCGCCGTTTGTACCCAGAAGGCCGAAGATCTCTCCTTCATGAGCCTCCAGATTAAGATCGGAAACTGCTGTTTTTTTAGTGTTCTTTGCTTTTTGTTCTTTTTGCTGCTTCTTGTTCAGGTGATAAATTTTAGAAAGATTTTTAATTTCAACCATAATATGTCCTTTCTGTTGCTAATGATTTTTGGGTTTTGAAAGTTTTAAAGAGGTAATGGAGTATACCATAACCTGTAATAACCATATTGCACCAACGATTAAAAAGGGAAGGGTTCCAATTTCAAATGATGGACCCAGCAGGATTAAAAAAATCAGGATGAACACATAAAAGATCTGTGAAATGCGAAACGCTTTGTAAGCTGACTTATAAGCAACTTGCTTTTCCTGTTCATCACAACTTTTCAACCATTGTTTCTGAAAGTTGAAATCCAGAGGATCCCCTTTCTTTTCCGGATTAATTTCCTGATCCAGCCCGATAATCTTCCGCTGAAGGAGTGCTAATGCAAGTGACAACGTGATAAATGCCAGCATGCAGATCAGCTGGGTGGCTGCGCCCCCTTTGTGAATGTCTATAATTCCGATACAGAAAGCGATCATTGCCAGAATAGGACCGATTTCACTTGCCATCAGGGAAATGGAAAGCTTTCGTTCCGTCTGAATGATGGAATCGGAATCTTCCTGATCCCACAACTTGAATTCCTTTTTAGAGATACGGTATAAAACGTAGGAAATCAAAAGGGCTATGGCATCAAACACAACACTCATATAAATGGAGTATCGAATCAAGATGCCGGATACCGTATTCCCCACACTGGTTAAACTAGCTTCAGTTGAAGCAAAAAGATAACCCGCGATTCCTCCGAGTACACCTGCCAGAAAAATGACTAGAAAAAAGCGGATTAAGACAATCCTTTTTCTATTCTTCATCATCTTCTCCCTCCTCATAACTAAATATTTCTTCAACACCAACCCCGCAGACTTTGGCTATTTTAAGTGCTAAAGTTACTGAGGGGGAATAATCGCCCCGTTCAATCAAACTGATTGTCTGCCTGGATGCACCTACCAGGCTTCCCAGTTGCTGCTGGTTAATTCCCAGCTTTGCGCGGAATTCTTTCAAGCGATTGTATAAGGGCATATGATCATCCCCTTTCTTATAACAATTTTTATAATCCATGGAGTGACAAAGAATTAAGTCAAAATGACAATTATTCTTGTCAAAGACAGTATAGCAATGACAAGAATAGTTGTCAAGAAGAAAATTACAAGAATTGTAAATTCATCGATGTATCAGATCTGGTTCCACCTTTTTTATATAAGTTTCCAATGAGCTCCGGTCAATCAGCGCAGGTACAACCCCTTGCCTGGAAGTACAGAACCCTGCGGCATAACTGGCAATCCGTATGGCTTCATCCAGGCTGTAACCATACAGAAGATAAGAGGCAAGAGCAGATATGAAGGCATCTGCGGCGCCTGTGTTGTCAACAGATACAAAACCAACAGCCGGATAATAACGCTCAAGACCGTTTGATTTAACGTAGCATCCCCGGTGTCCAAGGGTGATAATCACGGTGCTTACGCCTTTACTTAGAAAACAGTCTGCCTGTTCGGGAAGTGTACGGATGCCCGGACAGAGAGAAATTATTTCGATCTGGTTTGGTATAAAAATATCAATATTTTTAAGAATAGAATCGGGTATCCGATCCAGAAGTGTCGGCTTTAGGATAGTCCTGGCGCCGTACTTTTTTGCGGTTTGTGCTGCTGTCTCAATAGTAAAATCCGGTATTTCGGTTGGCAGCAGGCAATAACCCGCATTTTCAAATAGCCGTTCATTATTTATAATATCCTGGGCTGTCACATTCTGGTTTGCCCCGGTAAGGATAGAAATCGTACTTTCCCCGTCATTTTGTACATGTATGTAAGCTTTTCCCGTGCTGGCGCTAAGATCCCTTCCGATTCCCTGTATATCTACACCATTTTCCTTCATAGCACTGTAAATCAGAGCGGAATCATAGTCAGTTCCAACTTTGCCGATCAGGGAGACGGGATGACCCAGGCGGGCAGCGCCGATTGCCTGATTTACCCCTTTCCCTCCCGGGAAAGTAGTGGAACGGCTTGTACTGACGGCTTTACCGGAATGAGGCAGCTCATCTAGATTTAATGTGACATCGATATTGATGCCTCCGACCACTACGATTTTCGGGGAACGGTTTGGATAGGGAACATCCAGGCTGGCAGTGTGGTCCAGTAGGGATGTCTGGTAAAAGCTGAGATCAGAGAATTCTCTTTTTTCACATTCTTCAATCAAGTGTCTGCAAATAAATTTTCCAAATTCATAGTAAGGAACCGGAATACCGGAAATTCCAGGGTATTGAATCTCCCCCGGGACATCATCCTTCAGCGTAATGAGAGAAATATCATATGGAATCCGATAATGGAATTTGTCCAGCTGTTCGTAGAGAGCAAGGCATAATGAAAAGTGCGAACATAAAATGCCGGTGAGTTTCCGCGCGACAATATCTGAATACCAGCTTTCAGAATCTGTTGATAGAACCATGCTGTCGGTAAACGGAATCTGATTGTCGTACAGGCATTTTTTGAACCCTTCCAGAATGAGCTGTGAGCGGTGTGTGCCGGGTGACAGGAGACAGGCAATTTTATGATGTTTATATTCAACCAGAATCCTGGCGGCCTGGTACCCCAGAGAGGAAAAATCAATGCAATAGCTGTTATCCGGCGCTGATGATCCACAAACAGCATATGTAATATTCAATTTTGCAAAATGGTGCCCGTGACAGAGGCTTTGGCTGCTTACCGGATCCCAGATAACGCCGTCTACCTTGTTTTTACAGAGTGCAGTTATATTTTTCAACTCTTCCTGCGCGCTGTTAATACTGTCACAGATTAAAATATGATAGCCGTTTTCCCGTGCGGTGGACATTATTCCATCCAGCAGAAGACGGGATTTTGAGGCAGATTTTAATAATACACCCAATACAAAAGTTTTAGCAGTAGATGCAATTTTTGCCGAGGAATAGGGGGTATAATTATATTCTTTAACGATTTTCAAAACACGGTTTCTGGTTTCGGCATTGATGTTCTCATCCTTGCTGTTTACGATCTTAGAAACGGTGGAAATGGATACACCGGCTAAACCGGCAATTTCTTTAATTGTCATATCACTATTACTCCAAGTTTAAAAAAGGTTGTCAGGTGTGTTTGCAATGACATAATTATCATATATGAACTGTATTTTGTCAATTGCTATTTGACTTAAATTGTATAAATAGCACAAAAAACAATTTTCTGAAATAGTTATATCTAACAAAGTATGAGGAATAGTATTGACATAAAACGAAAACGTGATAAGATAACATCAAGAAATTGATTTAAGAAAATTATTTTCCTAAACTAGCAATTATATTTTGAAAGGAGGAGCAGAGGAACTTAATTGATGTTGCAGCTTATATTCTTGATGCAAAGTATAGAACTGCAATTGTATACTAAATCTATCATCTTATATACACAAGAAAAATACGCATGTGATCTGCAGGACAGAATTTGCAGAAATTGAGAAGATGCGTAAAATAAAAATTCTCTTACAGGAGGAAGTTGAAATGACAGACCAGGAATTAATCAGAAAATTAGAAAGACCGGCAGGTCCGGTAGACGTTGTAATCGATACGGACACTTACAATGAGATTGATGACCAGTATGCTTTGGCTTATTTGATTAAGTCAGGGGAGAAGTTAAGGCTGAAAGCAATCTATGCGGCACCTTTTCACAATGAAAAGTCTGCTGGACCCGGAGATGGAATGGAGAAGAGTTATCAGGAGATTATGAATGTGCTGGAGCTGATGGAACGGGAGGATTTAAAGGAAAATGTCTTTAAGGGGGCGGTTAAATATCTGCCGGATGAATCGCAGCCGGTAGAATCAGCTGCAGTAAGAGATCTTGTGGAAAGAGCTATGGAGAGAAAAGAGGATAATCCTCTTTATATTATTGCCATAGGTGCAATTACCAACATTGCTTCTGCAATTATAATGGAACCGGAAATTGTAAACAGGGTGGTAGTGATCTGGCTGGGGGGACATGCCTATGACTGGCACGATAACAGGGAGTTTAATTTATTCCAGGATGTTGCGGCAGCCAGAGTAGTGTTTGATTCAAAAGTACCGCTGGTACAGCTGCCCTGTATGGGAGTTGTTTCCCATTTTGCGACTACTGGTCCGGAACTTAAGTATTGGCTGTCCGGCAAGAACAAGCTTTGTGACTATCTGGTAGATGTAACGACCGCGGAGGCGGACAAATATGAAGAAAGCGCCTGCTGGAGCAGGGCAATCTGGGATGTTGCGGCGGTAGCATGGCTGCTGGATGAGTCCTTTATGCTGGATCGTTATGAACACAGCCCGGTTCCGGAGTACGATGACCGGTATGCCTTTGACCGGACACGGCATCTGATTAAATATGTTTATGCCATTAACAGAGACCGGCTGTTTGAAGACTTATTTCATAAACTGACAAGTTAAATATAAGAAGAAAATGATGGAGGAAATTACGATGAAAAAAAGAGTTGCAGCAATATTATTAACGGTAACGATGACAGTATCTGCATTGACCGGTTGTGCAGGAACAGGTCAGGAGAAAGAGACGCAGGCGTCAGGAACAGGGGAAACAGCAGGCAGTGAAAAGAGAAGCAGTGATACCGGCAAGGAAGCTGAGTCTCAGAGCAGCGACGGCAAAGCCGGGGATTCTAACAAAGCAGATGCAAAGTCAGATACTGCCCAAAAGCCCTTTGAAGGGCAGACAATTACCTGGGTATCACAGGGAGTAGGTGACAATGCATGGGAAGGGCAGACAAAACCTCTGATAGAAAAATTTGAGGAAGAGACCGGAGCAACGGTAAAGACAGAGTGGTATTCATTTAAGGATTTATTTGAAGTAATAGAAGTGAAAGTGGGGTCAGGCTCCTCTGATTATGACGTATTAAGCGTGGATGTTCCAATGGTGGCAGGTTATGCTGACAGGGGCTATCTGGCGCCTATGGATGAATATTTTACCGAGGAAGAAAAAGGGCAGTTTATAGACTCGGCAGTGACAGCAGGCAGTTGGAATGGGAAATTCTATGCTCCTGCAATGAATACTTCTTCCCAGCTTCTCTGGTACAATAAGGCGCTGCTTCAAGAGGCGGGTATAGAAATGCCGGAGTCGGATACTGAGAACCGCCTGACCTGGGAACAGGTAGAAAAAATGGCGAAAGACACCCTTGCTGCAGTTGATCCGGATGGAACTATGGGAATTGCCGGGCTTATGTTTCAGCAGGTAAGCAGAACTTACCAGATGAATCCTCTTGCAAACAGTCTGGGAGGAAAAAATATCGGAGATGACGGATACGGGGTAGATGGTGTCATTAATGATGAAAGCTGGGTAAAAGCTTGTACCTGGTATCAGAATCTCTACCAGGAAGGAGTTTCGCTCAGAGGGATTACAGCAGATGAGGTTACGGATACCTTCACGGCTGGCAAAGTGGTATTTATGGTCGGCGGCACCTGGACGGAGGCAAATTGTGCACAGAAGAGTTTTGAAGACTATGGTTACTGCCCGGTTCCGGCTTTTGAAGGACATGAAGATCAGGTGGGAACTTCAACAGGAAGCTGGCATTTTGGTATCCCGGCTAATTCCCAGAACAAAGATCTGGCAGCTTATTTTATCAAATGGTTGTCTTTAGGAGAAGGAAATGACATGTGGCTTGATATTAACCATGACGTTCCATCCACGAAGGCAGCAGTAGATGCAATTCTGAATGATGACAATGCCGATGGTATTATGAAAATAGCAGCATATGAAGCAGCAAATACAGCTGTTCCAAGGGCACTTACCCCAGGTTACACCGAGTATGATACGGTAATCACAAATACCTGGGAAGATATTCGCAACGGTACTGATGTGAAGACGGCACTTGACAATGCAGTATCTCAAATCAACACTGCAATGGAAAAATACAAAAAATAGAAGGCACAGAGGTGATATCGTGTTTAATCTGACTAAAAAATACTGGTTTATTCCTTACCTTATGATACTGCCTGCATTTGTGCTTATACTTATATTTAAAATATCTCCGATTATAAGTACGCTGTTGGAGGGAATTATCATTGATTCAAAATTCACCTTACATACATATCTGACCCTATTTCAGGATCCTGTATTCTGGAATGCTTTATGGGTTACTATTGAAATTAATATTGTGATGATTCCACTTCAGGTACTGCTGGCATTCCTCATAGCTATGCTTGCCAATACTACCATTAAGGGCATTGGGATTTTCCGCACAATATTTTATCTGCCGGTAACCATTTCACTGACAGTAGCCACTATTTTATGGAACATGATGTTTAATCCTAATAACGGTATTATCAACAGTTTATTAAGTGTATTTGGAATCCCTGCCCAGGGATTCCTGATCAGCAAGAGCCAGGCACTTTGGTGTATTGTTATTATTGCAACCTGGAAGGGTGTGGGCTACTGGATGATGTTTATCCTGGCAGGGCTTAAAAACATCGATACATCCATTTATGAGTCGGCCAGAATTGATGGTGCTGGTTGGATAAAGACAACAACCCGGATTACACTTCCTCTTATCAAGCGTGTTTTACTATTTGTATTTATTGCAAATACCACTGCAAACGTACTTCTGTTTGTACCGATGCAGATGATTACAAATGGAGGGCCTGAAAATAGTACAAACGTGCTGATGTTTGAGGCATACAAATCTGCATTCAAGTTTATCGACCGTCCCAGATCTTCTGCAATCGTAACTGTGCTGCTGCTTATCATCGTATTGATCTGCTGCCTGCAGTCCTTTATTTTATCAGATAAGGATGATGATACAAACGGGAAGAAAAAGAAAGGGAGGAAGAGGGCATGAGCAGAAGACAAAAAAAGATTATAAAAAATGTGGCAATATATTTTGGACTTGCCTGTGTGGTACTGGTTACGCTTTTTCCTTTACTGTGGGGAATATCCGCATCTTTTCGAAATGATAGTGAGTTATATAAATATGCGCTTCCGTTTTCCATACACACACTGCTTCCGGTTAACTTTACGGCAGAGGCTTATGTGAAGATCTTTACGGACTTTAATTTTCTGCAGCCGATTCTAAACACGCTGTTCGTAACGGTAGTATCTATATTCTTAGGCTGCATTGTTAACAGCGTTGCAGCTTTTGCATTTGCAGCATTTGATTTCAGGTTTAAGAAGATATTATTTGGTATCATATTGCTTTCATTTATGATACCTTTTGAGGCAATCGCGCTTCCGTTATATTCCATAGCAGATAAGTTCGGACTGGTGAATAGCCGGATGGGAATTATTCTCCCCGGAATTGCCAGCGGTCTGGTACTGTTTCTGTTTGTACAATTTTTTAAGGAGATTCCCGGAAGTCTGGTAGAAGCGGCAAGAGTGGATGGTGCAGCTTTGCCTGCGATCTTCTTTAAAATCATTATACCACTGTCTGTTCCGGTATTTATAACCGCAGGGCTGATGATTTTTATGGATCAATGGAATTCCTATCTTTGGCCCCTGCTGATAGCCAGAACCAGAGAAATACGAACCATACAGATCTCATTGTCTTCTTTTCAACAGGAACGTTCCACGTTGTGGTCGTGCCTGTATGCAGGCTCCATGATATCTGCATTAATACCGCTGTTTTTATTCCTGCCCTTTCAAAAGTACTTTGTGCAGGGTATCACCAGCAGTGGTGTAAAAGGATAATTAACATCAGTTAGAAAAAAGCCCCTGCTTCTTACCTGGAAGCAGGGGTAATATAATGCAGTTTTCTATTTCGTTTTAAAGGATTCCAGCTGGGTAAAGTTATTATTTATATCAAAGCTTAAGATATGGTTTTGGGTATCCTGCCCGTATGACAGATAAAAGGTATCATTGATGTATAAGCCACGGGCGTTGTTAATGGCAAGGCTGTAATCTTCGGTGCCTTTAAAGGTATATACAAGTTTATTCTGAAACCCATCCCCAGGATCGTAAGAAAATACCATATAATTATCAGCATCGGTACGACAGTGAAAACCAAACAGGTTTTTATCAGGATTAATCATAATAGCTTTGTAATTAATGAGACCTTGGGAATCATTTGCATCCTTAATAATGTATTTGTGAAGCTCTTTGACATTGGAGGGGTCCGAGAGATCAAACATTGACATTTTCATTCCTTTATAAGCACCGCTTTCCGGATCTACTTCATACCCGATCCCCAAAAGTTTATCTTTGCCATAAAAATGAAGGTAGGATGAAAAGCCTGTAATCTTCAGTTCCCCAAGGAGTTTCGGATGATTTGGGTCAGACAAATCTACAGAAAATAAGGGATCCATTTGTCTGAATGTGACAAAATATCCGGTATCACCCAGGAAACGTGCGGATTGAATAGTTTCACCCGGTGCCAGGTTCTCCAGTTTTCCACAGGGGTTCAGAGATTCGTCATAAATATACAGGTTATTTACACTTCCGGTATTCTCACTATAGGAGGTGGTAACGATCCGCAGATAACCATTGTGTTCATTCAGAGAAAAGGAGTTATTGAGCGCGCCTTTTGCTTCGGCGGCGCTTACTGGTGCGATACTGCCTTTCTCGTATTGAAACTTCATAATCTGTGTAGTATTAGTGGAACCATTCCAGTCATTTGTACAGATATATATATTCTCAGTGCTTACATAGTAAAGATAGGCCGCAGAAACGATTGCTTTCTTTGACAGTATTTTATCCGGCGATTTGATATTAATTGCAGTAATGATCAGATAGGCAGGAGAATTTAAAAACTCCGGGATATAAATATCTGAAGAAGAAAGATTTATGCCGTTTATTTTGGGAATAATGGTACTGTCTTCCCTGGTTTGTTTTAAAACCGGTGAATATTCAGAAAACAGATAAATGTAATCGCCTGTTTTACGGCTGGTCTGATAATGCCCATCCTGCGTGGTGGTTCCGGTCAGTTTGGGAGCACTTCGGTCTGAAATATCATAAGTATATAACTTTGTAATCAGATTTCTGTTAACAGAATAGATGTCTTTTTTTGCATCTGCGGAATCCACCCAGGCTATGTCGTCCTCGATGATACTTCCGTCAGATTCAGTTGATCCGCTCTGCATAGTGGTTGTGGATGCAGTAGTTATAATATTTAAAATATTCTTGCTAATATAAAATTCTTCTATTGTTTCAGAAAAGTCTTTGAAATCAATGGAACTGGATTCGTTTAGCTTGCTGCCGTCAGCGGCGATGATGTGGAGCTTATTATCGTTCCCTAAAATATAGAGGTAATTTCCATCTGTTTTTACCACGTCACCTTCATCCACACCGGTTTCCTGAATATTGGTAGACGAATAATCGCTGCTGTCTTCTGCTCCAGTATCCATTGCCTTTGACTCTGCATTTCCCCCGGCAAGTCCGTCTGCCATTTCTTTGCTGCTTTCCATATCACCGCCCATACCGGCACCTGTGCTGGCCTTCGCTTCATTCGTGATCCCTCCCTCCTGCATCGAAAAGTTTTTAACCAGGGTGTTGTAGAGGACATCATAATTCTGAATAGGTGCGACCTTTCCGTCGGGTGAGGTTTTTGGTTCAGAGATCACGGTATCATTACCGTTATCATCTACAGAGGATTCCTGACCGTTTTCAGGGGCGGTGGCAGCTTCTGTGAAACCTTCCCCCGCCCCCGCATCCTGATTACCGGAAGATCCGGAAGCCATTTCACTTTTAGATTGATTTGGAATCCGATTCACTGTCCATACGGAAATCAGTGCAATTAAAAGTACGGCTGCGGCAGCGCCTAACCGATAAACAGGAAATTTCTTTTTCTTTCCGGCATCCAGAGGCGGTGTATAATGTTCCAACCGGTCTTTGATATGATCCGGATCCAGCGATTCAGGCGGTTCTACAAAATCAGCTGATTTTTTTATTCTATTTAAAAGGTCTTTTTCATCCATAATAAGACACTCCTTTCGTTTCGGTTATCGAGTAAGCATGTTTTCCATTTTCTTCAGTGCCCGGCTTTGTTTGGAACGTACCGTGCCTGGACTTAACAAAAGTGTATTGCCAATCTCTCGGCTGCTGTAACCACCAAATAAATTCAGGGCAAGAATGAGACGTTCTTCATCGTTCAGGGCTGCAAATGCTCTGCGCACGTCCATATCCTCACAGACATCCCGCTCACTGCCGGCGAAATCCTCGGGCAATTCCGCTGTTTTCTGTATGTACTGTTTCAAACGTTTCCTGCACTTATTTGCAAGAATGCGGAATATCCACGCTTTGAATGCTCCTGCATCCCTCAGGGAGCCTATTTCCAAATATGCATCCATTATCGTATCACTGACTACATCCTCTGCGTCATGACCATTCTTTAATGTATACAGAGCAAATCGGTATAAATCCTGATATACTAATTCATATAACTGTGCAAAGGCATCTGCTTGGCCAAGCTTCGCTTTTGATGCCAGTTCGGCAAAATCTGCCATAACCTCACCCCTTTTCCACAGAGCCGCGGCTGCGGGTTCTGTTGTTCTACATGTAGTTCATAGATATAGTGTAATATAAATAGTGGATTGTTGCATTAAAAATAAATTTTGATCTCAAATTTTCATAAACTATTAGTTGGGTATGAATTATAAATTAAAAATCATAATTTTGGATCATAAAATATAAATAGTTAGGTTGGTTGTGAATAGTTACAAATTTTTAACTAAGTATAGTCCTATATTTTGTTGCATATTAAGTGAATATAATACTCATTAGACGAAATGCAATACCAATTAGACATTCTTTATTGTAAGTTTTGATAGTAAATGTTAACATTATATTGTTTCTCTATATACAGGTGAAACAATATCAGTTAGCAAAACTTATAGATCTCTTTTTGAAGGATTCATACAAAAATAGTTCATTATAAATAAACTTATGATGTACAACCGGTTTAATGTGATGTAGGTATTGATTATTATCTTTATAGATATATAATGAAAACAAGTTAATATTTCTTTTTATATAAGGAGGAGTTTTATGGATAGTCATTCTAATGACAATATTAATAAAAATATAAAATTTTATATTTTACATCTTCCTCTAAATGGGATTATTATATCTGTTGTATTAGCATTTTTTTTGATATTTAATAATGTGAAGTTTACTTTAATCGTATTTTTCTATATTTTGGTACCATTTTTGATTCACTTAATACTTTTTTTTGTTTTTAAACCTTTTACAAAAATTAATTTTAAGGAGATATCTAAAACATTATATATAATATCTGGTATATCGTTTTTAGTATTAGTTTGTATCATATGCTTTTATTACTTTAAGCCAAATCAATCCAAATTCATAAGTATAGAACCATCAGAATTAGAGTCAATAGAAAAACAATCATTAGGATCAGATCAAACATATTATTTTATCTTTGAGTCGCATTCATGTATTCTCTGCAATAACATGGAACCTGTATACAAGAAAGCTTTTAGTAAGATGAAAGGTAGTGACTGAAATTGAATGGGAATCATTTAAAAATATGTATGGTTTTTCACAAACTCCTGCTATTATACATTTTAAAGAAAAAAAGAATATATCCTATATCGAATGGGATGAAAGGAATGGAATGCCAGAAGATTTATTAAAAACTTGGCTTGAAGAAAATGGGATTATGTAAAATCTATATTGATTAAAAAGAAGTAAGAGATTGTCGAACTTTAGTGGTACGGCAGTCTCTTTACTTTTTTAAGAAAAACTTATCGTTATTGAGTATGTAATCTTTTAAGTGAATATAAACGACAAACTGCAAACTACGTCAGTATCTCAGTAAATGTCTGTGTGTACCAAAAGAAAGTGTTAGTACTAAGATTTATGTGTTTACCGCTTGATCATTGTCATCTATTGTTTTGCCTGTACCCGATATCTAATTGCAAAGGCTCTTAATTGTAATAAGATCACCCTTGACTTTATTTCAGATATAATTTAGGATGAAAGAAAAGTGTTGAAATAATTTTTTTGGTACATAATTTATATAGAAGAGAGGGTTATAAAATGTTTGAAATACGAATGATAGCAGGGCCCGTGATTGGGGCGGTGATTGGGTATTGTACTAATTATATTGCAGTTAAGATGATGTTTCGTCCGCTGCATCCGGTTAAAATAGGAAAGTTTACCCTTCCCTTTACGCCAGGCATTATTCCAAAAGGAAAGGAACGTCTGGCGAAAGCCATAGGGGCGGCAGTGGGAAAACAGCTGCTGACCAAGGAGACAATGGAAGGGGTACTGCTCTCTGACAGCATCAAAGATAAAGTGGGAGATGCCCTGGAGGGGATCATTGAGGTACAAAGCGAAAATGAGATGCAGCTGGGGCAGATTTCCGATGAGATTGGCAGCAGTGTGGCAGGAGAGGTAATCAAAGGAATACTGGAATCGGTACAGGGCAGTTTTCTGGCTATGATGGTTAATGAAAAAATGCTGGAGAATTTCAGGGAGCCGATTGCCAAAAAGGTAAATGAGGTCACGATTGGCAGAATGGTAACCATGGTAAAGGAATCAGATGTCCCGGTCAGAGCCTATGCGGTAGAAGCATATGAAAACCTGGTGGAAGAAAAACTGGGAGATATGATGGAAAATATTAATATTTCCGGCATTGTCCAGGAGAAAATCAATGAGATGGACGTACTGGAAGTAGAAGAACTGCTGATGTCCATTATGAAAAAAGAACTGAATGCAATTGTAAATCTTGGAGCGCTGATTGGATTTATTTTAGGGCTGATCAACTTGTTGTTTTAAAAACAACAATAGAATCATTACAACGGGATAATTACCAGAAGCTCAACTTGTTTAAAATTCTCACCTGCTGCTGCGAGAGCATTTTGAAGTATGTTCTATGCTCCGGTGATGGGATCGCGCAGGAACGAAAGCTTCACAGATATGTATATAGGAACGAAAGCTTCTAAGATATGCGTACAGGACTGAAAGTTTCACAGATATTTTGGAGAAGGGAGCAGGCAAAATGAATATTAAGGATAATACAATTAGTTATTTGAAAGAGTATGGTCATCTGACTTTTCAGGAAAAAGAATTCAACCTGGTTGACAGTTTAATATTATGCCAGCTATCCTATTTTAAACTGGATACAATTGTGGGAGACTTAGAAGAGGGGAAGCGGCCTGTCTTCATCAAAAGCCTGCGCAGACATCCCCAATATGAACACCTGTATGGGGACACCAGATTTGAAGAGCAGTACCGGGCTTTTTATGTAGCGCTTTATAACAGTCCCAGGTTCCGGGATATTTCTATGAATTATTTTATGGATATTCTGGATGAAGATATGGAAATGCAGTTCTCAGCGGTTACCTTTTTTATGGGAGACTGGATCTATATTGCCTACCGGGGGACGGATGAGTCCATCGTTGGATGGAAGGAAGATTTTAATATGGCATTTATGAGTCCCATCCCCACACAGGTGGCGGCGCTTCGTTATCTGGAAAAGGCGGGGGATCTGTGGAAAGGAAAAATTGTACTGGGAGGCCATTCCAAGGGCGGAAACGTGGCAATGTATGCCGGGATGGAGTGCCGGGAGGAAATACAGAACCGGATTTTTAAAATAGACTGCTTTGACGGTCCTGGTTTTCGGGATGATGTGTATAAAGAAGAGGGATATCTGGCTGTTGCGGACCGGATACAGAAAATTGTCCCGGAGAAATCCTTTGTAGGAATGATGTTCCAGAATCAAATTGACTACAAAGTAGTTAAGAG
This sequence comes from Robinsoniella peoriensis, assembly GCF_000797495.1. Taxonomy (GTDB): domain Bacteria; phylum Bacillota; class Clostridia; order Lachnospirales; family Lachnospiraceae; genus Robinsoniella; species Robinsoniella peoriensis. The sequence continues at coordinate 61,242 of NZ_JTGN01000018.1, forward strand.
CACCGGAACCGGAGTTCTGCAGCATGACCCCTTTACCTGGGTGATCAAAAATGGTGATTTTGAATATGTGGAAGAGATTTATAAGACCTCTCTTTACAAAGACGAAGCTTTTAATAAATGGATCTGTGATATTCCATCCGATCAGAGAGAGGTATTTGTGAATTCATTGTTTGAGATCATAAAAGGTGCGGAGGCGGCTACTTTAATTGAGCTTACAGAAGAATGGTATAAAAGTACCCTGGCGATGCTGAGTACCTTTAAGCATCTGGACAAAGATACGAAACGTTCCATACGTAAGATTATCTTACTTTTATTTAAAAATGGAAGAATCAGTAAAAAATAAGAATTTTATAAGGACGCAGGCTCATAAATTATGTTATACTATCAACGTTCGTCGTCCGGTTGGCATATTTATAACATTGAAGCTTTGAAACAGGCTCTTTCACCTGTTTGAACTTTTCCTGGCGGACAGATAGAACTCAATATAAGCTCTGAAAGCAAAGGAGAGGATTATGGATATAGTAGAAATTTTAAAAGCGGTGTTGTTTGGAATTGTGGAAGGAATCACGGAGTGGCTTCCAATCAGCAGTACCGGACATATGATTATTCTGGATGAACTTGTGAAACTGAATGTTTCCAAAGAGTTTTTGTCAATGTTCCTTGTGGTAATTCAGTTAGGCGCCATTCTGGCAGTAGTCGTACTATTCTGGAATAAAATCTGGCCCTTTTCAACAAAAGAACAATATTTTATTAAAAAAGATACCTTTGTAATGTGGTTTAAAATTTTAGTGGCATGTGTGCCCGCAGCGGTTGTGGGACTTCTGTTTGAAGAGCAGTTCGATGAATGGTTTTATAACTATCAGACAGTAGCCATTGCATTGATTGTATTTGGTATCTTGTTTATTGTAATTGAAAACAGGAACAAACACATAAGCCCTAAGATTAATTCTCTCGCAGAGATTACTTATACAACTGCCATCTGGATAGGTATATTCCAGCTGATCGCAGCAATTTTTCCCGGCACATCCCGTTCCGGAGCAACGATTCTGGGAGGTATTCTGGTTGGATTGTCCAGAACCGTAGCGGCAGAATTTACATTTTTCCTGGCTATACCGGTAATGGCTGGAGCCAGCCTTTTGAAAATCGTAAAATTCGGATTTAATTTTACAGGAGGGGAACTCGCTATTCTATTAGTAGGTATGGTGGTTGCGTTTGTTTCTTCCATTATCGTTATTAAGTTCCTGCTCAGCTATATCAAGAAAAATGACTTTAAAGTATTTGGCTGGTACCGGATCGTACTTGGTATCATCGTATTATTATTTTTTATGCTGAGATAATATGTGTTTCGGCACCCGGGGCGTAAAGCCCTGGAGCAGTTTGGAGGTACACTATGAAGATTACACTGCCTGAACAGGTGAAAACAATTATAGAAAAATTAGAAGAAAATGGATATGAAGGTTTCGCTGTAGGGGGGTGCGTCAGAGACGCTCTCCTTTTTCGTATTCCGGACGACTGGGATATCACTACTTCTGCGAAACCGGAGCAGGTAAAAGCGCTCTTTAAGAGAACGGTGGATACGGGAATCCAGCACGGAACGGTGACGGTCTTATTAGACCGAGAAGGGTTTGAAGTAACCACGTACCGGATTGACGGCGAGTATGAGGACAGCAGGCATCCCAGGGAAGTCTGCTTTACTTCCAATCTGACGGAAGACTTAAAGCGCCGTGATTTTACCATTAATGCCATGGCTTATAGTGAAAAACGGGGACTGGTAGACGAATTTGACGGTGTGGCAGATCTAAAGCAGGGCATAATCCGCTGTGTGGGAAATCCGGAGGAAAGGTTTAGCGAAGATGCACTTCGGATTCTGCGTGCAGTGCGTTTTGCGGCGCAGCTGGGATTTCGGATTGAAGAGGAGACGTTTTCTGCGATACGCAGGCTGGCACCTCATCTTAGCCATATCAGCGCAGAGCGGATTCAGACGGAGTTGTTAAAGCTCATCGTGTCCCCTCACCCGGAGACTCTGCGCCTTGCCTGTGAGGCTGGGATTACCGCAGTGATCCTTCCGGAATTTGACCGCATGATGGAAACCCCTCAGAATAATCCCCATCATATCTTAAACGTGGGGGAACATACCCTGAAGGCTTTGCAGGAGGTGCGGGCAGATAAGGTTCTGCGTCTTAGCGTATTGTGCCATGATTTTGGCAAAGCGGAAACGAGAACTACGGATGAGTCCGGAACCGATCATTTTTACGTACATGCAGAAGTGAGCAGCCAGATGGCGAAAGATCTGCTGAAACGGCTGAAATTGGATAATGAAACGCTATACCAGGTGGAAAAACTGGTAAAATATCACGACTATCACCCCGGGACCAATGCGAGGAGCGTCAGAAAAGCGATTTATAAAATCGGGGAGGATCTATTTCCAAAGCTGTTAGAGGTACAAAGAGCGGATGTCCTGGCACAGAGCACTTATCAGCAGGAAGAAAAACTGAATGACCTTAAGTGCATTGAGGAACTTTATCATAGGATACTGGAAGAAAAACAGTGCCTGTCCTTAAAGGATCTGGCGGTTACCGGAAGAGATCTGATCCAGGCGGGAATGAAACCGGGGAAAGAGCTTGGGACATGCCTTCAGCAACTTCTGGAGATTGTTCTGGAAGACCCTGAGAAAAATAATAAAGAAGAACTGCTAAAAATCGCCCTGAAATATTAGTGTGCGTTTTTTTAAGATTCACTCCTTCATATTTTAGAATACCCCCGCATAAGATAGAGGGAGTAAGGGATTGGGGGGATTGGAGTGAACGATAGAGGTTTAAAAGTATTAGAACAGTATGACTTAAAGGTGGCCGCTACCAGGAGAGGCCGTGGCTCCTATATCTGCGAGACAGATAAGGGAAAGAAACTCTTAACGGAGTTTTCCGGTTCGGCAAAGAGACTTGCCTTCCAGAATAAGGTCCTGGCTTTGCTGAAGGAGAATGGGGTTTCAAATGTAGACTACATATTGGAAAATATGGAGGGAAACCTGGTTTCATATGACAGAGATGAGAATGGATATGTCGTTAAGGACTGGTTTGAAGGGAAAGAGTGTGATACAAAAAATGAAGAAGATATCGCAATTGCCATTAAGAACCTGGCAATGATTCATAAGGTAATGCGTATGGAGGGAACAGAGGAGGACATGGTCTATCAGGGCGGTGACCTGGTAGAGGAGCTGGAACGCCACAATCAGGAGCTAAAAAAGGTACGTGCCTTTATGCGGAGCAGGAGAGGTAAAAATGCGTTCGAATCTAAGTTTCTGGAAAGCTTTCCTGTATTTTTTGAACAGGCTGAGGATTCTGTACGCCGTATTAAGGAATCTACTTATGAGAAACTACGTCAGGAATCGCTGAACAAGGGACAGTTAATACATGGATGCTACAATCAGCATCAGATATTGATCGGCCGCGACGGTGTTTCGACCACCAATTTTGACAAGTGCCGCTATGATATCCCGGTAACGGATCTGTATCAATTCCTTCGCAAAATCCTGGAAAAACAGGATTGGAATATTGCCCTTGGAATGAAAATGCTGGGGGAATATGGAAGCGTAAGGCGGATTTCCGACATGGAAATGGAGCATCTGATGCTCCGGCTGTATTATCCTGAAAAGTTCTGGAAACTGGCAAACCAGTACTATAATATGAACAAGGCATGGATCCCGCAGAAAAATGTCGAAAAGCTGGAAATCCTGATGAAACAACAGGATCAGAGAAATTGTTTCTTAAAAATACTGGAATAATGATTCCTTTTTTCCTGTTTCTATTATATAATGTACCCAGAGACAATTTTCAACCGTTAACGTGGAAAAGCGTCTGTATATTATAAACTTAGGCAGGAGGTAGTACAATGGATTACAAGAGTATTTACGAAGGATGGCTGAACAATCCATACTTTGATGAAGCCACGAAAGATGAATTAAAAGGGATTGCAAATGATGAAAATGAAATAAAAGAGCGTTTTTATGCGGATCTCGAGTTCGGAACAGCCGGACTTCGTGGTATTATAGGTGCCGGAACAAATAGAATGAATGTATATACTGTACGTAAGGCTACACAGGGTCTGGCTAACTACATAGCAAGCGTTGGCGGCAAAGAAAAAGGTGTTGCGATTGCATACGATTCCAGGAGAATGTCTCCTGAGTTTGCAGATGAAGCGGCACTTTGCCTTGCTGCAAACGGAATTAAGGCTTATGTTTTTGAATCCTTAAGGCCAACGCCGGAACTTTCCTATGCAGTTCGTAAGCTTTCCTGTATCGCAGGTATTAATATTACAGCCAGCCACAATCCGCCGGAGTATAACGGTTATAAGGTATACTGGGAAGACGGCGCTCAGATTACGCCGCCGCACGATACCGGAATAATGGATGAAGTTAAGAAGGTTACTGATTACAGCACAGTGAAAACCATGGATAAAGAAGCTGCAAAAGCTGCAGGACTTTATACGGTAATCGGACAAGATATTGACGATGCATATATTGAAGAACTGAAAAGCCAGGTAATTCATTGGGATGCTATTAAAGCGGAACAGAAGAATCTGAAAATTGTATACAGCCCCCTTCATGGAACCGGAAATATCCCGGCAAGAAGAGTATTAAAAGAGCTTGGGTTTGAAAATGTATATGTCGTAAAAGAACAGGAATTGCCGGACGGTGAATTCCCAACAGTAAGCTATCCGAATCCTGAAGCGAAAGAAGCATTTGAGCTGGGACTTAAGCTTGCCAAAGAAGTGGATGCAGATCTGGTACTGGCAACAGATCCGGATGCAGACCGTCTGGGTGTTTATGTAAAAGATGACAAAACAGGAGAATACATTACGTTGACCGGAAATATGTCCGGATGTCTCCTGGCAGATTATGAAATTGGTCAGAGAGCTGTATCAAAAGGTCTTCCGGAAGACGGTGCACTGATCAGTACTATCGTTACCACCAATATGGCAGCAGCAATTGCCAGGGCTTATGGTGTGAAATTTATCGAAGTCCTCACCGGATTTAAATTTATCGGCCAGCAGATCCTTGGATTTGAAACCAGTGGCAAAGGAACCTATCTGTTTGGGTTTGAAGAGAGCTATGGCTGTCTGATCGGAACCCATGCCAGAGATAAAGATGCGATTGTTGCAACGATGGCACTGTGTGAAGCAGCGGCATATTACAAGAGCCAGGGTAAGACTCTCTGGGATGCCATGATCGATATGTATGAGAAATACGGCTACTACAAAGATGATATTAAGTCCATTACCTTAAAAGGAATTGAAGGACTTGCCAAGATCCAGGAGATCTTAGAGACACTGCGTAATGATCCGCCTGTACAGATTGGCGATTACAAAGTACTTTCTGCAAGAGATTACAAAAAGGATACGATTAAGAACATGGAAACAGGAGCAGTTTCTCCAACTGGTCTGCCTAATTCCAATGTTCTCTATTACGATTTAAATGATGATGCATGGCTGTGCGTCAGACCTTCCGGAACAGAACCAAAAGTAAAATTCTACTATGGTGTGAAAGGTACTTCCCTGAAAGATGCAGATGACAAGTCCGCAGCTCTTGGAGAAAAAGTACTGGCTATGATCCAGGAGATGCTCTAAAATGGACAGGCAGTATAGCTTTAAGGACTATTGCCGGATTATTGCCCGTCTGAGGGCAAAGGACGGCTGCCCCTGGGACAGGGAACAAACCCATGACAGCCTGAAGTCCTGTCTGATTAATGAGTCTGCAGAAGTGCTGGCAGCAATTGATATCTATAACGAAACAGGTGACAGTGAGAACCTCTGTGAAGAATTGGGGGACTTGCTGCTGCAGGTGGTATTACATACCCAGATTGCATCTGAAGAGGGTTTATTTTCCATAGAAGATGTAATCCAGTGTGCAGGGGAGAAAATGATCCGCCGGCACCCTCATGTATTTGCAAGTGAAAATGCCGGAACATCGGCTGAAGTCCTTGTAAAATGGGAAGATATCAAGAAAATGGAAAAACAAGGAAAATCAAAAGAAACGGAAGAAATACAAAAAAGAGCCTTGACAAAAGCGAAAGCGGAAATGGCGCAATATTTGTTGTGAATAAATTCTTAATTCTTGATGAAAACACCAATAAATAGCGGAAATTCCTTGACAAAATCTGTACGAGAGTTTATAAATAGACATAAGGACTTATCTTGCAAGGCGAGTTATAGAGTTCGAAAATATAAATATATTCTGTATAGAACAATAAGAGAAATCAGAGGAGGAATTATTCCATGAACAAAACAGAATTAGTTGCAGCTATTGCTGAAAAGACAGAATTATCCAAAAAAGATGCGGAAAAGGCATTAAAAGCATTTACGGATGTTGTTGCTGAAGAATTAAAGAAAGGTGAAAAGATCCAGTTAGTTGGCTTTGGTACATTTGAAGTGTCTGAAAGAGCAGCTAGAGAAGGAAGAAATCCTCAAACAGGCGAGACAATGACAATTAATGCATCTAAAGCACCTAAGTTCAAAGCAGGAAAAGCATTAAAGGATTTGATCAACGAATAATTCAGTAAAGATAAGATTAGGGGGACTTCGGTTCCCCTTTTTGCTTGTCGGCATGAATGGCAATTTGTGAGTATCATAGGATATTTACGATATGCATGGAGGTAATAATGAGACTAGATAAATTTTTAAAAGTATCCAGGCTGATCAAGCGCAGAACCGTAGCAAATGAAGCCTGTGATGCAGGCAGGGTACTCATCAATGAAAAAGTCGCAAAAGCTTCCACAAATGTAAAGGAAGGCGATGTCATTGAAATCCAGTTTGGCACGAAGGCTGTCAAAGTGGAGGTACTGGATGTCCAGGAAACAGTAAAAAAGGATGAAGCGAAGGAACTGTACCGTTATTTGTAGACCGGTGTAAGCCTGATAAGGGGTTCCTGACCGAATTTGCCTAACGATTTCAGGCATAAAAAATTAAATAGAAAAGCATCTGAAAAAGATGTATAAAACCCCGTTTTGGCTAATATATTAAAAAGAGATATTGCCAGGCGGGGTGATTCTATGGATGAAAAACAGATCGTAAGAGCACATAAGGTAACCATGAGTGGAAGAAAGACAGGAACCATCAGTGGAGTATCGGATGTGCTTTCTTTTGATGAAAACGAAGTGGTTTTAGAAACGGATCTGGGGACTTTACAGATAAAAGGAAAAGAGCTGCATGTGAACCGGTTGACACTGGAAAAAGGGGAAGTAGACATCGAAGGGAAGATAGACAGTCTGATTTATTCCGAAAACGGACATTCCAAGAAACAGGGTGACTCTCTGCTTGGAAGGCTGTTCAAGTAGGCGCTTATGAGTGAAGTAATTCAAAACGAGACATGGTTCTTTCTGACTTCGGTTGCCACAGGGGTTTTACTGGTATTTGCATATGATTTGCTGAGGATCTTAAGAAGGGTCTTCAAACACGGTACGATACTTACCGGAGTGGAAGATTTTCTCTATTGGTGTGTGACTGCTTTCGTCATTTTTTGTATGATATATGAAAAAAATAATGGAGCGATTCGCGGATTTGCCATCGCGGGAATTTTGCTGGGTGTCATTTTATATCACGAAAGCGTGAGCGGTTACATTGTCAAGGGGGTTTCCACCGCATTAAATTTCATATTCCACTGGGTTTCGACATTATTCAGCTTCATATTCCGACCAATTTCGAAACTTAAAAAATTCTTAAGAAAGAATTTGGTAAAAACATTGAAATCTGGAAAAAAAGCGGGTAAAATAAGACTACGTAGAAAAAAATGGGGAAAAATTAGTAAGGAAGGGTCATATGCGCAAAAAAAGAAGAGATAGAGGCAGCAACCGCCGGGGTATGGTTTGCATCTCAGCGGTGGTGCTTGTTCTTTTGGTGACACTGTTTGTTCAAAGTAATACTATAAAGCAGAAAAATGCCATATATACAGCACAGGAAGCACAGCTCCAGACGCAGCTTGAGGCAGAGGAGCAGCGTGCGAAAGATATTGAAGACATGAAGGCTTATATGCAGACGAAAGAATATGCAGAAAAGGTAGCCAGGGACAAGCTGGGATTAGTGTACAAAGATGAGATACTTTTCAAGGAAGATGAATAGAAGGGGAAGCCTTGAATTGAGTCTTATGGAACGTATTTAACGAATTTACTCGAAAATTAAAAAAATTTCCAAAAATCAGTTGACAAATGGGAAAGAAATCGATATAATGGGTATCGTTGTGGCGGAATAGCTCAGTTGGCTAGAGCACACGGTTCATACCCGTGGTGTCGAGAGTTCAAATCTCCCTTCCGCTACTGAAATCAGGCATTATGGTTTATCCATAGTGCCTTTTTTGTATATACGTTTTAGTCGCGGGCAACGAGCCAGATGTACGAGCCTGCGGGTTCATTTGGCTCGTTGCCTGCGCGCATTTTGTCAAAAGATTCCTTGTTTTTGATCCTTGTTTTTGACAAATATTTTTCTTGCCCCGGTCTATAATACCACCTTAAGAGCAGAATTTCAGGGAGGTTAAGAACATGGGGGATTTCATCATAGCTGTTCTCGTAGTAAGTGTCTTATGGATACTATGGGATTTGTTAAAGCTGCTCGTGAGAGAAAAAGAAAAAGGCGAACCGGCGACAGAGTTTGTAAACGGACCGGGTAAGGAAATGATTGGAAAGATAGCAGATTCTTTTCAGGATCTTGCAAATACATTCCACAGTATGCCTTGTCAGAAGGAACGTCTGTCACAGGGTGATGTGAAAGAAATTTTTCATGAAGTACAGGACCGGATATGCAGCCAGTGCGCCATGTGCAGCAACTGCTGGGAGAAGGAACATTACAATACCTACCGCAGGGTCTATGACATCCTTTCAGCGATAGAAGAAGAAGGGGAAGAGATCAGTGCGGACAAGCAGGTGGAATTCATTGAGTACTGCATCCATGGAAGAACTTTTCTGGAAGAAATGGTACAAGTATTTTCAAGGGCTAAGCTAAACCTGCTGTGGAGCAACCGCCTATTGGAAAACAGATCCGCTGTTGCGGAGCAGCTCCATGAAACTGCTGATATTGTACGCAAGATTTCAGATAATGTCTATGATGTAAAAAATGTGGATGAGGATTTCAGAGAAAAGGTTAAGATGCGCCTGAGGCTGCGGTTTGTGGTGGTAAAGGACTTATGGGTGCTTCCGCAGGATCAGGACAGGCAGCAGATATTTATGACAATGAGGTCTATGAAAGGGAGATGCGTCTCTACCAAAGAAATTGGTATTGTTCTCAGTGAGATTTGTAAAAGCCCTATGGTACCGGCTAAAGATTCCCGGATGATGATAAACCGGGAGTACAGTACGGTACTTTTTGTATCGGATACCAAATTCAGTGTCTTAAATGGTGTGGCCAGGGTAACCAGAGATGGGGAAATGATTTCCGGTGACAATTTTGGTTTCTTAAGCAGGGATAATGGTCAGATGATCATGAGCCTCTCTGATGGGATGGGTTCCGGCATCGGTGCATGTAAAGAAAGTGAAAAAGTCATTGAACTGCTGGAACAATTTCTGGACGCAGGTTTCAATAAGGAAACAGCGGTCAGGATGATCAACTCAGCGCTGGTGCTGCAGGGGGGAATGCAGATGTTTTCTACCATCGACCTATGCGCCATTGATCTTTACAATGGAAGCTGCGAACTGATGAAGATCGGAGCCTCCACTACTTTCTTTAAGCGGAATAACTGGGTTGAGGCGGTCACAAGTACAAGCCTGCCCGTAGGGATGCTGCAGACGGTTGATTTTGACTGCACCAGTAAAAAGTTAACTTCAGGAGATTTTATTATTATGATATCCGACGGGGTGCTGGATGCGCTGCCGCCTAAAAATGCGGAAGAGGTGATGAAGGAGCTGATTATGGAGATTCAGACAACGAATGCCAGGGAATTTGCCAAAGCACTTCTGGAAAGAGTACTTATTTATCAGAACTGCAGGGCAATGGATGACATGACAGTACTGGTGGGGGGAGTCTGGAAAAAGTAATTGATGCTTGCATTTTCCATAAGTATTCTTTATATTAGTAGTTATATAGTCGGAAGTATCAGAAATCCGGCATAAAAATACGGGAGAGCCAGGTTTGAAAGAAAAGCGCTTTCAAACTACCAGTACAGCATTGCGTAAGCTGGCTTGTAATATTCAGGGGGAGATGCATGCAGAAAGTGTTCCAATATATACAGAAATATAAAATGATTGAAGAAAATGACAGTGTTATAGTGGGCGTATCCGGAGGAGCTGATTCGGTATGCCTGCTTTTTGTACTGCTGGAGGTAAGAAAGAAAATTCCTTTTTCTATACAAGTTGTCCACATTGAACATGGAATTCGTGGACAAGACAGTCTGGATGATGCAGACTTTGTGGATAACCTTTGTAAAGAGAAAGGGATTCCTTTTTATTTATATTCCGTGGATGTGGTAAAAGCAGCACGGAATAAGAAAATATCTGTGGAAGAGGCAGGCAGGGAGGCTAGATACGAGGCATTTGCGGATGCCATGGAACGCCTTAATGGCAATAAGATAGCGGTTGCCCATAATGCAAATGACCAGGCAGAGACAATATTGTGGAATCTGGTACGTGGATGCGGTCTCAGGGGGCTGTGCGGAACCAGACCGGTGCGGGATTGCATTATACGGCCGCTTCTAGATACATCCAGAGCCGAAATTGAGTCGTATCTCACAGAAAGAAAGATAGCGTACCGGACAGATATTACGAATCTGTCCGATGATTATACCAGAAATAAGCTGCGTCTCCATGTCCTTCCTTATCTGGAAAAGGAATTAAATGGGGCAGCAACTGCCCATATTGCAGAAACGGGGCAGCATTTGCAGAAGATAGAAGCGTATATGGAAGAGGCTTCCAGGCGGGAGGCAAAAGACTGTATCTGCATTTCAAACGGGAAAGCCTTAATTGATACGGCGATTTTTTCCCAAAAGCCGGAGGTGATAAGAGAATACCTCTGCCGGTTCTGTTTAAAAGAGATCGGATGCGGACTCCGGGATATAGGAAGTGTCCATATCGATAATCTGATGAAACTGCCGGATCTGCAGTCAGGGAGAATGATTCAGCTGCCGGGCGGGTATCGGGCGAAACGTCTTCCCGGCCAGATCTGCATTGCCAATGAAGAAGAAAAGCCTGTGGAAAAGGCGTACATGGGTTTACAGGAGCAGGAATTGCAGGTTCAGGTGCCCGGAACTTACGTTATCGGTGGAAAGCGGGTAATTTTTACCACGGAAATATATGAAAACCAAAATATTAAAGAAAAAGCATATACGAAATGGCTGGATTATGATAAAATATACAATGCAGTTTCTTTACGCAGCCGCCGAAGCGGGGATTATTTTATCACAAACCGGGAGGGCGGTAAAAAGAAATTAAAGTCTTATTTTATTGATGAGAAAATTCCTCAGGATGAGAGAGACCGGATCTTACTCCTGGCGGATGGCCCCCATATCATGTGGATTGTGGGATATCGCATCAGTGAGGCATATAAAGTTACAGAAGATACAAAAATTTTATTAAAGATACAAGTGGAGCAGGAGGCAGACTAATGGAAGATAAGATCCGTGTGTTAATACCGGAAGAAGAGGTAAACAAAAGAGTAAGAGAACTGGGTGAAAAGATCAGTGAAGAATATGCCGGTAAGAAAGTGCATTTGATCTGTGTATTAAAGGGCAGTGTATTTTTTACCTGTGAACTGGCTAAGAGAATTACTGTACCGGTGACAATGGATTTCCTGTCGGTGGGAAGTTATGGGGCAGGTACAGAGTCCAGCGGGGAAGTTAAGATTAAAAAAGATCTGGATGAATCCGTTGAGGATAAAGATATTATTATTATCGAAGACATTATTGATTCGGGAAGAACATTAAGCCGGTTGGCACAGATCCTGAAAGAAAGAAAACCGAGCAGTATGACAATCTGTACGCTGCTTGATAAGCCGGAACGACGTGTTACAGATGTAAAAGTGGATTATGTGGGATTCAATATTCCAGATGAATTTGTTGTAGGTTTTGGTCTTGACTATGCGCAGAAATACCGTAATCTTCCATATATCGGAGTAGTAGAGCTGTAATTGTCGCAGAAGCCTACGTGGTGTTATATTAGTACATTATTACGCAATGAAGTACTACCAGAGAATTACAGAGAGGAGATTTAAGGCATTGAATAAGAGTTCAAGAAATTGGGGCATCTACATTGTAATTGCCGTGCTCGTGGTTGCAGCATTTATGATGCTGCGGGGCGGATTATCCATGCAGGAGACGTACAGCCTTCAGGAATATTCCACAGCGCTGGACAGCGGTAATGTGGTGAAAGTAGAGATTCATCAGAACAGCCAGGTGCCAACAGGACAGTTATATGTATATTTAAAAGATGGAACGACCAAGAAGCTGAATGTGTCGGACGTAAAAGAGTCCCAGGCTCAGCTTGCAGAAAAAAATGTTCCAACCGTTTTATTTGATATTCCGAAAGAAAGTATGTTTATGACAACCATTTTCCCGGTACTGTTGATGGGGGTTATGATGATATTCTTATTTAGCATGATGAATCGTCAGGCATCCGGCGGGAATAATAAAATGATGAATTTTGGAAAGAGCCGAGCAACCCTTACCACTCCGGATAGCAAGCGTGTAACCTTTAAAGACGTTGCAGGCCTGCAGGAGGAAAAAGAAGACCTTCAGGAAATCGTTGATTTCTTAAAGGAGCCAAAGAAATATCTTCAGGTAGGCGCCAGAATACCAAAAGGTGTACTGCTGGTTGGACCTCCGGGAACAGGTAAAACCCTCCTGGCGAAAGCAGTGGCAGGAGAAGCAGGAGTACCGTTCTTTAGTATTTCCGGTTCTGATTTTGTGGAAATGTTTGTAGGTGTCGGTGCATCCCGTGTCCGTGATCTGTTTGGAGAGGCCAAGAAGAATGCGCCTTGTATTGTGTTCATCGATGAGATTGATGCGGTAGCCAGAAGAAGGGGAACCGGAATGGGCGGCGGCCACGATGAACGTGAGCAGACTTTGAACCAGCTGCTGGTTGAAATGGATGGTTTTGGTGTAAATGAAGGCATCATTGTCATGTCAGCTACGAACCGTGTTGATATTCTGGATCCGGCAATTTTAAGGCCGGGACGTTTTGACCGTAAAGTGGGTGTTGGTAAACCGGATATCAGAGGCCGGGAAGAGATCTTAAAGGTTCATGCAAATGGCAAACCCCTTGGGGATGATGTAAATCTGGAAACCATAGCACAGACCACGGCAGGATTTACCGGAGCAGATTTAGAGAACCTGTTGAATGAAGCAGCAATTTATGCAGCAAAGGATAACAGAGGATATATTAAACAGGAAGATATTAACCGTGCATTTATCAAGGTCGGTATCGGAGCGGAAAAGAAAAGCCGTATTATTTCAGAAAAAGAGAAGAAGATTACCGCTTACCATGAAGCAGGTCATGCAATTTTATTCCACTTACTTCCGGATGTGGGTCCGGTGCATACCATATCCATCATACCTACCGGAACCGGTGCTGCTGGCTATACGATGCCGCTGCCTGAAAAGGATGAGATGTTCAATACCAAAGGGCAGATGCTTCAGAACATCATTGTAGATCTGGGCGGACGTGTGGCAGAGGAACTGGTCCTGAACGATATTACAACGGGAGCTTCCCAGGATATCAAACAGGCTACCAAGCTTGCTAAGGCGATGGTAACCCAGTTTGGAATGTCTGACCGGGTAGGACTGATCCATTACGGCAGTGACGATGATGAAGTTTTTATCGGCAGAGATCTGGCGCATACCAGAGCATTCAGTGAACATATTGCAACTACCATCGATGAAGAGGTGAAGAGGATTATTGACGATGCCCATACAAAGGCACGTTCTATGATTGAGGAGCATATTGAAGTGCTTCACAAGTGTGCAAAACTGTTGATTGAAAAGGAAAAAATTGGCCGGGAAGAGTTCGAAGCACTGTTTTAGTGAAAAGTGCACAAAAATTGATAAGCAAATTTGTGAAGTTTGTGCACACTTATTCGGACAATGATGATATACTAATCATCGTAAAACCCCCCCCCAATACATTATATAGTTTTTGCTACACCCCATAAGAAGAAATACCTTCTCCAAAAAAGACAGCAGATTACTGGCTGTCTTTTTTACTGTTTTGGGATAAGAGCGCGTTTGAAAACAGGCTCTGACAGCAAATAAGGCTTGTAGTAACTGTAGGAATGATATAGAATGGAATCAGGATATGATTAAGGAGTGTGATCATGGATAGTAATCAATTGGAACGGATACAGAGATCATGGCAGTATGTAATGCGGATGCGGCCTGTTTTCGATATGGAAGCATTGTTTAGTGATGAAACTGAGAATTACGTGATGCCGATGGAACCGGAACCCCATGAGACGGTAACAATACGCTTCAGAACAGCGAAAAATAATGTAGATGCCGTGTATTTTATCAGTGGCGCAGACAGGCTTATAATGCAGTTTGAAGAGAGCCTGGGGGATTTTGACTATTATAAGATTGAAATTACTGTAGGAGAGAATCCTTTACACTATTATTTTGAAATACAGACCGGAAAGTTTCGGTGCTTTTATAATAAAAGAGGTGTATCCAGGAATTTGCAGGAGTACTATGCGTTTGCTCTGGTGCCTGGATTTAAGACCCCTGACTGGGCAAAAGGCGCAGTTATGTATCAGATCATGGTGGACCGTTTTTATAACGGGGATAAAAGCAATGATGTGGAAGACAGAGAATATTTTTACATTGGAGACCATGCTTCCGGTGTGAAAGACTGGAACAAACGTCCTGCATATATGGGAATCCGGGAGTTTTACGGCGGAGACCTTCAGGGTGTAATGGATAAGCTGGATTATTTACAGGACTTAGGCGTGGAAGTTATTTATTTTAACCCGATATTCGTTTCGCCATCTAACCATAAATATGATATACAGGATTACGATTATATTGATCCCCATTATGGGAAAATTGTAAGTGACGGGGGACAGGTGCTGGAACCCTGGGATAAAGATAATACACATGCGACAAAATACATTAAGAGAGTAACCGACAAAGAGAACCTGGAGGCAAGCAATGCATTTTTTGCGAAGCTGGTAGAGGAAGTACACAACCGTGGGATGAAGATTATCCTGGATGGCGTGTTTAACCATTGCGGATCTTTTAATAAATGGCTTGACCGGGAACGGATCTATGAGAACCAGCCGGGATATGAAAAAGGGGCTTATATTGATAAAGACAGTCCTTACCGCAGCTTTTTTAAGTTTAACAATGAACATGAGTGGCCTTATAATGCTTATTATGACGGTTGGTGGGGGCATGATACCCTTCCTAAGCTTGCTTACGAGGAATCTGAGAAACTGTATGAATATATCATGAGGATTGCCGGGAAATGGGTTTCCCCGCCCTTTAATGTGGATGGATGGCGCCTGGATGTGGCGGCTGACCTTGGATTCAGCAATGAATACAACCACAAGTTCTGGAAGGAGTTCCGAAAGGTTGTAAAGAAGGCAAATCCAGACGCTCTGATCCTGGCGGAACATTACGGAGATGCAGGAATGTGGCTGAAAGGCGATGAATGGGATACGGTCATGAATTATGATGCATTTATGGAGCCTATGACCTGGTTCTTTACCGGCATGGAAAAGCATAGTGATGAATACCGTGAAGATATGCTGGGAAATCATGAGAACTTTGTGGGGGCGATGACCCACCATATGTCTAATTTCCTGGCGCCTTCCCTTCAGGTAGCCATGAATGAGCTGTCTAACCATGACCATTCCCGTTTCCTGACCCGTACCAACCACTGTGTGGGCCGTGTGGCGAATCTGGGATATGAGGCTGCGGAGAATTTCATTAATAAGGCTGTGCTTCGTGAAGCAGTGGTCATGCAGATGACCTGGCCGGGAGCACCGACGATTTATTATGGAGATGAAGCGGGTGTCTGTGGATTTACGGATCCGGACAACAGAAGAACTTATCCATGGGGACAGGAAGATCTGGAGTTGATCCAATACCATAAGGACATGATTAAGATTCATAAAGAAAATCCGGTGTTAACCCATGGATCTTTGAAGTTTTTAGACAGCAGGCGACATTGCCTGAGCTATGGAAGGTTTTCGGCAGATGAGCAGATGATTGTTATTTTTAATAACAGCGATGGGCAGCAGGAGTTTTCCATACCTGTATGGCAGGCGAATATCGGAAATGCTGACCGTCTGCTTCGTTTAGTTCTCACGGATGAGAATGGATATACGATGGAACCGCTGGTATATGACATATGCAGGGGAAGTGTGAATGTCACCATGTCCAGGACTTCAGCAATGATCCTGAAATGTGTGAAAACAGAATGGCCGGATCAGGAACCCGGTGAGTGCTTTTAAAAGTTAATTGATTAAAAAAGAGAAAAGACAGTCTGATAGCTGTTTTTTCTCTTTTTTTATTTCTTTATCTGTTCTTTGATATTCTGTCTGATATGCTCCCATCTAATATTTTCCAAAAGGTAAGAAAATTATATATTTCAGACATTTTATTAAATTTCGCTTATCCTTATCATGTGATAATATGTATTTACCATATAACAAAGCAAGGAAATTGTAAAAGAAAAAGGAGGATACACAATGAAAAAGAGATGGAGAGCAGTTGTATCATTGTCACTGGCGGCAGCTATGACGGCAAGCTTATGTGCCGGATGCGGCGGTTCCGGAACTTCAGGCACAGGGGCAACGGATGCAGGAACACAGGCAGCTGCGGATGGGGCAGACACAGATGCAGCAACTGCTGATGGGGGCGGGGACGCAGGTGAAACCAAAGCGGCAGACGCAGGGGCGAATAATGACAGCAAAGAGATCATTTTCTGGAATATCGGTACGGAAGACCCGGATAAATCAATCATGCAGTATGCCGTAGATAAATTTAATTCCGAGACCCAGTCCGGCTATACCGTTACTTCTGTTCCCACACAGAATGATACTTACAAGGAAAAACTGGTTATTGCAATGAGCTCAGGTGAATGTCCGGATATGTATACCAGCTGGTCGGGAGGACCAATGTTTGAATATATCGATTCCGGATATGGCCAGCCTATCGATGACTTATTCAAAGGCAGTAAGGTAGAAGAAAAAGCAATGGATGCGGCAGTTGCACAGTCAACCTACAAAGACCATATTTATGCAGTACCTGTTTTGAATGTATCTATTTCCGGTATATTTTACAATAAAGAAATGTTTGAAAAATATAATCTGGAAGTTCCAAAGACAGTTTCGGAACTAGAAAAGGTTTGTGATACTTTTGTTGAAAATGGCATTACACCATTTGCCCTTGCAAATGCATCCAAATGGACCGGTTCAATGTACTTTATGAGTCTTGCAACCCGTTATGGCGGACTGGAACCATTTAGTAAAGCTGCGGACGGCACAGGATCATTCGAAGATGAATGCTTTAAATATGCAGGGGACAAGATTCAGGATTGGGTAAAGAAAGGTTATTTCCCGGAAGGTGTTAACAGTTTAAGCGAGGATGACGGACAGGCAAGACAGCTGATGTATCAGGAGTCGGCAGGAATGCTGTTATGCGGATCCTGGTATACCGGAAACTTCCAGAACGACAGTAAGGAATTCTATGAAAAAATTGGCTGGTTTTCTTTCCCGGCAGTCGATGGTTCAGATGCAGATGCGTCTATCCAGATCGGAACCATCGGAGATCAGTTTATTTCCTTTAACTGTACCGATGATAAGTTAAAAGCAGCTTTTGAATGTGCAGAACATTACTATGATGATGAAGCTACACAGCTGATGGTTGATAAAGGCAAAATCCCGCCTGTAAAGGGTGTAGAATCTTTGATTACAGATCCGGTAGCGAAAGATATCCTGACTGCAGCAAATGACGCATCATCCACACAGCTGTGGTATGACCAGTACCTTCCGCCTGCAGTAGCAGAAGTGCATAAAGATACCTGCCAGGAGATTTTTGGTCTTACCATGACTCCGGATGAAGCTAATAAGAAACTTCAGGAAGCAATGCAGAGCTATCTGGCTGATAAGTAAGTTAAACAGCAGAAATCAGGGGGACTCAGGACACGCTTTAGAGTCCTCCTTTCAATAAAAGGAGGTTATTCGATGGATGGTAAAGAGGTTTCCCTGCTGAAACAAAGACAAAGAGCCACCAGGAAGGCAGCAGCCATTTTCCTGGCACCTGTAATTATTTTATTGATCGTATTTATTTTTTATCCTATTCTCGATACGTTTAACACCAGCCTTTATAAATGGAATGGGATCTCTTCCAGTAAGTCTTTCATTGGGCTGGGCAACTGGTCTACACTGGTTAAGGATGGAAGTTTCTGGATAGCGTTTCGAAATAATATAGAGATTATGATCCTTTCGATTGTGATTCAGATTCCAATTGGTCTGGCATTGGCAACATTCCTGGATTTTGGCGGGAAGAAAATGAATTTATTTAAAGTACTCTGGTTTATACCATTGTTAATGTCTTCGGTAGCGATTGGTTTCCTGTTTTCTTATGCGTTAGCTACAAATGGCGGCATCATCAGTACCATCGCCAAAGTATTCGGGGGCGGCAACATTGACCTTTTGGGTAATCCCCGGACGGCGTTATTAACGGTTATCGGTGTTATCTGTTGGCAGTTTACGCCTTTCTACATGGTTTATTTTATGGCAGCATTCACCAATGTTCCATATGATGTATTTGAAGCTGCCCGCATAGACGGGGCAACAAGAGGACAATATTTCTGGAAAATAGCACTTCCATTATTAGTACCATCCATGAAGAGTGCAGCAATTCTGTCTATGGTAGGTTCCTTAAAATATTTTGATTTGATTTATGTTATGACCGGCGGTGGTCCCGGTACTTCTACGGAATTAATGGCAACATATATGTATAAACAATCCTTCAAGACGTTCAACATGGGGTATGGATCTGCGGTAGCAGGCGGTATGTTTATCCTGATTACCCTGGTATCCCTTATTACTATGAAAATATTAAATGGAAAAAAGGAGGCGTAATTCATGGATCAATATAAAAAATCAAAAATGAAAAGTGTGATTTGCTGGGTTATTGCCTTTGTTTTTGCTATCTTTTATCTGATAATATCATTTATGCCATTTGTGTTTATGGTGCTGAATTCCTTTAAAGAAAAATTTGAAATGCTGGTAAAAGGAATTTTCAGTCTGCCGGATGCTTTTAATCTGGATAATTACCAGGCGGTATTTGCGGGGAATTTCTGGAAGTTTTTTGGAAACAGTGTGATTGTACTGGCTGTTTCCCTGACAATACTATTATTTATCTCTGCCTGTGCATCTTATCCATTGGCCAGATTTAAGTTTAAGCTGGCAAATCCGCTTTATGCAATGATTGTGGCATGTATGTCTATACCGATACATATTACTTTAATCCCGGTATTTAAGATGTCCCAGAGTACCGGACTGTATGACAGCATCTGGGCATTGATCGGTCCTTATGTGGCGTTTGCAGTTCCTATCTCAGTATTCATTCTCACCAGCTTTATGCAGGGAATTCCAAGAGAGATTGAAGAGTCAGCGGAGATAGACGGATGTAATAAGTACAAGATGTTCTTTAAGATGATTTTACCGCTTGCAAAACCCGGACTCTCTACACTTGCAATTTACAACGGTGTTAATATGTGGAATGAGTTCAGTTTTGCCTATACCCTGACCCAGTCCACACAGAACAGAACCCTGCCCCTGGCAGTCTGGGAATTCCAGGGACAGTATTCTATGAATACACCGATGATTATGGCTGTACTGACCCTGACAGTTTTACCGATGATTATCATGTTTATCTTCTTCCAGGATAAGCTGGTAAAAGGTATGACGGCGGGAGCCGTAAAAGGCTGAAATGGACTTTTAGACAATTGTGAAATATAATAAGGGAATGCAATAGCAGGAAGTTCATACTGCAAACAGAATCATGGAAAACCATAAGACGATTTCACCTTCAATCAGGTGGAATCGTTTGTGTACTTTAGAAGGATGGCAGGTGGTGCGATGTTTAAAAACTTGAGAATTTACTTTGAACGCATGAATTTTGATAAAAAGATGAAATTTTTCCTGTCCATGGCGGTAGTTGTCAGTACCATGTGTATTTTGAGCATCTCCACGATTTCTTCTGTTAAGTCTGTTCGTGAGAAGACGATGGCACTAGCTATGGAACAGATTAATACTTTGGCAGAGAATTATCAAAGTGGCTTGAATAATTACAAGGCAATTGCCTGGTCAATTGTCATGGATAAAAATGTACAGGCATATCTAAAGTATAATAATGCAGCCGGAAAGGACACTGACAAAAACAGTGAGCAAAGCAGCGAGGAAAAGGCGCAGTCTGCCATAACCCAGGTAGAGAATACCAACAAGGCCACCAATACCCTGTCTAACGTAAAGAATCTGCAGTCAAATCTGAATTTCCTGGGGGTGGTATCCAATACCGGCAGTTATCTGTATAAAGGGGATAACGGCCTGGCGGTAACAGGATTTGAGGAAACTTATCAAAAGGATTATGACAGCAGCAGCTTTGCCGGTTATGGGGAAATGCGTTATACCTATAACAATGCTTATTTTAAGGGCAGCCGATATACCCTTAATATTTATCAGCCTATCTATGATACCAGCTACGTAGGAAAAAAGCTGGGTCTTCTGTGTATGAATATCAACGAGACAACTTTGATTCAGATAGGCAGTAAAGCAAACCGGAAAATTGATTCTATCACCTGCCTGGTGGGGCTGGAAGGAAATGTAGTGACATCCTCGGAACCGGATTCCGTCATGGATGAAGTGGATTATAAAAATCTCTTGACTGGTACAGAAGGAAATTTTAAAAAATCCGGTAAATTATACCTCTATAAAAGACTTGGAATCTGGGATTTTTATATGGTGATGGTCATTCCGGAGTTTGAATTATACAGGGACAGCATTATGACTATGGCGATGTTATCCGTCGTGATTCTGTTTTTGGTGGCAATTGTACTTGTGCAGAGCAGCCGGATCGTCCATAAGGCATATCAGCCGCTGGATAAAGTGATCAGCAAGATGGACAGCGTATCTGAAGGAAAATTTGATACCCGTATAAAGGAAGAAAAAATGGGCCAGGATTTTCAGAAATTATCCCATGGATTTAACGAGATGATGGACCGGATTGTTGAGTTAATGGAGCAGGTGAAGGTGGAACAGCATCAGATGGAACAGATCCGCTTTAATGCACTGCAGTCCCAGATACAGCCGCATTTTCTGTATAATACGCTGGACTGTATCCACTGGCAGACGCTTGCCAACGGAGATCTGGAGAGCTCCACCATGGTGAAAGCCCTGGCAAGTTATTACCGGATCTGCCTGAGTAAAGGAAAGGATATTATCCAATTATCCCAGGAACTGGAGCATATTAAAAGTTACCTCACCATTCAAAATATCCGTTATGATCACATCATACAAAGTGAAATTGATATTTCGGAAGAGTATTTCAATGTCAAGATCCCCAAAATGACTCTGCAGCCATTGATTGAAAATTCTATTTACCACGGGCTGAAGATTAAGGAAGGGAAGAAAGGAAAGGTGACAATCCGCGCTAATCAAGATGGGGAGGATCTGATCATTATTATGGCGGACAGCGGAACTGGTATGACCCGGGATCAGATTGATGAAATGAATGCGTCTATCTCCCAGTATGATGAGACCTTTGGATATGGAGTGAGAAATGTTAATAAACGGATCGAGATTCTGTATGGGGACGGGTACGGGCTGCGCTACAGCTGCAATGAGCAGGGCGGTGTGACGGTGCGGATACGCCTGCCTCTGGAGCAGGAAATACAATACAAGGGGGTACTTTAATGTATAAAGTGTTAATTGTGGATGATGAAAAAATGATACGTATGGGAATTAAAAATATAATTCCATGGAATGCCATCGGTTTTCAGGAAGTATTTGCCGCCGCTTCGGGAAATGAGGCATTGAAGATTATAGAAGAGCATATGCCGGATGTAATGATTACGGATATTCAGATGACAGAGATGACCGGTTTGCAGTTGATTGAACAGGTAAAAGCCATTAAAAGTGATATGCGCATTGTAGTTCTGACCGGTTATGACAGCTTTGACTATGCCAGGGAATGCCTGAGGATGCAGGTAGTGGATTTTTTGTTAAAGCCCATCGATGAGGACCTTCTGACTCAGCTGATGAAGGATCAGGCGGAATATCTGGATCAGAAAAATCTGGAGGAGAAGCTCGCCAGCCGAATGCAGAGAACCCAGGGTGCATCTGCCCAGATGCAGCTGGAGGAATATATGCGGGATCTGGTACATAATCGTCTGGCAGATCTGTCAGGGTTTCAAAATCTGCTGCTGGAAAACCGTTATGCTGTGGAGCAGAAATTACAGATCGTGATATTGGTACCGACACTGTATGCGGATAATAAGGATATATCTGAAAATTTCCGTGCCATGTCCATCAAGAATATCTGCATTGGCATGGTGGATGCCAGAGAAGAAGGAATTACCTTCATGGATGACGATGGAAAAATTATTCTGGCATATTTTTCAGGAGAGCAGGCAGATGAGACAGTGGAGCGGGTAGAACAGCTGAATCATATTTTGAAAGATGAGTTCAACAGTATGCCAAAAGCTGTAATTGGCAGCAGTGTAGAGGGATTTAAAAATCTCTATGTCTCTTACAACGATGCCAAATATCTGCTGGAACATGAAAAAGAAAATATCCACGAAATTATCCAGTCCTATAATGCCCAGAGCAGAGTTTCCATGTTCCAGCAGATCTATATGGAGCTGAAAAATGTCATGACTGCAAATGTCGGTAACTCTGATTATGTATTAAAAGCATTCCAGACATTCTGCAAGGCAACAGAGTCATACAATTTATCCAGTGCGTATGTCCGCAGATGCTGTTTTGAGATAGCCGCAGTGCTGTACTTTTCTTATATCAGTGATTCCGGGGAAGCCACAGACAGTAAAATTAATGCCCTCCTGCAGTCCCTTTTGCATGCCCAGCGGGAAGAAGCCTGTGAAATTACACGTAATTATATCGTGCAGCTATTTAGTAAAGAAGAGTTAAACATTCATGAGATCGTATCAAAGGCTAAGAAATACATAGATCAGTATCTGGGAGAAGAACTGTCGGTAGCAAATATAGCAGCGGATCTCTATATTACCCCAAATTATTTTTCGCGGCTTTTTAAAAAGGTCTGCGGGGAAGGGTGCAACGAATACATCGTGCGCAAGAGGATAGAAAAGGCAAAATTCTTATTAGAAACATCAAATATGAAGACGGGGAAAATTGCAATGCTAGTGGGGTACCGGGATACGAATTATTTTTCATTGGCATTTAAGAAGCATGCCGGGGTTTCGCCTACGAAGTATAGGGAGAATGTGCGGGTGTGAGAATATTTCAAATTGTCTTTGGCGAAGGGTCAGGCTTATTGCATATTTTTTCTTGTGGCTTTCGGGTCCATCAGCGTAGTGATGGACCCGGATTGTACTGTAAAGGGAAAATACCCTATCCGAAACATTTCTTGAAAAACTGCTTGCGTATAAACACTCTCTTTGCTATAATAAACTCACCAGCGGCAGGAAGCCGCACCATTTCTGAAATTCTGATATATAAATTCTAAGGATTCTTAACAGTACAGTTCCGTACAATATTCCATTATCCTAATTAACGCACTTAAGGTATAAGCAGTTAAATTTGTGAAAGACCAGTTGTAAGCGAGCAAACCAAGCAAAGAAAATGATTTAGGAGTTGTTAGAAAATGATACGAGTCAAGAGAATTAGATTATATCCTACCGGGGAGCAAGAAGAAAAAATGTGGAAGTCCGTAGGTACTGCACGATTTATTTATAACTGGACACTTGGAAAACAACAAGAGAACTACAAACAAGGTGGTAAGTTTATATGCGATAATGAGTTAAGAAAACAAATTACCAATCTCAAAAAGAGCGACCTTGTTTGGCTAAACGAAGTGTCAAATAACGTGGCAAAGCAGGCTGTAAAAGATGGTTGCGATGCTTATAAGAAGTTCTTCAAAGGAATGACTGAAAGACCTAGGTTTAAAAGTAGGAAGAAAACGAAACCTAGCTTTTACAATGATACGTCTAAGCTAAAGGTAAATGCAAAAGCTGTTTTATTAGAGAAGATTGGTTGGGTAACTATTAGACCGAATCAATTACCTCTATCTCCATGTAAATACATCAACCCCAGAATTTCGTTTGACGGGAAGTATTGGTATTTGTCCATAGGGTTGGACCAAGAACAGCCATATGTAGAACTTACCGGAGAAAGCATAGGTATTGATGTTGGCATCAAAGACCTGGCCATTTGTAGTAACGGCATGACATTCAAAAATATCAATAGGACAAGAGTTATCAGGCAAATGGAGAAAAGACTGCGTAGGTTACAACGCAAGGTATCTAACAAATACCAACAAAATAAAAATGGAAAGGAGTATGTCAAAACAAGTAACATTATAAAACTTGAAAGAAAAATAAAGTTATTGCATAGAAGATTAGCCAACATAAGAGTAAATCACTTGCACCAGGTAACGAACAGGATAGTGAAAACCAAACCATCTCAAATCGTTATGGAAACACTTAATATCAAAGATATGATGAAGAACCGACATTTATCAAAAGCGATTGCACAGCAATGCCTGTATGAGTTTAAAAGACAAATACAATACAAATGTGAGTGGAATGGTATCGCATGTATAGAAGCTGATAAATGGTTCGCATCATCTAAGATTTGTAGTGGTTGTGGCAACAAAAAACAAAAACTTTCACTATCAGAAAGAGTTTACAAATGTGATAGTTGTGGTCTTGTAATTGACAGAGATTATAATGCATCATTAAACCTTTCAAGATACGAATTAGCGTAATATCACTTAACGAAAATGCTAATATGTACCATTCGTTGTATGGGAATTTAAGGCTCTGGACTGTTATAGCAAACGAAAGTAGCTTTTAGCCAAATCGGACAGGGTGAACGAGCAATTAAACATAACTTTATAAAGTTCTATAAGGATTTGGCAACGGTGATGCAGGTGATTTTAACAGAATATGATGAGGATTGGCATATAGAGAATGAAAAAAGGGATAGTTTTGCAAAAGGCATGGAGCTTGGGCAGCGCAAGGGTATGGAGATTGGGCAGCGCAAGGGCATGGAACTTGGAGTGCAAAGGGCAAAAGTGGAAGCTGTAAAGATTTTAATCGCAATCTGTCAGGAATTTTATTTATCACCGGAAGAGATAAAAGAAAAAATAAAGGACAAGTATAACCTGACAGAAGAAGAAGCGAAAGCAGCATTAGAAGCATATGAATCCCACGATGTTCCATTTCAGACGGAAGAGGGAACCAATAAATAAACAGGATAATATTTTATAGATAATGGTCATTTTATTTAATGTTATTCAATTTTTCCCTGTGTTATAGTAGTGTTATTAACTTATAAAATTGTGCTCGTGAAGATAGTTGCACTGCAAGCAAGAAATGTGATAATGTTGGAGTATAAGGTTGGAAGAAAAATTATTTATAGAAAGGAAGCCACGCTGTAATTCTTTCAACCTGTTTTATTTGTGGCAGTATTACAGGCAGGCCTGTAATATGCAATGGGTATATTTATGAGAAACAGGGAAGAAGCAAGAAAAAAAGCAAAAGAGCTGGTAGCACAGATGACTTTGGAGGAAAAAGCCTCTCAGTTAAAATATGATGCACCGCCGATTAAAAGATTAGGTGTTCCGGCATATAACTGGTGGAATGAAGCACTTCACGGTGTTGCAAGGGCGGGAACGGCAACCAGTTTTCCGCAGGCAATTGGCATGGCGGCCATGTTTGACGAGGAAATGTTGAAAAAAATCGCCGATACCATTGCAACAGAAGGACGTGCGAAATACAATGCATATTCGGCAAAAGGAGATCGGGATATATACAAGGGGCTTACTTTCTGGTCACCTAATGTAAATATTTTCCGGGATCCAAGATGGGGACGGGGACATGAAACATATGGGGAAGATCCTTATCTGACCAGCCGTTTGGGTGTTGCATTTGTAGAAGGGCTGCAAGGGGAGAAAGAGGTGATGAAAACGGCTGCCTGTGCAAAACACTATGCCGTTCACAGCGGACCGGAAGCATTGCGCCACGAATTTAACGCTGTTGCCACCAGGAAGGATATGGGAGAAACCTACCTTCCGGCATTTGAAGCACTTGTAAAAGAAGCAGGGGTAGAGTCAGTAATGGGAGCTTATAACCGTACAAATGGAGAACCCTGCTGCGGAAGCAATACTTTAATTCGTGATATTTTAAGAGAACAGTGGGGATTTGAAGGGCATTTCGTATCGGACTGCTGGGCAATAAAAGATTTTCATGAACATCATAGAATCACCCAGGATGCAAAAGAATCTGCAGCACTGGCGCTGAAGGCCGGATGTGATTTGAATTGCGGAGTTACGTACCTGTATATTTTAAAGGCATATCAGGATGGGCTGGTGACGGAAGAGGATATTACCCAGGCAGCAGAGAGGCTGTTTACCACCAGATATCTGCTTGGATTATTTGATGGAAGTGAATATGATGAAATACCATACGAAGTAGTGGAATGTAAGGAACATATACAACTAGCCCAGGATGCAGCCAGAAAGAGTGCAGTTCTACTAAAAAATAATGGGGTATTGCCGTTAAAGAAAAATGAGATTAAGACAATTGGTGTAATTGGTCCGAATGCAGACAGCCGTGTGGCGCTGATTGGAAATTATCATGGTACGGCATCCAGATATATTACAGTACTGGAAGGCATTCAGGATGAAGCGGGAGACGATATCCGAGTTCTGTATTCGGAAGGCAGCGGACTCTGGAACCGTAAAACAGAGAGCCTTGCATGGGATCAGGATCGAATATCGGAAGCACAGATTGTTGCGGAACACAGCGATGTGGTGGTATTGGTGGTAGGTTTGGATGAAACGCTGGAAGGGGAAGAGATGGATCAGGGAAACCATGTGGGTTCCGGAGACAAGGAAGACCTGAAGCTCCCCGCAGTACAGGAAGAATTGATAGAAAAAGTCCTGGAAACCGGCAAACCAACCATTGTGGTACTGATGGCAGGGAGTGCAATTGATTTAAGTTATGCAGACAAACATGCAGATGCAATCCTGCAGGCATGGTATCCGGGCGCAGGCGGAGGAAAAGCAATTGCCGACCTGTTATTCGGTAAGGCATCACCTTCCGGAAAACTTCCTGTAACGTTCTACCGGAATCTGGAGCATATGCCGGCCTTTGAAGACTACAGCATGGAGAACAGGACCTATCGGTATATGGAAGAAGAAGCATTGTATCCATTTGGGTATGGTCTCACATACGGAAATGTGGAAGTGGAAGAAGCCGGATTTACCATAATGCCGAAGAAAAATCAGGATTTTGAAGTAGAGGTAACCCTTGCCAACCGGGGCGGTACAGCGGTTGAAGAGGTGGTCCAGGTATATGTGAAAGATATGAAATCTGCTTTGGCGGTAAAAAATTATAGCCTGTGTGCATTTAAACGTGTGGCTCTGGCTTCAGAAGAAACGGTAAAAGTAACGTTAAGAGTGCAGGCATCGGCTTTGAAAGCAGTTGATGAAGATGGCAGAAGAGTTTTAGACAGTGATGAATTTACGTTATACGCCGGAATTTCCCAGCCGGATCACAGAAGCGTACAGCTGATGCACAGTTCACCAGTGGAATTGAAGATTAAATTGTAGGTCACAAAGCATGGCAATCTTACATAGCCATGTGCCCTTCATTTGAAACAAATCTCCCGGAAAGTGTGATGCTCAGTTGTCAGAAAGCAAATTTAAAACACGCTCTAAAGCAGAAAAGAGGCTTAAAATGAGAAAACGACATTTATTAGGTATCGCCTTATTAATGATATCGGCGGCAGTGTGTACATTTGGGTGCAGCAGTTCTGGCGAAATAAAGGAATCACAAACTTCGGCTGTCAGTAAGAAGGAAGGGCAGTCAGTGACATCTAAGGCTCCTGTGGCGGAGGAGTCAGAAGAGCATACGGCCAAACAGAAGACAGAACTTAAAAGCGCAGAAAAACCTGAGTTTGCCGCAAGTGAAGTCAGACGTGCTGCAATTTCTGTGGGAGGAAAGGATGTATTTGAAATAATCTATGCTCCAAGGGAATATAAAAGTAATTTTGCGTATTGGGATATTATTACGCCATATAAATCACTGGTAATGGTGGATACGGAAGAAATGTTCAATCTGTATAATACTCTTGCAGCGTGGAAATTCAGCAATACTGCTCAATTAAAAGAAGGGGAAGACACGGGACTGTCAGACCCAGCGGCAAGTATTGCCATAGATTACTGTGATTTGAAATCGGAGTCGGATACTGCCAATGCCAATCCGGACACTACCTGTCTGATTAAGTTCGGTAAGAAAGATGAACAGGGCAATTATTATACTCAGATCGAGGGATTTGACACCGTTTATAAAATTTCATCCAGTGCGGTAGATCCGGTGCTCATGGTAAATCCATACGATTATATTTTGAAGATCTGCTGTCTGGTGGACTATACAACAGTGGATAAAGTGGAAATAAATGCTGGTGAAAGCTCACATGTTATAGATGTGAATGCCGCACAGAAAAAATATGCATTTGATAAAAAAGAAGTTGATGAGAAAACATTTTCAACATTATATCAGGCATTGATGGGAGTCATTGTTAAGGGCGAGCCGGAAGATAAAAAGACAGATAAAGTAAAAGAAGAAAAGCCGGTTTTACAGATTGATTTTCAGAGGAATATGGAAAATGCGCCGGATATCACGGTTGCTTTTATACCCTATGACGATGAATACTGCCTGGCAAGTATAAATGAAAATGAATTTTTTCTCGTATCAAAAGAAGATGTGGAATTATTGGCACAACAAGTAAAGGAAGCATTCCATAATGCTTAAATTAACAACATTCTTACACAGGATCCAGGGAGGACAGAACATGGAAGGTATCATGAAGACAGCAGTTATGACAGGTATCCGAAAAGTAGAAGTAACGAATCGGCCGATTCCGGTGCCTGCAGAAAATGAGGTATTGGTAAAGATAGAGTATGTAGGAATCTGCGGTTCCGATCTGCATTATTATGAAGCTGGAAGAATAGGGGATTTTATCGTAGAACCACCATTTATACTTGGTCATGAAGCAGGAGGAATCGTAGTTGAGACAGGAAGTAACGTGAGGAATCTGAAAGTTGGGGACCGTGTTGCACTGGAACCGGGGAAGACCTGCGGAACATGTGAATTTTGTAAGAGCGGCAAATATAATCTTTGTCCGGATGTGGTGTTTTTTGCTACGCCTCCTGTAGACGGAGTATTTCAGGAATATGCCGTACATGATGCCGGACTTTGTTTTCCGATTCCTGATAATATGAGTACAATGGAAGCAGCGCTTATTGAGCCGCTGGCTGTGGGGCTTCATGCAGCGATACAGGGCGGTGCAGGTATCGGACAGACTGCAGTAGTTACCGGGGCAGGCTGCATTGGTCTGGTAAGCCTGATGGCGCTTAAAGCTATGGGTGTATCACGAGTGTATGTGGTGGATGTAATGGAAAAACGGCTTCAAAAGGCATTGGAATTAGGAGCAGACGGAGTCATAAATGGAAGAGAAGAAGACGCTGTAGCTAAAATTATGGAATGGACCAATGGTGCAGGGTGTGATTTATCCATTGAAACTGCTGGAACAGAAATCACAACTACACAATTAATCCAGATGGCAAAAAAAGGTTCCACCATTGTTTTGGTTGGCTACAGTGCATCCGGAAAATTAACCCTGCCGGTTAGTACTGCATTAGATAAAGAACTGACTTTTAAAACAGTTTTCCGGTACCGTAATATCTATCCGATGGCGATAGAAGCGGTGGCTCAGGGAAAGATTAAAATTAAAGATATTGTTACAAATATTTTTGAACTGGATGAGATTGCAGATGCGCTGGAGCAGAGTGTGGAAAATAAGGCAGATATAGTGAAAGGTGTTATTAAAATATAAATTATAGAGAAAATCTTGGATGTAATATTGATTTAAATGATAAAATATTAAATATTAAAGTAAAAAATATGGGTTTTTGGATAGTAAAAAGCATCCGAAAGTCCCATATTTTTTAACTGCAAAGTTTACCGGAAAGGCAGATTTTCAATGTCCCTTTTCGTTTTGGGAATATTTTTGTTAAATCAGATATTTCCCGGCTAATTCCATAAATGCTTCTCTTTTCGATTCATAAAAATCAGTAAAATCTTTTTGCTCAGTAATCAGATTCTTGGCAAGGGCAGCCATGAATTCCGGGATAGACGATGCAGCCATGACGCCCAGAATCTCACCCATTTCTGTAACATCTGCACCGATCTTTCCATTTACCTGAATTTCAAATGCATCAATTACTTCGTTATTGACCCGTTTTTTCTTACCGGCAAATCCAATCTGCGCCATCTGGTGTCTGGAACAGCTGTTGGGGCAGCCACTGATATGAACGGACGGCAGTACGTCTTCCTGAATGCCGGCTTCTTTCAGTTCCGTTATGATACCCTGGCACAGAGACTGGCTTTGCATAATGCCAATCTGACAGGTAGGCGTTCCCACGCAGCTTACGCTCATTTGTATTTTGGTAGTCATTAGTTTACTTTCTGCAAAATGTAAAAATTCTTCTGCCTGGGATTTGTTTAGATTGCGTACATACAATTCTTCATTCATGCTCAGCCGAAGTTCGGCATCGGGGCATTTTTCCAGAAGTCCTGCCAAGTTTAAAAGTGCATTTTTTTCCAGCTGACCGCAGAGGGGATGAAGAACTACGGTGTAATAACCGGCCTGTTTTTGGGGTATGCAGATATTGGACGGAGAGAGTTCTGGTTCCCATGGGTTTTCTTCGGAGCGCTCTGCTTTTATTTCATCAAATTTTACTTTTTCTTTTATTTGGAAGAGATATTCCCTGTAAGTTTTTAAGAAATTTTCCTCACCCATTCGTCTGGGGATAAATCGAATGCGGGCTTTCGATTTGTTCTGATAATCGCCCTCTGCTTTAAACAATTGTGTTATCGCTTCGATATGATACATTACATCTTCCGGTGGAATTGGTTCATCATATGGAATTCCAGCTGCCGGACCGCTTCCAAGACCGCCAGCAAGCCAGACGCGGAACATGGGTTTTTTATTTTCTTCAATAGCCATAAATCCAATATCCGTTAAAGTTGCACATGCGGTATCTTCCGGACCGGATGAAAAAGCTGCTTTTAATTTACGGGGAAGCTTGTAGTGGGGAGCATTGACCGTAAAGTAACTCCCGACCTGCAGCGCATAAGGTGTCACGTCAAAAGGTTCTCCCTTCTGCACACCTGCCAGAGGAGAAAGCGCTACATTACGCGGGAAATTTCCACCGCCGCCTCTGGTGAAGAGACCATGGTCGATGGCATTGTCCATAATATCGCATACCTCGTCCAGAGAAAGGTCATGCAGCTGTACAGCCTGTCTGGTTGTGAGATGTATTTTATCAAGATTATATTGATCTGCATAATGCAGTATAAGATTAAAATGTTCCCGGCTGATTACTCCGGACGGTGTTCTGAGCCTTATCATAAATTTGCCGTTTTCTTTCTGGGCATAACAGCCCATCCCACCTGATTTTCCTTTGAATTCCATGCGTGAAATTTCACCGTTTAAAAAAGCATGGCCTGCAGAGCGAAATGCGGGGATTTCATCTTTGAGCAGTTGTTTACAGGATTCCATTTATACTACCTCCAATTTCATATGTCTGTTAAAAATATATTATATCCCATTCGATGTATAATAAAAAGTTTTAATTTAATTTTTTAAAATGCCTATTGATTTTTTTTACAGAATATGCTATTTTGTATTTGAGAGAAAGACAAAAACTTGGAATATGTGCGCTATACAAAGACAAATATCTTCTTAGGAGGGAACGTATGCAGAAAAAAATGTATGCACTTGTAAAAGAAACCAGGGGTCCGGGGCTGGTTTTAAAGAAAGTTGAGGTACCGCCAGTAGGAAGGGCGGATGTGAAGATTAAGATTCATTATACGTCGATCTGCGGAACGGATCTGCACATTTATAATTGGGATAAGTGGTCCCAGGAGACGATAGTACCGCCGCTGACTATCGGACATGAGTTTGTAGGTGAGGTAGCAGAGCTGGGAGATGAAGTGACCGGCTTTAAGCTGGGGGATATTGTGTCGGGAGAAGGGCACATTGTCTGTGGATCCTGCCGTCACTGCAAAGCCGGAAGGTGGCATTTATGCAAACAGACACAGGGAGTCGGCGTGAACCGTTCCGGTGCATTTGCGGAATATCTGGTCATACCGGCAACAAATGTGGTGAAATGCGAAAAAGGAATCCGGGAAGAACTTTGCTCCTCGTTTGACCCATTGGGAAATGCAGTCCATACGGCACTTACCTTCAATCTGGTAGGTGAGGATGTTCTGATTACGGGAGCAGGTCCGATTGGGATTATGGCGGCTGCAGTGTGTAGACATGTAGGTGCAAAACATGTTGTTATTACTGACATTAATGATTACCGGCTTCATCTGGTAAGAGAAATATGTGATGAATATGTTTATCCGGTAAATGTGGCAAAAGAGGATATCAGGGAAGTGATGAAACATCTGGGTATCTGTGAAGGCTTTGATATTGGTCTGGAGATGTCCGGAAATGGATCTGCATTCAATATGATGCTGGATAACCTGTACAATGGCGGCAGGGTAGCAATGCTGGGAATCCAAAGTGACAAAACATTAATCGACTGGAATAAGGTCGTATTTAAATGCCTGGACATCAAAGGCGTTTATGGAAGAGAAATGTTTGAGACCTGGTATAAGATGATGTCCATGCTGCAAAGCGGATTGAAACTGGATAAGATACTAACCCACAAATTTTCATTTCGGGAATTTGAAAAAGGGTTTGAAATAATGAACAGCGGTAATTGTGGAAAAGTTGTATTAGACTGGACGAATGCAGGAATGGAGGAAGTGTGAGATGAAAGCAGCGTATCAGATTTTTCAGGATACATTACAGGAAATTAAAAATGATGGTACATATAAAAATGAAAGAGTGATCGTGACACCACAAAAAGGACATATTGATACCGACAAGGTAAAAAACGTCATAAATATGTGTTCCAACAATTATCTGGGTCTGGCGGATAATAAAGAGATTATCGAAGCGGCAAAGAGCAGCTACGACCAGTGGGGATACGGATTATCCTCCGTACGTTTTATTTGTGGTACCCAGAAGATTCATAAGGATCTGGAGAAGTCCATTGCAGAATTTCTCCATATGGATGATACCATATTGTACTCATCCTGTTTTGACGCAAATGGGGGTTTATTTGAAACTTTATTGACGGATCAGGATGCGATTATCAGTGACAGCCTAAATCATGCCAGCATTATTGACGGTGTTCGTTTGTGTAAAGCTAAGAAATTCCGCTATAACAATAATGACATGGCTGATTTGGAACGCTGCCTGCAGGAAGCACAGGGAATGCGGATCAGGTTAATTGCAACCGATGGCGTATTTTCAATGGATGGCATTATTGCAGATTTGAAATCCATCTGTGATCTTGCCGATAAATACGATGCTTTGGTTATGGTAGATGACAGCCATGCAGTTGGATTTATGGGAGACGCAGGAGCCGGAACACCGGAATATTGCGGGGTTTCCGACAGAGTGGATATTATAACAGGAACACTTGGCAAGGCATTGGGCGGTGCCAGCGGCGGATACACCAGTGCAAAGCAGG
Source organism: Robinsoniella peoriensis (assembly GCF_000797495.1). Classification (GTDB taxonomy): domain Bacteria; phylum Bacillota; class Clostridia; order Lachnospirales; family Lachnospiraceae; genus Robinsoniella; species Robinsoniella peoriensis. The sequence goes on from NZ_JTGN01000018.1 coordinate 95,071, forward strand.
AAATTATCGATTTACTGCGCCAGAAAAGCAGGCCATATCTGTTCTCCAATACTCTTGCTCCGGCAATTACCTGCGGTGCAATCAAGACACTTGAGCTGTTAAAGGAAAAAGGGGAGCACAGAGAAAAGCTCCATAAAAATACGGCTTATTTCCGTGAAGAGATGAAGAAAATGGGATTTGACATCGTAGAGAGTACCCACCCTATTGTAGCCGTCATGTTCTACGATGCGGTGACTGCGGCACGGGCAGCAGAGCGTATGCTGGAACTGGGCGTATACGTAGTAGGATTCTCCTATCCGGTCGTACCGAAAGGAAAAGCGAGAATCCGTACCCAGGTGTCAGCTGCACACAGCAAGGAAGATCTGGACTTTGTATTAGAGTGCTTTAAACGGGTAAAAGAAGAAATGGGAATTTAACATAGATGTAATTTTAAAGCAAGTGATATTTAAAGCAAATGATATTTAAAGCAAGTGATATTTAAGACAGATGTTGCTGCCGCAATAAAAGCGGCAGCAGCATCTGTCTTTTATTTCTTTTTACACAATATAATCTGCTGCAGGGTAAACGGGGGCAGTGCTGCACAGGTTCCGTTGCCTGACAGTGTGAGATCCTCCTGCTGTGGATAGACCAGTTTTGCACTTTCCACAGGATTCTTAAACATGATTTCGCCTGCGGGAATCGGCGGAGTATCTCCATGAAAGCGTTTTGGCAGCATGGAAATCTGGTGTATGATATATTCTGTTTCTGTTTCAAAAAATGCAGTCCGAATGATATCAGGCGTATCCGTTCTGTGGCGGACGGGCGGCTGTATTTGGGCTTTTAATAAAAGATCGGAAAATAAATCGTTTGTGTAAGGGTATTTTTCCGTTCCCGCCATTGTAAAAAAGTCAAATGCCAGATAAAATACATGCCCCTTTTGAAAGAGGTGGTGAAGAAGTGCAGGATAATTTGTTTTTTTACCGGGCGGAGGGCTCCACCAATTTACCCAGTGATCAAAATCGCATGATACACAGGGAAGGTCAAAATGCAGCATTTCCATAATAGCAGATTCCGCACTCTGGCTGCTTTTTTCAGAAAGTGCTTCGACTTCCAGAAAGTGCTCGCTGACCGGAGGGGTGGTGCAGGCGATGAGACCGGTAAAGGGCTGGGATGAATCTGGGCGCAGGTAAGCGGACCAGCGGTTGGATGTATATTCCCGGTGAACTTTTGCGGGGCCGCATCCGAACAGCCTGTGCAGGGCAGAACACTCCCGCAGGGTGGAATCGGCATTCCAAAGTCCGGTCTGTCCGGAGGAGATAAGGCAGCCGCCGGAGGCCACATAATCTTCCACCAATGATACTGTTGCTGCCTGTATGACATAGACCTCCGGCAGCAGTAGCATGTCATATTCTTTCAGAAGAGATTTCGTCAGACAGCTCTCCGGCAGAATGTTATAGGGGATCTTGGCATATTCACACAACTGCATGGCGCCAAGAATGGCGTTCAGATGCGGGTTATGCCGCTTCATCCGCAGAATTGCATCCGCACTGAGCGTTGGCATGTTGACAGCCTTGGAACAGTCACTTTGCAGAATACCAATGGATTTTACCGGGGTACGGTTTGTTAAATACGGTTCCATTTCTTCCAGAGCAGTGTACACAACACCAAGCCGCTTTGCCTCTTCCATGTCCAGAGTACCATCTGCGTGCTGGGAACCGCTGTACATGCCAACCCGGCATCCCTGCGCTGCAATGGAGCTTAAGTCACAGAGATATTGGGAAACTGTATCGTAGTTATATACCTGGGAGGCTTCTCCCGGAACCAGGATAGGGTATTGTCCGATTGCGGTATCTCTGGCATAAGCAGAAGAAAACCAGTTATCCTTTAGAAGAGGTTCGGAAAACTGATAGTCCAGCAGATCTCTGACCGGTTTCGGATAATGGCAGGAAAAATTAACGGTTATGGCTAAACCGGGATCCACTGCTTTTAAGCGCTGCTTCACATCCAGCAGAAATTCTTGGGCATTATCATCTAAGAAATCTACCATGTCCGACATATGCAATCGGATGTCAGCCTCATCAGAAGGCAGGTCATAGCCATAGGCCGAATGAAACTTTTCCCTGCATTTCTCGCAATAACAGAGAGAAGACCCAAAAATATCCATAAATAAAGCATCCGGGTTATAATTTTGTACAATTTCTTCCATCTGGGACAGACAGTACTCCCGGTAACCTGTCTGATAACAGCACAAACTCCACCGGGCAAATTCATCTTCCCGGATCAGGGGAGCGCCATCCGGCTTTCTTGCCCGCCACTGAGGGAACTGCCTTGCAGCACCTTCATCGTATTCAATGCAGTAATAGGCAATAAATTCAATCTTTTTTTTCTTTAGAACGGTGCTGATTTCCTGTATCCAGTCCGTCTTTAAGCCCTGATGTTTCCGGGCGCCTTCCACTTTACTGTCGTAATAAGTAACACCCCAGTGGTCTTTGCAGTAAACCATAAGGGAATCAATATGCGAGGTATCAAAGAATTGCTCATATTCTGAAATATTCAGTTGGTCTAAAGTTACAACAGGAGGTTGGGGGGAATGATGATCGATCAGATAACAGCGCTTGCTGTTCTTGTATTTGCTGCTCATATTAGGTATCTCCTTTCAGGATAAAATGCCCTTGGGCAAAATGGAACCGGCATCCCAGTATCAATATCCAGATAAGAGTACATGCAAAAAAGAGTGTGTGTTATTGCCAGTATATAGAAGATGAGAGGGAAAGTCAATAACATAAATTTAATCTACCATATTGTCACCTTATCCCTGATAAAAGCCTGAATTGTACACAAATAAATACACAAAACCTTAAATTGAATTTATAAAAAATTAAAATGTATCTACAAAGTTGTCAGATTTAAAAATAATAGTGGGTAATTGAAAGATAAAAAATAGAAAATATGAAAATTACGTTGACAAAAGAGCTGCTAAATACTATAATATGCATACCAACTGGTCAGACCAGTCAAACCAATTAAAGAGAACGGCAAAGAGTGAATAAAGGAGGGCAGATTGTTTCACAGAAGATGTGTGCAGGCAGTGAAAATTGTGTTTTGGGGACATGATTTTTATAAAAAGTAAAAGGAGAAGGCAGTATTATGAAAAAGAGAATTTTAGCGGTTTTATTGGCGGCAACAATGGTTACGGGAATGATCCCCGGATGCGGCGGATCAAATCAGAAATCAGATGGCAAAACCACGGAAAAGTCTGCAGATTCTGAAAAGGCAGGAGAGACCGGAGGTGGCAAGGAAGCAGCGGGTACGCAGAAGTCGGATATTACGCTGCGGTTTATTGATGTAAATCCAAGCCCACAGAGACAGGCATATTATGAAGGCGTTTTTGAGAAATTCAAAGGAGAAACCGGAATTACCGTGGCTTATGAAAGTGTACCCTGGGATGATGCAGCTAATAAACTGACGGTACTTGGCACATCAGGCCAGCTTCCGGATGTAATGACAACCCATCCGTTATGGCTGGGACAGTTTACGGAATCCAACTGGGTACTTCCCATTGATGAATATGCAGAAGAGCATAAAGATGAATTTGTAGATATTATCAGTAAAAGCAACTGGGTTAATGAAAAAGCAAACTATGGACACATATATACCATTCCGGATGGATTTATGGTAAAGGGTATTTTCTATCGCAAAGACTGGGTAGAGGAAATCGGATATGAGATTCCTACCGGAGACGACTGGACTTATGAGGCATACTTTGACTTAATAAAGGCATTGACCGATAAAGAGAAAAAGAGATATGGCAACTCTTTCAGAGGGGCAAGAGGAGCATTCGATCCGCTGTTAGTTTATTTACAGACATTTACCGGTGGTTATGTGTACGATGAAGAAGGAAACTGCCTGTTAAATAAGCCGGAATGTGTAGATGCATTTGAAAAATGGTGTGCAGTATACAAAGATGGCTATGTACCGGAAGATTCCATTAACTGGGGATTTGTAGAGATGGTGGATAACTTTACAGGAGGATTAACCGGCACAATTTCCAATGACTCAGAAGTAGCCGTAGCATGTGAGACCAATATGAAACCGGAACAGTGGGGAGTACTGCCCATGCCGGTATCTACAGTTGACCACAAGCTATTGAATACTTCCAGCAGTCCTTATTCCTACACAATTTCAGCCCAGTCAGAACATCCGGATGAAGCGCTGATGCTGATGGACTACCTTGTAAAACCGGAAAACAATATTGAATATTGTAAGCTGGGCGGCTTGATTCCAATAAAAAAAGAAGCATCCAAGGATCCCACATATGGAGAAGACGGACCGTATGCAGCATTCTTAAACCAGTTAAATGATCCTGATTTTACCGTTCCGCCAATGTATGGACCATTTAACTACACCGATTTACATCAGGATACATTCCATGCAGAAATGCAGAAGTATTTGCTGGGCAAACAGTCTGCAGAAGATGTGCTGAATAACATATCCAATGAGTTAACAAAGAGAATGAAGGAATATCTGGCTGCAAATGAAGGGTCCGCCATAGAGAGCCCAAGAACATTACAGTAAAGCAAGTTCCATAAAGCAGAAAGCAGTTTTCAGACACGCCGGTCTACGTAACCTGAATTCGGGACAAATATGCCGCAAAGTGGGGCATGCAGATGGCGGGAATGAATTTTCAGACATGCTTTGGGGCGTATTAGATAATTGTAGCAGATAAACTGTCATATAGCACAGGAAGGGGACGGTTTAACCGTCCCCTTTGTGAATCCGGCTGATAGAATGGAAGGGAGATAAGATGGGAGTATTAATAGCATTCCTCGTTATTGTTGTAGTTGTTTGCGGTGCCATTTTCTGGCGGATGCATGTGAGATCCGGTCAAAGAGTTGTGATAGGAAATCGGACAAAATCCAAAATGGAGCCATACGTATTTATTTTGCCAGTATTTGTACTGCTGTTAGTTATGTTTGGGTATCCTCTGATTAATAGTTTCATTATGGCATTTCAGGATTATAAGCTGACCGGTTCAGGAAAAGCTGCTTTTAATGGGATTGAAAATTTTAAGAAGCTCTTTGATGATACCGATACTTTTATGATTGTAAAAAATACATTGATTTATGTTTTGATTTCTGTGGCAGGTCAGTTCCTGTTAGGGATGGTTCTGGCAATGGCACTGAAAAAGCAGTTCAGGGGAAGAGGATTGTATCAGTCAATCGTATTTCTTCCATGGGCATTTTCCGGATTTGTCATAGGATTAATGTTCCGCTGGTCTTTTAATGGAGAATATGGAGTGGTAAATGACATACTGCTGAATCTTGGGATTATTAAGGAATCCATTGCCTGGCTTGGGACACCCGGAGTATCCCTGGCGGTTATCATTATGGCAATGATCTGGATGGGAATACCATTTTTTGCAATTATGATTTTAGCTGCTCTGCAGTCCATACCGGCAGACGTTTATGAGGCGGCAGATGTGGACGGATGCGGAGCAATCCGAAAATACTTTCAGATTACACTGCCTTACATAAAACCAACTATTATTACTACCATTCTGCTTCGTACCATCTGGATCTTTAATTCCTTTGATCTGGTAGTCATTATTACAAATGGGGGGCCTGCAAATACTTCCCAGACACTTCCGGCTTACATGTATTCCAAAGCATTTGGAACCTATGACTTTGGGTTTGCAGCGGCGATTGGAGTGCTGCTTATGGTTGTTCTGGGCATCTTTGCAGTCATCTTTCTGCGTGCTACAAATTACAATAAGGCAGGTGATTTCTAATGAAGAAAACGGGAAAAAAAAGAGCATTAGGATTTGGAAGATTTTTTATTTTAGCATTTTTTCTTGCACTTGTGGTACTTCCGATTTATTGGATGACCATTACATCCTTTAAAACAAACGGGGAAATTATCGATATGCAAAATATCACTTATTTTCCGCATACCTTTACAACGGAAAATTATACCGGACTGTTTGAGATGTTCGACTATGGTTCTTTATTGCAGAATAGTGTAATTGTCTCGGTTTCTTCTGCCTTAGTAGTTACCATGCTGTCTATATTGGGCGGTTATTCCCTGGCAAGATATAAATTTAAAGGAAAAGGTGCGATGGTGCTGTTCTTTCTGGTTACACAGATGATCCCCGGCATATTAGTTATCATCCCCTTATACCTCATATTTTCCAAGATCGGTCTGATTAACACCCATGTTGGGCTGTTCATTTATTATGTCATTGTAAATGTGCCGTTCTGCGTAGTAACTATGCGAAGCTTTTTCGAAAGGATTCCGGTAACGCTGGAAGAAGCTGCCAGGGTTGACGGATGTACGAAAATAAAATCTTTGATAAAAATTGTTCTTCCTATTATGTTCCCGGGGATTGTTTCCGTATTTGTATTTGCATTTATCGGAGCATGGAACGAATTGATCGCAGGAACTATTTTCATCAGTACGCCGGATATGTGGACGATTCCGGTTGGATTAAAGTCACTGATTGGAAAATACAGCGTCCAGTGGGGAGCTCTAATGGCAGGAGGTGTAATGGCACTTCTTCCAACAGCCATTATGTTTGCCGGAATGCAGAAATTCATCGTAGAAGGAATGACTGCCGGAGCAGTCAAAGAATAAGAACTTAAGGGAGAAAATTATGGGGTTAAAAAAAAGAGCGCAAGTGGAACATCAGATACTGCATCCCAGAGAAGATACAAGAGGTTATACCAGATGGTGGTGGTACGGTTGTGCAGTAAAAAAGGACGAATTGATACGGGAATTGGATTTTATGAAAGATGCCCGGATGGGCGGAGTGGAACTTCAGATACTCTATCCGGTTACAGCAGATGATAAAGATAACGGGTTAAAAAATTGTACCTATTTATCCCCTGAATTTCTTGAATTGATTAAATTTGCCTGTGAAGAGGCGAATAAACGAAATATGAAATTTGACCTCACCTTAGGCTCATCCTGGCCGTTCGGAGGACCTTTTGTTCCCGTTGAGTTAAGCGGGCCTACGGTGATACCCTATACCATAGATGTGAAAGGACCCTGTGAATTAACATACGACTTCACTACGAGACTGTATGGCGAGGCTGCAGCCTGTATTATGGGGCGTATGGAAGACAGTCAGATGGTACCGGAATCAATTGTCGATATTACCGATAAAATCATGGATAAGCCTCTGTTTGAATGGTCCTGGGGAAAGCAGCTGGAAAAAGTAACCGTCCCGGAAGGAAATTATAAGATTGTGGTAATGGTATCCAGCGATAAACGTCAGACCGTATTAAAGCCCCTTCCGGGAGGCGATGGACTGATTATAGACCACAACCGGAAGGATTCCGCCAGATTATTCTTTGAACATGGGGGCGACCCGATTGTGAATGCTGTAGGAAAGGGGAAGATTCAGTCCTTTTTCTGTGATTCCATAGAAGTATTCGGACACAACTGGACAGATATTATCTATGATGAATTCCGAAAAAGAAGAGGTTACGAATTGCGTCCGCTGGTTTATGCTCTCTGGGGAGAGGTGCAGGGAATGACGGACCTGGTTCGCTATGATTTCCAGAAGACCATGGCAGAATTAACGGTAGAGAATTTTTTCCGGGAGATGACGAAATGGTGCCATGAAAAAGGAGCCCTTTCCAGAATACAGGCTCATGGATCCTGGGGGGATATTCTTCAGGCATATGGTGCCGCCGATATACCCGAAGGGGAAACCTTTTCCGCCTTTGACCGGTATGAAGTCAATACGGTTCACAGAAAACTGGCATCTTCTGCAGGACATGTCTATGGTAAAAAAATTATCTCTAACGAGTCCTTTACCTGGCTTCGGTTTCCCAGATTTGTGGTTACCCTTGAAAATATCAAAGCTGCTGCAGACAGCATTTTTTTAGACGGCATGAATCAGATTGTGAATCATGGATACTCCTACAGTCCTGAAAATGAAAATGAACTGGGATGGCCATTTTACGCTTCATCCCAGATCAACCATACGAATACCTGGTGGAAATATTACAAACCCTTAAGTGTCTATTTCAACCGGGTATGTGATTTCCTGCGCCGTGGAAAGACGAAAGTAAAGCTGGCAGTTTATCTTCCACAGTCTGATATCTGGGCGGAGAATCCACTGTCGGATATTCATATGTGTATGAAATTAGAAGAGCGGATAACCACCAGGACTGCAGACCGCATTCATAAGGAAGGATTTTGGTTCGACTATGTAAACGATGATGCCGTGGAGCGCTGGATGGATTATAATTACGAAATCCTCGTGCTCCTGGAATGTGAGCGGATGCCCCTGCAGACAGTTTATAAGCTGCAGGAATTTGCAGACAGCGGAAAAAAAATCATCTGTAAAGGGCCTGCTCCCGCCCGCTCCTGCGGATTACTATCTTATCAGGAAAACACCGGAAAAATCCAACATATAATGGAAGAGATGCAAGAGGCTGGACAGTTAATTATTACGGAGAAAAATGATGATGATTTGATAACGGAACTGACCCGTAATTTAGTCCCCGATGTAAAGGTATATTATAATAAGGAAGAAATCGGTTATGTACATCAGGAAGACGGAGTCACAGATATTTATTTTCTGTCCAATATCAGCGCCGGGAACAAACAGGAAAAGATAAGATTTTCCGACCAGAAAAATAACTTTTATGTTTTTGATCCTTTGACTGGACAGGAAAAAGGTATTCGCAGCAAACAGAAAGATGGGGCGGATACCATAGTGGAACTTGAATTTGAAGCTTTCCAGTCCCTAATCTTTGTATTTTCGGTTGAAATGGAAGATGAAACTCCGGTTCAGAAAGAACATAAAAAGGAATTCTCCCTGGATCTGTCCGAAGATTGGAAGTTTTCCGCAGATAGCGGCTGTTTTACAAAGCACTACGATGAATTGGAGAGCTGGGAAAATGAAGAAAGCCTCCGTTACTATTCCGGAGAAGGAATATACTGCAAAGAGGTTTCTATAGAAAAAGAAAAATGGAACCGGATGCAGGAAACGGGCATGGCAGAGCTGCAGTTTGAGCATATCGGTGAAACGGCAGGCATTTTTGTAAACGGACAGGAAGCAGGAACATTTATTAAACGTCCCTATAAAATGAATATTTTAAAATACCTGAAAGAGGGTAGCAATACTCTGGAGGTCAGAGTTTCGAACCTTTTGATAAACAGGGCGATAGATCCCAAATACCCGGAAATGGATTATCCTGAACCTGTTATAAGTGAATGGCCCTATTCTACCGCGGCATTAAACCGCTGCCGCAGGGAGCGGGTCTATAACTGGAGAGAACGTGAAATGATAGCAGAGCCACTTCCTTCCGGAATATGGGGGAAGGTAGGGATATATTGGTAAATACCTGCAACTGGCAGGTGGTTTTGGTTGAATAGCGTTGGCAGTTCTTATATAATGAATCTAAGTAAAATACAGTTATAATTGTCATAATAAGATTAGTAAAGGAGTATGTAGTGTGGCTAAATTAAAGACGAATATTGCACAATTAGGTTCGACAAGATTGTTATATTCAAGAATTGCGGACAGCATATGTGAATACATTACGGAAAATAAAATAGGCATAGGGGAAAAACTTCCAAGTGAGCGGGAATTAGCCGTGATGTGGGGGGTAAGCCGGTCATCGGTGCGTGAAGCAATACGTGAGTTAGAAAATCAGGGACTGTTAAGTGTGGAAGCAGGCAGAGGCTCCTTTGTGATTGGTGAAGTCTCTGACAAATCCATGATGTTTAAAATCCAGAAAAGGAATTTTTTCGAACAGTTTGAGATTAAGACCGTTCTGGAAGAGTATATGCTGAAAAAGATCACCCCGGTGATATCAGAAGAGGTATTATCGCAATTGGAACACATTGCAAAACAGATGATAACTATGTGTGATAACGGAATCTTCCCGCAGGAACTGGACAACCTGTTCCACAAAATTTTATTAGAGTCTTACGGTAATAAGGAAATGATCAATCTGGTGGAAAATATGATCCATGTATTTGGTGAATATAACGATGTTTATTTCCATCTGTGTGAGGGTGTGGTCAATGAAACAAATCAGACTATTTTAGATACCATCCCTTACCATCTGGATATGGTCCGGATGATGAGAGCAAGAAATGTAAAAGAAGTAATTAAAATCTATCGGAAAATTATTGAGCTGGATATACAGCTGTACAGCATGGTGAATCCGGCGGACCAGAAGGAGACATTATGATGGATGACCTGTTAAGCATGACCCATTTAGGCGATGAATACGATAAATATTTAAATGCAGTAATCCCGCCTGTTTTTATGAATTCCCTGCATGTATTTCCCACGTTTGAGGAATATGCCGGATGTGATGCTTCTAAGAAAGGAGAATTTAAATACGGAAGAGTTTCGAACCCTACCGTGCATATTCTGGAAGAAAAGGTGGCTGCATTAGAGCATGGATGCCGGGCGGCAGCTTTTGGAAGCGGGATGGCGGCAACATCAGCAGCGATTCTGGCAACCTGTAAAGCAGGAAGCCATATAATCTGTATGCGGGATGTATACGGGCCTGTAAAGAATATTTTAAACCGGTATATGATTCCTAAGCTGAATATGTCTGTTACTTATTGGTCAGGAGAGAGCCTGGATGAACTGGAAAAGGCAATCCTGCCGGAAACAGATCTGATTATGATAGAAAGCCCGGCTACCTTTGTCTTTACTGTGGTTGATATCGCAGGCGTAGCAGCAATTGCAAAAAAGCATGGGGTGAAAACGTATATTGACAATACATACTGCACGCCGCTTTATCAGAAACCGCTGGATCTGGGGATTGATCTGGTTATGCATACCCTTACCAAATATATCGGTGGGCACAGTGACATTATGGGCGGTATTCTCACATCTGCAGATGAAGAACTTATGATCGAAATCCAGTTCACCGTCCGTGAGCTTTTTGGAGCTAATATGGGACCCATGGAAGCCTGGCTTGCAATCCGGGGACTTCGGACTATGGCACTCAGAGTGGCAGAACATGGCAGGACGGCACAGATAATTGCAGAATATCTGGAGAAGCATGAAAGAGTGGAACGCGTCTATTATACCGGTCTGCCGTCCCATCCCCAGCGGGAGTTAATCGAAAAACAGCAGAAAGGACACACAGGATTACTAAGTTTTGTGCTGAAGGATTCCCCCGAGGAAGCGGTAAAAGTAATTAACAAATTAAAATTATTTGGAAAAGGCTGTTCCTGGGGAGGATTTGAAAGTCTTGCCCTCTGTCCGCTGTATACGGCAACGGAAGAGGAAATAAAATTTTTAAATCTGTCAGATCATGACCGGGGGCTGATACGTATCCATTGCGGTTTAGAAGGTGTGGATAATCTGATGGAAGACTTAGAAAATGCATTAGAACGTGTCTTAAATTGAATTTTTATCAGGATGAAAAAGAAGAAATGGGGTGGCGGCAATGAATTACAGAGAAAATATTATGGCGATTCTAAATTACAAGCCTTATGAAAATATGCCGGTGGTGTCCTTTGGGTACTGGGTGGAAACGCTGGACAAATGGGCAGCGGAGGGACATATTACCAGAGAAGAAGCAGAAGGTTACCGGAAGTTTGGGGACAATTCTGAGGCTGATAAAAGTGTGATGAAAAAACTTGGGTTTGATTTTAACTGGAACTCCTGCGTAGGATGCCAGGTGGACATCTATCCAAGATTTGAAGTGGAGGTAATGGAAGAAAGGCCGGATGGCTCCAGGATCATCCGGGATGAGCTGGGGCTGATTGTACTGGAAAAACCGGGGACAGTTTCCATACCAGCAGAGATTGGAACCTCAATGACCGACCGTCAGGCATGGGAAGAACATTATCTTCCCCGTCTGCAATGGTCTAAGGAACGTATGGATGAAAGCCTGTTGAAATCACTGCAGGATACCTCCGGGCGTGAGGTTCCCGTTGCAATACACTGCGGTTCGCTGCTTGGCAGGATGAGGGATCTGCTGGGGGTAGAGCAGTTAAGCTACTTATATATGGATGACGAAGAGCTGTATGCAGAAATAATCGATACCATGGCAGGGCTGTCTTACAACTGGGTCAAAGCGGCGCTGGAATCCGGAGCAAAGTTTGATTATGCCCATTACTGGGAAGATATCTGTTTTAAAAATGGTCCGCTGGTGATACCCGGTGTGTTTGATGAGTACGTAGGTCCTCATTATAAAAAGACAACAGAGCTGTTAAAACAATATGGCGTAACCATAGTTTCAGTGGATTGTGACGGTTTGATTGATTCCCTGATACCTACCTGGCTGGAAAATGGCGTCAATACTATGTTTCCCATTGAAGTAGGCACGTGGAATGCGTCCATAGAGCCATGGAGAGCAAAATATGGAAAACAGATTCGCGGTGTTGGAGGTATGAATAAAACCATATTTGCCAGAGATTATAAAGCCATAGATGCAGAGATAGAGAGACTGAAGCCGCTGATAGAACTGGGGGGATACATTCCCTGCCCGGATCATCGAATTGCCCCGGATGCCATATTTGAAAATGTACAGTATTACTGCGAACAGATTCGCAGGATCATTTAAAGGAATTTGTGCAGCAGCAATTCTGGAACTGCTTACCGCTGGACAAGTAAAGGAAAAGTGGCAGTACCCGTACTGCATTGCGTAATTAACTGTTAATTGCGCGAGCTGTACGGGTACTGTTATTTTTGTGGGAAATGGATGCCCGTTTAAACGTGCTGTCTGATATTTAAGGAAATCTCGCTTTCTCTTTCTGCATATGATAGAATAGAAGAAAAAGCAAGTATCGGATACTGTATGGATTGAAGTGAAATGCAGGCAGTAGGATGTCAGGGTTGCAGAAAAATATGAATGGAAAGGAAGCCACGCTGTGATTTCTTCAACCTGTATGATTTGTGGCCGTATCCCAGGTAAGAACGGGATGCGTTATCGGTGTGAAAATGGCAAAAATGATTTTAAAAGTGATTATTGGTGTAATGGCGGTGGTATTTCTGATAGGAGCAGCCGGTGTAATTTACCTTACTGTAAGGGAATACAGACCAAAGAAGAATGAAAAAGTAGAAGTTCCCAAGGGAAGCAGGAAGCTTTCGGTATCCGATAAACTAACATTCCTGACATGGAATACCGGATATGCCGGTTTAGATAAAACCCAGGATTTCTTTATGGACGGTGGTACGAAGGTGATGCCGGATAAAAAAGAAGAGGTACTGGCAAATATGGAGGCAATTTCCCAGACATTAAAAGAGAATGCGGCGGATGTCTATTTTCTTCAGGAAGTGGACATTTATTCAAAACGTTCCTACTACCAGGATCAGACAGCATTTTACAGAGAAGAACTTGGGATGGGAAATATGTTTGCCTATAATTTTAAATGTGACTTTGTTCCTTATCCGCTGCCGTTCATCGGACATGTGGAATCGGGCGTCGCAACATATACGCAGCTGGGGGCAGCAGAAGCCAGCCGTATAGCACTGCCGGAGTCTTTTTCCTGGCCGGTGAAAACATGTAATTTAAAGAGGTGTCTGTTGACGACCAGGATACCTTTCGAGGACTCAGACAAAGAGCTTGTACTTGTAAATCTCCATCTGGAGGCTTATGACGATGGGGCAGGGAAGAAGGCGCAGAGTGCGCTGCTGGCACAGGTTTTGGAAGAAGAGTATCAAAAGGGAAATTATGTGATTGCCGGAGGTGATTTTAATCAGACCTTTTCTTCGGTAGCCAAGTATCCAATCTGGAATAAAGATGGATGGGTACCGCCCAAAATGGATGAAGACAGCCTTCCGGAAGGTTTCCGCTTTGTTATTGATGATTCAGCACCTACCTGCCGTCTGCTGGATGCACCGTATACCGGTTCGTATGATACTTCCCAGGTATATGCTCTGGATGGATTCATTGTTTCTGAAAATATAATGGTAGAAACGGCGGATGTAGTTGACGTAGGTTTTGAGAATACAGATCATCAGCCGGTGAGAATGACGGTGAATCTGAAGTTCTAACGTAGATTGGACAATTACATTTCCCTGTGTTAGAATAAAAAAGATATAAAGACACGCTATATATATATAAGATAAGTTTTGACAATTTCTTGGAGGAAAGATGAAAAACGAAGATATGTTTCAAATGCGGCAGTTAAAGGACAGCGATCTGGAGGAGTTTAATGCGCTGCTTCGCTATGTATTTCAGGTTACAGGAGATGAGTTACTAAAGTCAGGTTGGGAAGAAGATGAAATCCAGCGTGCAAAAGCACCAATATTAAAGCAGTCCTATATACTGGGCTATTTTCATAAAGATAAACTGGCATCCCAGATAGTAGTATACCCCATGGAAGTGAATGTCTATGGAGAGATCTATAAGATGGGAGGGATTACAGGGGTTGCTACCTATCCTGAATATGCCGGCAGAGGATTGATTCATACCCTGATGCTGAAAATTCTGGAGCACATGAGGGAAGAAAAGCAGTCTGTTTCATTTTTGTATCCATACTCTATTCCTTTCTACAGGAAAAAGGGGTGGGAAATTGTATCAGATCAGATTAAGTTCAGCATTAAGGATACACAGCTGCCCAAGAAGCAACCCGTTCCCGGTATGGTAGAAAGAGTAGAATGGGATCATGAAGACTTAAAGAACGTTTACCGGTACTTTGCAGTCCAAAGACACGGAGCTTTAATCAGGGACGATCTGGCATGGGAAGAATACTGGCGCTGGGAATCCGATGATGTCATTGCGGCAATCTATTACAGTGAAGAGCATAAACCGCTGGGGTATATCGTATATTCTATTGAAAATGAAGTATTTAATGTCAAAGAAATTCTCTATCTGAATATAGAAGCAAGACATGGAATCTGGAATTATATCAGTTCTCATTTTTCTATGATTACTGAAGTAAAAGGATATAATTATACTGGGGAACCCCTTGCTTTTCTTCTGGAAGACAGTGAAATCACCGAGACCATTGCACCTTATATTATGGCAAGGATTGTAGATGTCCGGGAATTCATTCTGCAGTATCCATTTCAGGTAATGCCGGAAGACTTTCATATTCATTTAATTGTTCATGATAATATGGCGCCCTGGAATGAAGGAGATTTTCAGATTTACTGGAAGGATCAGAAGACATATTGTGATCAGGAAAATGATCTGCCGCTTACGAATATCGTAGAGTTAGATATACAAACTCTGACCACAATGTTAATGGGATACAAAAGGCCTTCGTATCTGTATGAAAATGACAGGCTTGATATGGAATATTATATGGTACAGATATTAGAACGGCTAATACCGGTGGGAAAACCATATTTTTCCGATTATTTCTAAATTAGTGATATCCCGTTCTGTGCTTATAAAATAAGGGCTGAAATTACACTAGGTGGATTTCGGCCTTTATTTTAATTTCACAGGACGAAAAGATTCATCCCCCCCTATTGACATTTAAATCCCACACGCCTATAATAACACTAACTGAATAGCTATGCAGGGGAACTAATAATAGTTGAGATTGATATGTATATATCTAACCCTTTGAACCTGACAGTTAACACTGTGGTAGGGAGCATTCGATGAGTAATAGTTGGATGTTCACTTTTTAGTGAACATTTTTTTATGAAAAACAGAGTGAACTGGCAGGTAAGCAATTACCTGTCTTTTTTCATGCAATAAACCAGGCATTTGCTATTCGTTAATACAAACACATAAGGAGGAACAGCAAATGCGCGCATATTACACGCAGATGGAAGCAGCAAAGAAAGGAATTGTAACACCGCAGTTGGAGATTGTAGCGGCAAAAGAAGAAATGGAGGTTCCCAAATTAATGGAACTGGTGGCATCCGGACAGGCAGTAATTCCGGCTAATGTACATCACACCTCTCTCTCTCCGGAGGGAATCGGAAGCGGACTTCGCACTAAGATAAATGTAAATCTGGGAATTTCAGGGGACAGTAAGGATTATGACCGGGAATTGAAAAAGGTGCAGATGGCAATTGATTTTGGAGCAGAAGCAATCATGGACCTGAGTAATTATGGAAAAACACATGACTTCCGGGAAAAATTAATTGAGATGTCTCCGGCAATGATTGGGTCGGTACCGATGTATGATGCCATTGGTTATTTAGAGAAAGATTTGTTAGAGATCACGGCAAAGGATTTTTTAAGAGTGGTAGAAGCACATGCAAGAGAAGGCGTTGATTTTGTTACTATCCATGCCGGATTAAACCGCAGAGCGGTGGAGAGCTTCCGCAGGGCAGGACGGAAAATGAATATTGTTTCCAGAGGAGGTTCCCTGTTGTTCGCCTGGATGGAAATGACGGGAAACGAAAATCCATTCTTTGAATACTATGATGAAGTGCTGGATATACTGCGGGAACATGATGTGACAATCAGTATCGGAGATGCTCTGCGTCCGGGATGCATTGCAGACAGTTCCGATGCGGGACAGATTGCGGAGTTAATAGAAATCGGCAACCTGACTAAATGGGCATGGGAAAAGGATGTGCAGGTATTAGTAGAGGGGCCGGGACATATGGCAATGGATGAGATTGCTGCAAATATGAAAATGGAAAAGAGAATCTGCCATAATGCCCCATTCTATGTTCTGGGACCTCTGGTAACGGATATTGCACCGGGGTATGATCATATTACATCCGCAATCGGAGGCGCAATAGCGGCTGCAAACGGAGCGGATTTCTTATGTTATGTTACTCCGGCGGAACACCTGCGCCTGCCGGATGTGAGTGATGTAAGAGAAGGCATTGTAGCCAGCAAGATCGCAGCCCATGCAGCAGATATTGCCAAAGGAATCAAAGGAGCCAGAGATATTGATAACCGTATGGCAGAAGCAAGGCATAAGATGGACTGGGATGAAATGTTTGACATCGCAATTGATGGAAAGAAGGCAAAAGAGTATTTTGAAAGCACGCCTCCGGCGGACCGCCATACCTGTTCCATGTGCGGAAAAATGTGTGCAGTCCGAACTACAAATATGATCCTGGAAGGCAAAAAGGTAGAATTCTGTACGGAAAAGTAAAAATTTATATTAGATCCTCACGGCAGTCTCCCAATTTACATATAGGCAGGTTCGCTTGCCGCGCTGCTGTGGGAATAAAGAAACAGGACGGGATATAAATCATGAAAATAAATGGCCAGACAGCAGAACTAATAAAAACGATAACGCTGGAAGAATTTCTGATAGAAAAAAATTATAATCTTTCCAGAATCGCTGTAGAATTAAATGGAGTAATCGTACCAAAAGGGAAATTTGCAGGCATTGTTTTAAATGATGCGGACTGCCTGGAAATCGTCAGTTTCGTAGGCGGAGGTTGAGCAATGCAGATAAAATTAAATGGAAAGATCACCAAAATTCAGTGCAATACCCTGGCGGAATTAAAAGGACAGTACGGCAAAGAAGAGGATATCGTAATCTTAAATGGTTTTTCTGTTCCCATAGAAGAATTCATCAGTGGGACAAGAACATTAAAAGAGATGGATGAGGTGTTTTTTATACATAGAGGGGTGCTGCCGGGGCAAGAGGAGCTGGAGGCCATGATGGCATCCAGGCATACCCCCGGGGTCTGGGAAAAAGTGAACAATGCCTGTGTCGCAGTAGCGGGACTGGGCGGCCTGGGATCTCACATTGCGGTGATGCTTGCAAGGACAGGCGTAGGGAAGCTTTTGCTGGTAGATTTTGATGTAGTAGAACCGAGTAACTTAAACCGCCAGAACTATCTGGTTTCCCATCTGGGTAAGAAGAAAACAGAGGCATTAAAAGAACAGATTGCCCAGATCAATCCTTTTATCCAGGTAGAGACAATAGACAGAAGGGTAACCTCACAAAATGCGGCGGGTATATTTGAGGAATATCCCATTATATGTGAAGCATTTGACAGGCCGGAAGCCAAGGCGGCTCTGGTAAATGCGGTACTGATGGAACTCCCGGAATCCACAATCGTTTCCGCATCCGGGATGGCCGGATATGACAGTGCCAATGAAATAAAGACCGTGCGTAAGATGTCAAGGCTCTATGTGTGCGGGGATATGGAAAATGAAGCAAAGGAAGGAAGAGGGCTGATGGCACCCAGAGTCCAGGTGTGTGCCGGACATCAGGCCAATATGGTTCTGCGTCTGATACTTGGAATCACGGAAGTATAGTGCGAGATCTGCATCAATAGAAAATCTGCGGCAAACGCAGGAATACAGGTTCATCATAAATGTTTCGAAAGGAAAAGGATACAGAAATGGAAGATAAATTAATCATAGGCGGTCATGCCTTTGAATCCAGGTTTATTCTGGGATCAGGCAAATTTTCATTAGAGATGACCAATGCAGTTATTAAAAATGGAGGAGTGGAAATGGCTACACTGGCACTTCGCCGTGCCAATGTAGGCGGGGAAGAAAACATCCTGGACTATATGCCGGAAGGCATTACCTTACTGCCAAATACATCCGGTGCCAGATCGGCGGAAGAGGCGGTCCGCATTGCACGTCTGGCAAGGGAAATCGGCTGCGGTGACTTTGTAAAAATTGAGGTTGTGCACGACTCCAAATATCTGCTTCCGGATAATTATGAGACAATCAAAGCAACAGAAGTACTGGCAAAGGAAGGATTTATTGTAATGCCCTATATGTACCCGGACTTAAATGCAGCCAGAGATATGGTAAATGCAGGAGCAGCAGCTATTATGCCTCTGGGAGCTCCAATTGGAAGCAACAAGGGTCTGTGTACCAGGGAATTTATCAAAATGCTGGTGGAAGAAATTGACCTGCCGATCATCGTTGACGCCGGAATCGGAAGGCCTTCCCAGGCATGTGAGGCAATGGAAATGGGGGTAGACGCCATTATGGCAAATACCGCAATTGCAACGGCAGGAGATGTGGCACAGATGGCAGCAGCATTCAAGCTGGCGGTAATATCAGGAAGAATGGCATATCTGGCAGGACCAGGCCGGGTATTGGAACAGATGGCGGAAGCATCCAGTCCATTGACCGGATTTTTACAGGATTAGAGCACGTATGAATATGATAGAATCAGAGAGCATTTGAAAATTGCTTTAATTAAATATGAATGCTCTGGCAGCTTGCAACTTAAGATTTCGAATGAAAGAAAGGAAACTAGAGTGTGTTTGAGTACAGAAAATGAGAAGAAACCGGACTATCCCAAAGCAGGGTTCTCCGGTATTAGATCCGGCAGGTTTATCACGGAAGAGACAAACCATATGGAATATCAGCCGGGAATGGAAGATTTACAATCCGATATTATGGATAAGGTTCTGGAAAAGGTCAATTTATATGATTATGAAGCTTACACCGCCAAAGATGTAAAACTGGCGCTGGCAAAGGAAAGCCTGCTTCCCGAAGATTTTGCGGCGCTTCTTTCACCGGCGGCAGAACCCTTTTTAGAAGAGATGGCGAGAAAAGGAAAGGCAGAGACGGGAAAGCATTTTGGAAATGCAGTTTCACTTTTTACTCCATTGTATATTGCAAATTATTGTGAAAATAACTGCATTTACTGTGGTTATAATTGTAAAAACCGAATTCTACGGGGAAAACTTTCCATGGAAGAAATAGAAGAGGAATTAAAGAATATCGCATCCACCGGATTACAGGATATTTTACTATTAACAGGAGAATCCAGAAAGGCATCTGATGTAAACTATATTGGAGAGGCAGTCAGGATAGCAGCCAGGTATTTTGCCTTAGTGGGGGTTGAAATTTATCCTTTGAATACGGACGAGTACGAATATCTGCATACCTGCGGTGCAGATTACGTCTGTGTCTATCAGGAGACCTACAATCCCATAAGGTATGAACGGCTCCATTTAAGCGGTCCCAAGCGTATTTATCCATATCGCTTTCATGCCCAGGAAAGAGCCCTGAAAGGAGGAATGCGTTCCGTAGCCTTTGGCGCCCTTTTAGGATTGGATGATTTTCGTAAGGATGCGTTTGCAACCGGAATGCATGCCTATCTGGTTCAGCAGAAATATCCCCATGCGGAGATTGCTTTTTCTCCGCCAAGGCTTCGTCCAATTATTAATAATGACAAGATCAATCCCAAAGATGTTCACGAAACCCAGCTGCTTCAGGTCATGCTGGCATATCGCCTGTTCATGCCATTTGCAGGGATAACCATTTCTACCCGGGAAAGGGAAGGCTTCCGGGATCATGTCATTGGTATGTGCGCCACTAAGATATCAGCGGGGGTAAAGGTAAGCGTTGGAGGGCATGGAGAAGAGGCAAAAGGCGATGAACAGTTCGAAATATCAGACCCCAGAAATGTAGAAGACGTGAAGCGGGCAATTATTGCCCAGGGACTGCAGCCTGTCTATGTGGATTATATCAGAGTGTAATACAGGGACAAAATGCATGTTTACAGGTTTTATGCAGGGGGCGTGTAGTATATATAATCTCAATTGTGGAAAACCCGGGAGGCAGAAGATGTATTTGTGTATAACCAACAGAAAACTTTGTACAGGAAATTTCTTAACGAAGATAAGGGAACTGGCGGATAGGCAGGAGATAGAGAAAATTGTATTGCGGGAGAAAGATCTTTCTTCCGATGATTATGAAGCACTGGCAGAAAAATGCAAAGAGATCTGTCAGGAGTATGGGAAACCGCTGGTAATCAATCAGTTTATAGAAACCGCTCAAAAACTGCAGAATCCGGAAGTGCAGATCTCTATGGAGATGCTCAGGAAATATACAGGAAATACAGTACAGCAAAGAGTGAATACCGGAGCAGGCAGCACCTGTAATTTACACAGTACTGTACTGGGAGAGTTTCAGGCGGTGGGGGTGTCGGTTCACAGTGCCCCAGAAGCAGAAGAAGCACAGCTTCTGGGTGCCGGATATTTGATCGCAGGGCACATTTTTCAGACGGACTGTAAAAAAGGAATTCCCGGGCGGGGGCTTGCATTTCTAGAAGAAGTTTGCCAAAAAGTAAGTATTCCGGTTTATGCCATTGGGGGGATATCACCGGACAATATACAGGAGGTAATCCGCGCCGGAGCAAAGGGCGGATGCATGATGTCAGGTTTTATGAGGTAACAGGCAGCAGTATCATAATGCTTGTCCCGCCTCCTGGGGCATCCTCAATCCAGATCCTTCCTTTATGCAGTTTTATTATTTCCTTTGCAATACAGAGACCAAGTCCAAAGTGCTCCTTATCTTTATGGGATGCATCTACCCGGTAAAACCGGTCAAACACCGCTTTTTTATTCTCATCCGCGATGCCGGGACCGCTGTCGGTCACAGCAATCTGGAACTTGCCGGAACCAAATGTAAGGGAAATACTCACTTTTCCGCCTTCAGGAGTATAGGAGAAAGCATTGTCCAGCAGTATGGACAGAATCTGACCAATCCGTCCCGGATCACAGAGAAGCGGGGGAATCGACTGCTCTGGAATATGAAAGGCAAAATCCATATTCTTATCCAAAGCCTGGGGCTCGAATTTTTCATAAGTTTCTAAAACCAGTGTGTCAAGTTCCGTGGGCTCCCGCTGAATGGTCCAGTTTCTGGCATCTGCATTTGCAAGGGTAAGCATGTCATTGATCAGCCTTGCCATACGGGCCGCTTCTGATTCCATTGCGTGGATAAATCGTATGGCATCCTCTTTGCCTGCAATTTTCAGTGCGGACAGACTGCTTGTAATAACCGTGAGGGGAGAGCGGAGCTCGTGGGATGCAGAAGCGACGAATTGTACCTGCTTTTCCCGGTTTTCTTTTAATGGGCGAATCATATGGCGTGTAAAGAGCCAGGAAAAAATACCGAGAAGTATAATAGCGCACAGATCAACGAGTACAATAAGCATACGTTGGCGAAAGATCTGAGATTTCTGGGAGGTAAAAGGAGAGATGGCAGTTATACTAAGATAACCGCTGTCTTTGGGAATCAGAGCTACCGAGGCATAATAAAGTTCTCCATCCTCTCCTGTCATTTTAAATTCTTCATGTTTGGACAGCACACTGTTTTTTCCAAAATTGTCAATATCCAGTCCGAAGGTCTGCAAAGCAGTTTCGTTTGCCTGGGCAGTTAGCTTTTCGGCAGCGGGAGATGGATTCAGGGAGTCGAATACCAGATTGTTTCCGGTGTCTTTTATATCCAGCTGTATATGGTAATTGTATTCCATCTGAGTAATCCAGGTATGAGTAATGACTGATTGGTTCTCAAGATAAGAGTAGAGTGAATTTATGTTATTTATAAAAGAGGAATAACTGATATCTCTGATGCCGGATTCAGCTATGGTCAGACAGATGCAGGACATGGCGACCAGGATGAGTCCGGTCACCATAGTACAGAAAAGTGTCATTTGACGGTGTAATTTTCTAAACATTTGTATCCTCCAGGCTATATCCGATCCCACGGATCGTTTTCAGGGTAAGTGTGCTGCTGACACTGGTAAGACGCCTTCGCAGGAGATGGATATAATTATCCAGATTCCCTTCCTCCACAGAGGCATCCGGTCCCCAGACGCGGGTTAACAGGGTCATACGGGGAAGAATTTTACCCGAATTATTTAAAAAAGCCTCCAGCAGGTCACCCTCCCGACGTGACAGGGCACAGGTCAGTTCTCCCCGTGAGAGTTTTTTCTGTGACGCATCATAAGAGATATCTCCATAGGTAAGGGGTTTGTTTTCATTCCAGCCTGCAGGCCTTCTGCTGATGCAGCGGATTCTTGCCATTAACTCTTCAAATGCAAAGGGTTTTACAATATAATCATCGGCTCCAAGATCCAGCCCCTGCACACGGTCATGTAAATCACCCAGTGCAGTCACCAGAATCAGAGGTGTGGATATTTGCTCCGAACGCACTTTCTTCAGAACGGCAGTACCGTCCATTAAAGGGAGCATACGGTCCAGCAGAATAAGATCATGGACATTTTCACGTATATAGCGAAGTCCGGACTCCCCGTCGTGGCAGACATCCACAGAGATGCCCTCGTGTTCTAACTGGTATTTTAATGAATCACATAAAATTAAATCATCTTCAATTATTAATATTCTCATAACATTTCGCCTCCTGATCCTATTATAATATGAATTGTATTAAAATAAAGCAGAAAATAACTTAAGAATCATTAAGTTTTAATTTTTAGAGAGTAGCTAGAGAAAAGTATGCTATTCTGGCTCCATCAAAACAAATTAATACCATTATGAGGAGGAATAACAATGAGAGGTTTTTTAAAAAAGGGAATATGTCTGACAATGGCGGCGGGTCTGGCGGCTATACCGCTAGCAGGATGCCAGAGTGGTACCGATAGTGTATCGGATACACAAGGGGGAAGTGAGTCAGCATCCGGAACCAATACTTCAACTGGTTCAGAAGCAGGTGCGATGGGACGCTATCTGGAAGAAGATGCGGCATTGCCTGAGGGAACAGCTATGATACTGGATATATGCAGGCAGACAGACGGAAGTGTGAATATGGCGATTAGCAATGAAGCAGGCAGCAGGGAGATATGGAATTCCAAAGATGTGGGAAAGACCTGGGAAAAAGTGTCGGATTTCCCGGCAGATATTCTGAACGATGATGTGGCTTATTTATATCATATGGCTTTGTCACCGGATGGTGCGATTGGAGCTGTAAAATATTCGGAAGATGGCAGTTTCCAGCCCTTGTATGCCGACAAAGATGGAAATGTAAAAGTATTTGACCAATTATTTGGCGGAGCAGAAGCAAATGCCCAGGCAA
This sequence comes from Robinsoniella peoriensis, assembly GCF_000797495.1. Classification (GTDB taxonomy): domain Bacteria; phylum Bacillota; class Clostridia; order Lachnospirales; family Lachnospiraceae; genus Robinsoniella; species Robinsoniella peoriensis. The sequence continues at coordinate 118,713 of NZ_JTGN01000018.1, forward strand.
ACCTGTCCGATGTAAGCTTTACGGAAGACGGTAAACTGCTGGCAATGGGAAGCAAGGGCGTATTTTTAATAGATACAGAAAAAGGAACTGTGGCACAAGAGTTCGCAAAGGGTACCTCTCCCATAACCATTGGAACTGCAGGAAACGTACTTCTTGTAGTAACTACGGATGAGGTGCAGCTTTATGATATCACAACTGGTAAACTGATGGATAAGGATAAAGTTCTGGATGAGCAGATAGTGGGAAAAGACTCCCCGGGACAGTTGGAGGGCAGTTCCAGTACAAAGTCGGTGTTGTTCCAAAAAGGGAAAGAAGGAGAGTCGGTATACTACTGCAATTCCAATGGTTTCTATAGCCATACCATTGGGGGAAGCATAGCAGAACAGATTATGAATGGAGAGTTGAATTCCCTTGGAAGCCCCAGCACGGGACTGGTGTCCATGGCATCCATGGATGATGACTCTTTCCTGGTTGCCTGCATGGATGGAAGCGAATATAAATTATTGCGTTATGTGTACTCAAAGGATACACCAGCCGTACCAAGTAATGAGATAAAGGCCTATACACTACGGGATAATCCTGAAATCCGCCAGGCAATAGCCCTCTTCCAAAAGAAGTATCCGGATACCTGTGTGACGCTGGAAGTTGGATTGTCGGGGGATGATGCAGTAAATACATCCGATGCACTCCGTACATTAAATACAAATATCCTGGCGGGGAAAGGACCGGATCTGCTTCTTCTGGACGGAATGCCAATTCAGTCGTATATAGAAAAAGGAATATTGACAGACCTTGGCAGTGTGCTGGAACCGATTTCCTCTGAAGAGGGATTTATTGAAAACATTAAGAATACCTATGAAAGTGATGGAAAAATCTATGCTGTTCCAAGCAGATTCCAGATACCGGCAATTCAGTCCACTAAAGAGACGGTTGATGCGGCAGTAGATCTGAAATCCCTTGCAGATCAGGCTGAAAAAATGAAGAATGAAAAGAGCTATATGAGAGTACTCTCTCAGATGTCCATGGTAGACCTGGCATTGGAACCGTTATATAATGTAAGCTCACCTGCATGGGAAAAAGAGGACGGAACCCTGGATAAGGATGCACTGACAGAGTTTGTTACACAATTCAAGCGTCTCTATGATCTGGAGGACCACAGTCAGGATCAGGTCGATACCTATGTGGAAGAAGACATTAAAAATTCAACGGCAAGTTCTTTCTTAAGTGTTTCTATGGGAAGTATGGGCAGAATGGATGACAGTATGGGAATCAGCATTGGAAATATTATGTCTATGAACGATTTGGCTATGGTGGTTTCCTCAATCAAGCAGATAGATGGAGAAACTTATGGATTGCTGAATGGGCAGTCAAAGAATGTATATGTACCGGGGACGGTTATCGGAATCAGCAGTAAAAGTACAGCGCCGGAGCAGGCTGGGAAATTTGCATCTTTCCTTTTGTCCAAAGAATCTCAGATTGTCAATCAGGGAGGGGGATTCCCGGTAAATAAAGCTGCATTTGATACAGTGATTAACGACAAACCGGCAAAAGGGTTAGGAAGCTTAAGCAGTGGAAGTAGCCAGACGGGGGAAATGGTCTCCCTGGATATTGAGTGGCCTACCGATGAAGAAATTAATACCTTTAAAGGTTTTGTAGAGTCTCTGGATAAAGGACCGCTGTCTGATAATGTAATTAAAGAAACCGTATTTGAGCAGGTGAAACGATGCGTAAAGGATAATGTTTCCGTAGAGGATGCAGTAAATACCATTTTGCAAAAAGTAAATCTGTATATTAGTGAAAGATAAAATTTTTGTTAAATCTATTAATTTTCTATTATATAGTTGTGCAGGGTGAATATCCTATGATATAATCGGACTAAAATTTTTTAGGAGGAATTATATCATGGATTTAGACCCTGACCCTGGTGCGACACAGATTGCACTGCAACTATTATTTTTGGTGTTTTTAACATTTGTAAATGCGTTCTTTGCAGGAGCTGAGATGGCAGTGGTATCTGTCAATAAGAACAAGATCAAACGTCTTGCTGAGAACGGTAACAAGAAAGCAGTTTTGATACTCAGACTGATGGAGGATTCCACAAAGTTCTTATCTACGATTCAGGTAGTGATTACTTTTGCAAACTTCTTCTCCAGTGCATCAGCAGCATCCGGTATTTCGAAGATTCTGGGAGGATGGATGAGCAAGTTCAACGTCCCATTCAGCGAAACCATCGCACTTGTTATTGTTACTATTTTACTTTCTTTTGTAACCCTTGTATTGGGGGAACTGGTACCGAAAAGAATAGCTTTGCAGAAAGCGGAAGCCTTTAGTTTATGGACAGTAAAACCGATCTACATTGTATCAAAGGTAATGGCGCCGTTTATTAAGCTTTTGTCTCTGTCTACGAATTTCATATTACGATTAGCTGGTATGAAAACAGAGAATATAGAAGAGCGTGTGTCGGAGGAGGAAATCAAGGCCTTATTAGAATCAGGCAGTGAACAAGGTGTGTTTAATGAAATTGAAAAGGAAATGATAACATCGATTTTTTCTTTTGATGATAAAATAGCAAAGGATGTTATGGTTCCCAGAAAAGCAGTTTATGCAATTGATATAGACGAGCCGCTGGAAGACTATGTGGATGAGCTGTTATCCAGCAGACATTCCAAAATACCAGTCTATAAAGAAGATATTGACAATATTATCGGTGTTCTGCATATGAAGGATTTCATATTGGCAGCCAAGGAAAGCACTTTTACCGGTGTAAAGGTAGAAGAGATAATGCAGGAGCCATATTTCGTACCGGAGTCTAAGAATACGGATGAATTATTCCGTGACCTGCAGACGAAGAAAAATCATATGGCGATCTTAATTGATGAATACGGCGGATTCTCAGGTATCGTTACAGTAGAAGATCTGGTTGAAGAAGTAATGGGCGAGATCAATAATGGATATGAGGAAGAAGAGCCTGAATTTGTTCAGGTTGATGAGAAAACATATGTAGTAGATGGACAAATGCTGGTAGATGATTTAAATGATAAATTGCACCTGAAACTGGAAACAGAAAATTATGATACGATGTCCGGGTATATGGTAGAACATCTTGGATTTATCCCGAAAGATGGAACTCATCCGGAATTAAAAGCGGATGGCGTGGTTCTGCGGGTGGATCAGATGGAGCAGAAGGCAATTAAAAAAATAAAGATTATGCTTTAAGGGTATAAAAAGTCGAAAAGGCTGCTGCAGGTAACTGCACAGTCTTTTTTAATTAAATAGAATGCATGTCATTTTTCAGGTTGGGAGACATATGATAGATAATAAATGAAGAAAACAGAGGTACATAGCCATGATGCAGAATAATTCCGGGAGTACCAGGCCCGTTGCCAATCCGGATCCTTATCCGCCGATTAAAGTAAGCAGGAAAAATCCATATTATGCGGAGATGCTTTATCCGGCAATAAGGGCACAGGAAAGTGAAATGACCGCTATTACCACCTATTTATACCAGCACTGGATTCTGTCAGACCGGTTTTCCGATTTGGGGAAGACATTGATGGCTATTTCCAAAGTGGAAATGTTCCATCTCTATACGATCGGAGAATTGATCACTATGCTGGGGGGAGATCCTAGGCTTGCCAACAATGCATGTGAATGCTGGAATGCTGATGCCATTGACTATTGCCAGGAGGTCCATCATATACTGGCAGCAAATATAGCTTCTGAAGAAGGAGCTGCCGCATTCTACCAACAGACTGCAAAAGAGATCAAAGATCCTTGTGTCAGCGCTGTTTTGAATCGCCTGGCACTGGACGAAATACTTCATGTACAGATCTTCCGAGAGTTTCTGGAGTCGGATAAAAGAAGCGTTTAAACATGTTCCAGTGTATCATAGTCAACGCAGATAGGATAGTCGCCCGTTCTGCTTTGCTCCAGCCGGGCATTAATTCCGTAAAGCTGAACTAAGTTTTCTTTGGTAATGACATCAACCGGTTTTCCTTCGAATATTACATTGCCCTTTTTCATCCCAATCAAATGGTCTGCAAACTTAGAAGCATGGTTCAGTTCATGAATTACCATAATAATTGTACGGTTGTTTTCACGGTTCAGTTTTTTGAGAAGTTTTAATATTTCAATCTGGTGGGACATATCAAGATAGGTGGTGGGCTCGTCCAATACTAATATCTCTGTTTCCTGTGCCAGTGCCATGGCAATCCATGCCCTTTGACGCTGGCCGCCGGACAGGGATTCCACCATCTTTTCTTTCAATTCGTACACTCCGGTGGAATGCATTGCCCAATCGATCATCTGAAGGTCATGTTCATTCAGTCCGCTCATCGGGCCCTGGTAAGGAAAACGGCCATATGCCACAAGTTCCTTCACCATAAGCCCGGTGGGTACGCAAGGACTTTGAGGCAGAACAGCCATTTTGCGGGCAATGGATTTGGAAGCCTGTCTGCGCAGCGACTTGCCATGTAATAATATCTCGCCATGGCGGCTGGGAATAATGCGGGATACGGCTTTTAACAATGTTGATTTTCCACATCCGTTAGAGCCGATCACCATTGTAACTTTCCCCTTGGGAATTTTCAAATTTAATTTATTTATAATAATCTCATCTTCATATCCAATCTGCAGATCTTTCGTCTGTATACATTCTTGGTTCATAGTCTATTTCTCCTTTAACATTAAGTATATAAAGTATGGTACGCCTACAATGGAAAGTGTAATGCCAACCGGAACATCTAAAGGTGAGAAAAGATTTCGGGAGATGCTGTCGGCAGCGATAATTAATGCAGCGCTGATCATGGCACCGGTAATAATCTGCCTTTTATGAGCGGCGCCTACCAGCTTCTTGGCAATATGAGGACCGAGTAATCCAAGAAAAGCAATATTACCTGCAACTGAGGTTGCAAGTGCTGAAAGTGCAACAGCCAGAAGTAATAAAATTCTGCTTTCCCGTTGTACAGAGACCCCTAATCCACTGGCGGTTTCGTCTCCAAGAGCATAGACATCAAGGGTGCGGCTCTTATAAAGGACAATTATAGTAAGGAGCAGAACTGCGGGGGCAAGAAATATAAAATAAATCCAACTGCTCCCCCAAAGACTTCCGCTGATCCAGGTCAGTGCCTGATTATAGTCACCTTTGGACATATTAAGCTGATATAAGGTAATAAAAGCATTAATTCCTGCATTTACACCAATTCCCGTTAAGATCAGCCGATTCGGCGAAATCCCCTTTTTATATGCCAGAAAATAAATCAGCAGAGAGGAAAGCAGGGAGCCAGCCAAAGCAAAAACAGGTATCATAAATACGGTTGCGGCAGACAAAGCGGAATAATACGCAGTACTTTTTATGGAAATAAAAAGTACAACGGCAAGGGCTGCACCTGCATTAATACCAATCATACCAGGTTCCGCTAAAGGATTACGGGTCACACTTTGCAGAACACAGCCTGCTGTAGAAAGTGCGATTCCGACAAATAGGGCTATACAGATTCTTGGGAGACGCAGCTGGAATATGGTGGTGTTTTGCAATTTACTGCCCTGTCCGAAAAGAGTGTTAAATACATCTTTTACCGAAATAGAATAAGTTCCCCATATGAGAGAAATAAGCATGGCAGCAAGCAGGAAAATAGCAGTAACGAACAATACAATATGAAATCTTCTCTTCATCACCGGCTCTCCTTTCTAATCATCAGGAGAAATACAGGAACTCCAATCAGAGCAGTAAAAAGTCCAATAGGGGTTTCGTATGGCGGTTGAACCATTCTGGCTGCAATATCCGCCCAAATCAGGAGGGCACTTCCAAATAAAAAAGATAGCGGTATCAATTTACGGTAATCATTCCCGGACATTTTGCGTACAACATGAGGAACAATTAGACCTACGAAAGCAATATTTCCCGCAATTGCCACACTTACGGCACACATGGGAATCAGCAGAATCATTGTAAGAATCCGGATTTTAACAGGATTTACGCCAAGCCCTGTACAGACGTCATCACCCAGGCTTACAATATTTATCTTGCTGCTTATAATTAGGGCAGAGATAAGGCAGGGAATACTGACAATCAGTAATATGTTCATTTGATCCCAGGAAGCCGTACGAAATCCGCCGGATACCCAGAAGGCCAGTTCCTGTGAACGGTTGCCCAACAAAGCGATGACAGATGCCAGAGACAGGAAAAAGGTTCCAAGTGCTGTTCCGGCAAGAATAAGGCGGGAAATATTCATATTAGAAGCGCTTTTTAAACTGAAAAGCAAAACTAAAATACCGCTGATGAAAGCGCCGAGCATTGCTGCCGCAAAATTACCCAGTATACCATAAAGGGAAGTATTGACACTTACGATAGCGACGGCAAGGGCAGCTCCCTGGGTGATGCCCATAATGGATGGCTCTGCAATAGGATTGCGGGTTACTCCCTGCATCATGGCACCGCCCATTCCAAGAAGACCGCCGATGATAGCACTTGCAAGTGCCCTGGGAAGACGAATATTTCTTACAAGCTGCATATCCAGAGGAAGCTCCTCAGGCTTTCCGGCTGCAAATAAACTATTCAGAACAGTTTCCGCTGGGATATTTTTTGCACCTGCGCAAGCGGCGGCCATTAATCCGGCCGCCACTAAGAGGATACTGAAGAACCATGCACCTGTTAACTTACGATTCATTTTAATTTCTCCATCAGGGATGATGCTTCATCCAAAAACAAAGATCTGCCGATGCAGCTGTAACCCTGGTTAAAATAAGGGCTGGAAGGAAGCTCCAGAACATTTCCGTTCTTCACCGGATCCATATTCTTCCAAACTGGATTTTCCCGAAGGGATGCGAGATCTTCATCCGTACCTATAGCCAGAATGCGGTCTGCATCGATCTGGGCAAGTCCTTCGTAGCTGACAACCGGGAGGCTGATATTTTCCTGAACCGGCATTCCTTCAGGCCGTTTTAAGCCCATGTCATCGTATAAGATGCTGCCAATACCGGCCTTATCAAAGATAAAAATTTGTCCCCCGCTTGCCAAAAGAGCGAGGTAAGTAGTGTCTTCGCCATAGGAGCTGCGGATTTCTTCACCAATTTTTAATGCTTTTTCTTCATAAGAAGAGAGCCACTGATCCGCTTTTGCGGTTTTATTCATAATTCCGGCAACGCTTTTGACATCTTCTTTCCAGTCTGTCTGGGCAAGTTCTAACATAACAACCGGAGCGATTTCAGATAGCTGCTGGTACATTTTCTCCTGAACAGTAGAGATAATGATCAGATCCGGTTCTAATGAAATAATTCCTTCTACATCCATGGTATCCTGCATGCTGTAGCCCAGAATAGAAGCTCCTTCCAGAACATCTTCCAGATAGGAAGGGAATTTCGTATAGTCATAAGCATCAGAATTCGCAGTTCCTGCAACCTTATATCCAAGCACAGATAAGATATCACTGTTTCCACTTATATCTACAATTTTCTGTGGGTTTGCCGGTATTGAAATTTCGCCTCTGGCATCTGTAACGGTAATATTATCTCCGGTTTCAGCAGAAGTATTAGCAGTTTTGTCTGTATCCTCATTCGTATCCTTTTTAGTATCCTTAGTAGTATCCTTAGTAGTATCCGTATTTGATTCGGCGCCGGTTTCGGCACTGGAATTCGTGGCTGCAGTCTGGGAACTGTCCTTTGCAGTATCCGGTGAGCTTTGACACCCGGATAATAACAGCATCGCCGCACAGGACAGTACTGCAATATTTTTAAATAGATGTTTCTTTGACATAATAAATCCTCACTTTCGAAAAATGGATAAAAATGTTAGCATAAGCTAACCACCTTTGCCACGTATTATATACAACATTTTCAAAAAATGCAAGGATTGGTTTCTTAATGATAATTTTATCAATAAGAAACCAATCCCAAAGGCATCGCTATCTGATCTTAGATGTCTTTTCCAGTGTAATGAAACCAATCAAAGTCTGCATAATTTGTGGAAACGGATTTATTGCTGCTGGCGTACATGCCAATGTAGACACCCGTAAATCCTTCATTTACGGTAGAACTCAGAAGAGCTGCATCGATATCCTCCGCAAATAGTTTTAATTCGTGTTCATTTGGTCCGTAGAAGAAGGCATATGTTTCACAACGCCCCTGTACACTGAGGCATAAGCGCCCGGTATTTTCGAGCGGAAGTTCTTTGATTAAAGTGCGTACCCCATTTTCTGTTTGGTGCAGTTGCAGGACAGCGCGGTTATTACGGAATGTCTTAACAAAAACCAGATTGTAACGGTTATCCTGGATTAATACAATGCCTGCCTCTTCCAAATCATTTTCAGGAGTAAACTCCATTGCAGCAGAAGCCATAAATACTTTATGCTGCTGACGTCTGCCAATAAATGACGGGTTGCAGATTTCCTGAATCACTTCTGGTTCCAGTGAGAGGCGCAGACATCCCCTGCGTTTGGTCAGAGAATAAAAATCTCTCTGAGGCGGATGAATCATGTTCCAGATCATAGAAAGGCTGTCGGAGTCAAAATTGTCATTCGAATCGGTAAAAGGACAATAAAAGCTTGGAAGATCAGGCAAACGCTCTTCTTTATGAACCAGTCCGTTTTCAGTGTCAGGCATAGGCCATCCGTCTTCAGACCATACAATTGGAATCATAAAGGTTTCTCTTCCAAGATTATAATGGAAGCCCCTATAAGGCCGGACGCCCAGCAAAACCATCCACCATTCCCCATTTTGTGTTGTTACGATATCTGCATGCCCAACCACAGAAATCTCATTTAACAGTGATAAATGACGATGGGTAACTATGGGATTACGTGGGCATATCTCATAATCCCCATCAATCGTCCGGCTTCTTGCCATCATAACACTATGATTGCAAAATGTACCGCCTTCAGCTGTCATTAGGTAATACCATCCATCTTTTTTATAAATATGGGGTGCTTCTATCCATTTTGAATGAGAACTGTTTCCATCCCATATGATACTGCGCTTTCCTTTGAACTGAAAAGTCAGTGGGTCCAGTTCATTTAAGTAAATTCCGTGATGCCCTTCATAAAGCTTCTGATCACTGATATAATTACCCGTATACCAGACAGATCCGTCATCATCAAAGAAAAGACTGGAGTCAATTCCGTCAGCGCCCTTTACAAAGACCGGATCGCTCCAGGGACCGGCAGGATCTTGTGCCGTAATAATATAATTATCACGGTCTGCTTCCCGTCCGCGGGAAACAAATGTATTAATTATATAGAAGGTACCATTATGATAGCGGATAGAAGGAGCCCACAGTCCCTCAGAGGTCTCACAGTTTTTATAATCCAATTGATCAGGACGATGTATTCCGTGTCCAATCTGTTCCCAATGTACCAGATCTTTACTGTGAAATATAGGCAGCCCCGGAAAATATACGAAAGACGAAGTAACCAGATAATAATCATCTTCAACCCGGCAAATGGAAGGATCGGGATAAAATCCCGATAATAGTGGATTTGAAAAAGTTTGTTTCAGCATTTTTAAATTCCTTTCTTCTATTATATATTGGCATTTAGCATTGATATTAACTACAGTATAGAGAGCGTAGGAAGGAAAGTAAATATAATAATTTATCCCAAATCTTAAAAAAATAGACGTAATTCAGTATGCAGCCGGTTATTAGAATATGGTTGAAAATTAACAGTTGATTTCATAACAGAATAAAATATGTTGTGAAAAGAGGTACAATTGACAGGATGCAATGGATAGGGGAGAAAAAAACAGTAGAATACAGTAGAATTAATAAATTGAATCAATTGTGCAAAAAATATGAAAAAATTACAAAATAAGTGTTGACAGATTGGTTTCCAGGTGGTATCATAACAAAGTTGTCTCAAACAGACAGCAAAAAACAAAATCCGACACGAATGTAACACGAGAGATCGACTCGAATAAAGTTGAAAAAACTCAAAAAAAGTGTTGACAAATGATTTACAAAATGGTATCATATAAAAGTTGCTGTGAGAACGGCGGTGAGATACATAAAAAACTTTTTAAAAAAGTTGTTGACAAACACTTGGCAGTGTGATAGGATATAGAAGTTGCGCTAAAGAGTACAACAGCAAAGAAAAGCAAACAGAACCTTGATAATTGAACAGTGAAACAACCTTGAAAGATTCTATTAAAAGAGATTTCAAAATTAAGAACCGTATCAGAAATGATACAACCTTAAAACAGTAATAAAGGGATAAAATTAGCTAGTAGTTGATTTTTGAACTAAGATCAAAACTTTATTTGAGAGTTTGATCCTGGCTCAGGATGAACGCTGGCGGCGTGCTTAACACATGCAAGTCGAGCGAAGCATTAAAACAGATTTCTTCGGAAAGAAGTTTTGATGACTGAGCGGCGGACGGGTGAGTAACGCGTGGGTGACCTGCCTCATACAGGGGGATAACAGACAGAAATGTCTGCTAATACCGCATAAGCGCACAGTGCTGCATGGCACCGTGTGAAAAACTCCGGTGGTATGAGATGGACCCGCGTCTGATTAGCTAGTTGGTAAGGTAACGGCTTACCAAGGCGACGATCAGTAGCCGGCCTGAGAGGGTGAACGGCCACATTGGGACTGAGACACGGCCCAAACTCCTACGGGAGGCAGCAGTGGGGAATATTGCACAATGGGGGAAACCCTGATGCAGCGACGCCGCGTGAAGGAAGAAGTATTTCGGTATGTAAACTTCTATCAGCAGGGAAGAAAATGACGGTACCTGACTAAGAAGCCCCGGCTAACTACGTGCCAGCAGCCGCGGTAATACGTAGGGGGCAAGCGTTATCCGGATTTACTGGGTGTAAAGGGAGCGTAGACGGCATGGCAAGTCTGGTGTGAAAGGCAGGGGCTCAACCCCTGGACTGCATTGGAAACCTGTCTCTTTATACACATCTCCGAG
>NZ_JTGN01000020.1 GCF_000797495.1 Robinsoniella peoriensis
GTCCAGGGGTTGAGCCCCTGCCTTTCACACCAGACTTGCCATGCCGTCTACGCTCCCTTTACACCCAGTAAATCCGGATAACGCTTGCCCCCTACGTATTACCGCGGCTGCTGGCACGTAGTTAGCCGGGGCTTCTTAGTCAGGTACCGTCATTTTCTTCCCTGCTGATAGAAGTTTACATACCGAAATACTTCTTCCTTCACGCGGCGTCGCTGCATCAGGGTTTCCCCCATTGTGCAATATTCCCCACTGCTGCCTCCCGTAGGAGTTTGGGCCGTGTCTCAGTCCCAATGTGGCCGTTCACCCTCTCAGGCCGGCTACTGATCGTCGCCTTGGTAAGCCGTTACCTTACCAACTAGCTAATCAGACGCGGGTCCATCTCATACCACCGGAGTTTTTCACACTGTGCCATGCAGCACCGTGCGCTTATGCGGTATTAGCAGACATTTCTGTCTGTTATCCCCCTGTATGAGGCAGGTCACCCACGCGTTACTCACCCGTCCGCCGCTCAGTCATAAAAATTTCATTCCGAAGAAATCTGTTTTTATGCTTCGCTCGACTTGCATGTGTTAAGCACGCCGCCAGCGTTCATCCTGAGCCAGGATCAAACTCTCAAATAAAGTTTTGATCTTAGTTCAAAAATCAACTACTAGCTAATTTTATCCCTTTATTACTGTTTTAAGGTTGTATCATTTCTGATACGGTTCTTAATTTTGAAATCTCTTTTAATAGAATCTTTCAAGGTTGTTTCACTGTTCAATTATCAAGGTTCTGCTTGCTTTTCTTTGCTGTTGTACTCTTTAGCGCAACTTCTATATCTTATCACATTGCCAAGTGTTTGTCAACAACTTTTTTAATTTTTATTTTTCTCAATCTTTCGATTGAGCTGTGCTGTTTTTTAACAGCTTTGATATATTACCATTTTTGTCAAAAGATGTCAATACCTTTTTCAAAACTTTTTAAATATTTTTTTCAAGGCTTCCTCTGACACAAAACAATCCACCGCAATCACTTGCAGTGGACTGTTATAATATCATTTTTCAAAAAAACTGTCAAGATAAATCTCCCATTTTTTTAATTATTTTTTTAAGCTTTATTCTTTCCACTCAAATTGCTGCTGCATGTACTTTTCTTAGGTAAAATAAGACATGGCATCTGTCAATAATTTAAGGAATATATTGTTGTCGTATATGAGGCTTAATATCTTACTGTTGTGTATCATAAGCATAAGTTCTCTTCCCAGATCGACACTGCTGAATACGGTAATGATTAAAAATGCGATCCAAACAAACACCAGCCCCTGTACCAAACCTAAAACCAATCCCAGGATTTGATTTATCCCATGAAGAATCGGAAGATTTGCAATTACATCCAGAGTCATAACCGTAATCCATAAAAAGCTTACTACTAACAGGAAGGTTGCAACAAAAGAAATGATGTTCAATATAAGTGTAGCCATATAACTGGGTATATACTCCTCAAAACTTTGCACCGCCAGCTTTTCGTATCCTGTCTTATTGTTATTGCTTTCCAACATTTTTTGGATTGCACCGGGAAGTTTTAGGTCTTCAATCAGCTTTGCCTGTTCCAGCATTGAAATACTATTGCTGCTTTTCTGGCTTTCGGAATTCTGGCCCTCACCACTCTCCGTATCCCGGGTATCCCGGATATCCTGGATATCTTTGGTATCTTTATTCTGTTTATTAGTAACACCAAAGGCTGACTGGCATTTTTCTTCAATCATGCTGTATAAAGGGGTCTGTGTTTTTAGAAACTCCGTTACGTATGGAGTTGCTATGGAAACCAAAACAATTGATACAATTAATGAAACCATTGATACAAAAGTCTTAATAAATCCCTTTCTAAATCCATTTAATATAAAGAATAATAGCACTAACAGCACTATAATTGTAAGTAAATTCATGATGTTTTCTCCTATTTAAGCCTTATCTGATCTGTGCTGTTCTGTGTAATCATCGTGTATTTCCGAAATCCCTTGGCACTCATAACATTTATAACAGGCTTGCTATAGCTGCCGGAAAATTTTTCTTTTCCACCAGTGCTATATATCGCAAACTTACCTTCATTAAACATAATGATCTCATCGCCGTCAATCTTTATCTCCTTATAATCCAGATCGAAATATTTCTGCATTGTCTTTCTGCCGCTCAGATTATAGAGACGCATCAGATACTTATGTTCCGGGTCATCGCTTCCTACCACTACCCCAATACTATTATCACTGTAAAAGATGCTGATAATCTCTTCTTCCAGATCTACCCTGGCACTTTCCTGGGGCACCTGATTCCCTTTGAAAATTGTGAACCCGTCATTTCGAAAAGCTACTGAAGCAGAATCATTCATAAATAACGTTTTGGGAACTATCGTATTATCATAAGTTACACTGCTCACTTCATTATTAATCTGGGTCTGCCCTACAGAATCAAAATTATAGAATGCTATCTTGGTACTCATCTTTTCTTTTGCCACATTCAGATAGGATACCATCATCTTTAATCCATCCGGTGATAACGCAACATCCATTGGATATCCAAAGTCATTTACCGTAGTACGGTTTTCTGCAATTGGATTTCCTTTGGTATCATAAAAATTGATCCAGGTTGTGTCTCCTTCTTCCAGCACTGCTGCCACTACACCTTGCTCTGCAACTTTAACTTTTAAAATCGGAAGTGATGTCTGAAATGATCCGATTTGCCCATTCTCATCAAAAATATAGATCTGGGTACCCTTTTGGTCACCTACTACAGCTGTTGTTCCGCAAATATCAATTATAGGGCTCTGCATACTGAATGTTGCACTGAATAACACTTCGTTTCCGGGACTGACACAACTCACTCCATCGGGGCTGTATTTCAGCAGATTGCCGCCTAACTGCGCATATTGTGTCGCAGTTATGTCAGATCGTTTCTCGCTGCTCAGTGTGGTATAATGGTGGAATACTCTGACATAGTTATATATAGAATACCCAATTATCAGAATGGCTATTACTCCGATTATGATTCCCCAACGGGAAAAAATTAATTTTTTATGTTTCTTAATTTTAGTTGTTAAATCCAGCATTTCATCACTTTGCGTTTGAAGCTGCTTTTTTTCCAGCCTCTTATCCTTTATTTTTTGCCATTTTTCCCTGATCTTAATAAACTTAAACTTGTCCTTAAAAAAGTCTTTTATCTTTCCCATCTGTACTCTCTTTCGTATCTCCAAGTGTTATTTTGATTTATCGTTTGAAACAGTATAACATATTTTTTTATGGGAGTACAATTTTTTGTCCGGGTAAAATCGTATTTTTATCTGTAATTCCATTTAAGGAGCAGATATCTTCTACTTTATCAAGCGTTCCATAATACATTTCACTTATGGTTGCCAGAGTGTCGCCTACCTTTACTACATAAGAAGCTCGTCCCAATGTCTCTCTTGCCGGCTGCTTTGCGGGGTCTGCCTGTCCCTGCGCTTCCGGCTCTTCTGACTGGCTTGTCTTATCCTGCTGGTCTGCCTGATTTGCCTGGCTGTTCTGGCCCGCATTGCTTTCCTGACTCTCAGATACTGCCGCATTGGACTCCTTGGAAGCCTCCGTACTATTTGCTGCATCCGATTTTGACTGCCCGTTAGCTTCTGATACCTCTGTTTCTTTGTTTCCCTTTGCTCCATTGGCTTCTTCCGTAGCCGGCTGTGGTTCTGTTTCCTTAATGCTGCCTTCTTTATTTTTATCAATTGCTGCATTTTTTTCAGAAACACTTTGTTCTTTATCTGTCTTTGTCTGAGCAGGTGCCATTGCAGATACGGAATCATCAGCGCCTTCTGCCGCAGCGTCTTTGCCTCCCATGGATTCAGAAATCCCGGCAAGTGCCATCTCCATGTCTTTCATTTTATCATAATTATTAATCAGCGTAACACCTATTATAAGAACGGTAAGCACAAGAAAAGAGCTGGCTGCATACAAAAGCTTTGTAGTAATTGGCTGCTTGTCCGACTCTTTCTTTTCTTGTTTTTCTTTTTTCTCTTTTTTCTCTTCCGCTATTTTCTTTCGGAAGCTTTGTACTGCATCATCTTTTACCTCTGTCTCTTCTTCTACTGAACGATCCTTGTTCATAGCCACCATGTACTCCTGCATCATGATGTTTTTTTCATAATAAATATAGTAACCGCCCTGAGCCACGAGCCTGCCGCTTTCAACTGCAAATACCGCTGATTCATTCTCTGTAAAATCTCTCAGTATAAGTACCTGGTCTTCTCCGGGGAACTGGCTTTCATGTATCCGCTGCATCTCTTCCGTTGCGATCAGCGTGGATTCTTCCTCTCCCAGATACCAGCCGACGATTTCCCTGCCGTCAAAGTACTCCATCATCTGCTGCTGGACTTTGTCCCACATTTCTTCCCCGAAATCTAATTCGTCTACCGCCAGTGCTCCATTTATAAATATATAACGGTTCTTACCTGCCCTTTGTACTTCCCCAAGAAGAATTGCCGCTGCCCGCTGCGTCCCTTCTTTTCTATCGTTTGCTAACTGATGCATGTAAGTTACCGCGTAATCCTCAATGTAAATTTTCCTGTCTTGTCCGCCTTCTCCGATCTGCCTGATATTTTTTGGCAGTGCTACCTGTGCTTCTCCATCTTTATCCCCTTTGTGTTCCCCTTTGTAAATGACTTCTATCATACCCCTGTTCACTCCTTTATTGGTTCCATGATATTACAGAGATTATCATATTTTGAATGCAGATTTTATCAATTCGTGGTAAGGAATTCCAGAGATTTCCGACATAATATGAATTTTGGCGGCATGGTTTTTTATATTTATTTAATTAATCTCGAAATACGGTATCACATTGAGTGAATAATTTAAAAAGAATGAGGATAAACTTTAGAAAAGCATCAGAAAGGGTAAAGAACATGCATTCCGACTCATTGAAAAAAACACAATATATTAACTCAAAAGAAAAAAATGCCCCGATTGTTTTAGGCGAGCATTTACTGGATTTTTTACAAAGCCCCGATTTTAGCCAGGCTCCCCCCGTATTTGTCTGCATCGGAAGCGACCGTGTAACCGGTGACAGCCTGGGTCCTCTAATCGGAAGCCGATTAAAAAAACAATTAGGACGTCATTTTCCGGTATACGGAACTTTAGATTCGCCAATCCACGCCCTCAATCTGGATGAGGCTATACAAAATATAAAAAAGCGCCACAGCAACAATACAATCATCGCTATAGACGCTTCTCTGGGCACGAAACGGCATCAGGGATACATTTCCATTGGTAAAGGCAGCCTGCTTCCGGGAGCCGGTGTAGAAAAGAAATTAAATGCCGTAGGAGATGTATTCATTACCGGAATCATTAATACTGCAGGACGCTTCGCTCATCTGGCTCTGCAGACAACCAGGCTCTCTACTGTAATGCACCTGGCGGACTGCATGATCGACGGCATTCTGCTTGCCTGCCGTTATTATGCCCTGGATACAGACTCTCTGGAAGCTCTGTGGGATTTTGAAGACTTATACTCCCCTATGACTGCCCTGGCTCCCACTACAGGTGCTACCTTAGACGCTAACTGATACATGGTACGATAACCAAAAGGTAGTTTGATCCTCTTGGGCATTATCTTCCCGGAGTAGTGGTCGGTGATCTCGCATGCTCCGCAATATTTATCTGTAAGGCAGATAATATAAGATTCAAAATACTTTGGCGGTATGATGGTTAGCGGCCACATATGCTTTAAAATGATGTCTTTCTCCATATCATTCAGGTCAAAGTATTTTTCTGCCCTTCTCAAAGCCACTTTGGGATGCGTAAGCCCGTGGAAACGGTCGCCGGTTTTTGCTGCATGTTCTCTCCAGTCATATAGAAACAGATCATGCAGCATACCTGCCCGTGCTGCCGCTTTGGCATCCAGTCCCAGTACTTTACATATCTGATAATTATAATAAGCCACATTCATGCAATGCTGATAACAATTTGTATCACAATGATGCGGAAATTTCTTCATCAGCAGAACCACCGGATGTTCCATAATATCCCTGATACACTCGTAAAATTCCTGATTCATATCATTACGGTGGCTTCTTGCTCTCCTGGCTCTTGCATCACGTGTCATAATATCCCTTCTTTCTAAACAATAATTTTCTTTCATTTATTATACCCAAAAGGACGTTTAAATACCAGAGTGTGTTTGAATTTACCTTTATAAAGATGTGGTAATGGCACATTCAGATCCCAAAGCGGCACGTGCTGATGGCGAAACACCTCTTCTGCAGACAAAAAAATATGCCATACGGCAGCCGGATTCCATACTAATGTACAAAATCTGACTTCCATATGACATTATGATTGATTAAACAAAAGATTTAATTTTTGTATAAATTCCTTCTGCATCAAGGCCGTATTTATGCAGTAACGCTACAGCCGGACCTGATTCACCAAAGACATCGTTTACACCGATTTTCATAACCTTTGTTGGAGCATTTTCACTTAAGCAGTCACATACTGCACTGCCAAGTCCGCCGATCACAGAATGCTCTTCCACTGTCACTACTTTACCGGTTTCTTTTGCAGCTGCAATGATTAATTCTTCATCCAACGGTTTGATTGTATGGATATTAATCACTTTTGCCTCTATGCCGTCTGCTGCCAGTTTTTCTGCTGCCTCCAGACATGCCGATACCGGAAGTCCGCTTGCTACGATAGTAAGGTCTTTGCCTTCTCTTAAGACAACACCTTTTCCTAATTCAAATTTATATTCTGGTTTATCATTGATTACCGGAACGGCTAAACGGCCAAAACGTAAATATACCGGTCCATCGTATGTGGCTGCTGCAGCAACTGCTGCTCTTGCTTCTACATCATCGGAAGGATTGATTACGACCATTCCCGGAATTGTTCTCATTAACGCAATATCTTCGTTGCACTGGTGAGTTGCTCCATCTTCTCCAACGGAGATACCAGCGTGTGTTGCACCGATTTTTACATTTAAATGGGGATACCCAATGGAATTACGAACCTGTTCAAATGCGCGTCCTGCTGCGAACATTGCAAAAGAACTCATAAACGGTATTTTACCTGTTGCAGCAAGTCCTGCTGCGATTCCAGCCATGTTGCATTCTGCAATACCACAGTCAATATGACGTTCTGGAAACGCCTTTTTGAAGATACCTGTTTTGGTAGCTGCTGCAAGGTCAGCGTCGAGTACTACGAGATTATCGTATGTTGCTCCTAATTCTGCCAGAGCATTTCCATAGCTGTCTCTGGTTGCAATTTTCTTTACTTCTGACATAATGCTTCACCTGCCTTTTCTAAATCTGACATAGCCACTGCATACTGCTCATCGTTCGGAGCAGTTCCATGCCAGGCTACTGAATTTTCCATGAAGGAAACTCCCTTGCCTTTTACTGTCTTCATAACAATCGCCGTTGGCATTCCCTTTACTGTTTTTGCTTCATCGAATGCTGCTTTTAACTGATCGAAATCATTTCCGTTGGCAACATTGATTACATGGAAATTGAATGCTTCAAACTTTTTGTCAATGGGATAAGGAGAACAAACATCTGCAACATTTCCATCGATCTGCAGTCCGTTGTTATCTACGATTACAACCAGATTATCTAACTTTCTGGCACCTGCGAACATAGATGCTTCCCATACCTGTCCTTCCTGGATCTCACCATCACCAAGCAGGGTATATACACGGTAGTCTTCCTTACTTAATTTTGCAGAAAGAGCCATTCCAACTGCTGCGGAGATTCCCTGTCCCAAAGATCCGCTGGACATATCTACACCCGGAATATGTTTCATATCCGGATGCCCCTGTAAATAGGAACCAAGATGACGCAATGTTTTTAAGTCTTCTACTGGAAAATATCCTCTGTTTGCCAAAGTGGAATAGAGTCCCGGAGCGGTATGTCCTTTTGATAATACAAAACGGTCTCTGTCTGCTTTCTTTGGATCCTTCGGATCAATATTCATTTCTTCAAAATATAAATAAGTAAACACATCTGCTGCTGATAAAGATCCGCCCGGATGTCCTGCTTTAGCGCTATGCACTGCAGTTACGATCCCTTTACGGACTTCATTGGCAGTTTTCTGAAGCTCTAATTTGTTCATATAATCCTCCTGAAATTTATTCCTGCGAGCAAAGAGCCAGGCGGACATAACTGTATGTCCATCTGGCGCTGCTGCGAAGGTCAATACCCCACAGCCTGCTGCGCTGCTAATTTGAGCCCCGCCAGTTTAAGCGGGGTATTGGACCGGATAGTCACATTATAACCTTAATATATACAATATGTAAAGTACTTAATTTGATACGAATCTCCTCCCGGATGTCCGCTTTTAAATACTTCAGAACGGTTCCATATATCAGTGACCTTCTATTATTCTCCGAATACTGCTTTGTAATCTGCCTGGAATTTTTCAATACCTGCATCTGTTAACGGATGTTTTGTCATCTGTTCAATAACAGAGTAAGGAACTGTTGCAATGTCTGCACCGGCTAAAGCACAGTCAGTTACATGAATCGGGTTACGAACGCTTGCTGCGATAATTTCAGTGTCAATTCCTGCTACTGCAAACATCTCAGCAATTTCAGAGATTAGGTCAACACCTCTTACTGAGATATCATCCAGACGTCCAAGGAAAGGTGATACATAAGATGCTCCTGCTCTTGCTGCCAGTAATGCCTGGTTAGCTGAGAAGATCAATGTTACATTTGTCTTGATTCCTTCACTTGCTAAAACCTTTGTAGCTTTTAATCCTTCTACAGTCATTGGGATTTTAACTACCATATTTGGATGGATTTTCGCAATTTCTCTTCCTTCTGCGATCATTCCTTCTGCATCTGTTGTAGTAGCTTTTACTTCTCCGCTGATCGGTCCGTCTACGATGGATGTGATTTCTTTGATTACTTCAACAAAATCTCTTCCCTCTTTTGCGATCAGGGATGGGTTTGTAGTAACACCACAGATAACGCCCATATCATTTGCTTTTTTAATGTCCTCTACCTTTGCTGTGTCGATGAAAAATTTCATTTTGTTTCCTCCTTTGGAATGTGTGGTTATGAGATTTATTTTTATGAATCACTGTTTGGATTCATTTTTTCTTTGTTATTAACAGTATAGCATATGTTTTTAAATGTTCAATAGGTCCAGAATTTTATTAATTATTTTATCTATTAATAATTATATTTTTATTAATAGAAATATCATGCTTTTTCTGAGATTTACAGTTGTTCTTGGGTTTTTTGGAGTATTTTTGCAGCTATTCTTCATTTTTATTAATAATAATTTTTAAAAAAGTATTTAATTTATTTTTTTAATTCCTGGCATAGGAGGTTGTTCCCCGAACAATCAATCTGGGTTCGTACTCTACGTGATAAATACTGGTTGGCTGCAGTTCCAGGGCATCCAGGCTGTTTTTGGAATGAATTTTCCGAATAATAATATCGCAGGCATCTCTTCCCTTCAAAGGCACAAAATGTTCAATTGTAGTAAGGGACATCCGCTTCATTTTCGAAAAAAGTATGTTATCGCAGCCAATCACGGATACATCCCCCGGGACCTTTAGCTTGGCTTCATATAATGCGTCCATAATGCCAAAGGCAATCATATCATTCAGTCCTGCAATAGCCGTCAGGTCATCATGCTCTTTTAGCAGCTCCTTAGTCAGGTCGTAGCCCATCTTGTATTCCGAATCAATACTGGGCATGACGGTATCCATGTCCTCATCGGCTGATTTCACATATACCGTATCCCCAAATCCTGCTGCCCGAAACTCTTTTACAAATCCCTCTACACGCTTAAACCGCTGCCTCTGCCGGTCTGTCAGCGGAGGGGACACGAATGCCGCTCTCTGATGACCAAGTTCCAGCAGATGTTTTGCCATCAGCCTGCCTGGTTTCGAATTGTTCAGTTCTACAGCATCTACTTCCATGATATCTTCCCGGTTATTAATTACCACAAACGGAATATGTTCCGCTAATTCCTTTACCTGTTCCATAAAACAGGTACTTGGATTGCTGGTATAGATAATTCCAAGAGGCTGTACGCTATCCATCATTTTTAAATAATATTCTTCCATTTTCAGATCTCTCTGGGTATTGCAAACAAATACCGCGTAACCCTCTTCTTTGGCAACCCCTTCAATTCCCTGCAACAGCATTACATAATAGGGATTGGTCAGCGTCGGGCAGAACACGGTAATGAGCTTCCTGGCTTTATTATCTTTTCTTACTCTGCGCTTTGGAATATCATACCCCAGCTCACGGGCTGTGTTCTCCACTTTTTCAACTGTTTCTTTGGAAAAAGATACATTGTATTTCTTATTTAATATCATGGAAACAGTTGCCTGGGAAACCCCGGAAGCTTTTGCTACGTCTGATGAGGTTACTTTGTTCTTTTTCACTCTGGTTCCTTCTTTCTTTATATTTACAATACTGCTATAGAGCGTGAGTCCGGATGGAGTACCAGGTATTAATCAGCGATATCCTCATTTACTTTGCGGATTACCCTGCACGGATTGCCAACTGCCAGACTGTTTGGCGGAATGTCTTTCGTAACAACACTGCCTGCACCGATTACGCTGTTTGCACCAATCGTTACGCCAGGCAGCACCATCACCCCTGCGCAGATCCAGACGTTGTCACCGATATGAACCGGATGCGTGTATTCAAGACCTTGAATCCTCCGGGCTGCATCCATTGCATGTTCTTCTGTTATAATACATACATTGGGTGCAATAAATACGTTGTTTCCAATGGTAATCTTTCCGCTGTCCATGAGTTTGCAGTTGACGTTCAGGAAAAAATTATCGCCCACCGCAGTGTTATACCCATATGTACAGAAAAGCGGCTGCTCCACGACGCAGTTAGCACCGGTACTGCCAAGCAGTCCCTGTATGGCAGCCTGACGTGCTTCACGGTCAAGCGGGTGTATGTTGTTATAGTCATATAACTTTTTTACAGTCACGTCGCGGTCTGCCGCTAATTCAGGATCCCCCGGCTGGTATAGCATACCTGCATGTGATTTTTCTTTTTCTGTCATAAAAAACTTACTCCTTCATTATTATTGTCGTTTCTGCCCCAAGCATTGTTTTAGAATCGTTTAAATACACCGCATCCGGCTTGACTGCAGACGTAATCATTTACTTTGAAATCATTATACCAAACGAATGCAAAAAAGGCTACTTACTGCATGAATTTTATTTTGTAAGAAAAATTTCAGAAATAACACTTAAAAATGACGGTATTATGGGCTATAATAAATTTAATGAATTTTAAAACACGCTCTGGGAGGAAAGGTTGATAGAAAATTACGATTCAGAAAGGACGCCACGATGTGATTCTTTCAACCTGTTTGATTGTGGCAGTATTGCAGGCTTGCCTGCAATATGCAGTGGGAATAAATATGGAGTTTGGAAAAATACTGGTCGTGGATGACGACCGGGAAATTGTACGTGCAATTGCAAAGCTTTTAGAACTGGAGGGTTATCAGGTGCTTCGCGCCTATGATGGGATGGAGGCTCTGGATCTGGTTATGAGTAATGAAATCCATCTAATCCTGCTGGATGTGATGATGCCCCGCCTAAACGGCCTGTCGGCAATGATGAAAATCCGGGAGAGCAAAAACATACCGATTATCATTCTGTCTGCAAAAACGGAGGAGAGTGATAAAGTTCTCGGTTTATCTATGGGCGCTGATGACTATGTTTCCAAGCCCTTTAATACGGCTGAACTGATCGCAAGAGTAAAATCACAGCTTCGCCGGTATCTGGCACTTGGTACAATCGGTACAGGGGAACAGACAAATGATAATATCATCGCACTTGGGGATCTCGTTCTGGATAAGAACGGTAAAGAAATCCAGGTGAATGGCAGAAATGCAAAGCTCACTGCAACAGAATATAAGATACTGGAGCTTCTGATGAGCAATCCAGGCAGAGTTTTCTCTGCGGAAGAAATTTACAGCCGGGTATGGAACGAAGAAGCTTACTCGGTGGAGAACACGGTAATGGTGCATATCAGGCGCATTCGGGAAAAAATCGAAATTAATCCGAAGACGCCTCAATATTTAAAGGTGGTATGGGGAATTGGATATAAAATTGAAAAATTGCAACACTGACAAAGATTATAAATATGTATGGTTTGGTATTCTGACACTTGCATTGTCCGGAATCAGCGCGTCTTCAGCAGAACTTTCCTTATCAGACTCGGCTCCCGGTTTTTTAGTGTGGCTGGCTGTTTATGCCTGCGGCGCCGCAGCTGTCTTAGCTGTTATTGAATTGGTCCGGCGTTTAGGTGCAGATAGGGAAGATATGTTTATTGACTATTTTGATAACTGGAAATTAGAGACACCGATTATTCTTTTGCTGGTCTTCTACTTGTTTTATAAGGCATTTATTTTTCATGGATGGTTCTGGAATATTGTTGATAATGCCGGCAGCCTGGGTATGAGCTTTACTTTTCTGCTGACTTCCCTGAACCTGTTTTTACTTTCTATACCGTTTATGCTGGTAATCTCCGGCTTGATTCTGGTTTTCATCCGGCATATTAAAATTCTGGAATTGAGGAACAACAACCGTTACAAGACATTATTGCCAAAACTCAAAGAACGCTACCGGCAAAACAGATCTCTATATGAGCAGAATTATGATTTTCAGAAAAAACAATTCCGTCATACCGTAACCGGAGTGATCTCTATAATCATACTAATGATTACCATGCTTATATTTTTAGGGGCCTCTGATTTTATAATGTATACGGGAGGTCTGGGAGTTGCATTCATTTTCGTGTTATATATTTGCGGTTTTGTTGGTATTTTCCAATATATAGGGGGACAAAAGACGGTTGGACGTATGGGGAAAGTTCTGGATGCGGTAGAACTGATTGAATCCGGCGGCGCTTATCATCCTGATGGCACTTTAAAGAAAAATCCTGCATTTGAAAAAGCTTCCGTTCAGTTGGTCTCCATTCAGAAGCAGATGCAGAACAGCGCCACGGAACAGAAGAAAAGCGAGCGGATGAAGGTGGATCTGATAACCAATGTGTCTCACGACCTGAAAACTCCGCTGACATCGATTATCAGCTATATAGACTTACTGCAAAAGGAAGAAGGTCTCTCTGAAGAAGCAAATGATTATCTGAAGATTCTGGCACAGAAATCTGACCGGCTTAAAGATATGGTGCAGGACTTATTCGAAATTTCGAAAGCCACCAGCGGAACCATCGAACTGGAACTGGAATGCCTGAATATGAGAAAACTTCTGGAACAGACCCTGGGCGATATGGATGATCAGATCCAAAAATCCGGTCTGGTAATCAAGAAAAACTTCTGTAAAGAGGATGCCTATTTCCTGGGTGATGGAAAAAGAATGTACCGGGTTTACCAAAACCTGATTGAAAATGCACTGAAATATTCTCTTACCGGAACCAGGATCTACATTGACCTTACGGTAGAAAACACACGCGTAACAACGGTTATCAAAAATATTGCCGGATACGAAATGAACTTTACGGATGGCGATATCACCGAGCGTTTTGTACGCGGAGACAAGGAACGAAGTTCGGAAGGAAACGGGCTTGGTCTTTCCATCGCTAAGAGTTTTACGGAAATGTGTTACGGCAACCTGGATATTGATGTTGACGGTGATTTATTTAAGGTTACGGTTTCGTTCCCGGAAACGAATAAGGAATTAGGAGAACATTAAAAGGGCACAAGGTATTTGGAGTAAATTAAAAGAACAGCATGCACCGTTTGATTCAGGTCTGCTGTTCTTTTTCATTTTATGCTGTATTATGCCCGTTTAGGCTTTGGATAATGATATTTTCTGATTATATTCATCTACGATTCTGCCTACCAGGCGGATACGTTCGATATCGCCGGTTGAAGATAATTCATCGGATATCCCCAGTATCAGCTTTGGCGCAAACAACCGGATACATTCCTGAACCTGATCTGTTAATTCTTCCTCGGTAAACTCCTTGTCAAATAGGATAGCTGCGATACCATCTATCAGCCACAAATCATCACCCAGTGCTTCTTTCACTTCCTGTAATGTAACATCTCCCTGTGGTTTAGGCGTGATTGCTTCTATGCCATCTAATCCTGTCATTTTAGCGTATCTCAGAATATCTTTTGTATCACCGTCCCAATGGGAGTAGACAAACTTTCCCGCTTTATGAAGCAGCTTACACCTTTTTTGGTATGCGGGAAGTACATATTTTTCAAAATAATATGGTGGCAAAGTTTTACAATGAAGGTTATCCCCGAAATTGATCATCTCAATGGGTGATTGGTTGATAACCGCAATCATGCGCTCCTGGTTTTGTTCCAGTGCAAGAAAAAACCGTTCTACTGCTTCCGGGAAATCAGCCAGCGCATAGATTGCATTTTCCACCCCCATTAAGTCTATATACAGATACTGAATATTTACCCTGGGCATAAAAATAGCAGGAGCGCCAATTCTATTCCATTTTCCATAGATTTTATCAAATGTTTCCTGGTCCCATTCCCACTCCTGGTGGTTCACCACATAGCACATTACATCCAGATCTTCTTCCGTTTCTGCCCACCACTTTTTTGGAAAGCTTCCGGAATTTGAAGAGTTTGAGACCATAATACAATTGAGAATCCCCAACGGTGTTTCGATGATCTGCTCTGTTTCCATTTCTGATATTTTGTTTTCACTTCTTTTAATACTGCTGTCTTCCTTTATTTTAAAGCAGTCGTTATATTCATAAATCCTGTTGGAACATCCCAGTTCCCGGTAAATATCCGGAAGCTTGGCCCCCTTGAACCTGCCTGGCAGTTCTTCCTTTGCAAAATTTTTATCATCATACCAGCACCCGATTCTTGGCTGCCAGAGGATTCTTCCATTTGTCTGATTATGTATCACATCCAGTTGATACTGATAAAGATCCAGATTACAGTGGTCTGTCTGCATATAGAACCCCTCCTATTCCATTGCCTTGTTTAATCTGTCCCAGGTCTCAAAAACCGTATAAACATTCTGGGGATCAGCACCGGGTCCAAATTCACATTGTGCAATACATCCCCCATTTTTCCAAAGCTTCCGGTAAACCTGCTGAACTGCCTCTGTAACCTCTTCTTTGGTACCATCCGGTAAAATATGCTGACGGTCTATCTCCCCCCAAAACGTAATTTTTCCCCGGTATTTTTCCAGCTCATCCAGTCCAATGCAGAAAATCTGTGAATTGAAAGCGTCAAGCCCCAAATCTATCATTCTGGGATATATTTCTTTTGTGTTCCCGTCTGAATGCATAAAAGACTTTTTGCCATACTTTCTGGCTATTTCTATGTAATCTTTATACATTGGGCGAAATATCTTATCCCAGATCCTGGGATTGATTAATAAGTTATTCTGGCTTCCCCAATCATCCATAAACATGATTCCGTCAATCTCTGTCTGTGCCCATTTTTCTACCAGTCTGCAGTAAAAGTGATGCATTTTGGAAATAAACTCCGTCATCTTTTGGGGCGGATACATTAAATCCATATACAACTCTTCTGTGGTTCTTAAAAACTGGAGCTGCTCGAATGGGCGCGGACAACAGCCGCTCAGAACAAATTGATCTGTATTCCTGCAAAACCGGTTTACCGCTTCCTTATCAAAATCAAGCAATTCTTCCGGAATATGGACCCTATCGGCATCCAGCCAATCCTCATCCTTAATTAATGCTTCTTTTACTTCACCGATAATTCCCTGGTGGATATTAATAAATCTGCAGCCCCAGTCATCCACATATTCTCCCACTTCGCAGGAATTTCCCCTGGACTGCGTTGGCGTCTTTAAAATTGTGGGCGCCTCTACGATGTCATCCCGGTATTCCTTATGGATGCGTTCCACCATCTCCCGGTGATTCATATCTGCCCAGGGCAGATACCATAACTGTCTCGGAATCCTTCCATTTGTATTTCGAAACTCCAGGGTTGCATTTACTAACTCTCTTGATGTCATGTGATATCTCCTTTATTTTTAGCTCATTGCGTACTGACTGAAGCATTGATTTCTCCAGACAGTCATTACGCAGCCTTTATGTAATTATTGGATATTGCAAAAATGATTTCCATACCTTATATTAAGTCATAAGAAAACCCTTTATGGAGGTACCTATGACTGAATGCTTTGACGATGACTATATCTGGGAAAAGGATTTTAAGAAACTGAACAAACAGCATATTCAGATTCCATCTTTACACATGATCGCACGGGCTACGCTAAACCGGGCTTCTGCTCCCTTATCTGAACATTATCATAAAAACCGTTTAGAATTTGTAACCATAATTAACGGTCATCAGCAATATTCTGTCAACGGACATACCTATCATCTGTTCGGACAGGATGTATTCACTACCTTTCCTGATGAACCTCATGGTAATAACAATTCTCATCAGGCTGTTTGTGAATTCATCTGGTTTCAGATCGATATGACGAAATGCAGTAACTTTCTTGGCTTATCACCACCCCTGAGCGATATACTATATCAAAAGTTATCCTGCTACAAAAAGAGGACGAATAAGGTTGGCAATTCAGAACTTTTGCTGCTGATGCAGTCTTTTGACTACTTCTGCTCGGAAGATCCTGCCTGGAAACTTTTGGGTCACAGCCTGTTTCTTTCGTTCCTGACCAGACTCACCCTTACCGAAAACATTTCCCAGGATATTTCCTGTGATATTCAGAAAGCGATTGACTTCATTAAGGAAAATATAACCGAATACATCAACTTTTCATCCATCAGCGAAGTATGCAATCTGTCTGTTTCCAGATTAAAAACAAAGTTTAAGGAGCAGATGGGCATAACCCCCAGAGAGTATATCAACTCTCTTAAAGTGGAGTATGCAAAAAATATGCTGCTGGATGAGAACTATAATATTACAGATGTTGCTTTCGATCTGAATTTTTCCTCCAGTAATTATTTTTCTTCGGTCTTTAAACAGTTTACAGGTTTTACGCCTTCTCAGTACCGGGATCTGATCTCTCATGGTTCTGCTGCTGATGGCTCCTATCATGAGCCTGCTTAACCTTTTACCCCACCTGCCAGATTGTCCGTGAACATTTTTCTGGAACACAGGAATAATACTACTGCCGGAATAGAGATCAGAACCGCACCAGCCATAATGCCGCCCCAATCAGTTCCATGGGGTCCCTGAAATTTTGCCAGAGCCATAGAAACGGTGTATAACTTTTCGTTAGAAATAAATGATACTGCCACCAGATATTCCTGCCATATGGTGATAAATATAAATATCGCTGTAGATATTATTCCCGGCATCGCCAGGGGAAACACCACGTAGAACATAACCTTAAAATTAGAGCATCCATCAATACATGCCGCTTCTTCCAGTGAAACAGGTACATCATTAATATAATTAATCAGCAATACTACCGCGATAGGAAATGCTATTCCCAAATAGGTAATCCATAAGGATGAAAAAGTATTCAGCATTTTTAATTTACTCATGATCAGATACAACGGAATAATGTATGCAATCATCGGTATAAACTGCGTTAATAATATCGTTGAATTTAAGAACCGCTTTCCACGAAAATTTTTCCTTGCAAAGGCATATGACATTAATAATCCGGTCAGGATGCTGATGACTACCGTAATACAGGTGATAACGAGACTATTTGTTAAGCATTTCAACAAGTCAACTTTGATAAATGCATCCTGAAAATGTGCTATCGTAAAAGACTGTGGGATTAACGACAAACTACTGTTAAAAATTTCTTTGTCTGTTCGAAAGGCAGTAGAAACAATCCAATATAAGGGAAAAACTAAAAAAAGCAGCAGACCGATATATATGATATACTTCAACAGGAGATATCCTTTCTTTTTTTTCATTCCAACCATAAGCACCTCCTATAAGTCAGCGGATCTTTTTTTTAGCATCCCTGGAATTGTATTCATTGCTAATACAACTACCAGTAACACAAGTATCATCATAACAGCAAAAGCAGATGAATCCGAATAATCAAAGAATTTAAATGCTTTTCTCTGCAGCAAAACCGGCAGTGTTTCAGTAGCGCCTGCCGGTCCGCCTCCTGTCATAACATGTACTAAACCAAATGAATTAAATGTCCAGATAAAACACAATGTAAGAACAGAAGTAAACGCCGCTGCAATATGCGGCATCTCAATGGATTTAAATAAAACCCATCTGTTCGCTCCATCGATCACTGCCGCCTCCACCTGATCAGATGGAAGGGTACGAAGTTTTGCAAAAACGGTTATGGCTACTACGGGAAATCCCCGCCATATATTAGCAAAGGCAACCGCAAGCATGGCGTACACGCTGTTTGAGAATATATCTTCCCCCGCTGGAATGATATGTAATGTTTCCAGTAGATTATAATATGGTCCTGTCTGATAGTTTAAAAGCAATTTCCAGGTATATCCGGTAACAACCTCTGGTAAAATCCATGGAATCAGTAAAAAAACCTGTAATGCTCCTACTCCCTTCATAGTTCTGGAGTTTTGTAAAAATGCAGCAATTAAACCGAAGAAAGCAACAAAACTAATTACGATGGCCACATATATAAGGCTCTTGACCAATGCCCCCGCAAACTCATCTCCCTGGATAATATTGGTGTAATTTTCAATTCCAATAAGCGTAGTATCCGAATTCAGCAGGGAATAATCTGTAAAACTATAAAATATATTCTGCAAAAATGGCAGGAAAATAACCAGCAGAAGCAATAAGATACCTGGTATTATAAGTAAATAGGGAAACATTCCCCGGAATCTCTTAGATTTGAACAAAACTTCATACCCCTTTCCATCACCCACAATTTGTTATAGCCCCTATAAATATTTACCGGCCTCACGACTTTGCGTCGTCATAAACTGACGCAGTCATAAGTTTTATTTGTTTTTATCCAGGAGCTTTTGAACGCTGTCCTGCGCTTTACTGCAAGCCTCATCTACCGGTATCTTTCCATACAGAACATCGGTCCAATAGGAAAAGAAATCTTCTGACACTTCATTTAAATTAGGCACAGGTATTCCGGCAAGGTAAGCGGTTTCCAACTGATCTCTGAAAATATCATATTTTTTATCTGTATAAGGTGCCACTTTATATGCATCTTCCATTGTGGGCAGATCCGTTGCTGCCATACTTGCCATAGCTTCGGGAGTTGTAGTTATATACTTCATAAGGTTCCATGCTTCCCCTGCATTTTTCGAACCGCTTCCAATTGCCATCTGGAATCCGCCTGACGTAGATGCCTGCTCTTTTGTGCCGCTTGGAATTTTAATTAATTCATATGTGAAATCTACTTCCGGCATTAAGGAGTATTCCCAGGGGCCAAATACATACATTCCGATATTTCCGGTGGCAAAGGCTTTTCTTCCATCGTCCTCTGTCATAGTAAGGCAGTCTTTTGGCATATATTTTAGAAGTTCTACATTAAAATTCAGGAAATCTTTCATTTCCTGTGTGTCAATTTTTGCCACTGGATGTCCATCTTCTATTTCATACAGCCTACCCCCGTTACCCATTAAAAATACGCCTTGTTCATAGGTTGGAACGTATGAATTACGACACATGGAATTTACAAAACCAAAGTTTCCGTCTTTGGTCATAGCAGCTGCCGCTTCTAGCATTTCTTTCTGGGTTTCCGGATATTTCTGTCCATATTTTTCAAATAGTTCTTTATTAACCGCTAATACTCTTGTTCCCGTATTGATTGGTATTGCAAATAGCTGTCCATCAGATTTGCCCTGTTCCAGTAAAGAGGTAAATATGATATCCTCGTAATTGATTCCATCCGCCTTCACAAATTCATCTATGGGTTGTATAATATCTCCTTTTACATAAGCAAGGGTATCAACGTGATTAACGGTAATCAAATCGTAGTCATCATCCGCCTGATGGGCTGCAATTGCATTTTGATTCATTGCCACAAAGTCAGGCGCTTTTACCAGCTCCACATTCACATTGGGATTCTGTTCCAAGTATGGCGCTATGGCTGCTTCTACCGAATCAGCAGATGTTTCCTGTATTAAAATCCTTAGATTTACTTCTTCCGGTGATGCACTGTTCGTATTTTCCGGTGTTTCAATGTCTTCTGATTTCCCCTGATCTGTCCGGGCTGTATTTTGGGTACCTTTTGCTGTACCGTCCTCTCCCTGTGAGCCTCCGCAAGCGCACAGTCCGGTTGCCATTGTTAATGCCAGAACTACTGCTAATGTCTTTTTCATTTGTACCTTCCTCCATGATCTTAATTTATATTTCTCCGCATTTAACTTTTTTCTGTCAGCTATTTCTTGTTCCGCCCTCCTTTTATTGTTATTTTTTACTAATTAATTAATCTTTTCATCTCTGTTTATGATAATATTGTACACTTATCTATCCTACTTAGCATTTAAAATCGTACATAGTACTAATTCGAACATCACCCGGTCCAATTCCATTGTAAGTTATTTTACTCAATCGTGCAGGAGGTCAATTGAACCATAAAAAAAGCCCGGATTCCTTTTATCATAAAGAAATACGGACTTTTTATCTTATTCAGCTGTTAAAACAAAACTGCATACTCATGCGTTCTTATCTGTAATCACATAAATCTCCGGCGCTTTTAAAATTCCGGTCTCTTTGATAAAATATTCATAAGACCACTCTTCCTTCGTACTCCTCCATGCATTTGGACCAAACCACCGTTCCACCTCATTGCAGTTGTGTATAGCACCAAAGGTATTGACCCGGTTTCCAAAGCTGGTTATTTGAAACAGGTGAACTCCAGACGCTGCTTTCCCCAGCGAAATACGGTACGGAGAAAATGCTATATACCCTGCCTTCTCCCCATCCAGTTCCACTTTTAGTACCGGACTTCGGAATCTGGAGATCTCCATGTACACTTCACCTTCGGGAAGCGTCAGCGGAAGTTCATAGGTTACATTCCCCCCATAGAAAGGAAAGCCCTGCCGGGTGATGTCACCGAACACAAGTGTTTCCGGCTTTTCTCTCAGCACACTTCTGCTGCCTTCCACAGATACCGCAAATTCTCCCAGAAGATACATGGCTTCTATATTTCTTTTTTCATTGTAAGGTATCCTCACCAGAATTTCATTTGTGCCTTCCTGCAGTCCTCCAATGGGTACCGTACGGATATCCCGGTCCACATACCATCCGTCCAAACTTCCGGATACGAATCTTTCGTTAACCCGGATTTCAACATCCCCTGCATCTTCCAGGGAGAGATGAAGATCTTCCAGGGCCGTCAGGCACCGGACGGAAAATTTCAGAGTCAGGCTATGGTTATAGGGGTACTCTGTTTGGTCTGTCCAGGGCTGGGCAAAAGCTTCCATCCTCTTTGGATATCCCAGTTTTTCCCGGAACAGATTGTCAATACGCAGTATTTCCTCCCTGGAATGCCACGCCTCCCCGTCCATCTGATACTCTGCCATATCCAAAATGCACACATTCGGTTCTGACAGAGTATACTTCATGGGTGAATCAGGTGTAATGAAAATGTTCTCCAATTCTGCTTCTTCTCCCAAAGATAAGGTCTTTCCCCCATCGTGTGCGGTGTCCGCTTGATCCGTAACTGGTGCTAAAGGCTCCATATACAGAAGAAGACTGTCATGTTCATAGAGTGTCATTGTAATATTTGTCTTTCCCCGGTATTTGACCGATTCCAGTTTTCTGGTTTCTCCTGTGAGTGTGTCATACAAGGTCAAGTCCCAATAGCCGTCAAGAATTATGGTATTTTGCACCGGTTTGGGGATATCCTGGTTTTTCATGCGGTTCACATGGGACAGGAACAGCCAGCGGCCGGAACCGTCATTTCGCATCTGATAGATCAGATTATCCGCCCGAATCCCCCTTGCATCTCTTACTTCTACCAGTCTGCAGTTCTCCAGGCTGTTTAGCAGTTCATTGGCGCAAAATGCGGCATACCTGCATTTTTCTGCCAGCTGCCCCGGGCGGCTGTCCTTCTTTGCATCCATGTATTTTGGAAGCCTGCCGGTAAAAATCACCTGTCCTCCCTGTTCCCTGAATTTCTCCAGGCGTTCCACTGTGGTCTTTCTCAAGGTTATACAGTTTGGAACCACTACTGCATCATACTTCATCTTTCCTACCGGAAATTTACCATTTTCAATCTGTCCTGTTTCCATTTGTTCGGGAAGCAGGGATTCAGATATAAAGTCAAAGTCCTGAAGGCCGTACAGCAGCCACTCGATCACTGACCGGAAGCCGTCTTCCAGTTCCCGTCGGATTCCGCTGGTCTTTTCCTCTGTTCCCCAATATAGCCAATATGATTCGATGGGATGAATGACGCCGATTTTTACTTCCGGCGTACCACGGGTAACAGCGGTATTTACCCTTGCAAAGTGATCCTCAATCAGCTTATACTCCCTGTACCAAGGGGACTGGTAACCGATTGCGGCAGGATAATCCCGCTTGGCTTCCCCAGCCATGCTTGCCCAGTTCAGATGAGGTACGCGGACTGTGACTCCCAGGGCCGCCTGCCAGTCTCCCTGTAATTTGTGCCCCCGGAAATCAAAATCCCAGTTTGTCACACCATATAGTTCACTTGCCATGCCCTCTCGTCCGTATTGATGAACCGCACTCTGCGCCTGCTTTGCTGTAGAGAGCTCCCGGCTGTCACAGAGTATATCAATCCCCGGAATATCGAAGGCTTTATAAGACCGCATCGCCTCCCCCAGAGCTGCCGTCTGGGACATCAGCTCCGGTTCCTCCATCATATGTCCGGTCAGACGGATGCCGTGGGCTTTACACCAGTCCCCCACCTGCACTGCATAGGACTGCACAAAACGATCACAAATATGATCGTGGTACTGGTATCTGGTCTCTGACACCTGGTCTTCTCCTGCCTCCCAGAATAATTCCGGGAGCTTTTCCAGCAGGCTGTGACCATATTTCATCCGGAAGGAATCCTCCAGGTCATCCGTATAAGGAATAATAACCTGTTCCCTGGCATCAGCATAACCCAGTCTGCCTTTATGGCAGAACTGGGGCTCGTCTGTGAAGATGGCGGGTATCCGTTTTCCGAATTCCCCTCCCACTTTCTCAGCGTATTTTTCATGGGCCGCAAGAAGAAATTGTTTTACAGCCTCCGGATTCAGAGTGTCCAGATATGCCTGGTTATTGAACCAGGGATTATCTCCTGACACTTCCATGTAAGCATACCACTTTTCATATCCGGGTGATGGTTCCTGTTCCTCTTTCAGCATAACGTAATCTTCCAGCCATCCGTCCTGCAGTTTTACCCCGTAGCACTGCAAAAGCTCCCGTTCCATGCTTCGTACTGCCTGTGCACCGGATATATAGACCGGCTTAAAATACCTGCCGGTAAGATTCCACGGGCTGAACACGAGAAAACGGCTACGGTACTGATGGTCGCCTGTGACAAATCCCCCGCCATATCCCGATGGCCAGCGGTCCTCGTCATACAGCCACAGAAGCATATTCCTCTTTTTGGCCTCCTCCAGGCTGTGTTTGACCAGTTCCATAAATTCTTCACCCATATAGGGGACGTTCATTCCCGTCCGGCAATGAAGATGGGCTCCTCCCATCCCCATTTCTTCCAGCTCTGCATATGCATGTTCCACATGTTCCTGGGTCATTTTACAGTTCCACGCCCAGAATGGTGCTCCCCTGTATTCAGACGGGGGATTTTCAAATAATTCCTTAGATAAACGCTCTTCTTTGCTTTTTTCGTATAGTTTCATGCTGCCTCCCTGACATTTTCCTGTTTCTGTTTATTCCCATAGGCTATTTGACTGCCTCACTGTATGAATTCAATCATTTTTTAGTTCTTCCATGTACTCAGTAGGACTAATACCGGTCACGGACCGGAAAATCCGGCTGAAATAAAACTGGTCTCCGTAACCCACTCTGGAAGCAATATCTTTGATATATAATTCTCTTTTATCCCGCATAATCTGCTGGGCTTTTTCCACCCGGAGTATGGTAAGCCTCTTACTGAAGCTTACCGTACTGTATTTTCTGAAAAGCCGGCTCAGATATGCCTGTGAAATGCCGAAAACATCACATATCTTCTGGGGTGACAAAGGTTCTGTAAGATGTTCTTTTAGATATTTTTCTACTTTATCAAAAAATTCCGGGGTGTCGATCTTCCAGGTTCTGGATTCCTCCAGTATATTCCTGCACAGAATCTGCCGGATATCTTCTGCCAGCTTCTGCATATTTTCCGCATAATAGAAAGCCTCATCGATAAAGTACTCACACATGGCAACCGGCTCATCCAGCAGATCGGCTCTTCGGAAAACACTGAACATCTCCCGGACTTTTTCCTCTGTCCAAAGCTGAGTGTACTCTTCCCTGCTCCATTTGGCAAAACACCGGGATATCTCATCGGGAATATCCTGTCTGTTATGCTCCTTTATTAAAAATTCCAGCCTGCTCAGAGACGAATTGTCAAATTTATGTCCACCTTTTTCTGCCGCATCGAAATCTTCGTCCCGGATAATCTGATTTTTCCCGATGACCAGCTGATAATCCATCGTCTGGTAAAGCTGCCGAATCATTTCCGGAAGCTTCTCCGCCGGTACCGGCCGTTCCTTTAATACTAACGTGTGAAACGCAGCGGTATTTTTCTGCTTTTCCAGAATATGCATCATAAATTTTTCAAAGCTGCTGTGAACCATTAATTTTACCGGGCATATGTACAAGGCTTCCATTTCATCTCTCCCGTATACCATCAGCTGCTCCTCTTTGATGGAAAATATCTCAACGCCTCTGAACTCTGCAAATCTTCTCGGCAGGCTGTTTTTTCTTAACAGTGCAATATAATATCCGTCATCAGAAAAGATACGACGGAAGCGTACCGGGTCCGAAATATTTCCCAGATACATCTCCCTGATCGTCCTGTTACGCAGGCCATAATAGTACTCATCCAGCCTGCCCTGAATCATATACATACTCTCCTGGAGCGTGGATGGCTTTACCGGCTTTAAAATGTAATCGCACACCCCATAGTGCAGTGCGGACTGGGCATAATCAAATTCCTGATATCCGCTGATTATAACTGAAAGAATATCCGGATACTTCTCTTTCACCCTTTTGATGAGAAATATTCCATCCATGACAGGCATCTTTACATCCGTTATCAGCACATCCGGGCGGAGATATTCTAACTGTTCCAATGCACTTTTTCCTTCCTCCGCTGTCCCTACCACCTGAAAATTCGGGCATTTGTTCTGAATAATCGTACAAATATGCTCCAACGCAGCCGGTTCATCCTCTGCAATAAATACCTGATACATATGCTTTCATCTTTCCTTTCCTATTTTAGCGCCGCCCCAATGATAATCTCGGCTCCGCCTTCCTCCTTATTCTGAATCCGGAAGACCAGGTCATCACCATTCAGCAGATACAGCCGGGCAAAGGTGTTCAAAAGTCCCATTCCCCCGATCCTCATCTCTACATTCTGGAAATTATCTGCCAGGTCTTCTTTTAACTGATTCATCTTGTCATCCAAATCTCTTTTTACACCCGGAGAGAATCCCTCTCCGTTGTCACTGACTCTGATATACCATCGGCTTTCGTCTTTGTAGCTGCTTACCGAAATCCTCATGATCCCGCTGATATTCTGAAAGCCGTGATTGATGCTGTTTTCCACCAGCTGCTGGATAACCAGCTTGGGAAGTATCTGGTTTTCTACGGTCTTATCCAGTTCAAGGGTGTATTCCAATTTGTGCTTATACCTGTATTTGAGCAATGAGAAATATAATTCCAGGTAAGTGATCTCCGCTTTCAACGTGGCATATTTTTCTTTCGTATCGGTGGAATACCGCAGCATTCCCGCCAGTTCATCACAGATATCACAGATCACTTCATCGTCGTTCAGACTGCCTCTGCCGGAAATGACATTCAGAACATTATAGATAAAATGAGGATTCACCTGAGCCTGCAGTACGTCAAACTGGGTCTGCAGCTGCAGGGTGGACAACTGTTTTTCCCGCTGAATCGCCGTGTGCAGACGGCTCCTCATATCCTCGTACACCTGTCCCATTTTCCGGAATTCATCATTGCCGTCCTTCAGATCCAGATCCATGGACTGGGTCAGGGTTTCCAGACTGGTATTCTGAAAAGCCTCCTGCAGACGGATCATGGGTTTTGTAAGATGCCTGGTGGATACGGTTACATACAGCAGCGAAAACAGCAGCATCCCTCCTATAAGGAAAAAGCTCATATATATCACATAGGAGGAATCTTCCTGAATTACGGAACTGTTTTTATAGACCATAACCGTAGTTCCCGCATCCACGTTATATTCTCCCACAGCCAGATATCTGGCTCCCTGACTTCCTTTAAAAGTATCCGCCGGAATGTTGTCCCGCTGCAGAAGACTTCTGCAAAAATCCAGATCCACATCCCCATTCTGGTAAATAACCTCACCCTTGTCGTCCAAAAGGCATACGTTTAAGTCTGTGTCACCCAGCTGAAGTTTGTTCCGGACATCTTCCAGGCTCATCTGAACTTCGATATACCCCATATTTCTTCCCTGTATTGCCTTTACAACAGATAATACCTTCAGGTTATCCTTATCACCCCAGGTATCCGGATGCATTCCAAGTATAGTAAATGTGTCCTGGTTGTCCTTT
Organism: Robinsoniella peoriensis; assembly: GCF_000797495.1. Classification (GTDB taxonomy): domain Bacteria; phylum Bacillota; class Clostridia; order Lachnospirales; family Lachnospiraceae; genus Robinsoniella; species Robinsoniella peoriensis. Next base: position 26,613 of record NZ_JTGN01000020.1, read on the forward strand.
GCCCTTTCATACCATGGCATTTTTTTATAATCAAGATGCCTGCGGATTTTCCTGTCATCCATATTGTGGTTGGCAATCGGTTCACAATTATCGTTGCAGAATACCACCCGGTAAAATTTCTTACTGATATAGTCATTGTTTTCCTGAGATAAAATCGTATCCTCTGAATTCAGGAAATACCTTTCTGTCCGCTCAGACCTTTCCATTGTAGAAATGGTAGTGATCGCCGTCAAAGTGTCCGCATCGCTGAGCAGATAGTAACTCACATCTTTCATGGACTGAATCAGCTCGTCATACTGCTGGCTCAGCTGCCGGACGCTGATGGAAAGATTCTGCATCTCCCTCTCTTTTATTTTCTCCATACTGATGGAATAATAGATATATCCTGCTACAATTGCGGTCAATATCCCCAGTATGGCATATACGGTTCTCATTTTTGTCTGAAACTTCATGCCGTTCCCTCCTCCCGGAGTGTATTCATGCAGGCTGCGGGACTGATTTTACAGACACACTCCTGGAATTATTGTATCACGAAAGCAGCTCCCGGGATAGAATCATTCCAGATACCTTTCCGGTAAATTTCGCGCTCACCCTTTAACGGAACCTGCTACCATTCCATCCATGATCTTCTTATTCAGAAAAATAAATATTATCAGCAGCGGAATTGTAACTACAAGAGCATCCGCAAACAGGAGATTGTAAGAGGTGGAGTATTTCCCCTTGAAATAATAAAGAGTCATCTGCACTGTCATATTTTCTTTTCCCGGTAAAAAATAAAGGGGAGTGGTAAAATCATTAAAATAATTTACCGAGTTTAATATTGCCACGGTTGCCGTAATCGGCTTCAGCAGAGGAAAAATGATTTTCCGGAACATAACTCTGGGATTGCAGCCATCGATACAGCCCGCTTCCTCCAGCTCCTTAGGAATACTGGAAATAAAGCCCCGGTACAGCATGGTGGTATAAGGTATTCCGGTGGCAATCTGCACTAATATTACCCCCAACAGGGTTCTGTATATATGTAATCCCTTTAGAACCCAGATCGTAGGCAGCACTGCAGGAGAGATTATAAGCCCTGTCATAATGAGCATATTTACGAAATTGGTCGTTTTATCCTGTCGCCTTTGGAGCACATATCCCGCCAAAGAGCAGACCAGCACCAGACCAGCTACAGAAAATACGGTCAGCAGAATGCTGTTTTTAAAAGCGGTAAGCAGAATGTAATTACTCTCTTTAAATACTTCCACATAATTGCTCCACATCAGCTTCTCGGGCAGCGCAAAGCTAAACTGGTTTGCTTCTTTTGCAGTTTTCAGGGAATTGATAAACATATAAATAAATGGCGTTACAAAAATTAAAATCGCAGCAAGCATCCCAATGATATCACCAAACAACAAAAGCTTTTTTTTTCGTTTCATCTCAGTCCACCTCCTTGCTCATCAGGAATTTCTGAAGCGGGAATGCAAGCAATGATACCAGTACCAGCATAATCACATTACCGGCTGTGGATATTCCATAGAATCCCGATGCATACTGTTTGTAAATAACGGAGGACAGTACATCTGTGGCAAAACCGGGTCCCCCTCCTGTCATGGACCAGATCAGCTCGAAGCTTCTTAATCCCCCAATAAAAGAAAGAATAATAATACTGTTCATTGCCGGGCGGCAGAGGGGCAAGGTAATGCTTTTCATTTTCTGCCATCCGTTGGCGCCGTCTATGGACGCTGCTTCATAGAATGTTTTGTCAATACTTACAATACCTGACACAAAAATTACAGTGGCGATGGATAGCCCTTTCCAAACATCGGTCCAGATAACTGAGTAGAGGGCTACCGAAGGTTCTCCAAGCCAGTCAACCCCGGCAATTCCGAAAAATCCGATAATTTTATTGAACAATCCCTTGGAGTAATTCATAAAAGTGGAAAACGTAATTCCTACTACAATTGCACTTACCAGATTGGGGAAAAATACAATGGAGCGGATCATATTTTTTGTTCTAATGGCACTGGTAAGAAATATAGCGATAAAAAATGAAAGTATTGTTTTTAATGCAGAGGTCAGAACTGCATAGATCAGTGTATTTCTAATACTGATGTTCAGTGACCGCTCAGAGAAGAACATCTTATAGTTATCCAGTCCCACAAAAGTTGCTCCGTTAAAATCCCATACCGTCAGGCTGAAATAAAATCCCATGACCAGAGGTGTAATAAAAAAGACCAGGAAAATAACCATCGCAGGAGCAAAAAACCAATTCGAATATGTTTTATTTTTACTCATATTTATACCCATTGCATATTGCAGGCCTGCCTGCAATACTGCCACAATAAAACAGGTTGAAAGAATCACACTGTGGCTTCCTTTCCAAATCATAATTTTCTTTCAACCTTATACCCCCTGCATATCGCAGGCCTGCCTGCGATACTGCCACAATAAAACAGGTTGAAAGAATCACAYTGTGGCTTCCTTTCCAAATCATAATTTTCTTTCAACCTTATACCTCCTGCATATCGCAGGCCTGCCTGCGATACTGTCTTAATAAGTAGTTTGAAAGCGGAACGCGCATTACGGGATATCCAAGGGTAAAAAAAGAGGTGCTGCCGACTGGGACAGCCACCTCGTTTTCTTACATTTAATTCCACATTCCAAGCTGCATAGCTGCCTTTTTGCAGTCTTCGTCATAGGCTTCTGCCGCTTCTTTGGCAGTTGTCTGTCCACTGCCGATCTCACTGCAGATCTGCGGACAGTTTGCACCCTTGATTGGTGTCAGGTATTCAAGGGCCGGAGCTGTATTTCCTTCCGTATAATATGCCTGTACCTCTTTGATCAGGTCCAGAGACTCCCCTTTTGGCTCATATCCTGTATGGAAGCCGCCGGCTGGTGTATAGAAGGAAGTCAGGGTATCCATTCCCTCATCAGATGCATACCAATCCAAGAATGCCTGAATTGCTTCCACATTTTCACTGTTTTTATTCCCATAAATACCATTGGAAGGCCAGATGGTCAGTCCGGTCTGCTCCTGTGTATCCCCCGGCAGTGCGAAGAATCCCAGTTTGTTGATATCGTCCCCATAAGTCTCACTCCAGGTAGGAATCTGGTTGGAGAAATTGATCAGGTGTCCGCATTCATTACTGAATATTCTTTCTGCAATCTCTTCGATGGTAACAGAAGCACAGTCCTCGTTAAAGTACGGAACTAGTTCCTCATATCTCTCCCAGGTTCTGAGCCCTGCCTTGGAATCTGCAAATTTGATGTTCCCTGCGGTAAATTCCTTTGCAAAGTCCGGCTCATCATGCAGGATCTGGTAATTGTCCGCCAGGAATGGAAGCTGGGCGTAGACTACATCCTTCAGCGCCGTTCCGACTCCGGTAACTCCTGCCTCTTTCAAGGTCTTCAGGTTTGACTGGAACTCATCCCAGGTCTTTGGTACTTCCAGACTATATTGTTTATACAGTTCTTTATTATAATAGACTCCGGCTCCCATGCTGTCGCACTGGGGGATGCCATATAACACGCCATCCACGCTTGCCGCCTGGCTAAACGCATCATCGAAGGTCTTCGCCATATCTGTATTGGTAAGATCAATAAAGTACTCTGCGGGATTGAGCGAAGAAAGCAGGCTTCCCGTATTATAAATCAGCAGATCCGGACAATCACCGGTAGCGAGTCTGGTCTTAACCACGTTGTCCTCCTCGCAGGGTTCAATATCGATTTTAAAACCGAATTTTTCTTCTGCAACAGCACATGCCTGATCCAGTACTCCTTTCGGTGTGGCGGATGAGCGGTTCAGCAAGGTAAGCGTTACACCTTCAAACTGTTTGTCACCTGATTGTTCCTTTCCTGATTCTTTTGATGTCTCAACCTGGCTATCATTTTTTTCTGTCTCACTGCCTTCCGAAGCAGTCTTTTGATCGTCCGCCTGTTGGGTGCTGTTTGAACCCCCGCAGCCTGTAAAGGTTACCACTGCCATTGCAGATGCTAATAATAGAGCTGTTAATTTCTTCCGTTTCATATTTGTTTCCTCCCGTTTTTTGATAATTCAATCCTATCATACGAGGTCCGCATTTGAACATGGACATTACACTAAAGAGCATAGAAAATAATTTGTTTTCTTTTCCATGAAACTTTTTATCCATGGTTTTTAGCATAATGTCCATGCCAGTACAGCGTTGCGTTGTTAACAGCAAATCGGTACGAAAAAGCACAGCACTACAACCTGTAGTTGTAATATGCTGCGCTTTTTTTAAATATAATAGTATGTTTTAGGTTTTAAAATTATTTGTTAGATTTTTCCTTCCCAATTAAACTCTTCTTCCTCTATAGGGAGCCGCTTCTCCACAGGCAGTATTTCGGCAAAGGCTGCATGCGGCTCTGTCTGATACCAATATGCAGTCGTTGACCAGTCATCGCTTCTGTGATTGTCATGTCCATGCTCAATTGTAACTTTGATGGACTGCTCAAACATAATCGGATCCTGAATATGGTAACGGTAATAGGAAATCTTCCCCTTCCAGTTATCTTCTCCCCCCAGTATTAACCCATGATAGGGAGCGCTGTACTCCTGCCGGGGGCACCATGCCATATTTACATAGTCTTCGGTTCCGGTTCCATGAAGTCTTGGAGGCCATGGCTCCCCGTCAATAAAGATCATATCATCGCCCTCACCAGGCCAGTCCCAAAGACCATTAGAATTGAGATTATGAATGTTAATATTACAGCCTGCATAATGACCTCTTCCGGAAGCTTCAAATAATACATAATTGTCTTCTCCCGTTAAATTTGCCCCTTCAAAGCACCAGTCCCTGTGGGTCTCAAAATTCTCTTCTGTCACACCCTTCGTTGGCAACTCCCGATTCCACAATGCATGGAAGCGAAGCATTTCTTCCGGTAGTTCCTCGTACTCTTCATAATCAATATAAAAATATAAGATTAATGTAGTATCACATTCATTTACGACGGTGAGATGGGCACGTTCAGCAAAAGGCATCGGAAACCAGCAGTTAAATGCCCGTCCGTCTTCCGGACTCATTTGTAAGGGAGCGCTGACAAAGTTCTTGCACATAGCATGACCCATACCAAAGAAATCCCCGATGGGTGCCAATACACTTGGTTCCTCTTCATTATCCCAGTAGAACTTAAGGACCGGTTTTCTTAGATTATACTTTTCCTGGATAAACCCGTCATTTGCCAGTGTAAACCAAATGTGGTTAATACAGCCTGCACCTTTAATGTCACAGATCGTAAAAGTTTTACCCGGCTGGATATAAACACGGTCATCATTGCCGCCCTTTTTATCATAACTGGAAACCCTCTTTCGCTTTGTATCTCTTTTAATCGCTAATGTATTTAGTGATGATGGTATGTTGGAATAGTTCATAATTTCACCTTATATTGCAGACTTTCTGCAATACCGCCCATACTGTCCGGATCCATAATCTCCCTGGGCGTTCCTTTCTTTTATAATATTTTAGTGGTATCTGATTGCAGTCATCCTTTTTCATTTAACCTTTTTCATTTATCATTTATCCGTTATCCTTTATCCGTTATCCTTTATCCGTTATCCTTTAATGCCCGCAGTTTTTATTCCGTCTGTAATATATCTCTGAAATACAAAAAATAATATGATTATGGGCAGTGCCGCGATGCAGGAAGCTGCCATAACGAGATTCCATTCTACGGACTGTGAAGTCTTGAAATTGGCAATTGCTATCTGTACCAGCCACAATGATCTGTCCTGTGCAATAATTAATGGCCAGAGATAATTGTTCCAGTTTGCCAGGAAAAAGGATATTGCCAGGGTTACCGCTATGGGCTTAGACAGTGGAAGAACCACCCGCCAAAAAACTCCAAAGTATGATGCCCCATCTATCTTTGCCGCTTCCTCCAGTTCCTTGGGAATTCCCAGGAAGAACTGCCGGAATAAAAAGATTCCATAGGCATTGGGAATCATAGGAATAATAACTCCCCAAAGGTTATTAATTAAATGCATTTTCTGTACAATAATAAACAACGGAATCATAATTACAGAAAACGGAATCATTAATGTGCTTAGTATCCAGGTGAAAATGACATTTTTCCCAAGGAAGTTCAGCCTTGCCAGTGCATATGCTGACATTGCATGAAAGATAAGGGCCACAACGGTTACTATGGTTGCCACAAAAAAGGAATTGTAAATGTATCCGCCAAAGCTTTCTTCCTGAAAAACCGTCCTGTAATTATCAAAGGATAATGTGGAAAAATCCGGAAAGATATCCATATTGAAAATATCCCCCAATGGTTTAAACGAACTGATAACCAGAAAATATATCGGAAATACAATAATAATCGCTATGATGGCAGCTATCACAATAAGAATAATCTGCTGCCTGGTCTTTTTTTTCATGATAATCTCCCATCCGCCTGCCTGCGCAGGCATAAAACTTAATCTTCCCTGCCCTTTAAAATTTTCATTTGAAGTAAGGTAAATATCATAATTACTAAGAACAATACAAATGCCAAAGCTGAAGAATATCCCATCTGGTTAGTTTCAAATGCCTGCCGGTAAGTGTATAAAACAGATGTGGTAGTAGCATTTGCCGGTCCTCCTGCCGTCATGACTTTAATCTGGTCGAATGCCTGAAAGGAAGCAATTGCGCACATTACAACTACGAATACGGTAGTATCTTTCAGCAATGGAAGCGTGATTGTAAAAAATTTGCGGATGCTGCCTGCTCCGTCAATGTCTGCCGCCTCATAATATTCTGCCGGTATGTCTTTCATGGCAGACAGAAATAAAATAGCATTATATCCCAATACCAGCCATACGCCTACCACTACTACCGAAGGCAGTGCCTGGGTGGTGGAAGCAAGAAACTTTTGATTTTCACCTCCGCAGTATTTGATAATCTGGTTTAAGAATCCTTTCATGGGATCATACATAAAGGACCACATCAGACCTGCAATAACCGTAGAAATTGCATAGGGAACAAAAAATGCTGTTCTAAAAAATGACTGCACCTTTTTGTTCAGGCTGTTTAACAGGCTTGCAACCAAGAGGCTTAAGCAAAATACAGCCGGAACATACATTAAGGTATATTTTACGGTTACCCATAAACTTTTTAAAAACAAATCATCGTTTAGCAGTTTCTGATAATTTTTCAGCCCTGCAAAAGTCATTGCGGATAATCCGGTCCAATCGTGCAGACTGATATAAAAAGCATACAGGATAGGAATAAAAACAAACACCAAAAGTCCCAGAACATCCGGTAAAAGCATAGCATACGCCGTCAGAGCTTCACCTTTATTAATTTTACGTTTTTTCATGCCGCCCCTCTTTTCTGTAATTCTGATACAGCGTTAATCACGCTGTATCAGTTCAATGATCTAATCGTTTAGAGATTATAATTCGCCGTCATAACTGGCGAGGAATTCATTGATCTTATCCTCTGCCTTAATAACCTCCTCTGTAATGTCCGTACTGGTATCAAAATATGCAGCCTGAAGCAGATCCTGTAAAATAGTTGATATTTCAGCCGGGAGCCTTTTCTCTGCCTTTTCCGTTCCAAAGATTTCATTGGTAAATACAGAGCGCAGTCCCTTCTGGTAGATGTCACTGTTGTTTTCCACAATTGACTTTCTTGGTGAGTAGGCAAATTTCACCTCAGTACACCATTCCTCCCCATGGGATACATCATCTGCAAACAGCCATGTGGCAAATCTGGCTGCCTCTTCGGGATATTTGGAATTGGCATTTGCACATACTTTCCAGCCGCCGGCAACGGTAGATGCATGACCGCCTTCCGGAATCGGAAGTGGAACCAGACCTACATTATCAATATAATCCGCATACTCCTGCTCCAGCTTCGTAATTGCCCAGGAGCCGTTTATCTGCATTGCCGTTTCTCCATCAGCCAGTATTCCGATTTCCGTATTATTTCGGCTCGGTTTCAGATTGGCAGTGCCTTCCTCCAGCATTTTCCGTTTCAGTTCTAAATTCTCTATTACTCCCGGCTGGTTCAGTTTTGCAGCTGTTTTCTCTTCATTGAACACATCATTATCCGTCTGCCACAGGAAAGGATACCATTCAAATAATTGATGGGTTCCTTTCACTGTTTCAAAGGTGAGTCCCGATCTGGTATCTGTTGTCAATGCTTTTGCCGCATCATACATCTCATTCCAGGTCTTGGGAGCCTCCTTATTTACTTCTGCCAAAGCCTTTTTATCATAATACAATCCCAAGAACTCCATTTCAAAAGGAATAGCCAGAATATCCTCTCCTATTTTCACTCCGTCCAGGGATGATTCTGAGAAATCCGATAGTACTTCCGGTTTGATGTAATCATTTAATGGTGCAAGAATATCGGAATTTGCGTATTTCAAAAATAGTCCAGGGGCTACCAGAAAGACATCCGGACCTGTGCCGGAGGCAAATGCCGTTGCCATTTTTGTACCATTGTAATCTTCCCAGGGGATCTGTTCCATTTTAACGTGTACGTCCGGGTTTTCTTCATTATACAAATCCACGTATTTCTTAAAGAAATCGTATTCCGCATTTTCCTGGAACATCCAGAATGTAATCTCTTTAGCATCTGCTGATTTAGTATCACCGGCAGCCGCTGTTGTTTTTGATTGTGTATCCCCGGTTTCTTTTCCCGTCTCTTTTCCCATACCTTTTCCACATCCCGACAGCATTCCTGCCACCATTGTCAAAGCCAACGCACCACATAATAACCTGCTTCTCTTCTTCATTTGAATCCTCCTTATTTCTCGGCATTCTGCAATGACTGGCGACGTCTTTCCAGTTCCCTGCTTCTCTTTACACTTGTATTATAGCTTTTCTGAATTTTAATTACTATTTTAAATATTTTACATTCCTTTTGTTTTTTTCATATTTTGTGTGGAATTTGTTATAAATTTGTTTTATTCAGGTATTTTGTTGGGAAGCAGACTGAATCTCACAAAGGTGGGGTGTGGAGGAATTGCACATACGTCATAGGCTTAGGAGCAGTGCTAGATCAGCATAAAAATATGGGCACAAAAGCCGCATTGCTTCTGCCCCCACACTACTATTGTTTTATAAATCCTCTATAAATACTGCCGGTATTCAGCCGGTGTTACTCCGATCTGTTTTTTAAATAACGTGGTAAAATATTGGGAGTTGGTGTATCCTACCTGTTCCGCAATATGGTAGACCTTATCATTGGTGCTGACCAGCAGCTCCTTTGCTCTCTCCATCCTTCGGTATGTAATATACTCTACAAAGTTCATGCCTGCCTCGGTCTTAAAATAATTACTCAGATACCCAACCGAAAGGTTTGCATACTCTGCCACTTCCTGCAAAGAAATATCCCGGGTAAAATTTTCATCCACATATTTCATAATATTGTTCATCCGGTAAGATTTTGTTTTATACTCTTTCATCTGGCGGATTCCTGCAGATATTTCAGCGATATTGCTGCTTAATACCTCCTCCAGCTCAGAAAAAGTTTTCATTTCTTCAATGTTGGCGGTGAAAGACAGGATATTCTTACTATATCCCGGATCTATGCCGAAGGATTCACACAACCGCTCTAAATTAGTACCCAGGAACATCATATGATTTTTAAGCCTCAGGATACTGCAGTTGCTTTCCTTATAAACGCTCATCAGATCCTTAATATGTGCACACAGCCCTTCTTCATTCAGGCTTTTCATCGCATTTACCATTCTCCCCATAATCTCGTCCGGAAACCGTATTTCCCGATTCATCCGGTCTTTGTCATAAGTGAAAATGGTCTGAAACCGCTGGTAAATGCAGTTCTTTAATGCAACCAATGCCTGCATATACTGCTCTTTCAGCATCAAATAGTCACTCGCTTCCCCACTGACCCCTACGAGTACTTTACAGTTATAATTCTGCAGAAGCAGCTCGGTTTTCTTTGCAAATTCTTCAGGGTCCCATTTCCGGTTCCAGATCAGCACGGACTGTTTATCAAAGCAGTTATAAACCTTAAGATCGGAATATATCTCCTGTTTTAGCAGCCGCTTCATTCCGCCCACTGATTTCAGTGCCGCTGCATTAACATACTGTGTCTCAATAATCATAACTCTGTGAAGTTCTTTTTTTTCGGTAAATCCCAATACATTTAAATAATGCAGTTCCTCCTCCTTAGCACTTGTCTTCAAAAGATTAAAAAAATGATTATCCTCCGCACTCTCCTGATTTTCCATCTTTTTCTCAGTTCTCTTTTTCGCAATCGCATCCAGTACCTTATAGAATTCTTCTTCCTCTACCGGCTTCAGCAAAAAATCATATACCTGATACTGCAGTGCTTTCTTTGCATATTCAAAATCACCGTATCCGCTTAAAATCACAAACTCCAGATTCTGGTAACGGTGCTTCAGATAATTAATCAGCTCCAAGCCATCCATATGAGGCATTTTAATATCGGTGATCACAACATCCGGCACTTCCCTGGTAAAAAATTCAATAGCCTCTGCCGCAGATTCACAGCAGCCTGCAAGTTCATATTTATCATCGTATTCCTGTATCAGATTGGAGATCCCTCTCCTTACTCTCGGTTCATCATCAACAACCAGTATTTTTAACATTGCTGTTCCCCCCCAATATTACATCTCTTTTGCTTTTGGCGGAAAATGTATGATAATCTCAGTGCCTTCTTCCGGCGTGCTTTCAATTATTAAACCGTATTTTTCCCCGTACAGCAGTTTTAATCTTTGATTGATGTTACTAAGTCCTATTCTGTCACTGTCTTGTGATAAGACATAAAATATTCTTTCCCTGGTCATCCCTGCTCCGTTATCGATAATCCGAAGCACAGCATCCTCCCCTTCTTTTTTCCCTATTATCTGTATATGTCCTCCTTTCATCTGACGGGAAAATCCATGGGTCAGGCTGTTTTCTACCAATGGCTGCAATAGCATTTTAAAGGTTTTATACTCCAGGATATCGGCATCGATCTGGAACTCAGAAGTAAAAGCCTTCTCATAACGCTCTTCGTAAATGTTCAGATAATTTTTAATACAGTTTATTTCCTCCTCCAGAGTTACAATATCCTCTTTCTTACTGATGGAATATCTTAAAATCCGGGAAAGAGAAGTAATCATTTTACTGATATCCTTTGCCTTTAAATCCTTTGCCATCCAATTAATAGTATCCAGTGTATTATACATAAAATGCGGATTAATCTGGGCATTCAGTGCCTGTATATGGTATTCCTTTTCTTTTTTATTCGCCTCATTATTTTTCTCAATCAGATTTAAGATCCGGCTGTTCATATCATTAAAGCTTCGATACAGGCTTCCCACCTCATCCTTCTGATCAATATACAATTTATTCTTCATAAAATCCGGATCCGGCGTATTCATCACAACCACCATTTTCTGTATCGGCTTGATAATATATACCTGTATTGCCACAGCCCCGAAAACACAGAACAGCAATACTAACAGAATCTGTGCTGCAACAACGGAAACAACCCATTCCCTTGTTTTCAGCACCTCATCTTTTTTAATCATTGATATATAATTCCAGTCATTATAAGCGGACGCCTGTTTTACAACTATGTAAGGCTTATTCCTGTAATTTTGTTCCGTATAACTATCTTCCGATTTCAGGATATCGGACAACACACTTTTATCCAGGGACTCATCTAAGGATGCATCGTTACTCCAGATGATATTCCCTATATCATCCGCTATCAATAATGTGGACTTATCTTTTACTTCCAGCTTTTCAAATAAATCTTCAAATAAATCAATGTTTATGTTCAGTATAAATTCTCCCCGTTTCGCCCAGTTATGACTGATATCTTTTACCAGCATGGCACAGGATATATAACTCATTTCCTCCTTAGTGCTTCCCTTTGGCTTCACCTGAAACGTGGAAATCCATCCAAGACTCCCATCCAGTTCATCTATTTTCTGCATCCATTCCGGATGAGAATGATAAACGTCAATATAGGATGCCCCTGAATAGCTATCCTGAAAATAGGTCTCTCCGTTCGCCGCGAAAAAGTAGGCACCGTCAATATGGTCTGCGCTCTTTAACAGATTACGCAGAAATTCCGTAATCTCCACGTAATCAATCGGGATCTTCTGATTTTTATTTAGATTCTTTAAAATATCTTCATCATTATAGATGGTGCCAATAATTCTTTCGTATTCTTTAAGCTGGATTTCGGCTGCCTTTGATACCACCGATAATTGATTATACTGGCTTTCATACTCTTTTTGCAGCCAGCTGCTGGTAATCATATTATACAGCCAGAAACTGATGCAGCAAAAAGGCAGGATAATAAACACCAGCAATATCAGAAAAAACTTTTTCTTGATGGATAGATCGTTGAATTTCAACTGCATGTCCTCCTTGACGAATATGAATTAAATTATGATTTTATTATAAACGCTCGCGGGGGTTTGTACAACTCTAATAGATGAGGAGGTTTTGGTGGAGATTAAAAAAGTGCCAGCTATACATCATATGTTCCATATAAAAAATGACTGGCAATCAGAATTATTCTGACTGCCAGCCTTTTTTATTTATTCGCTTCCGTTGCATATTCATCATCTAACTCAATTCCTAAACGTTGAAAAAATAAAGCTACATTAGAATATCGTTTAAGTGAATTACCATTTTTCATTATAAAATCCCATGATTCTTCGTAACTCCCCCCTATGGCGAACTCACCTTCTTTGAGAAATCTCAAAAATTCCATAGGTTTTTCACTATACTGATCTGCTATTTCAAAAGCTAAATCTTCTTTTTCATCATCTGTCAAATCTTTCGATATGTTATGAAGGACATGTTCCAGATTCCTTGAAAAATAATAAATTTCATATGGAAATGAATCCGGAAGTTCTGAAATTCTAGACAAATGATACACAATCTTCCTTTTACTGATATTTCTTCTTATTAACCGGTCTTTATTTTTTGCACCTATATAGTTATCATAATATTCTGTCTTGTCATTTGTTGACTGTTTTATTTGAGAACTAGATATAAAAGCTCCATCTGTATCAATAATCTGTACAATTTTAAGTATATCTTCTTTTTCAATAAATGGATTTTTCTTAAAATATAAATCCACTTCTTTCTTTATAATTTCATCGATATACTTCACTGTTATATCATCTTTGGCTGTTATATCTGTTCTGAGTACATCAAATTCTAGCTCGTGTTCTTTTGCGATTTTCGAAAAAACCAGTGCAAGAGCATCTTCATCAGTAATTCCTTCAACCATCAGCAATATAACCTTTTTACTCATTTACACCTACCCTTCCGGCCTTTCTCATTGCCATTTCTATTTCATAAATATTCGTAACATTATATAATTTTTCTTTCTGTCCACCTAATTTAATAGCCCTAAGATATGATAGTCTTGTATTTTGTGTATTTTTAATATATGATGTCTTTAAATACCTTTCTTCAGGATTTACTGTTGTGAATACTAAAGAATCATTATCTAAAACTTCTAATGGTCTTAAGTTATGAGAAGTAAATATTAATTGCCCCTTCGCCTTCTCCTGCATGGCCTCCAGACATTCTCCCAACAAGTACTCATAGATACCAGAATCCAGTTCGTCTATAACCAGGCAATAACTTTCCTTGTTATAACATGCAATTAGGTTACTGCAAATAGAGATAATCTTTTTAATGCCCGCTGACTCAAATAACAATGGTATCCTCGCACCATTTCGTATTGTAATAATTTCGAATTGTACTCCATCCTGTCCATCATCCATTAATTTATCAAATGCATTATATATTTCCAGTGTTATCTCTGAAACCATGGACTTCATTACAATATTAATCTGCTCAATAGTTTTTTCAAAGTATGGAAACACTATTTTCGGCACTATATTAATTCCTGTTAAATTTACCATTATACTCATAGCTTTGCCTTTTATACTGCTAGGCCAATCAATATTCATAGGTAAAGTATTAATATTCAAAGCTAATAATCCATAATGAGAATTTTCAACGACTGCTAAATCTTTAATCCCATATCTTTGTAATATATTACTATACTGATAAATTTTTTCACCTTCACCATGTATATCAGAAAAGATATCCTGAGCTTTTTTAGAAAATAAAAAGGAACTTATCTCTGATCTCTGCTTTTCTTCATTAAAATTCTCTGACAGTTGCCGCGCAACCCCTAATGCTACCATAGCATCTATATTTTTAGATAAAGATTGTGAATATTTCAGAGGACTAAATAACTCTTTTCTATCTCTATGATATTCGAATACCGGGGTAAGCTTTGTTCTTTTTTCATTAATATAAATTTTTGAACTTAATTTTTCCATATTGAGAACAAATTGTTTATCATCTGTTTTTAATAACTCTATTTCATATTCAACATAAAATCTTTCGGAGTTTTTCTTAATCAGAAAACAATATTTAACAGAAGCTGTTTCACTTTGATATCTTATATACTGATAAAAATGGGACGGTATCATTTTACCGCTAATCAAACATTTCAAAAGAAGCATTACATCAACCACTACAGTCTTTCCTGAACCATTCTGACCATAAATGCCTAATACGCTCCCACCTCTTTTGTCTGTATCCTTTGAAACTAAATCAATATTTCCATGGTTAACATTCTTTATATTATTAATTTCTAAATGAATCAGTCTTACTATATTTTCTTCCATAATATCACCTCGTTATATAACATTATATATTATATTATCCACGAAGTCAATTTAAATTCATTTTTTGTTAATTTTTTTAACATTTTTAATATTTAATTCAACTTATTTTCCGGCACTCTGCCCTCAAATATATCAATCAGTGCCTTCGCAGTCACCAAAGAAGTTTCTTCACAATTCTCAAACGTTTCCGCTGATGTATGAGGTGTGGCTATGTATTGCGGGAAGGAAAACAACGGATTCGTAAGATCCGCCGGTTCCTGTTCAAACACGTCCGTCCCCATCCCCCCGGCCTTACCTGACTGCAGAGCTTCTGCCAGTGCTGCCTCGTCCACCAGGCTTCCTCTTGCGGTGTTTACCAGAAGAACTCCGTCTTTCATTTCGGAAATAGTTTTTTCGTTAATGATATGCCTGGTTTCTTCATTTGCCGGCAAATGCATGGAAATAATATCACTGTTTCTTAGCACCTCTTCCATGCTGACTAATTCTACACCGTATTGCTCTGCCTGTCTGTAATCAGGGTATTTATCATACGCAATCACTCTGGGTTCAAATCCCATTAATCTCTTTGCCACATTTCTGGCTATCGCACCAAATCCCAACAACCCCACCGTACGGCTGCGCAGTTCATGAGACATGGTTCTGTCCCACCTGCCTTCTCTCACTGCATTATACAGACAGGGAATCTGCCTGGTCAGGCATAGCATCAGGCTAACCGCCTGTTCTGCTACTGCCGGGGCATTCATTCCCGGACAGTTTGTAACAGTGATTCCATGGTCTCTTGCCCCTTTAAGATCAATATTATCTACTCCTACCCCGAATCTTGCAATTCCTTTTAAGTTGGGTGACAATTTATATAATTCTTCATTCCAGGATTCTACACCTGCGATTACGCCGTCTGCATCTCCGGTCAGATCTTTTAATTCTTCAAACTGTAAAGGTCTTTGATATGGATTTTCAATGACTTCACACCCATAGTCCATCAGCAGTTTTTTACCGGGAGCACAGTACCTGGAATAGTTTGTGGCAGTTACCAATACCTTTTTCACCTTTTTCATTATTTACTCCTTTACCGGTATTCTCTATGCAAATAAGTGCTGCATCAAAAAATGTCCCGGACTTATATTGTTTTCTCATAATGTTTTCTCATAATGTTTTCTCATAATGTTTTCTCAAACCATTTTGTCAGACGGTCCAGTTGTTCCACTTCTTTTCTGCCGGTATCATTACAAAGATCCGGACTTTTCGTTCTCGTTTGAAGTGAATTAAAATTGCCAATCTGCATCTGATAATATTTGGCATTGACCGGGTATGCCTTGCATTCAATAAATGAAGCTACGGTAAGAAAATCATTCCTTAATCTTGCCTTTTCAGGCTGTTCACGGAAATGACCGGTGAGCCAGGTGTAAATTTCCGGATGGAAATTTGCCATTACGCCGCTGTACCCGCTTGCGCCCAATTCCAGAGATTCCAAAAGAGTTGCTGAATTGGCATTGAACAGTTTTAATTCTGTTCCCTTAATCACCTTTAATTTTTCCTTTATATTTTCAATATCGCAGCTGGTGTCTTTTAGAAAATAGAAACGTCCGGTTTCTGCACACCACTTTAATAACTCCGGGGATATAATTCTTTTATAAGGATAAGGACACTCATAAAATCCAAGGGGCATATCTTTTGGCAGGCGTTCCATCAGATATTTCAGATTTTCCAGCCAGATCTCATCGCTTTGTGTTTCCTCTGCTAAGCGGTTTGTTAACAAAATTACTGCATCCACACCTGTTTCTGCAATTGCCTGTAATTCCTCAGCCTGATCATCCAGAGAATCGGAGATATGCCCGGATGCTATTACCGATGCTCTTTTACCCGCCTTTTTGACTACAAATTCTGCAATGGCTGCCCGCTCTTCCAACGATAGATAAAACATCTCACTGGACTGGCACACTGCAAACAGCCCCGCAGCCCCGGCATCTATATACCAGTCCACTAATTTCCCCAATGCTTCATAATCAACCTGATTTTTCTCCGTAAATGGCGTAAGCATTACCGGATATACTCCGTCCTTAAAGTTCTTCATCATCATTTGTCTCCTTTTCTGCAATCCAATACTGCGGGGTAGTTAAAATCCCCATTTCCTTTAGCTGATATTCATAACTCCATTTATTTCCCGTGGTTCTCCAAAGATTCGGTCCATACCACTCTTCCTGTGTATCTGCGTTATGGACCGCTCCAAAAGCATTAATACGATTCCCGTACAGACGTATCGTCATTCTATGCCATCCCTCATTTACCTCGCCCAGATCCAGAATATAAGGTGCCAGTGCAATTGTTCCGCCTCTCTTTCCATCCAGATCTACCGTAATCAGCGCTCCACGGTAATGGGATGTCTCCAGACAGAGCCTGCCCTCTTTACTATAAACAGATACCTCATACTCCATGTTTCCGGCATAAAAAGGGAATCCCTGGTTTACAAAGTTTCCATAATGTAATTCGCCGGGCATTTTTATCAGCTTCTTCATTCTGCCTGATACCTGCACCCCAAATTTTCCCAGTAGATAGCACCATTCCACGTTTGTCTTCTTCTGAAACGGGATATGTATTACCAATTGGTTCTTACCTTTTTTTATCTGTCCCACCTTTCTCTTTCGGATGCACTCATCTACAAACCAGCCGGAATCCGCTCCATTTATAGGTTCACCATTCCACTCCATCCTCACATTTTCCGGATGTTCCATGGCAATTTCTGCCGATTCAACTACTGTTTCTGAATCTATGGTAAATCTTAATTTCAAAATATGTCGGGGAATTTCTTCTTCTTTCTGCGTCCAGGGCTGTGCCAGTGCCTCCATTCGAAGAGGATAACCCAATTCTTTCCGGAAAAGATTGTCAATGCGCAGGATTTCTTCCTCCGGCATGAATTCTCCATCATCAAATGCGTATTCAGCCATATCCAGCAGAAATACATTCGGCTCAGTCAGGCGATACGAATCCGGCTGGGGCAGATCTTTCTTTTCTCTCACACTTTTATCCCATGAATAGAACAAGCTAGGCTTTTCTAGCTGCTTTTTATCTTGCTGCTTTTTTTCTTCCTGCTTTTCTTTTTTCAACTCCAGCAACAGACTGTCATGCTGTGACCCATAATATATTATTTTAGTTTTTTGATCCGCATAATCAGCATGAATATCGTAAATCTCACCACTTAAGGTATCATAAACCACAGGGCTGTAAATTCCTTTCACCCAAATTTCCCACTTTTCCATATGGGTAATATGCTCATTTCGGGGTTTGTTTACATGGCAGATAAACAACCATTTTCGCTCTTCCTCTTCTCTGAGCTGATAGAACATATTTGCAGACCGTAGCCCGTTTTCTCTGTGCTCCATGCGTGTGGGGTCTTTTCCCTCTGTATTTTCCACACAGATATCAATATCTCTCCAGGGTTTTAATGCTTCTAACAGCTGGGATGATGAATACTGGATCTTTTCACATTGTTGTGAGAGGAGGACTACGGCATTACTTTCCACAGCATCTACATAACGTGGGATATTTCCCATAAATATGACTTTTCCACCATGTGCGGCGAATTCCTTTAACTTATCCACAGTAGAGGAACGCAGTGTGTGACATCCGGGGACAATTACCACTTCATAGTTCATTTCTCCCATGCAGAACTTTTCCCTGCTGCCGTGCAATGATTTTGATCCATCACTTAAGAGTGCTTCTGAAATAAAGTCAAAGTCCAGAAGCCCGTAAAGCATCCAATCGATTACATTTGAAAAATTATACTCTAATTCCTGGCGGATGACGGCAGTCTGCTTCTGATTCCCCCAGTACATCCAGTAGGATTCCACCGGATGTATCACACCGATGCGTACCCCTGGCATGCCTCTTGTCAGCACCGCTGCAAGCCTGGCAAAATGATTTTCAATATAGGAATATTCTTTATACCATGGTGACTGGTAACCGATGCTTGCCGGATAATCCCGTTTTCCCTCACCTTCCATAGATGCCCAGGTCAGATGCGGAACCCGAACCGTTACTCCAAGAGCTGCCTGCCAGTCTCCCGCAAGTTTGTGATTTCTAAAATCAAAATCCCAACCGGTTACACCATAGATTTCACTCATTACGCCTTCCCGCCCATACTGGTGTGCCACGCTCTGCGCCTGTTTTGCGGTGGACAGTTCCCGCCTGTCACATAACATGTCAATTCCCGGAAGTCCAAATTCTTTCATCGGACGCATCACTTCCCCAGCTGCCATTGTCTGGGAATGAAGTGTCCACTCATTCATCATATGACCGGTAAGTGCAATGCCATGGCTGCTGCACCACGTTCCAGCATTGTCCCCAAAAGCTTCTGAAAACCGCTGGCACACATGTAAGTGGTACAGATACCGTACCTGAGATGCCTTCTGTTCTCCCAGTTCCCAGATCAGTTCCGGAAGATGATCCAGAACCGATATGCCAAAACATTTATAAAAAGTATCCTCAAAATCATCTGTAAACGGCAGAATTACCGGTTTATATGTAAAGGGTGTATCCAGTACTTCCTTGTGGCTGGTCTGCGGTTCATCCGTAAATATAGCCGGTATCTGTCCCCCAAAATCTTTCCCCAGCTCTCTGTAATATACCTCATGGGTCAATTCTATAAACCGGTCAATTGCCTTCTTATCCAGGGTATTTACATAAGCCTGATTATTAAACCACGGCGTATCACCTGAGATCTCCAAACTGGCTGTCCATACATTTCCCCCTTCTTCTCCCGGTTTTAGAACCCGTCCGCTTATTAAATATCCTTTCGGATCCAGTTTAATCTCATATCTTGCAAGTAACTTGTTATGATTACTCCGCACTGCTTTTGCCGCTGACATAGGTGTCTCTTCTGCAGCGTCCGTCCAGTTCTCCGGCTGGAATACCAGAAACCTGGAACGGTAAGCTTGCTCCCTGGTGACCATTCCCCCTGCACTGCCGGAGGGCCAGCGGTCCTCATCATAGAGCCAGCACAGCAGATCCTGCCTTTTTGCCTCATCTTTGCAGGCTTTCACATCCTCCAGGAATTCTCTGCCCATATATCCAGTATCCAGACCTACACGGCAGTGAATATGGAATCCGCCCATCCCCATTTCTTTAAAATAAGAGATCTGTTTTAACAATTGTTTCTGATCCAGCCTGCAGTTCCACGCCCAGAACGGTGCTCCGCGGTATTCACATCCGGGATTCTGAAACTCCTCCCCGCTCAGCGCCTCTGTTTTTAATTTATAAAGCATTCCTTTTCTTCTCCTTTACCCGATATTCTAAAGGTGTTAAACCTGTTAATTTTTTAAATACCTTAAAAAAGTATTTTGGATTGGAATAGCCGATTTCATCCGAAATACGGTCTGCACTTAAATCTGTTTCCTTTAATAACTGCTTTGCCTTTTCCAGCCTGATCTCTCCCAGATACTCATTAAAGCTTTTATCCAGCTTTTCTTTTAAAAGGCTGCTGCAATACGCTGGTGTTACAAAAAATTCAGAAGAAATCATCTGAAGGGTCAGTTTACGGTGATAATTTCTTTGGATATAAGCCTGAACGGAATGAAACAGCTGATTCTGATCCGGGCTTTTCAATTGAATAGAATTTATGATCAGCGTAATATAACCTGATATTTCATTTTTCATCTTACCCAGGTCATCGCAGTAAAGATATCGTTTATAAAATACACTCATGATATCATCAGTATCCACACCCACTCCCACCGCATACTGGTTTACCATTGAAACAATGCTTTCACACGCATTTCCAATCGCTTTCAGGGAGTATCTTTTCGTATCCATTTGATCAAAATATGCCTCCATGATCTCTCTTGCCTGTTCCTGATGGTATTTGATTTTCAAAAAGACATCTTTGATATACTCCTGGTTGTATACCTCGTCCCGCTCTTCTTCATTTTCATAAAACAGCCTTTTCTGATCCTCCAGTCTGATATTACAGACCAGTTTTTCATTTTTCACATAATTCTTATGAAGCTCACCAAACCCTTTTCTCCCTTTTGCGATACAGATAAAAATCTTTCCGGCAGCATCTTTCATGATATGACCGGCTATATGCCCTGCTTTTACTTCCATTTTGGAAACCAGTTTTTCTTCCCTGCAGCTAAGCAGCAGAAATCCATTGCTGCTTCCAAATCCATTCAGCAGAAATTCATGCCTGATATCGCTTAAATAAGACCGGCATATTTGTTCTGCATTTTCAGCAATCTTCCTGTCCTTTGTATAAACAGATATTAGCAGGTAATAATGATCCAGTCCCCATCCCTTCTGACGCAGTTCTTCCTCCAGTGCCTCATTCCATGGTTCTAAAATGGCGCTGAGCAGAATGTCCTTTATTTTCCGCTGATCCAGTGATTTTGCTTTTTCCTGTAAAATGAAAAAGTTCTTCTGATTCTCAATCTGTTCAATTGCCTTTTGTAACTGCTTTTCAATTTCTTCCGGGGAAAAAGGCTTAAGTACGTATCCAATCACTCTTTTTTCGATTGCTTTATTCATGTAATCAAAAGCTTTATATCCGCTGATTACAATGATCGGCTTTTCCGGAAATCGCTCACTGATTCGTTCCAGAAATTCTACGCCGTCCATTTTTTTCATTTTCATATCAGTAATAATAATATCCGGATTTGTTTCCCCTATGACGCGAAGGCCTTCCACCCCATTTGCTGCTTCTCCCACACAAAGAGCTTTCAATGATGTGATTTCATCAATCTTACTGATTAATCCCTTCCGGATTAAAACTTCATCATCCACAATAATATAGCGGTATTCCATTACTGTTCCACCTCTTCTCCTGCATGAAATGGCAGGCAGACCTTTACTTCCACACCTCTTCCCGCCAGATTCTCAATCTCCAGTCCATACTCTTCCCCATACAGCAGCTGTATTCTTTTATAAATGTTAGACAGGCCGATGCTGGCATATCTTGCATCCTCAGCCAAATGCTCGGGATGGTAGATTCTCCTGCGGACTTCCCGTAAGGTATCTTCCTCCATCCCTATCCCGTTGTCCTGTACGGCTATGATGGTCTTCCCATCCTGCCGATAAGCCCGCACTACAATAATCCACGGCGGTTCCTCGCCCGCAAGCCCATGTTCGATAGAGTTTTCAATCACCGGCTGCAGCATAAATTTCAAAACAGGACTTTGCAGTATTTCCTCTGAACTTTCTATCTTAAGCAGAATAGGGCTTCCAAACCGGATCTCCTGTATATTGAGATATTCACGGATATGAGATATCTCCGTTGCCAGTGTCTCCTCATCTGATTCATATTCGATGCTGTACCGGAGCATATCGCCCAGGGATTTTGACATTACTGCAATCTGGTTATTCTTTTCAATTTTCGCCAGACAGTTGATATTCTCCAATGTATTAAATATAAAATGAGCGTTAATCTGTGACATCAGATTCCGCAGTCTGGACTTCAGAAATTTAATCTCCGCAACATAAGTATCTTCAATCAGGCAGTTGATTTTCTTTATCATTTTATCAAAATGCCGATATAGTGATCCAATTTCATCTTTTCTTTCCTGATAATTATGATGAAAGGTCAAATCTGTAATCGGGGTCTCATGCATGCTCCCTGAAAGTTCCACCAGCGGACGGATAAACATCCGCTCCAGCAAATACCCCAGAATAACGACAAATAAAATGATGACCATAATCAAAAGTATCAAATATTCCATGTTCTGTGTATACAGCTGTTTTTGGCTGTCAAAGGATACTTCCGATACAATCTTCCAGTCATTGATATCAAGCGTGCCATAGATATAGGCATCATTGGTATCCTTACGAAAAATAATGCCTTTGTTATTCTTCGTAATCTGATGGATATCATCCGGAGCGCGCCTGTCCGGCTCGCTGCTTGCGGGAATAGTTTTCCCGTCTGCATCCATCAAAAAGCTCTCTCCCCAGGGCAGCGTGCTTTCTCCCAATGCATCAAACATCTGATCCGTGCAGACTACTGCCAGCACCCCCGTATGTTTCCCCTTCACATCTGTAAACCGCCTCGCCATAAGAATTGACTGACTCTTGCTGTGCCTGCTCTGATAGGTTTCAATAATCTGAAATTCCCTGCTGTCCAACAGACTTTTATACCAGGATGCATTTTGATAATCCTCTTCTAAATAAAACTCTTTATTTTTTACAAACGAATATGTATAACCGCTTTCCGTAAACAGGTAAACCCCGCTGGCATAAGTATTATTCCCAATAAGATTGCTGCTCACATATTCAAATTTACGGTAGTTGGTAAGCCGCTCCATTGGCGTGGGCTCTCTGCCAGCCCCTTCCTGTTCACAAATGGACAGCATACAGCTGTCATTGTCGTACTGACTGAAAATCAATGAAGTCATAAGATCATTCAGATTCACAAAGGTACTGTTAATACCGGTTACCATTTTTTGTACTTCGTTATCACTTGCCACTGAAATCTGGCTGTTGTAATACTCCATATTGTGTTTCAGAATCACCCCGAACAATATCAGAATCGGTAAAATTGATATTCCCAGAAGACAAATTAAAAATTTAAAACGAATGCTTTTTAAAATTTTCATTACACCACCTCCAGAAATATTTTACCCAATTAACAGCCAAAACACAATTCAACCTTTGACAGCTCCCACCGTCAGTCCGCTTACGAAATACCTCTGCAGGAACATATAAATAATCAAAATTGGAATTGCACTTAAAAAACAGGCAGCAAACAGCATATTCCACTGGGTGGCGTTCTCCATGTCACCGATAAAATTCAGCATGGTAAGCGGCAGTGTTTTTTTCTCCGGTGCCGATAAAAACAGCATACCAAAGAAGAAATCGTTCCAAATCGGCACTCCCTGGGTAATAACGATAGAAGTAAGTGCGGGTTTTGTGAGGGGTGCAACAATTCTGACAAAGGTATATACCGTCCCGGCGCCGTCAATTCTGGCTGCTTCCTCAAGTACATAGGGAACACCGGACTTGATAAAATTTGTATACAAAAAAATGGAAAACGGCAGAGCCGAAGTTACATACAATGCAATTGGGGCAGCAATGGTGTTACCCATATGCAGGGCATTTACAATCCGGTACATTGGTATAATGGACATCTGTGCGGATACAATCATACCTGCAAGGAAAAAAATCTGAAAAAAGCCTCCCAGCATTCCTTTCAGCCTTGCGATAGCATATCCTGCCATTGCACAAAAAATCACCAGAATAAGTACACTGATTCCCGTTACCAGTATACTGTTGCCAAGTGCTCTGAAATAATTCATCTTTCCAAAGGCTACCCCGTAACTTTCCAGACTGAAACTATGGAATAAATTCAGATAAGAGGTACTGTCTTTTACTTCCCTGAGGGAGCCCGATAAAGCAATAATCAGAGGCGATAAAAATATTACGAAAAAGACTGCGATTCCCAGCGTCCATAAAATTTCACTTTTTGTGTTCTTTTTCATTATGCTTCCAGCTCCTTTCGTTTCATAATGCGAAGTACAATTACGGAAATAATCAGGATAAATATGAAGGCAACCGCAGCCAGTGCCTCTGCTTTTCCAAACTGGCTTTCCACAAATGCCATTTTATAAATCGAATACATTAACGTACTGGACGAATTACCCGGTCCCCCTCCCGTAAGGGCAAATACATAATCAAACGATTTAAAGCCTCCAATCAGACCAAGCATAACATTAATCGTAATCGTATTGGACAGCATTGGAATTTTGACAAAACGGATAGCCTGCCATCCCGTACATCCATCTATTTTTGCCGATTCAATAACTTCTTCGGAGATATTCTGTAATCCCGCAAGATAAATAATCGTCATGGTACCGGAAGTTTTCCAGGTTTCCACAAAGGCTGATGCCAAAAGGGAAGTTCCTTTCTGCCCCAACAGATTCGGCACAATATCCAGTCCCAGTTTGTTGAATATTTCTGAGATCATACCATAATATGGAGCATAGACATAGCTCCACAAAAATGCTACCACAATGGTGCTAAATAACGCCGGCAGATAAAATACCGTTCGGAAAAATCCCTTTGCCTTTAACTTCTTATTTAATATTAACGCCAGCGTAAGCGCCTGGATATTTCCATATGTAACTACAAATACGGCATATATTACAGTATTCTTCATAGAGTTGAACATTGTCCCGTCTTTTAACAGGTACTTAAAGTTATTCAGTCCTATAAATTTATACTCACCCATTCCGCTCCAGTTTGTGACGCCATAGAAAAAGGACATCAAAACGGGCAGTATCCAGAATGTGACATACATCAGCAATGCCGGAACGATAAACAGCAATAGCACGTTTCTCTTTTTTTTATCAAACATACCGCTTTCCTCTCCAGATTTTAAATTCAACCTCATGTTATAAAACAGGGCACTTACAAAAATGAAGATCAGATTTGTAAATGCCCAGAGCGTGTTTCAAAGGGGGTTAGTTTCCATTCAGCTCATCAAATTTGTCCTGCATCGCCTGGCAGACATCTTCTGCAGATGCATTTCCCGCAATTACTTCCTGGAATTTTGTGCACATCATATCGCTGACACCTTCCGGCCATGCATTGTTCAGGTTGTAGATACTCGGGTCCTCTTTATATTTCTCCAGATACTCTTTTACCAGCGGTCTGGAATCCTCAATCCCTTCATAACAGGAAATATCGGAACTGGTTTCTACCCATTTTTCAAACAGCGGAGTACCTTCTGTAAACCAGTACTCCAGAACCTGATCAATTGCTTCCTGGTTTGCGGAGTTTGCGCTGGCAAAAACACCATTGGATGGAGTCAGATTATATACAAAATCTTTTCCTTCATCATTGGACGGAATACAGAACATCCCTTTATCGAATTCCTCTGCCCCATTTTTATTCAACGCATCGTATCCGAAACTTCCGTCAAATATCATGGCTGCCCTGCCATCTAAGAATGCCTGACGGCTTTGTTCCTGGGACAGTCCAAGTGAATTTTCGATGATATACCCTTTGTCATATAAAGTTTTATATTTGTCGATGGTATTTACCCAGCAGTCATCCGTAAACTTAGTTTCACCGGTGAATAACTGGCTGTCAAAGTCCATATTATCTGCATAAATCTGAGAGGCACCGATCTGGTACACGCCAAACTGTACAACAAAGGACTGCTTATCTCCCATGGTAATCGGAGTATAGCCCGCTGCTTTCAGTTTTTCACAGCACTCCAGGAACTGATCCCAATTTTCCGGCATCTGGCTGATACCAGCCTTTTCAAATGCTGCTTTGTTATACCAGGTGGTCAAAAAACTGGAGCCTAACGGTATCCCGTAGTTTTTGCCATCAAACATATAAGAGTCGGCAATTTCTTTTTTAAACTTACCCAACTGGGAGAATCCGGACAGATCTTTTACATAACCTGCATCCACCAGATCCTTAGCCTGCAGCCCTGCCCACCAGGTAAAGATATCAGGCCCCTGCCCGCTGGCAAACTTTAACCGGACTGTCTGTTTGTACTGATCTGTGGGAAGCTGTTCTACTTCTACATTAATATTCGGATACTTCTCCTTCACCAGCTCCGGAAGCCAGTCCAGATAAAAATCCTTGTTATCCGTAGTGGGTCTGGTTGTCACCATAAGTGACAGGGTTACAGGCTCTCCGTCCTCAGCCTCTTTCCGGGTTTCTTCGCTGTCTTTAACATCCCCAGAGTTCTTTGCTGTTTCACCGCTCTCCTTGGTTTCAGCTTTTGTGTCTTCCGTTGATTTTGAGCTCTTTGCTGCATTTGTAGCTTCCGTTGATTTTGTTCCTTCGGCAGAACTGCTGCCGCCGCCACATGCTGTCATTGATAATACCATTGCCGCTGCCATTAAAATACTAACTAACTTTTTCTTCATGTATTCCCTCCTGGTTTTCTGATTCCATTATCTTATTGCATTACCTTATTACATTTTCATATTGCATTATTTTTGCAATATTTTATTGCATTATTTAATTCATTATTTTATTGCTATATTTTATTGCTTTGTTTATTGCTATATTTTATTGCTTTATTTTATTACTATATTTTATTGCTTTATTTTATTGCTTTGGTTTTATTCTTGGTCCCTGCAGGTTTCTTTTTCATGACCAAATCATACCATGAACGGGAGTAACTTTTATATATTAGTTGGAGTAACTTTTTTATGCAAATTTAATGTCCCTGCCCCCTTGTAAAAAATAGTCAATAGCATATAATTAGGATTAACCAGTCTAGTCAATCCTGCACAGTCAATCAAATAAAGCAAAAAAATACACTGTGGTACCCATATTTCAAATATTTTAACTATTTAAAGGAGGAGGTTTCCCATGAATGAAATGTTTTTTCGCCTGCCGGAAGAAAAACAGCAGCGTATTATCAACGCCGGAATTGAAGTGTTTTCCAATCACGAATACAAACGGGCTTCAACAGATGAAATTGCCAGAAAAGCCGGTATCTCCAAAGGGCTGCTCTTCCACTATTTTCACAATAAGAAAAGTTTTTATCTGTATTTGCTGGAATATACCGTTTCTCTTGTAAAAAATTATATTATGGATATGCATTTTGAAGATATCACCGATTTTTTTGAATTGCTTCATTACATGGCCCAAAAGAAGGCAGTTATCCTGGCAAAAACACCTCATATTATGAATTTTTTTATTAAGACTTATTATTCCCAAAATGAAACTGTCTCCGGCGAAGTACAGGATAAAATGCAGTCGCAGATTGATACTTCTTTTGAGAAATATTTAAAAAATATTGATCTGGGTAGGTTTAAAGAAGAGATTGACCCAAAAGAGATTTACCACATGTTAATCTGGATGACGGAGGGCTATATGTATGAAAAAGAACGGGTTTCGGAAACTGTACTGATACCGGAACTGATGAATCATTACACTATCTGGTCCGATTTATTAAAAAAGGTATCCTATAAGGAGGAGTTCTTATGACGAAGAACATTATTGAAATCAATAAACTGACAAAGACTTACGGCAAACACCGCGGTATCGAGGATATTACCCTTTCTATACAGGAGGGTGAAATCTTTGGATTTATTGGTCCTAACGGTGCCGGAAAGTCCACCACGATCCGATGTCTTCTGTCGCTGATTTATCCAACCAGCGGTTCTGCTTCCATCTTTGGCGCCGACTGCATCAAAAATGCCAGCGAAATTGCAAAAGAAGTAGGATACCTGCCCAGCGAGGTGTTTTATTATGACAATATGAAGGTAAAAGACCTGCTTAATTACTCTGCTTCCTTTTATAAAAAGGACTGTAAGAAAAAGATAAGGGAATTATGTGATGTTCTGGAATTGGATACCGGACGCAAGATCGAGGACCTGTCCTTTGGAAACCGCAAGAAAGTCGGTATTGTACAGGGATTGTTACATAGTCCTAAATTAATTATTCTGGATGAACCTACCAGTGGGCTGGACCCATTGATGCAGAAGAAATTCTTTGATCTGATCCAGGAGGAAAACCGTAATGGTGCCACCGTTTTCTTTTCCTCCCATATCCTGTCAGAGGTTCAGAAAATATGTGACCGTGTGGGCTTTATAAAAGAAGGAAAACTGATTAAACTAGATACCATGTCATCCTTAAAAGAAGACAGTTATAAAAAGATAGAACTGGAATCCAAAGAAGCACTTAATCCGGATGTATTTCAAATAAAGGGCCTGTCTAACCTGAAAATAGAAAAACTCCATGCATCCTTTATTTATCGTGGTAATGTTAACCGGATGACGCATCTGTTAGGCGAACTCTCCCTGCAGGATCTAAGCGTTCAGGAACCGGATCTGGAAGAGATCTTTATGCATTACTATAATTAGGAGGGGGATTTCTATGAACATATTTATTCAGGAATTTAAGTGGAATCTTAAGCCCGCACTTATATGGGCATTGTCATTAAGCTGCGCTGGCATATTCTTTATCTGCCTGTATCCTTCTTTTACCGGGGATATGGAAGCAGTTAATAAACTAATGGAACAATATCCTCCCGAAGTATTAAAGGCTCTTGGTCTGGGACCTGACGGTCTTGGCAGTTTTCACGGTTTCTACAGCTTTGTGCTGGTGTATGTGATCCTCTGTTCTTCCATTCAGGGTTTGATTTCCGGAATCCAGGTGATTGGCAAAGAAAGTGCACGCAAAACCTGTGATTTTTTATTTACCAAACCCGTAAGCCGGATCCGTATATTGGCAAATAAATATCTGGCAGTTGTGCTCTGTATTATTATATCCGGATTTATATATTTTGGTGTGAGTTTCATTTTTGCAAACCAATATGGCGGTGCATTTAACCATAAGATATTCTATCTGCTCTCTTTTGCTGTGATACTGACCGGACTTTTATTTACCGCACTGGGATTCTGTATCGGTTGTTTTTTGAAAAAGGCTAAAGCTCCTGTCTTTATTGGAATCGGAGTTGGCGCACTTTGCTTTGGGCTCCAGATGTTAGCAAATATGTTTGATGAAAGGGCACTGGATTTTATCTCTCCAATGAGCTACATCAATCCCTCTTACATTACATTAAATCAGAAGTATGACTATCCTTTGCTGATCTGTCTGATCGTGGCTGTTATTTTACTTACACTGCTAGGCTTCTGGCGTTACCAGACAAAAGATATTCACAGTGCTTAAAGCGTGTCTGAATGCTTTGACACTCCATTTTCAATTACTCTCTGGGAAGGAGACCATTTATTATGAATCTATTTATTCGTGAATGTAAATCTAATATAAAAACTTTTTCTTTCTGGTGCATCGGGATCATTTTTCTGATTATAGCAAGCGCCGGTAAGACAACCTCCATGGTGGGACAAAGCGATGCCGGTGTGAATGAGCTTTTGGAGCAGCTTCCCAAAAGCGTCCAGACAGTCTTCGGAGTAGGCGTGGTGGATTATTCAACCGCTATCGGAGTTTTTGCAATCGTATTTACTTATATCGCTCTGATCGCCGCATTCCATGCAGCTTCCCTGGGTGTCTCCATCTTCGGAAAAGAAGAACGGGATAAGACATTTGAATTTCTGTATGTTAAGTCACGTTCCAGAAATACCATCCTGGCTGATAAGCTCTGCAGTGCACTCTGCCAGCTGTTTTTACTGAATGCTGTTTCCTTTCTCATCGCCGTTGTAAGTGTGAAGATTATTTTTGATGACAATATTGTATCGGATTTTCTGCCAATGATGATCGGATTATTCTTCATCCAGCTTGTTTTCTTTGGATTTGGTTTACTCATGTCCATGCTTTGTGTCCGAATGAAAACAGCCAGCAATATCTCTATGGGCCTTGTGCTGGTTACATTTTTGATGTCCATTGCTGCTGATTTCAGTGAAAAAATTGAATGGCTGGGTTATCTCACACCTTTTAAATATTTTGATGGAAAGGAAGTTCTTACACAGGGGCTTTCGCAGCAGTATATACTGGTCTGTGCCATAGTGGCTCTCCTGTGCATTTCCGCTTCCTTTATACTTCATCAGCGCAGGGATCTGCACTGTTAACTATTGGGACCGTTTTAGCATAAGATCCTTAATTTCAGGGGATTTTAATATCCCCTGTTTCCAAAAACGGTACTCCCAGGTCCATGCCGCCCCGTCAGTCCTCCAGGAATTCGGACCACTCCAGGAATTGCTTCTGTCATTGCGGTGCAGCTGTCCAAATGTATTCACACGGCTTCCATAATATTTCAGATCAATTTTATGCCGCCCCGGCTTCAAATTATTTATACAGATCCGATAGGGAGAAAATGCAATGTTTCCCTGCTCCTCTCCATCCACATATACTTTGATTAGGTGGCCTCTGTAGTAACTGGCTTCGATCTCCAGCTTATTACCAGTCGTTTCCGCTTCCAGATGATAAGTTAAATTACCGCCATAAAAAGGCAGTCCCTGACGAGTAATGTCCCCAAATGTAAGCTCTGTTACCGGTTCGGTAAGCACACAGCAGCAGCCCAAGACCTGTACGCCAAAGTTCCCCAATAAGAAGCAGGCTTCTGCATCAGCTTTTTTTCCATATGGCATAAACAATTCTAAAATGTTTTCTCCCTTCAAAATTCCCGGGAGTTTTACGGTATGCATACATTTGTCCACATACCATCCCATTTCCTTTTCGGCCGGCTGCCCATTTAAAAGAACAGTGGCGTTTTCATCATTTTCTAAAGCCAGCATAAGGCCTTCCATATCTTTCTGACTTTGAATCGTATATCGAAGGCGGAGCGTATGTGGTGTAGATGCGTCTTCTTCCACCCATGGCTGTGCCACCGCCTCTCCCCGCAGATCCCAGCCCAGTTCTTTTCTGAACTTGTTATCAAGCCTGAGTATTTCTTCCGGCTGCCGATACGGCTCATCATCAAGCGCCGCTTCTGCAATGTCCAACATTAATACATTGGGCTCCTCAAACGTAACCGGTACTGGTTTTAAATACCGGAAATCTCTTATAAATTCTTCTTCTTCCGTTTCCTCCGCTATTACCCGATTTTGCTCTTTGGACTTTGCCAGCCGAAGAAGAAGGCTGTCATGCTCAAAAAATTGCTGCTTTATTAATGTCCAACCATTTTCACATACAGAACAGATCTGCTCTGCCTTACCATTCATAGTGTCCATAATGGTCACCTGGTAATTTCCCTTCACACGAATCAGGTATTCTGTATCCTTTATTTGAGAAATATCCTGATTAACCGGTTTATCGCTATGTGCGATAAATAACCAAAGATCGTTGCCATCTTCACGCAGCTGACAGATAAAATGCCGCATCATTTCACCATGGCTGTCCCGGATTTCTACATTTCGTACTTCTTTCAGGCTTTCCTGAACCATTCCTGAATAAAACATTACCCGTTCAGATTTTTCCCATATCTGCCGCCCTCTGCCACTTGGATATCCATCACACAAAGCAGGCGCCTCTCCAAAAAACAGAATTCTGCCACCCATTTTTTGAAATGCCTCAAGCCTGGCTAACGTTGTAGACCGCAGAGTTTCAACAGGAGGCACTACCAAAACCTTATATTCCATTTTACCTACAGGAAATCTCTTCTTCTTAATATCTTCCACCTTACACTGTTCCGGCAAAAGTGATTCGCAGATATAGTCAAAATCAAGCAGTCCTTCTAACAGCCACTTGGTTAGATTTTGAAAATTTTCATCCATCTGGCTGCGCATCAGCTGCGTAGATTCATTGCTTCCCCAATGCAGCCAATAGCTTTCAATGGGATGAATCACTCCGATATGGCATACTGCTTTCCCACGGGTCATAGCCGTATTAACCCTGGCAAAATGATTTTCTACATAGGAATACTGATCGTACCAGGGTGCCTGGTAATTAAAAGTAGCCGGATAATCACGCTTAGCTTCTCCCTTCATGGACACCCAGGAAAGGTGGGGCACACGTACCGTCACTCCCAGAGCTGCCTGCCAGTCTCCCTGCAGTTTATGTCCCCTTAAATCAAAATCCCAGTTTGTTACACCATACAGTTCACTTGCAACGCCCGGACATCCAAATTGCCTGGCTGCTGACTGTGCCTGCTTCACTGTGGTAAACTCCCTGGAATCATCCAGTATATCCACTCCAGGCAGTTGAAAAGAACGGTAGGAGCGCATAGCTTCCCCCAGCGCAGCCGTCTGGCTTTTCAGGGTAGGTTCTTCCATCATATGTCCGGTCAGCATCAGGCCATGTTCCCTGCACCATTTCCCACATTGATCGGCAAACGCAGATGCAAACCGCTCCGCAATATGATCGTGATAATGGTAACGTATGACCGACACCTGTTCTCCCGGAAGCTCCCACAGCAGTTCTGGCAGGCAGTCCAGAATTTCCTCTCCCGGATAAGCTGTCTTATATGAATCCGGAAAATCTCCGGTCCAGGGCAGTATCACATCTTTATCGGTATGATTAAATTCTAAGGTGACTTTATGAGGAAACTGCGGTTCATCCGTAAATATAGCGGGGATGGTGCTGCCAAACTCTGCCCCCACAGCGTCATAATACCGCTCATATGTAATTCTGATAAACTCTGCAACAGCCTTGGGATTCAAAGTATCGATATAAGTCTGGTGGTTAAACCAGGGGGATTCAGCCGCGATTTCTTCATAGGCATATAGCTTTATGCCTTCTGCCTGTTCTTCCGCTCCCATCCGTCTGTACTGAAGTAACATTCCCTCCGCATTCAGTGCGATATCATAGCAGGCAATCAGACTTCCATTTCCCGTACGGCCAGAAGCTGCGCTTGAGACCGCCTCATTTACATTTTCCATCTCTCCATAGGGGTGTCTGGTCAGTAAGAGGTGCCTGGAACGGTATGACTCATTACGGGTCACATATCCTCCTGCTGCTCCGGATGGCCAGCGGTCCTCATCATACAGCCAGGTCAGCATCCCGCGTGACTGCATACGCTCCGCACATGATTTTACAAGATCGATAAACTCATCACTCAGATAAGTGGTTTCCATTCCCGTACGTACATGTATATGGGCGCCTCCAAATCCCATTTTTTCAAGCTGTTCTATCTGCCAAAGCAGTTCTTTTTTCTCCAGCCGGCAGTTCCATGCCCAAAAAGGCGTGCCCCGGTACTCACTGGTGGGATTTTCAAATAATGCTGCTGAAAAAGGCTGTTCATTTTTTTGATACAACATATTCTTACCTGCTATCCTTTCCTTCTATCCATATTTCCGGTAAACCCTGGTTTATCAGTACATAAGCACCACTTCACTTTGTTTCCTTCATGCGGACCTTGTATCTTCCATCCTGTAAGCCCGTTATAAGACTATCACCAATTCTTTGGTGCCAGCTATCCCTGTATACCATTTTGCACTGTCCTTTTGGATTCTCTGCTGTGTCTCATAGTCAACATGGACCAGTCCATACCTGGGTTCATATCCAGCACTCCACTCCCAGTTGTCCAGTAAGGACCAGACATAATATCCTCTGATATCGGCCCCCTCTTCCATGGCCTTAGAAATCCAATACAGAAATCCTTTCAGATATTTTATACGCTGTTCATCATGTATCTGATTATCCGGCTGTATCTGTTCATTGCAGCCATAAGTACCATTTTCCGTGATAAAAATGGGAACTTCCACCTGATATTCTCTCTGCAGCATTTTTACCGCTTCATAGACAGCCCTGGGGTAATACTCCGTTCCATTATCCAGGTAATTGCCGCCGCCGTTTTTTTTCTTATCCGGCACAAGAAGAGGATCGGCACAGTCCAGCACCCGGTTATAACAATTCAGACCAAAAAAGTCCATAGGCTGAGCTATCTTTTCCATATCCCCGTCTTTTATCTCAGGCATACAGTTATTTTTTTCCATATATTCCATAAGTTCTTTTCGATAACATCCTTTAAATACAGGGCTTAAATAAGAATGAAATGTTTTCTCATTTTCCAGCTGCGCTTTCATACAGTCCTGTTCATGATCCGGACGCAGCGGATAATGCTGCCAGACATCTACCACAATTCCCACTTTGCTCTCTTTCAAATGTTCCTGGCGAAAACGTTTTACTCCTTCCCCGTGTGCCAGGAGTAAGTTATGATTTGCCTGTCTGCCTGATTTCTCTACTCGATATCCCGGGGCAAATCCACCTAATGCATACCCCACATAGACAGCAATCGGCTCATTGAATGTTGCCCACTGCGGCACCGAATTCCCGAATTCCCGAAAAAGCAAAGAAGCATATTCCCCATACCAATCCACAATATCCCGGTTTAGCCAGCCACCGTCCCGCTCCAGTTCGTATGGAAGATCCCAATGATATACGGTTGCACTGGGAATAATATTCCGCTTCCACATCGCATCAATAAAACGTTTATAATAATCCAGCCCCTTCTGGTTGATCCTCCCTTTTCCTTCCGGCAGAATCCTGGACCAGGAAAAAGAAAAACGAAAGGTATCCAAATTCATCTCACGAGCCAGGTCTAAATCTTTCTCATACCGGTGATACATATCACATGCTCTCTCCGGTCCCGATCCGTCTGTGATATTACTCGGGATCTTTGAAAAAGCATCCCAGATGGAAAGTCCTCTTCCATCTTCATGAGCTGCTCCTTCTACCTGTGCCGCACTGGTCGCCACTCCAAATAAAAAATTGTCAGGAAATTTTATTTTCATTTGTTTTCTCCTCCTGTGTTCTGTAAATATAATATGATGTCACCCGTTATCCCAATCGGGCGGTACTTTCCATTTTGATCATTCGTTAAAAACTGCTCGTCATCTGCCGCCGCCCGCTCTCTCTCTAAAGTAGTTGCCACTTCAATTCTGATTGTATTTTCTCCGGTAACAATCAAATCTGTAATATCAAACAGAAATGGCGGTACAATCTGTAGCCCAGCTCCTGTCCCATTAATAAATACCTCTACACCCTCATATGCATCTGTAATTTCTAATACAACACGTCCTGCCTTTTCAAAGAAAAATTGATTCTCATAACAGATAAATCCTGAAAATCCGGATTCTTCCCTGCTGATGTCATGAAGATGGAGAATATTATTTTTATCGCCAAATGCAGGATATTCTATGGCCTTACACAAGGAATACTGCCATACAGAGGAAAATTCAATCTCTGTCCCGCCTCTTTGTACCCGGTTATGATAAAGTTCCGGCTGGATTGTCTGATCAGATAACGCTATCAAGATGCAGGAATGACTGCTTTCTATATGCAGCTCCACTTTGTTTTCATCCTCTCCGACTTTCTCTCCGTCCCTCCCTTCGGCTGTGTAAATACAATTGTTCCACGCATCATACTCACAAAACCTGGTGTTGCCGGGCAGATATACCCATCCTTTGTAACATTCCGTACCCTCATTCACAAAATAATAAATTTCCCGATCCCCTGCGTAATGCAGGCATCGAATGGAAGAAGATAGCGGCTGTAATTGGATTTCCCTGAGCCCTTCCTTTTTAACAGCATCGGCCAGGCTATTCAGTGCCACTGCCGGGCAGTTTATAACATCTTCGGACAGGGATTTGTCACTGTCACACAATCCCTGGGGCAATTCCTCCAGAAAAACAACATGGCATCCCGACTCTTTTATTTTTTCTATCCCGGTCTGCAATGCCTCAGGAATGAACTGAGCATAAGGTATGATCAACATCCGGTAACAGTTTCCGTTTACATTAAGCCCTTTATCAAAACTAGTATGATACACGTTTATATCGGTAAACACATCAATGGGAATAAAGTGAAAGTCTATCTGATTCTCCGCCAGAATTCTGGCTGGTTTCTGCATGAGCATCCGTCGTCCGGTCCATTCCGCCTCTGCATGATAAAGAATTGCCGCATCAGTCCTGCTTTGTCCACCATCTATCAGACTGCAGATACGCTGCATATAATTCATCAGCGCTCCAAAATGCCTGAATAGCGGATCATGTCCTCCTGCATAAAAATGTGGCGGCGCATCACCGTCCGGATACTCTTTTGCAGAAAAAGCATGGGGTACAAACCGATTAATCCCACGAACCATAAAATGATCCGCCAGATATTTTTCAAGTCTCACTCCTTCTCTCCAACCATAAGCACCAAAGATCTCGCACATAGCTCTTCCTTTTTTTAAAGGGTCAATGGCACCGTGGGAAGCTCCTAATTTACCCAGCACAAAGTGATAAAATTCTCCATCCCTTGGAACCAGGGTATCTTCCCTTATCACATCCTCCCCCTGTGGGAACACCTGTCCTCCAATATCATCAATCCCCGCCATATCCTGTCCTGCCAGCCCACGAAAATAATGCCCCAGGCTGGAACCTGTTCTGGCATGCTGATTGTCATCCTCTATTACATGTCCAATATATTCTACTCCATGTGACCGGCACCAATCCCCTACCTGTCTGGAAAAATCTTTTTCAACCAGTCTTGTCACCTGGTCCATATAGGCATACCTTACTCTGGCTGTAAGCTCCTCATCGTCCTGTTCTTCCCAAAGGAGACGAACCCAGGAGAAATCCTCACCCAGTTTCTTTTTTAATGCCTTCTCCAGTTCCCGGCTCCATGGTAAATCCACGTCCTTGCCCAGTATATTTCCAAAACGAAGCACCCCGCCATTTCCAAGCTCCGGCTCATCTGAGAAAAAGCCTGCAATCGTACTGCCAAAGTATGCTGCATAATGTTCATAATGAGGCTCGTAAACCGCATCAAGCAGCAGCCGGCAGGAAGCAGTGTCCATCATATTAATGTAATTTCTCCGGTACCCTGCATTCCTGGTCAAAATACTAATATAGATCCTCCAACTGCCTTGCGGCACTCTCCACTCAATTTTTTTCTCCAAATCATCATAAGGCACATCTATAATCTGGCTGACTCTGTCCCCTTTTATCCTTCTGGCTGCCTTTACAGATAAAATTCTGTCATCATCAAATACATATTCCGGTTCTTTCCATTTACCTGATTCTCTTAATATTTTTTCAAGGGGACTCATCGGTATCTCCATAATTTCTTTCCCCAGCCCGCAGGTAAACAGCCCTACATCACTGTCTAAATCGATTTGCTTACAATATACACTCTGGCGATATAACTGGACAGAAGCATTCTTCATGGCACCATTGGCATACCCGGTCGGAAAATGACTGTCATCTAATATCCATACCTTCATATCCCGCTGCCTTGCTTCTTCCAGAATAATATCCATGTCCCTCCACCAGCCCGGACCGCAAAAATCCGGATGGGGACGGCTCTCTATACAAAGAGAACGGATATTGGAGTCATAAACAGCCCGAATGTATTCCCTTAATACCTTTTCTTCCTCTCCATGAATCCATAGAAAAGGAAAAATATAATCGTTTCTGCTTTGATCTGATAAAACTTCAATGATATTTTTCATCCTATGCACTTACTCCTTTACAGCTCCCAGCATAATCCCCTTAACAAAATATTTTTGAAAAAACGGATACGCAATCATAATCGGCAATATACCTACAACGGCTATTGCCATACGAACAGTGGTGGATGGAAGCATTCCCACATTGGCTCCGGCAAGCTGGGATGCATTCTTGGTCAGATAATTAATGTTTTCACTAATCTGATTCAAAAGGAGCTGTATCGTATAGTATTTGCTCCCCTCCCGCAAGGTCAGATAATACAGGCCATTCGTCCAGTCATTCCAGTATGCCAGCGCCGTCATCATTCCGATTGTAGCAAGAATGGGGCGCGACAGGGGCAGCACTATCCCGGTGTAAATCTTAATCTCTCCGGCGCCGTCAATTCTGGCAGCCTCTTTTAGCGATTCCGGAATACTGAACATGAAATAATTTTTAACCAAGATTACGTTGAATCCGCTCATAAGTAAACCAGGTAAAATCAGGGCAAGAATGGTATCTCTCACCTGAAAAATCTGATTCCAGCAATAATAAGCTGATACAATTCCACCCCCGAACAACATGGTAAATACACATAAAAAGTTCAGTATTTTACCTCCCGGAAGTTCCTTATCCGCAAGAGCATAGGCGAACATAGAAGTCACCATAAGACTGATTGCTGTCCCGGTCACCGTTACCAGAATCGTCATAAAATATGCTCTTCCAATAGTCTGCCATGACGTAGCGATATATTCATAAGCAGCCAGACTCCACTCTTTGGGAAAAAATCCGAATCCCTGCACTGTCGCATACTGATTATCCGTAAACGAAGCTATGACCAGCAGAATAAACGGAAGCAGCGCTGCCATTGTAAATAAAATCATCACTATATTTGAAATTAACTGCCACATATACGTTTCTTTTGATTTCATTTGCTCCCCTCCTAAAACAGCGCACTTTCGCTGCTATATTTTCTAACAATCTTATTTGCTATAAGTACCAGTATGAATCCCACAACAGACTGGAATACACTGGCAGCCGATGACATCCCAAAATCACTGTTTTTCATCAGCGCATTGAAAACGTACACATCAATCGTCTGGCTTACTGAATATAATGCACCTGAGTTTTTAGGAATCTGATAAAACAATCCAAAATCGGATGCGAAAATGCGGCCAATTGCCAGAATAAACATTGTGATTACCGTTGGTTTCAGCAAAGGAAGGGTAATCTTTTTAATCTGCTGCCATTTTGAAGCCCCGTCTATTCTCGCTGCTTCGTAATAATCCTGGCTGATCCCAACAATACTTGCCAAATAGATAATCATGGTATATCCGGTCCCTTTCCAGATATTACAAAGTGTTAATATGAGCGGCCAATACTTTTTCTCCTGATACCAGTTAATCGGATGCAATCCCAGATTTTTCAACATAGAATTTAACATTCCAGCATCGGAAGATAAAAGCGCATAAACCAGGTAACTTACTACCACCCAGCTGATCAGAAACGGTAGCAATATAATACTTTGATAAAATCTGGAAGCCGCCTTATTTTTCACCTCATGTAATAGAATTGCAACTGCTACAGAGATTACTGTTCCTAATACAATAAATACCAGATTATATAATACTGTATTACGGATAATGGTAAATGCAGTATTAGATTGAAATAAAAATTTAAAGTTATCTAACCCGCACCAGCTGCTGCCAAATATTCCTTCTCTGACATTGAGTTTTTTGAATGCGATTACAATTCCAAACATTGGAATGTAATTATTACATAACATATACAGGATTCCTGGCAGAGCCAAGGCATACACTGGAAGAAATCTTTTGAAGCGCAGCTTTTTTGTTTTTCGCAAAGTCGTGTTCGCTTGCATAGACATATTACCTCCTCAATATGATAGAATGGGCTGCCGATAAGATTCTTTCTTATTGGCAACCCATCTAAAATTATTATTCTACTGTTCTGCCATCCAGGTATCCAATTGCGTTTGATTTTCCTTAACAATTTCCTCAATACCTGCATCCTTCAATGCCTGTCTGAACTCGGGTAGTATTTCCGCCGGATTCTGGGCACCGGTTGATATTATTCCTGTATACTGGGAAACTACGGCATCTACTGCTGCTTTTTGTGCCGATACATTGGCAGCATTAAATACATAGCCCAGCGTACAGGATTTCCGTTTATCAGAAACACTGGAATTAAATTCTTTTAATTCCTTATAATAGTCCAGAGTCAGGGGTTCAAATACACTGATTGTGGATTTATCCCCATATACATGCAGCGGCATATGATAAGGACTGTTAGACTCATTTACTCCATCTGCAAAGCGGATCACAGCCTGTCCGGGAACTTCCCCTTTTTCAACTACCTCATAACTAATCCCCTCCAGCCCATAAGTCAGAATATTGTCCAGTTCATTATCTGCATACAGCATATTAAGGAACTGAAAGGTCTTTTCAGGATTTTCACAATTATAAGGGATTGACCACATGGTTGATTGATATTTCTGTGTTGCACAGTATTTATCTACTAAGGTAATCGGAACCATCTCTGTACCGCAGTCCCGGCTCACATTCATTTTAGCGTCAATATCGGTACCTGCAAAGTATCCCAGATAAAAGCCTGACTGTATCTGCGTAGTTGCTGCATCTGTATTGGTAGACGCATCCGGCGAGAAATAGCCAGACTGTGCCCAGTCATACATAGTGTTTGCAAATTCCTCATATTCCGGTGTACCGAACAGGTCTGTCACCTTGGTGTCTCCATCAAATCCAGCTCCAATCAGAACTCCCGTATTCATCGAAGAACCCAGATAGTCTACTGCATGAAAGCTGCTGTAATAATTAGAGGTGGATCCTGTGCCGGCAATGCCGTAATAGCCTTCTCCATATTTGTCCTTAAATGCCTTAAATAATTTACTCAAATCATCCGCTGTATAGACCTTGTCCTCTTCAAACGTGAAGCCCAGTTCATCCAGCATATCCTTTCTGGCAAAATAACCATCTACCAGAACCATTTTTTCTTCTGATGGAACAGCGTACAGCTTTCCATCGTAATACCCTCCTGCCATTGCGATTCCTTCTGCATCTTTGATGTCCTGCCCATACTGATTGTATAGATCATCCAATGAAAGAAACGCATTCTTGCTCACATAGTCTGATAAACCTCCGATTACGCTTACCAGATCCAGTTTGTCACCGGATGCTATCATCAGATTTGTCTGTGATTTCAAATCAGACACGGAAATGGGATACAGGGTAACGTTTACACCTATTTCCGGTTCTACAATTTCGTTAATGGCGGCTTCTACTTCAGCCAGACCGGATGGTTCGCTTCCCAGAGTCGGAATTTCCATCACGATATTGTAAACATCACCTTCGCTCTCCTTTTTCTCTGTTTCTCCGCTCTCATTTTTGGATTCTGCAGAAACTGTTTCTTTGCCGGCTGTGGAATTTGTCTCTCCCTCATTGTTTCCACAAGCTGTTAAAGATAACCCCATCCCCAATGACAATAAAATGGCCAACATTTTTTTCGTGTTCATAACCATCCTCCTTTATCTTTCTTGATGAGATTATTATACTCTTTTCCCTACTGTTCTGTATTAAACTATTCCAACAGAAACTTATACTATTCCCTGGAAAATTAACACTTTCCCGACATTCTTTAGCACTTTTACAACATCTCCTTATTTCGCATCTCCTGGATATATTCTCTGGGCGTTTTACCCGTACATTTTTTAAATATCTTCGTGAAATACGAATAATTATTGTATCCCGCCTTCACTGATGCGGCGCTGACCGTAATATTTCCATCCTGTAATAGCTTTTTCGCAAGACTGATCCTCTGCTCCGTAATATAATCCATGATTGACATATTATGTTTTTTACGGAAAATTCTTCCCAGATGGGCACTGCTCACATGCACATTTTTTGCAATTTCTTCGATATTTAAAGGTTCTGATATATGACTGTAAATATATTCTTCCACCTGTTCTACAATATCCGCTGCTATGGGCACCTTAACATCATCTTTCAGATTGTTCAGGTATATCTTCCCATAATTCTCATACATTTCAGCATCTCCTCTTTCTTTTACCT
The DNA here is from genome assembly GCF_000797495.1 of Robinsoniella peoriensis. Classification (GTDB taxonomy): domain Bacteria; phylum Bacillota; class Clostridia; order Lachnospirales; family Lachnospiraceae; genus Robinsoniella; species Robinsoniella peoriensis. The sequence continues at coordinate 68,107 of NZ_JTGN01000020.1, forward strand.
GCCGCTGTGCCTTTGCCAGATAATCTTCTACTTCCGACGAATCAGCCGGCTTCAGAATATAGCCCAGACACTGCATGGAAACTGCCTGTTTTGCAAAATCAAATTCACTGTGACAGGTCAAAAAAATGCACTCTGTATTTGGATAATGTTCTTTCACCCACTTTACCAGTTCAAGCCCGCTTCCAAAAGGCATTTCTATATCACACAGCAGAATATCAACTTTCTTTTGAAGAAAAATATTCACTGCCTGGGTATAACTATTCGCGGTCAGAATTTCGTCAAACTCAAAATTTCCCCAGTTAATATCATCTAATAATCCCTGTATTGCCAAGATCTCATCATCTACAATCAAGACATTCATTGTTCCTGCTCCTTTTCTTCCCTCCATGGTATTTTGATAAATATCTGTGTTCCTTCTCCCAGACAACTGGTAATATTAATGTATGCACTTTCCTGATACAGCATTTTCAACCTCCGCTTACAGTTCCAAATGCCAATGTGCTTACCAGTCTCATTTTCCGGAATTTCACCTTTTCTCAAAATCCCAAGCATTTCCTCCGTCATGCCATTTCCGGTATCACAGACACTGATGAACAGACTGTCTTCTTCTTTCCGGATGCTGACAATAATCTCTATTTCGCTGCCCATCCTCACAGCATATTTTACTGCATTCTCAACAAAATTTAATATCAGCAAGGACGGAATTTGTATTTCCATAACCTCAGCTTCAAAATTCCCAATATAGCTGAATGTTCCGGGAAAGCGAATCTTCTGAATCTCAAGATAATTTTCCACACATTTCATCTCATCTGACAAACGAATCATTCCATTGGTGTGCCACAAAGAAAATCTCAGATAATCCGCCAAATATTTGGTGAATTCCTTTATCTCCCTGTTCTTCCCGGATCTTGCCAGACTAAAAATTATATTCAGGCAGTTGACAATAAAGTGCGGATTCACCTGCAGCCTTAAATTGGTTGCTTCAATGTCCCTCTTCTCCAGTTCTGATTCATAAATCTGTATCTTAAGACTCTTTAGCTGACCTGCCATAGAATTAAACCTGCGGTTTAATTCATTAGCCTCCCGGTTCTCTCCAACTTCCGTAATCCTATATTCTGAATTTCCAGATTCTAATTCCGCCATTGCATGGTTTACCTTTTGAATTGGCCGGATCACAATTCTCTTTAAAACGATAATGATAATTGGGATAAATATCAAATAAATAGTCGGTATCAAAAACCAAATTTGCTCAGCCAGCGGTATCTGCGCCTCCAGGACTTTTTGAGAAAGAGAAATGTGCATGTAAATATCTGCTTTCGCTGATTTCACTACAATTAGTTCCCTGCCTTTCTCCTTATTATCCTGCATTTTGTTATCAAAAAAGACTTCTGATTCTTCCATAGACAGGCTGTCGGAAAATTTTTTCTCAAGGTCATTGAGATTAATGAGGGCCCCATAATAGAACCCGTCCAGAGCAAATTTACGTACCATCCACTTCTTCCCCATGATCTCCCGGCATTCCCACACAAACGGTGTATTTTCCCCGCACAAATTGAGAAGGTATTCCTTCACATCCTTCTTGTCGGCATTGTAATTACTCCGCAAAGCAATATTTAAGTAATTCTCATTTTCAATGAAGAAAAAATATCCATCAGCATCCAGCGCGTATCTTACCCGGCTGTTTAATTGCTGCCAGTAAAAATCAGCCTCTCTTATAAACGACTCTCCCTGCTTATGTTTCCTTAACTCTAAAACATGCTGATTTTCATCTATCTCAGTAATATTGTAAGTGTCTGACGAATAGATCCTGCGGTCCAATTCATACATATATATTTCAGCCGCCCTGGAAACTGATTCCACACTTTTGCTTAGAAACGCATGGTGTACCTGTGAGGAAAAAACGACTGCAATAATATTAATTGGTAAAATCAGAACTGTCATTAAAATAATCACCTGCAATGTAACTGATAACTTTCCAATTTTTGTAAATATTCTCATTTTTTATTTTCCTCCAGCTAATTTTCATTCAGAATCCCATTTTAAAGCGAGTAACATAATTATATCAGATATATTTACTATTTATCAACACTTAGCAGGAAGAAATGAAATCTATCAGAACAAACTTTGGGGGGAAATAATAAAAATCAGGGTAGAAATCCATATAGTAAGATTTCTACCCTGATTCTTTTAGCATACATTTTTATAATTCCACACGCCCTTCCAGGGCTCTTAGCAAAGTCACTTCATCGATATATTCCAGGTCACCGCCTACCGGCACTCCACTGGCAATTCTGCTGACCTTAACTCCGGTTGGTTTAATCAGCTTACTGATGTACATTGCTGTTGTCTCACCTTCCAGACTTGAATTCGTCGCAATTATAACTTCTTTTATATCCTGCTGCAAACGCTGCATTAATTCCTTTAACTTAATATCATTTGGACCTATCCCCAGCATAGGTGATATTGCACCGTGAAGTACGTGATAGACGCCCTCAAATTTACCGGTTTTTTCATATGCCGCCAGATCCCTTGTGTTTTCCACAACCATTATGGTAGTCTGGTCCCTTTTTGGATTTCTGCAAATCGGACAGAGCTCACTGTCTGTCAAAGTATAGCACTGTTTGCAGTAACGTACATTTTCCTTCGCCTCGATAATGGCATCGGAAAGCCGCTTCACCTCATCCAGGGGCCTGTTAATAATGTGAAAAGCCAAGCGCTGGGCCGATTTGGCCCCCACACCCGGCAGCTTTGACAATTCTTCAATTAATTTACTGATCTGACTGCTGTAATAATCCATTAGAACGGAAATCCTCCACCCATTCCACCAAGACCACCTGTCAGCTTCGCCATTGCAGCACCTGCTTCTTCTTCCATCTTACGAAGTGCTTCATTTGTAGCTGCCATAATCAGGTCTTCTAACATTTCAATATCATCGGGATCAACCACTTCTTCTTTTAAAGAAACCTTGGTTATTTCTTTTTTACCGGATACGGTAACTTCTACAGCACCGCCCCCTGCACTTGCAGTATATTCTTTTTCTTCTAATGCTTTCTGGTTTTCTTCCATCTGTTTCTGCATTTTCTGAGCCTGTTTCATCAGATTATTCATGTTGCCGGGCATTCCGCCTCCCGGAAATCCTCCACGTTTTGCCATTTTAATAAATCCTCCTATTTCTTATCAGTCTTCAATTACTACATCTGTGTGTATAAATTCTTTGATTGCATCTTCAACACTGATGCTGACAATATTGCCTTTATTCAGATGGCTGTCAACTTCCAGCATCATCTTCACTTCTACTTTTTTTCCAATCTTGCTGGCAATAATCCTCTCCAGCTCTTCCTTACGTTCCTCGCTTGCCACATAACGCTCACCCTGGAAATCCGGAAAACAAACAAACAGTCTGTCGTCTTCCCCCTGGGCATTGTATTTGGGTTCAGCCATGGATAAGACAATCTTAAACCGTCCTTCCGTCTCAGCAACGATACTTTTCCAGATCTTCTTTACCTCCTGAAGATCCTGCGGTGCTGCTTTTTCCAGATTACGGCCTTGTGCCGGCATTTGGGATCTTGTCACAGAACCGGCTTCCGGTGCGTTGCCCATATTTCCTGTACCTGCCGGAGGTACTTCTGCATTACCGGCATGATAAGCTCCGCCCAAAACAGCTTCTCCCGCCACTGCAGTACCAGATGGTACAGACTGAACTGACTGGATGGCTATTCCGCTTTCCAGCTTCTTTTCCAAAAGGCGTATCCGCTCAACCAGTGAAATTTCATCATTTTCCATTTCCGGCTTACACAGCTTAATCAGGGCAATCTCCAATAATATTCTTTTCGATGACGCATACTTGATCTGATTGGATAACTCAGAAAAAATACGGATAAACCGCATAAGGGTATCTTCCCTGACCATCCCGGCCTCTTCCTGAAGTTTTTTCATATTTTCTGTAGATACATCCAGAACATCTTCCATATTATCAGATGTTTTCAGAAGAAGCAAGTTTCTCATGTACCATGTGAAATCTACTACGAACTGCGTCAGTTCTCTTCCCTGCATGATCAGCTCTTCAAGCTTTGCCATAGCCCCAGCCACATCATGGCTGAGCACCATTCGCAGCAGATCGCTGAACACATCCGTATCCACAGCACCAAGCACTTCCAGCACATTATCATAGGTAAGTTTCTCACCCAGATAAAAAGCGATACACTGATCCAAGAGACTCAGGGCATCTCGCATGGAACCGTCTGCTTTTTTTGCAATGTAGTTTGTTGCCTTTGTTTCTACTTCCACCTGTTCTTCTTCCATAAGTTTATTCAGATGGGAACTAATCGTTGTCAGGGCAATTCGCTTAAAGTCATACCTCTGACACCTGGACAGAATCGTAATCGGAATCTTATGTGCCTCTGTAGTTGCCAGGATAAAGATTACATACGAAGGCGGCTCTTCCAAAGTCTTAAGAAGCGCATTAAACGCACCTATAGACAGCATATGAACCTCGTCGATAATGTATACCTTGAATCTGCCCTCGGTAGGTGAATAAGCTACCTCATCACGAATTTCACGAATATTGTCCACACCATTATTCGAAGCCGCATCGATTTCGATTACATTCATGGAACTTCCTGTTGAAATTGCCTTACAGGTTTCACATTCGTTGCAGGGATTGCCATCAATCGGATGTTCACAATTTACTGCCTTTGCCAGAATCTTGGCAATGGTTGTCTTACCTGTTCCACGGGTTCCGCAAAACAGGTAAGCATGCCCGATTCTATCTGCCTTAATTTGATTTTTCAGCGTTGTAACTATATGGTCCTGACCTTTTACATCCGCAAAAGTATCCGGACGGAATTTACGGTATAAAGCAGTATAACTCATGCTTTACTCTCCAATCTATTAATCTCCAAAACTAATGCCGATTAATTTTGCTTCCTTAATCAGCTGGTCATCCGGCGATACCATTTTTAACTTACCTGCTACATCTTCCAGTGGAATCTTCTTCGCTTTTCCATTTACGATTCCAACCATACAGCCATATTCCTTATCCAGAATACACTGTGCTGCTTCTGCGCCCAGTCTGGTAGAAAGAACCCTGTCATAAGGACATGGACTTCCGCCTCTCTGAGTATGTCCCGGAACTGTGATTCGAATCTCCATACCTGTTTCAGCCTGGATCTTCTCTGCAATTTCATATGATACAGACGGATGCCTCTTGTTCTTTAATTTTTCTTTTAATTCTTTCTTGGACAGTTTGGCATCTTCTTTTGAAATAGCACCTTCTGCAACTGCCAGAATTGTAAATCCCTTACCATCTCTGGAACGTTTGTCTATAGCTTCGATCACCTTAGAAATATCGTATGGGATCTCAGGCAGCAAAATAATATCTGCTCCGCCGGCAATACCCGCATGCAGCGTGAGCCATCCAACCTTATGCCCCATAACTTCTACGATAAATACACGGTTGTGCGATGCCGCAGTGGTATGAATGCAGTCAATGGCATCTGTTGCAATATTTGTAGCACTTTGAAAGCCAAAAGTCATGTCTGTTCCCCAGATATCATTATCAATCGTCTTGGGGAGATGTATGATATTCAAACCTTCTTCACGGAGAAGATTTGCTGTCTTTTGTGTACCATTTCCTCCCAGAATCACCAGGCAGTCCAGACGAAGTTTATAGTAGGTCTGTTTCATCGCCTCTACCTTGTCCAGTCCATTTTCATCCGGGACGCGCATAAGCTTGAATGGCTGTCTGGATGTTCCTAATATAGTCCCGCCTTTCGTCAGAATCCCGGAAAAATCCTTGCTGGTCAGCATTCTGTAGTCCCCATAAATAAGCCCTTTATATCCATTTGCGAACCCATATACTTCCAGCTCGTCCGCATTGGTACTCAGCCCCTTTACGACACCGCGCATTGTTGCATTTAAAGCCTGACAGTCGCCACCGCTTGTTAACATTCCAATTCTAATCATATGACACTACACCTTTCCTGTTATAATCAAAGTGTTACGAACCACTTTGTTAAGTTATTTTCCTCTTCAAACAGGCAGATAAACACGCCTCTTTGTTCATTATATATTATTTTTACTTTTATCACAATAACTTGAATAAAGTTTTTGCATTTTTCAAAAAATGTGATATACTATTTAAGTGCATGGAGACGTATCGAAGTGGCCATAACGAGCTTGACTCGAAATCAAGTTGTCGGGCAACCGGCACGTGGGTTCGAATCCCACCGTCTCCGCTATTAATAAATCGAGTGTTTACGCGTTTTGCCTATATTTAAAGGAACTGTTAAGAATTAAATGTACTGTAGAAGTATAAATTTTGTCACACGTGTTGCATTTTTACTTAGGAATGCAACACGAAATGCAACACGGAAAATGATATAATATGCTTAAAAAGTCCCTAGGAAACTGGGGACTTTTTATTCCATTTATTCTCATTGTATTTGTTCCTGTAAAAAAGTATATTTAAGATAAGTAAATTACTTTATGGAGAAAATATTATGAGACAAGTCCTAAATATAGAATTAGAATGCCGCACGCTCCTAAGCGGTGCACAGGAACCTGTGTTGGTTAGAACGCTACCCGATACCGCAGATAGCCATTATTATAAAATATTAGACATAAAGAACGGGAAAAAAAGTGGCACCGGGGCAAGTACATAACTATAGTAGCATGTGTTATAGCTGTGCATGGTAATCATAGGAACGTTCTGTTGCTGCATTTCCCGGAAAAATCTATGTGGAAACTCGTTATGTAACCCCGGTTAATCCGGGGTTTTCTTATTCTTCTACTTCTTCCGGGTACACATCCAACCGCATCCCCTTAAACACAGGCTGTCGCATAGCACCTTTAGTATTAGGAATGTATTCCACGGTGCAAACCTGATGCGCTACCCATATAGCATTCTCATTTCCTTTGGGCAGTATAGAAAATGGGTTCCTGCCGGTTGGAACCAGTGTCTTTATAACTCCGGCGGATACTCCCAGGGTTATGTGTCCTTTATATAGAAGTCTTCCGTTCCGGTATCTTCCTCATATTCCTGCATCAGCTCTTTAAATGGCTTTCCAAACAACGTTTTATAGATCAACTTCGTGTAGTTTGGGTACATGAAGTTTTTATGGGGGCTTGCTGTTCGAACTTCTATGGCAGCCGGCAGGGCGTTGTGCCATCCGTTCTGAGTCTTGTCGGAAATGAGGTGGTGCCGATGTACGTTACATACAGTGATTTATTTACCTTCGTAATCATGCTTACATCTGTTATAACTTTAGTTGTAACTATCAAAAATAAGCATAAAAAATAACGCCCCCACTCTGGTAAAGTAAAGCGTTATTTTTAAATACTTATTCTGCCAGAACGGATAGTCATGACCTATCCTCCGGCTGTCTTGTTAAGTATATTATAGTCAATGTTCAGATATTTGTCAATAAATTATCTAACACGAAAGATAAACTTCAATAGAAGACCTGTCTTTTTATTTATTCCTGATGAGATAATGCCCATTGTGGTATACGAAGCACTTCACGAAACAGTTACTTATTTATTAAATGAAAAACTTCCCATGAACCAAATAGATAATTTGGTTTTTCCTAATTTTGATAATAGAATTACATTTAATGGATTAATCAATATTGTGAACTCTCAACTTGTTATTGGTAGCTATCATCCTGTACATACTGTCATAATAGAAATCAGCCAATCTAAATCAGCAAATTATAAACTTGCAATTAGTATAGATCCAAAAAAATAAATACATGAATCGGTACTATTTATCTTGTACTCCAATATAAGCTTTGATATAATACTATATACAATACACCGACAAGAGCAACTTATGGCTTTGGAAAATAAATTGGGCATTACGGACGCAGCAGAGCTTGCCCGTGATGAAGAAAAAACAAGCAAGAAAAAGGCTCTCGAATTGTTTGAAATACACAAATACCAGTTCAGAGAGGGTAACGGCAGGGGTACCAGAATTTGGCTTGACTCTATCCTCAAAAAGGAACTGCACCAAGTAATTGACTGGAGCAATGTTAATAAAGACGATTATCTGCTCGCTATGGAGCGTAGCCCAATTAAGGATGTTGAGATAAAAACACTTCTTCGTGCTGCTTTAACTGATAAAATCGACGACCGTGAAGTCTATATGAAAGGCATTGACGCAAGCTACCACTATGAGGGATACAACGTCTTTAAAACGGAAGATTTGGACAATGAGAATTAATCGACCTATTCGTGCGAATTGTAGATAAAAGGTAAAGCTATGACTGAGTACAACCAGATTGAGAGGAAAATACAATGGCTGTTAGTTATAAAAAGCTCTGGAAGCTGCTTATTGATAAAGATATGAAGAAGAAAGACTTACGTGAGGCCGCGAATCTAAGTCCCTCCCTCGTTGCCAAAATGGGCAGGAATGAAAACGTCACAACCGAGGTGCTGTCAAGGATTTGTGCAGCACTTAAATGTGACATCGGTGATATTATGGAAATGGTGCCAGAGGAAGAATAAGAGCTAAACGACTTATTAAAGTGTGTCAAATCATACGAGATTATGCGGCAGATAATCCACTAAAAATGCATTAGTGATATGCCAGAAATATAAGCTGTGAATGGTAAACTTTATGTATCAGCTATATTTGATTGCTTTGATGCATAGGTCAACTTAGGGATATCTGATTCAAACTAATCAATCTATAAAATACATCCCCGGGAGGTATTATTCATCATGCAAAAACTAAAGTATATGTTCATCCATCTAATCAGCATAGCTGCATTTTTCACCCTTTGCATCATTACTCCATCCCTTGTAGCCTATTTTTTCCTGCTGCTGCTTCTTGTTCGGATCGTCATTTTCCTGATCCCTTCCAACGGGGAACGAATCCGTTTCCGGACGGAGTCGAAACGAGCGCTTCTGGTAATTGATCTGCAGGAAGGATTATGCGGGCAGCGAGGCTCCTATTCCAATAAAGAACCTTTTTTGAAAGCGGTAAATGACACCATTGAAAAAGCCAGAGCAGATGGGGATATGGTCATCTATGTAAGACAGGTATTTTCATCCCTGGACAACATTTTTGGCTGCCTGGCAATGGGTGGAAGGCTATCAGGCTGGGATCATGGCAGTGATTTTGTAGCAGGATTAAATATCATCAGTGACAATCAGTTTATTAAGCACCAGCAGGATGCGTTTTCCTGTAAAGCACTTTCCCGGCTTCTCGCGGAAAGTGAAATAAACACCTTGACCATTGTAGGACTGGATGCTTCTTCCTGCGTATATAAGACAGCAATCAGCGCTCTGAGACGGGGTTACATTGTAAATTTAAATTCAAAAGCCCTCCTGTCAAAAAGTAAGAGCGTAATGAATAAAATGCTGGATACTTTTCGCCAGAAAGGCATGTATGTTTACTAATTATTTATAGGAATCTTCTAAAATTTTAACTACATCTGCATCACTCAGTTGAACCGGATCACCTGCATAGAGTCCCCCCATGGTGGCTCTTGCATTATCCGCATATTTTTTCAGTTCTTCTTTCTTCATACCATGACTGCTCATTTTTATATCGTCAACTCCGCAGATCTTTTGCAGTTCTGTCAGGGCATCCACAAAATCCATTGCCGTCTTTGCATCTGATTTTCCAAGGGCTTTTGCCATCTGAACCATACGTTCCTCACACTGGTTTGTATTTGCAAAATGTGAATAATATGCTTTACTAATTGCAATTAAGGCTTCGCCGTGTACAAAATCCGGATGATATGCGCTGATGGCATGGGCTATGCTGTGTTCTGACGTACAGGAAGAAGTGGATTCTACCATTCCTGCAAGGGTATTGGCAAGTGCCACATCTGCTCTGGCGTCCATGTTATCGCCTTCGGCTACTGCCTTGTGAAGGCTTTTGCCAATCAGCTCAATCGCTTTTAATGCAAACATATCACTCATTACATAAGCACTATTATTTAAATACCCCTCTGTACTGTGAAACAGAGCATCAAATCCCTGATATGCCGTCAGGCGTGACGGAACCGTTGTCATCAGTTCCGGGTCTACAATGGCTAACATGGGGAATGTCTTATCATATCCGAAACCGATTTTTTCATTTGTCTCTGTCTTCGTAGTAACCGTCCATGGGTCTGCCTCTGTTCCCGTTCCGGCAGTTGTGGTAATTGCAATGATCGGAAGCGGATTATTCGGTACCGGCAGTCCCTTTCCACTGCCGCCCGATACATAATCCCAGTAATCCCCATCATTTGCAGCCATTACTGCTATCGCCTTAGCCGCATCAATACTGCTACCGCCGCCAAGTCCCACTACAAAATCAATCCCGTTCTCTTTGCAGACAGCAGCTCCTTCCATAACATGGTCTTTTATTGGGTTAGGCAGAATCTTGTCAAACAGGAGATGGGATACCCCTGCTTTCTCCAATTGTTTCTGTACTTTTTCAAGATAACCGTATTTTTTTACGGAGGTTCCTCCTGTTGTAACGATAAGTGCTTTCTTTCCCGGCATTTCCTGCTTGTGCAGATCGTTTAATGATCCTTTGCCAAATAAGATTCTGGTTGGAATGTAATAATTAAAATCCATATTGTATCCCCTTTCTATTTTACGTACAGCAGTACATCAGACTTTCGTCCGTTTGGCATCCTCACCTGTATGTACCAGCCTGTTCGTCGATAAAGAAAGTATAAGTCTTAAAGCTAACTTGAAGTCAAGCACTTTTTTCGGATCCTTCTGATCCTTCCTTTCTGTTCCTTCCGGGAAGGTCAGTACTGCCGGCTACACCTTTGACCGAACCTCATCCAGTGTCTTAGACACACCATGGTGAATCGGCTTCCATTCCACCTTTTTAAACAATGCTACGATGGAAATTGGTATATATGTAATCATAAACAGCGGAAATGTAAATATATATCCGATTTTCTTATAAGCAGGTGCATGAATCTGCCTCCATTCTGTGACAACCGTAAGCGCTCCCATTGCCAGCATCATAAGATACCCATTTACCAGAAACTCTCCTACGGACTGCAGTAATACCAGAATATCTGCATCTTTGTAAACGAGACTGACAATGAAACCAGCCGTATTCAATATGCAGCTGAGCACTGTTAAAATAATTGCCGGCATGATTGACATAACCATGTCGTAACAGGAAAAGCTTCCTTTTTCGAAAATATTTCGGATCAGCCTGCCGCCGTAATTAGCAAATACCTGCATATTTCCCTTTGCCCAGCGCAGCCGCTGATTCCATGACTGGCGAAAGGAAACCGGCTGCTCATCATACAGAACAGCATCCGGACAATAAGCGATGCGCTCACCCTGTAAAATACTATCCACTGTAAATTCAATATCTTCTGTCAGAAGGAAATGATTCCAACCCTGATTTTTTCTGACTATGTCGCTGTGAATCAAAAAACCGGTACCTGAAACTGCACAGCTGCTTCCCATTGCCATCCTTGCCTGATTTAAATACCTGGACTCTCTTAAAAACCACAGGGAGTAACCTGCCGAAATCCAGTTATCCCCAAAGTTTTTGGAATTGCGGTAACTTGTTATAATGCGGTGCCCATCAGAAAATGTACGGTTCATATTCTCTATGTAATATTCATCCAGCAGATTATCTGCATCAAAGATGAAATAACCGTCATATTTCTTATCAAGACCGGCTGCCTTGATATTCTGAAACAAAAAGCGCAGCGCATATCCTTTTCCTACCTGTCTCGTATTAAAACGTTCCCATACACAGGCATGATTGGCTCTTGCAATTTCAGCAGTCCTGTCCGAACAATTATCTGCTACTACATAAATATCTACGTACTTAGTCGGATAACTCTGATTCCGTATGCTTTTTATCAGCTGTGCTATTACAGACTCTTCATTTCTGGCGGATATCAGTACTGCATACATATGGTAATTCACTTTACCGGATGTCTTCGGTTTTTTAATCAGTGCTGCTGCCACATAGAAAAGCTGGTAAGAATAACAGCAGATAAACACCATAGCAATCAGATAATTTACATATTTAATCATTTCCATAACTTTTTCCTCCTTCTTTTGCAGCACCACGTACCGTTATAACCCGATATACCAGTAAGCCAATTATGCTGACAATGATTGTGACAGCAAATACAAGAATAGCAAATTGGTAATTCTGTACTCCCAATGCATCTCCTCCCACCGTAGATGTTATGATTGATGGAATTCTCGCTATCCCTGTTATTAAAATCCAGGTTGATAATCTCATTGTTGTAAGCCCGATAACATAGGTCATAAGGTCTTTTGGTGTCCCCGGAATCAAAAACAGTATAAAGGTCAGTGTATTCAGTTTCTTTTGATTCTGCATAATTTTAAGTGACTGGATCTTTTCTCTTGGGTAAAATACTTCTACCGCTTTCACTCCAAAATACCTGACAAAATAGAATACAACAATGCTCCCGATTAATGCCCCGATCAGGCAAAGCGCTGTCCCTTCAAATATCCCGAAGGCATAACCCGCCCCGATTTCAAGGGGTTCTCCGGGTATGATAGCTATTATAATCTGCATTGCCATCATTGCACTGAATGCAACTCGCCCCCAAATACCATGCCCATTAACCCACGCACGAAACTTTTCCGGCTGTGAAACAAATTCCAGCATTGGCCTCCCCACAAACCAAAAAACGGCTGCACTCATGAGTATAAAAATAGTAACGCATGCGATACTAATTATCTTTTTCCGTTTTAATGTCATAAAAAACTCTCCTTATCCGCCCCGGAAGTTTTCCTTCCTTAACTTTTAAGAAGAGTATAAATTACAATATTCAACAAATTATCAACTGCAACCGATAATTTTCTATAGAATTTCTTACATTATTCTTAACACACTCAAGTGCTTCGCTTTACAGCAACATTTTAAAATTAGCCTGCACAAGCCCGCCTCCATTGTGGCCATTAGCACAAAATATGGAACCTCCATGTTTTTCACTGAGAATCTTACAGATATTCAGCCCCAAACCAAAATGAGAATCGTAGACATTTTCTTTTTCTTTATAAAAGGGCTTCACTGCCTGTTCTAAGGCCTCTCTGGTAAATCCTTTTCCATCATCACCGACCGCTACGGAAAAATACTCACCATATGCAAATAGCTGCACATCCAATTCTCTTTTCGCGTATCGTACACCATTAGAGATGAGATTTTCAAAAACCTGCAGTACTAATTCCCGGTCCACTGATATTTTAGAACATTTAAAATGCGTAGTAAATTTCAGCTGCATGCCTTTTTCCCTGCAAAGTATATCGGCACAGTCTCTGATCTGCTCTGCAAATTCCTCACAATTTATTACACTAGTCTTAATATCAACATCCTCCAGCTTTTGCAGTGCATGCATACTGGAAACATAATTCTCAAGCCTGGTCACATGTGCAGACATGGTCTGTACGGTTCCAATCAGCTTTTCCTTGGAAACTTTATCATCTGGAAGATATTTGGAAAGCATGTCCACATATCCACGCAATACCGTGAGCGGCGTCCGCAAATCATGGGAAAATGCTGCATTCAGACGCTTTCTCTCTTCCATCGCCCGCCACATCTCGCGGTTATTTTGGTCTAGGGAAGATCTCATTTGTTCGAAATTACGGCACAGCCTCCCCATTTCATTGTTGCAGTTATAATAAATGTGAAAATCCAGATCCTGCTGCCCGATCTTACTTGCCGCCTCCTCCAGCAGCGTAATTGGTGTCTTTAGTTTATTACGGTAAAACAGCAAACCGGCCATTATAACGATAACTAAAAAGCTCAGTATCAAAGAGATACCGCCTCCAATATTACAGATACGTATCATTCTGGCTTCCCGGGGAGTATACTCATAATATTTTCCTTCCTTTGTATGAACCCCATAGCTCGTTGAATATTCTAACTGTTCCTTATCCGGTATTTTCCGATAGATGATGTTTTTTTCCGTATTGGTAAATACCGCCTGAATTGATATGCTGCAAAACAATGCAATCAGGGTAAAAACAACCATATAAAGCATGAAGGATTGTTTCAGGGACAGGTCTCTCAAGGAAATGCTTTTTTTCTCTACCTGCTCCATTTATAACCAACCCCCCAGACCGTTTCAATGAAAGGTTTACAGCCTATGGCTGCCATCTTAGATCGTATCCGCCTCACATGTTCTGCCACTACACTGCTGTCTCCCTGCCCGTCAAATCCCCATATTTTCTCATAAATGCGCTCTTTATCAAATATTTGCCCGGAATTCTGGGATAAAAATTCGATAATCTCAAATTCTTTTTTTACAAATCCCATTGCCTCCCCTTTATAATAAGCACACTTTTCGGTATAATCGATTGTAAAATCCTGATCGAATTTAACTCTTGAAGAACATCCATGGCGCTGCTCCCTTCTCAGATGTGCCTCAACTCTCGCCCCCAGTTCATCAATGCTAAAAGGCTTTACTATATAATCATCGCCCCCGGCACGAAAGCCTTTGATTTTATCTCCATCTTCTATTTTCGCCGTCAGAAATAAAATGGGGCAGGATACAAAATCCCGGATGCTTCTGCAGACGGTAAGTCCGTCCATATCCGGCATATTTACATCCAGCAAGATCAAATCCGGTCCCCTCTCTGCTTTTTGCAGCGCTTCCATTCCGCTGAACGCAGTCATTACCTGGTAACCGTTAAATTCAAAATAATCACCCAGCATATTCACAATATCTATTTCATCATCCACAATTAAGATTGTATGTTCCATATCTGCATTACCTCCTTATCAGGTATAGTGTAATGCATGTTTATCAAAATTTCATCAACTATTTGATCAAAACGGTCATTTTCCAGACATGCCCAATACCTATATACCAACAAAAACAGCTGGTACACAAAGTGATTCATGTACCAGCTATCGTTTAAATTTTATCTTAATCTTCTTTTTTATGTATATGCTAAGCGTATATTTTGGTTTATATGCTGAGCGTATATCTTTGTTTAAATGCTATACGTATAACTTTCTTTAAATGCTATGCGCATATCTTCTTTTATATGCTGAGCGTATATCTTCGTTCAATTATTCCCTCAGCCGTAACTGTACCATCCTGACTTACGGTAATCGTAGTGTAATGATCACTATTTTCATAATCTTTGCCATATCCATCATCATCGTAAAGCTCATAGACTGCCTTATCCTCTACATATCCAAGCAGCTCCAGACTGCCAAAATCAACTTCCGCAACGCTCTGTCCTCCTGATGACATTGGGATCACGTGGTTTGGACGGATAAAGATAACAGTCTCATCCAGATCTATGTCAACATAGTGGTGTCCCTGATCCAGATGCTCTACTGATCTCTCGGTAAGGCTCTTCATCTTCACCATTTTCATCTTCTCCGGCAGATATACATATCGTCCTTTTGCATTCTGTTCGTAAACCGGAGCAGTCATTAATCCGTCTCCAATTAAAAGCTGGTCTTCTACTCTAGCTGCAAAATCATCTTCCGGATAATCAAATGCCAACGGTCTGAAATACATTTCATCCTTTAACGCCGCTTTCATATACTCACTGTAAATGTATGGCAGCAGACCATAGCGGATGCCGATAATATTCTTGAATGCATCAATATTTTCAAACCGGTATACTTCCTGGCGTCTTGTACCCATAGCAGAATGATTGCGGAACAATGGCGTAAAGATACCAAATTCCAGCCATCTCATCATTAAATCTTCTGTTGTATCAGCTCCAAATCCTCCGATATCTGCACCGGTATAAAGTATACCAACCATATTTAGAGACGGCATCATCCGGATATTCAATAACAGATGGGACCACCAGGAAAGGTTATCTCCAGTCCATATGCCGCCGTAGCGGTGCATTCCCACATAAGAAGATCTGGAAAACATCAGAATTCGCTTGTCCGGCTCCATTTCCTCAAATGCTTCACCCGCTGCTCTGGTCATATTGTATCCAAACAGGTTATGCACTTTGTCATGACGGACTGTCTCTCCATGGAACTTGTGATAAAATCGTTTGTAATCATCCGGATTATTGGAAATGCCTCCTACCAGACTGTTAAATTTATAATACAGATCCAGATCTATATTCTTCCCTTTGAAATCTTCTAGCTGCTCAAAGACTTCATCCAGATGTTTTTCCGAATAGAATATAGCCGGTTCGTTCATATCATTCCAGAAACCTTCAATTCCCTGATCTAAGAGTACTTTGTATTTCTGTCCAAACCATTTTCTGGCATCCGGATTCAGCATATCCGGAAAATGCACTTTTCCGGGCCATACAGCAGCCACGAAATCGGTACCGTCTTCTTCTTTACAGAAATATCCCTTTTCTACGCCTTCTTCATAGACATCATAGCCTTCTTCAATTTTCACCCCTGCATCGATAATCGGCACAAGATGAATATTCTGCTCTTTCAGTTCTTCCACGAATTTGGGAAACTCTGGAAATGCCTTTTCATTAATTGTGAAATCCTTGTATCGTTCCATATAATCTATATCCATATAGACGCTGTCCAGAGGAATTCCGGCATCACGGTGCTCTTTTACAACCTCCCGGATTTCATCCTCATCCATATAACTCCACCGGCTCTGTCCATAGCCAAATGCCCATTTAGGAGCTATATAACTCCTGCCAATCATGCGGCGGAATTGTTTCACAATATCCTTGATACTTTCCCCTTCGATTATATACAGATCCAGTCCATCTTCTGCCGGAATAATGCTCACATCATTACTGCTTGTATATCCCAGATCGAAAGTCAGCATTCCGGGATAATCAAAAAATAGTCCGAATCTCTCTTTTCCTTCTATAATGATAAAGTTATGTGCTGCGTACAGGGAATTCTTTTCTTCTCTGTGGTTTGGATCATCGCTGCAATTACTGATATAACGCCATCCTCTTTTATTAATTCCCCTTACATTTTCACCCAGTCCATAAATTCTTGTATTATCGTCCATCTTATAGGTAAAGGCTAACTGGTCAGCGCCAACGCCCATAAAGGGTACCTCACCGGTTTCCTTTTCAATTTTATGTACTACTGCATCTGTCTCCATCGGATTTCCGAAGGTGTATTTACGAATCATATGCTTCTCCTTTCAAACTTTCCTGCCCTATACATGCATTATTTATTTACTTTCATGCTGAAATCTTTTATGTTATTATAGTATGGAGGCTATATTAAAACAAACATAATACCACCATCTTCTAACACAATCCTGCTAAATTAAGAATATTTAAATAGGAACGGAGTTTATATGGACAATTACTTATATCTTCATGAATGCACCCGCCATGGAACCTATTTTATGCCCTTTGCCTTCTACCGATGCAGCATACCGGACACTTTCACCGTATTGGCAACCCACTGGCATGAAGAAATGGAAATCGCAATGATCCGGGAAGGCACATGCTTCTATAATATTGATTTAAATACCTATGAAGTACATAAAGGCGACCTGATTCTGATACCACCACAGGTTCTACACGGTGTGTCACAGACAGAACGCGCGGATTCTATGGTTTCTGACAGCATCGTATTCAGTTTTTATATGCTGGGATGTCAGTATCCTGATTTTTGCACCACAAAATATCTGCAGCCCCTTGCCGGCCAGAAATGGACCCACCCCTTAATTATAAGCCCCCGGGACAGTAATTACCGGGAGTTGGCTGAATCCTTTTGGAAAATACAAAACTGCTATTTACAAAAAGAGCAGGCTTACGAACTGAATCTTAAGTCCCTGCTGTTTCACTTTTTTTATCTCCTCTTCCAGGATTCCGCCGTATCCTGCGATTTTACACCGGATAATACCGAAATTACTGAGAAAATAAAAATAGTACTCCTATATATGCAGGAGCACTATCAAAATCATATCTCGGTATCTGAGCTAGCTGGTTTATGCCATTTCAGTGATTACCATTTTATGCGTTTTTTTAAAAAGCACG
Source organism: Robinsoniella peoriensis (assembly GCF_000797495.1). Lineage (GTDB taxonomy): Bacteria > Bacillota > Clostridia > Lachnospirales > Lachnospiraceae > Robinsoniella > Robinsoniella peoriensis. The sequence continues at coordinate 86,023 of NZ_JTGN01000020.1, forward strand.
TAAATATGACCTGTGTGGAATATTTAAATTATTATCGGCTTACCAGAACCCTGGGGCAGTTGGCTGGTTCAGAAATGCCGGTCACAGACATTGCTTTCGGAAATGGATTTAATAATATTTCTTATTTTAACCGGCAGTTTCGAAAGTATTTTGGAATGACTCCCAAAGAATACCGGGCTTTGCAAAAAAAATAGTGCAAGTATTCTTTGATTTCTCAAAAGAATTGCTTACACTTCCTCTCCTTTGCAGGAGTATCTATCTTTTATTTCAATCCGTGCACCGCACTTTGAATTCCTACCACGAACGTTACCTCTACAGTTAACTCAATTCAGGCTGCCTCACGGCACACAGAAGGTTCTACTTAGTGCTGCTCCATTCCTGACCTGACACGATTCATAGATTCCTGTTGCGCGAGACCCAAACGTCAACGCCACTTATAGAGGGCAGCTTCGCAATAAAAAACCCTCGGATTGGTATCACCCCTACTGTAGCGGATTGTAGGTACAGGGCACCGCTAACTCCCCGGCTGCACGGAAATTTTATGACAATTTAAATGCGTGTTACATACGCAGTATTTACTATAACTTGTTTTTGCCAATTTGTCAATTAGAACCGCACGCTTTATTGCGATATTTTTCAATTTAATTTTCTTTATTTTTCTTTTTCATTATTGCTTTTTTGTTTTTCAAGCTTTTTCTTTTCCCTTAATTCACGGAAAAAGGTGCTTAGCATCAGGCTGCACTCCTCATCCAGGATTCCCCTGGTAACTGCTGCCTGGTGATTAAATTCTTCCATTTCCAGCAGGTTTAATACAGAACCGGCACACCCTGCTTTTCCATTCATGCTTCCAATCACAACTTCGGATACTCTTGCCTGGATAATCGCCCCGGAACACATCTGACAGGGTTCCAGGGTAATATACATCGTACATCCTTCCAGCCTCCAGTCCCCCAGTTTTTTACTTGCTTTCCTGATCGCAATCAATTCTGCATGGGAAAGGGTATTCTTATCCGTATTTCTCCGGTTATAACCCCTTGCAATGATTCTGCCTTCATATACGATCACACATCCGATCGGCACCTCATCGATAGCATACGCCTTTTTCGCCTGACGGATAGCTTCCCGCATATACTTCTCATGTATCTTTGTATTTTCTTCCATTATCTTACTCTCTTCTTTATTATAATAATAATGCACACTTCATGTAGTGGTATTTCCTGGGTTTATTATAGCCTTTTAAGGATTAGAACGCAAGTAGCAGGTATTTCTAAATACCATTAGGTTGAACTTCCACCCCCTTCTCTTTCCGCGCACTACGTCTATCTACAAAGCGTCCCTTTCTGAACAAAACCCAAATTTATATGCATTTTATATGGAATCTGCTATAATAATACCAGTACAAATAACCTTAAAGCACACCAAACGATTACGATAACACAAAAATAGGAGGCTCTACATGAAAATACATGGCTTTAACAAATTAACTCTTTTAGACTATCCCGGACATCTGGGCGCTACACTTTTTCTTGGTGGCTGTAATTTCCGCTGCCCTTTCTGCCAAAATGCAGGCCTCGTTCTTAATCCGGAGGCGGAGCCTTTTATCGAGGATACGGAAGTACTCGCCTACCTGAAGAAACGCCAGGGAATTCTGGAGGGCGTCTGCGTAACCGGCGGAGAACCTACACTTTTTAAAGATCTCCCCCTGTTCATAGAAAATTTAAAAGCACTGGGATATCTCGTGAAATTAGATACCAACGGCAGCCATCCGGAGATGATACGCAGCCTGTTTGAATCCGGATTGATTGATTACGTGGCTATGGATATCAAATCTTCCCCTGAAAATTACGATAAGGTGATTGGATGCCGCAATTTCTCCATGGATGCGATTATGGAATCTGCAACTTATTTAATGAACTGCGGCGTGGATTATGAATTTCGCACCACGGTAGTTAAGGAACTGCATTCAGAAAGTGATTTCTACCGGATTGGGGAATGGCTTCACGGATGCCGACAATATTTTTTACAAGCCTACAAAGATTCTGAAAACGTAATACAGGCAGGATTTCACAGTTATAGCCGTGAGGAGCTGGAAGTGTTTGTTCAGATTTTAAAAGAACAGGGCATTGATGCAGGTATCCGTGGCATTGATGTCTGACACCTTTTTATATGGGGCTCTCGACAGTTAAAATAAAGACATATCCTTGCCCACAAAAAAGAGGAAGTGCTTCTAAAAAAGCACCTCCTCATAAATACACCTTTATCGCACAGGTCTCAGCCAATATCCAAAGTTTTCCTGCTTGCCTGGCCTTGCTTCTTTAAAATTCATGAAGCCGAACATATTCGCCATAAACCGTTCCTGATTTTCATAAAGCCCCGGAACCCCCAGGACATATCCGCCTTCCCGAAGCCTTCCCAGCAGCAGATGCTGATAATTGTAATAGCTCTGCAAGAGGAAATTATTGCGGGCAAATCTCTGGTCATCCCTTCTAAGGAACATGATATCCTTTGGTGCAATCTGTATACATTCCACAATTTCATCATCGGTAAATGGTTCCATAGCAGGGTAATGACACTGGAAATGCTCCCATTTCCGATCCAGACCGCTGTTGCCACAATTCATATTACATCTTCCATTCGCCGGCTGACGCCCGCGTGTCTGTGTCATATGTACCTGGCTACCGGTATTTGGCTGTCCATTATTTCTGACATTGTTTCTGGCATAGGCTGTAGAATTATTCCGGGAACCTGCACCGGTTACGGCTCCGCCTGTATGAGGGCTGCTATTGTTTTGACCATAATTGTCTTCTGTATCAACTGCTTTGAGTTCACTCACATTTTTTACCGAATCATCTGGCCCAACTGCTTCAACGGATTCACTAAAGACTTCCTCCGATGCAGACTGCAATGACTCACCATCCAAATCTCCGCCGCTTAATTTATCTTTCCCTGCATCTATGGATGCTTCATGAACTTCCTGTGCCTGTGCCGCTTCTATGGATGCTTCATGAACTTCCTGCGCAGCTCCTATGGATGCTTCACGAACTTCTGACTCCGCTCCTATCGATGCTTCACGAACTTCTCCCTCCGCTGCTATCGATGCTTCACGAACTACTGCCCCTGCTGCTATCGATGCTTCACGAACTTCTGCTCCTGCTGCTATCGATGCTTCAGCCTGACGAGAATCTTCCGCTTCTTTTACTTCCCTGGCATCGGCAGTTTCCTGCAGCTGTTCCTGCACCGGCTCCACTGCAGCGGGGACGGCCGCCTCAGAATTCTCTTCCATTTGAAAGCCTGCATCAGCACTTACTTCCTCATTTTCTTCCAAAACAGCACTATTTTCAGCCTTACCAGCCTGCTTTTCCATGCTGTCCTTAAACTCCAGAACCTTCTCGCCCCTGGCAGCTTTTCCCGCCTCCGGTGTTTGTTTATTTCCCTCTGATGCCTTTTGCTTCATATGAACATTTTTGGCAAATCTCTTTAATTCATCTACATCTACGGGCTCATTATCCCATGCCGTTGCAAAAACACTGCCATTTTCCCCTTCCAGAAACATACCTGCGATCTGGTCCAGGGTATAATCTGAATTTCCAAAATTACGATGGGGGGTATTTCCTTTGAATTCTGCTATATTTCCGTTCACCCTGCATATGCCCAGGGGGATTACCCCCACATGGTTCTGGGTTCTTACAAAACCATCCACCTGAAGACTCGTCTCTTCTTTTGGTACTGACTGCAAATGCAATTGTATACGACAGATACCGTTTCTGGACTCTACCTTCACAAATCCCGCATTTTCTCCTTTTATACCATTGACATACTCATATATATAAGCTACAAAACGTCGATACTCAGCCAATTACTTCTCCCCTAAAATTTTCTTTAGAGTAATATATGCCTGACTGTCATTTTTCATGCCACAGGAAATGCAAAAAATGGAGAATCTGTTAATTATACTGTAATTCTCTGGTTATCCCGGCCTTTAAAGAGATTGTCTTCCTGCTGTCACCATACTGGACCGAAATCCGCCTGTTGTTTTTTGATCTGAGATATACTTTACAGCTGCTTTGATCCCAGCTTATTTCCACCGTAACACCGCCTCTGGCGCAAAGTCCTTTTACTTCTCCTTTATACCACTGCTCCGGCAGGCAGGGAAGAATTCGGATAACACCATTATGGCTCTGCATCAGCATCTCTGCGATACAGGAGGTCAGTCCCGTATTTCCATCCAGTTCATATACATTGTCAAAGGAACCCGCCCCTCTTGTAGGTGGGTGGATAATAAATCCGTTTGGCTCCAGCAGATTGGAAAGCATACTTTCTATATGACCATAGGCCTTCTTTGGATCCCGCAGCCTGGCCTCGTACAGCATCAGCATGGATCTTGCCCAACCGGTATCTTCCCAGTTTTCCTCCGGTGTAAGCTTTGCAGTAATAACGGCCTTCGCAGCTTTTGCCAGGTCTTCTTTTTCCGGTGTAATCTGGGCAAACGGAAACAGCCCCAATAAATGGCTGGTATGCCTGTGCTGGAGGTCCGCCGCGGGGAAATCGTGGTTCCACTCTGCAATCTGCCCGTCCGCCTTAATCCGATAGGGAAGTAAACGACCTGTTTTTTCAGCTATTTCCTTTGTTCGTTTTTTCTTTCGTCCAAGTACGCGGCAAGCTTTTAGGTAAATGTCGAATAACTCACGGATCATAATTATCTCATACGTGCATCCATTGCTCATCTGGTAAACCTTGCCGTCCACCAGAAAGCTATTCTCCGGGGAAATAGACGGGCCGCAGGTGAGGCATCCACTCTTTTCGTCTTCAAACAGATACTCACAGAAAAATGCTGCTGCTTCCTCAATCACCGGAAAAGCTTCCTTTTTCAGGAAGTCCTTATCCTGGCTGGTCAGAAAATGCTCCCACATCTGTGTAATTGTCCAAACACCGCCTGTTGGGCATGGAGAGAGCGGGGATGCCCAGTAAGGCGCAGCATACCCCCAGGAATTAGATACCAGCTCTCCTACCCAACCATTTAAGCCATAACTCTCTTTGGCTGCTATTCTTCCTGCAGGTATGAGATCCTCTCTGATCCAGCGAAACAGTGGAACTGCTGTTTCCGGCAGATTTGTTACTTCTGAGGGCCAGTAGTTCATCTGAGTATTGATATCCAGATGCATATCACAGGTCCATCCGATACGGCATGCCACATTATCATTCCATATCCCCTGTAAATGTGCAGGCAGCAGGGAGTCCTCTCTGGAACTGGAATAAAGCAGATACCTTCCCATCTGGAACATGCGGTTTACCAATGGCTGACCTTCGATTTCCAGATTAACTCTGGAATATAATTCTTCCATGTCTTTTTGATGAGATTCCAGAATTTCTTCAACCGCCAGTTCATCTACTTTGACAAAGGTACGGTTCATCTTCATTTGCAGCTGCAGAATTTGTCTTTCTTTCTCCAATGCTTCTTCTTTAAAATCCGTAATTGCGGTAATATAAACGGATGCCCTGGACGCCCTCTTTATTAAGACTCCATTTTCCTTCACCTCCGGAAAACCATCTGTATGAATGGATACTTTTCCGCATAATAATGTACCGGTTGTTCCGTCGCTATGCATCGTTTCAAGTGCCTCGCAAACAAAAAAAATTCCGCCTATATGATATTTTATATATTCCCCTTCCCGCATAGACTGAAAAGAAAATAAAAGATTCATATTATTTTTATCACTGACCGCTTCATATACTATGACATTATGTACATGAGATGCAAAAGCCTGCCGGGATACCTGTTTTCCATTTTGCGTATACTTTGAAGTCACAATACCGTTTTCCAAATCCAGGCTTCGCTCATAACCGGCGGCCTCCCCCATCTCATCCACCCGTTCAATCAATAACTGTCCTACCGGAAGATTTGTTCCATAATTTCCACGTTTTCCGTAAAACTCACGGGAAGTCTCTAAAGCCGCCGCATAATCTCCTGCCGCAGTCTGCTCACGCATCTTATAAAATGCCGCATTTGCTCCGGTCTGATTATCTTCCACGCATTTATTGCCACTGAAAAACGTATTTTCTGACAAATCCAGCCGGTCCGTTTTGATACCTCCGTATACCATGGCTCCCATGTGCCCATTTCCGATAGCAAATGCTTCTCCGAACCTGGAAGCTTCCTTATTCAATGTGATCTTCATAAATTGACTCCTTTATCCAGTGCATGTCCGAATCCATATTCTCCAAACAGGCTCTGATACTCTGCTTATTTTTTGTGTTTCTATCATAACGTAAATTTCATCTGATTTCCATAGTTTTATGGACAAATGGACATTTACAGCGAAAAGCTCTCACTTTACGGTGCAAATGTCCACGTATGATAATTTTTGTTTACAAACTACTCTTTTACTGCGCCGGATGTCATTCCGCCTACAATGTATTTCTGTCCAATCAGGTAAACAATTACAACCGGAAGGCAGGTCAATACAATATCTGCAAATATATAGTTCCAATAGTTCTTATTTTTACCAAAGAACTGGTATACTGCAATGTTCATTGGGAACATGGAACTTTTGTTAGATAAATATAACGGTGTCAGGAAATCACTCCAAACTCCCATGAACTGCAGGATAAAACAGGTAACCAGCGTTGGTTTTAACATGGGTACAATAATTTTGAAAAACATGGAGATGGGTCCCGCTCCATCGATAACAGCTGCTTCATCCAATTCTACCGGAAGTGACAGCACGAAGTTTCGTATGGTGAAGATACAAAACGGTATCATCGCACTGGTAAATGCAATAATAATTCCAAATTTCGTATTTGCAAGTCCGGCAACAGTCAGCACTTTGACCAGAGTTACATAGTTCACCGGGAAGAATAATCCACATAATACGAAATAATACAGGAAGTTATTCACCTTTGTACGTTTTCTGCACATTACGAATGCCGCCATGGCACAGCTGATTACTCCAATGAGGGTTGCCACTACTGCATAGGTTACACTGTTGGCAAAACCCTGGACTAATTTACCTTTTTCAATTACTTCGGTATAATTGTTAAAAAACCATTTTGTAGGAAGGGCAAGACTCATTCTTGCTGCTTCATTCTTGCTTTTAAAAGAGTTGATGACTACCATATAAAAAGGAGCGACTACAATGATACTCATAATGATACAGACGATTTGTTTGGCAATATTGCGCACGTTCTTTTTCATTATTGCTGCACCTCCTGTTTACTCATGACTTTTACGACTACCACACCGATAATTGCGGTTATCACTAGGAGAATCGTATTAAGTGCCGTAGACATTCCATATTGTCCATTGGAATAGAGCTGATAGGAATATGTGGTAATAACTTCTGTTGCATGTCCCGGACCGCCGTTTGTCAGCACATAGACAATATCAAATACCTTCAGTCCGTATGTAAGGCCAAATACCAGATTAATCATAATTGCACCGCGCAGCATGGGCAGGGTAATGTTTTTCACTCTCTGCCAGAAATTCGCACCGTCAATCTGAGCCGCTTCATAGTAGGATTTTGGTATGGTATTAAGCCCTGCCAGGAAGATGGTCATTACATATCCGATACCTCTCCAGGCATCCACACCATAGATGGATTTCCACACAACACCCAGGTCAGAGAGCCATTTCTGCTTCAGGAACCCCAAATGTACCATGTCCAGGAAGCTGTTTAAAAGTCCTGTATTATAGTTTAAAATCGATTTAAATGTTAAGCCTATGATCAAGAATGGTAAAACGGATGGCAGGTATAAAAGTGTACGGTAAACATTTTTGCCTTTCAGACCTTCCTGCAGCATAATTGCGATTAAGAGTGCAGGAATCAGTTTTAAAACATTCGATATTATCGTAAATTTAAGAGTGTTGAAAATGCCGGATGCATAATCTTTGTTAGATGTAAAAATCTCGATATAATTCTGTAAACCAACAAACTTTGTATCTCCCAGACTCCTTGAATTCCAGTCGGTAAATGAATAAAATATACCGAGTATACTGGGAGTCAGGAAAAATAAAATATATAATGCCAATGGGACAAACAGGAACCATTGCGGATAGATTTTCTTTTTATTCATTTTACTTCACCACTTTCTTTTGATAGAGAGTGCCGGGAGGTTTCTTTCTGCTCCCGGCACCAAAAGTTCAGCCTATAATCAATTGTCCCTTATTTCCATGCAGGATCATTTGCAACTTTCGCTGCTTCTGCCCTGTTGTTATCCATATTTTTCAATACATCGTTTGCTTCCATCTGTCCGGTGCAGTATGCAACCATATCCTGTCCAAACTGCATCCAGTAATCATTTGTATACTTTGTACCGTTCTGAAGTACCGGTGTTTTCATCTGCTCATCCGTAAGAGTCTTCATAAATTCTTCTTCTTCCGGTAACCAGTGCTGCTGTAGCTTATCATCGTTTACATCCAGGTTGGTGTAAGAAGGTGAATTATCAAGTATTTCCTGTAAGCTTTCTGTTGTCGTTACAAAGCTAAAGAATTCTTTTACCAGCTCCGGATGAGTGGTTCCTTTATAGCCGAACATGGTAGGGCCTGCAGGACTTGTAGGGAAGTAAGTGTTATCTCCCAATGGTTCTAAGAATAACCCAAATTCATCTGTAGTCTCTGTTTCATCCTGGATCTGTTTGATGAAGGAAGAATTGGCAATTGCCATAGCACAATTTCTGTCTGCGAACTCATTTACCATATTGGTACTGTCTGTTCCGATCCAGTCTTCCCCAAGATATCCTTTATCAGCCAGTTCTTTGTATTGCTCTAATACTTTTATCATCAACTGGTTATCTGCAAATGTTGCTTCGTTATTATTCAGCTTGTCATATAATCCAGGCTGATCTGCTTCGTATGCTCCGCCGATCTGGAAAAATGCCAGTGGATGCTGCCATCCGTCTGCTCCCGGCTCAAACCATGGTGTGATGCCTTCTGCTGAAAGCTTCTCACAGACTTTTAACATTTCATCATAGGTCTTCGGTGCTTCTAATCCTAATTCGCCAAATAACGTTTTATTATAAACCATTACATATTCCGGTGAGTTATGCCAGATCTGTAAGCCATACAGTTTGCCGTCGTATTCACATGCGGAAAGTCTGTTTTCCGGCATTACACTCTTCCAGGATGCATCTGAAAAGTCAATACAGTATTTTTCAGGATCTACAATCTGAGATGCAATCGCAAATGGATTTGACTGAATCCAGAATATATCTGCACAGGAATCTGTAGTTAATTTGGACTGTAGCAAATCGCCGTACTGGTCAGCCGGAATTGTCTGTAAATCAACCGTTACTCCATAAGTCTCTTCGAAACGGGCAATGGTTTCATCATAACGGTTATCCATCCAGCCTGCGGATACCAGAATACTGAGCTCTTCTCCTGCAAAGTCTGTATTCGCTGCTGTAGTTTCCCCTTCTGCCTTCGTTTCTGCTGCTTCCTCTGTATCTGCAGCACTTCCTGCTTCGCTTCCATCTGTCTTAGCTGCTTGTGTTTCTTTTGTTGTACTGGTTGCTGCTGTGGTTTCTGTCTTGTCGCCTGATCCGCATCCGGCTGCCATTGTTATTACCATTGCTGCACAAAGTAAAGCGCTAATTACTTTTTTCTTCATGTTTTGTTACCTCCCTTTTTTTCATACCGATTGTTCCGCGTTTTGTTTATCTGATGAACTAATTGTACTTTTTTTCTGACGAAAAGTCCATGCACTATTCCCAACAGAATTTGGACTTTTTTCACACTTTGCCCACAAACAGTAAAATTCCTTCTTTCTTTTTGGTGATTTTTGTTATAATATAGAAAGACAAGTAAATGGGGGATTAAAAATATGAAGAAAAACCACCAAATAAAACTGCAGACAAAGTTCTTTTTAGCGTATCTTGGTCTTGCACTATTAGTTGTAATTGCCTTTTCCATCTTCTTTTACCGTTACACTTCTAACATTTTAATTGAAAGAGAAACGAAGGCTGCAGCCGATATGAATTTATCCTTTTTACAGCAGACAGAACAGATCCTGCAGGATATGGATTCTGTTTCCATTAATATTGGTTACAGTAACCTGGTAAAAGACCGTCTGGCAGAAGCCAACGACCTGCGGGTCTCCTCAGATGATTTCATGGCTCTGGCAGATCTGTTTGTAACCATTAACGGAGCAGACCTGAAAGTGGACCAGATTAACCTCTATGATTTTTCCGGCTCCGTTGTACAGGTTGGAATTAAAAATAATAGTAAAAAAATGGATATGGATACACTTCCCTGGCTGACACAGACGAAGGAGTTAGGAGGCAAGAAACTTCTAAGCCTTCCATATGCCACCACAGAGATTACCAGCAACTCCAATACCAGCCGCACACCGGTCTGGTATATGTCTTTATACCGTGTATTCCACAACCGATACAAGAAGCAGGTGGGTGCTATTGAAACTGTAAAAAAATGCAGTACTATTTTTAAATATATAACCTCCTACCAGCAGAAAAATGCAGATGCCCCCAGTGTTTACATCTATGATAAAAACGGAACCCTTGTATTCCCTTACAAATTGGAAGAATCCGAACAAAAATCCCTGCCGGATTATTTCAGCTCCATAGATTCCACGCTGGGACACGCTTCCTTTTTTAATGATGATTCCCGTACCACGGAAATACTGGTTTCCACTTCCTCCTCCTATACGGGCTGGACCTACGTAACCGTTCAGCCCCAGAATCACATTCTACAGCCTGTCAGAAACCTGATCCACGTTCTGGGACTTGGGGTTGCCGCTATGCTGGCATGCTCCGTATTTATCTCCTGGTACCTGTCAAGGAGCCTGACAAAGCCAATCAAGCAGCTTCGCAATATCATTAAAAAAACGGCATTGGATACCCTGGGCCAGCAAAAGAAAGAGCCCCTGGATGCTTCCTTTGATGAACTGGAAGAGTTAAACCAGGCATTTTTAAGCATGAGCAGTAACCTAAAGACCTCCATGGATGAATTGATTGATACCAGACAGCAGGAAATAAAATCCCGCAGCCTGGCACTCCAGTCCCAGATTAACCCGCATTTTTACTATAATACCCTCTCAGGCATAATTGTACTGGCGGAAAACAACCAATCTGATGAGGTGGTAAAAATGTGCCGTAACCTCACTAAAATCATGCGTTATATTACAAAAGGGGATTCTTCTTCAGTCACCCTGGGAGAAGAAACCGAATATATACAGGAATACCTTTACTGTATGAAAGTCCGTTACCAGTCCAGCCTGAATTATGAGATTCACGTAGATGAATCGCTGCTTTCCCTTAAGATACCCAAACTGTCCATCCAGCCCTTAGTGGAAAATGCACTGAAATATGGCACCAATTGTGAACCTCCCTGGAGTCTCACAATCCAAAGCAGGATCACAGAAGATAGCTGGCAGATTGATATCATCGATTCCGGTACCGGATTCACCGAAGAATCCATACAGCTGATTCATTCCAGGATTGAAGCTGCAGCCGCCAAGCCAGGTATGCCGGAAATAGAAATAAATGGTATGGGGATGTTAAATGTCTATTTACGATGGAAACTTTTCTGCGGAGATGATATAATCTTTGAATATGGTAATACAAAGGACGGACATGGGATTGTATCCATTGGTAGAAAAACGAGCCGGGAGCACGTTTAAATTTTTATTCCAGTGATACAAATCCGAACCTGTTTATCACACATTGCGGAGGATAATAAGTTTAAAAGTTCCTTTCAAACTACTTATGAATGCAATATCGCAGGCGGAACCTGCGATATGCGGGAGGTATAATCATGGCAATTTCCAACTATACAGTCGTCGTTGCGGAAGACGAAGAATTGTTATTAGAGAATTTGATTCGTAAGATCGAGAATACCGGTTTGGGTTTTAAAGTAACCGGGAAAGCACAGACAGGAACACAGGCTTATGAGCTTATAAAAGAACTGGAACCGGATCTGGTAATTACAGATATTAAAATGCCGCTGATGAACGGAATACAGCTTCTTGAAAAAGTACATGCACGCCTGCCTTTAACCAGATTCATTATTACCAGCGGATTTTCTGACTTTGAATACGCCAAGCGTGCAATACAGCTTCAGGTATCGGAATATCTGCTAAAACCAATAGATCCGGAGGAATTATATGCCGCTCTACAGGGCATACGAAATGATTTTGAAATACAGCGCAATGAATATGCCGATATCTTTAATCCGGAAATGACCCGGAACACACCGGAGCAGATCGCAAAGGTCCTCAAAGAATATATAATTCATAACTATAATGTAGATATCAATCTAAACATCATTGCCAGCAATATGAACTACAGTTCCAGTTATCTGACGAAAATCTTCTGCCAGAAATATGATATGACTCCCTCTAAGTACATAACCTCTCTGCGTATTACGCAGGCAAAGCAATATCTTCTGCACAAACCTGAGCTGTCCATCAGGCAGATTGGGGAAATAGTAGGGTATCACGACCAGGCATATTTCAGCAGGATTTTTAAGAAACAGACCGGGATGAGTCCGTTTGATTATCGGGAGAAGCCGGTGGAGTAATTTTTTTAATAGAATAACCGGGAATCGATAGAGCGACATGTCTTCCACCTACTTTAAGAATAAAGGTGGTGATTTTTTGAGTACATATGAAGAGTTCATGATCATTATATCAATGGTTAACTTAGTCATATCAATACTTAATTTTCAAGAAAGACATAAAAAATAGTCGCTCTCACCTTGACCAGTGAACGACTATTTTTAGTAACTAATTGGCAACCGGGGTGGCTAGGATATGTCTAGCTCCACCCTAACGCCTGCATACGGAGCACCTAAGCCTCTAAAGCAGCCTCCCACCCTTCCCGGACTGCCTCTAACGCCTGTCTTGCTCCTTTTGCATCACCGATGCAGATTACCTTTTCAAAGGAATCCTTTACTTCTTCATACAGTTTATTCTCAGCCCTGGAGCCACAGGCATATATGATGTGGGTAAATCCGGTCATCGTTTCTATGCCTGCAGGCGATTCCACTTCTGCCTCGTTTCCATTTACCGATAATAATTTAGTACCTGTCATCATCCGTATCCCCAGATGGTGAAGGCGGTTCATGGTGGGAAGTTGATTATTTGGTACCATTCCGGCTCCAATTGCATCTGCCATTTCAATCATGGTGACATTTAGTGAGCCTCTCTTTTGATGCATCAGGTGTTCGCACACTTCACAGCCTACCATACCGCCGCCTACTACCAGCACATTACCTCCAATAACCGGAACTTCATTATTCAGCACTTTTTGTGCCGTGATTGCAGAATCTTTTTCAATCCCGGAAATTGGCGGGATAATTTCCTTTGCTCCGGTTGCTATTACTACAATATCAGGTTTGTATTCCTCTAATGTTTCTTTCATTACATGGACTCCGCATTTAACCGGAATCCCAAGCCGGGCTATTTCATTTTGAAGATATACAATCCATCTGCTGAGTTCCTGTTTGTGGGGAGGGATACAGGCTGCATTCATCTGTCCGCCCAGCCTGTCGCTTTCTTCAAACAAGGTTACCTGATGTCCGCATAATGCAAATGCCCTGGCACTAGCCATACCTCCGATACCGCCTCCAACAACCGCCACTTTTTTTGATTCTTTTGCGGGTAGCAGCTCCATCTCGGCTTCCCTGCCCAATGCCGGATTAATGACGCAGGATGCCGGACGTCTCTTCGTCTGCTCGCCAATGCATCCAATTCCGCAGGATGCACAAGGTGCAATTTCATCCATCCTACCTGCCTGTGCCTTATTTACAAATTCCGGATCCGAAAGCAGTGCCCTTCCGATAACAACGCCGTCCACCAGTTCACTGTCCGTAAGATACATTGCATAAGCCGGATCATTAATCTTTCCCACAACAATTACTGGTACCGTTGCTATTTTTTTAAGCTCCTGCGCCTCAGGTACATTGACCCCCATCCTTTCTCCATGGCATGGAATAATCTTATTGCAGCGTTCATACTGGGTTCCCCCGCTCACCTCAAATGCATCGATTCCGTGAGCAATTAATTTGGGAACCAGATACTTCATGTCCTCTATGGTATTTCCCTGTTCATCTCGCTCACTGCCGCTGATTCTAAGAACAATCGGAAAATCCGGTCCGCACTTTGCTTTGATTGCATCGATTACTTCCAACAGCAGTCTTGCTCTGTTGTCCAGTGAGCCGCCATAGGCGTCTGTACGCTTATTTCTCATGGGTGAAAGGAATGATCCAAGGAGCATATATGCATGGGCACAGTGCAGCTCAATACCATCGAATCCCGCCTGCTTTGCCTGATAGGAGGTCTGTGCATATTGTGCAATTATTTCGGGAATTTCTTCTATTGCAAGTTCCCTTGTCTTCTGCCCCATCGAGTTGATATACACACTGCTTGCCTTAGGCGGCGCACCAAAAAATGCGCTTACACTTTCCGGTCCCGGATGTGTGATCTGCGGAATAATCTTTGTTCCATAGGCATGAATTTTATCTGTAAACTCCTTATAAGATGCAATACTTTCCTCATTTCGAAAGCACAGCGTATTCCCCAGATACGGAACGCCCGTGTCCACAGACAAAGCATCCAGGATAATACATCCGGTACCTCCTTTTGCCCTGGCCAGCCAGTAATCCTGCATTCTCTCATTTACAGTTCCATCCTGGCTTTCATATCCCAGAGACATAGGTGCCATAAATGTTCTGTTCTTCATCTTCATGGATCCAATTTGTAATTCTTCAAATAATTTTGATTTCATCCTAAAAATGCCCCTTTCCATTACATATCTGCCACATGATTATACATTTGCGTTAATTCAAAGATTTCGGGCTGTTTCGTACCCTTCCGCAATTGCATCCAGTGCACGCCTTGCCCTTTTTGCATCCCCAATTACATAATACGGTATCTCTAATTCATCACAGACTGCTGTAAGTGCCGTACTGTCATTCGCCCTGGAGCCTGCTGCAACTACAACACTGTCACAGGTTACTATCGATTCCCTGTCCTTCTGATACGTTACCACACCCTGAGCGCAGACCTCTTTACACACTGCTTTTGTTATAATCTCAACACCCAGACTTTGCATTTTCTGCATTACCGCAATTTTTCTCAGACTGCCCAAATCCTCACCGGCTGTTTCTTTCATTTCCATTACCTTAACCTTGTGTCCTGCCGAAGCTAATGCATCTGCCGTTTCCAGTCCCACCAGCCCTCCGCCAATCACACAGATATCCCCTTTTGGATCTGCCCTGCCATCCAGGACCTCATGTGCTTCATAGACAGGCAGGCTCTCTATGCCTTCCAGGTTCAGAACAATCGGTGATGACCCAATTGCCAGAATTACAGCATCCGGTAATTCCTCCCGAATAAGAGCGGGCGTTACTTCGGCATCGTAATGTACCGGGATACCGGCCCTTTCTACCTGTTCTGCAAAAGATATTGCTGCATTTTTCATTTCTGTCTTACCGGGTGCTTCTCCTGCTGTAATAAACTGACCGCCTAAATGATCACCGGATTCAAAAATTACAGGTAAATGTCCCCGTTCTTTTAGTACCACTGCAGCTTCCATTCCTCCCATACCTCCGCCGGCTATCAAAACTTTCCTGGGGCTTGCCGCTTTTTCTAACCGGTGCTCCTTCTCGTGTCCCAATGCCGGATTTCTCATGCAGGTAATGAACGGACGGTTTACAATATCACAGAATCCATCATAGCATCCCTGGTCACAGCCAACACAATGAATAATGTCCCTGACTCTTCCTTCCTTTGCCTTATTTGCAAATTCGGGATCTGCCAGCTGCGCCCTCCCCATAACAATCATATCTGCTTTCTCCTGCTCCAGGATATCTTCAGCCAGCTGGGCAGTGTTTATCCTTCCTACCGCAATTGTGACCATACCGGTTTCACGCCGTATACGATTGGCATTTTCCACATTAAATCCATTTGGCACATCAATGGGCGGTACCTCATACAGAGACGCTGCCGTTATGATATTTCCTCTGGAAACATCCAGGACATCTACCCCCGCATCCTGAGCCAGCCTGCTAAACCGAATTACTTCTTCGATTGTCAGACCCTGGGGAAGAAAATCGTCGTGGGCATCAATCCTCATAAACAGCGGCATATCCTCCGGTATGTTTTCCCGGATTGCCCGGATACATTCCAGCGGGAACCGGGCACGGTTTTCAAAACTTCCCCCATATTCATCCGTCCTGTGGTTCAGTCCTCCGCTTAAGAAGGAATGAGGGAGATAATTATGGGCACAATGAAACTCAATGCAGTCGTAACCTGCTGTTACACATCTGCCGGCTGCTTTTCCATAACATTCTATTATTTCCGCAATCTCTTCTTTTTCAATTGCCGGAAGTGTATAGTTTCCAAAATTCATGTCATTCACCACCAGCATTTTTGCCTTCGGATCCATTACCGTAGCAATTGACCCCTGCCACAACTGGATCCCTGCCTTCCCTCCTGCTCTGTGAATGGCATCTGTCAGCCTCTGATGACCCTCAATATAAGAATCTTCGCTGATCGAAACAAAATGAGCTGGTGCACTCGGCGTATGCACTGCAGCCACCTCTACAATATTAAGCCCGCAGCCGCCTTTTGCCCTTGCCTCATGATAATCGGTCAGTCTCTGGGTAACCTCGCTTTTCTCGCTTGCCATTCTTGTTCCCATTGCCGGCATAACAATACGATTTTGCAGTTCCATGCCCCTGATTTTAATCGGGCTGAATAATTTTTTAAACATAAAAAACCGCCTCCTGTCCGAAAGTAGCAGATATAGATTGCTCTTTTCTTACATTATAGCGATTTTATATAGATTAATATATTCAAAAACATTAGTTTTCTTCTCATTTATTCCCCTTGGAATAACTTGCGGAATTGGGAAGCAGACTGATTCATCCACTCCTGAAATGTTCTTTGAAACGTAGACAGGGATTCAAATCCACAGCGCACGGAAATTTCCAATACACTTAACTTTGTGCTCCTCAGAAATGCCGCTGCATAGCAAACCCTGATTTCATTTAACAGACTCCGGAAATCCGTTCCAAATACATTTTTAAATATCTGTTTCACCGTATACGGTTTCAGGTAAAATTCCTCACTCATCTTCTCGATATTTATTTCCTTCATGAAATTAAGATGAAGATACTGCAGGAACTGCATGCCGATACCATCACCTTCCATTTCCATTTTTCCATTTCCGATGAATTCTCTCTGATATTCCCGTGGTGTCATATTACAATGTTGTTCAAATACCCTGTAAAATGCGGGTACCGATGGAAATCCCAGTAATCCGCTTACGTATTCCATTGTCAGTTCCGTAAAATGCAGCAATGCGCAGGCGTTGATAATCCTTCCATATTGCTGTAGCTGAAAATAAGTATAACCACATGCATTTTTGATTCTCTGATTCAGCACTTTGGGGGAACAGTACATTTCCTGTGCCATATCATTTAAACTCAGATGTTCTCCGCCTGCCAGAGACACTTTTTGTATTACATTCCAGACTTCATGGTTTTCCTTTTTATTTTTTCCAATATTTTCATAGGCATAGCGGCAAAAATAATTATGAAGCTCCAATGTTTTATACAGTATCATATTCTTACTGCCAAATCGTTGCTCCTTCTTTTCCTGCAGCAGGTCAAGCACCAGTGCCTCTACCCTGGATTTCTGCCCGCCCTGTAATTCTGCCATCGGGCAGGTATCATAAACCAGCTTGGCATTGGCATTCCTGGGATGTTTTTCCCAGCACATATACATAAATAATCCAATATAAAATTTGACAACTACCGCTTCTATTTCTCTTTTAATCGTATGTATCTCATAGAAATGATGGGAATAGAGACAAAAGAAAGATCCTTCTTTCGCCGGATAATCACATCCATTTACCCGGATGATCCCATCCCCGGACAGCACATATATGATCTCAACCTGCTCATGCATATGCTGCTCCAATGGCACTGCGATTTTTTTCTTCTCAATCTGAATCTCTTTTTCCTTATAATTATCATAATAATTAATACCGGTATACCAGTCATTCTGCCGTTTCATGAATTCTCTTCCTTTACAACAGCCAGTGGCTTTTCCTGTATTGTATTATGATGGATCCTCAAAGTCAACCGGATTCATCTTACTTCATCCGCCCACAGCCATACTGCAGGACCGGTACAGCATTTTGTACTCATCTTCTCCCACTACAGGATCCTGCTTTTTCTCTTCTACGACAAATCCCTCGTCTTTATAGAATTCAATAGCCCGTTCGTTTTTGCGATAAACATGCAGGGTCAGTACCGGATATTTGTTTTTCGCTACCGTAAGAAGGCTATGTCCGATTCCCTTTGACTGCACCCTTGCATCTACAAATAATCCTGCAATATATCCGTTCACAATCCCGATAAATCCAAGGACGTTCCCATTTATTTCGTATACGTAAATCTCCGCTCCGGGCAGGCTCTCCAGAACCATATCAAAATGATCTTCCCAATAATCCCTGGAAATAAATTTATGTGCCGTCAGATTGGTATCCAGCCAGATCTGCATTACCCGTTCCAAATCGTTTTCTACAAATTCTCTGATCATATCTAACCTCCATATTCCCTGAACGTGTTTAAAATCGTTGTCTGCAAGAAGAACCGGACGGATGCATCACGTACGGCGCTCATATGCTTATCCGATTCTCAGACTTCCATCATCCGCCTCATCCATTTCCACCAGTTCGCAGCGGATATTATCCATGTTTAGATTATATTCGGCTGTAATCCGGTCTATGTACTTTTGTATTCTTCTTTCGTCCCCTTGAAATTCCGCTTCTAAAACTCCGGTACTCATGTTGATAATCCATCCTGACAGCCCCATTTTACCTGCCATAAAAAATAATCTCGGTTTTAACCTCTTTTCACTGCCTGTACCTAAAATAATAAGTCTCTTTCTTACCTTCATAGGTATCCCCCCTACTTCTTCTCAAGATATTCTTCTAATGTCAAATTGTGATCCATAATATATTGTGCTGCTTCGACTCCCACGTACCTGAAATGCCAGGATTCATAATCTATATCTGTGATATCTTCTTTCCCCTTGGGATATCTGAGAATAAATCCATACCTGGCACAATTTTCCTGCAGCCATTTATTTTCCGGTGTTTCCTCCTGCGTGTCATCCAGTTTCTGGTTGCTTAAAGCTGCAATATCTACTGCCAGTCCGGATTCATGTTCACTATAACCCGGCGGCATGACAACTCTTGTTTTTTCCTCATATGCCTCTTCGTATGTCAGCCCCTGCTGCATCAGAGCACTGATATCATGATCCAGAATTTTCTGCTGACTTTCTACACTGCGGTAGCCGGAAGCCACACAGAATTCCAACCCTTCTTCACTTCCATCTGTAAGCATTTCCTTCAATTGCTCATAAATGGAAGCAGCCACGCTGGTCAGTCCATTTTGCAGGGTCTTTAACTCCACCTGGTAATCATCCGGCAGCGGATGGTCCTTGTTAACCAGAATTAACAGATTCGATTCCGAATCCGTTGTATTCTGCCGGTTAACTGTTAATTCGTTTCCGCCGGTATTGATTTTATCATTATGGACAACTTTTGCTGCCGGTTTATTTTCCATTGGCTTAAATGCATTTGCCGCCAGCATAAATATGCCTACCATACTAAAGCATAAAACCCCTCCCACCAAAAAACGCAGGCAATGAGCCCTTAACCTTCGTATTCTCTTTTTTCGTCTTTTGTTCACAATTGTCCCTCCTTATAACAGATATCCCCTTATATTCCGTATCGTTATACATAGGATAGAACCCAACTGCATCAAAATCGTGTGAAATTTGTATCATAGTTGTATCATTTACTCATTTTTATCTGCATTCTCCACCCAGTCCGCCATTGTTTCAATGCCAACAGCAAATGCCGGCATATAATTTGCTCCAACATTTTTCCCATACCAGCTCTTTCTGACATTGGCTGAAGTATTCTTAAACTGGTATTTAATGATAGAATATAAATAATCAAAACCTATAATTTCAGAAAAATCTGCACCATAATACTGCTGGAAGCCTTCCATCAGTATTGAATTCTGAGAATTCACATAATAATAAAACTCTTCACTGCTTTCCTTCATTGAAGGATCTTCCGTTTCCGCCTCCACGCTTGATGCAATATCTTCCGTTGCACTTTCCGTAACACTTACATCATTTTGGCTATTTTTTATCCATATTTCATTCATTGCCATCTGCGACTGAAGAATATCATACTCTTTATGAAGGATGTCACATGAAATACCTGCACTATAAATCTTGTAATCATATGCATCTACACAAAATTCAAAGTCAAAAGTCGTAAAGTCACTAAACCTCATATACCAGAACAGCACATTGTCATTTGGATTCAGTGTAGAGGATTCGTTTTTCACACTGTAAAGGGAAGCATCCACAAAGTAATCCACATAGGGGTACTGCTCCACCATCCAGAAAACACCTGCTTTCTGCAGCCCAATTACCTCTTTTGCCAGACCCTCAATTAATTTTTTGTCACTGACCACATTATCTTTCGTCTGACGGACCGGCCTGAATTTTGTGTTTTCTCTGACCGGCTGCATCAAAACCTCCAGTTTACTCTCTAAGGATGTATTATAATCGTAAGACAGGGAAACCTTCTCTCTATCCACAATGGTAACATTATTCAGATATTTATTGTCATGTATCTTGCTGTAATACTGGGGAAAAAAGACAGCCATTGCAATTAATCCACCTACAAAGACTGAACTCAGGGTATACATTCCTATTTTTTTCCAATTCATCTGCCCGCTCCCCCTTCCGGGAAGGAAATCCAGATCGTCGTTCCCTCTCCTTCTTTACTTCGGATACGCCATTTGGCATCATGGATCTCCACAATTTTACTGCAAAGTGTCATTCCAAGACCCGCCCCTCCTTCTTTTCTGGCTCTGGACTTGTCCACCATATAAAATGCCTCTGTGATTTTACTGAGCTCTTCCTCTGGTATACCACAGCCATTGTCCTTTACCATAATTTCATAATCATCCTGGTTTCTCTTTCCCGTAATCCAGATGTCACCCTGTTCGTAAGACGCCTTTCTGGCATTATCGATCAGGTTCACCAGCAGGGAAACCAATAGATCTTTTTCTCCAATAATAACTCCTTCTTCCGCCTTCATATGCAGCGTAATCTGTTTCACTTCCAGAGATGCACTTACTGTCTGTACCACATTTTTCATAAACGCCTCTGCCTGAATCGGCGTCAGTTCATATTCATGCTTCTTCGTTACAATTAATTCCAGCAGCTTTAGGGAAAGGCTTTCCAGACGCTTTCCCTGGGAATAGATGTAGTTGGATGCTTCCATTATTTCTTCTTTATCCAGATCCATTGTCCGCAGCATATCTGCATATCCTATGATGGATGTAAGCGGCGTCTTCAGTTCATGGGCAAAGGAGGCCGTAAAATCTTCCTGCCGCCTGGCTGCCTGCGCCAGCTCTCCCATTTTCTGACACAGATTTTCCGCCATATCATTAAAGTCCTGGGACAGCTCTCCGATCTCATCCTCGCTCACGCGTTTTGCCCTGATCTGATAATCTCCCCTGGAAAACTTCCTGGTTACCTTCGAAAGGGTAACTACTGACCGGGTCAGATAATTGGAAAGCATCAGGGTTACAAAACCGGTCCCCACTAAAAGCACGACAATCCCAATCTGGTAACGTTGAAACAGCTGTTCACGCTCTGAATATATGTAGGAAATATCCATGATATTCTCCAGATAAAATATGCTCTCCTTACTTTCGCTTTTACACATAACGATCAGATAATAGCCGTCATTTTCATTTACTATTTCATATCCGTAATTATTATCCTGAAGTCTTGAGATAAAGTCAGTATCTGTCTTTATGTTTGCGTCACTGAACAGCACTTTTCTCTGCTTGTCATAAACTCTGATATAGCTGTTGCTTCCTCCTACACTTTTCTTCAGTGAATTGGCGATATCCTTAATCACTTTATCATCTATAACCAGATATTCTTCTCCTAATGAATTTACGGACATTTCAAATGCAAACTGGAACATTTTATTTTCGGAATTCCCACGTTCAATCTCCCGGTCCAGGGATGACTGAAATGTGGCGGTCACTATCCAAATGCCAAAAATGCTGAATACGACTGCAATCAATGCCGTAAAAATAAAGAAAATCTTCCAGCGAAATTTCATTTAAACCTCCAGTCTGTATCCCACTTTATATACGGCAACTATATAGGTCTCCCAGTTCAGCTTCTTTCGCAGCCTTTGTACATGCAAATCCACAGTCCTGCTGTCTCCCAGATAACTGCTTCCCCATACATTTTCATAGATCGTCTCCCGGTAAAGGGCTATATTCTTATTGCGTACAAATAGAAGCAGCAATTCAAATTCTTTCAAAGTCAGCAGCACTTGCTCACCTTTTTGTCTGACAATCCTGGAAGAAACATCTATCTCAATGTCTAGAATACGGATTACCTTTTCCGCTTTATTATATCGTCTCAGGGCACTTTCCACCCTGGCAAGCAGCTCTATAATTTCAAATGGCTTGGTGATATAGTCATCTGCTCCCTGGCGAAGCCCCTTCACTTTATTATCCAGAGATCCCATAGCCGTTATAAAAATAACGGGAAGATTCAGGGTCTTGGCATACTCCAGTAATTCATATCCATTAATCTTTGGCAGCATGATATCCAGAAGTACCAGATCATAATTTCCTTCTGCCATCTTATCCGCAGCATCTAAACCATCAAATGAGCACTCACACTGATATCCTGCTTTCACAAGATTCATGCGGATTAAATTAGAAATCGGCTCTTCATCTTCAACAACCAGTATTTTTATCATTTTTTCTCCCCCGTTTGTAATTGCTTCATTGTTCTTTTTCTATTTTGCGCCAAAGTTGCATCATTTTTGTATCATGTATGATGCATTTCTTCTATTTTTCGTATTTTTTAACTGTCAGTTCCAGTATATATGAAAAAAGTCGAAAAAACAAACTGATAATTATGGCAGCCCTATCCATAAAAGCCGGAAAGAACAAGATTCTTAAACCTGGCATTTTAGGATGGACTTATTTTTTATCCTATGCTACACTAGAGTATATCTTATAATTGCTTTCTGGCAGCTGTGCGTCACACTTTGTGGGAGATTCGTCCCGGATGAAGGGTGCGTAGCGGGCTACGTAACCTGAATTCGGGGCAAATATGCCGCAAAGTGGGGCGTGCAGATGGCAGAAATGAATTTTCAAACACGCTCTAGGATTATCATTTCATATAAAGGGGGTTTTCTTATGGGAAGCATAGGAGGAAAAGCCGGAAACGGCATATACTATTTATTTATAGGTCAGATATTGGGATTACTGGGCTTTATCCCGATTTTGGGAATCGTAGCGGTACTGGCAAGCTTTATCATCTGCCTGTACGCAATTTATATCCTGTCCGGGGTCAGCGAGGACTATAAGACAGCCTTTTTTATCACAATTATAAATCTTGCTGTTAATATTATTGGTATGTTTTTCAATCATGGCATTATTTCAGGCATGTTGAGCATGGCGAACACCATCTTATCATTCCTATCCGTATTTTATATCTGTAAAGCCACCGCCGGTATTTTGTGGGGCGTAGACCAGACACTGGTAAGCCGTGCAGGGCTGATCTGGAAATTATATGGATTATGTATGGTCGTTATGCTGATCTGCGAGCTGCTGATGTATATTCCAATTATTAATATTTTAGCATCTATTGTAACATTTATAATTGCAATTATTCAGTTGGTTGCCGGTATTTTGTATCTGATGTTCCTCTGGCAGAGTCAGAAAGTCTTGAGACGATAAAAACAGGTCGGATTTCTTCATAGAAATCCGACCTGTTTTACTTTGTTTTATTTAGTTTTTTAGCTCTCTTTTCGTCTGCCTTCTTCCAGCCTTCGTCATAGAACAGGGTATATTCTTCCCAGGCATCATCCCAGCTCTTGTATTCTTCGTCACCACGTTTATCCTTAAAATCATAATTTTCTGCAAGATACTTCCCCAGGTAAGCAGTCAGTTTTCTGGCTCCTTTGGAATTCAGATGATTTGTATCACAAAAATCTGAGGTAAAATCAATACCCAACTCCCGGTACATCTCTTCCGTATTGAAATTGATGCCTGGAAAACCATTCTCTTCTGCAATCTGAAATGCCCGGTTAATGTGTTCCTGGTCTCCACTCCCAATACGTGTGGGAACAGCTGTAAATAAAAGCTGAATATCATTTTCTTTGGCATAATTCATAATGTCAGTCAGAATCTTTAACTGTGTCTCACTCAGTTCCCCTATACTATTCGTAATAGTCGGTCCTTCTTTATCCCTGATCTTAAAAGCGGTCTGTTCATATACACCTTTCATCTTGGTAACCGGCTTTACAAAGTCTGTTTCACTCAATTCTTCCCACCTGGAATGATATTTCAAAAACGGAATATAATGGGATATTTTATCATCTAAATCCGTTTCATCCTTTCGGTAATTCTCTGCAAATTCAAATGCATTATTGATGGCATCAAATCTATTTTCGGAAAACTGCATACTATCTGTCAGACGCCTCACTTTATAGTCCCGCTCAATTAATTTACTCTCTCTAATTCCTCTAAGATCTATGATCGCAAGTTTTACATTCTGCTTCTTTTTTACTTCTTTTAAAACATTAACAGTCAAATTCATAGGCTGAAGATCAGTCGACATGGAATAAACCGCAATCCCATGTTCATGCCAGGCAAGAGGTGCCACCCATGCTCGTTCAACAACACTGTTGCCTATGTAAACCGCATCCCATGTATTTTCTTTTTCTTCCTTATAAAATGCACGGTAACGTGCGGTAGTCCCATCAGCAGCCGGGTGTACAAAAAGACTGTTCAATCCCCATAATATTCCGACCAGAAGCACAAAAAACACTGCTGTACGAAATGCTTGTTTCTTCGTCATACTTATGTTCTCCAATTCATAAAAGCAAATATCATCCACAACTCATTCCCTGTTATAAAGTAGATCAAATAATGGTAATACTTTTAAGAGAATATCATAATTTACGTTACTTTGCAATATTTTCCGTCAAAAATGGCAGTTGCAAGCATTTCAGCTTACAACTGCCATTATAATATTTCACCTAATTTTTTACTATGCTGCTATAGCACCCGGAACCAATGTTTCCGCTACTGCCAGATCACTGTAACAGATTATTTCCACCGTCTTTTCAATTCCCAGACTTACCAGACCCATAATTGACTTGCCATCAACCAGTACATGATCGTATTTTACATCAATATTATAATCGCATTTCTCAGCGCGGTCTACAAAAGCAAGTATGTCCTCCACGGAGGAGAATGTACAGGTGAACCGTTTCATAGAAATTCCTCCTTTCTAATCCTTATTTCTAAAATTTTTGTTTGTCTGCCTCTTTATTTTGATAGCTTTAGTATAATACTCTTTGGATCAAAAAAGAATAGAAAAATCTTCTGAAAACGTGTAATTTTTTACGATCTTTTCCTCTACAGTTCGAATTTCTAATTTAACTGAATAAAAAATACATAGCAATTACAACAACTGCTGTAATAAAGCCCGAACCGATTACATTGAAAATAGTTTGGTAAGGTCTTTTACCTGACTCCCGATTTTTTTCAATTTCATCCAGTCTTCTGCCTTCTGCAAAAGCTGCAATTTTTTTATAAGTTTGAATGTCATGGGTTGCCTTCTGCTTTTCAATACGAATTGTATAACACATGTTAATGACAAACAAAATTATCCAGATTGCAATTCCAACAAAATCTAAATAAAGAAATAATGGAATGACCGATACTTTTTACATCCTTATTTTCAAACAAAAAAAAGACCGGAAACCCTATATAACATAAGGTTTCCGGCGCCCCTGCCAAGGAATCGAAGCGACGGGATTCGAACCCACGACCTCTGCGTCCCGAACGCAGCGCTCTACCAAACTGAGCCACGCTTCGCTATTCAGCTTTATCATTATAGCATTGGATCGCTATAAAATCAAGTATTAATTTATAAACTTTTACATTTTTTTCAATTTATTTTTTATATCATTTTAGACTTTTTTTTCAGGTACCGTACCACGCTTTCTAATATGTAAGTGCCAAATTTAGGCTTGATACCTTCTGGTCTAATCACACAGAGGCAGGATTGAAATCCTTACAAAAGTATCGAATTCTGTACCCTGCCCCGTGTATTTCCGGAAGTGGTGACGTTTCTATATCACTTCCTCTACTAGAGCGTGTTTGAAAATTGCTTTCTGACAGATGTGCGTCACAGTTTGTGGTAGATTTGTCCCGGATGAAGGGCGCGTAGCGGGCTACGCAACCTGAATTCGGGGCAAATATGCCGCAAAGTGGGGCGTGCAGATGGCAGGAATGAATTTTATAACACGCTCTAGAGCGTGTTTGAAAATTAAAAGTTGCACAAAACAAATGTTTTGCATCCCCGTTTTATGGTAAAATAAAGAAAAAGGGGTGTTTTATATGTTGAGACGATATGAATTAACAGATGATGAATGGAATCATATAGTAACTTTACTTCCTCCTGAAAACACAGGAAAACCAGGTCGTCCCTCAAAAGAAAACCGTACCATGCTTAATGCAATGATTTGGCTGGCGCGAAGCGGAGCCCCATGGCGTGATCTTCCTGAGCGTTATGGGCCATGGGAAAGTGTATACAGCCGTTTTCGTAAGTGGATTGATGCTGGCGTACTGGATAATATTTTTCGCGTTCTAAGCCTTGAAGCCGCATTGGAAGAACTTTCGTTAGATGCATCTATCGTTCAGGCGCACCAACATAGTGCAGGTGCAAAAAAAGGGGGCCTTCTAGCGAAATAGGAC